>NZ_CAXUPP020000001.1:1747500-2220000 GCF_964252955.1 Pararhizobium sp. LjRoot238 | reverse complement strand
TTGCAGCGCTTGATGGCCGCCAGCAGCTCGCCATTCCGGCCGAAGCCTATGGCGCCCTCGACCCGTCCGCCGGCGGCTCCCAGCCGACGGCCGCCGCCAAGCGCGGCGACCGCATCCTGACGCCGAGCATCGTCGCCAAACCCTCCGACCGCACCATCATGGAAGTCTCGACCATGACCCATGACGGCGAGAAGGAAGTGGTGCGGCGCCAGCCCTTCGCGCATGTGAAGATGACGCTTGCCGCCAACCACCAGCCGGCCGAAAAATATCCCTCCTTCGATCCGCTGGCCATTTTCTCCAACGAGGAGACGGACGCAGCCCCGCCGGTCAGCCGGACCGGGACGCTCTATGGCTCGGATGTCGAATCCGAGGTTGCGCTCAAGACCGTCGACTTCCCGCTCAAGGGTTCGACGCTGAAATTCGCCCCCTCGATGTCGATGGACGAGGTCGAGGAAAATGTCCGCACCAACGGTTCGGTGCTGACTGACGGCAACACCCAGATTGCCTCGCTGTTTTATGTCGATCCCCGTCGCTTCGCCTCCGACAGTTCCGATCTCGACCTGTTACAGGGCCTGTCCGCCCGGGTCGTCGAGGAGAACATGACGGTTTCGGCCTTCGAAAACATCACCGACCAAAGCACCGAATATGCCGACGACGTCATTCCAGTGCGCCGCGCGACACCGATCGCCACCGTTCTTCTCAACGCCGGCTATGCCAAGGCGCAGGCCGAGGACATTGCCGGCTACCTGCGGCCCGCTCTCGATGTAAAGGAACTGCAGGAAGGCGATGTGCTGCGCATTGGCATCATCCAGAAAGGCGAGAACGGCGAGGCGAAGATCGTCCGCGCCAGCGTCTATTCGCGCGGCAACCACGTCTTCACCATGGCGCTCGATGACACCGGCCATTTCGTCCAGGGCTACGAGCCGCCGCAACTGGAAGCCGTCGCCACCGCCTTCGACGACAATGGCACGCCGGCGATCGCCGCAGGCCGTGACCTGCCGCGCGTCTATGATGGCGTCTACCGTGCGGCCCTCTCCTACGGCATGAATTCGACGATGATTGCCCAGATCATCAAGCTGCTGGCGAGCAATGTCGATTTCCAGGCACAGCTGAAGCCGACGGACAAGCTCGAGGCCTTCTTCTCGGTCACCGACGAGAGTGGTAGGGCGACCGACGACAGCGAGCTGCTCTATGTCAACGCCAAGTTCGGCGATGCCGAGACGCGCTTCTACCGGTTCCAGGATCCGGGCGAAAATACGATCGACTATTACAACGAGCAGGGAAAGAGCATCCGCCAGTTCCTGTTGCGCAATCCCGTGCCGAACGGCACCTTCCGCTCCGGCTTCGGCATGCGCCGCCATCCGATCCTCGGTTTCTCGCGCATGCACACCGGCGTCGACTGGTCGGCTCCGCGCGGCACGCCGATCATCGCGGCCGGCAACGGTATCGTCGAAAAGTCCGGTTGGGATTCGGGCGGCTACGGCAACCAGACCCTGGTCCGCCACGCCAATGGCTATGTCTCGTCCTACAATCACCAGAGCGCCATCGCCAAGGGCATCACCCCCGGCGCCAAGGTGGTTCAGGGCCAGGTGATCGGCTGGGTCGGCACGACCGGCCTGTCGACCGGACCGCACCTGCACTACGAGCTGATCGTCAACGGCAACCGCGTCGATCCCTTGCGCATCCGCCTGCCCGGCGGCAAGTCGCTCGAGGGCGAGGCCTTGGCGCAGTTCGAAAAGGAGCGCACCCGCATCGACGAACTGCTTGCCAAGGACAACGGCAGCGCGGAAGTGGCGGCGGCGCAGTAACGCGTTTTCTTCTGTTTCGCCCCCCTCATCCGCCCTTCGGGCCAGCTTCTCCCCGCCGGGGAGAAGCTGCGGGCGCATCGTGCTATTTCCTGTATATGAGCACGGGAATGGTCGAATGCGTCAGCACCTTGCTGGCGACACTGCCGATGATCAAGGCGCCGACACCGCCGCGGCCGTGCGAAGCCATGATGATGAGATCAGCGCCGATATCCTCCGCTTTCCGGATGATCTCGCCGTAGACTTCATGGGTGCTGGCCTGATCGGTGACGCAGGGAACGCCGGCAGCTTCGGCCCTCGTCCGAGCGGCGGCAAGCGTCTCGGCGGCATGCAGCTCGGAAAGCGCCTCATATTGCGTCCGGGTGCTGCTGATTTGCTCCGCATCCAGAGAAACGAGGTGAAACGGTTCCATCACGGTAAAGACGGTGATTTTCGCACCCACCTCCTTTGCGAAGGTGATGCCGGCATCCACGGCAAGCGTCGCAAGCGGTGAGCCATCGGTGGGTATGAGAATGTTGCGGAACATGAAAGCCTCCCGGTTAAGTCGCAATCAAGCTAGCCGCATCGCCCTGAGCCACATTGACCCAGATCAATTCATTCAGTTTCGGCCTATTTATGCTATAGGCAAGCAAAAAAGCGTGTGACGAGCTTGGGGCAAGGGCGTGGGTTCGGCCGAGAGCGAGCGAATTTGTGAACCGTCTGGACCAGATTACAATCAAATACAGGCCGTAACAGGCTCCAGGTTCTCTGGAGATATGCAACTATTGCGCGCAACGACCGCTCACGGCCCGCAAGAGGTCGAGACGCGACCATTGCGGCCTCACCGGCGAAGGTCCGCTTGCGGCGCAGCGTTGCCATTTAAGGTTCGCGCCACCGAAACCACCGGCGGCATCTGCCATCGAAACGCGCAAAAAACCTCCCCGGAAAGTCCGGAGAGGTTCTCTTCAGGATCGCTAGTTATCACGCCGCAGCCTTCTCGGCCCCGTCCCGCAATTTGAAGTTCAGCCGATCCGACCCGGCAAACACCTTGATGATCGAACCGTCCGGGAAATTGCCCTGCAGGATCTGCTCGGCGAGCGGGTCCTGCACGTATTTCTGCACCGCCCGCTTCAACGGACGTGCGCCATAGGCCGGATCGTAGCCCTTGTCGGCGAGGAAGGCGCGGGCTTCGTCGTCGAGTTCGAGCGTGATCTTGCGGTCCGCGAGCAGCTTGCGCAGGCGTTCCAGCTGGATGTCGACGATCGCGCCCATTTCGCCGCGCTTCAGGCGGTGGAACAGGATGATCTCGTCGACCCGGTTGAGGAACTCCGGCCGGAAATGGCTGCGGACGACATCCATCACCTGGTCGCGCACCATGTCGCTGTCATCGTTCTCGCCAAGCTGGACCAGATATTCCGCCCCGAGATTGGAGGTCATGATGATCATCGTATTGCGGAAATCGACCGTGCGGCCCTGGCCATCGGTCAGGCGGCCGTCATCGAGCACCTGCAACAGCACGTTGAAGACCTCCGGATGCGCCTTCTCGATCTCGTCGAACAGCACGACCTGATAGGGCCTGCGGCGGACGGCTTCCGTCAGCGCGCCGCCTTCCTCGTAGCCGACATAGCCCGGAGGTGCACCGATCAGCCGGGCAACGGAGTGCTTCTCCATATATTCCGACATGTCCATGCGCACCAGCGCGGTCTCGTCGTCGAACAGGAAGCGGGCGAGCGCCTTGGTCAGTTCCGTCTTGCCGACGCCGGTCGGGCCCAAGAAGATGAACGAGCCGATCGGCCGGTTCGGATCCTGCAGTCCTGCCCGCGAGCGGCGAACCGCACGCGACACCGCCTGCACCGCATCGCCCTGGCCGACCACCCATTTCGCCAGTTCGTCTTCCATCCGAAGCAGCTTGTCACGCTCGCCTTCCAGCATCTTGTCGACCGGAATGCCGGTCCAGCGGGAAACGATATGGGCGATGTTGTCAGGTGTGACGACTTCCTGCACCATCGGGTTCAGCGCCGAGGAATCCTCACTTTCCGAGGCTTCCAGTTCCTTTTCCAGTTTCGGGATCACGCCATAGGCAAGCTCCCCTGCCCGCTGGAATTCGCCCTTGCGCTGGGCGATCGCCAGTTCGTTGCGGGCTTCGTCGAGCTGCTTCTTCAGGTCCGCCGCCAGGCCGAGCTTCGATTTTTCCGCCTGCCAGCGGGCCGTCAGCGCGTTCGATTCCTCTTCGAGCGCCGCCAGATCCAGTTCGAGCTTCTCCAGCCGGTCCTTCGAGGCCCGGTCGGTCTCCTTCTTCAAGGCTTCGCGTTCGATCTTGAGCTGGATGATGCGGCGGTCGAGTTCGTCGAGTTCCTCCGGCTTGGAATCCACCTGCATCCTGAGCCTTGACGCGGCCTCGTCCATCAGGTCGATCGCCTTGTCGGGCAGGAACCGGTCGGTGATGTAGCGGTTGGAAAGCGTCGCCGCCGCAACCAGCGCCGAATCGGAGATCCGGACCTTGTGATGCTGCTCGTATTTTTCCTTCAACCCGCGCAGGATCGAGATCGTGTCCTCGACCGTCGGCTCATCGACCATGACCGGCTGGAACCGTCGGGCAAGGGCCGCGTCCTTTTCCACGTGCTTGCGGTATTCGTCGAGCGTGGTGGCACCAACGCAGTGCAACTCGCCGCGGGCAAGCGCAGGCTTCAAGAGGTTGGAGGCATCCATCGCCCCATCCGCCTTGCCGGCGCCGACCAGCGTGTGCATCTCGTCGATGAACAGGATGATTTCGCCCGCTTCCGCCTGCACTTCCGAGAGAATGGCCTTCAGCCGCTCTTCGAATTCGCCGCGGAACTTCGCACCGGCAATCAAGGCACCCATGTCGAGCGCCATCAGCTTCTTGTCCTTCAGGCTTTCCGGCACGTCGCCATTGACGATGCGCAGCGCGAGACCCTCGGCAATCGCCGTCTTGCCGACGCCGGGTTCACCGATCAGCACCGGATTGTTCTTGGTCCGGCGCGAAAGCACCTGGATCGTGCGGCGGATTTCGTCGTCGCGGCCGATCACCGGGTCGAGCTTGCCTTCGCGGGCATCGCTCGTCAGGTCGCGCGCATATTTCTTCAAGGCGTCGAAGCCGGCTTCGGCATTGGCGCCGTCGGCCGTGCGGCCCTTGCGGATGTCGTTGATCACCTGATTGAGCTTGCCCGCCGTCACGCCTGCCTTCGTCAGGATGCCGGATGTCGCGGCCGACGTTTCGATGATCAGCGCCTGCAACAGACGCTCGACGGTGACAAAACTGTCACCCGCCTTCTTGGCGGCCTCTTCAGCGGTCGAAAACACGCGTGCCAACGGCTGCGTCAGCGAGAGCGAACTGTTGCCGCCCGAAACTTTCGGCAGCTTGGCAAGCGCCGCGTCATTGGCAATCCGGGCAGCCTTGACGTCGCCGCCGGCCCGCTCGATCAGCGATGCCGCCATCCCCTGGTCGTCGTCGAGCAGCACTTTCAGGATATGTTCGGGCGTGAATTGCGGATGGCCTTGGGCCAGCGCATAGGTCTGCGCCGATTGCAGAAAACCGCGCACGCGTTCGGAGTATTTTTCGATATTCATCTGTCGACCTCCATAAATCGGTCGGCCCAACAATGGCGCCGCCGATGGTTCAGGATCAGGCCCCCTGAAAAGGCAAGCCTGTCATTGCCGGCCGATATCTGCTTTGCGCAGGATCAACCCGTTGAAGGCAATATGGGGGAGGAATTTTGGAAATTAAAGGGGCTTTGAGAGCTCGCGATCAGATTGAATCCGATGCCTGTCGCCCCAAAAAAATGCAGCGGTTTTCGGACGGCGGCGACAGTTTCTACGAAGAAGGCATTTGCTCAAGCTCTTCAGTGAAGTTCCGCTTTCGTATCGATCTGACCAGAACGTCGCCAATCACGGCAACCATGACGATGCTGCCGCCGATCCAAGTGGATAAGGATGGCCGCTCGCCGAATGCCAACCAGACCCATAGCGGCGCCAGAGGGTTTTCCATGCTGCCGATCAGCGCGGAACGGGTTGCCGATATCAGGCGCGTACCGATCGTCATGAGCAGAAGTCCCAAGCCAAATTGGACGGTGCCGAATAAAAACAGATCGAACATGCTGGCCGCCGTGACGTCGGCGGGGCTTGCGAAGGGCAATGCGATTAGCGCGCACAGGAAGGCCGATAGGCAGGCTGCCGGCAACATCGAGACGTGCCGGTTCTTGCGGATGATCACCATCATCGCGGAATAGGACAGCGCCATCGTCAGCGCGAAGACGTAGCCGGCCAGATACCCCGTCGATGCTTGCGGGTTCAAAATGATCGCAACCCCAACGAGCGCTGCAATGCTGGCTGCCCACGTTGTCCAATTTTCCGTCTCGCCGGTAAAGGCGAGCGCGAGAATGGCCGTCATGAACGGGATCGCCGCATGGATCGTCATAACGTCGGCGACCGGGGTGAGGCGCAAGGCATTGATGAAGCTGATCGTAGCGGCGGCCGATGCGATCATCACCCAGAGCCCAGGCACGCCCATTGCGCGGATCGAGCCGGTTAGATCCCGCCGGTGACGCCACACGACATAGACGCCGATAAACATCCCGCCGAAGATCCCGCGCCAGAACAGGATCGTCCATACATCCTGGTCGATCAATCGCGTGAAGTAGCCTGACAAACTGTAAGCGATTGCCGAACCCACGATCAGCAGCGTCCCGAGCCATTTGTCAGTGTTTTGGTGCATTGACTTTCCCCTTGCCTCGGAGAAGGTCTACCACCAAGCTACTGACACCGTTTTGTCAGTGGTGTTTGAGGAGGAAACATTGCGTCGTGCCGACCGCCTGTTCGATATTATCCAGGCGCTTCGGGGGCAATCGCAGCCAACGACAGCCGCTGTGCTTGCCAAGCGGTTGGAGGTGACGACACGAACAATCTATCGCGACGTCGCAACATTGCAGGCAAGACGCATCCCGATCGAGGGCGAGCCCGGCGTCGGTTATGTGCTCCGCAAAGGGTTCGATCTGCCGCCGTTGATGTTCACAACGGAGGAAGTCGAGGCCATCACGGTCGGCGCCCGTCTCGTTTCCCGCATCCGCGATCCGAAATTGCAGGAGGCCGCCGAGAGCGTGCTGAGCAAGTTGCTGCAGACCGTGCCGAAAGAACTTCGCTCGCAACTGACATCGCCCAGGTTCTATGTGTCCGAAGGAGACACCGTTCGCCCCGAAGGAATCGAGCTTCTTGATGTTCGCAATGCCATTCGATCTTGCCGCAAAATACGCATCACCTATCTCGACGAGCAGAAAAAGCGGACGCGGCGGACGATCTGGCCTGTCGCCACGGTGTATTATGTCGACGTCACGTTGATAGCGGCCTGGTGCGAGCTGCGCCGCGCCTATCGGCATTTCCGTGTCGATCGCATCCAAAAAGCCGAAATACTTGATGAGACATTTACCGCGGATAGCAGCGGCATGATGGTCGAGTGGATGGCAACGCGAGCGAATTAAAATTTCCTGAGGGCTGCCGTGTGCAACATCGCCAAACGACGTTTTGCGACAATCCAAATCCGGCAACCCGCTGTTAAAATGTCTTCAGCAAAAAGCCGCCTGCAACGACCTGCTGCAAGCGGCTTTCATTTTTATCAGGAGGCCAAGTCAAGCGGCCAGCGCGATGCCGTAGCCCGGCCTACTCGCCAGCAGCTTCTACGAGGGCCGGCGCTTCGCCGCCCTGCTCACCATCGGCTTCGCCGGACGCGGCAGCCTCGTCACCACCGGCATCGCCGCGGCGCGGCTGGCGGCGGGGGCGCGGTGCGGTGCGGCGGCGCGACGGAGCGCGGCCGGTCGGCGCCTCTTCTTCCAGCGAAACCTCGGCCGGCGTGCCTTCGATCACCGGCTGCGGGCCGGAACCGTCGATGACCGGCTGCTGCTGCAGATCGGGGCGCGCCTGCGGCTGGGCCTGTTCGGGGCGCGGCTGGCGCTGGCGGTCGTGGTGGCGCTGCCGGTCGCGCTGGCGCTCGCCATCATGCTGGCGCGGCTGGCGGTCAACCGGCTGCGGACGGTCCAGATCGGGCTGCTGATCCTGGACACCCATGCTTTCGTCGGCGTCGTTCTGGTCGAAATCGTCGCCGCGCTCGTTGCCGTCGCGATCCTGATACTCGTTCCGGTCGCTGTAGTCGTTGCGGTCGTCACGCTGGAAACGTTCCTGCATCTGCGCCTGGGCGGCAGCAATGATGCGGTTGTAATGCTCTGCGTGCTGAAGATAGTTTTCCGCCACGACCCGGTCGCCGGAGCTCTGTGCGTCACGGGCAAGGTTCGCATATTTTTCGGCGATATGCTGCGCGGTGCCACGGATCTTCACGTCCGGACCGGAGCTGTCATAGGTCCGGGTCAGCGGGTTGGAACCCTTCCGGTTGTTGTTGTTACCACCGCTGCTGCTGCTGCTGCTGCTATTGTTGTTACGCCCACGGCCGCGCTTGTTTTGCTGTCCTGGCCTCATCGTTCACTCACCTGGATTCTCTTGATATTGATGATCATGTGGCTTCGTGGCTCGTCGGGGATTCCGGATCGAGCAGGCACGCGCCGCGACCCAACCGCCTCTTGGCGGCGCCGTCGCTGGTTAAAGTCAAATTAACAGGTACCCGCACCAGGCACTGTCGAACCTTAGCAACTCTTTTGTGAGAGCAATCCCTGTGGCTAGGTCTGACCGGAACGAATCTCTGGTCTATGACCTTCTGCCCAGTGCGTGGCTTTGAACCTAGCCCGCTTGCCGTGGAATTCCAAGCCTTTTCTTCATGTTTTCGAAAAGAACGTTCCGTCATACGCCTGTTTTCAGGCATTCGTTGCCAAAGGAGAACACTATTGCCCGATCATTGCCGCCGAGATCGCGAATCCTGTCGATGATCCGAAAGCCGTTCTCTTCGAAAACGTGCCCGACGACCTGCAACTGATCATAACCGATCTCGACACCGACGATACCGCCCTTAGCAAGATGGCCGGCGGCGTTCGCGGCAATGATGCGATAGGCATCCAGTCCATCGGCGCCGCCGTCCAGCGCCAGCGCCGGATCATGATCGCGCACTTCGGACGCCAGAGACGCAACGACCTCAGTGCGTATATAGGGCGGATTTGACACGATTATGTCGAACGTCCCTTCAATTTGGTCGAACCAGTCGCTCACCACGCTCGAAAAGCGCTGATCGAGCTTGTTGCGCACGGCATTGGCTCGCGCCATCTCGACGGCACCGGCCGCAAGATCGGAGCCGACACCGGTTGCTTCCGGCACCGCACTGAGCAGGGCGAGACAGATCGCCCCGGTCCCCGTGCCGAGATCGATGATCCGGCAGGTTCCCTTTGCGGCAACGATGTTTCGGGCAAACGGAATGAGGCCCTCGACGATCATTTCCGAATCCGGCCGCGGCTCCAGCGTGTCCTTCGACATGCCGAGCGTCAGCCCGTAGAAATCGCGCTGCCCGAGGATGCGGTGAACCGGCTCGTGCGCCGCCCGCCGCGCAACCGCCGCGCGGATGCGCCGCGCATCTTCCGGCGCCACCACCTCGCTGCCGCGCGTCATGAAAGCGACCGCCGGCAGGTCGAGCAGGCCGGAAATCAAGACGCGCGCGTCGAGCGCCGCCTCGCCGATATGCGCCTTGAGAAACCGCGCCCTCGCCTCGGCAAACAGGCTGTCCAGCGTATCGGTCATCCGCGTTGCTCGCCCAGTTGCGCCAGCTGGTCTGCCTGGTAGTCGGCCAAAAGCGCATCCACCACCTCGTCGATCTCGCCCATCATCATCCGGTCGATCTTGTAGAGCGTCAGGTTGATGCGGTGGTCGGTCACGCGTCCCTGCGGGAAATTATAGGTGCGGATACGCTCCGAGCGATCGCCCGAACCGACCTGGCTCTTGCGCGAGGCCGAGCGCTCGCTGTCGGCCTTCTGCCGCTCCATGTCGTAGAGCCGCGAGCGCAGAACCTGCATTGCCTTGGCGCGGTTCTGGTGCTGGGATTTTTCCGAACTGGTAACGACGATGCCCGATGGCAAATGGGTGATGCGCACCGCCGAGTCCGTCGTGTTGACGTGCTGTCCGCCGGCGCCCGACGAGCGCATCGTGTCGATGCGGATGTCTTCCTGGCGGATCTCGATGTCGATGTCCTCCGCTTCCGGCAGAACCGCGACTGTCGCCGCCGACGTATGGATGCGTCCCTGCGTTTCCGTATCCGGCACGCGCTGGACCCGGTGAACGCCGGATTCGAATTTCAGCTTCGAAAACACCCCGCGCCCGGTAACGGTCGCAATGATTTCCTTGTAGCCGCCCGCGTCGCCATCGCTTGCCGAAAGCACCTCGACCTTCCAGCCCTTGTCGGCGGCGTAGCGCTCGTACATGCGGAAGAGGTCTCCGGCAAAAAGTGCCGCCTCCGAGCCGCCTGTACCGGCTCGAATTTCAAGGATCGCGCTCTTTTCGTCGGCCGCATCCTTCGGCAGGAGAAGAACCTGCATCTCCTTTTCCAACGCCTCGATCCGCTCTTCGATCTCGGGCTTTTCCATCTCGGCCAGGTCGCGCATGTCGCGATCGGTGCTTTTATCGGACAGCAGCGCCTCGATATCGGCAAGCTCACCTTGAGCCTTCTCGTACTGCCTTATCTTCGTCACCACCGGCTGCAGCTCGGAATATTCGGAAGCCAGCCTCACATAGACATCCGCCGCCGGCCCCTCGGCCATGCGCGCCTCGATCTCGCCGAAGCGGCGCTCCAGCTCGCGCATTTTTTCAACAGGTAAGGTTGCCAATGTTTACTCCGTAAGACCGCGATGACAGCGGCCTTTTCAATGAATCTCGCCCCTCGTCAGGGCATTCGTTTGAGGAGAGTTTACCCCCCTCTGTCACTTCGTGACATCTCCCCCTCAAGGGGGGGGGAGATCATTCTTTTTCCTCACCCATTCCTCGCAGAACTTGAAGCCGTCAGGAGGGAAAAATAGCCACGGCCAATCTCCCCCCTTGAGGGGGAGATGTCGGCGTCGCCGACAAAGGGAGGTCGGCGCGGCATATTCGGGCGGCGATCCGCTAAACCGGAACCCCGTTCTCCGCCGCAAATGCCTTCAGCATCTCGCGCAGCGGCGTATGGTCCTTGGTATCATCCAGCGCCGCATGCAGCATGGCCGACAGCTTGTCGACATCGAGCGCCAGCAGCATCGCCTTCACCGGCCCGACGGCCGTCGGCGACATCGACACCGAGCGGTAGCCGATCCCGAGCAGCGCCATCGCGCACAGCGGCTTGCTCGCCATTTCGCCGCACAGCGTCACCGAGGTCTCGTTGCGGTCGCCCGCCCGGATGATATCGCGCAGGATGCGCAGGAACGGCCGGCCAAGCACGTCGAAGCGGTCGGACACCCGCGCATTGCCGCGATCGACCGCCATTGCGAACTGGAACAGGTCGTTCGACCCGACGGAAACGAAATCGACCTCGTGCATCAGTTCGTCGAGCTGCCACAGCAGTGCCGGAACTTCCAGCATCGCGCCGAACTGCAGCTTGCGCGGCAATTGCTCGCCGACTTTCGACTGGCGCTGGATTTCCTTTTGCAACAGCTCGCGCACGGTACGCAGCTCCGACACCTCGGTCACCATCGGCAGCATGATGCGCAGCTCCTGGCCTGCCGAGGCCCGCAGCATGGCGCGCAGCTGCGTGCGCAAAAGGCCGGGTCGATCGAGCGACAGGCGGATCGCCCGCCAGCCGAGCGCCGGGTTTTCCTCTTCCGCTGCGCGGAAATAGGGCACGACCTTGTCGCCGCCGATATCGAGCGTGCGAAACGTCACCGGCTTGCCGCCCGCCTGCTTGATGACATTGCGATAAAAGGCTTCCTGCTCTTCCATCTTCGGCATGGTCGAGGCGATCATGAACTGCAGCTCTGTGCGGAACAAGCCGATGCCTTCAGCACCTGACTCCGCAAGCTGCGGCAGATCGACCATCAGGCCGGCATTCATCTGCAGCTTGATGCGCTTGCCGTCCTTGGTCAAAGGCTCGACGCCGCGCAACGCCTTGAACTGCTCCTGGCGCCGCGCCCGAAGCTTGACCTTCTCCTCGTAGGCCCGCTGCAGGTCGGTCATGGGCCTGAGATGCACCTTGGCATCGTCGCCATCGACGATGATCGCATCGCGGTTTTCGGCAAGCGCCACGGCGCCTGCCGCCTGGCCAACGACCGGGATACCCATGGCGCGGGCGACGATCACCACATGGCTTGTGACCGCGCCTTCTTCAAGCACGAGGCCGCGAATATTTTCGCGCGGATAGTCGAGTAGCTCGGCCGCGCCCATGGCACGGGCGACGACGATCGCGTCCGGCGGGAAATCGCTCGCCGAAAGCTTGGCACCATAGCCGGTGAGCTGCCGCAACAGCCGATTGGCGAGATCGTCGAAATCATGCATGCGCTCGCGCAGGTAGGGATCCGTCAGCCGGATCATCCGCGCCTTGGTCTCGCTCTGCACCCGCTCGACCGCCGCTTCCGCCGTCAACCCGTTACGGATCGCCTCTTCGAGCTTGCGGACCCAGCCGCGGTCATGCGCGAACATCCGGTAGGCTTCGAGCACCGCGCGGTGCTCGCCTTCCATGGAGACATCGCGGCGCGACAGCATGTCGTCGATCGAGATGCGCAGTGAACCCAGCGCCTCCGCCAATCGGCCAAGCTCGTGGTCGGTATCCTCGTTCAGCAGATTGGTAACGACGATGCGTGGCTCGTGCAGCACGACGTAGCCGAGGCCGATGCCCTCGCCGAAACTGTTGCCGTCGATCGATACCGGCCGCGACAGGTCAAGTTCGAGACCCGGCCGGGTGATCTTCTTCAATTCGCCGGTCGCGACCATTTCGGCGAGCACCATCGCCGTGGTTTCAAGCGCCTCGACCTCGTCGTCGCGATAGGTGCGGCTCGCCTTGTTCTGCACGACAAGAACGCCGAGCGAGCGGCCGGTTCTCAGGATCGGCACGCCGAGGAAGGAATGATAGATCTCTTCGCCGGTTTCGGGCAGATAGGTGAAGGCCGGATGCGACTGCGCGTCGGAGAGATTGAGCGGCTGGGCGGATGCCGCAATCGTGCCGACGAGGCCCTGCCCCATCTGCAGTTGCGACAGGTGGACGGCGCCCGGGTTCAGACCTTCGGTGGCATAGAGTTCGAGCACGCCATCGGAGCGCAGCACGTAGACCGAGCACACTTCCGCGACCATGTTCTGCGCAATCTGGCGAACAATCCGGTCAAGGCGCTCCTGCGGCTCGAGCGGTTCCGCCATGAGTTCGCGCAACCGCTTGAGAAGGACGCGTGGACCCGCCGAGAGGTCTCTCATCGCGCTACGTCTCCTGTCTGAAAGTCAACAACTGCAGGCGGCAAATGGTTCCGGCACCTGCGCACCAAAACGCCGTTGCCGCCGCTTGCCTTAACTCTTATCCAGACCGTAGGCGGAATGCAAAGTGCGAACCGCCAATTCGGCGTAAGCACCGTCGATCAGGATGGAAATCTTGATTTCAGAGGTCGTGATCGCCTTGATGTTGATGCCTTTTTCGGCAAGTGCGCGGAAAGCGGACGCAGCCACGCCCGCATGGCTGCGCATGCCGATGCCGATGACCGACACCTTGACCAGGCCCGATTCGCTCTGGATGACGTCGAAACCGACCTTCTCCTTGGCGCCTTCCAGCACCTTCAAGGCCTTTGCCACATCGCCGGAAGGCACCGTGAAGGTCATGTCGGTCTTCGAGCCGTCTTCCGAAATGTTCTGGACGATCATGTCGACATTGATGTGGGCTTCGGCCAGCGGGCCGAAGATCGCCGCCGAAACGCCAGGCCGGTCGGCCACGCGCCTGAGCGAAATCTGCGCTTCATCCTTGGCATAGGCGATGCCGGTGACGACTTCCTGTTCCACGATCTCTTCCTCATCACAAATCAGCGTACCGGGGGGATTCAAGAAATCGCCCATGCCCGGCGCATCGGGGTCTTCGAAACTGGAGCGCACGAAGGTGCGGACCTTGAATACCATGGCAAGCTCGACCGAGCGAACCTGCAGGACCTTGGCGCCGAGCGATGCCATTTCCAGCATTTCCTCGAACGCGATCTTCTTCATCCGCCGCGCCTTCGGTTCGATGCGCGGGTCGGTGGTGTAGACGCCGTCGACGTCCGTATAGATGTCGCAGCGGTCGGCCTTGATCGCAGCGGCGATCGCCACCGCCGACGTATCCGAGCCGCCACGGCCGAGCGTCGCGATCCGGTTGTCCGGACCAAGCCCCTGGAAGCCGGCGACGACGGCCACCTGGCCCTCGCCGAAGCGGCGGATCAGTTCTGTGCCGTCGATATCGAGAATGCGCGCGGCGCCATGGGCATTGTCGGTCTTGATCGGAATCTGCCAGCCCTGCCAGGAGCGCGCATTGATGCCCATCGATTGCAGCGCGATCGACAGCAGCCCCGAGGTCACCTGTTCACCGGAAGCGACCACCGCGTCGTATTCGCGCGCATCGAAGAGGGGCGAATTCGCCCCCGTCGCCTTCGGCGCGCCCTGCACCCAGCCGACCAGTTCGTTGGTCTTGCCGGACATGGCAGACACGACCACCGCCACCTCGTGGCCGGCCTCGACTTCACGTTTCACATGGCGGGCCACATTGTAGATGCGTTCAAGATCCGCGACGGATGTCCCGCCGAATTTCATAACGATGCGTGCCATATGCCTCTACCGGTCGAAAATGCCGCGCGGCAAACCCGCGCCCGTCTGTTTTCAAGTTGGCGGTCTCTTAGCGAAATTGAGGGCGGCGTGCAATGGAGAAGGATGGAGCTCGTCGTATCACGCCAACGTCCGGTTCCCATGGTATTATCGGCGGCATACTACCCCAAAACAGGCTTCGGCCCGCCACGACCGAAAACCGTCACATACCTGTCATGAAGACCTGTTCCTGTGCCGCCAATCAACAGGGGTATCACCGATGTTTGAACGCGACCCAGACCAGCTCAACCGCATCAAGGCGGAAATCGCCGACAGCTTCGACGAAGAGCTGGAAATGCAGATGGAAGAGGACCGGCTCGACGAGCTGGTCGCCGAGGGCATGTCGGAAGAAGCCGAGCCGACACTCGACCGCAAGGTCTATTTCCGCGAACTGTTCCGCCTGCAGCATGAGCTCGTCCGCCTGCAGGACTGGGTGCAGTACAAGAAGCTCAAGGTCGTTGTGCTGTTCGAAGGCCGCGACAGTGCCGGCAAGGGCGGCGCCATCAAGCGCGTCACCCAGCGCCTCAATCCGCGCGTCTGCCGCACGGTCGCTCTTCCTGCCCCGACCGAGCGCGAGCGCAACCAGTGGTATTTCCAGCGCTACGTGCCGCACCTGCCGACGGCGGGCGAAATGGTGCTGTTCGACCGCTCATGGTACAACCGCGCCGGCGTCGAGCGCGTCATGGGCTTCTGCACGCCGGACGAACTCGACGAATTCTTCCGCACCGCGCCCGAATTCGAGCGCATGCTGGTCCGCTCGGGTATCGTGCTTATCAAATACTGGTTCTCGATCACCGACGAGGAGCAGGAATTCCGCTTCAAGATGCGCATCCACGATCCCCTGAAACAGTGGAAGCTGTCGCCGATGGACATGGAAAGCCGCGTCCATTGGGAAGAATACACCAAGGCCAAGGAAGAGATGCTGGCGAGGACCCACATCGAGGAAGCGCCCTGGTGGGTCGTCCAGGCCGTCGACAAGAAGAAGGCCCGCCTCAACTGCATCGCCCACCTGTTGAAGCAGATCCCGTATGAGGACGTGCCGAAGCCCGCGATCGACCTGCCCGGGCGCGTCCGTCACGACGACTATATCCGCCAGCCGGTGCCGCCGGAAATGTACGTGCCGGAAGTCTATTGATCGGATGACGGCGACCCGGCCGAAGCGGCCGGGTTCGGACTTGCTGACGAACTTCAACTCTATGGGCTCAGGGCTCTAAGCCAGGCCTCTGTTCGTTTTTGGCACATTCTCTCCTCCGTCATCCTCGCCCTTGTGGCGGGGATCCAGCGCGTTCAAGTCCTTGAACGCAAAAGACTCTCTTCACGGCGCAGACGCGCCGTGGCTGGATTCCTGTGACAGGCACAGGAATGACGGAGGAGAGTTTTCGTTTCCAAAATCAATCACAGCGCACTTTGTCGGCAATCTTACCCCGCCGAAACGGCCGGGTCTTTTAGCATGGGACGGCCTCAGGCCGCCGCACCATTCTTCCTCGCCACCACCGCCAGATAAGCCGCCTGCAATTCCGCAAACACCGAGCGCTCCGGCACCGGCCCGCCGATATGCAGGCTGCGCAATTCCGCCATGAACGCCTCCCACATCGCCGGACCGCCCTCCTCCAGCAACTCGGCGCGGATCGACAGCTCCTCCGACGCCGGCGTGTGCCTGCGCCCCCAGGCGCCCATCTGTGCCAGCAGCGGCACAAGCTGGATGGACGGCTCCGTCAGGCTGTAGATCCCCTTCTGCTTGTGGCTGGGATCGTCCCGGCGCGACAGCAGCCCGCTTTCGCTGAGCCGCTTCAGCCGGTCGGCGAGCACATTCGAGGCTATCCCCTCTTCCGATTGGGTGAGAAGCTCGCGAAAATGCCGGCGGTTGCCGAACATGATGTCGCGGATGACGATCAGGCTCCAGCGATCGCCGAGCATTTCCAGGGTGAGGTTGATTGGGCATCCCGACCGGTGTGCAATGTCCATTGTCCGCCCTATGTTAAAACTGCTTGCAATATAGGATCGCTTATTTTACAAAGCAACCAGTTGCCGATTGAAATCAGTTCTGGAGGATATGATGAAACCGCAGCTTTTCGCCCACCCCTTCTCGTCCTATTGCCAGAAGGTCATCACCGCGCTCTACGAGAACGAAACGCCGTTCGACCTGCGCATGCTCGGTGAGGACAATCCGGAAATCGTCACCGAATGGTGCGTGCTCTGGCCGATGAAACGCATGCCCGTCTTGAAGGACGGTGATGAGACCGTGCTGGAATCGACGATTATCATCGAATATCTGATGCTCAACCATCCCGGCCCCGTCCGCCTGATCCCCGCGGATGCCAAGGCAGCGCTCAAGACCCGCCTGATGGACCGCTTCTTCGACAACTACGTCATGACCCCGATGCAGAGGGTGGTGTTCAACCAGATCCGCCCGGAGGCCGACCGCGACCCCTATGGCGTCAGGGAGGCCAAAACCATGCTCGATGGCGCCTATGCCTGGCTCGACCGCGCGATCGCCAAATCCGAATGGGCGGCCGGCGACAACTTCAGCCTCGCCGATTGCGCCGCCGCCCCGTCACTGTTCTATGCCGACTGGGTGCATCCCATCCCGCAGACATTGGAAAACGCCCGCGCCTACCGCGCCCGCCTGCTCGCCCGCCCGTCCTTCGCCCGTGCGGTGGACGAAGCGCGGCCGTACCGGTCGTTCTTTCCGCTGGGCGCCCCGGATCGGGACTGAAGGCAGGTAGATACTTACGAATAGAAGGCGGAGCGGCGTCCCCGCTCTGTCTTCGCATGCATCGCATCCACAAACGGCGCAAGGCAGGAATCGGGTGGCGCCGGACCGCCCTTGTTGCGATTGAATCTCCAGTAAACCCAAGAGGAGATTCAACCATGACCACGCTTTCCAACAAGGTCGCCATCATCACCGGCGCCAGCTCCGGCATCGGTCGTGCCACAGCAAAGCTCTTCGCATCAGAGGGCGCACGCCTCGTCGTCTCCGGCCGCCGGAAAAGCGCGCTGGACGAACTCGTCGCCGAAATCGAGGCGGAGGGCGGCGAAGCCGTCGCGGTCGACGGCGATGTCCGTGACGAGGGTCACGCGCAGGATTTGGTCGCCGCCGCCGTCGAAACATTCGGCGGCCTCGACATCGCCTTCAACAATGCCGGCAGCACCGGCGAAATGGCGCCGATCGCGGAATTGACGCCGGCCGGATGGCGGGAGACGATCGAAACCAACCTCACCAGCGCCTTCTTCGGCGCGCGACATCAGGTCCCGGCCCTTGAAGCGCGCGGCGGCGGTTCGCTGATCTTCACCTCCAGCTTCGTCGGCTACACCGCTGGCATGCCGGGCATGAGCGCCTATGCCGCCGCCAAGGCGGGTCTCATCGGCTTGACCCAAGTCCTCTCTGCAGAGCTCGGCACAAAGGGCATCCGCGTCAACGCGATCCTGCCCGGCGGAACCGATACGCCTGCGAGCATCACCAACGCCCCGGGCGCCGGACCGGAAGTCCTTGCCTTCGTCGAAGGCCTGCATGCGCTGAAGCGGATGGCAAGACCGGAAGAAATCGCCCAGTCCGTGCTCTACCTCGCCTCGGATGCCTCCCGCTTTACCACCGGCACGGCCATGCTCGTCGACGGCGGCGCTTCGATCAGCCGAACCTGAGGCGTCCCGGCCACCCTCGTCCCCTCCATCAGCAAAGGTGGCCGAGAGGTCGGCCGCCAACACCCAATGCTGATACGCTTGATCGCGAAGACGCCGCCCGCCCGCATCTCGTTCAACAGGCAAATCACGCTCGCTTTCACATGCCCGACAATGGTGATTGGACTTCTTCATGAGCGATGACTAATTTACTAATGCTGTTACCTTGGCCGAAACCGGAACGGCGTTTAACACGATAGCGTTTTTGATTCCCTCTCGGGGAGAGCGTTTTAGAGGCGATGTATTCTCAAGCCATTTTAGAGCCCGCCACCATCAAGTGACGGGCTCAGTGTATGTGTAGCCGCTGCCCTTCAGGCAGCAATCACCCGATTGGGTGAATGCGTGCATCCCAGATCATGCTACCGATTCGCCATTGCATGCGGCGCGGCCTGAGCCACCCCGCGCATCGGTTTGCGTGGGGTGGCGCCCTTTTCCCGTCTGTGCCGCTGCATGGTTTGAAGGCATTGTGGCAATCGTAACGCGTCAAAATTCATCCCCGCAAATCCCCGCCCTTTGCACCCGTGCCATACTCCCTCTCGTCCCGCCATCGGATACACCGGAAAGCGTTGCCGGCGAGGCGGGATCGGTGCCTTCGGTCTGTGTTTGAAACGCAGGCGCGGCCGCAGGGGCCTGCAGAAAATGGTTTCCCTCTCGTCTGAAACAGGGCGGGGCGTGCCTGTGAGGCACACATGAGGACCGGCGACTGGTGTGTCGAAAGACAGGCCTTTCGTGGCGCCGCAGCGAGAGTTGCGAGCGTCACCCTGTGCCAGAAAAAGGTGCCGCCATCCCCGCAGAGAAACCGCAGTTGCAGGCAAAAACCACCGAGACGGGGCACGTCGCGTGTCACCTACACTTAACTACCTGAGGCACCCGACGTGCCCCGGCCGATCCCGCCTGGCCCTTGAGGCCGGCGAACCGAAATGACTTAAGGCCACGGGCGAAAAGCCGCCGCGTGAATGCATCCGGCCGCCCTCTCACCCCTCGGAGTATCTCATGCCCAAACCGGAATTCACCGACTACGAAAAACGCCTTTCCGCCGATCACGAGCACCAATGCCGTGCTCTCTTGACCGCCCAACTGATCTGGAGGATCTGCAGGACCCGCAAATGCGGCCGCGATCGGGCCTGCACCGGCCCGATGCTGGTCTCGGCCCACCAGGACCGCAAGGTCCGCATCCAGCGCGAGATCGGCCTGTCCGGCCATGCCTGCGCCCGCTTGCCAGCCTGTATCGTCACCGCGCAGGAACCGGCCTTCCATCTCTTCGAGGACATTATGGACGAGCTTCGGAAATATCAGATCGAGCACCCCGAATACCGCCTGCCGAAATTCGACCGCTGCCTGAAGGGGCGCCAGTTGCCGCAGGACCAGAGCAACCCTTGACTTTCAGCCCCGATCGTCCGACTTCAAGCAGAACCCTATCCGAGGAGTTCCGACCATGAGCGAACAAGCCCGCACCACCATCGACCAGGCGCAAGTCGATCGCTTTTCCGCCATGGCCGCCGAGTGGTGGGACCCGAAGGGCAAGTTCCGGCCGCTGCACAAGTTCAACCCGGTGCGCCTTACCTATATCCGCGACCGTGTCTCGGAAAATTTCGGCCGCGATGCCAAGGCGCCGCAGCCGCTGAAGGGCCTGCGCCTTCTCGATATCGGCTGCGGCGGCGGGCTGTTGTCCGAGCCGATGGCGCGCATGGGTGCCGACGTGGTCGGTGCCGATGCGTCGGAAAAGAACATCATGATTGCCAAAACCCACGCAGCCGGCAGCGGCGTCACGGTGGACTACCGCGCCGAGACGGCGGAGGCGCTGGCGCAAGCCGGCGAGACCTTCGACGTCGTGCTCAACATGGAAGTGGTCGAGCACGTTGCCGATGTCGAATTCTTCATCAGTACCTGCGCCTCGATGGTACGCCCCGGCGGCCTGATGTTCGTCGCTACCATCAACCGGACGATAAAGGCAGCGGCGCTCGCCATCTTCGCCGCGGAAAACGTGCTGCGCTGGCTGCCGCGCGGCACCCATCAATATGAAAAACTGGTGCGCCCGGAAGAACTCGAAAAGCCGATCGCCGCCAGCGGCATGACGGTGACGGACCGCACCGGCGTGTTCTTCAATCCGCTTGCCAACCAGTGGAATCTCTCCAAAGATATGGACGTCAACTATATGCTGGTGGCCAGACGCCCGGCCTGACCGGCCAGACAGCCGAGGAGGACAGCAAAGGAGAATGTCGCGATGAAAATTCCATCCCTCGGCATCCTCCCGGTCGCGGACGCGCAAGCCGAGCCGGTGGACTATATCGGCATCTGCGAGGCGTCCGCCGCCGTTGCCCTCGATGATACCCATTTCGTCGTTGCCAGCGATGAAACCAACACATTCCAGATCTATCGCCGCGGCATTGCCAAGCCCGTGCGGGCGCTGAAATTCAAAACCTTCATTGGCAGCGAGAAATCCGATATCGAGGCCGCCGCCCGCATCGGCGACAAGGTCTATTGGATAAGCTCCTTCTCCCGGCCCGGTGAAGGCGGAAACGCCAGCGGCCGTTCCGTCCTCTTCGCCTCCAAAATTGTCCGAGCCGAAGACGGCCCGACGCTCGAACCTTTGGGCACACCCTTCGACGGTCTGCGCGGCTATCTGAAGAAGGAACTGCACCGCCCCGGCACGGACATCAACATCGAGGGCCTGGCCGCAACGCCGGAAGGCGACCTGCTTATCGGCTTCCGCGCACCGCTCATCGACACGATGGCGCCGGTTCTGCGCCTGACGAACCCCGCCGCCGTGACCGAGCGCGGCGAGGAACCGCGCTTCGGCAAGCCGCACTGGCTCGACCTCGACGATCACGGCATCCGCAGCATCGACTGGACCGGCCTCCTGCCACCGCTCTATCTCGTCCTGGCAGGGCCGGAGACCGACAAAGGGGAAAAAATCTCGCTCTATTCCTGGGGCGGCGACGACCAGCCGCCGGTAAAACTTCCGCCCAAATTCCCCAAGGATTTCACCGCCGAGGCACTCGTCTTCTACCCCGAAAAAGGCCTCGTCCAGATCCTCAGCGATGATGGAAAAAAGGGCGTGGGGGAGAGCGATATTCCAAAGAAGAAACGCCGCTTCCGCAGCATCGACGTATCGTATTGACGGGCCCGGCTTGCTCCCTCTTCTCCCCGGCGGGGAGAAGGTGGCGCGAAGCGCCGGTTGAGGGGGCGGCTGGCGCCGAAATCGCCGAGTACCAGGGAACCCGTTTTGGCGTGACGCGCCGGGGACAAGCCCAACATCCCCGCCCCTTGCGACCATGCTAGACTTTCAGCGACTGAACATGGGCGAACAGATCGGTCTGCCCGCCGCTGTTTGTCTCGGCAATCGAGCGGACACACCGCAGATAACGCAAGCTTCGCCTGTCGGCGAAGGGTTCTTTGAACGTGAAGGCCCACGCCGTTGCGCCATTGTCGTGGAGATGTTCCAGCCGCTCGACGCGACATGCAGGCCGAAATTATAGATCGCCAGATTGTGACGACCGCCGACGGACATCAGTTCACGTCGTCCGGCAACACCGGCAGCGGCGCAATCTCGATGCCCTCTTCCAGCAACGCCCGCGCCTCGTCGGCCGTCGCCTTGCCGATCAGGCCGCGCTGCTCGGCTTCACCATAGTGAATCTTGCGCGCTTCCTCGGGAAACTTGTTCCCGACGTCGTCGGAGTTCTCGCGGATCGCCGTCACCAGTTCGCGGATCTTGGCGACCGCCTCCTTGCGCGCCTGATCCATCATCAGGACTTTCGCTTCGTCCTTTTTGCGGCTGGTCGAAACCGAGGGCGCCATCAGTTCCTTGGCGACGGAGACGGAGCCGCAGGCCGGGCAGGAAACAAGCCCCAGCTCCGCCTGCCGGTCGAAATCGGCGCTCGACGAAAACCAGCCATCGAAGGAATGGCCGTTGTCACAGGAAAGCGTGTATTTGATCAAGCAGCCACACCTCCTGCTGCGGGCAGCGGCACTTCCTCCAGCGAAAACGTCCGGCCGTTTTTCAGGTTCGGAATTTTCGCCCGCGCGGCTGCAACCGCGGCAATATCGATATCGGCTAGGACCACCCCCTCGCCGGTGCCGCCTGCCGAAGCGAGAACGACGCCCCATGGGTCGATGATCATCGAATGGCCGTAGGTTTCGCGCCCGTCCTCATGCCGGCCGGCCTGGGCCGCCGCGATGACGAACATGCCGTTCTCGATGGCTCGGGCGCGAAGCAGGATTTCCCAATGCGCCTCGCCGGTCTGGCGGGTAAAGGCCGCCGGCACCGACATGATTTCAGCCCCGGCCGCGGCCTGCGCCCGGAAGAGTTCGGGAAAACGCACGTCATAGCAGATGGCGCAGCCAAGCTTGCCGAACGGCAGGTTGACCAGCCGCGCGGTGCCGCCCGGCGTATAGGCCGAGCTTTCCCGCCAGCTTTCGCCATTGTCGAGATCGACGTCGAACATGTGGATCTTGTCGTAGTGGCAGATCTTCTCGCCATCAGGACCGAAAAGAAAGCCGCGATTGGCCATCTTGCCGTCGGCAAGGCCGATCGCTGTCGAGCCGACATGGAGATAGATGCCGAGCTCGGCCGCAAGCCCGGAGGCGGCAGCGACGATGAGGTCAGCGCCCTCGTCGCGCAAGGCTGCTCGCATGGCGGCGCGGTCCCGCTGCAGCGCCCCGGTCATTTCCGGTGTCTGCACATAGGCAGCGCCCTTGGCCGCCGCCTCCCGGACGAGCCGGGCCATCGTCTCGGCATTCTTCGCCGGATCGACGCCGGAACACATCTGGATCGCTGCAGCCTTGAACGTCATCGAAGCGTCTCCTTATGCGGCGAGCATCTCGTCCAGCTTGCCGGCACGATCCAGCGCATGCAGGTCGTCGCAGCCGCCGATATGGGCATTGTTGATGAAGATCTGCGGGAACGTCGTGCCGCCGTTCGACCGCTCGATCATCTTCTGGCGGACGTCGGGCGCATAAGTCGCATCATGCTCCTCGAATGTCACGCCCTTGGTCTCGAGAAGTTTCTTTGCTGCCGAACAATATCCGCAGAACTGACGGGTATAAATGACGACCGAAGCCATGCGTTGACCTGCTCCTTCGCCGGCCCTCTGCCGACATCCTATTTCCTGTCATATAAGACCGGACATGGCTCTTGCAAAGGTCAAAACCGTGACATCCAAGGCCCCGGCCTTCTTCAAGGCCCGCGTCGCCGCCGAAACCGTAGCACCGGTCGTATAGACATCATCGACGAGCACGATGCGCTTCCCGAGTATCACCGCCTGGCCTGCCTCGGTCACGGCGAATGCCCCGCGCACATTGTCCTCGCGTGCCGCAGCGCCGAGCCCCACCTGCCGCTCGGTCCGCTTGGTGCGGATCAAGGCGGTGGCCAGATAAGGCTTGCCCGAAATCCGGGCGATGGCACGGGCAAGCTCTGCCGACTGGTTGAACCGGCGCCCCCAAAGCCGGTAGGCGTGCAGCGGAACGGGGATGACGGCGTCGCAGGCCTCGACAGTCCCGTCGCTGGCGCGCACCATCCAGGCGGCCATCATGATGGCGAGATCGGTGCGATCACGATACTTCAGACCGTGAACGAGCGACCGGGCAATGCCGTCATGAATGGCGACAGACCGCAACCGCTCGAACACAGGCGGGTTGGCGATGGCGTCCGCCGAAAGTATACCGGCGCCGAGGTCATGGGAAAACGGCAGGCCGAGGACCTCGCAATAGGGCCTCTCGATCAGCCGCAATGTCGCCCAGCAGGCCGGGCAAACGCCGCGATGCTGACTGACCATCCGGCCGCATCCGCTGCACACCGGCGGATAGACTGCGTCGACCGCTGCGGCGATCAGACCGCGCAAGCCCCTGGCCAGCTGCCACCCCGGATTTTCTGCCTCTTCGCCCCGCATGAGGTTGACTTTACGACGAGGCGGGTTTCATTGCGATCAGATTTTAGGCGATCAGAATTTGGAGAGCCATCGTGGATATCGTTTTCGACCAGACGCTCATCGAAGCCCGCCGCAAACGGGCGTTTCGCAACGGCGACCCGAAGGCGCAATTCCTGCTGGAGATCGCAGGCCGCGAACTGGCCGAGCGCCTGAGCGTCGTCGAGCGCCATTTCGACAAGGCCGTCGAACTGCACGGCTATACCGGGCTGACCGCCGGATTTCTTGCTGAAACCGGCAAAGTCTCGGCCATCGAACGCGTCGAGACCGACGCAGCATTCGCAAAGGCCGATGATACCGTCTCGGTCGCATCGCTCGAAACAGTTCCGCTGGCACCGGAATCGGCCAATCTGATCGTCTCGCCGCTGTCGCTGCACCTGACCAACGACACGCCCGGCGTCTTCATCCAGATCCGCCGGGCGCTGAAGCAGGACGGCCTGTTCCTCGCCGCCATCCCCGGCAGCGGCACGCTGCAGGAATTGCGCGAGGTGCTACTTGCAGCCGAAAGCGAGATGACCGGTGGCGCCAGCCCCCGCGTCATTCCCTTTGCCGACGTCCGCGATATCGGCGCACTGCTGCAGCGCGCCGGCTTCACCCTGCCGGTCGCCGACACCGAGACCTACACCGTGCGCTACGATTCGCTTTTTGCGTTGCTGAAAGACCTCCGGGCCATGGGCATGACCAACCCGCTCGCCGCCCGTAGCCGCAAGCCCCTCACCCGCCAGTTTTTCGCGAGGGCGGCGGAAATCTACGCCGAGCGTTTTTCCGACCCGGACGGCCGCATCCGTGCGACCTTTTCGATCATCTACATTTCCGGCTGGGCGCCGCACGAAAGCCAGCAGAAACCGCTGAAGCCTGGCTCGGCGAAACAACGGCTTTCCGATGCACTCAGCACACGTGAACTGCCGCTTAAAGAGTAGGCCTGTCGATGCGTTATTTCGGCGCGTCGTTAATGGCGGTGCTGATCTTGTCGAGGACGAGCAGGAGGGAATCCGAAAACCCGCCGAGACCGACGATCATCCCAACCGAAATGAGGCTGGCCAACAGGCCATATTCGACCGCTGTGGCACCGGACGTGTCGAAAAGGAAACGAGTGAGTTTCTTCATGTGCTCCCAGCCTGTTCGGCGCACATCCCGCGGATGACATCACCCGAAAAGGACAGGCATGCGCACGTCATTATCGGGCCGGCATCGACCCAGGCTGGCAGCGAACGTGAACCGGGCAACGCCCGGCTCACAGAGGCGATCAGCAGCCGCTCTTGCTCCCGTCGCCATCAATGATGCAGACGGCGCCCGGCATTTCCTGCAACACGCTCCGGCGCACCGTATAGCGCTTGGTCGTATTGCTGTTCGGAATGGAGCCGGTCGAGATATTGTCGTAGTCGATCGGTGCATCCGCGAGCACCTTCGTATCCGTCTTCGACGCCAGCATCGGCGTCAGGATGAGGGTCAACGCGATGACGGCAGTTCCGAACAGCAGCGACAGATTGAGCATGCCGGTCCGGCGGCTCTGGCTCATCACCAAGTCCTTGTCCTGAACCGTTCTCCAAAAATCGTCGTCGACCATCGTCTGCCTCTCGAATGCCTGCGCTGACCTGAAAACGGTTCACTCTCACCGCTCCAAACCATGTCCGCGCCGATACATAACCGGTGCCAGTCACGGGAATCATCCCGTAGCCGTAGACACCGGCACTTCACTGAAGCTGATTTTGCGTGAGGGTGATAAATGTTCGATTAATGAAATCGAAATTTCGGGGATTTGATCAGAGCAAATCCATTAAGTAGGGGATAAGCGGCTCGTCCGCCGGAGGCATCGGATAGTCGCGCAGGGCCTTCGGGCGAACCCATTTCACGGCCTGCCCTTCCCGGCCATGGGCGACACCCTCGTAGCGCCGGCAGACATAGAGCGGCATCAGCAGATGGAAACTGTCATAGGTATGGCTGGCGAAGGTCAGCGGTGCGAGACAGGCGACCTTGGTGCGGATGCCCAGTTCCTCGTCGAGTTCGCGGATCAGGGTCTCCTCCGGCGTTTCGCCCGGCTCCACCTTGCCGCCCGGAAACTCCCAGAGACCGGCCAGCGATTTACCCTCGGGACGCTGGGCAAGCAGGATGCGCCCATCGCTGTCGACCAAGGCGCAGGCCGCTACCAGCAAAATCTTCCTGCTTGCCGTATCCATCGCTTAAGCTCCTGCACGCCGGTAAGAGTAACGGTAGACGTCCCTGAAGCCGAATTTGCGATAAAGAGCGAGCGCTGCCTCGTTGCCGCTTTCGACCGCGAGCCAAGCCGTTCGGGCGCCGCGCAGGCGGGCCCAGCGCAGCGAGGCATTGACGATCGATGCGCCGACGCCCTGCCGCCGGACTTCTGGCGCGACGGCGACCTGAAGAATGCCGGCGATATCATTGTCGTGAACCGCCAGCGAAACCGCGATCGGGCCATGTTCCGGCGCTTCAAACAGAAACAGGCCGCATTCCGGCTTGATGGCATTGATGACATCGCTCAAGCCTGCCTTGTCCTGACCGTTCTCGCCACAGATTTGCAGCCGGGCATCGACGAACCGGCCGACGTCGCGCAATGGCAGGTGCTCGATCGCTTCCGTCGTGTCGTTCGGCGGGATATCGGCCATCATCACGATGCTTTCGGAAAACACCGGCCAGCCATTCGCGTCCATATGGGCGATCAGTTGCGGCGGCGTCAGCGGGGTCTGCCGCACGGTCAGCGGCCGGCCATATTCGGAAAAGCGCCTGGCCGCCTTTTCGAGCCGGATTTCCAGATCGCGATAGTCGGACGGATCAAGCGGATTGACCGAGTTCAGCCGTTTGGAATCATGCCCCGCCGTCAGCCGGATCAGCCAGCTGCCGTCATAGTGCACCGATGCCGCCGGCCAGGCGCGAAAACCCACGGCTTCAAGGCGGCGAACATTCGGCAGATCGGCTTTCGAAATCATGTCCTGCACGTGAATATCAGCTCCGGTAGTCGCCATTGATCTCGACATATTCCTTGGTCAGATCGCAGGTATAGACGGTCGCCTTGCCGGAGCCGAGACCGATCTCGACGCGGATGGCGATATCTTCTTCCTTCATCACGGCCGTTGCCGCGGCTTCCGAATAGGACGGGTCGCGCTCGCCTTCGACGGCGACGCGGACATCGCCGAACCAGATCGCCAGCCGGTCGCGATCGGCCATTTCGCCGGACTTGCCGACAGCCATGACGACCCGGCCCCAGTTTGCATCTTCACCCGCGACGGCGGTCTTGACGAGAGGAGAATTGGCGATCGACAGAGCGATGCGCTTGGCAGCCTGATCGCTTTCGGCACTTTCGACGGTGACGGCGACCATCTTGCGGGCACCTTCACCATCACGCACCACCTGCAAGGCGAGGTCGCGCAAAAGGTCGTTCAACGCCGCGCGGAAATCGTCAAGCGCCGGATCGGCGGCGTCGGTGATCCGCGTCTGGCCATCCTTGCCGGCGGCACCGGTGGCAAACAGCATCAGCGTGTCGGAGGTGGAGGTATCGCTGTCGACCGTGACGGAGTTGAAGGTCGGGCCGGTGCCTGCGGACAGCAGAACCTGCAAGGCTTCCGGCGCGATATCAGCGTCGGTGACGACGAAGGAGAGCATGGTCGCCATGTCCGGCGCGATCATGCCGGCGCCCTTGGCGATGCCGTTGATGGTGACCGTGACGCCGCCGATTTCGGCGCTGCGGGTGGAAACCTTCGGATAGGTGTCGGTCGTCATGATCGCCTTGGCGGCCTCGAACCAGAAATCGGATTTCGCCCCGGAGGTCATGCCGCTCAGAACGCCAGCGAATTTCGTCGCATCCAGCGGCTCGCCGATGACCCCGGTCGAGGCAAGGAAGACCTCGCCCATGGAGCAGCCGACGGCTTCCGCGGCGGATTGCGCCGTCAGTTCGGTCGCAGCCTTGCCCTTCTTGCCGGTGAAGGCATTGGCATTGCCGGAATTGACGACAACAGCGCGGGCAACACCGCCTGCCAGGTTCTGGCGGCAGAAATCCACGGGAGCCGACGGGCAGCGCGACTTGGTGAAGACGCCGGCAACGGCGGCGGGCTCGTCGAAGACCATCAGCAGCACATCGGTGCGGTTCTTGTACTTGATGCCGGCGGCGGCGGTTGCCATGCGCACACCACGCAGCGGCGGCATGTCTGCGAAGGATTTCGGGGCAAGCGGAGAAACGGAACCGGACATGATCAAACCTGCTCAAACGTGACGGCCCGGCCTGCGGGCCCACAAACGAAATCCCGAAGAGCCTGAAGCCTCCGGGACCTGCGGAATTCGCATTGGATTTACATCAGAAAGACGTGACCGCCAAAAGACGAACGGTCACGTCCCGATGTCATCAGTTGGCGGTCTCGGCCTTGTTGGCGTCGTCATAGGCCTTCTTGAGCGCCGGATCGGTGATATCGACACCGGTTTCCTTTTTGGCGGTCGTCAGCATGGCGATATACTTGTCACGCATGACGAGCTGCTTGACCTGCTGCTCGACCTGCTCCAGCGGCGGCGGAGCCTGCTTGCGCTTGTCTTCGAGCAGGATGACATGGAAGCCGAACTGGGTCTTCACCGGCGCTTCCGTGTACTTGCCCTTTTCGAGCTTGAAGGCGGCTTCGGAGAATTCCGGCACCATGCGGTCCTTGGTGAAATAACCGAGATCGCCGCCGTCGGCCTTGTTCGGGTCCGTCGATTTTTCCTTGGCAAGCGTCGCAAAATCCTTGCCGCCGTCGAGATCCTTGATGATCGCCTTGGCTTCATCCTCGGTCTTCACCAGGATATGGCGGGCCTTGACCTCTTCCTGCGGCGTGATCGTGGCGATTTCCGCGTCGTAGCGTGCCTTGACCTCTTCCGGCTTCACGGCATCGACGACATGCTTCTTGAAGAAGGCATTGTGCAGTTCGCGGTCGGTCAGATAGGCGATGCGCTGCTTGAAGGCGGCGTCGTCCTGCAGGCCTTCCTTGGCGGCGTCCTTGGCCAGAAGCTTGACGTCGATCAGGCCGGAGAGGGCCGCAGCGCGCTTCTGTTCTTCCGGCAACTGGGCGAGCTGCGGATCGAGACCGGTGATGGCGAAGTCGAGTTCCGACTTGTGGATCTCGGCGTCGCCGACCTTGGCGATGACCGGATCGGCGGTATCCTGCGCGATCGCCGGCGCCTGGGCAGCCATGATTGCGATCAGAGCAACCGCCGCAAGCATCTTGTATTTCAACATCCTCGTACCTTCCACGCTGGTATCCGGGACCGTGGTCACGGCCGGCCTGAAAACGCTCCACATCATCAGATTGTGGCCGTTCTGTAGCCGTATACCAAGGATCCATGACAGAAGCCCATAGGATACAGGTGTCCTATCGTTAATCCTTGGTATTCGCGAACCTCAACTCCCGTTGACATAATTCGACCCCCCTCTTATCTGTCACGCAACCTCGCGTCCAGAACAGTTCCGGGCGTTTCATGTTATTCCGCGGAAATTCCCCCGCGTTGGCGACATACAGGAAAGGACCATTCTTATGGTCAGTCTCGGCGGCCTCGCCCGCAAAATTTTCGGGTCATCGAATGACCGGCGCGTGCGCGGCTACACGGCCAAGGTCGATGCCATCAATGCGTTGGAAGCCGAAACCAAGGCGCTTTCCGACGAAGCGCTGGCCGCAAAGACCGTTGAGTTCCGCAAGCAACTGGCCGACGGAAAGACGCTTGACGACCTTTTGGTTCCGGCCTTTGCCGTCGTGCGCGAAGCCGCTCTCCGCGTTCTCGGTCTGCGTCCATTCGACGTCCAGCTGATCGGCGGCATGATCCTGCACGAGAAGTCGATCGCCGAAATGAAGACGGGCGAAGGCAAGACCCTGGTGGCGACGCTGCCGGTCTATCTCAACGCGCTTGCGGGCAAGGGCGTTCATGTCGTCACCGTCAACGACTATCTGGCGACACGCGATAGCGCGATGATGGGCCGCGTCTACGGCTTCCTCGGCATGAGCACGGGCGTCATCGTCCACGGCCTGACCGACGATCAGCGCCGCGCGGCCTATGCCTGCGACGTCACCTACGCGACCAACAACGAACTCGGCTTCGATTATCTGCGCGACAACATGAAGTACGAGCGCAGCCAGATGGTCCAGCGCGGCCACTTCTTCGCCATCGTCGACGAAGTGGACTCGATCCTCGTCGATGAAGCGCGCACGCCGCTGATCATTTCCGGTCCGCTCGACGACCGCTCCGATCTCTACAATGCAATCGACAAGTTCATCCCGCTTCTGTCTCCGGAGGACTACGAGATCGACGAAAAGCAGCGCTCTGCCAACTTTTCGGAAGACGGCACGGAAAAGCTCGAAAACATGTTGCGCCAGGCAAATCTGTTGAAGGGCGAAACGCTTTACGATGTCGAGAACGTCGCGATCGTCCACCACGTCAATAATGCACTGAAGGCCCACAAGCTCTTCCAGAAGGATAAGGACTACATCGTCCGCAACGACGAAATCGTCATCATCGACGAATTCACCGGTCGCATGATGCCGGGCCGCCGCTATTCGGAAGGCCAGCACCAGGCGCTCGAAGCCAAGGAAAAGGTGACGATCCAGCCGGAAAACCAGACGCTGGCCTCGGTCACCTTCCAGAACTATTTCCGCATGTACAAGAAGCTCGGCGGCATGACGGGTACGGCGTCGACCGAAGCCGAGGAATTCGGCAACATCTACGGCCTGGAAGTCGTGGAAGTGCCGACCAACCTGCCGATCAAGCGTATCGACCAGGACGACGAGGTCTACCGGACGGCGGAAGAGAAATACAAGGCGATCATCGCCGAGATCAAGGATTCGCAGGAGCGCAAGCAGCCCGTTCTGGTCGGCACGACCTCCATCGAAAAATCCGAACTTCTGGCCGCAATGCTGAAGAGGGAGGGCTTCACCAATTTCCAGGTTCTGAATGCCCGTTACCACGAACAGGAAGCATACATCGTTTCGCAGGCCGGGGTTCCGGGCGCGGTGACGATCGCCACCAACATGGCCGGCCGCGGCACCGACATCCAGCTCGGCGGCAACCTGGAAATGCGCATCGCAGCCGAACTCGGCGACCTGGAACACGGCCCGGAGCGCGAAGCGAAGGAAGACGTGATCAAGGCCGAGGTCCAGCGCCTGAAGGACATCGCGCTGGCCGCCGGCGGCCTCTATGTTCTCGCAACCGAACGCCATGAAAGCCGCCGCATCGACAACCAGCTGCGCGGCCGCTCCGGTCGCCAGGGCGACCCGGGCCGCTCAAAATTCTTCCTGTCGCTGCAGGACGATCTGATGCGCATCTTCGGCTCCGACCGCATGGATTCGATGCTGCAGAAGCTGGGTCTGAAGGAAGGCGAGGCGATCGTCCATCCCTGGATCAACAAGGCTCTGGAGCGCGCCCAGAAAAAGGTCGAAGCCCGCAACTTCGACATCCGTAAAAACCTTCTGAAATACGACGACGTCCTGAATGACCAGCGCAAGGTGATCTTCGAGCAGCGCATCGAGATGATGGATGCGACGGACATCTCCGAAACCGTCGCCGACATGCGCCACGAGGTCATCGAGGACATCGTCGCCAAGCGCATTCCGGAAAAGGCCTATGCCGAAAAGTGGGATGTCGCCGGGCTGAAGACCGACGTGCAGAACTCGCTCAACCTCGACCTGCCGATCGTCGAATGGGCAGCCGAGGAAGGCATCGACGAGAACGATATCCGCGAGCGCATCACCGCCGAGGCAGACAAGGCCGCCGCCGACCGGGCCGAACGGTTCGGCCCCGATATCATGCTCTACGTCGAACGCTCGGTGGTCCTGCAGACGCTTGATCACCTCTGGCGCGAGCACATCGTCAATCTCGACCACCTGCGCTCCGTCATCGGCTTCCGCGGCTACGCCCAGCGCGATCCGCTGCAGGAATACAAATCGGAAGCCTTCGAGCTGTTCCAGGCCCTGCTGACCAATCTTCGCCAGGCCGTCATCGCACAACTGATGCGCGTCGAACTGGTGCGCGAAGCGGCAGCGGCGCCGCAACCGGCACCGCCACAGATGGTCGGCCACCATATCGACCCGCTGACCGGCGAGGACGATTTTGCCGACAGCGCCAGCCTCGCCTTCATCGCGCCGGCAGACCGCAATCCGCAGGATCCCTCGACTTGGGGCAAGATCGCCCGCAACGAAGCCTGCCCCTGCGGTTCCGGCAAGAAATACAAACACTGCCACGGTGCTTTCGAGGCGTAGGCCGCACCCAACCTTGCATTTGTAGGCAGCAGGGTTTATTTCTGGAGTGGCAGACGGGACTGCTATCCCGCCTGCCTGAGTTTTTACCTGAAGTTGACCCGGACAGCCATTGACCAGCCTGTCCGGGTTTTTCTTATGGTAAGCGTGATGCTAAATGGTTTTGGCCACATAGATCACCTCCAGTTCGACAGCAAGGCTGTTGCCTCAGCCGGGAGGCCCATCTTCCCGGTGACGCGAGCTGGCATCGCGCACGCTGCTTTAACCGCCGAATGCAACCGACAATAGCATATTGATTGTCGCTGTCAGCAGCGCAGCCACGGCCTCCTTCTCCACCCTTTGTTAACGCTGTTCTGGCAAGACTGGCATCCTGTTTTGCGTAGTTTCGGGTACTCCCTTGTTCATAGCAGCGTGTCAAACGGCTGGACGAATTTTGCCGCCTGCATTGCGGGGCTGGCTGTCGCCGCTGCTTGAAAAGCTCGGGCCCGTGCTGACGAGCAATGATCCGAAACATCTTGCCCAGCGCATGGCGCTCGTCGCCTTTGCCATCCGCGTCGTCAGCGCGGCCATCGCCTTTGTTTCGCAAATCATCCTCGCCCGCCTCATGGGCGAGTTCGAATATGGCATCTTCGTCTTCGTCTGGGTGCTGGTGGTGCTGTTCGGCAATCTATCCTGCCTTGGATTCCACACCGCGATCATTCGCTTCCTGCCGCAATACCACGCCCGCGACGCGCTGCCGGAAATCCGCGGGCTGACGACGACGGTGCGCATCTTTGCGCTGGTCTCGGCGACAGGGCTCGCGGTCGTCGGCATCGGCGGGCTCTGGCTGTTTGGCGACCGTATCGACGGCTACTATCTCGTGCCGCTCTATCTCGGCATTTTCACGCTGCCGATGATCGCGCTTGGCGATGTGATGGATGGGACGTCGCGCGCCCACAGCTGGGCGGTTTCGGCGCTGAGCCCGACCTATATCATCCGGCCCCTGCTCATCCTCGGCCTGATGCTGCTTGCCGTGGCGATCGGCGAGCCGCATACCGCTGAGACCGCGATGATCGCCGCCATGGCCGCCACCTATCTCACCAGCGTCACCCAGTTCTTCATTCTGACCTGGCGGCTGCGCAGGCGCTACCTCAAAGGGCCGCGCCGGATCGAGTTCGGCATCTGGATCCGCGTCGCCTTGCCGATCTTCCTGATCGAGGGTTTCGGCTTCATGCTGACCAATTCCGACGTCGTCATCGTCGGCCTCTATCTCGATCCGGAAAGTGTGGCGGTCTACTTTGCCGCCGCGAAGACGATGGCGCTGGTGCATTTCGTCATGTTCTCCGTGAAGGCGGCCGCGGCCCCCCGCTTCTCGGCGGCCATGGCCGATCCGGATCGCCAGCAACTGGCGGTCATCGCCGTCGAAAGCGCCAAATGGTCGTTCTGGCCGTCGCTCGGCGTCGGCGGCATGGTCCTTCTTTGCGGCACCTTTCTGCTGTCGCTGTTCGGCCCCGCCTTCGTTTCCGGCTATCCGCTGATGGCGATCCTGTTTGCAGGCATCATGGCCAAGGCGCTGGTCGGCCCGGCCGAAGCGTTTCTCACCATGGCCGGCCGGCAGAAACTGTGCGTCGCCCTCTATGCCGGCGCCCTCGTTGCCAATTTGCTGCTCAACGTCACGTTGATCCCGCTGTTCGGCCTGACAGGTGCGGCCCTCGCCACGACCGGCGCAATGGTCGTCGAGGCTATCCTTCTTCATGTCGCGGTTCGCCGCACCTTCGGCATCGTTCTCTTCGCCTTCGCCGATCCGCATACAAGAACCATCAAAGCAGAGGCCACCAGACCATGACCGGCAACCAGCACATTCCGGACGATGCCAACAGCCGGTCGGCGCGCATTCTCGGCGGCCTGGTTCCGCCGGCACCCGATCGCCCGATCGCTGAAAACACCATCGCCATCGGCCGCCCCGGCAGGCAGCTCTGCCTCTATCCCGCGCGCCACGGTTATGAACTTCAGACGGAACTCGATTTCCTCTCAAACCGGGCGATGGAGCCGAACGTCTTCTTTACCGGCCGCTTCCTCGCGCCCGCCATGCCGCGCCTGGAAGACCGCATCATTCGCCTGGCGCTGATCCGCGACAATGACGAGCGGCGCAGCCGCATCCGCTTCCTGATGCCGTTCTCGATCGAAAAGCCGGGCTTTTCGATCGGCGCGCCAATCGTCCGCGCCTGGTCCAATCCGTTCGGGCCGCTCGGCGTGCCGCTGCTCGATGCCGAAGAGGCGGCGGAAACCATCGACAATCTTTATGAGGCCTTGGCCAGCCCTTCGGCTGGCCTGCCCGGCGTGCTCGTGCTTCCCGATGTCCGCCTGAAGGGCAAGTTCGCCCAGCTTGCCCGCGCCGTTGCCATCGGCCGCAACCTTCCGTTGACTGAAACCGACACCTTTACCCGGCCGATGCTGGAAAGCCTGCAGGACGGCCAGACCTATCTGCGGCACGCGATCAGCCCCTCGCATTTCCGCGAGTTGCGTCGCCAGTGGAATCACCTGGAAGCACTCGGCGACGTTTCCCACAGTGTCGCCCGCCAGCCAGCCGACATCCGCCTGCGCACGGAGGAATTCCTGGCGCTGGAAGCGAGCGGCTGGAAAGGCCGCCAGGGCACCGCCATGGTGCTCGACCGCTACCGCGCCGCCTTTGCCCGCGAGGCGATCACCAACCTGGCCGAAGCCGACAGCGTGCGCATCCACACGCTCGACCTCGACGGGGCTGCAATCGCCTCGATGATCGTCTTCATGATGGCCGGCGAAGCCTATACCTGGAAAACAGCCTATGATGAGCGCTACGCGAAATATTCGCCCGGCAAGCTGCTGATGGCCGAACTGACCGAATGGCATCTCGACGACGCCAACATCATGCGTTCGGACAGTTGCGCCACGCCGGACCATCCGGTGATGAGCCGCTTCTGGGAGGAACGGGAGGAGATGGGCACGCTGGTGATCGGCCTTGCCCAGAACCGCGACCGCGATGTGCGCCAGGTTGCAGCCCAGCTCCACCTCTATCGCAACACCCGCAACATGGCGCGGCTGCTGCGCGACAAGATCAGGTCGCTTTCACCTCGGCGTTCGAAATAGTCACGCCTCCGCAATCGCCCGGTCGCGCAGGATGCGGCGGATGACCTTGCCGGAGGTCGTCAGCGGCAGGCTATCGAGGAATTCGATCTCGCGCGGATATTCGTGCATCGACAGCCGCGTCTTGACCCAGTCGCGGATATCGGCGGCGAGCTGAGCGCTTGCCGCATGCCCCGGCTTCAGCACCACATAGGCCTTGACGATTTCGGTGCGCACCGGGTCCGGCTTGCCGATCGCGGCTGCGAGCTGGACGGCCGGATGACCGGCCAGACAGTCCTCGATCTCGCCGGGACCGATGCGATAGCCGGACGAGGTGATGACATCGTCGTCGCGCCCGAAGAAGGTGAAGTAACCCTCCTCGTCCTGAACGCCCTGGTCGCCGGTCGTCATCCAGTCGCCGATGAATTTTTGAGCCGTCGCCGCGTCGTTGCGCCAATAACCGAGGAACATCACCGGATCGGGCCGGCGCACCGCAACCTGGCCAACGGTGCCGGCGGGAAGCTTTCTGCCCTTAGCGTCGATGATCGCAACATCATGGCCAGGTGCTGCCTTGCCCATCGAGCCGGGTTTCAGCACGCCGAGATTGGCGGCCGACGACAGGACGATATTGCATTCGGTCTGACCGTAGAACTCGTTGACCGGCACGCCAAAGGCTTCGCTCGCCTGCTCCCAGGTTTCGCGGCCCAGCGCTTCCCCCGCCGAGCCGATGGTGCGCAGGTTGAGCCTGTAGAGAGAGCGGGGATTTTCAACCGCCTTCATCAGCAGCAAGGCCGTCGGCGGGATGAAGGCGTTGCGCACATCCATCTCCTCCAGAATGCGGAAGGCCATGTGCGGATCGAACTTCTGGCCGGGCGACGACACGACGGGAACGCCGAGCAGAAGCGACGGCAGAAGCGCATTCAAGAGCCCGCCCGCCCAGGCCCAGTCGGCCGGCGTCCACATCCGGTCGCCCGGCTGCGGCAGGAAGGCGTGGTGGAACTGGAAGCCGGGGACATGGCCAAGCAGAACGCGATGGCCGTGCAGCGCGCCCTTCGGCGGCCCGGTGGTTCCCGATGTGTAGATCATCATCGCCGGATCGTCCGGTGTCGTGTCGGCAGCGGCGAAAACCGGTGCATGGCCTTCGGCCAGCGCGGCAAAGGCGACGGTTTCCGGCGCGTCGGCATCGACAAGCACAACGCTTTTCAGATCCGGGAGCCGCGGGCGGATGGCCGCGATCTTTTCCAGGCCGAAACGATTGGTGACGACGGCCGCGGCACCCGCATCGCGCAGCCGGTATTCGAGCGCCTCGACCCCGAACAGCAGCGCCAGCGGCAGGGCGATGGCGCCGAGCTTGTAGATGCCGGCGTGGGCGATGGCCGTTTCAAAGCTCTGCGGCAAGAGGATCGCGACCCGGTCTCCCGGCAAGATGCCTTCAGCCCGAAGCCCATGGGCAAACGAGGATGACCGCGCGGCAAAGGCGCCGTAGGTCAGCGACAGATGCGCGCCGTCGGGACTGAAATGCTGCAGACAGACCCGCTCCGGCTCACTGTCTGCCCAGACATCGCTGACGGCGGTGCCGATATTGAATTTTTCCGGAATCTGCCAGCGGAAGTCCCGCCGCAGGTTCTCATAGGTATCGCTGATCGGAAGCATGAGCCCGCCGGAAGATGTGTTGCTGCAACGCACCTAACACTTCTGTGGGAGGGACTTCAACTCTGGACGTAGCGCCCGGTTCTTGGTTTGCGACTTTACCGCGCTAAGCCGTCTTACGATGCGAATACCACCTCGCGGCCGTGCCAATCGCTCAGCGCCCCGAGGATTTCATCCTGCGTCGTGTATCCGGCGAAGAACAGGTCGATGACCGCTCCGGCGGCGCTGACGCCCTCTTGGCTGCGCAGGCGTATGCTTCGTTCCGCACACCAGGAGAACAGGGCACCGGAAAGCGCTTCAACATCATCGAAAACGACGCCGGACGTAACAGACTGGGACATGTTCGATCTCCATGTGCCGATTGGGGACTGACTGATTTGCTTCAGATTGAGCATCTATAAGAAGTTTTGCAATAACGATGCAGAGTGGCGGTTAACAGCCTGCTGGACCTGTGCTGAATCGGGGCAATTGGCTCAAAGTATCCACTGCGGGCACGCTGTGTGGTTGTATTTCGGTTAAGGAAGTTGCGCATGGCGCGCACCAAGCGAACGCCGCTTTCCCACGCGATTCTGTCGATGTCGCAATGCACCTCCCTTTTATGCTGCCTCATTCCCCCATATCAGGGATATAGAGGCACTTCGTTCGACCCGTGGGGCCGAAATCGTTGAAGGCGGCACATCGATGGAACTGACCATCGGGAGACCGCTTGAGGGGCCAGGTATTGTAACTGATGACCTCGCCGGTCGTGCGCACGAGCCATCCGTCCTTGGTTGGCGTCACGTCACTTGCCGGTATCGGTTTGCAATCGCGCTCCGCGCAGCAAGCGACCTCATAGATGTCATGCGACCATGCCGGGATACTCAGGCAAAGCGAAAGCAAGAGTGTCAATATCCTGGTCACTGGAATCCTCCTGTCGTGCTCCTCGGTCCGGTGGTTCCCCCGCGGCCTCAATCCTTTCATCGTGGACGGGGCCTCGTGGTTGGGTCTGATTTTCACACCAAACCCTTCGGAGAGCACGGGGATTCCAGTTTGTCGCGTCACATCGTCCCCATGATCCGTTCGCGTCGCGTTGATCGGTCGGCGCGACGACAGGGATAAAATCGAAAATAACAAAGCAAAATCTATGGGAAAAAATGAGGCGATGCCCATGCCGGAGGACGGCAAGCGCGTAAAATCAGCGACCTGTCCGAATGTGGGACAAGCGCTCTTTGTAGCAAAACATCATGTTTTTTTCCTGGGCTGTCCCACATATCTGGCCGCGCTCATGAGCGGTTCATAGCCCGCATCAGAGCGCGGGCTGCCGATCGGCATGTCGAGAGACGGCCACGACACTCGAAAAGGGCACGTCAAGAACGCTTTCGCTGTAAACGCCGAACCTATTCGACCACGGCACAACGTGGCGAACGCGACCTCCATCTGTCGCCGGCATTGTTCATCACCCTAAAGCGGTAGTTCTTACGACCTCTGCCGCGTTGTTTGCTGCAACCGGAAGATGGTAATCTGGGCGTGTCGGCTTAGGCCATAGGGGCCTGCGCTTCTGTTAAATGTTTCCGCGCTGGCCCCGCCCAATTCAATCGAATGGAACCCCATAACAAGCATCGCTGGCTCAGTCGGGCCGGCGTTCCCGCAACAGCGGTGCGAGGAGCAGATAGCCACCCGCGCGTCCAGACGCCATCGTGAAAAATAGGTTCCCGAAAGCGGGCCTTGACTCTCCCCCAATCGAGAACATAATAAGAACATTCACGGCGATGCGGCCGCCAATCTGAAAATCTGTCCACTGGATATCCACTGTCTTTGCACAGGGGAAAGGAGAAGCCGTGTCGACGATCGATGCCATTGCGCATGACACTCAATATTCCGAGCCGGTCGATGAGATCGCCGCCGCGCTGGCGTTTCATAACGGCGATGTTCGCGCCACGATCGGCATGCTTATCGAGGACTGCCGTCATCTGCGCGAGCAACTGGCATTGACCCAGATTGCCATGAGCATCGGCTTTACACGCGGCTGGACGCCGAGCTTCGAACGGGACGCCATCACGCGGCGGGATTGAAGCATAGAGCTGTCACAAAACCGCGGGGCTGGGGCCTGCACGCGCGGCCGACCATTGGCAGACGCACCACCCCGCGAACTAAACGCGCGGGGTGGATCAGGTCGCGCCGCATTTCACGAGTGAGCATTAGCATCTTCTGAAATCAATGACTGCAGCGATTCTGCCACAGTGGGATGCTAACGTTGCCGGTCTCGGCATTTTCCGCCACGGCGAAGCCTTCCCGCGCCATTCCGGATCATTTTTCGAGCCTTTCGGACCCTCGAGGCGTGGCGGGTGATGTCCGCTGCGGGAGATCCTGCTGTTGGGCGATGAGCGGACAGACGTTTGCGGTGGTTCCTGGCGAGGCTTTGCGCGGTCATGAGCCCGATATGACGCCGGCATATGGTCTGTCACGACGTTCATGGATGCTCTCCGAGGCGCCAGTTCCGTGACAAAATCGCAACATTCCGGCCCCTAATCAACCATCGATGGCGCAAACATCCGAGAAATATTCATCTTCGCTGAAAAGAGGCTTCGGATTAACAAAACTCACACCAGTTGCTGCCTAAAGCTCGTCTTATAGATATGGTAGAAGGCCGATGCAGCGCGATGAATGGCATCTGGGGGCAACTTGCCGGTAACCTTGCATTTGTATGCCTGGCGATTTCGATTTGGGCGCATTTGTCGATTTGGTTCCAGCGGCAGCTGGACGGCTACGCAAAGTTCGCCTTCGGGATCATGGCCGGCGGTACGTCGATCGGTTCTATACTGCTCGCAGCCGAATTCAGTCCCGGCATCTATGTCGATCTGCGCTTCGCGCCCCTTGCGCTCGCAGGCCTATTTGGAGGGCCGGTCGCCGCGGTTATTGCCGCGTCGATATCCATCATTTTCCGCACCACGGTTGGCGGTGCTGGCGCCGTGGACGGTGCCGCAGCAATTGGTGCCATCGCCGGCATCGGCCTGATTGCCAATTTCCTCATCAGGAAGAGGTCGCCAAAGCTCCTCGACATCGTTCTCCTGGCTTTGGCAACCGGCGCCGCGCTCGTTGTGTTGATGGCTGTGCTTCCCACGCTGTCGAAGGCCAACACGCTGGTCATGGTCGGCCAGCCTATGATGACGCTGAACTGCATTGCAATAGCCGCCTGCGGTCTCATCCTGCTGAAAACGCAGCATGTGGAGCTGGAACGCAGCATATTGGTGACTGCATTTTCGCAATCGCCCGACTATCTGTACGTGAAGGATCGGGACAGCCGGTTCATCACCGTCAACGACAACATGGTCCGCCTTTTCCGGCTTCAGACACCGGCAGAGATGTTCGGGTTGTCCGACTTCCATCTTATGAAACGGCCACTCGCCGAAGAACTATATTACCGCGAACAGGAGGTCATGCGCACGGAAGTGCCTCTTATCGACTCCGTCGAACACATTGGGGACAGGTATATGCTGGCCTCGAAAGTTCCCCTTCGGGATAGGGAAGGACGTGTGATCGGGCTTGCGGGGGTAACACGTGACATCACGGAGCGCACTGCGCTCGAACGGGAACTGAGGGAAAGCAAGAACTTGCTGTCGCATGCCATGGCCGGCATGTCCGATGGCTTTGCCATGTTTGATAAGAAGGGCTTCCTTCTCTTTTGTAACAAGCAGTATCGCGATGCCTTCCCGCTGTCTCGGGATGCCCGCGTGATTGGCGCGCATATCAGCGACATCCTGCGCCGCGTCGCCGAAACCCGCGAAAGGCTGGATATTTCCTATGATGCGGTGGAAGACTGGATCAAGACCGCCGGCGCCACTTTGCATTGCAACAAGGATGAAGAGATTCAGCTGCACAACGGAGACTGGCGCAGCCTCAAGACGAGGCTTGCGGAAGACGGGACTGCAATGGTCGTCGTCTCGGACATCACCACAATGAAGCAGGCCGAAATGGCGCTTAGGCTATCGGCGGAGCAATTGAAGAGCCTGGCCGAAACGGACGGGCTGACCGGCCTCGTCAATCGCCGGGCCTTCGACGAGGCTTTCACGCGTGAGGCGGCGCGAAGCGTCAGAACCAATATACCGCTCAGTCTTCTGATGATCGATATCGATCGGTTCAAGGCATATAACGACACCTATGGACATCCAGCGGGAGACCAATGCCTGCGCCTGGTCACCAAATGCTTGCTCCATGCGACAAAACGGGCGACGGATATCGTTGCCCGGTATGGCGGCGAGGAATTCGTGGTCCTGCTTCCGGATACCGATGAGGCGGGAGCGCTCGTCGTTGCCGAGCAGTTCGCCCTCCATCTGAACGAAAAGAACGTCGCTCATTCCCAGAGCGAATTCGGGAGGGTGACCGCGAGTATCGGCATATCATCCGCACAAGGACGCATCTTGCAGGCAGAGCCGGGCCTCCTCCTGTCGATCGCGGATGCCGCGCTCTACGACGCCAAAGCGCAAGGCCGCAATCGCATTCTCCTTCGCCAGCCGCCCGACGACCTTGCTCCGTTGAAAAAGCTGGCCGACGACGGGTTGGCGGGCGGCATCGCGAAAAAAAATGTGGTGCCCCATGCCGGAATCGAACCAGCACTCCTTTCGGAACTCGATTTTGAGTCGAGCGCGTCTACCAGTTCCGCCAATGGGGCACGGATACCTCTGAGGTAGCAAAAAGCGTGTACACGATGCGTTTCGGGCCGGTCAACCGGGATTTTGACGATCGGGCCGGCGGGAATCACAAAACTGTGCGCTTCGCACCTGCAGCACATCATTTACAGCGCCGGCAATCCTGCCTAAAAGGCTTCGAGATTAACTGGAACGCCCGCATGCTCCGTAGCCTTTACGACTGGACAATGTCGCTCGCCGCCCGGAAATCCGCTGAAGTCTGGCTGGCGGTCATCGCTTTCGTCGAGAGTTCCATCTTCCTCGTTCCCGCCGACGTCCTGTTCCTGCCGATGGCACTGGCCCGGCCGGAGCGCGCCTGGCGCTACGCTTTTGTTGCGACGGTGGCATCGGTGCTTGGCGGCATCGCCGGCTGGTATATCGGCCACTATGCCTTCGAGGCGCTGGCAAGGCCCATACTGCAATTCTACGGCAAGCTGGAAGCCTTCGAGACGATGAAGGCATCGGTCGGCTACGAGACGCTGGTGCTGCTTCTGGTCACCTCGGGCCTGGCGCATCTGCCACCGATCAAGGTGGTAACGATCCTTTCCGGCGCGGCCAATATCAATCTCGGCCTGTTCATCATTTCGGCGATCATCGCCCGCGGCGCGCGCTTCTTCGTACTGGCCTGGCTCCTGCGCCGTTATGGCGAGGATATCCGCCATTTCATCGAAAAACGGCTCGGTATGTTGGCGGCGGCCGTGGCCGGCCTGCTGATCGCCATGTTTGCAGCCTATCGTTTCCTTGCCTGAGATGCCTGATGGAGCTTTCCTTGAGCACTAGCCTGACACAGCCGGCGCGCGGCCTTGCTGCCTCCCTCATTGCCACGGTAGGCATGGCGGTGACCGTCGGCGGGGCGCTCGCCTTCGAACATATCGGCGGCTACATCCCCTGCGCGCTCTGCCTGATGCAGCGGACGCCCTATTACTGGGGCATCCCGATCGGCATCGCAGCCGTCGTCGCCTCCGTCCTGAAACTGCCAGCCTGGCTGACGCGGTCGCTGCTCGTGATCGTCGGCATCCTGATGCTGGCCGGCGCCGGGCTCGGCGTCTATCACGCCGGTGTCGAGTGGCATTTCTGGGAAGGCCCCGCGACCTGCGCGACCTCGGCATCGGGTGTGTCGACCAACGTCGGCGATCTGCTCGGCGATCTCGACAGCAAGCACGGCCCCTCCTGCACGGATGCGGCACTGCGCGTTCTCGGGCTTTCCTTTGCGGGATGGAATGTCATCGCCAGCCTGATCCTGGCTGCCATTGCGCTGCGGGGCGCGGCAAAGGCGTAAACCTGCACAGGCGGCGGCTTACACCGCCGCTCGTGCGGTTAATGTCCGTGACGCTAGGCCATCAGGGCTGCAGTTCAACATCCCAGTAGAGATAGTCCATCCAGCTTTCATGCAGATGGTTCGGCGGGAAGAGCCGTCCGTTGTTGTGCAGGTCCTGCACCGTCGGGTGGAACGGTTTCTGGTACGGGAACATGCCCGCCTGGCGCGGCAGCTTGCCGCCCTTCCTCAGATTGCAGGGCGAACAGGCGGCGACGACGTTTTCCCAGGTGGTCTGGCCGCCGCAGCAGCGCGGGACCACGTGGTCGAAGGTCAGATCATCAGGCGAGCCGCAATACTGGCACTCGAACCGGTCGCGCAGGAACACGTTGAACCGGGTAAAGGCCGGATGGCGCGACGGCTGCACATAGCTTTTCAGGCAGACGACGCTCGGCAGGCGCATGGAGAAGCTGGGGGAGGAAACCTGGTGGTCGTATTCTGCGAGGATATGCACACGGTCTAGAAAAACCGCCTTGATCGCGTCCTGCCAGGACCAGAGCGACAAGGGGTAGTAACTCAGCGGCCTATAGTCAGCGTTCAGCACGAGCGCTGGAAGGCCGTGTGGTGAGACTGCAATCGTCAAGCCAGTATACTCCTGCTCGATTCGGCACCTGCACCTTCTATATTAGGCGCGTTGCGTCAGGATTGTGAAGCCAAAAGGAAAAAGGAAACAAAAGATTCGCTTTTTGCCTTACGGCGCCACGGGCAGGCCGTCCCGGCGCATTTCGGTGGCATAATACGCCCAGAAAAGCCGGGCGGCGACGCTGCGCCACGGAGCCCAGAGCGCCGTCAGCGAATCAAGTTCCCGCGCCGAGGGCCTGACCTCCAGCGTCAGCGCATGGCCGACGGCGTTCTGCAGCGCCACGTCGCCGACCGGGAAGACGTCGGGATGACCGGCACAGAACAAGAGATAGACTTCGGCCGTCCAGCGGCCGACACCCTTGATCGAGGTCATTTCGCGGATGGCGGCGCGGCCTTCGATCTCGCAGATCGCCGCAAGATCGAGTTCCTTGAGGGTGACGGCCCTTGCCACGGCGCGCAGAGCCTCGGCCTTGGCGCGCGACAGTCCGAGCTCGCGGCAATCCTCGTCGGACGCGGCAAGAACGGCCTCGGCCGAGATGTCGCCCAGCTTCTCTTCCATGCGCCGCCAGATCGCCGCGGCGCTGGCTTTGGAGACCATTTGGGAGACGATGATATTGGCGATGCCGCGATAACCGGGATCGGCGCGGCGCAGCGGCACCGGTCCGGCCTTGGCAACCACCGGCTCCAGCCGCGCATCGAGCATCACCAGCCCGTGCAACCCGGCGGCGATATCCTCGTGCGTGCGGATGATCCGCATCTCCAATCCTCCAACGCAAAACGGGCGTTCACTCGATTCGCCTCCACGACAGGAGCGAAACGAATGGCCCGGCGCGCTCTTCCATGGCAAGAAGTAAGCATGAACGCGCCTTTGTCAAAACAACCGGTCTTTCGATTCGCGCCAAGCCCGAACGGCCAGCTTCACCTCGGTCACGCATTGTCGGCCATTCTCAATCATGACATGGCGAGGGCGGCGGATGGACGCTTCCTGCTACGGATCGAGGACATCGATATTACCCGCTGCACGCCGGAATTCGAAGCCGGCATTTACGACGATCTCGGCTGGCTCGGATTGTCGTGGGAAACACCAGTCCGCCGGCAGTCCGAGCATCTCGATCTCTACCGGCAGGCACTCGGTCGGCTGATCGACCGGGACCTGGTCTATCCCGCGTTCCTGACACGTGGCGCGATCAAGACCGCAGTTGCCGAATTCGAGGCGAAGGGCAAGGCCTGGCCGCGCGATCCGGACGGCGCACCGCTTTATCCCGGTGAGGAGCGCAAGCTATCAGCCGCCGGCCGCCAGCGGATGCTTGCCGGAGGCAAGCCGCATGCGTGGCGGCTCGACATGGACAAGGCGATCGCGGAGCTGGACGCGCCGCTGACATGGCAGGAAACCGGCGCGGGGCCGAACGGCGAAACGGGACAGATTACCGCCGATCCGGCTGCCTGGGGTGATGTCGTCCTGTCGCGCTCCGATGCGCCCTCGAGTTACCATCTCGCAGTGACGATGGACGATGCGCTGCAGGGGGTGACGCATGTGGTGCGCGGATCCGATCTCTATCATGCGACCGCGGTGCATCGGCTGCTGCAGCGATTGCTGGACCTTCCAGAGCCCGTCTACCATCACCACCGCCTCATCCCCGGGCCGGACGGGCGAAAACTGTCGAAGAGCAACAGGGACACGGGGATTGCGGCTTTCCGTGAGGCGGGAAAAACACCGGACGATGTCCGGGCGATGATCCTATAGGATATTTTCCTTGCGGTTTTCCGCAGTCTGACCCTCTCCCTCCTTCGCCCCCCTGAAGCTGCGCATCACCATGCGCTTGACCTTGTATTTCAGGATCGCCGCGTTGATCTCCGCGCCGATGATGAAGATGACGCCGACGATATAGAGAAAGACCAGGGCGATCATGATCGAGGCGAGCCCGGCATAGGTCGAGACGTAGTTGGCAAAGGTGGCAAGGTAGGAGGCAAAGATATAGGCGCCGATCGACCAGGCGATCAGCGTCAGGATGATGCCCGGCAGCACGTCGAGGATTTTCCGGTGTCCATCGGGCAGCCACAGATGGCTGACGATCAGCCCCGTCGTCAGCATGACGAAGACGCCGGCAAGGCTCCAGCTGTCGAGCAGCGCCAGAAGAGTGTTGAACCATGGCAGGTAGGTTCCGGCATAGCGGATGGCGAGCGGCACGGCGACCAGCAGGACGCTGACGATCGCCAGCACCAGCACGCCGACAAGCACGAAACCGAGGCTCGCCACGCGCGTCCTGTACCAGGGCCTGCTTTCGGCGACGCGGTAGGCGCGGTTGAGCGAGACCCTGAGCGCCTCGACGCCGTTGGAGGCGAAATAGGCGGCGGCGAGCACGGAAATGGTGAGCAAACCGCCGCGCGGAATGGTCAGCACCCGAACCACCTCGCCGGAAATCGGTTTTGCGATCGATTCCGGCCAGGTGTCGAAGATGAAATGCACGGCGGTGGTGGCGAACTGGTCGGCGCCGAGAAAGCTGCCGAGCGCCGTGCCGAAGATCAGGAAGGGAAAAATCGCAAGCAGGGTGGAAAGCGCGACATGGCTCGCCATCGCCCAGCCGTCATCCTCGCTGAAATGCCAGACCGCATCGAAGATGACCTTCCAGGCTATGCGAATGAAGGCCGGCATTCTCTCTCCAATTATTCCAGCGGTTCTCTGATTGTAACCCGTTCATGAATATGGGAGACCGGGCGGTAATTTCTACAGGAACTGACCAGAATGACCGACCGTCCCTCGATAATCGTCACCGGCTGCTCCTCCGGCATCGGCGCCTGGTGCGCCCGGGCACTGGCCAAGGACGGCTGGCGGGTGTTTGCGACCGTCCGGCGGGTCGAGGATCTCGGGCCGTTGGAAAACGACGGCATCGAAGCCTTCCTTATGGATTATACCAAACCAGACACCATATATTCTCTTGTGGAACAGGTGTTTGCCCGGACTGGCGGCAGGCTGGACGCGCTGTTCAACAACGGCGCCTACGGGCAGGCTGGCGCGGTCGAGGACCTGCCGACGGAAGCCTTGCGCCTGCAACTGGAAACCAACGTCATCGGCTGGCACGATCTGACGCGGCAGGTCATCCCGGCAATGCGGGCGCAGGGTCACGGTCGCATCGTACAGTGCTCATCCATTCTCGGCATCGTGCCGTACAGGTGGCGGGGCGCCTACAATGCCTCGAAATTCGCGCTCGAAGGCCTGACGCTGACAATGCGCATGGAACTTGCAGGAAGCGGCATCGAGGTGAGCCTGATCGAGCCCGGACCGATCGCATCGCGCTTCACCGCCAATGCGATCACTTATGTCGAGCGCTTCATCGATATGAAGGGCTCGGTGCATGCCAAGGAATATGAACGGCAGATGCGGCGACTGAAGGGCGAGAGCGCACCTGCCAGAGGCAAGCTGGAGCCCGATGCGGTCTATGCTGCGCTGAAACGCGCATTGACGGCGAAGAAGCCGAAGCCGCATTACATCGTGACGCAGCCGGCCAAACAGGGCGCGTTTCTGAAGAAACTGCTTCCGGCCGGCCTGTTCTATCGCATCATCGGCCGTCTCGGCTGACGGGAAAGAGGGAGGTAATTCAGATGAACAGTTTTATGACCGGTTTGACGTTGCTCGTCATGGGCCTTGTCGCCATCGTTCTCATCCGCGGCCTCCTGAACATGGTCAGGGGCGGCGACGGCAACACATCCAACAAGCTGATGCAGGCCCGCGTGTTCCTGCAGGCGGTGGCGATCGTCCTGATCATGCTGACGCTGTGGTTCACCGGCGGCGGCCGTTAGAGCCTCTTTCCTACAATCATACGCATTCTGCCTGAAGGATTTTTGACCACGATTGTGATTTCCGTCGAAGAGCGTACCGGAAAGTACGGTCGAGACGGAAATCGCAATCCTGGTCAAAAAGCATCCGGCCCTAAAGGGTTGGTTGAAAACGGCCGTCCACTTTGTCAGATGGCTTGACCGATGGAGCCGCATCGCTCTACGCCATCCTTCGCGTGGAACGGCCGTTTTGAACCAACAGAATGCATATGATTGTAGGAAAGAGGCTCTAACCGATGGTGAAGCTCAACAAGATCTACACGAGGACCGGCGACGACGGCACGACGGGTCTCGCCACCGGCCCCCGCCGCCTGAAGAGTGATCTGCGCGTCGAAGCCTTTGGCACGATCGACGAGGCCAATTCCTTCATCGGACTGGCGCGCCAGCATACCGCAGAACTCGCGGCGCTCGATGCGATGCTGATGCGCATCCAGAACGACCTGTTCGACCTCGGCGCCGACCTCTCGACACCGGATACGGGCGAGACGCTGCCTTACGAGCCGCTGCGCATCATCGCAGCACAGGTGACCCGGCTCGAAACCGAGATCGACGCACTGAACGCCGACCTCGACCCGCTTCGCTCCTTCGTACTGCCCGGCGGCAGCGGCGCGGCTGCGGCCTTGCATATCGCCCGCACGGTCGCGCGGCGAGCCGAACGGCAGATGGTCGAACTGGCGCGCATCGAGGGCGAGACCGTCAGTCGCGAGGCGCTCGCCTATGTCAACCGGCTCTCCGATTTCCTCTTCGTCGCGGCGCGCTGGACGAACGGCAAGGGCAAGTCGGATGTGCTTTGGGTTCCGGGAAAAAACAGGTAGTCTCGCCACGCGACCGGTTTTTCAGGGGATCTCATGTTCATACCGCTGCACGACGCGAATTCCCTGAAGCACATCAAGGTCCAGTATGTCACGATTAGCCTGATCATCATCAATGTGGTCATCTGGCTGTTCACCGGGCCGCTGCTGGTGCCGGAAACCTTTTCCAACGCCACCGTCATGGGCCTGGGCTACATTCCCGCCATCGCCTTCGACTATGCGCAACTCACGCCTGATCTCGTGCTGGTGCCGGACGAGGCCACTTACGTCACCTATGCGTTCCTGCACGGCGACGTCTGGCATCTGGCCGGCAACATGCTGTTCCTCTGGGTATTCGGCGATAATGTCGAGGATGCACTGGGACATATCCGCTATCTGGTCTTCTACCTCTTGTGCGCCGCCGCCGGGGCCCTGACGCACGGCCTAACCAACACCGCCTCCGAAGCGCCACTGATCGGCGCGTCGGGTGCGATCTCCGGTGTCGTCGCCGCCTATTTCCTGCTGCACCCCAAGGTCCGGGTCTGGGTGCTGGTGCTCTTTCGCATCCCGCTTCCCCTTCCCGCCTTCATTCCGCTGGCGTTCTGGATCGGACAGCAGTTCTTCATGCTCGTGGCAGATCCCGAGAGCGGCGTCTCCTGGGGCGCGCATGTAGGCGGCATCGTTGCCGGGCTCGTTCTGGTTGTCATTTTGCGACGCCGGGACGTGCCGTTGTTCGACCGCACGATCGTCACGCCGCGCGCCGTCCGGCATGTCGAGGCAACGCCCGTCACCCCATCTCCCGTTGCCGCCGAAAACACGAGAAAGCCGACGCCTTGGGGAAGACCGTCCTGATTGGTTCGGGAGCAAGCTACAGCCAACTCAAAGATATCGATCAAAAACAATATATTAGCGACGTTCAGGGCGTTTTCTCCGGAAAAATGGCCGCAAACGCTCGCCGTTCGGTCACGATTTAATATTGACGCGCACGTAAACGTAAGTATTTTTCACCTCGCATTCTTTTGGCCACCGGAGGGGCAAAGATTGTAATTGGAGAAAAAACGCGTATCGATGTCGCCAACCGACAATCAGGCAGCTGCGTTAAAGCGCATTTTCTCGGCAAACGTCTTGTAAGGAAGGACACTATGAAAGTTCTGGTCACCGTCAAACGGGTCGTCGACTACAACGTGAAGATCCGCGTCAAGCCGGATGGTTCCGGTGTCGAGCTTGCCAATGTGAAGATGTCGATGAACCCGTTCGACGAGATCTCGGTCGAAGAGGCGCTCAGGCTGAAGGAAGCCGGCAAGGCCTCGGAAGTGGTTGTGGTGTCCGTCGGTCCGGCCAAGGCCGAGGAAACGCTGCGCACGGCGCTGGCGATGGGCGCCGACCGGGCGATCCTCGTCGAGACCGACGATGCCGTCGAGCCGCTGGCGGTCGCCAAGATCATCAAGGGTGTTGCGCAAGCCGAACAGCCGGGCCTGATCATCGTCGGCAAGCAGGCGATCGACGACGATTCGAACCAGACCGGCCAGATGCTGTCGGCGCTGCTCGGCTGGGCGCAGGGGACGTTTGCCTCGAAGGTCGAGATTACCGACGGCAAGGCGCAGGTCACCCGCGAAGTCGACGGCGGTCTGCAGACGATCGAAATCACGCTGCCGGCCGTGGTGACCACCGACCTCAGATTGAACGAGCCGCGCTACGCCTCGCTGCCGAACATCATGAAGGCGAAGAAGAAGCCGCTCGACAAGAAGACACCGGCCGATTTCGGCGTCGACACGACCGCCCGCCTCAAGGTCCTGAAGACCGAGGAACCGTCGGGCCGCAAGGCCGGCATCAAGGTCAAGACGGTCGCCGAACTGGTCGACAAGCTGAAAAACGAAGCCGGCGTGCTTTAAAGGTCCAGGAAAAGGAGACTAACATCATGGCCATTCTTCTTCTGGCAGATCACGACAACCAGACCCTGTCCGACCAGACCGCCAAGGCGCTGACGGCTGCCGCAAAGATCGGCGGCGACGTGCATGTGCTGGTCGCCGGCGCGGGCGCCAAGGCTGCCGCCGAACAGGCGGCAAAACTCTCCGGCGTGTCGAAGGTGCTGCTTGCCGATGACGCAAGCCTTGCCAACAACCTCGCCGAGCCGCTCGCAGCGCTGATCGTCTCGCTCGCCGGCAGCTACGACACCATCCTCTCGGCCGCCACCTCGGTCGGCAAGAACGTCCTGCCGCGCATCGCCGCCCTGCTCGACATCGCCCAGATCTCGGAAATCACCGAGGTCGTCTCGGCCGACACGTTCAAGCGGCCGATCTATGCCGGCAACGCCATCCAGACGGTGCAGACGAGCGAGGCCAAGAAGGTGATCACCGTGCGCACCGCCTCCTTCGCGTCGGCCGGTGAAGGTGGTTCTGCCTCGGTGGAAACGATCGCGGCTGCCGCCAATCCGGGCCTCTCCAGCTTCGTCAAGGATGCGCTGTCCTCGTCGGACCGGCCGGAACTGACCTCGGCCAGGATCATCATCTCCGGCGGCCGGGCGCTCGGCTCGGCGGAGAAGTTCCAGCAGGTCATCCTGCCGGTCGCCGACAAGCTCGGTGCCGCCGTCGGTGCGAGCCGCGCGGCCGTCGATGCCGGCTACGCCCCGAACGACTGGCAGGTCGGCCAGACCGGCAAGGTGGTCGCACCGCAGCTCTACATCGCGGTCGGCATCTCCGGTGCCATCCAGCACCTGGCCGGCATGAAGGACTCGAAAGTCATCGTCGCCATCAACAAGGACGAAGAAGCCCCGATCTTCCAGGTCGCCGACTACGGCCTTGTCGGTGATCTGTTCGATATCCTGCCGGAGCTCGAAAAGGCGCTTTGAGTCCTTGAAAAAACAAGATTGACGGCCGCGCCATCCCGCGCGGCCGTTTTTCGTTTTGCAGATATCGAGCAGGCCGGTTTTCGCTCGCTGCACCTGCGAATAAAGGCTGGAAAAATGGGCGCATTGCCTTTATCACTTGCAGCCGGAACGCTCGCTTGGAGCGTTTCATTGCTCGTTGCTTGAAACGGAAGCGCGATCGCGCTTTCGTACTGAGGATGGAAAATCGGCTCGATGATCAAGAATGTCGGAATTGTTGGCGCTGGACAGATGGGCTGCGGCATTGCCCAGGTATCGGCTGCGGCCGGTTACAAGGTGCACATCTACGACATCTCGCCTGACCGTGTCGAAGCCGGCCTTGCAACCATCAACGGCAACATGGCGCGCCAGGTTTCCTCCGGCAAACTGACCGACGAGGAGCGCAAGAAAGCGCTGTCGCTGATCAAGGGATCCGCAGACATCAACGATCTCTCGCAGGCCGACCTTGTCGTCGAAGCGGCCACCGAGGACGAAAGCATCAAGCGCAAGATCTATGGCCAGGTCTGTCCGGTTCTCAAGGCCGATGCGATCCTTGCCACCAACACCTCCTCCCTGTCGATCACCCGGCTTGCGTCGGCGACCGACCGGCCGGAACGCTTCATGGGCATCCACTTCATGAACCCGGTTCCCGTGATGAAGCTGGTTGAACTGGTGCGGGGCATCGCGACCGACGAAGAAACCTTTACGAGCGCCAAGCAGTTCGTCACGGCGCTCGACAAGACGATCACGGTTGCCGAGGATTTCCCGGCCTTCATCGTCAACCGCATTCTCCTGCCGATGATCAACGAGGCGATCTACACGCTCTATGAAGGCGTCGGCAGCGTCGACGCCATCGATACGGCGATGAAGCTCGGCGCCAACCACCCGATGGGACCGCTGCAGCTTGCCGATTTCATCGGCCTCGATACCTGCCTGTCGATCATGCAGGTGCTGCATGATGGCCTGGCGGATTCCAAATACCGCCCCTGCCCGCTTCTGGTCAAATATGTCGAAGCCGGCTGGCTCGGCCGTAAATCCGGCCGCGGCTTCTATGATTATCGCGGCGATACACCGGTTCCGACGCGCTGAACCGGGAACAGACGGCTAAATCAGCGGTAGAAAAGTTCAACCGATCTTAACCTGTTTCGCCCACCGTCCTGCCTCAGCAACGGTTCGGGCCATGACAGTGCAACGCAAATTACGATTCGCAGCTTTCGTGCTGTGTTTTACCGGCCTCTTCGTCGGCGGCCTTTCTTTTGCCCATACGGTCTTCATCGCGTCCTGGAACGAGAAGCAGTTGCGTCAGCTTACGAGCGACACCCTCGCGCGCACGGAACTGGCGATCGATTCCGCCGTCATGAAAATGAGCGACGTCATCGTCAACCGCGGCACAACCTGTGCCTCAGTCGATCGAATGGCGATGACAAAAGCGTTCTACGGCTCCAGCATCATGAAGAACATGCGGCTGGAAACGAAAAGCGGCGCCTGCTGGAGTTACGAGGAAAGGAACGAGGCGCTCGAACAATCGATCGCGACGGCGCGGCACAACCGCACCAAGAGCCCCGGCTATTCGCTCTTCTCCCTTCGTTTCCCGGGCTGGAAGGGACTGGGGGTGCGCTGGCAATACGGGTCGGAAGAAAACATCATTGAAGTACTCGCGACCAGCGGGCTGCTCTTTGCAATCCTGCCGGTCGAATTGCGCAACAGCGCGCTGATGGACCTCAGCTTGCCGGATGGAACGTCATTCGCGAGCTATAGTCCGGAGAGAAAATGGAACACCGATGACATCGAACTCACCACTTTCGAGGAGAAATCGGTCCATTATCCCATCGGGATCAGCCTAAAGGTCGATTCCGCCGCCCTTGCGCATTGGAACCAGTCGCTGTCGCCGCAGACGATCGCGATCGTCGCAGCTCTTGGCCTCGGCTTCGGAGTCCTTGCCGCGCGCGGCATGTTCCGCAGCACCTCCATCCTCGATGAACTCGACATAGCTTTGACCAATGGCGAGATAAAGCCGTATTTCCAGCCGATTTTCGACCTTGAAAGCCGAAAACTTCTGGGTTTCGAAATGCTGGCGCGCTGGATCAAGCCCGACGGCGCGGTGATCCCGCCGCTGGCCTTCATTCCACTGGCCGAAAGCAATGGTCGCATCGACAGGCTCACGACCGAACTGCTGAAGCAAGCCGGAGCGCAACTCGGCGAACTGCTGCAGACGCAGAGCCATCTCAAACTGAGTTTCAACGTTACGCCGGATCAATATCTGGCGGAGGGCTTCGTCGACAATCTCGCCGCGCAGGCGACGAGATTCAGGCTTCCCCTGCGTTCGCTTGTGGTGGAGGTCACCGAACGGCAGGTCATCGCAGACAAGGACAAGGCCGCCTCCGTGACGGAGAAACTCATCGACGCCGGCATGCGGGTTGCCATCGATGACGCAGGCACCGGCCACAACGGCCTTTCCGCGATCCATGCGCTCGGCGCCAACTATCTCAAGATCGACAAGTTCTTCGTCGATGGCATCACGCTTGATCGCAAGTCGTCGGAGTTGGTCGAAATGCTGGCCGCACTCGCGGAGAAATTCGGCATGACCGTGGTCGCCGAAGGCGTCGAGACGGAGGAGCAGATCGCTGCCCTGCTGCAGCTCGGAATCCGCGAAGGGCAGGGGTATGTCTATTCCCGGCCCGTGCCCGCAACAACGATCCTTGCCATGGCGGCAAAGGAGGCCGCCGCGCGCGAACAGGCGGATGGACGCGGTTCGCTGTTAAAGAGCGCCTGAAGGCGTCGCTGCGAAAGCGGCCTTCACCAGCGCCTTGGCGTCGTCGCTGTCCCAGGCGGCAGGCCCGTTCATCGATGCAATCAGGCAGCCCTTTTCATCCATCAGCAGCGTGACCGGCAGGCCGAAGGCGAGGCCTTCCTTTTTCAGCGCGTTGAACACGCCCATCGAGGCGTCCCGATAGTAGCCGAGTTCGCGCACGCCGGTCTCGTTCAGGAAGGCCTTCGGCTTCTCATCATCGCCAATATCGATGTTGACGGCCACGACTTCGAATTTGTCGCTGCCTTCTGACTTCTGCAAGGCATCCAGCGCCGGCATTTCCTCGCGGCAGGGCACGCACCAGGTAGCCCAGAGGTTGAGGAGAACGGTCTTGCCGGCAAAATCGGCGAGCGTCAGGTCCTTGCCGTCCTTGTCCTTGAAGCTCAATCCGGCAATCGGGCGCGGCTCGCTGACCGGCGCCATGGCCGCGACCTGGCCTTTCAGGAACGGTGTGATCGCCGCGACCCGATCTTTTGCCGCCTCGCAAGCCTTTGCATCGGCGGTTTCCACCGCCGCACCATTGCCAGACCCGCTTTCCCTGACGTATACCGCTGCCGCACCGGCGATCAGCCCGATAAGGGCGGCGATCACCACCAGTCTGGCGGCAGGGAGGCGTTTCTTCCGGTCTGTCACTTCATTTTCCAAAACGGGTCATTCTCCAGGGCGGGCATTCTTCATGGGCGACGGCACTTCCGAAACCAAAAGCTCCAACCAGATGTGGGGCGGGCGCTTCGCGCAAGGGCCTGCAGCGATCATGGAGGAGATAAATGCCTCGATCGGCTTCGACAAGAAGCTTTTCGCCCAGGATATCCGCGGCTCAATAGCGCATGCGACCATGCTTGCGCATCAAGGCATCATTTCCACCGAGGATAAAGACAAGATCGTTCACGGTCTCGACACGATCTTGTCAGAGATCGAAAGCGGCCAGTTTGAATTCTCCCGGCGGCTCGAAGACATCCATATGAACGTCGAGGCCCGGCTTGCCACGCTCATCGGCCCGGCAGCGGGACGCCTGCACACCGCCCGCTCGCGCAACGACCAGGTGGCGCTCGATTTCCGCCTCTGGGTGAAGGAAGAGTTGCAGAAGTGCGAGAAGATGCTGACGGACCTGATTGCCGCCTTCCTTGATCGAGCCGAAGAGCATGCCGAAACGGTGATGCCCGGCTTCACGCATCTGCAGACTGCGCAGCCCGTCACCTTCGGTCATCACTGCATGGCCTATGTCGAGATGTTCGGCCGCGACCGCTCGCGCGTGCGACACGCCATCGAGCACATGGATGAAAGTCCGATCGGTGCGGCAGCGCTTGCCGGCACCGGCTTTCCGATCGACCGCCATATGACGGCCAAGGCGCTCGGCTTTCGCGAGCCGACCCGCAACTCGATCGACACGGTCTCCGACCGCGATTTCGCGCTGGAGTTCCTGTCGATCGCCTCGATCTGCGCCGTGCACCTGTCGCGGCTGGCTGAAGAGATCGTCATCTGGTCGACGCCGCAGTTCGGCTTCGTGCGCCTGTCGGATGCCTTCTCCACCGGCTCGTCGATCATGCCGCAGAAGAAGAACCCGGATGCGGCCGAACTGGTGCGCGCCAAGACCGGCCGCATCAACGGCTCGCTGGTAGCGCTTCTGACGGTCATGAAGGGCCTGCCGCTCGCCTATTCCAAGGATATGCAGGAAGACAAGGAACAGGTCTTCGATTCGGCCGAGAGCCTGGAACTCGCCATTGCCGCGATGACCGGCATGGTGTGCGACTTGGACGTTCGCGCCGACCGTATGAAGGCTGCAGCCGGATCCGGCTATTCCACCGCGACCGACCTTGCCGACTGGCTGGTGCGCGAGGCAGGCCTGCCCTTCCGTGATGCCCACCATGTCACCGGCCGCGCCGTCGCGCTTGCCGAACAGAAAGCGTGCGAGCTTGCCGAGCTTTCGCTGGAAGACCTGCAGGCGATCCATGCGGATATCACCGACAAGGTATTCGACGTGCTGACGGTCGAAGCCTCGGTCGCCAGCCGCACTTCCTTTGGCGGCACGGCACCGAGCGAAGTGAGGAAGCAGATCGCCTGGTGGCGGGCGCGCAACTGAGGACAAGATTCAGGGTGCACAATGCCCTGAAAACTCGATATGAGTTTCGACAAATTTGTAAGATTGGTCAAAGCGCCCGGCTTGGAAGAAATCAATGCATCTGCGAAAAACCACTTATCTGCTTGCAGCGCTCGCCATCGCCGGCCTGACCCTGTCCGGCTGCGGCCGCAAGGGCGACCTCGATCGCCCGGGTTCGACCGCGCCGATCAACACCAAGGCAGCACCGGGCACCGTCGAAAAGAAGGATGAAGCGCAAGACAAGCCCTTCCTCCTCGACCCTCTCCTTTAACAGGGCACTCCCTTGAACCATTTTGAATATCGCGACGGCATTCTTTTTGCGGAAGACGTCTCCGTCATCGACATCGCCAAGGCAGTCGGCACGCCGTTCTATTGCTATTCCACCGCGACGCTCGAACGGCACTATTCGGTCTTTTCCAAGGCCTTTGCCGATATCGACGCGATGGTCTGCTATGCGATGAAGGCCAATTCCAACCAGGCGGTCCTGAAGACGCTCGGCCGGCTCGGCGCTGGTGTCGACGTGGTTTCCGGCGGCGAGCTGCGCCGCGCGCTGGCGGCCGGCATTCCGGCAAGCCGCATCATGTTCTCCGGCGTCGGCAAGACGTCAGGCGAGATGGACCTAGCGCTTGAGGCCGGCATCTACTGCTTCAACGTCGAATCCGAGCCTGAGCTCGAAATCCTCAACGCTCGTGCCGTCAGGCTCGGCAAGCAGGCGCATGTCTCCTTCCGCATCAATCCGGACGTCGATGCGAAGACGCATGCGAAGATTTCGACCGGCAAGAAGGAAAACAAGTTCGGCATCTCGTGGGAGCGCGCCCGCGCCGTCTACGCCCATGCCGCGACACTGCCCGGCATCAAGGTGACCGGCATCGACATGCATATCGGCAGCCAGATCACCGAGCTGCAGCCGTTCGAGGACGCCTTCAAGCTGCTGCGCGAACTGGTGGATACACTGCGCGCCGATGGCCATACGATCGATCACGTCGATGTCGGCGGCGGGCTTGGCGTGCCCTACAAGGAAGACAACAATCCGCCTCCCCTGCCCGACGCCTATGCCAACATCGTCAAGGACCAGCTGCGCAATCTCAATTGCAAGATCGTCACCGAGCCGGGCCGGCTGATCGTCGGCAATGCCGGCATTCTGGTGACCGAGGTCATCTACGTGAAGGATGGCGGTGAAAAGACCTTCATCATCGTCGATGGCGCCATGAACGACCTGATCCGCCCGACGCTGTATGAAGCCTATCACGAAATCCGGCCGGTGCGGATTTCCGCGGCCAATGCGCCGCGCATCAAGGCCGATGTGGTCGGCCCAGTCTGCGAGACCGGCGACTATCTGGCGCTCGACCGCGAAATGGCCATGCCGAAGCCCGGCGATTTGATCGCTGTCGGCACGGCAGGCGCCTATGGCGCGGTGCAGGCGGGCACCTATAACAGCCGCCTGCTGGTGCCTGAAGTGCTGGTCAAGGGCGACCGATTCCATGTGATTCGGCAGCGCACCAGCTACGAGGACCTGATCGGGCTCGACTCCGTGCCAGACTGGCTCGACTGACGCGAGCCGCCGGTTCGCGGTCCGCCGTTGTTGATAGCGGCGGCCGCAGGCGGCGGAAATCGATCACGATCGCGCTATCGCCCTCGTCTTCGCCACAAAGAGTGTTATCCTTCGCAGCACGTTTCGAACGCTGAAAGGGAACGGATGACGAAAATCCGGCGGGATGTCTCGACGGGGGCGGCGGGCTTCATGCGAAGCCTCGTGGTCAAGCGGACGCTTGCTCGCCTCGTTCTCGTCGCCGAACGAGTGGCACCCCGCGCGCTGCCGCTGCTTGCGACCGTGCTTCTGTTTCTCTCGACTGCCTGGTTCGGCTTCTTCCGCGTTGCGCCGGGCTGGCTGCATGCCACTGTCCTTTTCGCCTTTGCAGCCGCCTTTGTCGCCCTGCTGATCCCGCTGCTGCGTCTTCGCATTCCTGGCAACACCGACGCGGACCGAATGCTCGAAGAGCGCAACAACCTTGCGCACCAGGCGATCCGCGTTCAGGACGACCAGCCGGCCACCAGCGGCGCCTTCGGCCAGGCGCTGTGGCAGGAACACCAGGCACGCATGGCACGGATGATCGGCGCGCTGGAAACCGGCCTGCCGCGGCCTGATATTGCCCGAAGCGATAATTACGGCCTGCGCGCGCTTCCCGTGCTGATCGCCTGCGTTGCCTTTGCCTATTCTTATTCGAACCAGGCCGGCCTGATTTCCGATGCCTTACACCCGCCGCAACAGATCGAACAGAAGCCGGATGTGCGCATCGATGCCTGGGTGACGCCGCCCGCCTATACCGGCCGCGCGCCGGTTTTCCTCACCGGCCGCGAGGGAAGCGAACAGACCGCCAGCAGCACCGAGCCACTTCGCATCCCGCAGTTCAGCGAACTGACCGTGCGTATCACCAGCGGCGGCGGCACCACGCCGGTGACCTATCACGAAGACGGTGCGGCCGAGCCGCTGGTCGTGGCGGCGCAGGAGGCGAAGCCGACCGAAGGGCAGAAAACTGCCGCCGAAACTGTTGCCGCAAATCCGGCCAAACCCGGCGGAGAAACCCATCTACTGAAGATCACCAAGGACGGCACGCTCGCTGTCGGTGACGAAACATGGGCCTTCACGGTGATCCCCGACAGCGTGCCGGATATCGCCTTCGACGGTATTCCCCGCCCCACGGTGAATGCCGCGCTCGAAATCGGCTTTGCCGCCAGGGACGATTACGGCATTCAGGACGCCTGGGCTGAGATCAGACCGCTGGACAAGCCCGAGGCCGGGGCCCATCCGCTTTATCCGCTGCCGGAATATCGTCTCGACCTGCCCAAGCGCAATGCCCGCGAGGCCAAGGGGCTGACGAGCCGCAATCTCAGCGAACATCCGCTCTCCGGAAAGCGCGTCCGCGTTACGCTCGTTGCCCGGGACGCGGCAGGACAGGAAGGCCGCAGCGTGCCGCAGGACATGATCCTGCCCGCCCGCCAGTTCTTCGAGCCGCTGGCCGGCGCCGTGGCCGAGCAGCGCCAGGTGTTCTCGCTTGATGCCAACCAGCTGCCGCGTTCGATCGACCTCAACGATGCGCTGATGATCCGGCCGGACGAGACGATCCCGAACCTCACCCATTTCCTGCTGTTGCAGTCGGCGCGCACCCGCATGGCCCTGGTGCGCAACGACGACATGGCCCGTGACGCCGCCAGCCATCTCTGGGAAATCGCGCTCGGCATCGAGGACGGCGACATGGCGCTGGCCGACAAGCGGCTGCGCGATGCCCAGCAGAAGCTGTCTGAAGCTCTGGAGCGCAACGCTTCCGACGAGGAAATCGCCAAGCTGATGCAGGAACTGCGCGAGGCGATGCAGGACTATATGGAGGCGCTCGCCAGACAGGCTGCCAAGAACCCGCGCATGGCTGCCAATCCCGACCAGAACAACATGCTGCGCCAGCAGGATCTGGAAAAGATGATGGACCAGATCGAGAACCTCGCAAAATCCGGCGCCAAGGATCAGGCGCGCCAGCTGCTGTCTGAAATGCAGCGGATGATGAACAATCTCCAGGCCGGCCGCATGCAGCAACAGCAGGGCCAGCAAAACAGCGAGATGCGCGAGCAGATGGACAAGCTCGGCCAACTGATGCAGCAACAACAGAAGCTGATGGACGAGACCTTCAAGTTCGACCAGGCGCTGCGTGACCGCATGCAGCGCGGCGATCCGCTCGACGGCGAGGATCAGGAGCTGTTCAATCAGGACATGCCGCAGCAACCCGGCCAGCAGCCGGACGAGAACGCAGAGCCAGGCCCGCTCGACAATATGACGGCCGAGGAGCTGAAGCAGGCCCTGAAGAATCTGCAGGCGCAGCAGGAACAGCTCGGTAAACAACTTGGCGAATTGCAGAAGGGCCTCGAAGGCATGGGCATCAAGCCCGGCAAGGGTTTCGGCGAGGCAGGCCGCGAGATGAAAGGGGCCGCCGACCAGCTCGGCAAGGGACAGGGCGAACAGGCCGTCGGCAGCCAGGGCCGGGCCCTGCAGGCCTTGCGCGACGGCGCGCAGGACATGATGCAGCAGATGCAGAGCCAGGGTCAGGGCCCCGGACAGGGTCAGGGCATTCCGCAATATGGCCAGAACGGCCGCGATCCGCTCGGTCGCCGGCAGCAGAATGCCGGGCCGGATTTCGGCGACCAGGTCAAGGTGCCCGACGAAATCGATACCCAGCGCGCGCGGGAAATCCTGGAGGAAATCCGCCGCCGTCTCGGCACGAATTCCTCGCCGGAGACAGAGCGGCAATATCTGGAACGGCTGCTCGATATTCGCTGAGAGCTTCAAAATCAGCCTGAACGGCTTGCCCTCAAGTCTGAGCGACGCCATGCCGCTCCCGTTTCACGTCATCCAGCCTGGCTCGCTTTCGCCCGCATAGATGTTGAAACGCATCCAGCCGATTTGCGGATGCCAGATTTCGAAAACCGCGGATGTCCAAAGTCCGCCATTCACCGAGCTTTGTCCCTCAAATTAAACGGACATCACTCTGCAATACTCATCGCTGCACGAAACGCCCGGCCCTCGTCACCCGGAAAGTTCATCGCCGATCAAAACAAACCCTGATAATGTCTGCATTTTCACGGAGTAACTATAGCGTTACGCATCCGTACTATAGTCCCCACCGTGGTTTGCCGGAGGAGGAGGAGGACATAATGCCGGAATCCGGTATCGGGCAGCGCAATTCCGCAGTTCTGGCCGGCATACTGGTGCTTGCCGCCCTGTTTCGTCTCTACGATGTGCAGCAGCCCTTGATAGATGCTTTTAGCTGGCGACAAGCAAGTACGGCCATGATGGCCGACAATTTCATGACGCGCAGCTGGAACATCTTCTTTCCGCAGGTCAGTTGGACCGGGCCGGGCCCCGCCTATCAGGGTCGCGAACTTCAGATAATCTCCTATATCACCGCCCTGCTCTACACCGTGTTCGGCTGGCATGACTGGCTGGGGCGCCTTGTCGCGATTGCCTTCGGCCTCTGGGGCGTCTTTGCACTGCATCGGTTGATCAATCGCGTGTGGGACACGGCGCACGCTCACGCCGGTGCCTTGATGCTGGCGATCATGCCCGGCGCGGTTTTCATCGACCAGTCGTTTCTTCCCGACCCTGCGATGCTGTCCCTGGTCATCACCGGTGCCTGGCTCTATGTCGTCTATCTGCAGGAAGACCGCCACGGTCTTCTGGTGCTCTCGGGCGTGATTACGACATTGGGCGTGCTGGCGAAGCTGCCCGGCATCGCCGTGGTCGCTCCAATGACCTATGCGACATTTTCCATTCTTGAGGTGAGAGGCAGGCTCAACCCGCGCCGCATCCTGCAGATCGTGCCGGTCGCGCTGATCGCCGGCGCGCTGATCCTCGCCTACTACCGGTGGGCGCTCTATGTGGGCACGAATTATCCGCCCTATCATGTCGCTGGCAGCGGCTATCTATGGGACGACGGGCTGTCCAAATTCTTCAGCCAAGCTTTTTACCTTCCCGCCGCATGGAAGATCGCCAGCAACTGGCTCTTTACCCTGCCCGTCGTGATGCTCGCCGGCGTAGCGCTGCTGGTCATGCCGCCGGGCATGGCCGAGCCTGCGCGCCGCAAGGCCCCGTGGTTTTTCCATGTCTGGCTGGCCGGCGCCGTTTTGATCTATTTCTTCGCCGCGCGCGAGATCAAAACGAATCCGTGGAACTTCCATATCTTCAGCGTGCCGGTGGCTGTGCTGGCGGGCCGGGGGCTTATCCTATTGACTGCCATTGACGGCCGCCACTCGGGCTCGCGATCGCGCTGGCTGCGATTGGCAGCCATTGTGGGTGTGGTGATCGTTGGCGGCAGCATTCCCGGGCTCCAGCTCATGAAGACCCCCTACGCCCAATCCGGCCATAAGCTTGGGGTGCAGTTGAGCTCTCTCAGCAAGCCGGGCGATCTGGTGATTGCGGCATCAGCCACGATCGGCGATCCGATCGCGATCTATTATAGCCGACGCCGGGGCTGGGTTTTCCCGCCAGGCGGCGGGATGAACGACTGGTCGGTCCTTCCGGACGACGGCGAGGCGATCGACATGTTGGAGACGCTGCGGGCGAAAGACGCGGCGTGGTTCGGTGTCGCGAAAAATGCACGCGACTCGAAGGGGCGCAAGCTTCTCGAATACAATACGGGCCTCATCGCGCATCTCGACAAGACGGCCAAGCGTGTCATCGATGACGACACCATGCTGATTTACCGGCTTGCGCCGCCAACCGCGTTTTATCGAGGGAGCCGCATGAAAAGGGTTGTCGCCCCCACGCAATCATCTTCTAACGCGGAACGAGCGACGCAAGGGTTTTAGGATCAAAGCGCCAGTCCGGTGAGCCGTATCCCAAAGGCCAGCGGTAAGGCTCCCTGTCATTGAAGAACAGGATCGTCTCCAACAGCGGGAACTGCTTTTTATAGTCCGGCGAATTGAAAATCTCCGCGTACCAGCCTTGCTTGTAGGTCTGGCTCCCGGAATGGGTCCTGTAGCGCCACGTCGGCATGATTGCAGGCATTCACCTGGAAGTCAGTCGAAACTCCAGCGGGGCACGCAGCGGGAGGTGCGGCCGAAACCGCTCGGCGAGCAGATATACGGACCCCGGCCATAGGCGATCAAACGGGTGTCCGCTTTCAAACCCGAAACGTATGGAACGCTTTTCACGGAAGCAATTTTTGCCCGCTTTTCACGGACCTCCGCGGCAGCCACGCTCTGAACCGCTCCTTTCTTGGGAGCTTGATACGGAGCGGCGGAGACGACGTCGAGGGATGCCCGCTCGAAAGAACAAGATGCGAGCAAGGAAACCAGACCGACTGCGATTGCGCATGAAATTCTACGAAATTGCGCCCTTGCAGACGCCTCGTTTGCCCCAACGTTTTTCGAATACATCCTTGCCCCGCGAATCACCGGCCCCTGTCTCGGTTTCAGTATCTCATCGTATCGTTAACAAGAGCTTTATTAGCAAATCCTCAAATAGAAGATCGACTAACAGAGTGAAGAAATTTCAATCACTGTACCGAATCCGCTCAAATGCCTAGATTTGGCACAGCACACACCCCTATAGACAGAACAAACGTATATTCGCAACCCCTTTCATTAGAAATTCCCGAGCGTTTCGGGACTCTCTGCAGACCCAATACTTCTCGACACCCGACGCACGTGCCGCTGCATGACAAGTATTATTATCCGCTTGCAAGTAGAGATTTCAGGATGGTTTATATTCCATGTCTCATTTCGATACTGAAAACGTTTGATTTTTCAACATTTAAGAAGCCCACAAATCCTCTTTGACTTCTGTCACATTCATGTGCATAATCATGTTAATGTATAGGTAACCATTTTTTACTTAATCGGATCGCGCCCTTCGATCTGATATTTTCTCCGCATAAGCGGCAGAACCCGTCCAAATCTCGCACTCTCCCCGGAGTATTCCGTGATTCGGCGTTTCTGCGCCCATGAAATTCTGGGGGAGATCTGCGTTCGACATCTAGTTTTGTGTGGTCATGCGGGAGGCTGAGACATGGCGCGAACAAGCAAATCGAAAAAGGGTATTACTGAAAATATTCTACAATTTCCTAGTAACAGGAGTAAAAAACTCAAGAAAATACTTGTCGCGGGGGGCGCAGGTTTTCTTGGCTCGCATCTGTGTGATTTGCTGCTGGCGACAGACCACGACGTCATCTGCGTCGATGACCTTTCAACGGGACGCTTCGAAAACATCAAGCACCTGTTCGACCTGCCGAACTTCGCGTTCAGGCGGCACGACGTCCGGTCGACGCTCAACGTCAAGGTCGATGCGATCTTCAATTTTGCAAGTCCGGCATCGCCTCCTGCCTATCAGGCCGACCCTGTCGGCACGCTCTTCACCAATATTGTCGGAGCCCGAAACCTGCTGGAGCTTGCCCGCCGCCGCGATGCGACCATCGTCCAAGCATCGACCTCGGAGGTGTATGGCAATCCGCTGGTGTCGCCACAGCGCGAAGATTACCTCGGCAATGTCAGCATAACAGGGCCTCGAGCCTGCTACGACGAAGGAAAGCGCTGCGCGGAGACCCAGTTTTTCGACTTTCACCGCCTCTTTGGCCTCAAGATCAAAGTCGCCCGGATTTTCAATACCTATGGACCGCGCATGCGTCCCGACGATGGGCGTGTCATTTCGAATTTCATCGTCCAGGCACTGCGCAATGAACCCATAAGCATCTATGGATCCGGGCTTCAAACCCGTTCGTTCTGCTACGTCGACGATCTGATCGGCGGCTTCCTGAAATTTCTGAATACATCTGCGGACGTGACCGGACCGATCAATCTCGGCAACCCCGCCGAGATGACCATGATCGACCTGGCCGAGCGCATCATTCGTCTCACCAATTCGAAGTCTCCGATCGTCCATCTCCTTGCTGCCGTTGACGACCCGCAGCGACGCCGACCGGATATCAGTCGAGCGGCCACACAGCTTGGCTGGCACCCGCACGTCGATATCGACGATGGCCTTCTCTCGACCATCGACCATTTCGACCGCGTCCTGCGACATGCGGCAGTAAGCAACTGAGAGGTGGTGAGGTGGAGACTGTTCTCGTCACCGGCGGCGCTGGTTATATTGGAAGCCATACTTGTAAGCTTTTGCATCAGTCAGGTTTCACACCTGTCGCTTATGACAATCTCACAACGGGGACCAAGGAGAATGTAAAATGGGGACCGCTCGTTCGCGGCGACGTGCGCGATCGGGACCAGTTGAAACATGCCATCAAACTCTGGCAGCCAGTCTGCGTCATCCATTTCGCCGCATCGGCATATGTGGGCGAGTCCATGGCCGATCCGCGCAAGTATTATAACAACAATGTCGCCGGCATCCTCTCGTTGCTTGATACATGTGCGGACATCAAGCTGCGGAATATCGTCTTTTCGAGCAGCTGCGCCACCTATGGAATCCCGACAGAATTGCCGATTGCCGAGGGTAGTCCGCAGGCCCCGATAAATCCTTACGGGCGCACCAAGCTGATCGGCGAAATGATGCTGAAGGACTACGCTTCGGCCTATAAGATCCGTTACGTCGCGCTCCGCTATTTCAATGCCGCCGGCGCCGATATCGACGGTGAACTTCGCGAGCGACACGATCCGGAAACCCATCTCATTCCCCGCGCCCTCATGGCCGCGGCAGGCAGAATCCCCGAGCTGAGCGTCTTCGGCGACGACTACGATACGCCGGACGGCACTTGCATTCGCGACTATGTCCACGTGACGGATCTCGCCCAAGCGCATGTGTCGGCGGTCCGGCATCTGATCGCCGGCGGCAAAAGCATGATGGCCAACGTGGGTTCCGGTCAGGGCACCTCCGTGCAACAGATTATCGATACGATCGAACGGCTGACGCATCGCCGCATCCCCGTTCGTCGCGAAGCACGGCGAGAGGGTGATCCACCGGCGCTATACTCCGATCTCAACGTGGCCGCATCCGAATTGCACTTCGCGCCCCGTTTCTCGGACATCGAAACGATCATTCGAACCGCTGCTCCGACTTTCGGACTGGAGGTCAAGCATGACGCTGTCGCGTGACCAGGCGAGGTCAGCACCTGCACGACAGCGCGCTGCGGCGCGCAGACGGCCCGAAGCGCTGGTGCCCGTCTTTGCTGGAGGGCGGCGCGTTGTCTATTTGGCGGGTGTTTTCACCTGGCTCGCCGGACTGGTCTGGTTCTGGCAATGGTGGTTCCGGCCCGAGCATTTCATCGCCGTGATGCCCTTTGCAACGTTAACACTGATTATGGCGTGGATAACGCTGCTCCCGGCTTACTTCATCTATCTGTTTGGCGGCAGCAGACAGGCACGGCAGATCGCAAAGCAATGCGTCCCGGGGCGTATCGCAATGGTCGTTACCAAGGCGCCTTCGGAACCGTTCGGGGTTGTTCGCAAGGCGCTCAACGCAATGCTTGACCAGATTGACTATGACTACGACGTCTGGCTGGCGGATGAGGCGCCAGATCCCGAAACGATCACATGGTGCGAGCGCCACGGTATCTTCATTTCGACCCGTCGGGGCGTGGATGCGTATCATCGCAAGACCTGGCCGCGGCGCACGCGGTGCAAGGAAGGCAACCTTGCCTATTTCTACGATCATTACGGTTACGCCCGGTATGATTTTGTCTGCCAGTTCGATGCAGACCACGTGCCGGACGTGACATACCTCCGCGAGATCATGCGGCCATTCTTGGACCCAGCCGTGGGTTACGTGTCGGCCCCAAGCATTTGCGATTCCAATGCTTCGGAAAGCTGGGCTGCACGCGGACGGCTTCAGGCGGAAGCCAGCATGCACGGCTGCCTGCAGATCGGCTACAATAACGGCTGGGCCCCGCTTTGTATTGGTTCGCATTATGCCGTGCGAACGGCGGCACTCAAACAAATTGGTGGCCTCGGCCCCGAACTGGCGGAAGATCACTCGACCACGCTCTTGATGAATGCAGGCGGGTGGAAGGGCGTTCACGCCATCGACGCGATTGCCCACGGCGAAGGTCCCCGCACCTTCGCCGATCTTGCCATTCAGGAGTTCCAGTGGTCGCGGAGCCTTGTCACGATCCTGCTTCGCTATTCCAAGGACCATGTGCCGAGCCTCTCAGGTAAGCTGCAATTTCAGTTCCTGTTCTCGCAGCTCTGGTATCCGCTGTTCTCGGTCTTCATGGCGGCCATGTTCCTCTTGCCGATCATAGCGCTGGCAACGGGCCGAAACTTCGTCAATGTCGCCTATCCGGATTTCCTGGCGCACATCCTGCCTCTGTCGATCGTGCTGATCGGGTTGGCTTTCTATTGGCGCTCCACCGGAACGTTCAGGCCCTACGACGCCAAGATTCTCGGCTGGGAATCGGCCGTGTTTCTGCTTGCGCGCTGGCCATGGTCGCTTGCGGGGTCGCTGTTTGCGGCTCGGGACCAGATCACCGGTTCCTTCGTCGATTTCCGGATCACGCCGAAGGACGGCAAGATCGCCGCCTACCCGCCGCTGCGGGTGCTTATTCCTTACATCGCGATGTCGGTTTCTTCCGCGACAACCGCATTGCTTGTTTCCGATCCAGGCTCGGCCAGAGGCTACTACCTTTTCGCGATCGTGAATTCGATCATCTACTCCACGGTCCTGGCCGTCATTATCATCGGCCACGCCCGGGAAAACAGCCTTCCGCCGATCTCGACATCCAGGAGAGGTCTGGCCACGGCGGCAACTTTGGCGATGTGCCTGGTCGTGACGGGCAACGCCATCTATTCGCGCGGCATCCCCGGTCTCGAAGCCGTCGCATACGGGCAAAACATCATCACGTTCACCGAAACACACTTCTCCGTCGCGGGGGCGGGCCAAGGGGGGTCTCAGGTCAAGATTACGCGTTTCAAGATCAAATGGCATGGAATTTCATAAGGAAAAAATTAAAGGAAACAACCAGATGAAAATTGCTATCATCGGAACGGGGTATGTCGGCCTGGTCAGCGGAACGTGCTTTGCCGCCTGGGGGCATCATGTTGTTTGCGTCGATATAGACAAGGCTCGGGTCGAGGCGCTGAACCGCGGCGAGGTCGCGATCTACGAGCCTGGTCTCACCAATCTGGTGACATCGAATCTCGAGTCCGGACGTCTTCGGTTCACGATCGATCTCGAGAGCGCGGTTCGTGGGACCGACATCGTCTTCATCGCTGTCGGTACCCCGGCAAGCAATCGTGATGGCGATGCGGACCTGTCCTATGTTTTCAAGGCTGCCCGGCAGACAGCTTTGGCGTTGTCCGGACCCGCGTTGATCGTCACCAAATCAACCGTGCCAGTCGGCACCAGCGAGAGACTTGAAGCATGGATGCGGTCCGTTCGGACCGACATCGAATTCGAAGTCGCGTCAAATCCCGAATTCCTGCGCGAAGGTTCGGCAATCGCCGATTTTGACAAACCCGACCGGGTTCTCATCGGCTGCGACAGCGACAGAGGAAGGGCGCTGCTTTGTGCGCTCTACCAACCCCTCTCGGACGCGGGCGTACCAATCATCGCGACCACGCGCCGCAGCGCCGAACTCACCAAATATGCCGCCAATGCCTTCCTCGCGATGAAGATCACCTTCATCAACGAAATGGCCGACCTCTGCGAGAAGGTCGGCGCCAATGTCGATGAAATCGCGCTCGGAATGGGTCTGGACAAGCGCATCGGCGATGCGTTCCTGAAGGCCGGTCCCGGCTATGGTGGTTCCTGTTTCCCGAAGGACACCGTGGCGCTCCTGCGCACAGCGCAGGAATGCGGCGTTTCGTTGCGTCTGGTCGAGGAAACTATCGCTTCCAATACCTCACGCAAGCGCACGCTGGGGCGCCGGCTGAGTGCGCTGTTGGGCGAACCCCTGCAGTCCAAGAAAATCGCTGTGCTTGGCCTGACCTTCAAGGCAGGGACGGACGATATGCGCAACGCCCCGTCGTTGACGCTCATCAACGCGCTGCAGAGCGCAGGGGCGCACGTGCACGCCTTCGATCCAAGGGGCATGAAGAATGCGCACGCGCTGCTGCGCGATGTGACGTTTTCCAGCAGTCCGTATGAATGCGCCGAGGACGCCGATGCGATCGTCTTGATGACCGATTGGCAATGTCTTCGAAATCTCGATTTCAAACGGCTCGGCGCGACAATGAACCGGCGCGTGTTTCTCGATCTCCGCGGCGTTTACGACGTCGACACGCTGGTCGACAGGTACGGCTTCACCGTCGAGCGGGTTGGCTATCCCGTCAGGCGCCCCCACGAAGAACGCGTCATCAGGATCAATCGCCACGTCATTTATATCCCGCCCGGCACCGAGGTTCGCAATGGTACCCGCAACCTCTTCGACTCGAGTTTCGTCAGAACGCGCAACACAAACGACAGGAAGGAGCTAGACCATGACTAAAGTCGCACGAGTTGTCATCACCGCGCTTTCGTAGGCGGAATGCTGATCGGAACGCTGCTGACGGCCGCTCATGCCCAGAATATGCCGCTGAGGATAAATGAACCAAGAGGAGATATTGTCTCACCGAACCTGGATAGGCTCAGGAAGAGCTTTAACGGTTCGTCCAGCCAGGGAGGCTGACATGACACACAGACTTGTAAGAACCGTCGCGGGAGGCGCACTTCTGCTGATGCCCGTGACGCCCATCATTGCCGGCGCGACCCTTTGGCCCGCTTACGCGGAAGATATGGGTATGAAAGCGACCTCGGTCGACAAGCGGCCGGTGTTGCACCCAAACGCAACGAAATTCGGCGCCTATGACCCTTATGGTGATTTTGGCACGCAAACCGGTGTCGAGACCGAAGCTCTCTTTCTGCCTTGGGAAGACGTCGATCTCACAACCCTGAGCGTGGCCGACGAATACGCCCTGCAGCGAAAACGTAAGCTCCTGATTACCATCGAACCGTGGTCCTGGAACGAAGACTGGCGGCTCAGTTCAGAGGAGCTCCGCCGGAAGGTGCTGGCCGGGGACTACGATGCGAACGTCAAGGCGATTTCCGATGTGGTGAAGACCTTGAAGAGCCCCGTGATCATCCGCTGGGGGCAGGAAATGGAAGACAAATCCGGCCGCTTCTCGTGGTCCGACTGGCCCCCGCAGGATTATATCAAGGCCTACAAGAAAGTTGCCGACCAGTTCCGCGAAGATATCCCCACTGTTCAGATCATGTGGTCTCCAAAAGGGCTGGAGGGCCTGGAGAAATACTATCCCGGCGACAACTATGTCGATCTCGTCGGTCTCTCGGTCTTCGGCCTGCAGGAATATGACATAAGGGCCTATGGTGCCCCCAGGACCTTCACGGAGGCCTTGAAGCCGGGCTATGAGCGGGTGGCGCCGTTCAAAAAGCCGATCTGGGTCGCGGAATTGGGTTATGAAGGCGACGCCAATTACATGCAGCCGTGGATCCAAACCGTGACCGCCAAGGATGCCCAGTTTCCGGATCTCAAGGAAGTCGTCTATTTCAACGACCGCGACGTCATTGCGTGGCCTTTCGAGCTCGGCCGGCCGAACTGGCGTGTGAAGCCCGATTCGAGCGTAAACTGAGCGGGCGCCTCGAAACAGGCTCGGCGCATTTGGCGCCGGGTGTGCTCGGGGACCAAGTTTGTTCACAACGATGCTGGCGAAGCCGGTGTCCTCATGTTCGCGAGAGAGTTCTATGCCGCAAGAGCGACGGCAACGGCCTTGCGAATATCCGGCAAAGTGAAGGGTTTGGAGACCACATCGATGACCTTGCCGGTCAGATTGTCGGCCCTTTCGCGCTGTTCGGCATAACCTGTCATCAAAAGGATCTTCAGGGCTGGAAAGGCGGCCGACGCTTCATGGGCGAGTTCGATGCCGTCCATGACGGGCATGCGGATATCGGACAAAAGCAGGTCGAAGCCGCCGCCACGCAGGCAGGCCAGACCCTCGGCGCCATCGGCAGCCTCGACGGTTTCATGACCGTCCAGTTGCAGCGCCCGGGCAACGAAACGGCGCAGGCCGTCCTCATCTTCAGTAATCAGGATTTTCGCCATCATGGCCTCCGTTTCGGCAACAAACTCCGCTACAGCGCCGCGCGTCAAATATGACGCGCAAAGGACGCTGTAGCACTTTAAAGTGCTGCATAATTTTATCCTTAAATCGATTCCGAATTAAGGAACTATGCAAGTAGGACCGTGCTGTGCAAAGCGCCATGTCCCTCACCCGCAGCACATCGCTGCGGGGGTCACACCACCAGAGTTTTCTTTGTTTTCCGTAAACGCGGATGGCCAGATCAGCGCTGCCCTGGACGGATGGTTATTCCGCGTCGCCGGTGACGATGCCGACGAAGGGCAGTTCGCGGAACGCATAGGCGACATCCATGCCGTAGCCAACGACGAAATAGTCCGGGCATTCGAAGCCGACATAATCGGCTTCGAGGTCGGTCTGACGCTTCACCTTCTTGTCGAGAAGAACCGCGATCGAGACCGACCTGGCGCCGCGCTCATACATCAATTCCTTGGCGAAACGCAGGGTGCGGCCCGACTCGAGGATGTCGTCGATCAAGAGAATGTCGCGGCCATGCACGTCGCTGTCGATGTCCTTGATGATCCGGACGCCCTGCGACACGGTTCCGGTGCCATAGCTCGACAAGGTGATGAACTCGACTTCCGGCGCAAGGCCGGTCGCATGCATGGCGCGGATCAGGTCGGCGGCGAAAATGAAGGAGCCCTTCAGAACCGCAATGACGAGCAGATCGTTCATCGGTCCCTGTCCAATCTTCTCGGCCAGTTCGATATTGCGCGCCGCGATGGTCTTGGCGGAATAGAGCGGTTCGATGTTTTTCCCACGGACGACGGGCATACGGATATTCTCCAGAAATGGTCATGGAGACTGCGTGCTAGGCCTCCGGAAGCTAGCCGCTTAGCACAGTCACGGGGCCGAATCACCCTTTCCGCCAAAGGAAACCGTCACGTCCGGTAGTTTTCCACCTGCGTGTGGGAGGCGCGCCGAGAACGGGCGGCTTTCGCCGGGTGCGAGCGCTGCCTCGCCTGAGAATATCCGGCTGGCCGTGCGTTTCTGTCCACCGGCGATGACATCGACCTGGATCATCGGCACGGCCTTCGGCGCATCGGAAAGATTTTCGACTGCGCCGCGGATCAAAACAACCTTCATGCCGTTGGCGTCGCTGAGCGCCGTGGTGACACCGTTGATGGACAAGGCCGGAGATGCAACGGCCGGCTGATGATGGGAAAGACCGGCGAAAAGCAGGAAGACGGGCGCGCACAGGCAGGTTACAAGCACCGCAAACGCCTTGGGCGACGCCGTCTGGAGCAGGCGTTCAAGATGGTTCACCGCCCACGGAAGAGCCGACGCGACGCGCGATTCACCGGTGATGCCGCGCGTTTGTTGCGCGGCGCTGCGGCGATTGTCGTTAAAGACCGGATAGGCATTGCGGCGGCTGTTTGCGGGGACGATCTCGAATTCCGCGTCGATGATATCGGTCGCGCGAGAAGCACTTGACGTTTGGGCGGAACGCTGAGGACGATCGGGCGGCAGAAGGTCCATCCGGTGGGCGGTATTGCCCCTGTTGGAACGGAAAGCGTTCATGGTCTCTCCTCTCGCAGCCACACCGGCCACGCCAGAATGCCGGGATCGGCCGCGGGCCAGAATCGGGCATTGAAACAAACCTTTCCGAGACGTAAACCTAAATGGTTAATGCTTCGAAAATGACGCCCCAGAACCAGCTGCTTTCATCGAAAATTAACCATTGTTTAACCATGTTGGGAGCTTAGCAGTGAGCGCGACGCCGTTTCCTGTGGCAGAGGCCATCAACCCGCCGGAAATGCGTGGCAAGAAGCCTGACGAGAAGCTGGACTGACCCGTTGATTCACTTTGAAAATGTCGGATTGCGCTATGGAATGGGTCCGGAAATCCTCCGCGATCTGACCTTCGACATTCCCAAAAAATCCTTCCAGTTCCTGACCGGCCCGTCAGGCGCCGGCAAGACGACGCTGCTGAGGTTGCTGTTCCTCTCATTGAAGCCGACGCGCGGCCTGATCCGCATGTTCGACCGCAACATCTCGACCATTGCGCGCGAGGAGTTCCCGATGCTGCGCCGCCGCGTCGGCATTGTATTCCAGGATTTCCGCCTGCTCGATCACCTGACCACCTACGAGAATGTCGCGTTGCCGCTGCGTGTGCGGGGCAAGGACGAATCGTCCTACCGCGCCGACGTTCTCGAACTTCTCGGCTGGGTCGGGCTCGGCGAGCGCATCAACGTTCTGCCGCCGGTGCTCTCGGGCGGCGAGAAGCAGCGCGCCGCGATCGCCCGTGCCCTGATCGACCGGCCGGAAATCCTGCTCGCCGACGAGCCCACAGGCAACGTCGATCCGCCAATGGCGCGGCGGCTCCTGAACCTCTTTCTCGAGCTCAACCGGCTCGGCACCGCCGTCGTCATCGCCACCCATGATCTTTCGCTGATGGATCAGGTCGAGGCGCGGCGTATGATCCTCTCGCAGGGACGGCTCGATATCTATGAGTGACGCCCGCGCCACCGATCGCCCGCAGCCGGCCGCGCCGCAGGAGCGCAAGGCAGCGCTGCGCGTGCGGCCGACGGCGCCGATCGTGCCGCCCGGCAATGTGTCCGGCAACGCGCTGATGCTGGTGATCGCCATCATGGCGTTCCTCGCCTGCCTGACGCTGGGCGCCGTCAGCATGGTGCGATCGACAGCGCAAAGCTGGCAGAGCCAGATTTCCCGCGAGATCACCATCCAGATCAAGCCGGACGAGAAGCTGGACATGGAAAGGGCGCTCGCCGACGCCCGCGACCTGGCGCTGACCTTCGATGGCACGACCGACGGCAACATCGTCGACAAAGCGGCAACGGCCCGGCTGCTCGAACCTTGGCTTGGCGAAGGCCTTAATCTCGACGACCTTCCCGTGCCGCGTCTGGTGATCATCACCATCGACGAGAAAAATCCACCCGATTTCGCCGCGATGCGCAAGATGCTGACGGAAACCATCCCGCAAGCCTATCTCGACGATCATCGCACCTGGGTCGATCGGCTGGTCGCAATGGCACATACGACGGCGCTGATCGGCACCGGCGTGCTGATGCTGGTGTTTTCCGCGATGGTGCTGACCGTCATCTTCGCCACACGCGGGACGCTGTCGGGCAACCGGCATATCGTCGAGGTTTTACATTTCGTCGGAGCCGAAGCCGGTTTCGTTGCCGCGGAGTTCCAGAAGCACTTCCTGAAGATCAGCCTCAAGGGCGCGGGCGCCGGCGGCCTGCTGGCCGCGGCCTGTTTTGCGGTCGCGGGCTTCTGGCAGTCGAGATCGATTGCCACGCCGCAAAGCGATCAGGCAACCGCCCTCTTCGGCAACTTTACCATCGGCTATACGGGCTACCTCGGCATCGCGGCCATCATGATCGTCATTGCGCTTCTGACCACGCTGACCGCGCGGTTCACGGTGATGCGGACGATCTACGAGATCGACCTGATCCGCTCCGATCCGGCCCGTATCGATACCCATCAGAACTGACGGACATAATTGCATTGCCTCGCATCCATTCCTTGCCGCAATCTGCCTGTATGGAAGAATCACAATGGCTAGCGAAGCGCCCGGGACAGGCATGAGCGAAAGCGGCGGAATGCGGCGGAAAGGCGCGCGGGTGCGCAGGCATGTCAGCCTTCGCCGGCGGCTGGTGCGGCTGACATTCTATATTCTGCTGCTCGTCGCCGGCTGCGCCACGGCAGGCTTCCTCTATTTCGCAGATTCCGTCGCCTCGCTGCAACCACCGGCCACCCCCCGAGCCGACGCCATCGTCGTCTTGACGGGAGGTTTCCAGCGGATCGACCAGGCCGTTGAACTCTTGAAAGGTGGAGCGGGCAAGCGGCTGCTCATCTCCGGCGTCCACCCTTCGACGACGGGCGGCCAGATTCGCCGCAATACGCAGAGTTCCGCCGACCTCTTCAAATGCTGCGTCGACATCGGCCATGACGCGATCGACACCATCGGCAATGCCAACGAAACCGCCAACTGGATCCGCGACAACGGTTACCGGAGCATTCTCGTCGTCACCAACAACTACCACATGCCGCGCAGCCTCCTGGAACTGCGCCGCGCCAATCCCGGTATCGCGTTCATTGCCTATCCCGTCGTCAATTCCGATCTGAAGAGCACCAACTGGCTGCGCAATCCGATGGTGTTGAAGACGATCCTTTCCGAATACGTCAAACTGACCATCGCATCCGTGCGCGACGCGCTCGGCGCTCATCCGACAAGCGGCCTTCGCACCGAAAATAAAGACGACGCCGCGTCGGGAAACTGAGCGACAACGCTGGAAACTCGCAAGGGAAGCGGTTTTCCTTCCTGGAATATTCGTGTAGGCAGCGATCAGTCCTTTGCTGCGAAAGCCTGCCTGATGATCATCCTGCGTTCGGTCCTGTTCAACATCGCGTTCTACATCAACCTGATTGCCCAGATGATCGTGATGACGCCCGTCTACTTCCTGGTCCCCCGCAAGACGGCATGGTTCGTGCCGAAAAACTGGGCCCGCAGCAATCACTGGCTGTTCAAGACGATTGTCGGCACGACGTTTGAGATCGAGGGTCTCGAGAATATCCCGAAGGAGGGATATATCTTCGCCCCCAAGCATCAGTCCTTCTGGGACGTTTACGCGCTGCTGCCCTGGCTGTCCGATCCCTTCTTCATCCTGAAGCGCGAACTTGTCTGGATCCCGCTGTTCGGTTGGTATGTCAAGAAACAGCGCATGGTGCCGGTCGATCGCGGCGCCCGTGGCAGGGTGATGGCGGCGGTGATGCAGCGCACCAAGGACGAAATGGCGACCGGCCGCCAGTTGATCATCTACCCCGAAGGCACGCGCCGCCCGCCCGGTGCGCCGCCGCACTATAAATACGGCGTCGCCCGGCTCTACCGTGATCTGGCCGTGCCGGTGGTGCCGGTCGTCATGCATCCCGGCCTGTTCTGGCCGCGCCGCAAGTTCCTGCGGTTCCCCGGCCATTTCAAGGTGCGCATCCTACCGCCGATCGAAGCGGGTCTCGATCCCGATGTCTTTCTGCAGAAACTGGTCGATGTGATGGAAAAGGCCAGCGACGCGTTGCTGGTGGAAACGGTGAAGGATAATCCGCATTTGCCCCTGCCGCCAACGGCAGCGCAACGGCTGAAGGAATTGCAGGCTCAGGCCTGAGTCTGCATCCGCTGGACGGCGGCTGCCACTTCTTCGAGCCAGTGGTCGCGAATGCCCATTTCCTGCAGATGGGCAAGCGTGTTCATCACATATTCCGTGTTCGCGCCTGATTTGCCATGAGAACCGGCAACAGTAGCGGCCGCTTCCTCGGTGCTCAGCGCGCCGGCATACTGCACATGGGCACGGTCGATGATGTAGGCCAGCGCTGGCACGCGCTGCCCATCGGCAAGCTTAACCGGCATGGTGCGTTCCTTGTAGACATGGGTGACCAGTTCGCGCTCGCGCAGATAGTCGATGACGTCCGCCTTGTCCTTCGGAGCGACCTTGAAGGCCATGCCGCGGCAGGAACCGCCGTAGTCGAGGCCCAACACCAGGCCGGGGCGTTCTTGCGTGCCGCGATGCACCCAGGAGCGGACGCAGAGCGAGCGCCGGTAGCCGAAGGCCCGGGCCGTCATCTTGTTCTCGAAGGCAAAGCCGGGGTTCCACATCAGGGAACCGTAGCCAAAGACCCAAAAATCGTCCATATCCCCTGCCATTCACATTGACGCCATCCCGATGCCGCCAACGGCGCCGGGATGGCGGACAGATCACTCTGGTGCTTTCCTAGCGCATAAGCCCGGCAATCGGAATCGATTTCCTGAACGCGCGCAACCGGAAGCAGATGCCAGATCATCAGACCAAGTCCTGGTGCCGCAGCGTCAGAGACGGGCGATATCCTTGGAGTAGACCATGACAGCAGCAGACATTGCCGAAAGCACGGGCGGAAGCCGGAAGATCAGGTGGTTGGCGATCGGTATCCTGCTGTTTCTGGTTGTCTATTCCGGCGCATGGTTTTTTGCGGCAAACCAGATCGAGACGCGGCTGCCGGCCTTTCTGAGCGAGAACAAAGGCAACGGATCATCCGCGGAATGTGACGGCATCACCGTACGCGGCTTTCCTTTCCGCATCGGCCTGTTCTGCGACACGGTCCGCCTTGACGATGCGGCACGTGGAGCTTCCGCCTCGTTCGGCGCGCTGCGCTCGGCAGCCCAGGTCTACCAACCGGGACATGCGGTGATCGAACTCGACGGCCCGGCGGAAATCCGCGTGTCTCCGGGCTTGGCGGTATCGGCCGACTGGTCGCTGCTGCATGCCAGCATGCGGGCGACGCTCTCGGGGCTCGACCGGACCTCGATGACCTATGATAAGCTTGCGGGTACCGCCGTTTTGCCGGCGATCGAGGAGGACGCATTAGCAGGCGCTGCGCACAAACTCACCTTCAGCGCCGGGCATGGCGAGGCGCATTTCCGCCAGAACGGTCCGGACCTAGATGCCGCACTCAGCGTCGACGGATTCGACGGAAAGCTGGACAATGGACCAAGCCTGCTGCCGCTGCTCAGCGCCGACGCGGACATGACATTTGTCGATCGCGCCGCACTGATGAATGCCGGCGGGCTGAAGCCCGGCGCGCTTCGCAACAGCAAGGGCGAGATGCGCAACCTGACGCTCGATCTGGGCGGCGGCATGGTCACCACCGCAACCGGCCCCTTTACCGTCAACGATCAGGGGCTGATCTCCGGCGAGTTCAGCGTCACGATGAAGAACATCGAAGGCTGGCGTCAGAACCTTGTAAAGGTGTTTTCACATGAAGACGGCACGGCCATGGTCAACAACATCGCCAACATGCTGACGGCGCTTGCCGATGGCAAGAACGAGGCGACCGTGAAGCTGAACGTCCGCGACGGCATCGCCTTCCTGGCCTTCTTCCCGATCGGCGAACTGCCACAGCTGTGACGCCGCGGCGTCCCGCTATTTCTGATCCATCGCGTGGCGGCCGAAGTCGGCCATCTCGGTGTCCTGGCCTGCCTGGATGATCGAGCGGCGGATGGCGCGGGTGCGGGTGAAGAGATCAAACAGCTTGTCACCATCGCCCCAGCGGATCGCCCGCTGCAGGTAGGCTAGATCCTCCGAGAACCGTGCCAGCATTTCGAGGATCGCATCCTTGTTGTGCAGGCAGACGTCCCGCCACATGGTCGGGTCGGAAGCGGCAAGACGGGTGAAATCGCGGAAACCGGAGGCCGAGTATTTGATCACTTCCGATTCGGTCACCGCTTCCAGATCGTCGGCCGTGCCGACGATATTGTAGGCGATGATGTGCGGCAGGTGCGAAACGATCGCCAGAACCTTGTCGTGATGCTCGGCGTCCATGTCATCGACCATCGAGCCCAGCGTTTCCCAAAAGGTGCGCAGTTTCTGCTTCGCCGCCTCGTCGGTCTGCGGCAACGGCGTCAGGATGCACCAGCGTCCCTTGAACAGGCCGATGAAGCCGGCATCCGGACCGGAATATTCCGTACCGGCGATCGGGTGACCTGGTATGAAATGCACGCCTTGCGGCATATGCGGTGCCATCTGCGCAATGACCGAGCCCTTGGTCGAGCCGACATCGGTGACGATTGCGCCCGGCTTCAAATTGGCCGCGATCTCTGCCGCAACGGCACCGGACGCGCCGACCGGGACGGAAACGATCACCAGATCGGCATCCTTCACAGCCTCGGCAGCGGATGTCGTGTAGCGGTCGCCGAGCCCAAGTTCCTGCGCGCGCTTCAACGTCGCGTCGCTGCGCGAAGAGACCGTAACGGAACCGGCAAGGCCCTTGTCCTTGATCTCGCGCGCGATCGACGAGCCGATCAGGCCGATACCGACCAGCGCGATGGTGTCAAATTGCTTTGCCATCACGCCCGGCCCATGAACTCGGTCAGCGCGGCGATCACGCCTTCATTGGCCTCCGCCGAACCGATCGTCATGCGCAGCGCGTTGGGAAGACCGTAGGCGCGCACGGCCCGCAGGATGAAGCCGCGGCTCGTCAGGAACGCGTCGGCCTCGAGCGCCCGCTTGCCGTCCACATCCGGGAAATGGATGAGCACGAAATTGGCGACCGACGGCGTCACCTTGAGGCCGATCGAGCTGAGAGCGCCTGTAACCTTGCCGAGCCATTCGAGGTTGTGATCGACGGCGGTGGCGATGAAGGCCTGATCACGAATGGCAGCGGCACCGGCGGAGATGGCTGGAGCGTTCATGTTGAACGGGCCGCGCACGCGGTTCAGCGCATCGATAATGGCAAGGGGCGCGTACATCCAGCCGACGCGCAGCGCCGCAAGACCGTAGACCTTCGAGAAGGTGCGGGTCATCACCACGTTGCGGTTCGACGAGACGAGTTCGAGCCCTGCCTCATAGTCGTTGCGACGGACATATTCGGCATAAGCGGCGTCGAGAACGAGGATGACATGCTTCGGCAGGCCGGCCTGGAGACGGCGGACCTCTTCGACGGGAACATAGGTACCCGTCGGATTGCCCGGATTGGCGATGAAGACGATCTTCGTCTTCTCGGTCACGGCGGCGAGGATGGCGTCGACATCGACGCGGCAATCCTTTTCCTTGACGACGACTGGCGTCGCGCCGGCACCCATGATCTGGATCTTGTAGACGAGGAAGCCGTGCTCGGTGATGATGCCCTCGTCGCCGCGCGACAGATAGACGTGGCAGAGCAGGCCGAGCAGTTCGTCGGAACCATTGCCGCAGATCAGGTTGGCGGCATTCAGGCCGTGCACGGAAGCGATCGCCTCGCGCAGTTCCACCGCCTGGCCATCCGGATAACGCTCAAGGCTTGTCGCCGCCTGCTGGAAGGCCTCTATCGCCTTCGGGCTCGCGCCCATCGGGGTTTCGTTGGAGGAAAGCTTGTAGACCTTGTCGACGCCCGGAGCGTGCTCCTTTCCCGGCACGTAGGCGGCAATATCAAGAATACCGGGGCGGGGTGCGGGGCTTTGCAGTTCAGCGCTCATGGGATCAGCTTTCCGGGGACAAAAGACGAGGTCCAGCCAATACCGGCGATTGCTGATTTTGTCGAGTAGAGGCGACGAGACTGCGGTCAATTGTATTGCGTTTGCCGCGTCACCCCCCTCTGTCACTCCGTGACATCTCCCCCACAAGGGGGGAGATTAACCGCAGGTTTTGAGCCCACAAGGGAAAAGAACAATCTCCCCACCCGTGGGGGAGATGTCAGCAAAGCTGACAGAGGGGGGCGAGCTTGCTCTGTCGCCAATGATCAGAACCACGCTTCCCGTGTCGTCGGAACGCCATGCGGCGCCAGCACCGGCACGAAGACACGCCGGGAGGCGCGGGCGGCCACCGGCAGGCCCTGGTAGAGCCGTTTCTGGGCCTCGACGATGATGACGCCGGAAAACACCGGCCAAAGCGACCGGCCAATCCGCTCAAAGGCGCTGCGCAGCCTGAGCACCATCTTCAGCTTGGAGGGAGGGAAGAACAGCGCGTCGGCGGATGCGCCGGGCGTGAAATTGGTTTCGCGCAGAAGCGCCGTCAATTGTCCGCGCGAATAGGGGCGGCCGGAGCCGAACGGCGTATGCTCCATGCGGGCCCAGACGCCACGGCGGTTCGGCACGACGATGACGAGGCGGCCGCCGGGCGCAAGGACGCGCCAGAGTTCCTTCATCGTCTCGCGCGGATTTTCGGCGAATTCCAGAGAATGCACCATCAGCACCCGGTCGACCGACGAATCCGGCAAGGGCAGTTCCTCGTCGAAGATCAGCGCCGTCGAGGACAGTTCGGCGACCGGCCAGTTCACCGCGCCCTGCCCTGCCGGCATGAAGGCGAAGGTCCGCTCAGTATCGGCGCGAAAACGGTCGAGATAGGGCACGGCATAACCGAGCCCGACCAGCCGCTCCTCCGGCAGCCGCGCCCAGACGGACGACAGCGCCATGCTGATCGACTGTTCGGCAAAATGTCCGAGGCCGGAATGATAGAACTCGCGAAGGTCGACAATATCTGCGTGCATGAGCACCATGTTAGTCTGGAACGGGTGGACTTCAAGGCGTCCGTCACTACATTTGCCGTAACGACCCGTCTCTGCCAGGAGCCATATCATGGCCAATCTCGAACTCGACCTCTTTCTCTGCCGCACCGACAATTTCGGCGTGCTGGTCCATGACCCTGTAAGCGGCGCGACCGCCTCCATCGATGCGCCGGAAGAACAGCCGATCCTTGGCGCGCTGAAACGGCGCGGCTGGACATTGACGCATATTCTGACGACCCATCATCACCCGGACCATGTATCGGCGAACCTGGCGCTGAAGGAGGCGTTTGGCGTAACGATCATCGGGCCGGAGAACGAGGCGAGCAAAATCCCCGGCATCGACCGGACGATCGGCGACGGCGGCCATTTCGATTTTGCCGGCCACAGGGTCGATGTCTTCGAAACGCCTGGGCATACCGCCGGGCACGTCTGCTTTCATTTCCCCGAGGACAAGCTCTTGTTTTCCGCCGACACGCTGTTTGCGCTCGGCTGCGGACGGCTGTTCGAAGGCACGGCGGCGCAGATGTGGGCGTCGCTGCAGAAGCTGATGGCCTTGCCGGACGACACCACGGTCTATTTCGGCCACGAATACACCCAGTCGAATGCCCGTTTCGCCCTGACCATCGATCCGCAAAACGAGGTCTTGAAAAAACGCGCGGCCGATATCGACGCGATCCGGGCAAGGGACGAACCCACGGCGCCGACGACGCTCGGACTGGAGAAGCAGACCAACCCCTTCCTGCGGCCGCATGACGCCGGAATACGTGCAAATCTCGATATGCCGGACGCATCGGATGCCGACGTCTTCGCCGAGATCCGCCAGCGCAAGGACAATTTCTGATGGACGTGCAGTTGCCACTCTCGGCCCAGGCGATCATCGAGACGCTGAAGATGCAGCGCCATCCCGAGGGCGGTTGGTACATCCAGACCTTCAAGGATGAGGCGGGCGGTGCGCGCGGGCACTCCACCGCCATCTACTATCTGCTGGAGCGCGGCGGGCGTTCGCACTGGCACCGTGTTCGTGACGCAGTCGAGGTCTGGCACTTTTATGCGGGCGCACCGCTGGCGCTGAGCATCGCCAGGGATGGCAAACCGGCGACGCGCGTCACACTCGGCCCGGATATTTTAAGCGGCGAGCGGCCGCAGGCGATCGTGCCCGCCGACTGGTGGCAGTCGGCGGCCTCGCTCGGAGCATGGACTTTGGTTGGCTGCACCGTATCGCCGGGCTTCGATTTTTCCGCCTTCGAAATGGCGCCGCCGGACTGGCAACCGCCTACGGCGTGATCTCTATTCTGCGGGCTGCGCGGCTTCTGCCCGATCGCGGAAAATGACGTCCTTGGCCGCGAGCACCGCCCCACCGGTCACGAACAGGCAGGCGAGCGCGATGCGCCAGGACGGCTCGGCAAAGCCGAACAGGATGAGGACGAGCGTGGAAAGCACAGGAGCCGCATAACTGGCGACGCCGAGGATCTGGATATTGCCGTTCTTGACGCCGTAGTCCCAAGCGTAGAAGGCCGCACCGACCGGCAGCAGCCCGAGACCGGCGACCGCGATCCACTGCGTTGCCGTTTCCGGCCAAACCGTCGTTTCCAGACCGAGGTGGCAGAGGAACGACAACGCCGCGGTCGCCAGGCAGAAGCCGGTGACGACATCCGTCGAGACGGCATCGAAACGCCGGGTCAACAACGAATAGGCGGACCAGGTGAAGGCGCAGGCCAAAGCCGCGCCATAGCCCATCGCATAAGCATCATCAAACTGAACCCCATTGCGGGCGACGATTAGGATGGTACCGGCAAGACCGCAAAACGCGCCGGCGATGTGATACCAGCGCAGACGCTCGCCCGGCAGGAGCGCTGAGCCGACGACGATGAGCAGAGGCCAGAGATAGGCGATGAGCCCGGCCTCAACCGCGGGCGCGTTGCGCAGCGCCGTGAAATAGAGGAAGTGATAGCCGAACAGCCCGGCAATGCCGACGATCCAGACTTTTGCCGGCTGTTTCAACAGGGCAAGCCGCTGTGGCTTCAGCAGCAATACGATGATCCCGGGCAGGCTGCCGATGGAAAAGCAGATCGCCGATAGTTGGAACGGCGGCATGGTGCCCGAGGCGGCCGTGAACAAGGCCAGCAGCGACCACATCAGGATCGCCGAAAAACCGATCAGCGTTGCCTTGAACTTCATGCGCCTGCCCCCGGGCATTGAAAGGAAATATCAGCCGCCGAATTTGGTGGCCCAGACTGTGACTGGCCCGAGCCGCGTCGGGATCCGGACATAGACGGGAGCATATACATTCGCGGCATCAGCCTTGGCAAACCAGATTTCCATGGTTTCCAGCTTGCGCAGGTAATCGACGTCCAGGCGCCCCTTACGGTAGCCGGATCTGGGCACGAACTTGATGCCGCAGACGATGACGTCGCCTTCGAAACCCTCGGTCTTGAACGGTTTGGTGCCTTTTGCCGAGAGTTTCAGGTCCATCCGTGATTCGCCGTCGAAGATCGGCACGCTCTTCGGGCAGACGCGTGTGTCCGCGGGAAAGATCAGGCCGGAAAGCGGATCGACGACGTTGCGCATGTCGGCCTTGGTCACCGGCACCCAGTTTTTCGGAATTCGGCGGGCCGGCTTCATCGAAGCCGACAGGACGTTTCCGTTGTTGAAACGGACGTCAATCGCCCTGCCCTTCTTGCCCGTCTGATAGCGCACCCGATATTCCGAAGCGCTTAAACGATCCCGGCCGACGACGCCGGAAACGGAGGTCTGACCGGAGGTCTGGGCGAAGATGTCGGCGAGGCCGGCCGAATTCATCGTGCCAGAAATGGTGTATCGATCGGCCTTGAATTCGGTGTGGAACGACGCCCTGGCAATCGGCAGGCCCGCCAGCGAAATGCTGTAATCCGTGTTGTGCTTCACCTCGACAGCCCGAGCCGAGCCTGTGGAAAACGTCGTCGTGACGAAAGCCAGAAGCGCCGAGATACCGATGCGCCAGTTCATTCCGCAAGCCCTTCCCAATTCCCGTTCAAGCAACCTTGGCAGATACGGCGGGTTTGCGGCATTTCTGCGCCGCAAGACCTGCGTTTGCCACAAGCTTTAACCCACCGCGCAACAAAGTGGAATTGCGCCGGTCAAAGATGTATGGGAACGCGACCAACCACAATCGAAGCTCTCCCGGCCTTGTAAAACCGGCGGGGATCTCAAGAGTTTTCCCGGAAAACGAAGGTTTGGCTTGACGGCGGGGCTCTGCCTGACTATAGAACCGCAACTTTCCAATCATGGCCAACGGAATGCGGCCTGGGCGCTTAGGCCCGCTAACGCATGGACCGAAGCCGAAAAGAAAAATAGGTGCATCATGTCCCGTAGTTGCGAATTGACCGGCAAGGGCGTCCAGTCGGGCAACAATGTGAGCCACGCGAACAACAAGACCAAGCGCAAGTTCCTGCCGAACCTGTGCAGCGTCACGTTGATCTCCGACGCGCTTGGCCAGCGTTACCGTCTGCGCGTTTCGGCTGCAGCCCTGCGTTCGGTCGAACACCGCGGCGGCCTCGACGCTTTCCTGCTCAAGGCTGACGAAACCGAACTGTCCATGCGCGCTCGCCTGCTGCGCCGCCAGATCGTCAAGAAGACGGCTGAAGCAGTCGCTGCTTAATCAGCAGATTTGCGCATCGCGATTTGAGAGGCTTGCTCGGGCAACCGGCGAGCCTTTTTCTCGTCTGACGTTTTCAATCAATCATCGCTGATCTTGCCGGGCTTGAGCGCGGCAAATCGTCAATCCATGTTCCTCCAACTGGTGGCATACCCCAGGATAAAAAACGCTGAGCCCAAACGATCCGTTCGCACTGGAAAGCGCGCCGATCCTCGGCGTCATGACTGCCGAAGCGCCGCGGTGGATTTCCTGGGCGCTCGGCGATCTCGGCGTCAAGATTTTCGTCGGTCTGGCGATGCTCCTGCCCTACGGCGCGCTGATGAGCGACATCCGGCCAATGCCGGCCCTGAAGGCGAGCGCCTGAGTTATTTGAAGCGACAGAGGGGGGCGAGCTTGCTCGGAACTCTCGGCGCAGCCAGGTCCGCGCAATAGCTCGTCAATCAACCAGGCGGAATTCCAGCATCAGGTTGCGCTCGAGGATCGAGTGGTTGTCATCGGAAACGATGATGACGTGGGTGTCGCCGCCGGGCTCCACGACAATATCCAGGCCTTCCATGTTGTCGATCTGATAACCCATGTCGGCCTGCAACAATATCTCGCCGTCGACCGCGGCGCCCGGCTTGATGTCATCGCCCTTGATTCGGCGTATCTGCATGCCGATGCCTTCGGCGAAACTGAACCGGCGCTCCAAAAGCAGAAGATCGCCATTCGGCAGGAATGCACCGTCGGTAACGGCGAAGGGCTTTTTCTGGACGACGCCGAAGACGCCCTTGCGCGGGCCGTCGAGAACGGCTGCATAAATATGCGCAGCCTTGTCCAGACTGAGCTCCGAGACGACCACGGCGCCGCTGGCAAGCGGGCTTTCCTTCGGAGAAACGGCGATGGTCTCAAGCCCCCGATTGCTGCGCAGGGATTTCGGCGGAATGAGCGCGGGGAGCGTCGCGACCGGGCGCGACCGCGCAAATCCGGGATCGGGATAGACCTTGACGAGATTCATCTGCTCGATGCTGACAAGCGCCTCGCCGTCGCGCAGCGCCAATCCCTCGCTGTCCATGACGCCCTTGACCTGCTCGGATCGGCCATTGGCATCGATCATCGATGTCACGGTCAGATCGCTGACGCCTGCCAGCCGGCCTTCCGCGTCACGGACGATTTCGCCCTCGGCCCAGTGGCCGGTATCCATCACGGCGAGGAAGGACTTCCGGTCCGGCCGGAGGCGGATCGAGGAGATTGCGCCCAGCAAGGCGTTGCTCGACGACATCTCGACGCCGCCGATGAATTCCAGCTTTCCAAACCGTTTCTGGTTCGAGCCGATCTTGAAATTTCCGATCTGCCGGCTTGTCACCGGGACGGTTTCCTGCGCCGGGAGGGACGCGGCAGCGGCCGGCATCACGGCGAGAGTGAGGGAAAAAGCGGCGGCCCGAATCAGTGTCGCTTTCAATAGAATTCCTTCCGGCAGACCGGCGCAGAGCATGCAATGTTGCTCCTCGAAAAATCAAATAAACAATACGCAAACAAAACCGGGACAGCGATCGTAGCCCCGATCGATCTCTCAACCGGCACGCCGCCGTGTAGGAGCCGAGCGACGCCGGGTGCTCTCGTCATCAAAGAGTGACGCGAGCTGCTCGGTCATCGCACCGGCCAGTTCATCGGCATCGACGATCGTCACGGCGCGGCGATAGTAACGCGTCACATCATGGCCGATACCGATCGCCAGCAGTTCCACCGGCGAACGCGTCTCGATCTGCTCGATCACCGCACGCAGATGCCGCTCGAGATAATTGCCCGGATTGACCGACAAGGTCGAATCATCGACCGGCGCGCCATCGGAGATCATCATCAAGATACGGCGCTGCTCGGAGCGGCCGAGCAGCCGGTTGTGCGCCCAGATCAGCGCCTCGCCGTCGATGTTTTCTTTCAGCAGACCTTCGCGCATCATCAGGCCGAGATTGCGGCGGGCGCGCCGCCATGGGGCATCCGCGGACTTGTAGACGATGTGGCGCAGGTCGTTGAGGCGGCCCGGCGTCTGCGGCTTGCCGCTCGCCAGCCACTTTTCGCGCGACTGTCCGCCCTTCCAGGCCTTGGTAGTGAAGCCGAGGATCTCGACCTTGACGCCGCAGCGCTCCAGCGTGCGGGCAAGGATATCGGCGCAGGTGGCGGCAACCGTGATCGGCCGGCCGCGCATCGAGCCGGAATTGTCGATCAAAAGCGTCACCACCGTATCGCGGAAGTTGGTATCCTTCTCGCGCTTGAAGGAGAGCGGCTGCATCGGATCGATGATCATGCGTGTCAGGCGCGCCGAATCGAGATAGCCCTCTTCCAGGTCGAATTCCCAGGAGCGATTCTGCTGCGCCATCAGGCGGCGCTGCAGCCGGTTGGCGAGACGCCCGACGGCGCCCTGAAGATGGGCCAACTGCTTGTCGAGGAAGGCGCGCAGACGGTCGAGCTCGGCCTCGTCGCACAGTTCCTCGGACGAGATGGTCTCGTCGAACTCCTCGGTGAAGACGGTGTAATCGACCTTCTCGTTGAAATCGTCGAAGGGATGGGCCGGTCGCTTGACCTCGCCGGGCGTCTCGCTGTCGTCCTCGCCGTCATCCGACATCTCGTCTTCGGAGATCTCGGCGCCGTCCATCTCGCCTTCGTCCATCTGCTCGTCGGCAGATTCGTTCTCGTCGGCGGGGGCGGCGTCGGAGCCGGCATCCTCGTCGGAGCTGTTTTCATCCTGCTCCTGGCTGCGCGGCTGGTCCTCGTCGGTCTGGGTATCCTGATCATCAGGCTCGACGTCATCGTCGCCGTATTTCTCGGCAACGTCCATCGAGGTCAGCATGTCGCGCACGACGCGGGCAAAGGCCTGCTGGTCGTTGACGGCGGCCGGCAGGTTCTTCATGTCGGCGGCGGCTTTTTGCTCGATGAAATCGCGCCAGAGGTCGAGCACCTTGCCGGCCGAGGCGGGCGGCTTCTGGCCCGTCAGCTTCTCGCGCACGATCAGCGCAATCGCTTCCTCCAGCGGCGCATCCGCCTGCCGGTCGATATTGCCGAAATTGGCCCTGGCATATTTCTCTTCGAGCATGGAGGCGATATTGCTCGCAACCCCGGTCATCCTCAGCGAACCAATCGCTTCGACGCGCGCCTGCTCCACCGCATCGAAGATTGCCCGCGCATCCGCCCCCTGCGGCGACATGGTCGCATGGACGCGCTGATCGTGGCAGGCCTTGCGCAACGCCATGCTGTCGCCGAGCCCGCGCGTAACCGCAAGTTCCTGCCGGGTCGGGCGCTTGGAGATTTCCGGCAGCCGCACACGTTCGCCGGCAAGGCCGGGACGTTCGTTGGCGAACACCACCTCGATTTCCGCGTCGCCGGCAATCGAGCGAATGCAACCGGTCAGCGCGCGGCGGAACGGTTCGACATCGACGACGCCCGTTGGCCTTGCTTTCGAATTGTCGCCGCGGCCCGACATGGATCAGGCCGTGGCTTCGAGCACGATATTGGCAGCGCTTTCCTTCAGCTCGACACCGAAGGCGCGCTGATAATGTTCGGCCACCAGAGGCCGCTCGAGCTCGTCGCATTTGTTGAGGAAGGTGATGCGGAAGGCAAAGGCGATATCGCCGAAGATATACGCGTTTTCTGCCCAAGTGATGACCGTACGCGGGCTCATGACGGTCGACAGGTCGCCATTGATGAAGGCGGCGCGGGTGAGATCGGCGACGCGCACCATCTTCGAGACCGTTTCGCGGCCCTTGTCCTTGGTGAAGCCCTTGACCTTGGCTGCGACGATGTCAACCTCGTTGTCGTGCGGCAGGTAGTTCAGCGTGGTGACGATCGACCAGCGGTCCATCTGCGCCTGGTTGATCTGCTGCGTGCCGTGATAAAGGCCGGTCGTATCGCCGAGGCCGACGGTGTTGGCGGTCGCAAACAGGCGGAAGGCCGGATGCGGGCGGATGACGCGGCTCTGGTCGAGCAATGTCAGTCGTCCCGACGATTCGAGCACGCGCTGGATGACGAACATCACATCCGGGCGGCCGGCATCGTATTCGTCGAAGACGAGCGCGACATTGTGCTGGTAGGCCCAGGGCAGGATGCCGTCCTTGAATTCGGTGACCTGCATCCCGTCCTTGACGACGATCGCGTCCTTGCCGACGAGATCGATGCGGCTGACGTGGCTGTCGAGGTTGACGCGCACGCAAGGCCAGTTGAGACGTGCTGCGACCTGCTCGATATGGGTCGACTTGCCCGTGCCGTGATAACCGGAGACCATGACACGGCGGTTGTGGGCAAAGCCTGCGAGAATCGCGAGCGTGGTTTCGCGATCGAACAGATAGTCCGGATCGACGTCCGGAACATAGGCATCGGCCTTGGAATAGGCCGGAACCCTGAGATCGGTATCGATACCGAAAACGTCGCGGACGGAAACAGTCGTGTCGGGAAGGTTGGAAATGTCGAGGTCTACCTTGCTCATCATGTCTCCAGCACGGAAGCCCCTTGATTTTTCTCGTGGGGGCGTCGCGTCTATGCCTTTTAAATGTGTGACCGTAATAAAACGGGTTACTAGCAGAAGCCAGCCTGTTTTAACAATTGATATGCCTGGATCACGGCGCGAAAACGCTCTTCCGATCCCCTGTCTCCGCCATTTGCATCGGGGTGATGCTTTTTTACAAGCTCTTTGTAGGCGGCCTTGACGTCGGCGGCTGTGGCATTGGCATGCAGGCCGAGCGTATCGAAGGCCTTGGCCTCCAGCGTCTTCAGCTTGCGCAAGCGCGGTTCCTGCCGCGCAGTGCGGGCGCGCGCCTGCTCGACGAAGCCGAACGGATCGCGCATGCGGGCCTGTGCGCCGGCAGAACCGGACCGCATCTGCGACTGCGCCGGACCGTTCTTGGCATTCTTGTTGACGCCGACCGTCCAGGTCGGGCGATGTCCGGTCAGAGCTTCCTTCTGATAGCGCGCGATCTCATTGTCGGAAAGGCCGGAAAAGTAGTTATAGCCCTTGTTGTATTCCTTCACGTGCTCGAAGCAGAACATGAAATATTCGTTCTCGGCATTGCGCCCCACAGGCGCGCGATGCACAGCATTTTCCTCGCACCCGTCCCACTGGCATTTGGGGGCCATCGGTTCCGGTTTCTGGTTCACCTTGCGGCGGGTCCGGATGCCATCGAAGTATTTTGAATCGAGTTTCATGACGCTAATTATGGGGTGTTACGGGCACCACAACAAGAATTGACAAATCGGAATGTTGCTGGCTTTGTGAAACCATTTTGCACTGAGCAAAAAGCAATCCGGAACGGGTCTTTCGTCTGCGGTCAAGGCACCGGAAAAGCCAGAGAAACGGGGCTAAAACATGTCGCTTCAAGGCCGCATCGAAACAAAACTCAAGGCGGCCTTTGCACCCGAACGGCTGATCGTCATCAATGAAAGCCATCTGCACGCGGGCCATCAGCCGGATTTTCACGGCACCGGCGAGACCCATATGCGCGTGCGCATCGTCTCGAGCGCCTTTATCGGCATGAGCCGCGTCGCCCGCCACCGGGCCATCAACGATCTCCTGAAACCGGAATTCGACGCCGGGCTGCATGCGCTTGCGGTCGAACCCGCTGTTCCCGGGGAAACAACACGCTGGTAACGGGCGTGCTAACCCTGTCGCAATGCCTGACTGAACCCACCAGACTCGACGCTTGCCGAATTTGACGGTTTTCGGTCCCGCATCTACAATTGTAGCGGGTGAAAAATGGACGGATCTCGTGGTCCGTTGAAATTGCGACATACGGAAAATTTTCATCTTTAAGGCGCAGCCGACCAAGGTTGTCCGGCCGGCCTTGTTTTTTGGGGTCAAGACTATGCTCAGGAGGTTTGGGCTTGTCGCGGCGTTTGTCGCCGCGTTTTTATCAATGGATTACGCATCGGCATCGACGCCTCCAGGCAAACGCGTCGCGCTGGTCATGGGCAACAGCGCGTATCAGCACGCGGTTGAGCTACCCAATCCGAAAAACGACGCCAAGCTGATGTCGGAAACGCTGCGCGCTGCAGGCTTTACCGTGCTTGACGGGGAAAATCTCGACAAGGCGGCGATGACGGCGCTGGTCGATCAGTTCACCGAGATCGCCTACGACGCCGAGGTCGCAATCGTCTACTATGCCGGCCACGGGCTGCAGGTGGACGGCCGCAACTATCTCGTCCCGATCGACGCGCAGCTGGAAAAGGCGGCGCAGCTTCAGACCCGCACCATTCCGGCCGACAAGGTTCTTGGCGCCCTGCCGCCAGATCCGGCCGTCAGCATCATCATTCTCGACGCCTGCCGCGACAATCCGCTGGCACGCTCACTGGCAAAGGTGCTGCCGGCCAGCCGTTCCGCCTCGATGGGCGTCGGCCTGGCGCCGGTGCAGGCCAACGGCCAGAGCGCGGGTTCCGGCGGACTGCTGATCGCCTATGCGACCGATCCAGGCGCCGTCGCCTACGACGGCAAGGGCATCAACAGCCCCTACACAACAGCCCTTGCACGGCACCTGACGACGCCGGGCCTGGAAATCCAGAGCGCCCTGACACGGGTGCGGGCCGACGTATCGGAAGCAACGGGGGGCGCGCAGCGTCCATGGCACAATGCCTCCCTCTCCCGCGAAGTCTTCATCGGCGGCGACGCCTCGGCGCAAGCGGCACAGACCCCGGCGACGGACGTCAAAGCCACCGCAAACACCAGCGCCTCGTCCGACAAGACCGACGTCAACTGGACCGTGGAGCAGAAGCTCTGGGAAGAGGCCTCCAAGCGCAACACCGTGGCGCATTACGAGCTTTACCTGCAGCAATACCCGAATGGCAATTTCGCGACGCTGGCCAAGCTCAATCTCGACCAGTTGAAGACGGTGGCTGCGACCGACGTCGCTTCGGTGGCGCCTGCCGGCGAAGCAAGCGCATCGGCTTCGCAGATCAGAACTGCCGTTGCCGTTCCTGACGACGTCAAGCTGACTGTCGGCACGCCGGAAACGGAAGCCGCGCTGAACCTCGACAAGGGAGCCCGGATCGACCTGCAACTGCGGCTCGGGGCACTGGGCCATGTCACCGGCGGTGCGGACGGCGCACTCGGCGCCAAGTCACGCGGCGCGATCGGCGCCTGGCAGCGCCAGAACGGGCTCGTCGAAACGACCTATCTGACACAGCAGCAGCACAAGTTCCTCGTCGTGCAGACCGACCCGATGATGCCGCAGATCCGCGCGCAGTATGAGGCGCAGAAGAAGGCACCCGCGGCCGTTCGCAAAGCGCAGACCCCGGTGCGCCAGAAGGTGGCGGCACAGCAGCGCGTCAAACGGCAGCAGCCGCCGCCGGAAGACACGCTGGAAGGTCCGGTCGAACGCAGCAGCGGCGGAATGGACCCGGCGGGTGCTGCATTCGCCGGCGGACTGCTCGGTGGCGCCCTTGGCGGTATCATCGGCAACCGCTGAACCGGGCCTGACCCTGATAACTGGCCTTCGCCCCTACGCCAGGGGCGGAGGCATTGCTGCGTCATCAGCCGGCCTGATCCTCAGCCGGGTGATGCGGTTCTTCACCCGCTTCATGACGATGAAGCGCTTGCCGTAGAAGGTGAACGCCTGGCGCTCCTCGGGGATCGTCTTCGATTCGTGGATGACCAGGCCGGCGACCGTCGTCGCCTCCTCATCCGGCAAGTTCCAGTCGAGCGCCCGGTTGAGATCGCGGATCGGCACGCTGCCGTCGACGACGATCGACCCGTCGGCCTCCTGGCGAACGCCCTGGATTTCCAGATCATGCTCGTCGGAGATATCGCCGACGATTTCCTCCAGAATATCCTCCAGGGTCACCAGCCCCTGCACCTCGCCATATTCGTCGACGACGATGGCGAAATGCATCTTGCGGCGCAGGAAGGCGTTTAGCTGCTCCTTGAGGTTGGTCGTCTCCGGCACGAACCAGGGCTTTTGCGCAATGCGCACGATATCGAGATTTTCCGGCTCGACGTCCGGCTCGGCAAGCGCGCGCAGCAGGTCTTTCGCATGGACGACGCCGATGATGTTGTCAGTCGATCCGCGCCAGACCGGCATGCGGGTGTAGGGGCTTTCAAGAACCGCCCGAACAGCGACCGCCGGCGCATCATCGGCGTTGATGCCGCGCATCGACGTGCGATGGATCATGATGTCGGATACTTCCAGCTCGCCGAGATCGAGCACGCCGCCGAGCCGGTCGCGGTCGGCCTTGATGACGGAACCTTCCCGGTGCAGCAGATCGACCGCCCCGCGAAGCTCCTCATGCGCCGTCAGCATCGGCATTTCGGAGGAGAGATTGATGCCGAAGACAGCGAGGATGTGCCGGACGATCCAGTTTACCAAGCTCGAGATCGGGCCGACGACCAGGACGAAGAGATTGACGGTGCGCGCCACCCCAAGCGCAAACCGGTCCGGCGCCGAGATCGCCCAGCTCTTGGGAAGTACCTCGGCAAAGATGACGAGGATCACGGTCATGGCCAGCGTTGCATAGGCAACGCCGGACGCGCCGAAGAAATGCAGGAACAGACTGGTGGCTACAGACGATGAGAGGATGTTGGCAAGGTTGTTGCCGATCAACAGCGCGCCGATCAACCGGTCGCGGCGCTCGATCAGCCTGTTGACGAGGCCTGCGCACTCGTCGCCATTGGCCTCCAGCGTATGCATGCGCGCCCGGGAGGCGGCGGTAAGCGCGGTTTCAGAGCCGGAAAAGAAGGCCGACAGCAGGACCATCAGGAGGATGATCAGCATGCCCGGGCCGTAATCCATCAAGAAAACCGTGACTGTCTCGTTGGTCATCCCGGATGCTTTTCCTCAAGAAACCGCAGCACTTCGTTGGCAGGCACGTCGTCGGCAACGAAGGACTGGCCGATACCACGCGTCAGGATGAAGGTCAGTTTGCCGCCCTTCACCTTCTTGTCCTGGGCGATGGCATCCATCAGCTTTTCCGCCGGCGGCAAAGTGCCGGGAATGTCGTTCATGCGGGTCGGCAGACCGACGGCTTTCAGATGCGCCTCGACGCGCGTCGCAGCGTCCGGGCTGGCGAGGTTCATGCGCGCCGAAAACTGATGCGCCAGCGCCATGCCGATCGCAACGCCTTCGCCGTGCACCAACCGGCTGCCATCATACTGCGTGGCTGCTTCGAGTGCATGACCGAAGGTGTGGCCGAGATTGAGGAGCGCGCGCAGACCGTTTTCGCGCTCGTCGGCTGCGACGACATCGGCTTTCGCCTGGCAACTGATGGCGATCGCCTCGATGCGAGCGTCGCCGCCGGCAAACACGGCCTGCCAGTTCTTTTCAAGCCAGGCGAAGAAATCCGGCTTGTCGATCAGGCCATATTTGGCGACTTCGGCATAACCGGCCCGGAACTCGCGCGGGCTCAGCGTATCGAGCACATCGGTATCGGCGAGCACGAGGTCGGGCTGATGGAAGACGCCGATCAGGTTCTTGCCGTGCGGCGAATTGATGCCGGTCTTGCCGCCGACCGAGGAATCCACCTGCGCCAGCAGCGAGGTCGGGATCTGGATGAACCGCGACCCGCGCCGGGCGATGCCCGCGGCAAAGCCGGTGAGATCGCCGATGACGCCACCGCCGAGCGCGATCACCGCATCATTGCGCTCGATCCGCGCACCGAGGATCGCATCGCAGACGGGGATCAGATGTTCGAAGCTCTTGGTCTTTTCACCGGCAGGCAGGACGAGGGAAACAGCCTCGATCTCCTTCGCCTTCAAGCTCGCCATCAGCGGCTCGAGGTAGAGCGGCGCAACATGCTCGTCGGTGATCACCGCCATCCTGCGGCCCTTCAGCCGAGCGGCAATTTCGCCCGCCGCCGTCGCGATTAGGCCGGGACCGATGAGGATATCGTAGGAGCGGTCACCGAGATTGACGCGCACGGTTCGCTTGGGGAGGGCTGGACTGGAAATGGTCATCGTTTCACTTCTTCGGCATGGCAGCGAGCGCGCTAAGGACCTCTTCCACCATCACCTCTTTCTTCACATCGCGGGAGACGACGGTGACGTCCGCCTCCGCATAGATCGGGTAGCGGGCGTGCATGAGATTTTCGAGCGTCTGCCTGGGGTTTTCAGTTTTTAAAAGCGGGCGGCTATCGCGTTTGTTGACACGTTCCCACAGCACGTCCAGATCCGCCTTGAGCCAGACCGAAAGGCCTTGTTTCTTGATATGACGGCGGGTGCGCTCGTTGATATAGGCACCGCCGCCGGTGGAGACGATGCGCGGGCCGGTATGCAGCAAACGCTTGATGACGCGGGTTTCGAGCGAGCGGAACTCTTCTTCCCCATAGGCGGCGAACAGATCGCTGATCGTCATGCGCGACACACGCTCGATCTCATGGTCGGAATCGATGAAGGGAATGCCGAGCGCGATCGCGGTCATCCGGCCGATCGCCGATTTGCCGGCCCCCATCAGACCGACGAAGACGAGGTTTCGCCGCCCGAGCGCGGCCTTCGCCCGCTCGATCAGCGCCTCGGAAACCGGTTCGATCACGTCGCTCATGCAGTTTCAATTTCCTCGTTCCGCTCCGGTATCGACAAATCGACGGGTAGCGTCAAGACATGGCTGCATATGACCTCGAGCATGATGCCGAAAAGTGTGAAGCGGTTTTCGGACAACATCATGCTCCACTTCGAGAACAACCGGCAGTTCTTGCACTTGCCAACGGGCGTGGTCATATAGACGACAAGCCTAGGAGTCCAAAATGCCCACCCTGTTCCGGTTCCTGTTCATCTGCGCCATGATCGCCGGGGTGATTTACGGAAGCATGGTGGCCCTGGTGACCTTCGTCGACCCGGTCGAGCGCGACGTCACCATTCGCATCCCTTCCGAGCGGATCAACAAGACCCAATGATCGACCTTTCCGCCGCCCATATGGAATCCTTCCTGGAAATGATGAGCGCCGAGCGGGGTGCGGCCAACAACACGCTTCTGTCCTATGAGCGCGACCTGGAGGACGCTTATTCCTTCCTGAAACAGCGCGGCGTCAAGCCGACGGAAGCCGCCTCGGAAGATCTGCGCGCCTATCTCGCCCATCTCGCCCAGCAGGGTTTCAAGGCTTCGTCACAGGCGCGCAGGCTTTCGGCGCTCAGGCAGTTCTACAAGTTTCTCTACGCCGAGGGGCTGCGCACCGACGATCCGACGGGCGTTCTCGATGCGCCGAAGAAGGCACGCGCTCTGCCGAAGGTGCTGAGCATCGACGATGTCTCCAGGCTGATCGGGCAGGCGGAAATCGAGGCGGCAAGCGCGGACGGCGATGTCATTGGGCGGTTGCGCATGCATGCGCTGATCGAACTGCTTTATGCGACCGGCATGCGCGTGAGCGAGTTGGTCGCACTCCCCGCTTCCGTGCTTGCCCAGAACGGCCGTTTTCTCGTCATTCGCGGCAAGGGAAACAAGGAGCGGATGGTGCCGCTTTCGCATTCGGCAATCCGCGCCCTGCAAACCTATGGCGCCGAAATGGCCAGGGACAACGCCGCGCAGAAAACGCCGCCGCCCGAAAGCCCATGGCTCTTCCCATCCTCCGGCAAGGCCGGTTACCTGCCACGGCAGGTTTTTGCCCGCGATCTCAAGGGGCTGGCGGCCCGCGCCGGTATCCGCGTCGCGGCGATCTCGCCCCATGTGCTGCGCCATGCCTTTGCCAGCCACCTGCTTGCCAACGGCGCGGACCTTCGCGCGGTACAGGAACTTCTCGGTCATTCGGACATTTCAACGACACAAATCTACACCCATGTGCTCGAAGAGCGGCTGCATCAGCTTGTCCAAAACCATCACCCCCTTGCCAAACAGGCGAAAAAACAGGATTAGGAGCGCCAGAACACTTGGCCGGAACTACTGGGATCATCATGTCCGCGGCCGCTGGCGCACTATGATCGGAAACGCATCTCATGCACAATTATCTCGATTTCGAAAAACCAATCTCTGATCTCGAAGGCAAGATTCACGAGTTGAAGAAGATTGCCAGCGAAGACGAGAGCATCGACACCACCGACGAGGTCGAGCGTCTTGAAGTGCGCGCCCGCGAGGCTATGGCCGAAATCTATTCCAAACTGAACCCCTGGCAGAAGACGCAGGTCGCGCGCCATCCGCAGCGCCCGCACTTCCAGGAATATGCCGCCAGCCTCTTCACCGAATTTACACCGCTTGCCGGCGACCGCAAGTTCGCCAATGACGAAGCGATCCAGGCCGGCCTCGCGCGCTTTCGCGGCACGCCTGTCGCCGTCATCGGCCAGGAAAAGGGCAACGACACCAAGTCGCGCATCAAGCACAATTTCGGCAGCCCCCGTCCGGAAGGCTATCGCAAGGCGATCCGCGTCATGGAAATGGCCGACCGTTTCGGCCTGCCGCTGATCACGCTGATCGACACCGCCGGCGCCTACCCCGGCATCGGCGCCGAAGAGCGCGGCCAGGCGGAAGCCATCGCCCGGTCGACCGAGATGTGCCTCAACCTCAAGGTTCCGATCGTCTCCGTCGTTCTCGGCGAAGGTGGTTCGGGCGGCGCGATCGCGATCGCCACAGGCAACCGCGTCTATATGCTGGAACATGCGATCTACAGCGTGATCTCGCCGGAAGGGGCCGCCTCGATCCTCTGGCGCGATTCCACCCGCGCCAAGGAAGCGGCGACCAACATGAAGATCACCGCCGAGGACCTGAAGTCGCTCGGCATCATCGACGGCATTATCAGCGAGCCGATCGGCGGCGCGCACCGCGATCCGGACGCCGTGATCGCAAAGACCGGCACGGTGATCGCCGATGCGCTGAAGGAACTGTCCGGCCGCACCGGTGACCAGCTGCGCTCGGACCGCCGCCAGAAATATCTGGCAATCGGGCGCCAGCTTTAGACATATTGGTAGATTCCGCCGGACTACCCGCGCAAATTGAGCCCGCGGTCCAACCTTGGCCATAATCTTGGCGTTTGGAACGGCTGGCGTAAGGCGGGTCTGCAAGGTTAATATTTTGTGAAGTATTAAGGACGTATTGATTCTCCGTCGTCCGCCTCTGCGGGAGCGTCGCGTTCAATCGTTTTCTTTATGGGCCTTTGCCGATGCGTCTGACACATCTTGTTGCCACCGCCGCCATCGCCGCGCTGCTCGCGGGCTGCACTGCCAATGAGGCGATGGATACAGTCGATGTCGACCTCAAGAAGGTCTCGAGTAAGGTAAACTACCAGCTTTCCGGCAAGATCGTGCAGAAGATGCAGGCAATGAGCATGGCGAAGGAATCGCCGATCATGCTGCGCATCTTCAAGGAAGAAGGCGTGCTCGAAGTCTGGAAGGCCAATGCCTCCAATCGCTTCGAAATGCTGCGCCAGTACAAGATCTGCGCCTGGTCGGGCAAGCTCGGCCCGAAGGTCAAGGAAGGCGACCGGCAGGCGCCGGAAGGCTTCTATCCGATCTCGCCCGGCCAGATGAATCCGAACTCCAGCTATTACCTTGCCATCAATACAGGTTTCCCCAACCGTTTCGACCAAGCCAACGGACGCTTCGGCACCAATTTGATGATCCATGGCGCCTGCTCCTCGTCCGGCTGCTACTCCATGACCGACGAGCAGATGCAGGAAATCTTCGCGCTTTCTCGCGATGCATACAAGGGCGGCCAGCAGGCGATCCAGTTGCAGGCCCTGCCCTTCCGCATGACGGCGGAAAACATGGCGCGGCACCGCAACAGCCCGAACATCGATTTCTGGAACATGCTGAAGCCCGGCTACGACCAGTTCGAGATCACCAAGCGTCCGCCCGAGGTTAATATCTGCGAGAAGAAATACGTCTTCAACCAGCAGACCGACGGCAAGTTCAGCCCGACCGGCCCCTGCCCGGCAATGTCGACGCCGGCGGTCATGCAGGCAGCACTCGCCGCCTACAACAAGAAATACAATGAAGACTATGCCAAGGCGATCAAGAAGCTCGACGGCATGGTCTGGTACGAGCCGAGTGAAGCCGAGCGCAAGGCGATCGTGGCCAAGCAACGCGTCGGCAAGGAACTGGCCTACGCGCCGACCGGCACGTCGCTCGACGCCGGCAAGCTGATGAAGGTCGCCGACCTCGAAAAGCAGGAAACCCGCCGCCGCGAACTGGAAGAAGCCAAGAAGGCGATCGATATCCAGAAGGCCGAGCTGGAAAAATCCACCCGCAACGGCAAGAACGTTCCGGTGCCGGCCGAAAACCCGCTACCGCGCCCGGTCGAAACCGCCTCGGTCGAACAGTCGGCTACCAAGAAGAGTTTCTGGGGGGGCCTGTTCTCCAACAACGGCGATGATGCGCAGAAACTGCATCCGGTAGCCGCAGCCACCGGTGATGCCGCTCAGCAACCGGCAACAGTCGCCACCGCCCCGGCGGCTGGCGCCGAAACGACACAGAAGCCGGTCGAAGCGGCGACACAGGCAACCTCCACAACCGTGTCTGCACCGGTGGCCGAGCAGGTCGTTGCCGGGCAGACGCCTGCCAGCAAGGGTTTCTGGGGCCGGCTATTCTCCAGAAATGGCGATGATGCACGGAAGCCCGAGCCGCTGGGCGCAACGCCTGCCGACATCGCAATTCAGCAACCTGCCGGTCAAAAAACCGTTGCGGATACCGCTCAACGACCAGCAGCCGTCGCCACGGCTCAGCCCGCTGCCACCGAAACGGCACAGAAGCCGGCTGACGCGGCGGCACAGGCAACAGCCACAACCGAGACCGCACCCGTGGCCGAACGGGTCGTTGCTGAGCAGCAGCCGAAGAAGCGCCCGTTCTGGAAGCTCTGGGGCAATTGATGCCCGACGCGGACAGCCTGATTTATGATCTCAAGGGGCTGAAATGCCCCTTGCCGGTTTTGAAGACCCGCAAGCGCATGAAAACCCTTGCCCCCGGCGCGCTGATCATCGTCGAGACGACCGATCCGCTGGCGATCATCGATATTCCGCATTTCTGCAACGAGGACGGGCATAGGCTGGAGCATTCCGAATCCGTGGGGACCGGCCATCGGTTCGTCATCCGCAAGAAGGCCTGATGTTTAGTCGGCTGGACCCTCATCGACTGACAGATTGTGGTCTTCCCATTGACTTTCCGGGATTGCCTCGCCAACCAGGAAGGCGAACGAGACAACCTCTTTCAGGTCCGGCGTAACCTCGCAGGTGAACCCGATATTGTACCAGCGCCGCTTGCTGCGGAACGCGCCGCCATCGGCCTTAAGTTTCTGCCCCGAGAGTTTTGTATCGGCCATTGCATAGGCCACCAGAAAATCAGGCTGGAACTCGCGTTTCCAGATGTGGACCTGTTCCATCGCCTCGATATTGCAGATTTGCACGATGCGTTCGGACGACGCCAGTTGCTGCAGCGTCTTCCGCGCGTTGGCGCTGCGCGGATCAGCCAGGACTTTCGCGGACCGCAGGTGAGTGGCCTGGATCAAGCCTCCGGCCTTCGGACGCCGTAGGGTGTCCGGCACCGCGGCAAGGTCAGGCACCGTGTTTTCAACCGATGACTTGGATGGCACATCGGTCAGCGGCTCGACGCGCGTTTCAACAACGGGCGGTTTGTTTGCGGCGTCGAACTGTTGCTGTGTCAGGACATCGACGGTGACGTTGTCCTCCGACGGAGAGACCTGTCGGCGCGGCGCCACAGCGAGCAGCAGGGCAAGTCCGATCGCGATGTGAAAGCCGAGCGAGGCGCCGAACCCCAAACGGCTCGGCCGGCTGTCCGGATACGCCGGTCCTGGCATGTTGCCGATGACTTCACCCGTCCCGAGAAGCATGCCAGTCCTTTGCCGCTGAAAGCTACATCCTGAGACCCGGTACCGCCAAAGGATTGTCCTCGAGCGCCTGCCGATCCGGCCGGTCGATGCGCGGCTTGCCGGTGAAGGCGTCGAAGAGATCACGGACGAAGGCTTCCGGCAGGTCCTTGGTGATCAGCACCATGCGGGTGCGCCGGTCGGACGGGTCAGGCCAGGCGGCCATGCGCTGCGGCGGATGAAACACCGTCTGCACGCCATGCAGGATCAGCGGCCTTTCCGGATTGTCGGACATGGCAACGATCGCCTTCATGCGAAGCAGCTTCTCACCATGGGCGGAGCGCAAGAGGTCGATGAACATTTCCAGCGCCATCGGGTTGATCGGCCGGTCATGAACGATGCTGAAGGAGCGGATGTCCGCGCCATGACGGTTCTCGTCATGATGATGGTGGTGATGTTCGTGGCCGTGATCGCGGTGCTCATGATGATGTTGGCCGTCGTGGTCATGGTGGTGGTGATCCGCCGTGGCCTCGTCCTGAAGCCAGCGGCCGACATCGGCAATCTTTGTAGCCGGATCATAGAGCCCGCAATGGAAAAGCTCGGCCTTTCCTGCTTCAGGCAGATCGCCGTCGATCATCGGCGCGCGCAGATTGAGGTCTCTCAGGCGCGCTTTCAGCGAGATCACCGCATCCGGCACCGCCAGCGACACCTTGCTGATCACCAGCCTGTCGGCCATGGCAACCTGCCTGACCGCTTCCTCGTGATTGGCAAGCGTCGAAAGCCCGTTGACGGCATCGACCACGGCGACAACGCCATCAAGCCTGTAGCTCTGGGCAATGACCGGATTGCCCATCACCGATTGCAGCACCGGCGCCGGATCGGCAAGGCCGGTGGTTTCGATGACGACGCGCTTCAGCGGCTTGATCTTGCCCGTCTGCATCCGGTCCATCAGATCCGCCAGCGTATCGACCAGTTCGCCGCGGACTGTGCAGCAGAGGCAGCCATCGGACAGCTCGATGATGCCGTCGCTCGACGCCTCGACCAAAAGGTGATCCAGCGAGACATCACCGAACTCGTTGATGATGACGGCGGTGTCGGTGAGATCGGGATCCTTCAGCAGCCGGTTGAGCAGCGAGGTCTTTCCGGCACCGAGGAAGCCGGTGAGGATCGACACCGGCACAGCATTGAGGACGGGGCTCATATCTTATCCGATCGGTAGAGAGGGTTTAAAAAACCGGACGAGGGACCGGGATCGGAATATTGGCAACGTCGCCCTGTGCGGTCTCGGTCTGCCCCTTGACGTTTACAGCTTTTTCGGTGCCGGGGATAAGGCCGGCGGTAACGAGGTTCAGCGGGCGGTTGATCTCATGGATATAGGGCGACAACAGTTTCTGCCGGCCGACTTCGTCCCGGTTTTCGGAGCGGATCTTTGCGGCCTTCGGATTGCAGATTTCCTTGCTGACATCAGCGACCATGTCGCGGGTTTCGCCATAAGGCGCGATCTGGCCAAGACCGGGCTTGCCGGCGCCACTGGACGTCAGGGCAAGCTGCAGCAACCGCGCCGATTCATCCGCCCGGCCGCCGAGGCTTTCGGCACCGAGCACGACGGAAACGACGGCACGGCCGTTGCGCGTCGCCGACGAGACCTGATTGAAGCCGGAGGCGCAGATAAAACCGGTCTTCATGCCATCGGCACCATCGAAGCGGCCGATCAGCATGTTGAGGTTGGGATAGTTCTTCTTGCCCGTGGTGAAGCCTTCATAGGCAAAATAGGGGGCGTATTGCGGGAACTCGCGCTTGATGGTGACCGCCAGCACGGCAAGGTCGCGGGCCGTCGTGTACTGGCCGGCGCCCGGCAGACCATTCGGGTTGATGAAATGCGAGGAGGTCATGCCGATCCGCTTGGCTTCGGCATTCATCAGGTTGACGAAGGCAGGCTCCGAACCGGCGACGGTCTCGCCGATTGCAACCGCGATGTCGTTTGCCGACTTGATCAGCATCATCTTCAACGCACTGTCGAGCGTCACGGCCTGGCCGGGCTTGTAGAACATCTTGCTCGGCGGCTCGCCCGCCGCATTCTTCGACATCACGATGGGCGATTCGAGCGTCAACTGACCGGATTTGAGGGCGCGGAACGTCGTATAGGCCGTCATCAGCTTGGTGAGCGAGGCCGGATACCACTTCTGGTAGATATCCTGCTGCTCGTAGACCTTCAGCGAACTGACGTCGACGACCAGCTTTGGATTGGCCGCGCCCGGCATGGCGGTCGCAAGAAGCGCCGCGCAGGCCCCTGCCAGCACGGAAATTAGCTTCACCTTGCCGCTCGTCCGGATTCCATTCGTCACCACAATCAAACCTCGAAATTTCGGGAATTGCCTCGTATCGTCCGGCTATTTAACCTATATGGCGAGGTAATGGCAAAGACCATTCTTCCGCGTCGGTGCCAAAAATCCCGTACCCTATGCCCGCAATGGACCCACAGGAACCAACAATGCCCCTTCTCAACCGCGCAGCAGAGCTCCAGACCGAAGTCACCGAATGGCGACGACACCTGCACACGAAGCCGGAACTCCTGTTCGCCGTGGAAAATACGGCAGCTTTCGTCGAAAATAAACTGAGGGAATTCGGGGTTGACGAAATCGTGACCGGTCTTGGCCGCACCGGCGTCGTCGGTCTGATCAGGGGCAATCACGGCGAAGGCCGCACGATCGGCCTGCGCGCCGACATGGACGCCCTGCCGATGACCGAGACCAGCGGCAAGCCCTGGGCCTCCACCGTGCCCGGCAAGATGCACGCCTGTGGTCATGACGGCCATACCGCCATGCTACTGGGTGCTGCAAAGTACCTGGCGGAGACCCGCAACTTCAAGGGCGCGGTCGCAGTCATCTTCCAGCCGGCCGAAGAAGGCGGCGGCGGCGGCAACGAGATGGTCAAGGACGGCATGATGGAGCGGTTTTCCATCGAGGAAGTCTACGGCATGCACAATATGCCCGGCATGCCGCTTGGCCAGTTCGGCACCCGCGTCGGCCCGATCATGGCCTCGACGGACGAATTCACCATCACCATCGACGGTCGCGGCGGCCATGCGGCGCAACCGCACAAGACCATCGATCCTATCGTCATCGGCACCCAGATCGTCAATGCCCTGCAGACGATTGCTTCGCGCACCGTCGATCCGCTTGCCTCGGTCGTCGTATCGGTCACCAAATTCAACGCCGGCTTTGCCCACAACATCATTCCCGAGCAGGCGACGCTGGCCGGTACCGTGCGCACGCTGAGGCCGGAGGTCCGCGATCTCGCCGAAGCGCGCATCAAGCAGATTTCGGAAAGCCTCGCCTCCGCCTATGGCGCCAAGGTCCGGGTGTCCTATGGCCGCAATTATCCGGTGACGGTCAATCACCGGGAGGAGACTGGCCATGCGCTGTCGGCCGCGGCAAGCATTGCCGGCGAGACAAAGGTGTCGGCCGATCTCGACCCGATGATGGGCGGCGAGGACTTTTCCTATATGCTGCTCGCCCGGCCTGGTGCCTTCATCTTCATCGGCAACGGCGAGACCGCCGGCCTGCACAACCCCGCCTACGACTTCAACGACGAGGCGATCCCGCACGGCATCTCCTACTGGGTGAAGCTCGCGGAAATGCGGCTGGCAGCCTGACGGTTTGGGGATCGCGCCGATGCATGAGATAGACAAGATCGACCGGCGGATTCTCAACATCCTGCAGGCGGACGGCCGGATCACCAACCTGGAACTGGCCGACCGCATCGGCCTCTCCCCCACCGCGACCAGCGAGCGGCTGCGCCGCCTCTTGAAGGAGGGCTACGTCTCCGGTTTCGGCGCAAGGCTTGATCCCCACAAGCTGGGCTTCGGGCTTCTGGTCTTCATCGAGGTCATGCTCGACAAGACCACGCCGGAAGTCTTCGACAAGTTCGCTATCGCCATCAAGCAGGCATCGGCCGTGCTCGAATGCCACATGGTGGCCGGCGGCTTCGACTATCTCGTCAAGACCCGTTTCGAGGACATGCACGCCTATCGGAATTTTCTTGGCCAAGTGCTCTGGACATTGCCGGGCGTCAAGGAAACGCGCACCTATGCGGTGATGGAAGAGATCAAGAACGACGGGCCGCTGCCGCTGGTGTGAGTTTACTCCCTCCCCCTTGTGGGGAGGGTTGGGAGGGGCCCTCTGTTTGCGAGCAAGAGCCCCTCCCCTCCGCTTCGCTCCGACCCTCTCCACAAGGGGGAGGGTTATTCCGAGACTGCGGCCTATTACAGCGTCGCCATGTCGATGACGAAGCGGTAGCGCACGTCGCTCTTGATGACGCGCTCATAGGCTTCGTTGACCTGATCCATGCGGATCAGCTCGATTTCCGAGACGATGTTGTGCTCGCCGCAGAAATCGAGCATTTCCTGCGTCTCCTTGATCGAACCGATCATCGAGCCGGCAATCGAGCGGCGGCCCGGGATGAGCGAGAAGGCATGCACCGGCACCGGCTTTTCCGGAACGCCGAGCAGGACGAGCGTCCCGTCCACCTTGAGCAGGCCGAGATAGGCGTTCCAGTCGATTTCCGCCGAGACGGTGCACAAGATAAAGTCGAACGTGCCAGCCAGCGTCTTGAAGGTTTCCGCGTCGCTGGTGGCGTAATAGTGATCGGCACCCAGCTTGAGGCCGTCTTCCTTCTTCGACAGCGACTGGCTGAGGACGGTCACCTCCGCACCCATCGCATGGCCGAGCTTGACGCCCATATGGCCGAGACCACCCATGCCGACGATCGCAACCTTCTTGCCGGGACCGGCGCCCCACTTGCGCAGCGGCGAATAGAGCGTGATGCCGGCGCAAAGCAGCGGCGCCGTCGCCTCGAAAGGCAGATGCTCCGGAATGGAGAGGACATAGCCTTCCTTGACGACGATGTGATCGGAATAGCCTCCCTGGGTCGGCGTCTTTCCATCGGCCTCGACACCGTTGTAAGTTACAACAAGACCCGGCATATAATGTTCGAGATCGAGGTCGCGGCTGGCGCAGGTCGTGCAGCTGTCGACGAAGCAGCCGACACCGACCCGGTCGCCCACCTTGAATTTCGAAACCTTGGAGCCGACGGCCGTGACGATGCCGGCGATCTCGTGGCCGGGAACCATCGGAAACATCGAATTGCCCCATTCGTTGCGGGCCTGATGAATGTCCGAATGGCAGATGCCGGAATATTTGATGCTGATGACGACGTCGTCCTCGCGGGGTTCGCGCCGTTCGAACGTGAAAGGCTGCAGCGGCTTCGACGCATCCGTCGCCGCATATCCTCTTGCCAGGGCCATGGGTCACTCCTTTATGTGATGAGGCGGGGATTGTGATGGAAGCTCGAATGGCCTCTCCCCGGAAGCGTACTATGCAGGGAGAGACGGGCAGGCGTTAGAGCAATCCTGCAAAATTATTGTACGATCCTGCAAAACATGTCGCTGGAGTTTTGCAAACACGCGTTAAGAGACTAACTGTCGAGCTGCGTGATGAAATCTAAATAGCTGGAAAGACTTTCGATTATGACAGATTCAAGAACCCCGCGCAGTCAGGAACTGGTTGATCTCATTGCCCGTTTCGCCAAGGAAGATGGCGACCATCCAACAGCGGTCCCTGGTTTGAGCGTCCATAGGCACGCGGGGACGGGAACCAAGGCCTGCGGTTCCTACAAGCCGAGTTTGGCGCTGATCGCGCAGGGCGCAAAACAGGTCATGCTCGGCGACGACATCTATCGCTACGGCCGCGGCGACTATCTGCTGACCTCGATCGACCTGCCGGTCACCACCCAGATCATCGAGGCGACAGCCGAAGAGCCTTATCTCAGCATGATATTCCAGATTGACACAACCAAGATCGCCGGGCTCGTGGAACATGCCAGCCAGGACGATCGCAGCCCCGCCCCTGCCGAACGGGGCATGGCCGTCAGCACGCTGACGGCGGAGCTCGAAGATGCCGCAACAAGGCTGCTGCGGTTGCTCGACCGGCCGGCCGATGTTCCGGCTCTGCTTCCCCTGATCGAACAGGAAATCATCTATCGTCTCCTGACCGGACCGCAGAGCGGCCGCCTGCGCCAGATGGCCATAACCGACAGCCAGTCGCACCAGATCAACCGAGCCTGCGTCTGGCTGAAGGAGCACTACGCCCTGCCGCTGAAGATCGAGGAACTCGCCAACCGCGTCAGCATGAGCGTTTCCTCGCTGCATCACCATTTCAAGGCGATCACCGCCATGAGCCCGATGCAGTACCAGAAGCAGTTGCGCCTGCAGGAAGCGCGCCGGTTGATGCTGGAGGAGATGCTCGATGCGGGATCGGCCGGCCATCAGGTCGGTTATGAGAGCCAGTCGCAGTTCAGCCGCGAATATGCCCGGCAGTACGGCGAGCCGCCGCGGCGCGATGTCGGTCGCGTCCGCCGCAGCCTGATGGACCGGCTGACCGGCGGTGTGGAAATGCTGAGCGAGGGATAAGCCTCTCGCTCAAGACGCAAATTTGGAGGCCCGCCTTGCCGGGCGCGAGACGGTCGTAATGGGCCAATCTTTCCGGTCGTTAAAATTGTCGCCTTTCTCGCGCGACTTCCTTAACGGCATTTCCGTATCCTTTTTGCACATAGAGGCGAGGAGCATGTGATGGCAGACCACCGAAGAGACGCCTATTCGGCGTTCGCAGAAGATCATCGGGAGCTTGGAGCCGCGAAGGGGCCTTTCTCCCCGACGCTGCGCATAAAGGCGCTTGCCGCAGCCGTGCTGGCCGGTGTCCTGTTCTGGGGCGCGGTGATCTATTTCATCATGCGCTGAGGCCGATCGCGGGTTTCCCCCGGCGGCACCGTCACGCTGAATTGCGAACCGTCGGAGGCGCATTCCGGCGCCCGCCCGGCTGACCTCCGGCGGCCCGACCATCAAGCCGTTCGACGGCACTCCGCTCAAAAAACCGACTAACACGGCGTTACATCGCGAAACAATTTGCGATGACATTTTTCGGAACGATCGCTCCTCCTCTCGCATTGTGGACCACATGGCCATGACAAACGAAAGGAGTGAGCCATGAAAACGAAGATCCTGATCCTCTCCGCCGCCGTTCTCGGCATGATGTCGAGCGCCGCGCTGGCCGAAGATGGCGCCATCACCGGTGCCGCTGGCGGTGCGGTCACGGGCGCCATCGTCGGCGGCCCGGTCGGCGCTGCCGTGGGCGGTGTCGTCGGCCTCGCCGCCGGTGCCGCTCTCGACCCGCCGCCGCAGAAGGTGGTGACCTATGTGGAACAGCAGCCGCTGCAGCAACCGGTCGTCATCGAACAGCCGCTGGTCGTCGGCAAGCCCATCCCGCGCGACGTGGTCCTGGTCCCCGTGCCGGAAGACACCCGCTACGCCTATGCGGTCGTCAACAACCAGCGCGTGATCGTCGATCCGAGGACCCATACGGTCGTGCGGATCATGCAATAAGCGTGTCGTCGCATGGAGCAGAAGGGGCGGACGGTGGTCCGCCCCGCTCGGCAGGTTTTAGTTTTCCCGCAGTATTTCCCGGAGTAACCTGTTTATCGAGTTTGGACGACGGGGAGCGATGTGATGAAAAATCTGATTTCAAGCTGCGCCATCCTGGTCGCGCTCGCGTCCTGTACGCCATACCAGGTGCAACCGATACCCGGAAGCATCACCTATGGCGGTCACCAGCCTCGGACGAAACTGACGAAGGCACCAATCGGCAGCACGTTCACCAATCAGATCATGGACGAGACCGGCCGCATGGCCATCGAGACCTACAGGGTAGAGCCGGACCGCTCGCTCACGCTGATCAGACGCGAACGCGTCCGGCCGGACTTTTTCTCATACGATTGAGGACTTGGGCGCCGACCAAGGACATATCGACCGACATTCAGCCAGGCAAGTTGAATGCATTTGACGACCCTCTTTCAGAGACGTCCTGTCATCTATGACTCAGGGCTGGACACTGGAAAAATGGTAGCGGGAGAGGGACTCGAACCCCCGACACGCGGATTATGATTCCGCTGCTCTAACCACCTGAGCTACCCCGCCGCCGGGACGTTGACATGAGGCTTGGCCGCTGTCGTCGCCGTCAGTGGGGCGGCTTATAAGGTGCGGTTCATGCCGGTGTCAAGCCGAGCCGTTTTAAAAAATTGGAAGTTTTCCAATGGCCCATGAACAATATGTTGAGCAAGGGGCGCCAGGCGCCTCTGCCCCGTTCAGGCCGCGGCCGAGCTCTGCAGCAGGTCCTTCAGCGCCGCCTCGGCTGCCGCTTCGCGTTCCGAACGCAGGATGAAGCCGCCGCCGTAGACGCGGGCGTCCTCGCCGGTACCGGAATAGAGCGCGCAGGCCTGCCCGGGGGCAACGCCCGCCTCGCCTTCCAGAAGTTCGACCGAGATGCCGCCTGCATCGGCGTGCAGGATGGCGGGTGCCGGCTGGCGGGTGGAGCGCACCTTTGCGAGACAGGCAAAGCCTTCGGCTGCCACGTCGTGGATATCGCCGTCGCCCAGCCAGTTGACGTCGCGCAGATAGACGCGGCGGGTTTCCAGCGCTTCCTTCGGGCCGACGATGACGCGGCGCGAGCGGGCGTCGAGATGCACGACATAGAGTGGCTCGCCGGTGGCGACGCCGATGCCGCGGCGCTGGCCGATGGTGTAGTGCAGGATGCCCTCATGGCTGCCGAGCACGCGACCGTCGAGATGGACGATATCGCCCGACAGAGCCGCATTCGGCTTCAGCTTCGAGACGATGTCGGAATATTTGCCCTGCGGCACGAAACAGATGTCCTGGCTGTCGGCCTTCTTGGCGACGACGAGGCCCATGTCTTCGGCCAGCGCCCGGGTTTCGGCCTTGGTCAAATGACCGAGCGGGAAGCGCAGATAGTCGATCTGCCCCTGCGTCGTGGCAAAAAGGAAATAGCTCTGGTCGCGATCGGCGTCGGCCGGTCGGAAGAGTGCGCGGCGGCCCGGCGCACCCGGCTGCGGATTTGCTCTGGAGCGGATGTAGTGGCCAGTCGCCAGTGCATCGGCGCCGAGTTCGCGCGCAGTCGCCAGCAGATCGGCGAACTTGACGGTCTGGTTGCAGGCCACGCACGGGATCGGCGTTTCGCCGGCGACGTAGCTTTCCGCGAAGGGATTGATGACGGTTTCGCGAAAGCGCTGCTCGTAGTCGAGCACGTAATGCGGAATGCCGAGCACTTCGCAGACGCGGCGGGCATCGTCGATGTCCTGGCCAGCGCAGCAGGAACCGGCGCGGTGCACGGCGGCGCCGTGATCGTAGAGCTGCAGGGTGATGCCGAGAACATCATAGCCCTCGCGCTTGAGGATGCCGGCCACGACCGAGGAATCGACGCCGCCGGACATGGCAACGACGACGCGCGTATCTTCGGGCTTGCGATCAAAATCGAGACTGTTCAAGGTTTCCAATCCGGCATTCCGGTCCATCGGCGGGTTTCGGCACTTCTGCGCGACCATACCCTGTTTCCTGCAAACGGCCAACGCCGCAGCGAAGCGAGCTTCGGCAACGCCTGCCCGCAAGCCCGCTATATAGAAAGTCGCGAGGATATGGACAAGTGCCCGCTGAAAACGTGCTTAGATGAGCTTCATTCGCATGGCGCGGGCGATCGCCTGCATCCGGTTGACGGCATCGAGCTTGCGTGTCGCCGTCTTGAAATAGCTCGACACCGTATAGGCGGAAATACCGAGGATGATGGCGATCTCGTCGCTGCTCTTGCCGGCCGCGGCCCAGCGCAGGCATTCGATCTCGCGGGCCGACAGCTTGTCGCGCGCCGGGGCCCCGGCTTCGAAAGTGTGTTCGAGGGTTTCGAACAGCTGCAACAGGGTCAGATAGAGATCCGCGGTCTCAGCCCTGTCGGGCTCGGTGCGGGGGCCGCAGAGCAGAACGGCGAAGGCCTCCCCCTGGGTGGTGTGCAAGAGGACGGCAAAGGCGTTGCGCATCGCCTGGCCGGCAAACAGCGTACCGATGGTATCGACGGCATTGTCACCTTGAGCGTTCATGAGGACGGCCGTTTCGGCAAAGATCGGCAGCTTCGTCTGGCGCAGCCGCTCAATCAGCATGCTGGCATGGAACACCGTGGCGGCATCATATTCCCGCACCATGTCGGAGGACCAACTGCTCAGCACAAGGCGCTCGGCAAAGCGCTGCTGCTCGCCGGAGGGAAGACGCGCGATCATGAAGTGGCTGAAGCCGAACTGCGCCGTGCACTGGCGCATCAGATGCAGCACTTCATATTCCGTCTGGATTGCGGAACTGTTCATGTCCGAAAGGAAATCAGCATAAGCCTCGCCTCGCAAGGCCAGCTTGTCAGGGTCTCTCATAATTTCGATCACCACCTGCCGGTCTATGCCGCCGGCGCCTCAAGAAAATTCTCACTGTGGAACTTCTTTTCTTAAAGCAGTACAAGAGCCCAAAAAAGGCAAAACTCCGAGAGCGCCACGGAAGGCACACTCGACGCAACAGCCTAGAATTTTGAAATAATGTGACGCAGTAAGAGCCGTTCCATACATCGAAAAAGATGAACTATGCTCAATTACGGAGGGGTACTTACCAAATAATTAGCCCAAATTGCACCGTTATGTTTGCATGGCTCCCATGCAAACATTCGTTTCAAAACATGTCTCGCCTCGAAAACAGGCGGCGGATGATCGCTAAAACCTGTTGGTTTTGCTGCAAAGGCCACCAGCGGTCGCTTGGCGCCAACCGGCGAAACCTCAGGTCCATTGCCAGCAACGCCCCGGAAGTCTCTAAAATTATGAGCAAATTGTTACCGTGCGCTTAGGCAAATGTTAAATGTGGCAAGCTAAGTTGGACGCATATGGTCTTGAGTATGTGTAGAGAGTCCAATGACCGAAATGATACGACCCCGCGTGAAATATGTCATCGGCCCCGATGGCAGCCCTTTGACGATCGCAGACTTGCCCCCGGCCAATACCCGTCGCTGGGTGATCCGCCGCAAGGCTGAAGTTGTCGCCGCCGTTCGTGGCGGGCTTCTGAGTCTGGAAGAAGCCTGTGAACGTTATACCCTGACCGTCGAAGAATTCCTGTCCTGGCAGTCCTCCATCAACGACCACGGCCTCGCCGGCCTGCGCACGACCCGCATCCAGCAGTACCGCCACTGATCGGCGCGCGTTAAGCGAAACCTTTTTTCGGGCGGTTGCCATGAACCCGGCAGCCGCCCGAAGCATTTTTACAGCGCCGCGCGTCTTTTCAGACGCGCAAAAGTCGCTGTAACACTTTGGTCCGCTGCATAATTCCTTTAAGAATTATGCAGCAGGTGCCAGCCACCCTTCGCGTTCTGCTCGCGGCATGCCATATATCCGCGAGCAGACAATCGGGATGGGTGGACCATGGATATCAAGCTAGAGGAAGCCGGCTCGCATGGCCGCTACAGCGTGGCGGTCGAAGGTCACACCAGCGAAATGACCTATTCCAGGTCATCACCACAGCTGATCATCATCGATCACACCGCCGTTCCCGACGCGGTGCGCGGCAAGGGCATTGGCCAGGCGCTCGCCGCACATGCGATCGAGGAGGCCCGCAAGGGCGGCTGGAAAATCATTCCGCTCTGCCCTTTCATGCGCGCCCAGACGCACCGCCATCCCAAATGGCAGGATGTCATCCAGGCATAGGATTGCAGGCACCCTCACGCGCACTGCGCCAAAAACGCACAAGGCCCTTCTGAAGAACTTGAGCCAAGTCCGTCAGAAGGGCCCTGTGGCCTTTGAACGCCGCTGAAACGCCTCAGGCGCGCATGCGAACGCCGCTGTCGCGTTCTTCAAGCGCGGCCGCCTTGGCGAATTCCGCCTGGACTTCCTCCAACGCCAGTTCCGCCGCATCCTGCTGCACCTTCAACTCCCGGACCGAGACCTGCAGGTTGTCGGCCCGCTGCCGGGCAGCCTTGGCAAACGTCGGATAGGCGAAATGCGCGGGATCGGATATCCCGGATTTCTTCTCTTCGAACGTGATCTGGTTTTCCAATTCCTTGGTCATCCGCTCAAATTCGGCCATCATCATTTGAAGCTGGTTCAACTGACGCTGTTTCTCCTTCACCTGAAATTCCTTCAGGCGAACAAGGCTCTCACGTGACTTCATACGCAATACTCCCGTGATGCGAGACCCCGGTTACTGGATTATGGCCCGTCCAACCGACCTGCCGTGTCGGAAAATTAAAAAATTTCCAGCGATCTTAACAAAATCCTACCGCTGGTAACCTTTCGTTTACGGGCATCGTTAATCATAGGGACGATCATTTAAGGGTCAGTAAATGCCGAATGTTAAATTTGAGGTTCGGCATAGATTGAGTCAGATGAGTCAGATAGCCGATTTTCTTAATGTGGCGCATTAAGGATGTCATTCTAGATTCACATGCAAAATCAGAGGACTGCAAAAAATATTTAACATTTCCGATACACCTTGCCAGAGTGAATCAGAATTTGTTAACCATTTGCTGGCAGCCTCCAAATCAGGCAACGACTGGATCCGTATCGCGTAAGGGGGCCATCAACGACCTTTCGGCGGCGGAAAAGGGGACAATTATGCGGGTTCTACTGATTGAAGACGACAGCGCGACAGCGCAGAGCATCGAACTGATGCTCAAGTCGGAAAGTTTTAACGTTTACACCACCGATCTCGGTGAAGAGGGCGTCGACCTCGGCAAGCTCTATGACTACGACATCATTCTGCTCGATCTCAACCTGCCGGACATGTCCGGATATGAGGTTTTGAGAACGCTGCGGCTGTCCAAGGTCAAGACACCGATCCTCATCCTCTCCGGCATGGCCGGCATTGAGGACAAGGTTCGCGGCCTCGGCTTCGGCGCCGACGACTACATGACCAAGCCTTTCCACAAGGACGAGCTCGTCGCCCGCATTCATGCAATCGTCCGCCGTTCGAAGGGCCATGCGCAGTCGGTGATCTCGACCGGCGAGCTCATCGTCAACCTGGATGCCAAAACCGTCGAAGTCGGCGGCCAGCGCGTCCACCTGACGGGCAAGGAATACCAGATGCTGGAACTGCTTTCGCTCCGCAAGGGCACCACCCTCACCAAGGAAATGTTCCTCAACCACCTCTATGGCGGCATGGACGAGCCCGAACTGAAGATCATCGACGTGTTCATCTGCAAGCTGCGCAAGAAGCTGGCAAATGCTGCCGGCGGCGCCAACTACATCGAAACAGTCTGGGGCCGCGGCTATGTACTGCGCGAGCCGGACGGCGATTTCGCAGAAAGCGCCTGATTTTCGCCTGCTCTTCAGCTGGTTGTGTCCCGCATCCCGCATATGTGGAGACGCCACGGCTGATCGTGCCGAGATGAGTGTGAAGACCCGCCGGAGATGGCGGGTTTTTTCGTTTTTTGGGCTGGATGGATCAGGCGGCGCCCAGGGCGCCAAAAATGCACAACAAAAAGCGGCGGCCCGAGGCGGCGGCTTCTTCTGGCGGACACCGGAGTATGATTTTGATCAGGCAGCGACCGACAGGCTGCCAAAGACGCTGGTCAGGATCTTGCGGTCGAACGGCTTCAGCAGGAAGTCGTCAGCGCCGGCCCGCTTGCCGGCCATCATCTTCTTCAGGTCGGCTTCGATAACGCAATAATAGATGCGCACGGTCTTGCCGTCGGGCAGGTTGCGGATATTGGCAATGAGGTCCAGAGCGCCATCGAGAGCAGCATCGACGATGATGATATTCGGCAATTCCGCTTCGCAGCGCACGAGCGCCTCGAGGCCGTTGGCGGCCTCGGACACCAGGAAGTTCAAGCCGGAGAGAATGCGCTTTCCAACCTTGCGTACGACGTCAGAATCATCGGCAATCATTAACCGTTGCATCTCTAGCTCCTTCATTACACCTAAGCGGGAGTCATTCCCTAACAACAACCGTATGACGGTTTGGCAAAGATTCTGTTACCGCGGGAACTAAAAAGAGATTTATCTTGGGAGCGCCTCAGGCTTCGGTCATCTTTGCCGAAAAGACGATCTCCTCCGGCGTCGACTCGACCGCGATCTCCATGCCGGCCTCTTCGGCAAGCAGGACCGTGTAATAGGGCTGGATCGTGTGGGCATCGACCGCTTCTTCGAGCGTGCCGGACAGAAGCTCGATCAGCTTCGGCGGCACACGCATCATCCGGCCCCTGGCGATCAGCTTGAAGACTGCGTCATATTCAGGGTTTTCCAGCACGACCTCGATCGACCCACCGCGCGGAATGGCGCCATAGGCGATCAGGAACAGGTTGAGCAGCAGCTTCACGCGGTTCTTGGCGATGATGACGCGCGGGCCAGCCCAGGTGACTTCGGTCTTCTTTTCGACGGAGGCGAAATCCTTCGCCGCCTTCTCGGCCTCGCCGGTATCGATCGAGGCGCCAACCGAACCGGAAGCGCCGAAAGCAAGCCGCGCGAACTTCAACCGGACAGAGGCATTGAGCGCACTGGTGCGGATCAGGTCCATGGCATCGGCATCCGCCCCGCCCTCGTCCAGAAGCTCGAGGCCGTTGTTGATGGCGCCGACAGGAGAAATGATGTCATGGCAGACGCGGCTGCACAGAAGCGCTGCGAGATCAGGACCGGTCAAGGTCAGGTTCGGGTTCTTTCCCATGTCGTTTCCTCAATAGCCGTCTTTCGGCTTCCGGCTCATAAGCGTGGTCAGGCGGCCTTCCGCGATGCTTTTGCCAGCATGGTCTAGCCCGCGAAGATTGCGCGGGCATAGCGTCAAGGGCGAAGATCATAAAGACACCACATTTGGTAAACCGATTGTTAAGATCATCGGTTCAAATTGCTGACAATCAGCCCGGACCTTCGACAAGGCGGAACGGGGCAAGACACGGCCTGCGAATGAATTCGCCCGGCCGCTCCCGGATTTACGGAGAAAACTATGCAGCGGATCGCCAATGCCGTGAAAGCCACCCTCCTGCACGCCCTCGTGACGTTGATGGCTGTCTTCAGCCTCATATCCGCTTCGCACGCGCAGAGTGCCAACGGCAGCCAGTACACAATGCAGGAAATCGTTGACGCCGGTCACGGCTTCTTCGGATCGACATCCGGCGGCCTTGCCAAGGTGGTCGAGAACGCATTTTCGAAATACGGCCTGCCCAACGGCTACATCCTTGGCCAGGAAGGCTCCGGCGCGTTCGTGGCCGGCCTTACCTATGGCGAAGGCGACCTCTACACAAAGAATGCGGGCCAGCATAACGTGTTCTGGCAGGGCCCGTCGCTCGGCATCGACTGGGGCGGCCAGGGCAGCCGCGCGATGATGCTGGTCTACAACCTTCCAGCCGTCCCCTCGCTCTACAAGCGCTTCGGCGGCGTCTCCGGCTCGGCCTATGTGGTCGCAGGCGTCGGCATGACCGTGCTGACCGATGACAACATCGTGCTGGTGCCGATCCGCACGGGGATCGGCGCACGGCTCGGCATCAATGTCGGTTATCTGAAGCTCACGCAGCAGCCGACCTGGAACCCCTTCTAAGGAAAAATAGCGGCGTTATCCTTGTCCGTCATTTCTTCAGCGGACGCGTCTTGCAAAAAAGGCGCGTCCGCGAATACTTGAAGTGATATTGCTTTCGAGTGACTGAAACGAGAACCGTTGCCGCGTGCTTCGAATTGAAATGGCCAGCCCTTGATTGAATTCGTACTCCTGTTTGCACTCGGTTTCCTGACGGCGGCTATTCTCGGCCTTCTGGTGGCTCCCGCCGTCCACAAGCGCGTCGTCCGTTTCGCCGAAGACCGGTTGAAGGCGACGATGCCGCTGTCGCCGCAGGAAGTGCGGGCACAGAAGGACGCCGCCCGCGCCGGCTACGCCGCGGAAAACGCCCGTACCAGCCAGATCCTGAAGCGCGAGCGCGACAAGACCGTCACATTGATGTTGCAGAACGACGCCATCCGGAAGGAAGCGCAGCGCATTGCTGGTGAAAATGCCGATCTGCACACCCAGATCGCCGACATGAATATCGAGGCTGCCGACCTGCGTTCCGCCATCCGCCAACTGGAGCAGACGATCGAGCGGCTGAAGGCGAGTTTGGCGGATCTCGAGCGCGATAACGTCAAGAAGAACATCGACATCAAGACTTTGGCTCGTCAGCTGGATCACTTCACCGCAGATATGGACAGCCTGAAGATCGACGCCGCCACCTACGATACGGAGGCGGAAAACCTGAAAAGCCGCATTGCCGGGTTGAGGGATGAGCGCGAAAACCTGCGCAACGAACTGCGAGCGGAAAGCGCCAAAGCGCGCGAGTTGGAAGCCCGGCTTGCCCGCGACGAAACCCGCATCCGCCAGTTCGAAGCCAAGCTTGCCAGGGCAATTGCTGCCAATGCGGACAAGGATAGCTCCTTGGAGCGCCGTGGAGCGGAAATCGAGCGGTTGAAGGCAAAGATCAGGGAGGCCGGCAGTTCCGGCCTAACGATGCCTGTGCAGAAAGATAAAAAGCCTATGACAGAAATACCCGCCGCCGACCGCCTGCCCGTCAATACGCCGGCGACTATTGTCGATCCCCTCCCCTCAAGCGCCGCCATCGATCTGACCGTGCCCGCCGACTACGCCCGCAACCGCGCGGCCGCACTGTCGGAGCGGCTGATCAATTCGAAAACATCGTTTCACGACGACGCCCTGCGGGAAGAAGTTGCCGATATCGCGGCAACCATGGTGGCCTTGACCGCGGCAAAGGAAGGCCCCGCCTCGCCGATACCGGCTCTTCTCAACCCCGCCAGCACACAGACCGAAGGGAACGAAAAAAGCCTCGCCGGCCGCGTCAGGGACATGCTGCCGCCGGAGCAACCATAAACGCCGTCAAATAAACCCGTTGATCATCGCAACCTGATGCAGCGCAATGCCAGTCGCGGTTGCGACGTTGAGGCTGTCGAGACCGGGCCGCTGGCGGATACGGGCAGTGCGGATCGAGGACAGGATATGCTGTGGCAATCCCTCCCCTTCCGTGCCCACCAGAAGTGCCGTGCGCGGCGATGGCGCAATGTCGCGCAGATCGGTTTGCCCGTGCGGTGACAGGCCCCAGATCGAAAACCCCTGCTCCTGCAGCCTCGACACAAGCGCTGCGACCGAGCCTTCCCGGGCAAAAGGCACCGTCAGGACCGAGCCGACGGACACGCGGATCGCCTTGCGGTACATCGGATCGCAACTGGTTTCGTCCATCAGCACCGCATCGGCGCCGAACGCCGCGGCATTGCGGAACATGGAACCCATATTATCGTGGTTGGAGATGCCGCAGGCGGCCAGCACCATGCTTTTGGCAGGCAGACCGCCAACCAGCGCATCCATTCGAGGCGCAAGGTCACGCCTCCCAAGCGCCAGCACACCGCGATGCATGTTGAAACCGGCAATGGCATCGAACACGACGGCATTGGCGACATAGACGGGAATGTCCGCTGGAAATTCAGCGAGAATGTCGCCGAGACCGCTGACCCGGTTTTCGAGCAGCAGGATCGCCTCTGCCTCTATACCCTGGCCTGCGCGATGCGCGGCGGCAAGCATGCGCAGCACGACGGTTCCCTCGGCGATAAACCGGCCGTGCCGCCCGGTGAGATCCCGTTCCTTGATCGACACCAAACCGGCAATGCGCGGATCAGCCGGGTCGTCGATGCGGACGGGAGCTTTCGCCACGAGACTGTCCCGCTCAGTTCGGCTTGACGGTGATATCTGCGGTGATGCGGCCGGCTGCGATATCGAAGACGATCGCCTTGCGGTCTCCGCCGCCGACAGCGCCGTAGAACAGGATCTGGCCGCCCGACAGAGCCACATCCGAAACCTCGAACCCAGCCGGCAGGGCGGCGATGGCCGTCCGCGGCGCATCGCTCGGAACTGAAACGGCGGCCGTTTGCGGCGTATCCTGGTCGCCCAGCCGCGTTAGCTTGTAGACAATCGCCCCAAGCACGACCATAAGCATCACCAACATGACACCGGCCGAGACAAGCTGCAGACGGATCATCTTGCGGCGCACGTTCTCCATCACCGGATCGAGCGGCTTTTCTTCCTGTTCGTCTGGTTTCTGAGTAGACATGGCTGGCCTTACCTGCGGAATGGAACGAAGAATGAGCGATCCCTTTAAACAAGCCCCGGCCATTAGGAAAGTCCTGACCGCAAATGAGGAAGCGAGCGGCCGCATGGACGCCTTCCTGACGGAGGCGCTGGCTGGCGAATTTTCCCGCAACCGCATCAAGAGCCTGATCGAACAGGGCGAGGTCACCCTCAACGGCAAGACCATCAAGGAAGCGAAGAAGAAGGTGCAGCCCGGCGATGTCTTCGAGATCGGCCTGCCTGAGCCGGAAGACCCGGAACCCAAAGGCGAGGATATCCCTCTCGATGTGCTCTACGAGGATGACGACCTGATCGTGCTCGTCAAACCCCCGGGCCTCGTCGTTCATCCCGGCGCCGGCAACTGGACGGGTACGCTGGTCAACGCGTTGATCCATCATTGCGGCAACAGCCTGTCGGGCATCGGCGGCGTCAAGCGGCCGGGCATCGTCCATCGCCTCGACAAGGATACGAGCGGCGTCATGGTCGTTGCCAAAAATGATGCGGCGCACCGCCATCTCTCCGAGCAGTTCGCCGATCACGGCCGCACCGGCCCGCTGGAACGAGCCTATATGGCTGTCGTCTGGGGGCGCCCGCGCGGCCTGAAGGGAACGATCGATGCGCCGCTTGGCCGCGCCGGCGACCGCGTCAAGCGTGCCGTCAAGCAGGAAGGAACGGATGATGCACGCGAGGCCATCACCCATTACGAGGTCATCGAGCGCTATCACGAAAAGCCGGATGCGACCGCGCTCGCTTCGATGGTCGAGTGCCATCTCGAAACCGGCCGCACCCATCAGATCCGCGTGCACATGGCCCATATCGGCCATCCGCTGATCGGTGATCAGGACTATGGCGCAGCGTTCAAGACCAAGGCGAACCTGCTGCCGGATGCCGCAAAAGCTGTCGTCAACCGCTTTCCCCGCCAGGCGCTGCACGCCTTCATGCTGGCCTTCGAGCATCCTTCGACCGGAGAAACCATGCATTTCGAGTCGCCGGTTCCCGACGATATGCGTGAACTGGTCGAGGCATTGAAGGCGAAGGCTTGAGTTCGGCTTTTACCGGGCCGGAAAAGATCGGAATTTGTATTTCAGCCCTTGATATTTTGCCGGAAAACACAATTTACATGTTGCAACCCGTATGAGGCATTCGCTTCTCCGGCATCACATCTGTGTGAAACCGGAGTGCTTGAATCATGCTTTCGCCGCACTTATCTATGAGCATGTGGGGTCGGACAGACCCACGAGCCCGGCTTGCCAGAAGGAGGCCGGAACGCGAAAGGGGGGTGCATCATGGCCCGCAGTACGTTACCGTCCATTACCGCCGGAGAAGGCGGTCTCAATCGTTACCTTGACGAAATCCGTAAATTTCCCATGCTCGAGCCGCAGGAAGAGTACATGCTCGCCAAGCGGTACCAGGAGCATGACGACCGCAAGGCGGCCCATCAGCTCGTGACCAGCCATCTGCGCCTCGTGGCGAAGATCGCCATGGGTTACCGCGGTTACGGCCTGCCGATCGGCGAAGTCGTTTCCGAAGGCAATGTCGGCCTCATGCAGGCCGTCAAGAAGTTCGATCCGGAACGCGGCTTCCGTCTGGCGACCTATGCCATGTGGTGGATCAAGGCTTCGATCCAGGAATATATCCTGCGCTCGTGGTCGCTCGTCAAAATGGGCACGACCGCCAATCAGAAACGGCTGTTCTTCAACCTGCGCCGGCTCAAGGGCAAGATCCAGGCCCTCGACGAGGGTGATCTGAAGCCCGAGCAGGTCAAGCACATCGCAACGACGCTGAACGTTTCGGAAGCCGAAGTCGTCTCGATGAACCAGCGCCTTTCCGGCGACGCATCGCTCAACGCGCCGATCAAGGCGGGCGAAGGCGAGTCCGGTCAATGGCAGGACTGGCTGGTCGATGACCACGACACCCAGGAAGAAATGCTTATCGAGCAGGACGAGCTGGAAAGCCGCCGCGGCCTGCTGTCGAACGCCATGAAAGTGTTGAACGATCGTGAACGCCGCATCTTCGAGGCTCGCCGCCTGACTGAAGAGCCGGTAACGCTCGAAGACCTTTCGACGGAATTCGACATCAGCCGCGAGCGCGTGCGGCAGATCGAGGTCCGCGCCTTCGAAAAGGTTCAGGACGCCGTCCGCAAGGCAGCGCTCGACCGGCAGAATTCGCTTCGCGTCGTCGAAGGCGCTTGAGAGAAAAGCTGTAGATAAAAAAAGCCGGCTGGATTGCTCGCCAGCCCCTAACAAAAAATGTGGAATGCTATAGGCGCTCCTGTCGCAAAAATCAGGCGCGAAAGTCTGGGTGTTGCAAGGGACTTTTGCGACGGGAATTCTCCAGAAAATTCAGCACTCTCGATTTCGCCGCGAATGCGGGGAGTTTCACGACAGTTCACCTGCTTCTCCGATCAGCCATTCCCTGAAACAGCGCACGGTCGGCCGTTGCAAAGCTTCGGTTGTGCTAACGGCATAGTAGGCAAACCGCGTCGGCCATTTCACGGCGATGGCTTGCGCCAGCCTGCCCGCGCGCAGATCGTCATCGGCATAGACGTTGCGAACGAGCGCAAGCCCCTGTCCGGACACTGCCGCCCTGACCATGAGATGATCATCGGAAAATGACGGCCCCCTCAAATCGTGGGGCATTGCCACACCCTGCGCCTCGAACCAAAGCCGCCAGTCGGCCCGGTCCGCGTCGTGCAATAATGGGAAGGCTAGGCAATCGGCCGGTGTCTCGATTGGAGACCGCGACCGCAGAAGCTCGGGACTGGCGACGACGATCAATTCTGGTGCCATAAGCCGGACAGCTTCAACCCCCGGATAGTTCCCCAGCCCGTGCCTGATCGCCAGATCGATCGGTTCGCGCTTGAGATCGACGATACTGCCGTCCGTTTCCACGACGACATCGATGTCAGGATGAAGCCGCGAAAAGCCGTGTAGGCGCGGTACGAGCCAGTTCGCCGCAAAGGAACTCATGGTGCTGATTTTGATCCGCCGAGATGAAGGATTTTCTAACTTTCCAGCGACCTCTTCAATCTTGCGAAACGGTTCATCGAGGGAAGCAAACAACGCCTTGCCCGCTGCATTGAGTTCCACGCCCGCTTGGGTACGTGTGAACAGGCGATAGCCGATCGAATCTTCCAGCTCGCGAACGCGCTGGCTGATTGCTCCAGGTGTCAGCGCCATGCTGGAAGCAGCATCGCGCATCCGGCCCGATCGGCCGACGACGATAAAGGTTTGCAACCGGGAAAGAGGCACGACCATGACCTATGTTTAGCACAGCTAAACGCAGAATGGAAAACCATCGTTTGCCTGCCCCGCAGTTTTCCGGAATTTTCCCTTCTGCAATCAGAGGGAATTTCATGAGCAGAACGGGATCACAATCACCAGCATTTTTGCCATGGCTTGTCGTCGGCTTCGGCTTTCTGGCGCTTGCGCTTGCTTTTTCAGCGCGCGCCACGCTCGGGCTGGTCATGCCGATATGGACGCAGGAACTCGGTTGGTCACGGAGCTTCACGTCCGGCGCGGCGGCGACGGCGCTACTGGTGATGGCAGCGGTCGCCCCCTTCGCCGGCCGGTTTATTGATCAGCAAGGCGTGCGGGTGACATTGGCCCTCGGCCTTGCTCTTGTGGGGGTCGGATGCCTGGTCGTTTCGGCAACCAGCGATGCGCTCGTGTTCCTGATCGCGTTCAGCGGGCTTTCAGCCATCGGGTTCGGAATCGTCGCGGCGCATGTCGTCTCCACTGCCATTGCACGGCTGTTCGGCAGTAACCGGGGGCTCGCGACCGGCATAGCGACCTCTGGTGCGACGGGAGGGCAGTTCCTGATCGTGCCGCTCATCGCGGTCGTGCTGGCGACGTTCAGTTGGCGATGGAGCTTTCTCGCGATCGGCGGAGGCTGTTTGGCCCTGATCCCGCTCCTATGGTGGACGCTAGCCGAGGAGCGCGATCCCGCCGATGAGCCGTCCGGACAAACTCCCGCGTCATCTCTCACGGCGGATATTGCCTCCATCATCAGGGAGCCGGCATTCCACATTCTGTTCTGGAGTTTCCTGCTTTGTGGCTACACGACAGCAGGCGTCATCGAAACGCATTTCCTGCCCTACGCCTCATTATGCGGATTCGGTCCTGTTCCGAGCGCCGCCGCTTATGGAACGCTGTCTGCAATCAATATGCTCGGCATGATCGGGGCCGGCTGGCTGACCGATCGCATGAACAGAGTTGTGCTTCTCGGCTTAATTTACATCCTGCGGGGGCTGACATTCCCAATGCTCATGAACGTCGGAGACGACTACGAAATGCTAGTTGCCTTCACCGTTCTGTTCGGAGCGGTGGATTATGCAACTGTCCCCGTCACTGCCAGCCTTGTTGCCAGCCATCTCGGCTTGCGCGTCATGGGACTATCCATGGGGCTGATCTCGGCCGGCCATTCGATTGGCACGGCGGCCGGTGCGTTCATCGGCGGCTATCTCTTCGACCTGACTATGCAATACGACTGGGTGTGGATCACTTCGTTCACGCTGGCGGTCGGGGCCGGTCTGATGGTCTTATTACTGAGCGACCAACCGAGGCGGATTGCCGAAAGTGCGTGAGAAAAGCCTTTCGAAAATCGCCCAATTAAAGCGTCATTTCGCCTCTGACTCTTGCCAAAAGTCGCAAAACGGCCTTTTACGGCAATCGAAAAATCTCGGCGTGCCGCCGTGAAAATATCTTCATCAAACGAAAGCCGCCTGAGCCCCAGTGCTACAAGCGGGTGGCTTTCACGTCCAGTTCCATTTTCAAGTTAGGGGCTGGATTGCTCGCCAGCCGGCTTTTTCAGGCGGAATTTCACGCCTATTGGCCGGCGGGATTTGGCTTGGCGACGAGGCTCCAGGCCTGCATGGCCTTGGTGAAGGCCTCGCTGCCCCCAGGGCCCTTCTCAAGCGTCAGCAGAGCGCGGCGACCATTGCGATAGGTCAGCGGAATATCGATCCAGCTGCGGCTGCGCAAAAGCTCGGTATTCGTCGCCACGGCTTCGGGGAAGTCGTTGAGCGCGATCATGTGGAAGTCTTCGGTGATCTTCGCGGGCACAGCGATCAGCGGATCGCCGCGATCCTGCTCGTTGCGCTTCATCGCGACGCGCTGGACGCTTTCGATGCTGCCGCCTTCGAAGTTCTCCGGCAAAGAGAAAACGAACTCAATGACGTGACTTGCAGGCAGCGACGAGTCGGCATTGCGCTTGATCGTCATCAACGCCGTCAGACCGCGTTCCGGAACATTGATCTGCGCCTGGACGACCGGCTCTGGCTTGGCGTCGCCGCCCGGAGATTCTTCCTTCACCGACCAGGCGACATTGCCCTCGATCGCCGTCGGCGCGGACTGTCCGAGCCGTTCTTCATAGAGGAACATCTTCTGCGTGCCGGCAGGGATCTGCTGTGTCGTCGGATTGGCGGCGGTCTGCTGCTCAGGCACCGGCTGGGCGGGCTGGACGTCTCCGGCCTGGCCCGCAGGCGCTGCTTGAGCGGTATCCTGCGGCGTGCCTGCCTCCGTCTGGGCGGCAACCGATTTGCCTTCCTCGGTAGCAGCTTCCCCTCCCGGTACAGGCGCCGGCCCCTGATCGACTTCGCTGCCATCCGCCTGCAGGCGCTGCGTGAATTTGGTGCTGTTGCCGTCAAGTGACGCAACATCGGTGCCGGCAGGCGCCTCAGCCTGCGTGCTCGTCTGCGGCGTGGCGCCGTCCTTGGCACCCTCTTCCGGCCCGGTTGCGTCCGGCGTTTTCTGCCCCGGCACCTGCGCGGTCAGGGACTCAATCGCGGCCGCCACCCAGGAATTGACCACGTCCTGGTTCCGCCAATAGGCATAAGCCCCACCGCCGACGACGATGAGGACAGCCGCGACAACTGCGATGACTTTGGGATTGAAGGGCGAGCGCTTCGGCTCGGCGCGATAGGATACCGGCCTGGACGGAGCCGCAAGATCCTCCGGGGCAGCTCCCGCGGCTTCCCTGCTCTGCTGAAAGGCCGCCGCCGCACCGCCGGCCGTTGCGACGCTGCCGTGCTCGAGAAGTTCATCAACGTCATTCCAGGCACTGCCGGAAGATGGCTGCCCCTCCAGCTCGACAGCCGGTTTTTCGACCGGCCAGGACCAGTCGGAAATGGCAGGTTCCGTGCTATCCGCGGCAACCGGCGCCGGGCTCTGGGTGAAGGGGTCGCTGTCGTCCCATGCCCAGGAATGCGAAGGTTCGGCGGCTTCCTGGCCTTTGCCGCCGGATTCGGCGCGCGGTTGCACAACCGTTTCGACCGGCTCGTAGTCTGAAAGGTCGGGAATTTCCTCGGTGATCGCAACTTCGCCCGCAGCCTCCGTCCAGACGGATTCACTGTGAGCAACGGCGGGAACCGGATCGTTCCATTCCGGCAGTTCCCACTCGGACGATGCCGCGGGCATCGGCTTGTCTTCGGGTCTCGACGACTGCGCGACGAGCTCCTCTTCCAAGTCATCCGCCGCACGACCATCGTCCGGGGAAGACGTCTCGACCGACAACGCCTCAGGCTGCTCTGAAGCAACGCTGTGGCCCGGCTCATCCTGCGCAGACGCTTCCACGGTTTCGCGCGTCTCGACAAATTCCGGCTGTTGCGGCGCAGGTTCCGCGGCAGGCTCGGATACGGTCTGCTCGGAAACGATCTCCTCGACTTCGGCAACCGGCTCGGAGACAGTCTCGTGCGCGACCGTTTCCTCATAGGCCGGGGGTTCGGCCGTTTCCTCTACAGCGGGAACCGCTTCCGTATCATAGGCCTCCACCGGCTCAACCGGCTCATAATACCGCTCTTCGGCAGCATCCACGTGGCGTTCCTCAGCCACGGGCTCTGCGACCGGTTCTGCCTCGTCAACGGCTACCGTTTCCGCCGCGACATCCGCCGGCTCAGCGGCAGTACCTTCAGCCACCGAATCGACCGGCTCATCGTCAAGCGTAGGAAGCGCTTCGGCGTGGTCGCTCTCGACCTCGTTGATCGCCGCTTCCAGCTTGACCATCTGGCGTTCGATCATCTCGTCCGAAGGACGAGGCTTCATGCTTTCGAGTTGACGGCGGACGGCGCCCCTGGCCTTTTCATAGACCTTGGCCCGCATTTCGGGAACATTGTCCGACAGACCGTCGACGGTCCTTCGAATAACTGCAACAAAATCCGCCATCAGAACTTTCTCATACAATCGGCGTGTTTACGCCAGACTCTTCCCCAGTCGTAAACGCGAAGACTAGTCCTCAAACGGGTCTGTCACAAGTATCGTGTCATCGCGCTCGGGGCTGGTCGAAAGCAGCGCGACCGGCGCCCCGATCAGCTCTTCCACCTGCCGGACATATTTGATCGCCTGGGCCGGAAGATCTGCCCATTTGCGGGCGCCGACGGTCGATTCCTTCCAGCCTTCCAGCGTGATGTAGACGGGCTTTGCCTGCGCCTGCTGCGCCTGGCTTGCCGGCAGATGATCGATCTCGACACCGTCCAAAGTATAACCGACGCAGATCTTCAGTTCATCGAGACCATCGAGCACGTCGAGCTTGGTAAGGGCGATGCCGGTGATGCCGTTGGTTGCCACCGACTGGCGCACAAGCGCGGCGTCGAACCAGCCGCAGCGGCGCTTGCGGCCCGTCACCGTGCCGAACTCATGGCCCTTCTCGCCGAGGAACTGGCCGATTTCGTCGTGCAGTTCAGTCGGGAACGGTCCCTCGCCGACGCGCGTCGTGTAGGCCTTGGTGATACCGAGGATATAGCCGAGCGCGCCCGGGCCCATGCCCGAACCTGCCGCCGCCTGTCCTGCGACTGTGTTCGACGAGGTGACGAAGGGATAGGTGCCGTGATCGATGTCGAGCAGCGTGCCCTGCGCGCCCTCGAACAGGATGCGCGCACCCTTGCGGCGATGGCGGTCGAGCAGCAGCCAGACGGTATCCATGAACGGCAGGACACGGGCGGCGATGGAGGACAGTTCCGCCATGATCGCCTCATGGCTCACTTCCGCCTCGCCAAGACCGCGGCGCAGCGCGTTGTGGTGTGTCAGAAGGCGGTCGACCTTGGCCGGCAATGTGTCGAGATCGGCGAGATCCATGACGCGGATGGCGCGGCGGCCGACCTTATCCTCGTAGGCTGGGCCGATGCCGCGGCGGGTGGTGCCGATCTTGGTGCCGCTGTTGGAGGCCGCATCCTCGCGGATACCGTCGAGCTCACGGTGCAGCGACAGGATGAGCGTGGCATTGTCGGCGATGCGCAGGTTTTCCGGCGTAATCGTCACGCCCTGCTTGTCGAGCTTCTCGATTTCGGCGATCAGCGCATGCGGATCGATGACGACGCCATTGCCGATGACGGCAAGCTTGCCCGGACGCACGACGCCGGACGGCAGCAGGGAAAGCTTGTAACTGGTGCCATCGATCACCAGGGTATGGCCGGCATTGTGACCGCCCTGAAAGCGCACGACGACATCGGCGCGCTCCGAGAGCCAGTCGACAATCTTGCCCTTGCCTTCGTCACCCCATTGCGATCCGACCACCACGACATTCGTCATTTCAGTTTTCCTGTTTCCACGCGCCAGTCATTGCGCTGTCTTCAAACCCGCGCATCTATACTGTTTTGTTTTTTGGAAAGCGACCCTGTTTAGGCTAGGATTCGGGGTTTTTGCATGGCAAAGACGGCATTTAGCGCTCAGGGACGGAGCTGGTGCGCTGCTCGTCAAGACGGAATCGGCACCGGATACCCGCTAAACGGACGGGATCGACGGTATATTCATGCCGCCTCCGCCCTCAATGCCTCAGGAACAAGCCCGGCGAAGGCTAATAATGTGGGGTTGCCTTATGTCCGCCGGATTGATTCAATGCGAACCCAGTAACATGACGGCTCGATGTCGCCGCGCCATTCCGTCTGTCGCCATCGTTTACTTCACATGCCGCCCCCAGGAACGCCGTGCCCGTAAATCTCCAAGCATACGTCATTCTTTGCATCACCACATTGATCTGGGGTGGCAATTCGGTTGCCGGCAAGATGGCGGTCGGCCATGTCAGCCCGATGATGCTGACGAGCCTGCGCTGGGTGATTGCCTGCACCGTGCTTCTGATTTTCGCGGCACCCCAGGTGCGCCGCGACTTTACCGCGATCCGCAGGAACTGGTTGCTTTTGTTCGGCTACGGCACGGTCGGCTTCACCGCCTTCAACGCATTCCTCTATTCGGCCCTGCAATATACCAGCGCCATCAACGCCGTCATCGAACAGGCCGGCATTCCCATGGTGATCTTCGTGTTGAACTATCTGTTGTTCCGCACGGCCTTCTCGATGGCGCAGATCGCAGGCTTCACGCTGACCCTGTTCGGCGTGGCGCTAACCGCGTCGCATGGCGATCTCACCACGCTCCTATCGCTCCAGCTCAACCAGGGCGACGCACTGATGATGGCCGCCGTGCTCGTCTATGCCGGCTATACCGTGGCGCTGCGCTGGAAGCCGAACATTCACTGGAAAAGCCTGATCGCAATATCCGCCTTCGGCGCGCTCGTCAGCAGCATCCCGCTCGTCATCTGGGAGTTTTCTACCGGCCGGCTCGTCTTGCCCGATGCTCAAGGGTGGGCCATCGTCGCCTATGCCGGTCTCCTACCCTCTCTGGTGTCGCAGATCCTCTATGTGCGCGGCGTCGAACTGATCGGTCCCAACCGCGCCGGCCTGTTTATCAACACCATCCCGATCTTCGGCACGCTTTTGTCCATCGCTCTCATCGGCGAAGCGCTGCAGCCTTTCCATATCGTTGCCATGGTGCTGGTGCTAGGAGGCATCGCGGTCGCGGAACGTGGCCGCCCGCGCCCGCGCCAAGAGGCCGAGGCGAGATAGGACACCCTCAGTTCGCGCCCCTTTTCGAGGACGAAACATCCTCGAGGGCAAAGAGCGAGCCGTTCCAGAAGCACATCACGTGCCTCGGGTTGAAGGGCGTGGGCGATGCACTGGATTGTCATAGATGGGGCTACTGCATAATTCCTTAAATCGGAATCGATTTAGGGATAAAATTATGCAGCAGATCAAAGTGTTACAGCGTCCTTTGCGCGTCATGTTTGACGCGCGGCGCTGTAATGTCCGCCGGATCGGCGGGGCGCCAACGATAGGCCGCATTTTTCTCGGTCATGCCATTCGCTTCTATCAACGACAGACGCGCCGGAGGTAAGTCCGGCGCGTCTCTATTTCCGTCAGGGGAGTCCATGCGCGCTCAACGAGCGCGCATCGGGGCTCAGTCGACGTTGAACACCAGTTGCTTGGCCTGGCGGATTGCCGGGTTGGCGCGCAATTTGTCGAGCACGCCTTCCGAAACCTCGCCGTCGACATAGAGCAACGCGATGGCATCCGAGCCGGCATGGTGGCGGCCGAGCTGGAAGTTGGCGATGTTGACGCCGGCATCACCCAATGTCATGCCGATGAAGCCGATCATGCCGGGAACGTCGGTGTTTGTGATGTAGACCATGTGATTGCCGACATCGGCATCCAGATTGATGTCCTTGATCTGGATGAAGCGCGGCTTGCCGTCGGAGAAGACGGTGCCCGCAACCGAGCGCGTCTGGTTGGCCGTCGTCACCGTCAGCTTGATGTAACCGTCGAAGACGCCCGACTTGTCGCGCTTGACCTCGGAAAGGATGATGCCCTTTTCCTTGATCATCACCGGCGCCGAAACCATGTTGACGTCGGAGACCTGGCTGCGGATGAGGCCGGCCAGGGCAGCACTCGTCAGCGCCTTGGTGTTCATACCGGCGGTAGCGCCATCGTAAAGGATCTCGATTTCCTTGATGGCGCTTTCCGTCACCTGACCGACAAAGGCGCCGAGAACGTCGGCAAGCTTGATGAACGGCTTCAGGATCGGCGCTTCTTCCGCCGTTATCGAGGGCATGTTGATCGCGTTGGAAACCGCGCCCTTGACCAGATAATCCGACATCTGCTCGGCAACCTGCAGGGCGACGTTCTCCTGCGCTTCCGTGGTGGAGGCGCCGAGATGCGGCGTGCAGACGACGTTCGGCAGGCCGAAGAGCGGGCTTTCCGTCGCGGGCTCGACTTCGAACACGTCGAAACCCGCACCGGCGACATGACCGGACTTGATGGCGTCGGCAAGGGCATGCTCGTCGACCAGGCCGCCGCGGGCGCAGTTGATGATGCGCACGCCCGGCTTTGTCTTCGCCAGCGCCTCGCGGTTAAGGATGCCGCGCGTCTTGTCAGTCATCGGCACATGCAGGGTGATGAAATCGGCGTGTGCCAGCAGCTCGTCGAGTTCGACCTTGGTGACGCCCATTTCTTCGGCGCGTTCCTTGGAGAGGAAGGGGTCATAGGCGAGCACGTGCATCTTCAGGCCGATGGCGCGCGAGCAGACGATCGAGCCGATATTGCCGGCGCCGATGACGCCGAGCGTCTTGCCGGTGATCTCGACACCCATGAACTTCGATTTTTCCCACTTGCCGGCCTGGGTCGAGGTATCGGCCTGCGGCAGTTGGCGGGCGACGGCAAACATCAACGCGATGGCGTGCTCGGCTGTCGTGATCGAGTTGCCGAACGGCGTGTTCATGACGATGATGCCGCGGCGCGAGGCGGCCGGGATATCGACATTGTCGACGCCGATACCGGCGCGGCCGATGACCTTGAGATTGGTCGCAGCTGCGATCAGCTTTTCCGTCGCCTTGGTGGCGGACCGGATGGCGAGGCCGTCATAGTTGCCGATGATTTCCGCCAGCTTGTCCTTGTCCTTGCCGAGCTTCGGTTGGAAATCCACTTCGACGCCGCGATCGCGGAAGATCTGGACGGCGGTTTCCGACAGTTCATCGGATACGAGTACGCGAGGTGCCATAGGAGGCCTCCATTGGTTTCGTCAAAAAAGAAAGGATATGAAAGACCGCGCCCATTCGGCGCGGTCACAAGCCGGTCAGGCTGCGGCCTGCGAAAGCGTCGCCTTCTGGGTCGCGAACGCCCAGTCGAACCAGGGCATCAGCGCCTTGAGGTCGGCCGTTTCGATTGTCGCGCCGGCCCAGATGCGGAAACCGGACGGGGCATCGCGATAGGCGCCGATATCGTGGGCAACACCCTGCTTTTCCAAAAGCGCCACCATGCCCTTGGCAAAAGTGTCCTGCGCGGCAGCGTCGAGTGCTGCGACATCCTTGTCTGCGATCTTCAGGCAGACGGAGGTGTTGGACTGCGTTGCCGGATCCTCGGCCAGATTGGCGATCCAGTCCGTCTTTGCAACGAAGTCATGGATGACCTGCGCATTGGCGTCGGCACGGGCAATCAGGGCCTTGAGGCCGCCGACCTGCTTTGCCCAATGGAGGGCATCGATATAATCCTCGACGCAGAGCATTGACGGCGTGTTGATCGTCTCGCCCTGGAAGATGCCTTCGATGATCTTGCCGCCCTTGGTCATGCGGAAGATCTTCGGCAACGGCCATGAAGGCTCATAGCTTTCCAGCCGCTCGACAGCGCGCGGCGAAAGGATGAGAACGCCATGCGCGCCCTCGCCGCCGAGAACCTTCTGCCAGGAGAAGGTGACGACATCGAGCTTGGCGAAATCGAGCTCCTGCGCGAAGGCCGCCGAGGTCGCATCGCAGATCGTCAGCCCCTTGCGGTCGGCCGGAATGAAATCGGCGTTCGGGACGCGGACGCCCGAGGTCGTACCGTTCCAGGTGAAAACCACGTCGCGGTCGAAATCGAGCTTGGAGAGGTCCGGAAGCAGGCCATAGTCGGCCACGATCTTGCGGGTGTCGGGGAGCTTGAGCTCCTTGACGACATCGGAAACCCAGCCGGAGCCGAAGCTTTCCCAGGCGACCATATCGACGCCGCGCGGGCCGAGCAGCGACCAGAGCGCCATCTCGACAGCGCCGGTGTCGGACGCAGGCACGATGCCGATGCGGTAATCCGCCGGCACTTCCAGAAGTTCGCGGGTGAGGTCGATGGCCTGCTTCAGCTTGCTCTTGCCAACCTTGGCACGATGCGAGCGACCGAGGGCTGCATCAGAGAGCGCATCGAGCGACCAACCGGGGCGCTTCGAGCAGGGACCAGAAGAAAAATGGGTGTTTTCCGGGCGGATGTCCGGCGTAGCAGGGGTCGTCATCTGAGCTATCCTTCCAGATAGAAAGCCTCTCGTTAGGGAGAGGTGGCCTGCCGCCGTGAATATTGCGGACCGGGAAGGAAGTCAACCAACTTATGTCGCTGTTGAAAAGATTTTTGGCGCTGATGAACGTCTTCGGGCGGCGGCCGTTCGGCCTACCAAAGCGCCAAACGCAACCCGACGCGAACCTCGTGGCGGCCGAGGCCGTCGTCGAAACCATCGATATCGCTGCTGCCGAACATGTCGCCATCGGCAATCTGCGAGTAGCGATAGCCGACGTCAAGCTTCAGCCGTTCCGTCATGTCATAGGAAACACCGGCCATAAGCGCATAGGTGAAGCGCCAGCTGCTGTCGCCATCGAAGGACTGGGTGACCGCGGCGGCACCCGAGCAGGCGGCAGCGCGTGCGACGCAAGTGGTCGTCAGCGAGACATCGCTCCAACGCAACTGGGTCACGCCGAGACCGGCGCCAAGATAGGGCGTGAAGCCGGCCAGCGTCGCGAGATCGACATAGCCGTTCGCCATGATGCCGGTCGCACTGTAATCGGCGCGCAGGCCTCCCGCGCAGGACGTGCCTGCGGCTTCTCCGGCGCAGGGAACGTCCGCTTCACCCGAACCATCGAATTGTCCATCGAAATAGTCGCCGGTCAGATCAGCGCGGAACATGTCGTTGAACTGATAACCGACACCCAGCGCGCCAGAGACAGGTTTGCCGAAGCGGGCGTCGTCGAAAGAGGCCGTGTCCGTCATGCCCGTACCGGCGTCGAACAGACGAAGCGACGGATCGCCCTCCTCCGTCCAGCCTGCATAGCCGAGATCGCCGCGCAGATAAAAACCCTGGCTTCCCGTTTCTGCCGCCGAGATGGTGACTTCCGGTGCGTTGAGCAGATCGTCCGCCGCCTTCGCATGGCCGCCGGCAAAAAGCAGCGCCAGCGCGGATGCATTGAGAAGAATGTGCCGCATCGTGTGGTCCTTGGGAATGCCTTCAGTGGCAGGAAATCAACCCTTCATCGGCCGCGTTTACGAGCGTTAACTATCGCAGCCACAGGTTAACCGGCGGTTAACCATGCTTCTTAACCAGGATGGCGGAGGAATGGAAAAAGGCCGCCGGGAACCCGGGCGGCCTTTGAAATCAGATCGTTTGGTTGACGATTACTTGTAGACCACAGGCTCGACCGGCGGATCATAGACGGGGTCGCAATTTTCGCCGAAGGCATAACGCAGGCCCGCACGGCCTTCATGCAGATGGAACCCCTTGTCGTAGCCAGGGCCGCCGTTCGAGGCAAAGCCGAACATGTCTCCGCCTTCGACGCGGCGGTAGCGGTAGCCGACGTCAGCCTTCAGGGCGCAGGTCAGGTCGACGGAGGCACCGAGCATCAGCGCATAGGTAAAGCGCCACGGATCCTCGCCGTCATGCTCGACCGTTGGGTCGCAATTGGTCGGATCCGACGTGTCGCAACTGGTGTTGCGCAGGTTCCTCCAGTTAACCTTCGTGCCGCCGAGACCGCCACCGGCATAGGCCGTGAACGAACCGTAGCTCCAGAAATCGACATAGGCGTTTGCCATCAGGCTCCAGGCCGACATCGACGAAACGTCCGTCGAAACGCAGGAGACAGCCACGCCACATGAGCCGGACGTGCTGCCATGGAAATCGGACTCGCCAAGATAGTCCAGCGTCACGTCCGTGCGCAGATACTGATTGATCTGATAGCCGACGCCGACGCCGAGCAGGTAGGAATTGTCGACTTCGGCGGAATCGAAATCCTGCAGGTTGCTGTTGGAACCCTGGAAATAGTGAGCGCCACGCAGATTTTTTTGGGAAAATCCCGCATCACCGCGCAGATACCAACCGCTGGACGCGGCGACGGCTACCGGCTCCTGATAAGGCTCCTGCGCCTCTACCGGCTGCTGATAAGGCTCCTGCGCGAGCACCGGCGTACTGGCGAGCAGAACTGCAACAATGCCACTCCAAATCCTCTTCATGGCCTCACTCCGATATTTTTTGTTGCTTGGTCAGCCGAGACAGCGGCCTCCAATGTAGGATGTTGGGGTGGATCATGAATAGGAAAGGTTAAGGTGTAATTAACTACAAAAATTTACCGTAACTATTAACAGGTTTGCTTGGTGACAAAGCAACGCGCGGTATTTTCCTAACATTAAAAAAGACCGGGCATGACCCGGCCTTTCTCGGCATCTTGAAATCGATCGGTATCAGGCGACGTTGCGAACGGCGCTGATGACGCTGATCAGTTCGTCGACGATCCGTTCGACCTGCTCCCGGTCGTCGCCCTCCGCCATGACGCGGATCAGCGGTTCGGTACCGGACGGGCGGATCAGCAACCGGCCGTTCTTGGCAAGTTCCGCCTCCGCGTCGGCGATTGCCTGACGGACGGTGACGTTTTCGAGCGACATGCCGGACGAAACCCGAACGTTCTTCAGGACCTGCGGGACAGGGTCGAAACGGTGACAAACTTCGCTGACCGATTTTCCCTGACGCTTGACGCAGGCGAGAATCTGCAGCGCCGCGACAAGGCCATCGCCGGTCGTGCCGAAATCCGAGAGGACGATGTGGCCCGATTGCTCGCCGCCGACATTGAAGCCGTTCTGGCGCATGTGCTCGACGACGTATCGGTCTCCGACCTTGGTCCGATGCAGATTGAGGCTGCGTCCCTTGAGATAGCGCTCCAGGCCAAGATTGGACATGACGGTCGCAACGATGCCATCGCCGCTGAGCATGCCTTCGGCCGCCCAGCTATCGGCAATGACCGCCATCAACTGGTCGCCATCGACAATCTTCCCGTGCTCGTCGACGATCAGCACGCGGTCGGCGTCGCCATCGAGCGCGATGCCGATATCGGCGCGCACCTCATGCACCTTCTTCTGCAGCGCCTCCGGATGGGTCGATCCGCAGTCAAGGTTGATATTGATGCCGTTCGGCTCGTTTCCGATCGTCACGACATCCGCGCCGAGCTCCCACAGTGCGAGCGGCGCAACCTTGTAGGCGGCGCCATTGGCGCAGTCGATGGCGACCCTCAGGCCCTGAAGCGTCACGTCGCGCGGCAGCGTGCGCTTGGCATGTTCGATATAGCGATAGATGTCGCCTTCGACGCGCTTGGCCCTGCCTATTTCCTGCGACTTGGCGAGCTGCGCCGTCATGTCCTTTTCAAGCAGGTCCTCGATCTGTCCTTCCATCTCATCCGACAGCTTGTAGCCATCCGGGCCGAACAGCTTGATGCCGTTGTCCTCGAAGGGATTATGCGAGGCGGAGATCATCACGCCGATATCGGCGCGCAGCGAGCGCGTCAGCATGGCGACGCCGGGGGTCGGGATAGGCCCCAGGAGGAAGACATCGAGACCTGCGGCAGTGAAACCGGCCACCAGGGCATTTTCCAGCATATAGCCCGAAAGGCGCGTGTCCTTGCCGATCACCACCCGGTGCCGGTGCGCGCCATTGCGAAAGATCGTACCGACGGCAACGCCGACGCGCATGGCGAGATCCGGCGTCATCGGAAACAGGTTCGACTGTCCGCGGATACCATCCGTCCCAAAATAGTTGCGCTTCATAAAAACTCCAATTCTTGTCAAAGGCGCCAGCGCAACGTCAATCACAGGCCCGCCAGGGAGCCGCTTTCCGCAACACCGGCCTTCCGGATCACATTTGCAGGCGCCAACGCCTCACGTTGCGATCACGCGGAAAACTGCGCATGGGTATTTTATTGCCATAAAACCTTCGCAACAACATCCCGTTTATCATCAGAATTCATTACAGCGCGTTACCAAGCGGGGAACCAATTGCGCTGAATTATTCAGGACAAAGAAAAACCGCCGCATCTTTCGGCGCGGCGGTTTTATTTCGCATTTGTACTCGGTGTAAGCCTATTGCGGCTGCGGCTCGAACCCGCCTTCGGCCTCGTCGCCCTTATGGCCGACGGAACCATCCTTCTTCACGCCCGCGGACGGAACGGCAGAGCCACGATGCGGAGGCGAGTCGTCCCCGAGGTCACGCGCCGGCTTTTCGCCGCGGATCAGCGCCTTGATCTCGTCGCCCGTCAGCGTCTCGTATTCGAGCAAGCCCTCGGCAATCGCGACGAATTCGCCATGCATCTCGGTGATGATCCGCTTGGCTTCGAGATAGGCCTCATCGATCAGGCGGCGGATTTCGATGTCGATCTTCTGCGATGTCGCTTCAGAGACGTTCTTGGTCTGAGAAACCGAGTGGCCGAGGAAGACCTCCTGCTGGTTCTCGCCATAGGCAACCTGGCCGAGTTCATCGGAGAAACCCCACTGCGTCACCATGGCGCGGGCAAGCTTGGTGGCCTGCTCGATATCGGACGATGCGCCAGAGGTGATGTTTTCCTTGCCGAAGGTGATTTCCTCGGCAACGCGGCCGCCCATCATGATCGCCAGGCGCGACACCATCCACTTGTAGCTCATCGAATAGCGGTCGCCTTCGGGAAGCTGCATGACCATGCCGAGAGAGCGGCCGCGCGGAATGATCGTCGCCTTGTGCAGGGGATCGGCAACCGGAACCTTAAGCGCCAGAATGGCGTGGCCCGCTTCGTGATAGGCGGTCAGCTTCTTCTCGGCTTCGGTCATGGCGGAGGAGCGGCGTTCCGCGCCCATCATGATCTTGTCCTTGGCGTCTTCGAATTCCTGCATGGTAACGACGCGCTTGTTGCGGCGCGCAGCCATCAGGGCGGCTTCGTTGACGAGGTTCATCAGATCGGCGCCCGAAAAGCCGGGCGTACCGCGTGCGAGAACCTTCAGATCGACATTCGGCGCCAGCGGCACGTTGCGGATGTGCACCTTCAGAATGCGTTCGCGACCGTTGATGTCGGGGTTCGGAACGACGACCTGGCGGTCGAAGCGGCCCGGGCGCAGCAGCGCCGGGTCGAGAACGTCCGGGCGGTTGGTCGCCGCGATCAGGATGATGCCTTCATTGGCCTCGAAGCCGTCCATCTCGACCAGCAACTGGTTGAGGGTCTGCTCGCGTTCATCGTTACCGCCGCCGAGACCGGCGCCGCGATGACGGCCAACGGCGTCGATTTCGTCGATGAAGATGATGCACGGCGCATTCTTCTTTGCCTGCTCAAACATGTCGCGCACACGCGATGCGCCGACGCCGACGAACATTTCGACGAAATCCGAGCCGGAGATGGTGAAGAAGGGCACATTCGCTTCACCGGCAACGGAGCGGGCGAGCAGCGTCTTACCGGTGCCGGGAGGGCCGACGAGCAGCACGCCACGCGGAATGCGGCCACCGAGACGCTGGAACTTCTGCGGATCGCGCAGGAATTCAACGATTTCCTCGAGGTCCTGCTTGGCTTCGTCAACGCCGGCGACGTCGTCAAACGTCACGCGGCCATGCGCTTCGGTGAGGAGCTTGGCCTTGGACTTGCCGAAACCCATTGCGCCCCGCGAGCCGCCCTGCATCTGCCGCATGAAGAACAGCCAGACGCCAAGGATGAGAAGCATGGGCAGAAGCGTGCCGACATAGCTCAGGAAACCAGAGGAACCGTCGGTTTCGGGGCGAACCGTCACGGTTACGTTCTTGGCTTCCATGCGTTCGGTCAAAGCCGTATCGATCGCAGGCGCATAGGTCTGGAAGGTCGCGCCGCTTTCGGTATAGGAACCGATCACCTTGTTGCCGGTGATCAGGACTTCCTTGACGCGGCTGCCATCGACATCCTTCAGGAACTGGGAAAAGGGAATATCCTTCGACCCGGTGCGCTCGGTCGGCTGCTGAAACATGCTGAACAGCGCGATCAGCAGCAAGGCAATGATTGCCCAAAGGGCAAAATTTCTGAAATTAGGGTTCATCGAACTCCCCGGAACCTGTGGCAACCCACAATGATTTGTGGCTGCATTCTTATGTCTAACATAGGGTTGCGCGACCGGCTTGCCAAGGTAAACTCAGGTTCAACCTGTCTTTTCCGTCAAAACATCGTGAACCGGAGGAGCAAGATACCGGTCACGACCAAAGAGCGCAGCGATGCTATTCGCTATCATCAGGTCGAAACGCGGCAAAAAGGTGTCGTAAAGGCCGATACTGCTTTCGACCAAGGCCGCGGTCGACAAGGGGACCTGGCCCGCCAGAGAGAAGGCCGGGGCCGATTTGGCCGCGCGTTTGACGATCGCTTCGGGGAGACCTGCGGCAATCGGTCTCGCCGTGAGCTCCACGGCATCGACACCGCCGCCAACCATCAATGGCACCGCACCGGTATTCGTGACAATGAAGCGGCCGTCCCAGATCGCTTTCTGATGAGGCTGTATAACGAGATCGGGCAGATTTCTCGCCTCCCGATAAAGGTAGAGGCCCGAACGGCGGCGGTCGAAAACGACGCGCCCGGCCGTCATCCGGCCATCCCGCCCCTCGGCCAGGAACGCGGCAAGCCGCGCCGCGGTTTCTCGGCCCGGCAGATGCTGCCTGCCGCCCATGACCGCGGTGAGAGCCAGGATAGCACGGCGCCAATCCGGATCGGACATCTTCTCGGCGAGCGCCGGATCGATCCGCGCGGCAAGCCCTTCGAAAACGACAGCATGCCGCTCAAGCAGACTGGCGGCACGCGCGCTGGAACGGCGGCGTGCTTCGGCCGCCGCCGAGAATTGATCGGTGGCCGATTCGTCGCGGAGCGCCTGCCGAACTCGGACACGCTCGAAGCGCAGATTGGCATTGCTCGGATCATCGAACCAGTCTTCGCCCCGGAGCGTGAGATAGCTGCGGATATCGGCCCGGCGCTGCCTCAAAAACGGCCGCAACACCCAGACGCGGCGATCGACAAGCATTCCATCCGCCATCCCCGCCAGGCCGGGCGCATCCGCCTGCGAGCGGCTTTGCCGCATAGTGACGGTTTCAGCCTGATCGTCGGCCGTGTGAGCGGTCACGATGCACTGCGCGCCCACCACTTCCGCGGCGGCGGCCAACAATACGTAACGCGCTTCGCGGGCTGCGGCCTGCAGGCCGGTTTCCGGCTTTTCGCCCTGCCACTGGCGCGTCAGATGGGGGATTTTCCTGTCCGCGCAAAACTGTGCGACGGCACGCGCTTCGTCTGCAGATTCCGGCCGCAGACCATGGTCGATGGTGCAGGCGGACAGGGAGAAAGCGGAAAAGCCGCCGCGCGCGATCGCTTCGTGCAGCGCAAGCAGAAGACCTTTTGAATCGCTGCCACCGGAAACGGCGGCGAGGATCATGCCGGGCGTCTTGAAGGTCGAAAGAAATTGTTTCGCCGCCTCGACGACGGCGTGCGGCGCAGCGCGATCTGCCTCAGCAGGCAAGGCGGCTCTGTTCGCTGGTAACCTTGGCCTTCACCGCGGCGGAAGCCTTGGGATAGCGCTTGTTGACCTCGCGCAGCGTCGCACAGGCCGTGTCTTTGTTGTCGAGGGCTGCGAGCGACATGCCGAGCTTCAAGAGCATTTCCGGCGCCTTCGGCGACTTGCCGTAGGTCTGGTGCGCATTGAGGAAAGTCTTGGCCGCGTCGTTGAACTTGCCCTGAGAATATTGCGCTTCACCCATCCAGAAGCTGGCATCGGCGGCTTTTTCGCCGTTCGGAAAGACATCCAGATAGTCGCGGAATTCGTTTTCGGCCTGACCGTAATCGCCGGTCAGGACATGCCCGTAGGCGGACTGGTAGAGATCGCCGGGATTGTCGAGCGCCGCCGTCTGCTGCTGGCTGTCCGGGGTCTGGTTGATGCCCTGATCGACACCTGGAAGCGTCGCTTCGAGACTGGTCGTGTTTCGATTTGCCGCGACGGGATTGCCGTTTTCATCGAACACGATCTCGCCGAGCGTTGCCGGTGGTGCTCCGGTGTTGCCGCTTGCGCCCGTGTCCGATCCCAAACTTGCGTTGGGATCGGTTGCCGCTGTCTGATCATCCGTTGCCGGCACGCCGGTGGATGCAGTGTCGTTTGTCTGCGGCGTTTCCGCCTGGCTCTTCTTGGTAGAGTCCGACTTGCCGCTTTCCAGGTCCTGGAAACGGAACTCGTTGTCTTCCTGGAACTTGCGGATCTGTTCCTGCATCTGCAGGAGCTGGAAGCTCATTTCCTCGATACGCCCGTTGAGCGAGCGGATCTGTTCCTCGAGCTGCCCGATGCGTCCGATCTCGCTCGACTGGACCTTCAGCAGCGGCGCCTTGTCCGGCGACTGGGTCTCGCCGTGAATTGCGCGGTTAAACAGCGCGGAAAGCGGCATGGCGGTGACTGTCTGGCCAAAGCCCGCAAAGGCGGTCAGGCCGATCAATCCCGCCACGACAAAATGTTTCATGTCATGTGTCCCGTTTGAATATTCCACTCTCGCCCGCAGCCGGTGCAAATCGGCCCTCGGGTGATTGCCGCACAGTTTTCCAATTGGCCTCAAAAAGCAACGGAGTTCGGTGAAAGTGTGACGAAAAAGAAAGGACGGCCCTAAGACCGCCCTTCCACAAGCTTTTTCCGATGTGCGGCAATTACATGCCGGCGCCACCGAGAACCGTGACGGCGCGGCGGTTCTGCGACCAGCAGGAAATGTCGTCGCAGACGGCGACCGGCTTTTCCTTGCCGTAGGAGATCGTCTTCATCTTGCCGGCCGGGATACCGCGCGAAGCGAGGTAGTCGCGGGTTGCAGCAGCGCGGCGTGCGCCGAGGGCAAGGTTGTATTCGCGGGTGCCGCGTTCGTCGGCGTGACCTTCGACCGTGATCGCATAGTTCGGGTACTTGGCCAGCCACTGAGCCTGCTTGTCGAGCGTTGCCTGCGCATCGGCACGGATCGAGGTGGAGTCCGTATCGAAGAAGATGCGGTCGCCGACATTGACCGTGAAGTCCTGCGTCGAGCCGGGCGTCGCTGCGTTCAGGCCGAGTTCGCCAGCGCTGTTCGGCAGGTTCTTCTTCGAGGCGCAGCCGGCAATGGCGAGCGTCATGACGAGGGCAACCATGACCGGATTGCGAGCGATGGTTTGCATGCGGCCTTCGGCCTTGGCGTGAATGCGGCTCATGGGCCGGTCTCCTTGGATGTCTAAATTCAGGGTTGCCAGACTGTAACCGGAAGCGGTTAATCGACTTTCAACAGGTATGGTTAACAGAGTGTCAAAATACGAACGAAGGCTTGCTAGATCAGCCCTTTGCGGCGAGAAAGCGGCGGTGCGCCACTTTCCTGCCGCATCGCAGCAACGCTATTCGAGTAGCGGCGACCAGGCCGGATCGGATGCAAACCCCTGGGTGGAGATCAGCTGCTCGTTGTAGCCGGTCAGGTCGATCGAGTAGAGTTGCGGGCCGCCGGCACCGGCATTCTGACGGAAGAACATCAGGACGCGGCCGTTCGGCGCCCAGGTCGGGCCCTCATTGTGGAAGCCCGTCGTCAGGATGCGTTCGCCCGAACCGTCCGGCTTCATCACGCCGATCGAGAACTTGCCGCCCGACTGCTTGGTGAAGGCGATCAGATCGCCGCGCGGCGACCAGACCGGGGTCGAATAGGAACCGTCGCCGAAGGAGATGCGGTTCTGCCCGCCGCCCGAGGCGCCCATGACGTAAAGCTGCTGGCGGCCGCCGCGATCGCTTTCGAAGACGATCTGGCTGCCATCAGGCGAATAGGACGGAGATGTGTCGATCGCGGCCGTCGAGGTCAGGCGGGTCGTCGTGCGCGAACGCAGGTCCATCGTGTAGATGTTGGCATTGCCTTCCTGCTGCAGGCTCATGATGACCCGCTGGCCATCCGGCGAGAAGCGCGGCGCAAAGGTCATGCCGGGGAAATTGCCGACGACTTCGCGCTGTCCGGTCTCGAGCTGCAGCAGATAGACGCGCGGCTCATTGCCCTCGAAGGACATATAGGTGATTTCCTGCTTGTTCGGCGAGAAGCGCGGCGTCAGCACGATATCGTTGGAATTGGTGACCGCCCGAGCGTTGAAGCCGTCCTGGTCCATGATCGCCAGCTGACGCTTGCGCGCCGTCTTCGGACCGCTTTCGGCGACATAGACGATACGCGTATCGAAATAGCCCTTTTCACCGGTGATCTGCTCATAGATCGCGTCAGCAATGATATGGGCGACGCGGCGCCAGTTTTCCGGCTGGGTGAAGAACTGCTGGCCCGTCATCTGCTGGCCGGCAAAACTGTCCCACAGGCGGAACTCGGCCTTCAGGCGGCCATCGCCTTCCTGGGTCACACGGCCGGTGACGAGCGCCTGCGCATTGATGACCTTCCAGTCCTCGAAGCGGGGTGCCGCGTCCGGATTGGTGATCTTCTCGATGAAGGCACCCTTGTCGATCGGCGCAAACAGGCCGGAACGCTTGAGGTCGGCTGCCACCACATCGGAAATCTTCTGCCCCAGTTCACCCTGCAGGAAATCGGTGACGGCGATCGGCAAGGGCTCGACATTGCCCTTGTTGATGTTGATTTCCACCAGCGCGTGAGCCGGCGAGGTCAAAAGTGTGACCATCGCCGCGATCGCGACGAGAAAACGGAAGGGGTTTCGTTTCAGCATGGTTATAGAAGCCTCTCAGCCATTCATTCGTGTGTTGTTTTTAGAGCATTGCGCTCGGATCGAAATTGACGACGACGTCGCTCCAGGAATCGTATTTGTCGGCAGGCAAATCGGTGAAGGGAGCCGATTTCATGATCGCGCGCAGGACGCTGCCCTCGAAGGTACGGCGCGCGGATTCCGTTCCGCCGGAGGCAACGACTTCTGGCCTGCCGACGAGTTCGCCGCTTCTGTCAAGCTGCATCGAAACCCTGATCGTCAGACCTTCTGCACCGGCCGTACCTGCGATAATCGACCAGTTGCCTTCGATCTTGCCTCTCAGGGCGTCCATCTCGCTTTGCGACATGGTGTTGCCCGTCGTCTTCTTTGCACCGGCAGCTGCCGGATCCTTGGCGCGCTTCGCACCGCCACCGGACGAATCCGTCTTGTTGAGAAGAGCAGCCACCTCATCGGCGTTGAAATCGGATTCCTTTGCCGTCGACGACTTCTTCTTTTCTTTCTTGTTTTCTTCGTTCTTGCGATCAGGCGTCTTGGCCGTCTGCGCCTGCTGCTCGACCTTCGGCTTCATGACTGGCGTCGGGATCTTGTCCGGCAGCGCCTCGGCTTCCGGATTTTCAGCGGGCTGCTCCTCGGCCGGCTGCTCTTCCGGCTTCGGATCGGGCTTCACTTCCTGCTTCGGTTCAGGCAACGAAGCGACTTCGGTCGCGGGCTCGGAAGCAGGCTTCTCTTCGGTGACCTCGGGGCTGTCTTCTTTGACAGGCTCAGGGGTGGGAACGGGCTTTTCTTCTGCCTTGATGGCGCCTGTCGATTCTTTTTCGATCGGCTTCGATTCCGGTTTAGGCGGCGTCTTTAGGTCGACATCATTCTCACCAATGTTCTCGGCATCCTTGACTTCCGTCGGCTTCTTGGTGGGGACCGCCGAGGGCGTTTCCCCTTTCGGCGCTTCCTTGTCGCCCTGCTGAAGCTGGGTAAGCTCTTCGATCGGAACGATATCGACCGGCATCGACTCCAGATTGGACACTTCGAACTTTTCCGGACTGCCGAGCGACACCAGCGCCCAGGTCAGCACCAGGCCGTGCAGCACAGCGGATGTGATGAGACTTGTCTTCATCGCAGCGCTCTACTGGTCCTTCTTCGGTTGAGTGACGAGGCCGATGTTCTTGAAGCCGGCCTCCTGGATGCGGGACATGACGTCGGCGATCACGCCGTAGGGCGACGTCGCATCGCCGCGCACGAAAATGCGCTCGCTGTAGCCGGTCGTGGCGATCGCCTCGAGCTTGGCGGCGACTTCCTCGACCGGGATCGGCGTTTCCTGCAGGAAGACCTGACCGTCACTCTTGACGGAGATAGTGATCGGCTGCGTTTCGGAATTGAGCGCCTTTGCCTGCGTTTCCGGCAGGTCGATCGGCACGCCGACCGTCATCATCGGGGCCGCGACCATGAAGATGATCAGGAGCACCAGCATCACGTCCACGAAGGGCGTCACGTTGATTTCGCTCATGATGGCCTTGCCGCGACCGCGACGGCGGCGTCCGCCGCCCGAGCCCTTCGATCCGCCTACTGCCATACCCATAGCAAATACTCCGTCTCTCGGTACCGGTTACTGCGCGGCCTGGCGCGGCTGCTGCAGCTTCTCGTCGATCTGGCGCGAAAGGATGGCCGAGAACTCGTCGGCAAAGCCTTCCATGCGGGAGGTGATCTTGCCGGCATCGGCGGAGAACTTGTTATAGGCGATAACCGCCGGGATAGCGGCAAGAAGGCCGATTGCCGTCGCCAAAAGCGCTTCGGCGATACCGGGTGCCACGACCGCGAGGTTGGTGGACTTCGAACCGGCGATCGCCTGGAACGAGGTCATGATACCGACGACCGTCCCGAACAGCCCGACGAACGGACCGGCCGAGCCGATGGTGGCAAGCGAACCGAGCCGCGCCTCGAGCGTTTCGGATTCACGCGAAAGAGTGACGTCCATTGCCCGGTCGATACGCATCTGGAGACCGATCGGCGAGCGGGCGCCGCGTTCGAAGGATTTCTTCCACTCGCGCATCGCAGAGACGAAGATCGCACCCATGCCGGAGGTCTGCCGGTCGGACAGCGTCCGGTAAAGCTCCTCAAGCGACTGGCCGGACCAGAACACCTGTTCGAAGGCGTCCAGCTGACGGCGAACCTTGCCGTATTTCAGTGTCTTGTCGACGACGATCGCCCAGGTCCAGACGGAGGCGCCAATCAGCCCCAGCATCACCAGCTTGACGACGAAGCCCGCTTCCATGAAAAGCGACCACAGCGTCACGTCCGTCGTCGCCGCAGCCAATCCAACCTGTTCCATAGTCTCAAATCCCCGAATCCAAACGCCCGGCAAGAGCAGTCTCATGCTCACAGCCAGGTAGCTCAAACGTCATTGTTGCAAGATTGACCCGGCAGCTGCCGATAACCGGCCTCATGCCGATCTTTAAGCTTCCTGTCTGCCTTCTTGCCTTCAATCTTGGTGAAAGGATGACGTGCACTGCACAAAACCCTAATATGGGCATTAAGACATCATTATGGTTAAGAGAGTATTACCTTGTTGCACTGCAATCGCGATGGGCGAAAGCAGAGACGAGTTCGCTCCGGGAACATTCCACCCCCCGCCACGCCACGAACCTTCCGGCAAGCCCGTGCATTACGAGGCAAAGGATTGGAAACAGAGCCTGACCAGGGCGATGCTGAAAGCGGCGGGTGCTGAGAGCTGATCAGCCCTGCCCCAAAAACTTCTTGCCCAGCGCTTCCGGCAGCCGTCGCGGCCGTCCCTGCCCGTTGATCACCGCGATGATCACCTTGGCGGCGATCAGCAACGTGCCCTCGCGGCGGATTTCCTGTTGGAGCACCATTTTGGCACCGCCCGCCTTTTCCGTCGTCGTGGTGATCGTCAAGATGTCGTCCATGCGCGCCGACGTCTTGAAATCGATCTCCATGCGATGGACGACAAAAACGAGACCTTCCGTATCCCCGTCAAGCGCCATCGTTGCCTGCTCGACGCCGAGCAGCCGCAAATAGTCAGTGCGGGCTCGCTCCATGAAATGCAGGTAGCGGGCGTGATAGACGACGCCGGAGAAATCCGTGTCCTCGTAATAGACCCGCTGCACCAGTCGGTGCCCGTGATCTGTCAGTTCGCCGGAAAGCGCGATCAACGTCATTCACAACCTCGGAAGTTTTCTTTTTCCTGTGGCGGAACAAACGCCGTTTGGCAAGCATTGTCGTCCTGTCACATTCCATCCCTATCACCGTCACATATTTTCCACGTGAAGGAGATTCCCTGCATGAAAATTGCTGTCCTTGGCGGTGATGGCTTCGTCGGCTGGCCGACGGCCCTGCATTTGTCCGATGCCGGGCATGACATTCACATTCTCGACAATCTCTCGCGGCGCTGGATCGACACCGAACTCGGGGTCCAGTCTCTCACCCCGATGGATTCCATTCAGGAGCGGACACGCATCTGGCACGCAGAAACCGGCCGCCGCATCCATTTTCACCTGATCGATCTCGCCCGCGATTACGAGCTTCTCAAGAACTGGCTCGCCGAAAATCGGCCCGATGCCATCATCCACTTCGCCGAGCAGCGCGCAGCCCCCTATTCGATGAAGAGCGACCGGCACAAGAACTACACGGTCAACAACAACGTCAATGCCACGCATAACCTCTTGAACGCCTTGGTCGAGATCGGCCTCGACGCGCATCTCGTTCATCTCGGCACCATGGGCGTCTATGGCTATTCGACCGTCGGTGCCGCAATCCCGGAAGGTTACCTACCGGTTGGTATCGAGACGCAGGACGGCCGCACCGTCGCCCAGGAAATCCTCTATCCGGCCAATCCCGGCTCGATTTATCACATGACCAAGTGCCTCGATCAGCTGCTGTTCCAGTTCTACGCCAAGAACGACGGCATGCGGATTACCGACCTGCATCAGGGCATCGTCTGGGGCACGCACACCGAGCAGACCCGCCGTCACGAGCAACTGATCAATCGCTTCGACTATGACGGCGACTACGGCACCGTGCTCAACCGTTTCCTCATCCAGGCCGCCATCGGCTATCCGCTGACGGTGCACGGCACCGGCGGCCAGACCCGCGCCTTCATCCATATCCAGGATTCGGTGCGCTGCATCGAACTCGCTTTGATGAACCCGCCCCAGCGTGGCGCCCGCGTCGAAATCTTCAACCAGATGACCGAGACCCACCGGATCCGCGACCTGGCCGAAATGATCGCCGGCCTCAGCGGCTCGGAAATCGTCTGGCTGCCTAATCCGCGCAAGGAAGCCGCCGAAAACGATCTCGTCGTGCGCAACGAGAAGTTCCGGGAGCTCGGTCTCGATCCGACCACGCTTCAGGATGGCCTGCTTGCGGAAATCGTCGATGTCGGCAGGAAATACGCCTACCGCGTCGACCGCAGTCGCGTGCCGGCCGTTTCGGCCTGGACCAAGGACATTGCCACCAAGATCAATCACGATCCGGAAGGCCGGAGGCTGAAATCGGTTTCATGACGCAATCCGGTCTGGTTTCAGAAGGCATCACACCTTCCGGTCCTGCCGGATCGCGCAATGCGTTCGTCACGCTCGTGACGAACGCCGACTACGCCATGGGAGCGACCGCGCTTGCCCGCTCCATACGCTTGACGGCGACCGGCGCCGATATCGTCGTCCTTCACACCGGTGGCGTGGAACCAGATCGGCTCGTCCCGCTTGCCGATCTCGGCTGCCGCCTTGTCGGCACCGACCTCTTGCCGCTGTCGGACGCCTTCAACGAACGTCATGCGCGCAGAAACTTACATGGCGCCGCCCCTTTTACCAAAGGCCGCAAGCCCGATTTCCACTCGCCGCTCGACAATTTCTGCAAGCTGCGGCTCTGGCAGCTGACAGAATACGACCGCTGCATCTTCATCGATGCCGATGCGCTGGTTCTGAAGAACATCGACCGCTATTTCGCCTATCCCGAATTTTCCGCAGCACCCAACGTCTATGAGAGCCTTGCCGATTTTCACAGGCTGAACTCCGGCGTTTTCGTCGCCAAACCTTCACTCCGGACTTTCGAGGCCATGTTGACGCGGTTGGATGCGCCCGATGCCTTCTGGCCACGCACCGACCAGACCTTTCTGCAGAGTTTCTTCCCGGACTGGCACGGCCTGCCCGTCACGATGAACATGCTGCAATATATCTGGTTCAACATGCCGGCGCTGTGGGACTGGGCATCGATCGGCGTGCTGCACTATCAGTATGAAAAACCTTGGGAAAAGGATCATCCGAAAGAAGAAAGGCTGCGACCGCTGATCGATCTCTGGCATGCTTTCTTCAGCGGGGAAAACATCCCGGAGATTGCCAATCTGCCAAATCCGGGCCTGCAAAACCCGGACTGAATTCAGGAAGCTCATGACCCGCGTTCTCGTTTCCGGCGGCACCGGCTATGCCGGCCGCTTCATCGTCGAACACCTGCTGGCGGGCGGGTACAAGGTCACTGTCGGCGGCCGCACCGCGCCCGAACCGGGCTTCTTTTCGACGGACGTTCCGTTTGTTCCCCTGATCCTCGATCCCGATACCGACCAGATGGAGGCCTTCGACAACATCTACTATTTCGTCCACGCCGCCTTCGATCACCTGCCGGGCAAATATCGCGGCGGCGAAGGCGACGATCCCGACGGGTTCCGCCGTGCAAATCTGGACGGAAGCGTGCGGCTGTTCGAAACCGCGCGCGACGCCGGCGTTTGCCGCTGCGTCTTCCTGTCAAGCCGCGCTGCCTACGGCCCGCAAGCGCCGGGCGTGCTGCTCACGGAAGATATGCACTGCAAGCCGGACACACTGTACGGCGAAGTCAAGCTGCAGGCCGAGCGCAGCCTGCTTTCGCTTTGCGGCCATGGCTTCATCACCGCCAGCCTGCGGGCTACGGGAATCTACGGTCCCGCAGGCCCAGGTCGAAAACACAAATGGGCTTCTCTTTTCGAGGACTACTTGTCGGGAAAGGCCGTTTCCCCCCGCATCGGGACCGAAGTGCATGGCGAAGATGTCGCCAAGGCCGTCCGGCTGATGCTGGAGGTCGACGCGGTGCGGATCAATGGCGGGACGTTCAACGTGTCGGATATCCTGACCGGCAACCACGAAATTCTCTCGATCCTTCAACGGGTGACCCACTGTCCGCATCCGCTGCCGGAAGCCGCCGATCGCGATACCTACAATCGGATGGGAGCCTGCAAGATCGGCGCGCTGGGCTGGAAGCCGGGCGGCATGGATCTGCTGCGGAGGACGGTTGAACAGCTGGCTTCGTAAGATCAAGGCGCGGCGGGCCGGCAAACGATCGCCCCGAAGTCGCGCACGGCAATCCGAACATTGAACGGCTTGGGCGGCGCGGTGGTGCGCGTTCGGCTTCAGCCGAGGTCTACCACGACGATTTCCGGCGGCGAACCGAGACGAAAGGGCAGGATCGACGTGCCGAGTCCGCCGGAAACGATCAGGTTGCGGTTATCCTCGACGATATGGCCATAGGCATAGCGATTGTGGAAGCGTGATGGGACGACGGGAGAATAGCCAAAGACACGGATTTGTCCGCCATGCGTGTGCCCCGAAAGGGTCAGCGACACCCGGTCCGGCACCGTCGGAAAAACATCCGGCTCGTGCGCCATCAGGATGACCGGCGCCTCCCCGCTGATCTGCGCCATAGTTGCGGGCAGGTCATCCAGCCCCGGCCACGGCCCGATCTGGTCCGCAAGCCCGGCGAGCCAGAACGAACGGCCATCCTTCTCGAAACGCACCGCGCGATTGTCGTAGACGGGCACGTTGATCGATGCGAGCGCGGCGTGGACAAGCGTAGGGCCCTTCCCGGCGACCATGGCCTCCGTATCATCCAGCCAATCATGATTGCCCATCACCGCATGGACCCCGAGTGGAGCCGAGAGGCGCGCAAGCTCGCGAGCCCAGTCTTCCGGCGCAACCCGACCCGTCTTTATCCGCATGCCGGACAGATAGTCTCCCAAAAGCAGGACCATGTCACCGCCGAGCGCATTGGCCTGTTCGCAGATGCCGCCAATCCGCTGCGGAGACATCCAGGGTGTGCAGGCATGGATGTCTGCCAGCACCACCAGCCTCAATTTCAATCCGGCCGGCCAATTGTTCGGAACGAGACTATACCGCTTTACCCGCGGCTGCCGCGCCGGCTCTATCCCGACGGCATAGGCGCCGGTCGCCATGCCGCTCAGCATCAGCCCCGCAAATGTCACCAGAACGCCCCGCCGCGTGATCACTCAATCGTCCTCTTGAAACAGGCGGAACTGGGTCGCCTCCAGATCCTTCGGCACCTGCAGCCCAAGGTGTTTCCATGCATTTGCGGTCAAAACGCGGCCGCGCGGCGTGCGCTGGATAAAACCCTGCTGAATCATATAGGGCTCGATGATGTCCTCGATCGCATCGCGCGGTTCGGAAAGCCCGGCCGCGATCGTCTCGATGCCGACGGGACCACCGCCGAAATTGAGCGCGATCATCGTCAAATAGCGCTTGTCCAACTGGTCGAGGCCCATATTGTCGACCAGCAGCCGGGTCAGCGCCTCGTCGGCGATCTGCTTCGTCACGGCTTCCGCCCTCGCCACCTCGGCGAAATCCCGCACCCGGCGCAACAGCCTGCCGGCAATACGCGGCGTGCCGCGCGAACGGCGGGCGATTTCGCGGGCACCGTCGTCGGTGATGCCAAGCCCCATCAACCGGGCACCGCGCCGGACGATCGATTCCAGTTCTTCCACGGTATAAAAACTGAGCCGCACCGGAATGCCGAAACGATCGCGCAACGGCGTCGTCAGGAGACCGAGTCGGGTGGTGGCGGCAACCAGCGTGAACTTCGACAGGTCGATCTTCACCGAACGCGCCGCTGGCCCTTCGCCGATGATCAGGTCGAGCTGAAAGTCCTCCATCGCCGGATAGAGAATTTCCTCGACAGCCGGGTTGAGCCGGTGGATTTCATCGATGAACAGCACATCGCGGTCTTCGAGATTGGTCAGCAAAGCCGCGAGATCGCCCGCCTTGGCAATCACAGGACCCGAGGTCGAGCGGAAATTGACGCCAAGCTCCTTGGCCATGATCTGCGCCAGCGTCGTCTTGCCGAGGCCGGGCGGACCGACGAACAGCACGTGGTCCAACGCCTCGCCGCGGTTCTTCGCCGCCTCGATGAACACCTTCAGATTGGCACGCGCTTCTGCCTGGCCGGTAAACTCGTCCAGCGACTGCGGCCGCAGCGTCGTATCGAGGTCCTCGCCCCGCTTTTCCGGTGTGATCAGACGTGCGGCATCGGTCATTCGAGGAGTTCCATTCCGGGGACAGTTTTGGCAGCTTTGGCATCAAAAGTGAGAGTGCGGTCGCAGCCGGAGAGCCGGTTCAATTCACCGATCAGCGCATCGGATATGTCCGCACCCAAAAGTCTCGAAAGATTGATCGCGTTCCCGACGATTTCATATTGGTCGATTTCGAGGTCGCCGCGCTCCAGGAGCGCTTGGACCAAAGCGAGGAGTTGCGATTTCCGATAGCCGTATTGTCTGCGCAACGTCCATAGCGTTTCAATCAGGACAACAATATTGATGAAAAATACGTCTTCCTCTTCAAGGGCTCTGACCAGGCGCGCAACAGACGCAGATTGTTCGGCGTCGTCCTTCACAAACAGGCGAACCAGAATGTTGGTGTCCACACCTATACGCGCCATCAATCTGGGTCTGCCTGCCGAATGGAACGCATCACATGTTCCGTGGCGCCATCCATGGCCGCCTTGGACAAGTCGTCAATCGTCGCACCTGCTCCATAAGGTGGCTCACCAAGTATGCCAGCCAAATCGGCAAGGCTCTTGTTGCGAGGAATAACGATCATTTCTCCATCGCGAACCCAAACATAGCATTTGTCGCCGGGCTTAATATTGAGCGCTTCCCGAACGGCCTTTGGTACTGTCATCTGGCCTTTTGACGTAATTGTCGCATGATGTCCCATCGCATATCCCGCCGATATTCTTACTTTTCTAAAATAGTAAGGCGCCTACAAAAAGCAACGTATTATCGCGCCAGTTCCTTCAATCCCAGCCGGATCAGCTTGGCGCTGTCAGCGCCCTCGCCGCCATTCTTCAACGCCGCGGCAACCGCGTTTGCCGCCTGATCGCGTGAGTAGCCGAGATTGCTCAGCGCCGAGACCGCATCCGCCACGGGTGCGGAGGCAACGCCTTCGCCAAGCTCCTGCTTCAGGCCGATATTGGCCGCCGCCTCGCCGGCAAAGGCGGGCGCCTTGTTCTTGAGCTCGGTGACGATGCGCACCGCGACCTTCGGGCCGACACCCGGCGCCCGCGACACGGACGTTTTGTCCTGCAGCGCGATCGCGTTCGCCAGTTCGCCGGGTGTCAGAACCGAGAGTACCGCCAGCGCCACCTTGGAGCCGACGCCCTGAACGCTCTGCAGCAGCCGGAACCACTCCCGCTCCAGCGCCGTCAGAAAGCCGAACAGCCGCAACTGGTCCTCGCGCACATAGGTCTCGATGAACAGAACGACGGCCTCGCCCGGAGCGCTGAGCTTCGACAATGTGCGCGACGAGCAATGGGCGACATAGCCGACGCCATGTACGTCGAGAACCACGTGGTCGTCGCCGATCTCGTCGATCGTTCCCTTGAGCTTGCCGATCATGGCGCAAAATCCTTCATGGGTGGCTTTCCGGCGTGATCAGTTCGACGGAAGGAAAATAGGAACTGTATCTAGCGCCATCGCGTGTCAAAAGACGATACCGCCGCCAGTCTGCATGGGCGCCGATCAGGAAATCCGGGAGCGTCCTTTCCCGCTGACCGCCCGCGAGACAATAGGCTCGGTGCGCCTTTCCGGCGCGGAACGCCGCTTCAAAGGGTATGTTTTCGCGCTTCGCATCAAGCCACCCCAGGGCGGTCATCAATTCGCCTTCGGAAATAGCCGATGCCGCCAGCTCCGACCAAACGACGGGACTGAGGACAAGAATTCCGTCACTCAGAGACTGCCGCAACGCAGCCACCGACCAGCTGCGAACAGGGGTCTCAGGACCAAGTACGTCGATAAAGATATTGGTATCAACGAGGGTTGAGATCGTCACGCTCGCCCCTCAGCCAAACCATAAACTCGTCCGTACTCATGCCGCCGGTATCGAACGTCCCTTTGACGCGCGCGGCCCAATCATCGAAGTCTCGGATAGAGTTTTGATCCTCCGGATTGTCGACCCGCACCAACAAGGCACCGTTGTTCGATGCAACAAAATCCACTTCCGATCCCGGCACGATGCCAAGACGGTCTCTGATTTCCTTCGGGATGGTGACCTGGCCTTTTTCAGTAACGCGCATGGTAATACCTCTTGGGTATTACTTAATCGCCAAAACGGAACATGTCAAGAACAAATCAACCCGCGAGCGCGGCCATCCGCATCCGTGCCGCACCGCGATTGTGCGCATGGCAGATGGCGATCGCCAGCGCATCGGCCGCGTCATTGCCCTTGAATTCGGCCTTCGGCATCAGGATTTTCAGCATCATGTGAATCTGCTGCTTCTCGCCGTGGCCGACGCCGATCACCGCTTTCTTCACTGCATTCGGCGCATATTCGGAGACCTGCAAGCCGGCCCGCGCCGGCACCAGCATGGCGATGCCGCGCGCTTGGCCGAGTTTCAGCGTCGCCACCGCATCCTTGTTGACGAAAGTCTGCTCGACGGCAGCCTCGTCCGGCTTGTGGCTGTGAATCACCTCCGCCAGACCATCATGCAACTGGCAAAGGCGCGAGGCGAGGTCCATCTCGCCGTCGGATGTCACGGTACCGGAAGCAACGAAGCGCAAGGAGTTGCCAAGCGTGTCGATGATGCCCCAGCCGGTACGGCGAAGCCCCGGATCGATGCCGATGATGCGAATCGTGTTTTGCATACTGAACCCTATTCCCGATAACGGGACGCTGCCAGCAAAATGTGAACAAAACAAAAACATCCCCATGATTTAACGGTCACTGAACTGCATCGTCTCCAACGCGGCAGGCTTGGATTTACGAAATTCGATCTTACATGGGCTTCTATCAAAATCGCTGATCGAAGGTTTCCCCATGGTCCCCTTTTCCATCCTCGACCTCTCCCCGATCACCCAAGGGTCAAGCGCATCGGAGGCTCTGCAGAATTCCCGCCGGCTGGCGCAGGAGGCGGAAGCGGCCGGCTACAAGCGCTTCTGGCTGGCCGAACACCACGGCATGAAAGGCATTGCCAGTGCCGCAACCTCGATCGTCATTTCTCATGTAGCGGCCGGCACGAAGACGATCCGCGTCGGCTCCGGCGGCATCATGCTGCCGAACCATTCGCCGCTGGTGGTCGCCGAACAGTTCGGCACGCTGGCGGCACTTTATCCCGGCCGCATCGATCTCGGCCTTGGCCGAGCGCCCGGAACGGACATGCGCACCGCCGCAGCGCTGCGCCGCAACATGGAGGCGAGCGCCAACAATTTCCCGAACGATGTCGTCGAACTGCAGGCCTTGCTCGGCCCGGCCAAGGAGGATCAGGCTCTGATTGCCGTTCCCGGCGCCAACAGCAACGTGCCGATCTGGCTGCTCGGTTCCAGCCATTTCAGCGCCCATCTTGCCGGCATGCTTGGCCTGCCCTTCGCCTTCGCCTCGCATTTCGCGCCCGATATGCTTTTGTCGGCCTTGGAGATCTATCGCGAGCGCTTCGAACCGTCGCAATATCTCGACCGGCCGCATGCCATGGTCGGCATCATGGGCGTCGCCGCCGATACCGATGATGAGGCAAATCACCTCTTCACCTCGATGCAGCAATCCTTCGTGGCGCTTCGCCGCAATGCGCGCGGCCAATTCCCGCCGCCTGTGGCCTCGATGGACGGGCTGTGGAGCGAGACGGAAAAGATCTTCGTCGATCACACGATGACCTATGCGGTCGTCGGTGGGCCGGAAACGATCAGGACCAAGCTCGACCGCTTCCTCGACCAGACGCAGGCCGACGAGTTGATCATTTCCATGCCGATCTTCGATATGGGCGCGCGATTGAAATCAGTGCGGCTGTTTGCCGAGGCGCAACAGGTGCTGACGAAGGCCGCATAAAAGGGCCGGCTGAAAACCGGGCCCAGACTGCTGACAACCCCTGAAAACGGGTATTTGACGAAGTGGACACCCCTTTCTCCCTCATCCTCGCCCTTGTGGCGGGGATCCAGCGACCCGACGTCTGTCGGGTCAAAAGACCTTTCAGCCCAAGGACTTGGGCTGGCTGGATTCCTGTGACAAGCACAGGAATGACGGAGGTTTTGGCTGTCGCTTAATGTCCCCAATGACCTGCCGATGATAGGAAATGACTTTGTCAGCAGTCTGAGCCAGGCTGAAAAACCGGAAATGATTTGGCCGATCAGGCCGAAAGCTTGGCCATGACTTCGTCGGAGACTTCGAAGTTGGTGTAGACGTTCTGCACGTCGTCGTCATCTTCGAGCGTGTCTATCAGCTTCATCAGCGACTGCGCACGCTCTTCGTCGACCGGCACGGTGTTTTGAGCCCGCCAGATCGCCTTGACCATGTCTGCTTCGCCGAGCGTTGCTTCCAAGGCCTTGGAAACCTCGCCGATATCCTCGAACCCGCAGATGATGTAGTGGCCGTCTTCGTCTGTCGTCACGTCTTCAGCGCCGGCTTCGATCGCGGCTTCCATGACCTTGTCTGCACTGCCTGCCGACAGCTTGTAGGAGATTTCACCGACGCGGTCGAAGGAGAAGGAAACCGATCCGGTTTCGCCAAGCGCACCACCGGCCTTGGTGAAGGTCGAGCGGACGTTGGAGGCGGTGCGGTTGCGATTGTCGGTCAGCGCCTCGACAATGACGGCAACGCCACCGGGACCGTAACCTTCGTAGCGCACGGCCTCGTAGTTTTCACCATCGGCGCCGGAGCCCTTCTTGATGGCACGCTCGATATTGTCCTTCGGCATCGACTGTGCCTTGGCGTTCTGGATCGCCAGGCGCAGGCGCGCGTTCATGGTCGGGTCAGGCAGACCGCCCTTGACCGCAACGGTGATTTCGCGTGCGAGCTTGGAGAACATTTTCGACCGCACGGCGTCCTGACGGCCCTTGCGGTGCATGATGTTTTTAAACTGTGAATGGCCGGCCATGGCGCCCTCTTCGCATATTTGTCATGTTTGGAATTGGGCGCCTTATAGTTTCATTGGCGCTTTGCGTCCAGCAGGTGCGGCCTTTTTTCAGTTGGCGTTAAGCCGCCTGCGGCTGAGAAAGAAGGAGTGGCCATCGTTTCGCTCGCAGGAGAGCCCCGTCCGCGTCGAAACGCAGGCGAAGGGCCCAGCAGCCCAAGTCTCCCCATAGTCGAGCACCGAACTGGCAGAGCAGCAACCCCGATCACCGACGTCTTTTAAAAGGGTCGCCGCACCGTCGCGCGACAGCGTCGCCCGAACATAGCGCGGCGCGACGCGGTCGCAGGACAGTTCCGGGCCGCCGTCGGCTGGCTGGTAGACCTCCGTTCCACCCTCCGGCGTGTAGACACAGCCGATATTGCCGGATGGCAGCACGAATTCTTGCCTCCGACCGAAAGATTTCGTTTCCGGCACTGTCGCGATCTTGTCGCCTTCCGCCGTCGGCATGCGCGGCGGCGGCGCTCCTTCGGCCAAAGCAAGGGATGTCGTGGAAAGGAGGGCAAGCGTACAGACGGCGAAAAATCTCATTCCATGATTCCTGACGATGCATCCCGGGGTCAGACGCCCTGCAGGATATAAATCAGTGGCTTCCTTGGCAAGGAACGCATGGAAACCGTGACGCTTGCTTCCGTCGCAAAGCTCTTGTCGAAACCATCCCCGAACATCTGCAGGAAATTCGTGACCGGCGGCCCGCGCCGGTGCATCGGCAGGATCAGCGCCGAGCGCAGCCGCGTCACCACCCGGCTCATGCTTTCGGCGCCCATGGTCAGGCCGCCATCGACCGGCACCATCAGCACGTCCAGGCGGCCGATCTCGGCATAGTCGCTATCATCGAGTTCGTGATGCAGGTGGCCGAGATGGCCGATGCAGAGACCTGCGACTTCGAAAATGAAGATGGAGTTGCCGTCCGGCTCCATCATTCCGCCACCGGAACGAATGTCGGTCGTCACGTTGCGGATATAGGTGTCGGCGATAACCACATCGTGATCCGCCGGCTCGCCGTCGTCGCCCCATCCATGCAGCACATGCTTGATCGCCGGATCGGGCGTCAGCGTATAGTGGCTGGAGTGCGCCTTGTTCATCGTCACCACATCCGGCGTCTCAGGGGGCGCATACCAACCGCTATAGTCCGTCGCGATCGACACGCCGCCAGGCGTCTCGATGAGGAATGTCGAATGGCCGACAAAGGTGATCTTCACCTCGTCGCTGGCCGCCCCCTGCACACTGAGCACAGAGAAAGGCTTGAAACTGGCAAAAGTGACCTCTGGAAGAGACTGCGCAATCGCCTGGCACTGGCTGATCGGCCGGGCCGAATCCTGCGCATGCGCCGGCATCGGTGAGAGAAAATGCAAAAGCGCGATGGCAGCAAATGGGAGGAGAAGGTGTCGCAACATCATGCACCTCGCAGTCAAGGATTTGCATGGGCCTTGAGGATAGGCACGATGAAAGCTACGTCCAGCGGCGATTGTGTGCGGCTGCTCACAATCGCGTCATTGCGATCGACAATAACTCATGTCGCATTAACGAGTTCGCATGCCATGAGATCGTCTTCATCGAACACGATCTCGCTGACGGCATACGGTGGGCCAGAAAACCATCCCTCAGATTGAGCAACCTCGAAATTCAGAATTTCGTGCGAGACTGTGCCATCAGGATCGTGCGTCGATTTTTCGATGCGATCGATCCGAATGGCAACAATAGTTCGCGTTCCTATATCAGTGCAGAGATAACGTTTCTCGCTGCAGTCAAACAGAGTTCCGATTTTGAAGTCATCAAACGTCATGCTCTATTACCCAATGACGGATTCGCCCGCAAGATACCGTTCTACCGCCAGAACGCCGGTATCGTCTCCGCCAGCCGCGGCCCGATTCTCAGCGGCGCAATATTCTCCGCAAGGCCAGTGCGATCGGAAATCTCGACGCCGACGCCGCAGATGGTGGCAGGGCCGGACGCCGCCTCGAAGCGGCCTTTCGGCATCTTCGAGATGAAACGATTGAGCGGCTCTTCCTTCTCCATGCCGAGCGAGCTGTCGTAGTCGCCGCACATGCCGGCATCCGACATATAGGCCGTTCCGCCATTGAGGATCTGGTGGTCGGCGGTCGGCACATGCGTATGGGTGCCAACGACGAAGCTGGCGCGACCGTCGACGAAATGGCCGAAGCACTGCTTCTCACTGGTCGCTTCCGCGTGGAAATCGAAGATGATGGCATCGGCCTGTTCCTTCAGCGGACAGGCGGTGAGAATGGCTTCCGCGGCCTTGAAGGGATCATCCAGTTCCGGATGCATGAAGACGCGGCCCATGACATTGGCGACGAGTACGCGGGCGCCGTTGCGGGCAAAATAGAGATTGGAGCCGCGACCGGGCGTACCTGTTGGATAGTTGGCGGGCCTCAGGAACTGGTCGTGCCGCTCGCAGAAGGTAACGGCCTCCTTCTGGTCCCAGACATGGTTGCCGGTGGTCACGACATCGGCCCCGGCATTGATGGTTTCGAGAAAGATGTCCTCGGTGATGCCGAAGCCGCCGGCGGCATTCTCGCCGTTGACGATGACAAAATCGAGCTTCAGGTCGCTGATCAGACCGGGCAATCGGTCCCAGACTGCCGTTCGGCCGGTCTTGCCAACCATGTCACCCAGAAACAAAAGTCTCATATTTGCTTATTCCTAGCCCGAAGATCCTGAGCCCGCTTTCGGTCAGCAGGGCGTCCAGCGCCACATCATGTGGCTCCGCGGGCACTGATGCCACTTCCTGGCAGTCGAATGCAATCCCGATCAGCCTCGGCATATGGCCTTTCCGGCGCAAACGCTCGATCGCGCGATCGTAATATCCGGCGCCGTAGCCAATCCTGTGACCGGTTCTGTCGAAAGCCGACAGAGGCACCAGCATGATGTCCGGATCGAGCACCGGCGAATCCTCGCTCGGCCCGTTCGTGCCGAAACCCGTCTCGATGATCGGGGCACCGGGCACGAGTTCGCGAAAGACAATGGTCTTCTTGTCGAGAATGGCGGGAAGGCACAGCCGCGCGCCGCGCTCGCGCAGCCGCGCCATCAGCGGCCGGATATCGACTTCCGAGCGGATCGGCCAGAAACCCGAGATCACCTGGCCGGGCTCGAACTCGATGATATCTCCGGCATGATCGAGCATTTTGAGGCTGGCTTTCATCCGCGCTTCCGGCGTCATCGCATCGCGCAGCGCCAGTCGCTCCATCCGTAACGCGGCCTTCCGTTCCCTGGGTGTCATGCACATATCCTCTTGCCTGCCCCTCTTGCCTGCAAGAGTTCATTTCTAGTGCATCGAACTAGGAGAGGGAAACCGTGCCACCGTCGCTTGTACAACTTTTTGCGACGAAAAACGTCTCTTTCTCAATCTGGCACACCATTAGAGGTCTGTTCTGTATGCAACGCGGTTCCGCTTTTGCGCTCTTTGCTGCCCGTGTCAGAGAAGGACGCGATTTACATCCGGAAAACAGTTCGCTGGCCGCTTCCGGCGTTGCGGCGAACTGTTCGATTCAAGAGCGGGCCGGAGATCATGAAGGACAAGATGCTACCGGAACTCAATCCCTTGGAATTACGCTGCCTGTCCTTGGCAGCGCGCGGGCGGACCCGGGAAGACATCACCCGCGAAACCGACATTGCCCATGACCGGATCGAGGAAGCCTTCAATACGGCCATGGAAAAGCTGCGGGCCGGCAACGTCGCCGAAGCGATTTTTCGCGCCGCCCGGATGAACCTGATTTCATAACATCCAGAAGCGGTGGCGTTGCACGCGATCCCGTCTGCAATCGACGTCTGCGCTGTCGATCCCGATATCATCGAGCAGATGCGCGTTCTCGCGCCGTGATATCTCCGCCAGGGCTCGGCGCGCCAGACGCCTTGTCCGCCATTCCTCAATGCTGCGCCAAAAGCACTCCGTCATTCTGACGGACCGTCGCCGTGTCCTGTGATCGTGCTTCATATCCGAAACTCCGAGGTGTTCTCGCCGAGTATCGGACTTGCGTTGACATCAATCCAACGAATTGCGAAGATGTCTGCCATTAGAGAAAGCGATGGCTGTTGCGATGTTTCCTCCTCTTGAAAGCGACCTCCTGCGAACCTTCGTTGCCGTGGCCGACAGCGGCAATTTCACCAAGGCGGGGGAGACGGTCGGCCGAACCCAATCGGCCGTCAGCATGCAGATCAAGAAATTGGAGGATATTCTTGGCGAGCCGCTGTTCGAGCGCGGATCGCGCGGCGTCAATATGACGGGCCACGGCGCGCGGCTTCTCGACAATGCACGCCGTATCGTCACTCTTCTTGACGATACGGCGGCGTCAATCCGGCTGCCGGCCCTCGACGGCGCAATAAGAATCGGAATTTCGGAGGAATACATCAATTCAACCCTGCCGAAAGCGCTCGGCGATTTCGCCGCCATTCATCCCGGCGTCGAGGTCACGGTGCAGCAGGGCGTCTCGATGTCCAACCTGGCGGCACTCGAGGCGGGCGAAATCGATATCGCCGTCGTCTTCGAACCCGGCGGCCACGCGAAGAACGAAGTCCTCATGGTGGACCCGACCGTCTGGGTGACGTCGGACCAGCATCAGATCCACCAGCGCCATCCCGTGCCGATCGCCAGCTACACTTATCTGAAAGGCGGATGGTGCGACGCTCTGGCGCTGAAGGGCCTGAAGAAACGCGGTATCGAAAGCCGCGTCGCCTATATCAGCCGCACCAGCAACGGCCTGATCGCCGCCGTGACTTCCGGCCTCGCCATCGCCCCGCTCACCCGCAGCAGCATCCCCGCCGGGTGCCGGGAACTGACGGCCGCGGACGGCCGCGGACGGCTACGACGTCATCGACTTTTCGAATGTGGTGCTAAAGACCAGGGCGCGAGGCGCGAACAACCGGATCGTCGAAGGCATGGCCAACGCCATTCGCGAGGCGTTCCGCGCGCAGCCGACGGCTCATGGCTGACTTTCGTCGGAAAGGAGAAAAGTGCGATCCACACAGCCGGTGGATGGTTTACGATCCTGGGTGCCTACAAACGTAGGTGGGCGCCATGTGACCTAGCCCACGGGCCAGGTCAGGGACAGCTCCCGTTGGATCGAGTATGGCCCCAGGGATTGTGGTGTCCTGTCGGGAAGGGCAGACCGCGATGCTGAATATAGAGAGCATCAACGGCTTGCGCCAGTGCCCCACGCCCAACTTCTCAAAATTCAGTTGGCGGGAGCAGCCTTGCTGGAAAGCTTCGCCGCGATCCCGTGGATCTGCGACGTGACTTCTGATAACACCGAGGCCAGTGCGTCCTCGGCCTTTTGCTGATCGGCCAGGGTCGCATCGCGGCCCTGCTTCAGATTGTCGGTCTCCGTCTGCAGGCTTTTCAGCTTGCGGTTCACTTCGCTGAGTTCGTCCATGACCATGATGCCGGCCATGACGGTGAGCCTGAGGTCGCCGATTTCGCCGAATTGGGATTTCAGATGGCTGACATACTGGTCGAAGCGGTTGGCCAGCTCGGTCAGATGATCTTCCTGGCCTTCTTCGCATGCCATGCGATAGGCCTTGCCGTCGATCGTCACCGTTACTTGCGCCATTCCCGTCACCTGCCTGCAGGCGGACCATGCATCAGCGGTCCAGCACTGCCCTTATCGTTTCCATGGCCGTCACCAGACGGCGCGAGACTTCACGGTTGACTTCCTCAAGTCGGTTTGCACGGAATTGCGACTGGTCGAGCTCCTGCGCCAGCCGAGACCGGTCAGTATTGACCCGGCGAACCTCGCCTTCGATTTCACCGCGGTCGCGCTCCCGGTCAAAGCGCCCGTCAATGGCATTCTCGAGGCTGCTGACTGCGCTGCGTAACTCCTCGATCGCCGCCTTGACTGTCTTTCCTGCCGCCATCACGCTTTCCCGATACACACCAGACGGCCTCGAATCGCCGTCCGGCCTCTGTATTTCAAGCTCGTTACATTCTTAGACCCATTCGGCATGTCTCCACAACGGAAAGGGCTTCGCAGGTCCGCAGAAGCTGTGGATCACGTCCCTTTAGGTCGGTTTGCATCGCTTGCGGCCACCTGATCTTCTGCAACGGAAAGGGGCCGAAAAAGGCTCAACCGAGGTGCTCAAAATGGCCGTATTTGTTGACTCCGTCGAAGCAGGTGCTATGTGTCACCCGCTTTCTTGTACGGTCTTTGGAGGATAGAGACCGTTCCCTGTCCACCGAACTCAAGCGGAACAGTCAATGATCTCTCGCAAACAACACGACCGGATGGCAAATGCGATCCGTTTTCTATCCATGGATGCCGTCGAAAAGGCCAATTCCGGTCACCCCGGCCTGCCGATGGGCGCTGCCGACGTGGCAACGGTTCTATTCTCCCGTTACCTGAAATTCGATCCGAAGGCCCCGCTCTGGGCAGACCGCGACCGCTTCGTGCTGTCGGCCGGCCACGGCTCCATGCTGATCTATTCGCTGCTCCATCTGACCGGCTACGAAGACATGACGATGGAGGACCTCAGGCAGTTCCGCCAGCTCGGCTCGAAGACCGCCGGTCACCCGGAATACGGCCACGCGTCGGGCATCGAAACGACCACCGGCCCGCTCGGCCAGGGCATTGCCAATGCCGTCGGCATGGCGATCGCCGAGCGCAAGCTCGCCGAAGAATTCGGCAGCGACCTGCAGAACCACTATACATACGTATTGTGTGGTGACGGTTGCTTGATGGAAGGTATCAGCCACGAGGCGATCGCGCTTGCCGGCCACCTGAAGCTCAACAAGCTGGTCCTCATCTGGGACAATAACAACATCACCATCGACGGCGCCGTCTCGCTCTCGGATTCGACCGACCAGATCGCCCGCTTCAAGGCCGTTCACTGGAACACCATCGAAGTCGACGGCCATAACCCGGACCAGATCGCAGCCGCCATCGAGGCTGCACAGAAGTCCGATCGCCCGACCTTCATCGCAGCCAAGACCGTCATCGGCTTCGGCGCCCCGAACAAGGCTGGCACGCATAAGGTCCATGGCTCCCCGCTCGGTGCCGAGGAAGTCGCGGCAACCCGCAGGGCGCTCGACTGGGAAGCTGAGGCTTTCACCGTCCCGGCCGACGTTCTCGAAGTATGGCGCGCAGTGGGCAAACGTTCCGTTGGCGCGCGCAGGGAGTGGGAAGGCCGCTTGGATGCGACGGAAAGCGGCAAAAAGTCCGAGTTCACCCGCCGCTTCGCCGGCGAACTGCCGGGTAATCTCGATGCCGCCATCGACGCCTACAAGAAGAAGATCGCTGACGCACCGCCGACGGTCGCCACCCGCAAGGCTTCCGAAGACGCGCTTGAAGTCATCAACGGCACACTGCCCGAGACGATTGGCGGCTCGGCCGACCTGACGCCGTCGAACAACACCAAGACCAGCCAGATGAAGTCGATCACCCCAACCGATTTCTCCGGCCGCTACATGCACTGGGGCATCCGCGAACACGGCATGGCTGCTGCCATGAACGGCATCGCACTGCACGGTGGTCTCATTCCCTACTCGGGCGGCTTCATGATCTTCACGGACTATTGCCGTCCGTCGATCCGCCTCGCGGCCCTGATGGGTATCCGCGTCATCCACGTCCTGACGCACGATTCCATCGGCGTCGGCGAGGATGGCCCGACGCACGAGCCGATCGAGCATATGGCGGCCCTGCGTGCCATCCCGAACCTCCTGATGTTCCGTCCGGCCGACGCGGTTGAAACCGCCGAATGCTGGCAACTGGCGCTCAAGGAGCAGCATCGTCCGTCTGGCCTGGCGCTGACCCGTCAGAACCTTGCGCCGTCCCGCCTGAAATACGAGGCTCAAAATCTCTGCGCCAAGGGTGCCTACGAGCTCATCGCCGCCGACAATGCCAAGGTCTCGATCTTCGCATCCGGCTCGGAAGTCGAGCTGGCCGTCAAGGCAGCGGCCGACCTGAACGGCAAGGGCATTGCTGCCCGTGTCGTCTCCGTGCCGTGCTTCGAACTCTTCGCCGAACAGCCGGAAGCCTATCGCAAGGCCGTCATCGGCGATGCGCCGGTGAAGATCGCCGCCGAAGCGGCCGTCCGTCAGGGCTGGGATTATTTCATCGGCTCGGATGGCGATTTCATCGGCATGTACTCCTTCGGCGCGTCCGGCCCGGCCAAGGATCTGTTCAAGCATTTCGGCATCACGGTGGAGGCGATCGTCGCCGCCGCTGAAGCCAAGCTGGCCTGATATACCCTTCGCGGAGCGCGCACCCCAAGGCGTGCTTCGTTTCCATCCGAAAACTTTGACAGGGAGAGACCTGAAATGACTGTAAAAGTTGCCATCAACGGCTTTGGCCGCATCGGCCGCAACGTCCTTCGCGCCATCGTCGAATCCGGCCGCACCGACATCGAAGTCGTCGCCATCAACGATCTCGGCCCGGTCGAGACCAATGCGCATCTGCTGCGCTACGATTCGATCCATGGCAAGTTCCCGGCTGACGTGAAGGTCGAAGGCGACACGATCAGCGTTGCCGGCGGCAAGCCGATCAAGGTCACGGCGATCAAGGACCCGGCAACCCTGCCGCATGGCGCAATGGGCGTCGATATCGCGCTCGAATGCACCGGCATCTTTACCGCCCGCGACAAGGCTGCCCTTCACCTTCAGGCGGGCGCCAAGCGCGTCATCGTTTCGGCGCCGGCCGACGGGGCTGACCTGACCGTCGTCTTCGGCGTCAACCACAATGAGCTGACCAAGGAACACCTGGTCATCTCCAACGCATCCTGCACGACCAACTGCCTGGTTCCGGTCGTCAAGACCCTGGACGACGTCGTCGGCATCGACCATGGCTTCATGACGACGATCCATTCCTATACCGGCGATCAGCCGACGCTGGACACGATGCACAAGGATCTGTACCGCGCCCGCGCAGCCGCCCTGTCGATGATCCCGACATCGACCGGTGCCGCCAAGGCCGTCGGCCTCGTCCTGCCACACCTCAAGGGCAAGCTCGACGGCACCTCGATCCGCGTACCAACCCCGAACGTCTCGGTCGTCGACTTCAAGTTCGTCGCCAAGCGCGACACCACAGTTGCGGAAATCACGGACGCCATCAAGGCAGCCTCCAACGGCGCCTTGAAGGGTATCCTCGGCTACACCGACGAGCCGCTGGTCTCCCGCGACTTCAACCACGACAGCCACTCCTCGATCTTCGCCATCGACCAGACCAAGGTTCTGGAAGGCAAGTTCGTGCGTATCCTCAGCTGGTACGACAATGAATGGGGCTTCTCCAACCGCATGGCCGACACGGCCGTTGCAATGGCAAAGCTGATCTAAAACGCCATGTTCCGCTCCCTTTCCCTAAAAACGGTACGCTGGCGTCCGCTTGAGGGGGAAGGGCTCGAACATCTGACGATCGGCCCCACCGGCGACGCGGGCATCCGCGCTTCGAGCGTGCTGATCGGCGAACGCGGCGGCCGCCCCTATGGCGTCCGCTATATTATCGACTGTGATCCGCATTGGACCGTCCTCGCCTTCACCATCGAAACGACTGAAGGCCAACGGCTTTCACTCATGTCCGACAGCAAAGGTCACTGGCGCGATGCGGACGGTAGCGCCCTTCCCGCCTTCGACGGCTGCATCGATATCGATCTTGCCGGAACGCCCTTTACCAACACGCTGCCTATTCGCCGCCTCGGCCTGAAGCCCGAGGACGGTATCGCCAAGCTCACCATGCTCTATGTGCCCTTCGACACGTTGGAGCCCTTTCCCGACGGCCAGAACTACACTTGCCTCGCGGAAGACCGGCTCTATCGCTACGAGGCAGAAGACCGCTCCTTTATAGTGGAACTGCCGGTGGACGATGACGGGCTGGTGACGGATTATCCCACCCTTTTCCAGAGACTGTGACCGGAGACCGATCATGACTTTCAAGACCCTCGACGACCTCACCGACATCGCCGGCAAGCGCGTGCTTGTCCGCGTCGATCTCAATGTTCCGGTCAAGGACGGCAAGGTGACCGACGCGACCCGCATCGAACGCGTCGTGCCCACCATCCGCGAACTTTCCGAAAAGGGTGCCAAGGTCATCCTGCTCGCCCATTTTGGCCGCCCGAAGGGCGAACCCGTCGCGGACATGTCGCTGTCGCTGATCGCGCCTGCTGTCGAGGATATCCTCGACCAGCGCGTCCACTTTGCCGCCGATTGCATCGGCGAGAAGGCAGCGGCGGCTGTTGCCGGCATGAACGACGGCGATGTCCTGCTCATGGAAAACACCCGCTTCCACAAGGGCGAGGAAAAGAATGACGCGGAGTTCACCAAGGCGCTTGCCGCCAATGGCGACATCTATGTCAATGACGCCTTCTCCGCCGCCCACCGCGCCCATTCCTCGACCGAAGGTCTCGCCCGCCTGCTTCCGGCCTATGCCGGCCGCACCATGCAGGCAGAACTTGAGGCGCTGGAAAAAGGCCTCGGCAACCCGAAGCGTCCGGTCGTCGCCATCGTCGGCGGCGCCAAGGTCTCGACCAAGATCGACCTTTTGATGAATCTCGTGAAGAAGGTCGATGCCCTCGTCATCGGCGGCGGCATGGCCAATACCTTCATCGCCGCGCGCGGCACCAATGTCGGCAAGTCGCTGTGCGAACATGACCTTGCCGGCACCGCCAAGCAGATCATGACGGAAGCCGCGTCCGCCGGCTGCGCCATCGTGCTCCCGGTCGACGGCGTCGTTGCCCGCGAGTTCAAGGCCGGCGCCGACAATGAAGTGGTCGATATCGAAGCGATCCCGGCCGACGCCATGGTGCTCGACGTCGGTCCGAAGTCGATCGCTGCCGTCAACGACTGGGTGAGCAAGGCCGAGACGCTCGTCTGGAACGGCCCGCTCGGCGCCTTCGAGATCGCGCCATTCGACAAGGCGACCGTTGCCGTTGCCAAGCACGCGGCGGCCCGCACCAAGAGCGGCGCGCTCGTCTCCGTCGCCGGCGGCGGCGATACGGTCTCGGCGATGAACCACGCGGAAGTGGCCGACGACCTCAGCTACGTCTCCACCGCGGGCGGCGCCTTCCTCGAATGGATGGAAGGCAAACCGCTGCCGGGCGTCGACGTCCTGCACCAGCAGAAGTAACCAAGCGGCGCTGCCGGCAACTGCTTGTCGGTTTCCACCACCCCGGCCTTTGGGCCGGGGGTTTTTTGTTGCACCGCACCTGAATTTGGATGCACCGCAAAAATAATCCCAACATTTCAAACGATTAAATTTATTTTAATCGTTTTAAACAATTTAACTTTCATTTTCGTTGCCCTATTCTTCTGCTATCGGCGAGCCGTAGGATAATCAGGAGAACGCATATGAGCGAAAGACTTGAAGACATTGCAGCAGCCATGGTGGCGACCGGCAAGGGCCTGTTGGCCGCCGACGAATCCACTGCGACGATCGGCAAGCGCTTCGACACGATCGGCCTTGCCTCGACCGAAACATCGCGCCGCGACTATCGCGAGATGCTGTTTCGCGCCGACGAGGCCATGAAGGCCTATATTTCCGGCGTCATCCTCTATGAGGAAACCCTGTTCCAGAAGGCGGCAGACGGCACGCCCTTCGTCGACATCATCCGCGCTGCGGGTGCCGTTCCCGGCATCAAGGTCGATACCGGCGCCAAGCCGATGGCAAAATTCCCGGGCGAGACGATCACCGAAGGCCTCGATGGCCTGGCCGGCCGCCTGAAGACCTATTATGACGCCGGTGCCCGTTTCGCCAAATGGCGCGGCGTGATCTCCGTATCCGATGTCCTGCCGAGCTTCGGCGCGATCAAGGCCAATGCGCAGGCGCTGGCCCGCTACGCAGCCCTCTGCCAGGAAGCCGGCATCGTGCCGATCGTTGAACCGGAAGTGCTGATGGACGGTGCACCCGGCAACCATTCAATCGACCGCTCGGAAGAAGTCACCGAAGAAACGCTGCGCATCGTGTTCGAAGAGTTGAGTGACGCGCGCGTCAGCCTGGAAGGCATGATCCTCAAGCCCAGCATGATCATCGACGGCAAGAAGGCTCGGCAGGCATCGGTCACCGAAGTCGCCGAGCGCACGGTGAAGGTCCTGAAACGCACCGTGCCCGCCGCCGTTCCCGGCATCGCCTTCCTGTCCGGCGGCCAGTCCACCGAGGAAGCGACAGCTCATCTCTCCGCCATGAAGGCCGGTTACGACCTGCCCTGGGGCATGACCTTCTCCTATGGCCGCGCATTGCAGACCGAGGCGCTGGCTGCCTGGGGCGGCAAGCCGGAAAACGTCGCCGCCGGCCAACGCGCCTTTACGCACCGCGCAAAGATGTGCAGCCTCGCCGCAACGGGCGGCTGGAAGAAGGAATTCGAACGGGCCGCCTGATTCAAGTTACAGGGAGGGGAGAAAGCCCGGTCCGCGGAAGCGGCCGGGCTTTCTTTGTCGGCATCTACCGTGCCTTGCCATGAGGCACTTGATCATCGCGGCGCCGTCCTTCCGCGAACGCGAATCTCAATTGTCCGGGTGACAAGAACGCGCTTCGCGCGGCTTTCGCTCTCCGTTATCCCTTGATCAGGCCTCAACCGGACCGAGAGCAAGCAGCCATGGACAGCATCAACTATATTACCGTCGATGTTTTCACCGGCGAACGGTTTTCCGGAAACCAGCTTGCGGTGATCCCGGATGCGCGCGGGCTGTCCGATGCACAGATGCAGCTCATTGCGGCAGAGTTCCGTTACTCCGAAGTGACCTTTGTCCTTCCGCCGGAAGATCCCGCCAATACGGCGCGGGTGAGGATTTACACGCCGACAATGGAAATTCCCTTCGCGGGACATCCAAACGTCGGCACCGCCTTCGTGCTCGGCGGCCAGACGGATGTTTTCGGCAAGGCTCCTGGAAACGTGCTTCGCTTCGAAGAAAAGGCAGGCGTCGTCGAGACGGCGTTGATACGTGACGACGGCGGACGCGCCATCGGCGCTGGAATTCTTGCGCCGCAACCGCTGTCGCTGGGACCGCAGGTCGACACCGACACCATCGCCCGCTGCGCCTCGATCGACGTTCGAGCCATTCGCACGGAAACTCACGCGCCCATCATCGCTTCCGTCGGCCTGCCTTTTGCGGTTGCTGAAGTGATCGGTCTCGAAACACTCGCGCGCGCCTGCCCGAACACCGCGGCCTTTGCCGAGGCCGGCCGGCGGTTCTCGCCCGAAGACGAGCAGTTCGCCCTCTTTCTCTACACGCGCCTGCCGGATCATCCATGGCATCTCCGCGCCCGGATGTTCGCCCCGCTCGACAATGTCATCGAGGATCCGGCAACCGGCAGCGCCTCCGGGGCGCTGGGCGCGCTCCTCGCCTCACTGCAGCCGGCCAGCGACCTCGACATCGACATCACCATCGAACAGGGTGTCGAGATGGGGCGCCGGAGCCTGATAGAACTGAACGTGCGCAAATCGGATGGGCTGGTTCGCAGCGTGCGGATCGCCGGGCGCTGCGTCGCCGTCATGAACGGCATCATCAGGCTTTAGGGCCGGACCAGCACCGTCAGCATCATTACGGCAATCGCAAAAACGGCGATCCTCCAGAAGTCGCGGCGCTGGCGCAATCCTGGCAGATTGAGCGGCTTCAGGATCTGGATCACCATGGCCAGAAGCAGGACCACCGTTAACGCTTTCGACATTGTTTTTCTCATTTGTGGAAAAGAGCTCGGCAGGACTTCAGGCCGTCACACGCGCGTCACTTTTGCGCGCGAACAGGGTTAGAACGTCTTTTCCAATCTCACTCAATAAAAATTTCCGGCTGGCAATTGTAGTGGCATCGCCCTACCTTTCGGCGCAACCCGGAACCAGCGGATTTCACATGAGAAAAAACCTTCTTCCCGTCGCCTCTCTTCTGCTTGGAACGCTGTTTCTCTTCCTTGGAAATGGATTGCACAGCCTGTTGCTGCCGGTGCGCGGCACGACGGAAGGGTATTCGACGACGCTGCTCGGCCTGCTCGGCACCTCCTGGGCCAGCGGCTTCGTGCTCGGCTGTCTGCTTGCGCCGACGATCGTCAAGCGCGCCGGCCATGTGCGCGCCTTCAGTTGCTTTGCCTCCATCCTGGCGATCATCGCGCTTTTGACCGGCATTCTCGTCGATCCGATCTGGTGGGTGGCGCTACGCGCCTTCACCGGCTTCTCGACGGCAGGAACCTCGATGATCATCGAAAGCTGGCTGAACGAGCGCGCCACCAATGAGAGCCGCGGTGCGATCTTCTCGCTCTACATCGCCATCACCCTGATGGGTGTCGTCGGCGGCCAATTGATGATCCCCTTCGGCGATACATCGACGACGCTGTTTTTCATGTGCGCCGGCATCGTCTATTGCCTGGCGATGCTCCCGACCCTCCTGTCGACCGCCGCCTTGCCGCAACCGCTGAAACAGGTCAGCCTCGACCTGCCGGCGCTCTATCGCAACTCACCGATCTCCTTCCTCGGCATCCTGCTCATTGGCATCGCCAATGGCGCTTACGGCACGCTCGGCGCCGTCTTCGGCCGTCAGGTGGGACTTACCGATAGCGATGTCGCGCTGATGATGAGCACGACGATCTTCGCTGGCGCCGTGATGCAGTTCCCCGCCGGGCGCCTCTCGGACATGATCGACCGGCGCTACGTGCTGGCCGCCCTTGCAGCCGTCGCCGCGATTGCCGGCGCACTGATCTTCCTGGTCGAGCCGACCGGCGTGGTTCTCCTGATCGCGCTCGTCGGCGTCTACGGCGCGACCGCCAATGCGCTCTATCCGATTGCCGTCTCGCATGCCAACGACTTCGCCACACCGGAGGACTTCGTCAAGATTTCCGGCGGCCTGCTCTTGCTCTACGGCATCGGCACCATCATCGGCCCGACCATCGGCGGCCCTATCATGACCGTCACCGGCCCCTACGGCCTGTTCATGATCACCGCCTGCGCCCATGTGCTGATCACCGCCTATGCCATCTTCCGCAGCCGCATGCGCGCCGCTGTACCGGCATCGGAACGCGATGCATACTCGACCTCCGGCACGCTCACGACGCCGGAGAGCCTGCAACTGTCGCCGCGGGCTGCCCCTCTCGAGGAAAAAAGCGACGACGAGCCCGAACGGAGGTTCGCATGAGCCTGTTTGACGACGACCAACCAAGGAAACAACCGGCCCACGAAATCGGCTGTGACCTCTCGCTTCTTTCGGCCGAAGAGCTCGCATTGCGTATCGAGATGCTGAAACAGGAAATCGCGCGCCTTGAAGCGGAAAGAGCAAGCAAATCGGCAAGCAAGTCGGCGGCTGAAAAGTTCTTTCGTTCGTGACGCGGCCCGTTACGTTGGGCTCAAGGGTATGCCTACCTCATTCCTGCGGGCGGTGTTAAGCAGTCTAGGCGTCCACAGAAGGGTAGCAAAAGTCGCGCAACTCTTGCTATCACCGTTGCTACCAGCAAAGAGCGGGCTCTCGTGTATGAATGCCCAGGCCTGTTAGAGGCCCAATGATGTCGAAATCGCACTCTATCCGGCTGTTCGTGGTGGACGGCCACGGCCCCAGCGCAGCTCCGACCTAATTCGTCTTATGGTATCGATGAAGCGTCCGCGGGCCATCTCCTCACGAATTTCAGGTTCAGACTACGAGGTCAACCCATTCTCCAGCAACAGTCTGGCTGCATCGCGGTTTGCCTCGACAATGTCAGGATCGCGCGTCGACTGTGCCATCACAATTGCGCCTTGGATAAGCGACAGGACCTGGATCACGGCTCTTTCGGGTTTCTTCAATCCCAAGGGCTCAATGAGTGAGGCAACAAATTCATGCAACCCCTCGAAATACTCGGCGATGGTCGCCTGTACGTCTGGGGAGTTTGCCTCCGGTCCGAATTCGGCCAGTCCTTTCACGAACGGACAGCCGCGGAAAGAAGGCGCACGGAGAGGTTCGTCTAGCGCGTCAAAAATAGCGAGGACGCGCTCCAGCGGCGATAGGCCAGCTCTTTCAGTCGAGGTTGAGAGCATCTGAAACCAGATGGCACTTTTGTAACGCAGATAGGTAGCGACGAGCGCGGCCTTCGATGGAAAGTGTTTATAGAACGTCATTTTGGCCACGCCGCTTTCGGCGATGATCCGATCGATCCCGACAGAATTGATGCTGAGCCGGTAAAACAGGTCCGACGCCGTCTTCAATACGCGTTCTCGCGGGGCGAGGACATCAAGCGATTGCCCATCCACATCCATAAACTCAAGCACGCCGCGCGTTTGCATTTCTGTCACCTCAAATCCTTCGCCCGCATTATAGACAGACTATTCTGTCAATTTTATGATTGCAAGTACATACAGGTCTGTCTATAGGTATGTGAGACCCCTTGGATTTCAGAGAAGGATTTAGGATGAGCGGAAAAGTCGTTGTTGTGACCGGCGCCAGCAGTGGTTTTGGAAAACTCACGGTGTTGGAACTCGCAAGGCGGGGTCATACCGTCGTTGCGACCATGCGAGACGTCGAAGGAAGAAATGCGAGAGTACAAAGCGATCTCATCGAAGCGGCGAAAGCCGAAGGACATGTGCTGCAAGTCATTGAAATGGACGTCGCCGAAGAGGCCTCAGTCAATTCCACGATCGACCAGGTTATCAAGCAGCACGGAAAAATCGATGCCCTGATCAACAATGCCGGAAGGATGCCTGTCGGGGTCACGGAAGCCTACACGGTCGCGGACGTCGAACGGCTATTTGCGGTCAATTTCTTCGGCGCCGTGCGGGCCGACCGCGCCGTTCTGCCGCATATGCGTGCCGCCGGCAGCGGACTCCTCGTTCATGTGACATCCTTGATGGGTCGGGTGGTCTTTCCGTTCTTCGGCACCTACTCCGCGAGCAAGTTCGCGCTCGAGGGGCTTGCCGAAGCCTATCGGTATGAACTGAAGGGCTTTGGAATCGACTCGGTCATCGTCGAGCCAGGGCCATTCCCGAGCAACCTCATCTCGTCGAGCCCGGAGCCATCCGATCAGGCCGTGCTTGCTTCCTATGGCGAGGTCGCGGCGATCCCGGGTCAGATCAAGGCCAACGCTAACGATGGACACGACGAGGCCAATCCCCCGCGGCCCCAACGCGTGGCCGATGCCATCGTGCAACTGGTCGAGGCCACGGAGCGGCGTCCATTGCGGACGGTCGTCATGCCTGAAGGCATGGACTTCGGCATCCAGCGACTGAACGAGGCCGTAAGCCCAATTCAGAACGACATGCTCACCTCGTTCGGCATGTCGAGCATGCTTTGATAGGAACAGGACAATGAGCACACTCTACAGCACCAGGGTCACCGCGATCGGCGGCCGCAGCGGCACCGTCCGCAGCGAAGACGGTGTTCTCGGTCTTCCGCTGGCGCTGCCCACGACGATGGGCGGCAAGGGCGGCGCGACCAATCCGGAGCAGTTGTTCGCGGCCGGCTATGCGGCCTGCTTCGAAAACGCCGTGATCCACGTCACCCGCAGCAAGGCGACCAGGGTGAAGGATACCGACATCGTGGTGGTGGCCGAAGTGGGCTTGTCGCCGAATGGTAGCGGTGGTTTTGTGCTTTCAGTGGCGCTCGACGTCGCGATCACCGGGCTCGATCAGGCAACGGCCGAGGAGATCGTGCAGGCGGCGCATGCGACGTGCCCCTATTCGAACGCGGTGAAGGGCAACATCGACGTGGCCATCACCGTCACGACTAGCTGATGCGGGAGGCGGATATGACGGAAAAGGGGCGACAACCCGTCAAGCCTTGATCTACAGATCTGCCTCCCGGTCTATGCCGCGTCAAACTGCTGACGTAGCTCTAACACTCGATGCTTGAGCCCTCGGCTTCACCGATGCAGGCAGAAGTCCTGCATCACGATAGCTTTCGATTACCGTATCGTAGAGTGAGACGTCCGCTCGGCTTCTAGCCAAAAGCTGCGCGCCGGCTATGGCGGCGAAAATCGCACGGGCTCTCAGTTCACTTTTCTCGGATTCGACCAGGGGTGATGCGAACAACTGTCTTTGGAGCCATGCTACATTGACGTCCGCAAAGGGTTGAATTTCCGTCTTCACTGCTTCCGGCAGATCGTCATATTCGGCGGCCATGAAGCTGCAAAGGCAAATTCGCTTCTCGTTCTGAAGCGCCTGACGAGAGGTTTCGGAATGCCCGCGCCGTCTTTCCAACGGATCGGGCGTTTCCTACGACAAATTTTCCAGATTGGCCGCCGCATCCTCCCTATAGCGTCTCACAACAGCTGCGCCGAGATCAGCCTTTTCCGGGAAAGTAATAATGGACGCTGGCCCGTTGCAGCAACCAAATCGAGGTCAAAAGCGGAAAACAAGACATTGCATCGCCGAGAATCCGGCCGCCATAACGCTTCATTAAGCCTTATAAGGTATTACTGTCGCATCCAGATCGCTCTGGACTCAGACAATTTCCCGTTTGGCGAATGGTCTGATTTTTCTCCCTGTTTTACCTTGAGAGCCGCTTTTGCGGCTCTTTTTTTGCCTTTTTTCCCCAACCGGCAAAGAATTGTGGAGATTAACCCTTTATTAAGAATAGGCTTGCGCGAAATGCGCTATGGGATCATGTTCAAACTATAAACCGAGCGGCCGGAAACTTGCTGTTAGCCCGTTCGTTACCTGACCGAGTTGATGCGTTTAACCAGGGAAATCAGACCATGTCCGAACGGGGATTGAATACTGTGAGCTTCGCGGGACACGCTGCGTCTTCGGCGCAGTTCAAGGCTCTCTATGCGGAAGGCATGGGCCTGGTTGAAGAAACCGCGAGCTATCTCGATGGCCCCGGTCGCGCCGCCTCCAAGGTTCTGCCGCGCATGGCATCGGTGCTCTATGCCGCGGAATCGATGCGCCTCACCACGCGCCTGATGCAGATGGCATCCTGGCTGCTCCTGCAGCGCGCCGTCAACAATGGCGAGATGAACCGCGAGCAGGTCCTGTCGGAAAAGAACAAGGTCCGCCTCGACAGCTTCAACGTCGATCGCACGGCGCCGGGCTGGAATGACCTGCCGGAAGGTTTCCGCGATTTGATCGACCGCTCGCTGCGCCTGCAGAACCGCGTCGCCTTGCTCGATCGCGAAATCTACCGCCCGCAGGAAGCCCAGAACTTCACGCCCGACAACCAGAACGGCGTCAAGGCGCAACTCACCCTGCTGCAGACCGCTTTTGGAACCAACTGATCCGAGACAGGCAGGCAGCCGAATGCTTCAAACCCGGCCGTTGTGCCGGGTTTTGTGTTTTTGGCGGCGCAAGCGGCGCAGGGACGGCCAACAAGCAATGAAGCCTTGCCCGGTGACGCACACTTCATGCGAAGCCAGGTCGCGGTTCATGTCAGGCCGGCGGCATCTTGTCGAATTTCGGCAGGGCTGGATCGATGTGGTCCCATGCGTGGCCGCGCACGCTGTACGTCACCATCTGCGGCTTGTATCGGCTTGGGTCGTCAAGGCTTCCGGCGTGCACCGTGAAAAGGTCCGGCATAGCCGAGAACGTCAAATACACCGGTGACCCGCAGGTGGGGCAGAACGCGCGTGTCTTCACGTTGCCCGTGTCGCCAACGATGTCCCAATGCTTCGCTTCGCCTTCGAGTTTGACGCTCCTCTTGTCCGCAAAGGTCAGGTAGGATCCGTGTCCGGTACCGCTCTTGTGCTGACAGTCGCGGCACTGGCAGTCGTTCATCACCAGCGGTTCGGCCGTAATTTCATAACGGATCGCACCGCAGGCGCATCCGCCCGTATAAGCCCTGCTCATATCGTTTCTCCTGTAAAGTGCTGTTGGGGTACGAATGCTTCGAAGGGATCGAGCGTGTTCGACAGCCGCGCATCGCAGCCCTAACGCGCCACCTGCTACTGCATAATTCCTTAAATCGGAATCGATTTAAGGATAAAATTATGCAGCATTCCAAAGTGTTACAGCGACCTTTGCGCGTCTGAAAAGACTCGCGGCGCTGTAACGCCGCCAAGGGCGACCAAACCGCCTCGGCGCAGATGTCATACGGGCAGACCCGGTCCACCAGATTGCGCCACGACAGTTCCGGTCGAACCGCCGGGCGGCTGTTGAACTCGCTTTCGCAGATCCGCGTCAGTGCCGTAGCTTCGAGGTGGCCTGATCCGCAGCGACGGCGTCGAGGTTTCGGACAACCTTCTTCCAACCTTCGCTCATGCTCCTGAAAGCACTATCGTTCTTCGGCAGCACGAAACCGGAGTGGACGAGGCGAAGGCGTGTTCCGTTTTCAACCCGGGAAAGAATCCATGTGACGACGGTGTCCAGCCGTGAGCCATATCCGACGTTTCCCTCGTGTCCGCCTTTCCAGGCATAGACGAAGCGCTCGTAAGGTCTCACCTCCAGCACCTGGCAGCGAATGATCCCGTCCCACGCGCCGGCCGGCGTCGTCTGGAACGTGAAGTGCTTGCCCTCCACGGGCTCGAACCCTGTCGGCGCCATCATCCAGCGAGCGATCAGTTCGCCGGATGTCAGCGCTGTCCAGATCGTCTCCGGCGCATGCGGGAAGACCTCGTCAACCACGATGTCTTGCGTGTCGGACTTCAAAGCGGCGTCGGTCATGGATCGATCTCCTTGAGCAAGGTTCTGAGATTTGCGAAGCGCTCGCGCCAGAAGACGCCGTAGTGGCTCATCCAATCGACCAGCGGGGCGAGGCCCTCTGGCTCAGCGCGATAATAAACGTTGCGGCCCTCCGGGCGCTCGGCAACCAGGCCGGCCTGCTTCAGCGACTTGAGGTGTTGGGAGATGGCGCCCTGCGTCACACCGCTGCCGCGCGTCAACTCGACTACCGTAATTTCATCGGACTTGACGACCCGTTCGAATACGGCTCGCCGCGTGGGATCGGCGAGTGTGCGCAGGACGGCGGTAATGTTTGCAGCTTCGGTCATGGGAAATCAAATAGCCTATACTAATTGATAAGTCAATACTAATCTTTTTTATCGGAGGAAGCTAGACTTCCCGCCAAGTGGCACCAGACCAACAATCCCGTACCGCCTTCCGCCCATGCCCCAAACGCAAAAAAGCCCGGATGAACCGGGCTTTTCCGAAATCATGTTCCAGCAATGGAAACTTAGAGGCCGAGGCCTTCGAAGCGCTTCTTGAACTTGGAAACGCGGCCGCCGCGGTCCATCAGCTGCTGGTTGCCGCCGGTCCATGCCGGATGCGACTTCGGGTCGATTTCGAGGTTCATGGTCTGGCCTTCCGAACCCCAGGTCGAGCGGGTTTCGTATTCGGTGCCGTCGGTCATGACCACCTTGATCATGTGGTAAGCGGGATGGATATCAGCCTTCATAACAATCTTCCTGCAAGTTCCAGGGTCCAATTGTCGCAAGCCATTTGCGGGCCATTGCGGCATGGGGACCGAACACGTAAATGAAGCCGCAGACCACTCAAGGGACCACGGCTTCCCAATTTGATGCCGTGCCTATACATGATGGTCATCCAGATAACAAGTACCGCCGGAGAAGACTGTGCGAGTTTTGCCGCTTCTTCCGGTATTGGAGGTCATGTGTCGAATGAGGTCGTTCAACCGGCGGGGCGCAGGTCCGTGCGCCCGCTGGCCAAGCTGTTGCCGTATATCCGGCGCTACCGCAATCTCGTCATCGGTGCCGGCATTTCGCTCGTCGTTGCAGCCGTAACGACGCTGACGCTGCCGATGGCCGTGCGCCGGATGATCGACCACGGATTCTCCGCCTCCGATTCCGGCTTCATCAACACCTACTTCTCCATGCTGATGGTTCTGGCGATCGTGCTCGCGGTGGCCAGTGCGACCCGCTACTACTTCGTCATCACGCTCGGCGAGCGGATCGTCTCGGATCTGCGCCGCGATGTCTTCGACCATGTCACCCGGCTTTCCCCGTCCTTCTTCGATGTCAACCAGTCCGGCGAGATCGTCTCCCGGCTGACCGCCGACACGACGCAGATCAAATCCGCCGTCGGCGCCACCGCCTCGGTCGCCCTGCGCAACATCATCCTGTGTCTCGGCGCCATCGGCATGATGGTCTATACCAGCCCGAAGCTCTCGAGCCTGGTGCTCATCGCCATCCCAGTCATCGTCTTTCCGCTCGTCGGCTTCGGCCGCTCGGTGCGTCGCCGGTCGCGCGAGGCGCAGGATACGCTCGCCACGGCGTCTGCCTATGCCGGTGAAGCCATCTCCGCTTCCCGTACCGTCCAGGCCTTCAACGGCGAGGCCGTCGCGCAGGCGCGCTATGGCAGCGCCGTCGAAAGCGCCTACGAGGCAGCCCGCGCCGCCATCAAGGCCCGCTCGATCCTCACCGCTTTTGCCATCACCATGATCTTCGGCAGCGTCGTCGCCGTCCTGTGGTTCGGCGCCCAGGACGTGTTGTCCGGCACGCTGTCGGCCGGCACGCTCGGCCAGTTTCTCTTGTATTCGGTCTTCGCCGCCGGCAGCCTCGGCGCGTTGTCGGAGGTCTGGGGCGAACTCTCACAAGCCGCAGGCGCTGCCGAGCGCTTGAGCGAACTGCTGGCCGAACGGCCGAGCATCACGGCACCCGCCAATCCCGTCGCCATGCCGGAACCGGCGCAAGGTGCGGTCACCTTCGCCGACGTTCATTTCGCCTACCCCTCGCGGCCCGGCTACAAGAGCGTCAAGGGCCTGAGCTTCGCCGTCAAGCCGGGCGAGACGGTTGCCATCGTCGGCCCCTCCGGCGCGGGTAAGAGCACCGTCTTCTCGCTGCTGCTGCGGTTCTACGATCCGGCCAAGGGCACGGTCAGCGTCGATGGCATCGATATCCGCTCGGTCGATCCGCAAGCATTGCGCAGCCGTATCGCCATTGTCCCGCAGGACGTCACCATCTTTGCCGCATCGATCCACGACAACATCGCCTTCGGCCTGCCCACCGCGTCGCGCGAGATGGTGCGTGCCGCCGCCATTGCCGCCCAGGCTGACGAATTCATTGCAAGGCTCGATCAGGGCTACGATACGCAGGTCGGCGAGCGCGGCATTACGCTGTCCGGCGGCCAGCGCCAGCGCATCGCCATTGCCCGCGCGATCCTGAAGGATGCCCCGGTGCTCCTGCTCGACGAGGCGACGTCCGCGCTCGACGCCGAGAGCGAAACGCTGGTGCAGAAGGCGCTCGACGGGCTGATGCGCGAACGCACGACGCTGGTCATCGCCCATCGGCTGGCGACCGTGCTGAAGGCCGACCGTATTCTGGTCATGGATCAGGGCCGGATCGTCGAGGAAGGAACGCATGCGTCCCTCGTTCGCCAAGGCGGGCTCTATGCCAAACTGGCGCGGCTGCAGTTCGACTATGACAACCCTGAAGCACGCAATGTCGTGACGCTGGGCTGAAGCGACCCGTTCCAAATAAAATCGATTGAGTACAACCCTTAATTTTTCTCCCGAGGTTGCCCTTCGGTGCGTCGACGCTATTGTTGCCGCGGAAACGGCTTTCTGCTGTTTCGCTGACTGGCACGTCTTGGGAGGAGAGTTGAATGGCATTGTCCTTATTGAAGCGGCGCATGGCACTTGGCCTCGCGTTGATGGCGACATCGGCGCTGGTTTTCGGCGGTCAAGCGCAGGCGCAGGCGTTTCCCGATCGCCCGGTAACGCTGGTCGTGCCCTTCGCGGCTGGCGGCTCGACCGACGTGGTTGCGCGCATCATCGGCCAGAAGATGTCCGACGATCTCGGCCAGCAGGTGATAGTGGAAAACGTCGCGGGCGCCGGCGGTAATCTCGGCGCCGACCGGGTGGCGCGGGCGGAACCCGATGGCTACACGATCCTGATGGGAACGGTTGCGACCCACGCGCTCAATCCGCTGATCCTGAAGACAAAGCCCTACGACCCGGAAAAGGATTTCGCCCCGGTCTCGCTGCTGGTGCTCGTGCCCAACGTGCTCGTGGTCAATCCGCAGCTTCCGGCAAAGAATGTCGCGGAGCTTCTGGCGCTTCTGAAGGCGGCACCCGACCAATACTCCTACGCATCCTCCGGCAACGGCACGCCGCTGCATCTCTCCGGCGAGCTGTTCAAGAATATGGCGGGCGTCGGCATGCAACATGTGCCCTATAAGGGATCAGGCCCGGCGCTGAACGATGTCATCGGCAACCAGGTACCGATCATGTTCGACAACCTGCCCTCGTCCTCTGGTCATATCAAATCCGGCACGCTCAAGGCATTGGCAGTGACGACCAAGGAGCGAGCGCCGTCCTTCCCGGATGTTCCGACCATCGCCGAAACCATTCCCGGCTATGAGACCTATACCTGGAACGCGCTGTTTGCCCCGGCAGGCACGCCCAAGGAAGCGATCGACCGGCTCAACGCTTCCGCCAAGAAAGCCTTGGCGGACCCGGCCGTCGCAGAGAAGATGAACGGCTTCAGCGCCACCATCGTCGCCTCGACGCCGGACGAACTTGCCGCGCATGTGAAGGCCGAACTGGCGAAATGGGGGCCCGTCGTCAAGAACGCCAACGTCCAGATGGATTGATCCCCCGGAGCTCTCCGGGTTGCCCGGAGAGCCTTTTCGGCCGAAGCGATCAGGCGCCTATGCTGCGCCCGACGACCCTTCCGGAGAAAATGCAACCGCCAAGGAATGTTCCTTCCAGTGCGTTGTAGCCATGCATGCCACCGCCGCCGAAACCTGCAACTTCGCCCGCCGCATAAAGGCCCGGAACAGGTTCGCCCGAAAGCTCCAGCACACGGCCGTTGAGATCGGTCTGCAGGCCGCCCAGCGTCTTTCGCGTGAGGATATTGAGGCGCACGGCAATCAGCGGCCCGGCCTTGGGATCAAGCAGCCGGTGCGGTTTGGCCGTCCGCATCAGCCTGTCGCCCAGATAATTGCGGGCACCGCGGATGGCGGTGACCTGCGCATCCTTCGAAAAGGGATTGTCGATCTCGCGATCGCGCGCCTCGATCTGGTGGCGCAGATGTTCGAGCGAAAGGCGTCCCTCGCCCGAGAGCGCATTCATTCCCTCGACGAGCTCTTCCAGCCGGTCGCGAATGACGAAATCCTCGCCCTTGTCCATGAAGGCCTGCACCGGGCCTGGCGGATTTTTGCCCAAGCGTTTCAGAAGCAGCGGGATGTCCTTGCCGGTAAGGTCGGGGTTCTGTTCCGACCCCGAAAGCGCGAATTCCTTCTTGATGATCGCCTTGGTCAGGATGAACCAGCTATAGTCGGCGCCGCTCTTGCGGATCGCCTTCAAGGTGCCGAGCGTATCGAAGCCCGGCATGGCCGGTGCGGCAAAACGGTTGCCGTCGGCATCGCACCAGAAGGAGGATGGCCCGGGCAGGATGCGGATGCCGTGGTTCGGCCAGATCGGATCGAAGTTCCGCAGGCCCTCGGTGTAATGCCACATGCGGTCCTTGTTGATGACGGAACCGCGCGCCTGCTCGGCAATCTCGACCATGCGCCCGTCGACATAATCCGGCACGCCGCTGACCATGAAGTTCGGTGGCGGGCCGAGCCGGTCGACCGGCCATTGCTTGCGCACAAGGTCATGATTGCCGCCGATGCCACCGGACGAGACGACGACGGCGCCGGCCTCGAACCAGAACTCGTCGACAACCTCGCGTGAACTGCGCTCGCCGCGCGGCACGCCGTCGTTCTTCAGCACCGATCCTCTCGCGCCCGTAACGGCACCATTGGTCATGATCAGCTCGTCCACCCGATGGCGAAAGCGGAAGCGGATGCGTCCCCTGCTTTCCGCGGCCCTTGCCCGCGCGATGAACGGCGCCAGAACGCCAGGACCTGTGCCCCATGTCACATGAAAGCGCGGCACGGAGTTTCCGTGGCCATGCGCAAGACCACCACCCCGCTCCGCCCAGCCGACGACGGGAAACCACCGCATGCCCTGGCTATGCAGCCAGGCGCGCTTTTCGCCGGCGGCGAAATCGAGATAGGCCTCAGCCCAGCGGCGCGGCCAATAATCTTCAGGCCGGTCGAACTGCGCCGACCCCATCCAGTCCTGCCGCGCCAGCTCAAGATTGTCGCGGATGCGCATGCGCCTCTGCTCTGGGCTATCGATAAACAGCAGGCCACCGAGCGACCAGAAAGCCTGACCGCCCATATTCTGCTCGCCTTCTTGATCGAGCACGATGACCCTGAGACCCCGGTCGGCAGCCTCCACCGCCGCGACGAGGCCGGCAATCCCCGCCCCGATCACCAGAACATCACAATCCATGCTCGTCCTCCAGTAACTCCACCCTGCCCGACATTACGCACACGTAAACGTCAGGGCAACGGTGAAACGCAGCCGGAAATAGAGCTTTTGGTGAATGCGGATTGCTGAGCTACCCGGAACGGGTGCCGGTTATTTCTCGGTCAGCTTCAATTCGATGCGGCGGTTCTGCGAGCGCGCGTCCGGACTGTCGCCCTCGGCAATGGGCTGGAATTCGCCGAAACCAGCCGCGGCGAGCCGATCCGCCGGAACGCCCCTGGAGATCAGGAACTTGACGACGGATGTCGCGCGGGCCGAGGAAAGCTCCCAGTTGTCGGCGTAGCGCCCTGTCCCCGAAAGCGGAACATTGTCCGTGTGTCCGTCGACGCGCAGCACCCAGTTGATCTCAGAGGGAATTTCCTTGGCAAGATCGAGCACGGCCGTGGCAAGCTTGGCCATCTCTTCCTGCCCCGCCGGATTTAATTCATTGCCACCAGACGGAAACAGCACTTCCGACTGAAAGACGAAGCGGTCGCCGACAATACGAATATTTTCGCGATCGGACAGGATTTCGCGCAGCCGCCCGAAGAAGTCGGAACGGTAGCGATTGAGTTCCTGCACGCGCTGCGCCAGCGCCACGTTCAGCCGGCGTCCGAGATCGGCGATCTTCGTCTGCGACGCATCGTCCTTGGCCTCGGATGCCTGCAACGCTCCCTCGATAGCGGCGATCTGGCTGCGCAGCGCGGCGATCTGCTGGTTCAGAAGATCGATCTGGCTCATCGCCCGGGCACTGATCTGTTTTTCCTCATCCAGCTTTCCGGTGAGGTCGCCGATCTGCCGGTTGGCGGCATCCGAACTGCCGGCGCCCTGGTCGAGCAGCGCCTGCAGCCGCGAGCGTTCGCCTTCCGACGACGCCAGGGATGCCTGCAGGTTGGCAAGAGAATCCTCGAGATCTTGCTTGCCGCCCTTTTCAAGCGCCAAAAGCTGGGTCAGCTCGTTGATCTGGCTGTTCAACCGGTTGAGCACATCTTCCTTGCCGCTGATTTCGCGGCTGAGCAGGAATTGCGCCAATACGAAAACGGAGAGCAGGAACATGATGGACAGGAGCAGTGTCGACAGCGCATCGACGAAACCCGGCCAGTAATCGACGGTTCTCTGTGTCCGGCCCTTGCGCGCAAGTGCCATCGGTCATTCCCCCCCGGCGTCTTCGACGCGTGCGAGCTTGTGCGGTCTTTCCGGATGAACGGGAATCTTGTCGGTCTGTCCGATACGCGCCGAGAGCTTGTCCAGCGTCTTGCGCATCGACTTTGCTTCATCCTGTTGCGCCTCGATCCAGTCGCGCAGCATCTGCTGCTCACCGCGCATGTTCTTCACCAGCCCCTGGATGCCTTCGGCAAGGCTTGCCATGGCGGCGGTCGTGCGCTGGCTCATACCCCCGTCATGGTTGAGACGGGCGAGTTGCTCGGTGAGTTGGCGAAGCTCTTCGACAGGTGCCACGGCCGGCTTGCCGGGGGTCACCATGACGTCGGAGCTCACATCCGTCACCGATGACAGCCAGTTTTCGAGCTCGGTGTAAAAACGATTCTGTGCCCGCCCAGCCTGCAAATCGAGAAAACCGAGGATCAGCGAACCGGAGAGGCCGAAAAGCGACGTCGAGAAGGCCGTCCCCATGCCCGACAGCGGCGCCGACAGGCCGGTCTTCAGCGCGGCAAGAACATCCTGCGTGCTTCCCGTCCCGGCATCGAGCGATTGAATGACCGTGTTGATCGACCCGATCGTGCCGAGCAGGCCCCAGAAGGTGCCGAGCAGGCCGAGGAAGACCAAAAGGCCGGTCAGATACCGCGAGGTGTCGCGTGATTCGTCGAGACGTGTGGCGATCGAATCGAGAATGGACCGCAAGGCCGTCGTCGAGATCGCCATTGAATGGCGCTGGCCGATGAGCGCGCGCATCGGCGCCAGGAGGACCGGGTCGCGGCCAACCTTCTCCGCGCTTCCGGCGGCACGGAAAGAATTGAACCAGCGAACCTCCGGCCGCAGCCTGAGCACATGATTGAAGACCAGAAGGATACCGATCAGCAGAACGCCGAGAATAAGACCGTTCAGCCCGGGATTGCTGGCAAAGGCGGCGTGAGCCTGGCGAAACAGGATGGCAGCAACAAACCCGACGATGATGAGGAAGATCACCATCGTCCAGAAGAAAACCATCGGGCTCGTCAGCTTGTTGGGATTATAACCCTCGTTCAGTGCTCCGCCGGTATCCCATCCCGACAGTTCCAATTTCGCCATGGGGTTATTCTCCGGTTTTCATGTGCCACAGCCTGCCCGCATATGCGAACATGGCGATGCTGGGCCGGAGACTAGAGGAAGTTTGTGCCAAATTGAAGGGGAAACAACGGGCAACATCAACAGGATGAAACAGCCGCCCGTTCGGCCCTTTCCGACTTATTTTCCCGGCACGGGGCGGTGCAGCACCTCGTGCAGCGCCTTGCGGATATATTCGTTACCGGCAACGATCGAGCCGTCATCCATCGGCTTGTTGCCGCCGTCGATGTCGGCCACCCAACCGCCCGCTTCGCGAATCAGCAGGATTCCGGCGGCAACGTCCCAAGGCAACAGGCCGCGTTCCCAGAAGCCGTCAAAACGGCCGGCGGCGACATAGGCGAGATCGAGGGAGGCAGCGCCCATGCGGCGCACACCGGCAACTTCGCCCATCACATGGCGCAGTTCGACGAGATAGGTGCCGTGGTTGGCAACACCCAGATGCGGCGTGCCGGTGCCGATGACGGCGTCCGACAGGTTCTTGCGGGCAGCGACGCGCAGACGGCGATCGTTGAGGAAGGCGCCACCACCGCGCTCCGCCGTGAAAAGCTCGTCGGTCGCCGGGTTCAAGACGACGGCAGCAACGATCTCGCCCTGGCGTTCGAGCGCGACCGAAATCGCGAAATGCGGGATGCCGTGCAGGAAGTTCGTCGTGCCATCCAGCGGGTCGACGATCCAGCGATGCGCGCCGTCCGTGCCGATGATCTCCTCGCTTTCCTCGCCGAGGAAGCCATAGGTCGGACGTGCCTTCAGAAGCTCTTCGCGGATCAGCTTTTCCGCCTTGCGATCGGCCTGCGAGACATAGTCGCCCGGCCCCTTCAGCGAGACCTGCAGGTTCTGTACTTCGCCAAAATCACGTGCCAGCGACTTGCCGGCCTTGAAAGCGGCCTGGACCATGACATTGAGAAGAGCTGAGCGTGCCATTTTGGCTTTCCTTCGAAACAGAAAACCGGCCGCAGCAACGGCCGGAGAAAATTTAAACTTGTCGCTGCGGATCAGTCCGCGCGGCGGAGATAGGCGATTTCATTGGTATCGACCAGAATGCGCTCGCCAGCCTCGACGAACGGCGGGACCATGACGCGCACGCCATTTTCCATGATCGCCGGCTTGTAGGAAGACGCGGCCGTCTGTCCCTTCACCACCGGATCGGCCTCCGCGATCGTCAGGACCACTTGGTCGGGCAGGGAGATGCCGATCGGCCTTTCGTCGTACAGCTTGACCGAAACCATCATGCCGTCCTGCAGGAAGGTGGCGCGATCGCCAACGAAGTCCTTCTGCAGTTCCAGCTGTTCATAACTCTCGACGTCCATGAACACCAGAGCATCGCCCTCTTCATAGAGGAACTGGAAGTCCTTGAGATCGAGGGTGACCAGTTCAACGGTTTCGGACGAACGGAAGCGCTCATTGAGCTTCGTGCCGTCGATCAGGTTCTTGAGCTCGACCTGGTTGAAGGCGCCGCCCTTGCCCGGCTTCACAGTGACGCTCTTGACCGCAGCCCAAAGGCCGCCATTGTGTTCAATGACGCTGCCTGGGCGAATTTCGCTGCCGCTGATTTTCATGGGAAGCATGTCCTAAAGAAGTCCGGGCCGCGCCGACCGGCCAGCCAATCCGGCGCTTCAAGACCACAAAACCCCCGAAAGTTCAAGTCTTGCGCTGAAAACTCGCTCAGGACGACCGGTATTTGTTGGCAGCGCTCAACGCCGCCTTCTGTTGTTCTTCGGTCAGCCCGAGATAGAAATCCTCCAGCGCGGGATCCTTCAATCCGGCCCTGCGCGAAAGCACGTACCATTTGGCAGCCTCGACCGGATCGGGACGCGTACCAATCGCATTGACATAGAGATGCGACAGCTTGTTCTGCGCCACGACATTGCCGCCCTCGGCCGCCCGCCGCATCCACTTGAAGCCCTGATCGAGATTGCGGTCGCCGCCGATGCCATCGACCAGCCAGATGGCAAGGTCGAGCTGCGCGGTATCGAAGCCTGCGCGAGCAGCGCGCAAAAGCCAGTCGCGCGCCTTTGCCCGCTTGTTCTCATCGATGCCATCGACGTTCAAATAGATCTGCGACAGCGCATATTGCGCGTCGGCAATGCCCTGCTCGGCCGATTTCTCATAATAGGGCAGCGCCGCCTTCAGCCCCCTTTCGCCCGGCATGTCGGCGACCAGCAACTGGCCGTAGTTGAACTGGGCGGAAGGATTACCAAGGTCGGCAGCCTTTTTCATCAGCTCTTCCGACTTCTTCTTGTCGCGCGGAACATCGCGCCCCTCCATCAGCAGAAGCGCGTATTTGAACATGGCGCCGGGATCGCCCGCATTGGCCGCCTGGCCATACCAGAATGCTGCATCCTTGGTATTGCGAGCAACGCCGAGCCCTTGCGCGAAGATCTCCGCGACCAGCGTCTGCGCCGCCGCGTCGCCGAGCTGCGCCCGCGGCAAGGCCAGTTCCATCGCGGTCAGATAGTAGCCGCGCTGAAACGCGCCATAGGCGTCGTCAGCCTTGCCGGCGAACGCCTTTTCCTGCGGCAGGGCCGGCAGTTCCGCGCCCATCCGGTCCAGCACATTGACGCCGCTCGACGGCTCTAGCTTTTCAGCATCCGTCTTCTTGGCGTCTTCCGCAGATTGCAGCGCCGGTATTTCGCCTTCCGGCAAGGCAGCACCATTGAACGGCGTGATCCGGCCACGCTTGGCAACGGCCCCCTCGCCGGTTTCGCCCTCCACGGCAGGCGTCACCGCCTTCACGCCGGGCAACGCATCCTCCGCGCGCAAGCAGACCGGCACGCCGAGTAACGAGGCGCACATCAGGAAAAGCGGAAGGCGGTGCCGCGATGAAGAGAGACGGATCAACATGGAAATGTCTTAATCTTCAAACCGTGGCGCTTTTTCGTCAAGAAGCGCATTGACCTGCGCGACGACGGCCGGCGCCTGTTCCGGCTCGCAGAAGACGGCAAGCCGCAGCGCGACGAACTCGGCGCCGCTCTCGGCAACGGTCAGCGCCGATTCCGGATCCGTGCCGCCCATGACGATGCAGGGGATCTCGATCATCGAAGCCCACCATTCGGCGAGCGCGACATTCTTGGGATGCGCCTCCGGCTTGATGTCACCATCGAGTTTGCCGAAGAAGACATAGTCCGGGCGGATCTCGCCCATTTCCAGCGCATGGTGCCGGTCGGTGGCATTGCCGCCGCCGACGATGAGTTTGGGTGAAAATTTCTCGACCGCCTCGGCAAGCTCCGCCGCATTGCCGGTCACATGCAGGCCATCGGCCTTGGCGCGGCCGGCAACCCGCGTATCGCCGGCAAGTAGCGCCGCCGCACCCGCCTTCTGGATCAGCGGCACAAGCGCCTCCGCGTGTTTCTGGAAGGCATGCTCGTCCAGCCCGTATTGCGGCAGGATGACCGAAGCCACATCGCCGCCGCGCAACGCGTCGCCGAGGATTTGCGCGCGGCTTTCGACATCGGCGATGTCAGGCGCGACGAGGACGAGGCGGCAGCGGTTGTCTGTATTGCTCATAATGTTTCTGTTCCCGATGAAATGCGCGTCGCGCGCCATCCCCTACTCGATTTCGATCCGCAAAAGCGATAGACCCTGCAGGCAAAAGGATCAACCGATACCCATGCTTCCCGATTTTCAGTTCTATGCCGTCGCCATTCCCGCAGTTCTGCTTGTCGGTTTCAGCAAGGGCGGCATGGGCGAAGCGCTGTCCCTGATGGGTGTGCCCCTCCTGTCGCTCGCCGTTTCTCCGGTGCAGGCGGCCGCATTGCTTTTGCCGATCCTGATCGCCATGGACCTCGTCTCGCTGTGGATGTGGCGCCAGCACGGCGACACGAAGACGCTGACGATCCTTCTGCCCGGCGCTCTTGTCGGCATCGCCATCGGCTGGGCGACCGCGGCCTATGTGCCGCGCGATGCGCTGCGGCTGATCATCGGCGTCATCACCATCCTCTTCGTGCTGCGTTATGCCTACAACGTCTGGCGCGCCCGGCGCGGCATCGTCATTCCGGCCAAGCCGCATCGGCCGCTACAGGCGAGCTTTCTCGGTTCCTTCGCAGGTTATGGCAGTTTCGTCGCCCATGCGGGCGGCCCGCCCTTCCAGATCTACGCCCTGCCGCTGAAGCTCCAGCCGCGCGAATATACCGGCACCATGGTGCGCTTTTTCGCAATCCTCAATGCCGTCAAGCTCATCCCGTATTTTGCTCTCGGACAACTGGATCTCAGCAATCTGACGACATCGCTGACGCTTTTTCCGCTGGCTATGCTGGCAACGATGGCCGGCGCCTGGGTCGTTCGGCGGATGCAGCCGCAGGTCTTTTATCCGTTTATGTATACGATGGCATTCCTCGCCGGCCTGAAACTTGCCTATGACGGCCTGGTGGTGCTTGCCGCGGGATCGTAAGGCGTGCGTGTCAGGCTTGGCGGCGGCTTACGTTCAAGTCGAAAGACGGCTACACGCCCCGCTTGCATACCGCAAAGCAAGATTCCATTGCCGCATTGCACAATTTGCTTGCCGGGAGCTTTGAATTCTCCTAGCTTTTGCGCATGTCAAACGTTGATCCCTTTGATGCAATCTCGGATCCGAACCGGCGCTATCTGCTGGAGGAACTGCGGCGCGCGCCGCGGACAGTGAACGAACTGGCGGAGGGACTGCCGATCAGCCGCCCGGCTGTATCGCAGCATCTGAAGGCCCTGCTGGACTCAAACCTCGTCTCCGTCTCCGCCAGCGGTACGAAACGGATTTACGCGATCAACAAGCCCGGCTTCGACCGGGTCAATCTGTGGCTGGATCAGTTCTGGTCGTGATTGTCGTGACCTCGAAAGGTCAGACATCGGGAAACTCGGTACCACGGTACTGTGGCGAACGTCATGTCCGCGCTGAACGCGCCCCGTCTATCAACAACGCTGCAACCGGATTTGCAAAATTGGTTTCGTCTTTTTGGTTGGTTTCTCGCGTTGGAACAAAAGTCTCCCGATGAATGAGATTGCTTTAACCTAATCAGTGAGTTGAGGAACGAATCTTTTCGATTTCGTCCTTCAAGCGCAGCTTCCGACGCTTGATGTCGGCGATGTGCTGGTCTTCGGCCGACGGCTGCAGAAGAGCCGTGTGGAGCTCCTGCTCCAGAACACCGTGTTTTTTCTCAAGCGTTGCAAGATGAGCCTCAATGGTCATGTGGCAGTCCCTTCCTTTTGCTTGCACCCGGCGGGCAAATGCCGGATGTTCGACGTTAACCGAGTGAGTGTGCCATGCTATTTTTCATTTGTCGAAGGCGAAATCGTGGCGAAGGATAACTTCCCGTTACCAACAATTCTGTGCTAGAGCGACGCTCGATTTGATGCGGATAGCAGACCATACTGCGGCGCCGACGGGGAACAGTGCATGCCAGATCAGGATCAGGCCGAACTCAGACTAAGCGTAGCGCGGCTGAGGCAGGAACATGAAGATTACGACGTTGCGATCAATGCCATGATCCAGACAGGCTGCGATGCCCTGCGCATCCAGCGGATGAAGAAGAAGAAGCTGATCATCAAGGACAAGATCACCAAGATCGAGGACCAGATCATTCCCGACATTATCGCCTGAACCGGCAGCGAGTTTGAGCGAACGCTCCGGCTTTAGAATTCGGCAATTCGGCCTTGTAACAATCGGAACGAACAACGTGACGAAAGCATCTCCTCCGCCCGTCGCCATCATCATGGGAAGCCAGTCCGACTGGGAGACGATGAAGAATGCCGCCGATACGCTCGACGCCCTCGACATCGCCTATGATGCCCGGATCGTTTCGGCACACCGCACGGTGGACCGGTTGATCAATTTTGCCCGGGGCGCCCGGGATGAAGGCTTCAAGGTGATCATCGCAGGTGCCGGTGGCGCCGCTCATCTGCCCGGAATGACGGCAGCGATGACGCCGCTGCCGGTGTTCGGCGTCCCCGTTCAGTCCAAGGCGCTCTCCGGTCAGGACAGCCTTCTTTCGATGGTGCAGATGCCGGCCGGCATCCCTGTCGGCACGCTGGCGATCGGTCGTGCCGGCGCCGTCAATGCAGCCCTTCTTGCTGCGGCCGTCCTGGCGCTCAGCGACCCCGATCTCGCCGACCGTCTCGACGACTGGCGCGAACAGCAGAGCGCCGCGGTTGCCGAATATCCCGTGGATCAGGCATGAGAACGATTGGCATCATCGGCGGCGGCCAACTCGGCCGCATGCTCGCCATGGCGGCCGCCCGGCTCAACTTTCGCACCGTCATCCTCGAGCCGCAGCCCGACTGTCCCGCCGCCCAGGTCGCCAACAGCCAGATCGTCGCCAATTACGACGACGAGGCGGCACTCGCAAAACTCGCGGAAGCCTGCGACCTCATCACCTATGAATTCGAGAACGTCCCGGTCGCCGCAGCAGAACGGCTCGCGCGCGCGCTGCCTGTCTACCCCCCGCCCAAGGCGCTGGAAGTGTCGCAGGACCGGGTAACGGAAAAACAGTTCCTCAATGGCTGCGGCATCGAGACCGCCCGGTTCCATGCCATCGACGACCAGGAGCAGCTGGAACAGGCGCTGGCCGATTTTTCCGGCATTGGCGTCCTGAAGACCCGCCGCCTCGGTTATGACGGCAAGGGCCAGCGCCTGTTTCACCACAAGACGGACGATGCTGCAGGCGCCTACATGGCGCTCGGCAACGTGCCGCTCATCCTCGAAAGCTTCATTGCCTTCGAACGGGAGATTTCGATCATTGCCGCGCGCGGCACCGATGGGGCGATCGCCTGTTTCGACCCGGCGGAGAACATCCACCGCAACGGCATCCTTCATACCTCCACGGTTCCAGCCTCCGTCGGTGAGACAACCACGGCGGCGGCACGTGCCGCGGCAGCAACCATCCTCGAAGCACTTGGTTATGTCGGGGTCATCGGCGTGGAATTCTTCGTGCTGGCGGACGGGACGCCGATCGTCAACGAGATCGCCCCCCGCGTCCACAATTCCGGCCATTGGACGGAAGCCGCCTGCGTAGTCTCGCAGTTCGAGCAGCATATCCGCGCGGTCACCGGCCTGGCCTTGTCGGACGGCGCCCGGCATTCCGATTGCGTGATGCAGAACCTGATCGGTGACGACATCGAAGACGTACCGGCATGGCTCGCCAAACCCAATGCGCTCGTCCACCTCTATGGCAAGTCCGAAGCCCGACCGGGCCGCAAGATGGGCCATGTCACCTGGCTGATTTGAGGGTTTAACCCACAGAAAAGCCGAAAGCCGGCGTTAAAACCGGCTCTCTGTGGTTGACACTTTTGCGATGCCGGGTTATTTGCCTGCCACCCTAAGAGCGCGCTCGGCCCGAACGGTCTGCAAGCGCGCTTTTGATTGTTAAAGACCGGCGAATTCGGATTCGCCAAAACTGCGGATCAGAAAAATGAAGATCAAAAATTCGCTCAAGTCGCTGAAGGCTCGCCATCGCGAAAACCGTCTGGTGCGCCGCAAGGGCCGCATCTACATCATCAACAAGCTGAACCCGCGCTTCAAGGCCCGTCAGGGCTGATCCATATCCCGCGAACCGGAAACAGCGTTTCCGGTCCCGTTCACGAATGGAATGAAAGCGCCTGAGCCTTCCTCTGTGGAGAAACCGGGGCTCAGGCGGTTCATCGAAATGATGCCTCAAATTTTGATTTTGATCTTCGGCCATGGCGGACTACCTTATCTGCCATGGTTAAACTTATGTCTGCCTTTTCGATTCTCGTGATCGCGCTTTCGGCGCCGATCACTGGCGCACCCTCTCTTCTCGCAGCGGACACCTCACAGGCTTCGGCGACATCGGAACTGACGACGCCGAAGCAGCGGCTCGACACGCTCTTTTCCGAGCTGAAACGCGAACGCGACCCCGAAAAGGCACGCGAGATTTCCGATCGCATCCGCATCGAATGGCAGGATTCGGGCAGCGCCTCGGTCAATCTCCTGATGCAATGGGCGACAAAAGCGCTCGAAGCCGATCGCAAGGCGACCGCGCTCGATATCTTCGATCAGGTCATTTATCTTTCGCCGCAATATGTCGAGGGCTGGAACCAGCGCGCCACGCTGCATTTCCGGATGGGCAACTATCGGAAGTCCATGTCGGACATCAACCGGGTGCTGGCGATCGAGCCCCGGCATTTCGGCGCGCTCGCCGGCATGGCGGCTATCCTCACCTCGGCCGGCAAGGACGAACTGGCGCTGAGGGCGTGGGAGCAGTTTCTCGAGATCTATCCGGCCGATCGTCAGGCGCAGGAGCAGCTTGGCGACCTCGAAGAAAAGCTCGCCGGCAATCGCACATAATTCTGCACTCTGCGCGTCCGGCGAAACCGCCAGTCGCTCTTTCTCGTATCGTACGATATTGAATTGCCAGATCGGTTGCGCATGCGCACAAACCGCGCGAGAGAGTGAGTGATGTATTTCGCCTCCAGGAAAGCCATGCTGTTCATCACATCCGTGTTTCTCGCCCTGCTCGTTACGGGGTTCGGTTTCAGCTCCTATCAGGCAGCAGCTTTCGAGAAGAACAATCCAAACAAAGGAGACCTGATCGACGTCGGCGGCTATCGGATGAACAGCGTCTACGTGCCACGTCCAAAATCCGCAGATTTGCCAACACTCGTCTTCATCCATGGCGCCAGTACCAATCTGCGCGATCAGATGACCGCCTTCAGAGGCAAGCTTGAGGGACGCGCCGACATGCTGTTCCTCGACCGCCCTGGACTCGGCTTCTCCGACCGCGGCGGTCCGCAGAACGCCTATCCGGACGGCCAGGCCGATGCGATCGCCGCCTTGATGCGCAAGCGCGGCATCAAAAGGGCGATCATCGTCAGCCATTCCTTCGGCGGCGCGATCGCCGCAAGCTTCTCGCTGAACCACAAGGACATGGTGGCCGGTCTCCTGTTTCTCTCGCCTGCCACCCACCCCTGGCCAGGCGGCATCGAATGGTATTATGGCGCCGCCAAGGTCCCGGTGTTCGGTTGGCTGTTTTCCACCCTCGTCGCGCCACCCGTCGGCATGGCCCTGATCGACAAGGCGACGAAGGCCGTCTTCGAGCCCAACCAGCGGCCGGATGATTACGTCGAGCAGACGGCCGCCTATCTGGCGCTCCGACCGCGCGCCTTCCGCAACAATGCCGTCGATGTCGCCAATCTGCTGGAATACGTAAAACGGGTGTCGCCGCGCTACAAGGAAATCAGGGCGCCGGCCGTGATCATCACCGGCGACGCCGATCGCGTCGTCCTTCCCGAAATCCACTCCCGCCAACTGCACGAAGACATCACCGGCTCGACGCTCCTGGGCATCCACAATCTCGGGCACAAGCCGGACTATACCGTAACGGATCTGGCAATCGCCGCGATCGAGACATTGGCGGGCAAGAAGCGCAACCTCAAGCAACTGGCCGCTCAGGCGCAAGCGCGGATAGCCGGCGACAAGACTGAATGAAAAACGCCGCGCTTCCGACCGGAAACGCGGCGTCCCAAGAGACATGCCGTTACAGCGCCGCGCGTCTTTTCAGACGCGCAAAGGTCGCTGTAACACTTTGATCTGCTGCATAATTTTTCCCTTAAATCGATTCCGACTTAAGGAATTATGCAGTGGATTCAAACGCCGCTGAGGCCGTCCGAGCCGATATAGGCGATGCGCAGCATATTGGTGGCGCCCGGCGTTCCGAGCGGCACGCCGGCCGAGATGATCACCCGGTCGCCCGGCTTGCCAAAACCTTCGGTCACGACGATGCGGCAGGCGCGGTTGACCATGTCGTCAAGATCGGTCGCGTCACTGGTGACGACGCTGTGCAGGCCCCAAACGACAGAAAGACGGCGGGCGGTCTGAATGACCGGCGAAAGCGCGATCACCGGAACCTGCGGACGCTCGCGGGCCGTGCGCAGGCCCGTATTGCCCGACGAGGTGTAACAGACGATCGCCGACAGCTTCAGCGTCTCGGCGATCTGGTGAGCGGCAAGCGAAATCGCGTCCGCGCCGGTCGCTTCCGGCGGCGTGCGCTGCGCGTAGATGATGCCCGGATAGTGCGGATCAAGCTCGACCTTGCTGGCGATCGACGCCATGGTCGAGACGGCCTCGACCGGATACTCGCCGGAGGCGGATTCGGCCGACAGCATGACGGCATCGGCGCCTTCGAAGACGGCGGTGGCAACGTCCGACACTTCGGCGCGGGTCGGGACTGGCGCCGAGATCATCGATTCCAGCATCTGCGTTGCGACGACGACGGGCTTGCCGGCACGGCGGCAAGCGCGGATCAGCTGCTTCTGCAGACCAGGAACCGCTTCCAGCGGCATTTCCACGCCGAGGTCGCCACGAGCAACCATCAGGGCGTCGGAGAGTTCGATGATCTCGTCGATCCGCTCGATTGCTTGCGGCTTCTCGATCTTCGACATCAGGCCGACGCGGCCGCGCGAGACCTTGCGGACTTCGGAAAGATCTTCCGGCCGCTGGATGAACGACAGGGCAACCCAGTCGACATCGTCCGTCTCAAGCACGGCATCGAGATCGGCCCTGTCCTTTTCGGTCAGTGCACCGACGCCGAGCAGCGTGTCAGGCAGGCTGACCCCCTTGCGGTCGGAAATCTTGGTGCCGGCGATGACCGTACAGACGATGCTCTTGCCATCCGTCTTATCGGCGCGCAAATGCAGCTTGCCGTCGTCGATCAGCAGCCGGTGTCCAGGCTGGACGGCTTCGAGAATTTCCGGATGCGGCAGGAAGACGCGCGTGTTGTCGCCCGGCTCGTCCTTGTTGTCGAGCGTAAAGGTCTGGCCCGGAACGAGATCGACCTTGCCTTCCGCGAACTTGCCGACGCGCAGCTTCGGACCCTGGAGGTCGGCGAGAATTCCGATCGGGCGGCCGCAGCGCTGCTCGACAGCGCGGATACGCTTGATCAGCGTGCGCATCATGTCGTGGCTGGCATGGCTCATGTTGATCCGGAAAAGATCAGCGCCCGCCTCGTGCAGCTTCTGGATCATCTCTTCTTCGCTGGACGCAGGTCCAAGCGTGGCGAGGATTTTGACTTTTCTGTTCCGCTTCATCAGTTGTGGCTTTCCTGGGTCCCTGGAGTATCGGACAACTGAACCATCCAGCTCCCCTGACGCCCCGTGTCGTATTCCTTGAACCCCATCCGCTGGAACCCGCGCGCGAAGCATTCCTGCACGCCGGTGATCTTGAACTCGTTTTCGGCGACGCACATGTTGACGTCGCCCGTCCAGCGCCCGCCGCGGGCCGCGTCCTCAGCGTAGAGGTAATAGTATCGTGATTGAAGTTCGCCCTGGATCAGGGTCGCGCATGTGGTCGCAGGAACCTGCCACCAGCCTTCGGTGATCCAGCCTTCCTTGGCCCGGTAGCCGATGGCCACACCCACGAGATTCTGGGTGCCGTTGCAGACGCGGAACTCGGCCCGCGCTTCACTCGCCATCAGAACCGGCGAGAACGCCGCCAGAACGAAAAGAATACCGGCACTCAAGGACCAGTTCCGGACGTTCAGCCTGGAAAGAGGATATCTGGACACGGTTTCCAATGGGTCTCCATTGTGATTTATCGTGGCACTTTCTTGCGACGGTAGGCCCGGAAAGTCAACGCGACTCTAATCGATTATATTCGGCTTTTTGCTGACTGAAATGTCACAAATTCCCCTTTGCCTTGCGATAAGCGCCGCAGCATGCCATCAAATTTCGTCAAGCATGAATCGAGTTGATACTGTATGCGGGAAACATCACCGTTCGAGATCATTGAGGGGAACAACGCCGCCGGGCTGGTCCTTCTGGCGGATCATGCCACAAACCGGCTGCCGCCGGAATATGGCAGGCTCGGCCTTCCCAAAAGCGCCTTCGAGCGGCACATCGCCTACGATATCGGCGTCGAGGCGCTGGTCCGCAGGCTCGCCGCCCGGCTTGGCGTTCCCGCCGTTCTCAGCCGCTTTTCGCGGCTTTTGATCGATCCGAACCGGGGAGAGGACGATCCGACGCTGATCATGAAGATATCGGACGGGGCCGTCATTCCCGGCAATCATCCCATCTCATCGGAAGAATGGGAAAGCCGCCTCAACCGCTTTCACCGGCCCTATCATCGCGCTGTCTCGGAAAGCATCGCTGCCGTCGGTTCGGCAGGCGGCAAGGCGCCGCTGGTGATTTCCATTCATTCCTACACCCCCGCCTGGAAAGGCGTGCCCCGCCCCTGGCATGCCGCCGTCCTCTGGGACAATGATCCGCGCGCAGTCCATCCGTTGATCGAGGCGCTGGAGGCTTCAGGCGATGTTCTTGTCGGCAACAACGAGCCCTATGACGGCGCCCTGTGTGGCGATACGATGTTCCGGCATTGCATGGAAACCGGCATCGCCCACGCGCTGATCGAGGTCCGGCAGGACCTGATTGGCTGCGACATCGGCGTGGCGGAATGGGAGGAGCGGCTTGGGCCGATCTTCGCCAGCTTGAATGAACGCCCTGAATTGCACGAAATCAGGCGGTATCCTTCCCGCACCGGGCCTTATGCGTTCTAAAAACGGCTGAAAGAGACGACGATGACCGAATTGACACCACAACAGCAGCTGGAATTCGAAGCAGCCGCCTTCCGCCGCCTCATGGCCCACCTGCGCGAACGCAGCGATGTCCAGAACATCGACCTGATGAACCTCGCCGGTTTCTGCCGCAACTGCCTGTCCAACTGGTATCGCGATGCCGCCAACGCAGCCGGCGTACCGATGGACAAGGACCAGTCCCGCGAGATCGTCTACGGCATGCCTTATGACGAATGGCGGTCGCTTTACCAGAAGGAAGCGTCCAGCGAGCAGAAGACTGCCTTCGAGGCGAACAAGCCCGGGGAATAACCCGCCAAGATCCCTGACCGCCGCGAAATCGGTGCGGCGTTGCGCAATGTCACTTGACCTTGAGGCGACTTCGCGGCAGGTCACAGCCTCGCAAATTCAGTCCCCCCAACAAGGAGAAGACCATGTCGGATGCCCATGGCGTCGCCCGCGATCAGCTTCGCTCTTTCATCGAGCGGATCGAGCGGCTGGAAGAAGAAAAGAAGACCATCGCCGATGACATCAAGGATGTATATGGCGAGGCGAAGGGAACTGGCTTCGATACGAAGATCCTGAAAAAGGTCATCGCCATCCGCAAGCAGGACAAGGACGAGCGCATGGAACAGGAAGCCATCCTCGACACCTACCTCGCAGCGCTCGGCATGATCGACGCGCCGGCCGAATAAACGGCGGCCCCGCAACAACAAAAACCCGCCATTCCGGCGGGTTTTTTATGACTTACCCTTGATGGATCAGATCAGTTCGTGCTGAACTTCTTCACTTCGAGGAAGTTGACCGCACTCCCACTGAACCGTGCCGTGTCTACGGAAACGGCTTCGTTCGAGAAGCCGGCCGAATAGACGGTCGTCGGCGAGGCCCGCAGCGTCTTGCTGACGAAGCGTGGCGCCTTTACCGGCTTGGACAAGGTTGCCATGCGGCCGTTCGACAGCGCCCAGTTGGAAATGATCTGCTGGGTCAGCTTCGGTTCGGTGCGGACCGATGAACGAGTGGCCGCATCTGCCTCCTGCTTGTTCGGACGTTTGCCCTTGGCGGGCGCCGCCTCTGCATTCGCATCGAAGGCATCCTCGAAGATCGCCGCGCGTGTTTCGGCACCCGACGGCGGCACGTAGGCGGCCAATTCGATAGGCCGCTCCTGCGGCGTCGCCTGCGCGAGCGCCACGCGTGTCTGCGCCTCGGCAACGGCCTCAACCGGCTGCTGCGCCTCGGCGACGGCCTGCGGCTGCTGCTCGGTCCGTTCTGCAAAGGACGGCACGACGACATTGGCGTCGGCCACGGCCATCAGGGAGGCCTCGTCTGCCGGGCGCATGGCCGGCACAGGGACAAAGCCAAGCGCTGCGACATCCTCACCCAGCACCGCGGCATTCGGATCGGTCGAGGCCATCAGCGTGTCGCTGCCGGCATCACCGTTCGAACCGCGCTTGCCAAGCATCTGCGGCACGGGAATCTTGTAGCCGTTCAGATCGGCGTATTCGCCTTCGGTTGCGGCCGGTTCGGGCAGAGCCGCGGCCCAGGCCTCCTGCGCAGTTTCCGTGGTCGGCGCGACCAGCGCCGTCTGGACGCCGGCATCAGCCGGTACATCCTTGAAGGCCGGTCTTGAGCCGGGCACCGGAGCGGCCACTTCCTTCTCCGGGGCCTGTTGCGAGCCATCGACGCCGGGAAGAGCCTGCTCGGCCTCGGCAACAGCAACTTCAGCGACCTTGGCCTTGGCGGCCGGCTGTTCGCCCGCGCCTTCCAGTTCGCCGCTGGCAATTGCATTGGGCTCTTCGTCTTCGTCGCCGCCGCCAAACAGCATGGCGAACAGGTTGCCCTTCCGCTTGGTATCCCTGTCGCCCGGTCCCTTGGCACCGCCGCCTGCCACTTCAATGGCGCTGGCGCCGACGCGGCGCTTGTAATCGGCCACGGCCAGTTCATACCCCGGCAGCGGCTTGCCGTCGGCAGGCATATGCATGGTCTTGCCGTCGGGGAAGAGACGAGCGAGTTCGTTGCGGCTCATGCGCGGCCAGGCGCGAACGCCGCCGACATCCATGTGCACGAAAGGCGAACCCGAGGTCGGGTAGTAGCCGACACCGCCGACCTGGAACTTCATGCCGATTTCGCGCAGGTTCTTCAGCTTGACGTCGGGCAGATAGAAATCCATCGCCTTGCCGAGCATGTGCTGGCTTTTCTTGGCGACGCCCTTGGAACGCGACCGCAGCATGCCGTTGGTGGCCGGCGAACGGTAGGCGGAAACCACGTGGATATAATCGCGCGAACCGCTCTTCTGGTAGACTTCCCAGACGAGATCGAGAAGCCGCGGGTCCATCTTGGTCGGCTCGTTGCGGCGCCAGTCGCGCAGGAAACGATTGATCTGCTGCAGGCCCTTGGCATCATAGCGACCATTGCGCTTGAACGTGATCGACGCCTTTTCCTGGGTGTGGATGAAATAGAGTTTGAGCGTGCGGGTCTGGCCGGCTGCTTCGACCGGCGGAGCCATGCCGGGCGTGACCATTGAGGCTGCGATCAGGAGCGATGCGAGGACACGCGGCATCTTGTGGGCCACTGCAGCGCAAAAGCGGGTTATCACGGAGCCGTTAGGCTTCTTGAATCCGAACAAATTTTGCAAACTCAATCCCCGTCCGACGGACAATGCGTCCCGTGGCTGCTCAGATGACTGTCAATTGCGGTGACAGCATGGCAATTATGCCACAGTCATCGGTTATCCTTATAATATAGTGAATGGTTCACTAACAAGGTCTAAACGACAACAGCCAAATACGAGCGATCGTTACGCTTTGTTATCCCTCGTTTTATGCGGCTTCACTGAACGGATCGTCCGGATTAATGCCATAATCCTTAAGTTTACGGTACAATGTCGACCTTCCGATTCCCAGTTTTCGGGCCACTTGGCTCATCTGCCCGCGGTAGAACTTGAGCGCAAAACGAATCAGTTCCTCTTCCACTTCGGCCAGCTTGCGCACATTCCCGCCATCATCGACACTTGCAATCGCATTTTCGGGCGGCTGATCCGCACCGGCATTTCGCGCTTCCACTTTCTCGGCGGCGGTGAAATGCGGATAGACCGACGGCAGGTAATCGGCATCGACGACCGGCATTCTGGAAGGCCCGGTCTCTTCCCAGGTGAAGCCCGATTTTTCGGCAACGACGTAGCCGGGAATTTGGGTGGCGATCTGCGGGAAATCCTTGACCGTCAGTTCGGCTCCCTCGGCAAGCACGACCGCCCGGAAGATGGCGTTCTCCAGCTGGCGGATGTTGCCCGGCCAGTCATAGGCAGTGAGCAATGCCATGGCGCCGCTCGAAACCGACAGCGGCGTTGCCAGCCGCTGTTCCAGCGCAAAACGCTCGACAAAGGTGCGCACCAGAACCGGAATGTCTTCCTTGCGCTTGCGCAATGCCGGAATGGCGATGGGGAAGACGTTCAGCCGGTAATACAGGTCTTCGCGGAAACGGCCTTCGCGCACTTCGTTGATCAGGTCCTTGTTGGTGGCGGAAATCAACCTGACATTGACCTTCTGCGGATGGCGCGCGCCGATCGTCTCGATCTCGCCCTGCTGAACCGCGCGCAGCAGTTTCACCTGCACCTCCACCGGCAGGTCACCGATCTCGTCAAGGAACAGCGTGCCGCCATCGGCATCGGCGAACTTGCCGGAATGCTTTTCCGTGGCGCCGGTAAAGGCGCCCTTCTCATGGCCGAACAAAATGCTTTCGACCAGATTGTGCGGGATGGCACCGCAATTGACGGTGACGAACGGCTTGCTGGCGCGCTCGCTGGCGTGCTGGATGGCGCGGGCGACCATTTCCTTGCCGACACCGGATTCACCTTCAAGCACGATCGGAATATTCGACTGCGCGGCCCGGCGCGCGAGATCGAGTACCCGGATCATGGCAGGGCTTGCCGAAACCACGTCATCAAAACCGACGGCACCGCTGCGCGACCGCTTCGACACGCGGCCGCGGCTTTCGCGGTGGTCCATCTTCAGCGCGTTGGTGATCGCAACGTTGAGGCGTTCGGGCGAAACCGGCTTGACGACGAAATCGAAGGCGCCGGCCTGCATGGCGAGAACGACCGTCTCGATGCCGCCCTGCCCCGTCTGCACGATAACCGGCGTATCGATGCCGCGCTCGGCGATCGCTTCGAGGAACCCATGGCCATTCATTTCCGGCATCATCAGATCGAGCAGGATGACACTGATCAGGCCGCGCTTGCGTTCCAGCAGTTCAAGACCGCTGCGGCCGTTTTCGGCCAAATGGGCGATATGGCCGAGGCGTTCGATCATGTTCGTCAGCAGCCGGCGCTGGACCGGATCATCGTCGATGACGAGAATTTGGGATGTCATGAAGGCCTCCTGCTCTCTACATGGAACCAAAACGACACCTCATGTGCCGCATCGTGAGAAGCATTCGTGTCACAAAGGCCTGAAAATCCTCTTTTGAGAAATGCTTGCATTTTAACCATTGCCGACGTTAGGTCATGGCCCCATATCCGCCCTCTGCTTCGCCACCCAAATCCGGGCCGGCGCCCGTTGAAAAGAGTGAACGTTCATGCACCATCTTCCGTCTTTCCGGACATCTTCGCTCATCGCCCATGCCACCGCTTCTGGTGCTGCGGAAGCAGCGCAGCTTGGCGACCTGCCGTCCTGGAAACTGGAGGACCTCTACCCGTCGGCAACGTCGCAGGAATATCTCGGCGACCTGGAGAAGGCCGAGGCCGCAGCGAAGGCTTTCGAAGCAAAATGGAAGGGCAAGCTGGCGGATGCTGCAACGCGGACCGGTGGCGAGGGCATCGGCGCGGCCGTGCGCGAATATGAGGCGCTCGAAGACCTGATGGGCAAGATCGGCTCCTTTGCCGGCCTCACCTATTTCTCCGACACGTCCAATCCGGCCAACGGCAAGCTTTACGGCGATGCTCAGTCGAAACTGACGGACATGGCGAGCCATCTCCTGTTCTTCTCGCTGGAAATGAACCGGATCGACGATGCCATCATCGATGCTGCGCTCGAAAGCGATACACTGGCCGCACACTACAAGCCGTGGATCGTCGATCTGCGCATGGACAAACCCTATCAGCTCGACGACAAGCTGGAGCAGCTCTTCCTCGAAAAATCCATGACCGGCGCCAGCGCCTTCAACCGCCTGTTCGACGAGACCATGGCGTCGCTGACATTCAATATCGATGGCGAGGACCGGCCGCTCGAAGTGGCGCTCAGCATGCTGCAGGAGGCCGACCCGGCCATCCGGAAAAAAGCAGCGGAGGCGTTGACCAAGACCTTCAAGGCGAACATCCGCACCTTCACGCTGATCACCAATACGCTCGCCAAGGACAAGGAAATCTCCGATCGCTGGCGCGGTTTCAAAGATATCGCCGACAGCCGCCATCTGGCCAACCGGGTCGAGCGCGACGTGGTCGACGCCCTGGCCGCGGCCGTGAAGGACGCCTATCCGCGCCTGTCCCACCGCTATTATGCGATGAAGGCGAAGTGGCTCGGCATGGAACAGATGGAATTCTGGGACCGCAACGCGCCACTGCCGGAAACCCCAACCTCGCTCATTCCCTGGGCTGATGCCAAGGAAACCGTTCTCTCCGCCTATGGCAATTTCGAGCCGGAGATGGCGGCGATCGCCGCGCGTTTCTTCGATGGCGGCTGGATCGATGCGCCGGTGCGCCCGGGCAAGGCGCCGGGCGCCTTCGCGCATCCGACAGTGCCCTCCGCGCATCCGTATGTGCTGGTCAACTACATGGGCAAGCCGCGGGACGTGATGACGCTTGCCCATGAACTCGGGCACGGCGTGCATCAGGTTCTCGCCGGCGTTCAAGGCGCGCTGATGGCTTCGACGCCGTTGACGCTCGCTGAAACCGCCTCCGTCTTTGGCGAAATGCTGACCTTCCGCGCCCTTCTCGACAAGACCAAGGACAAGCGCGAGCGCAAGGCGATGCTCGCCCAGAAGGTCGAGGACATGATCAACACGGTCGTGCGCCAGATCGCCTTCTACGAATTCGAGCGCAAGGTCCACACGGCCCGCAAACAGGGCGAATTGACCGCCGACGACATCGGTGAGCTCTGGCTCTCAGTTCAGACGGAAAGCCTCGGGCCGGCGATCCGGATTTCCGAGGGCTACGAGACCTACTGGGCCTATATCCCCCACTTCATCCATTCACCGTTCTACGTCTACGCCTATGCCTTCGGCGATTGCCTGGTGAACTCGCTCTATGCAGTCTACCAGAAGGCCGAAACCGGCTTCCAGCAGAAGTATTTCGAGCTCTTGAAAGCCGGCGGCACCAAGCATCATTCGGAACTGCTCGCTCCCTTCGGCCTCGATGCCACCGATCCGTCGTTCTGGGCACAGGGCCTGTCGATGCTGGAGGGGCTGATCGGCGAACTCGAGGCGCTTGATAGACAGGCGTAATTCTCTGGCGGGTGCAGGATGGAAGCGAGTTTCGCAGGTCACGGTATGGATGCTCGGGTCAGGCCCGAGGATGACGATCCGGAGGCTTGGCTAGCGAAAAAACTGATACTGGCATTCAGTGGACACCCCTATTTTCCGTCATCCTCGGGCCTGCCCCCAGGATCCATGCGGACATCGACGTGAGCAGCATGACCGACATCGGCCCCTATGTCCTTTTCCGGGACGACAGCGACGACAGGACGACCGTCTTCGCTGGGCCGTCGCATGTCATCACGGCACGGACGAAAGCGGAGTTCTGGCGCGGGCTGGCGGACATGGAAGCCGCACACAGGGCCGGAAAGTGGCTTGCCGGCTTCATGAGCTACGAGGCGGGACATCTCTTCGAAAAGAAGCTCGCCCCTTTCGCCGAGGAGAACCGCCGCACGCCGCTGATGTCTTTCGGTGTCTTCGACCGACCTTCAGAAGCGCATTCCCTTTCGCAACCCCGGCGCCGTATCGAGAACGAGCCGTTCATCACCGAGCCTCGCGCAAGCTGGAACTTCGGCGCCTACAGGCAGCGCTTCGACCGCCTTCACCAGCATTTGCGGCAGGGCGATTGTTACCAGGCGAACCTCACCATGCCGGTCACTGCCCGCTGGAACGGCGATCCGCTCGCCGCCTTCTGGTCGCTGATCGAGCGGCAGCCGGTGAAATACGGCGCGCTCGTTTCGCTCGATGGTCCGATCCTGCTGTCACGCTCGCCGGAACTCTTCTTCAAGGTCGGCAAGGAACGTTGGATCGAAACGCATCCGATGAAGGGCACCGCCCGCCGCGGCGCGACGGCTGTGGAGGACGAAGAGATCATCCGCGAGATGCAGGCCGATCCGAAGTCCCAGGCGGAGAACCGGATGATCGTCGATCTGCTGCGCAACGACATCTCCCGCATCACCGAGGTCGGCACACTGGAAGTCCCGCGCCTGTTCGACGTCGAGACCTATCCGACCGTGCACCAGATGGTGAGCCACGTCCGGGCAAAACTGCTGCCCGACACCGGCATCACCCAAATCTTCGAGGCGCTTTTCCCCTGCGGCTCCGTCACCGGCGCGCCAAAAATGCGGGCGATGGAAATCCTGCATGATCTGGAGGCCGGCCCGCGCGACGCCTATTGCGGCTCGATCGGCTTTATCGCGCCGGATGGCACCATGCGTTTCAATGTGGCCATCCGCACCTTGTCTCTCTTTCCCAATGGCGAGGCCATCTTCAATGTCGGCGGCGGCATCGTCTTCGATTCGACCGCCGAAGCGGAATATGAAGAATGCCTCCTGAAAGCCCGCTTCGCCGTCGGCGACGCCTGGATCGAACGATGACCGATTTTTCCCTGATCGAGACGATGCGATGGGAACCGAGTACCGGCATCGTCCGGCTGCGACTGCATCTGGCACGATTGAAACGCTCGGCCGGGCGGCTGGGGTTTGCGGGGGCGGAACAGGCGGAACAACGTCTAGCAGAAGCGATTGCGGAAGCTTCACCCCCCTCCGTCCCTTCGGGACATCTCCCCCACGAGGGGGGAGATCATTCCTCGCTACCACAAGCCCAGGGGTCGATGAGCAATGAGATCGCGCCACCAGCGATCTCCCCCCTTGAGGGGGAGATGCCCGACAGGGCAGAGGGGGGTAATGCCGCACACACGGCAGCAAACCGGTCGCCATCGCCCCTCCGCATCCGCCTGACGCTGAGCCCCTCCGGCGAGATCGTCGTCACCACCGCGCCTTTCACGCCTCTTCCCGAGGGCACCATCTGGCGGGTCGCGATCGCCTCGACCCGCCTCGATTCCGCCGACAAGCTCCTCCGCCACAAGACCACCCGGCGTGACGTCTACGAGGCGGCGCGGAGCGAATATCCGACCGCCGATGCCGACGAAGTGTTGCTGCTCAACGAGAAGGGCGAGCCCTGCGAGGGCACGATTACCTCGCTCTTCCTCGATGACGGGTCAGGCGTCCTGAAAACGCCGCCGATTTCCTGCGGGCTGCTTTCCGGCGTGCTGCGGACCGAATTGATCTGCGCCCGCCGCGCCCGCGTGCAACGCCTGATGCTTGGCGACCTGCGAGGCGGCGCGCTCTATGTGGGCAACTCATTGCGTGGCCTGATCAGGGCCAAACTCATAGAGGAAGATTAGGATGTTCATTCTGTCACTGACCTACAAGGTCGAGCTCACCGAGGTCGATCGCCATTTGGAAGCGCACGTTGCCTGGCTGAAGGCTGGCTATGAAGCAGGACTGTTTCTCGCGTCGGGAAGAAAGAACCCGCGCAACGGCGGCGTCATCCTCGCGCGTGGCGACCGCTCGCAAATCGATGCGGCTGTCGCATCAGATCCGTTCAGCATCCACGGAATTGCGGACTATAGTGTGACCGATTTCACCGCAACGATGACCGCGCCCGGTTTGGAGGCATTGAAGGAATAACTCAACGTAGGCTGACCGCGATCCTGTCCCGGCCGGAATTCTTGGCCTCGTAAAGCGCCGCATCGGCGCGCGAATAGATCGACCTTGCGGTATCGCCCCGCTCCAGGACGGCAATGCCCGCAGAGCAGGTGTAAAAAAACTGCGGCACCGCCGCCAAGGGGCGTGCGGTTCTTATGTTGTCCAGCACCCGGTCAACGATCTTCCGGCCTTCCGGCAATGTTGTCTGCGGAAAAATCAGCATGAATTCCTCGCCGCCGATGCGTCCGAAGCAATCGTGCCGCCGGACGAGCGGATGCACTCGCCGGGCGAAATCGAGAAGAATGTCATCCCCCGTCTGATGGCCGTACCGGTCGTTGATGCCCTTGAAAAAATCGATATCGAGAATACAGATGCAACCGCTGGCAGGGCCCGAGGCAGGCTCACTCCTTACCAGCTCCTCAAGCTTCGACATCATATAACGCCGGTTCGAAATGCCGGTCAGCTCGTCGGTCTGGGATGCTTTCAGGGCGAAGTCACGGTCCTGCCGCAGCGCGCGCTCGTCCGGGCGCAGATGGGTGATGTCGCTTGCAATACACAGCATCCAGCCGTTTCGATCGACGGTCTCGGTCATCCACAGCCAGCGGCCGCCGACCACATCCGTCTCGAAGGCCCTGAACGGCACCTTGCCGCGCCGCGACTGGGCCGAGACCACCCAGGCCTCGAAGTCGCGCACGCTGATGACGGTGCCGCGGCCGAGAGCATGATTGCGCCGCATCAGATCCGGCCAGAGTGGCGTCTCGTCGTCTTCGAGATGGAAGGTCGAGCGGAAGGCCCGGTTGGCATAACGCAGGCGATCGTCGTGATCGTAGAGCGCGATGAGGACTTCAGTGTCGTCTCTCAATGACGCCAGGCTGGCCGCTATATCATCCATCTCACCGATTCCGTATCGCGGCATTCATTGTAGGGCGGACGCAACGCCGCACCATCGCGAAATATGACGAGTAGTGCAGACCCGGCAAGTATAGTGAACCGTGACATTGTGTCCGAAAAGAACGAACGTAAAAAGGGAATCAACAGGCTTACAACAATTTTTGCGCGTATAACGGTTCGGCGCTGCTTCGAAGCAGCCAGTCCGGAAGCGTCAAGCAAGAAGCCCCACCGGCAAAAACCGGCGGGGCATGGTCGTCGAAAGAGCTTTTTCGCTTATCAGGCAGCCGTGGGATGCAACACGCCGCGCCGGATCTGGTCGGCCTCGATCGATTCGAACAAAGCGCGGAAGTTGCCCTCGCCGAACCCTTCGTCGCCCTTGCGCTGGATGAATTCGAAGAAAATCGGCCCGATCACCGTCTTCGAGAAGATCTGCAAAAGGATGCGGGTCGTGCCGCCATCGACCACACCTTCGCCGTCGATCAGGATGCCGTGCTGCTTCATCCGCTCGATCGGTTCGTCGTGCCCGTGCACGCGGTCATGCGAGAGTTCGTAATAGGTATCCGGCGGACCCGGCATGAATTTCAGGCCGTTTGCTGCGAGTTTGTCGGTCGCATCGTAGATGCCCTCCGTTCCGACGGCGATGTGCTGGATGCCCTCGCCCTTGTACTTGCGCAAATATTCCTCGATCTGGCTGGTATCGTCCTTGGATTCGTTCAGCGGAATGCGGATCTTGCCGCAGGGCGAGGTGATCGCCCGACTCGTCAGACCCGTGATGCGGCCGTCGATGTTGAAGAAGTGGATCTGCTTGAAACCGAAGAGCTCGCGGTAGAAATCCCACCACTTGTCCATGTTGCCGCGATAGACATTGTGGGTCAGGTGATCGAGATAATAGAAGCCGACGCCTTCCGGCTTCGGATCGCGCTCGCCGAGCCATTCGAACTCGGCCTCATAGGGCGAGCCCTTCTTGCCGTAAGTCTCGATGAAATAGAGCAGCGACCCGCCGATGCCGACGATGGCAGGAACGTCAAGCGCCTTGTCCTTGCCTTCATGGGGCGTAGCACCCTTCGACACGGCGTGCTCGAAAGCGTGCTTGGCATCGACGACGCGCCAAGCCATGGACGGCGCGCAGGGGCCGTGATCGGCGACGAAGCGCATGGCATGGCTGCCGGGTTCGGCATTGAGCAGATAGTTGATATCGCCCTGGCGCCAGACGGTGATATCCTTGGTGCGGTGCTTGGCAACGCAGCTGTAGCCCATGCGGGCAAACAGTTCTCTCAGCTTTTCCGGCTCGGGATGGGAGAACTCGACAAACTCGAAACCGTCCGTACCGGCCGGGTTTTCAGTGGTGATGCCGGACGGGGGTGCATCATGCGGGAAGGGTCCCATGGTTCTCTCCTCTGAACTCCATTGTATGCCCATGATGACGCAAATCCCATGCATTGTGCTTGCATTCTTGCGCGTAACAGCCAAAACAATGCACGATATGTGCGTAAATTGACGGGAGTATGCACGAATGGAACAAATGGATGGATACGACCTGAAGATCCTTGCCGAATTGCAGGGCGACGGCCGCCTGACCAACAACGAACTGTCGGAATTGATCGCCCTTTCGCCGTCGCAATGTTCGCGCCGCAGGGCGCGGCTGGAGGCGGAAGGCTTCATTCATGGCTACCGCGCCGTGCTCGATCGCGGCAGGCTGGGGCTCGATCTCATGGTCGTGATCGCCGTCACCCTTGCGACCCACAACCGCGACAATGCCAAGCGTTTCGCCGCCCTGATCGCCGATCTGCCGGAGGTGCTGGAATGCTACGCGCTGACCGGCGAAATGGACTATCACCTCAAGGTCGTGACCTATGACCTGGCCGGGCTATCGCACTTCGTCAACGACGTGCTCCTGCCGCATGACAGCGTGCAGCATGTAAAGACCTCGATCGTGCTGGCGACGTTGAAGGACTTTCAGGGGTTGCCGGTTCGCCTGCGTGGCAAGCCGTAAGCGGCGAGCATCAACGGCGCCGTTTCGCCATGGCGTTTTCAACGGCGGCCAATCCGGATGAAAGCGCCTCAAGGCCATCCGGTCCCAGCAACGATGCCAGCTCCGAAGAATAATCGCTCGCAAGCCTGGTCAATTCCTTGTAGGCCCTGACTCCTGCCGGCGTCAGCTCCAGATGTTCGGCGCGACGGTCGCCATCGTCCTGGGTGCGCTTCAGCCACCGGCGCTCCTCCAATGCGAAGACGGCGCGGCTGACCTTGGTCTTGTGCATCGTCGAATGAACACCGACCTCGGTCGCCGTCATGCGCCCGGAGCTTCCCAGTGCCGCCAGTGTCCGCCACTCCGGCCGCGTCAGGCCATACTCGGCCTTGTAGGCGGCGGCGAAGCGCAGGGCGATGAATTCGGCCGCGCGGTTGAGACGGAACGGCAGAAACTGCTCGAGATCGAACTCGTCGACGTCCATGGCTTCCTTGATAGTTACAAAATAGACAGTTACATTTGTAACCATATCCGTGGAGGAGGTGCAAGCCATGCTGGAGAAAACCCGAAACACCGCTGTCGACGCGGTGGCGAACAGTCCGCAATACATGCCGGGCTTCGGCAACGACTTCGAGACGGAATCTCTTCCAGGAGCATTGCCGCAGGGCCAGAACAGTCCGCAGAAATGCAATTACGGGCTTTATGCCGAGCAGCTCTCGGGTTCCCCCTTCACGGCCCCCCGCGGCACCAACGAGCGCTCCTGGCTCTATCGCATCCGCCCAAGCGTGCGCCACACGCGCCGCTTCTCCAATGCCAGCTACCCTCTCTGGAAATCGGCCCCGTGCCTGGACGATCATTCCCTGCCGCTCGGCCAGCTCCGCTGGAGCCCGATCCCGGCGCCATCTGAAAAACTCAACTTCCTCGCCGGCATCCGCACGATGACGGCAGCAGGCGATGTCATGACCCAGGTCGGCATGGCGGCGCATGCCTATGTCTTCAACGACGACATGGTCGACGACTACTTCTTCAATGCCGATGGCGAGCTGCTGGTCGTGCCGCAGCTCGGCACCCTCCGCGTCTTTACCGAAATGGGCGTCATCGATGTCGAGCCCGCCGAGATCTGCCTCATACCGCGCGGCATGATGTTCAAGGTCACGCGCCTCGGCGACGGTTCCGAATGGCGCGGCTATATCTGCGAAAACTACGGCGCCAAGTTCACGCTGCCGGATCGCGGCCCGATCGGTGCCAATTGCCTCGCCAACCCGCGCGACTTCAAGACGCCGGTCGCCGCCTACGAGGACAAGGAAACGCCCTGCCGCGTGCATGTGAAATGGTGCGGCAAGTTCTACGTCACCGAGATCGGCCATTCACCGCTCGATGTGGTGGCCTGGCACGGCAACTACGCGCCGTTCAAATACGACCTCAGGACCTTCTCGCCAGTCGGCGCTATCCTGTTTGACCATCCGGACCCGTCGATCTTCACGGTGCTGACGGCGCCGACAGAGGAATCGGGAACCGCCAACGTCGATTTCGTCATCTTCCCGCCGCGCTGGCTGGTGGCCGAACACACCTTCCGCCCGCCCTGGTACCACCGCAACATCATGAGCGAGTTCATGGGCCTGATCCACGGACAATACGACGCCAAGGAAGAGGGCTTCGTGCCTGGCGGCATCAGCCTGCACAATATGATGCTGCCACATGGCCCGGATTCGATGGGCTTCGAAAAGGCGTCCAATGTCGAACTCAAGCCGGTCAAACTCGACCACACCATGGCCTTCATGTTCGAGACCCGCTACCCGCAGCAGCTGACGCGCTACGCAGCCGAGCTCGAAACACGGCAGGACGACTATCTCGAATGCTGGGACGGGCTGGAGCGCAGGTTCGACGGCACGCCCGGCATCAAGTGACGCCCCTTCTGGGTAGCGGACGAGCAGAACCGATCATTCAAAAACGGAATTCAAAACCATGAAACTTGCAACCCTCAAGGATAGCACCCGGGACGGCCGGCTGGTCGTCGTCTCCCGCGACCTGACCCGCTGCTCCGAGGTCGGCCACATCGCCCGCACGCTGCAGGCGGCATTGGACGACTGGGAGTATGTGGCGCCGCGCCTGGCCGCGGTCGCAGAAGGGCTGGAGACCGGCGCGCAGCCATCCACGCGGTTTCATGAGCACGACACCGCCTCGCCGCTGCCGCGTGCCTATCAATGGGCGGACGGTTCGGCCTATGTCAATCACGTCGAGCTGGTCCGCAAGGCCCGCAACGCCGAGATGCCGGCGACGTTCTGGACCGATCCATTGATGTATCAGGGCGGCTCGGACTCGTTCCTTGGCCCCCGCGACCCGATTGTCATGACCGACGAATCCTACGGCATCGACATGGAGGCAGAGATCGCCGTGATCGTCGACGATGTGCCGATGGGGGCGACGATCGACGAAGCCCGCGCCGCCATCCGCCTCGTCATGCTCGTCAACGACGTCTCCCTGCGCGGACTGATTCCGGCGGAACTCATAAAGGGGTTCGGCTTTTTCCAGTCGAAACCCTCCTCGGCCTTCTCGCCGGTTGCCGTTACACCGGATGAACTTGGCGGCGCCTGGGACGGCGTCAAGCTGCACCTGCCGCTTCTTGTTGATCTCAACGGCAAGCCCTTCGGCCGCGCCAATGCCGGCATCGACATGACCTTCGATTTCGGCCAGCTCATCGCCCATGCAGCCAAGACCCGGCCGCTCTCAGCCGGCGCCATCATCGGGTCGGGCACCGTATCCAACAAACTGGACGGCGGGCCGGGCAAGCCGGTCTCGGAAGGTGGTGTCGGCTATTCCTGCATCGCCGAAATCCGGATGATCGAAACCATTGAGACCGGCACTGCCGTCACGCCGTTCATGCGGTTCGGCGATAGCGTCCGCATCGAGATGAAGGACACGGCCGGACATTCGATTTTCGGGGCAATCGAACAGACCGTCACGAAGGACCAAAAGCGCTGAGGGCATCGTCATGAGCGATACGATACTGTTCGACTACTGGCGCTCGTCGGCCAGCTACCGGGTGCGGATCGCGCTCAACCTGCTGGCGATCCCCTACAGGTCCGTATCTGTCGATCTTTTGGCCGGAGAACACAAGCAGGCAGAGCACCTCGCACGCAATCCTCAAGGCCTGGTTCCCGCGCTTTCGATCGATGGGCAAATGCTCACCCAGTCACTGGCGATCATTGAATATCTTTCAGAGACGCGGCCCGGCTCCAGCCTGCTCCCCACAGCCCCTCCTGGACGCCAGCGCGTCAGGGCGCTGTCCTATGCGATTGCCATGGATATCCATCCGATCTGCAATCTCGGCGTCGTTTTCCATATCATGCAGCAATCGCAAGACCCGGATACGGCGCGATCGGCATGGATGCGCAAATTCATCGGCGAGGGTCTGGGTGCCTTCGAGCGGTTGCTGAACAACTCCGAAACCGGCGAATTCTGCCACGGCGACCAACCAACGATGGCCGATCTCTGCCTCGTGCCGCAAATCTACAATGCCCGCCGGTGGGCCGTCGATCTTTCCGCCTGCCCGCGTGCCGCAGCGATCGCGGAGGAATGCGAGCGTCTTCCGGCATTTGCGCGCGCCCATCCGGATCAAGTCGCAAAACCGCGGTAGCGGTCGTTGATCGCCACATACGATTGCCGCGCACGCGGAACGTCCGATGTCGACCGCCTGGCGGTCCCCAATAATATTTTGAAAAATAATGAAATTTCTGCCATAATGCATGCGTGGCGGCACCATCTACGCGTGTCGCGTTAGGTTCCGACCATAGAATTGCCGGCCCGGCAGGACAGGTCAAACCAATCTCCTTTTCCGCCAGATTACCGGCGAAAGGAGGTGCGTCATGGCACGCAATCTGATCCGCATCCTCACCGGGGCCGCTCTTATGGCGCTTGCGGTGATAGCGCATCCGGCAGCGGCACAGCCGGTGCTCAATTGCGCCGAACATTCCAAGATTGTGGAATTCCTCGGCTCGCACTATTCCGAGACGCTGCTTGCCGTCGGCCTTATCAACGAGACCGCCATTCTTGAGGTCTACGCCTCCGAGAGCGGCAGCTGGACCATGCTGGTGACCAACGTCAGCGGTCGTAGCTGCGTGGTCTTTGCCGGCCAGAACTGGGAAGCGGTCCCGGTTGGCCCGGGCGTGAAAACGTGAATGTGCAGCAGCGCCTGCAGCATCCTGTGCCACCAGAAGGCGCCAAACGCGTAGCGCGTTGAATTGGCGCTCTTTATTCTCCTTCAATCACATGAGGTCCCTGAAATTGCGCAATAGCTGCGATCGGCGTCGCGCGGCCAACCCGCAACTCATGCTGGCCGCTTCGAGATCTCGCCCGCGCGCGCTTTCCGGCCCTTTATTGTGACAGAAATCTATGCTCTAGGGCCATTCGAGGCATGACAGTGCGAAATCCGCCCGTTAAACAGTCAAAAGAACCCGTCCAGGAGAGAAAGCAAAATGACAGAAACAACCCACCCGGTTTACGGCGAAATCACCGGGCCGATCGTGATGATCGGCTTCGGCTCCATCGGCCGCGGCACCCTGCCCCTGATCGAGCGCCACTTCAAATTCGACAAGAGCCGGATGGTTGTCATCGACCCGCGCGACGACGCAGACCACACCGAAATTATGGCAAAGCACGGCGTCAGGCATATCAAGTCGCATGTCACCAAGGACAACTACAAGGAGCTCCTGAAGCCGCTTCTGACCGAAGGCGGCGGCCAGGGTTTCTGCGTCAATCTTTCCGTCGACACTGGGTCGGTCGACCTGATGAAGCTCTGCCGCAAGCTCGACGTTCTCTACATCGACACGGTCGTCGAGCCCTGGCTCGGCTTCTATTTCGACAAGACCATGAGCAACGCCGACCGCACCAACTATGCGCTGCGCGAAACCATGCGCAAGGAAAAGGCGAAGACCCCGGGCGGCGCGACCGCCGTTTCCACCTGCGGCGCCAATCCGGGCATGGTTTCCTGGTTCGTCAAGCAGGCGCTGGTCAATCTCGCCAACGATCTCGACGTGAAGTTTGATGAGCCGGATCAGCATGATCGCGAGGGCTGGGCCAAGCTGATGAAGAAGGTCGGCGTCAAGGGCATTCACATCGCCGAGCGCGACACGCAGCTCACCAAGAAGCCGAAGCCGCTCAACGTCTTCTGGAACACCTGGTCGGTCGAAGGCTTCATTTCCGAAGGCCTGCAGCCTGCCGAACTCGGCTGGGGCACCCACGAAAACTGGATGCCAAAGAACGCCAAAAAGCACAAGAAGGGCTGCCAAGCGGCCATCTATCTCGAACAGCCGGGCGCGAACACCCGCGTTCGCACCTGGTGCCCGACGCCCGGTCCGCAGTACGGCTTCCTCGTCACCCACAACGAATCCGTCTCGATCGCCGACTACTTCACCGTTCGCGGCAAGGACGGCGACGTGACCTTCCGTCCGACCTGCCACTATGCCTACCACCCGGCCAACGACGCCGTGCTGTCGCTGCACGAAATGTTCGGCAACGGCGGCAACGCCCAACCGATCCATCACGTGCTCGACGAGAACGAGCTTGAGGACGGTATCGACGAACTCGGCGTGCTGCTCTACGGCCACGACAAGAACGCCTACTGGTACGGTTCGCGCCTGTCGCTGGAAGAAACCCGCCGCATCGCCCCCTACCAGAACGCGACCGGCCTGCAGGTAACCTCCGCCGTGCTCGCCGGCATGGTCTGGGCGCTGGAAAACCCGCAAGCCGGCATCGTCGAAGCCGACGAGATCGACTACAAGCGCTGCCTCGAAGTGCAGATGCCCTATCTCGGCCCGGTTGAAGGCCACTACACCGACTGGACCCCGCTCGACGGCCGTCCGGGCCTGTTCCCGGAAGAACTCGACACGAAGGATCCCTGGCAGTTCAAGAACATCCTGTTTCGCTGAACCGGCTGATTAAGCTTCAAAATTCAACACCCGGGGAACGATCCCCGGGCGTTTTTCGTTGACCGCCGAATAATCCCGCCGTGCTCGTGCCCCACTCTTGCATTCAACTCCTGATCACGGCATGGTTTTTTCAACTGAAAGACAGCTTTCCGCGCAGCATCCGGGAGATATATATATATGAAGCCGATCGCCATCCTGACCCTTCTGTCCGCAGCAGCAGCGCTGGCCTCCTGCATGGGCCCGCGCGAAGTGCGCGAACTGCCGCCCGCTCAGGCACCGGCTGGCGTCGAAGGCTCATGGGCCGATCCGAACGGCATCGTCTCGACCTTCGCGGGTGGAACCTTCACGACACGCACCACCGATACCAATCAGGTTCTGGCCTCCGGCAACTACGTCAATCTCTCGCCCAAGCTGGTCGAAATCAACATGACCTCGATGGTCCGCAACACCCAGTCCAAGGTCAACTGCGCCATGGTCAGCCAGACGCAGCTCAACTGCACCACGGATTCCGGCGCGCAGTTCACGCTTATCCGCAGGAGCTGAGCTGGCTCGCTACAGTCTGAAGCCTCCCTCTGTGGAGGCTTTTTGTTTTAAACCCCTGGTTTTTAACCTTGCCGCAAAATGGTTGCAAAGAGTTGATTTTGCGACTTGATGTCTGCGGCGTCTGGTGAAACCATCACGGCCGATATGGCTGTCACGGAACAATCGCAACTGTGGTCTAATCCGCTGCGCTGCCTAACCCGCCAAACCAGGAGACATACATGATCAGACATTTGCGAACCGGGCTGATGACGGCCTCGATCCTTGCGCTTTCAACCAGTGCCGCCTTCGCCGATTATGAATTGAACATCCTGCACATCAACGATTTCCACTCCCGCATCGAATCGATCAACAAGTACGACTCCACCTGCACTGCAGAGGAAGAGGGAAAGAACGAATGCTTCGGCGGCGCTGCCCGTCTGAAGGTGGCGATCGACCAGACGCGCCAGGAATTGAGCGGCAAAAACGTTCTCTTGCTGAACGCCGGCGACAACTTCCAGGGCTCGCTGTTCTTCACAACCTACAAGGGTGCGGCCGAAGCCGAATTCCTCAACCTGATGAAGTTCGACGCCATGACCGTCGGCAACCATGAGTTCGATGAAGGCGAAGACGGGCTGGCGACCTTCCTCGACAAGGTCACCTTCCCGGTTCTCTCCTCCAACGTGCTGGCCGGCTACAAGTCGAAGCTCATCGATCGCATCAAGCCCTCGCTGGTGCTTGATGTCGGCGGCCAAAAGGTCGGCATCGTCGGCGCGGTGGCCAACGATACGGCCGAAATCTCCTCGCCGGGCGACAATGTGCTGATCGGGATCGACGTCGATACGATCACGACGGCGGTCCAGGAGTTGAAGAAGCAGGGCGTCGACAAGATCATCGCGCTCACCCATGTCGGCTATCCGCGCGATCTCGCCGTGATCGCAAAAATCCCCGATGTCGACGTGGTCGTCGGCGGTCACTCGCACAGCCTGTTGTCCAACACCGACGAGAAGGCCGAGGGCCCATACCCGACGATGGTCGACAATCCCGGCGGCTACAAGGTACCGGTCGTTCAGGCCGGGTCCTACAGCAAGTATCTCGGTGATCTCGCCGTCACCTTCGACGACAGTGGCGTGGTCAAGTCGGCCAAGGGCGATCCGATCCTGATCGATTCCAAGATCAAGCCGGACGAAACGATCCTCGCCCGCATCAAGGAACTGGCCAAGCCGATCGATGAGTTGAGGACCAAGATCATCGGCAAGACCGACGCGCCGATCGATGGAAGCCGCGAAACCTGCCGCGCCCGCGAATGCCAGATGGGCGACCTCGTGACCGACGCCATGCTTGACCGCGTCAAGGGCCAGGGCGTGACCATCGCCATCACCAATGGCGGCGGTCTCAGAGCCTCGATCGACGCCGGCGACGTCTCGATGGGCGAAGCGATCACCGTCCTGCCGTTCCAGAACACGGTTGCGACGTTCCAGATCAAGGGTGCCGACATCACGGCAGCACTTGAAAACGGCCTGAGCCAGATCGAGGAAGGCGGCGGCCGCTTCCCGCAGGTGGCCGGCCTGAAGTTCTCCTTCGACAAATCCAAGCCCGTCGGCAGCCGCATTTCGAACGTCGAGGTCAAGGAGGGCGAAGGCTTCGTTCCGCTTGATCCGGCCAAGACCTACAATGTCGTCTCCAACAACTACATGCGCAATGGCGGCGACGGTTATAGTGTCTTCAAGACCAAGGCCGAAAACGCCTATGACTACGGTCCGGGCCTCGAGACGGTTCTCGCCGACTACCTCGCGGCGCACAATCCCTACAAGCCGATGACCGACGGCCGCATCACCGAAATCGCCGCTGCGACCGAGACCCAGCCCTCGGCGCAGACAAGCACCGACACGGCCGCAAAGACCGTGACCCCCGACGCGAAGCCGGCCGAGACCAAGACGGAAACCAAGCCGGCAGCAGAAACCGCAGCGGCGGTAGAGACCAAGCACGTCATTGCCAAGGGCGATACGCTCTGGGGCCTGGCCAAGGCCATCTACGGCAACGGCGAACTCTGGAAAACGATCGCCGCAGCCAACGGCAATCCGGTTCCGGAAAGACTGGAAATCGGCAAGGAACTAAAGATCCCCGCCAAGTAAGACAATATGTCTCTAGTCCAACGCCGGTCCGGGCTTTCCCGGGCCGGTTTTTCTTTTTAAGAACGGCATGAAACCGCAGGGCCGGCCTTGCCGTATAAGAGGCACGCCCACCTTACCCGCAGGATATCCGCATGACCGCGACCGACGCCACCGCCCTGAACCATCCGCCTGTCAAATTCGGGAAAGTGGGCGTTTTGCTGGTCAACCTCGGCACCCCGGACGGCACCGACAAGGTGTCCATGCGGCGCTACCTCAAGGAATTCCTGATGGATCGGCGCGTCATCGAATGGTCGCCGTTCTTCTGGTATCCGATCCTCTTCGGCATCGTGCTCAACACCCGCCCCGCCAAGGTCGGCAAGGCCTATGAGACGATCTGGAACAACGATCTGAACGAGAGCTACCTGCGCACCTATACCCGCAACCAGGCGGAACGGATGGCCAAATCCTTCACCGATCTGCCTGATGTCCGCGTCGATTGGGCGATGCGCTATGGCCAGCCGTCGATCCGGTCGAAGATGGAGGAACTGCAGAAGGACGGCTGCGAAAAAATCCTCGTCTTCCCGCTCTATCCGCAATATGCGGCAGCGACCACCGCGACCGTCAATGACGAGGCTTTCAAGGCACTCCTGAAAATGCGCTGGCAGCCGGCTTTGCGCACCGTTCCGCCCTATCACGACGATCCCGTCTATATCGACGCTTTGGCGAACTCGATCACGGGCCACCTTGCGACACTCGACTGGGAGCCGGAGGTGGTGCTCGCTTCCTTCCATGGCATCCCGCAATCCTATTTCGACAAGGGCGACCCCTATTACTGTCAGTGTCAGAAGACAGCCCGGCTGCTGCGCGAAAAGCTCGGCTGGCCGAAGGAAAAGCTGCAGGTCACCTTCCAGTCCCGCTTCGGGCCCGAGGAATGGCTGCAGCCCTATACCGACAAGACGGTCGAGAAACTGGCTCAGGAAGGCATCAAACGCATCGCCATCATCAATCCCGGCTTCGTCTCCGACTGCCTCGAAACGCTGGAGGAAATCGCCGAACAGGCCGCCGAAAGCTTCCACCATTCAGGCGGCGAGAAGTTCACCCATATTCCCTGTCTCAACGACGGCGCGGGTGGAATGACAGTGCTGGAGCATGTCGTGCGCCGGGAGCTGCAGGGCTGGGCCTGACCACCCTCCCCTTGAGGGGGAGGGTCGGACCGCAGGTCCGGGGTGGGGTGACCGCCCGCGACACCCAACGGATCACCCCCACCCGCGACTTCGTCGCGACCTCCCCCCTCAAGGGGGAGGTGGACGGAGACCAGAACATCGCCTGAGAAATTCCACCAGTCCTTGCAAATAACCCAGCCAACTGCCACGTCTTGTCTTAGAGTGCGTTCAACAACAGGATGCACCCAGCAGGAGAACATCTAATGCCACTGGCCGGACTGGATATTGCCGTTATTGTACTCGTGGTCCTCGCCATTCTCGTCATATTCAAGGGGGTCAAGACAGTCCCGCAAGGCTATCGCTACACTGTCGAACGTTTTGGCCGATATACGAAAACCCTTGAGCCCGGCCTGAACATCATCATTCCCTTCATCGACGGCATCGGCGCCAGGATGAACGTGATGGAACAGGTGCTCGACGTGCCGACGCAGGAGGTCATCACCCGCGACAATGCGAGCGTGTCGGCCGATGCCGTCGCCTTCTACCAGGTGCTGAACGCCGCCGAGGCCGCCTATCAGGTCTCCGACCTGCAGACCGCCATCCTCAACCTCACCATGACCAACATCCGCTCCGTCATGGGCTCAATGGACCTTGACGAACTCCTGTCCAACCGCGACGTGATCAACGACAAGCTGTTGCGGGTCGTCGACGAGGCCGTCGGCCCCTGGGGCATCAAGGTCACCCGCGTCGAGATCAAGGATATCCAGCCGCCCAAGGACCTCGTCGATGCCATGGCCCGGCAGATGAAGGCAGAGCGCGAGAAGCGCGCCCAGGTCCTGGAAGCGGAGGGCGCCCGCAACGCCCAGATCCTGCGCGCCGAGGGCGCCAAGCAGTCGGCGATCCTGCAGGCGGAAGGCCAGCGCGAGGCAGCCTACCGCAACGCCGAAGCGCGCGAGCGCCTTGCCGAAGCCGAAGCCAAGGCGACGAAAATGGTCTCGGAGGCGATTGCCGCTGGCGACGTGCAGGCAATCAACTACTTCGTCGCGCAGAAATACACCGAAGCCATGGCGTCGATCGGCAGCGCCCCGAATTCGAAGATCGTGCTGATGCCGATGGAAGCCTCGTCGCTGATCGGTTCGCTCGGCGGGATCGGCGCGATCGCCAGGGACGTGTTCGGCGATGGCGGCAATTCGCCGGCCCCCGTGCGGCAGGCGACGCCACGCACGGCGCCCGTCCGCAATCCCTTCGCAACGCCCCAACAGGAAAGCTGATCCATGATCGAGCGCATCATCCTTGAACTGGGTCCGTGGGGCTGGTGGGCGCTGGGTCTCATGCTGCTTGCGGCAGAAATCGTGGCGCCCGGGATGTTCCTCGTCTGGATCGGCATTGCCGCCATCCTGACCGGTGCCGTCTCCCTGCTGCTCTGGGAAACCAGCTTCTGGGTGTGGCAGGCACAACTGGTGCTCTTCGCCGTCCTTTCCGTCGTCGCGGTTTTCGCCGGACGCCGCCTGCTTGCCCACTTCGGCGAGACGTCGGACCAGCCGCTCCTCAATCAGCGCGGCGCCCGTCTGATCGGCCGCACCGCCGTGCTTGAAAAGCCGATCACCGAAGGCCGCGGCCGGATCCGGCTCGACGACACGACATGGACCGTCAGCGGGCCGGACTTGCCCGCCGGCGCCCGCGTCAAGGTGACCGGCAGCAGCGGCGGCCAGCTGACCGTGGAAAGCGCCTGAAATTAAAGGCGAAAGCCGTTTCGGAAAGGAATGGTTAACCACATCCGTTTACGGTTGCTCAACACTGGTAAACGGATTTCCGGGCATTCGGCAGATGACGCCAATCTTTCCACGCACGAAGAGGACTGGCGTCCCGCGCCCGGCCGCGGCTGCCTGGCTCGTTGCCGGTTGCGCGCTGCTTTCGCCCTGCGCCGTTTCCGCCCAGGCTCTAGTTCCAGCGTCCGACGGTACCGGTACAACGGCTTCCAGCGATGACCCTGCAACGACCACACCCGGCACGACGAGTGCCAACGCTGCTGCACCCGCCGGTACCGCGACCGCTCAGGATGCCCTCACGACCGGGTCGATCAGCACCGATGCAGGCGAGCCGCTGCTCAACGATCCGATAATCGATGAGGACATGGCCCGCACCAATCTGCGTGAAAACACCGTCGATGGCCTGCGGTCGCAGCTCGATCTCGAACGCAACGACGCGCCCGGCGTCCGGCTTGGCAGCTTCATCCTGAAACCGACCCTCGGCCAGACCTTCAATTACGAAAGCACCAAGACCGGCAGTTCGAAGGAAAGCCGCAGCTATCTCGAAACCGGCTTGAAAGGCACGCTGACTTCCGACTGGTCGCGTCACCAGCTGTCCGTGACCGGCGAAGGCACCTGGCAGCGCAACGTCTCCGGCTCCGGCGAAACCGAACCGACCGCTGACATCGAGTCTGCCCTTCGCCTCGACATCGGCAACGACACCACGGGAACGTTGAAGGCCGGCTATCATTTCGAGCGTGAGGATGCGACCGATCCGAACGCGATCAGCGACGCGAGCACGCAGTCGGGCGTCAACCAATATACGCTCGGCGCCGGCATTGCGCATGACTTCGGCATCCTGCGCGGCTCCGCCAAGGTGGATTTCGACCGTTACGTCTATGGCGATGTGGATCTCAGCGACGGCTCCACATTGTCGCAGGAGGACAGGAACCGCAATGCGGGCGCGGTCACCCTGCGGGCGGGTTACGAGCTCTCGCCGGCGCTCGTCCCGTTCATCGAGGCGTCCGCCGGAAAATCGATCTACGACCTGCGAACAGATACGTCCGGTTACGATCGCTCCTATGACAGCTACGGCGGCCGGGCCGGCGTCGAGGTCGATCTCGGAGAGAAGCTCAACGGCGAAATCGCGCTCGGCTACGAGACCTACCGCTTCGACGACAATCGCCTCGATAATCTGAGCGGCTTCACCATCGACGGCCTGCTCAACTGGTCGCCCCAGCGCGGCACCAACATAACCTACGGCATTTCGACCGGCATCGAACCTTCGACCACGGCCGGCGACAGCGGCGCACTCGCCTATACGCTGAGCAGCGGGGCAACGCATGAGCTGCGCTCGAACCTTGTGGCCCGCCTGTCGAACAGCCTTACTTTCCGCAACTATCCGTCCGGCAGCGTTTCGCAGGACCAGAGGGTCTGGCTCGCGGGCGCCGGCCTCACCTGGGACCTGAACCGTTATCTCGCGCTTACCGGTGATGTCGGCTACGAGCGCACCACGCAGGATACCGGCCCCTCGACGAATGTTGCGCGCGTGGGCGTCGGCCTGACGCTGCGGCGTTAGAGAAAACCCGCCTGCTTTGCAGCAAGCGGGGTTTTTCTCATTCAAGCGCGAGCCTACTGCAGCTTCGCAACGAGCGCCTTGAACTGGGCTTCGACAGCCGGGCGGATGTCGGCGCGCTCGAGCGCAAAGGCAACATTCGCAAGAATGAAGCCATCCTTGGCGCCACAGTCGTAGGTCTCGCCGCGGAACAGATAGCCGGCGAAATCCTGGGACTTGAGCAGCTTCAGCATGCCGTCCGTGAGCTGGATTTCATTGCCTGCGCCTCGCTCCTGGTTTTCCAGGATAGAGAAGATTTCCGGCTGCAGGATGTAGCGGCCATTGATGAAGAAGTTGGATGGCGCCGTGCCCTTGGCCGGTTTTTCGACCATGTCGGTGATGCGGAAGCCGTCGCCGACCTTCTCGCCGACGCCGACGATACCGTATTTGTGCGCCTGTTCCGGTTCGCACTCCTCCACCGCGATGATGTTGCCGCCGCTCTGGGAATAGAGATCGATCATCCCCTTCATGCAGCCCGGCTCGCCGCGCATGATCATGTCGGGCAGAAGCAGCGCGAAGGGCTCGTTGCCGACGATCTCGCGGGCGCACCAGACGGCGTGACCGAGCCCCAGCGGCTCCTGCTGGCGTGTGAAGCTCACCGAGCCCGCCTTCGGCAGCTGCTGGGCCAAAAGCGTCATCTCGGCCTTCTTGCTGCGCTCGCGCAGCGTCTGCTCAAGCTCGAAATGAATGTCGAAATAGTCCTCGATCACATGCTTGTTGCGGCCTGTGACAAAAACGAAATGTTCAATGCCTGCCTCGAGCGCCTCGTCGACGACATACTGGATGATGGGCTTGTCGACGACCGTCAGCATTTCCTTGGGAACGGCTTTGGTCGCGGGCAGAAATCTTGTTCCAAGACCGGCCACGGGAAATACAGCCTTACGAACCTTACGCTTGTCAGTCATTGACATCTCCAGAATCACGACATTGCGATTTTAAACGGGGCAAATTGTTATCAATAGGGATTAAGCGGCAAATTGCTATTTTTTTGCGAAGGAAGACGATACCGCCTATTCATGGTAAAGAATTTGTTGACTTCATTTTCGTAAGATTCCCACTCTGGCGGTTGCCTTTTGGCTGAACGGCCCGAAAATGGAACCACATGCATGTAACCTGTGCGTGAAGCTGGCTCTAAGACTGTAAATTTGCGCACCGCCGATCAACCTCATGATCTTGTGCGGAGCGCCGACCAACGGAAACGACAGCTGATGACAAAGACCCGAAAAAACCTCCTTTGCCGTGCCGCAGCCGCGTTCATCACAGCCACAGCCCTGTTCGCCTCGTCGCCCGCCTCCGCCGATGCCGGTTTCGAGACCTGGATCAACAGCTTCTATGCCACGGCGGCAAAGAGCGGAATCACCAAGGCCACCTATCGCCAGGCTTTCGCAGGTATAAAGACGCCGGATCCGGACGTGCTTGAGAAAGCACGCTATCAGCCCGAATTCAAGCACAAGATCTGGGAATATATCGACAGCCGCGTGAACCCCTATACGCGCAAGATCGGACAGGAGATGGCGGTCAAGCATGGCCGAACGCTGGCCGCGCTGGAGCGCCACTTCGGCATCGACAAGACCATTCTTCTGGCGATCTGGTCGATGGAATCCAATTATGGCGCGGTCCTGGAGAAGGACGAGCGGCTGCACTATGTTCCGCGCGCCTTGGCCACCCTTGCCTATGCCGACCCGAAACGGGGCAAATATGCCAAGACCCAGCTGATTGCCGCTCTCAAAATCCTGCAGAACGGTGATATCGGTCCGCGTGAACTGAATGGCTCCTGGGCAGGCGCCATGGGCCACACGCAGTTCATTCCGACCAGCTATCTGCTCTACGCCATCGACGCCGATGGCAACGGCCGCAAGGACATCTGGAACTCCGTGCCGGATGCTCTGGCGACGGCCGCCAATCTGTTGAAGAAGAACGGCTGGCAGCCGGGCCAGACCTGGGGCTATGAAGTCGCGCCGCCGCAGAACGGTGGCCAATATTCCGGCCAGACGAAGACGCTGGCGCAATGGGCAGCCCTCGGCTTCACCCGCCCGAACGGCAAGGGCTTCCGCAACGCGGACCAGCGCGCCGAGCTGAAAATGCCCGGCGGTGCCGGCAGTCCCGGCTTCCTGATGACAAAGAACTTCTTCGTCATCAAGCGCTACAATGCGTCCGATTCCTACGCGCTCGGCGTCGGCCTGCTTGCCGATGAAATCGCCGGTTACGGCGGCATGCAACAGGCCTGGAGCCGTCCGGACGGCTCGCTGGACATCAAGCAGAAGTTCGAACTACAGTCGCGCCTGAAGGAACTCGGCTATTATGACGGCGAAGTCGACGGCAATTTCGGCTCCGGCTCCAAGGCCGCCATCCAGGCCTTCCAGAGCCGCAACGGCCTCGCACCGGACGGCGAACCGACGCAGCATCTGTTGAAGGCTCTGCGGAACTAACCCGCAATTGCGGCGCATTCAGGCGCCAGTATCGGCAGACACCTTGCAAAGGCAGCTATTGCGCATCCCCGCGGATGCGCAATAGTTTTAGCGCGAAAGACGCCCGGAATAGTTTCATGAGCACGAAGACGGCATTCAGACGTGGCATGAATTGGTTGCTCAATGGCCTGATCGTCATCGCGGTCGGCCTGACGGCATTCCTGATCGAGCCTCCGCGGCAGGCCGGGGCCCAGGAGCGCCGGTCGATCATCGACATGCTGTTCGGGTTCGGCCGGCGGCGGCCACCGCCCGTCTATGAAGACGTTCCGATCTACGAGCCCCGGCAGAGACAGCCGCAACAGCGCCAGAAGCCGAAAAAAGTAAAGCAAAAGGCCAAGCCCGCTCCAGCCGAGCCCGCCCCCGTCGTGGTCGAAAAACTGGAAAACGCCAGAAAGGTGCTGGTCGTCGGCGATTTCATGGCCGGCAGTCTCGGTGACGGGCTGAAAGTTGCCTTCGAGACGACACCCGGCATCGTCATCGAAACCCGCGCGAACGGCTCCTCCGGCCTGGTGCGCGAGGATTATTTCAACTGGCCGGAAAACCTGCCGGTTTATGTTGCCGAGGTGAAACCGTCGATCGTCATCGTCAGCCTCGGTGCCAACGAACGCCAGCAGATGTCGATCGACGGGGAAAAGGAAAAATTCCGCACCGACCGCTGGCTTTCCGAATATACGCGGCGCACCGGCGCCTTCGCGGCGCTCGCCCGTAGCGAGAATATCCCCCTGCTCTGGGTCGGCATGCCTCCCTTCCAGTCCACCGCAATGACCGCCGATATGGTCACCCTCAACGGCATCTTCCGCGCGGAAACGGAAAAAGTCGGCGGCACCTTCATCGACATATGGGACGGTTTTGTCGACGAGGGCGGCAAATTCGTCATGACCGGCTCTGATATCAACGGCCAGCAGGTCCGCCTGCGCGGCTCGGACGGGGTCAACCTGACCAAGGCCGGCAAACGCAAGCTTGCCTTCTATGTCGAGAAGGATATCCGCAAGCTGCTCGGTGATGCGGCCGTCTCGACGCAGGACGTTCCGGGTGCCGACGGCCTGAAGGATCTCGTCGTGGCGGCTCCCACCGCCAACGAAGACATCGTCCAGACCCAGCCGATCAGCCTCGACGACCCCAATCTCGACGGCGGCTCGAGCCTTCTCGGCGGGACGGCGACGCTCACCAGCAACGGCAAAAGCCCGCGCGACCGCCTCGTCGAAAAAGGCGAAATCGCCGAAGCCCCCGCGGGCCGCGTGGACGACTTCCGGCTGGCAAAGCCGGAAACGGTGATCAGCAATCCGGTGATTAGGAACTGACCTTAGCGACCGGCGCGTGAGCACGCCCGCAGAGCTAAAGCGTGGTTTACTTGACGAATGCGACTTTTTTCGTTACATGTAACAGAAGTTGAAGGAGCATGATCCGTGCCGACACCTGTAAACCAGCGGGTTCAAAAGCGCCGGGAGAATCTGCGCGCCGCAGGGCTGCGCCCTTTGCAAATTTGGGTCCCAGACACGCGACGTCCAGGATTTGCCGAGGAATGCCGCCGCCAGGCGTTGCTGGTAGCAAAGGCCGATGCAGCCGATCGGGATTTGCAGCACTTCATGGACGCGGCCATTGCCGATCTCGACAGCGATAGCGAATGAGGCGCGGTGATCTCGTGACGGTCGCCATGCCTGGCGATTTCGGTAAACCGCGTCCTGCCCTCGTCATTCAGTCGGATCAGTTCGATAGCACAGCCACGGTCACGGTGCTGCTGCTTTCCAGTACACTGGCCGATGCTCCCTTGATCCGGTTGATGGTACATCCAACACCGGAAAACAGCCTCAGCAAACCGTCGCAGATCATGATCGACAAGGCGATGACAATCAGACGCGACAGGCTCGGAGAGCCATTCGGCCATGTCGACGACGAAACCATGATTTCCGTCAACCGATCACTGGCCCTGTTCCTCGGCTTTGCCTGATCATTGCCAGGAAATTCCGGAGTTCCACGCAATGGCGGCGCTCTGCGGCGCCTACGTGCCGCAGAGCGGTTGATCGGGATTGCCCCTCGATCGGTTTTCGGCCGTCGCCCTACCGCGGCAGCACCGTCGAGCCCATCAGCGCCTCGTCGATCGCCCGCGCAGCCTGACGGCCTTCACGGATCGCCCAGACGACCAGCGACTGGCCACGGCGCACGTCGCCGGCCACCCACAGCTTCTCGACTGACGTGCGGTAGTCCTTGTCATTGGCGACGACGTTGGTCGAGCCGCGGCGGTCGGTGTTGATCGTCAGCTTGTCGCCGAGATCCTTCAGCACGCTGTCGGTGAACGGGCCGCTGAAGCCGATGGCGATGAAGGCGAGATCGGCCTTGATGACGAATTCCGTGCCGGCGATCGGCTTGCGGCGCTCATCGACCTGACAGCATTTGACGCCCGTCAGCATGCCGTCTTCGCCGACGAATTCGAGCGTTGCCACCTGGAATTCGCGCACGGCGCCTTCGGCCTGGGAGGACGAGGTCCGCATCTTCGTTGCCCAGAACGGCCAGACGGCGAGCTTGTCTTCCTTTTCCGGAGGCATCGGCCGGATGTCGAGCTGGGTCACCTTGACGGCACCTTGACGGAAAGCCGTGCCAACACAGTCGGATGCGGTATCGCCGCCGCCGACGACGACGACATGCTTGCCGCCAGCAAGGATAGGATCGGACGGCCAGCCGACGCTGTCGATGTTCTCGCGGCCGACGCGACGGTTCTGCTGGACGAGATAGGGCATGGCATCATGCACACCGGCGAAATCGACACCCGGAATACCGGCATTGCGCGGCGTTTCCGAACCGCCGCAATAAAGCACGGCATCATGCTCCTCGGTGAGGCTGTCGACGGTGCGATCGACGCCGACATTGACGCCGCAATGGAAAGTCACGCCTTCGCCGCGCATCTGGTCGACGCGGCGGTCGATGAAGTTCTTCTCCATCTTGAAGTCCGGGATGCCGTAGCGCAGCAGACCACCGGGCTTGGTTTCACGTTCATAGACATGAACTTCGTGACCGGCGCGGGCTAGCTGCTGTGCCGACGCCATGCCGGCCGGGCCGGAACCGATGATCGCAACCTTCTTGCCGGTCTTCACCACAGCCGGCTGCGGCACGATGTAGCCCATCTCATAGGCCTTGTCGGCAATCGCCTGCTCGACGGTCTTGATCGCGACCGGCGCATCCTCGAGGTTCAGCGTGCAGGCTTCCTCGCAGGGTGCTGGGCAGATGCGGCCGGTGAACTCCGGGAAGTTGTTGGTCGAGTGCAGGTTGCGGATCGCGTCGTCCCAGTTGCCGTTGTAGACGAGATCGTTCCAATCCGGGATCTGATTGTGCACCGGGCAGCCGGTCGGGCCGTGGCAATAGGGGATACCACAGTCCATGCAGCGCGCGGCCTGTTTCTGCACTTCCGGGTCCGACATCGGGATTGTGAATTCGCGGAAATGCCGAATGCGGTCAGACGCCGGCTGATACTTCGCCAGCTGCCGGTCGATTTCCATGAAGCCTGTAACCTTGCCCATACCGTTGTCGTTCCTATGTGTCATAGCCGCTCACCGCAGCCAATTTTCAATCTTCAATCCCGGCACCTGTGAAAAGTGCTTCACATTCGCCGTCACAACGATGGCCTCCTTCGCCATCGCATGGGCCGCGATCAACATATCCATCGCACCGATCGGCCGGCCCTTCTTTTCCAGTTGGTCCCGAATATCCGCATACACATGATCGAACGGCGTTTCCCAACCCTCGATCGGTATGCTTTCGAAGAACCTTTCGTATGCCTCTTTCAGTCTCTGCGAAGCGATCTTCATGTAACCGTAACGGAGTTCCGCAACTGCTATGATGCTCGTTACGACGTTTCCGGCGATTGCTTCTTGTCTGACCCTGGCCGCCGCAGCCCCTCTCGGAAAGTCGATGACATCCGAGATGATATTCGTGTCCAGGAGATATTTCATCTCTTGTGACCCAGATCGAAGGGTTCCGGCGGCGGATCCTCTATCTCCGGCATCCTTTCATCGAACGGTTCCTGCTCGGCCAGCCAGTCCAGCACCTCCACCAACGTCATCTTCTTCTGCTTCGGCCGGATGTGAATGACACCGTTCTCATCTTGCGACATGAGCACGCTGTCGCCCTCGATCTCGAACTCCGCCGGGATGCGAACCGCCCGGCTGCGCCCGTTGCGAAAGATGTTAACCTCTTTCTCCTTGATGGCTTCCATGTTCATCGCCACCTCCTTTGTGATATGACAATGTCATCTCACAAACTTGTCCACCTCTCAATCACTCAGCCGCGATGCCCATCCGCATGCGCTCCATTTCCTCCAGCGCGCGCCGGTATTCGACCGGCATGACCTTGCGGAATTTCGGCCGGAACTCGACCCAATGGTCGAGGATTTCCTTGGCGCGCGGCGACCCCGTAAAATGCAGGTGGTTCGAGATCAGCTGGTAGAGCCGCTCGTCGTCATGGCGCGTCATGTCGCCGGATATGTCCACCCTACCCTTGTGCATGAGATCGCCGCCGTGATGATGCAGCTTCTCCAGCATGTCGTCCTCTTCCGGAACCGGCTCGAGCTCGACCATCGCCATGTTGCAGCGCTTGGCGAAGTCCTCGCTCTCGTCCAGCACATAGGCGACGCCGCCCGACATGCCGGCCGCGAAGTTGCGGCCGGTCTCGCCGAGAACCACGACCACACCGCCGGTCATGTATTCGCAGCCGTGGTCACCCACGCCCTCGACGACCGCGATGGCACCGGAGTTACGCACCGCGAAGCGTTCGCCGGCCACGCCATTGAAGTAGCACTCGCCCGAGATGGCGCCGTAGAGCACCGTGTTGCCGACGATGATCGATTTGGCCGCGACGATCTTCGAGTTTTCCGGCGGACGTACGACGATGCGGCCGCCCGAAAGGCCTTTGCCGACATAGTCGTTGCCGTCGCCGATCAGCTCGAAGGTGATGCCGCGCGCGAGGAACGCCCCGAAGGACTGGCCGGCCGTGCCGCGCAGCTTCACGGAGATCGTGTCGTCCTTCAGCCCCTTGTGACGGTATCGCTTGGCGACTTCGCCCGACAGCATGGCACCGGCTGAACGGTCGACGTTCTTGATGTCGACCTCGATCGAAACCGGGATTTTCGACTCCAACGCCGGCTGTGCGGCCGCAATCAGCTTGCGGTCGAGGATGTCGTGGATCGGATGGTTCTGCTTCTCGGTCCAGTAGGTCTTTTTCTTCGGCGCATCGACCTTGTGGAAGATGCGGGAGAAGTCGAGCCCGTTGGCCTTCCAGTGCGAAATCATCGCGTCCTTCTCGAGCAGTTCGGACAGGCCGATGATGTCGTCGAACTTGGCAAAGCCGAGCGATGCCAGGATTTCGCGCACTTCTTCCGCCACGAAGAAGAAGTAGTTGACCACATGTTCCGGCGCACCCTTGAAGCGCTTGCGCAGGACCGGGTCCTGTGTCGCGACCCCCACCGGACAGGTGTTGAGGTGGCACTTGCGCATCATGATGCAGCCGGCGGCAATCAGCGGCGCCGTCGAGAAGCCGAATTCGTCGGCCCCAAGCAGCGCGCCGATGATGACGTCGCGGCCGGTCTTCAGTCCGCCATCGACCTGCAGGGCGATGCGCGAGCGAAGGCCGTTCAGCACCAGCGTCTGATGGGTTTCCGCAAGGCCGATTTCCCACGGAGAGCCGGCATGCTTCAGCGAGGTCAGCGGCGACGCGCCAGTCCCGCCGTCATATCCGGAGATGGTGATGTGATCGGCGCGCGCCTTCGCAACGCCGGCCGCAACAGTACCGACGCCGACTTCGGAGACGAGCTTCACGGAAACGTCTGCTTCCGGGTTGACGTTCTTCAGGTCGTAGATCAGTTGCGCCAGATCCTCGATCGAGTAGATGTCATGGTGCGGCGGGGGCGAGATCAGGCCGACGCCGGGCGTCGAATGCCGGGTCTTGGCGACGGTCGCATCGACCTTGTGGCCGGGCAGCTGGCCGCCCTCGCCGGGCTTGGCGCCCTGCGCCACCTTGATCTGCAGCATGTCGGCATTGACCAGATATTCGGTCGTCACACCGAAGCGGCCGGATGCCACCTGCTTGATGGCGGAACGCTCGGGGTTCGGCGAACCGTCGTACAGCGGGAAGTAGCGATCGGCTTCCTCGCCTCCCTCGCCGGTGTTGGACTTGCCGCCGATGCTGTTCATGGCGATCGCCAGCGTCGTATGCGCCTCGCGGCTGATCGAGCCGAAGGACATGGCCCCGGTCGAGAAACGCTTGACGATGTTGACGGCCGGCTCGACCTCGTCGATCGCGATCGGCTTGCGACCGAGCGCCTCGGCTTGCCTGATCGAGAACAGCCCGCGGATCGTGTTCATCCTGAGCGCAGCGCCGTTCACCATCCCGGCGAATTCGCGGTAGCGGTCGACGGCATTGCCGCGAACGGCGTGCTGCAGCGAGGCAACGGCATCCGGCGACCAGGCATGGCCTTCGCCGCGCATGCGGTAGGCATATTCGCCGCCGATGTCGAGCGTGTTGGCAAGGATCGGGTCGGAACCGAAGGCCGCCTTGTGACGGTTGAAGGTTTCCGTGGCGATCTCCCCAAGGCCGATGCCCTCGATCTGCGTCGCCGTACCGAAGAAATAGCGGTCGACGAGCTCGGACGAGAGGCCAACGGCGTCGAAGATCTGGCCACCGCAATAGGACTGATAGGTCGAGATGCCCATCTTGGACATGACCTTGAGAATGCCCTTTCCGACCGCCTTGATGTAGCGATAGACGACTTCGCCGCCATCGACTTCCTTCGGAAACTCGCCGCGCTTGTGCATGTCGGTGAGCGTATCGAAGGCGAGATAGGGGTTGATTGCCTCGGCGCCATAGCCCGCCAGCAGGCAGAAATGGTGCACTTCGCGCGGCTCGCCGGATTCGACAACAAGACCGACGGAGGTGCGCAGGCCCTTGCGGATCAGGTGATGGTGCACGGCCGCAGTTGCGAGAAGCGCCGGGATCGCGATGCGATCCGGGCCGATCTGGCGGTCGGACAGCACGATGATGTTGTAGCCGCCCTTGACGGCCGCTTCCGCGCGCTCGCAGAGCCGGTCGAGAATTTCCGGCATGCCTTCGGCGCCGCGCTCGACGTCATAGGTGAAGTCGAGCGTCTTGGTGTCGAACCGCTCTTCCGTGTGGCCGATCGAGCGGATCTTTTCCAGATCGCCATTGGTCAGGATCGGCTGGCGCACTTCCAGCCGCTTGGCATGCGACATGCCCGCATGGTCGAGAATGTTCGGGCGCGGACCGATGAACGAAACGAGGCTCATCACCAGTTCCTCGCGGATCGGATCGATCGGCGGGTTGGTGACCTGCGCGAAGTTCTGCTTGAAATAGGTGTAGAGCAGCTTCGTCTTGTCCGACATTGCCGAGATCGGCGTGTCGGTACCCATCGAGCCGATTGCCTCCTGGCCCGTCGTTGCCATCGGCGACATCAGGATCTTGGTGTCTTCCTGGCTGTAGCCGAACGCCTGCTGGCGATCGAGCAGCGACACGTCGCGACGCAGCGCGCGCGGCTCGACAGGCTTCAGATCTTCCAGAATGAGCTGCGTGTTGTCCAGCCACTGACGGTAGGGATGCTCGTTGGCAAGGTTCGACTTCACCTCCTCATCGGAGATGATGCGACCTTCCTCCATGTCGATCAGCAGCATCTTGCCCGGCTGCAGGCGCCACTTCTTGACGATGCTTTCTTCCTTCACCGGCAAGGTGCCGGCTTCGGACGCCAGGATGACGCGGTCGTCGTCGGTCACCAGATAACGGGCCGGACGCAGACCGTTGCGGTCGAGCGTTGCGCCGATCTGCTTGCCATCGGTGAAGCAGACGGCCGCCGGACCATCCCACGGCTCCATCAGGGCAGCATGATATTCGTAGAAGGCTTTCCGTGCCGGCGCCATGAGCTGGTTGCCGGCCCACGCTTCCGGGATCAGCATCATGACGGCATGCGACAGCGGATAGCCGCCCTGCGCGAGGAATTCCAGTGCGTTGTCGAAACAGGCCGTATCCGACTGGCCCTCATACGAGATCGGCCAGAGCTTGGAGATATCGTCGCCGAACAAAGGCGAGGACACCGAAGCCTGCCGCGCCGCCATCCAGTTGACGTTGGCGCGCAGCGTGTTGATCTCGCCGTTGTGGGCAACCATGCGGTACGGATGCGCCAGCTTCCACGAGGGGAACGTGTTGGTGGAGAACCGCTGGTGCACGAGGGCGACGGCCGATTCGAAGCGCGGGTCGGCCAGATCCTTGAAATAGTCTGCCACCTGATAGGCTAGGAACATGCCCTTGTAGACGATGGTCTTCGACGACAGCGACACCGGATAGAAACCGGTTTCGGCACCCTGGAAGGCGTCATAGATGCGGTTGGAGATCACCTTGCGCAGGGTGAACAGGCGGCGCTCGAACTCCGCGTTGGTCGCGGCATCGCGGCCGGCGCCGATGAACACCTGCAGGTGATGCGGCTCCGTCGCCGCGATTTCAGGCGCCTTGGAAAGCGAGGCGTTGTCGACCGGCACCTCGCGGAAGCCGAGCAGGGTCTGGCCTTCCTCGGCCACGACATCGGCGATCACCTGCTTGAAATGGGCGATCTGCGCCTCTTCCTGCGGCATGAAGAGATAGCCGACGGCATAATCGCCGGCCTTCGGCAGGGTCACGCCCTGATGAGCCATCTCCTCGCGGAAGAAACGGTCGGGAATCTGTACGAGAATGCCCGCGCCGTCGCCCATCAGGGGATCGGCACCGACGGCACCGCGATGCGTCAGGTTTTCCAAGATGAACAGGCCATCCTTGACGATCTGGTGCGACTTCTCGCCCTTCATATGCGCGACGAAGCCGACGCCGCAGGCGTCATGCTCATTGCGGGGGTCGTAAAGACCCTGTTTTTTCGGCAGGCCGGACGGGAATGCGGTGTTTTTCTCAACCGCCGCCGTGTGGCGCGCGATGTTGAGCCCAGTTTCGGTGGATGGCGTAAAGTCCGTCATCGTCTTCCCTCCTGTTAACCCGGCAGCGACCGGGTATTTCCGCAGTCCAGGCAGGCCTTCGCGGGCAGGAACCCCGTTCAGGCCGGCACCGGCATTATCGTTGCATGATCCTGATCCGGTCGCAAATGAAGCATTCACTGCATCAGGCACAGAGTGTCCGCGACCATCGCGATTGCTGCGTCAGCACGGACTTTGAGCGCCCGGCGCGGTTGACAATCGTCGGCCGGCACCCGCTTTGGACGGGCTTTCCAGCGTCTTTCCGGTCTTGAGACCGAAATAGGACAGTCTTGCTGTCCTATTTCATAGGCTCTATGCCAGAAACCACCCGCGACCGCAAGGGCATCACTGTAAAATATTCGAGGAGATTTTGCCAAACATTGCGGTTAATTTCTTGTTTTTGTAATTTTCTTTCGCCATTCCGTCATTTTCTTCGGTTTGGTTTCAAACTGGTCTGACATTGTCCCTATCGGGCGGTTCCGGATTGATTGCCGCCGCAGCATCTTTATGGTCGATGCCAACCAATCCCGCCGGAGCTTTCCACCGCGGAAACCACAGGACCACGTTGATGATTTTCTCCTCCGACAATTGGGCGGGTGCCCATCCCGTGATTGCCGCAAGCCTCGTCAAGGCGGCCGGCGGCTTTGCTTCGGCCTATGGCACCAGCGATCTCGATAAAAAGGTGGAGAAGAAACTTTCCGAAGTATTCGAACGCGACGTCGCCGTCTTCTTCGTCGCCACCGGAACGGCCGCCAATTCGCTGGCCCTTGCCAGCGCCAACCGTCCCGGGGGCCATGTCTTCTGCCACCGCGATGCGCATGTGAACGTCGATGAATGCGGCGCTCCGCAATTTTTTTCGCACGGCAGCCGGCTGGCGCCGGTCGATGGCCTGCTCGGCAAGATCGACCCCGCAAAACTGGAAACCGAAATCAAGCGCTTCCCGCCGGGCTTCGTCCATGGTGGACAGCCGATGGCGATCACCATAACGCAGGCAACCGAAGCCGGCACGGTCTATCGCCTCGATGAAATCGACAGGATCGCAGCGATTGCCCGAAAATATCATCTGCCGCTGCACATGGACGGCGCCCGCTTTGCCAACGCCCTCGTCAGCCTCGGCACCACGCCGGCCGAGATGACCTGGAAGCGCGGCGTCGATCTTCTCTCCTTCGGCGGCACGAAGAACGGCTGCTGGTGCGCCGAGGCCCTCATCCTGTTCGATCCCGCCAAGGCCCAGCAGATGCATTATCTGCGCAAGCGTGCCGGACAGCTCTTCTCCAAGTCCCGCTTCATCGCCGCCCAGTTCGACGCCTATCTCGAAGGCGGCCTCTGGCTTGACCTCGCCCGCCACGCGAACGGCATGGCGAACTGGCTGGCCGAGGGCATCGAGGCGTCGACCGGCGCAAGGCTCGCCTGGCCGGGCGGTTCCAATGAACTCTTCATCATCCTGAAAAAGGACACGGCGAAAAAGCTGGAAGAAAAGGGCGCCGTCTTCTACGACTGGCCCGTACCGCACACATTGGCTAGATCGGTTGCGGCCGACGAGGGCCTCTATCGTCTCGTCACCAGCTTCGCGACGACGAAAGAGGACGTGGAGCGATTTATCGCGGCTTGCTAAGCCCTGCCTGCGGCAGCCCAAATAAAAAACGGCGCCCTCCCGGACGCCGCTTCTTCAGGTTTTGATCGATGCCCGAGCGCTTAGTTGGCGCTGCCTTCGATCGGGGCGGTTCCGACCTGGGTCGCTTCGATCTGCTTCGGCTGCGACTGCGCAACGGTGATACCGATCTTGCGCGGCTTGGCTGCTTCCGGAATCTCGCGCAGGAGATCGATGTGAAGCAGGCCGTGCTTCAGCGAAGCGGACTGGATTTCCACGTGATCGGCGAGCTGGAAGCGGCGCTCGAAAGCGCGCTTGGCGATGCCGCGATACAGGAACTGGTTTTCCGGGGTCTTTTCGTCGCTCTTCTCACCCTTGACGGTCAGCGTGTGCTCGCGCGCTTCGATCGAAAGCTCGCTTTCGTCGAAACCGGCGACGGCCATGGTGATCCGATAGGTGTTTTCACCGGTCCGCTCGATATTGTAGGGCGGATAGGTCTGCGACTGGTCCGGCTGGCCGAGACTGTCAAGCATGGTGAAGAGACGGTCGAAGCCGACCGTGGAACGGTAGAGGGGAGAAAAATCAACGTGACGCATGGTGTCCTCTTGAGAGCAACTGTTAGCGATCATGGCCTTGTCATCCCGAAAGCGGCGACGGCAAAGCCGGTTAAACGGGCCCGTCTTCGGCGCCCGTGAGGATGAGATGGGAATTGTTTTTCCCGCCTTCAAGACCCCAAAAACACGTTCCGCTTCCCTGAAAAGCTGCGTTTTTGATAAACGCAGTATGAACGGCCGGTTCCGGTGGCGTTCAGCTTCCATGGGCTAGATTGCTGCTATCGGAAGACAAGGCAGGCAGTTCGGTGAACGTCCCTTCTCCCGCATGCTGCCGGCCTTCAGCCGACCGACTGTTTCTGGCCGGGAACGGTAAATCAGTCCCCCACCGTTTCCGGTCCTTTTTCTTTGACGCCCGAAACATGGGCGCCTATCCCTTGACGCGGTTGTTGCACCCTTCCTTAATCGGAATCGCATCAGTGTTATCAGCGCACGATGCAAAGACCCGCCGGACACAGACCTTGCCCATGACGCCCACCCTTCATTCCACCCCGGACAATCCGATCCCCGGCAATCACACCGTCGGCTTCTTCGAGGGCGCCGGGGCCAAGAAAATCCGTTATGCGATCTTCAAATGCGATGCGCCGGTCGCCAAGGGCACCGTCGTGCTTCTGCAGGGCCGTAACGAGTCGATCGAGAAATATGCCGAGACCATCGGCGAATTGACCGCGCGTGGCCTCTGGGTCGCGACCTTCGACTGGCGCGGCCAGGCGGGCTCGGAACGGCTGTTGAGGAAGCCGCGCCGCGGCCATGTCCGCCACTTCTGCGACTACGAGCGCGACCTCACCATTTTCCTCGACAAGATCGTGCTGCCCGATACCCGCCTGCCCTTCTTCATGCTGGCCCATTCCATGGGCGCGCTGATCGCGCTGGCGCAGGCGCCGCTGCTCGCCAGCCGCATCGATCGCCTGGCGATCCTGGCGCCCTTCGTTGCGCTTGGCGGTCAGAGCCTGGGACACGGCATGATCAGCTTTCTCGCCGCGGCCTTCAGCCTGTGTGGCTTAGGCTTCCTGCCCTTGATGCGCGACAACGGCTCGCTGCCGTTTTCGGAAAACGTGCTGACATCGGATGCCCGGCGCTTTGCCCGCAACAAGGCGCTGACCGAGACGCATCCCGAACTGGCGCTGGGGCCGCCGACCGCCCGCTGGCTGCACGAGACCTTCAAGGCGATCAAGCGCATTACAAGCCGCGAGCACCTGACGCAGATCCGGGTACCCACCATCATCCTTGCCCCGACGCGGGACCTGCTCGTGCCGCACCTTGCCGTCGAGAACCTTGCCCGCAATTTCCGCGCCGGCCAAATGATCCCCATCGACGGTGCCCGCCACGAATTGCTGCAGGAGGCCGACTACTACCGTGCCCAGGCCATCGCCGCGATCGAAGCCTTCATCCCCGGCAGCAGCGCCGACACGACAATGACGGACGCGGACGAGCCCCACGGCGAGAGCGTCGAGGACTCAGCCCTTTAGGATCGCCAGCGCCTGCTGGTGGACCTCGGCGCTGCCGGCCGCGATGATTTCGCCACCCATTTCCGCCGGCCCGCCGTTCCAGCCGGTGACGATGCCGCCGGCCTGCTCGATCAGCGGGATGAGCCCGCCGACATCGTAGGGTTTTAGGCCGCATTCGATGACTAGGTCGATATGGCCGGAGGCAAGCAGCGCGAAGGCGTAGCAATCGCAGCCGTAGCGGGCGAGTTGCACCTTGCTCTGCACGGCCTCGAAGCGGGTCTTGATGTCGCCGGTATAGAGATGCGGCGACGTGGTGAACAGGATCGCTTGGCTGAGATCGGCGCAGGGGCGTGTGGCGATCTTCCTGTTCCCGTCCCGGCCGCGATAAAACGCGTCCTTTCCGTCCGCGAAGTAGCGTTCCTCGGTAAAGGGCTGGTCCATCAGGCCCATCACCGCCTCGCCCTTGTGATAGAGGCCGATCAGCGTGCCCCAGACCGGCAGGCCGGAGATGAAGGCGCGGGTACCGTCGATCGGGTCGATCACCCAGACATAATCCCGGTCGAGCCCGACATTGCCGAACTCCTCGCCGAGAATGCCATGATCGGGAAAATGGCTTTCGATAAGGCTGCGGATCGCCGCTTCGGCGGCGCGGTCGCCTTCCGTCACCGGATCGAAACCGGCGGCCTCTTTGTTGGCAACGCTGATGCCGGTACGGAATCGCGGCAGGGTTTCCGCCTTGGCCGCGTCGGCGAGGCGGTCGAAAAATTCACGGTCCGGCAGCATGAAACCTCACGAAAATCGGGGAGAAGGTGTGCATAACCTGCTTATTGCAGATTTTTTTAAAAAAGAAGTCTGTGCCCGAAAAATAGGAAAAATGCGGCGAATTCGCCCGAGAGAAAGCGGCATGGCGCAAGAATCCCGAAGAACGTACCTCAAAAATCGCCAGAGCGCTTCGGAATCGAACGATTTTGGCAATTTTCATATGATCCCGAAATGGCGCACCGCAGCAAGAAAAGCCTGATCTCGCTTGACAATTGTGCGCTGCAATAATAACTTTTTCCTACAGTCACTTGTGGCTGTAAATACCCTCCTTGGGTGTTTCCTCCCTAGACTTAGCCGCGCCACAAGCGCGGTTTTTTTTGCCCGGATTTTGGGGCCAGATTCGGGGGAAACGGCTGCGGCGTTATTCGGCCGCGAGCGAAGAATTTCCAGCGTATTTGTCCACATGCGCCGCAAGGCCGCCGAGGAAGATGCCGATGGCGTCGGCCAGCATCGGAAAATCCTTCTTTTTCTGCAGCGTCGCCTCATCGACATAGAGACCGCGATTGATCTCGATCTGCAGGGCGTGCAGCCCGCGCGCAGGGCGGCCGTAGTGCTCGGTGATGAAGCCGCCGGCATAGGGCTTGTTGCGGGCGACGGAAAAGCCGAGATCCTGCAGCAACGAGACGGCTGTGCGCGACAGGTCGGCTGCGGCGCTGGTGCCGTAGCGGTCGCCGATGATGAAATCCGGGCGCTGTCCGGTGCCCGCCAGCCGGATATTGCCCGGCATCGAATGGCAGTCGATCAGCACCGCCAGCCCGAACTGGACATGGGTGCGGGCGATCAGCCGCCGCAGGCAGGCATGATAGGGCTTGTAGATGGTTTCGATCCGCTCGAGCGCCTCGGCGACCGGAAAGCGGCCACGGTAGATTTCCATGTTTTCCGCCACCAGCCGCGGCACCGTGCCGAGCCCGCCGGCCACCCGCATCGAGCTGATATTGGCATGCGGCGGCAACTGTCCGTCGAACATGCGCGGATCGAGTTCATAGGGTTCGCGGTTGACGTCGAGAAAGGCGCGCGGGAAATGCGCAAGCAACAGCGGCGCGCCGAGATCCGTCACCGAGCGGAACAGCTCATCGACGAAATGATCTTCCGAGCGGCGGATCGACAGGCCGTCCAAACGCGACTGCTCAAGAAAGGACTGGGTATAGATCCGGCCGCTATGGGGGGAATTGAACACAAAGGGAATGCGCTGCATCTCCGGCTCGCGAACTTCGAACTGTTCGGTTTCGCTAACGTTCTGCGCCATCGCAGCCCTTTTTTACCATGTCACAATCTTGGTGCTTCGTGTATGTTGCCAGTTGGCAGCATTCGTGTCCATAGTCGTTTCCTGCCAGTGAACGGGGCTTGACCCCGTGTCTTCACCGGATATTTACTCGCATGCGGTTTCATGAAGTCACCGCTATTCCCGACATCGACACGTAAGGTGCAACGGCTTTATCCATGAGTCCAAAAATTCTCCTCGCCGAAGACGACAACGACATGCGCCGCTTCCTGGTGAAAGCCCTGGAAAAGGCCGGCTACAAGGTGTTGTCCTTCGACAATGGCGCAAGCGCCTACGACCGGCTGCGCGAAGAACCGTTCTCGCTCCTTCTGACCGACATCGTCATGCCCGAAATGGACGGCATCGAGCTTGCCCGCCGGGCGACCGAACTCGATCCGGATCTGAAAGTGATGTTCATCACCGGCTTTGCCGCCGTCGCACTGAACCCCGATTCGAAGGCTCCGAAGGACGCGAAGGTGCTGTCCAAGCCGTTCCACCTGCGCGATCTCGTCGACGAAGTGAACAAGATGCTGGCCGCCTGAGCCCGGTTTGCAAGGCGTCCACAGGGTCGCAAAACTTCCTGTCAAAAAGCCGATAAAAGCCTATTGACGCCACAAGAGGTTTTGTGATCTATGCGCCGACATCGGATGGGCGTGTAGCTCAGCGGGAGAGCACTACGTTGACATCGTAGGGGTCACAGGTTCAATCCCTGTCACGCCCACCATCCGATCCCACTGATATCGTTTATGTTTCTGGCTCCTTCGGGAGCCTTTTACATATGCCGGCAGGTTCAAGGAACCTTATCAGGCATGCTCAACGGCTCTGCCGTATATGTCAGCGCATCGAACCCCTGAATGACCGACAAGAACCGCTCCCATTCTGGGACAGGATTTATCCTTTGCTAAGGACTTTCATCGTTTCCGGTATTCTTGACACTTCTCATCAATATTGGGCGATCTATAATCTCCACTAGCCGCATGATGCGGCTGAATGGAGAGCATGATGCCCAAAACCGTGGCCAAGAAATTAGCCGCTGATCCAAACGTCGGGACTGAAGAGCTGGAGGCAGCAGTTGACTATATGACAGAAAAGCTCATTGAAGCTGCCCTCCGGAACGCCCCGGCGCCTTTTCTTACTTATCGCAACAAAATGATTTTTGAGACGACATTGAAAATTCGGCAGAGAAGATGATCTGCCGTTCTTAGCACAAGCAAAATGAGCCCTCCAGGACGATGGATATGGTCTGCGACTAGCCCCCGCACGCCAGATCGTCAGACGTTCAGCCCTGCGCAGGCCGCCGTTCGATTGTGGGTCCCACAGCCGAGCGGCGGCCTCGTGCGGCGATCACGTCATCGGTCGAGCCCGCCGGGTACGCGGCTGGCCGGGAACGTGACGTCCATGCGCCGCCCGGATCGACCGCCCGCGCGACCCGCTCGCCATGGTTCGCAGGATCTGTGGCGCCGTCATGCGGGCGGCCAGAATAGGGACATCGCCGATGCGCCGAACAGGGATTATCTCGCCGGCCGCAAAAGCCCGCTGGTATAGAAGGGAAAACCCCTCCCGGTTGCCAGAGAGGGGGGACTTGAAGAATGTTTAGGTGATGAAATTGCCGGGTTGCAAAGTGTCCAGCCCTGGCAGTAGAGAGTGAAACAACGAATCGTGCATCCCCCAAATGGGGTAGAGGTTTGTCAGAAACCCGTCATGGAAATCAAAAGGTTGGTGCAGACCGCGTTCCTCGTCGCGCGCCGCTGCGAGCGTGCGTAAATTCTGCGGCGCCGTTGCAGCGACAACCCCGGCCATCTGGCGCGAGCGCGTCATTTGTCGGGCGATCCCCTTCGCAAGACCGGTTCAACGCTCGGCCGCCGAAAAAACACGAAATATTGTTACGAAAATCGTGACGCGGGCGCAGTTTTGCGATAGGAACCGCTGCAATTATAAGCCCTGCTCCCCATATCTGCCGCTACCCCAGGCTTAACGTTCAAGGAAGACGTCCATGCCCGCCTATCGCTCCCGTACCACCACCCACGGCCGCAACATGGCCGGCGCTCGCGGCCTGTGGCGCGCAACGGGCATGAAGGACAGCGATTTCGGCAAGCCTATCATCGCCGTGGTCAACTCGTTCACGCAGTTCGTGCCGGGCCACGTCCACCTCAAGGACCTTGGCCAGCTGGTTGCGCGCGAGATCGAAGCAAACGGCGGCGTCGCCAAGGAATTCAACACGATCGCCGTCGATGACGGTATCGCCATGGGCCATGATGGCATGCTCTATTCGCTGCCGTCGCGCGAATTGATCGCCGATAGCGTCGAATACATGGTCAACGCCCACTGTGCCGACGCCATGGTCTGCATCTCCAACTGCGACAAGATCACCCCCGGCATGCTGATGGCGTCGCTGCGCCTCAACATTCCGGTCATCTTCGTCTCCGGCGGCCCGATGGAAGCCGGCAAGGTCGTGCTCTCCGACGGCAAGATCCACGCGCTCGACCTGGTCGACGCCATGGTTGCCGCTGCCGATGACAAGGTCTCCGACGAGGACGTCAAGGTCATCGAGCGCTCCGCCTGCCCGACCTGCGGCTCCTGCTCCGGCATGTTTACGGCCAATTCGATGAACTGTCTGACCGAGGCGCTCGGCCTGTCGCTGCCTGGCAACGGCTCGACGCTCGCCACCCATTCCGACCGCGAAAAGCTGTTCCTGCGCGCCGGCAGAGAGATCGTATCGCTCGCCAAGCGCTATTACGAAGCGGAGGACGTCACCGCCCTGCCGCGCACGATCGCGAGCAAAGGCGCATTCGAAAACGCCATGGCGCTCGATATCGCCATGGGCGGCTCGACAAACACCGTGCTGCACATCCTCGCCGCCGCCCACGAAGGCGAAGTCGACTTCACCATGGATGACATCGACCGGCTGTCGCGCAAGGTGCCGTGCCTGTCGAAGGTCGCTCCGGCCAAGGCTGACGTTCATATGGAAGACGTGCACCGCGCCGGCGGCATCATGGCGATCCTCGGCGAACTCGATCGGGCGGGCCTGTTGAACAGGGACCTGCCGACGGTTCATTCGAAGACGCTCGCCGAAGCGCTGGCGACCTGGGATATCGCCGTCACCGACAACAAGGCAGCGCTCGAGCTGTTCAGCGCAGCCCCCGGCGGCGTACCGACGCAGGTCGCCTTCAGCCAGAGCGCGCGCTGGAAGGAACTCGATCTCGACCGCGAAAAGGGCGTCATCCGCGACGCGCAGCATCCCTTCTCCAAGGATGGCGGCCTGGCCGTTCTCAAGGGCAACATCGCCCTCAACGGCTGCATCGTGAAGACGGCCGGTGTCGATGAATCGATCCTGAAGTTCTCAGGCCCCGCCCGCGTCTTCGAAAGCCAGGACGCTTCCGTCAAGGCGATCCTTGCCAACGAGATCAAGGCCGGCGACGTCGTCGTCATCCGTTATGAAGGCCCGAAGGGCGGTCCGGGCATGCAGGAAATGCTCTATCCGACCAGCTACCTGAAGTCGAAGGGTCTCGGAAAGGCCTGCGCGCTGATCACCGACGGCCGCTTCTCCGGCGGCACATCCGGCCTGTCAATCGGCCATGTCTCGCCGGAAGCCGCCAACGGCGGCCTGATCGGCATCGTCCGCGAAGGCGACATGATCGACATCGACATCCCCAACCGGACGATCTCGCTGCGCGTCGACGAAGCCGAAATCGCCACCCGCCGCGCCGAACAGGACGCCAAGGGCTGGAAGCCGGTCGAGCAGCGCAAGCGCAAGGTCACGACGGCGCTGAAGGCCTACGCCGCCTTCGCCACCTCCGCCGACCGCGGCGCGGTGCGCGACCTCGGCGACCACTGACGAACAAGGGCTCCTGCGGGAGCCCTTTGTTTTTGTCGGGTTCACGTTTCAACTGAGGACCGATGGGCGTCGCTCGCTTCGCTTTCCCGACGCTTCTTGTCTGCAACCGGGGCCTCCCACCCCCGTCTTCCCTGTGCTTGTCACAGGGATCCAGCCTCCGCGCGTCCGCGCGGTGAGAAGACTATCCTCCACGTGGCCGCAAGCAAAGTCATTCGCGCCGCCGACGCGGCGCGGCTGGATTCCTGTGACAAGCACAGGAATGACGGAGGGGATAAACGAGCCCCGGAACATTACAACATGACGGCATGTCAACTCACGACGATGAACTGAACGCACCGCGGGTCGCAGCAATATTCGACACCTGCGCTTCGCCACCCAACCCGGCGCCCCGCCCCTTCACAAATGCCGCGTCTCCGCCGGCGTGTTCCACCAGGCATTGTTGCGGCCGTCGGAATAGGTCACCGGTGCTTCAGCCAGCACGGAAGGATCGACATCGTCGAGACAGGCGACGTTGATCGAGACGAAGGCGCCGCCGATCTCCTCGACGTAACCATCGCTGAAGGGCGCAACGCCACAGGTGCGACAGAAGCGGTGATGCCCGCTCATCGTCCCGAACTGGTAGTCGGACAGTTCGTCCGCGCCCGACAGCAAACGGAAATCCTCCGGCTTGATCAATGCGCCCCAAGCACGCCGCTTGGTGCAGATCGAGCAGTTGCATTTGCCCGTTCCCGCATCGAGATCGATATCGGCCGCAAACCGCACCTTGCCGCAATGGCAGCTTCCCTTGTAGGTCATTTTCATCCCGGCTCTCCCTTGCCTGATGCGTCAGAACGACCTCGCCCGGCTGAAGGCGAAAGGTCGCAGCTAGAGCGGGATGCCGAAAAGTGTGCGCGGTTTTCGGGCGACATCCCGCTAACTTTTTGATTAAGAGCCGCCCGGCAATTTGCGCGGGGATCACAAGACGCGCCGCAGGCTCCGCATCACCGGTGAGAATGACAGAGAGCGATCAGTCTTGCCACAAAAACAAAGGGCGCCAACCAAAGCCGGCGCCCCGTCAAGATCAATTGCAAAAGCCGAGCCGGTCATTTCGCCTGCTGCGGCTCCATATAGGCGAGTTCCCAGACATGGCCGTCCGGATCCTGGAAGCTGCAGCCATACATGAAGCCGTAGTCCATGACCGGCCGCCATTCCTTGCCGCCCAGCGACAGGGCCTTTGCCAGCGTCTCGTCCACCTCCTGGCGGCTGCCAGCGGAGAGTGCGGTCAGCACTTCCGTCACTTTGCTCGTATCGCTGATCTCGTCGATGATGAATTCCTTGAAGCGTGCCTCATGCATCAGCATGACGAAGATATTTTCCTCGACGATCATGCAGAGCGTTTCTTCATTGGAATATTCCGGGTTAAAACTGAAACCGAGCCCGCTGAAAAATGCTTTCGAACGCGAAACGTCCTTGACCGGCAGGTTCACGAAAATCATCCTCATTGACAGTCTCCTCTTTGGTTATGGGGATTGCCCGCCTCCTCCGGCGGAAATGGAATGGCGCTCAGGCGAGCGCCAGAAGATCAGTGCGCAGCCGGTCCGGCGCGCCGTCGCCCAGCGCCTCGTCGACATCGGCATGCGTTTTCGTCCAGATCGGCACCGCCTTTGCGAGCAGGGCATGTCCCGCAGGCGTCAGCTTCATGCGCCGCAGGCGGCGATCCTTGTTGTCGGTCATCGTTTCCAAAAGCCCCCGCTTCTCCAGCGGCTTCAGCGCCGCCGTCAGCGTCGTCCGGTCCATGGCGAGCAGATGGGCGACGGGGCCCATGCCCGGCGGCTCCGGCCGGTTGAGCGACATCAGCAGCGAAAACTGCCCGTTGGTCAGGTCGAGGGGCCGCAGCGCCTCGTCGAATTTCCGCGCTAAGGCCCGTGCCGCTCTTTGTACATGAAGGCACAGGCATGTGTCGCGCACATGAAGGGTGGTCTCGAAAGGAATGACGACAGGCTTTGACATGGCGCAATAATGTTGATATCAACGTATTTAGTCAAGCGGAAACGAAACGCGATTTCTGAGGAGGAAGAACGATGTTGAGCAATCCGGTTGTATCCCGCGAAGAATGGCTTAAAGCCCGCAAGGCCCTGCTCGCGCAGGAAAAGGAAGAAACACACCGGCGCGACAAGATCCGGGCCGCGCGGCAGAACCTGCCCTGGGTCAAGATCGACAAGAGCTATACATTCGACACGCCGACTGGAAAGAAGACGCTCGCCGACCTGTTTGACGGCCGCAGCCAGCTGATGATCTACCACTTCATGTTCGGTCCCGACTGGGAAGCAGGCTGCCCCGGCTGCTCCTTCCTCGCCGACCATATCGACGGCACCCTTGCCCATCTCAACAACCACGACGTGACCTTCGTCGCCGTTTCCCGTGCGCCGCTCGCCAAGATCGAGGCCTACAAGAAGCGCATGGGCTGGAAATTCCCCTGGGTCTCGTCCTTCGGCAGCGATTTCAACTTCGATTTCCACGTCTCCTTCACCAAGGAAGAATTGGACGGCGGCAAGGTCTTCTACAATTTCACTGAAATGTCCGGAGATCAGGCCAATGACGAGCTGCCGGGCATGAGCGCCTTTAGCCGCGACCCGGCCGGCAACGTCTATCATACCTATTCCGACTATGCCCGCGGCGGCGAGGAGATCCTGACAACGCTTATGATCCTCGACCGGGCGCCAAAAGGCCGCAATGAGACGTCAACATTGAGCTTCGTGAAGCGCCACGACGAATATGAGGACACGTCCCAGGCACAATCCTGCTGCGCCTGACCGATAAAATCGCACCGAGAATGAGGAGGCCGATGCGATGAAAGCGGAAATTCTTGAGGAACACCGGTGGCTGGAGCAGCTGACGGGCAGGTGGCGCGTGAGCTTCGACATGCCCGCTGCCACCGGCGAACAGGCATCCGAGGGAGCATGGCTTGAGGAGACCCGCTCCCTTGGCGGCGCCTGGATCGTCTCTGAGACGACCGGGATCATGCCGGACGGCAGCAAAGCGACGAACATCATGACGCTTGGCTACGATCCTGCAAAAAAACGCTATGTCGGCTCTTTCGTCAGTTCGGTGATGACCTATCTCTGGGTCTACGAAGGCACGCTCGATGAGACCGGCAAGGTGCTGACGCTCGACTGCGAAGGCCCCGACTTCGAGGGCACCGGCGGGACGGCGCACTATCAGGACATCATTACCATCAAGGACGAGAACACGAGGAATCTCTCGTCCCGCACCCAGAATGCCGACGGCACTTGGAAGCCTGTCATGTCTTCCGACTACAACCGAATATCCGCGGCCTGACGATCTGTTTCGGCCACGCGGCGTCCAAAAACACCAGGAGGAGAAATGCGATGAGCAATGCACACGGCAAGTTCGTCTGGTACGAACTGATGACCACCGACACCAAGGCGGCCGAGGAGTTCTACGACGCTGTCGTCGGCTGGACGTCCGAGGATTCCGGCATGGCCGGCGCCGGCTACACGCTTTTCCAGGCGGACGGCGTGCGCGTTGCCGGCCTGATGACGATGCCCGAGGGCGCCTTGAAGATGAATGCCCCGCCGGCCTGGATCGGCTATATCGGCGTCGATGACGTCGATGAAGCGGCAAAGCAGATCGCCGAGCTCGGCGGCAAGGTGTTTCGCGAGCCCGAGGATATTCCGACCATCGGCCGCTTCGCCGTCGTCGCCGATCCGCACGGCGCGGTTTTTGCCCTCTTTAGGGGCACGGGCGAAATGCCCGAACTCGCGCAAAACGCCAATGGCAATGTCGGCTGGCACGAGCTGATGGCCGGCGACCTCGCCGTCGAATTCCCCTTCTACCAGAAAATGTTCGGCTGGGGTAAGGACGAGGCGATGGATATGGGCCCAATGGGCGTCTACCAGATCTTCACCCACAACGGCGCGCAGATCGGTGGCATGATGACGAAGACGCCGGAAATCCCTGCCCCCTATTGGGGATACTATTTCAACGTCGATGGCCTTGATGCAGCGGTCGAACGGGCAACCTCGCGTGGCGCGAAGATCATCATGGGTCCGATGGAAGTGCCCGGCGGCGCCTGGGTGATCGGCGGTGTCGATCCGCAGGGCGCCCATTTCAGCCTGGTGTCGATGAAGCGCTGAAACTTCGCTTCCGCAGGACGCGCCGGCAGATCCCTGCCTGCGCGTCGTCGCGCTATTGGGTCGCAGCTGCCACAAGCGACGACTATCGGCCCATCGCGGTAGCTCAGGAACCGGCGAATGCATGTCGCCCAAAAGTTCCAGCGCCGAACCACGCTCCGCGACCTCAACATCGAGCGCGGTGCCGTCTTGCGACACGTGATATGGTCGAATTTCCGTCGTCCACCTGAACGACACAACAAAGGAAATATTCCATGGGGGACCAGATACGCCCGCTGCGACCGGGAGAGCCCGCGCCGGCATTCGCCCTTCCCGCGGCCAACGTCGAAGGATTGGTCTCTCTCGACAACTTGCGTGGCCGCGCGTTCCTGATCGGCTTCTTTCGCGGCCTGCACTGCCCGTTCTGCCGGCGTCAGCTCGGGCAGCTTGCCAGCCTACAGCCCACCATGCGCGCCGCCGGGGTGGAGACCCTGGCCGTGATCAACACGCCGGTGGAACGCGCCCGCCTGTATTTCCGCTACCAGCCGACGCCGGTCACGCTTCTGTGCGACCCGGATTGCCACACGCACCGGGCCTTTGGCGTGCCGCGTGGCGAGTTCTTACCCGATGGCAGCTGCGAGCCGCCCGAATGGCCCTATCGCGCGACCATGGCGCAATTTAAGGCGGCACGCATCAACCCTACCGGCGAGCTGCCGGAACCTCTACAGCCGATGGAAGCCAACACCGTCCTCAACGCCAAGGACGGCTTCGAGCTTGACGAAGCCGATCATGCGATCTTGGCGAACCACGGCACTCAGCTCGTCGGGCATTTCCTGATCGATGCAGCCGGCGTCGTCGGCTGGGCGCAAATCGAGGCGCGCGACGACCCGAACAACCTCTGCATCTTCCCGACCCCGGCACAAATCATCGCTGCCGTTGGCAGCCTTGAACGCTAGCACATCGTCGCTTTAAATACCCCTCGGGGGAAATGAATCTTCCCTGGAAGAATTCAGCCTTGCAATCTTTCTTCGCATTGCACAAAGTCTCTCGAATGATGGCAAAGACCCATCATCGAGGGGATAAAAATCCGCATGGCGATCAAAGCAAGTATTCATCACCTGACGCACTATAAATACGACAAGCCGGTTCGGCTCGGGCCTCAGATCATCCGGCTGAAACCGGCGCCGCATTCCAAGACCAAGGTGATCAGCCACTCCCTCAAGGTCTCGCCGTCCAATCATTTCGTCACGCTGCAGCAGGATCCCTACGGCAACTACCTGTCGCGCTATGTCTTTCCCGATCCAGTCACCGAGCTGAAGATCGAGGTCGATCTGATTGCGGACATGACGGTCTACAATCCATTCGATTTCTTTATCGAGGAAGAGGCCGAGACATTCCCCTTCCAGTACCCCGAGGATATTCGCGACGACCTGAAAATCTACATGCAGCCGGAGCCGATGACCCCGGCGCTGGCCGACTATGTCGCGTCCATCGACCTGACGCCGTTGCGAACCATCGATTTCATCGTCGGCCTCAACGCCCGCCTGCAGCAGACCGTCAACTACGTCATCCGCATGGAACCCGGCGTCCAGACCCCGGAACAGACGCTGCAGCTGGCGCTCGGCTCCTGCCGCGATACGAGCTGGCTGCTCGTTCAGATCCTGCGCAATATCGGCCTCGCCGCCCGCTTCGTGTCGGGCTACCTGATCCAGCTTGCGCCGGACCTGAAAGCCCTCGACGGACCGTCCGGCACCGAAGTCGATTTTACCGACCTGCATGCCTGGTGCGAGGTCTATATCCCCGGCGCCGGCTGGGTCGGCCTCGATCCGACCTCCGGTCTGCTGACCGGTGAAAGCCATATTCCGCTTTCCGCCACCCCACATTACAGGAACGCCGCGCCGATCTCTGGCGAGCTCTATGGCGATGCGAACACGACGTTCGAATTCGACATGAAGGTGGCGCGCGTCGCCGAACATCCACGCATCACCAAGCCATTTTCCGAGGAAAGCTGGCAGGCGCTGAATGCGCTCGGCGAGCATGTCGACAAAGTGCTGAACGGCAGCGACGTGCGCCTTACCATGGGCGGAGAGCCGACCTTCGTCTCGATCGACGATTTCGAATCGGAGGAATGGAACACCGGCGCCGCCGGCCCGACCAAGCGCGACAAGGCCGACCAACTGATCCGCAGGTTGCGCGAACGCTTCGCCCCCGGCGGTTTCCTGCATTACGGCCAGGGCAAGTGGTATCCGGGCGAAAGCCTGCCACGCTGGACCTTCTCGCTCTACTGGCGCAAGGACGGCAAGCCGATATGGCATGATCCAAAGCTCATTGCAGCCGAAGGGCAGGACACCAAGGTGAGCGACAAGGAGGCCGAGGCACTCCTGACCGGTATCGCCGCCGAACTCGAGATCGAGCCCGACATGATCATCCCGGCCTTTGAGGACCCGGCGGAATGGATCATCAAGGAAGGCAGCCTGCCGGAAAACGTCGACCCCTCCAATTCGAAGCTCGAAAGCCCGGAAGAGCGCGCCCGTATCGCCAAGGTCTTCGAGCGCGGCCTGACGACCCCGACCGGCTATATCCTTCCTGTTCAGGCCTGGAACGCCAAGGCGAGCGGACCCAGGTGGGTCAGCGAGAGATGGCGCACCCGCCGCGGCAAGATTTTCCTCATCCCCGGCGATTCGCCCATCGGCTTCCGCATGCCGCTCGGAACCCTGCCTTACGTGCCGCCATCGCAATATCCTTATATCCACCAGGCCGACCCCTCCATCCCGCGCGACGTGCTGCCAGACTATAGCCCGCCCGCTCGCGCCTTGGCCGAGGCGTCTCGCAAGGCGAGCGAACCGCAGCAGGACCGCAACGAGCAGAATATCGCGGGATCAACGGGCGATATCCGCGGCGCCGTGCGCACCGCGCTCAGCGTCGAGCCGCGCGACGGCCGCCTCTGCGTCTTCATGCCGCCGGTGGAGCGCATCGAGGACTATCTCGACCTGATTGCCGCCGCAGAAAAGGCCGCCTCCGATCTCGGCCTGCCGATCCATATCGAAGGCTATACGCCGCCGCAGGACGAGCGCATCAACGTCATGCGCGTCGCGCCCGATCCAGGCGTCATCGAAGTCAACATCCACCCGGCCTCCAACTGGCAGGATTGCGTTGCCATCACCACGGCGATCTATGAGGAAGCCCGCCTCACCCGCCTTGGCGCCGACAAGTTCATGATCGACGGCCGCCACACCGGCACCGGCGGCGGCAACCATGTGGTGGTCGGCGGCGACAATCCGAACAACAGCCCCTTCCTGCGTCGTCCGGATCTCTTGAAAAGCCTGATCCTGCATTGGCAGCGGCATCCGTCGCTGTCCTATCTCTTCTCCGGCATGTTCATAGGCCCGACCAGCCAGGCGCCGCGCATCGATGAAGCCCGCCACGACACGCTCTACGAGATGGAAATCGCCATGGCGCAGGTGCCGCTGCCCGGCATGGCGCAGCGCCCCTTGCCTTGGGTGGTCGACCGTCTATTCCGCAATCTCTTGACCGACGTAACCGGTAATACCCACCGGTCGGAAATCTGCATCGACAAGCTGTTTTCGCCGGATGGCCCGACCGGCCGCCTTGGCCTCGTCGAGTTCCGCGGCTTCGAAATGCCGCCGAACGCCCGCATGAGCCTTGCCCAGCAATTGCTGGTGCGTGCCCTCGTCGCCCGCTTCTGGCAGAACCCGGCCGAGGGCAGGCTCGTCCGCTGGGGTACGGCGCTGCACGACCGTTTCATGCTGCCGCATCACGTCTGGCAGGATTTCCTCGACGTGCTCGCCGACCTCCGCTCCAACGGCTTCTACCTCAGACCGGAATGGTTCGAGGCCCAGCTCGAATTCCGCTTCCCCTTCTGCGGCGAGGTTGAATACGAGGGCGCCAGGCTCGAACTGCGACAGGCGCTGGAGCCGTGGCATGTGACCGGCGAACAGGGCGCCGTTGGCGGCACCGCGCGTTATGTCGACAGTTCGGTCGAACGCCTGCAGGTCAGGCTGGAGACGGCCAATCCGGAGCGCTACACAGTTGCCTGCAACGGCCGTGCGCTGCCGCTTACCAAAACAGGAATAAACGGTGTCTCCGTTGCCGGCGTGCGCTACAAGGCCTGGCAGCCGGCGTCGGGTTTGCACCCGACTCTGCCGGTTAACACGCCGCTTACATTCGACATTTATGATACATGGTCACGGCGTTCGATCGGCGGCTGCATTTATCATGTTGCCCACCCGGGCGGACGCAGTTACGACACGTTCCCGGTGAATGGCAACGAGGCGGAAGCCCGCAGGCTGGCCCGCTTCGAGCCGTGGGGTCACACGGCCGGCGCTTACGCCCTCGTGCCGGAAACCCCATCAGCGGAATTTCCCCTGACGCTCGATTTGCGGCGTCCGGCAGGAGTGTAAGGCCTAAATGTCAAAGAAGCAGACGGCGGAAGCGACACGTGCGGAGAACCGGGCCGAAAACGACCCGGTTTTCGGCTATCGCGCGCTTCCCGGCATTGCCGATGAAATGCTCGACACGCACGGCAATGTCCGGCCGGTCTGGCAGCACCTTCTCTCCACCATCGGCCGCATGGACGAGACGGAGCTTGCCAACCGCTTCGCCCGCGCCGACCGCTATCTGCGCGACGCCGGCGTCTTTTACCGGGCCTATGGCACGAAGGAGAATTCGGAGCGCAGCTGGCCGCTGTCCCACGTTCCGGTCCTGATCGACGACGTGGAGTGGCAGGCTGTCTCGAAGGGCCTCGTTCAGCGCGCCGAGCTGCTGGAGCGCGTCGCAGCCGATATCTACGGTCCCAACCGGCTTGTCGCCGAAGGCTTCCTGCCGCCATCACTGGTCGCCGGCAATCCGGAATTCCTGCGCCCGATGGTCGGCGTGCTTCCCGCCGACGGCCATTACCTGCATTTCTGTTCCTTCGAGATCGGCCGAGGGCCGGACGGCAATTGGTGGGTGCTGTCGGATCGCACCGAGGCCCCCTCGGGCGCTGGGTTCGCGCTTGAAAACCGGGTGGCGACCACCCGCGCCTTTTCCGATCTCTATGCCGAAACGCACGTCCATCGCCTTGCCGGCTTCTTCGGCGCCTTCCGCGATACGCTGCAGTTGCGCAAGAAGCACCCGGACGACCGCATCGCCGTCCTGACACCAGGCGTCGCCAACGAGACCTATTTCGAGCACGCCTATATCGCCCGCTACCTCGGCTTCATGCTGCTCGAGGGCGAGGACCTGACCGTTATCGACGGCCGCGTCATGGTTCGCACCGTCGCCGGCCTGAAACCCGTCGGCGTGCTCTGGCGCCGCCTCGACGCCGCCTTCGCCGATCCGCTGGAGCTCAACCAGGGCTCGCAAATCGGCACGCCCGGCATGGTCGAAGCGCTGCGCTCCGGCTCGGTCTCGATCGTCAACTCGCTCGGCTCCGGCATCCTCGAAACCCGCGCCTTCCTAGCTTTCCTTCCGAAGATCTGTCGCCATTTGCTGGACGAAGACCAGATCCTGCCGAGCATCGCCACCTGGTGGTGCGGCCAGCAGCCGGAGCGCGATCAGGTCGCCCAAAACATCGAGAAGATGGTGATCGGCCCCGCCTATTCCACCAGGCCGTTCTTCGACGACAATGGCCGCTCTGTTCTCGGATCGACGCTGCGCGATACCGCCAAGGTCTCCGTTTCGGAATGGCTGCAGAGCGACGGTCCGCAACTCGTCGGCCAGGAAGTCGTGACGCTGTCGACAGCGCCTGCATGGGTCAACGGCAAGCTGACGCCGCGGCCGATGAGCTTGCGCGTCTACGTTGCCCGCACCCGCGATGGCTGGCAGGTCATGCCGGGCGGCTTTGCCCGCATCGGCTCCGGCGCCGATGCGGCGGCGATCGCCATGCAGGCGGGCGGTTCGGCAGCCGATGTCTGGATCGTCAGCCAGAAACCGGTGGAGCTTATGACGCTCCTGCCGGCCGAGGAGAGCTTCATCCGCATCCTGCCCGGCAGTCTGCCGAGCCGCGCGGCCGACAATCTCTTCTGGCTCGGCCGCTATATCGAGCGGGCGGAAGGCGCGCTGCGCATCCTGCGCGCCTGGCACGGACGGTTTGCCGAAACCGCCAATACCGAAATGCCGCTTTTGAAGGACATCACCGATTATCTGGCCGGTCTCGATATCGATACCAGGCAAGCGGTGCCCGAAAGCCTGGTCACCAATGTCAACAGCGCGCTATTTTCCGCCAGCAACATCCGCGACCGTTTCTCGGCCGATGGCTGGCTGGCGCTCAACGATCTCGCCAAGACCGCCCGCAAGTTCCAGTCGACGGTGCAGGCGGGCGACGACGCCACGCATGCGATGACGATCCTGTTGCGCAAGCTCGCGGGCTTTGCCGGTCTCGTCCATGAAAACATGTACCGCTTCACCGGCTGGCGCTTCCTGTCGATCGGCCGCTATCTCGAGCGCGGCCTGCACATGACCCGGCTGCTTGGCCATATGTCGGGCGAGGACGCGCCGGATGGCGCCTATGACATGCTGCTTGAAATCGGCGACAGCGTCATGACCCACCGCCGGCGCTACAACGTCAACACCGCGGCACTGACGGTAACAGACCTTCTCGCCCTCGATCCGCTCAACCCGCGCTCGATCCTCTACCAGTTGAACGAGATCAAGACCGAGGTCGAGCAACTGCCGAACGCCTTCTCGAACGGCCAGATGTCGCCCTTCTACCGCGAAGCCATGCGCCTCCATGCCGGTCTCGCCGTCATGACCCCGGAAGCCATGAACGCTCTGGTCTACAATCGCCTCGAACAGGAACTGGGGCGCTTCTCCGATATCCTCGCGCAAACCTATCTCGGATAGGATATGACAGACCTGCTGCGCCGAAACTGAGAATTCCATGCTCTACGACATCAATCTGCGGATCACCTATACCTACGAAGTGCCGGTTTCCGGCGGCAGGCATGTCGTGCGCGTGCTGCCCGTCTCGCTGCCGGACCGCCAGCGGCTGGTGGCAGGCACGGTCACCTGCACGCCAGGCCCGGAGGAACGCAGGGACAGCGTCGATTTCTTTGCCAATCCCTCGACGTCGATCCTGTTTCGCAAGCAGCATGAAAAACTGGTGATCCGCATGCAGGCGCGCGTGCAGCTCGAGCCCCAGCCGCTGACTGCCGATTTTTCGCCGGACCTTGCGGCCTTCCCCGCCGAGATCGCCACTGTCTGGTCGCTCGACGCCAATTCGCCGCATCATTTCCTTGGCGCCAGTCCGCGCCTGCCCGAGGATATGGCGATTGCTTCCTATGCACGTGGCGTCGCCAAGCCGGGCATGACCATCTGCCAGATCGCAACCGCGATCTGCGCCGAGATCCACCAGGATTTCACCTACGACCCGAAGGCGACCACCGTCGACACGACACCACGCGAGGCCTTCAAGCTGAAGCGCGGCGTCTGCCAGGATTTCACCCATGTGATGATCACCGCGCTGCGCAGCCTCGGTATCCCCGCAGGCTATGTCAGCGGCTTTCTCAGAACCATCCCGCCGCCGGGCAAGGAACGTCTCGAAGGTGCCGATGCCATGCATGCCTGGGTGCGTTTCTGGTGCGGCACCACCATCGGCTGGCTGGAACTCGATCCCACCAACAATATTTTGGCCGGAATGGATCACATCGTCGTCGGCCACGGCCGCGACTATAGCGACGTGGCACCCGTCATTGGTGTGCTGAAAAGCTACGGATCGCACAAGACGGAGCAGGCCGTGGACGTCATTCCGTTGCAGTGATTTGAACGGGAATGCCTTCGACACTGCCAACCAGCCAGTCCGGCCAAAGGCCCGCCTCGAAAAATCGCAGCCGGCCCTTTCGCGTTTTCCACAATGCCTGCAGGCATTTGCAAGCCGTTTGGTAAGCCGCCCCCATCCAATTTTCATCTTATTGAAAACGCTATTGCAAGCGCTTCGTATCGGTGCATAAATCGTTTATATGCCCCGTTGGTGTTCGCCTCCGGTCTCCCAAACCGCAAGCAGAGGGTAAACCTTTTTTATGATCGATCGTTTGCACAACGAAAAGATTCCAAGCGCCGCCCCCCGCGCATCGAACTCCGAAGTCCTCGCCCAGGAAATCATCGAGCGTCTCACCTACCGTATCGGCAAGGACCCGAAAGTCGCCAAACCGCACGACTGGTTGACTGCCGCGATCCTGGTTGTGCGCGACCGCATTACCGACAACTGGATGGAATCGACGCGCAAGACCTATGCCACCAATGCCAAGCGCGTCTATTACCTATCGCTCGAATTCCTCATCGGCCGCCTGATGCGCGATGCCGTCACCAATATCGGCCTGATGGACGAACTGCGCGAGGCGCTCGCCTCGTTCGGCGTCGATCTCGACGTCATCGCGACGCTGGAGCCGGATGCGGCGCTGGGCAATGGCGGCCTCGGCCGTCTCGCAGCCTGTTTCATGGAATCGATGGCGACCGTGGACATCCCGGCCTATGGCTACGGCATCCGCTACGTCCACGGCCTCTTCCGCCAGCAGATGGCCGACGGCTGGCAGGTCGAACTGCCGGAAACCTGGCTTGCTCACGGTAACCCCTGGGAGTTCGAGCGCCGCGAAAGCTCCTATGAAATCGGCTTCGGTGGCTCGGTCGAAACCGTCAATGTCGACGAGGAAGTGACCCGTTACGTCTGGAAGCCGGCCGAGCGCGTCATCGCGACCGCCTGCGATACGCCGGTGGTCGGCTGGCGTGCCAAGCGCGTCAACACGCTGCGCCTGTGGACCGCCCATCCGATCGACCCGATCCTGCTCGACGCCTTCAATGCCGGCGACCACATCGGCGCGCTTCGCGAAAGCAACAAGGCAGAAAGCCTCGCCCGCGTGCTCTATCCGGCCGACGCCACTCCGGCCGGCCAGGAATTGCGCCTGCGCCAGGAGTTCTTCTTCTCCTCCGCGTCTTTGCAGGACATCCTGCGCCGCCATCTTCAGCAATATCCGGATTTCACGTCGCTGCCGGACAAGGTCGCCATCCAGCTCAACGATACGCACCCGGCCGTATCGGTTGCCGAGCTCGTTCGCCTGCTGACCGACGTTCACGGAATGGATTTCGAAGCCGCCTGGGATATCGCCCGCCACACCTTCTCCTACACCAACCACACGCTGCTGCCCGAAGCGCTCGAAACCTGGCCAGTGCCGCTGTTCGAGCGCCTTTTGCCGCGCCACATGCAGATCGTCTACGCGATCAACGCCAAGATCCTGCTCGAGGCCCGCAGGCAGAAGGCCCACAGCGACCAGGAAGTCCGCAACATCTCGTTGATCGACGAGAGCGGCGATCGCCGGGTGCGCATGGGCAATCTTGCCTTTGTCGGCTCGCACTCGATCAACGGCGTTTCGGCCCTTCATACCGAACTGATGAAGGAAACCGTCTTCGCCGATCTGCACCGGCTCTATCCGGAACGCATCAACAACAAGACCAACGGCATCACCCCGCGCCGCTGGCTGATGCAGTGCAATCCGGAACTCGTGACGCTGATCCGCGGTGCCATCGGCGACGAATTCATGGACAATACCGAGGCGCTGCAGGCACTCGACCCCTTCGCCGACAAGCCGGATTTCCAGGAGAAATTCGCAAGGATCAAGCGTGCAAACAAGGTCAAGCTCGCCCAATTGGTCCAGAGCCGCATGGGGATAAGGCTCGATCCGTCGGCGATGTTCGACATCCAGATCAAGCGTATCCACGAATACAAGCGCCAGCTGCTCAACATCGTCGAGGCGATCTCGCTCTACGACCAGATCCGCTCGCATCCGGAAAAGGACTGGGTGCCGCGGGTGAAACTCTTCGCCGGCAAGGCGGCGCCGAGCTATCACAATGCCAAGCTGATCATCAAGCTCGCCAACGACGTGGCCAAGGTGATCAACAACGACCCTGCCGTGCGCGGCCTTTTGAAGGTCGTCTTCATCCCGAACTACAACGTCTCGCTCGCCGAGATCATGGTCCCCGCCGCCGACCTGTCGGAACAGATTTCGACCGCCGGCATGGAAGCGTCTGGAACCGGGAACATGAAGTTCGCGTTGAACGGCGCGCTGACCATTGGAACGCTGGATGGCGCCAATGTCGAAATGCGCGACTGGGTCGGCGAGGAGAACATCAAGATCTTCGGAATGACCGCGGAAGAGGTCGCCAAGGTACGCGCCGAGGGTCACAATCCCCGCGCCATCATCGAGCAGTCGCGCGAACTCTCCCAGGCATTGCAGGCCATCGCCTCAGGTGTTTTCTCGCCGGATGATCGCAATCGCTTCTCCGGCCTGATCGACGGCATCTACAATCACGACTGGTTCATGGTGGCGGCCGATTTCGACGCCTATGCCAAGGCCCAGCGTGAAGTGGATGCGATCTGGACGGACACAGCCAGCTGGTATTCCAAGACCATCCGCAACACCGCGCGCATGGGCTGGTTCTCCTCCGACCGTACAATCCGGCAATATGCCGGGGAAATCTGGAGAGCCGGATGACAGTAGTGCCGAAAGACGCCACGCCTGCCGTTCCGTCAGCCAGTCTGTCGGCGGAAGAGATTGCGGCGATCCTCGCTGGCACCCACAACAATCCGTTTGCCGTTCTCGGCGTGCATCCGGCGGGCAAGGACTTCGTCGCCCGCTGCTTCATCCCCGGCGCCGAAACGGTGACAGTGGAGACATTGGCCGGCAAGGAGATCGGCACGCTTGCCCGTCGGGACGATGCCGGCTTCTTCGAAGGCCCCGTCGCCACCAAGAAGATCCAGCCGGTCCGCTACCGCGCCCGCAACGAGGGCGGCGAATGGATCGTCACCGATCCCTACAGCTTCGGCCCCGTGCTTGGGCCGATGGACGACTACTACATCCGCGAAGGCTCGCACCTGCGGCTCTTCGACAAGATGGGCGCACATCCGCTGAAGCATGACGGCGCCGACGGCTTTCACTTCGCCGTCTGGGCGCCGAATGCGCGGCGCGTCTCCGTCGTTGGCGATTTCAACAATTGGGATGGCCGCCGCCATGTCATGCGGTTGCGCCAGGACACCGGCATCTGGGAAATCTTCCTGCCGGATATCCAGGCCGGCGCGATCTACAAATACGAGATCGTCGGCAAGAATGGTGAAGTCCTGCCCCTGAAGGCCGATCCCTTCGCGCGGCGCTCGGAACTACGCCCGAAGAATGCGTCGATGACGACGGGCGAAATCGCGCAGGACTGGGAAGACGCGGCGCACCGGGCGCATTGGGCAAGCGTCGACGCCCGGCGCCAGCCGATTTCGATCTACGAGGTTCACGCTGCCTCCTGGCAGCGCCGCGACAATGGCGACATGCTCTCCTGGGACGAGCTCGCAGACCGGCTGATTCCCTATTGCGTCGACATGGGCTTCACCCATATCGAGTTCCTGCCCGTCACCGAATATCCCTTCGATCCGTCCTGGGGATACCAGACGACCGGCCTTTATTCGCCGACCGCCCGCTTCGGCGAGCCGGAGGGTTTTGCCCGCTTCGTCAACGGCGCCCACAAGGTCGGCATCGGCGTCATCCTCGACTGGGTGCCGGCGCATTTCCCGACGGATGCCCATGGCCTGCGCTGGTTCGACGGCACCGCCCTTTACGAGCACGAGGATCCCCGTCAGGGCTACCACCCGGACTGGAACACCGCGATCTACAATTTCGGCCGCGCCGAGGTGTTTTCCTACCTCGTCAACAATGCGCTCTACTGGGCCGAGAAGTTCCATCTCGACGGCCTGCGCGTCGATGCCGTTGCCTCGATGCTTTACCTCGACTATTCGCGCAAGCATGGCGAATGGGTGCCGAACGAGTATGGTGGCAACGAGAACCTCGATACGGTCCGCTTCCTGCAGACGATGAACAGGCAAGTCTACGGCAGCCATCCCGGCATCATCACCATCGCCGAGGAATCCACCTCCTGGCCGAAGGTCTCAGCCCCGGTTCATGTCGGCGGCTTAGGCTTCGGCTTCAAGTGGAACATGGGCTTCATGCACGACACGCTGCAATATTTCCAGCGCGAGCCGATCCACCGCAAGCACCACCACAACGACCTGACCTTCGGCCTGCTCTACGCCTTCAGCGAGAATTTCGTGCTGCCGCTCTCCCATGACGAAGTGGTGCACGGCAAGGGTTCGCTGATCGCCAAGATGGCCGGCGACGACTGGCAGAAGTTCGCCAATCTGCGCGCATACTACGGCTTCATGTGGGGTTATCCCGGCAAGAAGCTCCTGTTCATGGGCCAGGAATTCGCCCAGTGGCGCGAATGGTCTGAAGACCGCGCGCTCGACTGGAACCTACTCGAATATCCGCTGCACGAGGGCATGCGCCGGCTGGTGCGCGACCTGAACGGCACCTATCGCAACAAGGCGTCGCTGCATGCGCGCGACTGCGAGGGCGAGGGCTTCGAGTGGCTGATCGCCGACGACCGCGAAAACTCCGTCTTTGCCTTCCTGCGCAAGGCGCCCGGCGAAAAACTGATCGCCGTCGTCAGCAACTTCACGCCGGTCTACCGGGAAAATTATACCATACCGCTGCCTGTCGAGGGGCGGTGGAAGGAAATCCTCAACAGCGACGCCGAGATTTACGGCGGCAGCGGCAAGGGTAACGGAGGCGCCGTCCAGGCAACGAAAAACAGCGCAGGCGTCATCACGGCCACCATCACCCTGCCGCCCTTGGCGACATTGATGCTGGAGCAGGATTAGCGCGTTGCAAGGCGGGCCGCAGGGCCTGACCGGGCGACACGTAAGAAGAATATTTGGAGAGGACACTGTTCCAAAGGACGGCGGAACCGCTCCGGGAACCATACTATCGGGAGGAAAATCAATGGAAAAACGAATACAGCCCCTCGCCCGTGACGCAATGGCCTATGTCCTTGCCGGCGGCCGCGGAAGTCGCCTGAAGGAACTGACCGACCGCCGCGCCAAGCCTGCGGTCTATTTCGGCGGCAAGGCCCGCATCATCGACTTCGCGCTGTCGAATGCGATGAACTCCGGTATCCGCCGCATCGGCGTCGCGACGCAGTACAAGGCACATTCGCTGATCCGCCACCTGCAGAACGGCTGGAACTTCTTCCGCCCCGAGCGAAACGAAAGCTTCGACATCCTGCCCGCCTCGCAGCGCGTTTCCGAAACGCAGTGGTACGAAGGCACCGCGGACGCCGTCTACCAGAACATCGACATCATCGAGGATCACGGCGTCGAGTACATGGTCATCCTCGCCGGCGACCATATCTACAAGATGGACTACGAACTCATGCTGCAGCAGCATGTCGATTCCGGCGCCGACGTCACCATCGGCTGCCTGGAAGTGCCGCGCATGGAAGCGACCGGCTTCGGCGTCATGCATGTCGACGACAAGGACCAGATCATCGCCTTCGTCGAAAAGCCGGCCGATCCGCCAGGCATTCCCGGCAATCCGGAAATGGCGCTGGCCTCGATGGGCATCTACGTCTTCCACACCAAATTCCTGATGGACGTGCTGCGCCGCGATGCCGCCGACCCCTCTTCCAGCCGCGATTTCGGCAAGGACATCATCCCCTACATCGTCCAGAACGGCAAAGCCGTCGCCCACCGTTTCAACCAGTCCTGCGTCCGCTCCGATTTCGAGAGCGAGGCCTACTGGCGCGACGTCGGCACGATCGACGCCTACTGGCAGGCCAATATCGACCTGACACACGTGACGCCCGAACTCGACATCTACGACAGCACCTGGCCGATCTGGACCTTCGCGGAAATCAAGCCGCCGGCAAAGTTCGTTCATGACGACGAGAACCGCCGCGGCTCGGCAACCTCTTCGCTCGTCTCCGGCGACTGCATCATTTCCGGCGCATCGCTGAACCGCAGCATGCTGTTCACCGGCGTCCGCGTGAATTCCTTCTCGCGTCTCGACGGTGCGGTGATCCTGCCCAACGTCAAGATCGGCCGGCACGCGCAGCTGAAGAACGTCGTCATCGACAGCCGCGTCGTCATCCCCGAAGGCCTCGTCGTCGGCGACGACCCGGAATTCGACGCCAAGCGCTTCCGCCGTTCGGAAAACGGCATCTGCCTGATTACCCAGGCGATGATCGACAAGCTGGACATGTGAGGCATGGAGGTTCTTTCCGTCGCATCGGAAGTCTTTCCGCTGGTCAAGACAGGGGGTCTCGCCGACGTGGCGGGCGCCCTGCCGGCGGCCTTGAATCCGCACGGCGTCCGCATGCGTACGCTGATGCCGGGCTATCCGATCGTCATGCACAAGCTCAAGAAGCCGCAAAAGATCGGCGGCTTCGACAATCTCTTCGGTTATCCCGCCTCGGTCCTCGCCGTCGATCATGAGGGCCTCGACCTTCTCGTCCTCGACGCGCCGGAACTGTTCGATCGCGACGGCGGCCCCTATGTCGACAAGGCAGGCCTGGACTACACCGACAATTTCCGCCGTTTCGCGGCACTTTCCCTGACCGCAGCCGAGATCGCGGGGGGACTTCTGCCGAGCTGGAAGCCGGAACTCGTTCACGTGCACGACTGGCAGGCGGCGCTGACCCCGGTCTACATGCGCTTTGGCCCGGCCCATGGAATGCCGGTGGTGCTCACCATCCACAACATCGCCTTCCAGGGCCAGTTCGGGCCGGAGGTCTTCCCTCAGCTTGCGCTGCCGCCGGAGGCCTTCTCCATCAGCTTCGTCGAATATTTCGGCGATGTCGGCTTCCTCAAGGGCGGTCTGCAGACGGCGAACGCCGTCACCACCGTCAGCCCCTCCTATGCCCAGGAAATCCTCACCCCGGAATTCGGCATGGGCTTCGAGGGCCTGCTGACGACGCGCCTTTCCCATCTGAGCGGCATCGTCAACGGTATCGACACCAGCGTCTGGGACCCGCAGACCGACACGCATATCGCCGAAAACTATGGCCCGACGTCGCTAAAAAAACGCGAGAGCAATCGCAAGGCCCTGTCGGCCCATTTCGGCTTCGACAACACGCCTGGCCCGATCTTCTGCGTCGTCAGCCGGCTCACCTGGCAGAAGGGCATGGACGTGCTCGCCGAAGTGATCGACGACATCGTCGATAATGGCGGCAAGCTTGCCGTGCTCGGCTCCGGCGATCCCTCGCTTGAAAGCGCCTTCCTGACCGCCGCCGCACGCCATCCCGGCCGCATGGGCATGGTCACCGGCTATAACGAGCCGCTGTCGCACCTGATGCAGGCCGGCGCCGATGCCATCCTCATTCCGTCACGCTTCGAGCCCTGCGGCCTCACCCAACTCTACGGGCTGCGCTACGGCTGCGTACCGATCGTCGCCCATACCGGCGGCCTTGCCGATACGATCATCGACGCAAACGAGGCAGCCCTTGCTGCCAAGGTCGCCACCGGTTTCCAATTCTCGCCAGTTTCTGCTGCGAGCTTACGCCAGGCGCTTCGGCGCGCATTTACCGCCTATCGGCAACCGAAAGTCTGGGCCCGCCTCCAGGCCCAGGGCATGAAATCAGACGTTTCCTGGGATTTGAGCGCGCATCGTTATGCCGATCTCTATTCCAGTCTCCTTGCGAAAGGCTAAGATCCCCATGACCATAACCGTACAAACCACGCCCTATCTGGACCAGAAGCCCGGAACCTCCGGCCTGCGCAAGAAGGTGCCGGTCTTCCAGCAGAAGAACTATGCCGAGAATTTCATCCAGTCGATCTTCGATTCGCTGGAAGGCTTCAAGGGCGATACGCTGGTGATTGGCGGCGACGGCCGCTACTACAACCGCGAGGTCATCCAGATCGCCATCAAGATGGCGGCCGCCAACGGCTTCGGCCGCGTGCTCGTCGGCCGCGGCGGCATCCTGTCGACACCCGCCGCCTCCAACGTCATCCGCAAATACAAGGCCTTCGGCGGCATCGTTTTGTCGGCCAGCCACAATCCCGGCGGCCCGACCGAGGATTTCGGCATCAAGTACAATATCGGCAATGGCGGCCCGGCCCCGGAAAAGGTCACCGACGCCATCTATGCCCGCACCAAGACGATCAACCAATACAAGATCGCCGATGTCGCCGACGTCAATCTCGACGTCGAAGGCAGCCAGGACCTGGCCGGCATGGAGGTCGTGGTGATCAACCCGGTCTCCGACTATGCCGAACTGATGGAAAAGCTGTTCGACTTCCCGGCGATCCGCCGCCTGCTGTCGAGCGGCTTCCGCATCGTCTTCGACGCCATGAGCGCCGTCACCGGCCCCTATGCCAAGGAAATCCTCGAAAACCGCCTCGGCGCCGCCAAGGGCTCGGTGCTCAACTTCATTCCGCTGCCCGATTTCGGCGGCCATCATCCGGACCCGAACCTCGTTCACGCCCGCGCCCTCTATGAGGAGATGATGGGCGAGGACGCCCCCGACTTCGGCGCCGCGTCCGACGGCGATGGCGACCGCAACCTGATCATCGGCAAGGGCATCTTCATTACCCCGTCCGACAGCCTGGCCATCCTCGCCGCCAATGCCAACTTTGCCCCCGGTTATTCGAAGGGCATCGCCGGCATCGCCCGCTCGATGCCGACCAGCGCCGCCGCCGACCGCGTCGCCGAAAAGCTCGGCATCGGCATCTACGAGACCCCGACCGGCTGGAAGTTCTTCGGCAACCTGATGGACGCCGGCAAGGTCACGATCTGCGGCGAGGAAAGTGCCGGCACCGGTTCCAGCCATGTGCGTGAAAAGGACGGGCTCTGGGCGGTGCTGCTCTGGCTCAACATCCTTGCCGTGCGCATGGAAAGCGTCGCCGAAATCACCCGCCAGCACTGGACCACCTACGGCCGCAACTACTATTCGCGTCATGACTACGAAGAAATCGATACGGATGCCGCAAACAGCCTGGTGACCGCACTGCGCGACCAGCTTTCCACCCTGCCCGGCAAGAGCTTCGGCAAGCTCAAGGTCGCAACCGCCGACGACTTCTCCTACAACGATCCAATCGACAAGTCGGTGAGCAACAACCAGGGCATCCGCATCCTCTTCGAAGGCGGCTCCCGCGTCGTCTTCCGCCTCTCCGGCACCGGCACCTCCGGCGCGACGCTGCGCGTCTACATCGAACGCTACGAGCCCGACGCCTCCCGCCACGACATCGACACGCAGGAGGCGCTCGCCGACCTGATCGCGGTTGCCGACGAGATCGCCGGCATCAAGGAGCGGACGGGAAGGGTGGAGCCGACGGTTATTACCTGATCGAATGGTCCAAAGGGAGGCACGAAGCCTCCTTTCACCCTCCCCTTGAGGGGGAGGGTCGGCGCAACGCGCCGGGGTGGGGTGATCCGCCGAAAACCCAATCGTCCCGAGCCGAACACAGCCACAAAGGAAACACGACAATGACCGACGACGATCTCGTCGCCCTCTACAAGGCGGGGAAATTCAAGGAAGCCCTCGCCGCCGCCATCGGCGGCAACGCCAAATCCAAGTTCTCGCCCACCCGCCTGGTGATGGACAAGCAGGCCGGCAAGCTCAGATGCTACAGGGGGAACAAGCGCGTCGAGAAAGACGAGCACGGCGAGTGGCAGTTGGCTAAGATGTTGAACTGACGAAGATCGATCGCCTGTCTGTGTCGGTGGCTGCGCGTGACCGTCGACGCCTACGCCGCAAAATCATCCCCGCTCATCCCCGCCCTCAAAACCTGTGCGATGATCATCGCGTTCCGTCATCGGCTACCCCGCGAGGCGTCGCGGCGAGGCGGGACCGGTGCCGGGTGGAGGAAGGACGTGAGCCTTTGCCCGGTGGGCTGTCAGAAAATGGTTTCCCTCTCGCTTGAAAAAGAGCGGGGCGTGCCTGTGAGGCACACATGAGGACCGGCGACTGGTCTGCCGCAAGGCGGATCTTTCGTGGCGCGGCGGGTGTTTGAAAAAGCAATAAGAGCCCGCGAGCCCCACCCTGGTAAAGGTGCCGATCATCCGCGCAGAGAAACCGCAGTTGCCAGCCGACGACCATCGAACGGGGCGCTGGAAGGCGTCATATTAACTTACTTAGTCTCGGCACTTTCCAGCGCCCCGGCCAAGTGAATGTACAAGCAACACCACGGCGGATTTTCCGGACGTGGGCAAAGGTGTTTGAACGATATGATGGCGCAATTCTCTCCTCCGTCATTCCTGTGCTTGTCACAGGAATCCAGCCGCGCCGCGTCTGCGGCGCGAAGGGACTCTTTAACGTCGGCAACATCAAAGTCCTCTCGCCGCGTAGACACGCGGCGGCTGGATGCCTGTGACAAGCACAGGCATGACGGAAGGAAGGGAGGCCTCGCCTTCGCGACAGCCTCCCTCCCCCTCAAGCGGAGGGAAAACAATCCGCTTGCAACGCACACCAAAGCAGGGACAAATCGCTGTCAAACCAAGCTGATATCCAATCCTCGCTCTTCGCCCCGCCAGCAATCCCAAGGTGACCCCGATGCCGTACCAGCCCTCACCCCTTCCCCTCGGCGCCACCATCGGAGTCAACGGCACGGCCTTTGCAGTCCACGCCTCGTCCGCCGCCGGCATCGAACTCTGCCTCTTCGATGAAACCGGCGAGCGCGAACTGCACCGTTTGCCCATGCAACGCGGCGAGGACGGCGTTCACAGCCTGACGGTCGCCGACGCAGCCGCCGGCACGCGCTATGGCTTCCGCGCCTGGGGAACATACGCGCCGGATCAGGGCCTCTGGTTCGACCCCGCCAAGCTCCTGGTCGATCCCTATGCCCGCGAGCTCGACCGCCCCTTCCGCTACGAGCCGCGCCTCTCGGTCTTCGGCGATGACACCGCCGATCTCGTGCCGAGGGCGATCGTAACGGAGCCGACGACGGCACAGATAGATGCACCGCTCTTCCAGCCCGGCGGCCTGATCTACGAAGTCGCCGTCCGTCCCTTCACCAAACTGCACACGGGCATTCCAGAGAGCCTGCGCGGCACCGTCGGCGCGCTTGCCCATCCGTCCATCATCGCGCACCTGAAACGCATCGGCGTCTCGGCCGTCGAACTCATGCCGATCACCGCCTGGATCGACGAGCGCCATCTGCCGCCGCTCGGCCTCACCAACGGCTGGGGCTACAACCCGATCGCCTTCATGGCGCTCGATCCGCGCCTGGTGCCCGGCGGCATGACGGAGCTTCAGGGAACCGTCGCGGCGCTGCATGCGGAAGGCATCGGCGTCATCCTCGATCTCGTCTTCAACCATTCCGGCGAAAGCGACCGGCTGGGCGCGACCCTCTCCATGCGCGGCCTCGACAACCACACCTATTACCGCCACGCGAGCGGCCAGCCCGGCGAACTGGTCAACGATACCGGCTGCGGCAACACGATTGCCTGCGACCATCCGGTGGTGCGCCAACTCATCCTCGACAGCCTGCGCCACTTCGTGCTCTCCGCCGGCGTCGACGGCTTCCGCTTCGACCTCGGCTCCATCCTTGGCCGCGACATGAACGGCTTTCGCAGCGATGCGGCGCTGCTCACCGAAATGCTGGCCGATCCTGTCCTGAAGGATCGCCTGCTGATCGCCGAACCCTGGGACATCGGCCCCGGCGGCTACCAACTCGGCAATTTTCCCCCACCCTTCCTCGAATGGAACGACCGCGCCCGCGACGACCTGCGCCGCATCTGGCGCGGCGACCGTTACATCATCGGCGATCTTGCGACGGCGCTTGCCGGTTCCTCGAACATCTTCTCGCGCAACGGCGGCACCGAAACGCGCAGCATCAACTTCGTCGCCGCCCATGACGGCTTCACGCTGATGGATCTCGTCTCCTATGCCGGCAAGCACAACGAGGCGAACGGCGAATATAATCGCGACGGCCACAACGAAAATCAGTCCTGGAACAATGGCGCCGAGGGTCCGACGGATGATCCCGAGGTTCTCGCCTTCCGCCGCCGCGACGTCATGGGCCTTCTCTCGACCCTGTTTGCCACGCGCGGCACCATCATGCTGACGGCGGGCGACGAGGCAGGCCGCAGCCAGCGCGGCAACAACAATGCCTATTGCCAGGACAACGAGATCACCTGGGTCGACTGGGCCGCCCTGGACGAGGACCTGATTGCCCACACCGCGGCGCTCGCCGCGATACGCACCCGCTTCGATGTGTTTCGGGAGACCGCCTTCTTCACCGGAAACGGCGATGTCGAATGGCTGAGGCTCGACGGCCACCCCATGAGTGTCGGTGATTGGGAAAGCCCCGCGACCGACAATCTGATGATGGTGCTTTTGACCGGCGACGCCGTGCAGAACCGAAACACCCGCCTTGCCGTCGTGATCAACCGCAGCCACGCCCCGCATCCCTTCCAGCTGCCGGTACGGCAAGGCGCCTGGTGGCAAAGCCTTCTACCTTCGGCCGGCGCCGGTCTCGGCATGATCGCCGCGCGAAGCGTCGGTTTCCACGTCGAAATTTTATAAGCCTGTACTGCCCGCCTGATTGCCGTTTTTCAAAAGAGCGGCATATAGAAAGGCGGGTGGATGTTTTTGATCGGGAAAGAGAATGCCGCAGGAAATTTCGCTGTCTGACGTCAAGGATCTGGTCGGCAAGGAGATCGGTATTTCCGACTGGATCACGGTCACGCAGAAGACCATCGACGGTTTTGCCGATGCCACCGACGACCACCAGTTCATCCACACCGATCCGGAGCGCGCGGCGGCCGAAACGCCGTTCGGCGGCACGATTGCGCATGGGTTCCTGTCGCTCTCGCTCTTGTCGGCGATGAACTACAATTGCCTGCCCAAGGTGCACGAGCAGACCATGGGCATCAACTACGGCTTCGACAAGGTGCGTTTCATGACGCCGGTGAAGTGCGGCGCCAGGGTGCGCGGCCGCTTCACCATGGCCGAGGCCCGCTTCCGCGGCGCCGGCATGCTGATGGTCACCTACGACGTCACCGTCGATATCGAGGGCGAGCGCAAACCGGCACTCACCGCCAACTGGCTGACCATCATCCAGTTCGACCCGAAGGACCGGCCGCACGATGCCTGAATCGGTGACAGAGGAGACCGTCCGTCTCGCTTTCGTCACGCAGGCGAGCGCCTGCCAGGGCCTCGGCTCGCCCTTCACAGCCAGCCTGTGCACGCTGGCCGCCGAGCGGCTGACCGCCGACCATCCAGTCGGCGAGAAAATTCTCTCGTGGCCCGGCGATCCCTCGCCCTATGGCGATTCCGTGCCGCTTCGCCTTGCCGGCGCCCTGCATGCGCTGGTGCTCGCCAGCGCCGATCCGCAGCTCGCGGCTGTCTATCCGCCGAATGCCGCCACGCCGGACGACCTCTGGAACGCCGTTGAAAACGCCTGCCGCACCCATGCGGCCTTCATCCTCGATCGCCTGACATCAGCGCCGCAGACGAACGAGGTGCGCCGCTCTGCGGCCCTGCTTCCCGGTTTCTTGACGATCTCCAGCCTGTTTCGCAAACCGCTGGTGCTGTCGGAAGTAGGCGCCAGCGCCGGGCTCAATCTGTATTGGGACCACTATGCCTACCGGCTGGGCAACATGCCTTGGGCCTTGCAGCCGTCGCCGGTGATGATCGCACCGGAGTGGAAAGGTCGCACGCCACCGGACGTCCCCGTCCAAGTCGCCAGCCGCGCCGGCTGCGACCTCAATCCGCTGAACCCGGCGCGCGAGGAAGACGCCATGCGGCTCCTGTCCTATCTCTGGGCCGACCAGACCGACCGGCTGGAGCGCACGCGCCTTGCCCTCGCCATCGCCGCCGCCAATCATCAGACCGTCGAAAAGGCGGATGCCGGTGACTGGCTGGAGCAACGGCTTGAACCCGTTCACGCGGATCAGGTGCACGTGATCTATCACACGATCGCCTGGCAATACCTGCCGAAACCATTGCAGGAAAAAGGCGAAGCGCTGATCGCCGCAGCGGGAGGGCGGGCAACGGCGGACACCCCACTGGCACGGCTGCAGATGGAAGCGGATGATCAGAAGCACGGCGCCGCTCTGACGCTGCAGATCTGGCCGTCAGGCGAAAAACACCTGATCGGCCGCGCCGATTTTCACGGCCGCTGGGTGGATTGGATCGGCTGGCCCGGCCAGCATTGAGGCAGGCATGTTGTTTTGCCCCTCATCGGCCCTATCGGGCACATTCTCCCCGTCAGGACGGGGAGAATGAACATGCGGCAAACTCCGCAAAGTCCCCTCTCCCCGCGTGCAGGGAGAGGGTTAGGGAGGGGCAAAGAGGTCCCTCTTATCGGAGCCAATCAGCCGAAAGACCGTATCAGTTCCCCGCATCCTCAGCCGCTTCAGCCAGAAGCGTCGAAACATACGGCGAAAACGAGCGCCAGCACTCGACCCGGAACGTATCCTCGGCGGTGCGCAGAATGACGACTTCCGCCTTGCCGAGAACGGTGCGCGAGCAGGCGCCGACCGGGAAGACGCCGAGCGACAGATCCTGCGGGCAGCCGCCATTGACCGCCACTTCCGCGCCGCGACCCTTGACGATGACGGCGGTGTTGCGGTGGGAAATGTCGGTCGCCGAATGCAGCACGCCGCTCGATGCGACCGCCGCCATCAGGTCGGCCCCGTTCTCGTCGATGATCAGCCACTCGTCGGGACCGAGCCACAGCGCATGGCGGCCGTTCGCGGAAGCCGAGGTCTTGGCTTTCACCGGCAGCGTAACCCCGAGCGCGCCGCAGAGCGCCGAGACCGCATCCGGCTTGGCCCGCAGCGACAGCCGCGTCGCGGGAGCTGCAGCGGAAAGATTGGCGGCGCCGGAGCCGCCATGGAAGCCGGAGAGCGGCAGAGTGCGGGTTGCCAGATCAGCCATTGATGCGGCCTCCTTCCTTGTCAAAGAACACCATGTCGCTCACCTCGACGGCGATCGTCCTGTCAGGCATCGGCACGTAGAGCGTCTGCCCGATCTTCGCCTTGCCGCCGGCAACCAGCGCCAGGGCGATCGACCGGCCGCAGTTTTCCGACCAGTAGGACGAGGTCACGTGCCCGATCATCGTCATCGGCAGCGCCTGGTTCGGATCGGCAACGATCTGCGCGCCCTCTTCCAGCACGACCTTCGGATCCTTGGTGAGCAGACCGACGAGCTGCTTGCGGCCATCCGCCACCAGATCGGGACGGCGCAAGCCGCGGATACCGACGAAGTCGGGCTTCTTCTTGCCCACGGCCCAGTTGAGCGACGCATCATCCGGCGTCACGGTACCGTCGGTGTCCTGGCCGACGATGATATAGCCCTTTTCGGCGCGCAGGATATGCATCGTCTCGGTGCCGTAGGCGCAGGCGCCCATCGGCTCGGCCTGAGCCCAGATCGCCGCCCAGACGGCCGGGCCGAAATCGGCGGGCACGTTGACTTCGAAACCGGCTTCGCCGGTGAACGACATGCGGAACAGCCGGGTCGGCACGCCGCAGATCTTGCCTTCGCGAACGCTCATATGCGGGAAGGCCTCGTTCGAAAGATCAATCCCCTCGACCAGCGGCGCGATGATCTCGCGCGCCTTCGGGCCCTGAACCGCTATGACGGCCCACTGCTCGGTGGCCGATGTCAGCCAGACGTTCAGATGCGGGAACTCGGTCTGGAGATAGTCTTCCATGTGGTTCATGACGCGGGCAGCACCGCCCGTCGTCGTCGTCACGTGGAAACGATCTTCAGCCATGCGGCCGACGACGCCGTCGTCATAGATGAAGCCGTCTTCGCGCAGCATGATGCCGTAGCGGCAGCGGCCGGGCTTCAGCGTGTCCCAGCTGTTGGTATAGATGAGGTTCAGGAACTGAGCCGCATCCGGGCCGACGACCTCGATCTTGCCGAGCGTCGAGGCATCGAAGACGCCGGCAACGTCGCGCACCGTCTTGCATTCGCGATTGACCGCCTGATGCATGTCCTCGCCGGCGCGCGGATAGTACCAGGCGCGCTTCCACTGGCCGACATCCTCGAACACCGCGCCCTGGGCTTCTTCCAAAGCATGCATCGGCGTCTTGCGGGTCGGATCGAACAGTTCGCCGCGCGAATGGTTGATCAGCGTGCCGAAGGTTACCGGCGTATAGGGCGCACGGAAGGTGGTGAGACCGACCTTGGGGATTTCGCGGCCGAGCGTTTCGGCGGCGATCGCCAGACCATGGATGTTGGACAGCTTGCCCTGGTCGGTCGCCATGCCGTTGGTGGTGAAGCGCTTGATATGCTCGATCGAGTGCATGCCTTCACGCACGGCAAGCCGGATATCCTTGGCGCAGACGTCGTTCTGGAAGTCGATGAAGGCCTTGACGGTCGTGTCCGGTCCGGCGCCTTCGGCCGCCCCTGCCATGCCGCCGGTCCAGGCAAAGGCATTGCCGCCATGAACCTCGATCTTCTGCGCGGCGGTAAAGCCCGACGCATTTGACATCAGTTCACCGGCCGCCAGCGATTCCTCGATGGTTGCCTGCAGGTCGTTGGTGCCGTTGCAGGCGCCGACGGACAGGCAATCCTGCGCGTAGGTGCCGGGCAGGAAGCGCTGGCTTTCGAAGTCGTAGGCGACCTTGCCGCGCGATTGCGAGAACATGTGGACGGAAGGCGTCCAGCCGGCCGAGACCAGAAGCGCATCGATGGCGATCGAACGGGCACGTCCGCCGCCGTTGCGGGCAACGGACATCGAGGCGACGCGCAGCTTGCCGGCAGTATCGACCACGGCGTGGCCTGCCAGAACCTCGATCCCGAGTTTGCGCGCCTCGGCCAGAACTGCCTCGCCCGGCTTCTCGCGACTGTCAACGATGGCAGCGACGGTGATGCCGGCGCGCTTCAGGTCGAATGCGGCTTCGTAGGCGCTGTCGTTTGCGGTATAGACGCCGATCTTCTTGCCGACGGCGACGCCGAAGTGATTGAGGAAGGTGCGGGCGGCGGACGCCAGCATGATGCCGGGACGATCGTTGTTGGCGAACACCATGTGGCGCTCGATGGCGCCGGTGGCGATGATGACGCGTTTCGCACGAACCTGCCAGAGACGCTCGCGCGGCAGCTTGCGGTCCGGCTTTGCCAGGTGCTCGGTGACACGTTCGCTCAGTGCGACGAAATTCTGGGCGTAGTAACCGAAGGCGGTGGTGCGCGGCAGCACGGTGACGTTCTCCATCTGCGCCAGATCAGCGGCGGTCGCTTGCGCCCAGGTGAAGCCCTCGAGCCCGTTGACGGTGACACTCTTGTCGAAATGCAGCGCACCACCGACTTCCGCCTGTTCGTCGCAGATGATGACACGCGCACCGGTCCTGGCGGCAGCAAGCGCTGCCGAAAGACCGGCAACACCGGCGCCGATCACCAGCACGTCGCAATGGGCGTAGCGGCTGGAATAGTGGTCGGTATCGTCCTCGGTCGGCGAGACGCCCAGACCGGCAGCGGCGCGGATCCGCGGCTCGTAGACATGCTTCCAGGCCTGCTTCGGCCACATGAAGGTCTTGTAGTAGAAACCGGCGGCGAAGAAAGGCGACAACAGGCTGTTGACCGCGCCGACATCGAAGGCGAGCGACGGCCAGCGGTTCTGCGAAATCACCTTCATGCCGTCGAAGACTTCCTGGACCGTGGCGCGCACGTTCGGCTGCTTGCGGGCGGCATCGCGTTCGACGCCGATCAGGGCATTCGGCTCCTCTGCGCCGGCCGAGACGATGCCGCGCGGACGATGATACTTGAACGAACGGCCGACGAGATGGACGCCGCTGGCGAGAAGCGCCGAGGCGACAGTGTCGCCTTCAAGCGCAGCATAGCTCTTGCCGTCGAAGAAGAAACGCGCGGTCTTTGCAGGGGTGAGACGGCCTGCACCGGGGATACGATTGGCGCCGCTCATTTGGCAATGGACTCCGTGGCTTCATAGGTTTCGACCGTCGCTTCCGTCGCCGGGCGCAGCGTGCTGATTTCCGGCTTCGGCCGACCGGCCTTGTAGGTCGTCACGAACTTGTCGCTGACCGTGTCGCGGGCCGCGTTGAAGAAACGGCCGCAGCCGTTCAGATGCCGCCAGCGCTCGAAGGTCAGGCCCTTGACGTTGTCGCGCAGGAAGAAGAACGCCTCGAAGTCCTCGTCGGTCATCTCGGTCATGTTGGTCGGCCGGGCGATATGGGCGTCGCCTGCCTGGCGGAATTCAAGCTCGGAACGTTCTTCCTCGCAATAGGGGCAATAGATCAGAAGCATGGAAGACTCCCTGCCGGTTGGGCATGGCGGATATTTGGGTTAGCAGAGACAGGACGGAGTGTGCGGCGGCTTACCCCCCTCTGCCCCTCTCGGGGCATCTCCCCCACAAGGGGGGAGATCAGCCGCGCGCTTTGTGCCCGCCTTACGGAATTGGATGCCGCGGCAAGATCACGGCGTGGGAAAAGAACGATCTCCCCCCTTGAGGGGGAGATGTCACGAAGTGACAGAGGGGGGTGGCCACGCTCTCGGAACATCAGGATACCCATCAATGCGCCACGGCCGCGGCTGCCGCTTCGTCGATCAGGCGGCCGGTGCGGAAACGTTCCAGCGTGAACGGCGCGTTGATCTTGTGCGGCGCGTCGTTGGCGATGGTGTGGGCAAAGACATTGGCCGAGCCCGGCGTTGCCTTGAAGCCGCCGGTGCCCCAGCCGCAATTGACGTAAAGACCGGGAACCGGGGTCTTTGCCAGGATAGGCGACCGGTCCGGCGTCACGTCGACGATGCCGCCCCAGGAGCGCATCATCTTCATGCGGCGGAAGATCGGGAAGAGTTCGCAGATCGCGTCCAGCGTATGGGTGATGATCTGCAGGCCGCCGGTTTGGGAATAGGACGAATACTGGTCCGTGCCGGCGCCGATGACCAGCTCGCCCTTGTCGGACTGGGAGATATAGGCATGCACGGTGTTCGACATGACAACGCAGGGGAAGATCGGCTTCACCGGTTCCGACACCAGCGCCTGCAGCGGATAGCTGACCAGCGGCATGCGCACATCGGCCATTTCCATCAGCACCGAGGTATGACCGGCGGCAACGACGCCGACCTTTTTCGCACCGATATAACCACGATTGGTCTCGACGCCGGCGATCGAACCGTTGGCATGGCGGCGAAGGCCGGTGACCTCGCAATTCTGGATGATGTGCACGCCGCGGTCGGCCGCCGCGCGGGCATAACCCCAGGCGACGGCATCGTGGCGGGCGGTACCGCCGCGCCGCTGCAGGGCAGCGCCGTTGATGGGGTAGCGGGCCGTGCGGGAAATATCGAGCGGCGGACAGAATTCCTTGGCCTGCTCCGGCGTCAGCCATTCATTGTCGATGCCGTTCAAACGGTTGGCATGGATATGACGCTTGAACACCTGCTGGTCATGGATGTTGTGTGACAGCATCATCACGCCGCGGGCCGAATACATGACGTTGTAGTTCAGGTCCTGGCTCAAGCCATCCCAGAGCTTCAGCGCATGGTCGTAGATGCCGGCGCTCTCGTCATAGAGATAGTTGGAGCGGATGATGGTGGTGTTGCGGCCGGTATTGCCGCCGCCGAGCCAGCCCTTTTCGAGCACGGCGATATTGGTAATGCCGTGCTCCTTGGCGAGGTAATAGGCGGTGCCGAGCCCATGGCCGCCGGCGCCGATGATGATGACATCATACTCCTTGCGCGGCTCGGGCGAGGTCCACTGCGCCTCCCATCCCCTGTGGCCGCGCATCGCTTCGCGAGCGACAGCAAAAACCGAATATTTGCGCATCCGCCTTCACACTCCGTAGGTCCCGCCAAAAGGCCGGTGAATTTCCTTGGTCGATGCTAGAAATCGCAAATCCCGAACTTCCGCAACGTTTCTTTTGCGACGCGAGACGGCGCGAGTCGCACGAGTTGCGACATGCGGCAAATTGATTCTCCGGTCACACGATCCTATCGCTCCGACGGACCGTACCAGCAGACACGGGGCGAATGGCACCATCATGACCAAAGAGCAGGCTTTGCCGGAAAAGCACAGTCCTTCCCGCAAAATTCGTGGGCCCGCGCAACTCGTGTCTGGACTTTGACGGATCGATCTGGTATCCGCTCTTTTCAATCGTAGGGCCCTCTGGCTCAGCGAACCTATTTTTTTGCCTCGTTGACCTGACTTCATGAGGCGATCACTCGAAACCAAAGGAACGGGATTAACGTGCAGGTACTAGTCCGCGACAACAACGTCGATCAAGCGCTTCGCGCACTCAAGAAGAAGATGCAGCGCGAAGGCATTTTCCGCGAAATGAAGATGCGTGATTACTACGAGAAGCCGTCCCAGAAGCGCGCCCGCGAAAAGGCTGAAGCCGTTCGCCGCGTTCGCAAGCTGGCTCGCAAGCGCGCACAGCGCGAAGGTCTGATTCCGGGCGGCCGCACTGCGGCTCCGGCACGCTGATCCGCGCTTCCCGCGCATCAGACGCGTAATTCCGGCGGGGGCGACATGGTCGCCGCCGCCTTTTCTGTTTGAACACGATGCTTCCGGCACCCGATTCAAACCTTGTGCGACCGGATAATAGCTGTTCGGACGCATGCGACGAGCACGCTTACAGCGCCGCGCGTCTTTTCAGACGCGCAAAGGTCGCTGTAACACTTTGATCTGCTGCATAATTTTTCCCTTAAATCGATTCCGATTTAAGGAATTATGCAGTAGCGTGCTTAAATGTCTACGGACATGGAGCCTGGCATCCACGGCGATGCATCTGAATGCTCCTCGACTTTGAAACTGCGCATGTTCGCCCGGTACGCCGCTCCAGGCCCGGGGGATGCGCCCGAGGCTTCGCTTAATTGAGGGAACAATCTTGACATTGACTGCCAAGACTGCGGATTTTTCCGATCATTCCGGCCTGTGCGCCGCGCGTGCCAACCGTAGCGGCTTTGCTCTTGCCTCCATGCTGGCCGTTGCCGCTGCGCTGACGCTTTCCGGCTGCACGACGGCGGAAACATCCGGCGACATGATGCGCGTCGAGCGGGCTCAAGGATCCGAGGAAAACATCGCCTCCCTGTCCGGCGTGATCTCGGCCAATCCGAGCGATCCGGAAGGCTACAATGTCCGCGGCTCGGCCTATGGCCGCGCGGGCGAATTCCGCCGGGCTCTCGCCGATTTCAACAAGGCGATCGAACTCAATCCGCGATTCTATCAGGCCTATGCCAACCGGGCGCTGGTCGAGCGCAACATGGGCGACCAAGCGGCAGCGCAGGCAGACTACAACGCGGCCCTGCAGATCAATCCGCGTTACGACGTCGCCTTCATCGGCCGCGGCAATCTCTATCGCCAGGCCGGCCAGCTCGATCAGGCCTTCAACGATTTCAACAAGGCAATCGAACTCGACACGACCGACCCGCGCGCCTATCACAATCGCGGCCTGATCTACCAGGCACGCAAGCAGCATGCGCAGGCGATCGAGGATTTCTCGACCGCGATCTCGCTGGCGCCGAATTCGCCCGAGCCCTATAACGGCCGCGGCATCTCCTATGTCGCCATGAACGACGACGACAATGCGTTCTCGGATTTCAACACCGCAATCACGCTGAACGGCAAGATCGCCGAATCCTGGGCCAACCAGGGGCTGGTCTATGAACGCCGCGGCGACAAGGCGAAGGCGGCGAAGTCCTATTCATATGCGCTGTCGCTCGACACCAAATACGAGCCGGCCCGCGCCGGCCTCGCCCGCGTCAAGGCCGGGGGCTGACGGAACCCGTCCGCTCCCGCGCGCGCCGAAACCGACGAACCGACAAAACCCGCTGTCATCGGCGGGTTTTTTGTTGCCATGCGTTTGCCGCGCAGCGGAACCATCGAACCGGGTCTCCGTTAACGGCAAAAGCCCGCCGTTTTGGCGGGCTTTTGCTTGTTTGTCAGGATGGGAACGACCGATGCCTCAGTGGTTCATCGCCTTGACGATATCGTCGGTCATTTTCTTGGCGTCGCCGAGCAGCATCATCGTGCCGTCCTTGTAGAACAGGGTGTTGTCGATGCCGGCATAGCCGGAGCCAAGCGAGCGCTTGACGAACAGGCAGGTCTTGGCCTTGTCGACATCGAGGATCGGCATGCCGTAGATCGGCGAGGTCTTGTCGTCGCGCGCCGCCGGGTTGGTGACGTCGTTGGCGCCGATGACATAGGCGACGTCGGCCTGGGCGAATTGCGAGTTGATGTCCTCCAGTTCGAACACCTCGTCATAGGGCACGTTGGCTTCGGCCAAGAGCACGTTCATATGGCCGGGCATGCGGCCGGCGACCGGATGGATGGCGTAGGTCACCTCGACGCCGTTCTTCTTCAGCGCATCGGCAAGCTCGCGCACCGCATGCTGCGCTTGGGCAACCGCCATGCCGTAACCCGGCACGATGATCACCTTGGAGGCATTGGCCATCAGGAAGGCGGCATCGTCGGCCGAGCCCTGCTTGACCGTGCGGCTGACGCCGTCATCGCTGGCGATCGCGCCATTGTCGCCGCCGAAGCCGCCGAGGATGACCGAGACGAACGAGCGGTTCATGCCCTTGCACATGATGTAGGAGAGGATCGCACCGGACGAACCGACCAGTGCGCCGGTGACGATCAGCGCCAGATTGCCGAGCGTGAAGCCGATGCCGGCCGCCGCCCAGCCGGAATAGGAGTTGAGCATCGACACGACCACCGGCATGTCGGCGCCGCCGATCGGCACGATCAGCAAGACGCCCAAGGCCAGCGACAGCGCGACGATCGCCCAGAAGTCGAAACGGCTTTCTGAAGCCGCGAGCCCGACGATGAAGAAGACGATCAGCACGACGAGCGCGATGTTGATGAGATGGCGGTAGGGCAGCATGATCGGCTTGCCCGACATTCGGCCGTCGAGCTTCAGGAAGGCGATGATCGAGCCGGTGAAGGTGATGGCGCCGATGGCGACGCCGAGCGCCATCTCGACCAGTGCCTGGGCATGGATCAAGCCGATCTCGCCGATGCCGAAGGAGGACGGCGTATAGAGCGCCGAGGCGGCCACCAGGACGGCGGCAAGGCCGACCAGCGAGTGGAAGCCGGCGACCAGCTGCGGCATCGAGGTCATGGCGATCGAGCGGGCGATATAGGCGCCTGCCCCGCCGCCGATGGCAAGGCCGACGACGATCAGGACGAACCCACCAAGCGACGGCGTGGCGAGCAACAGCGTCGTCAGAATGGCAATGCCCATGCCGGTCATGCCGAGGATATTGCCGCGCCGGCTGGTGGTCGGGTGCGACAGGCCGCGCAGCGCCACGATGAACAGCACGCCGGAGACGAGATAGAGGAAGGCTGCGATATTGGGTGACATCAGGGCCGCCTCACTTGTCTTTGCGTCTGTACATGGCGAGCATGCGCTGGGTGACCAGGAAGCCGCCGAAGATGTTGACCGAGGCAAGGATCAGCGCCACGAAGCCGAAGCCGGTGGCAAGGCCGCTTGCCGAGATACCGACCGCCAGCAGCGCGCCGACGACGATGACCGAAGAGATCGCGTTGGTGACCGCCATCAAGGGCGTGTGCAAGGCCGGCGTCACCGACCAGACGACGTAATAACCGACGAAGATCGCCAGCACGAAGATCGCCAGCTGGAAGACGAACGGGTCGATCGCCCCGCCGCTCAGCCCGTGGGCGGCGGCCCCGGCCGCATCCGGCACGTATTCGGCTGCCGTGCGCACCGCTTCGACCGCCCGGTCGAGCTCGCCGATCGCCTTGTCGAGAAGGTCATTGGCCATCAAACATCTCCCTTAGGACGGCCGCACTTCCCCCGAAGCGCCAAAGCCGCCCTCTCCAATTTTCAAGCTGTGACTGCGGCCGCAGCCGGTGCAAAATTCGGATGCACGACGGCGCCGCCATGCGTCAGCATCGTCGCCTTGACGAGTTCGTCCTCGACGTCGAGCGCCAGCGCCTTCGTCTCCTTGCCGACCATGGTCTCGAGGAAGGTGACGAGGTTCTTGGCGTAGAGCGCCGAGGCCGAGGCGGCGATGCGGCCGGGCACGTTCAGATAACCGATGACCTTGACGCCCTCGACCTCGACCACCTGGTCGGCCACCGCACCCTCGACATTGCCGCCGCGCTCGACCGCCAGATCGACGGCGACCGAGCCGGGCTTCATGGCCTTCAGCATCTCGCGGCTGATCAGCCGCGGTGCCGGACGGCCGGGGATCAGCGCCGTGGTGATGACGATGTCCTGCTTGGCCAGATGCTCGGCGGTCAGCGCCGCCTGCTTGGCCTTGTATTCGGCCGACATTTCCTTGGCGTAGCCGCCGGCGGTTTCGGCCGCCTTGAATTCCTCGTCCTCGACGGCGATGAACTTGGCGCCGAGCGAGGCGACCTGTTCCTTCGAGGCGGGACGCACGTCGGTGGCGGAGACCACGGCCCCGAGACGCCTTGCCGTGGCGATCGCCTGCAGGCCGGCGACGCCGGCGCCCATGACGAACACCTTGGCGGCCGGCACCGTGCCCGCCGCCGTCATCATCATCGGCATCGCCCGGTCGAATTCGTAGGCCGCGTCGATCACCGCCTGATAGCCGGCAAGGTTCGCCTGCGAAGACAAAACGTCCATCGACTGCGCCCGGGTGATGCGCGGCATCAGTTCCATCGCAAAGGCGGAAAGGCCGGCCTTGGCCATCTCGCCCAGCGCCTCATCGTTGCCATAGGGGTCCATGATCGCCAGCACGACGGCGCCGGACTTGTAGGAGGCAATCTCGGCAGATGACGGCCGGCGCACCTTCAGCAGCACATCGGCGCCGCCCGCATCCGCAACCGACCCGATCCGCGCCCCGGCCTTCTCGAACTCGCTGTCCGGAATCCGCGACAAGGTACCTGCACCCGCCTCGACGACAACCTCGAAACCAAGCGTCTTCAGCTTCTTGACGCTGTCCGGAGAGCCGCCAACACGCCCTTCGCCCGGCACGGTTTCCAACGGTATGAATACGGTCTCTGCCACAGGTCCCTCCCTGAGACGGGTTTTCAGGTGGCGAACGACCGCTGGACCTCCAAACCCGTACACTCGATATCCGCGCGCAAATCCCTTTTTGGCGGGCGGCGCGCATGCACTTCCGGGCCCGAACCTGCCGGGCCACGGGAAAACAGGCACCTCACTCCCAGGTGCCCGTCTTCGTCAAAACTTTGGAAAGCCGATCAGCGCAGAAGCACGAAGCCGGCGACGTTGAGGAGGATGAACAAGATGAGCGCGGTAAAGAAGCCGGCGGTGGTGAAGAAAGCGGCCGCCATGGCGATCAGCAGCGCCACGCAGAAAAGCGTTCCGAACTTCGCCGCTTCGAGGAAGAAATTGTAGGTCTTCTCGTGTTCGGAGTAATCCATCGGAGCGCCCGTTTCGACCGGTCCGGAATGATGTTCAGCCATGATGCATGTCTCCCTGAAATACCATGGCGCCGCGCCTAGAGGCCCGCGGGCACCATGCCTCGTCTCAAAATTCATTGCATGCGCGCCAGTGCGCCACAAGCTGCCAATTGCGCATAGCTGCCCTTACACAATGTGACAGCTGAGCGCAACGGAAACCGGGAGACAAGCCTGCGGCATAAGGGACGCAAGAGAGCCTGGATAGGGTTGCGCCTCAAGCGCGAGCACGGCTAGGTTGCTCTGAGGCAGGAAGGCCAAATCCAGCGCGTCTCCAAACGGGCGACGGAGGCCTTCTGGCGATAAGGAGAGTTGACTTTGCCCCGCGCCTGAGAGCAATGGCAAGATGACGCGAAACGAGGCTTCGACTCGACAAGACCAAGGGACCGAAGCCGCAGCTGGAGACCCGCAATGCCCAAACCTGTTGTTGCCATACCGGCCGATTTCAGGGCCTTCGACGGCAATGTCTGGCATGCCACGCCGCATCAATATGTCCGCGCCGCTGTCGAAGGTTCCGGCGTGATGACGTTCCTGGTTCCGGCGCTCGAGACCGGCAACGATGCCGATGATATTCTCGACCGTGTGGACGGCGTGCTCGTCAGCGGATCGCGCACCAATGTCCATCCGTCGCTTTACGGCAGACAAGCAACCGAAGCGGACGGGCCGTTCGATCCGGGCCGCGATGCAACGAGCCTTCCGCTGATCCGGCGGGCGCTTGAGCGCGGCGTGCCGTTGCTGGCCATCTGCCGCGGCATACAGGAGCTGAATGTCGCGCTTGGCGGCACGCTGGCGAGCGAAATCCAGGACAGGCCCGGCATGTGGGATCACCGCAAGCCGGACGTCCAGGAACTCGATATCGCCTACGGCATCCGCCAGAAGGTCATCGTCAAGGAAGGAAGCTGCCTTGCTTCCGTTCTCGGTACCGGCGAGGTGCAGGTGAATTCGCTGCACCGGCAGGCGATCTCGCAGGCAGCGCCGCGTCTCGCCGTCGAGGCCGTCGCCGAAGACGGGACGATCGAGGCCGTGTCGGTGATCGATGCGAAGGCCTTTGCCGTCGGCGTGCAATGGCACCCGGAATACTGGGTCGGCCAGGACCGCCCCTCATCGACCCTGTTTGAGGCCTTCGGCGACGCCGTTCGCGCCTACGCGGCCTCGAAGGCGAAGGCCTGACAGGTCTAGTGCAGCTCGGCGACCGCAGCAGCGCAATTATCGACAACAACCTGGGCCGAGGACGCACTGCGCGGGTGGCCGTAGACGGGAAAACTGGCTCTTCGCCGGCGGCTGGCGAGCGGGTGGCGCCATGTAAGCCTGCTCGAAACCGCCAAGCTGAACGAGGCTAACCCGCAGGAGACTGGTTCGCCGATGTGCCGGACCGGGGCGAGCAACGTCACCCGGTCAACCGGCTGGACGAGCTGCTGCCATGGAATTGTGCCGCGTCGGCGTGTGGCCGACTGTGGTGTTTCGCAACTGTCAGCTTTCGGCGTCCGTGTTGCTCAGTCTGCCGCAGCAAAATGCGCCATCTGGTCTGCGTATGCCTTCACAAAGGACGGGCGAGCCGTGGCGCGCACGACATAGTCACGACAGGCTGGATATGTTGCCAGCCCGTCGAACCGATCGACAAGGCGCAGCACATCCGCCATCAGTATGTCGGCGACGGAGAAAGACCCGGCTAGCCATTCGCGTTCTGCCAACACCGCCTCCATGTGCTGAAGCCGGGCCTTGAGGAACTCGTCCAAATGCTTCCGTCCCGGCGTTTCAGCGGTGTCGCCGGAGAACTTGAAAATGGACCAGGGCAGGCTTGCCGCCTCGACTGAGTTGAGCGCCGCGAACAGCCATTCTATAGCCTCGCTGCGACCGTGCGGATCGGCAGGCATCAGCGCGTCACTGCGCTCGCCTAGATGAAGCAGGATCGCGCCGCTCTCGAAGATCGAGATGTCTCCATCGGTCAACCACGGCACCTGGCCAAAGGGTTGATGCGAGAAATGCTTGGACTTCCGATCGCGGAACGGCGCGCTTTTCACGCGATAGGGCAACCCGGCCTCTTCCAGGGCCCAACGCACACGTATGTCACGCACATAGCCCCGCGGCAGCTCGGGAACCCAGTCGAAGGTGGTGAGGATCAGGTCGCCCATTCGAGATCTCCAAGGAAAACTGGAAGCTTATCAAGGAGGCCTCCCCAGCCTTCCTCGTGACTTTTGCGCGCCGCTTCGTCGGGAAGATGTTCGTGGATCAACGTCAGCTCGGTTCCGCCGTCAAACGGCTCAAGCAGAAACGTCACCAGAGACTCCCGTTCTGGCATTCCGGGCCATTCCCAAGTGAAAACAAGCTTCTTCTCAGGAATCACTTCCTGATAAACCCCAGTGGGATTGTGCTCCTCGCCGTTCAGCAACCGGAATACGACGCTGAAGCGACCTCCCGGTCGCACGTCCGCTTCGGCGCTGAGCGTCGGCCCTGCATCAGGACCCCACCACTGCATCATTAGTTCGGGCTTTGTGAGCGCCGCGTAAACCTTAGCGGGCGGGGCCTTGATTCTGCGCACGATGGTCACGCTCGGAAGGCTCTTGGTCATCGCTCGCCATCCTCTACTACGAGGGCAACAAGTCGATCGATGCTTACCGTCCAGAAGCGTTCGTACCGTCTGAGCCACTCCATAGCCTCCCGCATCGGCCCGACCGAAAGGTGAACCGACACGGTGCGACCGGATTTGGTCCGCGTGATTAATCCCGCATCAGATAGGACATCTAGATGTTTCATCATTCCTGGAAGCTTTAGCGAAAAGGGCCGAGCGAGTTCGCTCACTGACAGCCCCGGTTCCTCGTTCAGCCGTAGCAGGACATTCCGCCGCGTAGGATCGGCGAGCGCGGAGAACGTGCGGTCCATACTTGATGCTTGACACTTCACCATGTAGCGAAGTATCGCTCATCTGGCTGGCAGAGTCAACCATTGGGCATTCCCGCTGCGGTGACCATTAGCCCGTTAAGCGGTCTTCCGTTCGAACGGCGTCTCGTCCACCGGCGTCAGCGCCGCGCCCGTCTCGAACCAGGCGATGAGATTGTCGACGACCAGGTCAGCCATGGCGTTGCGCGTCGCCTGCGAGGCGGAGCCGACATGCGGCAGCAATGAAACGTTCGGCAGTGTCAACAGGGCGTCCGGAACATGGGGTTCGTTTTCGAACACATCGAGGCCGGCGGCGGCGATCACCCCGCGCTGGAGCGCATCGGTGAGAGCCGCCTCATCCACGGTCGTGCCACGCCCGATATTGATCAGGACACCTTGCGGTCCGAGCGCCTGCAGAACCTCCGCATTGACGGTTCTGCGGGTGCTTTCGGTGCCCGGCACGATGACGATGATCGTATCGACGGCCTCGGCCATTCCCTTCAGCGTCGGATAGTAGGAATAGGCAAGCCCCTCGCGTGGCGTGCGGGTGTGATAGGCGATGGACACCCCGAAGCTCTCGAGGCGCCTGGCGATCGAAAGCCCTATGCGCCCGAGGCCATAGAGACCGACCGTGCGGCCGCGCAGCGTCAGCGGCGACAGCGCAAAGGCGCCCTCCTTGGCCCAGCGGCCCTGCCGCAGCCACTGCTCCGCGGCAGGAAGCTGGCGCACCGTATTGATGAGCAGGCCGATCGCCGTATCCGCTACTTCTTCCGTCAGCACATCCGGCGTGTTGGTCACGACGACGCCGCGCTTTGCCGCATGTCCGGCATCGACGCCGTCATAGCCGACGCCGAAATTGGCAACGATTTCGAGATTGGGAAACGCATCCATGAAATCGGCGGGGATTTTACCCTGCGCCGCAATGCCCAAGACACTGGAAGCCATGTCGGCGGTGACCAGCGCGGGATCGGCGGCAGGGACAAAGACCGGCTCGAAGTGATCCGGCAGACGATCGAGCACACGCTTGCTCATCCTTCCGGGCACAAGAATACGGGGACGGCCTTGCGGCATCTTTCGCTCCTTCCGGGATTGGATCGTCTTACTCTGATGAACTGGGCCGAAGCGGGCCGGTCGACTGGCGAATGCGCATTTCGGGCTTGATGAGATGGATGCCGTCCGGCTCGTGGCTGCCGTTGAGCTTGTCGAGCAGGGCGCGCGCGGCGCTGCGACCCACGTCCGATTGCCCGTTCCAGACGGTGGTCAATGCGGGCGTGGAGATCGACGCTTCCTCGAGATCATCGTAACCGGTGACCGACACATCGCGGCCGGGAACGAGGCCCGCGCGCGCGATGCCGTTCATCATGCCGATGGCGACGAGATCGTTCCAGCACACGACCGCGGTTGGTTTTTGCGGCAGGGAAAGCAGATGCACCGCCGCCTCGAAACCGCCCTGCATGGAGCGGGGGCCGGGAATGCGCAGGTCCGGATCGACCTCGATATTGGCCTTGCGCAGCGCCGTCACATAACCCTGATACCGGTCACGGCCGGTGGAGGTCTGGTCCGTGCCGCCGACCATGGCGATGACCCGGTGTCCGAGGCTGATCAGATGGTTGGTGGCGAGCGAAATGCCATAGGCGTCGTCACCACGGAAGATCGGCACGTCCACGCCTTCAATCGAGCGGGCGATCAGGATCGCCGGCATGCCGTTGTCTTCGGCAAGCTGGATATCCTCCGGCGGCGTGCCGATGGCCGGCGACATGATGACGCCATCGCCGCCCAGTTGCAGCAGGGTTTCGATGAAGGCGCGCTGCTTTTCGACGGAATCATAATGATTGGAAAGAATGAACGTCTGCCGGTCGCGATCGAGTTCGGCCTCGATAGCCTTGAGGATTTCGCCGTAGAAGGGGTTCATGATGTCGTGCACGACGACGCCGATGATGCCCGAGCGGGATGTGCGCAGGCTGGCGGCACGGCGGTTGTAGATATAACCGAGCGCCCGCGCCTGATCCTTGATCTTGTCCCGGGTCATGGCAGCAACGAGCGGGCTGTCGCGCAAGGCCAGTGAAACGGTCGCGGTGGACACACCAAGCGTTTCCGCAATGGTTGAGAGCTTGATCTTCTGCGCCACGTTTCCCCCATCAAGTCGGCCGGCTAGGCACCGTTATTTTTAAATCCTCTTTAAACTGTTTAAATTGGCGCTGCAATCGCCAAATTATAGCCGGCTTCCAGGAATCATTCCGCAGCGTCGGTGCTCTGGAGGTTGCCGTCGACGGCGCGCAGCAGCTTCATCAGCGTCTTGATCTGCTTTTCGCTCAATCCCTTGGTGGCGATTTCTTCGGAGGTCTTGCCGGCCGCTGCAATCGTCTGGAGCCGGTCGCGGCCGCTTGTGGTGAGATAGACCTTCGTCAGACGGGCATCCTCCTCATCGGCCCGCCGTTCCAGAAAGCCCTGGGCTTCCATACGGCCGATCGTGCGGGTCATGGTCGGCGCCTTGACGCCAAGCTTCATTGCCAGCACGCCGGCAGTCAGCCCGTCGGTTTCGGCGAGCGCCAGCATCACGCCGTCCTGGCCGGCATAAAGGCCGCTTTCGAGCAGATTGCGCGACAGCACGGTGCGCATGGAACGCGCCGCCTGCACCAGCACGGAGGCAAGATCCTGCGCCTCGACGGCAACGTCGTGGTTCTTCCTCTTGGCTCCCTTGGCTTTCTTCTCGGCCTTGCTCTTCTTTCCCATCGGTCCTCCACCAAATTTCTTGCACGGCCTCTCTTCCACTGTATGACTCGAATAACACCCCCGCCGCAAGTACAACCGAAAGGCATAAACAAAGCATGACATTCCCGGCACCCCGTTGGAAAGACAATGTTTCCGATCTTCCGCCCGCTGCCCGGGAAGACTGGATCGCCGTGCTTCCGCTGGGTGCGCACGAACAGCATGGACCACACCTGCCCTTCGACACCGATACGCTGATTGCCGAGGGACTGGTCGAGCGAATTATCCCCCGAATGCCGCCCGCTTTGCCCGTGACCTTCCTGCCGGCCGAACCGATCGGCTATTCGATCGAGCACATGGATGTGGACGGCACGCGATCGCTCGCCTACGACGAGGCGGTAGGACGGTGGCTCGGGATCGCGCAGGATCTCAACACACGGGGTATCCGCAAATTCGTCATGCTGAACGCCCATGGCGGCAATTCGCCCTTGATGACGATCGTCGCGACGGAAGCACGGGTGCGGTTCAACATGCTGGCCGTCGCAACGAGCTGGACGCGCTTCGGGCAGCCCGACGGCTGGATCAGGCCGGAAGACAAGGCGATCGACATACACGGCGGCGATGTCGAGACTTCGGTGATGCTGGCGCTCCATCCCGGCAAGGTGGATATGGCGAAAGCGGCGCGATTCGGCTCCCGCCAGAGCGAATTTGCCGAACGCTACAAGCACCTGCGCGCCTATGGCCCGCATGCCTTCGGTTGGAAGATGTCGGATTTGAACGACGAGGGCGTGGCCGGCGACGCTTCAGCGGCCACTGCCGAGCGAGGCGAGCAATTGATCGCCCACGCGGTTTCCGGGATCATCGAACTGCTGGAGGATGTGGGAGCTTTTGAAACGGACGAATTGCGATAATCAGCGCCGGCGCCCTGCTGTCCAGATCGACATATTCTCAATCAACTCCGGAATAGGGACGCGCCCGATATCCTTATCCGAATATCCCCTTTGCTTCAGTGCATCGTAATTATGAGCCATGAACTCGATAAAGGCCCCCCATATTGCACTTGGCCCATCTGCTCTTAGATTCGCGGCATGGCTCAGCCAATCGCGGACCACTTTCACAACTTCTTCCGGTTCATTCCCATGGACGGCTATATCTGCGTTTGAGAGATCCGATATAGTTGCTTGGTGACGATATCGCTCTTCCTCCAAAATAAGCGTGATTTTGTCTGAAAATTGGACCTCGCCGAAAAGCTTTGCCCCGATATCAAGCCCGAGCTCAAACGGCATGTTCATCCGATAATACTCGCCGCGTTTCTGGGCTTTCGCGCGTGAGAGGTCATGAATACCGTATTTACACGCGCCAATCAGTTCCACAATTTTGCTAAAGCGAGCCTCGCCCGCATCGAGACGCTCAAGTGCGATCCGCGGGATCATATCGAGATACAAAACTGTAAAGAGGAGGGGGCGAAGGAGTTCTATATATTTGTCATCGAAAGGGCAGTTGATGAACACGCTTTTATGGAACAAAATCGCTCAGCCCTTCGGAGGAAAAGGGTCACGTCCATAGGATTGTTTATCGCGAATCGTTCCATCCCTACGGTGGATGTAAAGTTCGCTGTGATTGGCCCGTGCAGCATCTCTAGCATAAGCCACCGCTTCACTTTGTGAATCAAAGGTCTTTGCAGCACGCGAGGCACCGGCGCTACGAACACTCCAACCGCCTTTTGAATTCGGTATAACATGCTTGGATTTCGACATATTCATACTCCGCCTTAGTGTCGGTCCATAAAGAAGTTGAATGATATGAATCGTTTGTGATTCCATGCAGTTGAATTGATTCGATGAGGGCATGGACGCGATGTGGACGAAGGCTAACCGAGGGAAATACAATCGAGATTGTCTGCGCTATCCGAGCGATTTGACGGATGCGGAATGGGCGCTGGCTGAACCCTTGATTCCGCCTGCCAAGCACGGCGGTCGCAGGCGTGAGGTCGATGTCCGGGAGGTTCTCAACGGCCTGCTTTATGTTCTCAGCACGGGTTGCCAATGGCGGGCAGTGCCGAAGGACCTGCCGCCGAAGAGCACGCTGTTCAGCTATTTCGACCTGTGGAACTGGGACGGCACGCTCGGCCGCATTCATGAGGAACTCTACGTGAAATGCCGTGAGGCGATGGGCCGCGAGGCCAGTCCGACGGCGGCAATCATGGACAGCCAGAGCGTCAAAGGCGCTGAAAAAGGGGGCGCTGCATTGACCCGGGCGGGTATGATGCGGGGAAAAAGATCAAAGGCAAGAAACGCCATATCCTTGTCGATACGGTAGGCCTTCTGCTGCATGCGCTGGTTCATCCGGCCGACATCCAGGACCGCGACGGTGGCGTGCTGGTTCTGAAGACGCTGTTCGGGCGCTATCCGTTCTTGAAGAAACTGTTCGCCGATGGTGGCTATCAGGGGCCTGTCTTCGCCAAGGGACAAAAGAAGGCAATGCCAGGACTTGCGACCGCGATCGTCAAGCGCTCCGACACCGCCAAGGGTTTTGAGGTTCTGCCGAGGCGCTGGGTGGTCGAACGGACGTTCGCATGGCTGGGTCGATGCCGCAGGCTGGCCAAGGATTTCGAAAATCTGTCGCGCAACGCGCTCGCCTTCCTCAAGCTGGCGTCTATCCGCCTCATGCTGCGAAGGCTCTGTTCAAAATGAATAACTTTCCGGACCGACTCTTAGAGAATTAAGATAATTTGAGGGCGAGCCTCATGCAATATGCCCTGAAAAGAAAGCGACATGGTTGCTGCCCTGCGCAAAGTCCTTATATGAAGCAAACAACGACCGTTTTTTGGGAATAATTCCCCTGCACGAGGCTCCCATGACCGAAACCACAGCCAAGCCCATTCCCGTTACCGTGCTCACCGGCTATCTCGGCGCCGGCAAGACGACGCTGCTCAATCGCATTCTTTCCGAGAACCATGGCCGGAAATATGCCGTCATCGTCAACGAGTTCGGCGAGATCGGCATCGACAACGACCTGATCGTCGAATCCGACGAAGAAATCTACGAGATGAACAATGGCTGTGTCTGCTGCACCGTTCGCGGTGACCTGATCCGCGTCGTCGAAGGCCTGATGCGCCGCCCGGGCCGCTTCGATGCGATCATCGTCGAAACCACCGGCCTTGCCGACCCGGTGCCCGTCGCCCAGACCTTCTTCATGGATGACGATGTGCGCGCCAAGACCGAGCTCGATGCCGTCGTCGCTCTGGTCGACGCAAAGCACCTGCCGCTGCGCCTGAAGGACAGCCGAGAAGCCGAAGACCAGATCGCCTTTGCCGATGTCGTGCTCCTGAACAAGACCGACCTGGTGACGCCGGAAGAACTGGCGAGGGTCGAAGCGACCGTCCGCGTCATCAACCCGTCGGCCCGCATCCACCGGACCGAGCGCTCGGAGATCGACCTGACGAAGGTTCTCGACCAGGGCGCCTTCAATCTGGAACGGGCGCTGGAAAACGATCCGCAATTCCTCGATCAGGATGATCACGACCATGATCATGAATGCGGCCCGGATTGCGACCACGATCACCACCACCATGATCACGATCATGACCACCATCACCACGACCATACCCCCTCGCCGATCCATGATGTCACGGTGCAATCCGTTTCGCTGCGCGGCGGCGAGATGAACCCGGACCGCTTCTTCCCCTGGATCCAGAAGATCACCCAGACGGAAGGCCCGAACATCCTGCGGCTCAAGGGCATCATCGCCTTCAAGGGCGACGAGGAGCGTTATGTCGTCCAGGGCGTGCACATGATCATCGAAGGCGATCACCAGCGTCCGTGGAAAGACGGCGAGAAGCGCGAAAGCCGCCTGGTCTTCATCGGCCGCGAGCTTGACCGCGAAAAGCTGGAGCGCACCTTCAAGGCCTGCGAGGCCGCTCCCGCCGAGGCCGCAGCACGCTGATGCCGACAGTCGCTCCTCTCGATCTCGAAGGCCACGTCGCAGGCGTGGCCTTTTTGGGTGACGTGCCGTTCTTCGCCGAATCGTCCGGCCTCATCCACCGCCTCGACCATGGCCACAAGACCGTGGAAGCGCATGAGGGCCTTCTCTCCTGCGTGCGCGATGACGCCACTGACACGCTGCTGACCGGCGGCGAGGACGGCAAGGTGTTGCGCGTTCAGGTGGATGGGACGACGACCGAAATCGCCAGCGTTCCCCGCAAATGGATCTCGCAGGTTGCCGCCGGCCCGCAAGGCGCCGTCGGCTATGCCTATGGCAAGACGGCGCATGTCCGGCTCGCCGATGGCACGGTCAAGGATTTTACCGAGGAGCGCACCGTCGAAGGCATCGCCTTTGCACCGAAAGGGATGCGCATCGCCCTTGCCCGCTATAACGGCGTGTCGCTCCATTGGGTCGCAATGGCCGGACAGCCGGTGGACCTCGAATGGAAAGGCGCCCATACCGGCGTGACCTTCTCGCCCGACGGCCGCTTTGTCGTCACCACCATGCAGGAAAATGCCCTGCACGGCTGGAAGCTCGATACCAAGCCCGGCGCCGAGACGCGCCACATGCGCATGACCGGCTATCCCGCCAAGGTGAAATCCATATCCTGGTCCGCCAAGGGCAAATGGCTTGCCTCCTCCGGCGCTCCCGCCGCCATCGTCTGGCCCTTCCAGGCCAAGGACGGGCCGATGGGCAAGGCGCCGCTCGAACTCGGCACCCGCGCCAATATCATGGTCACCCAAGTCTCATGCCATCCGATCGAGGAGATCGCGGCGATCGGCTATGCCGACGGCATGATCCTTGTCGTGCGCTTCGCCGATAGCAAGGAAGTGCTCTTGCGCCGCCCGGGCAAGGGCGCAATCACCGCCATGGCCTGGAACAAGAACGGCCGCCAATTGGCCTTCGGTAGTGAAGCGGGCGATTGCGGCGTGGTTGATATCACCGCTTGATCTTCTTCTGAGGTGGGTAGGCATCGCGGGCCGCTGCGGCCCGCGATGATTACCACATCAACTCGACATGCGGCCGGCCGTTCGACGTCTTTTCGACGGTTCGGCCGGTTTCGTCGATCGTGCAGTGGACGCGCTTTCGGAAGGCCGAGAAGCTGTCGAAGGTGACGACATCCACCGGCTCGTCGAGATCGAGCGTCAGCCTGCACCGGCCGGGCTGGGCGGTGACGGCCTGGACGCCGAGGATTTTTGCCTCGAAGGGCTGGCCGAGGTAATGGCCCTTGACGCGGGAACCGAGCATCCAGGGATTGAGCGGCGGGCGGTTGCCGGCGGCAGCGTGGATCGTGTTCCAGTCGCGAAAGCCGTATTGCGCCGCCAGAAGTTCCAGGGATTTCGAGTGGGTTATGTCCTGCCCTTCAGCCGACAAACCGGCGCGAAGCCGTTTCGCCTGATCCTTCAGGGCATCGAGGGACGGAAGCGGGATTGATCCGCGCATAGGGGTCTCCAACAGGAGCGTGCAGTCTTTCGGAGGGAGCCCGCCTTGCCACCGTTCGCACGCCATGATGATGGACGACCGATTGGGTACGAGAGACTTCACCAAAAGCTTGAAAGCTTGCGGACGGCCGGGGCTCTCACCCGTTACCGTGGCGTGTAGTTCATCCGTGCGGAACTGTCAATTTCAGGCAGGCCGAAACTCCGCTCCGGAGACAGTCGGGACTCCGGAGCGGCACTGCTTGGGAAAAGGCAGGCAGCGGTATCGTTTTGGTATGTGTGTCAGGCTTTGCTGCCTGCCCGGCGCCGGATTTCACGGGCATTTGCCCATTTCACCGGCACCGCCTTCAGGACCGGACCGCGCCCGGTGGCGAGGCCGGTTCGCGAACCCGGCTTCCCGCCCTGAAGACCCTCAAAGAATGACACGGTTTTTCCAGGCGGGGATCAACGGGGAAAATCCGTCAGGCAGCCCGGCGTAATTTCGGCATGGCGAACTTGCGGCCGCTGGCGACCAGTATGCCGGCAGCGCCTTCCAGCCAGCCGTCCTTCAGTTCCAGCGCCAGGAACCGGTTGCGCTCGAACGGGGCCGGCATGACGAGATGCTGCGCCTTGGTGGCGAAGAAGCCGAAGCGCTCGTAGTAGGGCGCATCGCCGACAAGCAGGATGGCGCCATGGCCACGGGTCTTCGCCGCGCCGATCGCAGCGCGCATCAGCGCGCCGCCGATGCCCTTGCCCTCATGGGCCGCATCGACCGCGAGCGGACCGAGCAACAGGGCATCAACCGGCGTACCATCGCGGCTGACGCCGGCTTCGACGTTCCACAGGCGCACCGTGCCGATGACATGGACGTGCGGATCGCGGGCAACGAGCGCCAGGCCTTCGGCCGGCACGCGGTCGCGGCGCAGCGCTTCCGACGACTTGCGGCGGCGGTTCGGCCCCATGGCGCGATCGAGCAGGTTTTCCCGCGCGACGACATCGCCGGGGTTTTCCATGTCGATGGTGAAGGCATTCTGCGCGAAGAACGCGCGGACAGAATCAAGAACAGCGGCCATCTTGGCCTCCCGTACCCGCGCATGTCGCGCTCAGGCGGAGCCTGAGCGAAACGTACATGCGCCGTTAAAAAAGATGGAGCCAGCTTTGCGCGGGCTTGCACGTGCGCGGCTCCATACCGTGATAAGCGGCGATGAACGAAAATTGTGAACTTGCTGCTCCGGCTTTAAAAAACCGGAGCAGGCTTGTCAGATGACGTAGGACTTCAGCGGCTCGAAGCCGTTGAAGGCGACAGCCGAATAGGTCGTCGTATAGGCGCCCGTGCCCTCGATCAGAACTTCGTCACCGATCGTCAGCGAGATCGGCAGCGGATACATGTTCTTCTCGTACATCACATCGGCCGAATCGCAGGTCGGGCCGGCGAGAACGCAGGGCTCCATTTCGTCGGAATCGTGCGCGGTGCGGATCGGGTAGCGGATCGCCTCGTCCATGGTTTCGGCGAGACCGCCGAACTTGCCGATGTCGAGGAAGACCCAGCGGTGGTTGTCGTTGTCCGACTTCTTCGAAATCAGGACGACTTCCGACTTGATCACGCCGGCATTGCCGACCATGCCGCGGCCCGGCTCGATGATGGTTTCGGGCAAGTTGTTGCCGAAGTGCTTGCGCAGCGCACCGAAGATCGCCTTGCCGTAGGCTTCGGCGGACGGGACGTCGCGCAGGTACTTGGTCGGGAAACCACCGCCCATGTTGACCATCTTGAGCTCGATGCCCTGCTTTGCCAGCTGCACGAAGACGCGCTTGGCATCGGCAAGAGCCGAATCCCAGGCATCGACCTTGGTCATCTGCGAACCGACATGGAACGAGACGCCGTGCGAGACAAGGCCGAGCTGATGAGCGTAGACGAGCACGTCGACGGCCATCTGCGGGACGCAGCCGAACTTGCGCGACAGCGGCCATTCGGCACCTTCGCCATCGGTCAGGACGCGGCAGAACACACGTGCGCCCGGAGCCGCGCGGGAAATCTTTTCGACTTCCTCGTGGCTATCGACCGCGAAAAGGGACACACCCAGCGCATGGGCGCGAGCAATATCGCGCTCTTTCTTGATCGTGTTACCGAACGAGATGCGGTGGGCGGTCGCGCCGGCATCGAGCGCCATTTCGATTTCAGCGACGGACGCGCAATCGAAGTTGGACCCCATGCTGGCGAGAAGGCGCAGGATTTCCGGCGCCGGGTTGGCCTTGACGGCATAGTAGATGGAGCTGTCCGGCAGGGCATGACGGAAAGCCTTGAAATTGTCGCGCACGACATCGAGGTCAACCACAAGGCACGGGCCTTCGGGACGTCGGGTGTTCAAGAAGTCGATGATGCGTGCAGTCGTCATGGTATTCCCCAATCTGTTAGGCTCCGGAAAGCCGGAGGACAAAGGGCATACGCGAACACGTCCTGGTACCAGCCGGTGGAGACCCCGGGACCAGACATGCGCACGATGCGCGGATGGTGAACAACGCCCCGCCAAGAGCTTTGTTCGGCTTTGTCTGCCATTGATTGGAGGGAGAACCCTACCGCACTTCCGGCAATGAAGGTGTGCCTCTTCAGTAACCCCCGCTGATGGAAAGCAGGGAGAGAACAAAAAGGCCCGCACCGTCGTTGCTTCAGATGTCCTCGCATTTTCCGGTTGGCCGGAATAGCGACTGGAGGGGTTAATTCCAGGTACCTTACCGATTTCCTCACCAATTCGAGGGTTCGGCGGACACCCATGGGCACGTGCGACTTTGGGCTGAACGGGAAATAAGAAAAAACCCTGTCGTAATCAAGAGTTTTTTCGATTTCGTTGTTGAATTTTTTGCGGAGACGGAAACAATCAACCCGTTCACATTTAATGAACAATGAGAGGCATTGATTGGGATGAATCAAGCCATTGATTCCAAACGATTTCCTTTCAGAAAAATACCCCTCTTTTCGCAAATTGCGATAAGCGGTATCGAGAGTGCAAAAACGCGCGTTTGGATGGTGCAATGCGGTCGGCCAACCGGTGGCGCGAATCGAGCGCGTAAATTGCATAGATGCAAAGGGAATGATTGACCGATGGATACCCTGACCCGCATTCGCGCCTTTATCGATGTGGTCGATGCCGAAGGCTTTTCAGCCGCCGCCCGCCGCGTCGGGCGCTCGAAGGCGCTGCTCTCCAAATATGTGCGCGAACTCGAGGATGAACTGGGCGCGCTGCTGCTCAACCGCACGACCCGGCAATTCTCGCTGACGGAGGCCGGGCACACCTATTACCGGACGGCGTCGGAAATCCTGAAGGAGATCGACAACCTCGCCGACCTCGTCCGTGCCAGCAACACGGACCTCAAGGGCCGCTTGCGCATTTCCGCGCCCCGCACCTTCGTCGATGCGGAGATCGGCCAGTCGCTGATCGATTTCGGCAAGGCGCATCCGGAACTGTCGCTGGAAATCGTCTCCGACGACCGCTTCGTCGATCTGGTCGAGGAAGGTTTTGACGTTGCGATCCGCATCACGAAACTGGAGGATTCGACACTGATCGCCCGCAAGCTGGACGATTTCCAGGTGCAGATCTGCGCGTCGCCGGAGTTTCTCGAAAAGACCGGGCCGATCAACCATCCCTCCGAACTGTCGCGGCACGCCTGCATCATCGATACCAACGGCCGCTCCTACAGCAACTGGCGCTTCGTCGAACCGGACGGCACCACGTTCAGCGTCCCGGTTGGCGGGCCGATCGAGGTCAACAGCCCGCTTGCCGCCGTGCGCGCGGCCGAATCGGGCATCGGCATATCCGGCGTTCCGGAATTCATCGCCCGGCCGAAGATTGCTGCCGGCACGCTTGTTCCGATCCTGGAGACCTATCTTCCCAAGGACCGCGGCATCTATGCGATCTATCCGCACCGGCGCTATCTGCCGACGAAGGTGCGGACCTTCGTCGATTTCCTGTACAACTGGTTCCGCAAGAACACGTGAAATTGACAACTTTGCCGCAGGTGCAAAGTCCCAATTCCGTCCCATTTGACATACATTGCAGAATATATTGGGCAGACATATCGGCTGCGCCGGTATAGCGAAGGGAAGCACGACACCATGAAACCATTGTCCCTGATCCTGGCGGTCACGGCGTGTCTTGCCGCTTCAGCCGCGCTCGCCCATCCGCACATCTTCGCCGAAGCACGCCTTGAGATCGTCGCGGATGGATCGAACCAGATAACCGAACTGCGCAATGTCTGGCGGTTCGACGAGCTGTTTTCGTCCAGTGTCGTGATGGATTTCGACAAGAACTCCAACGCGCAGCTCGATCCTGACGAGCTGCAGGAAGTCGGCCAGACCGTTCTCGATTCCTTGGCAGAATACAATTACTACACGACGATCAGCGACAATGGCAAAACCATCAAGGTCAACAAGCCCGATGCGATCACCGCCGACTACAAGGACGGCCAGCTGCTGCTGATGTTCGCCGTCAAACCGGCCGAGGCGATGCCGCTCAAGGGCAGCCTGTCATTCGGCGTCTACGATCCGACCATGTACACGGCGATGGACTTCCCGACCGACGAAGACCTTGTCCCGGTCGGCGATCAGCTGAATGCCTGCGAACACAAGGTGGTCCGTCCTGATCCGGACGAGGTGCTGGCCCAGAACCAGGCGAACCTGACGGACGCCTTCTTCAACGACCCGACGGGGACCGACATGTCGAAGATGTTTGCGACGAGGATCGAGTTCAAATGCTGATCGCGCGCAAATCTCTGCGTCCGCTCGGTCTTGCGCTCGCTCTGATCGCCGTCGCCGTCACGATTGCGCACGCCCAGTCGCCGCTCGGCATCGGCACGGCGGAGCCGGCCTTCAAGACGACCGGCATCTTCGGCGGTTTCTTCGCCTGGGTGAACATGGAGCAGCAGCGCTTCTATCATACGCTGACGGCAGCGATCAAAGGCATGCGGGAGAACCCCTGGCAGCTCTGGTCGCTGATCGGGCTCTCCTTCGCCTACGGTGTATTCCACGCGGCGGGTCCCGGCCATGGCAAGGCGGTGATCTCCTCCTACATGATCGCCAATGAAACCGAGCTGAAGCGCGGCGTTCTCCTCTCGTTTCTCTCCTCGATGATGCAGGGCGGGGTTGCCATCCTGCTCGTCAGCGCTGCCTATCTCGTGCTGCGCGGTTCCTCTATCTCGATGACGCAGGCGACGCATTTTCTTGAAATAGTCAGCTACGCCCTGATCGCAGCGTTCGGCGGCTGGCTGCTGTTTCGCAAGCTGCGCGGGCTGCGGCAGCGCCGGCTGGCGCCGGTATTGGCGCAAGATGCCCATCATGATCACAGCGCCCATGAGCACGATCGTGGACACCACCACGACCACGCGCATCATTCGCACGACCATCACGGCCACAGCCATGGGCCGGGCGAGGTCTGCGACACCTGCGGTCATGCACATGCACCCGATCCATCAATGCTGAAGGGCGATCGCTTCGCCCTGCGGGAAGCCTGGTCGGCGATCATTGCGGTGGGCTTGCGGCCCTGCTCCGGCGCGCTGATCGTGCTGAGCTTCGCGCTTTTGAACGGGCTTTATCTCGGCGGCGTACTCTCGGTTTTCGCCATGTCGATCGGCACCGCCATCACCGTCTCGGCGCTGGCAACGCTGGCAGTAACCGCCAAGGACCTGGCCGTGCGCTATGCCTCAAGCGGAAACGCGGCGATGCGGATCAGCAACGGCATCGAAATCTCGGGCGCGCTGCTGGTGCTGGTGCTGGGCGTCGTGCTGCTCGGCGCGTCGCTGCAGGGCTAAAGCCCGCGTCGCCGCTGGTGGCGCGCACGCAGCCAGAAGATCAGGAAGAAGCCGAGCACGAACAGCGCGCCGACGACGGCCGCCAGCCACGGCGAAATATTACCGAGCGCGAGCATGATCGTCGGCAGGATGAAGAAGCCGAACCCGACGACGATGAGGATGATGGCAGCGGCAATCGCCGGCGAGCGGTCTTTCTTTTCCGGCGCGGTCATGCCGTCTCCTTCTGCGCGAGCTCCGCGCGGATATCGTCGAGTTTGCGTTTCTGTGTACCATCGCCTGAAAAATTATCCGGCGACAGCCAGGCCTCGAAGGCTGCCTTGAGCAAGGGCCATTCACCGTCAATCATCGAAAACCAGGCCGTGTCACGGTTTGCCCGCTTGGAAATCATGTGCTGGCGGAAAACCCCTTCGAAGGTGAAGCCGAGGCGGTTGGCCGTCTTCTTGCTTGCCTCGTTGCGGTTGTCGCATTTCCACTCGTAGCGGCGATAACCGAGATCCTCGAAGGCATGTTTGGCCATCAGGTAATGCACTTCGGTGGAGAGCGGCGAGCGGGCCATCGAGAAGGAATGCGCGACGCCGCCGACTTCGACCACCCCGTTTGCCGGATCAGGCCGCATGTAGTTGGCCATGCCGACGACATCGCCGCTTGCCTTGTCGTAGAAGACTTCGGTGATCCAGCCGGATGTCTGCACGCCGGTCAGCCAGGCATCGAAATCCTCGACGCCGCGAAAATCATCCTGCGAGAAATATTGAAGGCGCGCATTGATATCCAGTCCGCCAAAGGCCCGCCACAGCGCATCCAGATGTCTTGCGCGGTCATAAGGCTCGATGCGGACATAGCGGCCTTCGAGTGTCACCGGCTTTGGGGCCGGGCAACCAGTCCAATTCGTCAAATCGCGCATCTGCTGCTCCAGAGAGGCCACACCACCGACCTTGGGACCGGCCCGGAATCCGGACCGCATTCCCAAAAGCCCTGCTGGCATAGGACAGCTCAGGCATCCGCACAAATGCAAAGTGGTGATGGATCAATCACCAGGGCGATTTGATCGGCGGCTCGCCGGTCTGGGGTACAGACGTCTGTCTTTCGGCAACCGGTGCCTTTGCGGCAGAGACCGTCGCCTCGATATGATCGACCAGCGCATCGGCAAGGCCAAGGCGGCCGGCGAGGAGATCGAGATAACCGCGCTCGGCGCGGCTGTCCGGCTCGATGGCAAGGCGCGAGGCCGTGTAGAGCTCGACGCGCTCCTCTTCCGTCTTCGCTGCCGCAACGATCGCATCGAGATCGACCGGATTGCTGAGTTCGTCATTGAGGAATTGTTCCGCTTCCGAATCGAGGCCGGAGAGCTTGACCTTGTCCATGATGCGGGCACGCTCGGCATCGTCGATATGGCCATCGGCTCGGGCAGCGGCGATCATGGCGCGAATGAGAACGAGCACGAAGTCGTTGCGGATGGCGGCGGGTTCCGCGCTGAAACCGGAATCGGCCGGCGGCGGCAGAAGCTCCGGCTGAGCCTGGGCCTCCGGTTGCGCCGCGGGCTCCTTGCCGGCCTGGTAATTCTTGTAGGCCTGATAGCCGAGGCCGGCGATGGCAGCGAGGCCGCCGAGCTTCAATGCGGCGCCCGTCACTTCGCGGCCCGTTCCCGTGCCGAGCAGGACGGCGGCGATGGCACCGGCGGCGAGGGGATTATCCTTGGCGAGCTGCGTCACCTGTCCGGCGCGATCGCGCACCGTGCCACCGGCACCCGGGATCTGCGAGCCCAGGAACTGATCCAGCAATTTTTTCGCGTCAAACATACGGTCACACTCCCTTGGCCGATCGAAGTCGGATTGAGACATAGGAATGCGACGAAAGAAATACAAATGAAACGCGAACATGAAAAGGCCGGGCGCAAGAGCCCCGGCCCCTGTGACTATATGCGAGTGGCGATCAGCCCTTCAGCGAGAAGGCTTCGGCGGCAAGCCTGGTGATGCCGGCCCAGTCGCCCTTGGCGACGAGGTCCTTCGGTGCGACCCAGGAACCGCCGACGCAGACGACGTTGGGCAGCGACAGATAGTCCTTCGCATTCGACAGCGAGATACCGCCGGTCGGGCAGAACAGCGTGCCGGCGAGCGGCGAGGACAGCGCCTTCAGGTAAGCCGCACCGCCGGCCTGTTCGGCGGGGAAGAATTTCATCACGTCGTAGCCTTCCTCGCGCAGGCCCATGACTTCGCTGGCGGTGGCGGCACCTGGCAGCAGCGGGATATCGGAATCATTGGCGGCATCGATCAGTTCCTGCGTCGTGCCAGGGCTGACGATGAACTGAGAGCCGGCTTCGACCGCGGCCTGATATTGGGCCGCATTGAGGATGGTGCCCGCACCAGCAACAGCGCCTTCGACTTCATTGGCAACGGCGCGGATCGCTTCGAGCGCGGCCGTCGTGCGCAAGGTGATCTCGATCGCCTTCAACCCGCCTGCGACGAGCGCGCGCGCCAGCGGCACCGCGGTTGCGACATCGTCGATGATCAGCACCGGAACCACCGGCTGCAATTTCAGGACGGAAAGAAGTGTGTCGGTTTTCTTGCTCATGCCGGCCGCCTTTGCTTTAAAACGATTGAAATCGCAGTTCGAATACTCTTCCCGTCCGCTTTTGTCGAGACCAAACGGGCGTTTTCGAGCCTATTCGAACATGGTGACGCGGGCTTGACAACAGGCGTCAGAACGCCCTGCCAAAGCCGCGGCTAGTCCGAAGTGCTTGCTTGTTCCATCGTCACAAATCTGTAGTCTACACAAAATCAACCTCGGCAAAGCAGCGAGCAATGCGATGGCCAAGGAAATAGAGCGCAAGTTTCTGGTGGCATCCGACGGCTGGCGCAGCGAGGCAGATCGCGGCACATGCCTGCTGCAGGCCTATGTCGTAACCATGGATGACCGTTCGGCCCGCGTGCGGCTGATGGACGATGAGCGCGCCAAGCTGACCATCAAGATCAGCAACGGCTCCATGACGCGAGACGAATTCGAGTATGAGATCCCGGTTGCCGACGCAAAGGAATTGATGTCGAAGGCCATCGGCCGCATCATCGAGAAGACGCGCTATGAAGTGAAGCATGGCGGCTTTGTCTGGGAAGTCGACGTCTATAGCGGCGCACATGAAGGCCTCGTCATTGCCGAAGTCGAGTTGAGCGCCGAAGGCGACACGCCGGATCTTCCCGTATGGCTAGGTGCCGAAGTGACCGGGGATCTGCGCTATTCGAACCAGTTTCTGTCAATCAACCCCTTGGTCTCGATGAAAGATCATGAGCTATCATATTCACCCTTGTGAGAACTTCACACAGGAATTCCGAGCGGTCGGCACCGAGCAGTTGCGGCTCGCCATCGCCGCCTTGACGGAACGCCCGAACGGGCTGCTGGAAGCGATCCATGACGCACGCAAATGCTTTAAGCGGCTGCGTTCCCTCTACCGCCTCGTCGCTGCCGATGCCCCGGCTTTCAGACAGGCGGAAAACACGCGCATCCGCAGCATGGCAAAAACGCTTTCGACCTTTCGCGACGCGACGGCTCTCGTCGAAGTCAGTCAATATCTGCTCCGTCACGTGGAGAGCAACGAGGAGCGCGCTGCACTGAAGCGGATCAGCAAGATGCTGGCTGCCCGGCGCGACAAGCTCGCGGCCGACGAGAAACCGCTCGAAGAAAGCGTGGCGACCGCGATTGCAACCTGCGGCCAAGCGCTGGGAGCGCTTTCGCATGTCACTTTCGAGGATGACGGCGACAGGAGCGCCAAACACCTCGCCAAGGGCTGGCGCCGGATGCTGAAGCGTGCAGCAGCGGCGCGCGATGCCTGCAAGGAGACGACGGACGCGCATCTCTTCCACGAACTGCGCAAGCGCTGCCAGGACTACCGCTACGACCTTGATCTGTTGCAGCCGCTCTGGCCGTCGGCGATGCACGCAAAGAGGGTCGAGGCAACGGAGGTCGTCGATCTGCTCGGCCATCACAACGACCTCGCTCTGCTCTCCTCCCTCGTCAGCGAGCAGCCGGAACTTTTCGGCAGGAGCGAGGACCTCGCCCATCTCCTGTCAGCGGTGATTGTGCAGCAGGGGGCTCTGCGGCAAGCAACCCTTGTGGCCGCAGCGTCCGTTTTCCGGGATGATCCAATGGACGAAAGCCGGAAAATCCGGCTGTTGTGGCAGGACGCCGCCTGAGGCCAGGCCGGAAATCGGAACACGCCTGTTCACTTTTGGGGATTGATGCTGCCATTTCGTGGCAGTACGGTGCGGCAATGTCCCGCTCCGCCCGCCTGCTCGACCTCATCCAGCTTCTGCGCACCTACCGCCGGCCGGTGAGCGGCGCAGCACTTGCGCAGCGCTTAGGCATCAGCATCCGCACGCTCTATCGCGACATTGCGACGCTGCAGGCGCAGGGCGCCGATATTCAGGGCGCACCCGGCTTCGGCTATGTGCTCAGGCCCGGCTTCCTGATGCCGCCGATGATGCTCAGCGAAGAGGAGATCGAGGCGCTGGTGCTGGGCGCCCGCTGGGTCGCGGCGCGAACCGATGACGAGCTGAAAGACGCGGCCCGCAACGCGCTAGCGAAGATCGCAGCCGTGCTGCCGGCCGATCTCCGCCATGAGCTGGAAACGAACTCGTTGCTCGTCTCCCCCGCGAGAAGACCCAACGTGGGAACCACGGATTTGCCGGCGATCCGCGAAGCGATCCGGCAGGGCCTGAAGCTCGATATCGGTTATGCGGACATAAACGGCAGATCGACGAGCCGGCGCATCTGGCCGTTTGCGCTCGGCTATTTCGAGGAAACACGCGTTCTCGCCGCCTGGTGCGAACTGCGCGAAGACTTTCGCCATTTTCGCGCCGAACGCATCGCGTCGATGACCGTGACCGATATCCGTGTTCCCCAGACGCGACAGCACTTGCTGGCGGAGTGGCGCCGGGTTCACAACGTCAAAAACGACATGTAATCCTACTGCCAGAAACTGACAGCAGGCCCGAATAAAACGGTCTCCGCAAACACGAGGGAGACTATCATGAAAGCCGATTACATCCTGCTTGCCGTCGACAGCCCGGCCGAAAGCGCCAATTTCTACCAGATCGTTCTCGGCACGACGCCACTGGAGCTTTCGCCGACCTTCGCGCTGTTCAAGATGAACGACAGCACAAAGCTCGGCCTGTGGTCCAGGAAAACCATCGAACCCAAGGTCGTCGTCGATGCCGGCGGTAGCGAACTGGCAATCTCCGTCGATGGCCGCGACAGCGTCGATGCGCTGCACGCCGAATGGAGCAAAAAAGGCATCACCATCCTGCAGGAGCCGGTGGCAATGGACTTCGGCTATACCTTCACCGGCGCCGACCCGGACGGTCACCGCCTGCGCGTCTTCACGCCCGAAGGCATCTGATCCAAAATGCCGCGGCCCGGGCTAACCACCGGGCCGCGATGCGGATTGCGCGAAAGAGCCGAAAGCTGTATTTCACGCCGCATGACAGACACGCTTCACACCCCGCGCCCGAAAACCCCGTCCCCGGAGACCAATGGCCAGTTTCTGGTGGCAGCGCTTTATCATTTCGTTTCCTTCGAACGGTTCGCCGACTTTCGGCAGCCGCTGCAAGCGGTATGCGACGCCAATCAGGTGAAGGGTACGCTGCTGATCGCCCACGAGGGCATCAACGGCACGATCGCCGGGCCACCAGACGGCATAAAAGCCGTCCTGGCCTTTCTTCGCAGCCAGCCGGAATTCAAAGATCTCGAGCACAAGGAAAGCTGGGCGTCCTCCATGCCCTTCCTGCGCATGAAGGTGCGGCTGAAGAAGGAGATCGTCACCATGGGCGTCGAGGATATCGACCCCAACAAGGTGGTCGGCACCTATGTGGCGCCGAAGGACTGGAATGCACTGATCTCTGATCCAGATACCTTGGTGATCGACACCCGCAACGACTACGAAACGGCGATCGGCACCTTCCGCGGCGCGATCGACCCGAAGACCAAGAGTTTTCGCGATTTTCCCGAATGGGTGAAAAACAACACCGGTCTTCACAACAAGCCGAAGATCGCCATGTACTGCACCGGCGGCATCCGCTGCGAGAAGGCGACGGCCTTCATGAAGGAACAAGGTTTTGACGAGGTCTATCACCTCAAGGGCGGAATCCTGAAATATCTCGAGGAAATGCCTGAGGAACAAAGCCTGTGGGACGGCGCCTGCTTCGTCTTCGACGACCGGGTCTCGGTGACCCATGGCCTGAAAGAGGGCGAGCACACCCTCTGCCACGCCTGCCGCCAGCCGCTGACGCCGGAAGACCTGACGTCGCCGCACCACGAAGAGGGCGTCGCCTGCGTGCATTGCCACGACACGCGCACAGAGGAAGACCGCATGCGCTACCGCCAGCGCCAGCAGCAGATCGAACTCGCGAAAAAGCGCGGCGAGCGGCATCTGGGAAGCTGAGCGGACGTCAAGCCGACAACAATGCAGTTCCTGGTGCTGCTTTTCCCCCAAGAAGCGCCGGAAGGCCCGCTTCTCCCACCGGTCGCGAGAAGAAGTAGCCCTGCAATTGATCGCATCCGCAGCAATGGAGGAAGATCGCCTGTTCTTCCGTCTCGATGCCTTCCGCCGTCACTGGGATATCGAGCGCGGCGGCCAGCGCCAGGGTCGCCTGCAGCATGTCCCGGCCGCGAGGCATATCCTCGAGCGCGCTGATCATCGAACGATCGAGCTTCAGGCGATCAAAGCCGAACTGCCGGAGATAACCAATGCTGGAAAAACCGGCACCGAAATCGTCAAGCGCGATGCGCACGCCGAGCCCGTTGAGCGCCTCGATCATGCCGCGCGCATGGGCGGGATTGTGGATGAAATATCCCTCCGTCACCTCCAGTGTCACGGTTTGAGGCGGCACGCCACTCGCTTCAGATGAGTTGTGCGACGTTTGGGATAAAAAATGGATTGCGGAACTGTGCCGGAGAGACATTGATCGAGATATTTATCTGCGGCCATGCCTGCGCCACCCTCAAGGCCTCCTCCATCACGAACAGACCGAGCTTGTCGATCACCCCAGAGGATTCCGCCAGCGGTATGAATATGTCCGGAGAGACCATGCCCATCTGCGGTGAATCCCATCGCAGCAGCGCTTCAAGCCCGACAATCGCCTGCGTCCGGGCATCGGCGACCGGCTGGTAGGCGACGAAAAACTCCCCCTTTCGTATGCCGGCGCGAAGGGCCACTTCCATGGATTTGCGCTCTGCAAGAGCAATATCCATCGCCGCGTCATAGGCGATCGCCCGGCCGCGTCCTTCCGCCTTTGCCTTATACATGGCGATATCGGCGCGCCGCAGCAGTTCATCGGCATCGATCGAACCGAACGGGGATATCGCGGTCCCCACGCTGACGCCGACCACGACGACACGCTCCCCAAGCGCGAAAGGCTCGGAGAAGAAATCCAGAACCAGCGCCTCCAGCGACGGAGCCGTCTGCATGCCGTGCTTGACCGTCAGCGCAATCGCAAACTCATCACCGCCGAGACGGGCCAGAATGGCGCCTTCAGGAATGAGATGCGTGAGCCCTGCCGCCACGCTTTTGATCAGCCTGTCTCCGGTCGCATGGCCATAGACGTCGTTGACCTCCTTGAAGCCGTCCATATCCAGATAGAACAGCATCACGTCATCGCGGTTGTGCTGCGCCTGGCCGAGCATGTCCTGCAAGCCGTTGAAGAGCCCCAGGCGATTTCCAAGGCCGCTCAAGCGGTCCGTCAGCGCCATCTTGCGGGCGGCGATCTCATCGCCACGCAACTTGCCGATGACGGAAGAACCGGCCAGCACCAGCAGCACGACAAAGGCGCCGACGATCGCCATTGCGACGAAAACATAGGGCCGTACCTGCCGATAGCTGATGTCTCCTGGAGACTGCGCGGTCCAGGTCAGTCCCGCGATCACCCGGCCCGTTGGATCGGCGATCACCGCGGCACCCGGAGGGACGGACGACGCGTCGACCAGACGTACGTCGTGAACGAGATAGGTCTCGGCGATGTTGTCGATAGTGTCCTGATCCAGATCACGGACAAACACCAGCCGCTGCAGACGATCCTGCGGTACCGAAACATCCGGCGACGCACCCCGAACGGTCGAAACTCCGACGACCGCGATACCATCGGCCGTATGGACGAAACCGGATGTTTCCGCCCCGTCACCAACACCGGCGCTGCGGACGACTTTCATCATTTCCCCAAAGGCCGGCGACAGGAAATCGGACGGTGGTGTGGAGAGGGGCTTTCCGCGCCGGAACGCCATCAGGATTCCATCGTCCGGCCCCAGCAGATAGGCCGTATCGAAAATTTCCGACGCACCATTGGCCAGGTCGAAATTCTCAAGGATCCAGTCCTCCGCGCCAGGAGAATAGACGGCTCGAGCAGCGGCGTCCCAGACCGCGTAGTCCACCATGGTCGCTGTCATCTGGCTTTTCAGTGTGGCCAATGCGCCGGACACCGCCTGGCGCGCGCGGCTCTCGTCAAGCGCGTTGGTCGTGGACGCGACAGTCTGCAGCGCTGTCAGCACGACCGCCATGACGATCACCACCACCACGGCAAACGACACCAGCAGAAGCAGCACGACATGTTGCCGCTGCAGCCGGATCGAATTGAAAAGGTGAATCAACAGGTCGCGCATCTGGGCGGAAAATGTCAGCAAAAGCATTCCAAAATCTTTACGGCCGCTGTTGAAAACGCCTGGTTACAAGACTGCGTCAAGAACACGCAGCGTGGCCTTCGGAACCTCCGCGCGCAGCGCAACAGCCCGGGCGTTGCGGACCACGTCCCAATCGGATTCCGATGCCAGCACGACGGGACAGGATACGCCGTACAGTTCCGCGGCCACCATCGCTCCGACTGTCACGATCGCATCGCGCCGCCTCTGTTGACGAAGCTCTCGGCGCCCACCGCCTCGGCAAAGCGGACGAGCGGCCGCATGCACAAGGCTGCCGCCTCGCCATGGGTGCCGGCCAGCAGTTCGTTGTGAAGGAAGTGAGTTGAAGGGCCATGATCCGGCCCGGATCATTCGGTGTCAATTGCCGTCAGGACCGCACCGCACAGACATCCTCCGGTGATCCTCATGCGGCACATCCTCCAGCCGCGATCAATCCAGTCGCTCCGCTTGCATACGGGCAATCTCCCGCACGAACCGTTGCAGATGTTCGCCAAGGATAGCTTGAGTTTCGGAATCCGCCAAAATCACCGCACGTTGTTCCGGCGTTTTGCCGAGAAGGTTGATGCGGAAGAAAGCCGCTTCGACAAGCCGAACGGAAATGGTTTTCAACACCTCAGTCAAAGCTTCAAGCGCATCATCGCCCCGATGGGAGGCGTGCACCAGCATGACCGGCTTGTGCGGAATTTCATCGCGGGAGACCAGCCAGTCGAGCGCATTCTTCAACCCGCCGGGAATGCCATGAGCATATTCCGGCGAGGAGATGATCAGCCCATCGGTAGCGCGGATTTTCGCGGCCAGCGCCAGCACCGAGGCCGGCATGTCGTCGGCCTCGCGATCTGGATTGAAGATCGGCAGATCGCTGATCAGGTCGCAGATTTCGATGGTGATGCCCGGCGGAGCAATGTCGCGGAGTGCTTCCAGCAGGGCACGATTCGTCGAAGCCTTCCGCAGGCTGCCGCAAAGCGCGTATAGGACCAGTGGGCCGGGCATCCTGTTCTCCGCAGTAGAATCAATCCCGGCCATGATGCAGTTTGGCGCGGCGCTGTCACCCGGCCTTGTGATTGCCCTTCGGAAACTGCTCGGCCAGTTCCTTGTACCAGTGGCCGCTCTTCTTGATGGTGCGCACCTGCGTGTCGTAGTCGACATGAACGATGCCGAAACGCATCCTGTAGCCTTCCGCCCATTCGAAATTGTCCATCAGGCTCCAGGCGAAATAGCCTTTCATCGGATAGCCTTCGGCGATCAGGTCGGCCGTGACAGACAGGTGGTCGGCGATATAGTCGAGGCGCGGCTGGTCGTCGACCTCACCGTTTTCGACGCCCATATTGTAGCAGGCGCCGTTCTCGGTGATGTAGCAATCCGGCAGCGCGTAGCGCGCGTTCACCGTGCGGATCAGGTCGCCGAGCGCCTGCGGGAAGACTTCCCAGCCGATATCGGTCTTGACGTCGCTGACCGGCTTGGCGCTGACCGTCGCCGGGAATTCGGCGCCTTCCGCCGGATCGTGGCTGACACGCATCGGCGTGTAGTAGTTGACGCCCCACCAGTCGGTCTTCTGGCTGATCGTCGCCATGTCGCCATCCTCGATCTCAGGCATGCGGCTGCCGAGCGCGGAGAGGAAGCTTTCCGGATACTCGCCCTTGAAGATCGGGCCGAAGAAGACGCCGTTGTGGAAATCGAAGGCGCGTTCGGCGGCGGCCTTGTCTTCGGTGCTTTCGCTGCCGGCATAGACATGCATCGGGTTGATGACGATGCCGACCGGCAATTTCGGCTGCTCCTCGCGCACGGTGGCGACGCCGAGGCCATGGGCGAGATTGGTGAAATGCAGCGCGCGCAGTGCCGCATCCATGTTGCGCTCGCCAGGTGCATGAATGCCCCAGAGGTGGCTCAGCCAGACGGAACACCACGGCTCGTTGAAGGTGGCAACAGCATCCAGCCGATCGCCGAGGCGGGCAATCACCGTCTTGGCATAGCGCTGATAGGCATAGGCCGTCGAGCGCGCCGTCCAGCCGCCGTCGCCCATGAGGGCCAGCGGCAGGTCCCAGTGATAAAGCGTCGCGAAGGCCTTGATGTTGCGGGCCTTCAGGCCATCAACGAGGCGGTCGTAGAAATCGAGACCCTTTTCATTGATCGGACCAGTGCCCTCCGGAATGATGCGCGGCCAGGCGATCGAAAAGCGGTAGGCCTCGACGCCGAGGCTCTTGATCAGGTCGAGGTCTTCCTCCAGCCGATTATAGTGATCGCAGGCGATATCGCCATTGTGACCCTGATAGACCCGGCCCGGCATGTTGGAGAAGGCGTCCCAGATGGACGGCTTGCGGCCATCGGCCTTGGTCGCACCTTCGATCTGGAAGGAGGCGGTCGCCACGCCGAATATGAAATCGCCGGGGAAACGTTCGGCCAGTTTCTTTGCTTCGATCGTCATCATCGCTCTCCCTGGATTGCGCGGCCCCAACCGGAGTTCGCTCCGCGCCAGTCATGAAATCTGAAACGTTGCAGTAATCCGGAATGGCCAAAAGTCAACCGCCGAATCACAGAGACAACAGATCGCCCCGTCCTTTCGGGCGGGACGATCTGTCAAAAGCTGGCAGCGTGATCAGACCTTCACCCAAGCCCCGTTACGCTTGGACGACTGCACGCAGGCATCAACGAAAACCATGCCCTTCATGCCATCATCGATTGTCGGATAGATGACAGCCGGATCGACGGCGTCCCCCTTGCGTCGCGCATAGATCGCGCGGGCGGCTTCGGTGTAGATATTGGCGAAGCCTTCGAGATAACCTTCCGGATGGCCGGAGGGGATGCGCGAGACGCGGGCCGCGGACGGGCCCGACCCCGCGCCGGCGCGGGTGATGAGGCGCTTCGGTTCGCCGAACGGCGTGTACCAGAGATAGTTCGGGTCCTTCTGCGTCCATTCCAGGCCGCCCTTGGTGCCGTAGACGCGGACCATCAGGCCATTCTCATGGCCGGGGGCAACCTGGCTGCACCACAACAGGCCCTTGGCGCGCTCACCGTTCTTTTCCTTGAAGCGCATCATCACATGCGCATTGTCGTCCAGTGCGCGGCCCTTGACGAAGCTGTCGAGATCGGCTGCGAGCTCTTCAAGTTCCAAACCGGAAACGAAGGCGCCGAGATTGTAGGCATGGGTGCCGATATCGCCGGTGGAGCCGCCGGCCCCCGACTTGGACGGATCGGTTCGCCAGGCGGCCTGTTTCTGCCCTGATTGCTCGATGTTCTCCGTCAGCCAGTCCTGCGGATATTCCATCTGCACCAGCCGGACGGCGCCGATATCGCCATTCGCGACCATTTCCCGGGCCTGCCGCACCATCGGATAGCCAATGTAGTTATGGGTGAGCACAAACAGAGCGTCGCTCTCGTCGGCCAGTTTCTTCAGCTTTTTGGCGTCCGATAGCGTCGAGGTCAGCGGCTTGTCGCAGATCACATGGATGCCGCGTTTCAAAAATTCCTTGGCAGCTTCGTAGTGCACATGGTTCGGCGTGACGATGGCGACCGCCTCGATGCCGTTCTTCAGCTTGGCCTCGCGGATCGCCATTTCCTTGAAATCGGAATAGCTGCGCGTTGGGTCAAGACCGAGTTCCGCGCCGGAGGCCTTGGCCTTTTCCGGTGTCGACGACAGGGCGCCGGCGACCAGCTCGAAATGATCGTCGAGACGAGCCGCCATGCGGTGAACCGCGCCGATGAACGCGCCCGACCCGCCGCCGACCATGCCGAGCCGAATACGCTTTTCGCGAACCTCTGTGGTTCCTTCGATTGCCATGTTTTTCTCCTGAATTGAATTCGTGTTTGTGGAGAGCTTTACCCCCTCTGTCCCTCCGGGACATCTCCCCCTCAAGGGGGGAGATTGTTCTTTTCCCTCACATTATGAAGTAAGGGACGCATCTGGCTCACGGCTAATCTCCCCCCTTGAGGGCGAGATGTCGGCGTCGCCGACAGAGGGGGGTACCCCTCCCCAAGGTCGAACGAACCGCTAGAATTAAAGCCCCAGCATCCGCCGGTTGGCCGCTTCGTCGGTACCACTGTCGGCGAAGTCGTCGAAGGCCTTTTCGGTCACGCGAATGATGTGATGCTTGACGAACTCGGCACCCTCCCGGGCGCCGTCTTCCGGATGCTTCAGAGCGCACTCCCATTCGACCACGGCCCAGCCAGCAAAATCGTTGGCTGCCATCTTGGAGAAGATCGCGCCGAAATCGACTTGGCCGTCGCCGAGCGAGCGGAAGCGGCCGGCCCGGTTGACCCAGCCCTGATAGCCGCCATAGACGCCCTGCCGGCCGGTCGGGTTGAACTCCGCGTCCTTGACGTGGAACATCCGGATGCGGTCCTTGTAGATGTCGATGTTTTCCAGATAGTCGAGGCATTGCAGCACGTAGTGCGAGGGGTCGTAGAGCATGTTGGCGCGGGCGTGGTTGCCGGTGCGCTCCAGGAACATCTCGTAGGTGATGCCGTCATGCAGGTCCTCGCCGGGATGGATCTCGTAGCAGACATCGACGCCGCAATCTTCGGCATGGTCGAGGATCGGCTTCCAGCGGCGGGCAAGCTCATCGAATGCGGTCTCGACCAGACCGGCCGGGCGCTGCGGCCACGGATAGAAATAAGGCCAGGCAAGCGCGCCGGAGAAGCTTGCCATGGCGTTGAGGCCAAGATTCTTCGAGGCTGTCAGCGCCATCTTGACCTGCTCAACCGCCCATTGCTGACGCGCCTTCGGGTTGCCGCGCACTTCCGGCACGGCAAAACCGTCAAAGCCCTCGTCATAGGCGGGGTGCACGGCGACGAGCTGACCCTGCAAGTGAGTGGAAAGCTCGGTGACCTCGATGCCGTTGTCGCGTGCCTTGCCGGCAAATTCGTCGCAATAGGTCTTGGACTCGGCAGCCTTCTTGAGGTCGATCAGGCGACCATCCCAGCTCGGCACCTGCACGCCCTTGTAGCCGCAATCGGCTGCCCATTTGGTGATCTCTCCCCAGGAGTTGAACGGGGCGGCATCGCCGGCGAATTGTGCGAGAAAGAGCGCGGGGCCCTTGATGGTCTTCATCTGTCGTCTCCTCCGTCGAAAGGCGGGCCGCTCTACCCCGGCCACATCAGTCAAATCTTGAAAAACCTCTCCGTCGCGCACCGATGTAGGAGCAACGGCTTGACCTGAAACGTTGCAGGACGGCCGGAAGCTATCATGTCTGGCCTGCCGGGCAACCGGTTTCATCGCAAAATTTTGAGAAACTATCGTGAAAATGGAAGCTGCCTGCCGCTTCGCGCGACAGGCAGCTCAAGCGTCAGATCCGGATCAGAACGGCGAATCCGGGAAGTAGAAGTCCTTGGCGTTGTCCTTGGTGATGAGCGTCGCGTCGATCGTGTAGGCGCCGCGAACCGGAACCTGGCCGTAGAAATTGGCAACCGTCATCTCAAGAGCCGTACCGACCATTGCCGGCGGATAGAGCACGTCGACCGGGATCATCTTGTCGCCGTCCATGACCTTCTTGACCATGTCCTTCGAGCCGGCGCCGGCGACAACGTACTGGATATCCGTGCGCTTGGCCTGCTCGATCGCCTGCAGCACGCCGACGGCCATGTCGTCGTCCTGGCACCAGACGACGTCGATCTTCGGGTACTTGGTCAGATAGTCCTGCATGACCTTGAAGGCGTCGTCGCGGTTCCAGTTGCCGAACTGGCGATCGAGAACCTTGACGTTGGAACCTTCGATGCCCTTGTCGAAACCGTCCTGGCGCTGCTGGTCGATCGGGATCGGCAGACCGCGAATGATGACGACTTCGGCGTCTGGCGTCGTTGCCTTGATATATTCGCCCGCCGTCTGGCCGAGTGCCGGGTTGTTGCCGGCAATGTAGAGGTCGCGGACGGAGTTGTCGTTGACGCTCGGCGCGCGGTCGACGAGCGCGACGAACGTGCCCTTGCCCTTGACTTCCTTGATGGCGTTGACCAGCGGATCCGGATCGGAGGGCAGGATGACGAGTGCGTCGATGCCCTGGGTCTCGAGGTCCTGCACGGCATTTGCCTGGCTTGCCGGATCCGGCGAGGTCTTGACGATGACGTTGAGGCCCGGATGCTGCTCCATCAGGAGCTTGGCGACGCGCTCGGCATGGAACACGACACCTGCGGTCCAGCCATGGTCGGCGGCCGGGATCGAAACGCCGATCGTGACTTTCTTCTCCTCCTGCGCGTGGGCCACGCCGGTCAGCGCCATCATGGCGACGGCTGCAACGCCCATTAATCCTTTACGCATGTTTCTCTCTCCCTGGTGAATGCGGGTCTGGCAGTCTCAAGACCGGGCGACCCATGAACCCGGTTATTCACGATTTCCGTACCAGCGAGCGCTGAACGAGCATCGCAATGATGATGATCGCGCCCTGGATGGCGCCGATCAGATATTCGCTGATGAAGTTGGAAAGCAGCATGATGTTGCCGACGAGTTCTAGGATGAAGGCACCACAGATCGTGCCCCAGACACGCCCAGCGCCGCCCTTGAGCGCCGTGCCGCCGACCACGACGGCGGTGATCGCCTGCAGTTCCCAGAGAATGCCCGTCGTCGCCGAAGTCGACCCGAGCCGCGGCACGTAGAGAAGGACGGTGATCGCGACGCAAAGCCCCTGGATGACGAAGGCGATGGTGCGCACACGATTGACCGGGATGCCGGAATAGCGGGCGACGTCACTGTTGGAGCCGACGGCCACGACATGCCGGCCGTAGCGGGTGCGATAGAGCACGAAGGCCGCAACACCGGTGACCGCCAGGATCACCACGATCGGAACCGGCATGCCGATGATCGAGCCGAAATACGCGGGACGATAGAGTTCCTGCAGCGCGGGGTCGCGCAGGGTGATCGCTCCGCCCTGCGACAGCCAGGTTGTCAGGCCGCGATAGATGCCCATCGTGCCCAGCGTCGCAATGAAGGGTTCGATCCGGCCCATTGTGGTGATCAGGCCGTTGGCGAGACCGCAGGCGGCACCGGCGACGATGGTGAAGAGAACGGCCGCCGTCAGCATCAGGGCAGGATCGGCAATGACACCCGAATTCATGAAGAGGATCATCAGGCTCGCAACGAAGGCAACCATCGAACCCACCGACAGATCGAGATCGCCCGAGGAGATGACGAAGGTCGCGCCGACCGCGATAATGGCGATGAAGGCGCTGCGGGTCGCGACATTGGCGAGGTTGGTAATGCCGATGAAATTCGGATTGACGATCGCCCCGAGGATCAGGAGCAGCACCAGTGCCGCAAAGGGCGCAACAGCCCGAAGGTCGATATCCCGCCAGGTCCGGCGCCGGATTTCCCGGGTTTCCTCATGCACGCTCATATCCAAACCAACCTCCCGTCCCATTCTCCCTGGGAATTTTCCTCTGTTTCGCGTCTTCGCGCGCAGTCAGGCGACCGCCTTTTTCTTCAGTCCCGCCGCGTAGCGCATGATCTCCTGCTCGGAAATCTCGTCGCCCTCCAGCATGCCGACGATCCGCCCCTCGCGCATGACGGCGACACGCGTGCACAGGCCGATTACCTCCGGCATCTCCGACGACACGACGATGATCGAGCGGCCGTCACGGGCGAGCGCCGAGATGAAATGATAGATCTGCTGCTTGGTGCCGACATCGATGCCGCGGGTTGGCTCGTCGATGATGATGATCTCCGGCTCGGTTTCCATGACCTTGGCGAGAAGCAGCTTCTGCTGGTTGCCGCCTGACATGCGGCCGGCGACCACGTTGCCGTCACGAACCCGGATATCGAAGCGGCGGCGCGCCCGCTCCAGCGCGGATGCCTCACTCGCGGGACTGAGATAGCCGAGCGTGCCGTGCTTCTCCAATGACTGCAGCGTCAGATTGGCGGTCATGCGCGAATTGAGAAGCAATCCCTTGGACTTGCGGTCCTTGGTCATGTAGGCGAGGCCACAACGGTTTGCCGCGTGCACATCGCCTGACGGCACGGCCTCCCCCCTGATGATCACCTCGCCGGAGGCGCGGAACCTCAACCCGGCAACCGCCTCCATCAACTCCGTGCGGCCCGAGCCGATCATGCCGGAAAAGCCGAGGATCTCGCCCTTGCGCACCGCGAAGCTCGCATCGCGGACATAGCCGGTCGAAAGCGCACTGACGCTGAGCACGATCTCTTCATCGACATCAGGCTCGCTCTTGGCAGGATAGAGCTTGGAAAGCTCGCGGCCCACCATCAGTTGGGCAATCGATTCGCCGTCGAGGATCGCGGTCGGCGACGTCTTGATCCATTGGCCGTCACGCAGCACCGTGACCCTATCCGTAAGTTCCATGACCTCGTCGAGCTTGTGGGACACGAAGACGAAACTCGTGCCCTGGTCGCGCAGCTTGCGCACCTGCCTGAACAGGAAATTGGTCTCCTCGCGCGAGAGCACCGCGGTCGGCTCGTCCATGAACACGACGCGAGCGTCCCGGCTGATCGCCTTGGCGATTTCCACCATCTGCTTGTCGGCGATGGAAAGCGCGCTGATCATCGCGTTCTCGTCGACATGCGAGCCGAGGAGGTCAAGCACGCGGCGTGTCTCCGCCCGCATGTACTTGCGGTCGAGCACGCCGAAGCGGGTGACCTCGCGACCGAGGAACAGGCTCTCGGTGACGGTCAGGTGTTCGGCCAGATTGAGCTCCTGATGGATGATGACAAGCCCCAGCGCCTCGGCAGCGCCATTCGGCGGCAGCTTGACCGGATTGCCGTCGAGAATGATTTCACCGGAGGTCGCCTGCTCGAAGCCGGACAGGATCTTGACGAGTGTCGACTTGCCGGCGCCGTTCTCGCCCATCAGCGCATGGATCTCGCCGGCGCGCAGGTCGAAATTGACGCTGAAGAGCACCTGTACACCGCTGAAAGATTTGCTTATTCGCCTCGCGGACAGCACCAACGTACCGGCGTCGACGGTCTCCGAACCCATCACGTCCTCCCCTGCGGCTCCCATCCGCTTGGACGTTGTGTAAACCTTTACATTGGCCATGTAAAGGTTTACATCTGGGCACAACACAGAATTTCCGAGGCCGCCCTTTGACCTGCGGGGAAGTCTGTGTAGTGTCCCGCCGAGCTAACAAGGCAGAGCGCAGTGTCGAATTCCACGCCGGCAACAATCGAGGACGTCGCCCGGATCGCCGAGGTTTCGATCGCGACGGTGTCGCGGGCAATCCACATGCCGGAGAAGGTGGCGAACTCGACGCGGCTCAAGGTCAACCAGGCAATTGCCATTACCGGGTACACGACCAATGCCATGGCACGCAGCCTGAGGCTTGGCCGGTCGAACATGATCCTCGTCGTGGCACCCGACATTGGCGACCCGAACTTCTCCAACATTCTGGTCGGGCTCGAGAACGAGGCGCGATCGCATGGCTACGGCGTGCTGATCGGCCATACGCAGAACGACGCCCAGCGCGGATTGGAATATCTGAAGTTTCTCAACTCCAACCAGGCGGCCGGGCTCATCCTGTTCACCGGCATCCTGCCATTCGGCCATCAGGCCATGACCGCGCGCCTGCCGCCCAGCGTCGGCGTCTTCGAACCTGTGTTCAACGGCGGCATTCCCTATGTCGGCGTCGATGATATCGAAGGTGCCCGCAAAGCGGTCGATCTTCTGCTTGCCGAAGGCCATCGCAAGATCGCCTTTATCGGCGATTCGCGCACGCGGCTGGCCTATAGCCGGCGGCGTATGGGCTATGAGGCCGGACTGGACGCAGCGGGCGTCGGTGCTGATCTTCGCATCGTGCTTGAGGGCGACGGCACAATCGAAAGCGGACGGCTGGCGGTAGAGCAACTTTTCATGCGCGACACGCTGCCCACCGCCTTCATGTGCGTCAACGACCAGACCGCGATCGGCGTGATGATCGGCCTCGGCGCGCGTGGCTATGATATACCAAGAGATTTCTCGGTGACGGGCTTCGACGATGTGCCGCAGGCCATGTTCATGACGCCGACTTTGACGACGATCCGCCAGCCACGCACCCTGATCGGCAAGCATGCAATGGCATTGCTGCTGGACCTGCTATCCGACGGCCAGCCCGCTGAAACGGAGATCCTTTTGCGCCCCGATCTCGTGGTTCGCAACTCGGTTTCGGTACCGTCGCGCCAGTGGATTAAGCGGTGATCTTAAGTCCGCGCCGCGAATGGCAGCTATGGCCCAAAGCGGGCATATGACATCAGTGGGATCTACGGCCTGCCTCTTTTTTCCAGGTGCGTTGATCGGGCTGTTAGCTGCGAGCGATCCGGTCAGTTCCGTATAAATCCTTGCTCTGCCATACAGCCTTTGAAGGCACTATCCGCATAGATTGCGCCTGCGATCCATGCTCGGCCTGCCATAGCGCCGGTTTCAGATGCGCGGCCGTTGCAAATGGCTTTTGCTTTCTCAAAGCGCGCTTCCTCTGCAGACTGGATAGGCCTCCATTCGCTCGACGTTGTGTTGTTGCTGCACCCCACAAGAACCAATCCAACACATAAAAAAATAGTGCGCATTCTTTCGCCTCCCCCCAAGATTGCAACATGCGCGAATTCATGGGGTCGAGCAAGGGCAGGACCAAAGCTGCCGTCGCTCGCTCACATCGGTCCGTCACACAATCACGTCACAAAAAGAGCCGGGAAGCTCTCGCTCCCCGACTCTCTCCTTGAAAATCACGGCTGCATCAAACGTAGCGGTTGACGACGTTTTCCAGGAGTTCCTGCTTACCGGATTTCGGCTGCGGATTGATGTCCTTGGCTTCGACCCACTCGGCGATCTGCTCCAGCGAATACTCGCCGCGCAGCATCTTCTGGCTTTCGGCCGAGTCCCAGCCGGCATAACGCTCGGCCAGCGGCTGCGACAGCGCCTTGTCCTCGATCATCTTCGCTGCGGCCCTCAGGCCGCGGGCGCAGCAATCCATGCCGCCGATATGGCCGATCAGCAGATCCGCCGGATCGAGCGACTGGCGGCGCAGCTTGGCGTCGAAGTTGGTGCCGCCGGTCGTAAAGCCGCCGCCTGCCAGCACGTGGTAGTAGGCGAGCGCCATTTCCGGAACGTTGTTGGGGAACTGGTCGGTATCCCAGCCGGACTGGTAGTCGTTGCGGTTCATGTCGATCGAACCGAAGATGCCGAGCGCATTGGCGAGCGCCAGCTCATGCTCGAAGGAATGGCCGGCAAGGATCGCATGGCCCTGCTCGATATTGACCTTCACCTCGTTTTCAAGACCGTTCCTCTTCAGGAAGCCATAGACCGTCGCGACGTCGTAGTCATACTGGTGCTTGGTCGGCTCCTGTGGCTTCGGCTCGATCAGGATCGCGCCCTTGAAGCCGATCTTGTGCTTGTATTCGACGACGAGGTTGAGGAAGCGGCCGAGTTGGTCGAGTTCGCGCTTGAGGTCGGTGTTGAGCAGTGTTTCATAGCCTTCGCGACCGCCCCAGAGAACGTAGTTCTCGCCGCCGAGTTTTTGGGTCGCATCCATGCAGGTCTTCACCGTCGCAGCCGAGAACGCGAAGACATCCGGATCCGGATTGGTCGCGGCACCCGACATGAAGCGGCGGTTGGAGAAGAGGTTCGCCGTGCCCCAGAGCAGCTTGACGCCGGTCGCGGCCTGCTTCTCTGCGAAGTAGTCGACGATCTCGTTGAGATTTTTTGTGTTCTCGGCGAAGTTCTTGCCTTCCGGACGCACGTCGGCGTCGTGGAAGCAGTAGTAAGGCGAGCCGAGCAGCGAGAAGAATTCGAAGGCGACATCCGCCTTCAGCTTCGCGGCCTTCATCGTGTCCTCGAACCAGGGACGCAGGAAGGTCTGGCCACCGAAGGGGTCGCCACCCGGCCAGGTGAAGGTGTGCCAGTAGGCGACGGCAAAGCGCAAGTGATCTTCCATGCGTTTGCCGAGGACGATCTCGTCCGGCTGGTAGTGGCGGAAGGCCAGCGGGTTGGTGCTGTCGGGGCCCTCATATTTGATCTTGGCGATATCGCCGAAGAAACCGGTGCTCATGGGTATTTCCTCTCTGTCTTTTTTATAAACGGGTCAGTAAGCGTCGCGGATCGCGGGATAGAGCCGGCGATAGCGCTGATAGGCATCTTCGTACGCCCCCCGTAGCGAGGCGTCGGGCTGTACGGTTTCGGCGGTCGCGGGTGCTGTGAAAACCGACAGCGGATCGGCCCTGGTCGCAGCGACCAGGCCGAGGCGAGCAGCACCGAAGGCCGCGCCGAAATCGCCGTCAGCCGGCACATCGACGGGGATGCCGAGCGCGGTTGCAATCGACTTCAGCCAGTAGCGCGAACGCGAACCGCCGCCGATGGCAGTGACGCGCGACAGATTGGTGCCGGCTGCCCGCAAGGCTTCCAGGCTGTCCCGCAGCGCAAAGGATACACCTTCGAGCACGGCCTGAGTGAGGATTATCCGGCTGCTTTCATGACCGAGCCCGGCGAAGACGCCGCGAATGGCCGCATCGTTGTGCGGCGTGCGCTCCCCGGAGAGATAAGGCAGGAAAGTCACGCCGGAAGGCGCGTTGAGCGTTTCGCCGAGTTCAGCCGTCAGCTCCACCGCGCTTTTGCCGGTGACGCCGGAGTGCCAGTTGAGCGCATCGGTGGCCGACAGGATGACGCCCATCTGGTGCCATGTATTGGGAAGCGCATGGCAAAAGGCGTGCACGGCGCTGGCCGGATTGGGCAGGTAGCTGGAATTGGCCGCGAACAGCACGCCGGAGGTACCGAGCGACACGAAGGCATGGCCCTCGCCGACCGTGCCCATGCCGCAGGCGGACGCCGCGTTATCGCCAGCACCGCCGGCAACGACAACGCCCGAGCCCATGCCCCATTTGGCTGCGAGATCGCTTTTCAGCGTGCCGCCCGCCTCGGTGCCCTCCACCAGGCTCGGCATCTGCCGCTCCTTGAGGCCGGTTGCCGAAAGCAGGCTTTCCGACCAGGCGCGCCTGCCGGTATCCAGCCAGGCGGTGCCGGCGGAATCCGACATTTCGGAGATGTGTTCGCCGGTGAGCCAGAGGCGCAGATAATCCTTGGGCAAAAGGACCCAACGGACCTTGGCGAAGATTTCCGGCTCGTTTTCTGCGACCCAGACCAGCTTCGGGGCGGTGAACCCGGGAAAGACGATGTTGCCGGTCAGGGCACGGAACTGCGGATCGGCATCAAGCGCCGCCGCCTGTTTGAAGCTGCGCGTATCGTTCCAGAGGATGCAGGGGCGCAGCACCTTGTCCTCAACATCGAGCAGTGTCGCGCCATGCATGTGGCCGGAGAGGCCAATACCTTTGACGGCGGCAAGCTCTGCCGGATAAGACATCTTCAGCCCGGCGATCGCCTCCTCCGTAGCCCGGATCCAATCCGCCGGATCCTGCTCCGACCAGCCGGGATGCGGACGCGAAACGTCCATTGCGCCGGATGCCGAACCGACGACCCGCTGGCCGTCATCGATCAGCAGCGCCTTTGCCCCGGACGTGCCGAGGTCGATCCCCAGATACATGATGGTCTCCCTAAACGTCTTCGCCCTGTCCGGGCTCTTGATTTTCACCGCCCTCCTCGAAGGGCAGGTTGTCCTTGAGGAAAATGTCGATGTAGATGCGCTCCTGCGCGCCGATGACCGCGACGCCATCGGCCTTGGCCTTCAACACCCGCACGGCGCTGCGCACCTCATGGCCGGCATCCTGATTGAGAACGGCGTCGATCAGCCCCTCATTCAGCGCCGCACGTGTATGCCGCGTCAGTTCATGGGCAATGACGCAGACACGTGGGGCGTTCTTTCGCTGCTTCAAGGCGGCGATCAGACCGCGATTGCCGGCGCCGAGGCTGTAGATACCGATGGTCCCGGGCGCCGCGGCAAGCGCCGCGCTGACCAGCTGTTCCGTCAGCACGGGATCATCCTGTCCCTCGATAACCGGCAGCAGCATGTGGCCGGGAAAGTCCTTATCCATGACCGCGCGAAATCCGTCGAGGCGTTCGCGATGGTCGCGCACCAGCATCGAACCGGCAAGCACGGCGACCGGACCGGGACGGCGGCCGAGAAAGCGGCCCATGAGGCTTGCCGCCGTTCGCCCTGCCGCGACGTTATCCACGCCGGCGAAATGATCGCGCGCGGAACCGGCCAGATCCGAAACCAGCGTCACCACCGGAATGCGGTCAGCCCGCAAGCGGTTTACGGCAGCGACCACCTCCGGCGATTCGACAGCCACCACCGCCACGCCCGCCGGTGCCGTCGCACGGACCTCGTCCAGCGCCGTGACCAGAGCCTCCGCGTTGAAGGCCGGAACCTTCACGATGGAGATCACCATCCGCTCCAATGGCGCATGGCCCATCGCCGCGTGCACTTCCGCTTCAAGGCCCCGCATGAAGGAATTGTCGCCCGAAGGCAGGATGAAAACGAAGGGATAGACACGGCTCTTGGCGAGGTTCGCCGCCGCCATGTCGCGAACATAGCCGATCCTCTCGATTGCCTGCTCGACCCTTTCGCGCGTCACCTTGCGAACGCCTGCGCGCCGGTTCAAGACCCGGTCGACGGTCGCAAGGCTGACCCCCGCTGCAGCGGCAATATCGTGAACTGTCGGGCGCATGTTTCCTCCGGCGAGAACTCTTAACGGAAAATTTGAGGTACGTAAATCAGAAAATTATTCCGCCATTTTGAAAGCGGTTTGGCACGCCGCGCTGCGCTAGGCAAGACGTTTGCTGAAGGCGTTCGTGAAGGCAACACCGCCGCCGCTTCTCCCTGCCTGCGCGAGGGGATCGTCTGAATAGTGGAAGAAATGCGTCGCCATTCATGCAGAATGCCCCGAAGGATTACCTTCAGGGCATTCTGGTCGATCAGACTGGTGGCGTATAGAGGTTTTCGCGACAGGGACCGGTCAGTGGCCGCCGCCGCCGCTTGGCGCTGCCTGCGGCTTCTTGATCAGGAAAGCGCAGACGACCAAAGCTGCGAACAGGCAGGTGAGGATCAGGAAGACGTCGATGAAGGAGAGGATCGTCGCCTGCTGCTGCACCATGCCGGAGAGCTTCTGGATCGCGATCGTCGCGCCGTCGAGGCCATGCGAATTGTATTTCGCGATCATGTTGTTGAGCTGGTCAATGGCTTCCGGGTTGCCCCACTGAACATGTTCCTGCAAACGGGCATAATGTTCTTCCTGCCGCTGGGTCAATATGGTGTTGATCGCTGCCAGACCGACGGCGCCGCCGAGGTTGCGGGTCAGGTTGAACAGGCCCGAGGCGCCGCGAACACGTTCCGGAGAGAGCGTGCCGAGCGCGACGTTGTTGATCGGCACCATGCAGAGCATCAGGCCGCAGCCGCGCAGGATCTGTGGGACCAAAAGCTCGTAGAAATCCCAGTCAGCCGTCATGTGACTCATGAGCCAGGTGCCAGCCGCGAAGCTGGCAAAACCGATCGCCATCATCACGCGCGGATCGAGCTTGGTCGAGAGCTTGCCGGCGACCGGCGCCGTGCAGAACATCGCAAGCCCCGAGACGAACATGGTCTCGCCAATCATCAGCGAATCGTAGCTGCGGATCCGGCCGAGATAGAGCGGATAGAGATAGGTTAGCCCATAAAGCCCGATGCCCATGATGAAGGAGAACAGCGAGCCGAAGGCGAAGTTTCGATTGGCGAAGGCCCTTAGATCGACAATCGGGAACTCGATCTTGAAGGCCCGGTAGAAGAAGACCAACGCGCCGATCGCCGATGCGACCGCCCCCATCAGGATATATTCGTCGCTGAACCAGTCGCTGGCGTTGCCTTCCTCGAGCACATATTCGAGCGAGCCGAGGAAGACGGCCATGGAGAGCAGGCCCCACCAGTCGAATTTCTTCATCAGGCCGAGTTCCGGCTTGTCGAAATCGATGAAGTTCCAGGTGATGATCGTGACGATGATGCCGGGAATGATGTTGACGAGAAACAGCCAGTGCCAGGAGAACGCATGGCTGAGATAGCCGCCGACGGTCGGGCCGATGGTCGGGGCAAGCGTCGCGACAAGGCCGATGATCGGCGAGACGATGCTGCGCTTGGAGGGCGGGAAGATCGTGAAGGCGGCGGCAAAGACCGACGGGATCATGCCGCCGCCGATAAAACCCTGCAGCGCCCGATAGACGATCATCTGGTCGATATTGGTGGCGGTTGCGGCGAGCGCACTGGCAATGGTGAAGCCGGCCGCAGAGACGGAGAAGAGGACGCGGGTGGAGACGATGCGCGCCAGCGTACCCGACAGCGGGATCATGATCACTTCGGCGATCAGATAGGCCGTCTGCACCCAGGCGACCTCATCGGAACCGGCGCTCAGGCCCGCCTGGATTTCCGCAAGCGAGGCCGAGACGATCTGGATGTCGAGGATCGACATGAACATGCCGAAGACCATCGCGAAGAAGGCGATCAGGCGCTTTGGATCCATCCGCTCGCTCGCGCCGGCGGCAGGAAGCGGGATCGTGCCCGCAGTGGCAGTGGCAGTGGCAGCCATCGGCTTTGCTCCTGGCGCGGTTGACGTTCCGGCGAACGCAGCGGCCAAATGAGAATAGAAACATCAGGTTTTCCGCCGCGAGCGCGTCCGGAAACGGGCGAAGATCAAAACCGCCGGATGAAAACCGCGCCCCGGGGCGGCGCAGCTTCAACGTTCAGGCTGGCCGATCACTTGACCGCGGCGACATCCTGCTGCTGCGGCGCCGTGCGCGTATCGACATCGACGACGACACTGAGACCCGCGCGCAACCGGCCGCTGTCCAGCACGTCCTTCGGGAAGACGATGCGAACCGGCACGCGCTGGATCACCTTGGTGAAGTTGCCCGTGGCATTTTCGGCCGGCAGCAGCGAGAAGACCGAGCCGGAGGCGGGCGAAATCGACTGTACTGTACCGGTGATCGGCTCCTCGTCGAAGGCATCCACATGGATGTTGACCTTCGAGCCCGGAACCATGTGGGCGATCTGCGTTTCCTTGAAATTGGCGTCGATATAGAGCTGGTCGACCGGAACGAGCGCAGCCAGACGCTGGCCAGCGGAGACCAGGTCCCCGTCCTGAACAGCCAGATTGCCGACGATGCCGTCATAGGGCGCCTTCAGGACCGTGAAGGCCAGATCACGCTCGGCCTTGTCGCGGGCGAGTTCGAGCGAGCGGATGGTGCTTTCAGCTTCGGCGCGCTGTGCGGTGAGGACGGCGATGTTAGCGCTCGCAGCAACGATGTTGGCATCGGCGCCACTCAGATTAGCCTTGGCCTGATCAAGCGCAACGGTTGCGCTGTCGAGGGAGGCGACCGTACCGACTGCCTTTGACTGGAGGTCGCTGGCACGCCGGAGCGTGATTTCGGCACCCCGGACGGTCGCCTCAAGGGCGGTTTTCTGGGCTTGCGCCTGCTGCAGGCTGGCCTTGGCGCCGGCGATCTGCGCATCGAAGCGCTGCAACGACAGCTTTTCGGTGTCGATCTGCGCCTCAGCCTGGTCGGCGGCGATCCGGTAGTCTTCCTTGTCGAGCGTGATCAGCGGGTCGCCAGCCTTCACATGCTGGTTGGCCACGACATTGACCTTCTCGACATAACCGGAAACCTTCGGCGAGATCGACGCGATGTCGCCCTCGATATAGGCATCGTCGGTCGAGATCATGAAGCGGCCGTTGGTCCACCATTCATAGCCATACCAGCCACCGGCGGCGAGCGCGGCGATCACGATCACGGGTAGGACCTTGCGGCGCTTCGGCGCCGGCTTTTCCTCAGCCACGACGGCCGGCGGTGCCGCTTGCGCCTCGACGGCGGGCTCGGTTACGCTCTTGGCTTCCGGTGCCACGATGTGTTCGTTCGGAGCTTCGAAATCGTCGCCGACGGGGCGAACATGCGCAGCACCGGTCTTGCTTGAAACTGACATATTGCGTCACCAACCCTTATATGGGAGAATTCGAACCGAACCGTTCAGTTCGATTGACATAAGGCGAAATCGATCGCATATCAAGGGGAAATCGAACCGATCGGTTCGAAAAAGTTAACAACGAGACAACAATGTCCGGACACGAAGAAAAATTGGCAGAAATCATGAAAGGCGAAGGTTGCTTGCTCGAAGGCCCCTCACCCGGCCGGCGCGCGGCTGGCGAGGACCCGGCAAAACGCGAGCAGATCATCGAAGGGGCGAAGCGCGTCTTCATGAGCGTCGGCTTCGATGCCGCCAGCATGAACGACATCACCCGGGAAGCCGGCGTGTCGAAGGGCACCATCTATGTCTATTTCGAGAACAAGGAAGACCTGTTTTCGGCAATGATCGAACGCCAGCGCGCACTGTTTCTCGCCTCGGTCCGCACGGCGCTGGCCGAACATGAGGATGCTATCGAGACCAGCCTTTATAAATTCGGCGTCCACTTCGTCACGCATATGACCGACGAAAAGGTCATCAACGCGATGCGCACCGTCCTCGGCGTCCGTGACCGGATGCCTGCCCTTTGCCAGCGCTTCTTCAAAGGGCCGGAGAATCTGCGGGCGGTCGTCCGGGAATTTCTGGAGTATAACGTCGCCACGGGCAGCCTGAACATCGATGACATCGACCTGGCGGCGGGCCAGTTTCTTGACCTCTCCAGCGGCAGCTTCTTCAAGCTGCGCCTCTTCGGAACAATGGAAACCGCGCCGCCGCCGGAGGAAATCGATCGGGTCATCAGCGGCGCCGTTCGCGTCTTCATGGCCGCCTACGGGCCGCGGCGGACCTGAATAGCGAGCCAGGCGGAGAATTAACGGTATCCCTGGCCGCCTGATCAACCTCCAGCGCTTGTCACGGCGCAGATTCCGCATACATAGGGGAAGTCTTTTCGCCCGCGCTGCCCACCGGTTGCGCGGGCTCCCTTATGTGCCCTTTGAATCGAGGAAGGAACCACCCCCGATGCAGGACATTTTGCTCCTCATGCAAGATCCGACCGCCTGGATTGCCCTGATCACACTGATCGTCATGGAGGTCGTTCTCGGCATCGACAACCTCATCTTCATCTCGATCCTGACCAACAAGCTACCGGAAGAGCACCGGGAAAAAGCCCGCCGCGTCGGCATCGGCCTGGCGCTGGTGATGCGGCTTGCACTTCTGGGCACGGTCGCCTGGATCGTGCAGTTGACCACACCGGTGTTCGAGGCCCTCGGTCACGGTTTCTCCTGGAAGGACATGATCCTGATTGCCGGCGGCCTGTTCCTCGTCTGGAAAGCCACAAAGGAAATCCACCACAATGTCGATCCGCAGGATCACGAGGAGGATTTCATCGCCAGCTCGGTGACGACCGGTTTCGCCGCCGCGATCGGCCAGATCCTGCTGCTCGATCTCGTCTTCTCCGTCGACAGCATCATCACCGCCGTCGGCATGACGCCGCATCTGCCGATCATGGTCGTCGCCGTCATCGTCGCCGTGACCGTCATGCTGGTCGCCTCCGGCCCGCTCGCCCGCTTCATCGAGAAGAACCCGACCATCGTCATGCTGGCGCTCGGCTTCCTCTTGATGATCGGCACGACGCTGATCGCCGAAGGTGCCGGCTTCCATGTGCCGAAGGGCTATGTCTATGCCGCCATGACCTTCTCGGCGCTGGTCGAGGTGCTCAACATGCTGTCGCGCCGCAAGCGGCAGAGGGAAAAGGCGCTGAAACAGTGAGCGCGCAATAAAAACCGGGGCCAAAGTCCCGGCTTCACAGGTTTAAGGGGAGCGTCGCCGCTGGGCTGCGCTCCCCTTTTCATGACGTCATGTCACCGGCCGATGGGCGAATTCCACCAGGATGTTGCCGGGAATGGTGACGTAGAAGGCATAGGCGCCATGCATGTTGCGAGGCTCGGCGATCGAAAAGCCCGCGGTCGCAAGCTGTCCGAATATGCCATCCACATCAGCGGAGCTCTCCAGAAGAAAGCCAATGTGATAGGTCTGGGCATCCAGCGCTACCTGATCGGCGCCACCGAGCTTTTCGATCGGCGGACTGATGACGAAGACCAGGCCGGAGCCATCCGTCAGCTGGTAGAATTGATCATTGCCGCGCTTGTCGATCAGCAGGAAATCGAGATGATCGAGGAAGAAGCGCGCGGTGGCAGCAACGTCGGCGCTGTAAAGGTCGATATGGTTCAATCGCATGTGCAATCTCCGTTTCTTTAAAGAATGGATGACGGATTGCACGAAACCGAAGGCACAACCCGCCGCAGACCGGTGCGAATGCACCGGGACTACGCCGCGGGTTCGAACAGATGTTCGAGCAGAGCTTGGGGTATCCCCTCAAGGGACCGGGCTTACCATATCCGGTCCTGCCTTTTTCGACGGCGTTTTCTAGCGAAAAATGTCCGTCTTTGCAACGACCGGCAGGCAAGCGTGAAAAAGCCCCGGGACCGCCCATCCCGAGGCTTTTCAACGTTTGCACACAGCGAGGATACGAGGCCGAAGGGGTTAGGAACTCGTCTGCCTTTTCGTTGGCCACGAAGAGAAACCGGAAAAATCTCCGTGTTCTCCATCTCCCTCATGTCCGGTTGTCACGGCCCGCATTCCTCACGGGGAAAACGGCCTACCGCAGCAATGGTTCCACCCTTTTTCGACTATTTTTCGGTGACCGCCTTGAGGTTTTCCAACCCTTGCGCAAAGTCCTTGCCGATCATCTGATCCATGTCGAAGAACAGGCCCATGACCTTGGCGATCAGCGGGTTCGGGCCGTCCATCGACCCGGTGACCGTCGTGCCATGTGCCGCGGAGCAAGTGTGAAGGGTCGCTGTCAAACCCGATGGAACGTCAACATCTCGCCTCGACGGCCGCTGCAGGCGATCGAGGCGCAGTTTTCCTTGACGCGCCCTTTTGAATATGGTCTCACGCCAGCCAAATGGAATTTCCGGTATTTTCCGCCATTTCAGGCATCAATCGGGCACTTCCTTCCCTTAAAAGCATGCGCCTTCGCATCCGGACAGCATTCTCCGGCGGCAGGGCCGAAAGCACGTAAAGCACGGGCCAGGATCATGACAGACAGACCAGTCCGGGTGCGCATCGCACCTTCTCCCACCGGCGAACCGCATGTCGGCACCGCCTATATCGCGTTGTTCAACTATCTCTTCGCACAGAAACAGGGCGGCGAGTTCATCCTGCGCATCGAGGACACCGACGCGACCCGTTCGACGCCGGAGTTCGAGCAGAAGGTGCTGGATGCACTGAAATGGTGTGGTCTGAAATGGTCTGAAGGCCCGGATATCGGCGGTCCCTATGGCCCCTACCGTCAGAGCGACCGCAAGGACCTCTATAAGCCCTACGTCGAGAAGATCGTCGAGGCTGGTCACGGCTTCCGCTGCTTCTGCACGCCCGAGCGGCTGGCGGAAATGCGCGAAGCCCAGCGTGCGGCGGGTAAGCCGCCGAAGTATGACGGTCTCTGCCTGCATCTATCAGCCGAGGAAGTGACCACTCGCGTCGCCGCCGGCGAGCCGCATGTCGTGCGCATGAAGATCCCGACCGAAGGCTCCTGCAAGTTCGTCGACGGGGTCTATGGCGAAGTCGATATCCCGTGGGATGCGGTCGATATGCAGGTGCTGCTCAAGGCAGACGGCATGCCGACCTATCATATGGCCAACGTCGTCGACGACCATCTGATGAAGATCACCCATGTGGCGCGCGGCGAGGAATGGCTGTCTTCGGTGCCGAAGCACATCCTGATCTATCAGTATCTCGGTCTCGAGCCGCCGGTGTTCATGCACCTGTCGCTGATGCGCAATGCAGACAAGTCGAAGCTGTCGAAGCGCAAGAACCCGACCTCGATCTCCTATTACACGGCGCTCGGCTATCTGCCGGAAGCGCTGATGAACTTCCTCGGCCTGTTCTTCATCCAGATCGCCGAAGGCGAGGAGATGCTGAGCATGGATCAGCTCGCCGAAAAGTTCGACCCGGCCAACCTTTCGAAGGCCGGCGCGATCTTCGATATCCAGAAGCTCGATTGGTTGAACGGCCGCTGGCTGCGTGAAGGGTTGAGCGAAGAGGAATTTGCCGGCCGCGTCCTTGCCTGGGCGATGGAAAACGACCGCGTCAAGCAAGGCCTCAAACTCTCGCAGTCGCGCATTTCCAAGCTCGGCGATCTGCCGGACCTTGCGGGCTTCCTGTTCAAGTCCGGCCTCGGCCTCGACGCTTCGTCCTTCGCCAAAATCAAGTCGACTCCGGAAGAGCTGGTCGAGATCTTCAACACGGTCCAGCCGGATCTGGAGAAGATCCTCGAATGGAACGTCGAATCGATCGAGGCGGAACTGCGCGCGATCGCCGACCGTCTCGGCAAGAAGCTGAAGGTCGTGGTGGCACCGCTGTTCGTGGCGGTTTCCGGCTCTTCACGCTCGCTGCCGCTGTTTGATTCCATGGCGATCCTTGGTCGCTCGGTTGTGCGCCAGCGCCTGAAGGTCGCGGGCCAGGTCGTCGCCTCGATGGCAGGCAGCGGCAAGTAGGGAGTGAGCCCCTCCCCTCCGCTTCGCTCCGACCCTCCCCACAAGGGGGAGGGTTGGGAACCGCGCCAGCCGCTGCGTCCGACGATAAGACGCGAACAAAAATTCATGCCGCATCGATGAGGCGAAAAACAATGAACGACAAGACCCAGGAAACAGCCCTCTCCTCCGACGTCACCGAAGTCCGCGCCCAGAAGCTGAAGATGCTGCGCGAACAGATCGGCGACGTCTATCCGGCGCATTTCCACCGCACGATCACCAATGGTGAGCTGGCGGAAAAGTACGAGAGCCTCGAGCCCGACACGGAAACGCAGGACGTCGTCACCGTTGCCGGCCGCGTCTATTCCTCGCGCAATTCCGGCATGTTCATGGATATCCGCGATGCCTCCGGCAAGATCCAGATCTTTTCCCACAAGGACACGACCCCGGAAGAAGCGCGCGCGCTGCTGCCGATGATCGATCTCGGCGACATCATCGGCGTCACCGGCGTCGTGCGCCGCACCAAGCGCGGCGAGCTGACGATCAATGCACAGCAGATAACCATGCTGACCAAGTCCTTGCTGCCGATGCCGGAAAAGTGGCATGGCCTGTCCGACATCGAGCTGCGCTATCGCAAGCGCCATCTCGACATCATGACGAACGAGGAATCGAAGCTCCGCTTCCAGCAGCGCTCGAAGATCGTCTCCGGCATCCGCCGCTTCATGGAAGACGACGGTTTCATGGAAGTCGAGACCCCGATGCTGCAGTCGGTCTATGGCGGCGCCACGGCCGAGCCCTTCAAGACACACCACAACACGCTGAAGCTCGACATGTTCCTGCGCATCGCGCCGGAACTCTATCTCAAGCGCACCCTGGTGTCCGGCCTCACCGACAAGGTGTTCGAGATCAACCGCAACTTCCGCAATGAAGGCGTTTCGACCCGTCACAATCCCGAATTCACGATGATGGAGTGCTACTGGGCCTATGCCGACTACGAGGACATGATGGACCTCGTCGAACGCCTGTTCACAGAGCTCGCAATATCGATCCATGGCAGCACGGAGTTCACCTTCGTCGACAAGGAGATCTCCTTCAAGGGGCCGTTCCGCCGGGTGCCGATGCCGGATGCTGTGAAGGAAGAGACCGGCATCGATTTCCTCAGCCTCAAGACCGACGAAGAGGCCCGCGCTGCCGCCAAGGCTGCCGGCTTCGAAGTCGAGAAGGATGCGACATGGGGCGAATGCCTGGCCTTCATTTTCGAGGAGAAGGTCGAGCCGACACTGATCCAGCCGGCCCATGTGACGCATTTCCCGAAGGACATCTCGCCCTTTGCCAAGGAAGTGCCGGGCGAACCGCGCCTCGTCGAACGCTTCGAGACCTATTGCAACACCTGGGAACTCGGCAACGCTTTCTCCGAACTCAACGATCCGGAAGAGCAGCGCGCCCGCATGGTCGAGCAGCTCGAACAGGCCCATGCCCGCGGCGAGAAGGCAAAGCAGCTGGACGACGAATTCCTCGATGCCATCGACCAGGGCATGCCGCCCGCCGGTGGTCTCGGCATCGGCGTCGACCGGTTGATCATGCTGCTCACCAACGCGCCGTCGATCCGCGACATCATCCTGTTCCCGGCTCGCCGCAGCAAGGCGGACTGACCGCACGCCTGCAAACCTAATTGGCTTCGGCGTTTTCCTGATGGCCGTCGGCTACTGCCGGCGGCTCCTTGTTGTGCGGTACATGCCCGGCCACGTCTTCGGCAGGCGCATCATGAACCGGCACGACCGCCTCGGCCTCGCCGTGACCTGGCACTTGCTCATGACTTTCGGCAGGCTTCTCGTCACCACCAAGAACCATCGCCATCAATGAGCCGAAAAAGCCTTTTCCTTGGGCCTTGACCTCGCCGTGCTCCGGCGCTGCCTCTTCCCCATGTTCAGGCACAGCAGCCTCGTCGCCATGCGCACCCGATGCCGATCCAGCGGCTCCTGCCGCGGCCGCAGCGGCAGCGGCAGCGACGGGATCGAAGCAATCCGACTTGTCGTCCATCGCCGTCATCGTGCTCTTGATATCGTCGGTCGAGAGAGCGACTTCGCGGCCATGGAACAGGCCGACAGTATTTGCCTTGCCGTCATTGTAGCGCGCGACGAACGCTGTGCTCATGCCGGGCATCTTGGTCGGATCGGGCGCGAACAGCACTTCCGCACCGATGGCGGGTCCGCGGCGCTCGGCGCGATCCTGCGGTCCGGCCTGGTCGAGAACGATAACCTGATAGAGATCGGCTTTTTCTTCCTTGGCAAGCAGGCCGGTGATCCGCAACGCCGTGCGCACGCGATCGACACCGTCGGCAGTCTCCGTGCTCACAAATTTGCGGATCCAGCGCTGGCCGCTGCGCCGCATTTTCAGCGTCTCGACGGTGGTGCAGGCAAGGCCCGAGAGCGAAGGGGCTTTCTCCATGCCGACGCCCGGGAGCACATCCGTGCCGGAATAGACGGCAAACGCGCCCGATGCACCGGACAGGACCAGCACCCCGGCGATGACGAACATGACCTTCCGTGGGAGGCGTATCTTCTTGAAGACCGACTTCACGCGCGCCGCTCCGTCATTCGCTCAACTCCGACCATTGTGAAACGAGACAACAGTCTACGCTGGCGATGTTTCGGAAGTTTAAACGTCTCTGACCTTGGCGACGATGACCGGCATAAAGATATTTTCGCGGCGGCCGGCATCTTGCCGGCCGCCCGAGGATGGTCGAACCGGGCCGTCAGTCGAAAAAGTAACGGCCGCTGCAACTCGGCACACGGCGCCAGCCGCGCAGGTCCTGTTCGTAGACCATCCCCGAGGTTCCCTTGACCGTGCAAAGAACCTTCCCCTTCCGGTAGCGGAAGTTGGGGTTCTGATAGTGCGTGTAGACGTGTTCGCGCGATCCCATGCTTTCGCCGCCGCCGCGCCCGCCCCGGCCGTTGTCACCGCCCTTCGCCGCGACTTCCTGAACGGCGATCGAGCCCATGGCGGTGGCGAGGATGAGGACGAAAGGTATAATCTTGCGCATGCCGTTTCTCCTTTGATTGTCCAAGAGGAGCCAATCCCCTCTTCTGAAACCGATCCTCTCAAAAGCCAGGGTTGCACGCTGTTCCGAACGGAACAGGGAAATTGCAGTGAAAATTGGGAGAGACGGCTTGATCGAAACCATATGGCGGGCGAAGACAGGCGGAGGCAAAAGGTAGGCTCGGGGCAGAACATGGCGCACATTGGCATCGCAGGGGCAGGCATCATCGGATGCGCCACCGCCGTCCACCTGATCGAGCAGGGTCACGACGTCACGGTGTTCGAAAGGGACCTGGGCGGCCTGCCCGCTTCGGTCGGCAATGCCGGAATTCTCGCGGTGCCCGAAATCGATCCGCTGGCGCGTCCGGACATGATCCTGTCGGCGCCAAAATGGCTGCTCGATCCGCTCGGGCCGCTCACCCTGCGCTGGCAGGACCTGCCGGCGCTGACGCCCTGGCTGGTCAATCTCCTCATGGCCTCCACACCGGCCAAGGTCGAGCGCTCGCGCACTGCTTTGCTGGGGTTGATGCGCGAGGCCCTTGGCGCACACGAGGATCTTGCCCGCATGACCGGCCTTTCCGGTTATATGAAGCCGACCGGCGCGCTGACGATCTTCGACAGTGAAAAGGCCGTTGATGCTGCTTTTCGCCACGCAAGCGAGAACGCGGCGCTGCTTGGACATACGGTCGAGAAACTCGATGCCAAACAGGCTCGGGCCCGAGTACCCGCGCTTGAAGGCAACTTCGCCGGCGGCGTCTTATCCGCCGGCTACCAGACTTTCCTCGACCCGCTCGTTTTGCTCAGACAGCTTCAAGCCTATGTCCGCGAGCGCGGCACGCTTGTCGATGCCGAAGTGGAGAGCGTTCGACAGGAGGCCAACGGCGTTACCTTCCTCGCCAGGGGACAAACGCCTGCGACCTTCGACAAGGTGGTGATATCGGCCGGTGTCTGGTCGCGGACGCTGGTGCGCGGGCTTGGCCTGAGGGTCCTGCTCGAGACCGAGCGCGGCTACAACACCACCTTCACCAATCCGCAGGTGACGCTGGACCTGCCGGTATTCTTCGCCGAACACGGCTTCGTCGCCACGCCGCTCGAGAATGCCTTGCGCATCGGCGGGGCGGTGGAACTGGCGAAGCCGGAAGCCCCGGCGAATTTCGCCCGCGCCGCCGCCATGCGCCAGAAGATGCGGCGCTACGTACCGAGCCTGCCGGAAACCGGCGGGACGGAATGGATGGGCCGCCGGCCATCGACGCCGGACTCGGTTCCGGTGATCAGCCTGTGCCCGGCCGACCCGCGCATCGCGCTCGCTTTCGGCCACGGTCATCTCGGCCTGACGCTTTCGGCGATCACCGGCAGGAAGATCGCCCAACTCCTGACGTCCGGAGAGACGGCGGACCTCACGCCCTTCAGCATCCGGCGCTTCCAATGACGCGTGGCGTGACAATGGCACGGTTGACTTTTCGACAACGTGCCGATTTCACTCGCCGAAGCCCGGAAACATTTCAAAGCAACGAAAAGAAGGCATCATGCACAAGGTAATTTTTGATACGGACCCCGGCGTCGACGATGCGATGGCGCTGCTTTTCCTGCACAATCACCCCGAGATCGACCTGATCGGCATCACGTCCGTATTCGGCAATGCGTCGATCGAGACGACGACGCGCAACGCGCTGTATCTGAAGCAGCAATGGGACATCCCCGCCCCTGTCGCCAGGGGACTTGGCGAAACGCTTGATCCGACGCGCCCGCATGTCGATTGGCCGACCGGCATCCATGGCCATGACGGTCTCGGCAATATCGGCGCTCCTGAAACGGTCGATCTTGCCTGCGATCCACGCCCCGCGCATCGCTTCATCATCGAGACCGTGCGCGCCAATCCCGGCGAAGTGACGCTGGTTGCCGTCGGCCGGATGAGCAATCTGGCGCTGGCACTGCGCGACGATCCGGACATTGCCGTCCTCGTCAAGGAAGTCGTCATCATGGGCGGCGCTTTCGACATGCGCGGCAACATCACGCCTGCCGCCGAAGCCAATATCCACGGCGACCCCGAATCCGCCGACGCGGTGATGACTGCTCCCTGGCCGGTCGTCGTCGTCGGGCTCGACGTCACCGAACAGACGGTGATGACGCGCGCAAGGTTGGCGGCCATCGTCGCAACCGGCGGCAAGCGGGCGAAACTGCTCTCCGACATCTCGCAATTCTACATCGATTTCTACGAGCAGCACGTCGACGACGGTATGGTGATCCATGATAGCTGCGCCTGCGTCTACGTCGTCGCGCCGCATCTCTTCACGCTGCGCAGCGGTGCGATCCGGGTCGTCTGCGGCGGCATCGCCGATGGCCAGACGATCCAGAAGGCCGACGATCATCTCTTCCCTCCAAGCGCTTGGGACAATCTGCCGAGCCAGAACGTCTGCACGGCGATCGATGCGGATGCGGTGCTCGACCTGATCTCCGAGACCCTCGCGCTGAACCCGGCAGCCTGACGGCCATAAAAATTCATCGCGATAGCTGGCAGCCAGTGGATTGCCAGCTATCTTCGTTTCCATGAAACCGGAAACGCTGCTCTACCCGACGCCCAAGGGTCTCTTTTGCGAGAAGGGCGGCTTTTATATCGATCCCGTCCAGCCGGTCGAAAAGGCACTGATCACCCATGGCCATGCGGACCATGCGCGCGCCGGCCACACCCATGTGCTGGCGACGCGGGAGACGCTGGACATCATGCGCATTCGCTATGGCGATGCCTTCTGCGTTAGCGCGCAAGCAGCCGTGCTCGGCGCCCGAACCACCATCGGCGATGTCACCGCCGGCTTTCATCCGGCCGGCCATGTTCTTGGTTCGGCGCAGATCGCGGTGGAGGCGGGCGGCACGCGCATCGTCGTTTCCGGCGACTACAAGCGCCGCCGCGACCCGACCTGCGTCGCCTTCGAACCGGTTCCCTGCGATGTCTTCATCACCGAGGCGACATTTGGTTTGCCGGTCTTCCACCATCCCGACGATCGTGGCGAGGTCGCCAAGCTTCTTACCTCGCTGCGTCAGTTTCCCGAACGCGCCCATCTGATCGGCGCCTATGCGCTCGGCAAGGCGCAGAGGATCATCGCCCTTTTGCGGGAAGCGGGCTACGACCAACCGATCTTCATCCATGGCGCGTTGGCCAGGCTCTGCGATTACTACGAGGAACGAGACATCAGCCTCGGCGACATTCGCCCGGCAACCCTTGACGTACAGGACAAACAATCCTTTGCCGGAGCAGTCGTCATCGGCCCGCCTGCCGCCTTCGCCGACAAATGGGCGCGACGCTTCCCCGATCCCGTCGCGATCTTCGCTTCCGGCTGGATGCTGGTGCGCCAGCGGGCCAAGCAGCGCGGCGTCGAATTGCCGATGATCATTTCGGATCATTGCGACTGGCCGGAACTCACCGAAACCATTCGTGAGATCAACCCGGGCCAGGTCTGGGTGACGCATGGCCGCGAGGAGGCCCTTGTGCGCTGGTGCGAATTGCAGGGCATCGCCGCCCGGCCGCTGCATCTCGTCGGCTATGACGACGAAGGGGAATAGCCGATGCGCGCTTTCGCCGAACTGCTCGACAGGCTGGTCCTTACCCCGCAGCGCAACGCCAAGATCAAGCTGATGGCGGACTATTTTCGCGACGCCCCCGATCCCGATCGCGGCTACGCACTGGCCGCGATCGCCGGCACGCTGACCCTGAAGACCGTGAAGCCGCAGGTCTTGCGGCAGCTTGTGCTGGAGCGGATGGACGAGGTGCTGTTCCGCTATTCCTATGATTATGTCGGCGACCTCGCCGAAACGATCTCGCTGGTCTGGGAGAGACAATCCGGCGGCGAAAAAGCGGAGCAGGATCTTTCGCTCGGCGCCGTCATGCACCAGCTCGAAATGGCCGGACGCGCCAATGTGCATGGACTCGTCCGCAACCTGCTTGATCAGCTCGAAGGCTCAAGCCGCTTCGCCTTCCTCAAGCTCATCACCGGCGGCTTGCGCATCGGCGTTTCGGCACGGCTCGTCAAGCAGGCGCTTGCCGACATGGGCAATGTCGATATCACCGAGATCGAGACGCTGTGGCATGGCCTGTCGCCGCCGTACACGGCGCTGTTTCGCTGGCTCGACGGCAAGGCGGACAAGCCGGAACTGAACGTGCCGGCCGTCTTTCACGCCGTGATGCTGGCAACGCCGGTCGGCGACAGCGACCTTGCTGCGCTCGACCCCAAGGACTTTGCCGCCGAGTGGAAATGGGACGGCATCCGCGTGCAGCTTGCCAATCTGGCAGGCATGCGCCGGCTCTATTCGCGCAGCGGCGACGATATTTCCGGTGCTTTCCCGGATATCCTGGAGGCGGCCGACTTCGAGGGCATCGTCGATGGCGAGCTGCTGGTCGGCGGCACGATGCGCACCAACCGCGCCACCCGGACCTTCTCCGACCTGCAGCAGCGGCTGAACAGAAAGACCGTGACCCGCAAGATGCTGGAGGAATATCCGGCCTTCATCCGCGGCTACGACCTCTTGTTTACCGGCCGGCGCGATATCCGGCAGGAAAGTTTCCTGACGCGGCGGGCGGAGCTTTCCGCGCTCATCGAAAAGGCAGAACCGTCCCGTTTCGATCTTTCGCCGCTCGTCCCTTTTTCGAGCTGGGAGGAACTCGACCGGCTGCGCGCCGATCCGCCTGATCCCGTCATCGAAGGCATCATGCTGAAGCGGCTGGATTCGCCCTATACGTCCGGCCGGTCGAAGGGACCCTGGTTCAAGTGGAAGCGCGAGCCGTACAACGTCGACGCTGTGCTGATGTATGCGCAACGAGGGCACGGCAAGCGGTCGAGCTATTACTCCGACTTCACCTTCGGCGTCTGGACGGAAGGCGACGGCAAGGACGTGCTCGTGCCGGTGGGCAAGGCCTATTTCGGCTTTACCGACGCGGAGCTCGAAGTCCTCGACCGCTATGTGCGCAACAATACCGTCGAAAGGTTTGGTCCGGTTCGCTCGATCCGGGCCGAGCCGGACCATGGTTTTGTGGTCGAGGTTGCCTTCGAGGGCATCAACTTTTCCACCCGGCACAAATCCGGCGTCGCCATGCGTTTCCCGCGCATTTCCAGGCTTCGACCGGACAAACGACCGCGGGAGGCGGATCGGCTTGAAACACTGCTGGCGATGATCGGCCAGCCTGACGGCAATCTGGATGAGGTGAGGGAACCAATTTAGCTTGACAAGTGTTAGAGCATGATGCCGAAAAGTGTAAGCGGTTTTCGGGCGACATCATGCTCTACTTCTTTAATTCTAGAGCGGATTCAGATTTTAGGTCGATTCGACCTAAAATCATCCGGCTCTAGTCGGCAGCATCTGACCGAAGGAGAAAGACGATGCCTGCGAAATCCCAAGCCCAGCAGAAGGCGGCCGGCGCAGCCCTCGCCGCCAAACGCGGCGACATGAAGAAATCCGAGCTCAAGGGTGCTTCCAGGAGCATGGAAAAATCCATGTCGGAAAAGGAACTCAAGGAACTGGCCGAAACAGATCGTAAGAAACTGCCGGAGAAGAAAAAATCCAAGTAAGCGCGCGACCTGAAATCAGGACTTTGCGGCACATATTGTTAAGACGGCTTTGCAACAATGCGGCCCGATTGCTGGAAGAACGGCTTTGGGGCTTGCGTGTTTTCGAAATTATCGACCGTATTTAGAACGTCAAAGATTGCTCGGTTTTTCAAACCGAACTATCTGCCGACCTATGTTGCTCTCGTGATCGTCGCCATGGCGGGAATATTTGCCGAGCAGCAAAACCGCGCGGTGCATGCCGCCAACGCCCGCGCGTCCGTCGCTGCTGAGCTTGACCCGATCCGTTCGCGGCTTGAAGCCAATATCAATGGCGATATCCAGCTCGTCCGCGGCCTGATCGCGACGATTGTGACAGAGCCCGGCATGACCCAGAAGCGGTTCTCAGATCTGGCACGCAACCTTTTCAACGAGCGCTCGCGGCTGCGCAACATCGCGGCCGCGCCAAATCTCGTCGTCTCTCTCGTCTATCCGATGAAGGGAAACGAGAAGGTCTTGGGGCTCGATTACCGCAAGAACGAGAACCAGCGTGCTGCGGCGATGCGCGTTCGCAACTCCGGCAGGATGGTGCTGGCCGGCCCACTCGATCTGGTTCAGGGCGGCAAGGGCCTGATCGGCCGCTTCCCGGTCTCTCTTTCCGTGGGCGGCGGGTCAAACCGCTTCTGGGGCATCGTCTCCGCGATCATCGACGTCGATCGGCTCTATCGGGACAGTGGCCTTCTTTCGCCAACGCTGGACCTCGACATCGCCATCTCGGGACGTGATGGGCTGGGCGAAGACGGCGCGTTGTTCTATGGCGACAGTGCTGTCAAAGGCGCCAATCCGGTCGAAGTCAGCGTCTTTCTGCCGGGCGGTTCCTGGGTAATCAGCGCCGTGCCGAAGGGTGGGTGGGTCGACACGCCGCCGAACGCATGGCTGATCCGAAGCCTCATTCTGCTCGGTGGCCTCTTCATCCTCGTACCGATGTTCGTCACCGGCCGGCTGATGCAGGAGCGGCAACGCAACATCCGGGTGCTTGAGCACAACAAGGACCAATTGCAGGAACTGTCCTATCGCCTGAAGATCGCACTCGATGCATCGCAGATCGGCATTTGGGAGCTCGACATTTCCTCCGGCAAACTCCTGTGGGACGACCGGATGAAGGAGCTCTACGGCCTGCGCGGCGACGTCCGCGAGGTCTACGAGGACTGGCGCGATGCGCTGCATCCGGACGACCTGCAAAGGGCAGAAGAGGAATTCAGCGACGCCCTTCTCCATGGCGCAAATTATATCTCGCAATTCCGTATTCGCCTGCCCGGTAACCAGACACGGCATATCCGCGCGGTCGGTTCGATCTATACCGGTGCCGGAGGCCGAGAAAAAATCGTCGGCGTCAACTGGGACGTGACGGCTGATGTCGAAAACAGCGAGCGGCTTGAAGCAGCCAAAGGACAGGCCGAGGCGCACAGCGCCGAACTGGAAGCTGCCCGGCATCGCATGGAATTCAATGCCCTGCACGATCCTCTGACGGGGTTGCCGAACCGGCGCTACCTCGACGAGATTCTGGCCGATAGACGTGCCAGCGCCGCGACGCAGGACCTCGCCAGCATTTTCCACATCGATCTCGATCGCTTCAAGGAAATCAACGACACCCTCGGCCACGCGGCCGGCGATGAAATCCTGCGGCATGCCGCCCGGATCCTGCGCGCCAACACCGGCGACGACGATTTCGTCGGCCGCATCGGCGGGGACGAGTTCGTCATCATCTCCCGCAATGGCGGCGTCGAGGGCCATGACGCCGCACTCGCACAGCGCATCATCGATGCCATGAGCGTGCCGGTCAAATACAAGGAGCAGGACTGCCGCATCGGCGTGAGCATCGGCATCGCACACCAGGCGAAACGGGAGGAGGCGCTGACCCACGTACTGGTAAACGCCGACATTGCGCTCTACGAAGCAAAGCGCCGCGGCCGCAACCGGCACGAAGTTTTCACCCATTCGCTGAAGACGGCGGTTTTCAAGACGAAGCAGACCGCGGACGAAATCCTGCGGGGGCTCGAGCAAAACGAATTCATCGCCTATTTCCAGCCGCAATTCTGCCCGACCAGCCTGGACATCACGGGCGTCGAGGCGCTGGCGCGGTGGGACCACCCGACCAAGGGATTGCTGGCGCCGCACGCCTTCCTCAAGACGGCGGAGGACATCAACGTCCTTTCCGAGATCGACCAGAGGATTCTCGAACAGGCCCTCTTCCAGTCCCGCCGCTGGGAAGCGAGCGGCATCGATATTCCAAAGGTATCGGTCAACCTCTCCTATCACCGGCTGCATGACGAGAAACTGATTGACCGCCTCAGCCAATTGATTATTCCGAAGGGTAAGGTCTCGTTCGAATTGCTGGAATCGATTTCATTCGACGAAAGCGACATGACCGTTCTGTCCAATATCGAGCAGATCAAAAACCTCGGCATCGACATTGAGATCGACGACTTCGGCACCGGCTATGCCTCGATCGTCAGTCTTTTGAAGCTCACGCCGCGCCGCCTCAAGATCGACCGGCAGCTGGTTATCCCGATCCTCACCTCTGCGAAACAGCGCCAGCTTGTCGCCTCGATCATCGACATCGGCACATCGCTGGGCATCGAAGTCATCGCCGAAGGCGTCGAAACGATGGAGCATGCCCGCATCCTCAAGGATCTGGGCTGTCATGGCCTGCAAGGCTATGCCTTTGCCCGGCCGATGAGCGCCAATGACCTCGCCAATTTTGCGCGTGAGCGGCGGTGGCTCGCCGCTTGATTCGCTTGCTCATTTCGTGATTCGCGCATAGCACGGCCGTTGACACGGAGATCAGCCGCATCTGCAAGCTGCGCACGGGCAAATCCGACGCCGGCACCTGTATCGATTTGTTTCCGCTGTCGACATTTTTGTATTGCAACGTTTCCTCTTTGTGTCTCCGCAACCAAAGAACATGTCTGGAAAGCGAAATTTCCAGCCCGCCGATAAACGCGCCATTGAGAACATCGCTGCGCCCGCGCAGCCGGCGGCGGAATAATCTTTTCAGAAACCTCGGAAACCGGCACCTCTGATAGTCAGATCGTCCTCTTTCAGCAGATGGTGACAGAACAGGCACGTATCCGGGATGTTTCCAGCCCCCATTTCCTCAGGAAAACAGTGGTGATTTCTTAAAGATTGCGGTCAGCTTTCGTTAGTGGATCGATGCGTTTCCTCATACGTCCGAAACGAAAACGCAAAGGAAACAAAATGGTTGGAGCGATTTCAAGCACCTCACTCCTATCGACGTCGAGTACCAGCAGCACGAGCAGCAACAGCAGTGCCCAGATCGCTTCCCTGCAGGCGCAGATCGAAGCCAAGCAAACCGAACTTGAAGACGCCAAGACCGAGGATGACAAGGCGGAAATAACCGAGGAAATCGCCGAACTTCAGGCGAAGCTCAAAGCGCTGGAAGCGGCGGAAGCTCGAAAGGCCCAGGCGCAGCAGATGGCAGCTTCGAATGGTCAAAGCGGCCAGGAGGAACCGGCCACCCTCATCGGCACCCGCAATTTCCAGGACGGCGAGCAGTTCGGCAACCGCGAACTCTGGGTCTGACCGCCTCCTGATCGGGCAGGCGTGACATCGGGCAGGCATGACGCGGCCCGCGATCGATATCATGAGCAGCTTGAACCGTCATCGGCGATGATCGCCGGACGCAGGCTGCTCCTGCAACGTCAACCTCAGAGCGCGCGACCTTCGACCGCGCCGGAAGCAATTCGATACCGCATCGAAAAACTTTAGATACGCGCAACCTTTATGGGTCATGCTGTCTTTGGTGATTCGGGCGACCCGCTTGGCCAAAAACGGAGCGCTGGCAGGAAAATTACCGCCTGCCGGGAAATTTTCTCCATGCCCCTTGAAATCAGAGGCGACATGGCCAATCCGTGGCACTTGGGAAACACCTGACCCTGGGGATGGCCCTTTTACCCCCCATCTTTGCAATTGTTCCCTCGCCAGCGGCGCGGAAAATGTTAAAGACGGGAAAAGTGAATCGTTTGTTACCGGCTCGGGACGGGCCGGATGGGGATCCAGATGAAAACAGCAAAAGTGCTCCTTCCTTTGAGCCTTCTTCTTCTTTCCGGCTGCGTTGTCGGCCCCAACTATCAGGCTCCTAACGCAGCACTGCCGGCAAAATTCTCGCAAGGCGGCCATGCGGAAGCTGCCGATGTAACGCTGAACCCCTGGTGGGAAGCCTTCCGCGACAAGAAATTGAACGGCCTCGTCGCCCAGGGCATGGGTGAAAACCTTGATGTCCAGCAGTCGCTGGAGCGTATCATCGAAGCCCGCGCCAGCGTCATCGTTGCCGGCGCCGGCGGTCTGCCGGAAATCAACGCGGGCGGATCCGCCACGGTCGAAGGACAGGATGGCTCTTTCCGTCGAAACAGCGGCTCAGGCGATCACAGCGAAACCAAAACGCTCTCTGGCGGTTCCGATGCATCCTGGCTGATCGATTTGTTCGGCCAGTATCGCCGCGCCAAGGAATCGGCGAATGCTTCGCTCGACGCCGCCTACGATGACGTCAACGTCGCTCGTCTCGCCTATCTCTCTGACCTCACCACGTCCTATATCGAGGCGCGCTACAACCAGGAAGCCTACGCACTGCAGCAGCAGAGCCTCGCCTCACGGCGCGAAACCCTGAAGCTGACGGAGGACATCAAGGCGGCGGGTGCGGCTTCCAGTCTCGACGTCGTTCAGGCGGAAGGCCTCGTGAACTCGACGCTCGCCGAATTGCCTGGCTATCAGACAGGGTTCAATCAGTCAGCAAACCATATCGCCACCCTGCTCGGCCTGCCGGCGACCTCCGTCACCGCCAGCCTGACCAAGGGTTCGGCGCAACCTTCGCCGCGCTATAACACCAAGGCCGGCGTTCCCGCCGACCTGGTCCGCAACCGTCCGGATATCCGCAGGGCAGAGCGCCAACTGGCAGCTGCCACGGCATCGATCGGCGTCGCTGAAGCCCAGCTCTATCCGAGCCTGACGCTGAGCGGCTCCATCGATGGTTCGCGCATCGTTGCTTCCGCTGCCAGCGGCGGTCTCACCAGCTGGTCCTTCGGTCCAAGCCTCAACATACCGATCTTCAACGGCGGCCGGCTGAAGGCCAATGTCGATATCGCCAAGTCCTCCGCTCAACAGCAGTATCTCGCCTGGAAGCAGACCGTGTTGAACGGCGTCGAGGAGGTCGAGGACGCGCTGGTTGCGCTGCGCAACGACTACGCGACCGTCGCGGCACTGCGCAAGGTCGTCGATTCCTACGAGGAGGCGCTTGGACTTGCGCGCGAAAGCTACAAGGGCGGTGCGACCTCGCTGCTCGACGTTCTCGATGCGGAACGCTCGCTCGCGACGTCGCGGGTCGCGCTCGCGGCCGGCATCCGCAACCTGGCCAACAACTACGTTGCCTTGAATGTCGCCCTCGGCGGCGGCTCGGCCATCGAGCCGCCGGACAGTAAGGCCAACGAGGGCAAAACGTCCGCAGGTTACTGACGGCACAGACATGAAAATATAGAGCGCGGCTGATTTCGATCGGCCGCGTTTTTCGTTTGCAGCATCGATAGGTCCGCGACGCTGCCCTCGCAGTTCTTTAAAGGATCACAAACGTCGAGGAATGGTCGGCGCGGGGAAACCTGCAATCAATCCTGCGCAGGCGTACACAGCGGCAGGCGAACGGTTTGCAGGAGGCCGCCTTCGCTGCGGTTGACGATGGTGATCGTGCCGCCGTGGTTTTCGATGATCTCACGCGAGATGGCGAGACCCAGACCGGCACCGGGCACAAGCTGCCGGCGCGCCTGATCGACACGGAAGAACGGCTCGAAGACGCGGTCGAGCAGGTTCTGCGGGATGCCGGGACCGCTGTCGGCGATCGTCAGCACGGCTTCCGCCCCATTGCTGGAAAGAGCGACACCGGCGCCCTGACCATGCGTCGCGGCATTCACCACAAGATTGCGGATGGCGCGCTTCAGCGCAAAGGGCGCACCCTTGACGAAGACGGGCGCGATCGCGCCCTGCTCGACGGGCATGCCTGTTTCGCGGATCTCTGCCGCGACCGAACGAACAACCGCGTCCAACGCCACCTGTTCCCGCGCGACTGGGCTGACCTCTTCACGCACCAAACGGATAGCACTATCGGCGATATGATCGAGTTCCTCGAGATCCTTGAGCCAGGATTGCCGGTCGTCGCCATCGCCGACGAACTCCGCCCGAAGCCGCATGCGCGTCATCGGCGTGCGCATATCATGACCTGCAGCCGCAATCATCCGCATGCGGCTCGATACCGCCGCATTGAGGCGCGTCGCCAGACGGTTGATGGTCTTTGCAGTCGTACGCACTTCCATCGGCCCGGTTTCCGGCAGTTCCGGAATGATGCCGTCAGGCCGGATCTTGGCGATCGTCTCGTCGAGGAGGCGCAGCGGCCGCATCATCACGTTGCTGGCATAGATCGCGATACCAGCCATGCCGATCGCAACGAGGGTGAGGTAGGCGGCAAGCGGCAGAAGAGGAAACGGGCCGGGGCCGGGCCCAGGGAAATCCAGGTAAGCCCAGCGGTCACCATCAAGGCGAACGGCAATACCCTTGGAATGCGGCTTGAAGCTTTCCAGCACGACGACCTCGGATGTGTACCCCTTGCGCCTGCCTTCGGCGCGAACGTTGTCCGTATGCTCCTGATCGATACGGTTCTGCGTCGGCTTCTGCAGTATTCGGATGTGCATCTTTTCCGCGGCAGACGGGTCCGCCCGCAGCAACAGGGCCGCGAGTTCCGCCCGTTCGGCCAGTGCGAGATCAAACGCGGCTTCCGGTGGCCTGCGCAGCAATGTCGCCGTCACGAAGGCCGCGGCGACCAGCACCAGAACCACCGAGATGACGAGCAGCGCCGTAAACCGGGTGCGCAGCGACCACATGGCTAGTTGCTCCGTTCAACCGGAACCGCGAGCTGGTAACCCTTGTTGCGCACCGTTTTCAGTATGTTGAACACGCTGGCATCGCCGAGCTTGCGGCGCAGCCGGCTGACAAGAATGTCGATCGAACGGTCGAAGGGGTCGGCGGTCCGCCCTTGCGTTAGGTCGAGCAGGGACTCGCGCGAGAGAACGCGGCCAGGACGCTGCAGGAAGACCATCAGTAATTCGAACTCGCCGCCGGTCAGATCGACGGGCGTGCCGTCGGGAGACAGCAGGGTGCGGCTTTCGATATTCGCGACATAGTTGGCAAAGACATATTGCCGCCCCCCTGCGGGCTGCGGGTCGCTGCGGCCACGCCGCAGGACGGCTCGGATGCGAGCGGCCAGTTCACGCGGGTTGAACGGCTTGCCAAGATAGTCGTCGGCGCCGAATTCGAGGCCGATGATCCGGTCGACATCTTCCTTCAGCGCCGTCAGCAGGATGACCGAAAGCTGCGGCGCACGCTCGCGCAACGCACGGCAGAGATCGAGCCCTGACCCATCCGGCAACATGACGTCGAGAACGAGAAGATCGATCTTCAGTTCCGCGAGCTTTGCCTCGCACTCGCCCTTGCTGCCTGCAAGGCTGACACGAAAACCCTGCCCGTCCAGATATTTTCCGAGCAGGCGGCGAATCTCGAGATCGTCATCGACGACCAGTATGTGCGGTGTTGTGTCCATGCCGCACTTATACCAGCGGCGGACCAAAACGCACGCAGCCCGGCCGGCCGACACGGCCGTTTTCTGTGTCGAAACATTTCCGGCCATGGGGCAATTACATTCCGTTACAAAAAATCGCCCGAATATTTCCGGAAATGCGCATCGAAACCAATTGCCGCAGGCGGTGGATTTTATAGTGTCGATGGGTTGGCATTACTGCTGAAATCACACATAAAAAACACTAGGCCCCTGCACCCTTCGCGGCGCGCTTCGGGCACCCGCCACGGCACACGAACGCTATGGCATTCGCGGGCCCGTCGCGGTCCTTTCAGTCGGAAAGATTTGAGGAAACGGGCACATCGAGATCGCGGAAACATTGCTTCTGGTCCTCGTCCTCGCACCTTTCGCGGGAAGCCTCGCTGCAATCTGCATTCCGACCGACAAGGGCACCGCCGCCGCCTGGTTTTCCGGAAGCGTCGCCCTCTTTTGCCTCGCGACAGCGGCTGGTCTCTATCCGATCGTCGCGTCCGGCGAGGTCCTTCGCTACGAAGTGAACTGGCTCCCGGAACTCGGGCTGAATTTCACCCTGCGCATGGATGGTTTTGCCTGGATGTTCGCGAGCCTGGTGACGGCGATCGGCCTGCTCGTGGTCGTCTACGCCCGTTACTACATGTCGACCAGCGATCCCGTGCCGCGGTTCTTTTCGCTGTTCCTCGCCTTCATGGGCGCGATGCTCGGCCTCGTCCTTTCCGGAAATCTCATTCTGCTGGCGATCTTCTGGGAAATGACCAGCATCGTCTCCTTCCTGCTGATCGGCTACTGGCACCACAATGCGCATGCCCGCGAAGGCGCCCGCATGGCGCTGACGGTCACCGGCACCGGCGGCCTGTGCATGTTCGTCGGGCTGATGCTGATCGGCCATATCGTCGGGAGCTACGATCTCGATCTTGTCCTCTCTTCGGGCGACCTGATCCGCAACGATCCACTCTACGCGACCGTGCTGATCCTCATCCTGCTCGGCGCACTGACCAAGAGCGCGCAGTTCCCGTTCCATTTCTGGCTGCCGCATGCCATGGCCGCACCGACGCCGGTCTCGGCCTATCTGCACTCGGCAACCCTCGTCAAAGCCGGGATCTTCGTGCTCACCCGGCTGTGGCCGGTCATGGCGGGCACCGACGCGTGGTTCTGGATCGTGGGTATGACCGGGCTGAGCACGCTGCTGCTCGGGGCCTATTTCGCGATCTTCCAGCAGGACATGAAGGGCCTGCTCGCCTATTCAACGATCAGCCATCTCGGCCTGATCACCGTGCTGCTCAGCCTCGGCAGCCCGCTGGCGGCGGTCGCCGCGATCTTCCACACGATGAACCACGCAACCTTCAAGGCGTCGTTGTTCATGGCGGCGGGCATCATCGACCATGAAAGCGGCACGCGCGACATGCGACGACTGAGCGGCCTCTTCAAATACATGCCCTTTACCGCCACACTCGCCATGGTCGCCAGCGCCTCGATGGCCGGCGTGCCGCTGCTCAACGGCTTCCTGTCGAAGGAAATGTTCTTCGCCGAGGCGATCGAGACGCACAAATACAACATCCTCGACACGGTGACCCCCTATGTCGCGACGCTGGCGAGCATGTTTGCCGTGACCTATTCGCTGCGCTTCATCCACAGCGTCTTCTTCGGCCCGCCGCCCCACGACCTGCCGAAGATGCCGCACGAACCGCCGCGCTGGATGCGCGCGCCGATCGAATTCCTGGTGCTCGCCTGCCTCGTCGTCGGTATCGTCCCCTCCTGGACCATCGGCCCCTTCCTGCATACGGCCGTCAAATCGGTGCTCGGCGATGCAACGCCGGTCTACAGTCTCGCGGTCTGGCATGGCTGGAATGTGCCGCTGCTCATGAGCTTGATCGCGCTTGTCGGCGGCGGCGGCCTGTTCCTGATCATGAAGTCCTACCTCGCCACCAGCATCGAGGGTCCACCCTTCTTCCGTCGTCTCGAAGGCCAGCGCATTTTCGAGCGCGTGCTCGTCACGCTGTCGTGGAAATGGGCGCGGTCGATCGAGATGCGGGCCGGCACACGCCGCCTGCAGCCGCAGATGCGCATCCTGGTTGCCGTTGCTTTACTCGCCGGCGCGATCACATTGCTTTCGCAGGGCTTCAAGCCGGCGGCGATCGTTCTGCGCAGCATCGATCCGGCCTTTGCGCTGATCTGGCTGATCGGCATAGTCTGCGCCGTCGGCGCTGCCTATCAGGCGAAATTCCACCGGCTGGCGGCCCTCGTGCTGCTCGGCGGCGCCGGGCTCGTTACCTGCATCACCTTCGTCTGGCTTTCGGCGCCCGATCTCGCGGTCACGCAGCTGCTCGTCGAGATCGTCACGACGGTTCTGATCCTGCTCGGCCTGCGCTGGCTGCCGAAACGGATCGAAGACCCCGACGACCCGGAAATGATGACGATGCCAGTGCGCCTGCGCCGTCTGCGCGATCTGGCTTTCGCCCTGTTTGCCGGCCTCGGCATGATGCTCGTCTCCTACACGATGATGAGCCGCGAGATGCCGGAGACGATTTCGAGTTATTTCCTCGAGCGCGCCCACAAGGAGGGCGGCGGCACCAATGTCGTCAACGTCATCCTCGTGGATTTCCGCGGCTTCGACACGCTCGGCGAGATCGCCGTGCTCTGCATCGTGGCGCTGACGGTGTTTGCGCTGCTCTTGCGCTTCCGCCCGGCGACCGAAAGCCTGGAAACGCCCGAACAGCAGCGCGTGCAGAACGCCTATGACGACGAGCATCCGCACCGCAAGACGGGCGACAGCATCGCTGAATACCTGCTCGTACCTTCGGTCATCATGCGCTGGATGTTCCCCGTCGTCGGCATGCTGGCGGCCTTCCTGTTCTTCCGCGGTCACGACCTGCCGGGCGGCGGTTTCGCGGCCGGCATCGCCATGTCGATCGGTTTCATCCTGCAATATATGGCCGGCGGCACGCGCTGGGTCGAGGAACGGCTGCGCATCCACCCGCTGCGCTGGATGGCGATCGGCCTTGTCATTGCCATCGCAACTGGCCTTGGTTCATGGCTGTTCGGCTATCCGTTCCTCACCTCGCATTCGCAATACGTTTCACTCCCGGTCGTCGGCACGGTACCGCTGGCCAGCGCGATCCTGTTCGATCTCGGCGTCTTTTCGCTTGTGCTGGGTGCCACCGTGCTGATCCTGATCGCACTCGCTCACCAGTCCGTACGCGCACCGCGGGCGCAGGCCATCCGGGCGGCGAGAGCGGCTGCGAAGGAGACCGCGTAATGGAACTCGTGCTCTCCGCAGGCATTGGCGCACTTACCGCGTCGGGCGTCTGGCTCCTGTTCCGGCCACGCACTTATCAGGTCATCATCGGCCTGTCGCTGCTCTCCTACGCCGTCAATCTCTTCATCTTCGGGATGGGGCGCCTCAGGGTGAATGCGCCGCCGCTGCTGGAGCCCGGCGGCGCCGGCGGGCTCTTGACGCACACCGATCCCATCCCCCAGGCGCTGGTGCTGACCGCCATCGTCATCGGCTTTGCCATGACGGCGCTCTTCCTCGTGGTGCTGCTCGCCTCGCGCGGCTTCACCGGAACCGACCATGTGGACGGCAGGGAGTAGCGCGGCGTGAACTGGCTTCACCACCTGATCGTCCTGCCGATCCTGCTGCCGCTGGTCACAGCGGCGGTATTGATCCCCGTCGATGAGCGCAATCGCACGCCGAAAGGCGTCCTGGGTTTTGCCTCGACCATGGTGGTCTTTTTTGCCGGTGTCATTCTCATGCGGGCGGCGGCCACGTCCGGCGATGGAGATTCCGGAGCGATCGTCTATCTGCTCGGCAACTGGCCCGCACCCTTCGGCATTGTCCTCGTGCTCGACCGCCTGTCGGCGCTGATGCTGGTCCTCACCTCAGTTCTGGCGCTGGCTGCACAGGTGTTTTCGATGTCCAAATGGCACCGGGCGGGACACCATTTCCATTCGCTCTTCCAGCTCATGCTGGCAGGGCTGAACGGCGCCTTCCTCGCCGGCGACCTTTTCAACCTGTTCGTCTTCTTCGAAATGATGCTGGCGGCCTCCTATGGGCTGCTGCTGCACGGCTCGGGGCCGATGCGCGTCAAGGCCGGCCTGCACTATATCGCCGTCAACCTCGCCGCATCCTCGCTGTTCCTGATCGGCGTCGGCATGATCTATGGAGCGACCGGCACGCTCAACATGGCCGACCTTGCGCTGCGGATCGGAACGATCGGTCCAGAAAACCGGATGCTGATGGAGGCGGGGGCTGCCCTTCTCGGCATCGCCTTCCTCGTCAAGGCCGGCATGTGGCCGCTCGGCTTCTGGTTGCCCGCAGCCTATTCGGCCGCAACACCGCCGGTGGCCGCGATCTTCGCCATTCTCACCAAGGTCGGCGTCTATATCCTCCTGCGGCTTTCGCTGCTGCTCTTCGGCAGCGATGCCGGGAATTCCGCCGGTTTCGGACAATCGATCCTGCTCTACGGAGGCTTGCTGACCATCGGTTTCGGAGCGATCGGCGTCCTTGCCTCACAGGCGATGGGCAGGCTGGCGGGTTATTGCGTGCTGGTTTCCTCCGGCACGCTGATCGCCGCCATCGGTCTCGGCAATGGTGCGGTCATCGGCGGCGCGCTGTTCTATCTCGTCAGTTCGACGCTGACGATCTGCGCCTTGTTTCTCCTGATCGAACTGGTGGAACGCGCCCGCGACGCCGGCGCCGACGTTCTGGCCGTGACGATGGAGGCCTATGGGGATATTGACGAGAACGAGGAGGAAAAGGAGGAGGGCGTTGCCGTGCCCGGCACGATGGCCGTTCTCGGCCTTTGCTTTTCTGCCTGCGCCGTGCTGCTTTCGGGCCTTCCGCCGCTCTCCGGCTTCCTTGCGAAATTCGCCATGCTGCATGGCCTTTTCAATCCCGGCAGCTTCGGCGGCGACGCGCCGGTTTCGGGAGCGGAATGGACCTATACCGCGCTGCTCATCCTGTCCGGTCTCGCCGCGATGATCGCGATGAACCGCGTCGGCATCCGCACCTTCTGGACTTCGATCGAAGGTACCATCCCGCGCGTCTTCCTGATCGAGATCGCCCCGGTCCTCATGCTTCTGGCGGTTTGCGCCTTCTTGAGCCTGCAGGCCGGCTCGGCGATGCGCTACATGGATGCCACCGCCAAGGCGTTGTCCGAGCCGCAAAACTACATCGGCCGGGTAATGTCGGCGCCGCGCGCCGGCCCGACGGGAGGGGAATGAGCCATGCGCTACTGGTTCCCCTATCCGTTGCTCTCCTTGTCGCTTCTTGCTCTCTGGCTGCTGATCAATCAGTCGATTTCGCCCGGCCATATCATGCTCGGCAGCGCCCTCGGTATTTCATGGGCCTGGATCATGGTCAACCTGCAGCCAGACAAGACCCGGCTGCGGAAATTTCGCCGGATTGCCGTCCTGACAGGACACGTCGCCATCGATGTGTTTCGCTCCAATCTGGCGGTCATGGGCGTGATCCTGCGTGGCAGGAGCCGTCCGGTGAATTCCGGTTTCGTGACGATCGACATCGGCCTGCGTGATGACAATGCGCTGGCGCTACTCGCCTGCATCCTGACGGCGACGCCCGGCACGGCATGGCTGGAATTCGACCGGCAGACCGGCGTTCTCACGATCCACGTCCTCGACCTTGAAAACGCAGAGCGTTGGTCAGACCTGATCAGGCGCCGCTACGAGGCCCCGCTGAAGGAGATATTCGAATGAACGAACTCTTCATCATCTGGTCGATTCTCGCCTCTCAGATATTGCTTGGCCTGGCAATGGGATGCGCCCTGTTTCGCATCGTCCGGGGTCCGCGCGCGCAGGATCGCATCCTTGGTCTCGATGCGCTCTATATCAACGCCATGCTGCTTCTTTTGACATTCGGCATGCGCACCGCCAATTCGATCTATTTCGAAACGGCCCTGATCATCGCCCTGCTCGGCTTCGTTTCCTCGATCGCCTTTGCCAAATTCCTGATGCGCGGCGAGGTGATCGAATGAGCCATTTGACCGACCTTCCAGTCTGGGCGGCGATCCCGGTCTGCCTTCTGCTTCTCACCGGTTCGGCGATCACCCTGGTCGGCTCGATAGGGCTGATCAGGCTGAAAACCTTCTACGGGCGCCTGCATGCGCCGACGCTCGGCTCCAGCGCCGGCACCATCCTGATCTGCCTCGCATCGATGATCGCCTTTGCCGTGCTGCGGGACCGCTGGATTTTCCACGAGATCCTGATCGTCATCTTCATCATCCTGACGACGCCGGTGACGCTGATGCTGCTTGGCCAATCGGCGCTCTACCGCGATCGCATCGAAGGCAGCAAGGACGTACCGCGCAAGACGACGGGCCAGGAGCCCGACCTTTCGGCGTTGGATATCTGAAATTATTCGCGGCCGCGGAACCGGCGCTGGTAGGCCGCATCATAGAGCGAACTCTCGCGAAAGCCGGCCGCGTCCAATGTCCGCCCGACGAAGATCAGTGCCGTGCGCTCGATCGGATCGGCGGCAACCTTCGCCTCGATATCGCCAAGCGTTCCGCGCACCACGCGCTCGTCCGGCCAGGACGCCTTGACGACGATGGCGACGGGGCAATCGGCGCCATAGAGGGGTGTCAGTTCCTTCACCACCTGCCCGAGCGCGTGGATCGCCAGATGGATTGCCAGCGTCGCGCCGGTGGCGCCGAACCCGGCCAGCGTCTCCGCATTCGGCATCGGCGAGGCGCGGCCGGAAACACGGGTCAGCACCAGGCTCTGGGCGACGGCGGGAATGGTGAGTTCCCGGCCAAGGGTGGCGGCCGCCGCCGCAAACGCCGGAACCCCGGGGGTCATCGTGTAATCGAGCCCGTGTTTTTCCAGCCGGCGGATCTGTTCGGCAACGGCGCTCCAGACCGAGAGATCGCCGGAATGCAGGCGCGCAACATCATGGCCCGCCACAGCGGCCTTCAGATATTCCGCCTCGATCTCATCGAGCGACATCGGCGCGGTATCGACGATGCGCGCACTCTTCGGGCAATATTGCAGCAGTTCCACCGAGACGATCGAGCCGGCATAGAGGCAGACCGGGCAGCGGGCGATCAGGTCGCGGCCGCGAACGGTGATCAGGTCTGCGGCACCCGGGCCAGCGCCGATGAAATGAACTGTCATGCTGCTTCCTCTTGAAAATTCCAATGTCACGGCTTAACCCATGACCATTGCGTGACCGGCATCGCCGGACGCCAGCCCGTCATCGCGCCAACGGGCGAAGCGCGGGCGATATCGATACGGATGAGCGAGCCACCCAGCCGGGCGTGGTGTTCCAGAAGCACGGCTTCCATCTGTGTCGTGACGGCATTCGCAACCATGCGGCCACCGGGCTTCAAGGCCGCAAGGGCTGCGTCCATGACACCGTCTTCGCTGCCGCCACCGCCGACGAAGATCGCGTCCGGACTTGGCAACCCTGTTAGCGCAGCAGGAGCAGTGCCCTGAACGATGGTTAGTCCCGGCACACCCAAACTTGCGGCATTGCGCCTGATGCGTTCCGCACGCTCTGCGGAACCCTCAATGGCGATTGCCTTCATGGCCGGATCGGAGAGCATCCATTCGATACCGATCGAACCGGAGCCGGCGCCGATATCCCAGAGCAATTCGCCACGACGTGGCGCCAGCGCTGACAGGGTCAACGCGCGGATTTCACGCTTGGTGATCTGGCCGTCATGTTCGAACAGGCCGTCATCCAGCCCCTTCGTCAGCGGCAGGACACGCGCGCCTCCGCCCGCCACGACCTCGACGGCGCAGATGTTCAGCGGGTTGATGGCGTTCAAGGAAAAGTCAGACGCAATCTGTGCGGTAACCCGCTCATGCACCCCGCCCAAAGCCTCGAGCACGGTCAATTTCGATTGGCCAAACCCACTCGCGGCAAGCAACGCAGCAAGTGCCGCCGGGCCATGCTCGTCCGAGGTCAGCGCAAGCACGCGGTTGCCCGGCTGAAGATGCGGCCGGATCAGATCGATGGGCCGGCCATGCAGGGACACAGTCACCGTGTCCTGCAGCGCCCAACCAAGACGAGAGGCTGCCAGGCTGAAAGAGGACGGTGCCGGGAACACCCGCATCTCGGAAGGATCGATGTGCCGGGCGAGCGTGCCGCCGACGCCGAAGAAGAACGGGTCGCCGGAGGCGAGTACCACGACGGGCGTGCCACGAAGCGCGATGACAGCTTCAACAGAGCGCTCGAACGGGCTCAGCCACACATGGCGCTCGCCATGGATCGATGGCCCGGCCAATTCCAGATGACGCGCCCCGCCGAAGACGATCGAAGCCGCGGCGATGCAACGCTTGGCCTCGTCGCCCAGACCCGCTAAACCATCTTCGCCGAGGCCGACGATCGTCAGCCAGGGCATATTGTTGCCGGAAGACAGGGACTGACCGTCAGACATGAGCAGACACCGCATCCTGATCCTCGGCGGCACGACCGAAGCGCGCAATCTGGCGGCCGCCTTGGCACACCGCGTGGATTGCGACGTGCTGCTTTCGCTGGCAGGGCGCACGGCCGAGCCCATGGCTCAACCGGTACCCGTGCGCAGCGGCGGCTTCGGCGGCAGCGACGGACTTGCCCAATTCCTCAAGGCGGAAAAGTTCAACCTCCTGATCGACGCGACGCATCCCTTCGCGGCGCGGATTTCGCAGAACGCGGCGTTGGCGGCAAAAGAAACCGGAATTTCTTTTTTTTCCCTGCGCCGTCCCGGCTGGAAACGGCAGCCCGGCGATCGCTGGACCAGCGTTTCTTCGGTTATTGCTGCAGCCGGAGCACTGGGCGAAACACCGAGACATGTCTTTCTCGCCATCGGCCGGCAGGAGGCTTTCCACTTCGAAAGCGCGCCGCAGCACCGCTACCTGATCCGCAGTGTCGATCCCGTTACGCCGCCGCTCGGCGTTCCCCATGCACGTTACCTGCTCGCGACCGGTCCGTTCGAGGAAGAGGCGGAAAGGAAGCTTCTGATGGACAACAGGATCGAGGTCATCGTCGCCAAGAACAGCGGCGGCACGGCGACCTACGGCAAGATCGCGGCCGCCCGCGCGCTCGGCATCGAGGTGATCATGGTCGAGCGCCAGCAACCGGCCGATGTCCGCACCGTGGGTACCGTCGAAGAAGCGCTCGGCCTTGTCGATCACCTTTTCTCCCCGGAAATGAACCGCGGCGTGTAGACGAGGTCTGCTTTGCCCGGACGTGGGATGATCCGCGTTTCCGGCGAACCGATGATGACGCAAGTCGCCATGTCGGCCTCCTGCGCGTTGGCGGTTGCGAGTGGCATGACCAGCATGCGCTCATCGGCGCGGCCGGCGGCGCGGCCGAAGATCACCGGCGTTTCCCCGGGCAGCACCGTGCGCAGGATGTCGAAGGCTTCGCCCAGTTGCCAGGGCCGCGCCTTGCTGATCGGATTATAGAGCGCGATCACCAGACCGGCCTCCGCCACCAGCTTCAGCCGGCGCGTGATGACGTCCCACGGCTTGAGGTTATCCGAAAGCGAAATGGCGCAGAAATCATGGCCAAGCGGCGCGCCGATGCGAGCGGCGACGGCGAGCATCGCGGTGACGCCGGGTGTGACGACGAGGTCGATCCCGCGCCATTCGTCCGGCCCCTTGTCGATCGCCTCGCAGATGGCTGCGGCCATGGCGAAGACGCCGGGGTCGCCGCCGGAAACGACGCAGACATTGGTTCCTTCAGCCGCATGGCGAAGCGCCGCCTGAGCGCGATCGAGTTCCTCGCGGTTATCCGAGGCGATACGGTTCTGATCCGGCCGCAGCGACAAGCGATCGAGATACGGACCATAGCCAAAGAAATCCGTCGATTTCGACACGGCATCGACCGCCTCCGGCGTCATCTGCTGCGGACCGCCAGGCCCGGTGCCGATCACAAAAAGCGTGCCGCTCATGGCCTGTCCTTCCAGCCGGGCACCAGCACCAGTGAGAAATAGGGCGCCTCGTCATCGGCCTTTTCGGCAAGCGGGACCATGGCGGAATTGGCCATCGTGCCCCGTTCGACATAGACGGCCTGGCTGAGCTTGCCGGCGGCTGCGAGCGCCCGGCGGATTTTCGGCAGGTTGCGGCCGACCTTCATGATCACGGCAGCCTCCGTATCGCCGAGACGGCGAACGAGCTGCGTCTCGGCCATGGTACCGGGAAGGACGGAGAGGACATCATCGCCCTGCACGATCGGCAGGCCGGCGAGCGACCAGCAGCCGGACATGGCGGTGATGCCCGGAATGACCTCCACCGGGAAGCGCCCTGCAAGGCGCACATGCAGATGCATATAGGAGCCGTAAAACATCGGGTCACCTTCGCTGAGGATCGCAACCGTGCGCCCTGCCTCCAGGTGCTCTGCAACGGCAGCGGCCGATGCGTCGTAAAAGCCGGTGATCTGGCTCTTGTAGTCGTCTTGCTCCTTGTCGATCTCGACCGTCACCGGATAGTAGAGCGGCAGTTCGATCAGGCCCGGCTTCAGCAGTCCCTCGACCACGGCGCGGCCGTTGCCGCGCCGCCCTTCCTTGGCGAAATAGGCGAGCACATCGGCTGCTTCCAGCGCCCGGACGGCCTTGAGGGTAAGGAGTTCGGGATCACCCGGACCGGTGCCGACACCGATCAGCCTGCCTGGAGAAAGCGCGCTCAAAGGCCCGGCCTCGCCAGCGAATTGACGGCGGCCGCCGTCATCGCGCTGCCGCCAAGCCGGCCGCGCACGATGGCATAGGGCACGCCATAGGAATTTTCAGCCAGCGCATCCTTGGATTCCGCTGCCCCGACAAAACCGACCGGCATGCCGATGATCGCTGCCGGTTTCGGCGCGCCGTCACGCAACAGTTCCAGGAGATAGAACAGCGCCGTCGGCGCATTGCCGATGGCAACCACGGAGCCGGCCAGACGCTGGACCCAGAGCTTCAACGCCGCCGCCGAGCGGGTATTGCCGATCTCGCGCGCGATGTCGGCGGTCTGTGGCTCGCGAAGGGTGCAGATCACGTCGTTATCGGCCGGCAGGCGCGCGCGCGTGATGCCGTGGGAAACCATGAAGGCATCGCAGAAGATCGGTGCGCCGTTCTTGAGAGCATTGCGGGCAGCCGAAACGAAACCGGGGGCGAATTCGAAATACTGGGCCGCCTCCACCAATCCGCAGGCATGCACCATGCGAACCGCGAGATCGGCCTCGTCTTCGGAAAAACGGGAAAGATCGGCCTCGCTGCGGATAATGGCAAAGGACCGCTCGTAGATGGCGTCGCCATCCCGGATATAATCGTATTCAGGCATCTCTATCCCTGTTGAACCGCGGCGGTGATGACCTCCGCTCCGAGCCGTGTAAGGCAGGACCGTGCCGATTCGCCAGCCCGTTTCCTCTGCCGCACCAGCGCCTCGAGGCGTTCCATCGCGGATCTTATCGTTTTCTCTTCGATGTAGGCGTTCGGCGCGGCCGAGGCAGGGCCATTTACGACAAGGCCATAGCCCATTGGCGCAGCCGTGATCGTCAGCGCCGAGGCGGAGGGTTTGGCGCAACCTTTTGCGCAGCCGGAGACGTGGACGGTCAGCGAGCCATCGAGAAGCGAGGGCGCGGCCTCGATCACCTGTTGCGCGACGGCCCGTGTATCAATCAAAGCCGAAGCACAGGCGGCGATACCGGCGCAGGCGGCAATGTGATTGCGCGGATCGCCCGGAAAGGCCCGCATACCGTGACCGAGCGCCAATGCCTGTGCGGCGGCGATCCGATCGGGGGCTATCCCGAGCACCATGAGCGCATGATCGGGCGCCAGCCGGATTTCCGTCGCGCCGAAAATCTCCAGCGCCTCAAGGAATATTCTGAGCTCATGCGAACGGATTTGACCGAAGGACAGACCAACGCCCAACGCCGTGCGATCTGCGCCAAGGTCGTGGATACCGGAGGAATTTGGCGCAGGCTCCACTCGCTCGACTGCATCGACATCGGCCATCGAAACGAGGCTGGCCCGCAACGCAGCGGCGTCGATGTCGCGCGCGCGGGCACTGTCGCCCATCGCGGCAAGCGTTTCCAGAATGGTCATAACGGCCGGGACGACCGCCAACTCATCCAACAAGGCGATCCGCCTGGATGTCGCTTCCGTCCCGGCAAGGGCCAGCAGCCACAGCGTTTTTCTGCCGATGCGGACGGCGCGCAGGCGGATATCGGCGGTTATCTCTCCGAGATGCAGGTGCCCGCCACCGTCAACCGTGATCGACAATTTCGGCGCAAGAGCAAGCCGTGGCTCACATGCCGCAACCGTCGCCCGCAGTTGCGCAGCGAGAGGCAGGGGATTGACGATCTCGGAGGGATCCAACCCCGCAAGCGGCGGCGTTTCAATTGCGAGACCCTCGGTAATTTCGATGCCGACTTCGGCGATTTTCATGGCAAGGAGCGACACGGTCTCCGCTCTCAGACCACGGATCTGCAGGCTTCCTCGAGCCGTGACTTCCAGAATGCCATTTCCGCAGACTTCGGCAGCCTCCGCCATGGCAATCAACTCGCGCAGCGCAAAGCCAGGCTTTGCCGGGCGCAGGCGCACGAGAAGGCCGTCGCCCGTCACCATCGGCGTTGCCAGCGACGGACAAGCGCCGCGGCGCATCGAGGATCGATGTCCGGCCGGATTCTCAACTGGTGCAGCACAGATCGTCATCGCGGTTGGCTGGTCATCCCCCATTTCATCAAAGGCGCGGCCTGTTGTTTCAGATCGCCGTCCGATCCGTCCATATAGCATTCTATAACAGGGACAAACCAGTCGCCATGCGACACGGCGGACAACGGGGTCGACCGCGCCGGTCGCTATTCCTCGAAATCCCTGCCCTTTTGCAGGAGATAGATATCCATGATCCAGCCGTGCCGTGCCCTTGCTTCCGCCCGGGTTTTCAGGATTTCACCTTTCACGTCGGCGAGCCGGCCGGAGATAACGATTTCCTGCGCCGTGCCGAGATAGGCGCCCCAGTAGATCCGCGCATCCGGATCCTCGATCGTCATGAAGGCTTGCTCGCCATCCAGCATGACGACTGCCGTCTCGGTTTTCTCCGGAAAGCTCTCGGCAAGCCGGCGCCCCGTGGTGATCTCCACCGGCTTGCCAACGAGATTGAGCGGTATCCGGTGGCTGGCGGCCAAGGCCTGGATGCTGGTGATGCCGGGAATGACCGAATAGTCGAAGGTCACCGTGCCCAGGGCGCGAACCCGCTCGACGATGCGGATCGTGCTGTCATAGAGCATCGGATCGCCCCAGACGAGAAAGGCGCCGGTCTGGCCGTGCTTCAGCTCTTCGAGCAGCAACCGTTCATAAGCCGTAGCGATTGCGGCATGCCACTGATCGACACTCTGGTGGTAGGAGCGCTCCGCCGTCTGACGGACGGGGATCGCGAACTCGACGACGCGGCTCTGCGGCCGTGTGACATAACGCGACACGATATCGCGGCGGATATCGGCAAGCTGCGCCTTTGCCTCGCCCTTCGTGGGGATGAACAAAACGTCGGCACTGTTCAGCGCGTTGATCGCCTGAATGGTCATATGTTCCGGATTGCCGGTGCCGATACCCACGATCAGAACGTTTTTCATGCCCAAGCCCTTGTCACGCCGCGTCCTCGTCTTTGGCCGATTGACCGGACTGAGGCAAGGCTGCGCAAGCGCCTGACCACCTGAGCTACAGCCTAAATATCCGATTAGACACAATAAATATTTTCGAGAAACGCGGCGGAAACTATGGCAATGTTCAGAAAGTTCCATAAAGAACGCGAAAAATTCATATATTTAGCGCAAAAGAGCCGGAAACGACGGCGCAAAAGCATGTTCCCCAGGCGACAGACCCACGGGTCATGCGACTTTAATTGTGGCACACTGGTGCATTCCATTGAGGCGGCAGACGTCTCGCGAGGACCTCTACAGTGAAACATTCGAAAAATAACCAGAGCATTACGGATCCGATTCAGGCCTTGCGCGACTGCAAGATGGCCTTCGTCGGCGTGTTCATTGCAAGCGCTCTTGTCAATATTCTCTACCTCACGGGCTCCTTCTTCATGCTGGAGGTCTATGACCGGGTACTGCCGAGCAGAAGCATCCCGACCCTTATCGCGCTCTGCTTGCTGGCTCTGTTGCTCTATGCTTTCCAAGGTGCCTTCGAAATGGTGCGCGGCCGCATGTTCGTGCGAATTGCCGGCGCGCTCGATGAAGCCGTGAGCGGCCGCATCTATCGCGCCGTGGTTCAGGCTCCGTTGAAATTGCGCACGCAGGGCGACGGCCTGCAGGCATTGCGCGATTTCGACCAGATCCGCTCGTTCCTCTCGGGATCAGGCCCGGCAGCTTTCCTCGATCTGCCCTGGCTGCCGCTTTATATCGCCATCTGCTTCATGTTCCATTACTGGATCGGTATCGTCGCGGTCGTCGGCTCGATCATCCTGATCACGCTGACGTTCCTTACCAATCGCGGCACCCAGGCGCCCTCCAAGAAAGCATCGGAGGCCGGCAACCAGCGCAACGCCTTCGCTCAGTCCTCGCAGCGCAATGCCGAAGTCATGCAGGCGATGGGCATGCTCGGCCGCATGTCACAGCTCTGGGACCTGCGAAACAACAATTACCGGGAACAGAACCGCGAAACGTCCGACGTCGGCAATGGCTATGGCGCGCTCTCCAAGGTGTTCCGCATGGCGCTGCAATCCGCAGTTCTCGCCACCGGCGCCGTTCTTGTCATCGAGGGCTCGGCTTCTCCGGGCATCATCATCGCCGGTTCAATCCTGACGGCACGTGCGCTTGCCCCGGTTGAACTGGCGATCGGCAACTGGCGCGGTTTCGTTTCCGCCATGCAAAGCCGGCAGAGGCTGAAGGATCTGCTGACCGCTCTGCCGGAGCGCGACGCGCCGCTGGAACTGCCCGTGCCGAAGGAAAAACTGAGCGCCGAAAATCTCGCCGGCGGCCCGCCCGGGGCGCAGCGCCTGACCTTCGCCGACGTCAATTTCGCCGTGCAGGCCGGCAGCGCGCTCGGCGTCATCGGCCCAAGTGCTTCGGGCAAGTCATCGCTCGCTCGCGCGCTGATCGGCATCTGGCCATGCTATCGTGGCTCTGTCCGGCTTGACGGTGCTGCGCTCGACCAGTGGGATACCGACAGGCTGGGCCGCTATATCGGCTATCTGCCGCAGGATGTCGAATTGTTCGCCGGTACCGTAGCACAGAACATCGCGCGTTTTGCAGACAACGCCACGGCCGAGGCCGTCGTTTCCGCCGCCCGCGCCGCGCGCGTCCACGATCTCATTCTGAAACTGCCGAACGGCTACGAAACCGAAATCGGCGAAGGTGGTGCGGCGCTTTCCGCCGGCCAGCGCCAGCGTATCGCGCTGGCACGCGCCCTCTACGGCGACCCCTTCCTGGTGGTTCTCGACGAGCCCAACTCCAACCTCGACGCCGAAGGCGAGCAGGCGCTAACCGAATCGATTATGGGTGTGCGCGCCCGCAGCGGCATCGTCATCGTCGTCGCCCACCGACCGAGTGCGCTTGCCGCCGCCGATATGGTGTTGATGATGAGCGAAGGACGGATGCAGGCCTTCGGGCCGAAGGATCAGGTGCTTGCGCAGATCCTGCGCAAGCAAGACCGCCAGCCGCAAATTGCCGGCCCCGCCTCGCTGAAAGTCGTGGGTGAAGGACAGGAGTCCGCATCGTGACCGATATCTCCGTGGAAACAAAACCGGTGAACTCCCGCCGTTCACTCGCCCGGCACATGACCGCCGTCTCGATCCTTGGCCTCGCCCTCGTCGTCGGTGTTGGTGGCTGGGCGGCAACGACCGAACTGTCGAGCGCGATCGTGGCTGCCGGCACCGTCGTGGTCGAGAACAACGTCAAGAAAATCCAGCACCTGACCGGCGGCATCGTCGGCGACGTACTGGTGAAGGAAGGCGATAGCGTCACCGCCGGGCAGACCCTGATCAAGCTTGATGGCACGACCGTTCGCGCCAACCTGTCGATCGTGCAGAACACCCTGGCGCAGCTTTACGCCCGCCGCGCCCGCCTGCTGGCCGAGCAGACCGGCGCCGACGAATTCACCATCCCGGAAGACCTGAACGCGCTCACATCAGGCTCAAGCACACCTGCCGCCCTTCTCGAAGAAAGCGAGCGCAAGCTCTTCATCAGCCGCAAGAACGCGCTTGTCGGCATGAAAAGCCAGCTCGCATCGCGCAAGGGCCAGCTGGCCGACGAAACCAAGGGCCTGACGGTTCAGCTGGGTGCCATCGAGGATGCGCTGAAGCTGATCGGTGAGGAACTGTCGGGTCTCGACAAGCTCTATGGCCAGGGCCTCGTTTCCATGCAGCGGTTGACCGAACTCAAGCGCGACCGCGCCCAGCTTGAAGGTGATCGCGGTGCGCGCATCGCCGCCCGGGCACAGGCCGCTGGCAAATCCAGCGAGATCGACCTGCAGATCCTGCAGCTTGATGAGGACCGCCGCACCGAGAACGCCAAGGAACTGACTGATGTCGAGGGCAAGATCGCTGAATACGAAGATCGCCGCGTCGCCGCCCAGGACCAGCTCAAACGCCTCGACATCACCTCGCCGCTGGAGGGACGGATCTACCAGCTCGCCGTGCATACGGTGAACGGCGTCATCAATCCCGGTGAGGTGTTGATGCTCGTCGTCCCTGGCGCGGACGGCCTGACGGTCGAGGCTAAGATCGCCACGCACGACATCGACCAGATACGCTTGGGGCAGCCAGTTGAAATCCGCTTCAGCGCCTTCAACCAGCGCACCACGCCGATCGTCGAGGCCGAAGTCGTCACCATCGCGCCGGACCTCGTCACCGACGAGCGTACCGGCGTGACCTACTATCCGCTGCGCATCAAGCCGAAGCCGGAAAGCCTTGCCCAGTTGAAGGGCCTGTCGCTCTATCCGGGCATGCCCGCGGAGGTCTTCATCAAGATCGCCGACCGCACCGTGCTGTCCTACCTCGCAAAACCGCTGACCGAACAGATGCAGCATACATTCCGCGAGGAATAGGCTGCGCGGCAACACGCGCGGCGCCACGTCGCGCGTGTTGCCGGAAAACGCCTGTTCGAAACATTCCATGCTGCGCTGCAAAAATGGCGTGGCCGCGCGCTCCGCTGCACGTGTAAGACCGTTCTCATGACTTCGAAGCGAACCGGCTACATCTTCGTCCTGCTTGCGATCTCGATTTTCTCGATTCAGGACGCGATTTCCAAGCATTTGGGCGGCCTCTATCCACCCGTCCTGATCACCATGATCCGCTACTGGGCCTTTGCCGCTTTTGCAATCGCGCTCGCCGCACGGTCACGAGGCGGTCTTTCGGCTGCGGCGAAAACGAAGAGGCCGGTCCTGCAGATTTTGCGTGGTGTCCTGCTTGCCTTCCAGATCGTCATCGTCATCTTTTCGTTTGCCACGGTCGGCCTTGCGCATTCGCAGGCGATCTTCTCCTCCGGGCCACTTTTCGTCGCCCTTCTCTCAATGCCGATTCTCGGCGAGCGCGTCGGCTGGCGGCGTTGGACGGCGATCATCATCGGCTTGCTGGGCGTTCTCTTGATCCTGAAACCGGGCGGCGGCAACTTCGATCTCAAGCTTCTTATCCCGATCTCGTCATCGCTGATCTTTGCGATCTACGTGATCTCGACGCGGCTGGTCAGCCGCGACGATACCGCCATGACGAGCTTCTTCTACACGGGCGTCGCTGGTGCCGTGGCGATCACCGCCGTCGGCCCCTTCTACTGGACGCCGCTCGCACTACAGGACTGGGCCTGGATGCTACTGCTCTGCATCACCGGAACGACCAGTCACTTTTTCCTGATCAAGGCCTATGAACTGCTCGACGCGGCCGAAGTCCAGCCGCTGACCTATCTTCAGCTCGTCTTCGCCTCGATCATCGGCGTCGTCATATTCGGCGAAACGATCGGGCTCAATGTGATTGCCGGATCGGCTGTCGTCGTCTGCGCCGGGATTTTCACGGTCTGGCGCGAAAGTGTCGTCGCCCGCAGGAAGGCCAAATCGCCGGAACCGCCATCCTCTCAGACGCTGACTTGAGCCTCGGGATTGGCTGGCAGCGCCCATTCGATGGGCTCGCGCCCATTCGCAACGAGGAAGTCGTTGGCCTTGGAAAAGGGCTTGCTGCCGAAGAAACCGTTATGGGCTGACAGCGGCGATGGGTGCGGCGAGCGGATCACGAGATGGCGCGACCGATCGACGAAAGCAGCCTTCTTCTGTGCATAGGATCCCCACAGGATGAAGACGACCGGATGCTCCTGCTCGTTGATCGCACGGATGATCGCATCAGTGAACCGTTCCCAGCCCTTGCCCTGATGGGACGCCGCGATCGCGCGCTCAACCGTCAAAACGCTGTTGAGCAACAGCACACCCTGACGCGCCCAGCTTTCGAGAAAACCATGGCGGGCGGGCGGAATGCCGAGGTCGCTCTGCAATTCCTTGTAGATATTCACGAGCGACGGCGGCAACCGCAGGCCGGGTTTGACGCTGAATGACAGCCCGTGCGCCTGGCCCTCGCCATGATAGGGATCCTGCCCGAGAATGACGACTCGCACCTTATCGAGCGGCGTAAGGTCGAGGGCTCGGAAATACTCCGGTCCCTTGGGGAAAATCTGTTTGCCGTTGCGTTTTTCCTGGAGGAGGAATGCCTTCAGCTCGGCCATGTAGGGGCTGGAGAATTCCGGCACCAAGACGGCTTTCCAGCTTTTCTCGAGCTTCACATTCGATTCCATTGCGTTTTCCGGCCTCTCCATTCCCGTCCGTCGGGCGCCGCCGAATTTAACGCCGGAATGGTCCATGGCAAGCGTGAACGTCAAGCAGCTGCGAATGACTTTCAATATATTTGCTGAAATATAATGCTAGCCAATCGCGATACACCGTTATATCTACAGGAATATCTCGACCATTGGGGGAACCGCATGCGCACAGAACGTCGAACCTTGCTGAAATTTCTTGGAGCCACCATCGCTGCTCTCTGGATCAGCGGAATGCCGCTGGTGCAACCGGCAGCCGCGGCGGAAAAAGTTACCGTCTTTGCTGCGGCCAGCCTGAAGAACGCGCTCGATGCCGTCAACGCCGAATGGCAGAAGGAAACCGGCACGGAAACGACCGTCTCCTACGCTGCAAGCTCGGCGCTCGCCAAGCAGATCGAGGCCGGCGCGCCGGCCGATGTCTTCATCTCGGCCGATCTGGCCTGGATGGACTATGTTGCCGAAAGGAAGCTGATCAAGGACGACACACGCGCCAACCTGCTCGGCAACCGCCTCGTGCTGGTGACCGGTAGCCAAGACGCCGCTCCCATTGATATCAAGCAAGGCTTCGACCTGAAGGGCCTGCTTGGCGACGAGAAACTTGCGATGGGCGCCGTCGATTCCGTTCCTGCCGGCAAATACGGCAAGGCCGCGCTCGAAAAGCTCGGTATCTGGTCTTCCGTCGAAAAGAATGTGGCCGGCGCAGAAAACGTCCGCGCCGCCCTTCTTCTGGTTTCCAAGGGCGAAGCACCCTATGGTATCGTCTACCGGACGGATGCCGCCGCTGACAAAGGCGTGAAGATTGCCGGCACCTTCCCCGAAGACAGCCATCCGCCGATCGTTTACCCGATTGCCATCACGGCCGAGAGCAAGAACCCGGACGCTGCTGCTTATGTCGATTTCATCAAGTCGGCCAAGGCTGCGGCTCTCTTCGACGCGCAGGGCTTTACCATCCTGAAATAAGGATGGGGCGCGCTCTATCCGCCAATGGACAGAGCGCCTATCGTCTGCCGCCAACGACGGGAGCACGGCATTTGGATTGGCTGATTTTGAGCGACGCGGAGTGGACGGCGATCCGCCTTAGCCTGCGCGTGTCGTTTGTCGCCATGTTCGCCAGCCTGCCCTTGGCGATCGGCGTTGCGTTGATCCTGGCGCGCGGCCGCTTCTGGGGAAAAGCCGTCGTCAACGGCATCGTTCACCTTCCGCTGGTCCTGCCGCCGGTCGTGACCGGTTTTCTTCTGCTGATCCTGTTTGGAAAACGCGGGCCGATCGGCGCGTTTCTCGCCGAATACACCGGCCTTGTCTTTTCCTTCCGCTGGACGGGGGCAGCACTTGCCTGCGCCATCATGGCCTTTCCGCTGATGGTGCGCAGCATCCGGCTATCGATCGAGGCGGTCGACCGCAGGCTTGAGCAGGCGGCCGCAACGCTGGGAGCCGGCCCTGTCTGGGTTTTCCTGACGGTCACGCTACCCCTCGTCCTGCCCGGCATCATTGCCGGCATGATCCTCGCTTTTGCCAAGGCGATGGGGGAATTCGGCGCGACGATCACCTTCGTTTCCAATATCCCCGGCGAAACCCAGACGCTTTCCTCGGCGATCTATACCTTCACGCAGGTTCCCGGCGGCGACGCCGGCGCGTTTCGCCTGACGATCTTTTCCATCGTCATCTCCATGGCAGCACTGATGGTCTCGGAAGTTCTTGCAAACCTCGCGGCGAAGAAGGTGGACGTCGCATGAGCCTTGAGGTCGATATCCGCCATCGCCTTGGCGCGTTCTCCATCGAGGCTGCATTCTGCGCGGATAGGGGCGTGACAGCGCTCTTCGGTCGTTCCGGATCGGGCAAAACCTCGCTGATCAACGCCATTGCCGGGTTGCTGCACCCCGATCGCGGTCGGCTCGCGTTCAACGGCGATGTTCTGGTCGATAGCGAGGCCCGTGTTTTTGTGCCGCCGCACAAACGCCGCTTCGGTTATGTCTTTCAGGAGGCGCGGCTTTTCCCGCATTTGAGCGTCCGGCACAATCTCGGCTATGGCCGCTGGTTTGCAAGGCACACGCATAAAGAACCGAATTTTAACAGGATCGTCGATCTGCTCGGCGTCGGCGCACTTCTGGACCGAGCACCGGCAAATCTATCGGGCGGCGAAAAACAGCGCATCGCCATCGGCCGGGCGCTGCTCTCCAACCCGCGCCTGCTGTTGATGGACGAGCCACTGGCCGCGCTCGACGACGAGCGCAAGGCGGAAATCCTGCCCTATCTGGAACGGTTGCGGGACGAAACGGGAATTCCGATCGTTTATGTCAGCCACTCGGTCGCCGAAGTCGCGCGTTTGGCCAACAGGGTCATCGTGCTCGAAAGCGGCCGGATCAGCGCGTCCGGGGATGCGGCGACGATCTTGAGCGCACCATCATCGGCAGTCAGCCGCCGCGAAGCGGGTGCGCTGATCGAGGGTATTGTCGGCCACACGGACGCCAAGCATCAGATCACGGTCATTCGCGCAGGCCGCGTGCAGATCCGGGTGCCGCATCTGGATGCTCCGGCCGGAAAGGCGGTGCGCCTCCAGATCGCGGCCCGCGACGTGATGCTGGCCACCAGCCGGCCGGAAGGCCTGAGCGCGCTCAACATCCTGCCGGGCACGATCGTGAGGGTCGGCGAGGCGGTACAGGGCATGGTGGATGTGCGTCTGGATTGCGGCGGCGTGACGATCATGTCTCGGGTAACCACGCTTTCGCGCGACCTGCTCGGCCTGCAGGCTGGCAAGCCGGTTCACGCCATCATCAAGAGCGTTGCGCTGGATCTGTGACCGGATTACCGGCCGGCGGCGTGTGGGGATTGCGGTTGCTCTCCAGCCAGGCCAGTTCTCCCGAAAGTGCCGCCTCCGCCTTTTCCTCCATCGCCCGGAAACGGCGGATCAGTTCTTCTCCGAAAGGCGTGACGACCGCGCCGCCGCCCTGTTTTCCGCCGCGCTGCGACAAGACCGCATCCTCCTTGAACATGCCGTTGAGAGCGCTCACCAGCAGCCAGGCCCGCCGATAGGACATGTCCATGGCGCGGCCCGCCGCGGAAATCGAGCCGGTCTCGCGGATGTGTTCGAGCAGCGCAATCTTGCCCCGCCCCAGCCGCTCGGCATGAGGAAAATCGATCCTCAGCACGGGATGGAGACCGGTGGATTCTTTCGGTGTCATGCGATTGCTGCGCGCCTTCCCTGGATCGGCCAAGACTATCGCCCCCGTCTGCATATGTATAGCAGCAGCGCCCCAAAAGGACGGCAGTTCGCGAGACTACAGGCTCATGCCGCCGTCGATGACGTGCACCTGGCCCGTCGTATAGTTGGAAACATCGCTGCCGAGATAGACGGCAAGCGCCGCGATTTCCTCCGGCTGACCGATGCGCCCCATCGGCTGGCGGGCGATGAAGGCGGCGCGGGCTTCCTCATAGTTCCCTTGCGCCTTCATCCGCTCCTCGAGTGAGGGCGATTGCACCGTGCCGGGCGCGATCGCGTTGCAGCGTATGCCCTGCTTGATGTAGTCGAGGGCGATCGACTTGGTGAGGCCGATCACCGCCGCCTTGCTGGCCGAATAGGTGAAGCGGTTCGGCACGCCCATGGGGACGCCGGCGACCGACGACATGTTGATGATCGAACCGCCACCGTTTGCGATCATGCCCGGCAGGAAGGCGCGGATGAGCCGGAACATCGACTTGACGTTGAGATCGAAGGCGAAATCATAGTCCCGCTCGCTGGCCTCGAGGATCGTACCGGCGTGGACGACACCGGCGCAGTTGAACAGGACGTCGATGGTTCCGGTCTCCGCCGCAAAGGCAGAGATCGCATCCGCATTCATGACATCGAGTTTCGCGACGTTCATGCCAAGGGCGGAAAGCTCGGCCAGTTTTTCCTCGTTGATGTCGGTCGCCGTGACGATCGCACCTTCCCGCTGGAACGCTTCGGCTGCGGCGCGGCCGATGCCTTGCGCTGCTGCCGTGATCACGGCGCGTTTGCCGGCCAGAAGTCCACCCATGTCATTCCTCCCTGTCGCGGCTATGGTCCGCATCCGTTTGCCGACAAGGAACATCGCGGGGTCCCCGCTTGTCAAGGGCAGGAAACGTATTTTTATACAGAAAAAACCAAACTCGGTTTAATCTGGCTTCAGACCCTCAAACCCGTCTCGCTGTCAAAGACATGCACATCTCCAGGGCGGATCGATACGTCGATGACGTCACCGGCTCTGACCGGCCTGCGGGTGGTATCGACAATCGTCACCTCCGTCGCGGTCGAAGTGGTGATATAGGTCGCAGAGCCGGTGGTCTCGACGATCCCGACCGGCAGGCGGAAGACGCCCTGCCCCGGCTCGACGAAATGCAGATGCTCCGGCCGAAGCCCCGCCGTCACCTTGCGGCCGGGCTGGAGCTGGCGATCGAGCGCAATGGTCTGCTTTTCGCCGACATCGACCGCCAGCGAGCGGCCATCCTCGCCGACCATCGCAGGCACGAAGTTCATCGCCGGCGAACCGATGAAGCCGGCGACGAATTTATTGGCTGGCCGGTCATAGAGTTCCAGCGGTGCGCCCTGCTGCTCGATCACGCCGTCCTTCATCACCACCACATGGTCGGCCATCGTCATCGCCTCGATCTGGTCATGCGTCACATAGACGGAAGTGGCGTGCAGGCGGTCGTGCAAAGTGCGGATTTCCTTGCGCATATGGACGCGCAGCGCCGCATCGAGATTGGACAGCGGCTCATCGAACAGGAAGGCCTTTGGATGACGAATGATGGCGCGGCTCATGGCGACGCGCTGGCGCTGGCCGCCCGAAAGCTCGCGCGGATACCTCTTGAGGAGGTGCGACAGGCCTGTCGTCGCCGCCACGTCTTCGGCTGCTTTCTTGGCCTCGGCCTTGGCGACACCGCGAATGCGAAGGCTGTAGGTGAGGTTCTGCTCGACGGTCATGTGCGGGTAGAGCGCGTAGGACTGGAACACCATGGCGATGTCGCGCTTGCGCGGCGGCACCTTGTTCATCAGTTCACCGGCAATCTTCAAGTCGCCCGTCGAAATGCTCTCAAGCCCGGCCAGCGAACGCAGCAGCGTAGATTTGCCGCAGCCGGAAGGGCCGACGAGCGCGACGAAGGTCCCCTTCTCGATGCTGAGATCGATATTCTTCAGCGCGTGGTAGGCACCGTAATATTTGTTCACTCCCGAGAGTTCGATCTGCTTGGTCATTTGATGGCTCCCGAGGTAAGGCCGGAGACGATGCGCCGCTGCAGCAGCACGAAGATGGCGAGGATGGGGGTCACGTACATCGTGGCGTAGGCCATGATGTTGTTCCACTCATTGGTGTTCGGTCCCATGAAGGAATTAAGCCCGACGCTGGCGGGTTGCAGTTCCACGGCCTGGATGATCGACTTCGAATAGACGAACTCGCCGAAGGCCTGCATGAAGATCAGGATGGCGCTGACGAGAATGCCGTTGCGGGCAAGCGGCAAAACGATGTTGAAGAAAGCGCCCACACGCGAGTTGCCGTCGACCAGTGCCGCCTCTTCCAATTCCATCGGCACGGCCATGAAGGTGGCGCGCACCAAGACGACGAAGAACGGCATGCTCTTGGCGGCAATGGCGATGATGACGGCAAGTCGAGGATACTCAAGCATGCCGATCTGCGAGAAGCCGACGAAGATCGGCGTGATCATCAAGGAGGCCGGCAGGACCTGCAGCATGAGGATCAGGAACAGGCCGATGTCGACCCAGACATTGCGGTAGCGCGCCAGCACATAGGCGCAGCCGACGCCGAGCACCGTGATCAGCACCACGGCTCCGGAGGCGATGACCAGCGAGTTCCAGAGATAGCGCCCCATGCCCCGGCTTTCCCAGACATAGGCATAGGTGCTCCACTGCGGCACGGACGGCCAGAAAGTCGGCGGCGTGGCGAACATCTCCGATCCGCTTTTAAGCGCGGTGATGTACATCCAGTAGAGCGGAAAGAGGTAAATCGCCGCCATGACGATGGCGATCACGAACATCAGACGGTTGCGGGCAGTGTCGCTCATCCGCGCACCTCATGACGTGTCGAGCGGACATAGACGACCGAGGCGATCATGACGAAGATGATCATCAGGACCGAAATCGTCGCGCCCTTGGCAAAGTCATACTGCCGGAACGACTGCTCCCAGGCCCAGTATTGCGTGACATTGGACGAATTGTTCGGCCCGCCGGAGGTGATCGCCGCGAAGAGGTCGAATTGCTGCAGCGTGAAGATCAGGCCGAGCGCGATGATGGCGCCGATGGTGGAGCGCATCATCGGCAGGGTGATCGTCCAGAAGCGTTGCCAGGCATTCGCGCCATCGAGTTCAGCGGCCTCGTAGAGATCAGCGGGAATACCCGCGAGGCCGACCGAGAGGAGGATCATGTTGAACGCGGTGCCGAGCCAGATATTGGCGATGATGACGGCAGAGAGCGAATAGTTCGGATCGGAGCGCCAGAAGATATTGCCGGAAATGATGCCGCTTTCCCTCAGAATGAAATTGAGGACACCGAAGTCACCCGACAGGATCCAGTTCCAGATGGCGCCGACGACGAGGCCCGGCATGACCCAGGAGACGAGGAACAGGCCGCGCAACCAGGAGGCGCCGGGAAAATTGACCCAGAAGAACAGCGCGAGCCCGAAGCCGATGAGAAACTGTCCGGCGATCGAGCCGGCGACGAAGATCGCCGTATTGGCAAGGATCGGCATCGTTTCCGGCTGGGCGAACAGATCGCGATAGTTCTTCAAGCCAACAAAGGGGCGCAGGAACGTGCCGAGGCTGAACATGTCGACCTCCTGAAAGCTCATCAACACGTTATAGAGCAGCGGCAGCCCCGCCATCAGAAACAGGAAGCCGAGCGGGAAGGCGACCAGCACGATATCGAAACCGCGGCCGTCCCTGACGCTGGACAGGAGCCTCTTCATGGGACCTCCGACGTCCCGAACGGGGCTGCCGGGCGCTTGTGCGGACGACAACCCCTTCCGGGAGGAAATGCTGGATGGCGCGTGAGCCATCCGGTTTGATTTCTTCTCCCCAGAGGGAAGAAGGCGCCCCGCAGGACTAGATGAGGGAGAGTGCGGCATAGGCTGTCCTCAATTGTGCCCGGGGCAGTCGCGTCGACCGACGCTCACATCCCCTCATCGTCTCGCTCTTCTCGGCTCTTCTCCCAGCCGGGGGAGAAGAGCATCAAGAGCCGCTTCATCGTCTGTCAGATCAGCCCAGGACAGCCTTGATCTTTTCGGCTGCCTGATCAAGCGCGTCCTTCGGGGTCGCCTGACCGGTCAGCGCCGCCTGGATCGCATCCTGGATGGCCTTGGAGATCTTCGGCCATTCCGGATGCGGGCCGCGGGGCTTGGCGTGTTTCAGCTGTTCGAGGAAGACCTTGAGAGCCGCGTCCTTGAGTGGCTCGCCGGTCTCGGGGATCGAGATGTCGGAACGGGCCGGAAGCTGGCCGTAGTTCTTGAACATCTTGTCGTCCTGCGACGCGAAATATTCGAGCGCCTTGAAAGCTTCCTGCGGATGCTTGGAGGAAGCGAAGATCGCCCAGTTGAAGTCGCCCATGGCCGAGGAGCGTTCAGCGCCTTCCTGCGGCACCGGAAGCAGCGTCACGCCCCAGTCGAACTTCGCCTCCTGCGTCATGCGGTCGAGTTCCCATGGGCCGGAGATCACCATGGCGGCGTTGCCGGAATTGAAGGTACCGGTCGAATCCCACTGGCCACGCGTCAGCGTGTCGGGCGAAGCGAGTTTCTCATCGATGATCGTCTTCCAGATTTCGAGCGCTTTTACAGCGCCTTCGGTATTGATGTTCTCATAGCTGCCACCACCCATCTGCGCCCAGGGCAGGAACTGGAACGTGCCCTCCTCGTTGGCCTTGGCAGAGAATGCAAGACCATAGACGTTGGCGGCTGGATCGGTCAGCTTGCGCGCCGCATCCACCAGTTCGTCCCAGGTCTGCGGCGGCTTGTTCGGATCAAGCCCCTTCGCCTTGAACATGTCCTTGTTGTAGTAAAGCGCGATCGTGTTCGTCGCCTTCGGCACGCCGTAATATTTGCCGTCCCACTCGACCGATTTCAGCGGCCCGGGGAAATAGTTCTCCGGCTTGATCACGGTCGATGTCGAGATCATGTCGGTGAGATCGAGGAAGGCGCCGCGCGACGAAAACAGCGCATGTTCCGGATTGTCGATGGCGATGATGTCCGGCGCCTGCCCGGTCGAATAGGCGCGCATGGCCTCGCTGACCACATCATCGAACTGGATCTGCCGATACTCTATCTGGATGCCGTTGTTGAGCTTGTTGAAGTCGGCCACCAGATTTGGCGCCGGCTGAATATCACGGTCGAGAGACCAGACAGTAAGCTTGACGTCTTCCGCCTTGGCGGACAGGCCAAACAGCGACACGCCTGCAAGCGCCAGCGCACCGATGACTGCATATTTGCGGATACCCATAGTTTCCTCCTGTTGGTTATCCTTATCGGCCGTCATCCTCCATGCCGGCCTTCCTCAGTCCATTTCAGTCCCTTCAGACCGGCCTGACCGGTCAGGCTGGATCGACGACGAAGTCGCCGCCCCGGCAAGCCTTCAGATAGTTGAGGCCGTGAACCTGGCCGGTCATTTCCAAAGCATCGCGATAGACCGGATCATGCCAGCCTTCGATGTCGATGGAACCGGACCAGCCGGCAAGCCGCAGCTCGGAAATAACGTCCGTCCAATTGGTGTCGCCGAAACCCGGCGTGCGCATGAAGACGAACTTTTCCTTGCCGAAAATGCCGTGCTCGCGGATGACATCCCAGCGGATCGTCGCGTCCTTGCCGTGCACATGGAAAATCTTATGCGCCCATTTGCGGATCTGCGGGATGGGCTCGATCAGATAGACCATCTGGTGGCAGGGCTCCCATTCGAGCCCGATATGGTCGTCCGGCGTTTCGTTGAAGATCAGTTCCCAGGCGTCCGGATTGTGCGCGATATTCCAGTCGCCTGTCGCCCAGTTGCCGTCCATGGCGCAATTCTCGAACGCGATCTTCACGCCCTTGTCGGCGGCGCGCCTGGCAAGTTCGCTCCAGATTTCCTTATAGCGCGGCAGGCTGTCGGTCAGCGGTGCATTGCGAATCCTTCCCGTAAAGCCCGCAACGCAGGTGGCGCCGAAGTGATGGGCATTGTCGATGCAATCCTTCCAGCCCTGCAGCGTGTCGCGATCGATATCCGTCGTCTCCAGCGGATTGCCGAACATGCCGAGCGTCGAGATGGTGATGTCGCGATCGCCGATCGCCTCGACGCAGCGCTTGCCGAGTTCGGCGAGGTTCTGGCCGTTGGTCGTCTGCCAGAAGAAGGGCTCGAAGCTCTCGAAACCCATGTCCGCGACCTGCCCGATGCGTGTCGCAGCCTTGCCGCCGGATGCGCTGATCATGGTGCCGATGCGGATGGCTTTTGCCGGATTGCTCATGAAATTGTCCTGTTCATAGGGTCACGCGCTGCCGGGTGCGGGCGCTTTCGATCGCCGCGAACACCATGGCAAGGCTGTTGATATTGTCGTTGCTCACCGTTTCGGGCGTGCGGCCGGTTCTGATGGCAGCAAGAAAATCGGCGATGACGCTGGCATGGCCATGGGTCTCTCCCTCATTGGCGGGCTCGGGTACCGGAATGGCATCGACCGGCCGAAGGAAGCCCTCCGTTCCCGCCACCCTGCGCGCCTGGAAATCCTCGGCGCCGTCCCAGAGCAGCGTGCCCTGCGTGCCGATGACCCGCCACTGACTTTCCCAACTGGTATTGGCACCTTCGGCACACCACGAGCCGCGATAGGTAAAGGTGACGTCATCCTTGAATTCGAAGATCGCATTGGCTGCGGCACCATGCGCATACCACGAGCCGCGCGGGTTGCTTTCTTGGCAATAGACGGCGACCGGCACCTTGCCGGCAACGAAGCGGGCGGCGTCGAACGTGTGGATCGCCATGTCGAGCAAAAGCACGTTGTCCATCTCTTCGCGAAAACCGCCGAAATGCGCACCGATGAAGAAATCGCAGTGGATGGCCGTGAGTTCACCAAGCACGCCGCTTTCGACCAGCCGGCGGATGCGGCGAATGCCCGATATGAAGCGGCGGTTCTGGACGATGGCATGGACTTTTCCGGCGGCGGCAGCCTGAGCGATCATTGACCGCCCCTCCTCGATCGAGGAGGCCATCGGCTTCTCGCTCAGCACATGGCATCCATGCGCCAGAGCGGTTGCGACGACGTCGTGACGGGCGGCGGGAATAACGACGTCGAAAACCATGTCTGCCGAGGTTTCTGCTAGTACGGCCCCGAGGTCGCGACCGATGACGGCATCGACCAGACCGAACTCTTCTGCAAGCGCCTTTGCCGCCATCGGGTTGACATCAACGAGGCCGACGACATCAACCGCGGCTCTGATTTCAGGGGTGTCCGCGATCGCTTTCAGCCAGCCTTTGGCCATAGCTCCGCATCCGCACAAAACTGCACGCAAAATGGGATTCTCCTCCATAAAGTCTACGGTTTTCGCTCCTTTTCGATCACCGTAAACGTTTACGGTACTATGAACGAATTTTGAAACGTGTCAATAGATGGACATCGGGCATACCGAGATCGCACGTTGAAAGCGGCTGGAATGACGGGCATACGCAGGCTTGCACAACATCTGGACATTTCCATCGGAACCGTGTCGCGGGCGCTGAACGGGCGGCCGGACGTGAACGAGGAAACGCGCAAAAGGGTGCTCGAGGCCGCAGCCGAACTTGGCTACGTGCCCAACCAGTCCGGCCGCAGCCTGCGCCAGGGCACCACCAATATCATCGGCTTCATGATGCAGACCGGAGCCGAGATCACCGGTCAGGGCGACACCTTCTTCATGAGCGTTTTCGACGGTGTGCAGACGGTCTTCGCCCGCCATCATCTCGATCTCGTCGCACTCCTCTGCTCGTCCGAGGAAGACCCGGATGACTACCTCCGGCGCGTGGTCGCCCGCGGCTTCGCCGATGGTCTCATCCTCTCCGCGACCCAGCGGCACGACCCCCGGCTGGAGTTCCTGGCCAAGCGCAAGATCCCCTTCGCAACGCTCGGGCGCAGCCTAACCGATGTCGGTCAGCCCTGGCTCGATCTCGATTTCGAGGGCATGGCGCAAACCGGGATCGACAGGCTGGTAGCAAAGGGCCACCGGCGAATCGCAGTCACCCGGCCCCATGACGATACAAATCTCGGCTATCTCTTCGTCGACCAGGCCGCCAGCGCACTTGCCGCGCATGGCCTCTCCCTGGATCCCGATCTCATCTTCCGCTCGACGCCCAACGAGGCAGGCGGATATCAGATTGCCCGTGATCTGCTCTCGAAGAAGGACAGACCGACCGCAATCGTGCTGGTCAACGAAACCAATGCGATCGGGTTCTATCGCGGATTGAACGAAGCCGGCCTGAAGCCGGGGCGCGACATTGCCATTATCGGGCGTCACAGCCCGCAATCGCATTTTCTGTCGCCGAGCCTCACCGGCTTTGCCCTTTCGCGACGCGATCTCGGCATCGCGCTCGCCGAAACGCTGCTGGCGACGATGCCGGCTTTCAGCCATTTTTACCCGAACGCGGAACTGCGGAAGATCTGGCGGGAAGAACTGATTGAAGGCGAAAGCGACGCCTTCACATTGCCTCACGACTGATTGGCAGCAGACCCGGGCTCAGCAAGTCTTCGCGACTTGAACGCCGGCAATATCCGGTGCAAATCGGACAGGCTCTCCTCTGACACTGGAAATCAACTCACATGCCCGGACCGACACTCGACCCGATTGAAACCGATCACATCCTGCCCAAGAAAGCCGGCGTCGTCGTCATCGGCGGCGGCATCATCGGGACAAGCACCGCGCTGTTCCTTGCCGAACGCGGCATCGATGTCGTGCTGTGTGAAAAGGGCGTTCTCGGCGGCGAACAATCGAGCCGCAACTGGGGCTGGGTCCGGGTCATGGGCCGCGACCGGCGGGAAGTTCCGCTGGCGATCGAATCCTTGAAAATCTGGGACGGGCTCGATGCGCGTATCGGCGGTCAGACCGGGTTCCACCGTTCGGGGATTATCTATATCTCCGAGAACGAAACGGATATCGCCAACCGCGATGCCTGGCTGAAACTTGCTCAGGCCCACGGGCTCGACACGCGCCAGATCGGCCCCGACGAGACGGCTGCCGTAATGCTGGGCTCCGGGCGGCGGTACAAGGGCGCGCTCTACACGCCAAGTGATGGCCGCGCAGAACCGCAAAAGGCAGTGCCGGCGATTGCGATGGGCGCGCGCCGGGCCGGTGCCCGCATCGTGACAGGCTGCGCCGTACGCGGCATCGAAAAAAGCGCTGGCCGCATCAGCGCCGTCATCACCGAGAAGGGCCGCATCGAGACGTCCGCCGTCGTGCTCGCCGGCGGCGCCTGGTCGCGTCTGTTCTGCAAGGGGCTTGGCATCCGGCTGCCGCAACTGAAAGTGCGTAACTCGGTGCTGCGCACCAGCGCGGTGAACCGAGGGCCGGATGGCGCGGGTGCCGCCGCGACCTTTGCCTATCGGAAGCGGCTGGACGGCGGCTATACCATCGCCAATGGCGGCATTAACATGCATGCGCTGGTGCCGGACAGTTTTGCCTTCTTCCGCGATTTTCAACCCGCCAGGAAGGCCGAGCGCGACGCGGTGCAACTGGGTCTCAGCGCTCGAAGCTGGCAGGAACTGTTCGAAACCGCCGCCGTCCCCCTCGACCGGCCCGGCGCATTCGAACGGCACCGGATTCTCGATCCGAAACCAGATGGCAGAGCCGTCTTGAACGCGCTCCGGGCGGCCACGGAAGCCCTGCCGGTGCTGCGCGATGCGAAAGTGGAGCAGATCTGGGCGGGCCTGATCGATGTCACACCGGATGCAGTCCCGGTGATTTCCACGCTCGACAGTCTTCCCGGGCTGGTTATCGCAACGGGCTTTTCAGGCCACGGCTTCGGCATCGGCCCAGGTGCGGGGCACCTCACTGCCGATCTGGTCACGGGCAACACGCCAATCGTCGATCCCTCGCCGTTCCGCTTCAGCCGCTTTTCCGATGGAACGCCGATCGAAATCGCGCCGCCAGTCTGATTACCAGCGCAGCGATGCGGTCAGAACCGGCGCATCCCAAAGCGCTGTCAGGCGTTTGTCCAGCACAGTGACCGTAATCGACACGCCGGCCATATCGAGCGATGTGACATAGGTTCCGACAAGGCTGCGGGCGACCGTCGCGCCATGCCCTTCGAAAAAGACCTGCGCGAGACCAAAGACAAGATAGAGTTCCGACAACGGCGTTCCGCCGAGACCGTTGACGAACAGCAGGACCGATTGTCCATCGAGCGAACCGAAGTCTTTAAGAATATGTCCGCAGATCAGATCGACGATCGCCGATGCATCTTTCATCTGGTCGCGCGAGCGGCCGGGCTCCCCATGGATGCCGACGCCGACTTCCATCTCGTTCGGCCCGAGCACGAAGGTTTCGCGCGAGGTCTGCGGCACCGTCGTGCCCTTGAGCGCCACGCCCATCGTCCGCGTTGCGGCGACGACGGTCTCGCCGAGCGCTTTCAACTCTTGCAGATCGGCACCGCCCTGCGCGGCAGCCCCAACGACCTTTTCGACGACGAGCGTGCCTGCGACACCGCGCCGGCCCGTCCCCCGCGCCGATCGCTCGACGGCGATATCGTCATTGACGATGACCGTCTCGATGCGATGTGTTCCGCCAGCCATCGCCATTTCGGCGGCCATCTCGAAATTCATCACGTCGCCATCGTAATTCTTGACGATCAACAGCGTGCCTGCGCCGCTGTCCGTTTCGCGGATCGCGCTCAAAATCTGGTCGGGCGTTGGTGAGGTGAAGACATATCCAGTGCAGGCAGCATCCAGCATGCCGTGACCGACAAAGCCGGTGTGCATCGGTTCATGGCCAGCGCCACCGCCGGAAATGACCGCGACCTTGCCCGGCTTCAGCACACGGCGGCGGACGTGCTTCTTCCCCTCGCCGAACAGAACGATATCGCCATGCGCGGCAACGAACCCCTCCAGGCAATCCTGCGCCAGCGTCCCGGCGCCGTTCATGAATTTTTTCATCTTCGGCTCCCAGCAGCAATGCTACCCGAGCGGGGAGAATATTCCAGTGGCGTTGTGAGCACGATGCCAAGGTCGAACGAATGGGAGAGCATCTCAGTCTCCCTCGCCGGACAGAAGGACGATCCTCTGGATGAAATCCTGGACGGCCTCGTCAAGCATCCGGTTTTTCCGTTCGTCACCGAAATCAGCGACCATCAGCGTCAATTGCCGGAGGCCGCCGGCATGGCCGAGATCAGGCAACTTGCCCGGATGCGCCACTTGATAGGCTTCGAGGAAACGGTCCTGCTCGGCCTTGCTGACATGGCAGACCTGGAAGATCGTCGCCAGGTGCCGTGCCGGCAGCGGTGTGGCATAGCCCGGGCTGGTGATCTGCGTGACGAAGCTGCGATGTTTGCCCAACGCCGCCGCGAGACGCTGGCGCGTGCCGGAGGGCCGGTTGTCGATGATTGCGGAGAGGATAGCCTTGTACGCCGTGATGGCATCTTCGCTTACGTCGCGTGCCATGTCAGCCTTCCATCCTTGCCTGCGCCAGCACCGCCTTTACGGCAGGCAACTGTGATGGAGCAACGGAAATCTGCCGTATGCCGCTCGCGATCAGCGACGGCAGCAATGCGGGGTCACCGGCGAGGTCTCCGCAGATACCGATCGGTTTGTCCATGTCATGCGCGATCCTGACCGTCTGTGCGATCAGCCGCAACAAGACGGGGTTTGCCTGATCGTACAAGTTCGCGACGGAAACGTTATCGCGCGCGCAAGCCGTCAGAAATTGCGCGAGATCATTGGTGCCGAGCGAGAAAAAGTCGGCCGCTTCGAACGTGTCAAGCATGATCGCCGCAGCCGGAACCTCGACCATCATGCCGATGTCGAGAACCCCTATGTCGATATCTCGCCGGAGCAGGCCCGCCGCTTCCTCCTCGAAAACCCGGCGCGTATCCTCAACCTCGCTGGGGAAGGTGACCATCGGCAACAGCACCTTCAGCGGCCCCAATGCCGCAGCCCGTAAAAGCGCCCGGGCCTGGATCCTGAGCATCGCCGGCATCGCCAGAAGGAGGCGGATACCGCGCAGACCGAGAAAGGGATTGCGCTCCTCGAGACCGAACCCACCGAGCGGCTTGTCTCCGCCAAGATCGAAAAGACGGATGGTGACCGGCTTGCCGGCGGCCCAATCCAACATTTCGACATAGAGGTGGAACTGCTTTTCCTCATTCGCCAGATCCGCGGCCGCCGACAGGAGAAACTCCGTTCGCGACAGCCCGATGCCGTCGCAGACACTCGAGTCGAGGCCATGAATCTCGGCGATATCGCTGATGTTGACCAAGACCTCCAAGCGGCCCGCTGGACGACCGGCGAAGGATGGAAGCTCAAACCGGGCCGGTATCTCCGGCGCCGTTTTTTCTCCCATCGCCGCGATTGCGATATCGGCACCGCCTGGATGTACGATGACGAGACCGGTGCCGCTGTCAACCAGAACCGGGGCCGCGGGCTCGATAGCAAGGCCGCCGACACCGACAACCATCGGCACCCCTTTGGCGCGGGCAAGCAGCGCCACATGGCTTGCCGTGCTTCCGGCTGCAAGCGCAATGCCACCGCCCCCGGTCCAGTCATGGGCGAGAAAAAGACTGGGCGCCATGTCCTTGCCGACGAAGATCGATCCCTTGGGAAAGTCGGCAGGCGGCCTGCCTTCGAGGATGCGAAGAACCCGATCGCGGATATCGATGACATCGACTGCCCGCGCCCGAATATCGTCGTCTTCCGACTGCTCGAACCCGGCAATATATTCCTCGAGAGCCGTCACCCAGGCGAGCGCCGCATTCTGTCCCTCGGCGATATGCTCGGCCGCCATGTCGCCGATCACCGGATCGCGCAACATCTCGACCTGGAATTCGAGGATGTTCGCGCTCGACCGATCGGTCCGCGCCATCAAATCTTCGAGGGAACTGGCGGCCTCATCAATCGCACTTCTGAGAAGATCGAATTCCAGCGAAGGCGACACGCCGCCGTCGACGGGGTTCCACGGTTCCGAAGGCACGTGCGCCGGACCAATCGCATGCCCTTGGCCATTGCCTTGACCCTGCAGCCTAAGCGCCCCGGACATGTGGTCTTTCCTCGCCAAGATCGTTGACGAACAACGCTTCGAGAACCGAGATCGCCTCATCGGCCCTCAGGCCATGCGCCCTGATCCTGAGCGTCGATCCCTTGCGGATGCGCGCGCCCATGACCTTGACGATGCTTTTGGCATTGAGCCAGAGGCCGGAGCGATTGACCTCGATCTCGATCACACAGGGGAAGGATTTGGCAAGCCGGGTAAAGGTCACCGAAGGCCGCGCATGCAGGCCGACGCCATGCGTAATCTGCAATTCGACGGAGGCGTGACCACCCGCAGAACCCGTTGCCCCATAGACGCCGTGTCGCTTGTCCGTCATGACGGGGAAAGCTCCTGCGCTGTCGCCACCACCTTTGCCAGCGATGCCCCGCCGGAGGCTTCCGCGGCGGCGATCACGGCCCCTTCGACGATCGGCGCATTGCAGATAACGATGCGTGCCGCCCGCGCCTTGCCGATCATTTCGATCGCCATTTCGCTGTTGGTTTCCGCCCCGCCGAGATCGACGAAGATCGCCACTCCGGCGTCCGACCAGGCCTCCTCGATCGCTTTGAGGATCGCACCTGGGTCGGTGCCCAGACCGCCGGCCGGATTGCCGCCGCACCAGGCGAGCGGCACGCTGTCACCGACCATCTGGCGCACCATGTCGGCAGCGCCCCTTGCCACAAGCGGCGAATGGGAGACGATGACGATGCCGACATTCTCGCTCCTGTTCGTCATGCCGCACCTGCCTGTGCCAGTTCACGGCAGACGGTCTGGCAAAGAAGCGCACAGCTGGCTGCACCAGGGTCCATATGCCCGACCGACCGCTCGCCAAGGAACGAGGCGCGCCCGCGCATGGCCTTCATGTCGATGGTCCTATCGGCAAAACCCTGAGCTTTTTCCGCAAGGTGCTGGAGAGGCGCGCCCCTTATCATCGCCGCGCTGAAGGGATAAAGAACGTCGAGCAGGGTTTTCTCTCCGGGGGACGATTTTCCGCGCCGCGCGACGGCGGCCACGGCCTGTTGAAAGACATCAGGAAATTTTGCTGGCAGCGGCTCGGCAGCCAGGCCCTTGCCGATCTCCATGAGCAGCGTGCCATAGAGCGGTCCGGCTGCGCCGCCGATGCTCATCACCAGGATCGTGCCTGCGGCAATCATCGCTTCGGAGACTGGCATTGCGGCAAGCTGCCGGCTCTCCGCCGCCAGAGCCTCCAGCCCGCGCCGCATATTGGTGCCATGATCGCCGTCGCCGATCGCACGATCGAGGTCGCATAGATGGGTTTCGTGTTCCGCAACCACATTCCGGCAAGCCTCGATCACGCGGCAAATCAGGGCCGCTTGATCGATGGCAGAGTTCGGCGCGCGGACAAGGATCATGCGGGCTCCAGGATACCGGCGACAGCCGCAAAAACCTCGGCCACGGCATGGGCGCCCGGGTCCATCACCCCGTCGAGATCACTCTCGCCGATATAGGCGGAGCGGCCTGCCTTCGCCTTGCGCATCGCCTTGGTGGCTTCGGCCCCCTTGCGGGCAGCATCGGCTGCGGCTCGGACACCGCCCACTGCCATTGCATGAAGCGCCGGAGACAGCGCATCGACCATGGTGCGATCGCCCGGATGAGCGCCGCCGTAGAAGGTCATGCGCTCGAGCCCGGCGAGCAGGGATGCAGCAAGGCCCCTCCTGTCCCCGCTCGCCTTGCCCGCCGCAGTAAAGAAGATCGACAGAAGGACGCCGCTCGAACCACCCATCGCGGTCGAAAGCGTATCGCCGATAACAGCAAAAAGCGCTGCCCTGTCGGCAAGGGGCAGACTGCTCGTTTGCGCCAGGATGCTGCGGGCGCCGGTGGCAACCGTCGATCCGGTATCGCCGTCACCGGCCTTGGCATCCAGCCGGTTCAGCTCCGGCTCAAGCGAAATCAACCGGTCGCAGATGGCGGCAAGCACACGCCCGGTCTCTGCATCATGGCTTGCCACAGCCGTTGCCGCCAAGCTTTCGGCCTTCGGGGCAGGCACGATGGCAACGGAATGCGGCACGACCGCCGGCAACCAGGCGTGAGGTGCGACATCAGAGAGAAGCGCTGCCTCGCGCTCGGCGTCGAGTCGGATGAGGGACAAGGAGAAGCCGTTCATGTTCAGCGCCGTCATCATCGGTCCCGGTCCGATCGCAAGGGCAACCCGGCCTGCAAACGGAGAGGAGAGCACCGCGTTGGCGATCAGCGACATTTCCACCGGCGGAACGGCACCGAGATTGTTGATGAGAAGCGCATACAGCCCATCCGGCTTCATCGCCGCCGACAAGCGTTCCGTCATGATAGAGACAATGCTGTCGGCCTGCTGGACGGTTATCTTTTCCACTCCCGGCTCGCCATGGATGCCCAAGCCGAGCTCGCCCTGGTTTTCACCCAGACGATCCTCATAGGGCCGGCCGGGAATGGAGCAGGAGGAATAGGAGACGCCGAGCGAAACGATATCGGCCGCGGCCGCCTTCGCTCCGGCGGCGACGGTGGCGAGGCTCTCGCCGCGTTCGGCCAGATGACCGGCAATCTTGTGAACGAAGAGCGTGCCGGCGACGCCACGCGGCTGGTTAATATCCGGCAGGGCGATATCGTCGGCGACGATGACCATCAAGACCTCGAAACCCTCGGCGCGCGCCTTTTCCGCCGCCAGGCCGAAGTTCAGCCGGTCGCCGGTATAGTTCTTGACGACCAGCAGGCAGCCAGGCGCTCCGGTCACCGCCCGGATCGCGGTCAGGACGGCATCGACGCTGGGAGAAGCGAAGATTTCGCCGGAGACGGCCGCCGTCAGCATGCCCCTGCCGACGAAACCCGCATGGGACGGCTCGTGCCCTGCACCACCGCCAGAAATCACTGCGACGCGGGACTTGTCCCAGTCGGCACGCATGATCACCTTGATATCGGGATAGCTGTCGAGCCGGGCAAGCGTTCCGGGCGCGGCGGTCCGCAACAGACCGTCGAGAGCCTCGATGACGATGTTTTCCCTGCGGTTGAAGAAATGTTTCATGGGGCTCATCCAGTCCGTTTTTCGTTCCGCATCCTTCCGCTTGCGCTAGAGGGATGCAACCTCCCGTTTCTGTTTATACAAGCCGTTGTCCGTCAGCGCCGAAATAGAGTGGATCCCTCAAGGTCAGCATGATTTTGTCGCCGGGACTGACCGGAACATAAGGATTGGCAAGTGTTACCAGCTTGTGGCCGGATATGCGCATATGCAGGTGGCTCTGGTCGCCCAGATGCTCGATCCAGTCGATCTCGGCATTGGCATTGCCGTTCGCGGCGCGAATTTCCAGATGCTCGGTCCGTGCTCCGATCGTCTTCGTCCCCATCGGCGGCCGCCCGCCGGGGACGAGCCCTTCCGGGATGAGATTAATGTGCGGCTGGCCGAGCCGTGCCGCGACATGCAGGTTGACCGGATTGCTGTAGATATCGCGCGGCGTACCGAGCTGAACCAGTTCGCCATCCTTGAGGATGCCGATCCGGTCTGCCATCGTCATCGCCTCGATCTGGTCATGGGTGACGTAGAGAAGCGTCGACCCGAGTTCATTCTGGATGCGTTTCAGTTCCAGCCGCAACTCCGCCCGCAGCTTGGCATCGAGCGACGACAGCGGTTCGTCCATCAGATAGATCGCCGGCTTGCGCACCAATGCCCTGCCGATGGCAACACGCTGCATCTCGCCGCCCGACAGACGGGTCGAGCGATTTTCGAGCTTGTGGTCGATCCGCACCATCTTTGCCACGTCGCGGACGCGCCGGTCGATTTCATCGGCGCTCAGACGGCGCGCCGGCGAACGCAAGGGGAAGGCAAGGTTCTCATAGACCGTCAGATGCGGGTAGAGCGAGTACTGCTGGAAGACGAAGGCGACATCGCGCCCCGCCGGCGCCGCACCCGCCATGTCCTGCCCGCCGATCGACACCCGGCCGCGATCCGGCTTTTCCAGGCCCGCGATCAGCCGCAAGGTTGTCGTCTTTCCGGCTCCGGTCGGGCCCAGCAGCACGACGAATTCGCCGTCGCGGATGGTCAGTGTCAGGTTACGCACAGCGTCGGATTCGCCGAAGGACTTGCTGATGTTCTGGAGGGATACCTCAGCCATGACGGGCCTCCGCATAGAGAGATGATTTGACGGCGCGGCCGGAAGCGCAGTCGAACAGCGATAGTTTTTCGCTGTTGAGTTCGAGGCCGACCGTTTCGCCGATCCGGAATGTCCGGTCGGCCGGCACACGCGCCTTGAGAAGCCCCTTGGCCGTCTCGACAGCAACGATCTGGTTGGTGCCGAGATATTCCGCGCCGTAGACCGAGCCGCGCAAAGGCGAACTGTCACTGAAACGGATATGCTCCGGCCGGACACCGAGCGCCAGTTCGCTAACCGCGAGATCCTGATGCACCTCGGGCAAAGTGATCTCGACACCATCCAGCGAAACCGAGCGGCTGCCCTTCCGAACGCCCGCCGTAAACTTCAGAAAATTCATCGGCGGCGAGCCGATGAAATCGGCGACATACATCGAAACCGGCCGGCTGTAGATCTCCTGCGGCGTTCCGAACTGTTCAATGATGCCGTGATTCATCACCGCGATCTTGTCGGCCATCGCCATCGCCTCGTGCTGGTCGTGGGTGACATAGACGGTGGTGGCGTGGATGCGATTGTGCAGCTCGCGCAGCTCGTGCACCATCACGTCGCGGAATTCGGCGTCAAGCGTGCCGAGCGGCTCATCCATCAGGAAGCATTTCGGCCTGCGCACGATCGCCCGCCCGAGCGCGACGCGCTGCCGATCGCCGCCGGCCAGTCCGGACACGGGGCGGTCGAGAATATGGCTGATCTGCAGAAGCCTCGCCGTCTCTTCCACCCGCGACCGGATTTCCGCCTTCGGAACGCCCTGCGACAGCAGCGGAAAGCCGATGTTCTTGCGCACGTTCATATGTGGATAAAGGGCAAAGAGCTGGAAGACGAAGGCGATATCGCGGGCGCTTGCCCGGTTGAAGGTTACGTCTTCACCGTCGAGAAAAATCTTGCCGCTGGTCGGCAGTTCCAGGCCGGCGATCATCCGCAGCGTCGTCGTCTTGCCGCAGCCCGATGGCCCGAGCAGCGCCAGGAACTCGCCGTCGCCGACGGTGAAGCTCGAATCCTCCACCGCGACGAAATCGGCGAATTGCTTGCGCAGGTTTTCGATCCGGATCTCAGCCATGGTTCACTCCGGAAATTTCGAGACGATGATGAACATCACGGTGCCTGCGAGAAGCGTCACCAGCGAATAGGTGTAGAGCGCCAGCGCGAACGGCTGGAACAGCATCAGGAAGCCGAGTGCGATCAGCGCCGTCGCGATATTCTCCATCGGCCCCCGTCGGAGAAAGAAAGGCCGTTTCTTCGCGGTTTTCGTCGTGTCCATGGTCATTTCCGCACCGCTCCGAACGTGATGCCGCGCAACAGCTGCTTGCGCAGAAGGATGGTGAAGACGAGGATCGGCACGAGGAAGATCGTCGTCCCGGCGGCGACGGCCGGCCAGTCCATGCCGCCCTCGCCGATGATCGTCGGAATGAAGGGCGGCGCCGTCTGCGCCGAACCCGACGTCAGAAGCACTGCGAAGGCATATTCGTTCCAGGCGAAGATCAGGCAAAAGATCGCCGTGGCGGCAATGCCCGTCGTCGCCTGCGGCAGCACGACCTTGCGGAAGGCCTGCAGACGCGTGTAGCCGTCGATCATCGCCGCCTCTTCATATTCCCGCGGGATTTCGTCGATGAAGCCCTTGAGCAGCCAAACGGCAAGCGAGACGTTAACGGCGGTGTAGAGCAGGATCATGCCGAGCGCCGTGTCGGAGAGGCCAAGCTCGCGGTACATCAGATAGATCGGGATCGCGACCGCGATCGGCGGCATCATCCGCGTCGACAGGATAAAGAACAGAAGATCATCGGCCAGCGGCACCCGGAAGCGCGAAAAGCCGTAGGCCGCGAGCGTACCGAGAAAGACGGCAAGGAAAGTGGAGCCGAAGGCGATCACCATCGAATTGGTGAAGCGTGGCCAATAGTTGGAAGGACCGGCGATTACCATGTTGCGGCTGCGGGTGATCTCGTCGCAGGTCGATGTCGGCGGCCCGAGCGACTGGATATAGTCCGGCGTCTGGCGGGTTCGGGTCGTGAAGAGATTGCAGTAGCCCTCCAGCGTCGGCTGAAAGACGATCTTCGGCGGATAGCTGATCGAATCCGGCGGCGACTTGAAGCTGGTGAGGAAAATCCAGGCCAGCGGCACCATGGTGATCACCGCATAGAGAATGACGATTGCGCCGGCGATGCGTTTGGTCGTGATGCTGGGCTCAACGACGGAATGGGCTGAGGTTGCGTTGCTCATCGCTGTTTCACCCTGTTCAGCGCTTTGACGTAGATATTGGCGAGACCGAAGACGGCGACGAAGAGGATGATGGCAAAGGAAGAGGCGCGGCCGGTCCGCCAGCTTTCGAAGGCCTCGCGTTTCAGCGTGATCGAGGCGACCTCCGTCGTCGATCCGGGCCCGCCTCCCGTCAGAAGCATGACCATGTCGAACATCTTGAAGTTCTCGATGCCGCGGAAAAGCACGGCGAGCATGATGAAGGGCAGCGCCATCGGGATGGTGATCGACCAGAATTGCCGCCAGCCAGACGCCCGGTCGACCTCGGCCGCCTCATAGATATAGTCCGGGATCGATCTTAAGCCCGCCAGGCAAATCAGCATCACATAGGGCGTCCACATCCATGTATCGACAATGATGATGGACCAGGGGGCGAGCGACACCGAGCCGAGCATTTCGAACGAGGATGGCGGCACGCCGGTGGCATAGGAGACGATGTAGTTGAACAGGCCGATCTGCGGCTGATAGAGGAACCGCCAGAAATTGCCCACCACCGCCGGCGACAGCATCATCGGGATGAGGATCACCGTCGTCCAGAAGGCGTGGCCGCGGAATTTCCGGTCGATCAGATAGGCGAGCGAAAAGCCGATGAGCGTCTGCAGCAGAATCGTCCAGAACACGAAATGCGCCGTCGTCTGCATGGCGATCCAGATATCGGGATCGTTGAGAACCCGCTGGTAGTTGGTCAGGCCCACGCCTTCGACGACCGCATTCGGCCGGTTGGCCCGATAATTGGTGAAGGACAGCCGCACCGCCCAGATCAGCGGGAAGATGTTGATAGCGAGCAGCAACAGGATGGTGGGCGCGATGAAAAGCCAGGCAATCACCCGGTCGGACAGGCCGCGCACGCGGTGAGCAAGCGGTACCGGCGTTGCGCGCACCATGCGCTCGGTCGCCTTGTCCAGTATCGTCGTATTGGTATCGGTCACGGACTTCACCTGAAATCGGGATGGCTGTCGTCAACAGGGCCGCCCGAGCGCACGCGCCGGACGGCCCCACCGGGAGGAAATCAGAGCTTCCCTTCATCCCCGAAGATTTCGGCCCAGTCCTTGACCAGCCCGTCCAGCGCTTCCTTCGCCGTACCCTGATCGGCCACGACATAGTCATGCATGCGCTTCTGCATCGACTGCAGAAGGATGGCATAGGACGGCTCCTGCCAGAAGTCCTGCACCTGGTTCATGGCGACGAGGAAGTCTGCGGCAAACGGCTGGCTGTCCTTGAACGAAGGATCGTTCAACACCGCATTGTGCACGGCATAACCGCCGAGCGACCACCACTTCTTCTGCACCTCCGGCTGCGCGAACCATTTGATATAGGCAAGCGCGCCGTCCATGTTGTCGGTGTTGGCGACGACCGACATCCCCTGTCCGCCAAGTGTCGATGCCGCCGTCGTTCCCTTCGGATTGACGAAGAAGCCGATCTTGTCGCCGCCGACATTCTCGTCCTTGTAGAGGCCGGGGAAGAAGGCGAACCAGTTCATCGCCATCGCCGCCTGGCCAGACTTGAAGGCGTCCAGCGTTTCGCCCATGTAGGCGTCGGTATAGCCGGGCGGGGTGCAGCACTTGTAGAGTTCCTTGTACTCCTCAAGGCCCTTCACGGCGTCGGGCGAATTGACCGCACCTTCCATGTCGTATTTGCCGGGCGTCGTCTCATACTTGAAGCCGTTGGCATAAAGCGCCTGAGTGACGCCCATGGTGATGCCTTCCGACGCACGTTCGGTGAAGATGGCCGCGCCATAAACCTTCTTGCCGTCGATCTCCTTGCCATTGAAGAACTTCGCCGTTTCGATCAGTTCGGGCCAGGTTGCCGGCACGGTCAGATCGCGGCCGGTCTGCTTCTTGAATTCCGCCTGCAACTCCGGTTTCGCGAACCAGTCCTTGCGATAGAACCAGGCATTGGCGTCACCCATGGCGGGCAGCGCCCAGTAGTTCGGTGTGCTCTTCGGCCAGGTGGCGTAGGCATTGACGGCGGCTTCGGCGAAGTCGCTCATCTTGATGCCTTCCTTGTCGAAGAATTCATTGAGCTTGACGTAGTAGCCGTTTTCGGCCGAGCCGCCGAGCCACTGGCTGTCGCCGATCAGCAGATCACAGAGCTTGCCGCCGGAGTTCAGTTCATTGAGAATGCGATCGGCGAAGTTCGGCCACGGCACGAACTCGAATTTCATGTCCGTGCCCGTCTGGGCCGTGAAATCCTTGGACAGCTCCACCAGCGCATTGGCCGGATCCCAGGCCGCCCAGCACAGGGTCAGTTCCGCCGCCTGCGACACCGACGGCATGGCCGCGGAGATTGTCAGCGCGGTTGTTGCCCCCAAAAGGGCCTTGGTCATTTTCCGCATGTATTCCTCCCAGATACAGAAGCCGGCACCACGCCGTCTTCGGGAATTCCGACTGCCTTTGCGCAGTCGCCCGTCTCCGCCGTGGGAGAAATGCGCCAGCGCCACCGTCACCCGTCGGGGACCGTATCAAATCTGAATTTTTACCGGGCTCCCCGCCCTTCGCTCATCCGGCCTCACTCCAACCGTGTTGAGCAATATGTTTAGTGATACTCAATTTACTAAACATTGCAAGAGGCATTCGTTGCTGCACTGCAGCAGCCGCAACGCAGAAAACGCGGCAAATTCTGTCAGACTGGCCCATGGCTACAACTGAACAAATTGTTGAGTCATATGGAAAAAACAGAAATCCCCGGTGGCGTCGCGCGACCGGGGATCAGAAAGTTCAGAAATATCAGTGCGAAAGCGGTGGCTCAGCCCATGCGCTCCGACGCGTAGGAGCCCGGGCTGGCCGGGAAGACGACGGTGCGGTTGCCGTTGATGAAGGTGCGGTGGTGGATATGCGCGTGCACCGCACGGGCCAGCACCTGGCTTTCGACGTCGCGGCCGATCGAGACATAGTCTTCGGCGCTCTGGGCATGGGTGATGCGGGCGATGTCCTGCTCGATGATCGGGCCTTCATCGAGATCGGCGGTGACATAGTGCGCCGTCGCACCGATCAGCTTGACGCCGCGCTCATAGGCCTGCTTGTAGGGGTTGGCGCCCTTGAACGACGGCAGGAAGGAGTGGTGGATGTTGATGATCCGGCCCGACATCTTCTGGCAGATCGCGTCGGAGAGGATCTGCATGTAGCGGGCCAGCACGATCAGTTCGGTGCCGGTCTGCTCGACCACGTCCATCATGCGGGCTTCGGCCTGCGCCTTGTTGGCCTTGGTGACCGGGATGTGGTGGAAGGGAATGTCGTGGTTGACGACGACCTTCTGGTAGTCGAAGTGGTTGGAGACGACGCCGACGATATCGATCGGCAGCGCGCCGATCTTCCAGCGATAGAGCAGGTCGTTCAGGCAGTGGCCGAAGCGCGACACCATCAACAGCACCTTCATGCGGTGCTCGCTGTCACGAATGTCGGCGACCATGCCGAAGCGGGTCTTCACCGCCTCGAAGCCGGCCGTCAGCTTGTCGAGCGTCGCGCCCTCCTGGCTGATGAAGGTCAGGCGCATGAAGAACAGACCGGTCTCCAGATCGTCGAACTGCGAGCTGTCGGTGATGTAGCAGCCTTCCTCCGCGAGATAACCGGTGATCGCCGCGACGATGCCGCGGGTGGATTTGCAGGAAACAGTCAGCACATAGCTTTTCATCGGTATCGGTCTCTTGGCTCGAGGTATTGGCCGGCCCTCCCGGCCAGCATCATGGAACGGAAGCTAGCGCGGCGCCGGCCTGCCCGTCCATCCGTTTAGCGACATCGGATAGCAGGAACAGGCCATGCCGTCTCTTCTGGTCTTCACAGCCGCCTGGCGCTCAGATGTCGAGCGTCGTCTGCCGCTCCCATTCGGTGAAGTGGGACGTGTACGTGTTCCATTCCTGATGCTTGAGCTTCAGGTAGGCGCTGGAGAAACTCTTTCCGAGCGCGACCTTCAGTTCCTCGTCCTTGTCGTATTCCCTGAGCGCATCGAGCAGGTTCAGCGGCAGCTTGGGCGCATCGGTGACGGTGTGCCCTTCCTTGTACATGTCGATGTCGTAGTGACGGCCCGGATCGGCATTGTGCCTGATGCCGTTGAGACCGGCCGCGATGATGATCGCCTGCAGCAGATAGGGATTGACCGCGCCATCCGGCAGCCGCAGTTCGAACCGGCCCGGGCCCGGCACGCGAACCATATGGGTGCGGTTATTACCCGTCCAGGTGACGGAATTCGGCGCCCAGGTGGCGCCGGAAATGGTGCGCGGCGCATTGATGCGCTTGTAGGAGTTGACCGTCGGATTGGTGATGGCGGCCAGCGCCGAGGCATGCTTCATGATGCCGCCGAGGAAGGTCTTGCCCTTGGCCGAAAGGCCAAAAGGCATCTCCTTGTCGGCAAACGCATTGGTCTTGCCTTCCAGATCCCAGACGGAGATATGGGCGTGGCAGCCATTGCCGGTAAGGCCCTTGAAGGGCTTCGGCATGAAGGTTGCGCGAAGGCCGTGCTTCTCGGCGACCGACTTCACCATGAACTTGAAGAAGGAGTGCTTGTCGGCCGTCTGGAGCGCATCGTCATATTCCCAGTTCATCTCGAACTGGCCGTTCGCGTCCTCGTGGTCGTTCTGATAGGGCTTCCACCCGAGTTCAAGCATGTAGTCGCAGATCTCGGCGATCACGTCGTAGCGGCGCATGACGGCCTGCTGGTCGTAGCAGGGTTTCTCGGCGGTATCGAACTCGTCGGAAATCTTCGACCCATCCGGCGAGATCAGGAAGAATTCCGGTTCGACGCCGGTCTTGACGCGAAGGCCTTCCTTGGCGGCTTCCGCGATCAGCTTTTTCAGGACGACGCGCGGCGCCTGCTCGACCGGCTTGTCTTCCATGACGCAGTCGGCCGCGACCCAGGCGACATCCTTCTTCCACGGAAGCTGGATGACGGAGGAGGCATCCGGCAATGCAAAGAGGTCCGGATGGGCGGGCGTGAGGTCGAGCCAGGTGGCGAAACCTGCAAAGCCGGCGCCGTCCTTCTGCATGTCGGCGATTGCTTCCGCCGGAACCAGCTTGGCCCGCTGGCCGCCGAACAGGTCGGTATAGCTGATCATGAAGTATTTGATGCCGCGGTCCTTGGCAAAGCTAGCAAGATCGAGTGTCACTGTGTTCCCCTTTGGATTATTCAGACACCGTTTCATGGAGATGGCCGCCGCCTGCCTTGGGAATCAGACGACGGCCGTATGTGGTTTGAGGGTTAGAACCCTCCCTTGCCCGGGATCCAGCTCGTGCCGGCAAGCGGCACCTGCGCCATGGCGGATGCCTCGAGCGTCAGCGCGACCAGATCCTCCGGTTCCAGATTGTGCAGGTGGTTCTTGCCGCAGGCACGCGCGATGGTCTGCGCTTCCAGCGTCATCACCTTGAGGTAGTTGGCAAGACGGCGGCCGGCCGCGATCGGATCGAGGCGCTTCATCAGTTCCGGGTCCTGCGTCGTGATGCCGGCCGGATCCTTGCCTTCGTGCCAGTCGTCATAGGCGCCGGCCGTGGTACCGAGCTTCTGATATTCCTCTTCCCAATGCGGATCGTTGTCGCCGATGGCAACAAGTGCCGCCGTGCCGATAGCAACCGCATCGGCGCCAAGCGCCAGCGCCTTGGCGACATCGGCGCCCGAGCGCACGCCGCCCGAGATGATCAGTTGCACCTTGCGGTGCATGCCGAGATCCTGCAGCGCCTGAACGGCAGGGCGGATGCAGGCGAGCGTCGGCATGCCGACATTCTCGATGAAGACGTCCTGTGTCGCCGCCGTGCCGCCCTGCATGCCGTCGAGCACGACCACGTCGGCACCGGCCTTCACGGCAAGCGCCGTGTCATAGTAGGGCCGCGCGCCGCCGACCTTCACATAGATCGGCTTTTCCCAATCGGTGATTTCGCGCAGTTCGAGGATCTTGATCTCAAGGTCGTCCGGGCCGGTCCAGTCGGGGTGGCGGCAGGCTGAGCGCTGGTCGATGCCCTTCGGCAGGTTGCGCATATTGGCGACGCGGTCGGAAATCTTCTGGCCGAGCAGCATGCCGCCGCCGCCGGGCTTGGCGCCCTGGCCGACCACGACCTCGATCGCATCAGCGCGGCGCAGGTCCTTCGGGTTCATGCCGTAACGCGACGGCAGGTACTGGTAGACGAGCGTCTGGCTGTGGCCGCGCTCCTCGTCCGTCATGCCGCCGTCGCCGGTGGTGGTCGACGTGCCGGCGATCGTTGCGCCGCGGCCAAGCGCTTCCTTGGCATTGCCGGAAAGTGCGCCGAAGCTCATGCCGGCAATGGTGATCGGCGTTTTCAGCGTGATCGGCTTCTTGGCGAAGCGCGACCCGAGGACGACCGTTGTGTCGCATTTTTCGCGATAGCCTTCGAGCGGATAACGCGAAATCGAGGCGCCGAGGAAGAGCAGATCGTCGAAATGCGGAACCTTGCGTTTGGTGCCGGCGCCACGGATGTCATAGATGCCGGTCGCCGCCGCCCGGCGGATTTCGGCCAGCGTGTAATCGTCGAAGGTCGCAGACTTGCGCGGCGGGGTATAAGGGTTGTGATAGCTCATCTCTATGTCCCTGCCTTAGTATGCTTCGGCATTATCGATGTTGAAATTGTAGAGTTTGCGGGCCGAACCGTAGCGCTTGAATTCCGTCGGCCTCACATCGGTGACACCAGCCTTTTCGAGCAGTTCGGCAAGCTTCTCCAGATGTTCGGACCGCAGTTCCTTCTCGATGCAGTCGGCGCCGAGGCTCTTGACCTCGCCGCGCACGAAAAGCTTGGCCTCGTAGAGCGAATCCCCGAGCGCATCACCGGCATCGCCGAGAACCACCAGATGGCCCGACTGCCCCATGAAGGCCGACATGTGGCCGATATTGCCATGCACGACGATGTCGATGCCCTTCATCGAGATGCCGCAGCGCGAGGCCGCATTGCCCTTGATGACCAGCAGGCCGCCGCGGCCCGTCGCGCCCGCATATTGGCTGGCATCGCCTTCGATGACAACGGTTCCGGACATCATGTTTTCGGCGACACCGGGGCCGGCTGAGCCGTGAACGGTTACCGTGCCGCCATCATTCATGCCGGCGCAGTAGTATCCGACGCTGCCACGCACATCCACGCTGACCGGCTGGTCTATCCCGACGGCAACGGCATGGCTGCCGCGCGGATTGACGACCTCGAAGTGCGTGTCATTCGTGCCGGGGGCAATTGTGTGCAGCGCGCTGTTCAGTTCGCGCAGCGGTGTGGTGGCAAGGTCGAAAACGCGCATCAATTCCAGACTTTCTCGTTTTACGCTGAGGTCCATGGTCAGGCCGCCTTCTCATGATCCCAGAAATAGACAGTCGCGGGCTCCGGCTCCCAGACACGGGCGTCTTCGATGCCCGGCAGGTTGACGAGCGCGCGGTATTCGGAGCCGAACGCGATATACCGATCGGTCTCGGCCATGACGGCCGGCTTGCAGGCGATCGGATCGCGCACGACGCCGAAACCGGACTTGGTACCGACGACGAAGGTGAAGAAGCCATCGAGATCGTTGAGCGCGCTGGTCAGCGCCTGGCCCAAATCCTTGCCCTTGGCCATCTCGGCGGTGAGATAGGCAGCGGCGACTTCGGAATCGTTCTGCGTCTCGAAAGTCATGCCTTCGCGAACCAGTTCGCGGCGCAGGTTATTGTGATTGGACAGCGAACCGTTATGTACCAGGCACTGATCGGCCCCGGTCGAAAAGGGGTGCGCGCCGAGCGTGGTGACGGCCGATTCCGTTGCCATGCGGGTATGGCCGATGCCGTGCGTGCCGCCCATCTCACGAATGCCGAAACGCGCAACCACATCCTTCGGCAGCCCGACTTCCTTATAGATCTCGACGCTATCGCCCGAGCCCATGACCCGCACGTCCGGCCGCACCTCGGCGAGCAGATTACGCACGGCCGCAGCCTGCGTGGCATCCGCCTCGATCACGGCATGCGTGCTTTTCAGCTCCACGGCGACGCTGGCGTCAACGGGCCTCAGGAGAGCTTCAAGCCCGACGAAATCCGTGGCCGGCTTAGCTGATTGAACGGTGATTTTAGCCCGGCCATCGGAAGGTGCCCCGTAGATTGCGATACCGGCGCTATCAGGGCCGCGGTCGGTCATGATGACCAGCATATCGGACAGCATGGCGCCCAATTTGGGCTCCAGGCTCTTGTCCTTCAAAAACAATCCGACAATTCCGCACATGGGGGACGATCCTTCATTTCGTTGCTGAAAAGATGGATAGCAGCTGCCGTTTAGAATTTCAACTGTGAGGAAACTTTTTTTCTTTTAAGGCAATATTTTCGAAGCTGAGCATCACCGTGTCTCCGGCGTTTCGTTGCGCAGTCTGCAATGAAATGCTATATGACCAACTAAATGGTCAGGAGACAAGAGTGAGTACCGTAAATCTTGCCGATGCCAAATCCCATCTGAGCGAACTTGTCAGCCAGGCGGAGCACGGTGAAACCGTGCGGATACTTCGCCGAGGGAAACCGGTCGCGCAGTTGACTGCGATTTCTTCGACCCGAAAACCCATCGATATCGCCTTACTCGCATCTGTCACCGAAGGCATGCAGCCACAAGACGATAGTGCTGGCGACTTCATGCGCACAATGCGCGATGGCGAGCGTTATTAGCCTGAAGCCGGCCGGGGAATGTCATGCTTTATGTCGACACCTCCGTTCTTGTCGCTGCATTGACGCTGGAGGCCGGGACGGCAAAGATGCAGCAATGGCTGGCCGAGCAACAGCCGGATCGGCTGACGATGAGCGATTGGACAATCACGGAATTTTCGTCTGCCCTCTCGATAAAAATGCGCACCGGGCAATTGCAACTCGATCAGCGAAACCGGGCGCTGGCTGCTTTCAACCGGATTATATTGGAATCGTTCACAGTTCTCAGCATCTCGGCTTTTCATTTTCGTACGGCTGCACGGCTTGCCGATCAGTTTTCCTTGAATCTGCGGGCCGGAGACGCGCTTCATCTGACCGTGGCCATTGATCACGGCGCAACCCTCTGCACACTGGATCAACGATTGGCCGCGGCTGGACCGGAAATCGGCGCAGCGACCTTGCTTCTCTAAAACGGAGCCGCTGTTACATCCCACCGCGCGTCTGCGGATAGGAGATGATCGAGAGATAGCGGATCGGCAATTCCACCAATTGCTCCGGACCATGACGTGCATCGGCATCGAAAAACAGGCTGTCGCCCGGCTGCATGGTGAAAAGCCGGTCGCCGTGACGGTACACGACCTCACCTTCCAGCATATAGAGAAACTCCATGCCCTCGTGCTGAAAGGCCGGGAATGTATCGGAATCTGCGGTCAGCGTGATCAGGTAAGGCTCGACGATTACGCCAGCAGTATTGTTGTCAATATGGCCGAGCAGGTTGTATTGATGCCCCGCGCGCGTTCCACGCCGCTCCAGTTCGACCCCTTCGCCCGCTTTGACGAAAACGGCGTTGCGCACCTCCTCGTAACGCCGGAAAAAAGCGGTCACCGGCACCCCAAGGGCCCGGGACAGGGATTGCAGCGTCGTCAGCGACGGCGAGATGTTGCCGTTTTCGATCTTCGACAGCATGCCCAGCGAAATGCCGGTGGCCGTGGCAAGGTCGGTGACGGTGATGCCGAGCTTCTTGCGGAAGGCGCGGACTTCATGGCCGATGGCGATTTCGAGGTTGTTTTCCTTCGGCTCGCGTAGCGCATGCGGATCCTGCGAGAAGGCAGCCTTCAGCGCCGGCCGCTCGTCATCCGTCGTCCGGCCAATGTCGATTTCCGCTGATTTTTTCACCATGCTCGCCTGCCCTGCCTCAATACTCGCTTCGGAAAAGAAGCCTATCCTGAGAGTGAAATTTTCTCAACCGAGAAGAAATTAATTCGCCGGCGCACCAGGGACGACCTGCCGTCCTTGCCGCGGCGCCTCTCCGAACGCGATCCGGTAGCTGCGTGAGAAATGCCCCGCGCTGGAAAAGCCGGTGGCAAAGGCAATTTCTGAAATGGAAAGAGGGCTTTGCAGAAGCAGTCGCCGCGCATGGTTCAGCCGCAGCTTGCGATATTCCGCCAGGAAAGACGACTGCATGAGGCGTGAAAACAGGCGGTCCAGATGACGCGGCGACATTCCGGCCAAAGCGGCCATGGCCTGGCGGTCGAGCGGCGCTTCGATCGTCGCTTCCATCTTCTCGAGCACGGTAAGCAGGCCGGGGTGGTTGACACCGTAGCGCTCGGCCAGCGACGCCCGCTGCGGCGCACTGGAAGCCTCCACATGGGTGTGCAGATACCAGTCGCTGACCCGGCGGGCGAAATCCGATCCCATACGCTTGGAGATCAGGGCGTGCATCATATCGAGCGGCGCGACGCCGCCGCCGCAGGTGATGCGATTGCCGTCGAGGACATAGCGGGCCTGGCGCGGGGCGAGATCCGGAAAGGCCTCCATCAGGGCGGGCGCATGCTCCCAGTGAATGGTGAAATCTCGATCCTTGAGCAGGCCGGCAGCCGCCATCAGATAAGGCCCTCCGGAAATGCCGCCGATACGAACGCCTTCGCGCGCCAACTGCCGCAGGCAGGCAAGAACTGCCGGCACGTTCCAATCGACTGGCGACCCGCCGGCGCAGACGAAGACCGTGTGCAGGCCGGAACCGCGTCTGGGAAGCGGTTGCGAGGGAACAGGAATTCCTGACGACGATCGCGCCACGTCGCCATCCGGCGCGTGAGCCGACAGGCTGTAGATTTCTTTGCCAGCCAGAAGATTGGCGGCCCGCAGCGGCTCGATCGCCGACGCATAGGACATCAGCGCAAACCCCGGGACCAGGATGAAGCCGATCTTCTGCACGTTTTTGAGGTCGTCCGTCGTCATGTCCCATTTATGACCCGATACGTCTCTTTTCTGCAAGTGGTGAAAATCAATCCTGTCATGATCGCCGCCAGTTCCCACGGTGAATCGATCATGCGCTATTCCGCCTTTTCCGTTTTTCTGAATGCCCTGCGCGGCAATAAAAGCTGGCAGCCCGCATGGCGCAGTCCGGTTCCGAAAAATCATTACGATGTGATCATCGTCGGCGGCGGCGGGCACGGCCTTGCTACCGCCTACTATCTCGCCAAGGAATTCGGCATCACCAACGTCGCGGTGCTGGAAAAGGGCTATCTCGGCTCGGGCAATATCGGCCGCAATACCACGATCATCCGCTCCAACTACCTGTTGCAGGGCAACAACCCGTTCTACGAACTGTCGATGAAGCTTTGGGAAGGACTGGAGCAGGACTTCAACTTCAACGCCATGGTCTCGCAGCGCGGCGTGCTCAACCTCTATCATTCCGACGCCCAGCGCGACGCCTATACGCGGCGCGGCAATGCCATGCGCCTGCATGGCGTCGATGCCGATCTGCTCGACCGCAATACCGTGCGCCAGATGCTGCCGTTCCTCGATTTCGACAATGCCCGCTTCCCGATCCAGGGCGCGTTGATGCAGAAGCGCGGCGGCACCGTGCGGCATGATGCCGTTGCCTGGGGCTATGCCCGTGGGGCAGACTCGCGCGGCGTCGATATTATCCAGAATTGCGAGGTCACAGGCATCCGCCGCGAAAACGGCCGTATCACCGGCGTCGAGACCAGCCAGGGCTTCATCGGCTGTGGCAAGCTGGCGCTCGCGGCGGCGGGCAATTCCACCGTCGTTGCCGATATGGTGGACATGAAGCTGCCGATCGAAAGCCATGTGCTGCAGGCCTTCGTCTCGGAAGGGTTGAAACCCTTCATCGACAACGTCGTCACCTTTGGCGCCGGGCACTTCTATGTCTCCCAGTCCGACAAGGGCGGCCTCGTCTTCGGCGGCGATATCGACGGCTACAATTCCTATGCCCAGCGCGGCAATCTGGCGACCGTCGAGCATGTCGCCGAAGCCGGCGTCGCGATGATCCCGGCCCTCTCGCGCGTCCGGGTGCTGCGCTCCTGGGGCGGCGTGATGGACATGAGCATGGACGGCTCGCCGATCATCGACCGCACCCATATCGACAATCTCTACCTGAATGCCGGCTGGTGTTACGGCGGCTTCAAGGCCACGCCCGCGTCCGGCTTCTGCTACGCCCATCTGATCGCCAGGAACGAACCGCATGAAACGGCAACGGCCTTCCGGCTCGACCGCTTCGCGCGCGGCCGGATGATCGATGAAAAGGGCGTCGGCTCGCAACCCAATCTGCATTGAGGACTTTAAATGGCCAGCTTGATCGCCTGCCCCCATTGCGGGCCGCGCCCCAAGGAAGAATTCACCGTCAAGGGTGACGCAGCAATCGCCCGCCCCGCACCCGATGCCGGCGAGGATGCCTGGTTTGCTTACGTCTATCTGCGCGACAACCCGCGCGGACGCCACAAGGAATATTGGCATCACACATCCGGCTGCCGCCGCTGGCTGGTCGTGGAGCGCGATACGGTGACCCACGCGGTCTATGCCGTCACGGACGCTGCCGCGCAGGGAGAAACCGCATGAGTTCCTTCCGTCTCTTCAAGGGCGGCCGCATCGACCGCGCCAAGCCGCTGGATTTCACCTTCGACGGCAAGCCGATGCAGGGTTTTGCCGGCGACACGCTGGCATCGGCACTTCTCGCAAACGGCCGCCAGCTTGTCGGCCGCAGCTTCAAATACCATCGCCCGCGCGGCATCCTGACGGCGGGCGCGGCGGAACCCAATGCCCTTGTGACGATCGGCGAGGGCGGACGCACCGAGGCCAATACCCGCGCAACGCTGGTCGAGCTTTACAGCGGTCTGACGGCCAGGAGCCAGAACCGCTGGCCTTCGGTCGATTTCGACCTCGGCGCCGTCAACAGCCTGCTCTCGCCCTTCCTCGGCGCCGGCTTCTACTACAAGACTTTCATGTGGCCGGCGGCCTTCTGGGAAAAGGTCTACGAACCGATCATCCGCAAGGCGGCGGGTCTCGGCCGCGCGACCTACGAGCCCGATCCGGACACTTACGAGAAATGCTGGGCCCATTGCGACCTGCTGGTGATCGGGGCCGGCCCGGCCGGCCTTGCCGCAGCGCTCACCGCCGGCCGGGTCGGGGCGCGCGTCATCCTCGCTGACGAAGGTTTTGAGCCCGGCGGCTCGCTCCTCGCGGAGACCGCGGCAATCGGCGAGAAAGCCGCGGCCGGCCTCCTTGCGGAAACGCTTGCCGAACTCGCCAGCCTTCCCAACGTGCGCATCTTCTCGCGCACCACCGTCTTCGGCTGGTATGACGGCAATGTCTTCGGCGCTGTCGAAAGCGTGCAGAAAAATACGGCCACCATCGACCCGAACCGGCCGGTAGAGCGTCTGTGGCGCATTGCCGCCAAACACGCGATCCTCGCATCTGGCGCGGAAGAACGACCGCTGGTCTTCGGTGGCAATGATATTCCGGGCGTGATGATGGCGGGCGCCATGCGCTCCTATCTCAACCGGCAAGCCATCGCGCCCGGCAAGAGTACCGTCATTTTCACCAACGACGAATCCGGCTACAGGACCGCGGCCGACCTCGAAGCGGCTGGCCTCGAAGTCACCGCCATCGTCGACGCCCGCGCCAGCGGCGCTTCATCCTGGAGCGGCCGCGCACCCGTCTTCCCCGGCGCCTTGGTGCAGGACGCAAAGGGCGGCAAGGCCCTCACGAGCGTCACCGTCCTCAAGGATGGCGCGCCGGTGACGATCAATGCCGACGCTCTTGCCATGTCCGGGGGCTGGAGCCCGATCATTCATCTTGCCTGTCACCGCGGCGCAAAGCCGGTATGGTCGGACGCAAAGGCCGCCTTCCTCGCGCCGGAAACACAGGATGGCCTGACCATCGCCGGTTCGGCGGCAGGTCTCGGCGCACCCGAAGCCTGCCTTGCCGATGGTGGCGAGAAAGCCGCACGCGCGCTGCAAGCCCTCGGCTTTTCCAATGCCGCCCCGGCCTTCGCCGCCGCAATCGACACCGCTACCGTCGCCAAACCGCTCTGGTATGTGCGCGGCGCAAAAGGCAAGGCCTTCGTCGACTACCAGAACGACGTGCATCTGAAGGACCTTGGTCTCGCCGTCAGCGAAGGCTACGGCCATGTCGAGCTTGCCAAGCGCTACACCACCAACGGCATGGCGACCGATCAGGGCAAGCTGTCCAACATCAACGCCATCGGCATTCTGGCGGAAGCGCGCAAGGTTTCGCCGGCCGATGTCGGCACCACGACCTTCCGCCCCTTCTACACGCCGCTCTCCTTCGGCGCATTGACCGGCGCGTCGAAAGGCAAGCATTTCCAGCCGGTGCGCAAATCGCCGCTACACGACTGGGCAAAGAAGAACGGCGCCATCTTCGTCGAGACCGGCCTCTGGTATCGTTCCTCCTGGTTTCCCAAGACCGGCGAAACGACCTGGCGCGAAAGCGTCGATCGCGAAGTGCTCAATGTCCGCAAGAACGCCGGCATCTGCGATGTCTCGACGCTCGGCAAGATCGAGATCTTCGGCAAGGACGCCGCGGAATTCCTAAACCGCATCTATTGCAACGCCTTCCTGAAACTGCCGGTAGGCAAGGCGCGCTATGGCCTGATGTTGCGCGAAGACGGCATGATCTATGACGACGGCACGACGAGCCGGCTCAGCGAAAACCACTTCTTCATGACGACGACCACGGCCTATGCGGCCGGCGTGATGAATCATCTGGAGTTCTGCGCCCAGGCGCTCTGGCCCGACCTCGACGTGCAGTTCGCCTCCTCCACGGACCAGTGGGCGCAGATTGCCGTCGCCGGGCCGAAGTCCCGGACGATCCTGCAGACGCTGATCGACGACGATATTTCCGACGCGGCCTTCCCGTTCCTCGGCGCCAAGGAAGTCTCGCTCTTCGCTGGCAAGCTGGCTGGCCGGCTATTCCGCATCTCCTTCTCCGGCGAACTGGCCTATGAACTGGCGGTGCCCGCCGGCTACGGGGAAGCCGTGGCGGATGCGATCATGGAAGCGGGCGCTCCCCATGGCATCTGCCCCTATGGTGTCGAAGCCCTCGGTGTCATGCGCATCGAGAAAGGTCATGTCACCCATTCCGAGATCAACGGCACCGTCATTCCGGCCGACCTCGGCTTCGCAAAGATGGTCTCGGCGACGAAGCCGGATTTCATCGGCAGGGCGATGCTGTCGCGCGAAGGAGTGGTGGCGCAGGACCGGCCGTCGCTCGTCGGCGTCAAGCCGCTCGATCCCGCAACGACATTCAAGACCGGCTCGCACATCCTTGTCGACGGCGCCGCGCCGTCACTGGAAAATGACCAGGGTTACGTGACCTCCAGCTGCTATTCTCCCAATCTCGCCTCCACGATAGGGCTCGCCCTCGTCAAGCATGGGCCGAAGCGGCATGGCGAGCATGTGACGGTTTGGAACGACCTGAATAACGAATACACCAAGGCCGTGCTCTGCAGCCCTGTCTTCTTCGATCCGGAAAACGGAAAGCTCCATGGTTGATTTCGCTCTCCTTCATCGTTCCGCTCTGGCGGGTGCCAGGTCCGGCTCTTTCGGCGCCTCCTCGACGAGGGCAAGGATAACGCTCAACGCCCTGCCGGAAGGCCATGTACTGCAGGTGCTCGCTGCACATGGAAGTGGCGATCTGCAGAACTTGATCCCGCAGATCGGCGATGGCGCCCCTCATGCTGTGCGCCCCTACGGCCCCGGACAGTGGTTCGTCGTCGGCGATGCGCCTCTTTCCGCTGCAGATATCTCCGGCAAGGCGGCGCTCCTCGCAAGCAAGGCTTCGATTGCCGATCAAAGCCACGGTCGCATCCGGATCGGCGTCAGCGGTGCATCCGTCGAGGCCGTCCTCGCCAAGGGCACCGCTGTCGATCTCGATCGAGCAAGCTTCGCCATCGGCCATTCGGCCATGACCCTGATCGGACACATCTCGGCGCTGATCACGCGAACCGGTGCGGATAGCTTCGAACTCATGGTCCTGCGCGGCTTCGCCGAAAGCCTGTGGGACGAACTCGTCCAGATGAGCCTCGAATTTGGCGTGGACGCAAAAACGGCGGATTGATTGGTGTTTTCGTCCTGCCAATTCCTTTCAAATTTTCCGATTGTCTAGAACCACAGCATCGTTCATGGTCGGAATATCCGCGTTCGGTGCCACTGATTGCATCGCATCACGCGCGCGGACAGTTCATTTTCGCACGAGGAAAGACGCCATGGCCAAGGGACAAGCAAAGAGCAACAAGGAAGTCAGGAAACCGAAGAAGGACAAGGTTGCGGCCAAGGCAGCGACACCCTTCAGTGCAACCCTCACGAAGGAAGTTCCCAAACTATCCGGCGCCAAGCCGAAGAAATAATCGGCGGCTTGCCGTCACTTCGGCTGCGACGGCGTGAAGTTGGCAACGAGGGCGTGCCGCTCGCCCGGATAGATCAGGCGCACATGGGTGATGTAGGAACCATTGCTCCAGGTGCGCCGCTCGACCGTCAGGCAGGCGGTTCCAACGGCAATACCAAGGGCCGTGGCGACCGGTTCATCCGCCGCCACCGCCCTTATCGTATGTTCAGCCGCACTCCACGGCACCCGGTTCAAGAGCCAGGGGCCAGGGGCCATCTCTTCGAAACTCTCCGCCGCCGCGTCCGGCACGGCCGCCAGATTGATCAGGCGCTGTTCGACGCAAAACGGCCGATTGCCGGCTAGATGCGTGCAGGTCACATCCAGAATGGGTGCTGCCGCGTCGAGGCCGAGCCTTGACCGATCTTCAGCATTGCTCCGGCGCCGCGTCTTTGCGATCAGCCTGTAGTCATAGGTAAGGCCGAGCGATTGCACTTCGAGCTTGATATCGCGGATTTCAAGTACCGCCGACTGGGCGCGCGGCTGCGTTACATAGCTGCCTGATTTCCGCCGGCGCTCGATCAGCCCCGTTTTCGCCAGTTGCGTCAGCGCCTTGTTCACAGTCATCCGCGAGCATTTGTACTGCTCGGCAAGATCGACCTCGAACGGAATGCGAAAGCCCGGCGGCCATTCGCCGGAAAGGATACGGTCCTCGATGTCGCCGAGAATGCGCTGATGCAGCGACAGGTCGCTTGCCCTGTCGGCAAGCGCGTTATCCGCATCCAAATCTGCATCCTGCGTTTTCACCACGCGCTCACTTTCCTCAAAACCCGTTCGGTCCTAGCAGAAATTTTTCGGCGCCGCCTGTCCCGAAAAGACGCGGCGCCGAAACCGAATCCATCAGGCCAACAAGTCGCGCATCACGTTGCGGAATCCAGCGGATATCTGGTTGCGCCGATAATGCCGCCCACCTTCGACCTGCTTGCGGCCCGCGACCCAGACGCTGTCCGGTTTCGTCCCATTGGCAAAGAGCCAGGAATCGAGAACCGCGTCATCGGCCAGACCGCCATCCGGCACCGCCAAGCTGACGAAATCCGCCGGGTTGCCGGCGGCAACCCCCGACTTCGTCGATCCCAAGGCAATACAGCCACCTTCGACCGCGCCGTCGAACAGGGCGCGGCCGGTCGATTGGCCCGGAGCCGCCAGGACGTTGCGCGAGCGATGCGCCAGGCGTTGCGAATATTCAAGCTGCCGAAGCTCGTCGGGAAGTCCGATCAGGACATTGGAATCAGAGCCGATACCGAACTTGCCGCCCGCTTCGCCGAACACGACCGCGTTGAACGTGCCATCGCCAAGATTGGCCTCCGTCACCGGGCAAAGGCCGGCGATCGCACCGCTTTGCGCCGTGCGCCGGGTCTCCTCGTCCGTCATATGCGTCGCATGGATCAGGCACCAGCGGCCATCAAGCCCGGCATTATCGAGCAGCCATTCGACCGGCCGCGCGCCGGACCATGCGATGCAATCCTCCACTTCCTTGACCTGCTCAGCCACATGAATATGGATCGGCCCATCCTTTGCCATCGCAACGACGGCCGTCAATTCTTCCGGCGTCACCGCCCGCAAGCTATGCGGCGCGACGCCAACGCACCCATCCGGCAAACCCTTGACCGCCCGATGGCAGCCGTCAAGCAGCCGCTCGAAGCTCTCGACCGTGTTGATGAAGCGCCGCTGTCCCTCGTTCGGCGCAGCGCCGCCGAAGGTCGAATGCGCGTAGAACACCGGGAGCAGCGTCAGGCCGATGCCTGTTTGCGAGGCCGCCGCTGCGATCCGCTGCGCCATCTCGGAAATATCGGCATAGGGGCTGCCGTCGATATCGTGATGGAGATAGTGGAATTCGCCGACGCGGGAAAACCCGGCTTCCAACATTTCCATATAGAGATGGCTGGCGACGGCCTCGACATGATCCGGCGTCATCGACAGGGCGAAGCGGTACATGACATTGCGCCAGCTCCAGAAACTGTCGGCACCAGGCCCGCGCGTTTCCGCAAGCCCCGCCATGCCGCGCTGAAATGCGTGGCTGTGCAGGTTCGGCATGCCGGACACGAGGATATCGTGGCGCTCATCACCCGCCTCAGCCGCCACTCCGGTTTCGACCGAAACAATCCGCCCGCCATCGAACGATATCCGGACTTCCCGCTGCCACCCTGCCGGCAACAAGGCCGATTTCACATGAATGCTGTCCAAGGCCGAACCCTCTCCCGTTTTCGATAAAATCAAAAAACCACTTGCGCTCATTTTCTTTATGTCTATACATAATAGCACGAAAAGGAAAGGCTAGAAAACGATGTCTTCCATAAAATCGACACCAGACGGATCCCGGCCGACCGCTTGCGATCGCCTTTGGCGAAACGCGCGGCTCGCAACCTTGAACCCGGCCTTGCCCGGTCTCGGCCTTGTCGAGAACGGCGTCATCGCCGTCGAAGACGGGCGCATCGTCTATGCCGGCAGCGAAGCAGACCTGCCTTTCTCCATGGAAGACGCCGGGGAGATCATCGATTGCGGCGGCCGCTGGATCACGCCCGGGCTAATCGATTGCCACACGCATCTGGTTCACGCCGGAGACCGCGCCAACGAATTCGAGATGCGGCTTGCGGGCGCAAGCTATGAGGAAGTGGCGCGCGCCGGCGGTGGCATCGTTTCCTCTGTCCGTTCGCTACGCGAAGCCAGCGAAGATGAACTTGTGCGCCAGACCCTTCCTCGCCTGGATGCCCTGATGGCGGAGGGCGTGACCACCGTCGAAGTCAAGTCCGGCTACGGCCTCGATCTCGAAAACGAAGCGAAGGCCCTGCGCGCCGCGCGCCGCCTCGGCGAAGAACGCGATGTGGCTGTCCGCACCACTTTTCTCGGCGCCCATGCACTGCCGCCGGAATTCAAGGGCGACAAGGCCGGCTACATCGCCAAGGTCGTCGACGGGATGCTGCCCGCGATCGCCGCCGAGGGCCTGGCCGACGCGGTCGACGGCTTCTGCGAAGGCATCGCCTTTTCGACGGACGAAATGCGGCTGGTTTTCGATGCCGCGAAGGCGCATGGCCTGCCCGTCAAGCTGCATGCCGACCAGTTGTCAAACCTTCACGGCGCAGCCCTTGCCGCCGAATACGGCGCTCTGTCGGCCGATCACCTGGAGTATGCCGATGAAGCCGGTGCGGCGGCGATGGCAAAGAGCGGCACAGTCGCCGTCATCCTTCCCGGCGCCTTCTATTTCATCCGCGAAACCAGGAAACCGCCGATCGACCTGTTCCGCAAGGCGGGCGTTGCGATGGCGATCGCCACCGACAACAACCCCGGCACCTCGCCGCTCACCTCGTTGCTTCTGACCATGAACATGGCGGCCACCCTGTTCGGCATGACGGTCACCGAATGCATCGCCGGCGTGACGCGGGAGGCGGCGCGGGCGCTCGGGCTCGTCGATGAAGTGGGGGCGCTCGAACCCGGAAAATGGGCCGATTTCGCGATCTGGAATATCGAGCGACCGGCCGAACTTGTTTATCGCATGGGCTTCAACCCGCTGCATGCGCGCGTCCGCAACGGACATTGAAATAGGAGACACGTGAGCCTGGCTCCGTGCATTGGTGAGGACTTCATATATGACCCTTATTCTTCAGCCGGGCTCCGTCCCGCTTTCGACACTCGAAATCATCTACTGGACCGGCGAGGCTGCCCGGCTTGATCCCACCTTCGACAAGGGCATCGAGAAGGCCGCTGCCCGCATCGCCGAGATCGCAGCAGGCAATGCGCCGGTTTACGGCATCAACACCGGCTTCGGCAAACTGGCGAGCATCAAAATCGATGCCGCCGACGTCGCCACGCTGCAGCGCAACCTGATCCTCTCGCACTGCTGCGGCGTCGGCCAGCCGCTTGCCGAAAACATCGTGCGCCTGATCATGGCGCTGAAACTCGTCTCTCTCGGACGCGGCGCATCGGGCGTTCGGCTCGAACTCGTCCGCCTGATCGAGGCGATGATGGAAAAGGGCGTCATCCCGGTCATCCCGGAAAAGGGCTCCGTCGGCGCGTCCGGCGACCTCGCACCGCTCGCGCATCTGGCCGCAGTCATGATGGGCCATGGCGAAGCCTTCTTCGACGGCGAGCAACTGGACGGCCGCGCCGCGCTCGAGCGCGCCGGCCTGACGCCGGTCGTGCTGGCTGCCAAGGAAGGCCTGGCGCTGATCAACGGCACGCAGGTTTCGACTGCGCTCGCGCTCGCCGGCCTGTTCCGCGCCCACCGTGCTGCCCAGTCCGCTCTGATCACCGGCGCACTTTCGACCGACGCAGCGATGGGCTCCTCGGCACCGTTCCATCCCGACATCCACACGCTGCGCGGCCACAAGGGCCAGATCGACGCGGCCGCCGCGCTGCGCAGCCTCCTCAAGGGCTCGGTAATTCGCGAAAGCCATATCGAGGGTGACGAGCGCGTCCAGGATCCCTACTGCATCCGCTGCCAGCCACAGGTCGACGGCGCCTGCCTCGATCTCATGCGCTCCGTTGCCCGCACGCTCGAAATCGAAGCCAACGCCGTCACCGACAATCCGCTGGTGCTGTCCGACAATTCCGTCGTCTCCGGCGGCAATTTTCACGCCGAGCCGGTCGCCTTCGCCGCCGACCAGATTGCGCTCGCCATCTGCGAGATCGGCGCAATCGCGCAGCGCCGTATCGCGCTTCTCGTCGATCCGGCACTCTCCTACGGCCTGCCGGCATTTCTCGCCAAGAAGCCGGGCCTCAACTCCGGCCTGATGATCGCCGAGGTCACTTCCGCGGCGCTCATGTCGGAAAACAAGCAGATGTCGCATCCGGCCTCGGTCGACTCCACCCCGACCTCGGCCAACCAGGAAGACCATGTCTCCATGGCCTGCCATGGCGCCCGCCGGCTCTTGCAGATGACCGACAACCTCTTCGCGATCGTCGGCATCGAGGCGTTGACGGCGGCGCAGGGCATCGATTTCCGTGCACCGCTCGTCACCAGCCCGGAACTGACCAAGGCCATCGCCGCCATCCGCGCCGTCGTCCCGACACTGGAAGTCGACCGCTACATGGCGACCGACCTCAAGGCGGCGAGCGACCTGATCGGCTCCGGCGCCCTGAACGCGTCGATCTCGGGCGGTATTCTTCCGGTACTGGAGGCTTGAATGAGCGTCTTTGAAGTCAAACAGGGTACCTCTCCCGTCATCCTCGGCTTTCCGCACACCGGGACCGACGTTCCGCCCGCGATCTGGGAGCGGCTGAACGACAATGGCCGGATCCTGGCCGACACCGACTGGCACATCCATCGTCTCTACGATGGCCTGTTGCCGGAGGTGACGACGGTCCGCGCCACGTTCCATCGCTATGTCATCGACGCCAATCGCGATCCGGAGGGTGCCAGCCTCTATCCCGGCCAGAACACGACCGGCCTCGTGCCCAACACCGATTTTGACGGGGTGGCGATCTGGAAGGACGGCGAGGAGCCGACCGAGGCGGACATCACCGCCCGTCTCACCGATTTCCATGCGCCCTATCATGCGGCGCTTGCCGCCGAGATCGAGCGTGTGAAAGCGATCCACGGAATTGCCATCCTCTATGATTGCCATTCGATCCGCTCGGATATTCCGTTCCTGTTCGCTGGCAAGCTGCCGGATTTCAACATCGGCACCGACAGCGGCAGGACATGCAATCCGGCCATCGAAGCGGCAACGTTCGATGTGGCATCGAAGGCCGAGGACTACACCAGCATTCTCAACGGCCGCTTCAAGGGCGGCTGGACGACGCGTCACTACGGCCAGCCGGAAACCGGCGTGCACGCAATCCAGATGGAACTGGCGCAGTCCACGCACCTGGCCACCGAAACTTCGCCCTTCACCTATGACCAGACCAAGGCCGATAAACTCCGCATCCACCTCAAAGACATTCTCATGCGCATCGAAACGACAGCGCTGACACTGGCACAGAAAACAAGGGGAACCAAATGACCAATCCTCGTCACAACATCCGCGATATCCGCGCCGCCCGCGGCACCGAACTCACCGCAAAATCCTGGATGACCGAAGCGCCGCTTCGCATGCTGATGAACAATCTCGATCCGGACGTGGCCGAGAACCCGCACGAACTGGTCGTCTACGGCGGCATCGGCCGCGCCGCCCGGACCTGGGCGGACTTCGACAAGATCGTTGCCTCGCTACGCGACCTCAACGAAGACGAGACGCTGATGGTGCAGTCCGGCAAGCCGGTTGGCATCTTCCGCACCCACAAGGATGCGCCGCGCGTGCTGATCGCCAATTCCAACCTCGTGCCGCACTGGGCAACCTGGGATCATTTCAACGAGCTGGATAAGAAGGGTCTCGCCATGTACGGCCAGATGACCGCCGGTTCGTGGATCTATATCGGCAGCCAGGGCATCGTGCAGGGCACCTACGAAACCTTCGTCGAAGCCGGCCGCCAGCATTATAACGGCGACCTCAAGGGCAAGTGGGTCCTGACCGGCGGCCTCGGCGGCATGGGCGGCGCCCAGCCGCTGGCAGCGGTCATGGCCGGCGCCTGCTGCCTTGCCGTCGAATGCAATCCCGACTCGATCGATTTCCGCCTGCGCACCCGCTACGTCGACGCCCGCGCCGAAACCCTTGATGAAGCGATGGAGATGATCGAGCGCTGGACCGCAGCCGGCGAAGCGAAATCCGTCGGCCTGCTCGGCAATACCGCCGAAATCCTGCCGGAAATGGTCCGTCGCGGCATCCGCCCGGACATGGTCACCGACCAGACCTCCGCCCACGACCCGATCAACGGTTACCTGCCGAAGGGCTGGACGATGGCTGAGTGGAAGGCAAAGCGCGAAAGCGATCCGAAGGCCGTCGAAAAGGCAGCCCGTGCCTCGATGCGCGAGCATGTCGAAGCGATGATCGCCTTCCAGGACATGGGCATCCCGACCTTCGACTACGGCAACAACATCCGCCAGGTCGCCAAGGAAGAAGGCCTCGAAAACGCCTTCGCCTTCCCGGGCTTCGTGCCGGCCTATATCCGCCCGCTGTTCTGCCGCGGCATCGGTCCGTTCCGCTGGGCTGCCCTGTCGGGCGATCCGGAAGATATCCGCAAGACAGACGCCAAGGTCAAGGAACTGCTTCCCGACAACAAGCACCTGCACAACTGGCTGGACATGGCCGCCGAGCGCATCGCCTTCCAGGGCCTGCCGGCGCGCATCTGCTGGGTCGGCCTCGGCGACCGCCACCGCCTCGGCCTCGCCTTCAACGAGATGGTCAAGAACGGCGAGCTGAGCGCCCCTGTGGTCATCGGCCGTGACCATCTGGATAGCGGCTCCGTCGCCTCGCCGAACCGCGAGACCGAAGCGATGAAGGACGGCTCTGACGCCGTGTCCGACTGGCCGCTGCTCAATGCCCTCCTCAACACCGCATCGGGCGCGACCTGGGTGTCTCTGCATCACGGTGGCGGCGTCGGCATGGGCTTCTCGCAGCACTCGGGCGTCGTCATCTGCTGCGATGGCTCGGAAGATGCGGCCCGCCGCATCGAGCGCGTTCTCTGGAACGACCCGGCGACCGGCGTCATGCGCCATGCCGATGCCGGCTACGAGATCGCCCTCGATTGCGCCAGGGAAAAGGGCCTGCGGCTACCCGGTATTTTGGGGAACTGATCGCTATCCCAATGGGTATTTGGGAAGGCCGGGATACTGAAGGACGGCCTGATCAACAGTGATGAGCGGGACCCCTTCGATGATGGCCTGGGCAATCAGGATCCGGTCGAAGGGGTCTTTGTGAATAAGAGGCAGACCCGCAATCGCGATTGCGTGTTCGCTGTTTATCGGGAGTTCCACATACCCGTTTTCAAGAAGACGATAGCGCAGAACGAAGGGATCAGCCTGAAACGCCCCGCGGCCCGTGCCATGTCTTATCGCCGTTTCCCAAATGCTGGCGGGGCTAAAGAGAAGCTCGTTGTTCACCTCCTCAATCAGAGGTCTGATGTTCTTCGGCAGAAGATCGATATCACCAGCCGCCCAGATCAGAATGTGGGTGTCGAGGAGAAATCTCATTTGGGAAAAAGGCTGCCGCCGTAAAACATTTCCTCGATCTCATCCGCCATCATCGTATCGAAATCATCCGGGACGACAATTTCGCCCTTCATAAACCCGATACGGCGCTTCTTCGGAGCTTCCGTTTCGTCGAGCGGTACAAGCTTTCCGATCGGTTTGCCGGCTTTGGCAATGATGAAGGATTCGCCCTTGGCCACCTTTTCCATCAGGCGCGAGAGATGTGTCTTTGCTTCGTGTATATTGACGGTTTCCATCATCGCCCTCCAGCGGACTTAGTCCACTAAACTTAGTCGACTCCATAGAGGTTTACAATGTCCATCGCGCAACAGCCCAATCACAACCGCCCGCTGGTTTTAAAGGCGGATACCTACCGCCGCATGCCCTGGAAGAACGGTGGCGGCGAAACCGTGGAGATCGCGGTGTTTCCGCCGGAGGCTGATCTCGCTACTTTCGGCTGGCGCGTCAGTATGGCGACGGTGGCGAGTGACGGCCCATTTTCCGTGTTCCCGGGAATAGACCGGACTTTGTCGATCCTTGATGGGCACGGCATGGAGCTTGCCATTGAAGGAAGGGCGCCGGTCGTGCTGACGCAGGCATCCCGCCCGCTCGCCTTTCCCGCCGATACACCGACATCCGCGCGTCTGGTATCGGGTGCCATCGTCGATCTGAACGTCATGACCCGGCGCGGGCAATGGGCGCATCAGGTCGAAAAGCGGATCGTCGAAGGGCAGCATCATCTCGATGCAGAGGGCGGCGTCACCATGCTTCTGTCGCTCGGCAACATGCGGATCGATCAAGGAGATCACGCTGTTGAGCTTGGCAGGCTCGACTGCGCGATGCTTGAAGGTGTTGTGTTGATCACATCCGACATGCCGACGGAGGCCTATCTGATCCGCATTTCGGCGGCTTGATATCGACGCTTTGCGGGTCGATGTCCGGGGATCAGGCAGCGCACGACGCCTCGCCAGCCGCCGGAATGCCGAGGAACGCCTCCGATACGGAACAGCCTGCAGGTTATGATCAGGCCGGCCGCGCAGCCAGAAACCGGTCCATCGCATCGAAGGAAAAAGCACCGATCGGCGCCGCAAGATGCGCAATGGCAGCACTTCCCATGGCGCCGAGGCCGACAACAGCAACGTCGAAATGGGCGGTCATCAACGGTATCCTTTAAGGAAGGTCTTTAAACGCTGGCGGGCGGCGGCGATGCGCGCAGGAGATCGCGTGCCTTTTCCAGATCCCAGCCGAGCGGCCGGTCGTCGGCATAGGTCGGCAGCGCGGCACGGATATGACGATAGAGTGCGTCTGTTCCCTTGGCCCGCGACGCGACCGCAACCTTGAAATCCTGGGCCTGCGCGGCGGCGGCAAATTCGATGCCGAGAATCTGCTCGGCATTGTCGATGATGGCCAGAAGCTTGTTGGCCGCAGCCGTCGGGTGCGCGAGAAAATCCTCCTGCAGCGCCGAGGTGACACCTCCGTCGAGGCTAGCCGGCGCACCGAGCCGCCGGTTTTCTGCGGCAAGGGCGGCTGCCGTATATTGCGTGATCATGAAGCCGGACCCGGCACCCGGATCGACCGCCAGGAAGGCCGGCAGGCCGCTGACGAGCGGATTGACCAGCCGGTCGATGCGCCGCTCGCTCATCGCCGATATCTGGGCGATGGCGACCGCCAGGCTATCGAGCGCCTGCCCCAGGGCGGGTGCGACGGCATGCGCTTCCGACGAAACAAGGGGGGCTTCCGGCGTGCCGGATACGGCGGGATTGTCTGTTACTGACGCAAGTTCCTGATTAACGATCGAACCGGCAAAATCGAACACGTCCCAGCCGGCGCCATGGGCGTGCGGCACCGAGCGAAGGCTCAAGGCATCTTGCGTGCGCGCGCCCTTGGCTGCCGCGATCAGGCCGCTGCCAGCGAGGCGTTGGCGCAGCACCCTGCCGACCTTCTCGATGCCCTTCGACTTGCGAAGCGCCAGCACCGGCGCGTCGAACGCCGCCGCCTGACATCCGAGCGCCTCGATAGTCAGCGCCGCGATGGCATCGGCCCATTCCAGAAAGCGCTCGGCGCGCGCCAGAGCCAACGAGCCGAGGCCCGTCGAACAGGCAGTGCCGTTGACGAGGCTCAGACCTTCCTTGGCCTGCAGCACCAGCGGCGCGATGCCGAGTGTTTTCAGGGCCTCGGCGCCGCTCATCGGTTTCCCCTTCAACCGCGCCCTACCCTCGCCGATCAGTACCAGCGCGATGTGAGCGTTGTGGGTGAGATAACCGGCGGAGCCTTTCGAGGGCACATCGGGAATGCAGTCTTCGCGCAGGAAAGCCTGCAACGTCTCGACGATCGCGGGACGCACCCCTGAATGACCATGCGAGAAATTGCCGATCTGCGCCGCGATGATGGCGCGCACTTCGCGCGGCGCGAGCAGCGGACCGATGCCGCAGGCGTGGCTGAGGATGATGTTGCGCGACAGGCGGCTCTGGGAGGGACTATCGACGACCGTATCGGCCAGCGCTCCGACGCCGGTATTGACTCCATAGGCACGCACGCCACTTTCGACGATTGCCGAAACGATGCGGCTGGCCGTCTCCACCCTCTGCCGGGCATCGTCGGAAAGAGAAAGCGTTGCGCCATCGGCAACCGCCGCCACGGCGCGCCAGTCGAGCGCCGTTTCGAGCACGATATCCTGCACGATCAGCCTCCGAAATTACCGATGAACTGGCGGAAGCTCGGGGAGCCGCCGGAGCCGAACAGTTCGTCCGGCGCGCCGTCGCTGTCGATCTCGCCGGATTTCATGAAGATCACCCGGTTGGAGACATTGCGGGCAAAGCTCATTTCGTGGGTAACCACCAGCATGGTCATGCCCTCTTCGGCAAGCGAGCGCATGACGCGCAGCACCTCGCCGACCAGTTCCGGATCGAGCGCCGAGGTCGGCTCGTCGAACAGCATGACCTTCGGCTTCATTGCCAGCGAGCGGGCGATCGCTGCGCGCTGCTGCTGGCCGCCCGACAGGTGCGCCGGATAGGCATTGCGCTTTTCGACGATGCCGACCTTTTCAAGCAAGGCCTCAGCCTCGGCGATGCATTCGGCGCGCGGTCGCTTCAGCACGTGCACCGGCCCCTCGATGACGTTTTCAAGGATGGTCATATGGGACCAGAGATTGAAGGACTGGAAGACCATGCCGAGTTCCGAGCGGATGCGGTCCACCTGGCGCCGGTCGGCCGGAACGTTCTTGCCGCCGCGCTGCTCCATCTGGATCAGTTCGCCATCGACCGAGATCTCGCCGTGATCGGCGATTTCCAGAAGGTTGATACAGCGCAGGAAAGTCGACTTGCCCGAGCCGCTGGCGCCGAGAAGCGAAATGACGTCGCCATCGCGGGCATCGAGCGAGATGCCGCGCAGCACCTCATGCGTGCCGAAGCTCTTGCGGATGTTGCGGACGGAAAGCCGGGTCGTGCCTGCCATGGTCGTTCCAGTCTGGTTGAGGGGCGTCGGGGTCATCGCTGCGGCACCGGAAACAGGGGGGCCGCGCGGCGGTGCGGGGTCAGCTTGTATTCGAGCAGCGCCATGGCCTGCAGGATCAGGAAGTTCAGGATCAGATAGATGGCGGCGGCGCAGAGGAAAACTTCCATCGTGCGGTAAGTCTGCGAGATCAGCCGCTGGGCAACGCCGGTCACTTCCCAGACCGTCACGAGGCTCGCAAGCGCGGTTGATTTCACCATCATCACCACCTCGGTCGAATAGGCCGGCAGAGCGTGCCGGAAGGCAATCGGCGCCAGGATGCGGCGGGTCAGCAGGAAGCCGGACATGCCGACCGAGCGGGCCGCCTCGATCTCCTTGGCCGGAATGGCGCGCAGGCCGAAGCGGAAGATTTCAGCCGTATAGCCCGCCGTGCAAAGGGCCAGCGACAGCACGGCGCAGACGAAGGGTTCGCGCAGCGCTGGCCAGAGGAAGCTGTAGCGGATGAAGCCGAACTGCCCGAGGCCGTAGAAAATCAGGAACATCTGGATCAACAGCGGCGAACCGCGGAAGATGAAGATATAGCCCTTGGCGAAATTGCGGGCGATGGCATTGCCGCTCACCCGCATCCAGACGATGACGAGGGCCAGCAGACCGCCGGAAAAGACAGAGAGAACAAACAACGCCAGCGTCATCGGCAGCGCGGCCAGCAGCGTTTGCATGGTCTCGAACATGAAGGCGATATCCATCGCGTGTCTCCTTGATCAGGCCTGGCCGAGGCTTGTCGGCATGCTGCGATTGGCGCGCTTTTCGGCGCTGGTGAAAATCCGGTCCGAGAAGCTGGTGAGGATCAGATAGAGGCAGCCCCCGACGATGAAGAACAGGAAATGCTGCCGCGTCGAACCGGCCGCGACCTGGCTGGTCCGCATCAGGTCTGCAAGCCCGGTTACCGAAACCAGCGCCGAGTCCTTGAGGCTGAGCTGCCAGACATTGCCGATGCCGGGAAGGGCAAACCGGAATACCTGCGGCGCGATGATGCGGCGGAAACGCAAGCCCCGATGCATGCCGATCGCCTGCGCGGCTTCAAGCTCGCCCTTCGGGATAGCAAGGAAAGCGCCGCGATAGACCTCGGCCTGATAGGCGCCGGAGATGATGCCGACGGCAAGCGCGCCGGCCGCGAAGGACGGAAGACCAAGAAAGCCCTCAAAGCCCATTGCCGTGCCGATGGCGGTCACTGCGCTCGATCCGCCGAAATAGACCAGATAGATGATCAGCAGCTCGGGAACGCCGCGAAACACGGTGGTATAGGTGCCGCCAAGCGTGCGCATTATCTTGCTGCCCGACAGCTTCGCCCAGGCGACCAGCGAGCCGAGGATAGCGCCGATCAACAGCGCAACGGCGGTGACGCAAAGCGTCATCAGGGCTGCCAGGAGAAGCAGCCCGCCCCAGCCGGTGGGGCCAAATCCGATCAATTGAAATAGTGCCATGCTGCAGGCGTCCCGTCGTTTCCGGCAAGGCCGGCGTCCCGATCGTCAGATGGATGTGGAAGGCCGCGCCGATGACAGGCGGCCTGCCGCAGCAAGTGTGCCCGCCACGTGCGAAATAGCAAGCGGCGGGCAAACTCGGGATCAGGGGGTAACGTCGGTCTTGAACCACTTCATCGACAAGGTCTTGATCGTGCCGTCGTCGAGAGCAGCCTGGATCGCCTTGTTGAACATGTCGCGCAGGTCGGTGTCCGCCTGACGGATGCCGAGACCTTCGCCGCTGCCGAAGATCGTGCCGCCGATTTCCGGACCGGTGAAGGCGAGCGTGCCGTTGGCCTTCTCGAAGGCCGAGATGAGGTAGACGGCGTCGTCGAAGACGAGATCGATACGGCCGGTTTCGAGATCGAGGTCGCGCTCGGCGCCGGTCTTGTACTCGCGCACCGTGGCGACATCACCGAAATTGTCATAGATGAACTTGGAATAGACGGTCGCGGCCTGGATGCCGATCGTCTTGCCGGTAAAGGCTTGCTTCATCGCATCGACGTCCTTGACGCCGGTTGCGCCCGGATCGAGCTTGACGACCGCGCCGGTCCCGGCAGCGTTTGCCAGCGGGCCGTCCTTCAGCGTTGCGAAGGCAGCGTGGGTGTGGGCGTAGGGGATGGTGAAGTCGATGATCTTCTTGCGTTCTTCGGTGATCGACAGCGCGTCCATGATCACGTCGAACTTGCCGGCATTGAGCGCCGGGATCATGCCGTCCCAGTCGGAGGCGACGAGATTGCACTCGACCTTCATATGGTCGCAGAGATATTTGGCAAGCTCCGGCTCGAAGCCGCCGAGCGTGCCGTCGGGGTTGGTCAGGTTCCAGGGCGCATAGGCGCCTTCGAGCGTGATGGTGACAGTCTTCCAGTCCTTGGCCTGAGCCAGTGGAGCGGCAAGGGTTGCGAATGCGACGGCGCCGGCCATCAGAAATTTGGATAGGCTCATGTTCACGTTCCTCTGAGGGTTATCTTCAACAACGTCCGCCGATCTTGCGCCGGCTTTACAAATCCATTGATGGATGGCGAGGTTGAAAAATGCCCCTGAACATCCATGTTGTATATGGTACCATATGCGAATTTTTATGGTATGCAAGAGACTGGCCGCATTTGGATGCAAATTTAGTTTCGCCCAAGGAATGAGCATATGAAACGTAGCAACGACCAGAACGCTCACCTGAAGTGGGACAACAGCGACAATGACGGTGCACCGCTCTATGCCGGCGTCAAGCAGATGATCCTCGACCGGATCCAGAGCGGCGAGTGGCCGCCCAAACATCGCGTTCCCTCGGAGAACGAACTGGTCGCCGAACTGGGCGTCAGCAAGATGACCGCCAACCGGGCGCTGCGCGAACTGGCAAGTGAGGGCGAACTGGTGCGCATCCAGGGCGTCGGCTCCTTCGTTGCCGAGCGCAAGGGCTATTCCGAACTCTTCGAAGTCCGCAACATCGCCGAGGAGATCGACGAGCGGGGCCATGCACATCAGGCTTCCGTGATCGTTTTGTCGCAGGAAACAGCAGCACCCGATGTTGCCGACGCGCTCGGCCTGCCGATCGGCGCACCGGTGTTTCATTCGCTGATCGTGCATAGCGAGAACGGCGTCCCGGTCCAGATCGAGGACCGTTTCGTCAATCCCGAAGCAGCGCCCGGCTACCTTGGACAGGACTTCACGACACTGACGCCGAACGCCTATCTGACTGCCGAGGCACCCTTGAGCGGCTCCGAACACGTCGTCGAAGCGGCCATGCCGCAACCCTGGGAATGCAAGCTCCTGGTGATACTTCGCACCGAGCCCTGCCTGCTCATCCGCCGGCGCACATGGTCGTCCAAGCGCATCGTCTCCTTTGCCCGGCTCGTCTATCCCGGCAACCGGTATCGGCTGGAATCACGCAGCGGAAAAATGGCGGACGACTGATTAATCGCCAAAACACCTATTATGTTGTATATGGAACTTAAAGTGCCGTTTTGATCAACTGTCTTGAGCGGACGGCTCGGGCCAGAATTGCAGCGCCATGTCGATGACACGATAAAGTGCCGCCCGATCTGCACCAGATGCTGCCTGAATGGCCGTCCCTTGCGAGATCGTCATGATATAGCGGGCAAGATCATGGGGCTCGTGACCGGGCGGCAGATCACCTTCCGCTGCAGCGCGCTCGAACCGCTTGGCCAATTCCCGCTCGCCGCGATGACGGTTTTCGATCAGGCACTTCTGGATTTCGGCTGCAGCCTCGCTGCAGGCGAGCGCACCATTGATGCCCATGCAGCCGCTCGGGTCCTTTTCCGCCGTCTGCGCATCAGCGAAGCCCCGAAGGATCTTCTCGGCAACGACGCGGGCCTTCGGCTCTTTGAGAGCTTCATGAAAGAAGTTCATCTTGGTGCGCTCGTAACGCTCTAGCGCCTTGAGAAAGAGGCCTTCCTTGTTGCCGAAAACACCGTAGAGGCTCGGCTTGGTAATGCCCATTCCCTCGGTCAGATCGGTTAGAGACGTGCCTTCGTAGCCCTTTCGCCAAAACAGTTCCATCGCCGTTTCCAAGGCTTCGTCGACATCAAACTCTCTTGGCCGTCCCATAGGCCGGGCCCTCCCGAATTTTTTTATACCGATCGGTATACAATTCGATTGACGCGACCGGCTTAGGAACCTATTTTTATACCGACCGGTATTGAACGTCAATGCAACCCTCGCCCAAATCTCTCGCCTCCCGTGAGGGACGACCGGCAGGCCCGCCCCCGAGGCCAGAATCAGGATAACGCCATGTCTTTCGGACCTTTCAGAAACAAGCTTCTCGCCACCGGGCTCGTTCTTGCCGTGGCAACCATTGCACCGACGATCTTCTTCGAAATCCAGGGCAGCCCCTCCGGCACCGGCAATGCAGCCGATGCCACGGCCGCAGCGCCCGTTGCTGTTCCCGTCTCCGTCGCCGTCGTCGAGGCGAAGCCCGTGACCCAGTGGAGCGAATTCTCCGGCCGGCTGGAGGCGATCGATCACGTCGAGCTGCGCTCCCGCGTGGCCGGAGCGATCCAGTCCGTTCATTTCCAGGAAGGCGCGATCGTCGAGAAAGGCGATCTGCTCGTCACCATCGACCCGGCCCCCTATCAGGCAGAGGTGGCACGCGCCCAGGCGAGCGTGACCGCGGCCGAGGCCCGGGCTTCCTTGGCCCGCACCGAACTGAAGCGAGGCAAGCAGCTGCTTGCCTCCAACGCCGTATCGCAGAGCGACTACGATCAGCGTCTGAACGGCCAGGCAAGTGCTGAGGCCGATCTCGAAGCAGCCCGCGCCGTTCTGCAATCGGCAGCGCTCAATCTGGGCTACACCGAAATCCGTGCGCCGATCACCGGCCGCGTCGGCAAGATCGAGATCACCGCAGGTAATTTGATCGCCGCCGGCCCATCGTCGCCGATCCTCACCCGGCTGGTGTCGCTGAGCCCCATCTATGCGAGCTTCGAGGCTGACGAGCAGATCGTTTCCGGCATTCTGGCCGAACTGCCCGAAGGCGTGAATGCCCGCAACTTCCTCGACCGTGTTCCGGTGCAGATGGATGTCGCCGGCCACCCGGATATCAAGGGCAAGCTCCAGCTCGTCGATAACAGCGTCGATCCCGAGAGCGGAACGATCCGGGTTCGCGCCGTCTTCGACAACGCCAATGGCGCGCTGATGCCGGGGCAGTTCGCCCGGCTGAGCTTGGGCCAGGCGAAGACGGAGGACGCAGTGCTGGTCCACGAACGGGCGATCGGCACCGACCAGAACAAGAAATATGTGATGGTCGTGAAGCCGGACAACACCACCGAATACCGCGAAATCACCGTCGGCATGAAATACGATGGCCTGCGGGTGGTGACGTCAGGTCTGAAGGCTGAGGAACGCATCGTCGTCAACGGCCTGCAGCGCATCCGTCCCGGCACGCTCGTCGCACCCGAAATGGTCTCGATGAGCGCCGGCGCAAACCCGGCTCTGCAAGCCTCCATAGCACAATAAGCCGTCACCGGCACTTAAGAACAAGGGCGATCGCGCCATGAATATCTCCAGGTTCTTCATCGATCGCCCGGTTTTCGCGGGCGTTTTATCTTTCCTCATCTTCCTTGGCGGTCTGATCGCCATGACGATCCTGCCGATCTCCGAATATCCGGATGTCGTGCCACCGTCCGTCGTGGTGCGCGCCAACTATCCGGGCGCCAACCCCAAGGTGATCGCCGAAACGGTGGCAACACCGCTGGAGGAATCGATCAACGGCGTCCAGGACATGCTCTACATGAGCAGCCAGGCGACCACCGACGGCCTGATGACGCTGACCGTCACCTTCAAGCTCGGCACCGATCCGGATCAGGCGCAGCAGCTCGTCCAGAACCGTGTCAGCCAGGCTGAGCCGCGTCTGCCCGAGGAAGTGCGCCGTCTCGGCGTCACCACCGTCAAGAGCTCGCCCGACCTGATGATGGTCGTGCACCTGACCTCACCCGAAGGCCGCTACGACATGACCTATCTGCGCAACTATGCGCTGATCAACGTCAAGGACAGGCTCGCCCGCATCGACGGTGTCGGACAGGTGCAACTGTTCGGCTCAGGCGACTATTCGATGCGCATCTGGCTCGACCCGCAGAAGATGGCGCAGCTGGGCTTGTCGGCATCGGACGTCGTCAACGAAATCCGCGCCCAGAACATCCAGGCCGCCGCCGGCGTCATCGGTTCCTCGCCCAATCTCGAGGGCGTCGACCTGCAGCTTTCCGTGAACGCGCAGGGGCGCCTGCAGAGCGAGGAAGAGTTCGGCGAAATCATCATCAAGACGAGCCCGACCGGCGCGATCACGCGGTTGCGCGATGTCGCCCGCATCGAGCTCGGCTCAGCCGAATATTCGCTGCGCTCGCTGCTCAACAACAAGCAGGCCGTCGCCGTCCCCGTCTTCCAGGCGCCCGGATCGAACGCCATCGAGATCGCCGATCAGGTCCGTACCGTGATGAAGGAGATCAAGGCAACGATGCCGCAGGATGTCGACTACGAGATCGTCTACGACACGACGCAATTCGTGCGCGCCTCGATCGAGGCCGTCATTCACACGCTGCTCGAAGCCATTGCGCTCGTCGTCATCGTCGTCATCATCTTCCTGCAGACATGGCGCGCCTCGATCATCCCGCTGATCGCCGTTCCCGTGTCAATCGTCGGCACTTTTGCGATCATGCAGCTCTTCGGCTTCTCGATCAATGCGCTCAGCCTGTTCGGGCTGGTGCTTGCTATCGGCATCGTCGTCGACGACGCGATCGTGGTCGTCGAGAACGTCGAGCGGAACATCGAGAATGGTCTTGCCCCACGGGAGGCAACCTACCGGGCAATGTCCGAAGTCTCCGGCCCGATCGTCGCGATTGCGCTGGTGCTCGTCGCCGTTTTCGTGCCGCTTGCCTTCATCTCCGGCCTCACCGGCCAGTTCTACAAGCAGTTCGCCCTGACGATCGCCATTTCAACCGTCATCTCGGCCTTCAACTCGCTCACCCTCTCCCCGGCCCTCGCCGCTCTTCTGCTGCGCGGCCATGATGCGCCAAAGGATCGCCTGACCCGGATCATGGATTTCCTGTTCGGCTGGTTCTTCCGTGGTTTCAATGCCGTCTTTTCGCGCGGCTCGCGGGCCTACAGCACCGGCGTCAAGGGCGTGATTTCGCGCAAGACGCTGATGATGGGCGTCTATCTCATCCTCATCGGCGCGACCGTCTTCTTCTTCAAGGCCGTACCGGGCGGCTTCGTGCCACCTCAGGACAAGCAGTATCTGGTCGGCTTCACCCAGTTGCCGGACGGCGCTTCGCTTGACCGGACGGAGGAAGTGATCCGCCGCATCAGCGACATCGCGCTCAAGGTGCCTGGCGTCGAAAACGCCATCGCCTTCCCCGGCCTGTCGATCAACGGCTTCACCAACTCGTCCAACGCCGGCATCGTCTTCCTGTCGCTGAAACCCTTCGAGGAGCGCACGACACCGGATCTTTCGGCCGGCGCGATTGCCGGGCGGCTGAACCAGGAACTGAGCGTCATTCAGGACTCCTTCAGCGCAATCTTCCCGCCACCACCCGTCCAGGGTCTCGGCGCGATCGGCGGCTTCAAGCTGCAACTGGAAGACAAGGCGGGCTTGGGCTACGAGGCGCTGGACGGAGCCGTGAAGAGCTTCCTCGCCAAGGCCTACACCGCGCCCGAACTGGTCGGCCTGTTCTCCAGCTATCAGGTCAACGTTCCGCAACTCTATGCCGACGTCGACCGCGCCAAGGCCCGCCAGCTGAATGTTCCGCTGACTGAGATCTTCAATACGCTGCAGATCTATCTCGGCTCGGTCTACGTCAACGACTTCAACAAGTTCGGCCGCACCTACTCCGTCCGCGTCCAGGCCGATGCGGCTTATCGCGCGCAGGCCGAGGATATCGGCAAGCTGCAGGTTCGCTCGAATTCCGGCGAGATGATCCCGCTATCGGCAGTGCTGAATGTCAGCTCCACTGCCGGGCCGGAACGGGCGATGCGTTACAACGGTTTCCTTTCGGCCGATGTCAACGGCAACACGGCACCGGGCTATTCCTCCGGCCAGGCGCGCGCCGCCGTCGAACGGATCGCAGCGGAAACCCTGCCCGCAGGCGTCAGCTTCGAATGGACGGAACTGACCTACCAGGAGATCATCGCCGGCAATACCGGTGTGCTGATCTTCCCGCTGTCGATCCTGCTCGTCTTCCTGGTGCTGGCTGCGCAGTATGAAAGCCTGTCCCTGCCGCTATCGATCATCATGATCATCCCGATGGCGCTGCTGGCTGCCCTTGCAGGCGTCTGGCTGACGGCGGGCGACAACAACGTCTTCACCCAGATCGGCCTGATCGTGCTGGTCGGGCTGTCGGCGAAGAACGCCATCCTGATCGTCGAATTCGCGCGCGAACTGGAATTCGAGGGAGCCACACCCTTCGATGCGGTGGTCAAGGCCAGCCGCCTTCGCCTGCGCCCGATCCTGATGACGTCTATGGCCTTCATCATGGGCGTGGTGCCGCTCGTCACCTCGACCGGGGCCGGCGCGGAAATGCGCCACGCCATGGGTGTCGCAGTGTTCTCCGGCATGATCGGCGTGACGCTGTTCGGCCTGTTCCTAACGCCGGTCTTCTACGTCGTGGTCCGCGCGCTTTCCGGCAACAGGCCATTGAAGATAACCGGGGCGCACGTAGCTCCCGCCGAGACGGCCACCGTGACGCAGTTGCACACACAGCCAGTCCTGCCTGGGCTGGAAGCTGCGGAATAACAGCTCTTCACCGACCCTCACACAAAGAGCGGCGCCGCAATCCTGCGGCGCCGTTCCCTTTTATCGATTCGACTGCGCCGGCTCAGAACTCTTTCCAGCTTTCCTGGGTGGGAGTAGCGCTCCCTGAAAACGCCCGAATGACCTGCCCCGCCATCTTGCGCGCAGGCGATGCGACTGGCCGAGGATAATGGCCGGTATCGACTGAGCGCGGCGATGAGCCCCGCTGTCCGACCTTGAACTGGCCCAGAAGAGCAAATAGCGCTTCCGCCTCGCGCGCGAGGCTGTGGCTCGCGGCAGTGGATTGCTCGACCATCGCGGCATTCTGCTGCGTGCCCTGATCCATCGCATTCACCGACTGGTTGATTTCCTTCAAGCCAGTCGCCTGTTCCCGCGCACCTTCGACGATGGCGATGACGTTGGTGTTGATTTCCTGAACCTGCTTGACGATTTCCTCCAGCGCCCTGCCGGTTTCGCCCACTAGCGAGACGCCGCTCTTCACCTGTTCACCGGAAGCGTTGATCAGAGCCTTGATTTCCTTGGCGGCCTTGGCGGAGCGCTGGGCAAGCTCGCGGACTTCCTGGGCGACGACGGCAAAGCCCTTGCCCGCGTCGCCGGCACGCGCGGCTTCCACCCCGGCATTGAGAGCGAGAAGGTTGGTCTGGAAGGCGATGTCGTCGATCACGCCGATGATGTTGGAGATTTCGCGCGACGAGTTTTCGATCTGCCCCATCGCCGTAATGGCACTGCGGACCACGGCGCCGGATTGCTCGGCGTTTTCGCGGGTAGCGGCAACAAGATTGCCGGCATCCTCGGCCCTGCGGCTGGAATCGGCCACCGTCGTCGTGATCTCCTCCAGCGCCGCGGCGGTTTCCTCAACGGCTGCGGCCTGCTGCTCGGTCCGTTTTGACAGATCGTCCGCCGCGGAGCGGATTTCTGTCGAGCCCGCCGCAATAGCTTGAGCGTTGGCGCCGACCGACTGCATCGCCGAGCGCAGCTTGGACACGGCATCATTGAAATCGTGCCGGACCTTTTCCATCGTCGGGACGAACGGCCTGTCGAGGCTTTGTGTGAGATCACCGTCGGACAGGTCTTTCAAGGCCGCGGCAAGCATCGCGACTGCCCCCATGCGCTCGGTCACGTCGGTCGCGAACTTTACGACCTTGAAGACCTTTCCCTTGTCATCGACGATGGGGTTGTAAGCTGCCTGAATCCAGATTTCCTTGCCGCCCTTACCAAAGCGCAGGAACTCGTTGGCGGCGAATTCGCCGCGTCCGAGCCGCTCCCAGAACTGCCGGTATTCCTCGGTCTGCACATAGGCCGGGTCGCAGAACATGCGGTGATGCTTGCCCTGGATTTCCGACAGCTGGTAGCCAAGCGCACCGCAAAAATTCTCGTTCGCCGTCAGGACCTCGCCTACCGGCGTGAATTCGATGACCGCCTGCGAGCGCGAGATGGCGGCCAACTTGCCGGCATCTTCCGTCGCCTTCTGCTTGGCAGAGGTGATGTCAGTCGCGAACTTCACGACCTTGTAGGGCTTGCCGCCGCGGAAGACCGGATTGTAGGATGCCTCGATCCAGATCTCCTTGCCGCTCTTGGCGATGCGCTTGTACTGGCGTTTGTCGAATTCGCCGCGACTAAGCCGCGCCCAGAATTCGCGATAGTCCGCGCTCGCCACCGCCGTCGGATCGACGAAAATCCGGTGATGCTTGCCTTTTATCTCCGAAAGCTCGTAGCCCAGGGCCGCGCAGAAATTCGGGTTGGCATTGAGAATATTGCCTGTGAGATCGAATTCGATAATGGCTTGGGATTTATGCATCGCGGCAAGGATGGCGGCGGCATCGCCACCAAAGCGTGGGAAAAGTATGCTCATGAAACGCCTCCTTCGGCATCTGATCGGTTCCGGCGCCATTGAGGCGCGATAAAATGCTCATGCGCCGGCCGGTCAGAGCCCCGAATGCCGGTGTGTTTTGATTTTCTCTTGTGGCCTTTAGACCTGACTACAGCGGTCCCCGCACGCACCGGGCCAGCCGCGAGACAATCAGGCTTCTGAAAAGCGACATGCCGGATAATTTCCCGGCCGGCGAACTCGCGTCATGCGAGAATATAAATAAAGTTCACACTGCAACTATTAGTGTTATATCTGAAGGAACGATTAACGCTTTGACGATTTTTACTCGGGTAACACCACAAAGGGAGATCCGAAAATATCGAGATTTTGAGTTTTTCTGATCAGATGCATGATTTTTCCCAATCACGATTGTGAATACTGATCAAAATTTGCAAATCCGAAGATATTCTCCTGGATTGGCGCTTGGCGAAGCTCTCTACTGTCAGTTAGCAAAACTACACGTTTTAATTGTCCTTGCGTGCTTCCGGTGAAGAAAGCAGCGTGAACCTATTGCTCGGAATAGACGCCGTAAAGGATCGGCATCAGGCCGACCAACGCCTCGAAACGCTCGAAGGACTTGCGCTTCGGAAGCGTCCAGCCGGTTTCGGCGAGTGCCGACAGGCGGGGGAATACGAGCCGGTCGAAGACACCGCGATCGGTCATCGGCTCCGACCATGCCTGGCTGTTGGCCATGTCGAGATAATAGATCTGCCCCGGGCAGACGACCATATCGTACCCGTCGCCCGCAAGCGCAGCTGAGGCTTCGACCGTGCGCCAGCCGAAAAGCAGGCTGCTTTTCTCCGCAATCGTCATGATCTCACCCCAGGGACTATGTCAGTCGGCGCTCTTAAGCAGGCCGGCATAGACGCCGGGCGCGGAATTCGGGATCGGCGTGGCGCCCACGGTGCGCTCGTAGAATGCGGATGGCCCGACATCGCCGATGATCGCGTAGCCGTAACCCATCGTCTTCAGGTCCAGCAGACAGGCCAAAAGCAGCGCATGACCTGTGCCCTCGCCGCGCGCCGCCTCATCGACGCCCGTCGGCCCGAAGAAACCGCGGGCGATCGATTCGTGGCAGGCAAAACCAATGAGCTTTTCAGCTCGGGTCGCGAGAAAGCAGGTGGGCGGCTGGCGGGCAAAGGCGACGGTGGTCTCGCTCGCCCAGCCGGAACCAAACTTTTCCCGCACCCAGCTGGTCACCAGTTCGAGTTCCGGCGCAAGCGCCCGCCGGATGGTGACGCCCGCTTTTTCCATCCGCGCGTCGAGACCGGGAACGGGCTTAACCATCGAGAGGTTGACCAGATAGTCCATGTTGAACCTTTTACGATCACGCTTGGCATGGGCCAAGAACACAGGCCGATGCTCGACCTCTACATTAAGTCAAATACATTGACTTAATGTAGAGGGAAAAACAAAGGCACGTCAACTCACCTTCGGCGGTTGGCCAAACCACAACAGCCTAAATTTTGTCGGTGCAGAAAAGCAACCGGCGCCGGAGGGGCGCCGAAGGTCACTGAGGATGGCGGCTCCCGCCTTCCTTTGGCGATCAAACGATAGAGCTATCCACGATCACCAGTGGTTTCCCCTGGGAGCAGGCTTCGAGTCGTGCCTCGACCCGGTAGATGTTACGCAACATGCTTTCCGTTATGACATCGGCCGTCGGACCGCTTGCGGCCATTTTGCCGTCGGCGATGACGATGGTGTTGTCGCAATAGCGAAGCGCATGATTGAGATCGTGCAGCGCAATCAGCACCGCCATGCCCGATCGGGATGCCAGTGCCTTCATGAAACCCAGCACTTCGATCTGCCGGAAGAGATCGAGAGCCGACGTCGGTTCGTCCATCAGAAGAACCTCGGGCTTGCGAACGAGCGCCTGGGCGATCGACACCAGTTGGCGCTGCCCGCCGGACAGTTCGCCGAGACCGCGAAAGGCAAGATCGTCGATCCGGAGTGCCTGCAGAACGTTGTCGATGTCCGTCAGATCCCGGTCGTGAACCTTCCAGCCGGTTCCCTGCTTGGCTGCCAGCAAAATCGATTCGTAGACCGTCAGGACCGCATTGGCACCGGTGTCCTGCGGCATATAGCAGATCGTTTCCGGACCCTTGTCGGTATCGCTGAGATACACGGTCCCCGGCCCGGAGGTGAGGCCCGCGATACGCTTGAAAAGCGTGGATTTGCCGGCCGCGTTGGGCCCGATGACGGCGGTGATGACGCCACCGGCGAGCACGCCGGTATCGACGCCGGACAGAACGACGTGCTTGCCGTATTTGGCGCCAAGCCCCTCGAGTGCCATGCTTACCATGATCGCCTCCGATTGCTGAAGATGAGCACAAAGAAGAAGGGAACACCCACAAGCGCGGTGATGACGCCGATCGGCAGAATGGCGCCGGGAATGATCGTCTTCGACACGACCGAGGTCGCAGACAACAGCAGCGCACCGCACACGAGCGAGGCCGGAAGAAAGAAACGTTGATCCTCGCCGACCAGCATGCGCGCAATATGCGGCCCGACCAGACCGACAAAGCCGATGGTACCGACGAAGGAAACCGGGATCGCGGCGAGAAGGCTGACCAGCATCATCGTTTCGAGGCGAAGTCCGCGCACATTGATGCCGAAGCTCGCTGCCTTGTCGTCGCCGAGCCGCAGCGCCGTCAGCGCCCAGGCGCGGCGGGCAAAGAGCGGAACGGCAAGCAAGAGAATGGCGCCGGTCACCCAGACCTTGGCCCAGGTCGCCTTGGTGAGACTGCCCATGGTCCAGAAGACGACGGCAGCCAATGCCTGCTCCGAGGCGAGATATTCAAGCAGCGAGAGCAGGGCATTGAAGGTGAAGACAAGGGCGATGCCGAGAAGAACGATGGTCTCGACAGTGACGCCACGCATGGTCGAGGCGAAATGAATGAACAGCGCCGCGACCATCGCCATCAGGAAGGCGTTGATCGGCACCATGTAGTGGACAGCGACCGGGAAGATCGCGACTCCGCCGACAAGCCCCAGCGCCGCGCCGAAACTCGCAGCCGCGGAGATGCCGAGCGTGAACGGGCTTGCCAAGGGATTGGCGAGGATCGTCTGCATCTGCGCGCCGGCGACCGAAAGCGAAGCACCGACCGTGACCGCCATCAGCGCGATCGGCATACGGATATCCCAGATGACGACGCGCAACTGGTCATCGACCGATGCCGGCTGAAACAATGCCCTCAGAACATCCGAAAGCGCGTAATTTGCCGGCCCGAGCGCCATATCCACTGCGACACTGAGAAACAGCGCCGCAACAAGACACAGGATCAGGACAATACGGCGAAAGGCAAGGGCGCGGTAACGCCCGCCCCCCGCCGCGTCAATGGGCTGCTGCGCGAGGACCAGGGTCATCACATGTCTCCCGCTTCAAGGGAAACAAAATAGCCCGTGCGATAGGCGACCGGCAGGAACTTCTCATGGAAATCCCTGAAGGTTTCCTCCGCGTCGAGATCGGCGAAAAGCTGCGGATGGAACCATTTGGCGAATTGCTGGATTGCGACGAAGTCGTAAGGGTTGCCGTAGAACTGGTGCCAGACGGCGTGGACCTGGTTCTGCTTCACCGCCTTCAGGCCTGGAAAGGCGGGCCGTTGCATGAGATCGGCAAGCCTCTCGCGCGCCGCCTTCGGATCAGCTCCCGGTCCGACATTGACGAACTGGTTGATGTCGGATTCCGCCGCCCAGTTGGCCCCGGTCACGATGACATGATCCGGGTTTGCCACGACGAGCTGTTCCGGATTGAGATCGCCGAATGTCCCCGTGATCACGTCGGAACCGATATTGTGCCCTCCGCCAAGCTCGACCATCCGGCCGAAATTGACCGGCCCGAATGTGCGGCAGCAGGCGAGATCGCCGGAAATGCCCGGCGAGCGCTCGATGAACACTTTCGGATAAGCAGGCTTTGCCTCAGCAAGCCGGTCCGTCACCCGCGCGATCTGCGCGCGGCGATAGTCGGTCAGGTCCTTGGCCTTCTGCTCGGCACCGAAAATCTCGCCGAGCAGGGCGATGCTGTCTTCGGTGTTCTTTTCCGGATCAACCCGGAAGTCGAGATAGACCACGGCAATGCCGACGGCTGCGGCCTTCTCGACGAGCGAGGCCTCTTCGGCCGCCTTTACTGATTCCAGATTGAGCGTCAGCACGTCCGGCTTGAGCGCGATGGCGGCTTCCAGATCGAAGGTACCGTTGCCGACATAGCCGAAGCGCGGCAGCTTCTCGATGTCGGGAAAGCGCTCGTGATAGCTCACATAGGTGTCCGCGTCCTTCTTCAAGAGATCGTCACGCCAGCCGACAATCGTCTCGAATGTTTTGTCGCCTTTGAGCGCCGCGATCACATGGACCTGCCGGGCTTCGCCCAAGAGGACACGTTTGGCCGGCAGGTCCAGCTCGACCTTACGGCCGGTGACGTCGGTAATGACGGCCTTTTCGGCCGCAGCCGGCCCAACGGCGAGGCCGATAAAGCCGGCAAGCGCAAGAATAGCGATGTTCAGAGTTTTCATTGCCCTGCCCTTCGAAAAACAATTTGGCAAATGCAATCGGGGCGGAAAGCCCGCCCCGTGCCGGTTATCCTTCCGATCAGCCTGCAACCGCGAGCGAGGCGAAATAGCCGGGCTTGTAGTCGACGGGCAGGAAGCGCTCGTGCAGTTCCTTGAACGTGGCGTCCGGATCGAGATCCTTGAACAGCTCCGGATGCAGCCACTTGGCAATCTGCTGCACCGCGACGAACTGATAGGGATTGTTGTAGAACTGGTGCCAGATGGCGTGGACATTGTTGTCCTTGACCGCCTTGACGCCGGTGAACGCAGGACGCTGCATCAGGTTGGCAAGCTTGCGGACCGATTCCTTCGGATCCGCGCCCGGGCCGACGCCGACCCAGTTGCCGCCGGGAACATAGAGCTCCCAGTTGGCGCCGGTGACGATGATCTGGTCCGGATTGGAGGCGATGATCTGTTCGGGATTGACAGTGCCGAACGTGCCCGGAATGATGTCCTTGGCCATGTTGGCTCCACCGGCGAGCTCGACCATCTTGCCGAAATTCTCATTGCCGAACGACATGCAGCAATCGTCGGAATAGCCGCCCGCGCGCTCCATGAAGACCAGCGGTTTCTTCGCATCGGCCTTGGCCAGCACGTCGGTGACGCGGGCAATCTGCTCGGCCCGGAAGGTGATGAATTCCTCGGCCTTCTCCTGTTTGCCGAACAGCGTGCCGATGACGCGCATGCTGGCCTCGGTGTTTTCCATCGGCTTTTCGCGGAAGTCGACGTAGACGAGCGGAATACCGACCTTGCCGAGCTTTTCGATATAGCCGGCCTCTTCGGTCGCGGTCTTGGCATCGATGTTCATGATGATGACGTCGGGCTTCAGAGCGACGGCCTGCTCGATGTCGAATGTGCCGTCCTTCATGCCGCCGAAGGTCGGCAGCTTGTCCATTTCCGGAAACTTGGCAAGATATTCATTGTAGCCGTCGAGATCGGCTTTCTTGAAATCGTCGCGCCAGCCAACAACGCGGCTGAACGGCGCGTCCGTATCGAGAGCGGCAACGAAATAGATCTGCCGGCCTTCGCCGAGAATGACGTGCTCGACCGGGACGCTGATTTCGACATCGCGGCCAGTCACATCCTTGATGGTGACTTTCTCACCGGCAAAGGACGAGCCGGAAAAAAGCGCGCAGAAACCCACGGCGGCCAAGGCCACCCTACCGAACACATTCATTGTCATCACTCCATCGGGGAAACTGGGGCGCTTTTAGTATTTCATGATATTGACAGTCAAGTTTTATCTTTTAGAAGGATTCCAGGAAGTTACTTAACCTGCACGGCGCAATCCGGGACCTGACGATGAGCAATACCGAAAGACTGACGAACTACGACCTGCGCGCCGAGATCAAGGCATACTGGTCCGAACGGGCCGCCACCTTCGACCAGTCGCCCGGCCACGAAATATTTTCGGAGGACGAACGGGCAGCCTGGCACCAGTTGCTCCTCCGGCACCTGGGCTCCGGCGACGGGCGGGCCGCGCTCGATCTTGCCAGCGGCACCGGTGTCATTTCGCATCTGATGGACGATCTCGGCTTCCGGGTAACGGGAATGGACTGGGCGGAGCCGATGATGGAGCGCGCCCACGCCAAGGCAAAGACCCGCAAGCGCAGCATCAGCTTCCGCCTGGGCGATGCCGAGAACACGATGGAGCCCGACAACGCCTATGACGTGGTCATCAACAGGCACCTCGTCTGGACGCTGGTCGATCCGAAGGCGGCATTCGCCGAATGGCTGCGCGTATTGAAACCGGGCGGAACGCTGCTGATCATCGACGGCGACTTCGTCAGTTCGACACCGTTGGAGCGGCTGTTCTCCAAGCTCGCCGCTCTTAGCCAGCGGCTCCGCATCCTGAAGAGCGATCCGGTGCAGGCGTCAGCGGCAATGATGGATACGCATCGCGGCATTCTTTCTCGTGTCTATTTCTCGCAAGGTGCACGCGCCGAAGCGGTCGCCGGTCTCCTTCGGCAGAGCGGCTTCGACACCGTGACCATTGATACCGATCTGGCCAGGATCCATCGCGCGCAGGCTAAACATTGGAATCTGTTCAAAGGCCTGGCCCGAGGCATCCAGCACCGCTACGCGATCAGAGCCACTAAGGCTGGCTGAACAACGCTTTCCGGGCACGATGAAAAGGTTTCATCATCCGCCCGGCATTGTCGGTCCGGATTATGTGCGAATGCGCCGGATCATCGCGACGTGTGAACAAAGACAAGCAAGGAATACGAAAACAAGCAGCGCCGTCCCGAGCAGTGAATCCGTTATCTGCAGCATCGACCAATCACCGCGCAGCACCTGCGGCAGAGAAAAGCCGGAAAGACCGGCCTGCGCGTTTGTCACCCGGACCATGGCAAGCGCAGTTACGATGAGCGCGACATGCGCGTGAATGAAGCCCGTCTTCGGGTATCGCTCCGGGCGTATCGCAAGGTAGGTGCCGAAAAGCGCCGCAAGCGTTAGTATCGTCAAAGCACTCCAGAACGCGATGCCGGGAACGGCCAGAAGCAGAGAGATGGGTCCACGCATCACCGGGAGTATCGTCATATGGAGCCACCATGCCCATGCGCTTGAGGGATAATTCGTGAGCAGAACCATACTGATGAGAAAGATCGCCGCCAACGCATAGACGGCTGATGGGCCTAGTCGTATGAGTGTTAGAATCGGGTTTCGCATCTGCTTCGCTTCCTCTCGCCCCAAGCCGCAGCCATACCAATCGAAACAATATATGAGATGACGCTTACCTGTGGATTACCAGACTGTCGCCACGTGGATCAGGACTATGTATCGCACAAGCCTGCTACACTCTCGAAAAAATCACGCTTCACCTCAAGAGAGGTCGCCGTGCCGTTGAGCTATGTTGCAAGAGTGACACTATACAAGCGCGACATGTGTCTCTTTAATGCGACTCACTCGGTCAATTCTTTCTTTGTTAGCATTTTTTCATCAGGATTTACCGTGAGCACATGCTTATGCACCGCTAAGATATCTGAAAGTTGGGGGAATGAATGGTAATGTTTCAGATCACATCAAGGATCAGATGCCTTACGTTATTGCTCGCCGGTTTCGCGACATTGGCCGGATGCCAGTCTTCAAGTCTCGAAGACATGTCCGCTTTTGGCGATAGCGCAAAGACCGTCGAAGATGATTCGGCTGTGGCCTTCTACAAGAACGACGAGTTGATAACGACGGGGAAGCTTCAATTCCAGGAAAAGAACTACGGAAAGTCATACGCAATTTACAAACGGGCAGTTGCAGTCTTTCCCCAAGATCCAGCGGCATGGCTAGGCTTTGCGGCATCGTCCGATATGATCGGCCGGTTTGACAGCTCCGACCGCGCTTATCTGCAGCTCTCGCGGATGATCGGCAACACGCCCGTCTATTACAACAATATCGGATACTCCCATCTCTTGCGTGGTGAACTGCCCAAGGCAAGGCGTTATTTCCTCAAAGCCTACGAACTCGATCCCACCAACGAGACGACGGCCCGAAACCTTGAACTGATGAAGAACAGCGTGCATGTCGCGCAGCGATAGAAACGCTTGACGCTCGAAGATGTGTTGATGCGGGGTCGACGCGGCGAAAGGGAGTTCGCGCTGCGGCTCCGCCGTGGAAAACACGTCGAAAAATGCGCCCCGTAGAAGGCACATCGCGAACTTTGCTGTCATTGCGGGATAAAATCGCGCAGCAAAAGGCGCCGCAGTCACCTATCGCGTCCGAAAAGACGCACGCGCTGTGGCGCAAATCCTGCGACTATTGCACTTTCCGAAGAATCAGTTTGCCTTCCGGCGAGACCGATCGTTCATAACGCGGTAGGTCAGAAACTGAAACGCCTTGGGCGTCGATCGAGGCCAGGCTGTCGTTCGCAATCCCGCGACGAACCGATACCGCACCAAAGGAGGGCTCGAGATACTGCGTCACTTCCTTACCGGGTGCACTCAAGATCTGTGCGCCGCCGGAAGCAAACACGCCTGACCGCATTCGGCCATCCAAGTCCGCCACGTCTTTCTGCAGGCTCTCCACATGTTGCCGAATGATTGCCATGTCGTCGGCCTTTGCACCCTTGGCGATAGTATGCGCCTGCTTGTCGATCTGCGCCTTCAGGCCATCGATCGACAGCTTGAGTGAGGCAAGCGTCTCGCTGCTTTCGCGCACATCGGCGGCATTCTTCGCGGTGTAGAGCAGAATGCCCGCATTCAACGGAAGAAGCATCAGCGCCATTGCGATGAACGGAGCGCCTTTCGAACGCGGCGGCTCTTTAGCCGTTTGCTCGCTACGCGGCCTTGGGCCATCCGATTCGACATCGACATTTGCAATGCTGGTCATCGACGTTACTCCCCGCGAATCAGGCCTTGGCCCTCCTCGTATGCTACAGCAGTTTCTCAGGAATTCCTTAATATCCGCCTATGCCGTTGCGATGATCATGTCCCACCGGCACCTCCCTAATCCAGCGTGAACACCCCGTCCCACGCCCGTTCCAACATCTCCAGCGATGCAATCTTGGGCATTGCGTTAAATTCGCAATAGGACCCGATGAAATCCAACAGGTACTTAGGATGATAGCAGGACGCCGGCAAGTTGCAATTGTACCTGCGATCATAGAACAATTCCAAATCACGATGATCTGTTTCAACCGAAACGCTGCCCGCATACGACTGGAAGATCCGGATATAGTCGTCCCGAGACGGGTTATTCACAAATATTTTGTACTTGAGACGCCGCAGGCCTGCCTCATCGGAGAGGTCCTTTGGGGCGATATTGGTCGAGAAGACGACAAGTTGATCGAATGGAACCTTGAACTTCCGCCCCGTATGCAGCGTGAGGAAGTCATACCCGCGTTCGAGCGGCACGATCCAACGGTTGATGAGCGCCTGTGGCGCGACTTGCTGGCGGCCAAAATCGTCGATGATGAAAACGCCGCCTGACGCCTTGAGATGCATGGGAGCTTCATAGACCGTCGAGCCCTCGCTGAAGGTCAGGTCCAGTAGGTCGAGCGTCAGTTCCCCACCCGTCTTGATGACCGGCCGACGGCACTCGATCCATCGTTGATCCACCTTCGGGTAAGGCTTTTCCGCCGCGCCGACGGCGGGCCGATGCACAGCCTCGTCATAGAAGCTGATTACGTGACCGCTGACTTCGATGGCATAGGGCACCCAGATCGACTGAAGAAACAGTCGTGAGCTCCGCTCTGCAATGCTCGTCTTGCCGTTGCCGGGCGGTCCGTAGAGCAGGATGGAGAGCCCCGAATTCATTGCCGGGCCAAGTTTCTCGATCAAGGATTGCGACAACACCAAACCTTCGAGGCTCTCGATCAAACGCGCATGCGTCACGCGCTCGTCATGGATGGACTGCAATCCGATCTGTCGGCAGAAGGCATCCAGGGACACCGGGGCCGGCCCAATATATTGTGATTGCCGTAATGCCTGATGCGCATATTCCAGACCTTTGGTCGAAAGCGCATACCGAATGTCGGATCTGACGTCCTCTCCCGCCAGGCCGCGCGCCTCGAGGAATGCAAGCTTCACCAGTTCCTTGACCAGGAAATTTATCAGCACTTTCGGCAGCTTCATCCGGCCGGCCAGATGCGATGGCGTGACGGTATCCTGCTCGGCTGCGCATTTTGCCGCCAGTCTCAACATGAACGACAGTTCAAGCCCGGTCTCCTCGAGGCTTGTCGGCGCCAGCGGCATGCGCGGATCGAGCGCCAAGGCGACGTCTTCACGATCTTGATCCAGGGAATACTGCATGTTGACCTCGCTGTGTTTATCCACCGGGCGTCAAGCCGATGAGAAGACTGACGACACGGGCGACAACGGGCACGAGCACGATGATGAGGCTGACAGGAAACAGGAAGCCCCCGAGCGGCAGCAACATCTTGATCGGCAGGGCGTTGGCCTTTTCTTCGGCTCGCACGATGCGAAGATCGCGCATTTCCTTGCTGTAAACCCGCAACGTCTGCGTAACGCTCGTTCCGAGTTCCTCCGATTGGCGGAACAGTACGGAAAGCGCCCGGGCCTCGTCTATCCGCAATCGTGTCGCAAGATTGGCCAATGCATCCCGCAGGCGGCGCCCGCCTCGGACTTCCAGCATCATGATGGAAAGATGCAGGCCGAAATCCTGCCGTTTGCTGACGAATTCCCGTGCGACCCGGTTTGCCGCCGCCTCGACGCTCATACCGGCGTCCAGACAGACGATCAGCATGTCCATGAAATCGGGAAAGAGACGCCGGTACTCCCGCTCCTTGGCTTGGCCGCGCCGGTCGATATAGATATTGACCAAAATGAAGGTGATGCCCGCGGCAAACATCGCGATGAGCAGGGTCGACAGCCGCGACATCTCAGGAAAGAAACGGTCGACGGTCCAGACGGTTGCGACCAGCACTGCGACGCATGTCAGCGCGCGGATCATTTGGAAAGTCGTGACCGCGCTGGCACTGAAATATCCGGCACGAATCAGGCGGTTCTGAGTGGAATTGGCATTCGCGTCGCGCCGGGTGATCTCGAAATAGCGGCGAATCAGACGATTTTCCGCCTCGCCAAGGTCGGCCATTGTCGCATCGCCAAAATGGGATTCTTCGCCCGCCGCCTGCGCCGCCGTTTCCGATAGCCGGACACCGACTTCGCGCCGCCGGAAAACAAACTCCGAAGCGGCGGCGGAAAAGATCAGCACCGAAAAAAACACGACGAGGTATATTCCATATTCACCGAACATCGCAGCCTCAGTATTCGAAGTTAACCATCTTGTAGAGAATGATATTTCCGACTGTCATTATGCACAGCAACACGGCAACGACGGTCGGTCCGTAACCGCTGTCCCAAACCGGATCGAAGTAGGTCGGCGAAATCGCCTTGATCATTCCGTAGAGAAGGAATGGATAGATCGACATGAATATCGCCGTGATCCGTCCCTCTGACGAGATCGCCTTGACCTTCGCTCTCAGCATGAACCGGTCACGCAGCGTCTTCGAGAGGTTTTGCAGGATTTCGACGAGATTGCCGCCGGTTCCGGCCTGCACGCTCAGCGATATCGCCAACAGGTTCAGATCTTCCACACCGACGCGGTCTGCAAGGTTGACGAGCGCATCCTCCAGCGCCACGCCATAGGTCAGTTCATCCGATAGCAGACCGAATTCGGAGCCGACGGGATCGGGCATTTCGCGCGCGACGAGAGCAATCGCCGAAGGCAGCGGATGCCCGGCCGCGAGGCTGCGAACAGCAACGTCAAGCGCCTCGGGGAGTTTCTGGGTAAATCTGCGCATCCGGCTCGCGCGAACCCGCCAGATGACGAGGACAGGAGTGAGAAAGCAGACCGCCACGAAGATCGGAATCCGGATCAGATTGCTCGGTACCAGAAACTGAACGACCAGCCAGACGACCAGTGCGCCGGCTATTGCATAGAGCACAAATCGCTTCGCATCGAACTTGATCCCCGACTGCGTATAGAACTGCCGGAGCCGCTGCATCAGCGGGAGCGATCGCCAGTTTTCGTCAACACCGCGCTCTTTCAGCATGTCGCGGTAGGTCTTGCGACGATCGACGCTTTCATCAAGCAGGCTTAAACGATGGTTCACCGCCCTGTGGCGTTCGGATGTGCTGAAGTAGCCGCGCAACAGCGCTTCGGCGGAAATCAGTGCCGCGATGAAGACGGCGCCATAGACAAGGAGCAGGGTCAGAGACATCAGCTAGCCCGCCCTGTTTGCAAAGGTGTCCCGGGATCGAAGATCGCTGCCGGGACGATGATGCCGAGTTCCGCGAATTCTTCAACGAACCGGGGGCGAAGGCCAGTAGCGCGGAATTCCCCGCGAATGCGGCCATCGTCACCTGTGCCGGTTTTCTTGAATTTCATAATCTCCTGCATCTGAACGACTTCGCCCTCCATGCCGGTGATTTCGGAGATCGAGACGACCTTGCGCGTGCCATCGCTGAGCCGCTGAACCTGGACGATGAGCGAGATCGCAGACGTGATCTGTGAACGGACGCTGAGCTGGGACATCGGCATGCCGGCCATGCCGACCATCTGCTCGAGGCGGCCGACGGCATCGCGCGGGGTGTTGGCATGAATGGTCGTCATCGATCCCTCGTGACCCGTGTTCATCGCCTGCAGCATGTCGAAGGCCTCCTCGCCGCGCACTTCGCCGACGATGATGCGATCCGGACGCATGCGCAGCGCATTCTTCAGGAGCTCGCGCTGACGAATCTCGTTGCGGCCGTCAAGCGTTGGCGGCCGGGTTTCCAGCCGCCCGACATGCGGCTGCTGCAGTTGGAGTTCGGCCGCGTCTTCGATGGTGATCAGACGCTCCCTCGGGGAGATCTGCGACGACAGGGCATTGAGCAACGTCGTTTTGCCCGAGCCGGTGCCGCCCGAGATGATCATCGACACCTTGCCTTTGACCGCAGCACTCAGCAGGATGCGCATCGCGTTGGCCATGGCGCCGTATTCGACCAGACGCTCCAGCGTCAGTGGCGATCGCGTGAACTTGCGGATAGAAACGAGCGGCCCGTCGACCGAGATCGGCCGGATGGCGACGTTGACGCGCGACCCATCCTTGAGGCGGGCATCGACCAGGGGGGTCGATTCATCGACGCGGCGCCCGACGGCGGAGACGATCTTGTTGATCACGCGCAGCAGGTGGTCTTCATCCTTGAAACGGACGGCCGTGCTCTCGAGCTTGCCACCCCGCTCCACATAGACGCTGTTGTGACCGTTGATCAGAATATCGGCGATCGTATCGTCGGTCAGCAGCGGCTCGATCGGCCCGAGCCCCAGCATCTCGTCCGTGATGTCATGGATCAGATCGTTGATTTCCTTGGCATTGAGCGGGAAATTGTTCTGCCGGATATAATCCTTGACCAACGGCCGGATCTCGGTGGCAATCTCTTCATTGTCGAGCATGTCAAGAATGCCGAGATTGATGCGGTCCAACAGATAGCGATGCAGGTTGACCCGCTCGGCCACCATATCCCGGCCGAGCGCTGTTTCCTCTCCGGCCGTCACAGGCCCGCCGACCGCCTGCAGTTGCGGCAGGGGCGCCTTCCCTGCCGCATTCGTGGAGAGATCGGCAATCTCCGAATGCTCTTCGCTTTCCGTCTGCCGCTGCTTGTAAAAACGTCCGATGAACCCGTTTGTCATCAGCTTCCCCCCTGTTCGACTATTTCACAATCACCGTGGCTCCGACTTTCACCCGGCTATAGAGATCGATGACGTCGGCATTGCTCATGCGGAAACATCCCGAGGACGCGAATCCGCCGACCGTCGACTGATCGTTGGTTCCATGAATGCGATAGAGCGTGTCGGCATTTCCCCGGTAAAGATAGATCCCGCGGGCGCCGAGCGGATTGAACGGGCCGGCGGGCACAAGCTCGGGAAGGTCCGGTGCGCGCGCCTTCATCTCGGCCGGCGGCCGCCAGTCCGGCCATTCGGCCTTGTGACCGACCTTGACGACGCCGCTCCAGCGGAAGCCATCGCGACCGACGCCGATCCTGTAGCGGATCGCACGGTTGCCGGCGACGACAAGATCGAGCGTCCGGTCCCTGCTGACGATGACGATCGTGCCGGCCGGATAGTTTTGCTCGGTGGTCACCATGATGCCCGTCGTTGGCCCCAGGTTTCGCGGCACCAGCCCACTCGCCAAAGTTTGCGTCGAAGCGGCTGCGAGCCAGAAAGACGCCGCAACCACGATCGCCCGCATCATTCGGCGGAGCGACGCCCCGTTGCGACGCTGTGCCTCTGGTCCGTTGCTGCCGTTGCGCCACTTCATTTAACGAGCGCTCCCAGCTTGCTGACCGAGCCGCAGAAACGCGAACGCGCATTGACTTCGAACGGCAATACGCCGCGGTTCACCGCCTCGTTCAGCGTATCCCAATCATCGGCAATGATATGCGCGCGGATATCCTTGAAGATCTTGTCGACCTGCTGGCGGCGCACACCAAGGCTGAAGAGCTTGGTGCGGTATTTATTGATGACGATAAAGATCTGGTCCGAATTGCCGCGCAACCGCACCAGATTGAGAAACAGATCCTTGGCTTCGTGAAGGGCGGGGATCGTCATTTCGGTGACAATGCAGATACTGTTGGCAGATCCCAGCACATCATCTTTCCATGGCGTGTTGTAATAGGGGATATCGAGGACCGTGTGATCGCTTTCGAAGGCCGCGACATCCAGCATCCGCAAGACGAGTTCGGCGCCCTTGGGCAGCAAAAGCACCGACGGTTGCTTGAAAGACAGCAGAGAAAAACCGCCCGGATGGCGTTTGCGCACGAGATCGATGAATTCGAGATCGACACGCGACGGATTGGCCATGATGGGCTTCAGATCGTAGTCATTGACAAGGTTGAGATAGTAGCCAAGCGACCCGGAGGAAAAATCCATGTCGAACAGATCGACGCGCGGCGTGGAATTTTTCGTCGGCTGGGCCAGCACATGCGCGAGTGAGGAAGCAATCACACTGGCGCCCGCGCCGCCAACGGCAGAGACGACCGCGTGGACCCGGCTTTCGCTGGCCCCCGCGGTCGGCGCGTAGGTCGAGATCATATCGATCAGCGAGCGGCGTTCGAGCGGCTTTTTTAGCCAGTCATTGCCGTTCAAGCGGAACAGCTGCCGCAACATATCATCGCGCAGGTCCTCGGAGACGACCACCAACGGAGTATTTCGATGGCTGTTGCGGAAGGTAAACAGTTCCGGATGGCTCAGCATCTCCCCATCGTCGACATCCAGCACGATCAGATTGAACTGCGCCACGTCGATCCGTCCTGCATCTCTGAGCGCCGTCAGAGCCATATGGCGCACGTCGTAGCGCGAAAGCGAACCGAACGTATCGAGCATGAAACTCGCAGCAGCCGCGTCATCGGAAAGAACAAGGATTTTAGTGGATGCTACAAAATTTATATGAGCTGTCATCTCGCTTTACCACGCAATATTAAGGGTTTAGCAGGTTGAACATGTCTTCAGGTCTTCGGTGGTGATCGTCACCGGGTGGGCGGGAATGACGACGTCATTGAGCCCAAGCAGTCCGCCAAGAACGGGAAGATCAAATGTAATATCGCGGACTTCCAGCCGCATGGTCAGCACCGGCCCGTCCGGCCGGCCCCAATAGCCGAGCCCCGAGCGCTGATAGGTAACCACTAGGTTCTCCGGCTGGATGCGCCAGTTGAGATCGCAAATGCCCGGCCGCGGATCGCCCGCCGCACAGGCACCGTCGCTTCCCTCCACAATCCGGGTCAATGCAGCAGCATCGCAGTTGGCGAGCGCTGGTCCACAAGTCAGGGATATCGTCGAATCATTCGGCGTCGCGTCCCCATTGTTCAATGGATCGTCGGCGTCGGTCGGGAAGGCGTCGGCGAAATCCTCGCTGTCCACCAGTGGATCGGATACGGCCGCAAGACGCGCGCCATATTGCAGCGCCTTCACCGTCTGGTTCCACTGCGACATGGCATAGCCGAACTCGACGAAGGCGGCGAAGACCAGGAGCACGATCGGGATCGTGATCAGCCCTTCGGCCAGGGACACGCCGCGATCGTCCCGCCAGAAGGAAAAGGGCGCGCGAAGATCTACCATCCCATGTACCTCTCTTCATGCGCGGAATTGAGGGTGATCGCATCGACGCCGAGCCAGGCGAACAGGGGAGAGGTCTCATAGAGATGTGCTGTCTGCACGGTGATCGTGCCGTCGGCATCGACCGGAGTGACGGTGATATCGGCAAGATTGGGTCCCCAGCCTGGCACGCGCAATGCCGCACCCTCGGCCGGGCTCTGGGTTCCATAGAAAGCGATCAGTTTCGCGGTCGCCGTCGAACAGCTTGACGTGTAGGTCGGCGAGGTCGGCCTGCAGCGCGACAGATAGCGCCCGGCGTCCCTCAGACCCGCGTCGATCTGCATTCGCTCCCAGAAGATATTGCCGAATTCGAGGATGCCGGCTGCGAACAGCGTCACGAAGGGCACGGCCAGCAGCGCCTCGGCAAGCACGGCGCCCTCTTGCCTCTGCCAGAAGCCGAAACAGAGCCGATGGAGAATGAAGTTTCGCAGCGCCATCATCTGACCAGCTCCGCTTCTTCCCGCAGGAATTCATCCAGCGTGCCACGGCCGCCCTGCCCCGTGATGTCGATGGTTTCGAGCGTCATATAGCGATCGTCACCGGAGGAATAGGCCGGCTTGACCAGAAACATCCGCGCGAAGGCCAGTGCTTCGATATTGTCCTGTCCCTGCGGATCCTGATCGACACAGTTCACGATCGCCGCGAATATCTCCCGCCGGTCGCCGTAGACGCTGTCCGGGTAGTCGGCGAGGCCATAGTTTTTGTGGCATTGGGGAATGCCCGTTTCGCCGCTCGGTGCCGTGTTGGCCAAGAGGTTGGCATTGCCCAGTTCGTAGTTATAGACATCATAAGCCGACGGGTTGACGCCCGATGGTGTCGAGCCCCCCGGATAGCTCGAAGAATAGCTACTGATCGTGCCCGCCGGCGCTACTGGCGGCGTGTAGCTTGGGTTGGATTTCAGCGGGCTCGGATTCTGGCCGGAGTGCGTGATGTCCCAATACATGTCCAGGTTCCAGTTGTTCGCGGTCGCTATCTTTCCGCCTCCGCCTGGAATGTCCTGCATGGTCGCGCCGTAGCCGAGCGGGACGGCGTTATAGGCCTCCTGTTCGGGAGAATAGGTCGTGCAGCTCTTACCGGACTGCTGCTGTGCCATGCGCACATTGTTGGCGGGCCTGAACCGAGGATCGCCATTTTCCTTGTTGAACGAACCGCCGTAAAGCCCGAACCGGGTGTTCAATCCGTGTTCGACCGGTCCGACGATGGCACCGGGCTCCGTATCGAGATCGTCCTGCTTGTAGCAAACGCCCGGGCTGCCGGAGCCGAGCGCCGCGGCCAACACATTCGCACCATTGCCGCTGGTTCTCAGGAAGCCAAAATTGCCGGGACCAGGTTCGTAACTGCCGCTGTTGCGCAGCTCAATCTGCAGGCCGTAGAGGTCCCCAGCGGCAAACTTCTGGTGAAACTCGTCGGCGGCGGCCTGCGCGTCGCCCCCAGCCGGATTTTCGAACGGATTGCAGATATAGATCGGCGTGACGTCGCAGGCGCTTGCCCGATAGACAGCAACCGCATCGGCGGAAACATTGATCGTGCCCCGCGTGAATCCGACCGGCAGCGGGAAGATGGTTTGCATCGCCTGCTCTTTGGCTGCGACCCAGGCATAGGCTGCTTCGTTGCTGTCCGTCGTCACCATCGATCCGGCGATGGGATCGTCGTCGTTATCCGGAATGGCCTTGAGAAACGTAACGGTGACCGTGCTTGCAGCGTCGTCACCGGCGTCGTAGGTCACCGTGAGGCTGGAGCCGAGCGACATTCCCGCCCCGCCGCCGCCAAACGCAGCGGTATTGGCGAGCTTCTCGATCGCCGCCTCGGCCCGGGCGATGGCGTCGTCGCGCCCGTCGAGCTCGCGGGCGCCAGTGAGCGCCATCGCGTCGACGGCGTTTTGAAGGTCGGTATGAAGATTGCCGCTGCGCCCGACATCGATCACGAGCAGCGAAAAGCCCAGCAGCATCGGCATGGATATCAGCGTCAAAGCGATGACGTATCCACGATGATCATTCCAGAACCGCCTGATAGCCGTACTCAACAACATTGGCATATCCCCCCATCGCGGCGCCTCTTTCGCCGTGACGTGTTGCGTTTACTGCATTCCTTTCCGCCGCTTCCTAATTCCGCCCGTCAATTCCCGTTCGTCGCTGGCAGCTCGTTACTGCCCGTACGGCGGCGCTCCGTTTGTCCCCATCGTGGTCACCGGCAGGACCACCGCCGTTGCCGGTGTCGCGGCGCTCTGCCCGCCCCCCTGGTAGTCGCGCATGACCCGGTGGACGGTCTTGCCGTCGCTGATGATGCGGGTGTTCTGCGCCACCTGCGGGAAAGGATCCTGTATGTGGATGCCCTTGTTGGCCTCCACCGCATTGCCCAATCCAAACGTGATCGAATCGCGATGATTCATGTAGTCGGCACAGCCCGAGACAAGGCTCACGGCCGCAAGGACCAGCAGGACGCGCTTATTTCTTGACAACAGCAAGGGTGCCTCCCACTTCGAGATCGAGACGGTGACCATAGGGTCCTTTCACGCCTTCGCCGTTGCGAAAGCGGCGCAGCATATCCTTGTCGACCTCCAGTATGCCAAGCGCGAAGAGCTCGACATCGTTCGACGAACGCGTCTGGTCGAGCGGACTGTAGAGATCCTCGCCGGGCGCTGACGGCCGCACGATATGCGGCGTGACGACGATGACGAGATCAGATTCCTTTTTCGCAAAGCTGGTCGAGCGGAACAGCGCCCCGAGGATCGGAAGCTTTCCCAGTCCTGGCAATTGCTGGATGTCCTTGGAATTGATCGACTGCAGCAGACCCGCCATGGCAAAGCTCTGGCCGTCGCGCAGCGCGACCGTCGTCTTCGCCGCGCGCGAAATGAAGCCGGGATTGCCGTTGACGCTGACGGACGTATCGAGTTCGGAGACTTCCGGTTCGATCTTCAGGTTGATCAGCCCGCCGTCGAGCACGACCGGCGTGAATGTCAGCCGCACACCGTACGGCCGATAGTCGGTCTGCGTCGCAACTGTCGCGCCGTTGTTCGTCGTCGTCTGGATCGGCACTTCGCCGCCGGCGTGGAAGCTCGCGGTCTCGCCGCTCATGGCGATCAGGTTTGGCTGCGCCAACCGGCGCACCAGCCCCTTCTGTTCCAGCGCATTGATGACGATGTCGATATTGCCGCCGGAAATTTCCAGCACCTTGGCAATCAGCTGGCCGAATGGCTGCAGGCCGGTTGCAACGCCCGAGGCGTCTCCGAGCGTGCGCACGAGTTGGTCGTCGTCGTTGGTCCCGATCCCCTGGCTCGTCGTTGCCTTGCCGATGCCGTTATTGCCCTGCCCGGAAAAGCCGATACCGAGGTCGCGGCCGGTCGACCGCGAGGCCTCGATCACCCGAACCTCCAGCATGACCTGCTGCGAATCGGCGACCCGCAGCTGGTTTAGGACCGGCTGATCGGAATAGGACTGGGCGATCTCCATCACCCGCTGCAGTTCGACGGCGTCGCGCACCATGCCTGTCAGGCGAATGCGGTCGTTGGAGTTGATGACCCTGACCTGCGAAGACGGTGCGGTGGAGCGAATGGCGGAGGCGACTTCAGTGAAATCGCTGGCAACACGGATATCGATGACGCCGAGAAGCGACTTGTCGTCGCCATAGACCGAGATGTTGGTGGCGCCGTTCTTCTTGCCGCGAATGAACAGCGACTTGTCGGAAAGCGGCACCACATCGATCAGCTCGGCGCTGCCGATCACCAGATCGCCAAAGGGTTTGCCGGTCTTGATCGTCAAGGTATCGTTCGGAGGGATCGTCACCTGCTGCACGGAGCCGGCAAGGCTGATGAACTTCTCCTGGGCGTCGGCCCGGCCGGCGAGGCCAGGGCCCCAGCAGCTATAGGCAAAAATTACCGCGGTCACCGCCGCGAGGGTTCTGGCTCCCGCCACCCCCTTCATGCTTCCCCTCATCATTCCGCTTAAGCCCCTCTCTCGCTCGGCTGCTGCGCATGCGGGCATGCCGCATTTCAAAGTCACTGGATCAGGCCGACTCGGTGCTCCTCGCGCTTCGTCGTGTTCCAGACGCCTACCGTCGCCCACTTTGGCTCAATCGGCAATACTTCGCGTTCAACAATCTGTACTTGTTTTTCCCGCAAAGGCGTCTTCATCTGGTTTTCGACCGAGTTTAGCCTGCCCCCCAGGTCATCCCCGACCTTTCGAACCAGCCGTTCGATGACGTCGAATCGACCATCGTCCGACTTTTTCGCAAGCCCCTCGCTAAGTTCGGTCGCGATCGGCCCCCCGCCGAGGTCCGCAACGGTAATCGGCCGCGTCTGTTCGGCAGAGGCAGACGCGATATTGCGCAGGGTAAGCGACAGGGTGCCGATATTGGCGCCCAACGTCAGGCGCTGTGCCTCTTCGGTCGTGACTTCGAAAGTCACCGTCTTGACGACAGAGGGCTCGTCCTTGCGCTCATCCGCGGTCTGGTCCACCGCCAGCACCTTCACGCCCTGGAGAAGCACATCGACATAGGTCTGCTCGCTGTTGTCCTGCCGGTTTTGAATGACGCGGGTGAGCAGCACGTCGACGCGGTCCGAGGGGCGCACGAAGCCCGCAACGCCGAGAACGTCGTTGACGCGGATCGAGACGGCCTTCATGCCCTGGTCAAGCGCCGCCGACAATGTCGCCCGCTCGCCGGCACCCGTGATCTTCGAGGCGAGCACAGGCTCGCCGGGATCGATCGCCGCCATGGCGTAGCGCGGCTTGTCGACGTCGCCGACCACCGCCTCGATGCTGTCGAACGAGCCGTCCGGCAGTTCCGCCGCGGGCCAGGGAATGGCCTTAAGACTTTCGGGGCGCACCGGGTCGCCGAAGCGCATCTCCTTAGCCGCGACAATGAGAATTTTCTCCTGCCCCTTCGTATCGCCACTGGCCACAAGCCGCGCCTGCTGGTCGGCGAGATAACTGCGCATCGCAAACACCGCGGTGCCGGCAAGTATAATGGAAAAAACAAGACTGAGGATCGTTGAGAAACGCATCGCCGGTACTCGCAACAATGGACAGAAATACGTCCGTTTCTAAAATCTATTTTAAGGGAGAGGGGTTAACAAAAATCCCCTCTCCCTTTTTATGAACAATAATATCAGGCGGGGATTGCCAGTGCCGTCGTGAACCAGCCTGCCCAGGCAGTCCAGACTTTGCCCAGATTTTCGCCGGCCAAAGTCACCGCGACGATAACGCCACCGACGAGCAAGGCAAGAAGGATCAGATATTCGGTCAGTGCCACGCCATCTTCTTCCCGCGCGAAAGCGCGTACTGCAGACAAAAGTGCTTTCATCGAGAATTACCTCCAAAATATTTGACAATATTTGGCGCGCCCGCAATGTCCTCCGGCCCGCCATGTCATCGAGACCACCTCTCCGACTGCTATAATTAATAATCCCTTAATTATTATATCGTCAACTACTAAAATATACCAATTTTCAACTTCTATATTTTATGGTTAACTTCCGATCGGAGAGAAGGGAGGTTTGGCCTGTCCATGTGCTGTACAAGCATGACAGGCGGTAGTATTTATTGACTTTCATCTACCCCAAAAGACTTAGCCTCGATTCCGTATCTTCTTGATTTTACGACAATCCGTCATTTTGAACAGATGGATAGGAAATATGACACAAACAATCAACATTATTACTGCGATTTCAGTATTACTTTTCCTCTATGCGGCCTGGAGCGATTTCCGCAGCTGGAAAATACCGAATGGTGCCATCCTCGCCCTTCTCGCCCTCTATTGCCTGCGTGCCCTGGCAGGATTGCTGACGACTGATGATATCGGTGCGGCACTCTTCTCCTCCATTGGGATCGGCGGCGATGCCGCGGCCGGCCTGCTGCTCTTTGCCCTTGGCGTCGGCCTCTGGACCTTCGGCCTCTTCGGCGCCGGCGATGCCAAGCTTTTCCTGCCGATCGGTCTTTTCATCGGCTGGCACAGCATGCTGCCCTTCGCCATCTTTCTCCTGATTGGCGGTGTCCTCGCCTTGCTGGCATTGCGATTGCCGATGCCGCTGCAACTGGCGCACATGTCCATTTTCATGCGCATCGAGGAAATCCGCACAATGCGCAAGGTCCCCTACGGCGTCATCATGGTCTTCGCCGCACTCTCGGTGCTCGCCCTGCGCTACGGCAAGGCCTGAGAGCATATTGCAGGCCGGCGGCAATTACTCCCGCTACCTTTTTTTTCAAATTGCCGTCTGTAGCTCCGGCAGGATATCGAACAGATCGCCGACGAGGCCGTAGTCGGCGACCTGGAAGATCGGCGCTTCCTCGTCCTTGTTGATGGCGACGATGACTTTCGAGTCCTTCATGCCGGCTAGGTGCTGGATGGCGCCGGAGATGCCGACCGCGATGTAGAGCTGCGGCGCGACGACCTTGCCGGTCTGGCCGACCTGCCAGTCGTTCGGGGCGTAGCCGGCATCGACGGCAGCGCGGCTTGCACCGACGGCGGCACCGAGCTTGTCGGCGACCGGCAGGATGACCTGCTGGAATTTCTCCGACGAACCCAGCGCCCGGCCGCCTGGTCGTCGGTCTCGACCAGGATCGCCCGGTCGGCGCCCATCGCCAGCGCCGTGCGCAGCGTTTCCTCGGCCTTGGCCGGACCGACGGAGACGACGACCACTTCCGAGGCCTTGCCGGCTTCCTTCAGCCTGAGCGCCTCTTCGACCGAGATCTCGTCGAACGGGTTCATCGACATCTTCACATTGGCAAGCTCGACACCGGAACCATCCGGCTTGACGCGGATCTTCACGTTGTAGTCGACGACCCGTTTGACGGTGACCAGAACTTTCATCGCAATGTCTCTCTTCTCTTTTCAGGCCGAGGTGTAGGCCGTCTTGACGACGGTGAAGAACTCGCTCGCATATCTGCCCTGTTCGCGTGGACCGAATGAGGAGGCCTTGCGGCCACCGAACGGCACATGGAAATCGACGCCGGCCGTTGGCAGATTGACCATCACCATGCCCGCTTCCGAATTGCGTTTGAAATGCGTCGCGTGCTTAAGGCTCGTGGTTGCAATCCCTGCCGACAAGCCAAACGGGGTATCGTTGGCCGTAGCCAGCGCCTCCTCGTAGTTCTTCACGCGGATGACACTTGCGACAGGCCCGAAGATCTCCTCGCGACAGATGCGCATCTGGTTGGTCGCTTCGGTAAACAGCGTCGGCTGCAGGAAGAAACCCGGATTGTCGCGCGAGATGGTCTCGCCGCCGAATGCAAGTTTGGCACCTTCCGACTGGCCAATCGCGATATAGTCGGTGTCCTGCTTCAACTGTCCCGCATCAACCACCGGGCCGATATGCGTGCCGGCCTTCAGTGCATCATCGACCACAAGTGTCTTCAGCTTTTCGGTGAGCGCCGCCACGAACCTGTCGTGGATGCCCTCCGTAATGATCAGGCGAGAAGATGCCGTGCAACGCTGGCAGATTTTCCGCCACGAGTTTGCCCGTGGTCGTTTTCTTTGGGCGGCAGGATCGGCCGGATTTGTCGCTCCGAGCCGGAGTTCTTTGCCTCCTAATCGCTCTCGCTCACCGCAATGAAACGAGCACCCTCATGTTGACACTTATATGTTAAGTGATATATGTAATATACGTCAAGCGGAAATATTTCTCCCTCTCTTGCGCAGGGCCGCGGCAATCGCTGGGAAACGCAGGAAAAACGGATACAAAATGCAGCGGAACAAAAAGTGGGGAACGAAATGGTGGCGAGCGCACCTCGGAACTGCCGCGTCGGCGTCGACATCGGTGGAACGTTTACAGACATTGCACTTGATCTCGATGGAGCACTCCATTCTACCAAGGTGCTTACGGACTATACCGCGCCAGAGCGGGCCATCCTCACGGGCGTAAAGTCCGTAGCCGAGATGGCAGGCATCAAACTCTCTGACATCGATATTCTGATCCACGGCACCACGCTCGCGACGAACGCCCTTATCGAGCGCCGTGGCGCAAAGACTGCGTTCGTCACGACGGAAGGATTTCGTGATGTCCTGGAGATGCGGACCGAAAACCGGTTCGAGCAGTACGACCTCAACATCGTGCTTCCACCAGCGCTCATCGGGCGCGTGGATCGCTTCACCGTCCGGGAGCGGATTGACGCCTCCGGCAAGACGCTGCTGCCGTTGGACACGAGCTCACTCGCCCCGCTGATCGACACAATTGCAGCAGGCGACTACGAGAGCGTGGCGATCGGTTTCATTCATGCCTATGTCAATGGCGCACACGAAGTGCAGGTACGCGAGGCACTGCTGTCCCGTCTGCCCCATCTTTCCGTTTCGATTTCATCTGAAGTGTCGCCACAGATGCGCGAATTCGAGCGCTTCAACACGGTCTGTGCAAACGCCTATGTGAAGCCGGCAATCAAATCTTATCTCGACCGGCTTGTGATCTCGCTAAAGGAGATTGGAGTCGGCTGCCCGGTCTACATGATCCATTCAGGCGGTGGCATTGTTTCAGTCGAGAGTGCATCGGAATTTCCGGTTCGGCTGGTCGAATCCGGCCCCGCTGGCGGCGCGATCTTCGCGGCCGACATCGCGCGGCGTTACGGTCTCGACACTGTGCTCTCGTTCGACATGGGCGGAACCACTGCAAAGATCTGCCTGATCGAGAACCAGGTTCCCAAGACCGCAAAGACGTTCGAGGTGGCTCGTACTTATCGCTTCCGAAAGGGAAGCGGCATGCCTATCTCCATTCCGGTCGTCGAAATGGTCGAGATCGGAGCTGGTGGCGGTTCAATTGCCGGCATCGATGCGATGCGGCAGATCCGGGTTGGTCCGCACAGCGCAGCGTCCGAACCCGGTCCTGCTTGTTATCAACGCGGTGGGAGAAATCCGACCGTAACCGACGCAGACCTTATTCTGGGCAAGCTTGATCCGGACAATTTTGCCGGGGGTGCGATCCCGCTTTCGATCGCAGCCGCGCGTAACGCCATGGAGCGCGAGATCGGAGCAAACCTTAAACTGGATGCCGATGGCGCCGCCTATGGGACGTGCGAGATGGTCGATGAAAACATGGCCAATGCAGGCCGTGTCCACACGGTCGAAAACGGGAAGAACATATCAGACTTTACGATGATAACCTTCGGTGGCGCCGGCCCGCTTCATGCCGCGCGTCTCTGCGAAAAGATGGGAATCTCCACCTTCCTGGTTCCGCCTGGTGCAGGCGTCGGCTCCGCGATAGGCTTTCTCCGGGCACCATTCGGGTACGAATCCGTACGTAGCGCGGTGTTCAACCTCTCAAATTTCGATACGGCCGGCGCAAATCGGCTCATGATCGCGATGCAGGATGAGGCTTTGAGCTTCGTCTCCGGGGGCCTTGATGCGGGTAGCCCGATCATCGATCGGATCGTCTTTATGCGATACGCCGGACAAGGGTGGGATATTCCCGTCGCACTTCCATTCAACGGTTTCGATGAGACCAGTGCCGGGCATATCCGTGATCTGTTTCTCGCAGAATACGAGCGGTTCTTTGGCCGGGCGATCGACGGTCTCGAAATCGAAATCGTCAGTTGGTCGGTGAAAGCCAGCTCGCCACTCCCGGATGTCGCGCGCGTCGCCGAGGTTGAAGGACGGCGCACAATGGAGCCCCGAACACGCCGACGCCTTTTCGATGCGGGCAGCAGATCATTTCTGGATGCAGGTATCCATGAGCGCGAAGGATTGTCACCCGGCGACATCGTCAATGGGCCCGCGGTGATTGTCGAGCGCGAGACTTCCACCGTTCTTACTTCGTCCTTTGCAGCGACCGTCCAGACTGATGGTTGCCTTCTCATCACCCGCCGTTGAAAGGGCCACGACAATGAGCGAACCCCTGATCGACATCCACATGCAGGTTATGTGGAACCGCCTGATCTCCGTCGTCGAGGAGCAGGCCCAAACCCTTATTCGCACGGCTTTTTCAACCAGCGTGCGCGAGGCTGGCGACCTTTCGGCAGGCATTTTCGACCTGCAAGGGCGAATGCTGGCGCAGGCGGTGACCGGCACGCCGGGCCACGTCAACGCGATGGCTGAATCCGTTGCTCATTTCATCAACGATATCGGGCCGGAAAGCGTTTTTGAAGGTGATGTCTACATCACCAACGATCCCTGGAAGGGAACCGGGCACCTTCATGATATTACCATCGTCACGCCTTCCTTCCATCACGGCAAGCTCGTCGGCTACTTCGCCTCGACTGCCCATGTCGTCGATATCGGCGGCCGCGGTTTTGGTCCCGATGCGCGGGAAGTCTATGAGGAAGGCCTGTTCATTCCGATCATGAAGTTCTTCGAGCGCGGCCAGGTGGACCGCACGCTGCTCAACATCGTGCGCAACAATGTGCGTGAAAGCGACAAGGTTGTCGGCGACTTCTACGCGCTGGCCGCATGCAACGAGACCGGGCACCGCCGTCTGATCGATATGTTGACGGAATTCAATCTCGATGACCTCGATATGATCGGCACCTTCATCCTTAAGCATAGCCGCGACGCGACGCTGGAACGCCTTCGCAACCTGCCACATGGGAGTTGGTTCTATAGCCTCGACCTTGACGGCTATGATGAACCCGTCACCCTGGCGGCCAAGCTCACCATTGGCCCCGAGGGCGTTCTGGTGGACTTCGATGGCACATCTGGAATGAGCAAGTTCGGGATTAACGTGCCACTGGTCTATGCAAAGGCGTATGCGTGCTACGGCATCAAATGCATCGTTGCAGCCGAGATCCCGAACAATGCCGCCTCGCTCGCTCCGTTCGACGTGGTTGCGCCCGAAGGCTGCATTCTCAACGCGAAGCGCCCAGCCCCGGTCGCCGTGCGTCATGTTCTCGGTCATTTCGTGCCGGATCTCGTTCTCGGCGCGCTTCATCAAGCACTGCCCGGCAAGGTGCCGGCGGAAGGCGCAAGCGCGCTCTGGAACCTTCACATGAGCGTGCGTCCGGTCAGCGATCAGATTGGCGGCAAGGGCGCCGAAATTCTCATGTTCAACTCCGGCGGAACCGGCGCTCGGCCGGCACTTGATGGGCTCAGCGCAACCGCATTCCCGAGTGGTGTTCATACCATGCCGATTGAAGCAACGGAAAATGTTGGCCCAGTCATCGTCTGGCGCAAGGAACTACGGGAAGGCTCGGGCGGCGCGGGCGAGCAACGAGGTGGCCTTGGGCAGACAATCGAAATCGCTGCGGCCGAAGGTTACATGTTTCGCTTTTCAGCCATGTTCGATCGGCTCGGACATCCAGCCCGCGGCCGCGAAGGTGGCCATGATGGAGCCGCCGGTTCCGTCTCGCTCGACGATGGCACAACGTTGCGCGGAAAGGGCCTGCAGTTCGTTCCGGAAGGAAAGAAACTCATACTGCAGCTTCCAGGTGGCGGTGGCTATGGCGATCCGTCGAAGCGTCCAGGAGGGTCTGTCAATGACGATATCCGTCACGGATACATCTCCGAAAGTCAGGCTGCGGCCGACTACGGCCGACAGCAGTAAGAAGTAGGAGGCAGCACCATGAATATCATGAATTTCGAGAGCAACCGTGCTCGCAGCATCAAGTCGTCGCCTTCTATGGCAGTTTCCATGGCGGCGAAGTCAATGCGGGCAAAGGGGGAGCATGTCGTTGATCTCTCTCTCGGCGAACCTGATTTCGACACGCCCGACTTCATCGTCGAGGCTGCGATTACCGCCATGCGCACCGGTAAAACCCGTTACACGAGCCCGGATGGAATGGAGGAGCTTCGCTCTGCCATCGTTGCGAAATTCAAGCGCGAGAACGGGCTCGATTACGCGATGGACGAAATTTCCATCGGCAATGGCGCTAAGCAAATCCTGTTCAACGCCTTTCTCGGGACCCTCGAACCGGGCGACGAGGTCCTTGTCCCGGCACCTTATTGGGTGTCTTACACCGATATTGTCATCCTGCATGGTGGCACACCGAAGATCGTCGCTTGCGGCGTGGAAAACGATTTCAAGCTCACGCCCGAACGTCTCGAACAGGCAATCACCGAAAAAACGCGCTGGTTCCTGTTCAATTCGCCGTCCAATCCGACTGGCGCGATTTATACGCAAGCTGAACTCGCAGCGCTCGGTGCCGTGCTGGATCGCCATCCACAGGTTTCCGTCATGTCGGATGAAATCTACGAGCATATCGTTTGCGGCAATGTGCCATTTACATCCTTTGCAATCGCCTGCCCGCAGTTGCGGGATCGCACGCTGATCATCAATGGCGTTTCGAAAGCCTATGCGATGACGGGATGGCGGCTCGGTTATGCCGCAGGGCCTAAGAGCCTGACGAAAGTGCTGAACAAGATGCAGTCGCAAAGCACGACGTGTCCCTCGTCGATCTCCCAGATCGCCGCGGCAGCAGCGCTCAATGGCCCGCAGGAGTTCGTGTCGACTGCCGTCCTGGAGTACAAGGCGCGTGGCGAGTTGGTGGCACGCGGGTTCTCGGCGATACCCGGCCTTGAAGTCCGGGCGCCGGAAGGTGCATTCTATCTCTTCCCGAAATGCGAACCCTATATCGGCCGCAGCACGGCGAGCGGCACGCGCATCTCAAACGACACCGACCTAGCCGCCTACCTTCTTTCGGAAGGCAAGGTTGCGACGGTTCCGGGTGCTGCCTTCGGGATAGAGCCGTATATCCGCCTGTCCTTCGCAACCTCGCGCGAGAACCTGTCCATCGCAATCGAGCGTATTGGAACAGCTCTCGCCGCACTCCGCTAATTTGAGCTTCGGGGAAATGCCATGACTGATTACCAACGTACTTTGCTCACTGGCGCAGCCGGGGCACTCGGCACGGAGTTGCGCAAATCGGGCACAAGGCTCGGCAAGATCGTTCGCCTGTCGGCTCGCGAAGCCTGCGAGAACCTCGCCGCACATGAGGAAGACGCGCCTGCCGATCTTGCAGACTTCGATGCAGTCTCAGTTGCAGTGAAAGGCTGCGATGCAATCATTCATATGGGCGGACAAGCGCTTGAGGGTTCGTGGGAAACCATCCTGAACGCCAATATTGTGGGGAGCTACAATATTTATGAGGCTGCACGGCAGCACGGCGTCAAGCGCATCGTCTACGCCAGTTCGGTCCATGCGATCGGCTTTTACGAACGCACGCAGACGATCGATGGCAACGTTCCGACGCGGCCGGACAGTCTGTACGGCGTATCCAAGACCTTCGCGGAAAATCTTGCGCGATACTATTTCGACAAATTCGGCATCGAGACCGTCAGCCTGCGTATCGGTTCGAGCTTTCCTGAGCCGACGGACCGGCGTCATCTGATCACGTGGCTGTCGTACCGCGATTGCCGACAGCTCGTCGAGAAAAGCCTCTCGGCGCCCCGTGTCGGCTTCATGGTTGCCTATGGCATGTCCAACAACAGCGAAGCGTTTTGGGACAATCGAACAGCCGCCGTCCTTGGTTACAAACCGCAGGATAGCGCCGATGTCTATCGCGACAAGGTTGTCGCGGCGACGACACAGGGCGACCCGAACGATCCGGCAGTGCGCTATCAGGGCGGGAGCTTTGCCGCTGCCGGCCATTTTGAAGATCAACAGGACAAATAGGTTCCGTTATGCCAGCCTCGAAAACCGCATATGATGTCGTCATCGTCGGTGGCGCTGTCATCGGCAGCGCAGCCGCATATTTTCTCGCAGCAAACCCGGACTTTAAAGGGTCGATTCTGGTTATCGAACGGGACTGGAGTTATGCTCGTTCGGCAACCGCGCTGTCCTCCAGCTCGATCCGGCATCAGTTCTCCAACGCCATAAATGTCAAGATTTCTCAGTTCGGTTCGGATTTCATCCGTGACTTCGAGAAGTATGTCAGCGTCGAAGGCGAGAAGGTCGAACTGGGTTTCAAGGAGAACGGATATCTTTTCCTTGCTGGAGATGCAGCAGGGCGCGAGGTTTTAAAGCGGAACCACATCACCCAGACCTCCTGTGGTGCAGAGATCTCGCTCGTCGAGCCTGACGAACTGAAGCATCGTTTTCCTTGGCTGAACACCAACGGCCTGACACTTGGGAGCTACGGTGAAAGAGGGGAAGGCTGGTTCGACAACACCGGCCTGATGCAGGGGTTCCGCAAGAAGGCCCGTTCGCTCGGTGCCGAGTATATCGAGGACGAAGTCATTGGCCTCGATCGGGAAAACGACCGGATCGTTTCCGTTACCACCAAAGCCGGACAGACTATTTCCTGTGGCACCTTCATCAATGCCGCCGGTACTCGGGGCGCGCGCGTCGCCCGGATGGCAGGTCTCGATGTCCCGGTGGAGCCGCGCCGGCGCAGCCTGTTCGTCGTCTCCTGCCAAACCCCACTCGAAGGTATCGTCCCTTTGACGATCGATCCCAGCGGCGTTTTCTTTCGGCCCGAAGGCCAGTTTTATCTCATGGGAACCTACCCGAAGAATGACCCGGCAGTGGATCCCGATGATTTTGACATCATGCATGACGAATTCGAAGAAGAGATCTGGCCCGTGCTGGCCGAGCGCGTGCCAGCCTTCGAAGCTCTCAAGGTGGCCAACGCTTGGGCCGGCCACTACGATTTCTGCACTCTCGATCACAATGTCGTTCTCGGCCCGCATCCTGAAGTCGGCAACTTCCTGTTCGCCAATGGCTTCAGCGGCCATGGCCTCCAGCAATCCCCGGCAATGGGCCGAGCGCTCAGCGAGCTCGTCACCTATGGCGGCTTCCGCACGTTGGACCTCACGCCGTTTGGGTATGAGCGCGTCATCGCAAACAGACCGTTCCTCGAAGACTCGGTCATTTGAAACTGCAACGAAATTGGGGGCGGACACATGACACACGGTTCCAACGGCCGTAACGGCGGCCAGGTACTGATTGACGCATTGCGTATCCACGGTGTCGAACGCGCATTCTGCGTTCCGGGCGAAAGCTATCTCGCCGCTCTCGACGCGCTGCATGATGCGAAGGATGACATCGAGCTAATCGTGTGTCGTCAAGAGGGCGGTGCGGCCTATATGGCGGAAGCCTATGGAAAGATGACGGGCAAGCCCGGTATCTGCTTCGTGACGCGTGGCCCCGGTGCGACGAACGCATCCGTTGGCGTACATACGGCGTTCCAGGATTCGACACCGATGATCCTGTTCATCGGTCAGGTCGCACGTGACCAGGTCGAGCGTGAAGCCTTCCAGGAAGTCGACTACCGTCGCATGTTTGGCCAGATGGCCAAGTGGGTCGTCCAGATCGACGAGGCGTCCCGCATACCCGAACTGATCAGCCAGGCTTTCCATCGCGCCGTCAATGGCCGTCCGGGACCGGTGGTGGTGGCGCTGCCGGAAGACATGTTGACCGATCAGGTCGATGTGCCCGACGTTCCGGCCTACAAGAAGGTGGAGATGCACGCCGGCGAAGAGCACCTTGTGGAACTGAGGGATCGCCTCGAGCACGCCGAGCGACCGATGATGATTCTGGGCGGAGGCACATGGTCGTCGCAAGCAGTGGACGATATTCGCGCTTTTAGCGAAGCCATGTCGCTTCCGGTCGCCGCCTCCTTCCGCTGCCAGGATCTCTTCGACAATACCCATTCGAACTATGCAGGCGATCTCGGCCTCGCAGCAGGACCAAAGCTCATCCAGCACATCCAGAATTCGGATCTGTTGATTGTCGTTGGAGCACGGCTCGGGGAAATGACGACGGGTGGTTACAGCCTCATCGACATCCCCGTACCGAAGCAGACACTCGTGCATGTCCACGCGGGCGCCGAGGAACTCGGCCGCGTTTATCACGCGACGCTGCCGATCAACGCCAGCGTCACTGCCTTTGCAGGTCAAGTGAAAGGGCTTGCCCCCATCGCAAATCCAAGATGGGCCGCTTGGACCAAGCAGGCAAATTCTGACTACAGCGAAAATCTGATCCATCCCCAGACGCCGGGCGCGGTTCAGATGGGCGACATCATGACGTGGCTGCGGGGGCACCTCGGCCCAGACGCTATCCTGACAACCGGCGCCGGAAATTACTCCGCTTGGGCGCATCGCTTCTATCAATACCGCATGTTCCGCACTCAGCTCGGCCCAACCAACGGCTCCATGGGTTATGGCGTGCCGGCAGCGGTCGCCGCGAAGCTTACCGACCGCAAGCGCACAGTCGTTGCCTTCGCCGGCGATGGCTGCTTTCTGATGAACGGCCAGGAACTGGCGACCGCTATGCAATATGACGCGCGTGTCATCTTTCTGGTGATCAACAACGGCATGTATGGCACGATCCGCATGCACCAGGAGCGGACTTATCCAGGCCGGGTGTCCGGGACGGAACTCACCAATCCAGATTTTGCGGCTCTCGCACGGGCCTACGGCCTTCATGGTGAAATTGTCGAAAACACTGCCCAGTTCGCATCAGCATTTGAGCGGGCCGAACGATCCGGAAAGCCGGCGCTGATAGAAATTCGCATTGACCCAGAGGCATTGACACCAAAAATGAGCCTCAGCCAGATCCGTGAACAGGGGTTGGCAAAGGTCAGATAAGTCTTCATCCGCTTACAGCGCCGCGCGTCAAACATGACGCGCAAAGGACGCTGTAACACTTTGATCTGCTGCATAATTTTATCCTCAAATCGATTCCGATTTAAGGAATTATGCAGTAGGGCGGCCGCATCATTGCGACCGCCATCGAGGCGATGCGCACGCGCCGCTACCAATCATCGACGGTTTTATGGCGCGAAAACCGGTTAAATAACGGTTTATCTCAATCCGACCCAAGCGATACGATTGGCCTTGGAATCTGCGGTAGGGTCGCAAAAGGCGTCGATATATAATTCGAGGAATCGGCGGAAAATGGGCGCCGAAGCTGCCGGGAGTGTCGTCGGCGCGCCCTTCAATCGACGATCTCAGCGGGCAACGGTTCTTCAAGCATGGCCCGATACCGAACAAGGCTTTCTTCGAGATGTTGCGCCAGTGCATTCTTTGCACCTTTCACATCTCCCTGGGTTATTGCCGCTAGAATGGCCGCGTGCTCCTTGTTGATCTTCTTGAGATAGGTTTGGTAGGCGCCTGAAGATTGGCGGTGTTTGAGCACAAGATCGAAGCTGATCTCCCCCGTGACCGCCTCAAGAAACTGCGGGAAATGAGGATTTCGCGTCGCTTTTGCAATGGCCAGATGGAAATCAAAATCTGCGCGCGCTTCGACCTCAGCATCATCCGTAGTAAGATTTTCGAGATAGTCATAGGCCCGCGCAATTTCCGCCAGAGCTTCGGGTGTTCGCCGCGCCGCAGCGAGCCCCACCGATTGCAGTTCGACACCCAATCGCAACTCGAGTATCTGCATCGCCGAGCGAATATCGTCGATCCGGTTAAACTCAAAGTTGAGAGTTTTGGTGTCCTTGTCGGAGACAAACACGCCAGCCCCTTGTCGCGCGATGACACGACCGGCGACACGCAGTGACGCAACCGCTTCGCGAATGACTGTCCGGCTTACCCCAAACTCCTCGCAAAGCTGGGTGCTCGACGGAAGCTTATCCCCTGGCCCATACAGTCCTGATTCAATGCGTGCGGAGAGTTCGGCCGCCACGATCTCCGCAAGATTGCCCCTCTGGGTTATCAATGCCACTTTTGAATCCATTCTTTCATTTGAGCTGTAAGCTTCATCATTAACTTATCACATATCATGCTACTTTTGAGCAAGCATCGAGCTATCACCGGAGACCAGTGTTTTCAATATTTGCAACGGATGCTTCAGCGACAAACCTTCTGCCAACTTTACCTGGGATCGACAGGAATATCCCGTCGCCATGAAAACGCTGCCTGTCTCCCTGTGGCCCAATCTCGCTCGCCAACTGAGATCATAGATCCGTTCCGACAATCCGCGATTTCTGACCTCGTGTCCGAACGTACCGGCCATGCCGCAGCATCCGACATCCGAGACGGTAATTTCAAGGTTCAGGGCCTTGAAGATCGGCACCCAGGAATCGACAGCCGTTGGTGCATTTGTTCGTTCCGTGCAGTGGGGCAACAGCACATAGGTCAGAGCTGACACGTGCCACCGTCTTTCGCGCAAGGTGTTGATGTGGCGTGCCAGCCATTCCTGCGGAAGCAATATCTCCGGCACGTTTCCGGCGCCAAGCGCTCCTATGTATTCGCTCCGATAGGAAAGGGTCATGGATGGATCGAGACCCATCATGGGAACGCCAGTAGCCGCAAACTCGGACAGATGACGGGCGTTGCGCTTTGCCGTCCGAGCGAAGGCCCCTAAGTAGCCGTGAACATGCAACGCTTTCCCATTCGGCTTCAGAGGTGCCACAAAAGGCTTGAACCCGAGCCATTGGAGGAAGTCGATAATGTCAAGGAGAAGCGGCGCTTCAAAGTAGGAAGTGAACGCATCCTGTACGATCACCACGCTGCGGTCCTTGTCCATTTGAGAGAGTTCGCCGAGGGTATCGACTGACGCAATGGCAATGCCGCGTTTAACGAGCTCTGCCTTCAGCGACACATTTGAAAGACTCGGCAGTGCCGTCAGGCCTAGGCGCTTCAATATGCCTTGCCCTGCAGCGCTTCCCACCACGGCATTGTAGCCGACGGCAGCCTTGGAAAGCACCGGAAGTAATTGCTCGATCGATGCAACGAGAGGATCCTTGATGGGCCTGAGATAACGACCGTAATAAAGCTCCAGAAATTTCGACCGGAACCCAGGAACATTGACCTTAACCGGGCACTGGCCGGCGCAGGCTTTACAAGCCAGGCACGTGTCCATGGCTTCACGAACCTGATGCGAGAAGTCACCGGCATTCGCTTTGCCCAGACTGTTGTGTATACGGTGGACGAACCCGGAAAGAAACGTTCTCTGGCGGACTGCATTGGTTTCCGCTCGTAAATCGACGCCCTGCTGCGCCAAGAGCCGCAACCATTCCCTTACCAACGAAGCGCGTCCTTTCGGAGAGAACCGCCGGTCTCCCGTTCCCTTGAAGGAAGGACACATCGCAGAATCGGCATTGAAATCAAAACATGCGCCATTGCCATTACAATTAGCTGCATTATCGAACGCCTGTCTGGTGCCTATATCAATCTGACGGTCGAACGCACCTCGAAGAGCAACCCCGTCGATCCGGGTCAACGAGCCGGCATCGGGCACCGCAATCTTACCAGGATTGAGTTGGTTATTTGGGTCGAAGGCCGCCTTCAGTTGCTGAAGGCAAGGATAAAGCGGTCCAAAGAATTCCGGGACGTATTCCGAACGGAAGCCTTTTCCATGTTCTCCCCACAACACTCCGCCGTATTTCCGTGTCAGCTCCACAACGGCATCGCTAATCTTCCGAACCAGCGGTTCCTGATGCGCCTCTGACAGATCCACGGCTGGCCGGACGTGCAGAACACCAGCATCGACGTGCCCGAACATCCCGTATTCGAGCCCTTCCGCATCCAGCAGCGCGCGAAACTCCACTATGTAGTCTGCGAGATGTTCGGGAGGGACAGCCGTATCTTCAACGAAGGCAATCGGCCGCCGCGATCCCTCTACATTGCCGAGCAACCCGACCGCACGTTTGCGCATGGTCCAAATGGCTTCGATATCGGCCTTTCGCTTGGCAACCACGTAACCGCGTCGGCCGACAGCCAAATCATTCAGGCCGGCAGTGACCAGGTGCAATTTTGCGGCGAGATCGTCCTCGCCATTGGCAAGCACCTCGACAATGTTGATCCCTCCAAGCGATCCGGATCGATCATCAGGAAAGAACTCCGCGATCCGAGGCCAGATGATATCACCCTTAGCCAATGTCAGGACTTTCGAATCGATGGTTTCAATCGACGCGACGTTCAAATCGACCAGAGTGCGGGCATCTCTCAACGCAGCGTCGAAGCTGTCATACCGGACGTTGATGAGCGCAGCGCAGGCGGGAAGTGGTAACAGGTCCAGCTCAGCCTCGGCGATCATTGCTAAGGTGCCCTCAGCACCGCAGAGGACAGAATTGAGATTCAACCCACCATCTTGTGTACGCAGATGGGCTAGGTCGTATCCCGTCAGGAACCGGTTCAATTTTGGAAAAGTTGCTTCAATGGTCACCCTATTTTCCCGCTCTATGCGGTCCGCAAGACGGTAGACCTCGCCGACCCGGTCAGGTCGCTTCTGAACCTCCAGCAACGCCGCCCGATCAAGGGGAGCCAACCACCATTCGGTCCCGTCCATGAAGACGGCCTTCAGCGACCGAACGTGACTGCTGGTCTTGCCATAAATGCAAGACCCTTGCCCGCAGGCGTCCGTATTGATCATCCCCCCGATCGTTGCGCGGTTGGAGGTGGACAGTTCCGGAGCAAAAAACAGTCCGAGGGGTTCAAGCGCCTTGTTCAACTGATCTTTGACCACGCCGGCTTCCACGACGGCCCTGCGGTTGACAGGATCAATGGACAGGATCCGGTTCATATGGCGTGAGGTATCCACGACAATACCATCCGTTAGCGATTGACCATTCGTTCCCGTGCCGCCTCCGCGGACGGCGATTGTAAGCTCCCGGAAGACAATGTCGGAAACCAGCTTGGCTATAAGAACAATATCCGCACTGCTGCGAGGAAACAGCACGCCCTGGGGGCGGAGCTGATAAATAGAATTGTCCGTGGAAAAAACGGTGGTCGTGGCGGCAGAATCTTCGATGTCGCCGCGGTAACCGCTCTCCTGTAGCCGTACAAAGAAGATCGTGGCCAAGCGTGGCGAGTTGCTGTCCGGGGCCAGATACGGGATCATCTATCTCTCCGCAAAGACGACGTTCCGAACATATGTCGGCTTGCTACTTTGCATATAAGTGATAACATACCAATAAATGAACGAAACACAATCAGCAAAGGGGCGAACAATGAAGGGGCAAACTGTCGTTATCGTAGGCGGGGCATCCGGCCTCGGCCTCACAACAGCAAAGATCATGGTCGAGCGCGGAAGCGCCAAGATTGGTCTGATCGACAAGAACGAAAGGCTTCTGTCAGATGCCTCGGCGGTGCTTCAATCGATGGGTGCCGAGGTTGCTGTCGCAAGCGCCGACATCTCTGTCAGGGAAAGTGCACATGCGGCTTTCGAGCATGTGGTCAATCAGCTCGGTCGCGTTCATGCGCTGGTCAACAGTGCCGCAATCTATCCGCGCAAGGCAATCCTCGAGATCACAGACGCGGAATGGGACCTTGAAAATGCGGTGAATATAAAAGGCACATACCACATGATGGTGGCTGCAGTTCTCCATATGCGAAACTTCGTCAATGCGCCTGAGGTGACCGGACGGATCGTCAACATTACCTCCGTGGACGCCTTCAAGGCGCATCCTCAGAATGCACACTATGCAGCGACGAAAGCGGCAGTGGTCAGCCTCACCAAATCTTTTGCCCAGGAGTGCGCCAAGGATCAGATCCTCGTCAACTCCGTCGCGCCCGCGGGCTTTGCCACCGACCGGGCGAAGGAGCTTGGCTTCCTGCCAGAACTCGCCAAGGCAAGTGCGCTTGGCAGAGCCGCTGAGCCCAAAGAAATGGCGGAATGGATCCTCATGATGGCAAGCAGCCGCAACACCTATGCGACTGGCGAGAATGTGGTCATCAGTGGAGGCTACATCTATGTCTGATGCGATGCCCTACAAGACGGCTGTTGTCACCGGCGCCACCAGCGGAATCGGTCGCGCGACAGTCTTCAAACTGCGCCAAATGGGCCTCACCGTTTTTGCCGTCGGCCGCAATGCAACGTCGTTGGCGGCCATTGATGAAGAGTGCGGCGCGCAGACCATTGAGGCTGATGTTCGCGATACACAGTACATTGCCGAGCGGTTGTCAGGCCTTGAGATTGATATCCTCGTCAACAATGCCGGTATCCTTTCGACCAGGGCAAGCTTTCACGAAATCGATCCGGAGGAAATTGACGCAATGATCGATGTCAATTTGAAAGCTCCCATGCACCTGACACGTGCCCTGTTGCCTGGGATGGTAGAACGAAAACGCGGACATCTGATCTATCTGGGCTCAAGTGGAGGGCAAGCCGCCTATCCATCGATGGGCGCCTATGGCCCTTCCAAAGCGGGCTTGAGCCTCTTTTGTGATAATCTTCGCTGCGATCTGTTGGGAACTTCGGTTCGCGTAAGCGAGGTTGTACCGGGTCGCGTACAGACCGATCTCTACAGGACCGCGCTCGGCGCCGAGCAGGCACAAAAGGCTCTTTATGATGGCTATCGGCCGATCCAACCCGAACATGTCGCGCTTATCATCTCGCAGATGATTGCCCTTCCGACGTTTGTCGACGTCGCCCGCGTAGAGGTTTTCCCAACAGATCAGGCCACAGGCGGTGGCTCGATGGTCAAGTTCGAGCAGTAAGCCACCTTGCTCCAGCTCAGCAAGGTGTTCTTGTCCAGCTTGTCTTCCGGCCGCACAATACCACGGAACAGAAGCCAATATGTTTCGCCATGCGCTGATCGAGCCGCCTTCATGGCAACGCTGATCATGACGGCAAAGCTCAATGACATCGATCCCCAGGCCTGGTTGGCGATGTTCTCGCTCGCATCGCCGACATGCCGATTACACAACGCGCAGAGCTGTTGCCGTGGCATTGGAAACCGGAAACAGCGATCATCGCGTCGTCCGCGTAAACAGAGCGCGGAACAATTCTTCCGACCGTCGCAAACCTTCGTCGCTCAGAACGACAGACTTCGACTTGTTTGCGGGATTTGCAATCAGGCCCTTCTGATGCAAACGGTCCATCACGCCCCAGTCAAACCCTTTCCAGGCTCGACGCTCGTCATCCAGCGTCAGCCATAGTAATGCAAGAACAGCATCGTCGATCTTCTCGTCATCGATCTCCACGCGTAAGTGTCGGTCCATAAAGAAGTTGAATGATATGAATCGTTTGTGATTCCATGCAGTTGAATTGATTCGATGAGGGCATGGACGCGATGTGGACGAAGGCTAACCGAGGGAAATACAATCGAGATTGTCTGCGCTATCCGAGCGATTTGACGGATGCGGAATGGGCGCTGGCTGAACCCTTGATTCCGCCTGCCAAGCACGGCGGTCGCAGGCGTGAGGTCGATGTCCGGGAGGTTCTCAACGGCCTGCTTTATGTTCTCAGCACGGGTTGCCAATGGCGGGCAGTGCCGAAGGACCTGCCGCCGAAGAGCACGCTGTTCAGCTATTTCGACCTGTGGAACTGGGACGGCACGCTCGGCCGCATTCATGAGGAACTCTACGTGAAATGCCGTGAGGCGATGGGCCGCGAGGCCAGTCCGACGGCGGCAATCATGGACAGCCAGAGCGTCAAAGGCGCTGAAAAAGGGGGCGCTGCATTGACCCGGGCGGGTATGATGCGGGGAAAAAGATCAAAGGCAAGAAACGCCATATCCTTGTCGATACGGTAGGCCTTCTGCTGCATGCGCTGGTTCATCCGGCCGACATCCAGGACCGCGACGGTGGCGTGCTGGTTCTGAAGACGCTGTTCGGGCGCTATCCGTTCTTGAAGAAACTGTTCGCCGATGGTGGCTATCAGGGGCCTGTCTTCGCCAAGGGACAAAAGAAGGCAATGCCAGGACTTGCGACCGCGATCGTCAAGCGCTCCGACACCGCCAAGGGTTTTGAGGTTCTGCCGAGGCGCTGGGTGGTCGAACGGACGTTCGCATGGCTGGGTCGATGCCGCAGGCTGGCCAAGGATTTCGAAAATCTGTCGCGCAACGCGCTCGCCTTCCTCAAGCTGGCGTCTATCCGCCTCATGCTGCGAAGGCTCTGTTCAAAATGAATAACTTTCCGGACCGACTCTAAGGTAACCATCCGGTAAGGGCCGCGGAGTGGCATCCTGCCTTTGCAGTAATGCTGTGGGATTGCTTGCCACCAATGGGCTGATCGTGTCCCATCAGGTGGTGTAGGTCCTGAGGTTTAGGCGGCCATCAGTGTTTTCCATTTAGGCTCGGGTTGTTCAAGACCAACCTGATGGAAAGATCACCGATGACCAATGACATGATGAACGTGCGTTCGCTTGTTGAGAAGAGCGCCGACGCGGATTTGTTGCGCGAGATGCCCCCGGATCAAGTCCGAGGGGGCTTTGCGGCCGAGCGGTTGATGGAGCTGGAGGTTGGCGGCGCGACCGGTGCTGGTTTCGGTGAGAAGAGCCCGATGCGGCTCGCCCAGCGCAACGGCTACCGTGACCGCGATTGGGAGACGCGCGCCGGAACCGTCGAACTGCGCATTCCTAAGTTGCGCAAGGGTAGCTATTTCCCAAGCTTTCTCGAGCCGCGTCGAATGGCAGAGAAGGCTCTGACGGCCGTCATTCAGGAAGCCTACATTCAAGGCATCTCGACGCGCTCGGTTGATGATCTGGTCAAGGCCATGGGCATGAGCGGTATCTCCAAGAGCCAGGTGTCGCGGTTATGCGAGGAGATCGACGTCAAGGTGAAGGCGTTCCTCGACAGGCCGATTGAAGGTGACTGGCCATACATCTGGATCGATGCCACCTATCTGAAGGTCCGCCGCGGCGGGCGCATCGTTTCCGTTGCCGTCATCATCGCCGTCGGCGTCAACAGCGACGGCCGGCGTGAGGTACTTGGTATGGAAGTCGGCACGTCCGAAGCCGAGCCGATCTGGACGGAGTTCCTGCGCCGGCTGACCCGCCGAGGATTGCGCGGTGTCAAGCTTGTCGTCTCCGATGCGCATGAAGGCCTCAAGGCGGCTGTCACCAAGGTTCTCAGCGCCACCTGGCAAAGATGCCGGGTCCACTTCATGAGAAACGTGCTCGCGCATGCCGGCAAGAGCGGCCGGCGGGTCGTCTCCGCCTTCATCGCAACGGCCTTTGCCCAGGAGACCTCGGAGGCAGCCAGCGCTCAATGGCGCAGCGTCGCCGATCAGATCAGACCGAAAGTTCCAAAGCTCGCCACCATCATGGACAACGCTGAAGAGGATGTGCTCGCCTACATGACCTTCCCGAAAGAGCACCGGGCAAAGCTGCATTCGACGAATCCAATCGAGCGTCTCAACGGCGAAATCAAGCGACGCACCGAGGTCGTCGGCATCTTTCCGAACGACGAAGCCATCGTCCGTCTCGTCGGCGCACTGCTGCTCGAACAGAATGACGAATGGGCCGTCCAACGCGCCCGGTACCTGACACTTGAGACCATGGCGCAAATGAGCGATGATCCGCAAATCAGTCTGCCCGCTGTGGCCCGCTGATATCCCTCCGGCTCTATGTCGGAAAGCACGGCCTTCAGCCGCGACTTACACCACCTCCCGGGACACGATCTGCTCGCGTCGCGTCGTTGATCGCCTGTGTGGAGGCGGCATGATCGGGCCTTCGGGGAATGTGCGGGTCTATCTGGCCTGCGGGGTGACCGATATGCGGCGTGGGATTGATGGTCTCTCGGCGCTGGCCGAGACGGTTATAAAGGAGGCACCAGGGTCCGGCGCTATCTTCGGCTTCCGCGGCAAGCGCGCGGATCGGATCAAGCTTTTATGGTGGGATGGCCAGGGGTTCTGCCTGTTCTACAACGATCTGCATTCATACTGCATCTCTCTTTCGCATTCAGTTGAAGGTTTTGGCTTGGCTGGCATTTTACTTACGCGCGGCGACGCGATCGACGAGCTGGTTCCATCGACTGCATTGCTTTTGCGGTAAATCTGTCTTCGGAAGCTCGTACAGGTAGTAGTGCCCGTTGTAGGCATGGCTGGTGACGAGGCCGTGTTCAGCCCATCTGGCGAGAGTGTGTTCATGGATATTGAGGTGTGCAGCCGCCTCCTTTTTTGTCAACATCCCACGATCCCGGAGCCGGTCATAGCGTGATCTCAGCTTGTATTCGCGAACGAGATAGGTGACGCGTTTGGTTGTGAAGCGTGCATTACGCTGGTCACGGCGCGTCACCGAGCCCGGACGATATCCCTGATCGTTGAGCATCTCTGCTATCTCGGAAAAAATATGATTGTCGAGGAGGTTATCGATCAGTTCGATGATGTCGGGGTTCGTCTTGATCTGCTGGCTGGGAGATTTTGGGCTCATGGTGACGAGCGTCTGGGTTTTACCGCCCTTGAAGCGAATATGAGCCTTGGTTGTGCCTCTCTTCGGTAGTTTGAGGAGGGTGACGTCCTCAATGATGTGGGCAAGCAGGCGCTTTCGTTCGCGGTTTGGGGTCTCTGGATTGGTCCAGAGTTTTTTGAAGTCCGCCGTCATTGCGACCAACCGCTCGTGGACGGCCTTATCGAGGATGAATTGATCGTGCTCCCGGGCGCGCTCGCGCTCTTCGCGGGCATTGGCCAAGATGCGGAGCTTCTCGTTCCATTCGCCTTCGAGCGTGTCGGCGACGAGGCGGTTATTGGGATCGACGAGCATGAAACGGCGCTGGGCGAGATCGGCTTCCGTTTGGGCGCGCTCGATCGCGCGACAGCGCAGCCGATCCGCCTCTTCATGTCGCGCTTCGATCTCTTTGCGGACTTCAATCGCCAGTTCGATGGCTGCCGGCGTCATCTGCTCGGCGATCAGCATACCGATGGCTTCGTCGACGGGAGGTGCAGCGATCGCCTGGCACAAGGGTTCACCGCGATCGCTACGGGCGCGATCACAAACGTACCAGGCTTCCTGCCGGCCGCGTCTGGCCGCGTAGCGCATGCGAAAATGCCTGCCGCATTGCCCACACACAGCCCGCCCCTGCAGCAGCGCCGGGCCTTCCCGCGGAGGTGATGCGACCCCCGCGTTCCATTTGTGGCAGATGTTCGACTTCAGAATCCTCAGGTTCTCCTGATGCTGCTCCCAACTGATGTAGCCGGGATGGGCATCTGGAATACATGCCGTCCAATCATCATTATCTTGTTCACGCACAATCCTCTTGCCATCAATGGTGCGTCGATAGCGGCGGCGGCCATAGGCATAGGCTCCGGCGTAACGTGGATTGTGCAGCACACGCATCGCCGTCGAAGGCGTCAGTGGCCGGAATACCGTCTGGCTGTTGTGCAGGCGCGATGGGAACAGAAGGCCTTCCTTGCGAAAGGCCTTGACGGTCTGGGAGGCGGATCCGACGCGAGAGAACGTCTCGAAGAAATGGACGATCGTCTCTCTGATTTGCATGTCCGGCTCAAGCGCCACATTGCCGGAATGGTCATAGACCAGCCCGGTTGGCAGGGGGCAGCGGAACTCGCCGCGCCGCGCCTTGTTGAGGATGCCGCCGCGCAGCCTTGCCTTGATCACATGCAGTTCGGCTTCACTCATTGTTCCCTTGAGACCGAGCAGAAGCCGGTCGTTGAAGCTTGCCGGATCGTAGACGCCGTCCTCGTCGAGGATCAGGGTGTCGGCAAGGGCGCAGATCTCGAGCAGACGCTGCCAGTCGGCATTGTTGCGCGCCAAACGGGAGACCTCCAGGCCCATGACGATCCCGGCATGCCCCATGCCGACATCGCTGACCAGCCGCTGAAACCCTTCGCGCCAGACCGCCGATGCACCGGACTCTCCTTGATCGTTGTCAATGACGATAATCTGCTCGTCGCGCCAGCCGAGGGCGACAGCGCGTCCCCGAAGCGCATATTGCCGCCTGGCGCTCTCGACGTTCTCAACGACTTGCCGCATGGAAGACTGGCGGATGTACAGGTAGGCGCCGCGTTCGAGGTGATGAGGCTGGACTTTGAGATGTACATTCATGGTGACCTCCGATCGTTGGTGCTCATGGCGATTGTCGCAAGGACGTGAACGACGGCGCGGTGTCCGCCGTGCAGCGGACAAGCAATTGACGCTGGGTAGTTCTGCTCTCGCGGGGTGGTTGCTGTTGCGGTCAGCGCCTGAACCCATGCCCACATGCCCCGGCGCAGAAAGAGCATCAGGCCGCTACGGGCCATAAGCGGCAGCGCTGCGCCGAGGGCAGCCTTGCGCAATACCTCGTACTGGGACGCGATGGTCGACGGTTGGATCGGGCATGCCGCCGTCGCGGCAATGTTTACGTGCCGCTTTTTTTTAGAACCCGCTCGATCGATCTGGGATGAAGCTCGATATCGAGTTCCTGGCGGAGCAGCTTGGCCAGTTCCCGGGCGCGAACGGGTTCTCCTGGGGCGAGCTGCGCCTGCAGAAATGCCAGGACTTTGTCGTCGATCTTGTGGGGACCGCGGGGGCCCGGCTTTGTCGGCACCAGTCCGGCAATCCCGGCCATGTCGAAGTTCACCTTGGCCTGGTAGTAGGTTGGCCTGGAAACACCATACTCGTCGGAGGCCTCCGTCACCGACACCTTGTCGATGGAGACGCGACGCAGCATCTCGTATTTGACCTGGACGGCGTCGTGCGGATCGAAGAACTCGCTGCCCCGAAACTTTGGATCGCGCACCTTCTCGGGGGCGGGATTGAACGTGCCCTCTTCGATAAGGACATCCGTCTTTGTGCGCTTGCTGTCGTACTTCGCAGACATCGATGGCTCCGAGGACATGAAGCGACGTTATCGTAACGTTAATTATGACGTATTTTGCTGTCTCGTCAAGGCAATCCTCATGGTTGAGCATTATGTAGCCCTTGTAATTGCGGAATTAATTCCAGAAGAATAAGACCCATGCGGCATAATAAGCTTTACAGATGCGGCATATTTATCTTTACATTCCCTGCACATCATCGTGTTCCGGAAAGGCGCTCTACCAGGGCGGCCAATTCCATTAAGTCGACGACCCGCAAGAGCGACCGTCCGTTGCCCATGACAACTTCAGGATCTGGGCTCACAAGGTCAGTCCATTGCGGGGGAACGGACCAAACGGTGGCATCCTCTGTCTGCAGCAAAAGACGCTCCCCATGCGGGTTGCAGCGCCTGCCGACACACGGCAACTGCATCGGAAATAGTGGATGAAACGGATGCGTTACCCGTACTAACTGCTGATCTGCATTGGTAGAGGCTGCATTCTCTTGTGAGGTACAAGGTTCTTGAGCAGGGAAACTTTGCCTGGCCCAAGGTGCAGGATGGAACGATGCGTCTTTCGCGGGCTCAATACGAAGCCTTATTCGAAGGGCTCGATTGGCGACGGGTGATGGCGCAGCGAGTGGCAGCGCCGACTGCGGCAGGATGACTCACTGGCTTGATTTTAGCATTGTTTTATTGGGATTTTCTGCTTTCATTTGCTATAAAGCTGCATGTCGCAGCCGATCGATCTCAGCCAGTTCCCGGACCTTCCCGTCGAGGTATTAAACGCCTTTGCGGCGGTGCAGTTTGAGCTGTCGGTCGAGCGTGCAGCACGTCAGCATGAGCAGGCGGTGGTGGCCGAAAAGGACGCCTTCATCACCGAGCTGAAGGAATTGATCGAGAGGCTGGAGAGCCAGGTTCAGGACTACCGCCGCACGAAGTTCGGGCCGAAATCGGAAAAGCTGGATCCGACGCAGATGGAACTGGCGCTGGAAGACCTTGAGACGGCGATTGCCGAAACACAGGCCCAGATCGCCTTCGTCGAGGAAAAGATCGCGGCGAGCGGACCCGATATCGGGAAGGACGTCCCTCGCAAACAGCGCAAGACGCGCTCGCTGCCTGAGCACCTGCCGCGGGTCGAGCGGGTGATCGAGCCCGATAGCATTGCTTGCCCCTGTGGTTGCGGCAACATGGTGCGGATCGGCGAAGATCGGACGGAACGGCTCGATCAAATTCCGGCTTGCTATCAGGTGATCGTCACGATCCGCCCGAAATACGCTTGTCCCAAGGGCCGCACGGGCGTGGTTCAGGCCAGAGCGCCGGCGCATTTGCTGGAAGGTAGCTGGCCGACCGAAGCCCTGTTGGCGCAGATCGCCGTGTCCAAGCATTCCGAACATATGCCGCTCAACCGTCAGGCGACAGTCATGGCCCGACACGGAGTGCCGATCGACCGTACGGTCCTGGCCGATTGGATGGGCCGAACGGGTGCTGCGATCGCGCCGGTGGTAGACCGCATGGCCATGATCCTGAAACAGGGCAGTTCAAGACTTTATGTCGACGAGACCACGGCCCCGGTGTTGGATCCGGGACGCGGCAAGACAAAAACTGGCTATCTCTGGGCTGTTTTGCGCGATGATCGCGGCTGGAACGGATCTGCCCCGTCGGGCGTGGTCTTCCATTACAGGCCTGGGCGTAAAGGCGAATATGCCGCAGAAATCCTCGACGGCTTCAACGGCACGATCCAGGTGGATGCCTATGGTGGCTACTCGCACCTCGCTACGCCGGACCGCACGGGCGGCGATCCGTTGAAGCTGGCCTTCTGCTGGGCGCATGGCCGCAGAAAACTGATCAAGGCCAAGCCGAAGAAGGGTTCGCCCATCGTCGACGAGGCGTTGTTGCGCATCGCCGCCCTTTACAAGATTGAAGACGGCATCCGCGGTTGTGATCCCGAACATCGCCGGGATGTCCGCCAGAACCTGTCCTGCCCATTGGTGGATGAGTTCTTCACCTGGCTGTCCGCTCAAGCCGCGCGCGTCTCGCGCAAGTCCGACCTCGGTGAGGCCATGGCCTATATGCTGAAACGCCAGGATGGCTTTCGGCTGTTCCTGGACGACGGCTGCGTCGACATCGACTCCAACCTGGTCGAAAACGCGATCCGCAGCCCGGCCATGAACCGCCGCAATGCGCTCTTTGCCGGCCATGATGAGGGCGGACGCAATTGGGCCCGATTTGCCAGCCTGATCGGAAGCTGCAAAATGAATGGTGTCGAGCCCTACGCCTACCTGCGAGATCTCTTCGTCAGCCTCGCAAATGGCCACCTCGCCAAAGACATCGACGCCCTCATGCCATGGGCCTATGCGCAACGGATCAGAGCCTCACAATGACCTCGTCCGGGACTCCCCGACGTGCTCATAGAGCCATCCGAAAGCGTAAGACCTGACCGTTGCAACCGGAAAATCAATGGGGCGGAGACGCCGCATACGGTTCTGGACCTGCTGGAGCAGCAGTTCATCGCAGCCGCGCAGAATGATCTCATGGCGAGGATTGCTTCCGGCGAGATTGACACGGAGGCGAAACAAAAAAAGCTCCTCGACGCTTACGCGGAGGAGCTTCGGTGCAAATACCCAGAGTGGGCGGAGTTTGCAATTATCGTTGGTTGCGGGGGCAGGATTTGAACCTGCGGCCTTCAGGTTATGAGCCTGACGAGCTACCGGGCTGCTCCACCCCGCGTTATCCGATTTTTGCTTTAGCAAAATATCTCCGCCTTCGGCTTTAGCCGAATGGCGGTATGCGCTTGGGCTGTGTTGGCAGCCCTTTTGTCTGTTATCCGGCGTGTATATTAGCGAAGCAAAAAGGCCGCTTGAGGGCGGCCCGGTTGTTTGGCTGAGCCGGAAGGCGTGTCGAGAAGATGGTTTTTGTTGATCATGCAGCTTATCCGAAGGCTTTGGCCTTCTGGCGCATGATTTGGTTTGTTTTCTTGCCTTTAATAGACCTGGCAGCGACCTACTCTCCCGCGTCTTAAGACGGAGTACCATCGGCGCTGGGGCGTTTCACGGCCGTGTTCGGAATGGGAACGGGTGCAGCCACCCCGCAATAACCACCAGGTCAACTAAGGGCAAGATTTACACCTGCAGTGCAGGTGTAAATCTTGGTTTTTGCTTGGCGCAGATGCCCTATCCTTCTCGCTTCCGCTCGAAGGGGACCTGCGCCGGCCATACTGCACCCTCCGTAAGGAGGCTCCATCTGGCAAACCAAGTTTCACACCGCAGATGCGGGTAAAACCAAAAATGAGAAGCTGGTTGAAGTCTGAGACTTCATTTGTTTTGAACACGTCTTTTCTAAGCTGCTTTTGGCACATCCGGAGCAGAGCTCCGCAAGGCCAAGGGCCGTCGCGTCTCGTGACGCGGCCCGTCCGGAGCGCAGTGATTGAAGATCACGACCGTCAGGACAAAACAGCTTGGGATCATTGAAGCGCCTAAGGCGCTTCGATGAGCAGTAGCAATGAGAACAATCAAGCCAATCGAACGATTAGTACCGGTAAGCTTCACACATTGCTGCGCTTCCACACCCGGCCTATCAACGTGGTAGTCTTCCACGGTTCTCAAGGGAATACTCGTTTTCAGGTTGGTTTCCCGCTTAGATGCCTTCAGCGGTTATCCATTCCATATATAGCTACCCTGCTATGCGGCTGGCGCCACAACAGGTCCACCAGAGATATGTCCATCCCGGTCCTCTCGTACTAGGGACAGATCCTGTCAATATTCCTACACCCACGGCAGATAGGGACCGAACTGTCTCACGACGTTCTGAACCCAGCTCACGTACCGCTTTAATTGGCGAACAGCCAAACCCTTGGGACCTGCTCCAGCCCCAGGATGCGATGAGCCGACATCGAGGTGCCAAACAACCCCGTCGATATGGACTCTTGGGGGTCATCAGCCTGTTATCCCCGGCGTACCTTTTATCCGTTGAGCGATGGCCCTTCCACACGGGACCACCGGATCACTATGACCGACTTTCGTCTCTGCTCGACTTGTCAGTCTCGCAGTCAGGCGGGCTTATGCCATTGCACTCGACGACCGATTTCCGACCGGTCTGAGCCCACCATCGCGCGCCTCCGTTACTCTTTCGGAGGCGACCGCCCCAGTCAAACTACCCACCATACACTGTCCCGGATCCGGATAACGGACCGCGGTTAGACATCCATGACGATAAGGGTGGTATTTCAAGGATGGCTCCACGAGAACTGGCGTCCCCGCTTCAAAGCCTACCACCTATCCTACACATGCCGACACGAATGCCAGTGTAAAGCTATAGTAAAGGTGCACGGGGTCTTTCCGTCTGACCGCAGGAACCCCGCATCTTCACGGGGAATTCAATTTCACTGAGTCTATGCTGGAGACAGCGGGGAAGTCGTTACGCCATTCGTGCAGGTCGGAACTTACCCGACAAGGAATTTCGCTACCTTAGGACCGTTATAGTTACGGCCGCCGTTTACTGGGGCTTCGATTCAAAGCTTGCACCTCTCCTCTTAACCTTCCAGCACCGGGCAGGCGTCAGACCCTATACGTCGTTTTGCAACTTCGCAGAGCCCTGTGTTTTTGATAAACAGTCGCTACCCCCTGGTCTGTGCCACCCCAACACACTTGCGTGCAGTGGGGTCACGCTTCTTCCGAAGTTACGCGTGCAATTTGCCGAGTTCCTTCAGCATAGTTCTCTCAAGCGCCTTGGTATACTCTACCTGACCACCTGTGTCGGTTTCGGGTACGGTCTATACGGTGGAGCTATTTCCTGGAACCGCTCCGCTGCCCAACCAATCCAATAAGGTTGAACAACTTGTGCAATCCGTCACTACCACCAGGCCCACGAATATTAACGTGGTTCCCATCGACTACGCATTTCTGCCTCATCTTAGGGGCCGGCTAACCCTGCTCAGATTAACTTTAAGCAGGAACCCTTGGTCTTTCGGCGAGGGAGTCTCTCACTCCCTTTATCGTTACTCATGTCAACATTCGCACTTCCGATACCTCCAAAAGCCCTCACGGGTCTTTCTTCACAGGCTTACGGAACGCTCCGCTACCACACGTATCACTACGTATCCTCAGCTTCGGTGCATGGCTTTAGCCCCGTTACATTTTCGGCGCAAAGACCCTTATTTAGACCAGTGAGCTGTTACGCTTTCTTTAAATGATGGCTGCTTCTAAGCCAACATCCTGGTTGTTTTGGGATCCTCACATCCTTTCCCACTTAGCCATGACTTGGGGACCTTAGCTGGAGGTCAGGGTTGTTGCCCTCTTCACGACGGACGTTAGCACCCGCCGTGTGTCTGCCGACTAGTACTCCTCGGTATTCGGAGTTTGGTTAGGATCAGTAAGACGGTGAGTCCCCATAGCCCATCCAGTGCTCTACCCCCGAGGGTATTCGGTCGACGCACTACCTAAATAGTTTTCGCGGAGAACCAGCTATTTCCGAGTTTGATTGGCCTTTCACCCCTAGCCACAAGTCATCCCAATCTATTGCAACAGATGCGGGTTCGGTCCTCCAGTTGGTGTTACCCAACCTTCAACCTGCTCATGGCTAGATCACTCGGTTTCGGGTCTAATGCGACGAACTGAACGCCCTGTTCAGACTCGCTTTCGCTGCGCCTTCACCTATCGGCTTAAGCTTGCTCGTCACACTAAGTCGTTGACCCATTATACAAAAGGTACGCCGTCACCAATTATGGCTCCGACTGTTTGTAGGCAACCGGTTTCAGGTTCTATTTCACTCCCCTTGTCGGGGTGCTTTTCACCTTTCCCTCACGGTACTTGTTCGCTATCGGTCATGCACGAGTACTTAGGCTTGGAGGGTGGTCCCCCCAATTTCAAACAGGATTTCACGTGTCCCGCCTTACTCAAGGACAATGAGTGTTCTACATGTACGGGGCTATCACCCGCTACGGCCGGACTTTCCATTCCGTTCCACTTTATTCCTCATTGCCACTGGCCTGGTCCGCGTTCGCTCGCCACTACTT
>NZ_CAXUPP020000001.1:1222500-1742500 GCF_964252955.1 Pararhizobium sp. LjRoot238 | reverse complement strand
GCAGATGCGGATCGAGGAAATGTCGACAATGGTCCGGTCGGAGACAAGATCACGGACGATACCGGCGCCCATCAGGCCGGCGCCACCGAGAATGGAGATTTTCATGAGCGTCTTCTTTCTGCGAAAGCAACTGGAACCCGGCGAATGTCAAACGTGCTTGCGCCCGCCCTCTGCGTAGAACCAGCTGTCCGGATAGGGGTACCACCAGTCTTGGATGACCGGCTTGTGATCGATGATCACCATTTTCGAGCGGCGGAAGGCGTCCAGGCCTTGCCGGCCGAGTTCGCGGCCCATGCCGGATGCCTTCCAGCCGCCGAACGGCAGCGCATCATTGTCGATCAGCGGATTGTTGACCCAGACCATGCCGGATTCCAGGCGCTCCGCCGCCACCATCGCCTCCTCGAGACTGGTGGTGAAGACCGAGGCGCCGAGACCGAAGGGGCTGTCATTGGCTCGTTCGATCGCTTCGTCGAAATCAGCGACACGGGCGACGGCGGCAACGGGCCCGAAACATTCTTCCTGCATGATCGCCATCTCGGGCGTGCAGCCGGTCAGGATCGTCGGCTCGTAGAACCAGCCGACCGGCTCGCTATCCGGGATTTTTCCGCCGAGAATAACGGTCGCGCCCTTCGATTTGGCGTCCTCGACGAGGCGGATCACCTTGGCGCGCGCCGCCTCGCTGACCAGCGGTCCGATCTCGGTTTTGGTCAGGCCGTTGCCGATCCGCAGGCGGCGGGCCTCGGTGGCAAACTTCTCGATGAAGGCGTCATGGACGCCATCGACCACGAAGAAACGTTCGGCCGAGGTGCAGACCTGCCCCGACATATGGAAGGCGGCCGTGACCGCGCCGGCGGCGGCGACATCGAGCGGCGCGTGCGCCGTGATGATCATCGGATCGCTGCCGCCGGCTTCGATCACGGCCGGTTTCATCCGGCTGGCGGCGGCGGCGGCAACGGCTTTTCCGGCGGCAACCGAGCCGGTGAAGGCGACCGCATGGGTCATCGGCGAGGCGATCAGGTATTGCGCGACTTCGGCCCCGCCGGGCATGCAGGCGATCAGGCCGTCCGGCAGCGCTTCAAAGACAGCCATGAACTCCAGCGTCGACAGCGTCGTCGCAAGCGCCGGCTTGATGATGCAGGCATTACCGGCGGCAAGCGATGCCGCGACCGTCCAGCACATCAGGAGGATCGGGAAATTGAACGGCATGATGTGGACGCTGGTGCCCAATGCCTCGTAGCGCGCATACTGGAACGAGCCGGTCTGCGTCGTGCCGGCCACCTTGCCGGCCTCGTCGCGGGCCATTTCGGCGAAATAGCGGAAAGCGCCGGCGCAATTGGCGACCTCGCCGATCGCTTCCGGATAGGGCTTGCCCATCTCGCGCGACATGAGCTCGGCGCAAACCCGCATATCGGTCGCCTCGATCCGGTTGGCGATGCGATGCAGAATCGTGGCGCGGCTCTTGGCGTCGCGCTTCTTCCACTCGGATTGCGCGGCTTTGGCCGCCTTCAGCACGGAATCCAGCTCTGCGACGGTCGATGCGGCAAACACGCCCTCCGCGCCGAGCGTCGCCGGATTGATGACCGTATGTCGTTCACCCGTGGCTTGAACGTAAGCCGGATGCCTGTAGAAAACGGGTTCGGCTGGATCGAACATGGCAGATTTCCTATCAACGTCATTTTCTGCGGCGAGGCCCCCTCACCCTGCCCTCTCCCCCGGTGGGGAGAGGAGATACGCGGCGACCTCTTCTCCCCAGCGGGGAGAAGGTGCCCGATAGGGCGGATGAGGGGGTCTTAGCCCCAAGTTCACCGGATCATGTAGACCTTCTTGATCGTCTCATGCACGGTACAGACACCCTTCCAGTCCTGCGGGAAGAAGGCTGCCGTGTCGGCCAAGATCTCGATCACTTCGCCGCTCTCGTGCACATAGGTGCAGCGCCCCTCGAGGAAATGGCAGAACTCGTCGCGCGTCACGTGGCAGTTCCATTTGCCGGGCGTGCAGATCCAGAGCCCGCATTCGGACTGGCCGTCCAGGCCCTTGTGGATCAGCTTGCCGGTCGTGCGGCTTTCGCCTTCGATCATGGTCGGGATGATACCCCAGTCCTTGAGGTCGGTTTCCTCGAGCGGCTTGCGCATCAGCGGTGTGGCGGTCATGGCATGTTTCCTTCCGATTTTGTCAGACCAGCATGTAGATGTTGCGCATGGTCTCGACGACGTGGCACTCGCCGGTCCAGCCGCCGGGGAACATGACGACCGTGCCCGCCTCAACCGCGATCACTTCGCCCTTGTCCGAGCGATAGACCGCCCGGCCGGCGACGAAATGGCAGAATTCGTCGCGCGGGATCGACAATCGCCAGCGGCCGGGCGTGCAGACCCAGATGCCGGATTCCGGCTGGTTGTTGGGACCCTTGTGCACGAGCCGACCGGTCGATTTCGACTGACCCTCGACACTGTCGGGCTGGACACCCCAATCGACCAGATCATCGTATGTCGTGGCGTTGTGGATGTGCGGGGCGGAAGAGGGTTTGGGCTTAGCCATGAAGATACCCCCCTCTGTCGGCTACGCCGACATCTCCCCCACAAGGGGGGAGATTGACGGCAACTATTGCGCCTCCCTTACATTGAAGCCGGCGAGGGAAATGGGCGATCTCCCCCCTTGTGGGGGAGATGTCACGCAGTGACAGAGGGGGGTATCCACCTGCCGTACGGATTTGCGCTGCCTCAACCATCGAACTTCCCCGCATTGGCCAGTTGGTCCAGGATGCAGGCCGCCTTCTTCGGCCCGTCCTGCGATTGCATATGGGCGCTGGTCGCCACCAGTTTCGCCTTCATCTCCGGGTCGTTGATACAGGCATCGAGCTTGGCCGCGAGTTCCTCGTCGGTCCAATCATAGCGCGGCATCTTGAAGCCGTGGCCGGTCTCGTCGACGCGGGTTGCATTGTCGTGGCCGTCCCAGACATAGGGCATGATGATTGCCGGCTTGCCGAAATAGAGGCACTCGGTGAAGGAGTTGTTGCCGCCGTGATGGATCGCAGCGTCGATCTGCGGGATGACCGACGGCTGCGGAAACCAGCTTTCGACGATGACGTTGCCGGGCAGGGTGTCGTACTGATCCTTGTAGTCGCCGACATTGACGAGTGCCCGGTAGGGCAATTCGCCGATGGTGGTGATCAGGCGTTTGAGAAGATCCGTGTCGCCGGCGCCGAGGCTGCCGAAGGAAATGTACAGCAGCGGTCTGTCGTTATTTTCGGCAAAAACCGGCACCTCATAGGGCTTTTCCTTGCGCACGCACCCTTCCAGATACTGGAACCGTTTCGGATCGAGCGGATGGGCGCGGTCGAACTTTACCGATTCCGGATAGAGCAGGAGGTTCATGAAAGGCGAGGCCTCGAAGAACTGGCCGATCGGATAGGCCTCCTCACCGGTCGAGGCGAGGAAGGCGTTAAAGTCGTCGTGGATCGGCTTGATCACGGCGTCGAACTTCTCGCGATAGGCGACGTGGCCGTCCAGGTCGTCCTGGCGGCAGCCGGACAAATGCGGCGGGATTTTTTCATCCTCGATCTCGTTTTCCGAGCAGGAGATAATGCGGACCCAGGGTTTGCCGAACTGCTTGATCGCCGGGAAGAGGATGACGTTGTCGACGCAGATAAGGTCCGGCTTGATTTTTGTGAGCACGCCCGGAAGATCCTTCTCAGCCCACTTCGCGCTGTCGACGATCGCCTCCCAAAACTGCACGAAAGATCGTGGCGCATGGCCTGCTTTTGCAGGCGCCGGACAACTACAATGATCCTTTCGATTGTTTGGCTGGAGCAAATGTGTGGTCCGCGGAACATCGATTCATGCCTGATCCAAGCGACGTTGAATATGCTCTCTCAGTGTCGGTCCATAAAGAAGTTGAATGATATGAATCGTTTGTGATTCCATGCAGTTGAATTGATTCGATGAGGGCATGGACGCGATGTGGACGAAGGCTAACCGAGGGAAATACAATCGAGATTGTCTGCGCTATCCGAGCGATTTGACGGATGCGGAATGGGCGCTGGCTGAACCCTTGATTCCGCCTGCCAAGCACGGCGGTCGCAGGCGTGAGGTCGATGTCCGGGAGGTTCTCAACGGCCTGCTTTATGTTCTCAGCACGGGTTGCCAATGGCGGGCAGTGCCGAAGGACCTGCCGCCGAAGAGCACGCTGTTCAGCTATTTCGACCTGTGGAACTGGGACGGCACGCTCGGCCGCATTCATGAGGAACTCTACGTGAAATGCCGTGAGGCGATGGGCCGCGAGGCCAGTCCGACGGCGGCAATCATGGACAGCCAGAGCGTCAAAGGCGCTGAAAAAGGGGGCGCTGCATTGACCCGGGCGGGTATGATGCGGGGAAAAAGATCAAAGGCAAGAAACGCCATATCCTTGTCGATACGGTAGGCCTTCTGCTGCATGCGCTGGTTCATCCGGCCGACATCCAGGACCGCGACGGTGGCGTGCTGGTTCTGAAGACGCTGTTCGGGCGCTATCCGTTCTTGAAGAAACTGTTCGCCGATGGTGGCTATCAGGGGCCTGTCTTCGCCAAGGGACAAAAGAAGGCAATGCCAGGACTTGCGACCGCGATCGTCAAGCGCTCCGACACCGCCAAGGGTTTTGAGGTTCTGCCGAGGCGCTGGGTGGTCGAACGGACGTTCGCATGGCTGGGTCGATGCCGCAGGCTGGCCAAGGATTTCGAAAATCTGTCGCGCAACGCGCTCGCCTTCCTCAAGCTGGCGTCTATCCGCCTCATGCTGCGAAGGCTCTGTTCAAAATGAATAACTTTCCGGACCGACTCTCAGAAGTGAAAGCATTTCCGGCGAAGTACCAACTGCCGAATTACGACATTCTCCCGGATATGCGCGCATCATATTATTTTGCTACCACCTGCTTTTCTGAGCGTCATGACGAACACCTGATGTGGTCGCACTATGGTGAGAATCACAAGGGTTTCTGCTTGGCTTTCGATCTTGATCCGCTTTTTGATGATGTGCATCCGTGCGTCTATGCCCATTCAATGCCGGCCTCTCTTGCTTGGCGGTCCGGAAATCCCGCTTTGGCCCTTATTAAGGGCGCTGCTTGGGCATACGAAAAGGAGTGGAGAGTAATCAGAAAGACGATCCGACCCAAGATGCGCGTCTTAGGATCCATAACCCATCAAATCTACAACTCCGTGCACGCTAATCCCGAATTTACGGTGGTTGAGTATGAGGAATGGAGCCGTATTAGTGATGGACTAATGAAACGCCTTGAAGGCGAATACAATAGAGAGCGCGTTATAAATATAAGACCGTCTCGTATTTTTCTTGGTCTGAATATCTATCGTCAGTACACAAATGTTCTCACAGGAGAAGGCTGCGATGAGATTCTCGGCGTTTCTGAGCGTGAGCGAATTCCGGTGAGTAGGATGTGCGTGCAAAGCAATAGCTTTGATTTGATCGCAGTCGATGTAGTCGACCGGTACGGCTGGACGCAGCCGTGGCAATGAGAAGCTGCAACTACCGTGCAGCCTTCCCAAGCCCCGCGTTGCGGCTTGCGAGGCTGCCGGGATCGCCACCTTGCTGGCGTTAACAGGCAGGCGCTCGTCACCATGTCGAAGTCGATCACTTACATGATGCCGTCGCCGAATTCTTAGCGCCCGCTCACGCCACGCACGCACCTCGCGACTTTCCGCTCACATTCGTTCGCCGGGCAATTGGCTGGCTTGCGTCACCCAAGCGGCGAGCTGAGCCTCGTCAAGCTCGTCGTCCTCACGGATGTCAAGGTAGCGCACTTCCTTCTGCTTGGACTCGCCGGGGGGAACAGGACGCAGCGACGCGCCGCGGAAGAAAGCCACTTTGACGTACTTCGTGAAGACATGGATGCCGAGGAACCAGCCCTGGCCCTCTATCCCGTATAGCGGCGAGTTCCATTTGACCGCCTTGTGCACGCCGGGGACGGTGCGCATAACGAGCGCGTCGAGACGGCGCCCGACATCGCTTTTCCAGCTCGGCATGGCCGCGATATAGGCCTGCACGGGGGCGTCGCCGTCGGCCTTCGCGATCTGAGGATTGCCGCCTGCAAGGAGGGTCGGCTTCGCGGCCACCGCTGGGCCCTTGCTCTTGCTTGCGGTGGCTTTGGGCACCGCATGGTGCGCCGGCAGTTCCTTCGCCGCGGCCTTCGTGGGCTTGCGGGCTGATGGCTTGGCGACTGACCTCTCGGGCTTGGTCGCCTCCGCAGCAACGCGCTTGGCGGCGGTCTTTTTTGTGACCTTCGCCGACTTATTGGACGTTTTGTTGGCCATTGCGTTCACTCCGCTGATAGACGGATAATAATCAAGGATACTTGATTTTTAGTGATGTCGACCTGCTCGGCATGCCATTCGGTTGGTGTGCATCTCTGGATATTCTGCGCCGAGTGTCAAGGACTACTAGCTACAACCAGCGCACGTGCCCGAGATGATAGCGTCTCACCGCTACGGCAACGACAGTGCCGACAACGTCCGCTTTGGGATCGAACGCTAAACGACCGGAGTTGATAGGAGTGTCGGCTCCTGTCCGCGAAGCCGCCACCCACAACAATCGACTACCGCTAAACCACCTACTCCGCCGCTTCCGCCCTCGCCGCCGGGACGTAGTTGAGGATCGGTCCCAGCCAGCGTTCGACCTCGCCGATCGACATGGCCTTGCGCGCGGCATAGTCCTCGACCTGATCGCGCTCGACCTTGGCGACGCCGAAGTAATAGGCTTCCGGGTGGCCAATATAGAGGCCGGAGACGGACGAGCCGGGCCACATGGCAAAGCTTTCCGTCAGCGTGACGCCGATTTCCTCCTCGGCCTTCAGGAGACGAAACAGCGTCGCCTTCTCGGTATGATCCGGCTGCGCCGGGTAGCCGGGCGCCGGGCGGATGCCGGCATAGGGCTCGCCGATCAGTTCGGCGGGCGTGAAGGTCTCGTCCGGCGCATAGCCCCAGAACTCCTGGCGGACATATTCGTGCATGCGCTCGGCAAAGGCTTCGGCGAAGCGGTCGGCCAGGGCTTTCACCATGATCGAGGAGTAATCGTCATTGGCCCGCTCGAAGCGTTCGGCAATCGCCACTTCCTCGATCCCGGCGGTGACGACGAAGCCGCCGATATAATCGTGCTTGCCGCTTTCGACCGGGGCGACGAAATCCGACAGGGCCACATTCGGCCGGCCGTCGCGCTTCGCCATCTGCTGGCGCAGCGTGAAAAAGGTGGCGAGACCGGCGCTTCGCGTTTCATCCGTGAACAGGCGGATGTCATCACCGACCACGCCGGCCGGCCAAAAGCCGACGACGGCCTTCGGCGCGAACCATTTCTCGGCGATGACCTTGGCGAGCATCGCTTGCGCATCGGCAAACAGCTGGCGGGCGGCTTCGCCCTGGCGCTCGTCGTCGAGAATCTTCGGGTAGACGCCCTTCAGCTCCCAGGTCTGGAAGAACGGCGTCCAATCGATATAACGCGCCAGTTCCTCAAGGTCCCAATCCTGGAAGACCCGGGTGCCGAGGAAGGAGGGCGTCTTCGGCGAATAAGCGTCCCAATCGACGGCCTGCGCATTGGTCCTTGCCTTGGCGAGCGGCAGGCGCTGCTTTTCCAGCTCATTGCGAGCATGTGCATCAGCCACCTTCTTGTACTCGGCACGCACCGTCTCGACGTAGCCGTCCTTCGCTTCGGATGAAAGCAAGCTCGAGACGATACCGACGGCGCGGCTGGCGTCGGTGACGTAGATCGCCTGGCCCTGATGATAGCGCGGATGGATTTTCACGGCCGTATGGACGCGGCTGGTCGTCGCACCGCCGATCAAAAGCGGGATATCGAAGCCTTCGCGCTCCATCTCCGCTGCCACATGCGCCATCTCGTCGAGCGACGGCGTGATCAGGCCGGAAAGGCCGATGATGTCGACGTTGCGTTCGCGGGCGATTTCCAGGATTTTCGCAGCGTGAACCATGACGCCGAGATCGATGATCTCGTAATTGTTGCAGGCAAGCACGACGCCGACGATGTTCTTGCCGATGTCGTGCACGTCGCCCTTCACCGTTGCCATCAGCACCTTGCCGGCGCTCTGGCGCTCGCCCTCACCGCCACCCGCCAGCCGCTCGGCCTCCATATAGGGCAGGAGAACCGCGACGGCCTGCTTCATGACGCGGGCCGACTTCACCACCTGCGGCAGGAACATCTTGCCGGAGCCGAAGAGGTCGCCGACGACATTCATGCCGGCCATCAGCGGCCCTTCGATGACATGCAGCGGCCGCTCGGCATTTGCCCGCGCTTCTTCCGTATCGGCGTCGATGAATTCGGTGATGCCGTTGACCAGTGCATGTTCCAGCCGCTTTTCGACGGACCATTCGCGCCATTTCAGGTCCCGTTCCTTGGCCTCCCTGCCGGCGGCACCCTTAAAGCGTTCGGCAAGCTCCAGCAGCCGCTCGGTCGAATCGGCGCGGCGGTTGAGGACGACATCCTCGCAGGCTTCCTTCAGCTCCGGCTCGATCTGGTCGTAGACGGCAAGCTGGCCGGCATTGACAATGCCCATGTCCATGCCCGCCTGGATGGCGTGATAGAGGAACACGGCATGCATCGCCTCGCGCACCGGCTCATTGCCGCGGAAGGAGAAGGAGAGGTTCGAGACGCCGCCGGAAATATGGACATGCGGCAAGGTCTCGATGATCTCGCGGGTGGCCTCGATGAAATCGGCGCCGTAATTGTTGTGTTCCTCGATGCCGGTCGCGACCGCAAAGATGTTCGGATCGAAGATGATGTCTTCCGGCGCAAAACCCGCCTGTTCCGTCAAGAGCCTGTAGGCGCGGCTGCAGATCTCGACCTTGCGCGCCTTCGTATCGGCCTGTCCCTTTTCGTCGAAGGCCATGACGACGACGGCAGCACCATAGGCGCGGCAGAGTCTTGCGTGATGCAGAAAGGCTTCCTCGCCCTCCTTCATCGAAATGGAATTGACCAGCGGCTTGCCCTGCACGCATTTCAGCCCGGCCTCGATGATCTCCCATTTCGAACTGTCGATCATCACAGGCACACGGGCGATGTCCGGCTCGGCGGCAATCAGGTTCAAGAACTCGACCATCGCCTGCTTCGAATCGATCAGGCCTTCGTCCATGTTGATGTCGATGATCTGGGCGCCATTCGCGACCTGATCGCGTGCGACATCGAGCGCCGCAGCAAAGTCGCCGGCGGTGATGAGCTTGCGGAACTTGGCCGAGCCCGTGACGTTGGTGCGCTCGCCGACATTGACGAAGGCAATGTCCTTGCTCAGCGTGAACGGCTCCAGCCCGGACAGCTTCATCAGCCGCGGCACCTCGGGAATGGCGCGCGGCGGATGTTTCGCCACGGCCTCAGCAATCGCCCGAATGTGGGCCGGCGTCGAGCCGCAGCAGCCGCCGACGATGTTCACCAGGCCTTCGCGGGCAAAACCCTCGATCTGGGCCGCCATCTCGTCCGGGCTTTCGTCGTAGCGGCCGAATTCGTTCGGCAGGCCGGCATTCGGATAGGCGCAGACGAAGGTATCGGCGACGTCGGAAATCTCCGTCAGGTGCTCGCGCATGGCATTGGCGCCGAGCGCGCAATTGAGGCCGATGGTGAAGGGATCGGCATGGCGCACCGAATGCCAGAAGGCCGTCGGTGTCTGGCCGGACAACGTGCGACCGGAAAGATCGGTGATCGTGCCGGAGATCATCACCGGCAGGCGAACGCCTTTTTCCGCGAAGATCTCCTCGGTCGCAAAGATTGCCGCCTTGGCGTTCAGCGTGTCGAAGATGGTTTCAATCAGGATGATATCGGCGCCGCCATCAATCAGGCCGCGCAACTGCTCGCCATAGGCGATGCGCAGGTCATCGAAGGTTACGGCGCGAAAACCGGGATTGTTGACATCGGGCGAAATCGAGGCGGTGCGGTTGGTCGGGCCGAGCGCACCTGCAACGAAGCGGCGCTTGCCATCGACCTGCTGCGCCCTGAGCCCCGCGCGCCGTGCCAGCCGGGCACCGTCGCGGTTCAGCTCATAGACCATCGCTTCCATGCCGTAATCGGCCTGAGCGATGGAGGTCGAGGAGAAGGTGTTGGTTTCGAGGATATCGGCGCCGGCGATGGCGTAGTTGTAATGGATTTCCTCGATGGCGCCGGGCTGGGTCAGCGTCAGGAGGTCGTTGTTGCCCTGGAGATGACAGTCGCAGCCGGCGAAGCGGTCGCCGCGGAAATGCTCTTCGCCGAGACCAAGCTGCTGGATCTCCGTGCCCATCGCGCCATCCATGATCAGGATGCGTTCACGCGCTAGCGCCTTCAATGCGGCCATGACTTCCGACCCATCGGGACGGGGTGAAACGGCGCCGAAAAGCGCATCGATGGCGGACATGGGAAATCTCCCGTTCTGAAAACGACAATACAGTAGCACACAGGGATCACATAAAGATATCTTTATGTCAATATATGTATCTCTGCAATCAAACGAACGGGCAAAAAGGAAACCGGCCCGTTTCAGGTGAAACGAGCCGGTTGGACATCGATCAGAGTGGCGCGTCAGAGCCGTTTCAGGCAATCGTCCACTTCATAGATGGCGCAGAGGATATGATAGAAGCTGCTGGCCGGCGCCGGTTCTTCGACGAAGCTGCCATCTGCCTTTTGCTTGTCGCGCCACAGCCCCTTGACCGGCGTATCGAGAAACCGCGTCAGCGCCGTTGCGGCGCGAACGGAGGAGCGGAGATAACGCTCGCGTTCCTCGCCTTGTGTGAGCGCCGCAAAGCGGATCGCCGCCTTCAGCCATTCCGTCTGCGGCCAGAGCCGGGCGATCGGATCGGCGACGGAGAAATCGTCGAGAAGCGTCATGACGGCCACGTCGCGCGGCTGCGCAATGCCATATTGCTCGCCGATCTCGAACAGCCGGCGCGCCTTCACCAGCGCATCGGCATTGCCGCGCCGCTCACCCCAGCGCAAAAGCAGCCAGGCCCATTCGAACTGGTGGCCCGGCTCGACGATGCGGCCCTTGTCGCCCGGCATCGGCGACCAGTCGTGATCGAAGAATTCGCGCAGCGCACCGGTTTCGGTATCGATGAAATGATCCATGCAAAGCGCTGCGATCTCATCGGCGAGATTGGTCCAGGCAACCGTGTCGAAACCATCCACCTCTTCGCTCGCCAGGCACGCCTCGAACAGGTGCATATGCGGGTTGGAGCAGAGCGGCAGGCGCGGCGGATTGTCTTCCTCGAAGCCTGCCAAAGGATGCCTGCAATGGGCCTCGAGCTTTTGCAGCAAGGTATTGCTGCGCTCGATCATCTCCGCCTTCCGCTCCGGAAACACCTTTGCCACATAGGCAAAGGACAAAAGTGCGAAGGCCTGGTTGTAGAAATCGAAAGAGGCGTCGATCAGATGTCCATCCGCGTCCGCCAAAGCACCGTAAAAGCCGTTCGGCTGCAGATAGACGCGATCGAAATAGGCAAGCCCGCCCTCAGCGACGCGCTGCCAGTCTCCCGGCCAGCCCCGGCGCCCAGCTTCCGCGAAGCAATAGACCTGGCGCGGCTGGACGCGCGACCGGCGGTTCGCCCGCGTCGGCTCTCCCGTCATGTCGATCGTCTCGACGAAGCCGCCGCTCGACGTGTCGAAACCCTTGTCGCGCCAGATCGGCAGCGCCGCACTGGTAAGCCAGTCGTTCAATTTCGCGGAAAAGCCGGCAATATCCATTGTCACTGTCCGTCCGTTCTTATGCGCCAAGTTTCAACGCGCCGAGATCCTTGCCGAGCACATTGGCGAGCGCTTCGACAACCATGGCATGATCCTCGCGCTGCGGCAGGCCGGAAACCGTGACCGCGCCGATGCAGCCGGTGCCTTTCACGACGATCGGGAAGCTGCCGCCATGCGGCGAAAATTCGGCATCGGGCAAGCCGAACTTCGCCTGCAGCGTGCTTTCCTGCTTGGCAAGTGTCAGGCCGATCGCGTAGCTGCTTTTCATAAAGCGGAAAACGCAGTTGCGCTTGCGGCGTACCCAGTTCGGATTGTCGGGCGTCGATCCTTCCAGCGCCGCATAGAAAACCGGCATGGAAAACAGCGTGACGTCGATGACGACGCCCAGTTTCCGCTGAGCGGCCATGTCGCGCAGCAGCGAACCGAGTTTCCAGCCGGTTTCCAGATTGAAGCTGTCGAACTGCAGTTCCTTTTCCTGCAGCGCGATGCGTTCGAGATCCTTGTCGAAATTCATATCGCCGTTTCCCCTTGTCTTTCAGTCTTTCCAGAGCCAGGCGGCACCGCGCACGCCGGAGCTATCGCCATGCACCGCCTTGCGAATCGGCGTCTCGAAGCTGTCGCCGAAAATATATTTGACGATCACATCCGGCAATTCGTCATAGATTTCATCGACATTCGACATGCCACCGCCGAGAACAAAGACGTCGGGATCGACGATGTTGGTCAGAAGCGCCAGGCTGCGGGCGAGCCGGTCGACGAAGCGGTCATAGACGGCGGTGGCCACCGGATCGCCGTTGCGCTTGTCGGCGATGATGTCGCGCCCGCGCCGGTCGATGCCCGTCGTGGTCCGGTAGTCGAGCTCGAGGCCGGTGCCGCAGGCATACATGTCGAGGCAGCCATGTTTGCCGCACCAGCATTTGTGGCCCGGATATTCGTCCGGCGTCATCCAGGGCAGCGGGTAGTGGCCGATTTCAGCGGCGATGCCCTGATAGCCTGCATGCACATGTTTTCCGATCGCGAGCCCCCCGCCATGGCCGGTGCCGACGATGACGCCGAAAACCGTGTGCGCATCCTTGCCCGCCCCGTCGACGGCTTCGGAAACCGCAAGGCAATTGGCATCATTGGCAAGCCGCACGTCGCGGCCGAGCGCCGCCTGAAGATCGCGCCCGAGCGGCTGGCCGTTCAAGAGCACGGCGTTGGAATTGCGCACGATGCCGGTGCGCGGATTGGGGCTTCCGGGAATGCCGATGCCGATCGTGCCCTGTTCGCCAGCCATCTGCTCGGCCGTCGCGACAAGTTGCTGCACGGCGCGGATGCAGGCGTCATAGCCGCTGGTCGGCGTGGCGATGCGGTGACGGGCTCGTGTCGTGCCATCGCGATCGAGCGCGATGACTTCCATTTTCGTGCCGCCCCAATCAATTCCAATGAACATGTCGGATCAAACTCTTGTGCGTCTCGTTGCAATGAGCGGCGCCTCATCGGCCGGGTCTCCTCCCGTTCCGCAGCATCTGCTTAACACCGGAAAAGCGTTTCGCGCCAGTCCGCCCGGCTGCGAAGCACATGAGAAAATCCAGTTCCGACAAAGCCGATGCAAAACCGCATCGGAAAACACTTGGCTTCGCGGCCGAGCTTTTGTAAGGGTTCTTCCGGCTGGTCCCATAGCTCAGCAGGATAGAGCGCAGGATTCCTAATCCTGAGGCCACTGGTTCGAATCCAGTTGGGATCACCATTCCTGTTCATCGCCACATAAACTCGGACTCATTGCCACAAAAGTTCGAATTGCAGACGAGGTTATCTCTGGATGCCAGTTGAAGGTCTCCTTCAACTCGGCGGCTGGATGAAATGGATTCAAACTACTATTTTGCCTACTTCGACTTCCATAAGCTGACTGGTGGTTTTCGGCGAGCTTGTTGATGTTATATCTTTAAATATATATTTTTGGGATAATCTATGCCATATAAGGTGCAGTTCCACTCTGATTTTGTCCAAGAATGGAAAGACCTGGATATAGGGCTAAAAGAGCTTGTTGGCGAAGTCCTGGACCATATCGAAGATGACGGCCCATTCTGGGGGCGTCCAGAAGTCGGTACGCTCAGTGGATCAGATTACGCCAACATGAAGGAGATCAGGGTCAAGTTTGCAAAGGAAGTGTGGCGCTTTGCGTTCGCTTTTGACCCAGCTCAGACCGCAGTCATATTGTGTGGTGGCGACAAGCAGGGAAAGAAAGAAGAGCTCTTCTACAAGCAACTGATTTCTAAGGCTGATGCACGATTTGATAGATGGCTAAAGGAGAAAAGGAAATGAGCGCTGAGTGGAAAACACTGCGGTCTGAACTGCCCGCAGACGTCCAGGCCCGTTTGGATGCCAAACGCGAAGAGCGGCGCTTGGGGAAGGCTCTGGCAGAAGTCCGAAAGGCCATGCTTGCTACCCAGCAAGAAGTTGCAGATCGTGCGGCAATGACGCAGAACACTGTTTCAAAAATTGAGAACTCTGACGACGTTTTGATCTCTTCAATAGTGCGATACATGCACTCGATTGGAGGCGGGGTCGAGCTTATCCTGAAAACACCGGACGGGAAGGCACGGCGTGTAGATTTTGATCCCGAGATTTATGTAAAGCAGATCGCGTGACCCTGTTGACCCAAGCCGCGGTCAATAAAAATTTGCGCGACGGCGACATCTGCCGAAGACAGATATCGGGACGCTTCGATCAAAGAAAAAGGCCGGGTGAAAACCCGACCTCTCCGACCCGCCTCGACAACGCCTGCCAGTCCATCCGTGGTCAGCCGCTGGAAACGAATTCCATGAGCGCAATATGATGCACGAATGTAACCGTTTCAAGACATTGCCAAAAATAAGCGCAAACCGGACCGCGCCTTAGGCCGCATCCAGTGCCACGGTGAGATCAGCGATCAGGTCGTCCGGATGTTCGATGCCGATCGACAGGCGGATGGTCGATTCCAGCACGCCGATCCGCTGGCGCACCTCAGCCGGCACGCCGGAATGGGTCATCGTCGCCGGGTGGCTGGCGAGCGATTCGGTGCCGCCAAGGCTGACGGCCAGCTTGAATATCTGCAGCGCGTTGAGAAACCGGAACGAGGCCGGCTGGCCGCCGCGGATGTCGAAGGAGAAGGTCGAGCCGGCGCCGCTGCACTGCGCGGCAAAGGTCTTTCCGACCGGGGAATCGGCATCGTGATAGGGCAGATAATGAATGCCCTCGACCTTTGGATGATCGCGCAGGAAATCAGCAATCTGGCGCGCATTGCCGTTGGCCTTTTCCATGCGGATCGACAGCGTTTCCAATGAGCGGCCAAGCATCCAGCAGGAATGCGGATCGAGCTGCGTGCCGATGGCGCCGCGCAGGGCCTTGATCTGCTTGATCACGACCTTGGAGCCGAGTACGGCACCGGCGATCAGGTCGGAATGGCCGCCGACATATTTGGTCAGCGAATAGAGCGAAAGATCGGCGCCGTGCTCGATCGGCCGCTGGAAAACAGGGCCGAGCAGCGTGTTGTCGCAGGCGACGATCGGCGTATACCCTTGGGTTTCGCCGATCCTGTCGGCTATCCGGCGGATCATCGCGACATCGACGAGGCTATTGGTGGGGTTGGCCGGCGTTTCGATCAATATCACCGAGACGCGGCCCTTTGCCATGGCCGCGTCCGCAGCCTGCTGTACGGACTTCTCGCTGACCCCATCGGCGAACCCGACGGCGCCGATGCCCATGTTGAGGAAGGTCTTCGCCAAGAGCGTTTCCGTTCCGCCATACAGCGGCTGCGAATGCAGGATCGTGTCGCCCGGCCGCACGAAGGCAAGCAGCGTCGTGGCGATCGCCGACATGCCGGAGGAAAACAGCGCGCCGCTTTCGGTGCGCTCATAGACAGCCAGGCGGTCCTCGACGATTTCGCTATTGGGATGATTGAAGCGGGAATAGACCAGGCCCGCCCCGGTGCCCGCCGGCGGCTCCCGGCGGCCGGAGACGAAATCGAAGAAGTCGCGTCCCTCTTCCGCCGATTTGAAAACGAAGGTTGACGTCAGGAAGACCGGCGGCTTGACCGCACCCTCGGACAATTCCGGATCGTAGCCATAGTTCAGCATCTGCGTCTCGGGATGCAGTTTATGATTGCCGATATGGGTCTTGGAGGGATGAGGAGCAGTCATGGCAATCTCCAGGATTTTGAGGTGATTTACGCAGTCTACATCAAGTCTGGCTGCTGCTTCTTGCCAATCTGCATGCGTATTCGTTCAAAAATTGCGTGGAGGCGATCAAATCTGGACAAAATCTGGAATTTCGGGCGCCGCCGGATGCATCGAAGTCTGGCCAGATGCCTAGGCGCTCCCGGCGCGACCCGGAACAAAGAACAGACTTGCCCGTTCGTGGATGATCGTCACCCAGAGGAGCAAGGCTCATGCCTCCGATGAAGCCCATTCCGGCGCCAGCCGCGGCTGGTTCTCCATCCGATGCGACCGAAGCCATCCGGCCTTCCTTCGATGACCTGGTTGAAATGTCCGATGTCAGCGTCGCAGCCGCTGCCGGTACAGATATGCAGGAAGCATTCGTCGCTCTTGCGCGCCGGGCGCAAAGCGTGGAGTGGCGCTATGAAGACGCCGAAGAGGCGATCCGCAAGCTCGCCCGGGAAAAAACTGGGGCTCAAGGCGCCGTGTTCGACTGAGGCCTGAACATTGCGGCGACCTATCGCAGGAGGCCTGCCAGTTCTCTGCTTCAATCCACCGCGTCGGTTTGGGCGTCACGCACGATATTCATCTGCTTGCGCTCGCGCGCCATGTCGCTGACGGCGGCACGCAGTCGCGGATGGCGGGCCATGAAGATGTTGAAGTCGCGCCGGTCGAGTTTCAGGAACTGGCAGAAATCCACCGCGATCACATCGGCGGTGCGCAAGCCGCCGCTGAGCAGCGCCATTTCACCGAAGAAGGCGCCAGCCTCCAGAAGGATGGCCTTGCCCGGCAGGCGGACCTCGACGGCGCCGGCAGCAATGAAATACATCGCATCCCCGCGCTCGCCAGCACGGATCACCTTATCGCCCGGCGAAGCCGACGCCGGCCGGAACAGGAGAAGAAGCTCCTCCAGGGCATGCTCATTAACCTCAGAAAACAGCGGGAAGGTGTTCACCAGCTGCTGCTTCTTCAGTTGCTGCTGGCTTTCCTTCTCTTCGGCTTTTTCCCTGATGATATCGAGATCCCGGGTCAGCGCGGCAAATTTGGATTGACCGTATTGCCCTGCGAGCGCGGGCATGGAACGGGCGAATGCCGTTTTCAATTTCGCCGCCGCGCCGAACACCAGCGGGTTCAACGTGATGGAAAGAATGGCGCCTGCAAGGATGAGGTCGTGGCCTTCCTGCGACAGGAGCCCGAGCGAAACGCCGAGCCCGGCGACAATGAAGGAGAATTCGCCGATCTGCGCCAGGCTCGCCGCCACCGTCAGCGCCATCGGCAGGGGATAGCGCAACAGGAGCACGAAACCGGCGGCGATCAGCGATTTGCCGCAGGTGATCAACGCCAGGATGGCGATCACCGCAAGCGGCTGATGGATCAGGATCATCGGGTTGAACAGCATGCCGACGGAGACGAAGAACAGCACCGAAAAAGCATTCTGCAGCGGCAGCGAATCGGCGGCGGCCCGGTGGCTGAGGTGGGATTCGCTCATGATGACGCCGGCAAAGAACGCCCCGAGCGCGAACGATACGCCAAAAATCGTCGCCGACCCGAAGGCGATGCCGAGCGCGATGGCAAGGACGGTCAGCGTGAACAATTCGCGAGAACCGGTACGGGCGACCAGCGTCAGCAGCCATGGAACGAGCCGGGGTCCGAGCATGACGGCAAGCACCGCAAAGGCGCCGAGCTTGACCAGCGTGACAAGAATGGTGAGCGCAATCGACGTACCGCCCGCCTCCGTCGCATGCGCCGCCGTCGCACCCTGGCTGCCCAAAACCTCAGCGACGATGGGCAGGAGAACGAGCGTCAGGACCATCGCCAGGTCCTCGACGATCAGCCAGCCGATGGCGACGCGGCCATTGGGCGAGTTGACGAGGTTTCGTTCTTCCAGCGCCTTGAGCAGAACCACGGTGCTGGCAACGGATACGCTGAGGCCGAAAACAAGCCCGGCGCCGAGGCTCCAGCCCCACAGGGTACAGAGGCCGATGCCGAGCAGCGTCGCAAGGATGATCTGGCCGATGGCGCCGGGAATGGCGATGCCGCGGACGGCGATGAGATCCGATGCCGAAAAATGCAAGCCGACGCCGAACATCAACAGGATGACGCCGATTTCCGCCAGTTGCGCGGCCAGCGCGCTATCCGCGTTGAAGCCCGGCGTGAACGGGCCGATCAGAATTCCGGCCACGAGATAACCGACCAGAGGCGGCAGACGAAGCCGGTCCGCGACGTAACCGAAACCAGCGGCCAGCACGAAGCTGATCGCAACCGTCGCCACCAAAGCCATGTCCTGATGCACACTCTACTCCCGACTGCCCAAGCTGTTGCGCCAACACAATGTTTTTTCACATCGTAAGCCGTCCCTGGCGCTTTGATAAAGTGGCATATTAGGGAAATGACGGTTTTATCGCCATGAACCGGCTTCTTGCCCTCTATTCCATTCGGGAGGCGCGCTCATCCTGTCCGATGTGGGCATAAATGTCTTCCGCGCTTTCCGGCATGTCGCTCCCCTCGCCGCATCGTGATACTATGCGAGATAGGCAAGTCTGACCGGCGTAAATGGATGCGCAGCAAGAATCACCGGTCACATTCTGAGCATGACGCCTAATTTTTAGGCGATCAACCCAGAGCAATTATTTTAGGCATTGCCAAGATTGCTGCGCTGCGTCATCTATGCGCCATGGCTTATCTGGACCTCACAATTCTTGTCATCGATGAGAACGCGATCCGCGCTTCCATCATCGAGGAGGGATTGCGCGAGGCCGGGCATTCGAATGTCACCGTGGTCCATGAGGTCAACGGCATCGCCCGCATCATCGAGACACTGCAGCCGGACGTGATCGTCATCGATCTTGAAAACCCCAATCGCGACATGATGGAGCATCTGTTCCAGCTGACCCGCACGGTCGGCCGGCCGATTGCCATGTTCGTTGATCGCTCCGACACGGCCTCGATCGAGGCAGCCGTGGAAGCCGGCGTGTCCGCCTACATCGTCGACGGCCTGAAAAAGGAGCGCGTCAAGCCTATCCTCGATATGGCGGTCAGCCGCTTCAACGCCTTCAGCCGGCTGCAGCGGGAGCTTGCCGACGCGAAATCCGCACTGGAGGAACGCAAGGTCATCGAGCGGGCGAAGGGCATTCTGATGAAGATGCGCGGCCTTTCCGAAGAGCAGGCCTTCGCGCTGCTGCGCCAAACGGCGATGAACGAGAAGAAGAAGATAGCTGAGATCGCCCAGAGCGTCGTCACCGCCGCAGGATTGCTGATGTGATGACAGCGCATCGGCCACACACCTTCCGGCGGGAGGAATTGGAGTGAACATGATCACGAAGCCCACGGAATTGAGCGGCCATGGCCGCCTTGCGGCCCCCGCGGAAATGACCAGCGAAGGCTCGCGCACCCTGCGGGCCGGCTTCATTCCGCTTGTCGACGCCTCCGTGTTGATCGCCGCCGCCGAATTCGGCTTTGCCAAGAAGGAGGGTCTGACCCTCGATCTGGTCAAGGATGTCTCCTGGGCCAATGTCCGCGACCGGCTTGCCTTCCGCCAGTTCGACATCGCCCACATGCTGTCGCCTATGCCGGTCGCCTCGATGCTGGGGCTCGGCTCCAATCCATCGCCGACGATCACCCCTTTCTCACTGGGGCGCGGCGGCAATGCAATCACGCTCTCGACACGGCTTTTCGCCCGCATGCGCAAGGCGGCCGCCTTGCCTGAAACGGCGAGCGCTCTGGAGAACGCGCTGGCGCTGGCGAAGGTCATTGAAGGCCTGAAGGCGCGCGGCGAATCGCTGCCGACATTGGGCGTCACCTACCCCTTCTCGTCGCACAACTACGAATTCCGCTATTGGCTTGCGGCCGGCGGCATCGATCCGGACCGCGACGTCAAGCTCGTCGTCGTACCGCCGCCGATGACGTCGGACGCACTCGCAGCCGGCGCTATCGACGGGTTCTGCGTTGGCGCGCCCTGGAACATGGTCGCCTCGGAGCGAGGCGTCGGCCGCATCGTCGCCGCCAAGCAGGACATCTGGCCATCCGCTCCGGAAAAGGTGATCGGCATGCGGCCCGACTGGGCGCAAACGCATCCGGAAACGGTCTCCCGATTGATCGTATCGCTGGATGCGGCGGCACGCTGGTGCGACCGCCCGGACAACCACGATGCGCTGGCGGAAGCGCTGGCAGACGGCCGTTATCTCGCTGCGCCGGTCGATATCATCCGCCGCGTGCTGGCAGGCGAATTCAACCTCGATGCGAAGGGCAATCGCCGCATCATCGACGACTATTTCACCTTCCATGCAGGTTTCGCCAACTATCCTCGCCCGAGCCAGGCGCTGTGGATCTACAGCCAGATGATCCGCTGGGGCCAGACCGATCTTTCCTCCGCCGGCATGACGGCCGCCGCCGCAGCCTATCGGCCCGACATCTACCGCCTGGCGCTTGGAGCGGACGCCGCGCCGCTGCTGGATGACGATATCCGCGTCGAGGGAGCCGTGGATGGCGACCGCTTCGTGGACGGACAGGTTTTCGACCCGGTCCGGATCGCCGACTATATCGCCGGGTTCACGGTCAAAAGCACCACGCTCGACGGCACCAGCGGCGAAGAAATCTGACGTCGCACCGTTTGCACTGCACAAAAATTCCCACTTAAACTTGCCCCTCCATAAGCAACAGCTGAAATTTTTTGCACAAAAATGCAGCGATCAAAAATTACTCATTTAACAGATCGGCGCTAAAATCCGTTCAATTTCAAAGCTATAATCTTTCTTATCAAAACTGGCACGGGCTTTGCATGACATAAATCGCTGCGGTCAATGGCGATCGCAGCAAGCCGAAGCCCAAAATAGGCCTTCGCAAGAGACATCGACGTCGCAAGGGTTTTGCAGTCCGGGATTCCTCCTTCCCGAAGACGCAAATCTCCGAGCGGCGTTTTTTATTGCCCATTTTCCCCGTAGCCCACGGAAGGGACTGACAGATGACCGAGAAATTGACTGGTGCCATGAAAACATTGCTCAACGGAGCGGTGACCATCTGTTCCGTGTTGGCAATCGGCACCTTCGCGACGCAAGCCGCTGCCGAAACACTGGCGCTTGAAAAGGACGAACTGAAGCTCGGCTTCATCAAGCTCACCGACATGGCGCCGCTGGCGATCGCCTATGAAAAGGGCTTCTTCGAAGACGAGGGGCTCTACGTCACGCTGGAGCCGCAGGCGAACTGGAAGGTGCTGCTCGACCGCGTGATCACCGGCGAACTGGATGGCGCCCATATGCTGGCCGGCCAGCCGCTGGCTGCAACGATCGGCTATGGCACCAAGTCTCATATCGTGACGCCCTTCTCGATGGACCTCAATGGCAATGGCATCACCGTCTCCAACGCCGTCTGGGAGATGATGAAGGCGAATGTGGCGAAAGACGCGGATGGCAAGTTCGCACATCCGATCAAGGCCGACGCCCTGAAGCCGGTCGTCGACAAGTTCAAGGCAGACGGCAAGCCGTTCAATCTCGGCATGGTCTTCCCGGTTTCCACCCACAATTACGAACTGCGCTACTGGCTCGCTTCCGGCGGCATCAATCCGGGCTTCTATTCGCCGGCAGACGTCTCCGGCCAGATCAAGGGCGACGCTCTTCTGTCCGTCACCCCGCCGCCGCAGATGCCGGCAACCCTCGAAGCCGGAACGATCGTCGGCTATTCGGTCGGCGAGCCATGGAACCAGGCCGCCGTCTTCAAGGGAATCGGCGTGCCCGTCGTCACCGACTACGAGATCTGGAAGAACAATCCGGAAAAGGTGTTCGGCCTGACCGAGGAGTTCGTCGAGCAGAACCCCAATACGACGCTTGCCCTGACCAAGGCGCTGATCCGTGCAGCGATGTGGCTTGACGAAAACAACAACGCCAATCGTGCCGAGGCGGTCGAAATCCTGTCCCGCAAGGAATATGTCGGCGCCGATGCGAAGGTCATCGCCAATTCGATGACCGGAACCTTCGAATACGAGAAGGGCGACAAGCGCGAGGTGCCGGACTTCAACGTCTTCTTCCGCTACAACGCGACCTATCCCTTCTATTCCGACGCCATCTGGTATCTGACGCAGATGCGCCGCTGGGGCCAGATCCCGGAATTCAAGGACGACGCCTGGTACGCCGAGACTGCCAAGTCGGTCTACAAGCCGGATGTCTATCTGAAGGCCGCAAAGATGCTGGTCGAAGAAGGCAAGGCCAAGGACGCCGATTTCCCCTGGAACAGCGACGGCTACAAGGTGCCCACATCCGATTTCATCGACGGCGTCAGCTATGACGGCAAAAACCCGAACGCCTACATCGACTCCCTGAAAATCGGCCTCAAGGGCCAGCAGAAAGTCGAGGGCGCCGAGATCGTCGGCGGCTGATCCCACCCCTTCCTGACACTACAAGGCAAGCATAGATGGCCCACGCAACCGATACCATCGACACCGGCAAGCTCGACAGCGCAATGCGCAGGGAACGCCTCTTCCAGCGCATCAACAAGGCCGCCACATGGCTCAACATTCTCGGGCTCGGCTGGGTTACGCCGATCCTGAGGATCGCTGCCGGCGACAGCGTTCGAGAACAGATGGCGGAAATCCGCAAGACCCTGGTCATCCCGCTTGCCGGCATTCTGCTCTTCCTGGTCGCCTGGGGTGTCCTGGCGCCGACGATCAAGACATCGCTCGGCGCCGTGCCCGGCCCGGTCGAGGTCTTCGAACAGGCGGGCACCCTGTGGCAGGACCACTTTGCAGAGCGTGAAAAGGCGGCGGCGTTCTACCAGCGCCAGGACGAGCGCAATGCCAAGCTCGTGGCCGAAGGCAAGGCGGGTGAGGTCAAGCATCGCACCTATACCGGCAAACCGACTTACCTGGACCAGATCGTCACGTCGCTGGTGACCGTCGGCCTCGGCTTCCTGATCGGCAGCATCATCGCCATTCCGCTCGGAATTGCCTCGGGCCTGTCGCGCACCATCAATGGCGCGATCAACCCGCTGATCCAGCTTTTCAAGCCGGTCTCGCCGCTTGCCTGGTTGCCGATCGTCACCATGATCGTCTCGGCTCTGTACGTGAACCCTTCCGACATGCTGCCGAAGTCGCTCGTGATCTCGGCTGTCACCGTCACCCTCTGTTCGCTGTGGCCGACGCTCATCAACACGGCGCTTGGCGTCGCATCGATCGACAAGGATCTCGTCAATGTCGGCAAGGTTCTGCAGCTTTCGACGGCGACCACGATCCGCAAGCTGGTCCTGCCTTCCGCCCTGCCGCTGATCTTCACCGGCCTGCGGCTGGCGCTCGGCGTGGGCTGGATGGTGCTGATCGCCGCCGAGATGCTGGCGCAGAACCCGGGGCTTGGAAAGTTCGTCTGGGATGAATTCCAGAACGGCTCCGAAACCTCGCTCGCCCGCATCATGGTTGCAGTTCTGACGATCGGCGTCATCGGGTTCGCGCTGGATCGCGTCATGTTCGCGCTCCAGTCCGCCTTCACCTTCTCGACCAATCGATAAGGGAACGACAATGAGCATTCTTCAACTCAGCGGCGTTTCGAAATCCTACGGGCAGGGAAAGAACAGAAACGACGTTCTCTCGGACGTCAACCTGCAGGTGAAAGAGGGCGAGTTCATTGCCATTGTCGGATTTTCCGGCGCCGGCAAGACGACGCTGATTTCCCTGTTGGCCGGCCTTGCAAAGCCGGATTCGGGCGCTGTGCTCTTTCGCGACAAGGAAGTGACCGGCCCCGGCCCAGAGCGCGGCGTCGTGTTCCAGTCCTACTCTTTGATGCCCTGGCTGACAGTCGATGCCAATGTGTCGCTTGCCGTCGACAGCGTTTTCAAGGCGAAGAACAAGACGGAGCGCAAGGAGATCGTCTCGCGCTACGTCAGCATGGTCGGCCTCGCCCACGCGAAAGACCGCAAGCCTGCCGAACTCTCCGGCGGCATGCGCCAGCGCGTCGCCGTGGCGCGGGCTCTGGCGATGCAGCCAGACGTCTTGCTGATGGACGAGCCGCTCTCGGCACTCGACGCGCTGACCCGTTCGAAGCTGCAGGACGAGTTCGCCGCGATCTCCGAACAGGAGAAGAAGACGATCATTCTCGTCACCAACGATGTCGACGAGGCGATCCTGCTTGCCGATCGCATCATTCCTCTGACGCCCGGTCCGAACGCATCGCTCGGACCGAGTTTCGACGTCGCCCTGCCGCGCCCGCGTGCTCGCGCTGAAATGAATTCAGACCCCGAATTCATCCGATTGCGAGCCGCTGTCACAGCATACCTGATGGACGTCGGCGCCGATCGCAACACATCGGCCGGCCGCATCATCCAACTGCCGAATGTCGTTCCGATCACCCAGAAACTGCCCAAGGACAAGCTGCCGGCCGCCTATGAACGCGCCGCACGCACAGTGGTCGAACGGCGCTTCGTGGAGTTCTCGGAGGTCTGCAAGACCTACCCGACCCCCAAGGGCCCGCTGACGGTCGTCGATCGCTTCGATCTCAAGATCAACAAAGGCGAATTCATCTCGATCATCGGCCATTCCGGCTGCGGCAAATCAACCGTCCTGTCGATGGCGGCCGGGTTGAACGCGATCTCGGGTGGCGGCATTATCCTTGACGGCAAGGAAATCTCCGGCGCGGGGCCGGATCGCGCCGTGGTGTTCCAGTCTCCCTCCCTGATGCCGTGGCTGACGGCACGCGAGAATGTCGCCCTCGGCGTCGATCGCGTCTACCCCACTGCTTCTCCGGCAGAACGCAAGGATATCGTCGAATACTACCTTGAGAGGGTCGGTCTCGGCGATTCCATGCACCGCATCGCCGCGGACCTGTCGAACGGCATGAAGCAGCGCGTCGGCATTGCGCGTGCCTTCGCCCTTTCTCCCAAGCTGCTGCTGCTCGATGAGCCTTTCGGGATGCTTGACAGCCTGACACGCTGGGAATTGCAGGAAGTGCTGATGGATGTCTGGGCCCGCACCAAGGTGACAGCCATCTGCGTGACACACGACGTCGATGAAGCGATCCTGCTCGCCGACCGCGTGGTCATGATGTCGAACGGTCCCAACGCCCGCATCGGCAACATCATGGATGTGCATCTGCCGCGTCCGCGCAGCCGCAAGGCTCTGCTCGCCCATCGCGACTACTACGCCTATCGCGAAGAACTCATCGATTTCCTCGAAGCCTATGAGGGCGGCGCCAATCCTTCGCCCGAACGCCTCGAAACAATTCGGCAGAAGCGTGCCGCCCGTCTCGAAGAGACCGGTGGATCACTTCCCAGAACCGCAGCGGAGTAAATCCAATGGCTGAAAAACTCGTCATCATCGGCAACGGCATGGCGCCCGGGCGCATGCTGGAGCACCTGCTGGAACAGGCGCCGGGCCTCTATGAGGTCACCATCTTCAACGCCGAGCCGCGCGTCAACTACGACCGCATCATGCTCTCGCCGGTCCTTTCGGGCGAAAAGAGCTATGAGGAAATCGTCATCCATGGCGATGGCTGGTACATCGAACACGGCATCACGCTCTACAAGGGCCACAAGATCGTCTCGATCGACCGCGCCAGGAAGACCGTGACCTCGGATCACGGCGTGACGGAAAGCTACGACAAGCTCGTCATCGCCACCGGCTCCGTGCCCTTCATCATTCCGGTGCCCGGCAAGGACCTGCCCGGCGTCATCACCTACCGCGATCTGGACGACGTGCAGGCGATGCTGCTGGCGGCGCAGTCGCGCGAAAAGGCCGTCGTCATCGGCGGCGGCTTGCTCGGGCTCGAGGCGGCGGCCGGGCTTGCTTCGCGCGGCATGGACGTGACCGTGCTCCATGTCATGCCGACGCTGATGGAACGTCAGCTCGATCCGGCCGCAGGTTACCTGCTGCAGAAGGCCGTCGAGGAGCGCGGCATCAAGGTCATCTGCAAGGCAAACACGAAAGCCATCATCGGCAATGGCAAGGTCGAGGGCATCGAGCTCGACAACGGAACGATCATTCCCGCGACACTGGTCGTCATGGCGGTCGGCATCCGGCCGAACGCAGGCATTGCCAAGGAGGCCGGCCTTGCCGTCAATCGTGGCATTGTCGTCGATGCCGGCATGCAGACCTCCGACGGCGACATCCTGGCGCTCGGCGAATGCGCCGAGGTCGGCGGCATGGTCTACGGCCTCGTCGCGCCGCTCTACGAAATGGCCCGCATCGCCGCTTCGCATCTGGCCGGCGATCGCACGCCCGCCTTCGTCCACTCGGATACGCCGACCAAGCTCAAGGTCACCGGCATCAACCTCTTCTCCCTCGGCGACTTCGCCGAAGGCGACGACCGTGAGGAGATCGTGCTGCGCGACGCGACGGCCGGCGTCTACAAACGCCTGGTGCTGAAGGACAACCGCATCATCGGCACCGTGCTTTACGGCGAAACCGCCGACGGCGCCTGGTTCAACGACCTGAAGAAGAAAGCCACCGATATCTCGGAAATGCGCGAAACGCTCATTTTCGGCCAGGCCTACCAGGGAGGGTCCCCGCTGGACCCTATGGCGGCCGTTGCAGCCTTGCCGGATGATGCGGAAATCTGCGGCTGCAACGGCGTCTGCAAGGGCAAGATCACGGGTGCGATCACCTCTAAGGGACTGACCTCGCTCGACGACGTGCGGGCCCACACCAAGGCGTCCGCCTCCTGCGGCTCCTGCACCGGTCTCGTCGAGCAGCTGATGTCGATCACGCTCGGCGACGCCTACAATCCGGCCGCCGTTCAGCCGATGTGCGGCTGTACCGAGCTCGGCCACGATGACGTCCGCCGCCTGATCAAGGCCAAGGGTCTGAAGACCATTCCGGCCGTCATGCAGGAACTGGAGTGGAAGACCTCCTGCGGCTGCGCCAAATGTCGCCCGGCCCTCAACTACTACCTCGTCTGCGACTGGCCGGACGAATATGCCGACGATTACCAGTCGCGCTTCATCAACGAGCGCGTCCACGCCAACATCCAGAAGGACGGTACCTACTCGGTCGTGCCGCGCATGTGGGGCGGTGTGACGAATTCGAAGGAGCTGCGCGCCATCGCCGACGTCGTCGACAAGTTCGAGGTACCGCTGGTCAAGGTCACCGGCGGCCAGCGCATCGACCTGCTCGGCATCGAGAAGGAAGACCTGCCCGCCGTATGGGCCGATCTCGGCAAGGCGGGCTTCGTCTCCGGCCAGGCCTATGCCAAAGGCCTGCGCACGGTAAAAACCTGCGTCGGTTCCGACTGGTGTCGCTTCGGCACACAGGATTCGACCGGGCTTGGCATCCGCATCGAGAAGTTCATGTGGGGATCGTGGACGCCGGCCAAGGTGAAGATGGCCGTCTCCGGATGTCCGCGAAACTGCGCCGAGGCGACCTGCAAGGATGTCGGCGTCATCTGCGTCGATTCCGGCTTCGAAATCCATTTCGCAGGTGCTGCCGGCCTCGACATCAAGGGCACGGAAGTTCTCGGCCTCGTCAAGACCGAGGATGAGGCGCTCGAGCACATCGTGGCGCTGACGCAGATGTACCGCGAACAGGCCCGCTATCTGGAGCGCATCTACAAATGGGCCAAGCGTATCGGCCTCGACGAAATCCGCCGCCAGATCATGGGCGATGCGGAGAAGCGCCAAGCCTACTACGACCGCTTCGTCTTTTCCCAGAAATTCGCCCAGGTCGACCCCTGGTCGGAGCGTGTCTCCGGCAAGGACAAGCATGAGTTCCGGCCGATGGCGACGGTCGGATATTCGGAAGCGGCGGAGTGAGGGAGATGGACATGAACTGGATCGCAATCGGCGACATCAACGACATCCCGCTGCGCGGCGCCCGCTGCGTGAAGACGCCGCAAGGCAAGATCGCCGTGTTCCGTACGGCCGAAAACGAGGTCTTCGCCATCGAGGACCACTGCCCGCACAAGGGCGGCCCCCTCTCCCAGGGCATCGTTCACGGCAAAGCGGTTACCTGCCCGCTGCATAACTGGGTGATCTCGCTCGAAAGCGGCAAGGCGCTTGGCGCCGACGAAGGCGAGGTGCGGACGATCCCGGTGCGCAACGAGGACGGCGCGCTCTCCATCGCGCTTGAAAGCCTGATGATGGCGGCGGAGTAGGATATGGCCGTGCGCGTGGCGATACCCCCCTCTGTCCCTTCGGGACATCTCCCCCTCAAGGGGGGAGATCGGTTTGAGTTTGCCGCTGCCCGTTTGTGCAAGAAAAGCGTCTATCGCTCTTGCGCAGTGGATGGAGACCAGAGGCACAGCAAGCTCCCGATCTCCCCCCTTGAGGGGGAGATGTCAGCAAAGCTGACAGAGGGGGCTGAAAGCCACGGGCGACACAGCAGCAGGGGGAACATCTGTGTCCACTGAAACCAAGACCACCTGTCCCTATTGCGGCGTCGGCTGTGGCGTCATTGTCAAGATCGATGACACCGGCGCGGTCAGCGTCAAGGGCGACCCCGATCATCCCGCCAACTTCGGGCGGCTGTGTTCCAAGGGCTCGGCTCTGGCGGAAACCATCGATCTTGACGGACGTGTTCTTTACCCGCAGATCGATGGACAACGCGCAAGCTGGGACGAGGCGCTTGACCTTGTCGCCTCCCGCTTTTCCGAAACGATCGCCAAGCATGGCCCCGATTCGGTGGCCTTTTACATCTCCGGTCAATTGCTGACGGAAGACTATTACGTCGCCAACAAGCTGATGAAGGGTTTTATCGGCTCGGCCAATATCGACACCAACTCGCGCCTTTGCATGTCATCCTCGGTCGCCGGCCATCGCCGTGCTTTCGGCGCCGACACCGTACCCGGTACTTATGAGGACATAGAGCTTGCTGATCTGGTCATCCTGACCGGCTCCAATCTCGCCTGGTGCCATCCGGTCATCTACCAGCGCCTCGCCGCCGCCAAGGCCGCCCGGCCCAGCATGAAAGTCGTCGTCATCGACCCCCGCCGCACCATGACGGCCGATATTGCCGACCTGCACCTGGCGATCCGGCCGGATGGTGACGTGGCGCTGTTCATGGGCCTGCTGGCACACCTTGCCGGCACCGCTGCGATCGACCAGAACTATATCGGCACGCACACCAATGGTTTCGCAGAGGCTTTCGCCGCGGCCTCGGCCCTTAGCATTGCCGACCTGATGGAATTGACCGGCCTGCCCTCCATGCAGTTGCGGCAGTTCTTCCGCCTGTTCGAGGAAACCGAAAAGGTCGTCACCTGCTACAGCCAGGGCGTCAACCAGTCCGCCTCCGGCACTGACAAAGTCAACGCCATTCTCAACTGCCATCTGGCGACCGGACGCATCGGCCGTCCCGGCATGGGACCCTTCTCGCTTACCGGCCAGCCGAACGCCATGGGCGGACGCGAGGTCGGCGGCCTCGCCAATATGCTCGCCGCCCACATGGCGATCGAAAACCGTGAGGATTGCGAGCGTGTCCAACGCTTCTGGCAATCGCCTGATATTGCCCGCAAGCCTGGCCTCAAGGCCGTCGACATGTTCCGGGCAGTCGCCGACGGCCGGATCAAGGCGCTCTGGATCATGGCCACCAACCCGGTCGTCTCGATGCCGGATGCCGATGCCGTCGCAGCCGCCATCGCGGCCTGTCCCTTCGTCGTCGTATCCGACATCCTGCAGGACACCGATACGACCAAGCTTGCCCATGTTCTTCTGCCTTCGCTGGGCTGGGGCGAAAAGGACGGCACCGTCACCAACTCGGAACGCCGCATTTCCCGCCAGCGTGGCTGGCTCACCGTCCCCGGCGAGGCCAAAGCCGACTGGTGGCAGATGGCCGAGGTCGGCCGCCGCATGGGCTTTAAGGGCGCGTTCTCCTTCCGCTCCGCCACCGCCGTCTTTGCCGAGCACGCGGCTCTGTCGGCCTTCGAAAACGGCGGCAGCCGCGATTTCGATATCGGTGCGCATCAGCAGATCGATGAAACGACTTACGATGCGCTGGCGCCCTTTCAATGGCCGCAGCCGGAAGGCTCCGGGATACAAACCACACGCTTCTTTAGCGACGGCGGCTTCTTCCACCCAGATCGCAAGGCGCGTTTCATTGCCGTCAGCGCTCCCGTCACGGATCGGACCAATACCGATTTCCCGCTGACGCTCAACACAGGCCGCATCCGCGACCAGTGGCACACAATGACGCGGACCGGCAAAAGCGCCCGGCTCTCCGCCCATATCGCCGAGCCCTTTGCCGAAATCCACCCGCGCGACGCAATGGAACTCGGCATTGCCAGCGCCGGCCTCGTCGAGATCGAAAGCCCCTACGGCAAGGCTGTCGTGCGCGCCCTCGTGACCGAACGTCAGGCCCGCGGCAGCCTGTTCGTGCCCATGCACTGGAACGATCAGTTTGCCGCCAAGGCCCGCATCGACGCCGTCGTCGCGCCGGTCACCGACCCCTTCTCCGGTCAGCCAGCCTCGAAGAACGTCGCCGTCGCTGCCCGGCGGCTGAAGGTTGCAAGCTATGGCTTTGCGGTTTCGGCCACCAAGCCGCAGGATCTCGACACCACCTACTGGGCCATGGCAAAGGCCGAAGGCGGCTGGCGCCTGGAACTGGCGTTCGACGCCGCCCCCGAAAACTGGACGCAGTGGTGCCGCACCCATCTCGGCATTCCCGACCATATCGAGCCGCTCGGTTACGCCGACGCCCAGACCGGCGACCTGCGCCTTGCCTTCTTCGATGGCGACCGCCTGCTTGCCGCGTTCTTCCTCGCCCGCCAGCCGGTCGCCGTCGCGCGCAACTGGGCGATCGAGCAACTGACTGTCCAACATGCCGAAATGGCCAAACGGTTCGCCGTCGTTGCCGGCCGCCCGGGCGCTGGCCGCATGGACCCCGGCGCGACCGTCTGCTCCTGCTTCAGCGTCGGCGTCAATCAGATCGTCGCGGCCGTGCGCGGTGGCTGTCACAGTGTCGAGGCGGTCGGCAAGGAATTGAATGCCGGAACCAATTGCGGCTCCTGCCGGGCCGAAATCAGGGGGATCATCGATGGATGCCTTGCAGCTGCTGCCGAGTGACCGGAACACCCGCCCCGCCCGCATGGCACCGCTCGCCAAGCTGCCGGTCTTTTGGGCGCTTGAAGGAAAACGCGCTATCGTCGCTGGCGGGTCCGACGCGGCAGCCTGGAAGGCGGAAGTTCTCGCCGCTTGCGGAGCCGAAATTCACGTCTACGCGGAAGAGCTGAGCGAGACGTTTGCGAACCTCATCAATCAAGACGGCCGGTTCTTTCATCACGAGGCGCAATGGTCGCCTTCCTCCTTCGAAGGCGCGGCAATCGCCATTTCCGACTGCGAAGACGACAAGGCGGCCGCCGCGTTCTTCGCGGCAGCCTGCAAGGCCGGCGTGCCGGTCAACGTCATCGACAACCCGAAATACTGCCAGTTCCAGTTCGGGTCGATCGTCAACCGCTCACCCGTCGTCGTCGCCATTTCCACCGATGGCGCAGCCCCCATTCTCGCCCAGGCGATCCGCCGGCGCATCGAAACGTTGCTGCCGCCATCGCTGAAATCCTGGGCCACGCTGGCGCATGCCATCCGCGAAAAGGTCAATGCAAGCGTAAACCCCGGTGCACCGAGGCGCGCCTTCTGGGAAGGGTTCGTCGATCGCGCGTTTGGCGTGGCACCCGAGAGCGAAACCGAGGCCGAGCTTCTCGCCGATGCCGGACGGATCGTCGCGCACACCAAACCGACGATCGGCCGCGTGACGCTGGTCGGCGCCGGTCCCGGCGATGCGGAACTTCTGACGCTCAAGGCCGTGCGCGCCCTGCAGGCGGCCGATGTCATCCTGTTCGACGATCTCGTCTCCGACGAGGTGCTGGAACTGGCGCGGCGCGAGGCGAAGCGCATGCTGGTCGGCAAACGCGGCGGCCGGACGAGCTGCAAGCAGGAGGACATCAACGCCACGATGATCACGCTCGCCAAGGCCGGAAAGCGCGTGGTCCGGCTGAAGTCGGGCGATCCGATGATCTTCGGCCGCGCCGGCGAAGAGATTGCCTGCCTGGAACAGCAAGGCATTCCCGTCGATGTCGTGCCTGGTATCACCTCAGCCAGCGCCATGGCCGCGCGCCTCGGCGTTTCGCTCACCCACCGCGATCACGCGCAGGCCGTCCGCTTCGTCACCGGCCACTCGCGCCTCGGCGAGCTGCCCGAACATCTCGATTGGCAAAATCTGGCCGAACCGCGCACCACGACGATTTTCTACATGGGCGGACGCACCGCAGGACAAATCCGCGCGCGACTTCTGGCGGCCGGAATGGACAGCCGGACTCCGGCGGTCGTGATGAGCGCCGTCTCCCGCAGCAATGAAAAACGCTGGATCGGCACAGTTGGCGATCTAGCAGATGCCGTAGAGCGAATCGGCGTCGACAATCCGATCCTGATCGGTGTCGGCCAGGCCTTTTCGGAAGCGCGAGCCGGAGTTGAGAGCCCAGCCGGGCAACCGGAATACGATCAAGCTCGAGCCCAGGCAATGTGATGCGCGATCGTCTGGCGGCGGGACGCAACACCGATCCGCCGCCAGATTCGCCGCCCATGGCAGCAGCGAGTCGTTGACCAATTCTGCCCGTTGTGTTCGTTCCGTTCGATCCGAAGTGAATACGAACACCCGCAAGCAGGCTGTGGTTCTTCTCTTTGGCGATTGAGTTGTCCGAAACAGACAACCCCGTTCATCATATCGATAGCCTGCGAAGAATGCCGCCGGCGCGGAATCCGGTCGAAAATTGATCAGCTTTTTCACGTTGCGGGCATCCGGCTCGAACGATTACCCGTGCAGAGCGCCCGGGCGCCGAAGGCAGGGACCGCTGAATTCCGCTGTGAACATTACGTCCCCTGTTCATCTCGGCCAGAGACTATCAACCAAAGGTTAACCATAAATTACAATCTCTGTGGTGTATTTGCAAAATTGCAATCCTGACACGCATATATAAGTGCCGGGACAGCCTTCCGGTAAAAAAACCGCCACAATCGATCGTCACTCGTATCGCCGAGGCAGTGCGGCCACGATCGGCGCCGTTCCCGCCTTGTCGGATTCCGGTCAGAGCGCCTCCCTGCCTGCTGGAGAACCTTTAATGCCCCGGCCGGGCGGCAGGAGACGATGCATGACGAAATGGCGCAACGAGCCGATGCTCCCTCACCATGTGGAGCTTTGCCAGCGCGTCTTCGACGCCACCAGAACGGCCCGCAAGATCGCGCCCGAGAGCGATGCCAACGACCCGGTCGCGGCACTCGTCCTGACGCTCTATCGCCATGGCGTGCGGGAGGAGGAGGAACTGTTGCGACGGGTTCTTCAGGCGCTGGACGAAGAATCCTGATCGAACTCCGGCCGCGCCGCCGGGTTTCAAAGCAAAACCATTTCGCTCTACGCTGCGGACGGGCTACAACATACAGGCTTGACCGCCGGATAATATTTATAAAAACTATAGACTATCGGTATTGTCCGAACGGTGAGATGTCATGAACCAATTGATCGTCAATCCGGTGACCATGTCAGCGCGCAGTGAATCGACAGCGTCGAAAGCGAAACGGCCGGTGGTCGCCATCATTGGCGGCGGCGTCTCCGGCGCGGCTACGGCTTTCCACCTCGCCCAAGCGGATCAGAGCCCAGCACCGGAGATCATCGTTTTCGAACCGCGCGACGGCCTCGGCAGGGGGCTCGCCTATGATACGGCGGAACCCGCCCACCGCATCAACGTGCCTGCTGCGCGCATGAGCCTTCTCCTTGACGAGCCCGATCACTTCGTGTGCTGGATCGACGCCCATTCGGCGACATCGGGCGACGCCGATGCGCTGCGGCCGGACGGCAATCTCTTTCCCCGGCGAAACGTGTTTGGCAATTACGTCAATGCCATGCTGCAGCCGTTTGTTGCCGACGGCACCGTCCAGCATCGCTGCTCCGCGGTGGCGCATCTGCTGCGTGACGGACAACGCTGGTGTCTTGTCGATGAGGACGGTGCCGAGACCATGGCGGATATCGTCGTCATCGCCACCAGCCATCCGCCACCGTTGGCGCCGGGCGGGCTTCAAACGCTCCTCAAGAATCATCCACGCTTCGTGCCGGACCCAACCAGGGCCGGCGCGCTGGGCGCCATCCGCCCGTCCGACCGGGTGCTGGTCATCGGCAACGGCCTGACCTCGGCCGATGTGATCGCTTCGCTGGCACTCAAGGGGCACACCGGCGCGATCACGGCGATCTCCCGCCGCGGCCTGCGGTCCCGGGGACATGCGCCGTTCCCGCAAGATCCCGCAGGTGATTTCCTCGCCGACCCGGCTTTCACCGCGAGAACGCTTGTGCGGAACATCCGCAACGCCATTTTCGAGGCAACCGCAACCGGGCTGACCTGGCACGGCGTCATCGACCAGGTGCGAGCACAGGGCCAATCGATCTGGCAACTTCTGCCCCTGGCGGAAAGGCAACGCATCGTCCGGCACCTGCGGCCGTATTGGGATGTTCATCGCTTCCGGGTCGCGCCGCAGGTGGAAGCGGCACTCGACGCGGCGATCTCGCAGGGTCGCCTTGAAATTCTTGCCGGGTCGATCGCAGGTACCAATGTCGAAGACGAGGCCGTCCACTGCACGCTCCGCCTCCGGCGCAGCCAGGAGACCCTGCAGCGGACCTATGATGCCGTCGTGGTCACCACCGGTCCCGGACATGGCGGCATCCTTGCGAGCCAACCCTTTCTCGCGGAATTGGCGCAGAGCGGCTATCTCGAACTCGATCCGACCGGCCTTGGACTTTCCTGTACCCGCAATTGCGAAGCGGTCGGCCCGGTGGCCGGCGTAACACCGTCGCTCCTGATCGCCGGCCCCCTGGCGCGCGGCACCTTCGGCGAACTCATGGGCCTGCCGCAGGTGACGGAACATGCGGCCTTCGTCGCTTCCGTGGCTGCCGGGCGCTTGCAGGCAACGGTGCTCAGCGCGGCGCAAAACCCGCTTTAAGGAACGACTTTTCTTCGTCTAGTCGAGAGATTGCAATTGTCCTTGCGTATCCCAAAAATCGTCCAAGCGGCGGGAAGGGGTCACTTGCGTTGTTGGAAGATCCAGTCGCGAATACCGTCGATCGTGTAGGCGATCCGCCAGGTATTGACGTGATTGCTTCCGCCGTCGTCAGCCTGACCGGGCAACACGACCGTTCCCTTCTGCAAGGCCACATAGTTGATGGGGCTTTTTTCAGCCGCCGTCTGTGCGAAGGCGGCCGCGAATCCTTGAGGCGTGGATCGACCATCCCAGACCGCGCGGCTGACTTTGGCCCCTTCCTCCTCCAGAACAGCGGTGATGGCGTTCTGGCCGGGGTAGGCCTTGAGGTCTCCCTGCGAGACGACGATCCACAGCTTGTCCTGAGCCAGCGGTTGAACCTTCGTCGGGTCCCATTGCCCGGCCACAAGGAAGGAGGCAGCGAAGAGATCAGGGTATTTGATGTCAATCGCGATCGAGGTCATCGCGCCGCCGGACTGGCCGGTTGTGTAGAGGCGGCCCGTATCGATGCTGTATTGGGTCGTCAGCAGATTGACGAGGTCGACCGTCATGTCGAGATAGTTCGTCGCCTCCGAATTGTCATCCACGATCGGCGCGGCGTATTGCGGTGCCAGAACGAAGGCTTCGCGTTTGGCCTGATCCTCCGGGCTCGCCCAGACCACCGCTCCCAGCCCTTGCACAAGCGTGGTATCTGCAACCGTACTGGTCGCTCCAGCGTCGTGCATGAAGAGCACCAGCGGATATGACTTGGTCTTGTCGTAGTTGTGCGGGATGAAGAGGTTGTAGTTGAGGATATCCCCGCCCTTGGGGTCCTTATATTCGAACTGCTGGAAATCGTCGACGATCAGGTTGTTGACGCTGCCGGTCACCATCGCATCGGCACTTGCTGCAAGGGTTTCGCCACTGGTCGTAACGATAGGGTCAGCCTGGGTTATCGACGCCTTCGCTTCCTTCCTCGTCACCGTCCGCTTGTTCAAAATATAGAGGGGAGCCTCGGCGTCGTCGGGCGAAAGCTCAACAATAACATATCTACCGTTTGTGCCGTGCTCGGCCGGTACAGCAGCGGTGTTGGCGTAGACTCTGGTGACCGTTCTCCCATCGATCTTGTAGGCCGAGGTGGAGAGTTTGGAACTGTCGATATCCTGGTCGTATTCCATCGCGACAGCGGTAAACCTCTGCCCGTCGCCGAACACCTGCGTGATAGCCGTGGCGCCCTTCACGTGGCCTGACCCGCCTTCTGCGTAGGCCGTCGACCCGCTCGAAACAATCAGCACCGCTGCGCCTGCTCCAAGGCTCGTGGCCAGGAAATCTCTCCGGGAATGCATCACTCGTTGTCCTTCGCCACAGTTTCCCTTTGGCTCCTGCAGAGTTTGGATCGGAGCCTGTCGGCCTCTCCTCAAACTGGGCACTGTCTTATGCAAGTTACAAAACAGTAAGCATATGCGGAGCGAAGGCGAACCCGGATTGCTGATTGATAACTCAATGGCCAGACGCGCGGGGATTGTGGCTGAACAAGGCCTGAGCGTTCGTTTCCCGCGCCGGCAGTCTTCAGCCCGGTCATTCTTTTCGTATCTCGGCCCATTTGTTGTGCGCGGCAAGCCGCATGGCAGTGTTTGAATCGGGTTTCGCGAGCACCAGCTTGGTGTCCTCGATCCTCCAAGAAAGCCCGCTCTTCAGCGCATCGAAGAACTTCATCTCCTGATCCATCACCGCCGGAACGCACATCTTGCGCGTGGCGCCGGCGGGGCCGAAGATGATGTCGTTGCCCTTCAGGTTGAATGTGCCGGTGTAATTATTGCAGCCCGCAAAGCCGGAATAGGTGCCGTCATCGTTGATTTCGAGCGTCGTCTGTAAGTCGTCGATCACGCTGCCGCCATCGATATCCTCGGCAAGCCATGTCCCGACGAGTTCGGCCGGCACGGATTCGGCCGAGACGGTCAAGACAGATGTCGGATCGAGCAGCACACAGGAGCAGGAGAGAAACAGCGCAAGTTTCAACATGTGAGATCCCGTCCTTCCGAATTGGCGCGCCGTTTACCGCGATTCGCCCTCACCCGCGACCATATCGCCACATCCTCTTTGGAGACTAGTCTTGTTGACAACCGCTTTCACCTGTAGAGCCTAGCGTGAAACAAGAAAAACAACGGGACTTGGCCATGACCTCCGGCGCACCTGAAAAACGCCGATTGACCATTCTGGGCTCCACAGGCTCGATCGGCACCAACACGCTCGACGTCATCAACCAGCTTGGCGGCCGTGACGCATTCGAGATTGCCGCCGTCACCGGCAATGGCAACATCGGTCTGCTCGCCGAGCAGGCCAAGGCGACAGGCGCTGAACTCGCTGTGACCGCCAGCGAGGGCCAGTACGAAAACCTGAAATCAGCCCTGGCAGGCACCGGCATCGAAGTCGCCGCCGGCCGCAGCGGCCTGATCGAGGCCGCTGAGCGCGACGCCGGCTGGGTCATGGCGGCCATCGTCGGCACCGCCGGCCTCGCGCCGACGCTCGCCGCCGCCCGGCGCGGCGCCGATATTGCGCTCGCCAACAAGGAATGTCTGGTCTCCGCCGGAGAGCTCTTCGTGCGCGCGGTTGCCGAAGGTGGCGGACGGCTGATCCCCGTCGACAGTGAACACAGCGCTATCTTTCAGTCGCTGGAGGACGATCAGCGCCACGCAGTCGAACGGATCGTGCTGACAGCGTCCGGCGGCCCCTTCCGCACCTGGTCGCGCGATGAGATGGCAGCTGTGACGGCCGAGGTCGCGCGCGCCCATCCGAACTGGTCGATGGGCCTGAAGATCTCGATCGGCAGCGCCTCGATGTTCAACAAGGCGCTGGAAATGATCGAGGCGAAGCACCTCTTCGACGTGGCGCCAAGCCAGATCGAAGTCGTCGTCCACCCGCAATCGATCATCCATTCGATGGTCGGCTACACCGACGGCTCCGTTATCGCCCAGTTGGGTTGCCCCGACATGCGCACCGCGATCGGCTACGCGCTGACCTATCCGGCGCGGGCGAAACTCAATGTCGATCGGCTGGACTTCGCCAAACTCGCAAGGCTGGATTTCGAGGCACCGGATGAGGTCCGCTTCCCGGCGCTCCGCCTTGCCCGCACCGCAATGGAGCGCGGCGGCCTGCAGGGCGCGATCATGAACGCGGCCGAAGAGGTCGCCTTCCATGCCTTCGTTTCAGGCCGCATCGGTTTCCTCGATATGGCCGACATCGCCGAGGTGGTCATGGACCGCATGACGGACCTAGCCCCGGCCGTCTCCATGGATGACGTTTTCGCCGCCGACAGCGAGGCCCGCGCCCGTGCCGCCGAAGCCATCGCCGGAAAAGAAAAGGCCGCCGGAGCGGCGGCCTGATTCAATTCAATGAGTTAGCCATCACTTACGCAACGGCCCTCGCCAGCGCGCAGCGCGACCAGAGTTGGTGCAGCGCGCCGACCAGATGGTCGATATCGCCGTCCGAATGCAACGGCGTCGGCGTGATGCGCAGCCGCTCGGTCTTCTTCGGCACCGTCGGATAGTTGATCGGCTGGACGTAGATGCCGCAATTGTCGAGCAGAAGGTCGGAAATCCACTTGCACTTGGCCGCGTCGCCGACGATCACCGGCACGATGTGGCTCGGATTGACCATGTGCGGAATGCCGTTCCTGTCGAGCAGGTTGCGCAGGCGGCGAACCCGTTCCTGGTGGGCGAAGCGTTCGACCTGGCTTTCCTTGAGGTGCCGGATCGAGGCGACCGCACCGGCGGCCAGCGCCGGTGGCAGCGCCGTGGTGAAGATGAAGCCGGAGGCAAACGAGCGGATGAAATCGCACAGCGCGCTCGAGGCCGCGATATAGCCGCCCATGACGCCGAAAGCCTTGCCGAGCGTGCCTTCGATCACCGTCAGCCGGTGCATCAGGCCTTCGCGCTCGGCAATGCCGCCGCCGCGCGGGCCGTACATGCCGACGGCATGGACCTCATCGAGATAGGTCATCGCGCCGTATGTGTCGGCGAGATCGCAGATCTCCTTGATCGGCGCAATGTCGCCATCCATCGAGTAGACCGATTCGAAGGCGATGATTTTTGGCGCGCGCGGGTCGGCGGCCTTCAGCTTGGCTTCAAGGTCGGAGACGGAATTGTGCTTGAAGATCACCCGCTCGCACTTGGAGTGACGGATGCCCTCGATCATCGATGCATGATTGCCGGCGTCCGAAAAGACAATGACGCCGGGGATCTTCGAACAGAGCGTTCCAAGGGCCGCCCAGTTGGAGACGTAGCCGGAGGTGAACAGGAGCGCCGATTCCTTGCCGTGCAGATCGGCAAGCTCGCGCTCGAGCAGAACGTGGTAGTGGTTGGTGCCCGAAATATTCCGGGTGCCTCCCGCACCCGCGCCACACTGGTCGATGGCGAGTTTCATCGCCTCGATGACCTTGGGATGCTGGCCCATGCCGAGATAGTCGTTGGAACACCAGACGGTGACATCCTGCTTTTCGCCATTGGCGTTATAGCGGGTCGCCTTCGGGAATTGCCCGCGCTGGCGCTCCAGATCGGCGAACACGCGGTAGCGGCCTTCCTGATGCAGGCCGTCCAATTCGCCTTTGAAGAAACTCTCGAAATCCATCATCGTCTCCAGAACCTTGCCGTCTTTTTGATCCAAAGACAGCCTGCGTCAATCCCGAAGCTTGGGATCGCCGCGGCCTGCGGCAAAAGGCCCCTAATTTTGAACAGTTCCAAACTATCCGTCATGGATTTCATTCCACTTAACCTTGATCTGAGTCAAGCCCGCGTGAAAAGGACGAGCCACTCCTTCCTTATATTCTGTTTCAACGAAACCGGCCCTAATCCATCCGGAGCAATGGCACTCTTGCCCCTCATCACAGAGGCGCCGGAAATTTCTCTAGCGCTGTCACGTCGGGAACAGCGCCTTCAGCTTCCGTTCAGGTTGAATGGCATTTCTTGTAACGAGAGGATTTTGCAGGATATCTGTAGACTTTCGCAGACATGCAATTATCCTCGAAGTTGCAAGTTCGACCGGAGGGGGACCTTACCGTCCAGCTTCCATTCCTGGGGAGAACGGACGGCGGAGAGGCAAGCTTTCGCGTCCAGATTGGAGAACCAAATGAAAAAAGCCATTGCGCTTGTCTTGATCGCCTTGTCGGTCGCAAGCTGCACGCAGACCGAAAAGGGCGCCGGCATCGGTGCTGTTTCCGGCGCCATCATCGGCGGAGCCGTCACCGGCAACGTCCGCGGTGCCGCTGTCGGTGCTGCAATCGGTGGCGTTACGGGCGCGGTCATCGGCCATGTCTCGGAACAGCCTGGCCAGTGCTACTACCGCGACCGCTATGGCCGCCGCTACATCGACGATTGCCCGTGATATAGCCCACAGGTTGCAGCCGGCAGAGCGAATGGCGTCATGGGCGCCGTTGCCCCGGTTACAGGAAATACTGCCAGCCCCGGAGAAATCCGGGGCTTATTTGTTTCCACCGCGTCACACTTGTCGCGGTTTTTCTCCAAATTCCGGCGTCATGCCTTCATCACCGGAGCAATGCTGTGTAGGGTCATCGTTAATGAAGGGAAAACCTTGTCATGCAATGGTGCCCCTGCCATGACGGCAGGCGGATGTTGAAAGTAGCCTGGAAAGCGGAATGCGGAAACGAAAGCGTCTGCCGACTGTAAGTGTTGCGTACCGGAACGCTTGCACTGCTTTTGCCGTCGCGGCTCTGGCCGCATGCGGGCCTTTGTCGGTCACGAACGCCCATGCTTTCAAGATCTTCGGCATGCGCTTCTTCGAGAATGACGAGGAAAAGTTCGAGGTCATCGATCCTGTCAACTACAACCTTACCTTGACGGAAGGCTCAGGCGACGAGGATCTCAAAGAGGCGCTGGAAAGCAGCTCGCGCCTGTTCCAGGACAAGGACAAGCCCGTTTCCGGCGATCTCGGCCTCGCCATCAAGGCGCGCGACGATCGCGATCGTCTTCTCGCCGCCCTCTATGAACAGGCCCGCTATGGCGGCACGGTCGAGGTCAAGGTCAACGGCCAGGACATCGACACGCTGCCGCCGGATCCGGTGTTTCCGGACGGCGCTCCGGTGCCCGTTGAAATCACTGTGACGCCCGGCCCGGTTTTCACGCTCGGCAATGTCGTGCTCAAGGGCGACGCCCTCGGGCGGCGACCGGACGAATACTTGAAACCCGGCGCGCGGGCGGATTCGACCCTCATCATCAAGGCCGGCGAAAAGGTTGTCGAGGACCTCAAGGAGGAAGGCCGGCCGCTTGCCAGGCTGACGGAACGCAGCGCCATTGCCGATCACAAGACGAGCACGGTGGATGTGGTCATCGCCGCGGAGGGCGGCCCGGTTGCGCCCGTCGGCACCGTCACCGTTACCGGCACCAAGACTGTGGACCCCGCCTTCGTCGCCAGCTACTCGCGCCTCAACGGCGGCAAGCCCTATTCGCCGGAAAACCTGCGCAAGGCCTCCGAACGGCTGCGCCAGCTCGGTGTGTTTTCGAGCATCACCATCAGGCAAGCCAATGAGCTGGCGCCGGATGGCACTATCCCGATGACCATCGAGGTTTCCGAAGGCAAACACCGCTATTTCGGCGCCGGCGCGCAATATTCGACCACGGACGGTTTCGGCATCCAGGGTTATTGGGGCCATCGCAACCTCTTCGGCCAGGCCGAATCGCTGCGCGTCGAAGGCTCCGTCAACCGCATCGGCGAGACGACCGATGTCGGCAACCTCGATTATTCGGCCGGCCTCCTCTTTGCCAAGCCCGGCGCCTTCGGACCGGCTTCCACCTTCAATGCCAGCCTGAAGGCGCAGCTCCTCGACCCCGACGCCTATAACGCGACAATCTTCACCGGCGCGGCCGGCGCGACCTTCGAGCTCTCCGATACCGACACCGTTTCCGGCGGCGCCGAGCTGAGCTGGGCCGATGTCGACGACGCCTTCGGCTCCAACGAATATCTGACGGCGGCGATCCCGATCGAATATGTCCGCGACACCCGCGACGACAAGCTGAACCCGACAGCAGGCTACCGCGCCTCGATCAACGCCAAGCCGAGCTATGAGATCAACGGCCAGGCCTTCTTCAGTTCCTTCGAGGGCACGGCCTCGGCCTATCTCGGCCTCGGCGAGGAAAACCGCTTCGTGCTTGCCGGCAAGCTTGGCGCCGGTGTGCTGGCCGGCGGCGACGGCCTTGCCTCCATTCCTGCCAACCGCCGCTTCTACCTCGGCGGCGGCGGCACCGTGCGCGGCTACTCTTACCAGGAAATCAGCCCGCGCAACGCAGATGACGAGATTCTCGGCGGACGCTCCTATGTCAACGCCTCGGTGGAGGCTCGCATCAACATCACCGACAAGATCGGCATCGTTCCCTTCATCGACGCCGGAACGGTATCAGCCAAAACCACGCCGGATTTTTCGGATGTCCGTGCTGGTGCCGGTATCGGCATCCGCTATGCAACGCCCTTCGGACCGATCCGGCTGGATTTCGCGGTGCCGCTGAACGCCTATCCGGACGGCACCAAATACGGGATCTATGCCGGCATCGGGCAATCCTTCTGATTGCTTCAGGAGACCGGCCGGAGACAGAAGCAATTTCACCGCGACGCAACTTGGACTATGGATAAACCATGAATCGTTTCCTCCGTTTCCTGAAAGCCGCGTCGCGCTGGTTCCTCTATTGCCTCGGTCTCGTCCTTGTTGCCGCGGTGCTGTTCCTCGCCTTTGCCGGCTTTACGGCGCCGGGCGCGCGACTTGTCGCCGCGATGATCGAGAAATACGCCTCGACCCCGGACCAGATCGTGCGCATTAACGATCCGAGCGCGCTGCTCACCGGCGATTTCACCGCTTCCAGCGTCACCCTGTTCGACAGCAAGGGCGTCTATGCGGAAATCCGCGAAGTCGCGATCGACTGGTCGCCGACAGCGCTTTTCGCCAAACGCTTCGAAGCGGCAAAACTGTCCGCCGGATCGGTGCGCCTTGAACGGCTGCCGATCCCTTCGCAGGAAACCCGCGAGGTCCGCGAAACCTTCGCCTTGCCGCTCAATGTCAAGATCGACGCCTTCGCCCTCGAAGAAGTTGTCATCGGCAAGGAGATCGCCGGTGTTGACCAATTCCTGAGTGCTCAAGGTAAGCTGAACGCCACCAATGCCAGCATTGCCGCCGCCCTTGCCGTGGCGCAGCGCGACCGGCCCGACGCCAAGGCGATCGCCGACATTGTCTTCAATCCGGCCGGCAACGAGCTGAGGCTGGAGACCACGATTGAGGAGCCGAGGGGCGGACTGCTCGCCAAGGCCATGCGCCTGCCTGGCGAACCGGCGATCAGCGTCAACGTCACCGGGCAGGGGCCGCTTTCCAACTGGAGCGGCACGGCAACCGCCGCACTCGACGGTAACGAGGTGCTGAAGCTCGGCGGCCAGCACACGCTGGCGGCCGACGGGTTCCGCACCGTCTCGTTGAAGGGCGGCGGCACGTTCAGCGATCTTCTGCCCGCAGCCTTCCGACCGCTGTTTGAGGGCACGACCGACATCGACCTTTCCGCGGCGATCGACGGCAAGACCGTCCGCATCCAGACAGGCAATGTCTCGACCGGCGCGCTGACGCTGTCGGCATCCGGTACTTACAGCACGGCAGGTCAAAACGACCTCCAGGCGAGCCTCACCGGCAAGAACGGCCCGATCGATTTCCGCCTGCCGCTGGAAAAAGGCGAGGCCCAACTCGCAATCGACACGGCGAGCGTCTCGCTGATCGGCGATGCGCAAACCGCCGTGCTCGACATCGGCGCTGCGATCGGCAAGGCGACGGTACCGCAGGGCGAGATCGAGGCGATCAAGCTGCACGCCTATAGCGACGCCTTCAACCTTACGACCCGCACCGGCCCGCTCAAAACCACGATAGAAACCGGTGCGACCCGCTTTGCCAGCGCCGATATCGACCGGCTCGTCAAAGGACCGGTCAAGCTCGACGGCACGCTGTCGCTGACGCCCGAGACGGCATCCTTCGATCCGATCACCATCGAAAGCGCCAGCATCGGCGGTACATTGACCGGCTCCTACACCATCGCCGAAAACACGGTCGCTACCGGCTTCAAGCTCTTTGCCCTGCCCGCCGTCCTGCCGCCGGCGCTGGCTGCGAAGTTCGACACGACGATCGCGATTGAAGGCAACCTTGGAACCGGCGCCAATGGCCGCGTCAATGTCAGCGATCTCACCATAAAGTCCGGAACCATCAGCGCCGCGGGCTCGGCTGCGCTCGAGCCCGGCAATCTCACCGCCGCGATCAGCGGAACCGTGCCGGAGATCGGCAAGCTGCTTGCCGACGCCAAAGGTGCTGCCGCCTTTAGCGCCGACGTGACCGGGCCTCTCGATGCGCTCGCCGTCAAGGCCAAGATCACATCGAGCGGGACAACTCTTGCCGGCCGCACCCTGAACGACCTCACTGTCGACGCCGACGCCGTCATCGGCCGGGATGGACCGACGGGAACTGTCACCGCCAGCGGTAGCCTGGACGGACAGGCGATCAACACCAAGGCCGATATCACAACCGCGAAAGGCACGACCAATGTTCCCTCGTTCGAGGCGGTGATCGGGTCAAACACCCTGAAAGGTTCACTGGACCTGACGACGGAATTCGAGCCGAACGGCTCGCTCACCTTCAACTTCCCGGATTTGGGGCTGCTTGCCGCGATGGCCGGGCAGACCGCGTCCGGCGACCTCGCCGGCTCGGCCAGCATCAAAACAGAAAACGGCGTCACTTCGGTGGCGGTCAAGGCCAACGGCTCAGGCATCACGCGCGGCGATCTGGTGATCACCAAACCAACGGCCGATATCACCATTGCCGACCTCAAGGCCCTCGCGATCAAGGGCGCTGTGACGATCGAGGAAGTGAAGCAGGGCGCCAACCGCCTCGCAAGCCTCAAGCTCGGCTTCAAGCAGCAGGGCAAAACGACGAATTTCGCTCTCGACGGGACCTATGACGAAGCCCCGATCACCGCGCGTGGCGATCTGCAAAGCGCTGCCGGCCGCACAGCGATCAAACTGCAATCCTTTGCGGCAGCACCGAAGAAAATCCCGCTGGAGTTGGCAAACCCGACGACCATCGTGATCGAGAACGGCGCGGTCAACCTGCAGCAACTGGCCATCAAGGCGTCGGGTGGAACCGTGACGCTCACCGGCAGCGCCGGCGAAAAGCTCGCCCTGACAGCGGATTTTGCCGGCATCGAATCCCGCCTGCCGCTTGAAGGCGGCGAAGCACATATCGCGCTCGATACAGGCACGGCATCGATCAACGGCGACATGCAATCCGCCGTTCTCGACGTCGCGGCCAATATCGCCGAGATCGCCCTGCCACGGGGCCGTTTCGAAGCGATCAAACTGACTGCGCACAGCGACGCCTTCAATCTCACCACCCGCTCCGGCGCAGTGACAGCGACGGTCGAGACCGGTGCGACACAACTGACCAATGCCGATCTCGATCGGCTGGTCAAAGGCCCGCTCAAGGTGGCAACGACGCTCGACGTGACGCCCGAAGCGATCGGTTTCAGCCCGATCACGATCGGCAGCGCCAATCTCGACGGCGCGCTTGCGGGCTCCTTCAGGCTCGCAGAGAACAGCCTGAACACCACGTTCAAACTCGCGGTCCGTCCGGCCGCCCTGCCCGCGTCCGTCGCGGCAAAATTCGATGCGCCGGTGGACGTCGCTGGCACGCTTGCGACCGGCCCTGACGGCGCCATCGACGTTACGAACCTCAACGTGACCTCCAGCACGCTTCAGGCCGCCGGTTCTGTCGCGCTCAAGGCCCAGACCCTGACGGCCGCGCTGACCGGCACGGTGCTCGACCTCGGCAAGGTCCTGGCCGATGCAGAGGGCCAGGCCAACTTCACGGTTGATGCCACCGGCCCGCTCGACAATCTCGGCGTCAAGGCCGAAGTCACGTCCCGCGGCGCGACGCTTGCCGGCCGCACCTTGAGCGACCTGCAACTGACGGCCGACGCTACCGCCAACCCGAAGAACCCGCAGGCGAAGATCACCGCCACCGGCGCGCTCGGCGGCCAGGCCATCAACGTCAAGGCCGACCTCGTTTCCAAAGACGGCCGCACCAGCGTCCCGGTTCTTCAGGTGCAGATCGGCGAGAACAGGCTGAACGGAGCGATCGACTTCACCTCGGATTTCCTTCCCCAGGGGAATATCGATTTCACCTTCCCCGATGTCGGGCTGCTGGCAGCCATGGCCGGGGAAAAGGCCTCCGGCGATCTCGCAGGGTCGGCGTCCATCAAAAGCGATGGCAGCACAACCTCGATCGCGCTCAAGGCCAGCGGCTCCGGCATCAAGCGGGGCGATCTCGTCATCACCAGGCCGATCGCAGATATTACTATCGCCGATTTGAAGGCGCTCGCGATCAAGGGCAATCTTTCCGTCGAAACATTTGCCCAGGGCGCAAATCGCGTCAGCGGCCTGAAGCTCGATTTCGTCCAGCAGGCAAACCAGACCAATGTCGCTCTCGACGGCAACTATGATGGCTCGCCGCTCAAGCTGCGCGCCGATATCCAGACGGCGGGAGGCAAGACGACCGTCGATCTTGCCTCCTTCACCGCCACCCCGAGAAAGATCCCGGTCAAGCTCTCGGCACCAACGACGGTCACCATCGAAAACGGCACGGTCAGCCTGCAGAAGCTGACGATCAGTGCATCCGGCGGCACGATCGCCATCACCGGGTCGGCCGGCGAAAAACTCGATCTCGCCATCAACCTCAATGCCCTGCCCGCCAGGCTCGCCAACACCTTCGCGCCCTCGCTCGGCGCGGACGGCGCGATCAGCGGCACGGTTGCGGTCAAGGGCACATCGGCTGCACCGGTCGCCACCTATGACCTGCGCTGGGCGAACGCTGCGGTCGCCCAAGCCAGGTCCGCGGGCGTCGGCGCGCTGGACATTACCGCCAAGGGGCAATACGCCAACAACAGCGTGACGCTCGACGCGACGATCAGCGGTACAGGCGGCCTTTCCTTCAGGGGCGGCGGCAAGGTCGGCCTCACCGGCAATAGGCCGATCGACATGAAATTCTCCGGCAACCTGCCCTTCGGTCTCGCCGCCGGTCTGCTGGCGCAGCAGGGCTTCACGCTGACGGGCGCCGCCAATGTCGATCTCGCCATCAGGGGTGCTGCGACCGCGCCGCAGATCACCGGCACGATCTCGACTTCCGGTGCTCGCCTAGTCGATGTCCGCCGCAACCTTGCGATTACCGATCTGACGGCCAATGTTTCGCTCGACGGCAAGCAGGCGACCATTTCCAAATTATCCGGTCGGCTTGCCAGCGGCGGTTCGCTCGATGTCACCGGCACCGTCGGCATCGCGCCCAGCTCCGGCTTTCCGGCCGATCTTTCCATCCGTCTCGACAACGCGACCTATGTCGACGGCAGCCTGTTTACCGCGAACGTTGACGGCGCCATGACGCTCAAGGGCTCGCTCACGGCGACGCCGGTGCTGGGCGGAAAGGTCACCATCCAGAAAGCGGCGATCACGATTCCGGAAAAACTCCCGGCCTCGTTGTCGGAGATCAACATCAAGCACAAGAATGCTCCGGCCAGGGTTCGCCAGATGCAGGCGGATGTCAAAAGCGACACCGTGAGCGGCGGCGGAGCCAAGGGCGGCGGCGTGGCCTTCGACCTCGCCGTCCATGCGCCTGGAAAGCTATTCGTCCGCGGCCGCGGCATCGACGCCGAATTGGGCGGCGATCTGACGATCCGCGGCACCGCTGTTCAACCGGCGGTGTCCGGTGGTTTCCAGATGCGGCGCGGCCGATTGGAAATTCTCGGCAAGCGGCTCGATTTCTCCGACGGCACGATCAGCTTCGGCGGCAACCTGATCCCGACGCTTGACCTCGATGCAACGTCGACCGCGGGTTCGACGACGATCACCGTCAATGTCGCCGGTCTCGCCAACAACCCGACCGTCACCTTCTCGTCCTCGCCCGCTCTGCCGCAGGATGAAATCCTCGCGCAGCTGATCTTCAACCGCTCGCTCTCCAACCTGTCGGCCCTGCAGATCGCGCAGCTCGCGAGTGCCGTGAGCCAGCTGGCCGGCGGCGGCTCCAACTCGCTACTTGACGGATTGCGCAACAAGCTCGGCGTCGACGACCTCGACGTCTCGACCGACGCCAACGGCGGCGCCCAGGTGACCGCCGGCAAATATCTGAACGACCGCACCTATCTGGAGCTTCAGTCAGGCTCCGAGGCCGGCGGCGGCAAGGCGATCATCAACCTCGACGTCGGCCGCGGCGTCAAGCTGCGCGGCGAAGCCGGCAGCAGCGGCACGGGCGCCGGTATTTTTTATGAGAAGGAATATTGAGCGGCGGGTTATAGCCCCGTCGCCATCTTGCTTGTCTTCAAGAGAATATTCGTCTCCGTCAGGTTGATCCCGTCGATCAGCCGGATGCGCCTCAGCGTCTCGTCGAAGGTGGCGAGATCCTTGTCCTCGAGCTCGGCAATGAAATCCCAGCGGCCATTGGTGGAATGGAGCGCCCGCACCTGCGGCAGGCCGCGCAATTGCGCAGCAACCTTGTCGGCCATCTTGCCGTGAATCTCGATCATGACGATGGCCCTGACGCCGCTGCCGGAAAGTTCCGCTCCCGTGCGGATGGTGAAGGCGGCGATGGTGCCTGACGACACCAGGCGGTCGATGCGGGCGGCGACGGTCGCACGCGATGCACCGGTTGCCGCAGCCAGCGACGAAACCGGTGTACGGGCGTTGTGGCGCAAAGCGCTGATGAGCGTGTGATCGAGATCATCAAGGCTTATCATTATGCTCATCCAGATTTATCAAAGTGCCGATAATAGCCTTCTATCTGTCAGTTTTCCATCTATTTGCCTACATCTGAAACGGCAATAATCCACCCACAAACCGGGCAAACCGGCATCACGCAAACCTGCGGGGAAATCATGGCTGAATCCAAGAAAAACATCGCGCTGATCGGCGCCGCACTCGAGGAAGGCTCCGGCCGCCGTGGCGCTGCCATGGGCCCGGCAGCGCTGCGCATCGCCGGCATTGACACCATCCTCGCCGGCCTCGGCCACAGCGTGACCGACGAAGGCGACCTCAAGCCTTTGCCGGCCCGCGACCTTGCCAATCATCCCGGCGCCAACAACCTGCAGATCGTCGCAGCCATGACCCGCGCACTGGACGAATCGGTGCACGATGCGGCCCGCGCCGGCAAGTTCCCGCTGATCCTCGGCGGCGACCATGCGCTGTCGATGGGCTCGGTCTCCGGCATGGCGCGTTATGCAAAGGAGCAGGCCCGTCCGCTCTTCGTGCTTTGGCTCGATGCCCATGCCGACTTCAACTCGCCGGTGACCTCGCCGTCCGGCAACATGCACGGCATGCCGGTCGCCTTCTTCTGCGGCGAGGCCGAATTCGCGCCGATCCTCGACAGGGACCGGCCGCTGGTCGACCCGAGACACGTCTTCCAGGTCGGCATCCGTTCTGTCGATGACCGCGAGCGCGAGGAAATCGCCAGGCATGGCGTCAATGTCTACGACATGCGTGCCATCGACGAGACCGGCATGGCGCATATCATGCACGAGATCATCGCGACGATTAAGGGCGCGAACGGCATGCTGCATGTCAGCCTCGATGTCGATTTCCTCGATCCCGAGCTGGCGCCCGGCGTCGGCACCACGGTGCCCGGCGGTGCGACTTTCCGCGAAGCGCATCTGATCATGGAAATGCTCTGCGACAGCGGCCTCGTCTCGTCACTCGATCTCGTTGAACTCAACCCCTTCCTCGACGATCGCGGCAAGAGCGCCCGTATCCTCGTCGAACTGACCGCGAGCCTGTTCGGCCGCCGCATTCTCGACCGACCGACCCGCGGCGCCTGAGCCACGAACCCGAGCCTCTGGAGATCCCATGAACACGACGAACGCACTGATCGAAACAGAATACCGGCTCGGCGCGCATAACTACAAGCCGCTCGACGTCATCCTGTCGCGTGGGGAAGGCGTCTATGTCTGGGATCTCGACGGCAATCGCTATCTCGACTGCCTGTCGGCCTATTCCGCCGTCAACCAGGGCCATTGCCATCCGAAGATCCTCGCGGCGATGATCGAGCAGGCGCAGAAGCTGACGCTGACCTCGCGCGCCTTCCGCAACGACCAGTTGGCGCATCTCTACGAGGAGCTCGCAGCGCTGACCGGCAGCCACAAGATCCTGCCGATGAACTCCGGCGCCGAGGCTGTCGAGACTGCCGTCAAGGCGGTGCGCAAATGGGGATACGAGGTCAAGGGCGTTCCCGACGACAAGGCCGAGATCATCGTCTGCTCCAACAACTTCCATGGCCGCACCATGGGCATCGTCGGCTTCTCCACCGACCCGGACGCCCGCACCGGCTTCGGCCCCTTCGCCCCCGGCTTCAAGATCGTGCCCTTCGGCGATATCGAGGCCTTCCGGGCCGCAATCACCGAAAACACCGTCGCCTTCCTGATCGAGCCTATTCAGGGCGAAGCCGGCGTCATCATCCCGCCGCGGGGTTATTTCCCCGAGGTTCGGGCGCTCTGCTCCAAGCACGGCGTCACGCTGATCCTCGACGAGATCCAGACCGGCCTTGGCCGCACCGGCAAGCTGCTTGCCGAAGAGCATGAAGGCATCGAGGCCGACGTGACCTTGATCGGCAAGGCGCTCTCCGGCGGCTTTTATCCGGTTTCGGCCGTGCTTTCCAATTCCGAGGTGCTTGGTGTCTTGAAGCCCGGCCAGCATGGCTCGACCTTCGGCGGCAACCCGCTTGCCTGCGCCATCGCCCGCGCAGCGCTGAAGGCGCTGACCGAGGAAGGCATGATCGAGAACTCCGCCCGCATGGGCGACCGCTTCCAGACGGGGCTGAAGGACATCCGCTCCAACATCATCAAGGAAGTGCGCGGCCGCGGCCTGATGCTCGCCGTCGAACTGGTGCCGGAAGCCGGCGGCGCCCGCAAATATTGCGAGGCCCTCAAGGAGCGCGGCATCCTCGCCAAGGACACCCATGGCGACACGATCCGCATCGCCCCGCCGCTGGTCATTACGCAAGACCAGGTCGACTGGGCGCTCGAGCAGCTCGCCGGCGTTCTCGCCTCGGCTTGAGTGTTCAGCGCACCGGCCGCCAACTGGCCGGTGCGCTTTCCTCAAGCTGCAAAAGCATCTCTTAACGATTTGTGATATAAGGTTCTTCGCAGGGCGCGAACGGCTATCTGCCGTGCATGACGCATCGCCCCTGACCGGATGTAGCCGGCATTCCAGACAATTCATCCGACGCAGCAAGCGCAGGCGCGACAATGGCGCCAGCAGCATGCAGCCGAGGTCTGTTAAGGGCTGGGCGCCCTGGCGCCGGCCGAAAGCCGCAACGGGAAGGAACCGCAGATGACGAATGCACTGAAAATGGCAGGTTTCGACGGCGAAACGCTGGAAATCATCGCCTTCCGCCTTCACGACCAGGAATTCTGCGTGAAGACCACGACGATCCGCGAAATCCGCGGCTGGGCGCCCTCGACACCGATCCCGCATTCGCCGGCCGACGTGCTCGGCGTCATGAACCTGCGCGGCACGGTCATCCCGATCATCGACCTTGCCCATAAGCTCGGCATGAAGTCGACGGTTGCCAACGAGCGCAGCGCCATCGTCGTCGCCGAAGTGCACAACATGGTCATCGGCCTCGTGGTCGACCGCGTCTCCGACATCCTGACGGTCCAGGGCAACCAGGTGCAGCCGGTTCCGGAAATCACCACATCCTTCGACAAGAGCTATGCCGAGGGCATCATCGCCAACGAGACCGGCATGATCTGCTTCCTCAATCTCGCCCGCATGTTCAAGGAACGCGAGATGGACGACATGGCCGCCTGACGGCGAGCAAACCGAATTGACGAGAGCGGCCGCCGGCCGCTCTTTTCGTTTCAGGCCGACGCTCCTCCTCGGAAAGGCCCAACTCACCGCGTTTGCGGAACAAAGCCCCGTCCAGACGGTTATCATCCGACAACGCATTCACGGAGGTGATTTCCATGCAAGTGATCGGCACACAGGTTCACCAGCAGCCCGGGATCGTGACCGTCGAGTTCGTCGGCGAAGGCGGCGATGTCATCTCCGTTCAGATGCGCAGGGGCAAGAATGACGACCTCAACCGGCTGAACGCGATCGAAAAAGCCAAGGCGATGATGCTGCAGGTGGCGACGTTCGAGCAGGATACGGACGACAGCGCCGGTGACGGCACGCGAACCGGCGCGACGTCCGGCGGCGAATCACCCGCAGTGCTATCCTTGCGAAGCGCACGCTCGGCCCATGACCAGGCTACCCTCGAGGAAGAACTCGAGGAGGGGCTGGAAGACACCTTCCCGGCAAGCGATCCGGTTTCAGCGACCGTCAGCAGCATTCCGAGCGGAAGAACGAGTGAGAGGGGAGCCAAAACCTGACGCCCGCGGCAACAGGCCGCCTCACATATTCGGCATTGCTCTAAGGCCCCGATCTTGCAGCCAGCCTGCGATCGAAGCCGCCGAGGATGCGCTTCACCAGGGCTGGATAGTTCTCATCGAAGTGGTGGCCGCCGTCGATTGCCAGAACCTCGACGCCGGTGCCCGCCAACGTCGGGCAGAGATCGTCTTCCTCGTCCGTGCCATAGATGCATTGAACAAGTGCAGGATTGATCTTTGCGATATCATCCCCCGGATCTCCGGCACCCTGCGATCCGATCGCGCCGAGCCAGCCGAGCACCGAAATCTTGTAGTCGACCTGGTGCGACACCGCCATCAGCGAGATTTGCGCGACCCGGTCGCGATCCGCCTTTGGCAGCAGATTGAATGTTCTCGGCAGGATATCCGCGCCGAAGGAATAGCCGACCAGCAGGACATGTTTCACTTTCCAGCGCTTGGCGTAGAACGCGATGATCCGGTGGAGATCATCGGCGGTTTCCTGCGGCTGACGTTCGGACCAGAAATACCGCAGCGAATCGATCCCGACCACCGGCACGCCCTGCTGCTGCAGAACGTCGCCGACCTGCTTGTCGATGTCGCGCCAGCCCCCGTCGCCGGAATAGACAATCGCCATCGTGTCGCGGCTCGGTTTGGCATCGAGGACCGTCAGCGGCAGGCCGAGCGGATTGTCGTCATCCGCCGACGCGGAAACGAGAGCAGACAGCGTCTCCGACAGGGCCTCCCGGGCGTCGTCGTCCGTCTCTGTTGTCTGGATGTCGCTGTGTTTGGCGGTCAGGGTTGCGACATGGGCTCGGCCATCCGCCGGCGCCGCGCCGGAAAACAGCACGGTGACCGGGTCAGGCAGCTGCCCGTCGGTCAGGCCGTAGATCATCCGGTCGCCGATTGTTTGCTTGTCCGCTGGCGTGCACAGCTGTTTTGTCAGCGCAATGCCGGCCTCGGGATCGACGGCAAATGTCTGCCCGATCGTCATCGTTCTTTGCCGCCCGCTGGACCTGCTGGCTCATATAATATCAATCATCCAACGGTCGGGAATTTTTCCAAACTTTGATTCTTTGAACGCTTCCATCAGCCGCCCTTTTTACAGAATGTGCGATACTTATTTCACGAAACCGATTTCGCGCTAGCTCGCGGATCATATATAAAGTATCACCGAATGGAGCTATCGTATCCATCAACCAAAGATGAGGTCCGCTGTTCCATTTCTCAAAAGCCGGAGGCTCGCCATCAATAAAAAATTTTCTATGCAATTCTTCATCGAAAAATGCCCACGTTATAAAACCATTTGGTGCGCCAGTTTGATCGAAGAATACATGAAACTGAGACAGTTTTAACGCTGGAATAAAATTCCTTTGAATATCAAACATATCCCAGCCGTGATATTTCTTAGCGTGAAAACATAATTCTATTACGATTCCAAGCGCTTCATAATAATCTACAAATCTATCGTTCTCTGCCATAACTCCGTCCGATATATACTATATTTAACACGCACATTTTGCCTTCACCTTTCCCTCCATCCGCGCATTGACGCCTCCACTGCAGGCTCAAGAATATAAGAAATAAGTGATCAAGCTCCCATGACGATATCGAGCTTAGCGGTCATTCCAATTGTTATCGGAGTAACACCGAATGATGTTTTTATTGATCTCTGATAACAGCGTCAGCGACTGCGGTCCTCTCGCAATCGACGGCGTCTATGAAAGTCTGGTGCTTGCCGGTGCGATCGACAACCTGTTTCCCCTTCGCTAAGCACCGTCCACAGTCCGTAATATTGGCTAGATCCTCGGCAGGTCACGAGTTCGACCAAGAAACAGGCCCGCTCGAGAACCAAAAGTTACGTTTACTGGGGTTCGATTTCCAAAATAACCGATTGACATGCTCAACACCGCCATTTTCAAAAGCCGACCTAAGTCGTTCCTCGTCAGAAGAATCGAATTCACCCTGACAAAACGTGAAACTGGTATGTCCAAGCCAAGTCACATGAAATTCCGATTTAACGCGGTAAATAAGCAGAGCTGATCCTGGATGCGTGAACCCTTGAAGATTTCCTTCGGCATCTTTGAAACGCGGCCCAATTTGTATTATTGCGCGACCACCGTCCGCCAAATTTTCTATCCAAGATTCCGCGGGATTCAAAACCGCGAAATTCACGTAAATACAATTTACCTCACGCTCTGGAAATTCCCTTCCGTCCGCACATATGACATCAACGTTGGTATAATCTTGAAGCGCAATTTTGGCACGCTCATATAGTGAGCGGTCATACTCCACGGCTATCACCCTACCAGCCGACCCAACGAGCTGCGAAAGGACTGCAGTATAGTATCCCGTGCCTGCTCCAATATGGGCAACAACTTCACCTTCTTTGGGCGCGAGTGCATTGAGCGCGAAGGCATGCAGTGATGGCCTCCCGTTATTTAATTGAAGTTCTCTCTTCAAAGCGAACAATTCATCTTGGTACAAAACGACGGGATCTTGGGATTCTATCGGAATAAGACCATCGTCACCAACAATCAACCAAGGTGGCTCCCCAATAAACTCCTCTCTCTTAACATTTTTAAATGCACTCAATAAACCCAGGTTATTCTCTAAACCGCACTTAGCGAGCAACTGTATTGCAAAAGCATCCCTGACTATCGCAGTATTTTTCATTGTAGACCCTTAAAGACGATGGTTATGTAAACGGGTGTAAGCCCAAAACAGGCCATAGTTGAGCAAATCCTGCAAACCGGGTCTTCATAAAACCTAGGTTCCAGTGCGCATCATATCTCGTGTGCTGGTTTATGGTATGAGAAATAAACGATCTGTAAACAGAGTGCTTACAGAACAATTCGTTTTCAACTTCCTGTAAAACAAATAGTGGTCAGCATTTATGCTTGAAATAAGATCATGGTAACTGAAATTTCTTTCATAATCATTGAAAAGAAATTCACCTCCACATTCTAGCTGCGAATATGACTGTTTTCCACAAAACCAAAAGAAATACAGATGATCATCGAAGTCATTTATAACGGGAAAATGACTCACCGTAGAAGATTTTTGACCAAAAATATTTAGCCAGTTGAAAAAATACAATGCCTCCATGCTAGACTTACGTAGTGCAGTATCATTGTCCAGCGCAGCGCCGAGCCCAATGAGAAATCCATCAGAATTGTTAATCAATACCGTTGCATAAACATAACAATTAAAGTTAGTAGGCAGCCTATAAATCTTTATACTATTCCAGTTATCAAATGGTGTATTTTCAAATATATCTTCAACAATGGCTATATTATTACAGCATTTTGACGAAATGTTTCCGTACCAAGACGTAAAAAATGCATCTCTCTCCACAACTTCAAGTATCGAACTCTGTTTAGCAAGCCTGTCGTTTACATGAGATGCGCAACCGCTAGATGAAATAGGAAATATAATTTCGGTGTTTCCTTGCTTTGTCGGTTTTGCATACAGAGGAATATTTACTCCCCGCGCATGCCGGTGTGAATAAAACATACAACCAAAAAATTTATTATTGTCAGATAGCTTATTATCAAAAAAGCTATCAGCGAGGCCTGATGCCAAAAATTCTGGCTCAAGCCTCACTGATTCCAAGGAGGTGCTTAAATCCGCATAAGACGCCTCGCGCTCCAGGTGCTCAAACAAAGCTTTCTTACGCGCAACTGTGCGGTCTAAGTGTCGGTCCATAAAGAAGTTGAATGATATGAATCGTTTGTGATTCCATGCAGTTGAATTGATTCGATGAGGGCATGGACGCGATGTGGACGAAGGCTAACCGAGGGAAATACAATCGAGATTGTCTGCGCTATCCGAGCGATTTGACGGATGCGGAATGGGCGCTGGCTGAACCCTTGATTCCGCCTGCCAAGCACGGCGGTCGCAGGCGTGAGGTCGATGTCCGGGAGGTTCTCAACGGCCTGCTTTATGTTCTCAGCACGGGTTGCCAATGGCGGGCAGTGCCGAAGGACCTGCCGCCGAAGAGCACGCTGTTCAGCTATTTCGACCTGTGGAACTGGGACGGCACGCTCGGCCGCATTCATGAGGAACTCTACGTGAAATGCCGTGAGGCGATGGGCCGCGAGGCCAGTCCGACGGCGGCAATCATGGACAGCCAGAGCGTCAAAGGCGCTGAAAAAGGGGGCGCTGCATTGACCCGGGCGGGTATGATGCGGGGAAAAAGATCAAAGGCAAGAAACGCCATATCCTTGTCGATACGGTAGGCCTTCTGCTGCATGCGCTGGTTCATCCGGCCGACATCCAGGACCGCGACGGTGGCGTGCTGGTTCTGAAGACGCTGTTCGGGCGCTATCCGTTCTTGAAGAAACTGTTCGCCGATGGTGGCTATCAGGGGCCTGTCTTCGCCAAGGGACAAAAGAAGGCAATGCCAGGACTTGCGACCGCGATCGTCAAGCGCTCCGACACCGCCAAGGGTTTTGAGGTTCTGCCGAGGCGCTGGGTGGTCGAACGGACGTTCGCATGGCTGGGTCGATGCCGCAGGCTGGCCAAGGATTTCGAAAATCTGTCGCGCAACGCGCTCGCCTTCCTCAAGCTGGCGTCTATCCGCCTCATGCTGCGAAGGCTCTGTTCAAAATGAATAACTTTCCGGACCGACTCTAAATCAAAACCGTATCCAGTAGTTGCCGCGCCGAACGCGCCATTTTCGTTGGAAACTATACATAATGTATAGTTTCCAACTATTTGAGATACTGGTACCGTAGTGCTGATGATAATATCAACCTCCTCCGAATCTGAATGTATAAGTGACGCTTTCACATAGATTTAGGCGGCCTTGGGTTGCTGCCGGAATCTGGCTTCGGCTTATTGGGAACAACTACGATACGGGGACCACCTTGCGTATCGCCACCACCACCACCACGTCCGCCGCTGCCACCTCTATAGGTTCGGTTTAAAAAATCAGCGAACGAAGTTTCAGTCATTACATCTTCAAGATTGGGACGACGACGTGGCATTTTCATCTCTCCATTAAATTTTGAAAATTGCGTTGCTTCACGCAGATTATTAACCTCTTAGGTTGTATTGTCAGTCAACATATATTTTAGGTAGAAGCTGGATTTTTACCGGCCGATAGCCGCCCGGCAACACGGCGCAGGCCGGAGGCGACGGGGCGTCGAGACAGGCTGCGCACCTCCGCAACGATGACGAAGATGACCGCCAGAAGCAGAGGCAGCACATGATAGATCAGCCGGTAGAGCATCAACGCGCCGAGCACGGCATCGACATCTGCCGTCTGACCCAGAGCCGCGATGATGACGGTTTCGAAAACACCGAGGCCTGCCGGAACATGGCTGAGTACGCCGAGCCCGACGGCAACTGAATAGACGGCAAGGAAAGCCGGCCAGCCCATGATCCCGTCGGGCAGGAACACGTACAACACCGTCGCCGATGCGGCTATGTCGAGGGCGGAGACGAGAAACTGTCGCGACGCGGTGCGGGAATCGGGAAGTCTGAGCGCAATACCGCCGACCTGCAGAACGCGGCCGTCCCGGCCCGCGACCATCAGGCCGCCAAGGGCGGCAAGCACCATCACGGCGATGACACGCAGCCAGGAAGGGTCAAGTCCAACCAGCGGCGCGATTTCCGGCGCAATGGCCAGAAGGCTGAATGAGGCAATGCTGGCAAGCCCCAGTCCGAAAGCAAGCGTGACGAAAGCGATCACGCCGGCGATTTCTTCAGGCTTCAGACCGAGCCGGGAATAGGCGCGATACCGAATGGCGCCGCCGCTCAAGGGACCGAAACCGGCGGTATTTCCGACCGCATAGGCGGCAAACGCCGTCAGGGCCACGTCCGCATAGGGCAGCTTGCGCTTCACATAAAGGAGAGCGCCGATATCATAGAGTGTCAGCGCGACGAAGCTCAGGGCCGTGAACGCGATGGCGAGGACGATCGATCGCCAGGACGTTGCCCGCAGCGCCGCCAGGACGTCGTCATAGCGGACCTCGCTCGTTAGCTGGACGATGGCAAAGCCGATGATGAGCAGGATGATGGCGGTGGCGCCGCCTTTCAAGAGCCATCTGTTGCCGCGCAAACGCTGAAACAGGGAGGGGACGTTTTCGTCGCTCGCCTCGGTCCGATCGGAAATATCTGTCATGCGACACCCTGCCGATGCTACTGGGAACCATAGCAATGGCGAGGATATACATCCGCTTCGCACTGCAAAAAAGTGAACTTCCTGTAATCTACCGGGAGCGGCGGTTCATCCCACCGAGCGAACTTCCCGCGTTCCCATGGGGAGATGGGGGATCAAACCCGCGTCGCCCTCAGCCGCTCCTCGTCGAGCACCACACCCAGCCCCGGCGCGTCACCGAGCTCCAGCCAGCCGTCCTTGTGCTTCAGCGGCGAGACCATCGGATAGTCGCGGCGCTCCTCGCTCCATTCGGGATTGTCATAGGGATATTCGAGGAAAGGCGCGTCGCCGGCGCCGGCGGTGAGGTGGGCGTTGGCGAGCACGCCGATGCCGTTGGTCCAGGAGTGCGGGGTGAACATCACGCCGGCCTCGCGAGCCTGGTAGGCAAGACGGCGGCAGCCGGTGATGCCGCCGACCAGCGCCACGTCGGGCTGGATGACGTCGAAGGCGCGCTCCTCGATGATGTCGCGGAACTCATAGAGTTCGCGGGTCATCTCGCCGCCGGCGATGCGCACGCTGGTGGCGTCGGAGAGACGGCGCATGCCTTCGCGGTCGGAGCGGAACAGCGGCTCTTCCATCCAGTAGATATCGAGCTTTTCCAGCTCTTTCGCGACAGCCAGTGCATCCTTGAAGGTCCAGGGCAGCGTCGTGTCCCACGGCATGCGCCAGCCCTGGTTACAATCGACCATCAGCTCCAGCCGGTCGCCGACGCGGGCACGGATGGCTTCGAGCGCCGTCACATCGGCCTTCCAACTGCCGCGGCCGCCGGCCGAGGAGGAAAAGCGCACCTTCATCGCCGGGAAACCTTCCTCGATGTAACGCTCGGCCTGATCGGCCATGGCCGACGGCTCGCGCAGGATCCCGGAGGAGGCATAGAGCCGGACCTTGTCGGCGCGGCCACCAAGCATGCGCCAGACCGGTTCTTGCGTGATCTTGCCGGCGAGGTCCCAGAGCGCGAGGTCCATCGGCCAGCAACGGCCATAGTGGAAAGAGATATGCGACAGAACCTCGTAGTGCCGCTCCAGATGACGCGGGTCCTGGCCGATGAAGAGATCCTCATGGCCCGCGAAGCCCTTCATCAGGTCGCCGGAGCCGATGCCTTCGCGGCCCCCGTCGTCGCGGACGCGCACGATGGTCGCATCGAAATGTGTGCGCGGACGGCCGTCCCAGCTCGCCTTGAAGGCCGGATCGAGCGGCAGCCGGTGATGGGTGACCCCGATGGAGACGATCTTGCTCATGTCCCTTGCTCCCTTTGTTTTCGCGGATGCGTTCTCGTCCGGGCTGGTCGCCCCGAACGCGACCCGCGTCACCCGAAATGCTGCCAGATGGTCTTGTAGTCGCAATATTTGTCGATCGCATGCACCGAGCGGTCGCGGCCGAAGCCGGACTGCTTGAAGCCGCCGAAGGGCGTGGCGAAATTCGACATGTCGTAGGTATTGATCCAGACGGTGCCGGCATGGATCGCCTCGGAGAAGCGGTGGGCGCGGTCCATGTCCCTGGTGAAGACGGCCCCCGCCAGACCGTAGATCGTGTCGTTGGCAATCCTCAAGGCTTCCTCCTCGGTATCGAAGGGGATGGCAGCGAGAACGGGTCCAAAAATTTCCTGACGGGCGAGGCTCATGTCGTTGGTCATGTCGACGAAGACACCGGGGGAGACATAATAGCCGCCGGTTTCCGCGAGCGTCCGCTCGGCGCCGAAGGCACGGCGCGCGCCTTCCTTCTCGCCGGCCGCGATCATGGAGAGCACCTTGTTCATGTGCTCTTCCTCGATCAGCGCGCCGATCTGGGCCGACGGCTCGAAGGGATGGGCAAGGGCGATGTCACTCTTGGTGACGGCTTCGATCTTGGCGATCAGCGCGTCCTGCACCGGGCGCTCGACAATCAGCCGTGTCGAGGCGTGACAGGTTTCACCGGAATTGTAGAAACAGCCCCAGGCGACGGCAGACGCAGCTGCATCGAGATCGGCATCGGCGAAGACCACGAGCGGCGACTTGCCGCCAAGTTCGAGCGCCACGCGCTTGACGTTGGATTGCGCGGCATAACCCATGATCAGCTTTCCGACCTCGGTCGAGCCGGTAAACGCGATCATGTCGACATCCATGTGCAGCGCCAGCGGCTTGCCCGTTTCCTCGCCGTAACCGGTGACGACGTTGAGGACGCCCGCCGGAAGACCCGCCTCGAAGCCGAGCTGGGCGAGGCGGATGGCAGACAACGATGACTGTTCGGCCGGTTTGAGCACGACGGAGTTGCCGGCGGCAATCGCCGGTCCGAGCTTCCAGGCATCGATGATCATCGGGTAGTTCCACGGCGTGATGGCGCCGATGACGCCAATCGGCACCTTGCGGACGATGGCGCGCTCGCTCGGCGGGGTCGGTGCGACCTCGTCGTAGAGCTTGTCGATCATCTCGCCGTAGAACTGGATGCCATCGGCGCAGAGGCGCACATCGACATTGAGCGCGGCCATGACCGGCTTGCCGACATCCAGCGTTTCGAGCAGCGCCAGCTCGTCGCCATGGTCGCGGATCGCCTGAGCCCATTTCAGCATGATCTTCTTCTTCTCGAGCGGGTCCTTGTGCCGCCAGATACCGCGCTCGAAGGCCGCGCGGGCAGCCGCCACCGCCCGGTCGACATCGGCGGCATTGCCGCGTGCCAAGGTGCCGCCCGGCTTGCCGTCCATGGGACGCTTACGGGTGAAGGTCTCACCGGACGAGGACGGTGACAGTTCGCCGTTGATGAAATGGCGGCCTTCCGGCTTCAGGGCCGAGAGGACGTTTTCCCAGTAGTCGCGGGTATAGGGCTTGGTCATGATCAGGCGGCCTTCGGAAGGGACATGATGATGGCGGCGAAACGGGCGATGTCCTCGTCGCCGATCTCGCGGATGGTCGCGCGGCGCATCGGCTGGTTTTCCGGCGCCTTCATCTCGGCGGCGAGCGCGCCCGGATCGAGCGCCTCGAATATCTTCGGCAGGGCGCGAACGATGCCGCAGCGATCCATCAGACCCGAGACGAAAGCCGGAAGGTCCGCCGCTTTGGCAAGACCGCAGGCTTTTGCAGCCGCATTGAGATCGGCGGTATCGACCTCGACCAGCCAGGCAAGCGTCGCCTCGAAGCCGAGAGCGGTGGCAAGACCGTGGTGAACGGGTGCCAGGCCCGCCAGCGCATGGCTGATAGTGTGGGCGACGGCTGTGCCGCAATTGTCGATGGCGATGCCGGCATAGCAGGAGCCGAGCAACACTTTGCCGCGCGCGTCCATATTGTCGGGTTGCTTGACGGCCGTTTCCAGCGCGCCGGTGATAAGGCGCAGGGCTTCATGCGCGTAGAATTTGCCGCCGGCATGGGTATTGCGGTTGGTGGCGGCCTCGAAAGCATGGATGAAAGCGTCCATGCCGCACCAAGCAGTGAGATCGGCGGGCAGCGTCGCGGTCAGGACCGGATCAAGCAGCACGAGATCAGCCTTGGTCTCCGCACCCCAGATCCAGAGTTTCTTGCCCGCTGGTCCGGCGAAAATGTTGGTCGCGGATGTTTCCGATCCGGTGCCTGCCGTCGTCGGCACCATGATCTTCTTCAGGGGGTTCTTCGGCAGCGGGTTGGCCGCGAGCGCATAATGCATGGCATCCTCGCCGGAGGCTGCGCAGCAGGCGGCAATCTTGGCGATGTCCAGTGCAGAGCCGCCGCCGATACCGATCACCACGTCCGCGCCCGTGACGACCTCGGTCGCCTGCCGCACATAGGCGATCTTCGGCTCGCCGGCGAAATCGGAGAAGACACGCGCCTCGATGCCTTCGGCCTGCAACTGGACTGTGATGCGATCGGCGAGCCCCGATCGGGCAAGGAAGCCGTCGATGACGATGGCGGCGGTTTTCGCACCAAAAGCCCTGGCGGCGGTACCGATCGTTTCGTGAAGATTTTCGCCGAAACGGATTTCGGGAACGAAAGAGGTGGAAAAAGCCACGGTGGTGATCCTGCAATGCGTGTTTGATGCTGCTTCCAGCCTGCATCACAATCTGATATTTTCAAACACGGGCATTTTTCAGCCATTTTGATAATCTGAAATCATGGAGACGGGATGCTGGACCATATTCCGCTGGAGGCGTTCCGCGTGTTCGACGCCGCCTGCCGGCAGATGAATTTTTCGAAAGCCGGGCGCGAACTCAACATCACCCAGGCTGCCGTCAGCCGCCGCATCAAGGGACTGGAGGATCATCTCGGCGCGGCACTGTTCACACGGCGCGGCAAGAACCTGGAACTGACGCCGCAAGGCGCACGCCTGTTCCAGCGGGTTCGCGCCGCGCTGGATTACCTGGAGGAGAGCCTCGACCCCTTCCGCTCTGTAAAAGGCGGCATGATCGCCATCGCGGCGAGCGGTTCGGTGTCGCATCTCTGGCTCGGCGGCCGCCTGCGCGATTTCGGCAAGGAGAACCCGGCGATCTCGCTCAGGCTGCTGACCTCGGACACGTCATCCGATCTGGCCGCTGAAACCAATGATCTCGTCATCCTCTATTCGACCGGAGAACACCCGCGCTGGGACCTGACGCTGATGATGCCGGAGCGGCTGATGCCGGTTGCGTCGCCGGACTATCTCGACAGCCGCGGCCTCGATGCCGGAAGCCTGACCGTTGAGCAGATCGCGTCGCTGGACCTCATCGACTACGAGCGCTTCAACGCGCACTGGATTTCCTTCCGGCAGTGGTTCAGCCGCATTTCTCCGCCGCCCCGGCTGAAGCTGCAGAATCCGCGTTTCTCCTTTTCCACCTATATCATGGCGATCGATGCCGCCCTTCGCGGAGACGGCATTGCGCTTGGCAGCCTCGGCCTGATCGAAGAGCAGCTCGCCGATGGCAGGCTCGTGACGGTCGGCTCGGAGTGCCTTTCCACCGGCTACGGCTATTATCTCGGCCTCCCCAAATTCAAGACCGTCACGCCGGAAGCGCGGCAGCTGCATGCATTCCTGACGGGCTCGGAGAGCTGACGGGCGCCGCAGCAGATCAAGGTGTTACAGCGACCGTTGCGCGTTTGAAAAGACGCGCGGCGCTGTAATTGTGCAATGCAAACGAATCATGCGATGGTCTTGCCATCTTTGCCGTGGCATTTCCGCGAGCCAGCCGGAGAGCCGCAAGGCCTCTGCAGCCAGCAACCACGTTGAACGTTGCGCCTATCTCAGCCTCTCTTTCTCCTCCCTTGAATTTCCGGCCCCTGCCCGATGCCATGGTCAAATCTGCTGCTTTCATTTTACACCTTGATATGTCTGTTTTTTCTCGACAATACCTATCGCGAGGGTGAGGCCGCCGGCGGCACCTGGGATGCAATGCGTGTTCTCGGATTGTCTTTGTGCCTGCTCTGGCCACTGCTCCTCGTTCATGTGATCATCTTAGCCTGCAGGAACCGGCAGACGGGCTGACAGACGTCCACAATCTTGCCCGGCAGGCGCGCCAGGATGGCCTGGCACGGAGAGTGGAAACCGCGGAGTTCGGGTTTCGGCATGAAGGAGGAGCAGAAAAGCCGGTCTGGAAAGACGTTCTTTCTCGTCGCTGTCGGCCTGATCTTTGCCGGCATCCTGGCGACTGTGCTGCTCGCCAATGGCCAGCGCAATCTCCATCTGCTGCTCGCCTATCTCGGCTATCCCGAGCTTCTGGCAACGGCCGAGCCGGCGCCGAAGCAGGTGAAGATCATCCGCAGCAAGAGCGTGCGCCTGCCGCCAGCGCGCATTGTCCTGCCGGTCTACGCATTCAGTGACTTCAAGGTGCCGCAACAGCAGTTCATCCGCGTGATCCAGAGCGACCCGCGCACCTTGTGCGAACGGCTGAAAACCGGCGGCTTCGGCGACCTGGACTGGACCGTCAGCAGCGGCAACAAGGATAACTGGGAATGCTCCTCCTCCGTCGATCTTCCGGCCAGAGGCGACGGTGCGGTACAGTCCTCGATCTTCATCTTCATCAAGGGCGATGGCGAAAACCGCGTTACGTCCTTCCGCGTCAAGCTGAACATCGAAAACGTCGCCGATACCATCAAGGTCGCGGACCTCGCCGGCAATGCGGCGAACATCTTTCTCAGCCAGGTGCGCTGGGAGAGCCCCGACGAGGTCATCGGCAAGATCCATGCGCTGGAGGCCTTCGACATCCGCAATTTCGGCAGCCGGATCCAGTTCAAGCGCGAGTTCGGCGAAACGCCGCGCTACAATTTCCTTGCCAACCAGATCAGAAAGCGCGGCAAGAGCACGCCGGGAGATATTTTCTTCGATCGGAGCAAATGGTTTCCGCTGACCGGCAGCGACGGCCTCCCGATGATCGACGGTATGATGGCGGGCGAAAGTTCAGACGGCCTGACGCTGACTGCACCGAAAAATACGGCGCAGTGACCGGCTTCCTTCAGTCATAAAAATTTCAAATTGGCACAGCGTGAGCGGCGGTAGGCAACGGCAACGCAGCAAAAATATGTTGCTTCGCAGCAAGACATTGAACGGAAACCGCAATCACCCCAAAAATGATCCGTTTTGGGGCGCTGCGAATTAACCACAAACACTAACATCGCGCATTCGGAGACTTGTCAAAGACGATCATATTTAATAAGTGATTAAAAAACAAAAAATGCTTTTTGCAGACAAATAAATTTCAGGGACGACAACACTCCACGAGGCACCCAAGCACAACAACCTTGCCGAGATGGCAAGGACTCGATATGTATTGCAAATAGAAAATTTGACCGGCTTCTTCGGACAAGCACATTTTTTGGTGACGGCCACTCAGAGGTGGTCGGCCCTGCCTGCCAAAAGTGCCAGGAGTATTTAAAGCCATGACAGAAAAAATGATGTTGCAACAATCAGCTGCTATCGGGGTGGAGGATAGCATGTTGAATAGACATACTTCTGGGAGGTTTGCCGTTCAGAACAAAGGACGGCGTGCAGACGAAAGCAATTTTTACATTAACCCAGCCAGTGCGCCGAACATGCCTGTTCAGCTTGCGATCAAGCGTATGATCGATGTTGGCGGCGCATTCTTCGGTCTTCTTGTTCTTTCTCCGGTTATTCTTCTGATTGCCGTGCTCATCAAGCTGGAAAGCAAAGGCCCGGTTTTCTTCAAGCAGTTACGAACAGGCCTCAACGAGGTACCGTTCGAGATCCTGAAGTTCCGTTCCATGTACACCGATCTCTGCGACACAAGCGGCGTGCGGCAAACGATCGATAACGACCCGCGCATCACCCCGCTTGGGCGTGTCCTGCGTAAGACCAATCTCGATGAAATGCCGCAACTGTGGAACGTGCTGATCGGCGACATGTCGCTGGTCGGACCGCGTCCGCACGTTCCGGACATGCTGGCTGCCGGCCGCAACTATGCCGAACTGGTGCAGGGTTACGAGTACCGGCACCTGATGCGGCCGGGCCTCACCGGACTTGCACAGGCCCGTGGCCTGCGCGGCCCGACCGCACATCGCTGGCTGGCGATCCGCCGGATCGTCTGCGACGTCGAATATGTCCGGCAGTTCTCGCTGCTTCTGGACATCAAGATCATCGTTCGCACGGTGATCAACGAACTGAAGGGCGGCACCGGCTTCTGAGGCTGGCAAAGCCTCATCGCCTTGATGTTTCCAATGCAAAGCCATCGGCGTCAGCCGGTGGCTTTTTTCGTTGGCCGGTGCAGCCGATGGCAGAGCCGCAGAAACATCGCCTGGGGACTCCAAACCGTCATTCTCTCTTGTGCACCCGACCCCCTGTGCGCTGGAAGCCCCCGCGTATCCTCAAGACCAAGCCGCCATGTTTGGATGCCAGGCAGGGTATTGCGCTATCTCTTGGCCACCACGGAAAGCCCGAAAGCGGCCTGGCAGTGACGCTTCCCGAAAAGGATACCCTGACCTTGAACGCAAACCGCCCGAGCAGAGCCCGGGCGGCGATGGTTCAGAGAAAAGCAAGACCGCTTAGTTCGACTGCCAGCTCTTGACCAGTTCGTCGTAGTTGATGGTCTGCGGCTTTTCCTTTTCGTTCTCGACCTTCAGCTGGGGTGCGAGGCTGCCGGCCTTGACGGCTTCCGCGTTCCAGTATTCGAGATCGTGCTCTTCGGCAAGCTTCGGACCGATATCACCCTGGATGCCGGCACGTTCGAGGCGCTGCAGCACCTTTTCCTGCTCTGCGCACAGCGAGTCCATCGCTTCCTGAGCGGACTTCGCACCCGAGGATGCGTCGCCGATCGCCTGCCACCACAGCTGGGCCAGTTTCGGATAGTCCGGAACGTTGGTGCCGGTCGGCGACCACTGGACACGGGCCGGCGAGCGATAGAACTCGATCAGACCGCCGAGTTCCGGCGCACGCTTGGTGAAGCTGTCATGCCGGATCGAGGATTCGCGGATGAGCGTCAGGCCGACATGGCTCTTCTTCACGTCCACGGTCTTCGAGGTCACGAACTGCGCGTAGAGCCAGGCGGCCTTGGCGCGGTCTTCCGGTGTCGACTTCATCAGCGTCCAGGAACCCACGTCCTGATAGCCGAGCTTCATGCCGTCCTTCCAGTAGACGCCATGTGGGCTCGGAGCCATGCGCCATTTCGGCGTGCCGTCCTCGTTGACAACCGGCAGACCCTTCTTGACCGCATCGGCGGTGAAGGCGGTGTACCAGAACATCTGCTGGGCGATCGTGCCCTGGGCCGGAACCGGACCGGATTCCGAGAAGGTCATGCCCTGCGCTTCCGGCGGTGCATAGGCCTTCAGCCAATCCAGGTACTTGCTGATCGAATAGACCGCTGCCGGACCGTTGGTATCACCACCGCGGGCAACGCAGGAGCCGACCGGACGCGAATTCTCGTCGACCTTGATGCCCCACTCATCGACCGGGCGGCCGTTCGGAATGCCCTTGTCGCCGTTACCGGCCATCGAAAGCCAGGCATCGGTGAAGCGCCAGCCGAGCGACGGGTCCTTCTTGCCGTAGTCCATGTGACCATAGACCTTCTTGCCGTCGATCTCGCGGCCGGTGAAGAACTCGGCGATGTCTTCATAGGCAGACCAGTTGACCGGAACGCCGAGGTCGTAGCCGTACTTCGCCTTGAAGTCCGCCTTGTTCTTCTCGTCGTTGAACCAGTCGTAGCGGAACCAGTAGAGGTTCGCGAACTGCTGGTCGGGAAGCTGGTAGAGCTTCTTGTCCGGCGCCGTGGTGAAGGACGTGCCGATGAAGTCGGCGAGGTCGAGACCGGGGTTGGTCACGTCCTTGCCTTCATTGGCCATCCAGTCGGTCAGGTTGCGAACCTGCTGGTAGCGCCAATGCGTGCCGATCAGGTCCGAGTCGTTGACGAAGGCGTCATAGATGTTCTCGCCCGACTGCATCTGCGTCTGCAGCTTTTCGACGACGTCGCCTTCACCGATCAGGTCGTGGGTGATCTTGATGCCGGTGATCGCGGTGAAGGCCGGAGCAAGGACCTTGGATTCATATTCATGCGTGGTGATGGTTTCGGAGACCACCTTGATGTCCATGCCGGCAAAAGGCTTTGCCGCATCGACGAACCACTGCATTTCCGCTTCCTGGGCCGTGCGGTCGAGCGACGAGAGGTCGCCGATTTCCGCGTCCAGGAACGTCTTGGCTTCATCCATTCCCGCGAATGCGGTTCCGGTAAAGGCCAGCAGCATTGCTGCTGTCGATGTTAGAAGGTGCCGTCGCATAATAATCCTCCGGTTTTGCGATTGCGATGTCGGGCGGCCTCCCAGGCAACCCGTTTCAGTATTCTTGCCTCAGACCAGCTTGAAGACGCCGACGGCGTACACGATGGAAAGCGCAAGAGCCCACCACACGTTGGGGCCGACGAGCCCCAGCCATGCGAGATGAATAAAGGCGGCTCCGAGCAGCGAGACGAAGAGCCGGTCGCCGCGCGTGGTTTCGAAGCGCAGGATGCCGACACGCGGATTGCCGCCCGGCGATATGTATTCCCAGATGCCCATGCCGACGAGCAGGGCAAGGATCGTCAGGAAGAAGAGCGCTGTCGGCAGCGTCCATGCCATCCATGAAAAGTCCATGACGCTCTCCTTACACGCGGCCCAGGGCGAAGCCCTTGGCGATATAGTTTCTGACGAAATAGATGACGATCGCGCCCGGGATGATGGTGAGCACGCCGGCCGCGGCAAGCACGCCCCAGTCCATGCCTGACGCCGAGACCGTGCGCGTCATGATGGCGGCGATCGGCTTGGCGGCGGTCGTCGTCAGCGTCCGGGCGATCAGGAGTTCGACCCAGGAGAACATGAAGCAGAAGAAGGCGGCGACACCGATTCCGCTAGCGATCAGCGGGATATAGATCCGCAGGAAGAAGCGCGGGAAGGAATAGCCGTCGATATAGGCGGTCTCGTCGATCTCCTTCGGCACGCCGGACATGAAGCCTTCGAGGATCCAGACGGCCAGCGGCACGTTGAACAGGCAGTGCGCGAGCGCCACGGCGATGTGCGTGTCGATCAGGCCGAAGGCGGAATAGAGCTGGAAGAACGGCAGCGCGAAAACGGCCGGCGGCGCCATGCGATTGGTAAGCAGCCAGAAGAACAGGTGCTTATCGCCGAGGAACCGGTAGCGCGAGAAGGCATAGGCCGCCGGCAGCGCCACCGAAACCGAGATGATCGTATTCAAGACGACATAGATGATCGAGTTGATATAGCCCTTGTACCAGGATGGATCGGTGAAGATCACCGCGTAGTTCCGAAGCGTCGGCGCATGCGGATAGAGCGAGAAGGCACCGGTGATCTCCGTGTTCGTCTTGAAGCTCATATTGACGAGCCAGTAGATCGGCAGAAGCAGGAACAGGATGTAGATCGTCGGCACGAGCCAGGACAGGTTGCGGCCGGAGACTTGAGTGGCTGTGGTCATTTGTTTTTCCTCCCTCCGGCCGTCACTTCTGCGCATCGCTGGTTGTCATCACGGTGTAGAAGATCCATGAGAGCAACAGGATGATCAGGAAGTAGATGAGCGAAAGTGCTGCTGCCGGACCGAGGTCGAACTGGCCGACGGCCATCTTGACGAGATCGATCGACAGGAATGTCGTGGAGTTGCCGGGGCCGCCGCCGGTGACGACGAAGGGCTCTGTGTAGATCATGAAACTGTCCATGAAGCGCAGCAGGAAGGCGATCAGCAGAACGCGCTTCATTTTCGGCAGCTGGATGTAGCGGAACACCGACCAGCGCGACGCGCCATCGATCTTGGCAGCCTGATAATAGGCGTCCGGGATCGAGACGAGACCGGCGTAGCAAAGCAACACGACGAGGCTCGTCCAGTGCCAGATGTCCATGACGATCAGTGTGATCCAGGCGTCGAAGACGTTGTTGACGTAATTGTAGTTCACGCCCAACGCTGCCAGCGTATAGCCGAGCAGGCCAATATCGACGCGGCCGAACACCTGCCAGATGGTGCCGACGACATTCCACGGAATGAGCAGCGGCAGCGACATCAGGACGAGGCAGACGGGAACGCCCAGCCCCTTCTTCGGCATGTTGAGCGCAATCAGGATGCCGAGTGGGATCTCGATCGTCAGGATGATCGCCGAGAAAATCAGGTTGCGGGTGAGCGCGTCCCAGAAGCGGTCCGAATGCAGGACGTCCGTGAACCAGTCGGTTCCTGCCCAGAAGAACTCGTTGTTGCCGAACGTGTCCTGAACCGAGTAGTTGACCACCGTCATCAGCGGGATGACCGCCGAGAAGGCGACCAGCACCAGCACCGGCAGGACCATGAACCAGGCCTTGTTGTTCCAGGTTTTTTCCATGGTCAGGCCTCCCCGCCTACACGCCAGGAATCGGCGTAGATATTGATGGCAGAAGGATCGAAGGTGATCTTCGGCTCCGCCGGGATCTCGCCGTCTTCGTGCACGACGATGGCGATCGGCCGGTTGGCGAAGGAAGCACGGACGATCTTCTGGCGGCCGATGTCCTCGACCTTGGAGATCGTCACCGGCATGCCCTCGCGACCGAGCCGAACGAACTCCGGCCGAATGCCAAGCTCGGTCTTGGCTCCTGCAGCGACCTTCGGCGCGAAGGACAAGGCGATCTTCTGGCCGTCGAGATCGACAGATGACCCATCGATCTTCGCGGGCAGCACGTTCATGCCCGGGGAGCCGATGAAATAACCGACGAAGGTGTGCTTCGGCTTCTCGAACAGTTCGGCCGGCGTGCCGATCTGGACGATTTCGCCGTCATACATGACGACGACCTTGTCGGCGAAGGTGAGTGCCTCGGTCTGGTCGTGGGTGACATAGACCATGGTGAAGCCGAACTGCTTGTGCAGCCGCTTCAGCTGCGAGCGCAGCACCCATTTCATATGCGGATCGATGACGGTCAGCGGCTCGTCGAACAGGATGGCGCTGACGTCGGAGCGCACGAGGCCGCGTCCAAGGGAGATCTTCTGCTTCTGGTCGGCGGTCAGCCCCTGCGCCTTCTTGCTTGCGCGGTCGGCAAGGCCGATCATCTCGAGGATTTCCTTGACGCGGCGATCAACCTCCGGTTCCTGAACGTGGCGATTGCGCAAGGGGAAAGCCAGATTGTCGTAAACGGTCATGGTGTCGTAGATGACCGGGAACTGGAACACCTGGGCGATATTGCGGTCCTGCGTCGACAGGTTGGTAACGTCCCGACCGTCGAACAGGATTTTTCCCTCGGATGGCTGCAGCAGCCCGGAAATGATGTTCAAAAGCGTGGTCTTGCCGCAGCCGGACGGACCGAGCAGCGCATAGGCGCCGCCGTCATTCCATTCGTGATGCACTTCCTTCAGCGAATAGTCCGAAGGCGATTTCGGGTTCGGGCCGTAGGCGTGGCGGATATGGTCGAGATTGATGCGTGCCATGGTTTCCTCCTCACGCCGCCCGAAAGGCAGAACCGCCGGCATGACCGCCGATCGCGCGCCCGTCCGTCCCGAAGGCCATCAGATGGCGCGTATCGACGAAAAGCTCGATCGCCGTGTCCGGCTCGATGTCGTGAATGCCGTGTTCGAGCATGACCCAGCGCGAACCGGCACAATCGACGTGGATGAAACTTTCCGAGCCGGCGATTTCCGAAATGATGATCCGCGCCTTCAGCGTCGCCGCCGTTTCATGCGGACGGGCGACCGACAGGTGGTGCGGATGGAAGGCAACCGTGTAGCGGCCATCGGCAATCGCCGACAGGTGCGCGGGCACCGGCAGAACGGGGATGCCGTCCCTATCGAAGGTATTGCCGGACTTCACCAGATCGATGGTGTTGAGCGGCGGGTCGGCAAAGGTCTTTGCGGTCACGATATCGGCCGGCTTGCGATAGACCGAGATGGTCGAGCCGAACTGGCTGATGCGGCCCTGATTGAGCGTCGCCGTGTTGCCGCCGAGCAAAAGGGCCTCGGCCGGTTCCGTCGTCGCATAGACGAAGATCGAGCCGGAAGCGGCAAAGAGCTTGGGCAGTTCTTCGCGCAGCTCCTCACGCAGCTTGTAGTCGAGGTTGGCGAGCGGCTCGTCGAGCAAAACGAGGCTCGCATTCTTGACGATGGCGCGGGCAAGTGCCGTGCGCTGCTGCTGGCCACCGGACAGATTGAGCGGCGTGCGCTCCAGATAGGGCGTCAGCTTCATCAGCTCGGCGGCCTTGCGGACCTCGCGATCGACCGTTGCGTGATCCTTGCCGGAAATGCGCATCGGCGAAGCGATGTTCTCATAGACCGTCATCGCCGGATAGTTGATGAACTGCTGGTAGACCATGGCAACGCTGCGATCCTGCACGCGCACGCCGGTCACGTCTTTTCCGTCAAAGGTGATGGTGCCGGTCGTCGGCTTGTCGAGGCCGGCCATCAGCCGCATCAGCGACGTCTTGCCCGACAGCGTCGGGCCGAGCAGCACATTGAGCGAGCCCCGCTCCAGTACAAGATCGGTCGGATGGATATGCGTATCCGCACCCACGACCTTGGTTATGTTTTTCAGTTCAAGCATTCTTAAGGCTTCCTCCCAGCCATCGGCAGCGCCATCCCGGCGCCCTTCAGGCAACCCTGCGGATGGTCTCCCGCATGTATTCCTCCAACCCGGCGGCCTCCGCCTGGGTCAATTTCAGTCCAAGCTTGGTGCGGCGCCACAGCACGTCCTCGGCGCGCCGCGCCCATTCCTCGCTGATCAGCCACTGCACCTCGACCTCATAGAGATCGGCGCCGAAATGCCGTCCAAGGCCCTCGGGCCTATCGATCTTGCCGAGCAGTGTCGCGGCCAGTGTACCGTAGAGCCGAACCAGCCGGCGCGCGTGGCGCTCGGCCAGAAAGGGATAGCGGCCCTTGAGCTTTGAGACTTCGGCCTCGTAGCCGGTCGCCGGGAAATCCCCGCCTGGCAGCACGCTTTTAGCCGTCCACGGGCCACCCTTGGCGCCGATCGCGCCGGCGACCTTTTCCAGTGCATGTTCGCTGAGCCGCCGATAGGTCGTCAGCTTGCCGCCAAAGACGTTGAGCAGCGGCGCGTCGCCATTGTTGGCGTCGATCTTCAGCACGTAGTCGCGCGTGGCTTCCTGCGCCTTCGAGGCGCCGTCATCGTAAAGCGGACGCACGCCGGAATAGGTCCAGACGACATCGGAGGGCTTGACCGGTTCGGAGAAATACTCGCTTGCCGCATTGCAGAGATAGTTGATCTCGCCCTCGGTGATGTGGATGTTTTTCGGGTCGCCGGTGAAATCGCTGTCGGTCGTGCCGATCAGGGTGAAATCAGTCTCATAGGGAATTGCGAAGATGATGCGGTTGTCCGGATTCTGGAAGAAATAGGCGCGCGGATCGTCGAACTTCTTCTTCACAACGATATGGCTGCCCTGAACCAGCCGGACATTGTGGACACTGTTCTTGCGAACGGCATTCGACAGGACGACGTCGACCCAGGGGCCGGCTGCGTTGATCAACATGCGCGCCTTGAACGTATTGACGGCACCGGTCGCACCATCCTCGACGTCGACCGACCAGAGGCCGCCCTCGCGCTTGGCCGAAACCACGCGGCTGCGGGTCATGATGCGGGCGCCCTTTTGCGCCGCGTCGCGGGCGTTCAAGACCACCAGCCGAGCATCATCGACCCAGCCGTCGGAATATTCGAATGCCTTGGCGAACAGCGCCTTCAGCGGCTTGGCAGCCGGATCGCGGCGCATGTCGAGCGTGCGGGTGGCGGGAAGCAGCTTGCGGCCGCCGATATGATCGTAAAGGAAGAGGCCGAGGCGGATGAGCCAGGCCGGCCGGACGCCGCCCTTGTGGAAGGGCAGGACGAAACGCATCGGCCAGATGATGTGCGGCGCCATGGCCCAAAGCACCTCGCGCTCCATCAGCGATTCACGCACCAGCCTGAACTCGTAATGTTCAAGATAGCGCAGTCCGCCGTGAATGAGCTTGGTGGCGCGCGAGGATGTGCCGGACGCAAAATCGTCCATTTCAGCAAGCGCAACCGTAAAACCACGGCCGGCGGCATCCCTTGCGATGCCGCACCCATTGATGCCGCCACCGATTACGAAGATGTCGAATACGTCCTGCGCAGGCACTGCTTCCCCTCCCACATTTCGCATTGCACAATATTGAGCACATGCGAAAGTGAAAACACTTAAAACGAAAATCTTACGAATGTCAAACGAATGTTTATGGAAACCAGACCCGTGGAAAATAAGTAATTTTACCGTGAGGTCTCGATCAGCCGGACGTCCTGCTCCTGGCAGATGGCCCGCACGTTCTCGACCGGACAGATATCGGTGATGAAGGTGTGAACCTGGGTGATATGGCCGATCCGCACCGGGGCGGTGCGCTCGAATTTGGTCGAATCGGAAACGAGAATGACGTGGCGAGCATTGGCGATGATCGCTTGCGCCACTTTCACTTCGCGGTAATCGAAATCGAGAAGCGCGCCATCGTGATCGATCGCGGAGGCGCCGATGACGGCGTAATCCACCTTGAACTGGCGTATGAAATCGACCGCCGCCTCGCCGACGATGCCACCATCTGCGCCGCGCACAACACCGCCGGCGATCACCACCTCGATCGAGGGAAATACCCGTAACCGATTGGCAACATTTATGTTATTTGTGATGACCATCAGTTCCGTGTGATCAAGCAGCGCTTCGCCGACCGCTTCCGTCGTCGTGCCGATATTGATGAACAGCGAAGAATTGTTGGGGATCATCGCGGCCGCGGCCTGGCCGATCGCCTGCTTTTCGAGCGCTGCAATCGAACGGCGCGCTTCGTATTTCACATTCTCATTGCCGCGCGGGAAAATCGCGCCGCCATGAATGCGTGTCAGCACCCGGCCGTCGCAAAGGTCATTCAGGTCCTTGCGGATGGTCTGCGGGGTGACCGAAAAACGCGCGGCGAGTTCATCGACGAGAACCCGGCCGTCCGTCTTGGCAAGCTCGAGGATTTCCGACTGCCGGCCCGTCAGATACATGAATATTCCCTCCCCGTCGTTTTCGTTTTCTTTCATAATATGCAAAAACGAAAGCAGCGCAATTTCATAAACGCAGCGAGCGCTCGAAAATGAACCTTCCCCTGAGAAGGGAACTCTGCCGCGTTGCAATTCAAGCCATGATGCGACAGCCTGTGGTCGCTGAGGAGGAATTCAGATGTTTCATCCATCGCTGTTCAAGGGCATGAACGTCGTCGTCACCGGCGCCGGCCGCGGCATCGGGCTGGAAGTGGCGCGGCAGTTTCTCGATTGCGGCGCAATCGTCTATCTGCACGGTGGACGTATGGCGCGTGAACCACTGCCCGACTTTCTCGACGCGGCACTTATGGAAGGCCGGGCGTTTCTGTCCTATGCCGATTTCTCGACCGCCGGCGGTGTCGAGATGCTCGCAGCAGGCATAGCCACGCGGTTCCAGGCCATCGATGTGCTGGTCAACAATGCCGGCACCATGGTCGGGCGGTTTCTGGCCGACGAACTGACGGATGAACAATATGAAACGGTCGTGCAACTGAACCAGACGTCCGTGGTCCAGACCACCCGCGCCCTCTTGCCGCTTCTCAAGCGCGGCATGCATCCGGCCATCATCAACACCGTTTCGATCTCGGCGCTGACCGGCGGCAGTGCCGGTTCCGCCATCTATTCGGCGACCAAGGCCTTCGTTTCGACCTATTCCAAGGCGCTTGCCCGCGAACTGGCGCCGGCGGGCATTCGGGTCAATTGCGTTTCACCAGGCACGATCACCACCGACTTCCACGAACGCTATTCCTCGGTCGAGAAACTGGAAGCGACGCGCATGACCATCCCCTTGCAGCGGCTCGGCACGGCGGAAGACTGCGCACCCGCCTATCTCTTCCTCGCCTCGAACGCGCTCTCCGGCTATATCACGGGCCAGGTTCTCGAAGTGAACGGCGGACAATTGATCTGCTGAGAGCAGACAGGACGGCATTTGGGAGGGGTGGCGCGTGATCGACAAGCTGGAATTCTTCATCGCACTCGCCCAGGAGCGGCATTTCGGCCGGGCCGCCGAACAATGCGGCATCACCCAGCCGACGCTTTCGGCCGCGATCAAACAACTGGAAGATCAACTGGGCGTCATGCTCGTCAATCGCGGCTCGCGCTACCAAAGCCTGACGCCGGAAGGTCAGCGCGTGCTGGAATGGGCACGCCGGATCGTCGGCGATTCGCGCACCATGCACGAGGAAATGCGCGCGGCCCGGCGCGGCCTCGTCGGACACATAAGGTTGGCGGCGGTACCGACGACGCTTGCCATGGTGCCGCGCATTACTGCACCCTTCCAGGAGAAGCACCCGGAGGTGACTTTCTCGGTTCTTTCGACGACATCTCTCAAGATCCTCGGATTGCTCGAAAATCTCGAGATCGACGCCGGCCTCACCTATCTCGAGAACGAACCGCTCGGGCGCGTCACCAGCGTGCCGCTGCAGGTGGAGCGCTATCATCTCGTCACGGCCGCCGGAACCGAGCTGGCGGATCGAGAAACCGTGACCTGGAAGGAAGTCGGCGGTATTCGGCTTTGTCTATTGACCGCCGACATGCAGAACCGGCGCATCATCAACCAGCATTTCGCCGAGGCCGGCGTAACCGTCGCGCCGACACTCGAATCCAACTCGATGATCGTGCTTTTTTCGCATGTTCGCACGGGTCACTGGTCCAGCATCATGCCCTATAACGTCGGGAAATCATTCGGTTTTCACGATGACATCCGCCTGATCCCGATCGTCGAGCCGGACGCGCAACACACGGTCGGCCTGGTTGCAACACATCGCGAGCCGTTCACCCCGCTCGTCTCCGCTCTTTTGCATGAAGCCCGCATTTTGGCCGAGGCGCAGTCGTTCCGATAGAAAATATCTATCGCTCAACGAAACAGGCGTATTGACCCCTTCCGTAGCTGCTGCGAAGCTCATTTCCTGCGCGAAGCGTGATGGTGGCTTTGCCCTGACCGGCCGGATGTTCTTGGAGGAGCGTCGGCCAAAACGGTCTCGGCAGATACCCCATCATCGCCAAGCGAAATTCGTTTCAGTTCGGGAGGTCTGAACGTTGAACCTGCATCTATCAAGCCGCGATATCGGCGTCCGGACGCTGGATATCGTCAGCGAGATGAAGTCGCTCGAGGGGCCGCTTCTACCGATCCTGCATGAGATCCAGGCCGAGTTCGGCTATGTGCCGCAAGAGGCCCTGCCGATCATTGCGCGCGAGCTCAACCTGTCGCGCGCCGAGGTCCACGGCGTCGTCACCTTCTATCATGACTATCGCGACCACCCGGCAGGCCGGCACGTCTTAAAACTCTGTCGCGCCGAAGCCTGCCAGTCGATGGGCGGCGACCGGCTTGCCGAACGGGTGAAGGCGCTGCTCGGCATCGATTTCCACCAGACGACGCTCGACGGGGCGGTGACGCTGGAACCCGTCTATTGTCTTGGGCTCTGTTCCGCCGCACCCGCCGCAATGCTCGACGGCGAGGTGCACGGGCGGCTCGATGCGGATGCGGTAGATAACCTCGTTGCGGAGGTGCGCGCATGACCGTCAAGATTTTCGTTCCCAAAGATGCGGCGGCATTGGCGCTTGGCGCCGAGCGGGTCGCCAAGGCGCTCGCAGGCGAAATCGAAGCGCGCGGCATCGACGCCACGATCGTGCGCAACGGATCGCGCGGCCTGCACTGGCTGGAGCCGATGATCGAGGTCGAGACACCCGAAGGCCGGATCGCCTATGGTCCGGTCAAGGCATCCGATGTCGCCTCCCTGCTCGATGCCGGGCTGGCGACGGGTGGCAACCATGCGCTCTGTCTCGGGAAAACCGAGGAACTGCCGTTCCTGAAAAGCCAGACGCGGCTGACCTTTGCCCGCTGCGGCATCGTCGATCCGTTGTCGCTTAGCGACTACCGGGCGCATGACGGGCTGAAAGGCCTGGAAAGAGCCGTGACGCTCACGCCGGCCGATATCGTCGCCCATGTGACCGAGAGCGGTCTTCGCGGCCGCGGTGGCGCGGGCTTCCCGACCGGTATCAAATGGAAGACGGTTCTGGATACCCCAGGTGCGCGAAAATACATCGTCTGCAATGCCGACGAGGGCGATTCGGGTACCTTTGCCGACCGCATGATCATGGAGGGCGATCCGTTCGTGCTGATCGAGGGTATGGCGATCGCCGGCATCGCGACAGGCGCCACCAAGGGTTTCGTCTATATCCGTTCGGAATATCCGCATGCCATCGCGACGATGACGCAGGCCGTCGAGATCGCCCACAGGGCGGGCGTGCTCGGCACCTCGGTACTCGGCTCGGCCAACGCGTTCGACATCGAGATCCGCACTGGCGCCGGCGCCTATGTCTGCGGCGAGGAAACGGCGCTTTTGAACTCGCTCGAAGGCAAGCGCGGCATCGTCCGCGCCAAGCCGCCGCTGCCGGCCCATAAGGGCCTGTTCGACTGTCCGACCGTCATCAACAACGTCATCTCCCTCGCCTCGGTGCCGATCATCCTGGACAAGGGGCCGGTCTACTACAAGGACTTCGGAATGGGCCGCTCGCGCGGCACGATCCCGATCCAGATCGCCGGCAACGTCAAGCATCGCGGGCTTTATGAGGCCGCCTTCGGCCTGACACTCGGCCAGATCGTCGACGACATCGGCGGCGGCACCGCGTCTGGACGTCCGGTGAAAGCCGTGCAGGTCGGCGGCCCGCTCGGCGCCTATTTCCCGCGCGCGCTGTTCGATACGCCGTTCGACTACGAGGCCTTCGCCGCCAAGGACGGCCTGATCGGCCATGCCGGCATCGTCGTTTTCGACGACACGGCCGACATGCTGAAGCAGGCCCGCTTCGCCATGGAGTTCTGCGCAGTCGAAAGCTGCGGCAAGTGCACCCCCTGCCGCATCGGCTCGGCGCGCGGCGTCGAGGTGGCCGACAAGATCGCCCAGGGGATCGAGCCGGAGAAAAACCGAGAATTGCTTGCCGACCTCTGCAACACGATGAAATTCGGCTCGCTCTGCGCGCTCGGCGGCTTCACGCCCTATCCGGTGATGAGCGCCATGACCCATTTCCCGGACGATTTTTCACCGGCTCCGATGGTGGAGGCGGCGGAATGATGAGTTTGCTGCACCATACCCCCCTCTGCCCTGTCGGGCATCTCCCCCACAAGGGGGGAGATCGCATGCGGCTCCGTCCCATTGCCAAAAACAGTACCTCTTTGCTCGGAATGCCCGAGGGAAAAGAACAATCTCCCCCCTTGTGGGGGAGATGTCACGAAGTGACAGAGGGGGGTAAAGCCTCCCCGCGCGCAAGATTTTCCGTCCTTTCCGCACCGGAGGCCGCCCATGCCCCTCATTTCTGAAATCGACTTCGGCACCCCCGCCTCCCGTTCGGAAAAGATGGTGACGCTCACGATCGACGGCAACGAGATCACTGTTCCGGAAGGCACTTCGATCATGCGCGCCTCGATGGAGGCCGGCATCGAAGTGCCGAAGCTCTGCGCCACCGACATGATGGACTCCTTCGGCTCCTGCCGGCTCTGTCTGGTGGAAATCGAAGGCCGGGCCGGGATGCCAGCCTCCTGCACGACGCCGGTGGCGCCCGGAATGAATGTTTCCACCCAGACCCCGCGGCTCAAGGATGTCCGCCGCGGCGTCATGGAACTCTATATTTCCGACCACCCGCTCGACTGCCTGACCTGCGCCGCCAATGGCGATTGCGAGTTGCAGGACATGGCCGGCGCGGTCGGCCTGCGCGATGTGCGTTACGGCTATGACGGCGCAAACCACGTCAAGGCGCGCGACAATGGCGGCATCAACGTCAACTGGGCGCCGAAGGACGAATCCAACCCCTATTTCACCTTCGATCCGGCGAAATGCATCGTCTGCTCGCGCTGCGTGCGGGCCTGCGAAGAGGTTCAGGGCACGTTTGCGCTGACGATCGAAGGACGCGGATTCGACAGCCGCGTTTCCGCCGGCATGCATGAGAATTTCCTGGAGTCGGAATGCGTCTCCTGTGGCGCCTGCGTGCAGGCCTGTCCGACGGCGACGCTCACCGAAAAATCGGTGATCGATATCGGCCAGCCGGAGCATTCGGTCGTCACCACCTGCGCCTATTGCGGCGTCGGCTGCTCGTTCAAGGCGGAAATGCGCGGCGAAGAGCTGGTGCGCATGGTGCCGTGGAAGGACGGCCAGGCCAATCGCGGCCATTCCTGCGTCAAGGGCCGCTTCGCCTATGGCTATTCGACCCACAAGGAACGCATCCTCAACCCGATGATCCGCGAGAAGATCAGCGATCCCTGGCGCGAAGTCACCTGGGAAGAGGCGCTTGCCCACACGGCCGCCGAATTCCGGCGCATCCAGTACCAGCACGGCCGCGATTCGGTTGGCGGCATCACCTCCTCGCGCTGCACCAATGAAGAGACCTATCTGGTCCAGAAGCTGGTCCGCGCCGGTTTCGGCAACAACAATGTCGACACCTGCGCCCGCGTCTGCCATTCGCCGACCGGCTACGGCCTCGGCGCCACATTCGGCACGTCGGCCGGTACGCAGAACTTCGATTCGGTCGAACACACCGATGTCGTCATGATCATCGGCGCCAATCCGACCGACGGCCATCCGGTCTTTGCCTCGCGGCTGAAGAAGCGGCTGCGCGGTTCTGCAGGTAAGGAGGGCGCAAAGCTGATCGTCATCGATCCGCGCCGCATCGACATGGTCTCCTCGCCGCACGTCAAGGCGTCGCATCACCTGCCGCTGCGCCCCGGCACCAACGTCGCCGTTGTCACCTCGCTGGCACACGTCATCGTCACTGAAGGCCTCTATGACGAGAAATTCATCCGCGAGCGCTGCGACTGGTCGGAATTCGAGGACTGGGCAGCCTTCGTCGCCGAACCGCATCACAGCCCCGAAGCCGTGGAAAAGCTCTCCGGCGTCCCGGCCGAGGAAATCCGCGGCGCCGCCCGCCTGTTTGCCACCGGCGGCAACGGCTCGATCTATTACGGCCTCGGCGTTACCGAGCACAGCCAGGGTTCGACCACGGTCATGGCGATCGCCAATCTCGCCATGGCGACCGGCAATATCGGCCGTCCTGGTGTCGGGGTGAACCCGCTGCGCGGCCAGAACAACGTCCAGGGCTCCTGCGACATGGGCTCCTTCCCGCACGAACTGCCGGGTTATCGCCACGTGTCGGACGACGCGACCCGCGACATCTTCGAAAAACTCTGGGGCGTGACGATCTCCAACGAGCCGGGCCTGCGCATCCCCAACATGCTGGACGCCGCCGTCGATGGCTCGTTCAAGGGCATCTACATCCAGGGCGAGGACATCCTGCAGTCAGACCCGGACACCAAGCACGTCTCGGCCGGTCTCGCCGCGATGGAATGCGTCGTCGTGCAGGACCTGTTCCTCAACGAGACGGCCAACTACGCCCATGTCTTCCTGCCCGGTTCGACCTTCCTCGAAAAGGACGGCACCTTCACCAATGCCGAGCGCCGCATCAACCGGGTGCGCAAGGTGATGACGCCGCGCAACGGTTATGCCGATTGGGAAGTGACGCAGAAGCTGGCGCAGGCGATGGGCCTGAACTGGAATTACGGCCATCCGTCGCAGATCATGGACGAGATCGCCGCGACGACGCCGAGCTTCGCCATGGTGTCCTACGACTACCTCGAAAAGATGGGCTCGGTGCAGTGGCCCTGCAACGAGAAGGCGCCGCTCGGCTCGCCGATCATGCATGTCAACGGTTTCGTGCGCGGCAAGGGCAAGTTCATCCGCACGGAATATGTTGCGACCGACGAAAAGACCGGCCCGCGCTTCCCGCTGCTCCTCACCACCGGCCGAATCCTGTCCCAATACAATGTCGGCGCCCAGACGCGGCGCACGGACAATGTCGTGTGGCACGAGGAGGACCGGCTGGAAATCCACCCGAACGATGCCGAGATGCGCGGCGTGCGCGATGGCGACTGGGTGAAGCTGATGAGCCGTTCCGGCGACACGACGCTGAGAGCGCTGATCACCGAACGCGTCGCCCCCGGCGTCGTCTACACCACCTTCCACCATCCGACGACGCAGGCGAACGTCATCACCACCGACTTCTCCGACTGGGCAACCAACTGTCCGGAATATAAGGTGACAGCCGTGCAGGTCTCACCGTCGAACGGTCCATCGCAATGGCAGGTCGATTACGACGAGCAGGCCCGCCAGTCCCGCCGCATCGCGGGCAAGATGGAGGCTGCGGAGTAGGTCATCGCAATGCTGAATTTGCCGCGCATACCCCCCTCTGTCCCTTCGGGACATCTCCCCCTCAAGGGGGGAGATTGGCTGGGGCGTGCCTCGATCAAGCCCCTCCCCCCTGTGGGGAGGGGTTGGGGAGGGGACTTTCTTTTCAGCGAAAGAGAACCCCTCCCCTCCGCTTCGCTCCGACCCTCCCCACAAGGGGGAGGGTTAAACCGAGCAATCCGCATGCTCCAATCTCCCCCCTTGAGGGGGAGATGTCACGCAGTGACAGAGGGGGGTGCCCCGCACTCCGTTGCTACATGACCAAATTCAAACTCACCCGGAAAGTCCCCGAGACCGCCCGCCGCAACGGCAAACTTGGCACCGGTTCTCGCGTCGTTCCCGAAGAAACCCCGATCGCCTTTTCCTATGGCGGCTCCACCCATGCGGTGATGATGGCGACGCCGGGCGATTTCGAGGATTTCGCTATCGGCTTCAGCCTGACGGAAGGGATCATCACCGATCCCTCCGAGATCGAATCGATCGAAGCCGTTCCCGACGAGAAGGGCATCGATCTGCAGATCATCCTCAAGGACGAGCAAAACGACGCGCTCACCGCCCGCCGACGTCATATGGCCGGGCCGGTCGGCTGCGGGCTCTGCGGCATCGAATCGATCGAACAGGCGGTGCGCAAGACACCGTCAGTGTCCGCTTCGCCGCTGCGGCTGTCGGAACAGCAGATCGTCGAGGCGGTGGCGCTTCTGAACGGCCAGCAGCCGCTGCATTTCGAGACGCGGGCCGTGCACGGCGCCGGCTTCTACGTGCCCGGCAAGGGGCTGATCGCCGTGCGCGAAGACGTCGGCCGGCACAATGCGCTGGACAAGCTGGTGGGGGCCGCGGCGCGGGCCGGTTATTCCGGCGCAAGCGGCGCCGTCGTCGTCACCAGCCGCGTTTCGGTCGAGATGGTGCAGAAGACGGCGATCATCGGCAGCCCCGTCATTATCGCCATTTCCGCCCCGACGGCGCTTGCCATCCGCACGGCGGAGGAAGCCGGCATGACGCTGATTGCGCTGGTGCGCGGCGCCGACTTCGAGATTTTCACCCATTCAGACCGTATCCAGTCCGGAGCCATCGCCGATGTCGCTTGATCACACCAATGCCAAACTCGTGCGAATGGCAAACCAGATCGCCACCTTTTTCAAGTCGCAGCCGGAAGACGAGCGCACCCACGGCGTGGCGACGCACATCAACAAGTTCTGGGAGCCGCGGATGCGCACGGCGTTCTTCGAGCTTGTCGAACAAGGCGATGCAGGTTTCGACCCGATCGTGATCGCAGCCGCCGACCTCATCAAACGTCCCGGCAGTCCGTCACAACCTTCCGAACCGCCCGAGGCCATCGATCCGGCCATGCTGGAGGCTGGCTTCAGCGATTGATTCGCGTCGACAGGATGATCGACGACAGGGTCTTCTCGACGCCGTCGATCTCGCCAATCCGGTCGATGACGAGATCGAGTTCGCTGATCGAGGATGCGGCGACGATGGCGATCAGATCGAAACTGCCGCTGACGGAATGTAATGTCCGCACGTCCTCGATGGCGTACAGTTCCTGCGTCACCCGAGCCAGCGCCTTGGGCGCCAGCGTGATCAGCACATGCGCCTTGACGAGCCCTTTCTCGAAATCATCCGAAAGCCGCACGCCATAACCGGCGATCACGCCGTCGCGCTCCAGCCGCTCGATCTTCGCCTGCACCGTGGTGCGCGACAGGCCGAGCTTGCGGGCGAGAAGGGCGGTTGGCATGCGGGCGTTTTCGCTGAGAATTGCCAGAAGCTGCCGGTCTTTGTCTGCTAACGTCATTCTGATCATCCTTGACGGCAAACTGCCGATTATTGAGCGGCGTTTCTATCATATCAGAGCTTCATATCAACTGCCAGAACGCCGATACTTGCGTCAGACAGATTCAAGTTTCGGGGGACCCACTATGAAAAACATCGTCGTCATCGGAGCCGGTAAGATCGGCTCGACCATCGCCCGGCTTCTCGCCCATTCCGGCGATTATCACGTCACGCTCGCCGATCGCAGCGCCGAACAGCTCGCCATGATCGAAACGCATGACGCGATCGCCACCGCCGAGATCGACATCGCCGACAGCGATGCACTGGTGGGCCTGCTCACCGGCAAGTTCGCGGTCCTAAGCGCCGCGCCGTTCCATCTGACGATCGCGATCGCAGAAGCCGCCTCCAAGGCCGGCGTCCATTATCTCGATCTCACCGAAGACGTCGAATCAACCCGCCGGGTGAAGGCCATCGCCGAAACGGCGAATACCGCTTTCATTCCGCAGTGCGGCCTGGCGCCGGGCTTCATCTCGATCGTCGCCAATGACCTCGCCAACCATTTCGACACGCTCGACAGCGTGCGCATGCGCGTCGGCGCCCTGCCGCAGTATCCGTCCAATGCGCTCAACTACAACCTGACCTGGAGCACGGACGGCGTCATCAACGAGTATATCGAGCCCTGCGAAGCGATCGTCGAGGGCCAGCTCATCGAAGTTCCAGCTCTCGAAGAACGTGAAGAGTTTTCGCTCGACGGCGTCACCTATGAAGCCTTCAATACTTCAGGCGGCCTCGGCACGCTTTGCGAAAGCCTCAAGGGCAAGGTTCGCACGCTGAACTACCGCACCATCCGCTATCCCGGCCATGCCGCGATCATGAAGGCGCTGCTCAACGATCTCGGCCTGCGCCATCGCCGCGAAGTGCTGAAGGATATCTTCGAGAACGCGCTGCCCTCGACCATGCAGGATGTCGTCATCATCTTCGTGACCGTCGCCGGTCGCAAGGACGGCCGCCTGGTTCAGGAAACCTATGCCAACAAGGTCTACAGCGCCGTCGTTGCCGGCCGCATGATGAGCGCCATCCAGATCACCACGGCCTGCAGCATCTGCGCCGTGCTCGACATGCTGGCGAAGGGCGAACTGCCGTCGAAGGGCTTTATCCGTCAGGAAGAAATCGGGCTCGACGCCTTCCTCAAGAGCCGTTTCGGCCATCACTACGAGCAGAAAGCCTACGCGGACAAAATGGCAAGCTGACCTGCGGGGTGGCATTAACAAGACCATGGACCGCAGCGCCCGGGATTGAAAGATCTCGGGCGTTTTCGCGTGAGCTTGTCCGCGTATATGCGGCGAGCTGCCCCTCACCCGGCCTTCGGCCACCTTCTCCCCGTAAACGGGGAGAAGGGAGACAAGCAACACAGATGCTTACATGTTCAAACGGCATCCATTGTTTGAACATGCAAGGGGTGTCAAAACCCTATGTCCGGCCAAATTCGTCGTCGAGACGAACGGTGTCGTCATCCTGGAGATAGGAGCCGGTCTGGACCTCGATCAGTTCCAGCGGGATCTTGCCGGGATTGGTCAGCCGGTGCACGACGCCCTGCGGGATATAGACCGACTCGTTTTCGTGCAGCAGGCGGGTCTCGCCATTGATGGTGATTTCCGCCGTGCCGCGCACGACGATCCAGTGCTCCGAACGATGATGATGCTTCTGCAGAGAAATCTTGCGTCCGGGCCTGACATGCAGCCGTTTCACTTCGAACCGTTCGCCGCTCAGCACCGAAGAGACGTCACCCCAGGGGCGGTAGGAGGTCGGGTGCGTTTCCGTCAGCGAACGCGTCTTAGCTGACAGGGCAAGTTTCTTGACAATTTTGCCAACGTCCTGGCTGTCCTTGAGGTGTCCAACATACACAGCGTCTTCGCTGGCGATAACGGCGACATCCTCCAGTCCGTGAACGGCGAGATGAATATCTCGCGACAGGACGAGAGAGTTGCGGGTGTTGCTCACCGAAGCATTTTCGCCAACGACGTTGCCCTGCTCGTCCTTTTCGCCGATGGCCCAGACGGAGTCCCAGCTGCCAAGGTCGGACCAGCTGAAGGACGATGGAACGACCGCCGCATCGGGTGTGTTTTCAAACACCGCGTAGTCTACCGAAATATCCGGTGCCTGCGAGAAAGCAGCTTCGTCAAGGCGGTCGAAGTCGAGATCGTGCTTCGTCTCTTGTATCGCCCGCTGAGCCGCATCGTGCACGGCCGGTGCGAAACGCAGGATTTCGCCCAAGAACTGGCCGACGGGCAGCATGAACATGCCGGAGTTCCAGAGATACCGGCCGCTCGCAAGCAACTCCTCCGCACGCTCGCGGTTCGGCTTCTCGACGAAGCGGGCGACAGTCTTCGCACCGGTCTCCAGCGCCTCGCCTGTCTCGATGTAACCATAACCGGTCGCGGCTTCGGTCGGCTCAATGCCGAAGGTTACCAGCTTTCCGGCCTTCGCGGTCTCGCGGGCAATGCGGATGCAATCGAAGTAGTGCTCGCCCGTATCGATCTCGTGATCCGAAGCCAGAACCTGCATGATCGCCTCATCGCCATATTCACGCAGGACGACGAAGGCGGCGGCGGCAAGCGCAGGCGCCGTGTTGCGGGCAATCGGTTCCAGGAGGATGCTCGACAGCGGCGCTTCGAGCGCGCGAGCCTGCTCGGCCACGATGAAGCGGAACTCGGAATTGGTGACGATGACGGCCGGCGTGTACCACTCCGGGTCTGCGACGCGCTGCAAGGTTTTCTGGAACAGCGAATGATCGCCGAGAAACTGGAGAAACTGCTTGGGCGCCGCCGAGCGCGACAGCGGCCACAGCCGCGTTCCCTTGCCGCCAGCCATGATGACCGGCACGATCTTCGACGACATGCGCATCCTCTTGTCTCTTGTCGGGCCATCCGCCCGATATATCAAAAATGCCTGCGACGCGCGCAGCCTAACGGAAAACGAAGGTATGTAAATTCATTTCGCAGATGTGAGAATTTATGAAATCAAAGTGTTAACACAGTGGCGACCGGCCCGAAAAGAACACCGGCTTTGTAGCACGTATGGTGAAAATCGAAATGGCGGGCATTAAAAAACCCCGCCGGAGCGGGGTTGGAAAGTCACTGGAAGCAATCAGAAGGCAACGAGAATGCCATTCAAGCGTGTGAGCTCGGCGAGGAAGTGCTCCTCCTGAGTCCTGCGCTCGTCGCTAAGTCCACCGTTCTCGAGGTCGGCCTTTGCCGCCTCGATCCGTCTTTCGATGAGGTTGCGATCAAGATCCTCGACCGGCGCGGCGGATTCGGCGAGCAGCGTGCAGCCCGTCGGCAGGATGTCGGCGAAACCGCCGAACACGAGGTAACGGCTCACTTTGCCGTCGGCGGCCTTGACGGTCACAACACCCGGCTTGATCGTCGTCATCGTCGGCGCATGATTGGCCATGACGGTCATCTCGCCTTCCGTTGCCGGAATGACGACTTCGCTGACGCGCTCGGACAGCAGAAGGCGTTCCGGAGAGACGAGTTCGAAATTGAAATCAGCCATGATCATTCGCTTCTTTTGGAGCTACCGGCTCAAACCCGCCGGCAGAGAATTCCGTTCGGCGCAGCCGGATCTTGCCAGCCGCAGCGATTGACGAACGGGGCGCGCCATTCGGGCGCCCCGTTCGAAATTCATCAAGCGGCTTCTGCAGCCAGCTTCTTGGCCTTTTCGATCGCTTCCTCGATGGAGCCGACCATGTAGAAGGCGGCTTCCGGAAGGTGATCGTAGTCGCCGTTGACGAGGCCCTTGAAGCCCTTGATCGTGTCTTCGAGAGCAACCAGCTTGCCCGGCGAACCGGTGAAGACTTCGGCGACGAAGAACGGCTGCGACAGGAAGCGCTCGATCTTGCGGGCGCGGGCAACGGCCAGCTTGTCTTCTTCCGACAGTTCGTCCATGCCGAGGATGGCGATGATGTCCTGGAGCGACTTGTAGCGCTGCAGGGTCGTCTGCACCTTGCGCGACACTTCGTAGTGCTCTTCGCCGACAACCATCGGGTCGAGCATGCGCGAGGTCGAGTCGAGCGGGTCAACGGCCGGGTAGATACCCTTTTCGGCGATCGAGCGCGACAGAACGGTCGTTGCGTCCAGATGGGCGAACGAGGTTGCCGGCGCCGGGTCGGTCAAGTCGTCGGCCGGAACGTAGATGGCCTGAACCGAGGTGATCGAGCCCTTGGTCGTCGTGGTGATGCGTTCCTGCATCTGACCCATGTCGGTGGCGAGCGTCGGCTGATAGCCCACGGCCGAAGGAATACGGCCGAGAAGAGCCGACACTTCGGAACCTGCCTGGGTGAAGCGGAAGATGTTGTCCACGAAGAACAGAACGTCCTGACCTTCGTCGCGGAACTGCTCGGCGATCGTCAGGCCCGTCAGAGCAACGCGAGCGCGGGCGCCCGGCGGTTCGTTCATCTGGCCGTACACCAGCGCAGCCTTGGAGCCTTCGCCGCCGCCATGCTTGTTCACGCCGGATTCGATCATTTCGTGGTAGAGGTCGTTGCCTTCGCGGGTACGCTCACCCACGCCTGCAAACACCGAGTAACCACCGTGCGCCTTGGCGACGTTGTTGATCAATTCCATGATGAGAACGGTCTTGCCGACACCGGCGCCGCCGAACAGGCCGATCTTGCCGCCCTTGGCGTAGGGAGCCAGAAGGTCGACGACCTTGATGCCGGTAACGAGGATCTGCGCTTCGGTCGACTGCTCGACGTAGCTCGGCGCTTCCTGGTGGATGGCGCGCTTGCCGGAGGTGACCAGCGGGCCGGCTTCGTCAACCGGCTCGCCGATGACGTTCATGATGCGGCCGAGGGTTTCGAGACCAACCGGAACGGTGATCGGGGAACCCGTATCGGTCACCGGCTGACCGCGAACCAGACCTTCGGTCGAGTCCATGGCGATCGTGCGGACCGCATTTTCGCCGAGGTGCTGGGCAACTTCGAGAACGAGGCGGTTGCCGTGGTTGTCGGTTTCCAGCGCGTTCAGGATCTGCGGCAGCTTACCTTCTTCGAAAGTCACGTCGACAACGGCGCCGATGACCTGCGTCACGCGACCGACGGCGCCGGTTGCAGCAACAACGGCCGGAGCCTTGACGGCTGCTGCCTTCTTCGGAGCGGCGGGCTTCTTAGCCGCTGCTGTATCTGTGGGGGTAGCTGCCTTAGCCATAATCCTTACCCTCTTTCCGTAACCTTAGAGCGCTTCCGCGCCCGAAATGATTTCAATGAGTTCCTTGGTGATCTGAGCCTGGCGCTGACGGTTGTAGGAGAGCGTCAGCTTGTTGATCATTTCACCGGCATTGCGCGTGGCGTTGTCCATCGCGCTCATCTTGGCACCCATTTCACCGGCAACATTTTCGAGCAGAGCCCGGAAAACCTGCACCGAAATGTTGCGCGGAATGAGATCGCTGAGGATCTCGCCCGCGTCGGGCTCGTATTCGTAGATCGCAGCCGCACCTGCCTCGGTCGAAGCCGCCTCTGCCGGAACGGCAGCGGGGATCAGCTGGAGCGCAGAGGGAACCTGGCTGATAACCGACTTGAACTCCGAATAGAACAGCGTGCAGACATCGAACTCGTCCATTTCGAACAGGCCGATGATCTTCTTGCCGATCTGGTCGGCATTCTCGAAGCCGATCTTCTTGACTTCGCGCAGGTCGACGCGGTCGATGATCAGCGAGGCGAATTCGCGACGCAGGATATCGAAGCCCTTCTTGCCGACGCAGATGATCTTCACCGTCTTGCCACCGGCAAGCAGCTTGCGCACGTGGTCACGCGCGAAGCGGGCGATCTGCGAATTGAAGCCGCCGCAAAGACCGCGTTCCGCCGTGCAGACCACGAGCAGGTGCGTCTGGTCGCGGCCGTTGCCGGTCATCAGCCGCGGCGCGCTGTCGTCCGAGCCCACAGCCTGAGCGATGTTCGAGAGAACCGCGCTCATCCGCTGCGAATAAGGCCGGGCGGCCTCGGCCGCCTCCTGGGCACGCCGAAGCTTCGCCGCGGCGACCATTTTCATCGCCTTGGTGATCTTCTGCGTCGCCTTGACGGAGGCGATCCTGTTTTTCAGATCCTTAAGTGAAGGCATCCGTTATCCGTCCTAAATGGAACCCGATCAGGCGAAGGATTTCGCGAAGGTGTCGAGCGCGCCCTTGAGCTTGCCCTTCACGTCGTCGCTGATTGCCTTGTCCTTGCGGATAGCTTCAAGAATGTCCTTGCCTTCGGAACGCATGTACGACAGCAGACCCTGCTCGAACGCGCCAACCTTGTTGACGGCGATCTTGTCGAGGTAACCGTTCACGCCAGCGAAGATGACCGCGACCTGCTCTTCCGTCTTCAGCGGCGAGAACTGCGGCTGCTTCAGGAGTTCGGTCAGGCGTGCACCGCGGTTCAGGAGGCGCTGCGTCGCAGCGTCGAGGTCGGAACCGAACTGGGCGAAGGCTGCCATTTCGCGATACTGGGCGAGTTCGCCCTTGATCGAGCCGGCAACCTGCTTCATCGCCTTGACCTGAGCGGCCGAACCGACGCGGGAAACCGACAGACCGACGTTCACGGCCGGGCGGATACCCTGGTAGAACAGATCGGTTTCAAGGAAGATCTGGCCGTCGGTGATCGAGATCACGTTGGTCGGGATGAACGCCGAAACGTCGTTACCCTGGGTTTCGATGACCGGCAGAGCCGTCAGCGAACCAGCGCCCTTTTCGTCCGACAGCTTTGCAGCGCGCTCGAGAAGGCGGGAGTGCAGGTAGAAAACGTCGCCCGGATAGGCTTCGCGGCCCGGCGGGCGGCGCAGCAGGAGCGACATCTGGCGGTAGGACACAGCCTGCTTGGACAGGTCGTCATAGCCGATCAAGGCGTGCATGCCGTTGTCACGGAAGTATTCGCCCATGGCGCAACCGGCGAACGGTGCGAGGTACTGCATCGGAGCCGGATCGGAAGCCGTCGCAGCGACGATGATCGAATACTTCAGCGCACCGCGCTCTTCGAGCACCTTGACGAACTGGGCAACCGTCGAACGCTTCTGGCCGATAGCGACATAGACGCAATACAGCTTTTCAGCATCCGGGCCATTGTCGTGGATGGCCTTCTGGTTGAGGATCGTGTCGAGAATGATGGCGGTCTTGCCGGTCTGGCGGTCGCCGATGACGAGCTCGCGCTGGCCGCGGCCAACCGGGATCAGAGCGTCGATGGCCTTGAGGCCGGTCGACATCGGCTCATGAACCGACTTGCGCGGGATGATGCCCGGAGCCTTGACGTCAACGCGCGAGCGCTGCTTGGCATTGATCGGACCCTTGCCGTCGATCGGGTTGCCGAGCGCGTCAACGACGCGGCCGAGCAGTTCCGGACCAACCGGAACGTCCACGATGGCGCCGGTCCGCTTGACGGTGTCGCCTTCCTTGATGCCGCGGTCGGCGCCGAAAATAACCACACCGACGTTGTCGGCTTCAAGGTTCAGCGCCATGCCGCGAATTCCGCCCGGGAATTCAACCATCTCGCCGGCCTGGACGTTGTCCAGACCGTAGACGCGGGCAATACCGTCACCGACGGAAAGCACCTGACCGACTTCGGAGACTTCTGCCTCCTGGCCGAAGTTTTTGATTTGATCTTTCAGAATTGCGGAAATTTCCGCGGCGCGGATATCCATCAGCCGACCTCTTTCAGTGCAAGCTTAAGGCTCGAGAGCTTTGTGCGAAGGGAAGTGTCAATCTGGCGGGACCCGACCTTGACGATCAAACCACCGAGAATAGACGGATCGACGGTGACGTTGACCGCCACGTCTTTGCCGGTGACGCCCTTGAGCGCCGCCTTCAATTCAGTTTGCTGCGCTGCGTCCAGCGCATGGGCCGAAGTCACTTCAGCTGCAACCTCGCCCCGATGACGGGCGGCGGTTTCGCGATACGACTTGACGATGCCGGGCACCGCGAACAGGCGGCGATTGCGCGCAACGACTTTCAGGAAGTTGCCGACCAGACCCGTGATGCCGGCCTTCGCGACGATCGCGGAAATGGCCTTGAACTGGTCGTCGGCGGAAAAGACCGGGCTGACAATGAGGCGCTTCAGATCGGCACTGTCATCGATCATGCGCTGGAACGTATCCAGATCAGACCCAACGCTCTCCACCGATCCCGCTTCCAGCGCGAGATCGAAAAGCGAAGACGCGTACCTTTCTGCAACACCGGATATAAGCTGGGATGTGTCTGCCACGGGCACAAGCTTCTCTGATTTTAATCCAAGGGCGATGTCTGCGGAGAACCGTAAACCCAACACCTTGAATTTGTTGCGATATTTTTTGAGCTACACAGGCCGGGCGGCCTGCTTCCCCCACAAGTCGCGGTTCGTCTAGCATAGGATATCTGGACTCGCAACACGCGAACCGCACGAATGCGCGATAAGTCTGCATCCTTTTGGCCGAATTTCGCCAAAAATAGGGTATGAGTTGACGAGGCCTGCGTGTGCCCGCCCCAAAACGCCCTCAGATGAGGCCGAAGACATAGGCCAGGGGTAAGGCCGCAAGCACGATCTGAACCATCAGGAACAACCAGTTCACAACTGTATTGCCGCTATCCGACAGCATCGACAGGATGCGGCCGAAGGCAGCGAGCACGAAGGCGGCGCCGAGCGCCAAATAGACCATCGGCTGGGCGAGAAGCAGGGCGGCGATACCAAGCCCGAGATGAAAGCCGCCCATGGTCGAGCGCGCCTCGGCATAACCGCCCCGCCGGCCTTCACGCAGATCAATACCCACGGCACGAAAGGCGATACCCGGGGCAAAGAGAAACAGAAGCCCGATCAAAGCGGTGACCACGGCCGCGCAGAACGCCAGGAATTCTCCCGTTTCCGTCGGAATATAGAACTCCATGTTGCGCCCTCGCTTCAGCCTGGTTTTCTGATCTAACGCAAGTGCGTATGAAAGGGAATCGGGCGAACTGAATTTCGATGCCGGCTCGAGTTCCGAACGATCGGTGAGATGTCAACGTGATCCCGCGTAGTCACTCCCCCGTCATTCCTGTGCTTGTCACAGGAATCCAGCCACGCGACGTCCGTCGCGTGAAAGAGTCTTCCGCTCACGGACGTGAGCGCGCTGGATCCCCGCCACAAGGGCGAGGATGACGGAAGGTGTGTTGCACACACCACCTCACAAAAAACTCTGCGGGTCGATATCGAGCTGAACGCTGACCGAGCCGCGCGCCTTTGGCCCTGCCGCCATCATCGTCTTCACAAACGCCTGCATGTCGCTGTTGCGGCGGCCGTGGACCAGAAGCCGGAAGCGGTGACGGCCACGGATCAGGGCGAGCGGCGCTTCGGCGGGCCCGAGAATACTGATGCCGCTGACGCGGGGTGCAGCCTGCCGCAGACCCCGCGCATGGCATTCCGCATCAGCGCGGGTATCCGCCGAGACGATGACGGAGGCGAGCCGCCCGAATGGCGGCAGCAGCGCCTTCTCGCGCTCGTTGATCTCGCGCTCGTAGAAGGCCTCCGAATCGCCGGAGACGATCGCCTGCATGACCGGATGCTGCGGCTGGTAGGTCTGCAGCAGACCCAGTGACTTCAGGCCCGTGCGCCCTGCCCGGCCCGTGACCTGGCTCAAGAGCTGAAACGTTCGCTCAGCCGCCCGCGGATCGCCATTGGCAAGCCCGATATCGGCATCGACGATGCCGACGAAGGTCATCATCGGAAAATTATGCCCCTTGGCGACAAGCTGCGTGCCGACGACGATATCCGCCTCGCCGCGGGCAATGGCGTCCAGTTCCAGCCGCAGCCGCTTGACGCCCATCAGGTCGGAGGACAGCACGATGGTGCGGGCATCGGGAAAATGCCGGTCGACCTCTTCGGCGATGCGCTCGACGCCGGGACCGCAGGCAACCAGATGATCGAAGGTGCCGCATTCGGGGCAGGCTTCCGGCGTCCTTTCCGAATAGCCGCAGTGATGGCACTGGATCTGACCGCGAAAACGGTGCTCGACCAGCCAGCTCGAACAATCCGGGCACTGGAAACGATGGCCGCAGACGCGGCACAGCGTCAGCGGCGCATAACCGCGGCGATTGAGGAACAGCAGCGCCTGCTCGCCGCGCCCGACGGCCTTGCCGATCTGGCTCAGGAGCACAGGAGAGAGGAAGCCACCGCGCTCCGGCGGATGCCGGCGCATATCAATGACGCCGAGATCAGGCAGAGCCGCATCACCAAAACGCGTCGGCAGGTGGATCGGCCTGTAGCGGCCGAGATCGCCGTTCACCCGGCTTTCGACCGACGGCGTCGCCGAGACCAGCACGATCGGAAAATCGCCGATGCGGGCACGCACGACCGCCATGTCGCGCGCATTATAGAAGACGCGGTCTTCCTGCTTGTAGGCGGGATCATGTTCCTCATCGACGACGATCAGGCCGAGATTCTCGAACGGCAGGAAAAGCGCGGAGCGGGCTCCGGCGACGACGCGCACGCCGCCCTCCGTCACCTGCCGCCAGACCTTCTCGCGCGTTCGCGGGGCGAGGTCGGAATGCCATTCGGCCGGTTTCGAGCCGAAGCGATCCTGGAACCGTTCGAGGAAGCTTGCCGTCAGCGCGATTTCCGGCAGGAGGATCAGCACCTGCTTGCCGGCCTTCAGCGTCGCGGCGATCGCCTCGAAATAGACCTCGGTCTTGCCGGAGCCGGTGATGCCGTCGATCAGCGAGACGGAGAAGCCACCGGTCTCGACACTCTCCAAGAGGTCCTGCGCCGCCTGTTTCTGCGGTCCTTCAAGGCGATGCTCGACATAGTCCGGATCGGGCGCTGCCACCACCGGCGGCGGCGCCATGAAGACAGTTTCGAAGACGCCCTGCGCCACGAGCCCGTCGATGACGCTCGAAGACGTGCCGGCAGCATGCGCCAAGCCCGACCGCGTCCAGGCAAACCCGTTGTCGGCGGCAGCGATCACCCGCTCGCGCGCCGATGTCATGCGCTCGGGCCGCGTATCGGTCAGCCGCAGCCCCTCGACCATCGGCTCTGGATCGAAGGCGGCGGGGGCGCGCAGCGCCATGCGGGCGACGAGGCCGGGTGGCGAGACGGTATAAGCGGCGACCCAGTCGAGGAAAGTGCGCATGTCTTTCGCCAGCGGCGGGCAATCGAAGACATGCGTGATGGCTTTGAGTTTCTTCGGATCGACGCCGCCGTCATCCGTGCCGTCCCAGACCACGCCCATCACCTGGCGGGGGCCGAGCGGCACCTGCACGATCGATCCCGGTTCGACGGCCACTCCTTCGGGCACGGCATAGGAGTATGCCTTCGGGGCAGGCATCGGCACCAGAACGGGCACGACCCTGCGGACAAACTGGCCGTCAAACAAATCGGTCGAATCTTCGGTCATCGGCCGTGACCTTGCCTGCGGATTGGGTTAAAGAAAACCCCCGAAACAACAAAGCAGCCCGTGTATCCCAAGGGAGAATCCCATGAAATTTTTTGTCGATACAGCCGATGTGAATGAAATCCGGGAGTTGAACGACCTCGGACTCGTCGACGGCGTGACGACCAATCCGTCGCTGATCCTGAAGTCCGGCCGTAACATCCTCGAAGTGACGAAGGAAATCTGCGGCATTGTCGAAGGCCCGGTTTCGGCCGAGGTCGCGGCTACCGACTACGAATCGATCATGAAGGAAGCGGCAGTCATTTCGAAGATCGCCGACAACATCTGCATCAAGGTGCCGCTGACGCTCGACGGCCTCAAGGCCTGCAAGAACCTCTCCTCCGACGGTCACCAGACCAACGTGACGCTGTGCTTCTCGGCCAACCAGGCCCTGCTCGCCGCCAAGGCCGGCGCGACATTCGTGTCGCCCTTCGTCGGCCGCCTCGACGACATCGCCTTCGACGGCATGGACCTGATCCGCGAAATCCGCCAGATCTTCGACAATTACGGCTACGAGACCGAAATCCTCGCCGCCTCGATCCGCACCGTCAACCACGTCAAGGAAGCAGCCCTGATCGGCGCCGACGTTATCACCGCGCCGCCGGCAACGCTGAAGGCCCTCGTCAAGCACCCGCTGACCGACAAGGGCCTCGAAACCTTCCTCGCCGACTGGGCCAAGACCGGCCAGAAGATCGCCTGATTTTTTGGGCATGGAACGAAGAAGTGGAAGCCTCGCGAGACGATCGCGGGGCTTTTTGTTGTAATCACTTGGCGTCAACCCAACCGGCCCCTTGAAGTCTGGTCGCCATGTTGGCGCCCCAAGATGGGGTAACCATGCCGATCACTGGCTAAAGTGCAATTTCTTGAGTGCGTTTCAAATCCCAGATATCCGGATTCTGAAATTCCAGCATGTCCTCGAAGCGGTTCCAACCACGGTCGGCAATAAGCGAAAGCTCATTTCCCGTAATTGGAATCATTAAGACAAAGATCACCGAAGGAAATGCGCCGGAAAACTCGGCAAAACCATCTTCGAAAGGAGTTGGATTGGTGGCATAAAGCGCAGTTACCGTTGCGCCTTCTATCAACGGATAGCGCATGTTAACGGTCTCTCCGCGCAGCAGCGCATACCCTCGTTGCTGAACTTTCTCTGCACAATAAAGAAGATATCCTGCGACCTCCTCTCGCGTTAACGACGTATGTGCGGATGTGACAAGTTCCTGCCTGATTGTACGGCCTCCCTTCATCGGTAGCGCCATATCGCTCAAGCCAAGCGTCACGTAGGTCGTAATTCCCTGCTGAGGTTGATTGTCAAAACACGCCACTTGGATCGTATGCGGGTTTGGGTCAGCCCAGCCTTGCGAAATTTCCCCGAGAAATCGTTCGAGGTGTGCAGGCAAAGAGTTTTTCTTAGAATCTTCCATTGTCAGACCTATTGCAACCTACGCAGCGTAGTCGTGTGCCGTCATTATACTCGTCAAGGACACCTTTTCGATCCCTGCCGGTTAGATCACGGCTACGCCATGGAGGGATGTGATCATTGTCCCAATCTTTGTTTTTTGTGCCCGGAAGAGAATTAACTTCGTCGCCACAATCCGGACATACCTTACCCCCAGCCTCCCCATCGGCCGCGTTGTCCCAGTTCGCCTTCTCAGTCCCTTTTCGGACGCGGCCCGGACGTTTGGTGACATCTTTTTCTTCCTTCTTTGTCTCATCCGCAGCTTCGTCGTTTTTTTCTCCGGAAGCAGAAAAATTCTCATCCCTGTTCTTTGCCATGTTGGAAGAATTGCATCCACCAGGGCACATTGAGTCAGGAGCCATCTGGTTCGTTGGCATCGTCAGAACTGCCACGGCCCCAACAGCACCAACCGCAAGTCCGGCAGAAGTTGCCCCAGCGGAAGCGGCTGCAGCTGTAAGCCATCCGTGGATTGTCTCAGCTATCCCGCCCCAAAACCCTCCGACCGTCTCGGCAATATGCCCATTCGGATCACTCTTATTGACCGGATCATTCCCCGCATACGCATACCGGTTGGTACCGACCCCCTCCATCGTCGGATCCCAAGTGTCCGGCGAAATAAACCGGGCATTGGCCGCCGAGCCGAATGAGGCGGACAGCATGCTGCAGATCAACAGCAGGCTGAGAATGCGGGTCAGAAACCCGCCGGAAAAGCATTTCATGAACAAGTCCCCACTCGCATCAGATTTTCATTGCGTCTGGCCGTCCTGCGGCCGCCACCCCAATGCTTCCGCCTTGGCGAAAGCCTCGATATTCTCCGCGTACCACCGATCGGCCTTCGCCTTCAGGTCGGGCGGAATGTCTTCCATCCGCGTATATTTGCCCGCCAGTTCCCGCCGCAACAGGCCGCTATAGGCGCTGCCCTTCTTCACCAGCCCGTAGGCGAAGTTCGGATAATGGCGGAGAAGGACATCCGCGGTGGCGATGGCCTCTTCGAACGCACCCGCTTCGATCTGATGCTCCACCAGGAACGAGGCCATCAATGCGGCGGCTTCATCGTGCGACAGCGGCCGCAGATAGATGCCGTTTTCCACCGCCTTATCGGACATCGGCAATTTCTGCCTGTACCAGACGTCGCGGGTGAAGCCGCCGCCGCTGGTCGCCTCCAGATTCCAGACTGCGCCGTCATCATCGGTATATTTGACGAACACATGCAGCGGCGCCTCGGCGAGCGTCATGGTCAGCCCAAGGCGCTGACCGAGCGCCAGGAACAGGATCGGCATGGTGATGCAATTGCCGCGCCGGGTCGTCAGATAGCGTTGCAGCAAGCGATGTGCCGGCTTCTCGCCGAGCGGATCATCGAGGTCGTATTGAAACGGCTTTTTGCCGTTCCAGTCGCCGCCTTCGTAGAGATAGCGTTTCAGGGCCGTGAGTTTTTCGGCACTTCGCGCCGTCTCTCCCGCCATGATCCTTATGGCATCCGCCATACGCGCGATTTCGGCTTCCACCGCCTGCGCATTGGCGGACGGATCGACCATCGAATCGACGGTGAGCTTGACGTCGAGCAGATCGCGGCCCGGGGCGAAAAGCGCTTCCACCGCAGGCGCCAGTTCCGTGGAACCGGCCTTCGCGGACTGGGCAAAAACCGGAGCAACCGGCAGGCAGAACGCCAAAATGACAAAGCAAAGGAGTTTCATGATTCGTCCCGCAGCAACACAACCGTGAGTATTGTATTCCGCAGGCTGCAGTCAATGATCGGCACCGTCCCGCGTGCTTCGAACCCGCATTATTTTTGTTCACCGTGCCGATGGCCCGGTTTCGACCGAAGTCGCCGCTACCGACTACGAGTCTATCATGAAGGAAGCCCCGCGGGATGATAGCGGGGCTTCCTGTTTGGACAGCCGCCAGTGATTTCGGCTGCAGGCGGGAGCGTTAAGCCGCCCGCCGTGCATGCATCCCGGCTAATGCGGAAACCTGGAAGCGTCCGGCAACGCGGTTCAGGTCCTGCACTTCGTCGCTGAGTTCGCGGCACGCGGCGTTGGTCTGTTCGACCATCGCCGCATTCTGTTGGGTCATCTGATCCATCCGGTGCAAGGCGGCGTTGATGTCGGAAAGTGCGGCCGTTTGCTCTCCGGCGGCGGTAACGATGGCGCCGATGAGGCCAGTTACTTGCAGCACGTGTCCTTCGATGCCGGTCAGCGCGGCACCGGTCTGGTTGACGAGTTGCACACCGCCGGCGACCTCGCGGGCCGAGGACTCGATGAGCGTCGTGATCTCCCTTGCTGCGTTTGCCGAACGGCCGGCCAGTTCGCGCACTTCCTGGGCGACGACCGCAAAGCCCTTGCCCGCATCGCCGGCCCGCGCGGCCTCGACACCGGCGTTCAGTGCAAGCAGGTTGGTCTGGAAGGCTATCTCGTCGATGACGGTGATGATCTGGCGAATCTGCGTCGACGAGCCGGCGATCCGCTCCATGGCGGCAACCGCGTCCCGCACGACGAGGGCCGATTTCTCGGCGCCGTCCTTTGCCGCGGCCATCACCGTGCTTGCTTCACGCGCACGCTCCGAGGAATTGCGAACCGTGACGGTGATTTCGTCAAAGGCCGACGCGGTTTGCTCGAGGGAGGCTGCCTGCAACTCCGTCCGTTTCGCCAGATCGTCGGTTGCACCGGCAATTTCGGAGGAATTGGTCCTCAGCCGCGCGGAGGTGTGCAGAACAGTGGAAATCGTCTCGGCCAGGCGTTCGACGCCACCGTTGAACTCCGTCCGCAGCTCTTCGTATTCCGCGGCAAATGGCTGTTCGATGCGGATCGAAAGATCGCCGTTCGACAGGCGCTCCAGCCCGCGCGTCAGCTGCTCGATCACCTGCAGGCGCCTTGCCTCCTCGGCATTCTTCTGACGGTTAAGAACGGCGTCACGCTCGTGCTGTTGCCGGCGCTCCTCGTCGGCGCGCTCGCGCGCATTGCGCCGCTCGATCGCCGCCTCGCGGAAGATGGCAACGGATTTTGCGACCGCGCCGATCTCGTCCGAGCGGCCCGCATAGGGAACGTCCCGGCCGTCATCGCCGGCGGCAAGTGTCTGCATGTAGGACGACATCGCCGCCAGCGGCTGTACCGCACGGCGGCGGAAGAACCAGAGACCGGCAAGCAGCAGGAAAACGGAAGCGGTCGAACTGATCAGGGCGGCGGCAGAAAGCACCGCGGTTTCGGCAGTAGCGCCCGCTTCCTGCTCTTTCAAAAATGCGTCGGCCATGGCGACGAGGTCGTTCACCGCAGTCTCGTGGTGATGGAAGCTCGTCTTGAGTTCCGCCAGCGCTTGTCCGGCCGTGGCTGCGTCGCCGCCCTGGAGGGGGGCCACGAATTTTTTCTCCATGACCTCCCAATAGAGATCGCCCCGCGCCACGACGTCGTTTTCAAGTTTCGCCATCAGTGCGGCGGGGGCCGTCGAGGCTTTCCAGTAGACGCGCCGATCATCGAAGGCTTTCTTCAATGCGGCGATCTTGTCGAGATTCGCCTTGGCAAATTCAGGGTTCGCAGCGGCCTCCATCGCCAGCATATAGGACTCGACCGTGTACAAAGGCGGCGGCAGGATGTCCGCAATGAGATCCTTGCCGTAGATGACTTGCGTATAGACCGGTCCGTTCACGCGCAATTTGTTGAAAGCATATGTCTTGATGCCGATGGACAGCACTAGACCGGCAATAACGATGGCGCCGAAAATCAACAGCCCGCGAGCAATGGTGAGCTTCATACAATCCTCCAATAAAACAGGCTTCTGCCGCGCGAAAGCGGCCCCGGCGACGGGACAATAATGAAATATCAGCTTGAAAAGATTCCGGATTTCACCGGCGGGGACCGTTAGGCTTCATGCGGCCAGCCGCCCTCGGAAGGGGTAGCTACGGCAACGTCCTCATATGAACGTTAAATTATATGATAATTGTTACGCTGTTATTAATCACGGGGAATTTATGCTGTCCTTACAGGCGCTTGTAGCCACGCCAGCTTTTTTGACAGCATAGTTTCCATGCCTTTGAAGACGCGACGCGATCTTCACGTTGAGGCTTAAGCGAGTGCTATCCCGGCGAAGCATCAGAGCTCAAAGCGGGCATCGCCCTCCCGCGCCAGATCGAACACCGTGTGCCGCTCCAGCGCCCGCGTCACTTCGGCCGGATCGCCATCGAGCGTATCCGGCTCAATGAGACTGCCGATGGTGAAATCGAAGACGTCGCCCTTCTTGTTCAGGAGTTCGTGGAACACCGTCATGTCGCGCAGTTCGGTCGACCACTTCGCAAGCCAATAGAACAGGCCGGAATTGCGCGCCGACATATGGACCGGCAGGATCGGCAGATTGTACTTGCGGGCAAAGCCAATGGCCGAAGTCTTCCACGGGCGCTCGTTGAGCTTTCCGTCCCCCCAGTAGGCGATGCGGCCCGAGGGGAAAAGCACTGTCGCCTTGCCTTCCGAGATCGCCCGGTTGGTGACCTGCAGCGTTTCGCGCGCCTTCAGCTTCGTCTTGTAGTCGTCGCGCCATTCGACCGGAATGACCATTTCGACGAGACGCGGATTGACCCGGATGGCATCGCGATTGGCGAAGAACATCATGTCGGGACGGCGCTGTTTGAGGAGATCGAAGACGGCGACGCCATCGGCAATCCCGGTCGGATGGTTGCTGACCAGCAGGAAGCCGCCCTTTTTCGGAATACGCTCTGCGTTGCGAACGCGGATATCGAGCGCGAGGATATCGCTCAGATACTGGAAGGCGTGAAAGCCCGGCAGGTTGGCGACGCCATCGGCAAACTCGATGGCCTTGCGATAGTTCAAGACCGTATAGAGAAACGGCCGCATCACGGGCCAGAGCGGATGCTTGACGATGCGCCGTCCGCGCTCGGCAATCAGCGTATCGACGATATGGCCCGGCTGGCCCTGCGAAACCAGGGCGATCGCCTCCGCAAAATACGTGAAACCGGTTGCCGAATCGCGTCTTGCCATCTTTTTCCCGCCTCGTCCGCCCTCAGCTATTGCAGTTGAATATGATCCCAACATGACAATTTCCAAGGGCCGTTAGGAAAAACCTAAGGGCCTTGCGAGCAGAGTCGCCTCAGTTAAATGTCTCGGAGTACGCCTTTGAACGAACTGCTGATCATCGGCCATCCGGAACTGATGGAGGAGCGCCAGCGCTGGCTGGCGGGGCTTAGCGAGGAGCGGCGCCTGTCGGACAAGACCGTCGAGGCCTATGAACGCGACACGCGGCAGTTCCTGCATTTTCTGACAGGACATCTGGCCGGCCCGGCACGCCTGAGCGACATCAGTTCCCTGCGACCGGCCGATCTGCGCGGCTTTCTCGCCGCGCGACGCCGCGACGGTGCGGGGGCGAGAACGCTCGGGCGGGGGCTTGCGGGGCTTCGCTCCTTCTTGCGGCATCTGGAAAAGAAAGGGCTTGCCAATGCAGCCGGAGCTGCTGCCGTTCGGTCGCCGAAACAGCCGAAGTCGCTGCCGAAACCACTGACGGACAAGGACGCATTGATCGTCGTCACCAGCGAGGCGCAGCTTGCCGAGGAGCCCTGGATCGCCACGCGCAACGCCGCCGTGCTCACCCTGCTTTACGGCTGCGGATTGCGCATCTCCGAAGCGCTCGACCTGACACCATCAGATTTTTCAGGCGCGCCGACGGCGCTGCGCATTCACGGCAAGGGTGGCAAGACCCGCGTGGTGCCGCTGATCGCGGCTGCGATCAATGCCGTGCGGGCATACGAAAAACTCTGCCCCTATCGCCTCATGCAAGACGGCCCGCTGTTTCGCGGTGCCAAGGGCGGCAAGCTGCAGGCGGCGATCATCCAGCGCGAGATGCAAAGGCTGCGTGGTGCGCTCGGCCTGCCGGATACCGCGACGCCGCATGCGCTGCGCCACTCCTTCGCCACGCATCTTCTGGCCGGCGGCGGCGACTTGAGGACCATCCAGGAATTGCTCGGCCATGCCAGCCTCTCGACCACCCAGGTCTATACCGGGGTCGATTCCGCCCGGCTTCTGGAAATCTACGACCGGGCGCATCCGCGCGCCTGAATTTCGCCTTCGTAGGAGCATTAACCAGCTTTGTTAAACGTGCCGTGAGGCTTGCACGGTTAGGGTCGGTGCGATGAGCCTATCGCAAACAGGATCGACAATGTTTCAGCATCTGGCAAAGCCGGCACGCACTATCGCGGGAAAACTGGGCGACACTATCCTTGCCCTGATCGCAACGCTGCATGTGCTGTTTGCTCTCAGCCTGATCGTCACGCTTCTCTCCCTCTCACCGGCCCATGCGGCAGACGATGCCTGCGGCGGCAAGAACCTGATCGCCGACATGCGGGCGTCGGACCCCGCGCGGTTTGCGGCGCTTGAAAGGCAAGCCGCTGCCGTGCCGAACGGCAAGGGCATCTTCTGGAAAATCGAGAAGGCGGGGGTCGCGCCCTCCTACCTGCTCGGCACCATGCATGTCACCGATCCGCGCGTGCTCGCCATGCCGAAGGGAGCGGACGCAGCCTATGAAACGGCACAGACGGTGATCGTCGAATCCGACGAGATCGTTGACGACCGCAAGGCGGCCGCGGCTCTCATGATGCAGCCGGAACTGACGATGTTCACCGATGGCAAGTCGATCAAGGACTTTCTCAAAGCCGACGAACAGGAGAAACTGGCGGCCGGCCTGAAGCAGCGCGGCATTCCTCTGACGCTGGTTGCGAAGATGAAGCCCTGGATGATCGCCAGCTTCGTTGCCCTTCCCGCCTGCGAGATGAGCCGCAAGGCGGCCGGCGCCTCCTTTCTCGACAAGAAGCTGGCAGAGGATGCGCTGAAACAGGGCAAGGCGCTCAAGGGTCTGGAAACACTGGTGGAGCAGTTGAAGGCCATGGATGCGCTGCCGGTTCAGTTTCACCTGGATGCGCTGATCGAGACGCTTGATCTCGGCGACACCGTCGCCGACGTGATGGAGACGACGACCGAACTCTATCTCACCGGCGATACGGGCATGGTCATGCCGCTGATGAAGGCCGTTTCGGAAGAAACGTCGGCCGACAAAAGCACCGACTACGCGGATTTCGAGCAGCGCATCGTCATCGACCGCAACAAGACCATGGCAAGCCGTGCCAAGCCGATCCTCGACGGCGGAAGCGTGTTCATGGCCGTCGGCGCGCTTCACCTGCCGGGGAATGAAGGCGTGATCGAACTGTTGCGCAAGGACGGCTTTACGGTCTCCAGCATGTCTTCCGGGAACTGACGCTTCCACGCAGCCGTAAACCTCCCCGCGCGCTGCCGCCGTGGTTTTCGAAAATGCATTCATCCGGACGGGGCACTGGAAACCGTCTCTAACGAATAAACATATGTGACGCCTTCCAGCGCCCCGTTTGGCGTTCTCGGGAGCTTTCCTCCCTACAGACCCCGACTTCGGACCCTCTGCCTCGGGACGACTTCGTGGCGCAGGCTTCCGGTTCCGGCATTAAGCATCACGGTTCCGGTACGTCACGTGTCCTGTCCCGACATGTGCATCCCACAGATGCGCCCGCCCCAGAAGGACGGAGGGGATCCATTTTCCGGGGGCTCTCCTTCCGGTCCGCCTGACGTTCGCGGCCTCCTGATCGAAGGCCACGAGGCTTCCCGTGGAGCGCCAGCCCTGCCTCGCCGCAAACGTCTTGCGGTGTATCCGTGACAGGACACCATGATCATGACACGGCTTTTCCAGGCGGGGATCAGTGGGGATGACAATTTCTCGCGGCCAATAATCTCGACGAAGCGGTGCTGTCAGCTTCTTCGTCCCCGATCTTTCGGCAACGTGTTGCTTAAAGCCGGATTATCAAGAGCATACCCCCCTCTGTCCCTCCGGGACATCTCCCCCTCAAGGGGGGAGATTGCCACATGCTTTCATGCCTAGCCCTACCAAAACTTGCGAAGGAAAAGAATGATCTCCCCCCTTGAGGGGGAGATGTCACGAAGTGACAGAGGGGGGTGAAGCTGCAGAGTGCACCGAAGTGGCGGTGCTTTCCGCACTGATGCCGACGCAGCGGCCAACAATAGTCCGCCTTACTCTCTTGCACCGGCGCCGTCTCTCTGCCTTTTTGCGGACATAACCTGCGGCGGCCTGATTCGCGCCCGCTCCGCTTCGCATTCGATTGCAGCTCCCGGAACGCGCTTCCATACGTGCCGGGGCGGCGACCACGTTCAAGGAGATGACGAGATGTCAGAGATCAAGAAACCCGTGATTTCGGAGATGAGACCGAAGATCACTGTCATCGGCGTCGGCGGCGGCGGCGGCAACGCCATCAACAACATGATCGCCGAAGGCCTTCAGGGCGCGGACTTCATTGCTGCCAACACGGATGCGCAGGCGCTGACCATGTCGAAGGCGCCGCGGCTGATCCAGCTTGGCGCGCAGGTGACCGAGGGGCTCGGTGCCGGATCGCTTCCGGAAGTCGGCCGCGCGGCGGCGGAGGAATCGATCGACGAGATCATGGATCATCTTGGCGGCACGCATATGTGCTTCGTCACCGCCGGCATGGGCGGCGGCACGGGAACGGGTGCGGCGCCGGTCATCGCCGCGGCCGCGCGCAAAGCCGGCATCCTGACCGTCGGGGTCGTCACCAAGCCGTTCAGCTTCGAAGGCAAGCGGCGCATGCAGGCAGCCGAGGAAGGCATCGAACGGCTGCGCGAAGCGGCTGACACCGTGATCGTCATCCCCAACCAGAACCTCTTCCGTATCGCCGATGCGAAGACCACCTTTGCCGATGCCTTCGTCATCGCCGACCGCGTTCTCTATTCCGGCGTCGGCTGCATCACCGACCTGATCGTCAAGGAAGGCCTGATCAACCTCGACTTCGCCGACGTCAAATCGGTGATGAAGGGCATGGGCCGGGCGATGATGGGAACGGGCGAGGCGATCGGCGACGGCCGCGCCTCCAAGGCGGCCGAGGCGGCGATCGCCAATCCGCTCTTGAGCGAAGTGTCGATGAAGGGCGCCAAGGGCGTGCTGATCTCGATTTCCGGCGGCTCCGACATGACGCTGTTCGAAGTGGACGAGGCAGCGACCCGCATCCGCGAGGAGGTCTGCGAGGACGCCGACATCGTCGTCGGCGCAATCTTCGACAAGGGCCTGGACGGCGTCTTCCGCGTTTCAGTCGTGGCCACAGGTCTGGATTCACAGGCGCTGACAACAGGCGACGTCGCCGGTGTTGCGGCTCAACCGGCGCAAGTGCGGACGCTGCAGTAAAATCCAGACTGTTTGCCGAGCGGGCGCAAGCGCTTCCCGCTCGGTAGCGGCACGGCGTGGAAACACGGACGGTCGCCGCTGCTTACCGGGCTCCGGCGTGGTTCATTTCAGCGCCTCCACAAAGCGGATGACATCGCCAACCGTGCTGTCGTTCCAGATATCATTGTGACCCGAGCCGTCGTCGATCAGCATCCGCTTGGGTTCGGGAGCGATGTGATACAACGCCTCGCCCGAAGATAGCGGAATGCTGTCGTCACGCCGACCGTGAATGAACAGCTTTGGTTGGCTCACCTTCGCTATTTTGAGATCCGAGCGGAAGGGATCCTTGACGAGAAGCGCGACGGGAAAGAACGGATAGCGCGTCTCCGCGACCGACAGAACCGACAGGTATGCGGACACAAGAACCAAACCGACGGCCGGCCTCTGCGCCGCCGTGTTCACGGCGATGCCGGTGCCCAGCGAGCGACCGAGCACAACGATCTCGCTTTTGGAGCGTGCTGAAAGCCAGTCGAACGCCGTGATGCCGTCGGTCAGCAGTCCCTCCTCGCTCGGCGAGCCGGTCGATCCCGGATAGCCGCGATAGGATATCGCCAGCAATCCAATGCCGCGCGCGGCCAGCGCCTGTGCGAGAAACCCGTAATTGGCGACGCGGTCACCGTTCCCGAAAAAGAGCAGAACGCACGGCTTGCCGGATGTGCCCTGGCTGTAGAGTCCATGAAGCGTCTCCCCGTCGGGCGTCTTGATGGAGGCGTTCTCGCCCCAGTCTGCGTGCTCTGGAGCAAGTGCCGCGCTCGTGCCGGGAAAGAGGAGGGCACGTTGTGAAAGATACACCACGCCAACAAGCAACATATACGCGAAGGCCACCGTCAGCGGCAGGATCAGCAGGAGTTTTGTGGTGCTCATGCAGCATGTTCACCGGAAGGTTCGTCAGAGTCCAGAGCCCTTCAGCAGCGAACTCGGCCCGTTCCCGAATCAGCGGACTCGCGCCGGGCAATGCCGAAGCAGAAGCCGCGAGCGCATGCCGTCAGCTTGCGACAACAGCCGGACCGGACAGACGGTCCAGCATCGTGCGGACGATCAGCCGGTGGAAAGGCGTGATCACCGCGAGATAGAGCTTACCGAGGAGAATCTTTCGGCGGACCAGCGTCGTCACGCTGACCGTCTGACCCGTTTCGCGGGCCGGATGGACATCGACGACGATGCGAAAATCCAGATGCGCGTCGTCGAAACCGAGGACCATCTGTTCGTCAGAGCGGGAAAGGATGGGGAAAATGCCGATCATCTCGCGCGTATTTGGCGGACCCGATCCCTTGAGACCGAAGGGGCGGACGGCTGCATTTCGCAGCCACATCAGGGCGCGGACCCAGGCCGGAAAATCACCCAATGTCCGCTCGGCTGCGGATCTGGCCGTCAATGCCCTGCCCTGAACCCGCAGTTCGTAACAATCCGCCCAGTCGGCCAAAGGCAGCGCCGGATGCGGCAAGGTAACGGGAACCGGATAATTGCGCGGTGCCATTGGCATGCTCTCCATCGATGCGGCGATGGTAGGCCGCCCGACCGGGAGGTGCAAAGGGGCCGATTGTCACGGCCCCCCTGCGCATGTTCATTACATATGGATCGGCTTTGCGAAGGTCGCGAGTGCGGCTTCCTTGACCGCTTCCGACATGGTCGGGTGGGCATGGCAGGTGCGGCCGAGGTCTTCCGAGGAGCCGCCGAATTCCATCAGCACGGCGATTTCGTGGATCATCTCGCCGGCGCCGAAGCCGACGATATGACCGCCGAGAACCCGGTCGGTGGCCTGATCGGCGAGAATCTTGACGAAGCCGTCGGTCGCCAGCATGGCGCGGGCGCGGCCGTTGGCAGTGAACGGGAACTTGCCGGCCTTGTAGGCGATGCCCGCGGCCTTCAGCTCTTCCTCGGTCTTGCCGACGGAGGCGATTTCCGGCTGGGTATAGACGACGCTCGGAATGACATCGTAGTTCACGTGGCCCGCCTGACCGGCGATGATCTCGGCAACGGCGACACCCTCATCTTCCGCCTTATGGGCGAGCATCGGGCCGCGCACGACGTCGCCGATCGCATAAATGCCGGGAATGCTGGTCTGGAAATGGTTGTTGATCTCGACCCGGCCGCGCGTGTCCATGACGACGCCGGCTTTGGCAAGGCCGAGGCCATCGGTGAACGGCTTGCGGCCGGTGGCGATCAGAACGACATCGGCGTCGATCGTCACGGCATCGCCGCCCTTGACCGGCTCGAAGGTCACCTTGGCGCCGGAACCCTGCTTTTCAACGCCGGTCACCTTGGCGCCGAGCTTGATATCGATGCCCTGCTTGGCGAGCATGCGCTGGAACTGCTTGGCGACTTCGCCGTCCATGCCGCCGAGGATCATGTCGAGATATTCGACCACGGTCACCTTGGCGCCGAGGCGCGACCAGACCGAACCGAGCTCGAGGCCGATGACGCCGCCGCCGACGACGATCATGGTGGCAGGAACCTTCTCCAGCGCGATACCGCCGGTGGACGAGATGATGACCTTCTCGTCGATCTCGACCTCAACACCGGGAATGCCGGCAACATCGGAGCCGGTGGCAATGACGATGTTCTTGGTCTCGATGACCTGCTCCTCGCCCTTGTCGTTGGTCACCGAAACCTTACCTTCGCCAAGCACCTTGCCGGTGCCCTGGAAGGCGTCGATCTTGTTCTTCTTGAAGAGGAAGGCGACGCCATCAACGTTCGATTTTACCGTCGCATCCTTGTGGGCAAGCATCTTCTCAAGGTTCAGCTTCGGAGCCTGTACCTCAACGCCGAGTGCGTCGATGCCGTGGGCGGTCTGGTGGAAGACTTCCGAGGCGTGCAGCAGGGCTTTCGAGGGAATGCAGCCGACATTGAGGCAGGTGCCGCCATAGGTGGCGCGCTTTTCGATGACGCCGACCTTCAGGCCGAGCTGGGCTGCCTTGATGGCGCAAACATAGCCGCCGGGTCCGGTGCCGATAACAATGAGATCATAAGCCATGAATGGTCCTTCCTGAGAGCGGCTATCGTCCGCCGCTGACGTTGAGAATGGCGCCCGTTACATAGGACGACGAAGGGGAAAGCAGGTAGAGAACGGCATCGGCGACCTCTTGCGCGGTGCCCGGCCGTTTCAGGGGAATGGTCGGCGAAAGCTCGCGGGCTCGATCCGGCAATCCGCCAGAGGCGTGAAGCTCCGTGTCGATGACGCCCGGACGGACCGCGTTGACACGGATACCTTCCGAAGCCACTTCGCGCGACAGGCCGATGGTAAAAGTATCGATCGCGCCCTTGGAGGCTGCATAGTCGACATATTGTCCCGCGGAGCCGAGAACGGCGGCCATCGAAGAAATATTGACGATGACGCCGCCCTTGCCGCCGTGACGGACAGACATGCGCCGGACAGCCGCCGCCGCGCAAAGGATCGAGCCGGAAACATTGACGCGCAGCATGCGTTCGAGCCGCTCGGGCGTGATCTCGTCGATCCTGGCCGGCAAACCGACGATGCCGGCATTGTTGACCAGCCCGTCGAGACGGCCGAAAGCCTTGTCCACCGCGCCGAAGATCGCGGTGATCCCGGCTTCGCTGCCGACATCGCCTTCAATCGCGATTGCTTTGCCACCGGCCGCCTCGATCGCCTTGACGACCGCATCTGCGGCCGGGCGGTTCGAGGCATAGTTGACGGCAACGGCCCAGCCCTGTTCGGCTGCCGAGAGGCAGATGGCTGCACCGATACCGCGGCTGCCGCCGGTCACCAGAAGGACGGGTTGATCGCTGATCTTCATTGGGCACATCCCTTCAAGGTCAGAACATCCCAGGGAGCGACAGTCGCCTTGCCCCAGATGGACGAGTTGCGCACGGCGGGACCGAAATCGGGCAGAAGCAATTGCGCCGCCGCTTGCCTGCCCTCCTCAGGCAGGGAACCAACCTTGCCGTCGGCACCGATGGAATAGATCACGCCTTCCCAGACGGTGCAGGCAGCGATCTCGTCGCCGGTGGCGTCGCCCTCCGGGCAATTGTTCATGATCATGCTGTTCGGCCGGACGGGTTCGCCGGACTGCATGACTATGCCGTCGAGCACCAGATCGGTCTTCGCCACCTTGACCTTGAAATGGTTGCTTGTTGCGGCGCTGGCCGAGCCGACGGGCTCGAACCGCAATTCATAGGCGCCGTCCGCATCGCCATAGATCGCCTGCTCCTGCAGGCAATCCGCCGCAGCCACGGGCGTCGCCGCCAGCAGGATACCGAGGATCGATGCGGGAGCGGTAAGGCGCATGCTCAGGCTGCCTTTTCCGTGGCGAGCTTCAGGCCAAGCGCGATGAAGACGAGGCCGCTGACGCGATCGATCCACTGGCTGGCGCGCGAGAAGGCGGCGCGCATCTTCGGCGTCGTCATGAACAGGCTGACGCCGACGAACCAGAGGATCAGGCTGCTTGCCATGACCAGGCCATAGCCGAACTTCACCGCGATCGGCGTATGGGCGCCGACCACCGTCGAAAAGATCGACAGGAAGAAGAAGACCGGCTTCGGGTTCAGCGCATTAGCGGCGAAACCGAGACCGAAGGCCCTCAGTGCCGGCTGGCGCTTTTCGTTCGCATCCGCGCCTTCGGCCTCAACCGTGATATCCGTCCTGCCGGCACGAAGAGACTTGATGCCGATGTAGAGCAGGTAAGCCACGCCGCACCATTTGACGATGTTGAACAGGTAGATCGACTGCGAGATGATCAGCCCGAGCCCGAGGATCGTGTAGGTTACATGGAACATCAGCGCGGTGCCGATGCCGAAGGAGGTGACGATCGCCGAGCGGCGGCCGTGAACCAGCGACTGGCGCATGACCATGGCAAGATCGGCGCCGGGAGAGACGATGGCGAAGGAGAAGATCGCCATCAGCGATGCGAGTTCAAACAGATAGGGATGCACGGCACGTCTCCGGTTATCGCTGTCAGGCGACCGCTTTCCTGTCAGAAAACGAGCGCCGATACCATGATGAGGAGCCCGGCGAGCGAGCCAAGCCAGATGAGCGAGCGGACGTAGGAAACGCCCGCCAGATAAAGCGGAATATAGACAATCCTGAAGACGAACCAAGTCCAGGCGCCGGTCAGGCCCCAGCCGGTCGGATCACCGGCGATGGCAAGCGCGAGCGCCAGCCCGACGAAGGCCGGATAGGTTTCCTGAAAATTGACCGAGGCCCGTTCGGACCGCCCGGCGAGTTTGCCGGACGGCTTCTTTTCCTCATCCCGCGGACCGGCATTCCAGGCCGATCCGAGTTCCAATGTCGCCATCATGCCCTGCAGGCTGACATGGAAGACGAGCAGCACGACGCTCCAGGCGAGGAGCGAAAGGAAGGGCGATGCCGCCAGCGCTGCCGCGTCCATGTTTCAGCGCCTCTCAGAGATCGAGAACCAGGCGTTCCGGATCTTCCAGGCTTTCCTTGACGCGGACGAGGAAGGTCACGGCTTCCTTACCATCGACCATCCGGTGATCGTAGGAGAGCGCCAGATACATCATCGGACGGATGACGATCTGGCCGCCGACGACGACCGGACGTTCCTGGATCTTGTGCATGCCGAGAATGCCGGACTGCGGCGCGTTGAGGATCGGCGAGGACATAAGCGAGCCGTAGACGCCGCCATTGGTGATCGTGAAGGTGCCGCCCTGCATGTCGGCCATCGACAGCGAGCTGTCACGGGCAGCCTTGGCAAGACGGCCGAGATCCTTCTCGATTTCGGCGATCGACATCTGGTCGGCATCGCGGATGACGGGAACGACCAGACCCTTGTCGGTGCCGACGGCCATGCCGATGTGGCAGAAGTTCTTGTAGATGATGTCGGTGCCGTCGATCTCGGCGTTGACGGCCGGGATCTCCTTCAGCGCATGCGTCACCGCCTTGGTGAAGAAGCCCATGAAGCCGAGCTTGACGCCATGCTTCTTTTCAAACAGGTCCTTGTAGCGGTTGCGCAGGTCCATGACGGCCGACATGTCCACCTCGTTATAGGTGGTGAGCATGGCGGCGGTGTTCTGGGCATCCTTCAGGCGCTTGGCGATGGTCTGGCGCAGGCGGGTCATCTTGACGCGCTCTTCGCGCGGTGCGTCCTCGGCCGGCGACGGGCCACGGGTGACAATCTTGACCGGTTCGGAAGCCGCCGGCGCCGAAACACCCTTGGCGACAGCGGCGATGACATCGCCCTTCAGCACCTGGCCGCGCTTGCCGGAGCCGTCGACCTGGTCGGCGGTGAGGTTGTTTTCGGCGAGCATCTTGGCAGCAGCCGGAGCAGCCGGCATGGCAGACGCGACCTGCGGAGCGGCAGGCGCGGCAGCGGCGGCCGGAGCGGCAACCTTCTTTTCCGCCGCGGGCGCGGCAACAGCGGCGCCGGCGGCACCGTTGGCGATCTGGCCGAGCAGCGCGCCGAGACCGACGGTTTCACCGGCGCTGGCAACGATTTCGGAAAGCGTGCCTGCAGAAGGCGCCGGAACCTCGATGGTCACCTTGTCGGTTTCGAGTTCGAGCAGCGGCTCATCGGCCTTGACGGCGTCGCCCACCTTCTTGAACCATGTCCCGACGGTCGCTTCGCTGACGGACTCTCCCAGGGTAGGAACGCGGATTTCTGTGGTCATTTTCAGATCCTGACTTTGATCGTTATCGTTTATGCGGCAGGTGCGGCGACATGCCGGAGAATGAGTGAGGGTATGGCGGCAATTTCGAACTGGAAGCCCAGGCGGGCGGCAATGACCGGATCGCCATCGGCAAGGGCCTGGGCAGTCTCCTCATCGGGGACCTCCACCAGAGCCATGCCCCAGGCGCCGTCCTTGGCGAAGACCGGACCAACCGCAATCGCGCGTCCCGCATCGGCTTGCGCTCGCCAATAGACGGAATGACGCTCCATCGCGGCCATTTCCTCGGACGTTGCATCCTGAGGAAATGTGCTGCGGGGTGGCGCTAGTTTCAGATGAAAATAGGCCATGTCGCGCTGCCTCTCAACCGCCGAGCGCGTCTTCGAGGAAGGCGGCGAGCTGGGCGAGGTGCTTGGACATCAGGCCCGTCGCCGGAGAGGCAGCGGCCGGGCGGCCGGTGTAGCGCACGCGCTGGTACTTCGCATCGATATGGGCAAGCACCCATTCCAGATACGGGTCGATGAACGACCAGGCACCCATGTTCTTCGGCTCTTCCTGGCACCAGACCATTTCCGCATTGCGGAAGCGCGAGAGTTCGTTGATCAGCGCCTTGGCCGGGAACGGATATAGCTGCTCGACGCGCAGGAGGTAGACATCGTCGATGCCGCGCTTTTCGCGCTCTTCCAGAAGGTCGTAATAGACCTTGCCGGTGCAGAGAACGACGCGACGGATCTTGGCGTCCTTCTGCAGCTTGATCGGACCATCCTTGATGACTTCTGCATCGTCCCAAAGCAGGCGATGGAAGGACGTCTCGCCGGCCATTTCCGACAGCGAAGAGACGGCGCGCTTGTGGCGCAGCAGTGACTTCGGCGTCATCATGATCAGCGGCTTGCGGAAGTCGCGCTTCACCTGACGGCGCAGGATGTGGAAGTAGTTCGCCGGCGTGGTGACATTGGCGACCTGCATGTTGTCTTCGGCACACATCTGCAGCCAGCGCTCGAGGCGGGCAGAGGAATGCTCCGGACCCTGGCCTTCGTAACCATGCGGCAAGAGGCAGACGAGGCCGGACATGCGCAGCCACTTGCGTTCGCCCGACGAGATGAACTGGTCGAAGACGACCTGCGCACCGTTGGCGAAGTCGCCGAACTGCGCTTCCCAAAGGGTCAGTGCATTCGGACGGGCGAGCGAATAGCCATATTCGAAGCCGAGGACTGCCTCTTCCGAGAGCATCGAGTTGATGACCTCGTAACGCGCCTGGGTCGGCGACAGGTTGGCAAGCGGGATATAGCGTTCCTCGGTCTCCTGATCGTAGAGAACCGTATGGCGTTGCGAGAAGGTACCGCGTTCGCAGTCCTGGCCCGAGAGGCGGATCTTGGTGCCTTCGGTGGCGAGCGTGCCGAAAGCAAGCGCCTCCGCCATCGCCCAGTCGATGCCCTCGCCGCTCTGGATCATGCCTGCGCGGCCATCCATGAAGCGCTGGATGGTTCTGTGCACGTTGAAGCCTGCCGGGACTTCCGACAGCTTGCGGCCGACTTCCTTCAGCGTCTTCATCGGCACCGAGGTCTTGCCGCGGCGCTGTTCGTCCTGGTTGTCGGCAGCGCGCAGGCCCGACCAGACGCCGTCCAGCCAGTCGGCCTTGTTCGGCTTGTAGGCCTGTCCCGCCTCGAATTCCTGTTCCAGATGGGCGCGCCAATCGGCGCGCATCTTCTCAAGTTCACCTTCGGTAATCAGGCCCTCGGCGATCAGGCGTTCGCCATAGAGCTGGACGACCGTCTTATGGGCGCGAATGACCTTGTACATCTTCGGCTGCGTGAACGAGGGCTCGTCGCCTTCGTTATGGCCGAAGCGGCGGTAGCAGAACATGTCGATGACGACCGGCTTGTGGAACTTCATCCGGAATTCGGTGGCGATCTTGGCCGCGTAGGTCACTGCTTCCGGATCGTCGCCGTTGACGTGGAAGATCGGCGCTTCAATCATCTTGGCCACATCCGACGGATAGGGCGACGAGCGCGAGAAGGCCGGATTGGTGGTGAAGCCGATCTGGTTGTTGATGATGAAATGCACAGTGCCGGCAACGCGATGACCGCGCAGGCCCGACAGGCCGAGGATTTCCGCCGTCACGCCCTGGCCCGCAAATGCGGCATCGCCATGCAGCAGCAACGGCATGACCTGGGCCCGCTCATACAGCGGAATGATGTCGCCCTCGAAGACCTTCGCCATCTGGTCCTGCTTGGCGCGCGCCTTGCCCATGACGACCGGATTGACGATTTCGAGATGCGACGGGTTCGCCGTCAGCGACAGGTGAACCTTGTTGCCGTCGAACTCGCGGTCCGAGGAGGCACCGAGATGGTACTTCACGTCGCCCGAACCTTCGACATCGTCCGGTGCGGCGGAACCGCCCTTGAACTCGTGGAAAACGGCACGGTGCGGCTTGCCCATGACGTTGGTCAGAACGTTCAGACGGCCGCGATGGGCCATGCCGAGGATGATTTCCTTGAGGCCGACCTGGCCGCCGCGCTTGATGATCTGCTCCAGCGCCGGGATGAGCGATTCGCCGCCGTCGAGGCCGAAACGCTTGGTGCCCTTGTACCTCACGTCGATGAACTGCTCGAAGCCTTCCGCCTCGATCAGCTTCTGCAGGATCGCCTTCTTGCCTTCCGGCGTGAATTCGACGCCCTTGTCGGGACCTTCGATGCGCTCCTGGACCCAGCCTTTGATTTCCGGATCGGAGATATGCATGAACTCGACGCCGAGCGTCGAGCAATAGGTGCGCTCGAGGATTTCGAGCATCTCGCGGATGGTCGCGTATTCGAGGCCGAGCACGTTGTCGAGGAAGATCCGGCGATCGTAGTCGCTTTCCTCGAAGCCGTAGGACTTCGGCGACAGCTCGTCATAGTCCTCGACAGGCGCTGCAATGCCGAGCGGGTCGAGCTTGGCGTGCAGATGGCCGCGCATGCGGTAGGCGCGGATCATCATGATGGCGCGAACGCTGTCACGGGTCTGCTGGTGGACATCGGCAGCACTCGGCGCGACGCCGGTGACGGCGGCCTGTTCCTCGGCTTTGGCCTTCACCTTCTTTTCGATGACCTTCTCGACCGTGCCCCAGTTGCCATCGAGCGCCGAGACGAGTTCGCCATTGGCGACGATCGGCCAGTTCGGCTTCTTCCAGGAGGCGCCCTTGGCCGCCTTGATCACGTCATCCGGCTGGTCCTGCAGTGCCTTGAAGAACGACTGCCATTCGCCGGAGACCGACGAGGGATCGCTTTCGTAGCGCGCGTAAAGCTGCTCGATATAGCTGGCATTCGCTCCGTCGAGGAACGAGGTCAGCAGAAATTGCTCGTTGGCTTCTTGCCTTGCCATGGTGCTTCGCGGACCTGTCCGTCCGCCTCCTGACTTGTTAACTCTTGCCGGCTCTTTTGGTCCCGGTCGACCTGGGTGGCATCGGCGCCGGAAGCGCCGCTGCCCTTCTTCGGGTGGAGGCAACCGGGCCGGCCGCGATGGCAGGCCCGATCGCATCGCAGTGTCTCAGCCCTTGAGGACTTCGACCAGCGTCTTGCCGAGGCGCGCCGGCGACGGCGACACGCGGATGCCCGCCGATTCCATCGCAGCGATCTTGTCTTCCGCGCCGCCCTTGCCGCCGGAAATGACCGCGCCGGCATGGCCCATGGTGCGGCCGGCAGGAGCCGTGCGGCCGGCGATAAAGCCGACCATCGGCTTGCTTCGGCCGCGCTTGGCTTCGTCCTTGATGAACTGGGCCGCATCTTCCTCGGCCGAGCCGCCGATTTCGCCGATCATGATGATCGACTTGGTCTCGTCGTCGGCGAGGAACATTTCGAGGATATCGATGAACTCCGTGCCCTTGACCGGATCGCCGCCAATGCCGACCGCTGTCGTCTGGCCGAGGCCTTCGTTGGTGGTCTGGAACACGGCTTCATAGGTGAGCGTGCCGGAGCGCGAGAGAACGCCGACCGAGCCCTTCTTGAAGATGTTGCCCGGCATGATGCCGATCTTGCATTCGTTCGGGGTGAGAACGCCAGGGCAGTTCGGGCCGATCAGGCGCGACTGCGACCTGTCGAGACGGGCCTTGACCTTGACCATGTCGGCAACCGGAATGCCTTCGGTGATGCAGACGATCAGCGGGATTTCCGCTTCGATGGCTTCGAGGATCGCAGCCGCGGCACCCGCCGGCGGAACATAGATCACCGATGCATCAGCGCCGGTCGCTTCCTTGCCTTGCGCAACGGTTGCGAAGATCGGCAGCTTTTCGCCCTTGGAACCTTCCCAGGTCTCGCCACCCTTCTTCGGGTTGATACCGCCGACCATCTTGGTGCCGTTGTAAGCGAGCGCCTGTTCGGTGTGGAAGGTACCGGTCTTGCCGGTCAGACCCTGAACCAGGATCTTGGTGTCTTTGTTGATCAGAATGGACATGAATCAGGCACCCTTCACAGCGGCTACAATCTTCTGGGCGGCATCGTCCAGGTCGTCTGCGGAAATGACGTTCAGCCCGCTCTCGTTGATGATCTTCTTGCCGAGTTCGACATTGGTGCCTTCGAGGCGCACGACGAGCGGAACCTGAAGACCGACTTCCTTGACGGCTGCGATCACGCCTTCGGCGATGACGTCGCACTTCATGATGCCGCCGAAGATGTTGACCAGGATGCCCTTCACGGCCGGATCGGCGGTGATGATCTTGAAGGCATGGGTGACCTTCTCCTTGGAGGCGCCACCGCCGACATCAAGGAAGTTCGCCGGCTCGGCGCCATAGAGCTTGATGATGTCCATGGTTGCCATGGCAAGGCCCGCACCATTGACCATGCAGCCGATGTTGCCGTCGAGGGCGACATAGGCGAGATCGTACTTGGAGGCTTCGATTTCCTTCTCGTCTTCTTCCGTCTTGTCGCGGAGTGCGACGACGTCTTCATGACGGAAGAGCGCATTGCCGTCGAAGGAGACCTTGGCGTCGAGGACGCGCACGCGGCCGTTCTTCATGACGATCAGCGGGTTGATCTCCAGCAGGCTCATGTCCTTTTCGACGAAGGCCTTGTAGAGGATCGGGAAGAGCTTTTCGGCATCGGCCTTGGCTTCGCCTTCGAGCTTCAGGGCCGAAGTCAGTTCCTTGAGATTTTCAGCCGTGACGCCCGTTTCCGGATCGATCGCGACGTTGATGATCTTTTCCGGCGCGTCATGCGCGACGGTCTCGATGTCCATGCCGCCCTCGGTGGAAACCACGAAGGAGACCTGGCCGACCGCGCGGTCGACGAGGATGGACAGGTAGAGTTCGCGCTCGATGTCGGCGCCGTCCTCGATATAGAGGCGGTTGACCTGCTTGCCGGCTTCACCGGTCTGCTTGGTCACCAGCGTGTTGCCGAGCATTTCCTTGGCATGCGCCTTGGCTTCCTCGATCGAGAAGGCGAGCCGAACGCCACCCTTGGCATCCGGGCCGAGTTCCTTGAACTTGCCCTTGCCGCGGCCACCCGCGTGGATCTGGCTCTTGACGACATAGAGCGGGCCTGGAAGCGACTTCGCAGCGGCTTCGGCTTCATCGGCAGAGAAGATGGCGACACCTTCCGCGACCGGTGCGCCAAAGCTCTTCAGCAAGGCCTTGGCCTGATATTCATGAATGTTCATGGGGAAATTTCCTGTTTAAGCCGAACGGCAATTATTTCAGGGCCATTATTTCAGGCTTGGAGCAATGGTGATGCAGGCTTCGCAAAGACCGGCAACCGAAGCGACCGACTTGTCGAAGGCTTCCTGCTCGGCCTTGTTGAACTCGACTTCGATGATGCGCTCGACGCCGCCGGCACCGATGATCGTCGGAACGCCGACATACATGTCCTTGACGCCATACTGGCCGGTGAGGTGTGCGGCGCAGGGCAGAACGCGCTTCTTGTCCTTCAGGAAGGATTCGGCCATTTCGATCGCAGATGCAGCCGGGGCGTAGTAGGCCGAGCCGGTCTTCAAGAGGCCGACGATTTCAGCGCCGCCGTCACGGGTGCGCTGGATGATTTCTTCGAGGCGCTCCTTGGTAACCCAGCCCATCTTGATCAGATCGGTCAACGGAATGCCGCCGACGGTCGAGTAACGGGCAAGCGGCACCATCGTGTCGCCATGGCCGCCGAGAACGAAGGCGGTGACGTCCTGGACCGAAACGTTGAATTCCTGGGACAGGAACAGGCGGAAGCGCGAACTATCGAGCACGCCGGCCATGCCGACGACCATGTTCTTCGGCAGGCCGGAGAACTTCTGCAGCGCCCAGACCATCGCGTCGAGCGGGTTGGTGATGCAGATGACGAAGGCGTTCGGGGCATATTTCTTGATGCCGGCGCCAACCTGTTCCATCACCTTCAGGTTGATGCCGAGCAGGTCGTCGCGGCTCATGCCGGGCTTGCGGGCAACACCAGCGGTGACGATGCAGACATCGGCGCCTTCGATGGCCGAATAGTCGCTGGCGCCGGTCAGATTGGCGTTGAAGCCTTCGACGGGGGAGGACTGGGCGATATCAAGGCCCTTGCCCTGCGGTATGCCGTCAGCGATGTCGAACAGGACGATATCGCCGAGCTCCTTCAGGCCGGCGAGATGCGCCAGCGTGCCACCAATCATTCCAGAACCAATAAGTGCGATCTTGTTGCGCGCCATGAAAGTGCTTCCCTCTTGCGATCCAAATCTGACAAGGCCTGACGTGGCGCCTTGAGGCGCGAGCTGTGGCAAACCTTTCGGCGCAAGGAATTAACCTTCAAAATCTAAAATATCAACCGATACTTTTGGGTGGAACAATTTCAATCGGTTAGATCAATAAATTCTTACGTAAACGTAAGAAATTTCGTCTCAATATTGTCACGAAGTGACTGTTTCCGCACGATGATTTCGCGCATATTCCTCGCTCTGCATCTCGATCAGGCGCGAGACCGTACGGTCGAATTCGAAGCCTTCCGTGCCTTTTTTTGCCGTCAGAAGATCGATCGGCGCGGAGGCCGCCGTGGCGAAAAGACGAGCGCCGTGATCGTAGATCGTGTCGACCAGCATGATGAAGCGCTTGGTCTCGTTGCGGCGCTCTGGCCCGAGATGCGGGATATGATCGATGAAAATCGTCCGGTAATGCGAGAGGATGGCGAGGTAGTCGGCTGCTCCCAGCGGCCGCTCGCAGAGGTCTGAAAAGGAGAACCGGGCGCAACCGTTGGCCGCCGCCGGAACCTTGATCTTCCTGCCTTTGTGCGCAACCTCGCTGGCAGCAACCGAAAGCCCGGCCGTCGCATGGATCCAGGCCCGACCGAGCGCGGCGTCAGCCTGCGGCCCCATCGGCGACAGCCAGACCGGCAAGCCCTCCATCTTTGCCAGGCGATAATCCGTCCCGGCATCCAGCGGCACGATCTCGGTGTAGGTCTTCAACAGATCGATGAACGGCAGGAACAACCCGCGGTTTAGACCGTCCTTGTAGAGATTGCCCGGCTCGACATTCGAGGTGGCGACGAGCACGCAGCCCTTGGCGAAAAGCTCGCTGAACAGCCGCGACAGGATCATCGCATCGGCAATGTCCGTGACGGAGAACTCATCGAAGCAGAGGAGACGGGCCTCGGCGAAAATCTCAGAAGCAACCGGCGGCATCGGGTCGGCCTGGCGCGTCTCGCCGTTCTTCAGCTTCTGCCGGTGCTTGAAGATGCGCTCATGCACATCGGCCATGAACTCATGGAAATGCGCCCTGCGCTTGCGCTGGATCGGCACCGTTTCGAAGAACAGATCCATCAGCATGGTCTTGCCGCGACCGACGCCGCCGTAGAGATAAAGCCCCTTGAGCGGCGGATGCTCGTGTTTGCGCGAGGCAAACAACCAGCCGAGCGCATTCGACTTGCGCTGCGCGCGGTTCCCGGCAAGCTCCATCAGCAGATGGTCGAAGCGCCTGGCGATGCCGAGCTGCGCCGGATCGTGACGCACGGTTTCAGCGGCGATCAAGGCCTCGAGTTTTCGCGAAATGCTGTCTTCGGGATTTGGCACGCGCTCGACCGGTTAGAGCATTTCCAGGAAAAGTGTGAAACGGTTTTCCGTCCGGAAATGCGTAAAAACAAAGAGATAGAGCATTTTCGTGACTCGGAGAAAAGCGGAAATGCTCTAGAGGCTGGCGACACGAAAAAGCCCGGCGAATGCCGGGCTCTAATGATTAACGGCTGAGGCTGACCGGCTGACCGCTATTGGTCGAGCCGTCGAAACGCGCATCGGCGGTCTTGAACAGGCGAGCGAGCGGATTGCCGTTGCGATCCTTGAGCAAGACCTGCTTGCCGGCGACTTCCCAGGAACCCATGGCCGTCAGTTCGCCGGCGCAACCGCGCGTGCCGCCGCGCGAGCCGCTGCCGAGATTGGTGAGCGTCAGGAACATGTCGCAGGAACTGCCGGCATTCGAGACGCGCCAGTTGCCGACCATCGATTCCTTGGTGACATCGAGCGCATTGGTGGCCGCCGCGACCTCGGTCCCTGCCGGCTGCTGCACGCCACCGACCGTCGCGGTGCCGCTGACGGGTGCTGCCGGAAACTGCGAGGTGTCCGTCGTCGCCGGGGCGTCAAGCTGCCCGGAAGACACGGTCGGCACAGGCTGCGCCTGCAACGGCGCCGGCGACATGCTGTTGCCGCCGAAATCGCTCATGGACGTTCTCTGACATCCAGCCAGCGCCAGCACCACGGCCAGTCCCGCCACCGCATGTATTGTCCGCATATTCCTGCTCCCGATCATCTCTGCCACCGCGTTATCGACTGACATATAGGCGGAATTAACTTAAAACCACCTTTCAATTCAAGAGAACGGCAATTCTTTGACGCCTGTGACATGATTGAAACGGTTGATCCTGCTACGTCGTGAGGTTGTCGAGACGACTCGTCAGCACGTTTGACGCCGCTCATTCCGGCGAAACCTATGCCGCAATGCAGGAATTTCAATTCGAACTCTCGAATTTCGGCCGATTGGCGGACAGTAAAACGCCGGGCAATACCCGGCGATCGGACTGCAGGGAACCGTCGCCTGACAATCAAACCCGCCGCTCGACCATCATCTTCTTGATCTCGCCGATCGCCTTGGCCGGGTTCAGGCCCTTGGGACAGGTCTGGGCGCAGTTCATGATGGTGTGGCAGCGATAGAGGCGGAACGGGTCTTCGAGGTTGTCGAGGCGCTCGCCCTTGGCCTCGTCTCTGCTGTCGATCAGCCACCGATAGGCCTGCAGCAAAACCGCCGGGCCGAGATAGCGGTCGCCGTTCCACCAGTAGCTCGGGCAGGAGGCGGAACAGCAGGCGCAGAGGATGCATTCGTAGAGACCGTCGAGCTTCTGGCGGTCCTCGTGGCTCTGCTTCCATTCCTTGGCCGGCGTCGGCGAAACGGTCTTCAGCCAGGGCTCGATCGAGCGGTGCTGGGCGTAGAAATTGGTGAGATCCGGCACCAGATCCTTGACAACAGGCATATGCGGCAGCGGATAGACCTTTACCGTTCCCTTCACCTCGTCCATGCCCTTGGTGCAGGCAAGCGTGTTGGTGCCGTCGATATTCATCGCGCAGGAGCCGCAGATGCCTTCGCGGCAGGAGCGGCGCAGCGTCAGCGTCGGGTCGATCTTGTTCTTGATATAGAGCAGCGCATCCAGCACCATCGGGCCGCAATCGTCGACATCGATGTAGAACGTGTCGATCGACGGGTTCTTGCCGTCGTCCGGGCTCCAGCGATAGACGCGCAATTCGCGGGTGTTCCTGGCGCCAGCCGGCTTCGGCCAGACCTTGCCTTCGGTCATCTGCGAATTCTTGGGGAGAGCGAGTTCAACCATTCCTGTCTTCCTGTCCCGTCACGAGGCGCGCATAAGCGGCTTCCAAACTTAAAATCTTTTCGCCGAAACCGGCATCGGCACCTTTTGCCGCAAACTTCCTGTCCGCCGTGATCAGGCTCGCGTCACCTTTTCGAAGCGCGCAGACCAGATACAGCACATCATAGACCGAATGATCCAGTTGCGAGGAAATCGCGAATGCATCTTCCAGCAAATCAGCGGATGGTACTGCATCAGGAAAGGTTCTAAGCAGGATTTGCAAAGATTCCTTCGCCTGAATTTCGGTTACCTGCCCGAGACGGATCTTTCTTCGCAAAACATTTGCGACTTCAGCAAATATCACGTCAGGTGCAATGAGGCGGCCCTCATACCTGGTTATTTCCATTGCCATCGCCTGATCCCCCTCGTCGACGAACCATTTCATGGCAACCGAGGCATCGATGACGTAGATCACCGATCGCGATCCTCTCGCAGCATCTCCACGCTGTCGGTTTGCTTGATGCCCTTCGGAGTCATCGCCGCAATCCGACGTGCTGCATCGTAGAGGCTTTCCCGTTCGGGCTTTTCGAGAGCCCGCTCAAGAAGGAACTTCACCTCGTCATCCAGCGAGCGATTATGAGCACGGGCGCGATCTTCAAGCCGCATCAACAAGCTCTCATCGATCTTCACGTTCATTTCGCCCATAACAACGCATCCTGTCTCAGCTGGCCGTTGCCGGCCATCCTGCCACAACCCGCCTCAATACACACGCGCCTTCGGCTCGATCTTGTACGGATCGATGCCCTCGGCCAGCAACTCCGTATGCACCGGACGGTAGTCGAGCTTGACCTCGCCCGCCTCGTTCACCCAGGACAGCGTGTGCTTGCGCCAATTGACGTCGTCGCGGCCGGCAAAGGGGCCGCTGGCATAGTCTTCGCGGGCGTGGCTGCCGCGGCTTTCCTTGCGGGCCTCGGCGCCGTAGACGGTGGTGATGGCGTTGGCCATCAGGTTTTCGAGTTCCAGCGTTTCCACCAGGTCGGAGTTCCAGATCATCGAGCGGTCGGTGACCTTGAGATCCGGCAGTTCCGTCCAGATCGCGCTCATGCGCTTGCAGCCGGATTCCAGCGATTCCTGCGTGCGGAACACGGCGGCGTCTTCCTGCATGGTGCGCTGCATCTTTTCACGCAGCACCGCGGTCGGCGTTCCGCCATCGGCATGGCGCAGCCTGTCGAAGCGCGTCATGATCTTTTCGCTTGCCTTCTCGTTGATCGCCGGGATCGCGGAAGCACGGTCGATCACTTCGCCGGCGCGGATCGCGGCGGCTCGGCCGAAGACCACGAGATCGATCAGCGAGTTGGAGCCGAGACGGTTGGCGCCGTGCACCGAGGCGCAGCCGGCTTCGCCGACGGCCATCAGGCCGGGGATGATCCGCTCCGGATTGGCACTGTCGGCGTTCAGCACCTCGCCCCAGTAGTTGGTCGGAATGCCGCCCATGTTGTAGTGGACGGTCGGAAGGACCGGGATCGGCTCGCGGGTGACATCGACGCCGGCAAAGATCTTGGCGCTCTCGGAAATGCCCGGCAGGCGCTCGTGCAGGACGGCCGGATCAAGATGGTCGAGATGCAGGTAGATATGATCCTTGTTCTTGCCGACGCCGCGGCCTTCGCGGATTTCCAGCGTCATGCAGCGCGAGACCACGTCGCGCGAGGCAAGGTCCTTGGCCGACGGGGCATAACGCTCCATGAAGCGCTCGCCTTCGGAATTGACGAGATAGCCGCCTTCGCCGCGCGCACCTTCGGTGATGAGACAGCCGGCGCCGTAGATGCCGGTCGGGTGGAACTGCACGAACTCCATGTCCTGCAGCGGAAGGCCGGCGCGCGCAATCATGCCGCCGCCATCGCCGGTGCAGGTATGGGCGGAGGTGGCCGAGAAATAGGCTCGGCCGTAACCGCCGGTCGCCAGCACCACCATCTTGGCGGCGAAGCGATGGATCGTGCCGTCGTCGAGGTTCCAGGCAACGACACCGGTGCAACGGCTGCCGTCGTCGGACATGATCAGGTCGAGCGCGAAATACTCGATGAAGAATTCGGCGTTGTGCTTCAGCGACTGGCCGTAGAGCGTGTGCAGGATGGCGTGGCCGGTACGGTCGGCGGCGGCACAGGTGCGCTGTACCGGCGGGCCTTCGCCGTAGTTCTGCATGTGGCCGCCGAACGGACGCTGATAGATCTTGCCCTCCGCATTGCGCGAGAAGGGCACGCCGTAATGCTCGAGCTCATAGACGGCCTTCGGCGCTTCCATGGCGAGATACTGCATGGCATCGACGTCGCCCAGCCAGTCGGAGCCCTTGACGGTATCGTAGAGATGCCACTGCCAGCTATCCGGCGTCATGTTCTGCAGCGAGGCCGCGATGCCGCCCTGCGCTGCGACCGTGTGGGAGCGCGTCGGGAAGACCTTGGTGATGCAGGCCGTCTTGAAGCCTTGTTCGGCCATGCCGAGCGTTGCGCGAAGTCCGGCACCGCCGGCACCGACGACGATCACGTCATAGGCATGGTCGACGTAGGTGTAGGCTCTGCCGTTGATAACAGGCGACATGTTGGGTGCCATTTTGAATTACCCTGCAAACGCGATCTTCAGGATGGCGAAAAGACAGAGCCCGCCAACTGCGATCGCAAAAAACGTATTGAGCATGAGAAGCCCGATCTTGGTGCCCTCACCGTGTACATAATCCTCGATGATGACCTGCATGCCGATCTTCATGTGGATCAGTCCGGAGATGACCATTAGCCCCATGATGACCGCGACGAAGGGGTTCGACATGGCAGCGACGACATCCGCATGCGGCGCGCCGGCATATCTGATCAGGAACAGCACGAAGAAGATGATCAGCGGCACGTTGGCGACCGCCGTCAGCCGCTGACGCCAGAAATGATCGGTGCCTTCCTTGGCCGAACCGAGACCGCGAACCTTGCCGAGGGGAGTGCGCATATCCATGGAAATTCTCCCCTCAGCGAACCGTATAGCCGATGATCCAGATCAGCAGCGTCACCGCGACCGAACCGACCAGATTGGCGATGGCGAGTTTGGTGGCGAAATGCTTCTCGTAGCCATAGCCGAGATCCCAGATGAAATGGCGCAGGCCGCCGAAAAGATGGTGTACCAAAGCCCAAGTATAGCCGAACAGGATAAGCTGGCCGATGATGGTGCCGAAGGCCCACATGACCCAGTCGTAATATTCCGGCCCGGTCGCAGCGGCGATCAGCCACCAGGCGACGAGGATGGTGCCGAAATAGAGTGCGGCGCCGGTAATGCGGTGCACAATCGACATGACCATGGTCGGAATTAGCTTGTAGATTTGCAAGTGCGGCGAGAGCGGCCGGCTTTTGGTGACATTCGTCATCGGAACCCCACGGAAGAACCGGACGGATGCCCAAAAACTGGACTATTTCCATCCGGTATTGCACATGATTGTGCACAATTCAGTCAGCCGACGTTTAATCACCATATTGATTAACGACAAGTGTGTTTGCAGTGCAAAATCATTTTAATCGATTAGACGAAAATGCGGCGCAGCAGTCGAATCGAAAAGGCGCCCGCGTTAACGATAGAACGCGAAAATTCAACGCATTCCGTGACTTTTGCCGGTAACTGCCGCACATTGCCTGTTAAGGATTTGTTAAGCGTTGCGCGGAGGGCTGCCCGAAATGCGTCCAATCACCCTATCGAATGCGACGAAAGTCTTGATCGCCGTCTTTGCCCTGAGTTTCCCGTTGGCCGATTTCGCCGAAGCGCGCGACCGTTACGACGGCGAGCGGCATTTTATCCGCCGCCATCACCATGAGCGCCGGGACCGGGAAGTCCTGTCCGGCATCAACGTCGATAGCCGTCTCCTCCACTTCAACCGTCGCGACCGCAATGTGCGTCTTTCCGGCATCAACGCCGATCGCCGCTATTTCGAGCGCCGATTCGGCTTCCATCGCCGCCCCGTCGTCGTGCGCGAATATCGTCGGCCTGACCGGAACTATTGGGAATCGGCTTATGGCGGCAACGCCTTTCCCTCCGCTACAAGCGGCGGCACCTATTTCGGCGGCCTGTCGGCCTGGAGCGATCCGGGCAACGGCATGTATTTCTACTCCGAACGCGGCGGCTACGGCTATTATAGCGGCGCTACCGACAGTGATTATCGCGCTCCCCGTGCCAAGATCATCCACGTGACCCCATCGACTGCCAGCAGCGCCTGCTCCTGGGAAGCCGGCGTCTGCGTCATCCGCCGCTGACGCCCGGTCCGCTACAGCGCCGCGCGTCAAAAATGACGCGCAAAGGACGCTGTAGCACATTGAACTTGCTGCATAATTTTTTCCTTAAATCGATTCCGATTTAAGGAATTATGCAGTAAAACGCCAGACCGTGGTCTTCTTGACCTCGCTGTCCTCCAGTGCGCGGGTCACCGGAACCTGATAGGTCGAAAGCATCTGCATCCTGTCGCGCGGGCAATAGGCGCGGCCGGGATCGCCAACAAGCACGGCGGCGCCCTTCTGCGCAAGCGCGGTGAACCATGGCGCCAGCCGGTCGGCAAAAGCCTTGTCGTAGAAGACATCGCCGGCAAGATAGACGTCTGCGCTGCGCTCATTGCCGATGATATCGGAGGAAGCGAAGGAGACCGCCACGCCGTTGAGTGCTGCATTCAGCCGAATGGCGGTTGCCGTCCAGGGATCGATATCGACGGCAAGCACCGAAGCCGCGCCGGCCTTCATCGCCGCAATCGCCACAAGTCCTGATCCGGAGGCGAAATCGATCACCCGCTTGCCTTCGACCAGCGCCGGATGATCGAGAATATGCCGCGCCAGCCCCTGCCCGCCCGCCCAGGCAAAGGCCCAGAACGGCGGCGGCAGGCCGATTTCTTCCAGTTCCTCCTCCGTCTTCAGCCAGAGATCATGCGCCTCGCTTGCCAGATGGAGCCGGATTTCCGGAACATGCGGCGGCGCCATGATGCCGGTATTAGCGCGGATGAAGGTTTCGGGATCGGTTTTCACGAGTGATACAGTTTCCGGGCACGTGCATTGGTGCATTGGTAAGGGCATGAATTTGGTAGACGGCGTTCCCCATCTCCCCGTCATCCTCGCCCTTGTGGCGGGGATCCAGCAGCAGCGCGTCTGCGCTGCTAAAAGGACTCTTTCACGCGACGGACGTCGCGTGGCTGGATCCCTGTGACAAGCACAGGGATGACGGAGATCGTGGGTGCCGCAAACCAATCCAACCTAAGCAAACACAAATCAGCGAGGCGGATTCTCCAGCCCGCCAAGACGGCAGATCTCGAGATATTCCGCTTCCGTGACCGGCTGGACGGAAAGCCGCATCGAGGTGACGACCGCCATCTTCTCGAATTTCTGGTTCGCCTTGATCTCCTTCAGCGACACCGGTTTCGGCAGATCGCAGACCGCACGGATGTCGACGCAGTCCCAGCGCGGATCGCCTTCAGCGGTCGAATCCGGGTGCGACAGGGCACAGACTTCCGTAATGCCGACAATCTCCAGCCCGTCATTGGAGTGGTAGAAGAAGCCCTTGTCGCCGATCTGCATGGCCCGCATGTTGTTGCGTGCCAGATAGTTGCGCACACCGGTCCATTCGGTGCCCTTGTCGCCAGCGTCCTTCTGCATCTGCCAGGACCACTTGAATGGCTCGGATTTGTAAAGCCAGTAGGCCATCTTACGCCTCCGGCTTGTTGAAAACCCAGTTCCAGGGCCTGATGTCGACATGGGCGAAGAGGCCCGCCTTGGCATAGGGGTCGGAAGCGGCGATCATGCGCGCTTCCTCGATGGTTTCCGCTTTGATCACCACCAGGCTGCCATTCGGCTTGCCGGCATCGTCAAGGAACGGTCCGGCGAAGGCAAGTCCGCCCTTGGCATTGAGATCGTCGAGAAAGACGATGTGTTCCGGACGGGTATCCATCCGCACTTGCAGGGCGTTCGGCTTGTCCGTGCACAAAACGGCAAACAGCATTGTGTTCTCCTTGATTGACTATCCTGGGATTGACTATCCTGGGATTGACTATTCCTGCGTGATCGGGCGGGACATCAGCCGTTCCAGCGCCGTCTTCACATCCGTCTTTCCGTCGATGATCGCCGCGACCGCCTCGGTGAGCGGCATATCGACGCCCAACTGCCGGGCGACATCGGCCGCAACGGAGGCCGCGAACGCGCCCTCCACAAGCTCTGCCGTCTGCGTCTGCCCCCTGGCGCTGCCGCTCGCACCGAGCGCAATGCCATAACGAAGATTGCGCGATTGATGGCTTGTCGCCGTCAGCACGAGGTCGCCGAGGCCCGAGAGCCCGCGCACCGTATCAGCCTCGCCGCCACACGCCGCCACGAAACGCGACATCTCCGCGAGGCCGCGGGAAATCAGCGCCGCGCGGGCGGAATCGCCAAGCCCCGCGCCTTCGACGATGCCGCAGGCGATCGCCAGCACGTTTTTCAAGGCGCCGCCAAGCTGCACGCCGATCCGGTCGGCGGAGGGATAGAGGCGGAATGTCGCACCGGACAGTGCTTCGGCGAGACGAGCCGCGCGCTCGACGCTATCGGCCGCGATTACCATCGCCGTCGGCAGGCCCTTGGCGATATCGGCGGCGAAGCCCGGCCCCGAAAGCACGGCGACATTTTGCAGATGCAGCTCCTCCTCGACGATATCCGTCAGCAAGCGTCCGCTGGAGCGCTCCATGCCCTTGGCGCAGATGACGACATCCGCGCCCTTGTCGATGAAACCGTGCAGCGAACGGGCCGCCTCGCGCTGTGCCTGCGACGGCATGGCAAAGAGCACGATGCCGGCACCTTCCAGGACCGTCGGATCGTCGGACACTGTCAATGTTTCGGGCAGATCGATACCCGGCAGCGCGGAATCGTTGCGGCCGGTTTCCTTGAAGTCCTCGACAATGCTTTCGCGGCGGGTGAGCAGCGTCACCGGCGCCTTGCCCGATGCGGCAGCAACGGCCGCGAGCGCCGTGCCGAAAGCGCCGGAACCAACGACGACGATGCGATCTGTCTGCAAGACGGCCTCAGTCATTACGCCTTCGCTCCCCGTTTGCCGAAACCGATCAGGGTTTTCGCGTCGGCATCAAGCGGCCAGCGCGAGCGCGGCGACACATCGAGAGCATCGGCTGGCAACCCCGCCGCCATCCGCTCGGCCCCGGCCCAAGCGATCATTGCCGCGTTATCGGTGCACAGCTGCAGCGGCGGCGCAACAAAGCGGAAGCCGTTCTTGTCGCACAGTTCCTGCAGCGTCGCCCGCAGCGTCTGGTTGGCCGCGACCCCCCCGGCCACGACCAGCGCCGGATCGTCGACGGTGCCGGCGAACTGCTCTTTGAAACGGGCCAAGCCCCGGCCGATGCGGTCCTTCAGCGTGCGCGAAATCGCCTTCTGGAAGGAAGCGCAGATATCGGCGATGTCCTGCTCGGTCACCGGCTGGATCGACTGAGCCGCCTGGCGCACGGCCGTTTTCAGGCCGGAGAAGGAGAAATCGAGGCGCGCCTCGCCGACCAGCGGGCGCGGGAAGGAAAAGCGATCGGGGTTGCCGCTTTTTGCCGCATGTTCGACGGCTGGCCCGCCGGGATAGGGAAGCCCGAGAAGCTTCGCCGTCTTGTCAAAGGCTTCGCCCAGCGCATCGTCGATCGTCGTGCCCCAGCGCTCGTAGACGCCGACGGCCTTCACCAGAATGAGCTGCGTGTGGCCGCCGGAAACCAGCAGCATCAGATAGGGGAAGGACAGCCCGTCCGTCAGCCGCGCCGTCAGTGCATGGCCTTCGAGATGGTTGACCGCATAGAGCGGCTTGCCGGATGCTCGCGCGATCGCCTTGCCGGTCATCAGCCCGACGAGCAGGCCGCCGATCAGGCCCGGTCCGCTGGTGGCGGCGATCGCGTCGATGTCGGAGAGCGTCACGCCGGCGCGCAACAGCGCCTCCTCCACCAGCGTATCGAGCGCCTCGACATGGGCGCGGGCGGCAATTTCCGGTACGACGCCGCCATAGACGCTGTGCTCTTCGAGCTGGCTCAGAACCACGTCGCTGACGATCTCGCCATGGCCGTGGGCATCGCGCAGCACCACGGACGCCGCAGTTTCATCGCAGCTTGTTTCGATACCGAGGATGCGCAGAGGCGAGGACATGGGCCATTTTACTCGAATATTGCGGTCGCGGGGAAAGGCGGATACATGGAACTCCGGTAACAACGGATCGCAGTGGATGCAAACAAAACCTTTCCGGATCGGCACGCGGGGCAGTCCCTTGGCGCTGGCACAGGCCCACGAAACGCGGGACCGCCTGATGGCCGCGCATGGCCTGTCGTCCGAGATGTTCGAAATCGTCGTGCTCTCGACCATGGGCGACCGCATCACCGACCGCTCTCTGGCAGCGATCGGCGGCAAGGGGCTTTTCACCCAGGAACTGGAGGACATGCTCGCCTCCGGGGGGCTGGATTTCGCCGTGCATTCCGCCAAGGACATGCCGACGAAACTGCCTGACGGGCTGTACCTCTCCGCCTATCTGCCGCGCGAGGACGCTCGCGACGCTTTCATCGGGCGCACCGCCGCGAAACTCATGGACCTGCCGCAGGGCGCCACCATCGGCTCTTCGTCGCTCCGGCGCCAGGCGCTGATCAAACGGTTGCGGCCCGATATCGACGTCATCACCTTTCGCGGCCTCGTCGATACCCGGCTGAGAAAGCTGGCGGAAGGCCAGGTGGATGCGACGCTGCTCGCTTTCGCCGGCCTGAAGCGCCTCGGCAAGGACGACGTGCCGACGGAAATCCTCGACCCCGAAATCTTTCCTCCAGCACCAGCGCAAGGCGCGATCTGCATCGAAAGCCGCGTTGGCGACGACCGTGTCAACGGCCTTCTGGAAGCGATCAACGACGTGAGGACACATCAGGCCGTCACGTGCGAACGGGCATTCCTCGCGACGCTCGACGGCTCCTGCCGCACGCCGATCGCCGGTTATGCGGTATCGGACGGCGAAACCATCCGCTTCTCCGGCCTGATCCTGACGCCCGACGGCAGCCAGCATTTCCAGGTGACGGCAGAAGGCAAGGCCGCGGATGCCGAGCAGATCGGCGCGAAAGCCGGCGAGGATATCCGCCTTGAGGCCGGAGCGGACTTCTTCTCGAGCTGGACCTGAGCCATGCGCATCCTTGTCACCCGGCCGCAACCTTCAGCGGCGGCAACGGCGGCAAGGCTCGAAGCGCTGGGCCATGAAGCGATCGTTCTGCCGATGATGGAAGCTGTCCATCTGCCGCAAGCGGCAATGGATGTCCTGGCTCTTCCCCACAGCGCCATTGCCGTCACAAGCTCGGAGACGTTCCGCGCCCTGTCTGCCATCAGGGATCAACTGACGCCGCATCTGCAAACGCCGGTGTTCTGCGTCGGGGCAGCGACGGCGGACGCGGCACGGCAGTTGGGATTCCAATCGGTTATCGTCGGCCCCGGCACAGGCGCCGGACTTGCGCACTTCATTGCCAGCACGCCGACGAACCTTGAAGAAGGCCTTGTCTACCTGGCGGGTGTACCGCGATCGCCTGGCTTCGAAACGGCCCTGCAGGGGGCGAGAATCCGGTGCCGCCTGGCGGAAGTCTATCGAATGTCTCCTATCGTCCATGCGCCGAAGACGATCGAAAACCTGCTTCTCTCGCGCAAACCGGAGGCCGTTCTGTTTTACTCCCACGAGACCGCCCGGCATTTCTTCGCCCTGAATGCCTTGGCAACGAAAACCGCATTTCACGACATGCGCCTGCTCTGCCTGAGCGAACATGTCGCCGAAGCGGTACCGCGGGGTATCGGGCATATCGCCATCGCGGCCGAGCCAAACGAAGCCAGCCTTTTCGCCCTGCTCTGATCGGGCCGTTTGCAGGCGCCCCGCGCGTCATCAGCACCCGGTCAAGGAATTGTCGCATTGGGGCTTTCCCTATCCGTGCTCCGTGTCTAGGTTTAAGGCAGTGCCTTAAGTTCATGCGATAACGGGAAGAGATCATCATGGGACCGGAAAATCCTCCGCGCCGCTCGAAGTCCGATCAGGAGCCGGTGACGATCGACCTGGGAGCCAATGCGGCGCCGGAAACCGACGCGGAAACCGCCGATGCTGCGGCCGAACGCGAAGCGGTCATCGACGAGGCGGCGGAAATCCGGGCGGGTGAACCTGACGACACCGTGCGCGCGGACATTCCCGAGCCGACAGACATTCCGGAATCCGACACGGGTATTTCCGAAGACACCCGTATTTCCGAAGACATTCGCAGCTCCGAATCGGATGAAGAGGATGCGCGCGCGGAAGCCGCAGCAGCTGTCTTTGCCGAGGAACCAACCTCGGCCGCCACGGCGGCAGAACAGCCGATCCATGCCGAACCGCGCCGCACCTCCAACTCGGGCGCCCTCGCCGCCGGCATTCTCGGCGGCCTGATCACGCTTCTCGGCGCCGGCGGCTTGCAATATGCCGGAGTGCTGCCCTCTCTTAGCCCAGGCGGCGGCGATACAGCCGTTGAACAGGGCCTTGCCAGCGATATCGAAGCCATCAAGGCACAGCTTGCCGCGGCACCTTCACCCGCAGCAGTGGTCGATCTCGGCCCGCTTGAGGCTCGCATCGCCGAGCTTGAAAAGAAAACGGCCGCGGCAGGAAACGGCGCGACCGCAGATGTTTCCGGTCTCGATGCCCAGATCACCAACCTGACAGGCGAGATCGCAACGCTGAAATCAGCCCTTGCGGATGCCCAGCAATCGACTGAAACGGCGAAATCCGAGCTTTCAACCCGCATCGAAGCGGCCGAGAAGAAGATCGACGAGCCGGCCAGCGACGTGCAGCTCGCCCGCGCCGTGGCCGTCACCGCCTTGAAGACGGCGATCGATCGCGGCGGGCCGTTCCTCGCCGAACTCGACGCCCTGAAAAGCATCGCCGCCACCGATCCGGCCGTCACCGGCCTTGCCGGCGACGCGGCACTCGGCGTTTCACCGCGCGCCGATCTCGTGCGCGAATTCCCGGGCGTGGCCGATGCCATGCTGGAAGCGACCCAGCACAGCGACCCGAACCAGGGCATTTTCGCGCGGCTGATGGACAGCGCGTCGTCCGCCATCCGCATCCGCCCCGTCGGCAGCGTCGAGGGAGACGACCCGGAAGCGGTTATCGCCCGCATCGAGGACAAGCTGACCAATGGCGACCTGAAGGGCGCGAGCCTCGAATGGCAGGCTCTGCCGGAGCCGGCGAAAACCGCCGGTGCCGCGTTCAAGACCAAGCTCGACCAGCGCATCCGCGTCGAAGGTTTGATCGATGCGGCGGTTGCAGGCGCCATGACGGCCAACCAGGGCTAAGGAAGAGTTCATGATCCGTATTCTGTTCTACGTTCTCATCGTCCTTGCCCTCGGCGCCAGCTTTGCCTGGCTGGCCGACCGCCCCGGCGAATTGTCGCTGATCTGGCAGGGGAGCCGCATCGAAATGAGCCTGATGGTGGCGGCAACGCTGCTCGCCTCGCTGATCGCTGCTGTCCTGATCGCCATCTGGCTGATCCGCGTCGTCTGGCTTTCCCCCCATTCGATCTCCCGCTATTTCCGCGCCCGCAAGCGCGACCGCGGCTATCAGGCGCTGTCCACCGGCCTGATCGCCGCCGGTGCCGGCGATTCAGCACTTGCCCGCAAGATGACGGTGCGCACGCGGGGATTGTTGAGTTCCGACCAGGAACCGCTGATCCACCTCCTGGAAGCGCAGACGGCGCTGATCGAAGGCAAATACGACGACGCCCGCAAGAAATTCGAGCTGATGGCCGACGACCCGGAGACGCGCGAGCTCGGCCTGCGCGGCCTTTATCTCGAAGCCAAGCGGCTGGGCGCCAACGAGGCGGCACGGCAATTTGCCGAACGCGCCGCCGACAAGGCGCCGCATCTTCCCTGGGCAACGCTGGCGGCGCTCGATTATCGCAGCCAGACCGGCCAGTGGGACGAAGCCATCCGGCTTCTCGACCAGAGCCGCGCCAGCCACGTCATCGACCGCAGGCAAGCCGACCGCAAGAAGGCCGTGCTCCTGACCGCCCGCGCCACTGAGAAGCTGGAAGCCGATCCGAAAGGCGCGCGCGACGATGCGTTGGCCGCCCTGAAGCTCGCCGAGGATCTGGTGCCGGCCGGCCTCGTCGCAGCCAAGGCGCTGTTTCGCGAGGACAACCTGCGCAAGGCGGCCTCCATCCTCGAAAAGCTCTGGAAACAGGAGCCGCACCCGGACGTCGCCAGGCTCCATGTCCGCGCCCGCAGCGGTGATTCGGCGATCGACAGGCTGAAGCGGGCGAACAAGCTCGAAGCCCTGCGGCCGAACAATGCGGTTGCGCTCGCCGCCGTCGCCGAGGCCGCCCTGGAAGCACGCGAACTGTCCGTGGCGCGCTCCAAGGCGGAGGCTGCGGCCCGCATCCAGCCGAACGAAGGCATCTTCCTGCTGCTCGCCGATATCGAGGAAGCCGACACGGGCGACGACGGCCGCATCCGCCACTGGATGAACCAGGCGCTGAAAAGCCCGCGCGATCCCGCCTGGACGGCGGACGGCGTGACATCGCCCGAGTGGCTGCCGGTCTCGCCGGTCAGCGGCCGTCTCGACGCCTTCGAATGGAAGCAGCCGGTCGGGCAGATTGTCGGACCGGTCGAAGAGGGCACGCTGGAAGCGGCCGAGGCGGCGATCCGCAGCCTGCCGCCGGTCGCCATCGCCCATCAGCGCCCCGAGCCGGAGCCGCAGCCCGAGCGGGCCGAGACGCCGGCAAAGCCGAAGCATGTAATCGAAACCCCGGAGAAAACCGAGGAGGTCAAGACCATCGCCGTGCCGGCACCGAGCGAATCGGTGATCGTGCCGCAACCCGTGAAGGTCGAAAAGAAGCCAGCGCCGGCCAAGACCGAAGAGGCCGTCGTCGAACCCTTCTTCGGACGCCCGCCGGATGACCCGGGCGTGCGCGACGACGGCGACAAGCCGCTGGCAAAAGCGAACTTCCGCCTGTTTTGAGAAGAAACCCGATTTTTGACGGAAAAGCATGTTTGACCGATTTCGAACTTTCCTCGACAGCCTGACCGGGAGCGGGCCGTCCGCCATCCAGCCCGGCGATCCGCGCATCGCCATCGTTGCGCTCTGCTTTCAGGTGATGGAGGCCGATGGCCACATCCACGAGAAGGAGCGCAAAAAGGCGCGCGCGATGATCAAGGATCACTACAAGCTGGACGATGCGGCGCTCAGTGCCCTGATCGCCGCCGGCGAGACGGCCGAAAGCGAGGCTATCGACTATTTCCGCTTCACATCCGATATCAAACGGCATTTTTCCGAGGAACAGCGGATCGACCTGATCGGCATGTTGTGGGAGATTGTCTATGCCGATGGCAAACGCAGTGAAATGGAGGATCATGTCATCTGGCGCGTCGCCGATCTCCTCGGCGTTTCGGGCAGGGACAGGATCATCAAGCGGCAGGAGGTGGCCGCCAAGTTCGAAGTCGCGGAGGAGACAGTCGCGCAACAGGAAAAGTGAGATGCTTTTCGACGACCGCACGTTCTACACGCGCACCACCGGAAAACCGGTTCTGATCATCCTGCATCAGGAACGCTCCAGCCCCGGGCGGGTCGGACATTTGCTGTTGGAAAAAGGCTTCAGCCTCGACATCCGGCGCCCGGCGCTCGGCGATCCGCTTCCAACGACGCTTGAAGATCATGCCGGCGCCGTCGTCTTCGGCGGACCGATGAGCGCCAATGGCGACGAGGATTTCATCCGTCGCGAGACTGACTGGCTTTCCGTGCCGCTGGCGGAAAACAAGCCTTTCCTCGGCATCTGTCTCGGCGCCCAGATGCTGGTTCGGCATCTCGGTGGCGCGGTTGGCCCCCACCACGACGGCATGACGGAAATCGGCTGGTATCCGCTGGAGGCGACCGAAAAGGGCCGCGCACTGATGGAATGGCCATCCATGGTCTACCAGTTCCACCGGGAAGGCTTCGATCTGCCGGCCGGCGCTGAACTGCTCGCTTCAGGCAGCACCTATCCCAACCAGGCCTTCCGCTATGGCGAGAACGCCTGGGGCATCCAGTTCCATGGCGAACTGACGCGGGCGATGATGCACCGCTGGGTCGTGCACGGCGCGCACCGGTTCGAACTGCCCGGCGCGCAAGTCGGCAGGGCACATCTGGAAGGCCGGATGGACTATGACGGACCGCTGCGCGATTGGGTGGACCGGTTCCTCTCCCATATCTTCCAGCGGCAAGGTGAAACGGTCTCGGCCTGATCAGCGAGCAGGCGCTAGAGCATCCTTTTCGCGCGCCACAGTACACGGAAGTGGCCTTTCACCCCCCTCTGCCCTGTCGGGCATCTCCCCCTCAAGGGGGGAGATTGGTGTTGGGCGGGCCTCTTACTCCCGATCTCCCCCCTTGAGGGGGAGATGTCACGAGGTGACAGAGGGGGGTATTCTCAAAACCGGCGTCATGTTTGGCGCGCGGCGCCGTCGCGGTCCGGCGCGTTGAGCGAATCGATCTCGCGCAATTGCGGGAAGCCGAGCGCCCAGATGATGGCGACCGCAAGCGTACCGATACCGCCGACCACGACTGCCGGAACCGCGCCGATGACGTGCGCCATGGTCCCGGCCCGGAACTCGCCAAGCTCGTTGGAGGCGCCGACGAAGACCATGTTGACGGCGTTCACGCGGCCACGCACGGCGTCCGGCGTCCAGAGCGCAATCAGCGTCTCGCGCACATAGACCGAGATCATATCCGCCCCGCCCATCAGCATCAGGGATGCGATCGACAGCCACGTGACTTCGGACAGACCGAAGATCACGGTGCCGATGCCGAACAGCGCGACGCCGGCAAACATCAGCACACCGGCATTGTGGCGGATCGGATAGGCGGCGAGCGTCACCGCGACGAGGATGGCGCCGATGCCAGGCGCTGCCCGCAACAGCCCGAGGCCGAGCGGACCGAGCACCAGGATTTCGCTGGCAAAGACCGGCATCAGTGCGACGGCGCCGCCCAGAAGCACGGCGAAGAGATCGAGCGAAATCGCACCCAGCACAACCTTTTCCGTGCGGATGAATTTGAAACCGGCAAGAACGGACGTCCAGTCGCGCGGCGCGCTGAGGCTGTGCTGCGCCGGTTTTTCGATCATGAAGACAAGGATGGCCGCGAGAACGAGGAATGCGAGCGCGGCGGAATAGGCAACGATGGCGCTGACGCCGTAAAGCAGACCGCCGGCGACCGGCCCCAGGATGGCAGCCGTCTGCCAGGAGGACGAGTTCCAGGCGATCGCATTCGACAGGTCATGGGCAGGCACGAGGTTCGGCGCCAGGGATTGCACCGCCGGTGCCATGAAGGCGCGCTCGATGCCGAAAACGACGAGGATGGCAAAGACCGGCCAGGGCGAGAACGCATCGGCGATCGTCAACCCCAGCAGTGCTGCCGCGCAAAGGGCGCTGATGATCATGCAGATGGAAACGATGGCCCGCCGGCTGTGACGATCGGCGACCGAGCCCGTTACCAGGATGAGAACGAGCGACGGCAGGAACTGGAAGAGGCCGATCAGGCCGAGATAGAGCGTGTTCTGCGTCTGCGCGTACATCTGCCAGCCGACCGAGACACTGACGATCTGGATGGCGAAGGATGCGAGGAAGCGGGCGAAGAAGAAACGGGCGTAGGAGACATGCCGGAACGCGGCGAACCGGTCTGCACCGTTTATGGCGGACATGCGGCGATCTTTCCGATGGCGGCCGGAATAATAACCCTGCCGTATTAAACATGTTTAGCCCCGCACGAAGCACGGACTTGCCGGTTTAGTCGTCAATGTCTACATGTCTGTCAACAACGAATTGGAGACCGGCATGCTTGCTGTTATTGCGACCCTGAATTTCATCATCAACATTGCGTGGTTCCTGGTCATCGCCTCGGCCATCTTTTCCTGGCTCTACGCATTCAACGTGATCAATGTGAACAACAACGCCATCAACATGATCGGCCGTTCGCTCTACCAGCTGACCGAGCCGCTCTACCGGCCGATCCGCCGGATGCTGCCGGACATGGGCGGTGTCGATCTGTCGCCGCTGGTGGTTTTGGTCATCCTCTATTTCATCTGGTATTTCCTGAACACGACCGTGGCCGCAGCCCTGCTCAGCTGACATTGGGTCAAACCTGCGGGTTCCCATAGGCAACAAAAAACCTCCGGATTGCGACCCGATCCGGAGGTTTTCATTTGGGAAGCGTGCGCTGTTCAGCTGTCGCTTACTTCGCCGTCTTGGCACGCTCGATGGCTTCGACGATCAACTGCTTGGCGACGGACGCATCCTTCCAGCCGTAGATCTTCACCCACTTGCCGGGCTCCAGGTCCTTGTAGTGCTCGAAGAAATGCTCGATCTGCTGCAGGGTGATTTCCGGCAGGTCGGTATAGTCCTTCACCTTGTCGTAGCGCTTGGTGAGGTGATAATTCGGCACGGCAATGACCTTTTCGTCCTTGCCGGAATTGTCTTCCATCATCATCACGCCGATCGGGCGGACATTGATGACGCAGCCTGGAACCAGCGGACGGGTCGAGGCGATCAGAACGTCGATCGGGTCGCCGTCATCCGACAGCGTATGCGGAACGAAGCCGTAATTGCCCGGATAGGTCATCGGCGTATAGAGGAAACGGTCGACCACCAGCGTGCCGGCTTCCTTGTCCATCTCGTACTTGATCGGATGGCCGCCAACCGGAACCTCGACGATCACGTTGATATCTTCAGGCGGATTCTTGCCGATGGAAATTGCATCAATACGCATGTTTTCTCCCAGGGGTCTGAGTTTGGCTGGCGAGTCCGATAACGGTAAACATGCCGCGGCGCAACATTACTTTCGTCATGAGCGGAAAAATGCGAGGTTTGAACGAACAATCGCGGGTGCCGGAACGTCCCCGGTATGAGGAGCGCTCATGATATCGCACGCAGGCACAATTCCGCTGATCCTTCTCCTGGCAGCAGCCCCATCCGCCGCCCGGGCCAATGACAGCACCTATACCGATTTCGACACGGATCACTGCAAAACGCTGTCGCCGGAAGACGCCGAGGGCGGCGGCATTTCGCTGCAATGCAAGGGGCTGATGGACTACGCGGTCTACTACAAGGAAGGCGACCTGCGGCAGAGCATCCTCTACGGTCACGTGAATCAGGCCTATATCGACGGCGTTTTCGAAAGTTTCGGCCCGTTCAACCATGCCGGACGAAAGATCGAGTGGCGGATCGGCCCGGACGGCAAGCCGGTGGCGACCATTCTGCGCTGGTTCATCGAAAATGCCGATCCGGCCACCGGCGAACCGGCGCCGAAGCTCAAGGGTCAGGTGCTGGTCGTCTCGAAAGTGGCAGGCGAGGACGGAAAGGGGTGCGTCGCCGGCTACGTCGATGCGCTTGCCAATCCGGATCCCAACATACTGGCCCGGCAGATCGCCGACACGAAGACCGGCGGGTTCATCTGTGGCAAGGACAAGGCCGATTTTACCGGCGTCCGGGGTCCGCGGGCGGCTGATCCGACGCGCTATTTCCCCGAATAGGAGAGCCGCAACTCAATCCCAGACGTAGCCGATCTTCTTGAGGCTCTTGCCGCCGAAATCTTCCACGCCCTCGCAGATATCGCGGCCGCCGGCCATGCGGAAGAAATGGTCGGCGTGATGGCTGTCTTCCAGGCACCAGACGACGAGGCCCTGGCAGCCGAGGGATTTCAGGAGGTTCTTCGCCTCGCCGAACAGGATCCGGCCGAGCCCGATGCCCTGATATTCGGGACGCAGGTAGATCTCGTAGACCTCGCCTTCCTGCGGCAGGGCGCGGGCGCGATTGAGACCGAGCGTCGCATAACCGGCAATCACGCCGGCCACCTCGATGACGAGAAGTGTTGAAGGCCCCCGCGTCGCCTTGCGCCACCACGTATGATCGCGCCGGTCGACCATCTGGTTCAGCGGCTTGTGCGGAATGAGCCCGCCATAGGCCTGAAGCCAGGAGACGCGGTGCACGTCCGAGATGGACATTGCGTCCCTCGGCTCACCCGGCCGCACCTCGATGGATAGTGTTTTCATAACGCAACTCTAGACCGGTGCCATGCAAACAGGAATCCCGCCGAAGCCCTGTCTTTAACTAACTCACAGGCAACTTATGGGGACGACCATCAAAAGTTAACGCTTTTTTAACTTTTCCGGCAAGCGGCAAAAAATGCGGCGCACAACAAATGACGCGTCCTGCCCCTGGGCGCCGCCATTGCCGCGGCATGCGCGAGACACCTGGACCGGCGCGGCATCCGTTTTGAATTTTTGGGAGGTTCACACGCAAAAAAACGCACACGGCCGCAAAATACGGCAGTGCAGCATGGAACTTATTCGTTCCCCGCGCGTTGAGGCACGTTCAGTCTGGACCTGCGCGTGTCGTTGCGGGTCGGGACTGCCACCGCGGCCTCTCTTCCGGCCTCGGCTTCTAGGCAGGGAAGTAGGGCGGTTCGAATGCTGGTCAAGCTTAGGCAGCGGAAATCCCGAAACACGATCGACTTATCGTTCAGCGGCACACCCCGTGTGCCCGTCATGGAGTAGCCGATGAAAAACCTCTCAGCAGACAGGCGCATGATCAAGATCGCCATGGCGGCTCCCTATCTCGAGAGAGATGAGGAACAGGCGCTGGCGCTGGCGTGGAAGGACCATCACGATCAGGAGGCCCGCAACAAGATCGCCATGGCCCATATGCGGCTGGTCATCTCGATGGCATCGAAATTCCGCAATTTCGGCCTGCCGATGAGCGATCTGGTGCAGGAGGGACATATTGGCCTCCTGGAAGCCGCTGCCCGCTTCGAGCCGAGCCGCGAGGTGCGGTTCTCGACCTATGCCAGCTGGTGGATCCGCGCCTCGATGCAGGACTATGTTCTGCGCAACTGGTCGATCGTGCGCGGCGGCACGTCTTCGGCGCAAAAGGCTTTGTTCTTCAATCTGCGCCGCCTGCGCGCCAAGCTCGCCCAGGGCGACCGGCAACTGACGGCCCGCGCCGTGCACGAGGAAATCGCCTCGGCACTCGGCGTCAGCCTTGCCGACGTGCAGACCATGGATGCCCGCCTGTCCAGCAACGATGCCTCGCTGCAGGCGCCGATCTCGCAAGGTGATAGCGACAGCGGCGAACGGCTCGATCTTCTCGCCTGCGACGCGCCGCTGCCGGACGAGCAGGTCTCCGAGATAATCGATCAGGAGCGGCGGCGCATCTGGCTCAGCCACGCGCTTTGCCAGCTGAACGAGCGGGAAATGAAGATCATCCGCGCCCGCCGCCTTTCGGAAGACAGCACCACGCTCGAAGAGCTGGGCGCCGATCTCGGCATCTCGAAGGAACGCGTCCGCCAGATCGAAACCCGGGCGCTGGAAAAATTGCGGATCGCGCTCGTCGCGGAAGCACCGGTACTGGCAACGCTGCCGCACTGAGCGGTAACACAGGACGTCCAGCGCCAGGCACCGAAGTGCGGCATTCGGGTCAAAGTCGCGACCCGCGAAATCTACTATAACCGTGGGCGCGCGGTGCTGCCTCGGATGACCAGCGTCACGCCGAGCGTTTCCTGCGCGTTAGGTAATGCGTCATCAAGGATGGCGCTTGCCGCCCTGCGCGCAATCTCTTCAAGCGGTTGTGCAATGGTCGTCAGTCCCGGCTTGGCCGTTGCGGCTTCGGGCACGCCGTCGAAGCCGACGACGGACACGTCGCCTGGCACCGCGAAGCCATGTCCGGCAAGCCATTGCATGGCAAAGAGAGCAATGCGGTCGGACATCGCCAGGATCGCCGTTGGTGGCTCCGGCGTTGCAAACAGGGTCTCGAGCGCCGCATCGACGCTCGATTTGTCGTTACGCGTACCGTGCACGGGCACGTTTTCGCGCTCGATGCCGAATTCCGCCAATGCCTGCCAATAGCCGCGTGCACGATCGCGCGAAGTCGATTTCAAGGACCGAATTGCCTGCTCGGGCGTTACCGCCCCGACATGATCATCAGAATGTCCTATGGCCAGTATGGCGAACCGCCGGTGCCCGAGCTCCGCCAGGTGGCGCGCTGCCGCGGCGGCGCCCGCGGTATTGTCAATTCCGATCGTCGGGATCGAAGCGTCTCCGTCATCGAAGGCCAGGGCGATGAACGGCAGCTGCCGCCGTCTTGTCAGCTCGACGAGCTTTTCCCCGCCTTCCACGCATAACAGGATGAAACCGTCGACAAGCGCGCTATTGATGTTCCAGGCCAGTTTTTGCTGGTTCTGCGCCGACACCAGCGCGATGCCGGTGCCGGTCGCGTCGCACACCGCCGCAATGTTCGTCATCACCGCCCGCGCCCACGGATCGTCAAAGAAATACGCCAGCGGCTCGATCGCGGCAACGCCGATGGCGTTGACCCGCCCGGCCCGCAGCAAGCGCCCCTTCATGTCCGGTCCATTGTAGCCGAGCTCTCGTGCGACCTCGAGAACACGCTCCCGCACCTCTTCGCGAACCACCTCTGGCCGGCTGAAAACATTCGACGCCGTCCCCTGTGATACGCCGGCCGCCTTGGCGACGTCAGCCAGTCTTACATGCCCTTTTGTCAAAATAGCTCCTGCGCCACGCGAACCAGCCTCAACCTATCAGAAGATTGTATCGATTCAAATCCCTTGACATTTCCCTGTGAGGGGGTAGATTTTGAATCGGTTCAAAACTTCATCGCATAAATATTGAATCGATTCAATATGGAGAAAGCCATGATCCCGATAGCCTGCCTGTTCAAGGACATCTACAATGATCGCTGGGGCGACCCGCGTTATCCGACCCCGGGGGATCCGCCTGCCTGCGCGGGGCCTTTGCCTCGGCTTCGCGTTCGCCGGCCAAGCGCCTGGTCCCTCACCATCCCGATTGATCGGCGCCTTCGGTAACTGGATCAGACGTCCAGCGCCGCTCTTTCTGGTCTTATTCCGAAATGATCTTGACCCTGTCACCCGGCTTGACGGTCGAGGTCACCTGCATCGCGTTGATGAGGCGGAAGAGGTCGAGCTTGCGGTCCGTGCCCATCATCCGTGCCGAGAGCGTTGCCAGCGTATCGCCGGGCTTGGCCGTTACGACGCGAATGCGCAGCGGCTTCAGCGCGGCCGCTTCCTGCGGCGTCATGCGGCGGAAGGAGGCCCGCAGGACTTCGGCCGTCGGCTCGAGGCTCGGCGCACCCTTCGGCACCGCCGTCAGGAAACGGTAGATCTGCGTATCGATGCGGATCACCGTGACGTCGAAATCCCAGCGCTCGGCCGAGGCACGCGCGGTCGCGGCCTCAAGGCCGTTGATGGTGATCGGCCGGATGGTGTCGGGCTGCAGGCCGGTGACCCAGCCGCTGGCGATATAGTCGGTCAGGCTGCGGCGCTGCGTATCGGCAACGCCATCGAAGCGGATGGCAACCTCGCCCGGTCCGGTCGCCAGCACCGCTTCCGCCTTGTTGTCGATCTGGAAGCCGGCCGGCACGTCGAAACGAATGCCGAGCTTGCCATGCAGGAACGTCTGGCCGCGGACGTAGCCTTCCTGCGGGCTGTCGCCGTAGAGCAGCCCTTCGATGCCGGCGAGATAATAGTCGCGGCCGCGATCGCCGACGGTTCCTTCCGCGCCGAAAGCCCGCGCGTGGCGGCGGGCAAGATCGACGCGCTGCGGCGCGCTCGGGTGGCTCGACAGGAAGTCGAGGCTCTGGTCGCTGTCGGGATCGACCGAGGAAAAGCGGCTATAGGCGGCCATCGCATCGAGGAAACGGGCGGCGGAATAGGGATCGTATCCGGCTTCACCGAGCATGCGCACGCCGATCACGTCGGCCTGCAGTTCCTGGTTTCGCGAGAACGCCGCCAGCCGCAGCTTGCCGCGCGCCAGCGCCTGCTTGCCGGCGAGATCGCTGGAGAGCACTTCGGAGACAACGCGGCTGGCGATGACCTCCGCCTCCTCGCGCTGCTGCCGCTCGATACCGTGGTTGGCCGTCACGTGCGCCATCTCGTGCGACAGCACCGCTGCCACTTCCGACGCATCATCGGCGAGCGCCAAAAGGCCGCGCGTGACGTAAAGATAGCCGCCGGGCAGCGCAAAGGCATTGATCGCAGGCGAATTCAGGATGGTGATGCGGTAGGACTGGTTCGGATTTTCCGACACCGCCGTCAACGCGCCGGTGATCCGGGCAACCAGACGCTCGGTCCTTTCGTCCTTGTATTCCCCGCCATAGCTTGCGACGATGCGCGGATGCTCGCGGGCGCCAACCTGGGCGCGCGGATCGTTCTTCTGCACCTCCTCGACAATTTGTGGTGTCGAGGACGGGGCGACCTTCGGCTCATAGGTCTGTTCGATCACCGACTGACAGCTGGAGAGAAGCACGATACCGGCGAGCGCGCTTGCGGCACGCAAGGACACGCCGAAGCTTTTCTCCGGAGACTGCGGATCCGTGCCTGTCGTTCTGTTCATGCCTCAGCTCGTTTCCAGTCTTTCAGGCCAGCCCCGCAAATATTTCCGTGGTCCGCCCCCACGGAAATTCGGTATTCTTTACAGCCGTGTACATAGGTCAGGCGACCGTTGCAGCAATAGGACTGCTGTAACCCATTCGCGCCACGCGTGCCTAGCATATGCCCATAGAAATAGTTGCCCCGTGATATCCCTGCAACGGACACGCGAAGATGGTCGCTGCGGGGATTTCGAGCTTGGCCGTCGCATAGGCCAACGTTCAAATTGTGGCAAGCATCGCAGGCGATGCTCATTTTCCGAGAAAACGCGCAACAGCCGGAATATCGGTGTGGTCGAGGAATTGCGCCTTGGATTCGTGCAGCAGGACGCGGCCCTCGTCGAGGAAGATCACGCTGTCGGCCAGCGCCCGCACGTCATCCGGATGGTGCGTGACGATCAACATCGTATTGCCCTCCTGCCGGTGCAGATCGATGAGCAGGCTGGTCATGCCAGAGCGTAGGCCCGGATCGAGCGCCGCGAAGGGTTCGTCAAGAAGAAGGACGGGTTTGCGCCGGACCAAGGCGCGCGCCAGTGCCACCCGCTGACGCTCGCCGCCCGACAGCGTCGGCGGCAGCCGCTTGCCGAAGCCGTCGAGCCCGACGCGCATGAGCGCTGCGGCAAGCTTTCCACGGTCTTTCACACCCAGTCTCAGGGCCGGATCGATGCCGAGCCCGATATTGGTGGCGACATCGAGATGCGAAAACAAATTATGTTCCTGGAAGATCACCGAGACCGGCCGCTCTGCCGGATCGCGGCGGGTAACATTTTCTCCAAGGATTTCGACAGTGCCCGCGTCCGGCATCTCGAAACCGGCGACAATATTGAGGAGGGTCGACTTGCCGGAGCCGGAGGCGCCGGTGACGGCAACGATTTCGCCTTTCTTGATGGCGCAATCGAAGCGCAGTTCCGTCTTGCCGAACCGCACGCTCACGCCGCCGAGACGAATGGCAGTCTCCGTTTCAAGCGGCGGCATCTTTGCTCCCCTGGTCATTCTTGCCCGCAGATGGTGTGCCGGCAATGGTCAGCACGAGGCAGACGAGGCCGAGAAACAGCGCAAGCCCCGCCGCGTCGGTGGAGCGATAGCTGCCCATGCGGCTATAGAGCAGCCAGGGCAGCGTGACCATATCCTGCGAGCCGAACAGAGCAACCGCGCCGAGATCGCCAAGCGACAGCGCACAGGCAAAGGACAGCGCCATCAAGAGCGGCTTGCGCAGGACCGGCCAATCGACGAACCGCAGCCGATGCCAGCCGCCGAGCCCAAGGCTTGCCGCAAGCCTGCCGGTGCGGGCAGAATGGGTGACCATGGCCGGCTCCAGCACGCGATAGACGAAGGGCAGCGCCATCAGCATGTTGATCAGGATGACCAGCAGCGGCGCAAAGGCGGCGACATCGCCGAGCGGCCGCAGAAGCAGGAACCATCCTGCGCCCAGAACCACCGGCGGCACGAGCAGCACCAGAGACGCGCTCATCGAAATAAAGCTGGCAAAACCGCGATGGAGCTTCGGTGGGTGTCTCGGCGCGAGCGCGATCTGCCGCGAACGGATCATCAGCGCCGTCGCCGCGACGCAGAGCGTGCCTGACACAAGTGCTATGACAAGGCTGGTGAACAGGGCCTGCTGCGCCATCGGATCGCCCACGAGCTTCCAGAGATCGGCCCGCAGACCGGAGGCGATGACGGAACCGAGCGGCAGTGCAAGGAACAGCACGGCGAGCGCGATTGCCAAGCCGTCGCCCACCCTGCCCGAGAGATTTCGGCCATCGAAGCGCCTGACCTCGCGACCGCCGCCATGACCTTCCTCGGCTCTCGGCGTCAAAAGGCGCATCGCCACCAGCAAGACCGCGGTAAGAGCGATTTGCAGCAACGACAGGGCGATCGCACGCGGCGGATCGAAATCGAAGCGCAGCGCCTGATAGATCGCCACCTCGATGGTACTCGCCGCCGGCCCGCCGCCGAGCGTCAAGACCAGGGTGAAACTGGTGACGCAGAGCATGAAGATGAGGCCGGCGATGCCCGGAAGCAGACCGCGAATGGCCGGCCATTCAACAAAGCGGAAGATCGAAAGCGGCCGCATGCCGAGATTGGCGCCGACCAGCCAATATTCGCCGGGGATACGATCCAGTCCGCCGAGCATCAACCGCGCGGCAAGCGGCAGGTTGAAAAAGACATGCGCCAGCAGGATTCCGGAAAGTCCGTAGATGCTGATCGGCTGATCCAGCCCCAGCCAGGCGAAGGCTGTGTTGAGTATGCCCTGCCGCCCCCAGATGCCGATCAGACCCAGCGCCGCAACCAGCGCCGGCAGGCCGAGCGGCAACGCCAACAGCCGAATGATCCAGACGCGGCCGGGAAAGGACGGTTGCCGCGCCAAAGCACGGGCAACGGGAATGGCGAGCACGATCGACAGGAATGTCGAGAGCGAGGCCTGCAGCAGCGTGAACCGCATCACACGCCAGATATAGGCGTCGAAGAGACCGCCTTGCCCGGATGTACCCGGCGCATCGAAGGCAAGCAGGGCATAGGCGGCGAGACAGACGAACAGGACGATACCGCCGAGGCAGAGCGCCCCGGCAGCCAAGGTCAGACGCTTTTCAAGACCGCCGGGCAATCGAAACTCAGTTCTTGCTCATGGCGGCGAGCCATTCGTCGATCCAGGCCTTGCGGTTGGCGGCAACCTCGTCGGAAGACATCAGATAAGTCTTTTGCGGATTGACCAGCTTGCCGAAGGCTTCCGGCAGCGGCTCCTTGGTCGCGGCGACGGGCATCATCCAGTTGGTCGTCGGAATGATCGACTGGAACTCCGGCCCGGTGACGAAGGAAAGGAAGTCCTTGGCAAGAGCCGGGTCCTTGGCGCTTTTCGTCATGCCGGCCACTTCGATCTGGATGTAATGGCCTTCCGAGAAGGCGGCCGCCTGATAGCGGTCGGTTCCTTCCGCGACCATGTGATAGGCGGGCGAGGTGGTATAGGACAGCACCATTGGCGCCTCGCCCTTGGTGAACAGGCCGTAAGCCTCCGACCAGCCGGGCGTTACCGTCAGGACGCGATCCTTGAGCTTGGCCCAGGCGGCACCGGCCTGATCGCCATAGACCGATTTGACCCACAGCAGCAGGCCAAGGCCCGGCGTCGAGGTGCGCGGGTCCTCGATGACGATCTTCTGGCTCGGATCGCCCTCCACCAGTTCCTTCAGGCTCTTCGGCGGTTCCTTCAGTGTCTCAGTGTCATAGATCACGGCGAAATGGCCGTAATCATAGGGAACGAAGACGTCGTCGGAAAAGCCGCCGGGAACCTTGACGGCGGACGTATCGACACCGTGCGGCGCGAAAAAGCCGGTCGCCTTGGCTTCGGAGACGAGATTGGTGTCGAGACCGAGAACGATATCGGCCTTGGAGGCGGCCCCCTCGAGCTTCAGCCGGGTCAAAAGCTCGACGCCGTCGGCAACGCTGACATACTCGACCTTGCATTGGCAGGTCTTTTCGAAGGCCTCGGCGACCTTGGCCGCTGGTCCCCATTCGCTGGTGAAGCTTTCATAGGTGTAGACGGTCAGCGTCTTGTCTTGCGCGGAGACCGCGACAGGCGGCGTCAGGGCGGCAAGGGCCGCAATCAGGGAAATCAATGCCGTGCGCATCAGCGCCTCCTTTAAATCCAAGTGGATGGGGAATAGGGCGCTGAAATGTGCCGTCTAATCCCTCCGCCGGTGCAAACCGGATCAGGTTCCGCGGGTTGGCTGTTTGAAGCCTCTCAGCCGATCGTCCAGGTAGGACAAACGGCACCCCGTTAGAGCAGAAGGAGATTTAGACTTGAGTGAAATGCTTGGCAAGAGGGGCGAGGGAAACGCCGGGGGCTGCCTCTTGCGCGGTCGGGCCCTTCCCTATGGGGGAAAGCAGGGAGAGCCACCAGCGGAATACACGATCGACTATATCGGCTGCGACTACATGAGCCGCGATATTGCAGGCGTAAGTGCATTGCCGAGGCAGGCTCTCACGGTTCGACAGAGGTTGTCTATCTGTACTTAGGCCCAGCACCCGGAACGCGGGGGAGAGTCGAGTCATCACCGATAAGGACTCGCGTTTTCGGAGAATCATGCTTTGATCTTCCCTTTAGGGGGAGATAGAGATGACCGGAGACGAGCAGCAAAATTTGCCAACTACCTGGAAGGACGCGTTGGCTGGCGTCGCAGAGGGCGGTTTACCTCAACTTATAGCAGGCCCAGCCGGCAAGGCGATTAGCCGGCTGGTTGGCGCCGCAGTTGAAATCCCAGCGGCTTGGCTTGAGCAAAAAGCTCAGACTATCCGCGATGAAACGGAGGCTCGATCGAAGGTGATGCAAGTCCTTAGCGAAAAAGCCGCGGAGCTCGGTATTCAAGATGAAAGGCTACTTGGCCGAGGCTTGGACAATCTTCTTGGCCGCGCCTTTAGGGAGCAGGAAAACCGAGAGGCCGTGGCTGTCAAAGTGGTCGAACAGCTATCTGAAGAACCAGCCCAGCCGGGAAGCGAGGGACCGTCGGATGATTGGCTGAATGTGTTCGAGCAGCACGCGGCGAAAGCAAGTTCCGAAGAGTTGAGGGAGACTTGGGCACGCGTATTGGCCGGTGAAATCAGAAAACCAAACGCATTCTCACTGAAGACATTGCAGTTTTTGTCTGTCTTAGACAAAGAAACGGCGCTAGCCGCGGAGGCTTTGCTTTCAAGGGTTGTAGATATTAATGGGGCCCTCATCGGGGAAGTATCAGGCGAAACATTTATGATGATGCAGAAAGCCCGTGAGGCTGGCCTTATAGGTCAGCTAGACATTGACACTATAGTGACAGTAGACGTTCGGGAGGACGGATTAAGAATACATGCCATGGGCGATGTTGCAATCGTGGCGAGAGCAGACCCCGGAAGCCAGTATAAATTTGAGTGCACGACAATTTCCACCACAGCCATGCAAGTATACCCAATCGTCCGGCCCAAGCCCTCTGAAGCGGCGATAGAGTTATTTATTCAAGAACTTAAGGGGAAGCCCGTGATTAAGACTATCGAGCGAGGTCGAATCGTGCGCGATGGTAATAAGGTCTTTGCTTCTGATCTGCAGCGAGTTTGGGAGCGAACGGCAAACGACGTGCCACAACAGTGAATTTCTGCCTTCTAACAGCCTCCGTCCCGGCCGCCTTGGGAGGGAGTAGAGGGGCAAAGAAAAACCCGAGGCTGCCCCTCGGTTCGAGTTCAAAAGCGGGGAAGTTTATTCGTCACCCGCTTTTTCTGTCTAGCGCTTCAGCAGCTCGGCCCGATCGCTTCGCGGATCAATGAGAGCCGAATGACCAGGCGAACAGTGCCAGCCGGTGGAAGTCCGGCCTCCCATCACCTGCGGATCGGGTGAGGGTCTCACGCCGCCGGCTTTTGCGGCAGGCGGACGGATTTGAGGCTGATCGCCGAGACGAGCGTGACCAGCGTCATGCCGACGGCCGTCAGGAACAGCGGCTGGAAGGCGGCCGTATAGCTTTCGGCGACGAGCCGGCGGGTTTCCGCAGGCAGCGCCGACAGCATCAGCGGCGTCAGCTTTTCGATGTCCTCGACGCCCGGGATCGAGGCCGCACCGCGTGCCAGCCCGGCGGCGATCGTCGCGCCATAGATCGAGATGGCGATCGAGGCGCCGGCCATGCGCGACAGGGTGACCGCGCCGGTCGCCGCGCCGACATCGCCGCGCAAGGCAATGTTTTGGACGCCGATGACGGGCACTTGCTGGCCGAAGCCGATGCCAATGCCGTGCAGCGTCATGACGGCGCCGATGATGAAGAGCGGCGTACCGGGCTGGATCTGCGTGAACATCAGCAAGGCCAGGGCCGTCAGGCTGGCGCTGGTGATCGCAAACGGCTTGTAGCGCCCAAAGAGCGATATCAGCCGCCCTGCCGTCAAAGAGCCGGCGACGATGCCGCCCGTCAGCAGGATGAACAGCAGTCCGGCCACCGACGGCGTGAGGCCCGTCGTCGTCTGCAGGAACAGCGCGAAATAATTGACCATGCCGATGCCGACGGCGCCGCTTGCGAGCGAAATCACCAGCATCAGGCTGAAGGTCGGGTTGCGGAACAGGGTCAGCGGCACGATCGGCTCCGGTGCACGCCGTTCGACCAGCACCCAGGCGATCACGCAAAGCACACCGGCGGCAATAACGGCAAGGCTCCCAAGCGAAAACAGCGAACCGAACAGTTCCGCGCCGTCACCCAGAAGCACGACACTGGTGACCGCGCCCGCAAGCAGAAGCGCGCCCGCATAATCGATCGTCGGTTGACGCGTCGGGCGCCGGAAGGGCAGGAAGAAAAACAGGCCGGCAAGCACGATCAGACCGATCGGGATATTGACCAGAAAGATCGACCGCCAGCCGAACAGGTCGCTCATCGTCCCGCCGAGCACCGGGCCGACGGCCCCGGACGCCATCAGCACCAGACTGGAATAGCTCTGGTAGCGGGCCCTCTCGCGCGGCTCGAAAAGGTCGGCGGTGATGGAGAAGATCGACACCATGATGCCGCCGCCGCCAAGCCCCTGCAGCACGCGGGCGGCAATCAGCGTGTTCATCGACACGGCCAGACCGCAGGCGACCGAGCCCAGCGTGAAGATCGTCACCGCCGCAAGCATCACATATTTGCGGCCGTACAGGTCGCCGAGCTTGCCGTAGAGCGGCATGACCGCGCAGGTGGCCAGCAGATAGGCCGAGCCGAGCCAGCCGAAGCGCTCCATCTCGCCGAACTCGCCGACGATGGTCGGCAGCGCCGTCGCGACGATCTGGTTGTCCAGCGTTGCCATGAACAGCGCGGTCATCAGGAAGAAGAAAAGCGTCAGGCGCAGCGCGTGGCTCGAAACGAGCGGCGCCGGGGCGGCGTGCATGTCCATGATGTGGGTTCCAGTTGCGGTGAAGAATTTCATGTGCTGTTAGCATATATTTGTCAATGGCATATTTATGCGAATCTCACTTCCGCGATTGTCCGGACGCCCGAAACCTTGTTATGATCAAGCCATGAAACAGGCAGCGCTCACCAACAACCCGACGGACGGCAACGAGGACCCGCAGGAAATCCGAGCCTCGATCGGCCGCACGATGGGCCGCTGGCGGCTCTTAGTCGGCCGGCGCGTTCTCGCCCGGCTGGCGATTGACAAGGTCGCGCCGGGGTTCGAAATCTCGCATCTCGACGTTCTCGATGCCGTCAGGCGAGCCGAGCCCGATGACGAGGTCACGGTCGGGACGATCGCCGAGCTGATGCGCATCGACCCCTCGCGCGCCAGCCGCATCGTCGCAGACATGGTGGCGCGCGGCGTCCTGCGGCGGGAAGCCTCGCAGGCCGATGCCCGCCGCATCATCGTCGTCATGACCGACCTCGGGAAAAAGCTGATGCTCGAGGTGCAGGCGGTCAAACGCGCGGTGATCGAAACCATCCTTGCCGACTGGCCGGAGGAGGAGGTGGCGGCCTTTTCCGTCCTCTTCGACAAGTTCGTCACCGGCATGGAGCGCATCCATCAAAACCGCGAAAACGCCGGGCATGACGACAACCGGGCATCCGGCGCATGAGAGTCCGTCGCAGTACACGACGGTTTTGAAAGCACCCCCCTCTGTCACTTCGTGACATCTCCCCCTCAAGTGGGAGATCGGAAGCGAGAGGCCAGCCCCGCGCCGATCTCCCCCTTGAGGGGGAGATGCCCGACAGGGCAGAAGGGGGTTAAAAGGCCACTTCCGTATACTGTGAACCCCGCGTCGACACGATGCGCCTCAGGGACTCCAAGCGGTCGCCCAGCAAATGCGCGAGCTGCCTCTTCCCCTTCGGCCCCTGTTTAAGCTATGGCCTTGCGCCATGAACAAACAGGCTTTTGTAATCTTGATGGGTGGCGCGCTGACGCCGACGGATCGCCTGACCGGCCATCTGAAAGGCGCGCGCGTCATCGCCGCCGATGGCGGCATGCGGCATGCGAAGATGCTGGGCCTAACGCCGGAGCTCTGGGTCGGCGATTTCGATTCCGCTCCGCAGACGCTGATCGACGAATGGCCGGATGTCGTCCGCGAGCCCTACCCCGCCGCCAAGAATGAGACCGACGGCGAGATCGCCACGGCGGAAGCCCTGGCGCGGGGGGGCAAACGCCTGGTCTTTGCCGGCGCGCTCGGCGGCGAACGCAGCGACCATGCCTTCATGCATCTGCTCTACGCCATCAAGCTGGCCGAGGACGGCCTCGACGTGCTGCTCACCTCCGGCGAGGAAGAGGCCTATCCGCTGCTGCCGGGCACCCGCGACATCGACCTGCCGAAGGGCAGCCTGTTTTCCATTCTCGGCCTCGATACGCTGAGCGGCCTCTCCATCGAAGGCGCCCGTTATCCGCTCACGGATTTCCATCTGCCGTTCGGTTCCTCGCGCACGATTTCCAATGTCGCCGAAGGCACCGTCCGCTTCACCCTTTCCTCCGGCCGGGCGATCATCCTTGCCCGACCCTATGATCTTTCGGGAGCCTGACCGTGGCGCCGCCCATTCTGAAACTCGACGACATCTTCCTCTCCTTCGGCGGCACGCCGCTGCTTGCCGGCGCCAACCTGCAGGTCGAGCCCGGCGACCGCATCTGCCTCGTCGGCCGCAACGGCTCGGGCAAATCGACGCTGATGAAGATCGCCGCCGGCCTTGCCGAGCCACAGACCGGCGAGGTGTTCCGCCATCCGTCGGTCACCGTCCGCTATCTGCACCAGGCACCGGATTTCGAGGGTTTTGACACGGTTCGCGCCTACGCCGAGGCCGGTCTCGGGCCGAGCGACGACCCCTACCGCGTCGCCTATCTGCTCTCGCATCTCGGGCTGACCGGCGACGAGGACCCGACGCAACTGTCGGGCGGCGAAGCCCGCCGCGCCGCCCTTGCCCGCGTCATGGCGCCGGAACCGGATATCCTGATGCTCGACGAACCGACCAACCATCTCGACCTTCCCACAATCGAATGGCTGGAAGGCGAGCTTTTGAAAAGCCGCTCGGCCCTGATCCTGATCTCGCACGACCGCCGCTTCCTCGAAAAGGTCTCGACCGCCACGGTCTGGCTCGATCGCGGCCAGTCGCGCCGCCTCAACCAGGGCTTTGCCTTTTTCGAGGCCTGGCGCGACAAGGTGCTGGAAGAGGAAGAGATCGAACAGCACAAGCTCGGCAAGGAAATCGAGCGCGAGGAGCACTGGCTGCGCTACGGCGTCACCGCAAGGCGCAAGCGCAACATGCGCCGCCTCGGGGCGCTGCAGGATCTGCGCGCGAAACATCGCGGCCATTCCGGCCCGCAAGGCTCGGTGCATGCGACGGTCTCCGACGCGCGCGAATCCGGCAAGCTGGTGATCGAGGCGGAAAAAATCACCAAGGCCTATGGCGACCGCGCCATCGTTGCCCCCTTCTCGATCCGCGTCCATCGCGGCGACTGCATCGGCCTCGTCGGCCCGAACGGCGCCGGCAAGACGACGCTTCTGAAGATGCTGACCGGCCAGATCGAGCCGGACGACGGCACGGTGAAGCTCGGCACCAATCTCGAAATCGCCACGCTCGACCAGCGTCGCGAGGACCTGAACCTCGAGGAAACGCTGGCGCATTACCTGACCGACGGGCGCGGCGAAAACCTGCTTGTCAACGGCGAGCAGCGCCATGTCACCGGCTACATGAAGGAATTCCTGTTCCAGCCGGAGCAGGCCCGCACGCCGATCAGGAATCTTTCCGGCGGCGAGCGCGCCCGGCTGATGCTCGCCCGCATCCTCTCGCGCCCGACCAACCTGCTGATCCTCGACGAACCGACCAACGACCTCGACATCGAGACGCTGGACCTCTTGCAGGAAATCGTCGCCGGCTTCTCCGGCACCGTCATCCTCGTGTCCCACGACCGCGATTTCCTCGACCGCACCGTCACCTCGACCATCGCCCCCGCCAATCCGGACGCCCCCGACGGCCGCTGGATCGAATATGCCGGCGGCTATTCCGACATGATGGCGCAGCGCAAGGGCGCCCAGGAGGAAAAGAAGCGCACTGAGAAGGCCGAGAAAGCCAGGTCCGCCGACAACGGCAACTCCTCCGCCGCCCCGAAGACCGCCAGGGGAAAACTCTCCTTCAAGCAGAAATTCGCGCTGGAAAACCTGCCGAAGGACATGGAAAAGGCCGAACTCGAAATCGCCAGGCGCGAACAGGAAATGGCCGACCCCACCCTGTTTTCCAAGAACCCCGCCCGCTTCTCGACGCTGGCCGCCGAACTCGAAAAGCTGCGGGCGTCGATCACGACGATGGAAGAGGAATGGCTGGAGCTGGAGATGCTGCGGGAGGAACTGGAGGGGTAGCTGAAGCCGGGCCGCTAAGGAAGCGGCCGGTTCGCGCCGCATCCGGGCATTTGCCAATGATGTCGCAAAGGTCGCGTCTCGACCCGTTGCGGCCGCCCAGGCTCGCCAACGATACGGCTCAAGTTGACCCGTAGGCGACCTTCATAGGTCAGGCCGGAAGGTCTGCAAAGGGGGACAATTCGGCTTGTCGTGAGAGGCAGGAACCACCGCTCGGTCACCGATTTTGTTGAGAGCTCAGCAAGCCAGCGCTTCAGCCAGTCGTCAGGAATTTCGTACGGCACAACGCCAGATGGCGAATCCTGGTCCCTGGTCGCTCGTGCAGAAAAGAGCCGGGTGCGCCGCAGAACCAGCCGCAGAACCAGCCGAGGTATCCGCGCTTGCGGAAAGGACTGTCGGCGCCGGCTGGATTAGCGTAAGCTAAAGGTTGGGATGTAGTCATGCACCGCGTGGTCACCATTGCTATCGCCGCGCTCGCGGCCCTAATCATCTGCCCCGCGCAGGCGGAGGTAGTGATCGGGGTTTCGGCCGCGATGACCGGACGGCTCGCCTGGATCGGCGAGCAGGGGCAGCGTGGGGCAGAGATGGCCGTAGCCGACATCAATGCGGCGGGCGGCGTCCTTGGCCAGCAGGTGCGGCTCATCAACGTCGACGATTTCTGCGAGCCCGAGCAGGCCGTGGCGGCAGCCCAGAAGCTGGTGGCTGACGGAGTGGTGTTCGTCGTCGGACATTACTGCTCCGGGGCCTCGATCCCGGCATCCAAGGTGTACGAGGCGGCGGCAGTTCTGCAAATTTCACCAGGATCGACCAATCCGCTGTTGACCGAACAGGGCCGTGACAACGTTTTTCGGGTCATAGGTCGCGATGATACGCAGGGGATCGTGGCCGGCAACTACCTGGCCGATGAATGGGGCGACAAGAAAATCGCGATCCTTCACGACGGCACGATCTATGGTAAGGGGCTCGCCGATGAGACCAGAAAGCAGTTGAACAAGCGGGGCGTGACCGAATCTGTCTACGACGCATACACCCCTGGTAAGAACGACTATTCGGCGGAGATCGCTACGTTACAGGCGGCTGGCATCGCCGCGTTATATGTCGGCGGGTATCATGCCGAGGTTGCGCTGATCGCTCGTGCTGCACGCGACCGCGGCCACGCGCTTCAGGTCATCTCGGGCGACGCCCTGGCGACCGAAGAATTTGCCCTAATCGCCGGTCCCGCCGCCGAGGGGACCCGCTTTACGTTCTCCGCGGACCCACGGCGAAACCCCGAAGCGGCCCCGGTCGTGGAGCGGTTCCGTGCCGAAAACTTCGAGCCCGCAGGTTACACATTGCTGAGCTACGCTGCCGTCCAGCTCTGGGCGCAGGCGGTCGAGAAGGCAGCCTCGCTCGAGCTGCCGGCGGTCATCACGACACTGCGCGGACAGGAGTTCGACACTGTGCTCGGCCCGGTCGATTTCGACGACAAGGGCGACCTCACGAACCAAAGCTGGGTGTGGTACGTCTGGCGGGGTGGAGAGTATGTGCCGGTTGAATAGGAGGAGCCAGCCACACGCGTCGCTTGAGGCATCTTTTGCAGATCAAGTCAGCGCGATCGTCCAGATTAAGCGTCGCTGCGATGCTTGAACGCCTAGGCATACGCGGCCGCCTGCTGCTGGCTTTCTTCGGCATCAGCACCTTCGCGGTGCTCGCGACGGCAGCTGCTCTTTATGCCTTCCTCCAGGTAGGAGCGGTCGTCGACGGCATAACCAGGGGTCGGGTGCCGTCGGCGCTGGCGTCCCTCCAGCTGTCGCGCCAGGCCGAGCGGGTCGCGGCAACTGCGCCGTCTGTACTGACTTCGACGAGCAAGGCACGACACAACGAGGTCTCGGCTGCGATCGGGGTCGAGATGACGCGCCTCGAAGAACTGCTTGCCGCGCTCAAGGGCGCCACGCTTGGCACGGCGGCGGTGGCCGAGATCGAGGCGGCGGTGCTTGGTCTGCGGCGCAACCTCGACGCACTCGACGGCCTTGTCGCCACCCGCCTCACCGTGGTCGCGCGCAAGGAGGAGTTGTTACGCCGCTTGTCGGCTACGACAATTGCAGGCCAGCGCCTCCTGGCGGCTGGCATCTTAGTGATGAATTCCAAACTTGCGCAATCGAGGACGGTCGCGGCCGACGCGTCGCTCGCCCCAGACCGACGCGCGGCGGCGACTGCCAACCTGGTCGAGGCGATTACGGCCTACATCCCCCAGCAGAGGGCACACCAGGAGATATCCGCCGTCAACGACGCTCTGGTCAAGTTGGCGAACGCACCGACGCCAGGCGATCTTGCGTTGATGCTCTTTCCGCTGCGCCGGTCGCTCGCCGTCCTCGAAACGGTTTCAACTGAGATCGACGAGAAGCTACGGACCCGCTTTCAACTGCGGGTGGGCGAGTTCAAGGCGTTGATCGATGGTGACAACAGCATCCCAAAGGCGCGACAGGACGAGTTTGCCGTCCTGGCTGAGGGCGAAAAGCTTCTGGCCGAAAACAATCGGCTGTCCCGCAATCTCACCGCTGCCGTCGATCACCTGGTCGCCACGGCAGATCGCGAGATCGCCGCGTCCGGTCTCGAAGCCGCGGTCGTCCAGCGCTACGGCACGGGAGTTGTCCTTGGCTCCGCCTTTCTCAGCCTCCTGAGCTCGGTTCTGATTGTCTGGCTCTATGTCGACCGTAGCCTTCTCGCGCGTCTGGGAGCGGTGAGCCAAGGCATGTTCGCAATCGCCGGCGGCAATCTTCGTGCGCCGCTGCCTGCCGCGGGCCGTGACGAAATCGGCCGCATGGCCGAGGCGCTCAGGCTGTTCCGGGACACCGCAGTCGAGGTCGAGGAAAAAAACCTGCGCGAGGTTGCCGAGGCGCGCCAACGGCTCGTCGATGCCATCGAGAGCATCTCCGAGGGGTTTGCTCTCTACGACAAGGAGGACCGGCTCGTCCTCAGCAACAGCCGGTACCGCGAGCTGCTTTATAGCGACCTTGCGATCGAACTGACGCCCGGCACGACATTCGAGTACATCATTCGCCGATCCGCTGAGCGCGGCTACATCAGGGATGCTGAGGGCCGGTTCGAGGAATGGGTGGCCGAGCGCCTCTCCCGGCACAGCAATCCCGGCGAACCGTGGGTGCAGCGGCGAGGCGACGGGCGGTGGGTCCTGATAAGCGAGCGGCGGATCACCGGCGGCGGCACCGTCGCCGTCTATTCGGACATCACGGAGCTGAAGCAACGGGAACAGAATCTCGCCGAGAAATCCGCAGCGCTCGAGGCGCTCTCGAGCAAGCTGGCGAAGTATCTGGCGCCGCAAGTATACAACTCGATATTCACCGGCCGTCAGGACGTCAGGATCGCCAGCCAGCGGAAGAAGCTGACAATATGCTTTTCCGATATTGCCGGCTTTACCGAGACCACCGACAAGATGGAGTCCGAGGATCTCACCCAGCTCATCAATCACTATCTGACGGAAATGTCGAAGATTGCTTTGGAACACGGCGCCACGATCGACAAGTATGTCGGCGACGCGATCCTGATGTTTTTCGGCGATCCGGAGACCCGCGGCGTCAGGGAGGATGCGCTCGCCTGCGTGCAGATGGCTCTCGCCATGCAGGAGCGGATGAGCGAACTTGCCGAAATCTGGCGCGACATCGGAATTGAAGCACCGCTGCGATGCCGCATCGGCATCCACACCGACTACTGCACTGTCGGCAACTTTGGCAGTGAGGATCGGATGGACTACACGATCATCGGCGGCGCCGTGAACCTCGCCTCGCGCCTCGAGCAGGAGGCACCGCCGGGCGCCGTGCTCATTTCTTATGAGACGTTTGCGCAAGTGAAGGACACGATCGCCTGCGTGGAGCTGGGGCACGTCCAGATCAGGGGCATCGCCTATCCCGTCGCCACCTTTCGCGTCCTCGATCTGAAGGCCAATCTAGTCGCCGCCCGCAGCGCCGTTCGAACCGAGCTGCCGCATCTCAGGCTGGAGGCTGAACCCGAGCTGATGTCTGTCGACGAACGCAACCAGGCCGCAACCGCGCTTCGCGAGGCGCTCGATCGACTTTGTCACAAGCCAGGGTAGCAGGCTTCGCAGCCACGCGCGCGGGTCTGCGTGAAAGGCGATTCTCGTCCGACTCGGAGATGGCGTGCCGGGCATGCCACGGGCGGTCACCTCGCCGGGCGGCCCGCCTAACTCCACTATTGCGATTTAATCGGATGCGATCTATATAACAGCAAAGGCCCTTCAAAGGATCATGCCCGTGACCGCATTCGAAACAAAGACAAGCTCCGATCCTTCCTCGCAGACCGGCGGCAAGAAGCTTTCGAATTTTCTCTGCTTTGCGATCTACTCGGCGAACCTGGCCTTCGGTCGCGCCTACAAGCCGATCATGGATGCGCTCGGCCTGACCTACACCCAGTATATCGCCATGGTGGCGCTGTCCGAAGAGGACGATCAGACCGTCGGGGCGCTCGGCGAAAAGCTCTTCCTGGAATCCAATACGCTGACGCCGATCCTCAAGAAGCTGGAGCAGACCGGCTATCTCCAGCGCAAGCGCGATCCCGCCGACGAACGGCAGGTGCGGGTAAGCCTGACGCCGGCCGGGCGCAGTCTTCTTGAAACGGACCCCGCCGCATCCCTGGTCGACGCGACCGGGCTCGGCGACGACTTTGCCGTGGTGCAGCAGGCCGTGGCAAGGCTGCGCGACAATCTCCTGCGGGCCGCCACCCAGCGGCAGAAGGCATGATCGACAGGGCGTTCTCGTCTCTCCTGAAATTTTGCGCAGCGGCTTCCAGACGCCACGACGCCGTGCGCCGCATGGGAGATCGATCGAGCCTGTGCCCAAACGGCCGCGTCTCGATCATGTCCGCGGCCATGGCATAGCCGCCGCCCATTCCGTCCGGAAAATGCACCCGGCCTGCCGGTGCGAGGTCAACGCCTCGCCCGAAGAGCGTCGGGTCTGCCGGCCGGCAGGCAGACCCGGCCGATCCGGTTTTAGAGAAGGTTGGTCGTAACGTCGATGTTGCCGTGTACCGCCTTGGAGTAGGGGCAGATGCCGTGTGCGGCCTCGAGCAGTTCGCGCGCGACCTTAGGCTCGATGCCCGGCAGGCTGACATTGAGGCGCGCCCGCAGGAAGTAGGAGCCGTCGTCGACGTTCAGATCGATCTCGGCATGGACCTCGGCACCGGCCGGAAGCTTGATGTTTCGCTGGGCGGCGGCGACCTCGATCGCTCCCATGTAGCAGGCCGACCAGGCGGCGCCGAACAGGTTTTCGGCGGCCGGGTGCGGCTGCGTCAGCTTGAGGTCCAGCTTGCCGTCGTTGCTGCGTGCAAAACCGTCGCGGCCACCCTTGTTGTGGGTCTTTCCGGTGAAGAGAAGCTTCTCAGTCATAGCGATATCCTTTTCCGTTCGCTTTTTCTCGTATCCGATCTAATCGGATGCGAGCTAAATACGCTCAGCGCGAACCCTTGTCAATACTATTCCGATTTAATCGGATACGATTTATATTCGGGCGCGCTGACGTGAGATCGATTTGGAAACCGGCGCCTCCTCCATCCCCGCAAATCCCCGCCCTTTGCACCCGTGCCATACTCCTCTCGTCCCGCCATCGGATACACCGGAAAGCGTTGCCGGCGAGGCGGGGCCGGTGCCTTCGGTCTGTGTTTGAAACGCAGGCGCGGCCGCAGGGGCCTGCAGAAAATGGTTTCCCTCTCGCCTGAAACAGGGCGGGGCGTGCCTGTGAGGCACACATGAGGACCGGCGACTGGTCTGCCGAAAGGCCGATCTTTCGTGGCGCGGCGGGTAAACAATAACGAAGGCCCGCGAGCCCCACCCTGGTAAAGGTGCCGATCATCCGCGCAGAGAAACCGCAGTTGCAGGTAAAAACCGCCGAGACGGGGCACGTCGCGTGTCACCTACACTTACTTACTGAGGCACCCGATGTGCCCCGGCCGATACCCATGCCGAAAGGCCGGCATGGTTGGAAATTCCGAAAAGACACGGACGTTTCGCGCCGCGTGATCGCAGGCGCATGCACAGAGATCGAGGGCGAACACCCTCCCCTTGAGGGGGAGGGTCGGACCGCAGGTCCGGGGTGGGGTGACCCTCCGAGACATCTAATGGTTCACCCCCACCCGCAGCTACGCTGCGACCTCCCACGCAAAAACCACGTCCCGCCAGCGGCCGCGTCCCGTCTGACAATAGTTAGCAATCCACTTAACTATCCCTTGCACGTTTCGCCATATCGTGATACTTAGGTATATGCTTAACCATTCGAACCAGCTCGATCTCATGTTTCAGGCGCTTGCCGATCCGGCGCGCCGCACGATGGTGGAACGGCTCTGCCGCGGACCGGCTTCGGTCAGCGAGCTTGCCGGACCGCTCACCATGTCGCTGCCCTCGGTGATGCAGCACCTGCAGGTGCTGGAACTGAGCGGCCTCGTCCAGTCGAAGAAGATCGGGCGGGTCAGGACCTGCACGATCGACCGCCAGGTCTTAAGCCTCGCGGAACAATGGATCTCCGATCGCCGCGCATTGTGGGAACGCCGCCTCGATGCGCTGGGGGAGTATCTCGCCGAAGACAATAAAGAAACCGAAGGGAGCAAGACATGACCGAACGCAGCGTTACCCACGCCACATTCATCATCGAGCGCGTCTATGACGCCGCGCCCGCCCGCGTCTTCCAGGCCTTTTCCGACCCGGCCGCCCGCGACCGCTGGTTCGTCAAATCCGATGGCTGGCCGATCGCCGAATATTCGTTCGACTTCCGCGTCGGCGGCCGCGAGACCGGCCGTTTCAGCCAGGACGGCACGACGATGATCTATAACGACACCGTCTATCACGACATCGTGCCCGACAGCCGGATGATCTTCGCCTACGCGATGACGATCGGCGAAAACCGCATTTCCGCCTCGCTCGCCACTGTGGAACTGAAGCCCGAAGGCAAGCGGACACGGCTCGTCTTCACCGAGCAGGGCGCCTTTCTCGACGGGCTTGACCAGGTGGTAGACCGCGAACAAGGCTGGCGCGAACTCCTTGGCCATCTCGCCCGCGAACTCGAACGCGACGCGGCAGCCGCCTGAGCGGAGAGGAGGAAACTGTCATGACCGAACGATCCACCAGACATTCCACCATCGTCGTCGAACGCACATACGACGCCTCTCCTTTCCGGGTATTCGCCGCCTGGTCGGACCCGAAAGCGCTGCTGCGCTGGGGCTCGCCCGGTGAGGGATGGGACGTCTCCTACGACCGCTTCGATTTCCGCACCGGCGGCAGCGACATCAGCCGCTTCGGTCCGAAGGACGGACCGGTCTTCGTCAACGAGACGGTCTACCAGGACATCGTGCCGAACGCCCGCATCGTCTCGGCCGGAAACATGACGTCGGAGGGAAAACGCCTTTTCGCCGGCCTTCTGACGGTCGAGTTCATCGTGGCGGGCACGGCCTGCCGGCTCGTCCTGACCGAACAGGGCGTCTTCTTCGACGGCCACGACCGGCCCGAAAACCATGAGGCCGGCTGGAACGAAATGCTCGACAACCTCGCCATCGAGGTGCTGCGCAACGCAGCCTAACGACGACGGACAAACAGGCAAGGAGATCATCATGACCGAACGCTCGGTAACCCATGCCACCTTCACCATCACGCGCCACTACGACGCGTCACCGGCCCGCGTCTTCGCCGCCTTTGCGGAAAAAGACCGCAAGGCGCAGTGGTTCAGCAGTCACGAAGGCTGGACATCGCAGAGCTATAGCTTCGATTTCCGCACCGGCGGCGGCGAGCACCTGAGCATCACTGCAGCCGATGGCGTCGTGCACACGTTCGATGCGCGCTATCAGGATATCGTGCCCGAAGAGCGCATCGTCTATAGCTACGACATGCACCTCAATGAGACGCGTTTCTCGGTGTCGCTCGCGACCGTTGAGTTCAAGCCGGGCAGCAAGGGAACGAGGCTCGTCTTCACCGAACAGGGCGCCTTCCTCGACGGCCACGACAATGTCGGCCAGCGCGAGACCGGGACCCAGTCCCTGCTTGACAACCTCGCAGCCTCGCTCGCCGCCGACGAGCCGGCGAAGCGTTCAGCTTGAGCAGAGGACATGCGATCGGGCGCCCGTTTTGCAGAGCCGGGCGTCCCATATTGATTCCAGCGCAGACAGGCGCTATTTAGACGTCTCGTGGTGATTTGGCCGGCCGGCTTGCAGCCACGTTAAATAAATCGCTAAAGGGCCGTGCATGCGCAAGCAAGCGGGCCGGTAGCGATTTTTCGTTGCCGGTTTTTTTCTTTCTGCCGGCTTGTCCGTGATCGAGTGTTGCCCATGCCCATCAAGATTCCCGATACGCTGCCCGCCTTCGAAACCCTCGTCAAAGAGGGCGTGCGGGTGATGACCGAAACCGCGGCGATCCGTCAGGACATCCGCCCGCTGCAGATCGGGCTCCTGAACCTGATGCCGAACAAGATCAAGACCGAGGTGCAGATGGCCCGCCTTGTCGGGGCGACGCCGCTGCAGGTCGAGTTCTCCCTCATCCGTCTCGGCGGCCACAAGGCCAAGAACACGCCGGAAGAGCACCTGCTCGCCTTCTACGAAACCTGGGACGAGGTCAAGCACCGCAAGTTCGACGGCTTGATCATCACCGGCGCGCCTGTCGAGACGCTGGACTATGAGGACGTCACCTATTGGGAGGAGATGCAGCAGATCCTCGACTGGACCCACACCAATGTCCATTCGACGCTCAACATCTGCTGGGGCGCCATGGCGGCGATCTATCATTTCCACCGCGTGCCGAAATACACGCTGAAGGAAAAGGCCTTCGGCGTCTATCGCCACCACAATCTCAACCCGGCCTCGGTCTATCTCAACGGCTTCTCAGATGATTTCCAGATTCCGGTATCGCGCTGGACCGAAGTCCGCCGCGCCGACATCGAGAAGGTGCCGGACCTTGAGATCCTGATGGAATCCGACGAGATGGGCGTCTGCTTCGTGCATGAAAAGGCCGGCAACCGCCTCTACGTCTTCAACCATGTCGAATATGATTCGACCTCGCTGTCGGACGAATATTTCCGCGACGTGAATGCCGGCGTGCCGATCAAGATGCCGCACAACCACTTTCCCCATAACGATCCGGAACTGCCGCCGCAGAACCGCTGGCGCAGCCACGCGCATCTGTTGTTCGGCAACTGGATCAACGATATCTACCAGACGACACCTTATGATCCGGCCGATATCGGCAAAGACCGGAAATGACGGCAAGTCTGGTTATCCGGCCGCTTGAACGCACCAACGCACCGTGTTTGACCTGCGATCAACCCGGTGAATTGTATGACTTTTCGGTTGCCGCCTCGCCCGAAATGACGCAGTTTGCCGCCGAGCCAGTGGAGGAAAATGACCGTGCAGACAGAAACTGAAATATTTGGCCATCTCCCCTCCGGCGAGCCGGTTCACCGTATGACCATCCGGGGCGGCGGGCTGACGGCGCATATCCTCACCTGGGGATCAGTCATCCAGGACCTGCGCCTCGACGGACACGCAGCACCGCTGGTCCTCGGCTTCGAGAATTTTCAGGACTATCTTTCCCATTCTCCCTATTTCGGCGCGACGCCCGGCCGCAACGCCAACCGCATCGGCGGCGGGCGCTTCTCGATCGACGGCACGTCCTACCAGCTCGAATGCAACGAAAAGGGCGTGACCCACCTGCATGGCGGCAGCGATGGCATTGCCAAGCGCTTGTGGACGATCGTCGAAAAGACCGAAGATCGTCTCGTCCTCAAGATCGCCGATCCCGATGGCCGCGCCGGTTATCCCGGCAATTGCACCGTCACCTGCACCTATACGTTAAGCGATGGCGGCGTGCTTAATGTTGTCTACGAGAGCACGACCGACCGTGCCACGATCTGCAATGTCTGCCAGCACAGCTATTTCAATCTTGACGGCACGGCCGATACGTTCGGCCACGACGTGATGATCGCCGCCGACCACTATCTGCCGACGGACGAGCGGCAGGTGCCGACCGGCGAAATCCGCGCCGTCGAGGGCACCGTCTTCGACCTGCGCGCCATGACGCCGATGCGCCGCCAGATGGAAGGCGACAGGATCGGTTACGACCATAATTTCTGCCTGGCGGATGCGCGCGGCCCCAAGCAGTCCATCGCCCTGGTGCGCAGCATCAATTCCGGCGTTTCGCTGGAGGTCCGCACCACCGAGCCCGGCGTGCAGTTCTATACCGGTTTCAAGATGAACGTGCCCGTTCCCGGCCTTGAAGGCCGCCGCTACGGCCCCTTCGCCGGGTTCTGCCTGGAAACACAGATCTGGCCGGACGCCGTCAACCACGCGAATTTCCCGCAAGCCGTGCTGCGGCCCGGCGAGACACTGCGGCAGGAAACAGACTACGTCTTTACCAGGAGCTGACATCCTGCTCAGATACGGCTCAATGGCAGGCTCGCGGCGCGTTCGTCTTTGACGCAGCCGCGGTGACCTGAGCCGCGGAGGAGTGGAAACGATGGCGGGAACGGCAAGAGGAAAGATCGCACTGGTGACCGGTGGCGGCACCGGCATCGGCCGCGCAATTGCCGAGGCTCTGCTGGAGCACGGCTTCACCGTCGTCATCTCCGGCCGCCGCTCCGACGTTCTCCAGGCCACCGCAATAGAAATGGCCGCGCATACCACCGGCACGGTGCGGGCATTCGCCGCCGATGTCGGCGATCCGCAATCGGTCGCCACCCTTTTTCAGACCATCCGCCACGATTTCGGCCGTCTCGACCTGCTCGTCAACAATGCCGGCATGGGCCTGCCCGCCGTGCCGATGGAAGACATCACCTTCGAACAGTGGAACGCCATCGTCGCTGCCAACCTGACCGGCGCTTTTCTCTGCACCCAGCAGGCGATGAAGCTGATGAAGGCGCAGACGCCGCGCGGCGGCCGGATCATCAACAATGGCTCGATCTCCGCCTCGACGCCGCGTCCCTTCTCGGCGCCCTATACCGCGACCAAACACGCCATTACCGGCCTCACCAAATCCACCGCGCTCGACGGCCGCCCCTTCGACATCGCCTGCGGCCAGATCGATATCGGCAACGCCTCGACCAAAATGACCGCCAGCATGAGCGGCGGCGTGCTGCAGGCCAATGGCGAGATCGCCAGCGAACCGACCATCCCCGCCAAACTCGTCGCCGACGCCGTCGTCTACATGGCGAGCCTGCCGCTCGACGCAAACGTGCTGACGATGACCGTCATGGCAACGAAGATGCCGTATGTGGGCCGGGGTTGAGCGGAAATCACGGCGCAATCGATAGATAAGCGGCCGGGCCCGATCGCTGATTTACCGGCTCTGCAAGGCGTTTTCTCAGCAAAACTCTACTGCCGGCTAAAGATATTTTGGAACAGCCAGCGCGTCTCCTGCGTTCACTGCCAGGAAGGAGAACCGACATGGCAAAAAACAGGATTCCGAGGAAGGTTGCGGGCTACAAGGTCCCGAAAACCATCCGCAAGTCGTCCGTTATCCGGTCGCTGCTCGCCAGCGATATTGGCCGCGACGTGCTCGCCAATGCGCTGACCGCAGGTGCGGGCGCCGCCGCCGCCGTTCTCGTCGCCGAACGCGACGAAATTGCCGACGCGACGAAGAAAGGCGCACGCAAGGGCGCCAAGGCAATCGGCATCGCCACCGAAGCCATCCGCAGCGCCACCCATGCAGCGACCGAGGTCGTCAGGGATGCAGCCCAGTCGGCCATGCCAGAAAAAATGCTCAAGCAAGCGAAAGTGCGCAAGGACGCAAACAAGGGCCCTCGCCGGGGCGCCGTCGTCCACTGAGGCAGGCGCCGCGCAGTGAGCCCGTGAGAAAGGAAAGACGGCTGGAGCGCTTCCTTGAAAAGCGCTTCGGTGCCTCCGTCGCCGACCGCGCGGCTGCCGCAGCCGTCGCCCACATCATCCTGCGCCTCATGCGCAACCACCCATGGATTGCCGCCGATCTCGTCATTGCCGGTTTGGGACGGGCCGGAAAGGTCGGCTTGCGCGAGATCGCGAGAGATTTGCGCGCAAAAATGCACGAGCGCCGGGCACGAAACCAAGCCGCTGCTGCTGGAGGCACGGGAACAGCAGGAGGTACAAAACTGAACCTGCAGACCCGTGTGAGCGAGCTATATTTCCTCGGGAAAAATGGAGCGGGTTAGGCGACTTAAGCCGCCATTTTTGTGTACCGGCTGTTTATCCAGTTCCAAGCCTCTTGCGGAAGCCAACCCTCATAGTCACGGGTCACGCCGATCACGAGGAAGAAGTCGTTCTTGTCGCCATGGGGTTCGAGTCGGCTCCAGATACCCTCAGCTGTCAACCCGGTATCAACGAGCCATGTCGATCCAAGAAAGTGCCACCAATCCCCACAGTTCTTGATAGCCTCATGTAGCGCCTCGTAATTCTGCCCCGGACGCTTCATGTCGTAATTAATCGCATAAATCACGTTTGGCCTCCTTGAGCCCATTATCTTTGGAATGACAGGCCGGAAATGCCCGGCCTGTCATGTTATTCGCCCTACTTCTTGTTGGGACGCTGCGTGAGAGCTGACGCTGCCGCAGTCTTGGCGGCTTTGCTCGAATTGGGGTTGCTGAGCACCTTTGCGGCGGCTGAAGCCGCCTTCGCGCTCGTAACTTCCTTATTCGCCATATGAATCACCTCCTTTCAAAGTTCTGCTGCGATTTCCAGTGCGACACGATCCATTCAAACTTGAATGATCGATTGCCAGAAATCATTTGACTTGACCGTCGAATCCAATCGTGATTCTGTGTTTCACAAATAGGACGTCTCGAATATGAAGTTTTTATCGTCTCACTTGTGAAACGATAAGCCGACTCGGGATGTTTCGTCAACTGCTAAAACCGTCTTGGATGAATGATGGGCTTGAACATTGAAAAACTTGGCGAAATGATTGTCGCTCGGCGAGGAACACTTGGCGTGCGTGCTGCTGCGAAGGAGATCGGGATCAGTTCGGCTACGTTATCGCGAATCGAGAATAGCCATGTTCCCGACCTCGTAACCTTTGCTGCGATCTGCAAATGGCTGGGCGAAGACCCGTCTAAGTTTTTAGGAATGCAGCCAGCGGAATCGAGCGACTCCGTTGCTAGCGTCCATCTACGAAAGAAAAAGACGACATCGATTGACACTGCGATCGCATTAGGTGGGATGATTGTTGCTGTGCAGAAAGCACTGCGAGACCGCGAGAATTTGTGACAGGATGCGGCGCGGTTTTAAAACACAGGCAGAGAAAATTTCGCAATCTCTTAGAGAAAAATTAAATCTATCCGTACGTGACAAGATCGATCCAAAGAGCTTTCTAGAATCTCTTGGTTTTTTCGTATGGACACCCGCTGAAGTTCCCGGCATTGGCCCAGATCATTTGGCACAGTTGACAATTCATGATCGTGATAGTTGGTCCGGCGTTACCATTCGAGAGGAAGGTGCCACCGCGATTATTATAAATTCTACGCATCCGCCAACACGACAAGCCAACACGTTAATGCACGAGTGGGCGCACATCGAGTTACGACACAAGCCCAATAGGGTCGATAGGTCCGAAGCTGGATTGCTTCTTCTTAGCGACTATCCGCCTGATTTTGAGGAGGAGGCAGATTGGCTTGCTGGCGCTGTCCTTATGCCTCGCGACGGTCTAGTGCATTTTAGGGGGCGCGGTATGAGTAACGACGACATCGCGGGACAATATGGCGTCAGTCTGGAGCTTGCAACATGGCGTCTACGCATGACTGGCGTAGAGAGGCAGATGCAAGCAAGAGGGCAATATTATAAGTAACTTCTATTTCGCACCGTCCGCCATGTAGCCATTCCCTTCCCGCTGCCCACTCACTACCCCGTATGAGGGCGCGAGAGCGGCCCGTGGAAAGCCAACTACCCTCACTGCCTATTTCCATCCGTGCGACACAGATTTCAAACAGCAAAGTCACCTTATGGCAACCGCTTACAATATGCTGATTTTCTTCGGAAAAATGGAGCGGGTGAGGCGATTCGAACGCCCGACCCCAACCTTGGCAAGGTTGTGCTCTACCCCTGAGCTACACCCGCTCATCGTCGACGGCCTGGGGTAGTCGGTGGCCGAAGGTCGCTGTGTTGCGGCGACGGGCGCTATATGGCCCAGCCGTTTTCCAAATGCAACAGGGAAATGACGAAGAAACCAAGAAATTTTTGCGCACATGTCGCAAGCCCCTGAAAACAAGGCGTTTTGCAGCCTGCAAAAGGAGAATCATTGCGCTTGTCTGCCCTTCGCCGTAAATGAGGACCTCCATTTTCAAGCCGAAGGAACGCGCCATGAGTGAAGTGCAGCCGAAGACGCAGGATGAATTGTTCGAGTTTCTTGACAACCTCGGCATCGAGCACACGACCAAGCGGCACGAGCCTGTCTTTACCGTCGCCGAATCGGTGGCGCTGCGCGACGAGATTCCCGGCGGACATACAAAAAACCTGTTCGTGAAGGACAAGAAGGACAATTATTTCCTGCTCACTGTCGAGGAGAACGCGACCGTCGACCTGAAGACCGTGCACACGATCATCGGCGGTGCCAGCAAGGTCTCCTTCGGCAGGCCGGAAAAGCTGATGGAATATCTGGGCGTGATTCCCGGCGCGGTCACCGCCTTCGGCGTGATCAACGACACGGACAAACAAGTGAAGATCGTTGTCGATGAGAACCTGATGAAGGACGAGATCGTCAACTGCCATCCGCTCGCCAATGACGCGACGACCTCGATCGCCTCCAAGGATCTCTTGCGCTTTATCGAAGCGACAGGACACGAACCGCTTGTCTTGAAAGTGACGGCCTGACATACGATCTTTGACGGGAAAGCGAAGCAGTATGACGGGCACGAGGATGTCCGCGAGGAGACACGATGAGCGGCAGCGACAATCCCTATGCAGGTTCCTACGGCAGCCAAATGACGGCGACGGCGAGCTATGGCGGCGCACCGGCTCAAGTCACCGCGGCAGCGCCTGGCGCCGACCTGATCAAGGAGACGACGACCGCCAACTTTGCCCGCGACGTGCTGGAAGCATCGCGCCACCAGCCTGTGCTCGTCGATTTCTGGGCGCCCTGGTGCGGTCCCTGCAAGCAGCTGACGCCGGTGATCGAGAAGGTCGTCACCGAGGAAAAGGGCCGCGTCAAGCTCGTCAAGATGAACATCGACGATCATCCGTCGATCGCCGGCCAGCTCGGCATCCAGTCGATCCCCGCCGTCATCGCCTTTTCGGCCGGCCGTCCGGTCGATGGCTTCATGGGTGCGGTGCCTGAAAGCCAGATCCGCCAGTTCATCGACAAGATCGCCGGTCCGCTGGTCGATGACCAGGCGGCCGAGATCGAGGCGGCGCTCACCGAGGCAAAGACGCTGCTCGACCAGGGCGACCTTGAGAACGCCGCCGGCCTTTTCGGCGCGGTGCTGCAGGCGGATGCGGAAAATGCCGCGGCACTCGCCGGTCTTGCCAATTGCATGATCGCCGCCGGCGATCCGCAGCAGGCGCGCGACGTGCTGTCCAATCTCTCAGAGGCGCTGGCCAAGGATGCCGCCATCATTGCCGTGCTGAAAAAGCTCGACCAGATCGAGGAAGCCCGCAAGCTCGGTGACCCCAACGAGCTGGAGCAACTGCTCGCCGCCGATCCCGACGATCACGCCGCGCGCATCAAGCTTGCCAAGATCCGCAATGTCGAGGGCGACCGCGAGGCGGCGGCCGATCACCTCCTGAAGGTGATGAAGCGCGACCGGGCCTTTGAGGACGACGGCGCCCGGCGCGAACTGCTGCAGTTCTTCGACGTCTGGGGTCCGATGGACCCGGCGACGCTCTCTGCGCGGCGCAAACTGTCGTCGATCCTGTTCTCGTGACGCCTTTGTGACGCTCACTCTTGAGATTCCAGGTTGGCGCACCATTTCTTGTCCATAAGCGGCGGCCCATAAGCGGCGGCGGCGCCGCAATTACCAGGAAAGCGCCTGACAGCGACGGGGTATGGTCAGAAATGCAAGTCGGAAATGCACGTTATCTGAGGCCACAGGACCTGCCGGATATGCTTCCGGTATTTCCGCTGACGGGCGTGCTCCTGCTTCCCGGCTCGCAATTGCCGCTGAACATTTTCGAGCCGCGCTACCTTGCCATGTTCGACGATGCGCTGGCGGGAAACCGCCTGATCGGCATGATCCAGCCCTTCTTCGGTGAATCGCGCGAGGAAGCGGGGCAGGCGCATATGCAGGCACTCTGCCAGGTCGGCTGTATCGGCCGAATCACCTCCTTCGCGGAGATGGAGGACGGCCGCTATTTGACGTCTCTCACCGGCATCTGCCGCTTCCGCCTGTTCGACGAACAGCATCCGACGAAGGGCTATCGCAATTTCCGCATCGCGCCCTTCGCGACCGATCTCAACGGCCCGGACGACGAGGCCCAGGTCGACCGGAACGCCTTGCTTGCCGCCTTCAAGGCCTATCTCGACGCCAACAAACTGGAGGCGGACTGGGAAAGCGTCGAGCGGGCAAGCAATGCCACGCTGGTCAATTCCATGGCGATGATGTCGCCCTATGGCCCGGCCGAGAAGCAGGCACTTCTGGAAGCCCCGGACCTCAAGACCCGCGCCGAAACGTTGATCGCCATCACCGAAATCGTGCTTGCCCGCAGTTTCGGCGATATCGAAAACATTCTGCAGTAGGCTAGCGCCATGGAAGACAGGACCAGCCGCGTGGACCCGAAACTGCTCGAACTTCTCGTCTGCCCGCTGACCAAGGGTCGCCTCAGCTACAACGCCGCCGACAATGAACTGATCTCGGAAAAGGCAAAGCTCGCCTACCCGATCCGCGACGGCATTCCGATCATGCTGATTTCCGAGGCGCGCAAGATCGAGGACTAGTTGCGTCAACTGCGCAGTCTGTTTGCGCTGACACCTTTTATCCCCTCCGCTTACAGAGCCCATTCACGTAAATTTAGGCGGTTTCATCGATAAACCTCGGGTACCCCGCCGATCGGAGGTCGGCACAGCCTGAAGGCCTGACATGAGCACTTTTGAACGTATCCGCTGGAAGAAGCATTTCCACGATTTCTTTTGGAGCTTTTTGATTGGCCCCTTCGCCACAGGCCTTTATGTTTCCGCAGCGATGTTGCTTTCCGCGTTTATAAGTGCCGCTTTCGGATTGCACCCTTTATACACCGCAATGGCGGCTACGATGGTCGTGCTAATCGTCAACCCGAAACGCCGGTTGAAGAACTTCAAGGCCGGTCGATGAGGTTGCGTCATGTGGCTCGGTCATTTCCAGAGCCATGGTTCAGATCGGCTGCCCGCCCAGCAACTTCGGATTGGCTTCGCCGCCAAGCCCCGATGCCTGCCGGATGAAGAACGACTTCAGCGACGGCATGCGATCGACGATCCCCAATCCGAAATCGCGCAGCGCCCTGACCGGCGTGATGTCGTTGGAAAACAGCCGGTTCAGTACGTCCGTCGTCACACCCATGCGGAACGTGTCGAAGCGCCGCCAGCTCTGGTAGCGTTCGAGCACCGCGAGCGAGCCGATATCGAGACCGAGGCGATCGGCATCGACGATGGTCTCGGCCAGCGCGGCCACATCCTTGAAGCCGAGATTGAGACCCTGGCCGGAAATCGGATGGATGCCGTGTGCGGCATCGCCCGCGAGTGCGAAGCGCGGAGCGATGAAATCCCGCGCCAGCGTCAGGCCGAGCGGGAAGGCCTGCCGTCCGCCGACAACCTTCAGCGTGCCGAGCTTGTGGCCGAAGCGCCGTTCCAGCTCTTCCTCGAAGACGAGGTCGTCGCTGGCGATCAGGCGTTCCGCGTCGTGTGACCACTCCGTCCAGACCAGCGAGGAACGGTTGTTCTTCAAGGGCAGCGTCGCAAAGGGACCGGCCGGCAGGAAATGCTCCTCGGCCGTGCCGTCATGCGGGCGCTCGTGCTCGACGGTGGCCACGATGCCCGACTGGCCGTAGTCGAAATCGACGGTCTTGATACCGGCGGCATCGCGCAGCTTCGAGCGCACGCCGTCGCAGGCGATGAGCAGCCGCGCATCGAGCACGTCGCCGCTCGAAAGCGTGACGGAGACCGCATGATCGCCGCTCTTGAAATCATCTGCTGTCGTCGACTGGCGGATATCGACGCCAAGGGCGCCGGCTGCCTTGCGCAAGGCGCCGACCAGCGCCAGGTTCGGCACCATATGGGCAAAGGGCCGCCCATCGACACCGCCCTCTTCAAACGTCAGAAACACCGGCCGGACCGGATCGGCGGTCTTCGAATCGGTGATCACCATGCGCTTGATCGGCTCTGCTTCCGGCTCGATTTCGCTCCAGATGCCGAGCACGTCGAGCATCTGCGAGGCGGCGGCGATGATCGCCGAGGCGCGCTCGTCCTTCTTCCAGGCGTCCTCGGGCGCGCCGTCGATCACGGTCACGGCAAGATGGGGTGCTGCCTTTTTGATGGACACGGCCAGCGACAGGCCGACGTAACCGCCGCCCGCAATCAGCACATCGATCATCTCTCATCTCCCGTCGCTCTTGAGCATTGCTTGCTGCCTATATAGATCATTGCTGCGCCCCTTCCTACCACCGGCGCCATTCTACCGCTGGAGATTGCCGAAATGTCGCGCCCCACCCCCGCCCCGATGGATGTCCTCCTGCAGACGCTGGACCTGGAGAAGCTCGAGGAGAACCTGTTTCGCGGCCGCTCGCCGCAGGTCGGCTGGCAGCGCGTCTTCGGCGGACAGGTCATCGGCCAGGCGCTGGTGGCGGCACAGCGCACCGTCAGCGAAGGCCGTTATGTACATTCGCTGCACGCCTATTTCATGCGGCCCGGCGATCCGGCAGTGCCGATCATCTATGATGTCGACCGTATCCGTGACGGATCGAGCTTCGCCACCCGCCGCGTCGTCGCCATCCAGCACGGCAAGGCGATCTTTGCCCTGTCGGCGTCCTTCCAGTTCGATGAGGACGGTTTCGACCACCAGATCGTCATGCCGGACGTGGCGCCGCCGGAAAACCTGATGGGCGAGCAGGACATCAAGGAGAAATTCCTGGTCAATGCGCCCGAGGCAATCCGCCGCTATTGGGAGCGCCCGCGGCCGATCGAGATCCGCCCCGTCTCGCTCAAGCATTATTTCTCGCGCGACAAACTCGAGCCCGTACAGGACGTCTGGGTGAAGGCGGTCGGCGCAGTCCCGAACGAGCGCCATATCCAGGCGGCCGTGCTTGCCTATATCTCCGACATGACCCTGCTCGACACGGCGCTCTACGCACATGGCACCTCGGTCTTCGACCGCGACCTTCAGGTGGCGAGCCTCGATCACGCCATGTGGTTCCACCGGCCGTGCCGCATGGATGACTGGCTGCTCTATACCCAGGATAGCCCGAGCGCGTTTGGTGCACGCGGCATGACCCGCGGCAGCCTCTTTGATCGCTCCGGCGTGCTGATTGCCTCTGTTGCCCAGGAAGGCTTGATCCGGAAAAAGGCATTTGAATAAAAAAGCGTCATTTTTTAATTTTTGCCTATTTTTTCATCGTTTAAACTGGCGATTTTTTAACATTTCGCCGACCGCATCCGGAAAAATGTGGCATTTCCATGTCTTTTCATGGGGTTAACAGCCCCGCTAGAAACTGGCACGCGCCTTGAATAGTATTGCGCGGTCGTTGGGATTTTGTGCTCGGCGGCAAGGAGAGACGGCCCCGAGCCGAACATGAACAAGGATGGGAAACCAGATGAAAATTGTGATGGCCATTATCAAGCCGTTCAAGCTCGATGAGGTTCGCGAAGCCCTCACCGCTGTTGGCATCCAAGGCCTGACCGTGACTGAAGTGAAGGGTTACGGGCGCCAGAAGGGACACACGGAAATCTATCGCGGCACCGAATATGCCGTCAGCTTCCTGCCGAAGCTGAAAATCGAAATCGCCGTCGCCTCCGAGATCGTCGACAAGGCCGTCGAGGCGATCGCATCCGCGGCCAAGACCGGTCAGATCGGCGATGGCAAGATCTTCGTCTATTCGATTGACCATGCGGTGCGCATTCGTACCGGCGAAACCGATTCAGAAGCGCTGTAAGTCACGGCCGTTCAGGGAGCTATATTGCAAATGTCCTCATTCAAACTTTCCACCTCTCTCGGACGCGTGAGCGCTGCCGCCGCAGCCTTCCTCGCCCCGGCCATTGCCTTTGCGCAGGAAACGGCGCCCGCCGCCGCTGAAGTCGTGGCCGCAGCGCCGGTTCCGGACAAGGGCGACACCACCTGGATGCTCGTGTCCTCGGCGCTCGTGCTCCTGATGACTGTTCCTGGCCTTGCCCTCTTCTACGGCGGCCTCGTACGCTCCAAGAACATGCTGTCCGTTATGATGCAGGTTCTCATGATCGCCTCGGTCGCGATGGTCGTTTGGGTGACTTATGGTTATTCCATGGCCTTCACAGCCGGCGGCAGCCTGAATTCCTTCGTCGGTGGCTTCTCCAAGCTGTTCCTTGCCGGTGTCGACACGACAACCGTCGTTGAAACCTTCTCGAAGGGCGTCGTCATTCCGGAACTGGCATTTGTCATCTTCCAGATGACCTTTGCCGCGATCACCCCCGGCCTCATCGTCGGCGCCTTCGCCGAACGCGCGAAGTTCTCCGCCGTGATCCTGTTCATGATCCTGTGGCTGACCTTCATCTACTTCCCGATCGCTCACATGGTCTGGTTCTGGGGCGGCCCGAGCCTCTATGCCGATCCGTCCGGCCTGATCTTCGGCTTCGGCGCGATCGACTTCGCAGGCGGCACCGTCGTTCACATCAATGCCGGTATCGCAGGCCTCGTCGGCTGCATCATGATCGGCAAGCGCACCGGCTTCGGCAAGGACATGATGGCTCCGCACTCCATGACGCTCACCATGGTCGGCGCCTCTCTTCTGTGGGTCGGCTGGTTCGGCTTCAACGCCGGCTCCAACCTTGAAGCCAATGGCTATGCCGCGCTCGCAATGATCAACACCTTCGTTGCCGCGGCTGCCGCCGTCGTCTCGTGGTCGGTCGTCGAAACCTTCACCCGCGGTAAGGCGTCGATCCTCGGTGCGGTATCGGGTGCTGTCGCCGGCCTCGTCGTCATCACCCCCGCTGCCGGCTTCGTCGGCCCGATGGGTGCCATCATCATGGGTCTCGTCGTTTCGCCGATCTGCTACTTCTTCGTTTCCGCCGTGAAGAACAAGTTCGGTTACGACGATACGGCTGACGTCTTCGGCGTTCACTGCATCGGCGGTATCCTCGGCGCACTGCTGACCGGCGTCTTCGTCAACCCGGCCCTCGGCGGCGCAGGCATCGTCGATTACTCGACCGCCGATTTCGCGGCCGGTTATGCCGGAACGGCGGCGCAGGTCTGGTCGCAGTTCAAGGGTGTCATCGTCACGCTCCTGTGGTCGGGCATCGGCTCGGCGATCCTCTACAAGATCGTCGATGTGATCATCGGCCTGCGTGTCCCGGTCGAAGCCGAACGCGAAGGTCTCGACCTCTCGTCCCACGGCGAAGCTGCCTACCACTACTAAGAAATTGCGGAGCCGGGAAAACGGCTCCCTAACAGTCCCGTCGCGGTTTCGCCTTGCGCGAAGCCGCCCTTGGCCCGGATCTCGTATCCGGGCTTTTTTTGTGATGCCCCGGCCGTGGAAAACCAGTGCGGCTGCAGCGTTTCCCGTAAACGAAGCATCAAGGTTAATAGGGCTTTAACCCTCCTCTGCTTACGGTGGAAGCATGTGCGCATTGCGCTTTGCAGACGAACGGGCAGCAGGTCACCATGAGCAGAAGCAATCAGGCGGTATTCGACAACCGTTCCAACCGGTTTGTGCTTTCCACATTTGTCTGGCGGCAGGTGGCCGCGCTGGCGGGCTTTTCGCTGTTCGTTGCGCTCGGCTTCGCCGTCGCTGCACTATCGACCTGGAACGTCTCCGATCCGAGCTTCTCCTATGCGACCGCGGACGCCCCGACCAACATTCTCGGTTACACGGGTGCGGCCTTCGCCGATATCTTCATGCAGTTCTTCGGTATTGCCAGCGTCGTGGCGCTGCTTCCCGTCGTTGCCTGGGCGCTGGTGCTGATCTCCAGCAAACCCTTCGACCACATCCTCAAGCGCGCCGCCTCCTGGTTCGGCGGATCGGTACTCGCCTCCGCCGCTCTCGGCTGCATTCCAGCGCCCGTCACCTGGCCGCTGCCGAGCGGCCTCGGCGGTGTTTTCGGTGACATGATCCTGAGGTTCCCGGCGCTCTTTACCGGCGCCTTTCCGTCCGGCACGTTCGGCCTGGTGCTTGGTGTCCTGCTTGCCCTGCCGGCCACCTATTTCCTGGTCTACAGCGCCGGCCTGATCGGGGTTACCGATCCGGAAGACGATATGCCGGTGCCTGCGCAGGCGCCAAGCAAGGCGCGCACCGTCAGCGACGAGATGGAGGACGACGATTCCGAAGGCATCGTCATGGTCATTGCCGGAGCGCTCACCCATATGCGCTTCACCGCCCAGGCGCGTTTCCGCCGCCTGTTCGGCCTCAGCGGCCGCCGCAAGCCGGCCACGCGCCACTATGACGAGCCCTATGACTTCAACACCGACGAATTCGGCACGCTGAACGAACCGGTGCGGCCGAAGGCCGTTGCCCGCTCGGAGCGGGTCGAACCGTCGCTCGACCGCAGCGAGCGCCGCGTCGTCGCAGCACCGCCCATGTCGATCGACGATGATGATGACGATGATTTCCTCGACGCCGGCTACCGGCCGGCCGGCATCATGCCGGAAGACGATGAGGACGGCGACATCGATGCCGCCGCCGATTGGGCGCCGGTGCCCGCACCACGCAGGCAGCCGCCGGCTCAGCTCAACGCACGCGTCGTTCCCGCCGCCCCGCGCCCGAAGACCGGTCAGCGCGTCGAGCGCGAGGCGCAAAGCTCCTTCGTTTCGGACGACGACGATTTCATCCTGCCGCCGCTGCATTTCCTCGCCGAACCGAAAAATGTCGCGCGTGACGCAACCCTGTCGGCCGATGCGCTGGAACAGAATGCCCGCATGCTGGAAGGCGTGCTGGAAGATTTCGGCGTCAAGGGCGAGATCATCCATGTCCGCCCCGGCCCCGTCGTCACGCTCTACGAGCTGGAGCCAGCCCCCGGCATCAAGTCGTCGCGCGTCATCGGCCTGGCCGACGATATCGCCCGCTCGATGTCGGCAATCGCCGCCCGCGTCGCCGTCGTGCCCGGCCGCAACGCCATCGGCATCGAACTGCCGAACCAGCGCCGCGAGACCGTCTACCTGCGCGAATTGATCGGTTCCCGTGATTTCGAGACCAGCAAGACCAAGCTTGCCATGGCACTCGGCAAGACGATCGGTGGCGAGCCCGTGATCGTCGACATTGCCAAGATGCCGCATCTGCTCGTCGCCGGCACCACCGGCTCGGGCAAGTCGGTCGCCATCAACACCATGATCCTGTCGATCCTCTACCGCCTGAAACCGGAACAGTGCCGCCTGATCATGATCGACCCGAAGATGCTCGAACTCTCCGTCTATGACGGTATTCCGCATCTGCTCTCGCCCGTTGTCACCGATCCGAAGAAGGCCGTCGTCGCGCTGAAATGGACCGTGCGGGAGATGGAAGAGCGCTACAAGAAGATGTCGAAGATCGGCGTGCGCAACATCGACGGCTTCAACAGCCGCGTCGAGCAGGCGCTGGCCAAGGGCGAGCAGATCAGCCGCACTGTCCAGACCGGCTTCGACCGCCAGACCGGCGAGGCCGTCTACGAGACGGAAGAATTCGACCTGGCCCCGATCCCATACATCGTCGTCATCATCGACGAGATGGCCGACCTGATGATGGTCGCCGGCAAGGACATCGAGGGCGCCGTCCAGCGTCTGGCCCAGATGGCGCGTGCCGCCGGCATCCACGTCATCATGGCAACGCAGCGCCCCTCCGTCGACGTCATCACCGGCACGATCAAGGCAAACTTCCCGACCCGCATCTCCTTCCAGGTAACCTCGAAGATCGACAGCCGCACCATCCTTGGTGAACAGGGCGCCGAACAGCTGCTCGGCATGGGCGACATGCTCTACATGGCCGGCGGCGGCCGCATCCAGCGCGTCCACGGTCCCTTCGTCTCGGACACCGAGGTCGAGGACGTGGTCGCTTACCTCAAGACGCAAGGGGCGCCGCAATATCTCGACGCCATCACCGAGGATGACGACGAGGACGGCGAAGGCGGCGGCCCGGCCGGCACCTCCAATCTCGCCGAATCCGACGACCCTTACGACCAGGCGGTCGCCATCGTGCTGCGCGACGGCAAGGCCTCGACATCTTACGTCCAGCGCCGCCTCGGCATCGGCTACAACCGCGCCGCCTCGCTAATCGAGCGGATGGAACAGGAAGGCATCATCGGCGCGGCCAACCACGCCGGCAAGCGCGAGATTCTGGTGCCCACCGAAAGCGAAATCACCGGCCGGTAAAACCGTGTGTGCCCCTTGTCGAGCCTGCCGGACGGAAGGCCTGCGCGACCTCACGGGGAATTGAAGACGGGCGCAGGCAACGCCTTGAAGGCGCCGCACTTGCGCTCCACATGAGACTGGAATTGAAGGAGATTGCCATGACAGACACCGAAACCGGCCGCAGCGAACAGGAAAGCACGTTTTCGCCCCTGTCCCGCCGATCCTTCGCCGGTGGTCTTGCCATTGTCGCTGCCCTCGCCTTCATCGGCCTGCCGATCGAACCCGCCCGGGCACAGGCGGCCGTCGCTCAGAAAATCGCCGATCATTTCGCCTCCGTGAAGACGATGAGCGGCGAGTTCGTGCAGTTCGGCCCGCGTGGCGAGCAGACGGGCGGCAAGTTCTATATCAGCCGCCCCGGCAAGATCCGCTTCAACTACGAAGCCCCCTCGCCGATGCGCGTGATCGCCGACGGCAAGTCTGTTGTCATCGGCAATCAGAAAATGAAGACCTGGGATATCTATCCCTTGTCGAAGACGCCGCTGAAGCTGCTTCTCTCCGACAATATCGACCTGACCGGCAAGATGGTGCGCGACGTCAAGGAAGAGGCCGATCTGATCACCATCGTGCTGGGCGACAGAAGCGTCTTCGGCGATGCGACGATCACCCTGATGTTCGACCCGAAGACCTATGATCTGCGCCAATGGACGATCACCGACGCGCAGAAGAAGGACACGTCCGTGATGATCTTCAACGTCAAAAACGGCGTGCCGATGGACGACAAGGTCTTCCAGATCCCCTATAACGACGTGCGCAACAAGTCGAAGTGATCCAAACCTGATTGGCCCATAGCCGCCGTGACCGTAACGTCAGGCCGATGACGCCTCGCCGTCGATGCGCCGCGTCATCAGGATCTCGTCGATCTCCCGTCCCTCGTGGATCGTGCCGCCGGCGATGCGGCCGGCCTCGACAAAACCCTCGCGCCGGTAAAACCGGATCGCAGCCGGGTTTTCGCCACTGACGGCAAGCTCCAGCTGGCGGATACCGGCTTCGCGAGCGTGGCGAACGATCGCTTCGAGAAGCGCTTTCGCATGACCGCCGCCGCGCCGGTCGCGACGCACATAGACCATGACAACGGTTGCGCGGTGCGCCATCTTGCTGGCGCCCTGCCGAATGAGCCCCATGATGGCAACCGGCTCTTCCTCGTGAAAATCGACAAAGACGGCAGCGGCGGTCAAGCGGCGGCGCCACTCGTCATCCGGCAGCTTTTCCCAATCCGCGGCACTGCTGGCAAAGACGGCAGGCTCGGCACGCAGCGCTTCGAGCCGGATGCGGCGAAAGATTTCGAAATCCTCGGGGCTGAGATGCCGGATCATGCAGGACCTTTCCGCGAGAAGCAGGGCCGCATCATCGCGGCAAATGAAACCTGGACGGCAATAGATATCACCAGACGCAACTGTCAATATCGGCTGCAAATCCATTGGCCAAGCACGAAAAAAGCCCTTATGACCGCAGTACACGACAGCATCGGAAATACCCCCTCTGTCACTTCGTGACATCTCCCCCTCAAGGGGGGAGATTAGGAGCAAGAGGCCAGCCCCAAGCCAATCTCCCCCCTTGAGGGGGAGATGCCCGGCAGGGCAGAGGGGGGTGAGACGGCCACTGTCGCGTATTGTGAAATATGACGTCCGCTTCAACGAAAGCACATCCAAGGAAAGACCTCCCGCATGGCATTGTCGATCGCGACCTGGAACATCAACTCGGTGCGCCTGCGCATGCCGCTGGTCGAGCATCTCCTGAAGACCTGGTCGCCGGATATTCTCTGCCTGCAGGAAACCAAGTGCCCGAACGATCTGTTCCCCTTTTCGCCACTGAAGGCGCTCGGCTACGAGCACATCGCCATACACGGCCAGAAGGGTTACCACGGCGTCGCCACCATTTCCCGTCTGCCGCTGCATGAACTGGCAGACCGGCGCGATTATTGCGGCGTCGGCGATGCCCGCCATCTTTCCGTGGTGTTTGAAAAATCAGCCAAGAAGATCCGGCTGCACAATTTCTATGTGCCGGCCGGCGGCGACGAACCGGACCGCACGATCAACCAGAAATTCGGCCACAAGCTCGATTTCATCGACGAGATGAAGCTGCTGCATGCCGAAAGCGAAGCCGGTATCTCGTCGATCCTCGTCGGCGACCTCAATATTGCACCGCTCGAGCACGACGTCTGGTCGCACAAGCAGCTTTTGAAGATCGTCAGCCACACGCCGATCGAGACGGAGGGGCTGACCGCCGTCCTCACCGGCGGCGCCTGGGTCGATCTGATGCGCCAGCACACGCCGTCGCCGGAAAAGCTCTATACCTGGTGGAGCTACCGCGCCAAGGATTGGGAAGCCGCCGACAAGGGCCGCCGCCTCGACCACGTCTGGTCCTCCGCCGATCTCTCCCCTCATCTCACCCGCTTCGATATCCTGAAGGAAGCCCGCGGCTGGGACCGCCCGTCGGACCACGTGCCGGTGATTGCCCATTTCGATTTGTGAGAATTCGGGCCTGTCACCCGAATTTCGGCGCCAGCTTCTGCATGTTGCGGATCATCGTCTGCAGATTGTCCTTGATCCGCGCTTCGACGACGACCGCCACTTCCGGATATTCCTCCAGCATGCGGCGAAACAGCGGCCGGTTGATGCGGATGACTTCGCTGTCTTCCTCGGCCGTCGCGGTGAACTTGCGCTCGACGAAGGAAATCATCGCCAGTTCCGAGAGAAGTGTTCCCCGCCCGACCGTATCGACGACCTCGACGCCGCCATCGACCTGGCTGCGGGTCAGACTGAACGAGCCGCTGGCAATGGCAAAGGCGCAATCGGCGGGTGCGCCCTCGCGAAAGAGTTGCTGGCCCCTGTTGAGGCGCCGGCGCTCGGCCCCGAAGGCGATCAGCCGCAGCTTGTCGTCATCGATATCCGCAAACAGCGGCACGAGGGAGAGAAGGGCGATGTCGTCGTTCAGCGACACGGGAATACCTCGGAGACAGCGTGATGCCAGCGCTCCCCATATCAGGGAACGATCTTGTACCCGCCATTCTCTGTCACCAAAATCTCCGCATTGGAAGGGTCGCGTTCGATTTTCTGGCGCAGGCGATAGACATGGGTTTCGAGCGTGTGGGTGGTCACGCCGGAATTGTACCCCCAGACCTCTTCGAGCAGCACGTCGCGCGTCACCACTTTCTGGTCGGCACGATAGAGATAACGGATGATCGCCGCTTCCTTTTCCGTGAGCCGGATCTTCTGGCCGTTTTCCAGCGTCAGCAGCTTCTGCCCCGGCTTGAACGTATAGGGGCCGACGGTGAAGGTCGCGTCCTCGCTCTGTTCGTGCTGGCGCAGCTGCGCCCTTATGCGGGCAAGCAGCACGGCGAACCGGAACGGCTTGGTCACATAATCGTTGGCACCCGCTTCCAGACCGAGAATGGTATCGGAATCGGTGTCATGGCCGGTCAGCATGATGATCGGCGCCTTGAAGCCGCCCTTGCGCAGGAGCTTCACCGCCTCGCGCCCGTCCATATCAGGCAGGCCGACATCCATCACCAGAAGGGCGATCTGCTGGTTGCGGGCCGTATGGATGCCCTTGGCCGCCGTCGGCTCCTGAAGAATGGTGAATTCCTCATAGAGGGCAAGCTGCTCCGTCAGCGTATCGCGCAGGTCGTTGTCATCATCGACGAGAAGAATGGTGCGGGCCGACATGCTGAGATCCCTCCTTGCTTCCGGATTGAAACTAACTCAATCGCCGCCATAAACAAGCAACGGAAGCTTCACCCGTTTGTTACATATTGTGTAGTGCTATGGTGTGGTTTCAGATCACGGACAACGCAAAAAACTGTGTGTAAAATGCGACGAAAACCCCGCAAGGCCGCAAATCACCCCAGCATCATCGTCGTCAGAAGAAAACCGGGAAATCCAAGCCGCGCCCTCGTCACCTTCGCAGGCCGCACCGAAGAGGCCGCGATCGGCCGCAGCGGCGTCAGTTCACGCAAGCGCGAAGGCGACGGCGCCACCCCGATCGCGGCCATGCGCCTCGTCGGCGGCCACGTCCGCCACGACCGCGTCATCCCGCCGCCGACGGCCCTGCCGCTCCGCTTCACGCCGCAAAACCTGCTCTGGTGCGACGAACCGCGCGATGCGAACTACAACCGCCCCGTCATCGCGCCGTTCAAGCCCAGTCACGAAAGGATGCGCCGCGCCGACAGCCTCTACGATATCTGCCTGGTGATGGACTGGAACCTGCGCTCGCGCAAACGCCATGGCGGCTCGGCCATCTTCTTCCACCTCGCCAAGCCCGGCTACACGCCGACCGAAGGATGTGTTGCGGTCAGCCTGCCGGCGATGAAGCGGCTGTTGCGGTTCATGCGGCGGGGGACTGTGGTGAGGGTGATGCCGTAGCCGTCGATGTGAAAACGAGCGTCCGCTGCCGCCTCACCCCACAGATCGCGGCGTCACGAACCGCTCCAGATAACCGGTACCCTTGGCAACATCGCCCCATCCGTCGAGATCGAAGTCGATGACGGCAAGCCCCGCCGTCGAAAACTTCTCCTTCATGCGGCCCATCGCATCCGCATCGCCATCCGCCACGAGCAACGACGCGGCATCCTCCATGCCCGGATTGTGGCCGACGACCAGCAAGGTGCGGATGCCGGGCTCGACTGACCGGATCACATCCAGGATGCGCTCGGCCGACACCTCGTAGACGCCCGGAGCCTCGCGCTCGGCGACCTTTTTCGACAGGGCCTCGCAAACGAGTTTCCACGTCTCCTGCGCTCGCCGGGCGGGCGAGACGAGGGCGAGATCGGGGATAAGCTTTTCGCGCGCCATATAGGCGCCGATGACGGGTGCTGTCTTGCGGCCGCGTTCCGCCAGCGGCCGCTCACGATCGGCAACACCGTCCGGCCAGGCGGATTTTGCGTGGCGCAGGAGAATGAGGCGGCGTTTCAGCTTCGCGGATTTCTTGCTCATATGGCTCCTCCCACCTCCCCCTCGAGGGGGAGGTCGCAGCAAAGCTGCGGGTGGGGGTGACAGCCGCGAACTCCAATGCCAACGGGACAGCCCGCAGATCACCCCACCCCGGACCTACGGTCCGACCCTCCCCCTCAAGGGGAGGGTAAAAGTCTTAACTCCAGTCGCGGATATCGACGAAGTGGCCGGAGACGGCTGCTGCCGCTGCCATTGCCGGCGACACGAGGTGCGTGCGGCCCTTGAAACCCTGGCGGCCTTCGAAGTTGCGGTTGGAGGTCGAGGCGCAACGCTCGCCCGGCTTCAGGCGGTCGTCGTTCATCGCAAGGCACATGGAGCAGCCCGGCTCGCGCCAGTCGAAGCCGGCCGCCTTGAAGATCTTGTCGAGGCCTTCGGCTTCCGCCTGCTCCTTGACGAGGCCCGAGCCCGGAACGATCATCGCAGACACCGTCGGAGCGACGGTGCGGCCTTCGACGACCTTGGCGACTTCGCGCAGGTCCTCGATGCGGCCATTGGTGCAGGAGCCGATGAAGACGCGGTCGACGGTGATGTCGGTGATCTTCGTGCCCGGCTTCAGGCCCATATAGTCGAGCGCGCGCCACTTGGAGGTGCGCTTGTTCTCGTCCTGGATTTCGTCCGGGTTCGGAACGATGCCCTGGACGGAGATGACGTCTTCCGGCGAGGAACCCCAGGAGACGATCGGCGGCAGGGCTGCGGCATCGAGCACGACGACCCGGTCGAAATGGGCGCCTTCGTCGGTGTGCAGCGTCTTCCAGTAGGCGATCGCCTGCTCCAGCTCTTCGCCCTTCGGTGCACGCGGCTTGCCCTTGATATAGTCGAAGGTCTTCTCGTCCGGCGCGATCAGGCCGGCGCGGGCGCCGCCTTCGATCGTCATGTTGCAGATGGTCATGCGGCCTTCCATCGACAGCGAACGGATCGCTTCGCCGGCGAACTCGATGACGTGGCCGGTGCCGCCGGCCGTGCCGATCTCGCCGATGATGGCAAGGATGATGTCCTTGGCGGTGACGCCTTCCGGCAACTGGCCATCGACACGCACCAGCATGTTCCTGGCCTTCTTCTGGATCAGCGTCTGGGTTGCGAGCACATGCTCGACCTCGGACGTGCCGATGCCATGCGCCAGCGCCCCGAAAGCGCCATGCGTCGAGGTGTGGCTGTCGCCGCAGACGATCGTCATGCCCGGCAGGGTGAAGCCCTGTTCCGGCCCTACGATGTGGACGATGCCCTGGCGCTTGTCGCTGGCCGAATAATATTCGACGCCGAAATCGGCGGCGTTCTGAGCCAGCGCCTCGACCTGGATGCGGCTTTCCTCGTTCTTGATGCCGAGATGGCGATCCGGCGAGGTCGGCACGTTGTGGTCGACGACGGCAAGCGTCTTTTGCGGCGCGCGCACCTTGCGGTTCGTCATGCGGAGCCCCTCGAACGCCTGCGGGCTCGTCACTTCGTGAACGAGATGGCGGTCGATGTAGAGAAGACAGGTTCCGTCGTCCTGTTGATCGACCAGATGGTCGTCCCAGATTTTATCGTAGAGAGTACGCGGTGCGCTCATGGCTTTTCATCCAACATGAAGAAGAAGGTCTGGAAAATATCCGGCAAAAAGGGCGCCGGTGGCCCAATCGGGATCAAGCCCCGAAGATCAACGAAGTCGGCTGTTGAGCGCGCCCGAAACGCACGCAAAAAACCGTGCCGGCAGACGCTTGTGGTCCTGCAGCACGACGATTTTCTGCGCAAAACATCCGAATTTGGATTCCATGGGCGCGGATATATCAATTTTTTGACGGTTGGGCAATTGGGCAGAGTGACGGCGACGCAGGTGCTCCCGGAGAGTCCAGCCCCCCCTCTGTCACTGCGTGACATCTCCCCCTCAAGGGGGGAGATCATTCTTTTCCCTTATTCACGCCAAAGTAAGGGACGCACAAAGACCGCGGATGATCTCCCCCCTTGAGGGGGAGATGTCGGCGTCGCCGACAGAGGGGGGTAGGCTTACCGCACCCGCCGCAGCCTCTTCTCCAACTGCCGCAACCCCAGCGACAGCCCGATCGTCAGGACCAGGTAGATATAGGCGACGATCGAATAGGTCTCGAAGAAGCGGAACGAGCCGGACGCATAGATCTTGCCCATCTGGGTAATGTCGGCGACGCCGAGCACGGAGACCAGGGATGAGTCCTTCACCATCGCCACGAAATCGTTTCCGAGCGGCGGCAGGATGACGCGAACCGCTTGCGGGAAGACCACCAGCCGGAAGCGTTGATAGCGCGACAGCCCCAGAGCCTTCGCCGCCTCGATCTGCCCCTTGTCGACCGACTGGATGCCGGCGCGGAAGACCTCGGCGATGAAGGCGGAGTAGCCGATGGTGAGCGCCATGATCGCCCGCCACATCAAGGAGACGTCGCGCACCAGAAGCGGCTTGGCATAGCCGGCCTCCACCAGCGGGCTCAGAACCGCGTTGACCATCGTCACCAGCGCCGGCGCGCCGACGAAGGCGATGTAGAACAGAAGCACGAGGATCGGGATGCCGCGGATGACCTCGGTATAGAACCGGGCGATCTGGCGCAGTGCTGCGCGCTCGGACAGCGCCATCAGCGCGATGCCGAGCCCCAGCAGCGTGGCGAAGAAGAAGCCGAGCAACGTCACCAGGATGGTGATGCCGATGCCGGCCGAAACGATGGTGAAGACTTGGGCGTAGATATCGTTGGAAACAATCACCACGGCAAGTGCTGCGGCGATAACGGCAAGGGCGACCAGCCACCAGGGATAGTCGCCCTTCGAAGATGTGTGTTGCGGCTGCGCAGGCGTCATCGGGCGGGGATCATTCGCCCATCTTGTAGTCGACGAACCACTTCTGGTTCAGCTTGTCGAACGTGCCATCGGCCTTCAGCGCGGCGATCGCGGCATTGACGGGTGCTACGAGATCCGAGCCCTTCTTGAAGATGAAGCCGAAATCCTCCGTGCCGAGCGGCCCGCCGATCACCTCCAAGGCACCGTTCGAGGAATCGACATAGCCCTTGGCCGCGACGCTGTCCGTCAGCACCGTATCGACATCACCGGCCTTCAAGGCCTGCACCGTCGCGCCGAAGGTCTCAAACAGCTTGATGCGTGCATTCTGCTCGTTGCCGTCGAGGATTTCATAGACTGCCGTGTAGAAGGGCGAGGTGCCCGGCTGGGCGCCGACCAGCCCATCGGCAAACGCGCCAAAAGTCTTGGCGTCGGTGAAGCGGCTCTCGTCGCCGCGCACCAGCATGAACTGCTGCGAGCGCATATAGGGATCGGAGAAATCCACCTGCGTCTTGCGCTCATCCTTGATGGTGATGCCGGTCATGCCGATATCGTACTGGCCGTCCGAGACCGCCTGGATCATTGCGTCCCAGCTTGTGTTCTGGATTTCCAGCTTGAAATTCAGCCGCTTGGCGATCTCGTCCATCGCGTCATATTCCCAGCCGATCGCCTTGCCGCTCTTCGGATCGACGAACTGCAGCGGCGGATAGGCATTCTCGGTGACGACCACCACGGTGCGGCCGCCGAGATCGGGCAGATCGGCGGCGGAAGCGCTCAAGGGTGCAAGAACAAGGCCGGTCAGGCCGGCGAGAATGGTGCGGCGGGAAAACATGCGTGGGCTCCTGAATTGTGGCGAGTGGAACCTGTCACAGAAGCCAACGGGCTGGCAAGGGCATTCGTAATCCGCTCAGTATCTTGGATTGTAACGCTGCACGCTGATTTCGTCGGCATGCTGACGCATAGTTACTGTGTCATACCAAGCCTGCATTTTCAGAAGCGTGTCCATTTTCACTCCGAAGGCCTTTTCGATCCGCAAGGCCATTTCTGGAGACAGGGAGGCCTTTTCGTTCACAAGATCGGATAGGGTCGCGCGTCGCACGCCCAGCACCTCGGCAGCCTTGAGAACGGACAGGCCGAGTTCGTCTAAAATTTCTTCGCGAATGAAAGCGCCGACATGTGGCGGCATCATGCCGATTTTTTCAATGGTTTCGCTCATCAGTGATAATCCTCCAAGTCCAGGTTGGAAATTTCGCCATCTTCGATCTCGAACGTGACCCGCCAATTTCCCGATGCGGAAATACTCCACGTCCCCGCCCGGTTGCCTGTCAATTGATGGGTACGCCAACCTGGAGGGCCGTTGAGACCCTCTATGTCTGCGGAAGAAATCAGCATGCCAGAATGTTCCGCACTCGGTTGACGAGGTCGGGCCGAATGCCTTTCGCATCATCGTTTTCGATGTAGCGCTTCAAACCCTTGTGTCGAACAGAGCGAATTTTCATTGCCGATATATGTACGGTAAAACCGTACATATATCAAGTCGTCTATCCGGCTGGTTCTTTCGACCCGGATAGAGTCGGACCGATGTTACCCGTCCTGCCCCGTCTTCCTCGCCCCGATCGAAAACGACAGCGGCATGCGCGGCAGGCCCAGACCGAGTTCGAACTGGTCCTCGCCGGTCTCGACCATGCCGGGATAGTGACGCCAGGTCAGGATCTCGTGCTCGTTGAGGAACTCAAGCGTCATCCCGGCTTTCAAAAGCGCGTTGACGATGTCACTCAAGGGATGGAACCATTCATACATCCGCTTGTGCGTCAGCGGCCGCGTGTCGCCGGTATAGGTGTGAGATTCCTCGAACAATAGCGGCGCATCGTGCGGCGTGCGCCAGCCGTGAGCCAGCGAAAGCCGGCCGTCCACGGCCTCATGCTGGAACATCTGCGGGTGCCCGTCGAGCAGGTAGAGCGTTCCGCCGGGCCTGAGCAGGCTTGCGACCACCTTGGCCCAGCGGGAAATATCCGGCAGCCAGTGGATCGCCCCCCAGGTGACGAAGACCATGTCGTAGGTCCGGTGCCCGAGAGCTGCCGCCGCGTCGTAGACGGATGCCTCGACGAATGTCGCTTCCGCTTTCGCCCTGGCGGCAAATTCGCGTCCTGCGGCAATGGCGATGGACGAAAAATCGAGCCCGGTCACGCTTGCCGCGCCCAGATGCTTCAGGCTCAGCGTGTCGAGCCCGATATGGCATTGCAGGTGGACAATGTCTTTGCCGCAGACATCGCCGATCTCGCTCGCCTCCAGCGCATGCAGCGACGAGCCGCCGGAAAGCACCCTGTCGATCCGGTAGCTGCCGGTCGTGTCGGTTGCGTGCAGGGCCGCCCGGTCGTCCCAGTTCAGCCGGTTGGTCTTGAGATAGTCGTCCATCGTCTTCTTCCCCAAAGAAAAAGGCGGCCCGAAGACCGCCTTGTCCAACAATCCCAATGGATTGAATCTTATTCTGCTGCTGTCTCTTCAGCAGCCTTGGCAGCGGCTGCTTCTTCAGCGGCCTTGGCTGCTGCAGCTTCTGCCGCTGCGGCTTCTGCTGCTGCCTTTTCGGCGGCCAGAGCCTGTGCTGCTGCGACCTTTTCAGCTTCCAGACGTGCCTTTTCGTCGGCAACGGCCTGGCGCTCGGCGTCGTTCAGCTTGCGGGCGCGAACGCCGGTGTCTTCAACGATACGGGCCGACTTGCCGCGACGATCGCGCAGGTAGTAGAGCTTGGCACGGCGGACCTTACCGCGGCGAACGATCTCGACGCTCTCGACGAGCGGAGAGTAAACCGGGAATACGCGCTCGACGCCTTCGCCGTAGGAAATCTTGCGGACCGTGAAGCTTTCGTTGATGCCGCCGCCGGAGCGGGCGATGCAAACGCCTTCATAGGCCTGGATACGGGTACGGGTACCTTCCGTCACGCGGACGTTGACGCGGAGGGTGTCGCCTGCGGAAAATTCCGGAAGCGTGCGCTTGGCTTCGATCTTGGCGGCCTGTTCGGCTTCCAGCTGCTGGATGATGTTCATTGGTCTAACCTTCTCAAGTTCTTCTGAAACAGCCAGAGCGCTCAATCATGCCTCTTGGACCAAGCCTCGGATGAGGGCCTCAAGGATTTGTTTCTCGGAGGGAGAAACAGGAGCGAATTCACCATTCTTTGTTTTCGAGCTGCGGGATTTTCCCGAACCGGTCGGGCGAATACACCAAAGACCGGCATTTGTCATCCCCAAGGGACAAAATTTCTTCGTGCCGCAAGCCTGCGGTTGGTAGTTTCCGCGACTTGCCGCCGGTCGGCCCTCGGGTTATGTGCGTTTGTACCGCTGGAGGAGCGTCATGTCCATCACCACCGCCTGTCTTCTGTTTGTCGCCGGCTTCCTGTCCGGCGCCGTCAATGCCGTCGCCGGCGGCGGCACGTTCCTGACCTTCGGTGCCATGACGCTGGCCGGCCTGCCGCCGATCGTCGCCAATGCCACCTCCTCGATCGTCCAGTTTCCGGGCTATGTCACCTCGGCGCTGGCCTATCGCCGCGAAATCATCGCCGACCGCCGCGAGGTGATCGTTCTAAGTATCATCTCACTCATCGGCGGGCTCGCCGGAGCGCTGATCCTCTTGTCCCTGTCCAATCCGTCCTTCCGGGCGATGGTTCCCTGGCTGCTGATCGCCGCAACCGCGATCTTCGCGCTCGGCCCGCTGCTGCGTCCGAACCCGAAGGAGAGCGGCACGCCCGTCGGCATGGCCGGCCTCGCCGGCCAGTTCGTCACCGCCATCTATGGCGGCTTCTTCGGCGCCGGCATGGGCATCATGATGCTCGCCGTGCTCGGCCTCTCGACCGGCGGCGATTATCACCGCGTCAATGCCTTGAAGAATTTTCTCGCCATGGTGATTGCCGCGGTCGCCATCGTCGTCTTTGCCGGCGGCAATGTTATCGGCTGGCTGCATGCCGCCTTCATGGTCCCCGGCGGCGCGCTCGGCGGCTATGCCGGCGTCTGGCTTGCCCGCCGCGTGCCGCAGGTTTTTATCCGCGCCATCGTCATTGCTGTCGGGCTGTTGCTGGCGGTTTATTATTTTGTGACGGGGTGATTGAGAAGATCCGGCCGCCGCTCTTCCGTCAGCTTGCGCGCCTCGGCCTCCCGCCATTTCTCGATCTCGCCATGGTGGCCGGACGTGAGCACGGCCGGGATTTCCATGCCCTCGAAAACCTGCGGCCGGGTATAGTGCGGATGCTCCAGCAGCCCGCCCTCGAAACTCTCGTGAACGCCCGACAAGTCATTGCCCATGACGCCGGGCAGGATGCGCACGACCGCGTCGAGCAGGGTGAGCGCCGCCGGTTCGCCGCCGGAAAGAATATAGTCGCCGATCGAAACCTCTTCGAGCCCGCGGCTGTCGATCACCCGCTGGTCGACACCTTCGAACCGGCCGCAGACGATGATGGCGCCCGGACCGGCCGCAAGCTCGCGCACGCGCTTCTGCGTCAGCGGCAGCCCACGCGGGCTCATCAACAGCCGCGGCCGATCGTCGCCAGCCGAGGCATGATCGATCGCCTTGGCGAGAATGTCCGCCCTGAGAACCATGCCGGCGCCGCCGCCGGCCGGCGTGTCATCGACGGTGCGGTGCTTGTCCTCGGCAAAATCGCGGATCTGCACAGTATCGAGCGACCATTGGCCGCGCTCGAGCGCCTTGCCCGACAGCGAATGGCCAAGATGCCCCGGAAACATGTCCGGATAAAGCGTCAGGATGGTGGCGCGGAAGCTCATGGCTTGGCCGTCATTTCTTCTTCGGCTTGAACTGGCTGCTCGGGTCCGCGTCCTTGTCGTCGACAAGCCCGGCCGCCAGCGGATCGACCAGTATGGTTCCGGCTTCGAGATCGATTTCCAGCACCGACCATTCGGAGAACGGGATCAGCACCGGCCGCTTGCCGGGGCCTTTGAGTTCCAAGAGATCGCCGGCGCCGAAATCGAAGACGCCGGTGACGGTGCCATAGCTCTTGCCTTCGCCGTCGAGCGCTTCCAGCCCTTCGAGGTCGGCATAGAAGAATTCGTCGTCGTCGAGATCGTCGTCCGGCAGGTTGTCGCGCTCGACGTAGAGTTCCAGCCCGTTCAGCGCCTCGGCGGCATTGCGGTCGTTGACGCCGCGAAAGCGGACGATGACGACGTTCTTCGCCTCGCGCACCTCGAGCACCTCGAAGGAACGGCCGTCCTCGGCATGGAGATGCCCGTAGTCGCCGATCGCCGTCGGCTCGGCGGCAAAGGATTTGACGCGCACTTCGCCGCGCAAGCCTTGTGCGCCGCCGATCGTACCCATCAGGACGGGATTCTTCAGTTTGCTCATCGCCGGGTCGTCTCCAGAGTGTGCCCTTCGAATAAACGAAAACGGGCGGCATGAAAACGCCGCCCGCCTTCAAAAAAATATGCTGTCGCGCGGCTTATTCGGCAGCAGCTGCAGCGGCGTCTTCGGCCTTCTGCTTGGCTTCGGCGGCGCGTTCCTGGGCCTTCTTGCCCGGCACTGCCTTTTCCGGGTTGTTGCGAACGTCGCGCTTGGCGATGCCGGCTTCGTTGAGGAAGCGCAGGACGCGGTCGGTCGGCAGCGCGCCGTTCGACAGCCAATGCTGGATGCGCTCGTTGTTCAGTTCAACGCGCTTGGCATCGTCCTTCTTCAGCATCGGGTTCCACGAACCGACCTTTTCCAGGAAGCGGCCATCGCGCGGCGAACGCACGTCGGCAACGACGATCTGGTAGAACGGGCGCTTCTTGGAACCACCGCGGGCGAGACGAATTTTCAGTGCCATGTCATGTACTCCTTGAGATAGTTTTCAGCCGTTTCTGACGACCGGATTGTTGGTGCTGTTTGCTTTGGGATTGATCTGGTCCGAAAACCGGTTTCCACTTTTCGGGATCAATCCTTGAGATCGGCAGCGATTGCTTCATGATGCCGGATCACCTCGTGGATGATGAAGTTCAGGAACTTCTCCGCGAAATCCGGGTCCAGATGTGCGTCTTCGGCAAGCTGCCGAAGACGGGCGATCTGGTATTCCTCGCGCGCCGGGTCCGCCGGCGGCAAATTGTACTTGGCTTTCAGCACGCCCACCGCCTTGGTGCAGCGAAACCGTTCGGCCAGCATATGGACGAGCGCCGCGTCGATATTGTCGATCGACTGACGGTAGCTCGCCAGTTCTGTTTTGACGGCAGGATCAACCATTCCGCTTCCCGTCCTCGCTCACTTCTTCTTCGGCAGGCCGGGAAGCCCCGGGAAGCCGCCGCCGAGACCGGGCAGTTTCATGCCATTACCCAAACCCGGCAATCCGCCGCCGCCGGGCAGGCCCTTGCCGAGGCCCGCGGCCTCGGCCTGCTTCTGCAGGGCTTCGAGCTGCTTGGGGTCCATCTTGGACAGGTCCGGCATGCCGCCCATTCCGCCGCCCATGCCGCCCCCCATGCCGCCAAGACCCATCTTGCCGGCGAGGCCGCCCATCATCTGCTTCATCATGCCGCCGCCCTTCTTGCCGCCCATCATTTTCATCATGTCGGCCATCTGGCGGTGCATTTTCAGCAGCTTGTTGATTTCGCTGGCATCCGTACCGGAACCGGCCGCGATGCGCTTCTTGCGCGAATGCTTGAGGATGTCGGGATTGGCGCGCTCGGCCTTGGTCATCGAGGAGATGATGGCGAGCTGGCGGCCGAACATCCTGTCATCGAGGCCGGCGGCGGCCATCTTGTCCTTCATGCCGGACATGCCGGGCATCAGCCCCATGATGCCGCCCATGCCGCCCATCTTCTGCATCTGCTTGAGCTGGTCGGCGAGGTCGTTGAGGTCGAACTTGCCCGACTTCATCTTGGCGGCCATCGCCGCCGCCTTCTCGGCATCGATATTTTCGGCAGCCTTCTCGACCAGCGAGATGATGTCGCCCATGCCGAGGATACGGTCGGCGACGCGGCGCGGATGGAATTCTTCCAGCTCCGACATCTTTTCGCCGACGCCGATCAGCTTGATCGGCTTGCCGGTGACGGCGCGCATCGAAAGGGCTGCACCGCCACGGCCGTCGCCGTCCATGCGGGTCAAGACGAGGCCGGTGATGCCGACGCGCTCGTCGAAATTGCGGGCGAGGTTGACGGCGTCCTGACCGGTCAGCGCATCGGCGACCAGAAGGATCTCATGCGGGTTCGAGCGGCGCTTGATCTCGGCCATCTCGATCATCAGCGGCTCGTCGATATGCGTGCGGCCGGCGGTATCGAGAATGACGATGTCGTGGCCGCCGAGCTTGGCCGCCTGGACGGCGCGCGCGGCGATATCGGTCGGCGACTGGCCGGCGATGATCGGCAGCGTATCGACGCCGGTCTGGGCCCCGAGCTGTCGCAGCTGCTCCTGCGCTGCCGGACGGCGCGTATCGAGCGACGCCATCAGGACCTTCTTCTTGTCCCGCGTCGTCATGCGAAGGGCGATCTTGCCCGTCGTCGTCGTCTTGCCCGAACCCTGCAGACCGACCATCATGATGACGACCGGCGCCGGCGCGTTGAGATCGATCGGCACGCCTTCCGAACCCAGCATGTTGATGAGTTCGTCATGAACGATCTTGACGACCATCTGGCCGGGCTTGATCGACTTCAGGATTTCGGCGCCGACCGCCTTTTCGCGCACCTTGTCGGTAAAGGACCGCACGACCTCGAGCGCGACGTCGGCTTCCAGGAGCGCACGGCGAACCTCGCGCAGGGCCGCCGACACATCGGCTTCCGACAACGCGCCACGGCCGGTCAATCCATTCAGAATGGATCCAAGGCGGTCCTGGAGACTTTCAAACATCGCTTCATCCTTGTCGTTTCGGACTTTTGGTTTTGCGCATATGCCTTTCTTTCTCGGCTTCGCCTCGAAAGGGACATGCGCGGATGCCCGAAACGTTGTGCTTTTCCTTGACGAAAACAAGACGCAAAGCCAAAAAGCACCCGAGGGCGCAACGCGCTGTCGGGTGTTGACCTCCGGGATCTCTTTATACCCTCTTGGGGTCCCGGTCGGTGGCTTCAAGTCTCGTTACTTGTCGCAGATGGCGCGGATAAACAGGAAAGCGGCGGGAAAGTCAAGGATAGAGGCCAAAAATGCTGGAATAGCCGCAGCACGCCCTTACAAAGAGGAGCCCGGCATACCAGATCATCCTCCTGATTTCACCGATCGGTCCCCCATGCCAAAGACGCCACCATCAAAGAAACCGAGCAATCCCTACTACACCGGCCCCGTCTCCGATCATTTCGACGGCACGCATTTCTTCAACCCCGAAGGCGAGGCCCCGCTCGGTTTTCGCGAATTGATGCGCTGGCAGTTCGGCGGCGGCAGAACGCCTTGGCCGAAGCGTGTGCCATGCCCCTTTCCGCCGGCAAAGCCGGACGATCGCGTCGATGGCGGCGATCTGCGCGTCACCATGGTCGGCCATGCGACGCTGCTGATCCAGGTCGCCGGCCTCAATATCCTGACCGATCCCGTCTGGTCGCCGCGCGTCAGCCCCTTTGCCTTTGCCGGCCCGAAGCGCGTCGTCGAGCCCGGCATCCGCTTCGACGACCTGCCGCCGATTGATATCGTGCTCGTCACCCACAATCACTACGACCATCTCGACCTCGCCACGCTGAAACGGCTGCACAAGGCGCACGGGCCGCATATCATAACGCCGCTCGGCAACGACACGATCATCCGCCGCGCCATTCCCGTGGCGAAGATTTCCGCCGTCGACTGGGGTGACCAGCTCTCGTTCCGGGACGGCGTCACCGTCGACTGCGAACCCTGCCACCACTGGTCGGCCCGCGGCACCCGCGACCGCCGCATGGCGCTGTGGGCCGCCTTCGTCATCTCGACGCCCGCCGGAAAGATCTATCACATCGGCGACACCGGCTTTCACGGCGGCATCAACTACCGCGCCGCCCACGAAAAACACGGCCCCTTCCGCCTCGCCAACCTGCCGATCGGTGCCTATGAGCCGCGCTGGTTCATGAAGGCGCAGCACCAGAACCCGGCGGAAGCGGTCAAAGGCATGCGGCTCTGCAACGCGGCCTATGTCGCCGGCCATCACTTCGCGACGATCCGGCTGACGAATGAGGGGATCGAGGAGCCGGTGGCGGCGTTGGAAAAGGCATTGAGAAAGCAGGGCGTTGCGCCGGAGCGTTTCCGGGCGCTGAGGGCTGGCGAGGTGTTCGATGTGCCTCCGGTGTAGCTCATCCCCTCCTCCGTCATTCCTGTGCTCGTCACAGGAATCCAGTCACGCGACGTCCGCGCGTGAGAGACTCCCCTGTTCTTCGCCAAAAATCCCTCGCCGCGCCGACGCGCGGCGGCTGGATCCCTGTGACAAGCACAGGGATGACGGAGGATGAGGACTGCCCTTGCCCTCCCAACATCATGCAGCCCTCAATTCTCCGGAAACTCGCGATACTGCGGCAGCTCATCGGTGATCTCGTACCACGGCGCCTTCGATCCCACGAAAATGTGCCCCGCCGGCCGGATTGACGGCGCATCGACCAGCGTCCCCATGGCGACATGCACATAGGCGCCTTCTCGCACCACCGAATAGACGAGCGATCCGCAGGTGCCGCAATGCACGTCATGGGCATCGTCGCAATTGCCATAGATCAGCCCAGCGCCATGGCCCTTGACGACCCGCAGCCGCTCCCGCCTGATCCCGGCGAATGGCTTGAAGGCCGATCCGGTGGTGCGGCGGCAGTTGGAACAATGGCAGTTCATCGAATATTCGAAGGCGTCGTCGACCGCGTATTCCACGGCACCGCACATGCATTTTCCGGTCAGCACGGAAGGTGTTTCAGGCATTTCTTGTCTCCGGAAACGTCACAGACGAGCCGCCAAGATGACCCGCGACTAGCAAGATGGCAATGTCTCGACGCTCAGGTACCGCCCGGTTCGGCCGGCAGGAAATTTAATCCCCGTCCATCCCCGCCCTTGAAACCTGTGCGATGATCATGGTGTTCCGTCATCGGCTACCCTGCGAGGCGTCGCGGCGAGACGGGACCGGTGCCGGGTGGAGGAAGGACGTGCGCCTTTGCCCGGTGGACTGTCAGAAAATGGTTTCCCTCTCGTCTGAAACAGGACGGGGCGTGCTTGTGAGGCACACATGAGGACCGGCGACTGGTGTGTCGAAAGACAGGCCTTTCGTGGCGCCGCGGGAACCGGAGCAATCCGGTATCCGTCGAGCGTCACCCTGTGCCAGAAAAAGGCGCCGCCATCCCCGCAGAGAAACCGGAGTTGCCCGTCGACCAACACTGAACGGGGCGCTGGAAGGCGTCATATAAAATTACTTAGTTGCGGCACTTTCCAGCGCCCCGGCCAAGTGAACGACAAAGCAGAACCACGACGGATTTCCCGGGCGTGGGTGAAGGTGTTTGCGGCACGCTCCCTCTTCTCCCCGGCGGGGAGAAGGTGGCCCGCAGGGCCGGATGAGGGGGGCGAAGCCACCTTGTGATGAGAAGCCTGGGCAGAAGGAGGTTTCGAAAGCACGGCAATGACAAGAGCTATCCGCATATGCAGCACCACCCCCTTGTATCTTCCCCGAAAGGATTTTGTGGGATGGAAGCGACTGAGCCTCGGGCCGGGTGGCCACCCGACCCGAGGCGTGCCGAAGTCGCCCGTTGCCCCTCCGGTTACAACCGTGGATGAGCCAGGGATCTTCGGCATCGTCACGTACGACCGAACAGTCGCTAGGTTCCAACCGCACGCACAAGGCAGGTTACCGTGAACAGGATCATTTGTGGAGTGGACGTTTCGAAGGACTGGCTGGATGCACACATCCGGCCGGCCGGGGTTTTCCAGCGCTTCGGCAACGATGCGGCCGGCATTGGAGCCCTTGCTGAGCTGTGTCGGGCGCATGGCGTGGTGCTTGTCGTCATGGAGGCGTCCGGCGGTTACGAGCGCACCGCCTTCCTGCTGTTGTGGGAACTGGGGATCGCCTGCGCGTTGGCCAATGCACGCAGTGTCCGCCACTTCGCCGAGGCAATGGGACGGATGGAAAAGACCGACAGGATCGATGCCGGCGTCATCGCCCATTACGCGGCGGTCAAGTCGATCACTCCGACGCCACCGCCCCAGGCCGCCCAGGTGCGGCTGTCGGCGCTGGTGGCGCGCCTTTCCCAGGTGACGGGCGATCTCGTTGTCCAGAAGCAGCGCCGGCATGCGGCGCGCGATGAGGAAAGCCGTGCAAGCCTCGACGAGGTCATCGCCCTTCTCCTGCGCCAGAGCCGCACGCTCGAAGGCGAGATCGCCTCGCTGATCGACGACGACCCGCTCTGGGCCCGCCTCGACGCCGCTTTCCGCTCGATCAAGGGCGTCGCTGCGCGCACCGTCGCCCGGCTGATGGCGCAACTGCCCGAGATCGGCCTGGTCTCCAACAAGGCGATCGCCAAGCTTGCGGGGCTGGCGCCGATCGCCAATGACAGTGGCAAGCGCACGGGGCACCGCCCCGTGCGCGGCGGACGCAGCGGCCCGCGCGGCATCCTCTTTCTCGTCGCACAAATCGCCGCCCGCTACGACCCGCATTTGTCCTCTTTCCAGCAAAGGTTGCAAAGCGCCGGCAAACCGAAAATGGTCATCCGCATCGCGCTGGCCCGAAAACTGCTCGTCATTCTCAATGCAAAAGCACGAGACGCGCGAAAGGAATTCGCAAGTGCAACTTGACAATCCAGATAGTCGCTCATCCGCCCTTCGGGCACCTTCTCCCCGCTGGGGAGAAGAGGAAAAAACACACCTCCCCCTCAAGGGGAGGGTGATAGGCCCACTGGTAATTTCCCCGCAATTCCGCCATATACACGCCAACAAACGCTGGAAATGGACGTCATGAGCACAACGGTCGAATTCGCGAAGATGAACGGGCTTGGCAACAAGATCCTGGTCGTCGACATGCGCGGCCGCAAGGACAGGGTCACACCAGAGGCGGCGATCACGCTCAATGCCGATCCTGAGACCCAGTTCGACCAGATCATGGCGATCCACGATCCGAAGGCCGAGGGAACCGACGCCTTCATCGACATCCTCAATTCCGACGGCTCGAAGGCACAGGCCTGCGGCAACGGCACGCGCTGTGTCGTCCAGGCGCTGGCCACCGAAACTGGAAAGAAGGCCTTCACCTTCCAGACCGTCGCCGGCATCCTCAATGCCGAGGAGCACCAGGACGGCACGATTTCCGTCGACATGGGCACGCCCGTTTTCGAGTGGAACCGCATTCCGCTATCGGAAGAATTCCACGACACCAGCCGCATCGAGCTGCAGATCGGCCCGATCGACGCCCCGATCCTGCATTCGCCCTCCGTCATGTCGATGGGCAATCCGCATGCGATCTTCTGGGTCGATCGCGACGTGATGTCGTTCGATCTCGAACGCTTCGGCCCGCTGCTCGAAAATCATCCGATGTTTCCCGAGCGCGCCAATATCACGCTGGCTCAGGTCACCTCGCCCTCGTCGCTGATAACCCGGACCTGGGAGCGTGGCGCCGGCCTGACGCTCGCCTGCGGCTCCGCCGCCTGCTCCGCCGCAGTTTCCGCCGCCCGCACCGGCCGCACCGGCCGCAATGTCGCGATCACGGTCGCCAGCGCCACCCCGCCCGGCATCCTTTCAATCGAATGGCGCGAGCGCGACGATCATGTCGTCATGACGGGACCTGCCGAATGGGAATGGTCCGGCACCGTCGATCCGGCAACCGGCCTCTGGTCGCGCGACGAAGAGCCGGAAACGGAAAGCCGGGCGCTTTGAGCGGCGTCGACGTCATAACCTTCGGCTGTCGCCTCAACACCTACGAAGCGCAAGTGATGCGGGCTGAAGCCGAGAAGGCGGGGCTGAACAACGCCATCCTCGTCAACACCTGCGCCGTCACCGGCGAGGCGGTGCGCCAGGCCCGCCAGGCAATCCGCCGCGCCCGCCGCGAAAATCCGCATGCCCGCATCATCGTCACCGGCTGCGCCACCCAAGTCGAAAAGCAGACTTTTGCCGACATGCCTGAGGTCGATGCCGTGCTCGGCAATGAGGAAAAGCTGAAAAGCGCCTCCTACCGGTCGCTGCCCGATTTCGGCGTCTCGGCGGAAGAAAAGCTGCGCGTCAACGACATCATGAGCGTGCGCGAAACCGCCCCCCAGATGGTCAAGCTGATCGAGGGCCATGTCCGCGCCTTCATCCAGGTGCAGAACGGCTGCGACCACCGCTGCACCTTCTGCATCATCCCCTATGGCCGCGGCAATTCCCGCTCGGTGCCAATGGGCGCCGTCGTCGATCAGGCGCGCAAGCTCGCCGACAGCGGTTATCGCGAGATCGTGCTGACCGGCGTCGATGCCACCAGCTACGGCGCCGACCTGCCCGGCACGCCGACACTCGGCCTGCTCGCCAAGACGCTGCTGAAGCAGCTGCCCGACATCCTGCGCCTGCGCCTCTCCTCGATCGACAGCATCGAGGTGGACCACCATCTCATGGACCTGATCGCGGACGAGCCGCGCTTGATGCCGCATCTGCACCTGTCGCTGCAGCATGGCGACGACATGGTCCTGAAGCGGATGAAGCGCCGCCACAGCCGCGCCGATGCGCTGCGTTTCATCGAAGACGTGCGCCGTCTGCGGCCGGAGGTAAGCTTCGGCGCCGACATGATCGCCGGTTTCCCGACGGAAACGGAAGAGATGTTTGCAAATGCCGTAAGCTTGGCTGAGGAAGCCCGCATCGCCCATCTGCACGTCTTTCCCTACTCACCACGCGAGGGAACGCCCGCCGCCCGCATGCCGCAGATCGACCGGGCTCTGGTCAAGGAACGTGCCGCCCGGTTGCGCGCCACTGGACTTCAGCTGCATCAGTCCCATCTTGACAGCATGGTCGGAACGCAGCAATGGCTGCTCGTCGAGAACAACGGCCTGGCGCATACGGAAAATTTCACAGCTGCCGCAGTCCCCGGCTTGACGCCACGCACATTCGTGCAGGCGACGATCACCGGCCACAACGGCAAGCATCTCGACATACAATTGATGGCCGCCGACGCGGCCTGAGTTTTACGGATACCCAATGGCGCTCAGCTTTCTCAAAAAGGTCTTCACCTTCGGCAAGGACAAGCCGGTTGGAGCCGAGCCCGCCGCCCCGCCTGCGGTCGACGAGGTCCTGGATCTCGCCGAATCGGCCTTCACGCCTGAAGAAACCCGGGCGATCGAAGCGGAACTGGCACCGCATTCCCGCACCGAGGAGCGTCTGCCGCTCGCCACCGATCCGGTGCTGCCGGAAGAAATGGATACCGCCGGCGGCCCCTCCGCGGATACCGCGGATGTACCCGAATTTGCGGCAGAAGCCGAAGAGGAAGCCCCCGCGCTCCTGCCCCCCGCCGACCAGATCGGCGATCTCGGCCTGATGCCGCTGTCGCTGCTGGAGGCGGAAGCCGAGGATTCCGCGGCTGAGGAAAGCCTTGTACCCCCCTCTGTCCCGGAGCCTGTCCTCGGGCTTGCCGAAGGCAAGACCCGGGGGGGACATCTCCCCCACAAGGGGGGAGATCAGACGGAGATTGACGCTACTTCACCGCGACTCGCTACGATTGACGAAACGCAGGAACTTTCCGCGAGTCCAATCTCCCCCCCTGTGGGGGAGATGTCGGTGCAACCGACAGAGGGGGGTAAACTCTCCGCACTCTCAGAAGCCAAAGACCAAACCGAAAGCGTGCCGCAAGCGATCTCCCCCCTTGAGGGGGAGATGCCCGACAGGGCAGAGGGGGGTAACGATCTCTCCGCAAACGCGGAGCCCGAAACGACCGCGGAAATCGCCCTCCCCAAGGGCTTCGCCACCGGCCGTGCCGAGCCCGCGCCAGAACCCGAGGCACCGAAGCAGAAACTCAGCTGGTTCCAGCGCCTGCGCCTCGGCCTTGCCCGCACGTCGTCGCAGCTCACCGGCCAGATCACCGCGCTCTTCACCAAGCGCAAGCTCGACGACGAGACGCTGCAGGACCTCGAAGACCTCTTGATCCAGGCCGATCTCGGCGTCGAAACGGCGCTGCGCGTCACCGACACGCTCGCCTCCGAACGCTACGGCAAGGACGTGACCGGCGAGGACGTCACCCGCATCATGGCGGCCGAGATCACCAAGGTTCTGGCCCCCGTCGCCAAGCCGCTGCAGCTCGATCTTTCCCACAAGCCCCATGTCATCCTCGTCGTCGGTGTCAACGGCACCGGTAAGACGACCACCATCGGCAAGCTCGCCGCCAAGCTTTCGGGCGCCGGCCTCAAGGTCATGCTCGCCGCCGGCGACACATTCAGGGCGGCAGCGATCGAGCAGCTGAAGATCTGGGCGGAGCGCACCAAGTCCGACATCGTCTCCTCGAAACTCGGCGCCGATGCCGCCGGGCTCGCCTATGAGGCTTTCGAGCAAGCAAAACTGAAAAAAAGCGACGTGCTGATCATCGACACCGCCGGCCGGCTGCAGAATCGCACAGAGCTGATGGCGGAGCTGGAAAAGATCGTCCGCGTGCTCGGCAAGCTCGATCCCGATGCACCACACACGGTGCTGCAGACGCTCGACGCGACCACAGGCCAGAACGCGCTGAACCAGGTCGAGATCTTCCGCAACATCGCCGGCGTCAACGGGCTGATCATGACCAAGCTAGACGGCACGGCGCGCGGCGGTATCCTCGTTGCCATCTCCGCCAAGCACAAGCTGCCGGTCTATTTCATCGGCGTCGGCGAAGGCGTCGATGATCTCGAGCCCTTCGAGGCCAGCGACTTTGCCCATGCCATTGCCGGGATTGCCCATTGATGCCGCGCCACGGGAAGCGTACATGGCGAGGCGAAACGAACCAGGTTTGACTTAACGCATGAAATTCGAAAGCGATACCACGCCCACCGCCGCCGACCGGCACCATCCCATGCTCAAGCTGGCGCTGGAGCTCGGGCCGCTGCTCGTCTTCTTCTTCGCCAATCTGCGCGGCGAATGGCTGGCCGCGAATTTTCCGGTTCTGTCCGTGCTCGGCGGGCCGCTTTTCATCGCCAGCGGCCTCTTCATGGCGGCAACGGTGATTTCGCTCGTCGTTTCCAAGGTCGTGCTTGGCCACCTGCCGCTGATGCCTTTCATATCGGGCATCGTCGTGATCGTCTTCGGCGGCCTTGGCATCTACCTGCAGGACGAACTCTTCTTCAAGATGAAGCCGACCATCATCAACACGCTGTTCGGCGTCGTGCTGCTTGGCGGCCTTGCCTTCGGTAAATCGCTGCTCGGCTATGTCTTCAACGCCGCCTTCCAGCTCGATGCCGAAGGCTGGCGCAAGCTGACCCTGCGCTGGGGCGTGTTCTTCCTGTTCCTCGCCGTCTTGAACGAAATCGTCTGGCGCGGCGCCAATGCCTATTACCTGCCCGACGCCAAGGCCGCCGATGATTTCTGGGTCGCGTTCAAGGTCTGGGGCACCATGCCCATCACGCTCGCCTTCACCATGTTCCAGATGCCGCTGATCATGAAGCACTCGCTGAACCCGCCGGAAGAGGCCGGCAAGTGAGCGCGGTCGACGCCCGAAACCCCGCCCAACGGCAGACCCTCTGGCTTCTTGCCTGCGCCGCCATCGTCGTGCTGCAGGTCGTCATCATGTATTGGATGGGCCGCATCCCGATCTGCGAGTGCGGCTATGTCAAGTTGTTCGAGCCGGTCGCCAACGGCCCCGGCAATTCGCAGCATCTGGCCGACTGGTACACCCCCTCGCACATCATCCACGGCTTCCTGTTCTATGGCCTTGCCCATCTCGTGCTGCGCCGCAAGCCGCTCGCCGCAAAGCTGCTGCTCGCGCTCCTCATCGAATCCGGCTGGGAACTGCTGGAAAACTCACCGATCATCATCGACCGCTACCGCACCGCGACCATCTCGCTCGACTATTACGGCGACAGCATCCTGAATTCGGTGATGGACACGATCTTCATGGCGCTCGGCTTCTTGCTTGCCTGGCGCGCGCCGGTCGCAGCAACGGTCGCCATCGCCATTTTCTTCGAGATTTTCACCGGCTGGCTGATCCGTGATAACCTGACCTTGAACGTGCTGATGCTGGTTTATCCGCTGGACGCGGTGAAGGCTTGGCAAGGCGGCGCGTAGAGCGTGCCAGCAGTCCCGGTTCTTTGAAAGCCTGATAGCACGCAAGCCTAGTAGAGCTGGCCTCCCGGCAAAATGCATCTGTTCTATCCGAGGACGGCCCATTCTCCCGTCATCCCGGCCTTGAGCCGGGATCCAGTAGCACCGCGTCTGCGGTGCGCAAGACTCCTTTCACGCGACGGACGTCGCGTGGCTGGATCCCGGCTCAAGGCCGGGATGACGGAGGAGAGTGGGTGCCTCGCAGACAACACAGCCGAGCGGAAGCGTGATCTCCCGAAACTGTATCACTTCCCCGCCACAGCCTTCTCGATCGCCGGGTAGAGCCCTTCTTTCAGGCTCTTCTCATCGAACGGCCCGACGCGCTTGTAGACGATGATGCCATTGGCATCGACCAGATAGGATTCCGGAATGCCGTAGACGCCCCAGTCGATCGCCGCCTTGCCGCGCGGATCGACGCCGATCGCCGAGAACGGATTGCCGAGTTCACCGAGGAACCTGAGCGCATTATCCGTCTGGTCCTTGTAGTTGATCCCGACCACCGTCAGCCGCGGGTCCTTGGCCAGTTCGAGAATAATCGGATTTTCCTCGCGGCAAGGCACGCACCAGGACGCCCAGACATTGACCAGCGTCAGCTTGCCCTTGACCGCCGCATCGGTCAGCGCCGGCATGGCAGCACCCTTGAAGGTCGCGCCTTCAAGCGGCGGCAGGTCGAGCGACGGTGCCTTGGTGCCGATCAACGCGGAGGGGATTTCACTGATATCCCGGCCGGAATCGAGCTGGCTCCAGAAGATCGCCGCCAATCCGGCAAAGATCAAAAGCGGCAGCAGCGCAAAGACAATGCGCATCTTCCCGGGTCGGGCATTGTCCGGCTCGATCGGCGTCTCGACGCTCATTGCTCCTCCCCCGGCTGCGCCGAACGGCGGCGGATGCCGGCGTCATCCAGCGCCCGTAATTCGCGGCGGCGGGCGCGTCCATCGGCCCATACCCAGAGGATGAGGACCGCCACCGTAACGGCGGCGATGCCATAGCTGGCGGCGACATAGGCGGTGTGGGTCATCATGATCAGACCTCCCGGCCCGCGGCTCTCGCCGCCTGGCGGCGCATCGAGGTCACCCGGCGGCGCCAGATCTCGTTGCGCATCGCGGCGATGTGCAGGGTGAAGAACAGAAGCGTGAACGCAGCCGCCATTACCAGCAGCGGCGCTAGAAATTCCGGATCGACCGCCGAGCCGCCGAGCCTCAAGACGCTCGCCGGCTGATGCAGCGTGTTCCACCATTCGACCGAGAACTTGATGATCGGGATATTGACGAAGCCGACGAGGATCAGCACGGCCGACACCTTCGCCGCCTTGCCCGGATCGTCCATCGCCCGGTTGAGCGCGATCAGCCCGAGATACATCAGGAAAAGCACGAAGACGGAGGTCAGCCGCGCATCCCAGACCCACCAGGTGCCCCACATCGGCTTGCCCCAGAGCGAACCGGTGACGAGCGCCAGAAAGGTGAAACAGGCGCCGATGGGCGCTGCGGCCCGGGCAGAGACATCAGCCAGCGGATGCCGCCAGACCAGAGATCCGAGCGCCGAAATCGCCATCACCGTATAGCACATCATCGACAGCCAGGCGGCAGGCACATGCACATACATGATGCGCACCGTCTCGCCCTGCTGGTAGTCGCCCTCGGTGGTGAAGGAGAGGTAAAGCCCGATCGCAAACAGCACGGCGGCCAGGCCGGCCAGCCACGGCAGGACGCGTGCCGCCAGGCCAAGAAACCGGGTGGGATTGGCAAGGTCGCTGAATTTGCGGATGGCCAGACTGTTTTCGCTCATGATGCTTCTTTAACGCCGAAGGGCCTTCTCTTCAATGAAGACGTTTCGATCACATTTGCGTTAGAGCGCCACGCGTTCAATGAACGCGTAAAGGTCGCTCTATCTTTTAATTCTAGAGCATTTTATCCGCCCTCCTACCAAAGGGCGGAATGCTCTAGTCCGACGCGGATCGCAGCGCCAATGCCGCCGCCAACGGTCCGATCACAGCGAAGAAGAGCGTAATTGCGATCAATATCAGCAAAGGCGGCAAAAACGGCGCCGGATCCTCGACGGCCGCGTAAGTCGCGCTGACCCCGAAGATCAAGACGGGAATGGCGAGCGGCAACACCAGGATCGACACCAGCAGTCCGCCGCGCGGCAGCGTCACCGCAACGGCAGCACCGGCCGCGCCAATGAGAGTAATGGCGGGCGTGCCGGCGAGCAGCGTCAGTATGGTCGCACCGATCGCAAGCTCGTTCATGTTCATGAACAGCCCCAGCAGCGGCGAGGCGATCACCAGCGGCAGGCCGGTTGCCGTCCAGTGCGCCAGGCACTTCACCAGCACCGTCAGCACCAGCGGCGTCTCCTGCATCAGCATGAGATCAAGCGAGCCGTCCTCCCGCTCCGCCTGGAACAGTCGGTCGAGCCCGAGCAGGGAGGCAAGCAGCGCGCCGATCCACAGGATCGCCGGCCCGATCCGCGACAGGAGATTGAGATCTGGACCGACGGCAAACGGCACGACGGCGACCACCGTCATGAAGAACAACACGCCGATCAGCGCCCCGCCACCGGCGCGCATGGCGAGTCTGAGGTCGCGGAGGAAGAGGGAGGTCATGGGTGAACCCCTCCCGCGCGGAGGGTTTCACCCCCCTCTGTCGGCGATGCCGACATCTCCCCCACAAGGGGGGAGATCATTCTTTTCCCACTCGCCCTCATCAATATTCCGCCAGCCAAGATTCCTTGAAGAGGTGCGGCTGGTGATCTCCCCCCTTGTGGGGGAGATGTCACGAAGTGACAGAGGGGGGTGATTGCGGCAAACTCGATATTCAAACCAATCCCCCTGCAACACCCGCAAACCCCGTCATCCGCAATTCCCGCGCCGTCTCCACCCCCAACGGCTGGTGCGTTGCCGCAACGACGATGCCGCCCGCGCCGAGATGCCGGGTCACCAACGCCGCAAACAGCCTGTCGGCACTGGCATCGAGTGCCGCCGTCGGTTCGTCCAAAAGCCAGACGGGCCGATAGGCGACCAGCAGTTTCGCCATCGCCATCCGCCGCTGCTGGCCGGCCGAAAGGTAGCCGAACGGCAGGTGGGAAATGCCGCCGAGCCCGAGCGCCTCCGTGGCGTCCTCAACTGCTATCCCGGCCCCTCCGGCCGAATCACCCATGAAGGATTTCCAGAAGGAAAGATTTTCCTCGACCGTGAGCTCGCGCTTCATTGCATTGCGGTGGCCGAGATAGTGGCAGAGCTCGCGCGGATGGCCAATTTCCGACGCGACTCCATCCAGCCGCACCTTGCCTGATTCCGCGCTGAGAAGGCCTGCCAGAACGCGCAACAGGGTCGATTTTCCCGAGCCGTTCGGACCCGTCACCACAAGGGCTTCGCCGGCCACAAGCACGAAGGAAATATCGTGGAAAATCAGGTCCTCGCCGCGCTTCGCACTGAGGCCTTCGACGACGAGGCTGATCGGCATTCACATTCCTTTTACGACGTTCGTCGCAACGCAAAAAAATTGTCTCAAATTGGTCGCCCTTGGTCTGGCACGTTCCGGAGAAATTATCTATAACCGCCCCAACACGCCAGCGGTCGGCGTGAATTTCATCCTAGCGCCGAACATGGAATGATTTCCACGTACGGACAGCGGAAATGGCCGTACCCGCATCCCATATCGCGCATAAAATGCGCTCGGGCGTTCGTACGTCAATTTTGGCGATCAAACGGAACGGGGTATCCAGTGTCCAAATCCCTTGACAGTTTCAATTGTCGGTCGACGCTCTCGGTCAACGGCACAGACTATGTCTATTACAGCCTGCCGAAAGCCGAGGCGAACGGCCTAACCGGCGTTTCCAAGCTCCCCTATTCGATGAAGGTCCTGCTCGAGAACCTGCTGCGCAACGAAGACGACCGCTCGGTCACCAAGCAGGACATCCTGAATGTCGCCGCCTGGCTTACCGATAAGGGTACGGCTGAAAACGAGATCGCCTACCGCCCGGCCCGCGTGCTGATGCAGGACTTCACCGGCGTTCCGGCTGTCGTGGACCTCGCCGCGATGCGCGACGCGATGGTCTCGCTCGGCGGCGATCCTGAAAAGATCAATCCGCTGGTTCCCGTCGATCTCGTCATCGACCACTCGGTCATCGTCGACGAATTCGGCACGCCGACCGCCTTTGCCAAGAACGTCGAGCTCGAATACGAGCGCAACGGCGAGCGCTACCGCTTCCTGAAGTGGGGCCAGCAGGCATTCAAGAATTTCCGCGTCGTTCCGCCCGGCACCGGCATCTGTCACCAGGTGAACCTCGAATATCTCGGCCAGACCGTTTGGACCAAGGAAGAAGACGGCGAGATCACCGCCTATCCGGATACCTGCGTCGGCACCGACAGCCACACGACCATGATCAACGGTCTCGGCGTCCTCGGCTGGGGCGTCGGCGGCATCGAGGCTGAAGCGGCCATGCTCGGCCAGCCTGTCTCCATGCTCCTGCCTGAAGTCATCGGCTTCAAGCTGACCGGCAAGCTCAAGGAAGGCGTCACCGCGACCGACCTCGTGCTGATGGTCGTGCAGATGCTGCGCAAGAAGGGCGTCGTCTCCAAGTTCGTCGAATTCTTCGGCTCGGGCCTGAACAACATGACGCTCGCCGACCGCGCGACGATCGGCAACATGGGTCCGGAATACGGCGCGACCTGCGGCTTCTTCCCGGTCGATTCCGAAACCATCAACTACCTCACCATGTCCGGCCGCGAAGAACAGCGCATCGCGCTGGTCGAAGCCTATTCGAAGGCGCAAGGCATGTGGCGCGAAGGTGACGGCGCCGAACTCGTCTTCACCGACACGCTCGAACTCGACCTCGGCGACGTGGTTCCCGCCATGGCGGGTCCGAAGCGTCCGGAAGGCCGCATCCCGCTCGAAAACATCGCATCCGGTTTCGCAGCCTCGCTCGAAAACGACTACAAGAAGCCGGGCCAGCTTGAAAACCGCTATGCCGTCGAAGGCACCGATTTCGACCTCGGCCATGGCGATGTGGCGATTGCCGCCATCACCTCCTGCACCAACACCTCGAACCCGTCGGTGCTGATCGCGGCCGGCCTTCTCGCCCGCAACGCCGTTGCCAAGGGCCTGAAGACCAAGCCGTGGGTCAAGACCTCGCTCGCACCGGGAAGCCAAGTTGTCGGCGAATACCTCGCCAAGTCCGGCCTACAGGCTGACCTCGACAAGCTCGGCTTCAACCTCGTCGGCTTCGGCTGCACGACCTGCATCGGCAATTCCGGCCCGCTGCCGGGCCCGGTGTCAAAGACCATCAATGACAAGGGCCTGATCGCCGCCGGCGTTCTCTCTGGCAACCGCAACTTCGAAGGCCGCATCTCGCCGGACGTCCAGGCCAACTACCTCGCCTCGCCGCCTCTGGTCGTCGCCTATGCGCTCGCCGGTACCGTCCAGAAGGACCTGACGACCGAGCCGCTCGGAACGGGCAGTGACGGACAGCCGGTCTACCTCAAGGATATCTGGCCGACCTCGCAGGAAATTCAGGAATTCATCCTGAAATACGTCACCCGCGCGCTCTACGCATCGAAATATGCCGACGTGTTCAAGGGCGACGAGAACTGGCAGGCGGTTCAGGTTCCGGCCGGCCAGACCTACGCCTGGGACGACAACTCCACCTACGTGCAGAACCCGCCCTACTTCGTCGGCATGGGCAAGACCGGTTCGGGCATCTCCGACATCAAGGGCGCGCGCGTCCTCGGCCTGTTCGGCGACAAGATCACCACCGACCACATTTCGCCGGCCGGTTCGATCAAGGCGGCGTCTCCGGCCGGTGCCTACCTCATCGACCACGGCGTCGGCGTTGCCGACTTCAACCAGTACGGCACGCGCCGCGGCAACCATGAAGTGATGATGCGCGGCACCTTTGCCAATATCCGCATCCGCAACCACATGATGGGTCCGAACGGCAAGGAAGGCGGGTACACGATCCACTATCCTTCGAAGGAAGAGATGTCGATCTACGACGCCGCCATGCAGTACAAGGCCGAGGGCGTTCCGCTCGTCATCTTCGCGGGTGTCGAATACGGCAACGGTTCCTCGCGCGACTGGGCGGCCAAGGGCACCAATCTCTTGGGCGTCAAGGCCGTGATCGCCCAGTCCTTCGAGCGCATCCACCGCTCCAACCTCGTCGGCATGGGCATCGTGCCCTTCGTCTTCGAGCAGGGCACGGCCTGGGAAACGCTCGGTCTCAAGGGCGACGAGATCGTCCAGATCGACGGGCTGACCAACGTGCAGCCGCGCGAAAAGCGGGTTGCCAAGATCACCTACAGCGACGGCACGGTGAAGGAAGTTCCGCTCATCTGCCGAATCGATACGCTCGATGAGGTGACCTACATGAACAATGGCGGCATCCTGCAGACCGTTCTGCGCGATCTCGCCGCCTGATCGACCTGTTTTGAAATAAAAGGCCGGGGCCGCAAAGTCCCGGCCTTTTTGCGTCTGACTGGCGGAGGCCTGCGATGCCGCGCGCCTCACTCCAACGTGACTTTCTGTTGAAAGGCGAGCGGCGTATGAAGAGGTTCCGATTGCTTCGCAGCTCTCCGCATCCTTGAAATGGAACTCCCGATGCCTGGATCACTGAACCTTCGCCGCATCATGCTCGCCTGTGGCCTTGGCCTTATGGCGCTGCCTGCCGCCGCCGGCGAACCGGCAGGTGTCGTCGAATTGTTCACCAGCCAGGGCTGTTCCTCCTGCCCGCCGGCGGATGCGGCCCTGAAAAAGCTGATCGACGACGGCAAGGTGGTCGCACTTTCCTATCACGTCGATTACTGGAACTATCTCGGCTGGGCCGACACGCTCGCCACCAAGGACAACACCGCCCGGCAATATGCCTATGCCAGGATGCTCGGCCGCAGCGGTGTCTACACGCCCCAGGCCATCCTCAACGGACGTGACCACATCAACGGCGCTGATCTCGATGGCATTAACCGGCGGCTGTCGGAAATGACCGTCAAAGGCAAGGGCTTGGCCGTTCCAGTCAACGCGACCCTGCGCAAGGACGAGGTCGACATCAACGTCGGCGCCGGCAATGGCAAGGCCAATGTCGTCGTCGTCTATTTCAACCGCGAACAGCTGGTGGACGTCAAAAAGGGCGAAAACAGCGGCAGGACGATCTCCTACTGGCATTCCGTTCGCGATATCCAGACGATCGGCATGTGGGACGGCAAACCGGCCAATTTCGTGCTGCCGGCCTCGGTCCTCAATGACGGCAAAAATGGCGGCTGCGCCGTGCTCTTGCAGAAGATGAAGGACGATGAAACGCCCGGTGCGATCCTCGGCGCGACGACCGTCATGGCGGACAAAGCCGCGAACTGACGGCTTCAAATTCTGGTTCGGCCCGGCAGCATCGAGGGGCTGGGGCTGAGGGTTCGAAGATACCGGACCGAACCTGCCAAGTTTCTTGGCAACGGGCGCTGCCAGGAAACATGGCGTTTGGAGTGGCCGCGCCCGATGGGCGCTAGATGGCCAACCACTCCAAGACTGCGCCCGCTCGAAAAACGCATTCCTCGAACGGACAGGCAGACCAGACACTCGGGAGGACTCCCCCATGTCGGCGAGCGCGAGTGTCGTTTCGAATTGGGGCACGGTTTAGGCTGAAATGCGGCACAACAAAAAAAGTCTCCGGCAATCCGGGGTGGCTTGCGGCTTGCATTTCGGCGAAGGTCAGGCAAACTGTAACCGTCCTGTCACAATAAAAGCCGGGGTACAGATGACCGATCAGCCGGATTTGCCGCAAGGCGAGACCCGTTCCGAAAGGCAGCCAACCTCCAATGTGGTTGTCCACCTGCACGAATACCGCAGCGGCAGCCAGGACCCGCCCCCCATTACCTTCCACCGCAGGGAACTCGACCTGATCCTCAGGGTCTACGGTCGCATGGTCGGCGAGGGAGAATGGCGCGACTACGCGATGGACCACCTGCGCGACAGGGCGGTCTTCTCGGTATTCAAGCGGTCGGGAGAAATGCCGCTGTTCCGGATCGAGAAAAACCCGAAACTGGCGGCAAAACAGGGCGCCTACAGCGTTGTCAACACCCAAGGGATGATCCTGAAACGCGGCCATGACCTGCAGCAGGTCCTGAAAGTCTTCGACAAGATGCTGAAGCTGATCGAAACCTGATTCAGCCGCGATACAGCGTATCCGGATAGACGCCGGGCTCCGGATCGGTCGTCAAGCCCTCGCCGAGCGGCAGTTGCATGATGATCGTATCGAGCCAGCGGCCGTGCTTGAAGCCGGTGCCCTTCATCAACCCGCCATGTTCGAAGCCGGCCGCGCGGTGCACCGCCACCGACGCCGGATGCGCGCCGCCGATGACGGCGACCATCTGCCGAAAACCGAGTTCCGTGCAGCGCCTGATGAGTTCGGCCAGCAGCGCCTTGCCCGCACCCTGGCCCCTTGATTCCGGCGCCAGATAGATCGAATCCTCGACCAGAAACCGATAGGCCGGGCGCGTGCGGAATGCAGAGGCATAGGCGTAGCCGAGCAGGGCACCATCCGCATTGACCGCGGCGATATAGGGGTAACCATTGCTGATGATCGCTGAAAACCGCGACGCCATTTCCGCTTCGGCCGGCGGTGTCATCTCATAGGATGCAACGCCGTTAAGCACCGATTCCCGGTAAATATTGGTGATCGCCGAAATGTCGGAGAGGGTGGCATCGCGCAGGGTGAAAGACATGGGAAGGCCTGATTGGATGGAGGTAACCTGTTCTCTCTCATACCGGGATGGGGCGATCAAGCAAGCGCCAAACGTTGGAGACCGGGCAACAAAAAAGGCGGCCGAAGCCGCCTTTTTCGATTGTCTAGAGGTTCCGGTTATTCGCGGTTTCCAAGGAAACGCAACATGAAGAGGAACAGGTTGATGAAGTCGAGGTAGAGCGTCAGAGCGCCCATGATGGCCTTGCGGCCGGCGACTTCGGCACCGTCTGCTTCGAAGTACATTTCCTTGATCTTCTGGGTGTCCCAGGCGGTCAAGCCGGCGAAGATCAGAACGCCGATGACGGAGATCGCAAAATCAAGCGCGGACGAGCCGAGGAAGATGTTGACGACCGAGGCGATGATCAGGCCGAACAGACCCATGATCAGGAACGAGCCCATGCCGGACAGGTCACGCTTGGTGGTGTAGCCGTAGAGCGACAGACCGCCGAACGAAGCCGCCGTGACGAAGAACGTCTGGACGATGCTCTGGCCGGTATAGATCAGGAAGATCGACGACAGCGAAAGACCCATCAGGCCCGCATAGACCCAGAAGGTGGTCTGCGCGGCGGACACGCTCATGGAGTTGATGCGGAAGCTCATGTAGAACACCAGTGCCAACGGCGCGAGCATGACGACCCACTTCAGCGGGCTCACGTAGATCGCCTGACCGAAGGCGGTCAGCTGTCCGTCCGCAAATGCGAATTGGAACGCGGCGTAGGCGGCGATACCGGTGATCGCCAGACCAAGGGCCATCAGGTTGTACACCTTGAGCATATAGGTGCGCAGACCTTCATCGATTACGGCCCCCGCCTGCGCACCAGTCTGCGCCGTCCGGGTTTGGTAGTTTCTAAGATCAGCCATTGTTTCCTCTTATAAGCCCCGGTTAAGTTTACGGTGTCAGGCCACAAGGGCGCATCGTTTTCAAGATGCCAGCCACCTGGCCCAGGCGCCGCTGCGGGGCTCCAGCATGCCTGTGTAGAATATGATGTCGAAATACGACTTGCACAAGACCGGCAGGGCCGCGATTCGATCGAAAAGCCGCTGTGAACGCCTTTTGCGCCATAGCGTTAACGGTTAACTGAGTGATCAGAGTTCTCGCAGGACGGGCGCAGCCTTCTGACCGAGCACCCGCCAGGTGCCAGCAAGCCCGAAACCGACCGTGACGACAAGGGCGACCACCATCGTCACTAGGGCGACATCCGGCAGGAAGGAGGAGGGCAAGGTCATGATCTGGCTCACCACGTACCAGGCCGCCACGCCGCCGGCAAACAGCGCGAAGACGGCCGTCGACAGGCCAAGCATCGCATATTCGTAGCAGAAGGCGCGGATCAGGGTCGAACGTGTCGCGCCGAGCGTCTTCAGGACGACGGCATCGTGGGTGCGGGCCCGGTTGCCGGCGGCAAGCGCGCCGGCCAGCACCAGGACCGAGGCAACGAGCGCGACGGCGGCGGCGGCACGGATCGCGGTCGCAAGCTGGCCTAGCAACTGATTGATGATGTCGAGCGCGTCCTTGACACGCACACTGGTGATCGTCGGATAGCTATTGGTCACAGCCTTCAGCGCCGCCGCCTCATCAGCGGCCGTGGCGTTGGGATCGATGACCGTGGCGAGCCAGGCATGCGGGGCACCGGCAAAGGTGTTCGGCGAAAACACCATGACGAAATTGATCGACAGGGATTCCCATTCGACCGTGCGGAAATTGGCGATCCGGGCGGTGATGTTACGGCCGAGCACGTTGACGGTGACGGTATCGCCGAGCTTCAGGCCGAGTTCGCCGGCTTCCTCCGCCGAAAAGGAGACGAGCGGCTCGCCGGAATAGTCCGGCGCCCACCAGCTCCCCTCCCTCAGAGACGAATTTTCCGGCCGGTTTTCAGCATAGGTGATGCCCCGGTCGCCGCGCAGAACCCACTGCCCGCCCGGCGGCACGTTCATCTTGGTCACATCTTCACCGTTGAACGCGAGGATACGGCCGCGCAGCATCGGCACTTCGACGATCTTGCCTTCGGGCAGGCTTTTCTGCAGCAGCGAGCGAAAACCATCGACATCGGTGCCCTGAATATCGACGAAGAAGAAGTTCGGCGCCCGCTCCGGCAGGTTGCCGGTGAGCTCGCGGCGCAGATTGCCGTCGATCAGCGCGAGCGTGACGAGAAGCGCAAGACCGAGGCCGAGCGACAGCACCACCGACGGTGTCAACGCGCCGGGGCGATGGATATTGCCGATGGCGAGCCGGAACGCCGGTGAGCTGACACGCGGCGCCCGGCGGGCAAGCATGGCGACGAGAACGGCGACGCCGCGCAGCACGATGAAGGCGAAGGCGATGGCGCCAAGGAAGGTGAGCGAAATCCTGCGGTCATAGGCCGTCAGGACGGCGAGGCCGGCAAGGGCTGCAAGGCAGAGCGCGGCAGCAAGCAGATAGGGCCAGGACGGCAGGCGCGAGCGTTCGAAGCTCTGCTCGCGGAAGAGCGCGGTCGCGGGCACTTCGCGGGCGTGGCCAAGCGGCAGGATGGCGAAAGCGAGCGCCGTCAGCAAACCAAACAGGGCGGCAAGACCAAGCGCTTCCGGATAGAGCTGGAACGCGGTGGACACCGGCAACATGTCAGCCAGGAATTGCGCGGCGACGAAGGGGATAAGTGCGCCGAGCACAAGGCCAATGACGATGCCGATCAGCGCGATCATCAGGATCTGGATGAGATAGATGGCGGTGACCATCGAGGCTGGAGCGCCGACGCATTTGAACGTCGCGATGACGCCGCGCTTGGAATCGAGATAGGAGCGCACCGCATTGGCGACGCCGACGCCGCCGACGATGAGCGCCGTCAGGCCGACGAGGGTCAGGAACTGCGAGAAGCGGGTGATGTTTGCCGTCAGCGCCGGCGCTGCGTTCTGGCTGGTGCGGATCGACCACCCGGCCTGCGGAAATTTCTCTTCTGCCTGCCGCCGCAGGGCGGGAACGCTGGAGGGATCGGCGACCTTCACCTTGTAGACATGTTCGACGAGACTTCCCGTCTGCACCAGCCCGGAGGCTGCAAGTGCGTCCGCAGACAAAAGCAGGCGCGGCGCAAAACCGAACCCGTCCGACAGGGCGTCCGGCTCGCGCACGATCAGGCCTGAAATGCGGATACGCGCCGTGCCGAGGAGGATTTCGTCGCCCGCCTTGATACCGAGCCGCTCCAGGAGCAACGGCGCCGCCAGCGCATCATAAACACCGCCATGATTGGCCAGCAGGCCGGCGATCGGCGCGGCCGGCTCGCTTTCGAGCTTGCCATAGAGCGGATAGGCGCCATCGACGGCCTTCAACTCGACCAGCGCCTGATTGGAACCATCGGGAAGCCGGGCCATGGACCGCAGGCCGGCGGACACTGCGACCGTGCCTATGTCGTCGATGAATGCCTTTTCCTCAGGCGTCGCGACGCGGTTGTTGAGTTCGAAGCGGATATCGCCGGCCAAAAGCTCGCGGCCCTGGCTGGCGATCGAGCTGGTGATCGACTGCGACAGCGAATTGACCCCGGCGATGGCGGCCGTGCCGAGCGCAACGCAGGCGAGAAAGATGTAGAAGCCCTTCAGGCCGCCGCGCATTTCCCGCAGCGCCAGGCGAAAGGCGAGCCCAAGACGAAAGCCTCTGGCAATGCCGGCCGTCATGCCGAGACGGCCTTCGACAGCGACGCGGCAACCGATGGGTCATGCCCGGAACCGGAGACGATCTCACCGGAACGGACCCGCACCTGACGCGAGCAGCGCTCGGCAAGCGATGCATCATGGGTGACGAGGACCAGCGTCATGTCGCGCTCGGCCTGCTTGGAGAAAATGAGATCGGCCACCTGGCGGCCGGTTTCGGCATCGAGATTGCCGGTGGGTTCATCGGCAATGAGGAGCTTCGGCGCCGGCGCCAGCGCCCGGGCGATCGCCACGCGCTGCTGCTCGCCGCCGGAAAGCTGGCCGGGATAATGCGACAGGCGCTCGCCGAGGCCGACGGAGGCGAGTTCTTGGCGGGCGATCTCGAAGGCGTTGCGGACATTGGCAAGCTCGAGCGGCACGGCGACATTTTCGAGCGCCGTCATATTCGGAATGAGATGGAAGGATTGGAAGACGATGCCGATGTTGCGGCCGCGGAACTCGGCCACCCGATCTTCGCTCAACCCATGCAACGGCGTGCCATCGATGGTGATTTCGCCGCTGTCGAGGCGCTCCAGACCGGCAAGAACCATCAGCAGCGTCGACTTGCCGGAACCCGAGGGCCCGACGATGCCGACCGATTCACCGGCGTCGATCGTCAGGTCCATGCCCTTCAGCACATGAACGGACGCGGCGGCCTGGCCGAGTGTCAGATCCGCATTTTTCAGTTCGATCATGGTTTTTGCCAAAGGAAACTGCCCTATATGTAGAATATGGAGATTGCCCGAGCGGCTGACGTTTACCGATTTAAGGGCGTATTGATGCGAATAAAAGGTTTCTGCACATTTTTGTTGGCGATCACGGCAATTGTGATCGCCTCGGTCCCTGCCCATTCCGCCACACTCAATCTCGTCGGCTTCGGCGACAGCCTGATGGCGGGCTACCAATTGCCGCCGGGAGACGCGTTTCCTGCCCGTTTGGAAAAGGCCCTGCGGGAAAAGGGCCATGACGTGACGATCGCCAATGCCGGCGTTTCCGGCGATACGACCTCGGGCGGACTGGCGCGGATCGACTGGTCGGTGCCGGACGGCACCAAGGGCGTGATCCTCGAACTCGGCGCCAACGATGCGCTGCGCGGGATTGCGCCGGAGGAAAGCCGCAAGAACCTTGTCGCCATGATCGAGAAGCTGAAATCGCGCGGCATCGCCGTTCTTCTCGTCGGCATGCTGGCGCCACCGAACATGGGCGGCGACTACGCCGGGCGGTTCAATCCGATCTATCCGGACCTTGCAAAGACCTATGGCACGGAACTCTATCCGTTTTTTCTTGACGGCGTGGTGGAGGATGCGAAGCTCAAGATCGAGGACGGCATGCATCCGAACGGCGATGGCATCGGCATCATGGTCGAGCGCTTTCTGCCGGTCGCCGAACGCTTCGTACAATCGCTTTCAACGGGAGGCTGAGGGAACCGGGAAAAAAATAAACTCTTGTTCAACGACTGTTAATCGCGTTGGATAAATATTGCAGGTGCGAAATTGTAGTTGCGTGCAGGTGTCAGGCGTGATTCGCTGACGATATCTGCTAGAGATTCGGGGAGCTCGTCATGCCGAGACTTTTCACCGCCCTCGAGATTCCGCGTAATGCCGCAATGAGCCTTTCATTGTTACGTGGTGGTCTTCCAGGTGCCCGTTGGATCGATGTGGAGAATTACCACATCACCCTCCGCTTCATAGGCGACGTCGACAACCGGACCGCAGACGAGATCGTCGATCGGCTGGACCGCGTCGAACGTCCGGAATTCCAGCTGCAACTGACCGGTACCGGCGCCTTCGGGTCGAAGAAACCGCACTCCGTCTGGGCCGGCGTCACCAACCCGCCGGAACTCTATGCCCTCCAGGCCGAAATCGAGCGCATCTGCCAGCGGCTTGGCCTGCCGGCCGATCCGCGCAAGTTCACGCCGCATGTGACGCTCGCCCGGCTGCGCGCGTCGCGGGTCGAAGATGTCGTCGGCTACCTCTCGGGGCGTGGTGGCTTCTTCACCAACCCCTTCGCCGTCTCGCGCTTCGTGCTTCTGTCGTCGCGCGATTCGATCGGCGGCGGCCCCTACATCACCGAGGAGGTCTTCCCGCTCTACGAGCCGCTGTCTTCCAGCCTGCCGATGAGCGAAGAACAGCCTTCGAAGAGCATGCTGTAGACGGCCTCGAAGCCTTCCGGACCTTCGTAATAGGGGTCGGGCACGTCACGCTCGACACCCAGCGTGTAGTCGAGAAACAGATGCAGCTTGCGCCGTGCTGCCGGCGGCGCCAGCGCACGCAAAGTGGCGAGATTGTTCCGATCCATCGCAAAGATCAGATCGAAGGCCTCGAAATCGCTGGCGTCGATCTTACGGCCGCGCTGGCCGGTAATATCGATCCCGTGACGCCCGGCGACGGCGATTGAGCGACGGTCCGGCAGATCACCGATATGCCAGCCGCCGGTTCCGGCGGAATCGACCTCGACCGGGTAGCCCCGCGACAGATGCCGAAAAATGCCTTCGGCCAGCGGCGAACGGCAGATATTGCCAAGACAGACGAAGAGAATTCTGACAGGTTTCATGCTATCCAGAAGGCTTGAGAAAGGTTGAACCTATCTAAGCCTGCCGCGTTGTGAAACGGCTATGTTCGCAACCATCGACAAAAGGGAACCGTCATGAAACAGGAAAAGCTCACCGCCGAGACCGTTGCCGAGAACCTGCACAAGATGGAGGGCTGGGTGCGGGCGGAGGACGGCTTGTCGATCTGGAAGACCTTCCGGTTCAAGAGTTTCGTCGAGGCATTCGGCTTCATGAGCGAATGCGCGCTGGCGGCGGAGAAGTTCGGCCATCACCCCGAATGGTTCAACGTCTACAACAAGGTGGACGTGACGCTGACCACGCATGATTCTGGCGGCCTGACCGAACTGGACTTCAAGCTCGCCGCGCGCATGGACCGCGCTGCGGCCGGGCGCATGCCCGACCATATGAAGGAGGCCCATTTGAAATAGCCGCCGCGCTCACCATATGCTTTTCCATGACAGACATTTCCCATGACGGACGGGGCGAAGAAGATGGATGACGTCAAGATCGGCGAGATTTTGCTGCCTGGCGAGGAGAGCGAACAGGAGGCAAGGGCCCGCAAGGTCGAGCGCCGCTTCTGGCCCACCCTGAAGCGCGCCATGCGGCAGGTGCCGTTCGGCCGCGACCTCGTTGCCGCCTATTATTGCGCCATGGACCCTGCGACGCCGATGCGCACGCGTGGCATCCTTCTCGGCGCGCTCGCCTATTTCGTCCTGCCGTTCGATTTCATCCCCGACGTTCTCGCCGTGGTCGGCTTTTCCGATGACATCGCCGTGCTGACAGCCGCCTTCGCCGCGATCGCCGGCCAGATCAAGGAACAGCACTACGTCAGGGCGGACGAAGCCTTGCAGGACAAACTGCCGGACTGAGCCGCCGTTGGCGCGGCAAGAACTGCTCTCTTGCCAAACATCCATTCCACTTTTGACGGCCTTCCCCGCCACGTTTTCTCAGTATCCCACGGCAGGTACAGCGCTTTTGCCAAAGGTCAAACTCTTGCCTGATTCTTTGTGACATAAACGAGCGTCGAGCACGCTTTGGCTGATGGGCAGCCGCTCAGCAAGCGAAGCGCGCAAGGCAGACGGAATTCGGCACGTCTCGCCGGAGCCGTTCCCTGGATTTTCGCAAAACCGTGAATCAAACAGGCTTGCGTCGTTCGGGCGCGCCGTCGCAAGCCTGGAAGCTTTCGCAAGCCTGAAACTCGAGCAGGATTTGCGTCGTAGTCTGTTCCGTATTAAAGCGGATGCGCCGTGAATTCAGAGAATGTTGACGGTTTGGTAACCTGAATTAAGTCAAAATAAAGCAAATCGTGACCATGCGTTGCCCGGCTGATGCTGATCGGGCTCTGGCAGCCAAGAAACCGGCAGGACAAGATGTTTGTAAGAAAGCTTAACCTCACACTCGCACTCGTGGCGGCGTTTGCCGGCGTGGCTTCGGCCCAGTCGCCGACCCGTATCCAGCAGTTCAATGCCTGGGGTGCCTATTCCTATCAGTCCGGTTCCAGCAAGGTCTGCTATGTCCTGTCCGTGCCGAAGGAAAAGACCCCGGCCAATGTCGATCATGGCGATATCTTCTTCCTCGTGTCGCAGCGCCCCGGCCAGAACATCAGTTACGAGCCGCAGGCCATGATGGGCTATCCGCTGCAGGAAAATTCCAAAGTAACCGTCACGATCGACGCCAAGGACTTCGTCATGTTCACCAAGGGCAATTCCGCCTGGGTCGAGAACGCCGCCGAAGAACCGGCGCTCGTCGCCGCGATGAAATCCGGCAAGGCGATGTCCGTTGCCGCCAAGTCGCGCAAGGGCACGCCGACGGCCTACTCCTACTCCCTCTCGGGCATTTCGGCCGCGCTGAAGCAGATCGAAGGCTGCAAGTAGGACCGGTTCGATCCTATCGTTGTTACAGAAGGCCGGTTCGTCCGGCCTTCTGCCGTTAAGGCATTCGCCTTTTTGCAGATCTGCCCTGACGCGCCGGATGGTGACGTCAACCAAAAACCGTGCTAAAGGCCCGCTCGATGATGGCTGCGCGGATCCTTGGCGATCCCAAGGCGCGGCAAACGAACTCTGATCTCAGCATTTACGCGACCGGCCGCAGGCGAAAGCGCTTGAACGGGCGTTGCGTATCTCGAAACGGGAATTGGCGAGAATGGCCGCGACTGAAGCACTCAATCTGGACCGCCCTTTAAAGGCACCGGTCCGTCCGGTCATGCCAGCCGAAATGCCGTCGCTGATCGGTCTTTCGCGCGAGCACATGGGCAAGGCTCTGGCCGAAATCGGCGTTCCGCAGAAGCAGGTGAAGATGCGGGTGAGCCAGCTCTGGCACTGGCTCTACGTGCGCGGCGTGTCCGATTTCGACCACATGACCAATGTGTCCAAGGACATGCGCGAAATGCTGAAGAAGCATTTCACCATCGCCCGCCCGGAAATCGTCGAGGAACAGATCTCGACCGACGGCACCCGCAAGTGGCTCTTGCGCTTCCCCCCGCGCGGCGCTGGGCGCCCGGTGGAAATCGAGACCGTCTATATTCCCGAGGAAGGCCGCGGCACGCTGTGCATTTCCAGCCAGGTCGGCTGCACGCTCACCTGTTCCTTCTGCCATACCGGCACACAGAAGCTGGTGCGCAACCTGACAGCGGAAGAAATCCTGGCGCAGCTTCTGCTCGCCCGCGACCGGCTGGGCGATTTCCCGGACCGCGATACGCCGGCCGGCGCCATCGTTCCGGCTGAAGGCCGCAAGGTTTCCAACGTCGTCATGATGGGCATGGGCGAGCCGCTCTACAATTTCGAGCACGTCAAGACAGCGCTCCTGATCGCAACCGACGGTGACGGGTTGTCGCTGTCGAAGCGCCGCGTGACGCTCTCGACCTCCGGCATCGTTCCGGAAATCCACCGCACCGGCGCCGAGCTCGGCGTCATGCTGGCGATCTCGCTGCATGCCGTGAAGGACGACCTGCGCGACATGCTGATGCCGATCAACAAGAAATATCCGCTGAAGGAACTGCTCGACGCCTGCCGCGCCTATCCCGGCCTGTCGAATGCGCGCCGCATCACCTTCGAATATGTGATGCTGGAAGGCGTCAACGACAGCCTGGAGGATGCCAAGGAACTGGTGCGCCTCCTGCGGGGCATTCCCGCCAAGATCAACCTCATCCCCTTCAATCCATGGCCCGGCACGAACTACCAGTGTTCCTCCTGGGAGCACATCGAGAAATTCGCCGATTTCATCAATGCGGCCGGGTACGCCTCGCCGATCCGCACCCCGCGCGGCCGCGACATCTTGGCCGCCTGCGGCCAGCTGAAGTCCGAATCGGAGCGCATGCGCAAGGTCGATCGCATGGCCTTCGAAGCCATGATGATCTCCAATCACGGCGAGGATTGATTGCTTGCTCTCGCAGTGACCGTCCGCACCGCAGCATGCTGCATGCCGGCGAAACGGTGCTCTACGTCTCCGGCGACGCTGCAGGTCGAGAACCTGATTGGCTGAAGGCCGGTTACCGCGTCTGCGTGAACAGGATCTTGACCGCGAAGACCGAAAACACGCCGGCAAACGTGTAGTCTATGCCGCGCATGACGCTTTTCTTGCGCTGCAGCCAGCCCGACAGCCAATCGGCTGTCAGGATCACCAGCACGTTGACCGGCATTGCCGCGACGATGAAGAAGAATCCGAGAAACAAGAGCTTCTGCGTCACGGCCGGATCGTTGGCGGTGACGAATTGCGGCAGAAAGGTCATGAAGAAGATGATGACCTTCGGGTTCAGCAGATTGACCCACAGCCCCGTCGAAATGTTCGCCATGGCGGACGCGCCGGTATCCTCCACCTTCTTCACCGACAGGCTCGAGCCGTAGCGGATCGCCTGCACCGCCAGCCAGAACAGATAGGCCGCACCGCCGGTCTTGAGGATCATGAAGGCTGTCGGCGAGGCGGTGATCAGCGCCGAAATGCCGAAGGCGACGAGAAGCGTGTGCACGACACAGCCGAGGCTCGTGCCGATCACGATGAAGAAGGCGGCCGCCTTGCCCTGCGACAGCGCCCGGCTGATCGACAGCGTCATGTCAGGACCCGGCGTCGCGGCCAGAAGCAGCGTCGCGGCGGTGAAGGCGAGAAGCGTCGGCAGGCTGGGCAGAAAATCCATGGAGCGAATTCCTCGAATGGCAACATGCGCAATCGCTGGAGCATGTATCGAAAACACCGCGATATCGCTAGTGCAAAAGTAGGCGCGGTGAATGTTCTAAAAGGGCAGGACCCGCTTTTGGACGCCCTATCGGAACGTTTTGGCATGTTCGAGAGTTCTTATATAAACAAAAGAGGAGAAGGGCTGACACAGGAGAGAAGCTGATGAGAAAACTCGCGATCATTTTAGTGTCGCTGATCACAGCCTTCACAAGCATTACACCGGCACAGGCATTCCCGCCCGTCAATATGGCCACCGCCGTCAAAAATCCGGATGTCGTCGACGTTCGTTACCGGCGCTATCATGACCGGCGTGACTATCGCTATGGGCACTACTATCGCCGCGGCTATTATCGCGGGCACCGGCACAACTATGGCGGCGCGATCATCGGTGGTCTTGCGGCCGGCATGATCTTCGGCAGCATGCTCGGCTACCCATACTATGGACCGAGTTACTATGGCCCGGGGGCTTACTATGGCCCGGGAGCTTACTATGGTCCTAGAGCCTATTATGGCCCTAGAGCTTACTATGGTCCCAGAGCGTATTACGGCCACAGAGCTTACTATGGCGGAAACGCACATGCTCGCTCGTGCTATGCCCGTTATCGCTCGTATCGCGCCTGGGACAACACCTACCAGCCATATTATGGTCCTCGCCGGCAGTGCTGGTAAGAGGGTGTGAAACAGAGCGATCAGATCAGCGCCCGCCACCATCATGGGCGGCGGGTCTCCATGTTTCGCGCCAGCCGGCTTCGGAAAGGCGCACAGTCAGCAATTCCGTTGGCCGAAAGGCTTGCGCGCCCCGGCAATCTCGCTAAAAGTGCCGCAGAATTTTTCCTAGGGGCACGATCCCGTGCCTTTCCGACAAGACGGACAGATTAACATGGCAAAGCAAGTGAAAAAGGTCGTCCTCGCCTATTCCGGCGGTCTCGACACCTCCATCATCCTCAAGTGGCTGCAGACCGAACTCGGCGCAGAAGTCGTGACCTTCACCGCCGACCTCGGCCAGGGCGAAGAACTCGAGCCGGCGCGCAAGAAGGCGGAGATGCTCGGCATCAAGGAAATCTACATCAAGGACGTCCGCGAGGAGTTCGTGAAGGATTTCGTTTTCCCGATGTTCCGCGCCAACGCCGTCTATGAAGGTGTCTACCTGCTCGGCACCTCGATCGCCCGGCCACTGATCTCCAAGCACCTGATCGACATTGCCCGCGAAACCGGCGCCGACGCCATCGCCCACGGGGCGACCGGCAAGGGCAACGACCAGGTCCGTTTCGAACTGTCGGCTTACGCGCTGAACCCCGACATCAAGATCATCGCTCCCTGGCGCGACTGGTCGTTCAAGAGCCGCACCGACCTGCTCGAATTTGCCGAAAAGCACCAGATCCCGGTTGCCAAGGACAAGAAGGGCGAGGCGCCGTTCTCCGTCGATGCCAACCTCCTGCACTCCTCCTCCGAGGGCAAGGTGCTGGAGGACCCGGCAGTCGAAGCGCCAAACTACGTCTACATGCGCACCATCTCGCCGGAAGAGGCTCCGGATGTGGCGACGACCGTCAAGATCGGCTTCCGCAAGGGTGATGCCGTTTCGATCGACGGCAAGGAAATGAGCCCGGCCTCGATCCTGACGGCGCTCAACGCGCTCGGCCGCGACAACGGCATCGGCCGTCTCGATCTCGTCGAAAACCGCTTCGTCGGCATGAAGTCACGCGGCGTCTACGAGACTCCCGGCGGCACCATCCTGCTCACCGCCCACCGCGCCATCGAATCGATCACGCTCGACCGCGGTGCCGCGCATCTCAAGGACGAGATCATGCCGCGTTACGCCGAGCTGATCTACTACGGCTTCTGGTTCTCGCCGGAGCGCGAAATGCTGCAGGCGCTGATCGACAAGAGCCAGGAGCATGTCGAAGGCGAAGTGACGCTGAAGCTCTACAAGGGCAACGTCATGGTCACCGGCCGCGAGAGCGCCAAGTCGCTCTATTCCGACAAGCTGGTCACCTTCGAAGACGACCAGGGCGCCTACGACCAGAAGGATGCCGCCGGCTTCATCAAGCTCAATGCGCTGCGCCTGCGCACGCTGGCGGCCCGCAACCGCGACAAGTAAGAAGCGGCAAACGTTTGGGATCGAAGCCCGCTTCCGGAAGGAGGCGGGCTTTTCCTTTGCTATTCCCCGGCGGCCGCTTCCGCCAAGACAGCCTGCCGCGCAACGTGCTGAAACAGATAATAGCCGATGATCGCCGTCAGGGTCATGACCGGGATGATGATCCCGAAGGCGAGGACCGGAACGCCGATCATCGCCGCCGCGAAGCCGCCCAGAAAGCCGCTGCCCATCTGGATGAACCCCATCATCGCCGAGGCGGAACCGGCGATGTGCGGAAAAGGTCGCAGCACCGTCGTCGTCATATGCGGCGTCAGGAAGGCGATGCCGAAACTCAGGAAGGCCACCGGCACCATGATCGACAGATAGCTTGGCTCGATCAGTTGCACGGAAAGCGCCGCGAGGGCGCCGGCAAGCCCAAGCGAGAGGAGGCCGGCACGAACCGACCCTTCCCCGCCGAGCCGCAGCGACACCAGCCGCAGGCAGACCGATCCGAGGAAAAAGGGAATCGTCTGCATGAGCATGCCGATCCCGAACGCCGTCGGCGTCATTCCAACGCGCTCGATCAGGATAAACGGCAACATCGTTGCCTGCGCATAGAGCGTTCCGATCGAACCGCCGAGAACCATGGTGCCAGCCAGGAACCGCCGATCGAGGATCAGCTCGGCATAGGCGGCAAGAAGCTTCGACGGCCGCGCGCGTGACCTGTCAGGTACACTGGTTTCGCGCATGAAGGCGGTCACGGCGCCAGCGACCAGCAAGCCGAAGCCGATGAGCAGGAAGAAGATCGCCTGCCAGCCGAAGGCGGCAAGTGCCAGCCCGCCGAGCGTCGGCGCGATGGCGGGGCCGATTGCCAGCATGATGCCGATCAGGTTCATGATGCGCGATGCTTCGACGCCGGTAAACTGGTCGCGGACGACGGCGCGGGCGACGGTGATGCCGACCGAAGCGCCGATACCCTGGATCAGCCGGCCGGCAAGCAGCCATTCGACGGAGGGTGCGAAGGCGCAGACGAGGCTGCCCAAGAGGTTGATGCCGACAAAGGCGAGCGTCGCCGTTTTACGGCCGAATGCATCCGACATCGGTCCGGCAATGAGCTGTGCGATGGAAAAGCCGCCGAAATACACCGACAAAGTGAGCTTGATCATCGATTCCGTGGTGCCGAAGGCCTGCACCAGTTCCGGCATGGCCGGCGTGTAGATCGACATGGAGATCGGCCCAAGGGTCGAAAGCAATGCGCCGAGCATGCTGGTGCGGCGTGCGCTCATCCGGAAGCTCATTCGGCGATACTCTTCTTGTCAGTGAACCCACAGCGATCCAACTGATGCAGGTTCTCGCGCAAGCCCTTGAGGCTCAGCCGCAAGGCCTCACGACCGTCGGCGTCCAGCCCAGCCGTCACCTGATCCATCAGCCCGCGCACTTCCTTGCGGATATTGAGGAGCAGCGGGTCCGCCGTGGCTGTCACGACGACGTTCTTGGCCCGCCGGTCGCAGGGATCGGGAACCCGCTCGACGAGCCCAAGTCCTTCAAGCCGATCGAGATAGGTGGAGAGTGTCATCGGTTCGATGCCCATCCGGATCGCGATATCCGCCTGCTTGATGCCTTCGGTCGCCGCGACCTGGATCAGCGCGCGGGCTTCGCCCGGCGTCAGGCCGAGGCCGGATGCACTGATGCGCCGGTCGAAGGCGCCGCGCAAAAGCCGCGACACATCGGTCAGCAACATGCCGATCGTATCGGTTTCCAGTCTGACGGGCATAAGAACTCGTGGCGCCGTTTATCGTAAGTTTTACTTAGCATCTTGCGACGAAGGCGACAAGTTTGGCCCAGGGGACGCATCTGAGCATGCGCAACAACAGGAATAGACAGATCACGGAAATATCACAGGCAGGCACGCCAGATGACAACAGCGTGCATCGCGAACGCGTGAATTGAACGTGTTCGCACGGCGGGTGCACAGTCCGTCTTGGGGCAACCACGCCCCGCGTTCACTGGGAGAGAGAAAATGTTGAAGACAATTCTTGCCGCCACGGTCCTTATTTCCGGCCTGTCGGCACCGGCCTTCGCTCAGGGCATGATGGCCTGCGACGAGGCATCGATCATGAAGACCGAGGAAATGGCCAAGGGCATGACCGATCCGACGAAGAAGGACGCAATGATGATGGCGATGAAGGAAGTCGACAGCGCCAAGATGGCCATGAAGGACGGCAAGACCGACGACTGCGCCAAGCATCTCGACAATGCCATGAAGGCGACGGAAGCGAAGTAATTCGAATTGCCCGGCGCGGCAGGGCCCTCAAAAGCCCTGCCGCCATCTTGACGGAATCGACAACGCAAGGTGGAATGGCTCTCCACACGCAAGGAGATTCCATGACGCAGGCCCTGCTCTTCGGCGCCTTTTTGGCGGCACTGTTCTACGTGCTCATTCCAGGTCCCGCCTTTCTTGCCCTGCTCGGCATCGGCGCCGGTCAGGGCCGCACGGCGGGCGCACTGTTCATGGGCGGCCATCTGGCGGGCGATCTTCTCTGGTCGGCGCTGGCGCTGGTGGCGATCGTCGGCGCCAAGACCGTCGGCAGCACGATCTTCGATATTCTCGGTCTGCTCTGCGGCTTCTATCTCGCCTGGATCGGCTGGACGGCGCTCCGGGCAAAGCCGCGCGGCGAAAACCGGCCTTTGCTCACCGTCGAGCGGCCTTATCGCCGCGGCCTGATTTTCGGCCTCACCAACCCCAAGGGATATCCAGTGGCGCTTGCCACGTTTACGGCCCTGCTTGCCAGCTCCTCGAATGCACTGGACTTCCGCGCCTTGCCGGTGCTGCTCGCCGTGTCCGTCCTCGGATTTCTCGTCGCCTACATTATCCTGATCGGCATCATCGGCGCGTCCGTCGTGCGGCGTTTCTATCGCAAACACGAACTTGCCATCGTCCGGCTTTCGGGCGTGCTGTTCATCGGCTTTGCCGTGCAGGCGATCTGGCATGCGACGCCGGGGCTACTGGGTGTACGCAAAGCTTGATACGGAGCCTGCACACGCCCACCTGACAATCTTGATATCTCCACAATCGCTGCCGACAAGATCAGGCCGCGTCCCGCCGTCCCTGGCGGGAAAAATCGAAATGCGAAAGGACTGCCCCTCATGACTTCGAGCCCCGCGCTGAACCCCGCCGTCACCGACTGGAATGGCCCGGATGGCCTGCCTCGCTTCGAGGCGGTCAGCGACGGCGATTTTGCGCCGGCGTTCGACGCAGCACTTGCCGAGCATGCGGCGGAGATCGACACGATTGCCGACAACCCGGAGGCGGCGACCTTCGACAACACCATCGTGGCGCTGGAGATCGCGGGCGATCGGCTGTCGCGTGTCTCCTCTCTGTTCTGGAACCGCGCCGGCGCCCATACCAACGACACGATCCAGGCGCTGGAGCGCGATATTGCGCCGAAGATGTCTCGCCACTATTCGAAGATCGGCATGAATGCCGCGCTTTTTGCCCGCATCGACGCCCTGTGGGAAGGCCGCGACAAGCTGGGGCTCGACCTGGAGGCGACGCGCGTGCTTGAGCGACACTGGAAGGGTTTTGTCAAATCCGGTGCGAAACTGCCGAAGGTCGAGCAGGAGCGGCTGGCGGCGATCAACGAGACGCTGGCAAGCCTCGGTGCGAAGTTCGGGCAGAACGTGCTGGCAGACGAGAAGAGCTGGGCGCTTGTTCTCGACAACGAAGGCGATCTCGCAGGCCTACCGCAATTCCTCAGAGACTCCATGGCGTCCGCGGCGAGCGATCGTAGCGAGGACGGCAAATATGCCGTGACCCTGTCGCGCTCGATCATCGAGCCGTTCCTGACCTTTTCTGAAAAACGCGATCTGCGCGAACAGGCCTTCAAGGCCTGGGTGGCGCGCGGCGCCAATGGCGGCGAGACCGACAATCGCGATATCATCCGCGAAACGCTGGCATTGCGCGCCGAAAAGGCGAAGCTGCTCGGCTACGAAAACTATGCGGCACTGAAGCTAGACAACACCATGGCCAAGACGCCGGAGGCCGTGAACGGACTTCTGACCCAGGTCTGGGAAAAGGCGGTTGCGCGGGCGCGGGAGGAGGAGGCCGATCTGGCGGAGCTGATCGCGGCGGAAGGCCGCAACCACCCGGTCATGCCCTGGGACTGGCGCCACTATGCCGAAAAGCTGCGCGCGCAGAAGTTCAATTTCTCAGAAAGCGAGCTGAAGCCCTATCTGCAGCTCGAAAAGATCATCGACGCCTGCTTCGATGTTGCGCAGCGGCTGTTCGGCATCACGGCAACGGAGAAGAAGGGCGTCAGGGGATATCATCCGGATGTCCGCGTCTTCGACATCCGTGACGCGGACGGTAAGCTCGTCGCGCTGTTCCTCGGTGACTATTTCGCCCGCGCCTCGAAGCGCTCCGGCGCCTGGATGAGTTCCTTCCAGTCGCAGCACCGGCTGCCGCTGAAGAACGGCGCTATCGGCGAACTGCCGATCATCTACAATGTCTGCAATTTCGCCAAGCCGGCCGACGGCAAGTCCGCACTGCTCTCGCTCGATGACGCCCGCACGCTGTTTCACGAATTCGGCCACGCCCTGCACGGCATGCTGTCGGATGTGACCTACCCCTCGGTTTCCGGCACCAGCGTCTCGCGCGACTTCGTCGAGCTGCCCTCGCAGCTTTACGAGCACTGGCTGACCGTGCCGGCGATCCTGAAGAAATATGCCGTGCACGAGGCAACCGGTGAGCCGATGCCGCAGCAATTGCTCGACAAGGTCCTCGCCGCCCGCACCTTCAATTCAGGCTTCGCCACCGTCGAGTTCACCTCCTCGGCGCTGGTGGATATGGCGTTTCATACGCAGGGCACCGTCGCGGATCCGATGGCGGTGCAGGCCGAGGTTCTGAAAAAGATCGGCATGCCGGCCTCGATCGTCATGCGGCATGCGACGCCGCACTTCCAGCACGTCTTTTCCGGCGACGGCTACTCGGCCGGCTACTATTCCTACATGTGGTCGGAAGTGCTCGACGCCGACGCCTTCGCCGCCTTCGAGGAAACGGGTGATGCCTTCGATCGAGAAACGGCGAAAAAGCTCAAGGACAACATCTATTCCGTTGGAGGCTCGATCGATCCGGAAGACGCCTACAAGGCCTTCCGCGGCAAACTGCCGAGCCCGGAGGCGATGCTGAGGAAGAAGGGGCTGGCGATGATGGAAGAACTGGCCGGCTCCGACGCCTGAGGCCCGGGCTACTCGTCCCTGAGCCTATCAGCGATACCGACAAGATCCTCGAGCAGCCGCACGGGGATATCCATCCTGTCATGAAGGATGGCCATGACGCCGATCATACCGCTGCGGAGTTCGCGGAAGAACAGGTAATGCCGCTCGTATCTCGTGAAAAAGGCCTGAGCCTTCAGACCGGCTGGAACCGCAAGATCGCCCGGTAATTTGCGCCAGAGAGCTTTGGTCTCCGACAGCTTTTGCAGATGTGCGTGCAGGCCGGAAATGTCGGCGACCGCTTGCGCTTCGCCCCATTGGTCAACCGTATCCCTCCAGATGCGGTCCTGCGCGGCATCGGCCGGCGGATAGAACAGGTATCCGCTCATCCTATCGGCTGGTATTGCGGCGAATGACGTCTTCGGCGGAGACGGCGACATAGTCGCTCTCGTCAGCCCTCAAAGCAGGCTCCAGCTTCTTTTGAAGCCACGCCCAGGCTTCTGTCCGGTTTTGCAGGTCACGGCGGATCAACGCACGAATATATTCGCTGGCGTTTTCGTAAAGGCCATCTTGGCCAATCTGTTGTTGAATGTGGGCCTGCAATGGGCCGGTCACGCGGACATGAATGCTTTCAGACGCCATGATGGTCTCCTAGTGAGCCTTCATAGTGGGCATCGTAGCATATATTGTCAATAAATTGCACGACGAAGACGGAGAGTCACGAAACTGTCGCCAAACCGTTGGAATAGATTCATCCAACTGTAAACCAGCTGACATGCACTTCGCCAAAGGTCCGCCTCGGGATTCCCAAGATTCCCCGAGACGGTACCGGAGGCAGATTTGGCCACTACCCACGATACACTGACCCGCCGCTCCTTCCTGCTTTCCGCGGGTGCCGCAGGCTTTGCGGCCACGTCGGTTCTTGCTACGCCCTTCTACGCGCGAAACTTCGGCAGGCCTTCCTTCACCCATGGCGTCCAGTCCGGCGATGTCGATACCAAGTCCGGCATGGTCTGGACGCGGGCCGACCGCCCGTCGCGCATCGCGGTCGAATATTCGATGACCGAAAGCTTTTCGTCGCCGGTTCGGCTACCACCGATCGACGCATTGCCCGGCAGCGATTTCACGGTCAAATGCGCGCTTGACAATCTGCTGGCCGATCAGGACATCTTCTACCGTTTCACCGCGACCGACCTTTACGACAGCAACAGCGTCTCCGAGCCGATCGTCGGCCGCTTCCGCACCGCACCGCTTCACAGGCGCTCCGTCCGCTTCGTCTGGTCCGGTGACACGGCGGGACAGGGCTGGGGCATCGACGATGTCGGCATGAAGACCTATTCGACGATGAAGCTGCACGAACCGGACTTCTTCATCCATTCCGGCGACACGATCTATGCCGACAACCCGATCCCCGACGAGATACCGCTCAGGGACGGGACGGTCTGGAAGAACCGCATCGTCACGCCCGAGAAGCGAGAGGTCGCCCGCACGCTGGACGAATATCGCGGCCAGTGGAAATACAATCTTCTCGACGAGCATGTCCGCGCCATGAACGCCGTTTGTCCGACCTTCTATCAATGGGACGACCACGAGGTGCTGAACAACTGGTCGGCATCGACCGACCTTCGCGACGATCCGCGCTATCCGGAAAAAGATGTTTCGGTCTATGCGGCGCGCGCCATGCGGGCGTTTCAGGAGATGACGCCAATCCGCGCCATTCCGGCCCAGCCCGGTCGCATTTTCCGCAAGATCCCCTATGGCCGGCTGCTCGATGTCTTCTTCGTCGACCTGCGCTCCTATCGCAGCGCCAACCAGGGCGATGCGAATGCCGATCTGTTCGGCTGGCGGCAGGCCGATTGGCTGAAGCGGGAACTGGCCGCCTCCAAGGCCACCTGGAAGGTGATTGCCTGCGACATGCCGCTCGGTCTCGTGGTCTGGGACGACTTTGGCCACAAGCGCGGCTCCGACGCGATCGCCAATGGCGAAAACGGCCAGCCCGGCGGGCGCGAGCGGGAATTCGCCGATGTCCTACGCTTCATCCGCGACAATGCCATTCAGAACATCGTCTGGCTGACCGCCGACGTGCACTATACCGCAGCCCACCACTACGACCCCGCCCGCGGCGCCTTCAAGGATTTCCTGCCGTTCTGGGAGTTTGTATCCGGCCCGCTGCATTCAGGTACCTACGGCCCGAAGGAACTGGACATGACGTTCGGCCCCGACGTGCGCTTCATCAAGGCTTCGGGCGGTGGCATTGACCAGAACCTGCCGCCCTCCACCGGGCTGCAATTTTTCGGCCTTGTCGATATCAACGGCCAGACCGAGCAGATGACGGTTCGGCTGATGGACCGGGACGATCGGGAGCTCTGGCAGATCACGCTCGATCCCGCCGGAAATTCGGTATGAGACAGCCAACGAGATCACCGTCTTGCAAGACTTTGCAGCCTGCCCCCTTTCGCAAATGCAAAAAAACCTGTATGAGCCGCGCAATTGAAGATGCGGCGTGCCTAAGATACGCCCCGAAACCTCCGAGTATTCACACATGAAAATGCGCAACATCGCGATCATCGCACACGTTGACCATGGGAAAACCACGCTTGTCGACGAACTTCTGAAGCAGTCGGGTTCTTTCCGCGACAACCAGCGCACGACCGAGCGCATGATGGATTCGAACGATCTCGAAAAAGAGCGCGGCATCACCATTCTGGCGAAGGCCACCTCGATCGAGTGGAAGGGCACCCGCATCAACATCGTCGACACGCCCGGCCACGCCGACTTCGGTGGTGAAGTCGAGCGTATCCTTTCGATGGTCGATGGCGCAATCGTTCTGGTTGACTCTTCAGAAGGCCCGATGCCGCAAACCAAGTTCGTGGTCTCGAAGGCCCTGAAAGTGGGCCTTCGCCCGATCGTCGCGATCAACAAGATCGACCGTCCCGACGGCCGCCATGAGGAAGTCATCAACGAAGTCTTCGACCTCTTCGCGAACCTTGACGCGACCGACGAGCAGCTCGATTTCCCGATCCTCTACGGTTCGGGCCGCAACGGCTGGATGAACCTCAATCCGGAAGGTCCGAAGGAAGAGGGCCTCGCGCCGCTTCTCGACCTCGTTCTCAAGCACGTTCCAGAGCCGAGCGTCGGCGACGAAGACGGCGCGTTCCGCATGATCGGTACGATTCTGGAAGCCAACCCCTTCCTCGGCCGCATCATCACCGGCCGCATCCATTCCGGTTCGATCAAGCCGAACCAGGCCGTCAAGGTTCTCGGCCAGGACGGCAAGCTCATCGAGAACGGCCGCATCTCCAAGATCCTCGCTTTCCGCGGCATCGAGCGTACGCCGATCGACGAAGCGCATGCGGGCGACATCGTCGCGATCGCCGGCCTGTCCAAGGGCACGGTCGCCGACACGTTCTGCGATCCCTCGGTCACCGAGGCGCTGCATGCCCAGCCGATCGACCCGCCGACCGTCACCATGTCCTTCATCGTCAACGATAGCCCGCTTGCCGGCACCGAAGGCGACAAGGTTACCTCGCGTGTCATTCGTGACCGCCTGTTCAAGGAAGCCGAAGGCAACGTAGCGCTGAAGATTGAAGAAGCCGAAGGCAAGGATTCGTTCTACGTCTCCGGCCGTGGCGAATTGCAGCTGGCCGTTTTGATCGAAACCATGCGCCGCGAAGGCTTCGAGCTTGCCGTATCGCGTCCGCGCGTCGTCATGCACAAGGATGAAGCAACCGGCCAGATGCTGGAACCGGTCGAAGAAGTCGTCATCGACGTCGATGAGGAATATTCCGGCGTCGTCGTCCAGAAGATGTCCGAGCGCAAGGCTGAAATGGCCGAGCTGCGTCCGTCCGGCGGCAACCGCGTTCGCTTGAAGTTCTTCGCACCGACCCGCGGCCTGATCGGCTACCAGTCGGAACTGATGACCGACACGCGCGGCACGGCAATCATGAACCGCCTGTTTCACGAATATCAGCCCTACAAGGGCGATATCGGCGGTCGCGTTCAGGGCGTGCTGCTCTCCAACGATGCCGGCGAATCCGTCGCTTATGCCATGTTCAACCTGGAAGACCGCGGCCCGATGATCATCGACGTCGGCGAGAAGGTCTATGCCGGCATGATCATCGGCATCCACACGCGCGACAACGACCTGGAAGTCAACGTGCTGAAGGGCAAGAAGCTCACCAACATGCGCGCCTCCGGCAAGGACGAAGCCGTCAAGCTGACGCCGCCGATCCGCATGACGCTCGACCGCGCGCTCTCCTGGATCCAGGACGACGAACTGGTCGAAGTGACGCCGAAGAACATCCGCCTGCGCAAGATGTATCTCGATAGCAACGACCGCAAGCGTTTCGAAAAGTCGCGCGGCGCTGCATAAGCGGCAGCTTCACGCTGAACAGGAAAGTGGGCGCTGCGATGGAGATCGCGGCGCCCTCTTTCATTTCTCACGTGCCATCCATCAGGTCATCAGGACTTCAGCACGCCGCTCTTCTTAGCCGTCCAGGTGGCGATAGCGTCCATCAACACCGGATTGAGGCAATCGTAAGGAGGTAGACCGAGGTCGCTGAGGCGCTGGCGGATAGCGCTCATATCGGCCGGGTCGGTGCCGGATTCGATGATGGACGAGACGAAGGCCGCGAATCCGGGCGGTGCCCAGCCATCCGTGTCGAAGCGTTCAGGGTGTATGAAATCCAGCCCCTTGAAAGCATGGTCGCGCACCACCGGGCCGTACATGTGCACACCGCAGCCCTGGCAGGCGTGCCGCTGGATCAGCGCCGATTTATCGACCACTTCGAGCTTGTCGCCGTTTTCAAGAACGGTGATCTTGTCATGCGGGACGACCGCGACGATCGAAAACGTCGCACCGGCCGATTTCCAGCATTTGGTGCAGCCGCAGGCATGATTGTGGGCGACGTCGCCTTCTACCTTGACCTTGACGGGGCTGTCCGTGCATTCGCAGACGAGAATCCCGCCTGCGAAGCCCGGCGAGCCCGTGGGCAAGCCCTTGTCGAGTAGCGGATGTAGAGAAACGGTACCTGTCATTTTCTCCTCCAGTGCCGGTCATGGTTTCGCCCTGCCGCGCCGGCAGATCGCAACAGGACGCCTCGCCGACAGCATAGCACGATGGCGCAAGGAGTCGCCCGTGTTCACGAGGTCCGTGGAGCGCTCACCACGCCGCTTTGAGGAACTCAAGCGGGCCGCCAGCCACATCATCGTCGAAGACCGCACAGGTCAGCTTGCCGCCGAAGACACAGCCGCTATCTATATTCGTTCTGTTGCCGATGGTGCGGGGATTGATTCTGGACGGCGTATGTCCATGGCAGAGATGTTTGCCCCAGTAGTACGCTGAATTTTGCGGCCGCAGCCAGAGCAGGTCCTGTGGTGATTGTTTCTCGAGCGGGACCTCGGGATTGACGCCCGCATGGACGAAGATGCGGTGTGCGTCCAGGTGCATGAGCGGCAACCGGTCGGCCCATGCCAAAACCTCAGTCGGCACCCTGCCATCGTAGGACAGTTCGGTCTCCAGCCCGCCATTGTCGAGCCACCAATCCCGATCATAGCGGCCCGCATAGGCGCCAACCATCATGTCCTCATGATTGCCCTTGAGCATGATCCATTGCCAGCCTGGTTTTGCCGGGCCGGCCTTGAGCAGATCGATCACGCCCCGGCTATCAGGGCCCCGATCGATATAGTCTCCGATATACACGATGGTTCCCGAAGCCCAGCGAGCCTCGATCATGGCCTGAAGCTTGCGCAGGGGTTCGCGGCAGCCATGGATATCGCCGATTGCGAACGTGTAGCTCATGGGACATTCCGGCCTATAGAGGGATGACGCAACAGCGTCGCCATGCAGCCAGAATACAACGATCTGCGACAGACAGATATGGCATAGCCAAGGGCGTGGCGCGTACAAAAAAAGCCCCGTCACTGCTGACAGGGCTTTTTGAATGCAGGCGCCGTTGTAAGCGTGCTTACGCTGCTTCTTCCTGCGCTTCTTCTTCTTCGAGGGCCTTGCCGCGCTTCGGACCCTTGCTGAGGTTGGCTTCGACGAGACGGACAGCTTCCGTTTCCGACATCTTGTTCACGGCTGCGATCTCGCGCGCCATGCGGTCAAGCGCAGCTTCGTAAAGCTGACGTTCGGAATAGGACTGCTCCGGCTGGTTTTCAGCACGGTAGAGGTCGCGTACGACTTCGGCGATCGAGATCAGGTCGCCGGAATTGATCTTGGCATCATATTCCTGCGCACGGCGGGACCACATGGTCCGTTTGACGCGCGCCCTGCCCTGGACAACCTTCAATGCACGCTCGACGAAATCGGTTTCGGACAGCTTGCGCATGCCGATGCTGACGGCCTTTGCAACCGGCACCTTGAGACGCATCTTGTCCTTTTCGAAATCGATCACAAACAGTTCGAGCGACATGCCCGCAACCACCTGCTCTTCGATTGCCACGATTTGTCCGACACCATGGGCCGGGTAAACGATCGATTCACCGGTCTTGAAGCCATGGCGTGTTGAAGATTTTTTCTGCTGGGTCGTCATTCGTTTCAAAAACTCCCTGTTACGCTCCCGGCTGCAAGCCGGGGCCGGGTCAGTCAGGCCCGGGATGGACGGGGGCACCGTCGGGTGACTCCATGCTGATCCGAGCCAACGGTCACCAAATCGATCTTCTGCGGAGCGATCACACACAAGCAACAGACGTTGCGTATTTGGGGTCAGCCGCGCCGTGGGACTCTTTTGCTTTCGTGATGGTTTTCAGGCACACGTTCGTGCCCTGATGTGGATCAGTTTTTCGACCCTATCATAAAAAACTGCGGAAATCAATAATTTGCTTTACAACGGCACGCAAGGTCAACCCGTCCGTCAAGGACATGGTTAAGCCACAATTCTCCAAATTTCGCCACTTTTTGCGACCGGAAAATCAAACCCTGAACCGGTCGCATAAAGCCCTTTGAAGGTCAGTCGCCCTTGCCGGGCTCGGGCGAAAAATATTTCTCGTACTTGCCTTCCACGCCGTCCATTTCCTTGGCGCCCGGCATCTCGTCTTTCTTGACGGTGATGTTCGGCCACTGGGTCGCGAATTCGGCATTGACTTTCAGCCACGTGTCGAGACCCGGCTCGGTATCGGGTTTGATGGCCCCGGCAGGACATTCCGGTTCGCAAACACCGCAGTCGATGCACTCGTCGGGATGAATGACCAGGAAATTCTCGCCTTCGTAGAAGCAGTCCACCGGGCACACTTCCACGCAATCGGTATATTTGCAGCGTATGCAATTGTCGGTCACGACATACGTCATGAGGTACTCCAGCGATTTCTCACATTCGATGGCAGACAGCAACCGAGAGCGAAGTTCGCTTGTCCGCATCCGTTCGGGATATCAGCCCGCCAGCGCCCCTAACGGCGCAATAGGACTGCTCATTTATCCCGTCAGGTAAAGGCTTTGCCTGGGCTTTGCAAGAATAATCCATGCGCCAAAGCGCCGCCTGGCGAGACAGTTTTCTAATCCTTCTGCCAGCCCGGCCGCAGCCGGTCTACCTCGCGGCGATCCTTCTTGGTCGGCCGGCCGCTGCCGCGCTCACGCGTCGCCTGTTCGAAAGCATTCGGCTTTTCGCCCGGCACCGGCGGCGGGGTCAGATCCTCGTAGAGAAGCCGCGCTTCCTCGTAAGGGCCGCGTCGATTGCCGGGCTGCAGGACGCGCACTGTCATATCGCGCCGATCGAGCGAAATAATGACGACATCCCCGGTTTTCACGGCAAAGGAAGGCTGGGTGATGCGGGTCTCGTTGACCCGGACGTGACCGGCCTCGATCGCCTTCTGGGCGATCGAGCGGGACTTTTGCAGCCGCGTGAAAAACAGCCATTTGTCGAGACGCTGGCGGAGAACCGGCAGGGACTGGGGCTGCTTTTCGGTCATGGCTTTATTTTTTCATCTGCTCCTTCAGGGCAGCGAGCTTGGCGAAGGGTGAATCCGGATCGATCGGCTTTTCCTTGCGCGGAGGACGCGCCTCGAACTTGGCTGCCTGCGGCTTAGTGCCGCGGTCGTTGCGATCGGGACGATCCTGGCGCTCGCCTTTTTCATGACGCTGGCCACCCTGCGGCTTGCCGCCGTCGCGGCCGCGATTGCGATCCGGCCGGCCACCACCATTCTTGCGATTGTCGTCGCCACGCGCTTCGCGGCGACCATCGCCGTCGCGGCGCTGTTCACCACCATCGCGGCGGGCTTCACCCTGATGCGCCCGGTTGTTGGCGCCGCGGTGATTGCCGTGCGGACGCCCTCCCGAGCGCTGGTTGTCGCTGCGGCCGCCGGGGCGCCACAGGAGAACCGGCTTGGCCTCGACCGGTTCTGCGGGTTCGCCAGCCGGTTCAGCCACGGCAACTTCTGCCTCCGGAGCAGTTGCAGCGGGCGCTGCCTGTTCCGGTGCCGGCTCAGTAGCCTGGGCCTCTTCGCTTGGCGCATCCGCGTCGTCATGGTCGACCGTCTCGGCCGGCGTTTCGACAGCGGTCGAGTCCGCCGGCGTGGTTGCATTGCCCGCCTGCGCGGACAGGAACGCGGTAGCTTCTTCGGCCTTCACGCTGTCGGCGCGATAACCGAGGCCCTTGAGGATCTCTTCCATATCGTCGGGCGTCGCACCGAGAATGGACAGCATGGCCGTCGTCGCGGTAAAGCGGCGACCGTCATAGGCGCCGTCCGGACGCGGCGTCGTGCCCGGCTTCCACTGCAAGAGCGGCCGGATGAGGTCGGCGAGCCGCTCGAGAATATCGATGCGGACGGCGCGCTTGCCGAGGAAACGGAAGCCGGCCAGCTTGTAGAAAGTGCGCTCGAAAGACGGATCGGTGACGACCGAGGTACGGCCAGCAGCCAGAATCGGGATGAGGTCGCCATAGCCGGGCTTGTCCAGGCCGTCATTCTTCAAGGCCCAGAGCAGCGTGATGAGTTCAGCCGGAGCAGGCTTCAAGAGAGCCGGCATGAAGATGTGATAGGCGCCGAAGCGGATGCCGTGGCGGCGGATCGAGGCGCGTGCCTCCTGATCCAGCGACTTGACATCGTCGGCGACGTCGCGGCGGAACATCACACCGAGATTTTCGACGAGCTGGAACGCCAGGCCCTTGGCAAGGCCTTCGAGATCTTCGGCGCGCGACAGGTCGTCGAGCGGCTTCAGCACCGTCGAGATATGGTGGTTCACGAAACGCTCGATGCGGGCAAGCACATGGTCGCGGGCGTTGCCCTGAAGCTGCTCATCAGCCAGCAAAAGCACACGCGGGCGCATGACATGCTCGCTCGCTGCCAGTCGCGCGACGGGATCGCCGAGCCAGCGCACGAGACCATCGGAAGCAAGCGCCAGATCGGCATTGCCCGCCGCATGCAGGCGCGCTGCCCGCGCTTCGAATTCCAGCGCCAGCGCCTTCTGTGCGGCACCCTGCACCGCGCGCGCGTCGAGACCGTCGGACACTGCCGCCAGCGTGAAACGGAACCCGGCCAATTGTCCCACATGATGTCCTTCAATGAAGACATCGCCATTTACACTGATTTCAGCTTCCAGCATCGCATTCTCTCTCAGGCGCTTCATGAGCACAGATGTCCTGCGATCAACAAAGCGTTTCGTCAACCTTTCATGTAACGCGTCAGACAATCGATCTTCGATTTCCCGCGTCTTTTCTTGCCAGTGTGTCGGATCGGCAAGCCACCCCGGACGGTTGGATACATAGGTCCATGTCCTGATTTGTGCAATTCTCGCGGACAATGTGTCGATTTCACCATCCGTTTGGTCCGCGCGGCGAACCTGTTCGGCCATGAAATCTTCGTTCACTGTGCCACGCCGGACGAGATCGGCATAGATCGTCGAGATCAGATCGGCGTGTTGCGCCGGCGTTATACGGCGATAGTCAGGAAGCGCACAGACCTCCCAGAGTTTTTCTACACGCTCCGGTGTCGTTGCGACACCGGCGATTTCCGGATACCGCGAAAGATAATCCAGCGCCTGCTGGTCGACGGCCGGCAAAGCCCGCGTCAGGCCGTTTACGCTGGGCGCGGCATCGAGGCTTTTCTTCAAAGCCTCAAGCGAGGCGAAGTTGAGCGCCTTCGAGCGCCATTGCAACACCCGCACGGGGTCGAACTGGTGCGATTCGATGCGGTGGACGAGTTCGTTATCGAACGGTTCCACTCGCGAGGTGACGCCGAAGGTACCATCGCGGAGGTGGCGTCCGGCGCGGCCCGCGACCTGCGCCAGTTCGCCCGGGTTGAGATTGCGAAACTGATAGCCGTCATACTTCCGATCCTGGGCAAAGGCGACGTGATCGACATCGAGATTCAGTCCCATGCCGATCGCGTCGGTGGCGACCAGGTATTCGACGTCGCCCGCCTGGTAGAGTGCAACCTGCGCATTGCGCGTGCGGGGCGACAGGGCTCCGAGCACAACGGCGGCGCCACCCCTTTGGCGGCGGATCAGTTCGGCGATCGCATAGACCTCTTCCGCCGAGAAGGCGACGATCGCCGTGCGCTGCGGCAACCGGGTGATCTTCTTCGAGCCGGCATAGAGAAGCTGCGACAGTCGCGGCCGCTCGACGACGGTAATGCCCGGTAGCAGGTTCTCGAGGATCGGCCGCATGGTCGCTGCACCGAGAAGCAGGGTTTCGCTTCTGCCGCGCAGATGCATCAACCGGTCGGTGAAGATATGGCCGCGCTCGAGATCGCCGGCGAGCTGCACCTCGTCGATCGCGACGAAGGCCGCCTTGGTCTCGCGCGGCATGGCCTCGACGGTGCAGACCGAGAAGCGCGCCATATGCGGCGTGATCTTTTCCTCGCCGGTGATCAGCGCCACATTGTGGGCGCCGACCTTGTCGACGACACGGGTATAGACCTCGCGGGCAAGCAGCCGGAGCGGCAATCCGATCACGCCGGATTCATGCGCGACCATGCGCTCGATCGCATAATGCGTCTTGCCGGTATTGGTGGGGCCGAGGACCGCGATCACACCGCGGCCGCTCAAGATCATGGGTTGGTCAGGCACTGTCTCGATCCTGCGCACTTTCAGTCTGCGAAGGCCATTTACGGCGGTAAAGCCGTTCAACCGGCGCAGCACACATGCCCACGCGGCAGCACAAACGCAAGGGTGCAAGGGCACGAAACAGTGCAAATGGGGCTGGCGACGCGTTTTTCCACCCGCATGTCCCGGAATCGGAACAGCCATGGAACGAATCGGCGACGAATCGCTGACTCCCTCTGATTCATCTTTTGTTCACCGCTAGATATTGATTTTCTGAGCCGGATTCGCACCAGATGCTGAATCGCTATTTTCAGGCGAAAACGCCCGCGGATGTTGACCTTGGCAACATCCCGAATTTCATGAGATTCAGAATCCAAATAACTGAAAATTCAGAAAAATTTAACCATGATCGTCAATCGGTTCGCCGTGGGTGCATCGATTGCCGATCCTGTGGCCAAAGGCGGAACGAATCGGCGACGAATCGAGACGCAGGGGATTTCCCGATTTGTTCCCGACAAGATATGGTATGAATAACGGATATTTGACCATAGGCAAAGTTGAGTCTTTTGCCAGATTCCTGTTGGCTCGTTAGTATTTTCATCTCCGAAGCGGACGACTCCTATCGCAGGCGTGCACTGGTAACAGAAGCAGAGGGGAGGCGAAAAAGCAGCCGCATGCCGTCGAAAATCGGGGCGTCCCGGAGTGTTAATCTCCGATAACGCAGAACGGCGCCACAAGGGCGCCGCTCGCAACAGCAAGAATCAATTCGATCAGACGAAGAACTGGCCGCCATTGGCGGAGATCGTGGAACCGGTGATGAAGCCGGCATCGTCGGAAGCCAGGAACACGGCGATACGGGCGATCTCATCCGGCTCGCCGAGCCGACCGACAGGGATCTGCGGGATGATGCGTTCCGCCAGAACCTTTTCAGGGATCGCGCGCACCATTTCCGTGCCGATATAGCCGGGGCAGATGGCGTTGACGGTGATGCCCTTGGCAGCACCTTCCTGCGCGAGTGCCTTGGTGAAGCCGAGATCGCCGGCCTTGGACGCCGAATAGTTGGCCTGGCCCATCTGGCCCTTCTGTCCGTTGATCGAGGAGATATTGATCACACGGCCGAAATTGCGGTCACGCATGCCGGTCCAGACCGGGTGGGTCATGTTGAAGAGACCGGTAAGATTGGTGTCGATGACGGCTTTCCACTGGTCCGGGGTCATCTTGTGGAACATGGCGTCGCGGGTGATACCGGCATTGTTGACGAGGATTTCGACGGGACCGAGATCGGCCTCGACCTTGGCGATGCCTGCGGCGCAAGCCGCGTAGTCGGAAACGTCCCATTTATAGGTCGGGATACCGGTTTCGGCGGTAAAGGCCTGCGCCTTCTCGTCATTGCCGGCGTAGTTTGCCGCGACCTTGTAACCTGCGCCCTTCAAGGCGATGGATATGGCCGCGCCGATGCCGCGTGATCCGCCAGTGACCAATGCTACTCTGCTCATCCGTCTCTCCCTGTTATCTTCGTTCTTGGCTCGATGCCGCGCCCGCGGGCGCAAGCACTATTCTTCCGGCTGTTGCCGTGAAGTCTGCTCCGGCCGCGGGGCCGGAGCGAATGCCTAACGGATGATTGTCACAGCCGTTCGACACACATGGCGACACCCATGCCGCCGCCGATGCAGAGCGTTGCGAGCCCCTTGGACACGCCGCGGCGCTTCATTTCGAACAGGAGCGTGTTGAGAACGCGCGCGCCGGAAGCGCCGATCGGGTGACCGATGGCGATGGCACCGCCATTGACGTTGACGATCGACGTATCCCAGCCGAGATCCTTGTTGACCGCGCAGGCCTGCGCCGCAAAGGCTTCGTTGGCTTCGACAAGCTCGACATCGGCAACCGACCAGCCGGCTTTTTCCAATGCCTTGCGCGAAGCCGGGATCGGGCCTGTGCCCATGATCTGCGGATCAACGCCGGCGGTCGCCCAGGAGACGATCCGAGCCAGCGGCTGGATACCCCGGCGTCCGGCTTCTGCCTCGGTCATCAGCAACGTTGCGGCCGCGCCATCGTTGAGCCCGGAGGCATTGCCGGCGGTGACGGTGCCTTCTTTGTCGAAGGCCGGGCGGAGCTTTGCGATGGAGTCGAGCGTGGCGCCGTGGCGGATATATTCGTCCTGATCGACGGTGACGTCACCCTTGCGGCCCTTGACGATGAAGGGAATGATTTCGTCGGCGAACCGGCCAGCCTTCTGGGCTGCCTCGGCCTTGTTCTGCGAGGCGAGTGCGAACTGATCCTGTTCATCGCGCGACAACTGCCATTTGCGGGCAACGTTTTCGGCTGTTGTGCCCATGTGATAGCCGTAGAAGGCGTCGGTCAGGCCGTCCTTGATCATGGTGTCGACCATCTTGAAGTCGCCCATCTTGACGCCGCCGCGCAGGTGCGCGCAGTGCGGTGCCATCGACATGGACTCCATGCCGCCGGCCACGATGATCCTGGCGTCACCTGTGGCAATCTGCTGCATGCCGAGTGCAACCGCACGCAGGCCGGAACCGCAGAGCTGGTTCATGCCCCAAGCGGTCGCTTCCTGCGGAATGCCAGCCTTCATGGCCGCCTGGCGAGCCGGGTTCTGGCCTTCGCCAGCCGACAAGACCTGACCGAGGATCACCTCGTCCACTTCGCCTGCATCGACGCCGGCGCGCTCAAGCACACCCTTGATGACCGCGGCGCCCAGTTCGTGCGCAACTGTATTGGCAAAGGAACCGTTGAAAGACCCGACGGCGGTGCGGCCGGCGCTGGCGATGACGATAGAGGGAGTGCTCATCAGATATTTCCTCGTTCATTTTTTTCGCAACGGCCAAAGACTGGCAAAGGTCGACGCGCAAGTCAAACGTCATAATGCACTCGCCGTCTTTTCAGTCCACAATCCAGACGCGAAAAGAAATTTTGCACCTGCGTCGTCGCATTGCACAAAGAGATTGTCAGAACAGGTTTTTTACGGATACTCTGAAAAACTCAATAAAGACGGGAGCATGGGGAGGAGACCCTGATGGCAAAACACGACGGCCAGATCGTTATCAAGAAATACGCCAACCGGAGGCTCTACAATACCGGAACCAGCACATACGTCACACTCGACGATCTCGCGGTCATGGTGAAGAAGGGGGAGGAATTCACCGTTCAGGACGCGAAGTCAGGCGAGGACATCACGCATCAGGTGTTGACGCAGATCATTTTCGAGCAGGAATCCAAGACCGGCAACACGCTTTTGCCGATTTCCTTCCTGCGTCAGCTGATTTCTTTCTACGGCGACCAGATGCAGATGGTGGTGCCGAGCTACCTCGAACATTCGATGCAGGCTTTCACCGACCAGCAGGTGCAGATGCGCGAACAGATCAACAAGGCCTTCGGGGAAACGCCGCTCGGCAAGAACCTCGCCGTCCCCTTGCAACTGGTGGAAGAGCAGGTCCGGCGCAATACAGAGCTGTTTCATCAGGCCATGCAGATGTTCTCGCCCTTCATGGCCGCGACACCTCAGGCCAAGGAGCCGCGCAAGGCCGAGGCCAAGGACATTGATGAACTGAAGGAACAGCTTCGCGCGCTGCAGACAAAACTGGAAAACCTGGGGTAAGAGCGTGATCGGGCATGCCGCACCGACCTCCTCTGTCGGCTTTGCTGACAGAGGAGGGCTCCTCATGAAGCCCAGCTTGGCGAAAGCGACATCAAAGGCCGATCGACACGTCCCGCCCGGCTGTGCGCATCGACACCGAGAAGCCGGCAATCACATCGATGAAGCTGATCGTCATCAGGATGAAGAACGTGTGCGTCGCCGCATTGGCGACCAGCAGGAACTCCACCAGGAAGACGATGAACAGAACCATCGACAACAGATGATCCATCAGCGCCTTCGAGCTGACGCGGGTCGCCTTGATGATTTCGACGAAAAGCAGGACGAGCGCGATGACGATCAGGAGATCGCCAACGCTCATCGTCCAGACTGCGCCCGACAGCATGGTCAGCGACAGGATCGTCTCTTCGAAGACCGCGACACCGCCGCTTCCCAAGACGCCAACCATTCCAAGATTGTAGAGAATGAAGGGCAGGATCAGCAATGGAATGGCGGCAATCATCGGCAATGGCTCCCAGTTTATCGCACCGGGCCTCCTCGGGCCCGGCATCGATCGATATTTCCTTACAGCACCGTTACGGTCAAGAACATGACCGCCCCACGCCGATAGGGCGACGATCCGGGAAACGACCCCGAAGGTCGGACCTGCCCGCGAGCAAACAACAGAAAAGGGCCGGCAAAAGCCAGCCCTTTAGAAATCAAGCCTGACGGCAACGCTGATTAAGCGGATGCCTTCGGGGTCAGAACCTGGCGACCGCGATACATGCCGGTCTTCAGGTCGATGTGGTGCGGACGGCGCAGTTCGCCGGAGTTCTTGTCTTCGACATAGGTCGGAGCCTTCAGCGCGTCAGCGGAACGGCGCATACCGCGCTTGGACGGGCTTGTTTTTCTTTTCGGTACAGCCATTTCATACTCCACTTATCGGGCAAAACTCTGTTGAGCGGCCAGACCGTTGGCCGGGACAAACAGATGTCAATCTCGGAATTTGCCGGGCTTATACATGCCTCACAGGCGTTTGACCAGTCCCCGCAGCCATTTTTTCGCGATCGCCGGCCGGAGACGGATCAAGCCTCGTCTTCCGGTACGATCCAGGTTTCCTTGAGCGCTGCCTCCTGCCATTTCCGGAAAGCCGGATGGGTCTTCACCGCATCCATATATTCGAGCGAGCCGGGATTGCGGGTGAGGTCGTAGACCTCGAACCGGCTGACCACCGGTGCAAACATGGCGTCAGCCGCGGTGAAGCGTCCGAACAGGAACGGGCCACCCGAGCGGGCCACGGCCTCGCGCCAGATCGTCTCGATCCGCTCGACATCGTCCATGACGCCGTCCGGCAGGTTGATCGCCCGCTTTTTACGCCGAATGTTCATCGGGCAGGCGCCACGGAGCGCCCGGAACCCCGAGAGCATTTCCATGCAATAACTGCGTGCGACAGCCCTTTCGGCCGGATCTTCCGGCCAGAGCCCTGCTTGCGGGAAAAGTTCCGCAACATATTCGATGATCGCCAGCGATTCCCAGACGCGGACTTCGCCGTGATGCAGAACCGGAACCCGCCCCGTCGGCGAAATGTCCTTAAACTTCGGGTTCCCGGCCGGAAAGTCAAAGGGGATGACGACATCCTCGAACGGCACGCCGCAACCTTCCAGCGCCAGCCATGGCCTCAGCGACCAGGAGGAATAGTTCTTGTTACCGACATAGAGCGTGAGCTTGGTCACCGGTCTTCTCCGATCCTTGTGAATGAGGCTCTGCTATAACGGGAAAGCCGAGTTCAGCGCCAATGAAAAGGCCTGATCTCATTCATAAAGGCATTTGATATATTCGCCCGACCGGCCGGCGCGGCGCTCGATCACGGAGGCCAGCCGCCGCAGGCCACGACCGGGCTTGCCGGCGTTGCGCTCGAACGGATTGGGAAGCGCGACCGCCAGAAGAGCAGCTTGGCGACGCGTGAGTTTGGCTGCCGAAACGCCGAAATGGTGCTGGGCGGCGGCTTCCGCACCGTAGATTCCGGGTCCCCACTCCGCGACATTCAGGTAAAGCTCCATCATCCGCCGCTTGCTCCAGACGAAATCGGCCACCAGCGCCAGGGGTAGCTCCATGGCCTTGCGGAGGAAGGAGCGCCCGTTCCAGAGAAACAGATTCTTCACCGTCTGCATCGGAATCGTCGAGGCGCCGCGCGTCGCCTCTCCGTCCAGCGCATCAGTGACGACGCCGCGCATCTGCACCCAATCGACACCGTCATGGATACAGAACTGGCCGTCTTCCGACATCATGACCGACTGCACGAGATTGGGCGCGATATCGTCGAAGGAGACCCATTGGCGGTCATAGCCGCGCAGAAGCACGAGATCACGCAGCATCAGCGTCGAAATCGGGTGAATGAAGCTCGGCATATAGAGAATAATCAAAACATAGGGCAGGAGGACGAGGCCGACCGCGATCATCAGCAACCGGCGCCAGCGTTGGCGCAGCGCCTGACCCCATCCACGCGAACGGCTGGAAGACACGTCCTCGTCCTCTTCCCGAGTTTCCGGTACGATGTCCACCCCTGAAACGCCCGCCTGATAATCCATAAGGTTCTCATAGAACAAGAACGGGCAAAATTGAACGGTTTTCTCGGCTTTGCACCACAGGCCGGGCCGATGCCTGCCGATATGGTAAAATCCCGTTGCCGCGGGATCGCAGTCATGCCAAAGAGCGCCGCATGAGCGAAAACTCCGCATCCTTTGAAGCCCGACTGAGGAACAATGCCGCAGCCGTCGAGGCCTGCCTTGTCGGCATTCTTGGCGACCAGGCGCAACCCGATGAAATCACCCGGCCGCAACCGCTGCTCGCTGCCATGCGGCATGGCCTGCTGAATGGCGGCAAGCGCCTGCGCCCGTTCCTGGTCATGGAGAGTGCTGCACTTCTCGGCGGCGATCCGGCTGCCGCGTTACGCGTCGGTGCGGCATTGGAATGTGTTCACAGCTATTCGCTTGTCCATGACGATCTTCCGGCCATGGACGACGACGATCTCCGCCGTGGCCAGCCGACCGTGCACATCGCGCATGGAGAGGCGAATGCGATCCTTGCCGGCGACAGCCTGCTGACACTCGCCTTCGACATCATCGCCGCGCCGGAAACACGGCTTGCGGACCGGCAGAAGACCGAGCTGGTCCTCTCACTGGCACGCGCCTCCGGCATCGGTGGCATGGCCGGCGGCCAGGCGCTCGATCTTGCCGCGGAAGGCTCAACGCTCGACGAGGCGGGCATTACGACGCTGCAGGCGATGAAGACCGGAGCACTGATCCGCTTCGCCTGCGAGGCTGGTGCCATCATCGCCGGAAGCGCTGATGCGGAGCGGCAGCTGATGCGGCAATACGGAGAAAAGATCGGGCTTGCCTTCCAGCTGGCCGACGACCTTCTCGACCTGACGGCCGATGCCGAGACCATGGGCAAGGCGACCGGCAAGGACGCCGCCCGCGGCAAGGGCACGCTTGTTGCCCTGCATGGGAAGGACTGGACCCAGACCCAGCTTGCCCGGCTGGTGCAGGAAGCTGCCGCGTTACTCCAGCCCTTCGGCGATCGGGCGGACATTCTCAACGAAACGGCCCGTTTCGTCGCCAATCGCAGTCACTAAGCGGCGCTGCGGGGCTTGCCCCCTCACCCTAACCCTCTCCCCCATAGACGGAGAGGGGAACGACGGAGGCTACCACTTGTTCCTTCTCCCCGTTCACGGGGAGAAGGTGCCCGACAGGGCGGATGAGGGGCAGCGCAGACCTGGCACCCAGCCCGTCCTGCAAGGCAAAATTGTCACCACAACAAGATTGCGCATTCTCTTTCAACGCTCTCTCGGCATGATGGCGCCCTCCCGTTCTCAAGGACGCAGCATTGGAGATTTGCACATGTCGTACCTATTGCCCCACCTGCCGCAACTCCTCGTCGTCTGGGGCGCCTACCTTGTCGCCACCGCCTCGCCGGGACCGGCGGTGCTTGCCATCATCGGCACGTCGATCAGCCGCGGGCGAAGCTCGGGCTTGGCGCTGGCGCTCGGCGTGCTGACAGGCTCCTACGTCTGGGCAATGCTGACGGCCGCAGGACTTTCCGCCTTGATCCGCTCCTACGGGCAAGCCCTGATCATTCTGAAGATCGCGGGAGGCCTCTATCTTCTCTGGCTTGCCTTCAATGCCGTGAAGGCGGCGCTGCGAAAGGAGCCGCCGAAAGACATCGCCGAGAACGGCGTCACGCCGTCCCTGCGCCGGCTCTATCTCAAAGGATTGGGCATCCACCTGACCAATCCGAAGGCCATTTTCAACTGGATCATGCTTGTCTCGCTGGGCATGCCGAAGGACGCACCGATCAGCGTCGTTGCGGCGATGATCGCCGGTTGCATGGTGCTGGGCGTCGCGGTGTTTACCGGCTTTGCACTGCTGTTTTCGCTCGGGCCCGTGACCCGAGTCTACCGCAAGGCGCGCCGCTTTATCGAGGGGGCGATGGCCGGTTTCTTCGCCTTTGCCGGACTGAGACTGCTGACGGCCAAGCTGTAGCCTATTCGGCCGCGGCCTGCCCCTGCCCGAAACGCTTCTCGATATAATCGGTGACGAGCGCCTCGAAATCGCCGGCGATATTGGTGCCGCGGATCGTCATCGCCTTCTTGCCGTCGATATAGACGGGGGCTGCCGGAAGCTCGCCGGTGCCGGGCAGCGAGATGCCGATATCGGCATGTTTGCTTTCGCCCGGGCCATTGACGATGCAGCCCATGACCGCGACCTTCAGGCCTTCGACGCCCGGATATTTTTCGCGCCAGACCGGCATGTTGCGGCGGATATCGTCCTCGATCTTGCGGGCAAGCTCCTGGAACACCGTCGACGTCGTCCGGCCACAGCCGGGACAGGCCGCAACGACCGGGATGAACTGGCGAAAGCCCATGACCTGCAGCAGTTCCTGCGCCACCTGCACCTCGCGGGTGCGGTCGCCGCCGGGCTCGGGAGTGAGCGAAATGCGGATCGTATCGCCGATGCCCTGCTGCATCAGGATGCCGAGCGAGGCGGCGGAGGCGACGATGCCCTTCGAGCCCATGCCGGCTTCTGTAAGGCCGAGATGCAGCGCATGGTCGGAGCGGGTGGCCAGCATCGCATAGACGGCGATCAGGTCCTGCACGTTCGAGACCTTGGCCGACAGGATGATGCGGTTGCGCGGCAGGCCGATTTCTTCCGCCAGTTCCGCCGAGATCAGCGCCGACTGGACGATGGTTTCGCGCATGACTTGGCTTGCCGTCAGCGGAAAGCCCTTGGCTTGGTTGCCGTCCATCAGCCGCGTCAGCAGTTCCTGGTCGAGCGAACCCCAGTTGACGCCGATGCGCACCGGTTTGTTGAACTCGATGGCACGCTCGATGATGGCGGCGAACTGCTTGTCTTTCTTGTCCTTGAAACCGACATTGCCGGGATTGATGCGGTATTTTGCCAGCGCCTCGGCGCAGGCCGGATGATCGGCGAGCAGCTTGTGGCCGATATAATGGAAATCGCCGATCAAAGGCACGTCGAGGCCGAGCCGCTCGAGCCGCTCGCGGATCTTCGGCACGGCGCTAGCGCTCTCGTCGCGATCGACTGTGATGCGCACCAGTTCGGAGCCGGCGCTGTGAAGTGCTGCGACCTGCGCGACGGTCGCATCGACGTCGGCCGTATCGGTATTGGTCATCGACTGCACGACGACGGGTGCTGCACCCCCGACGATCACCCCGCCGACATCGACGGCAACGGAGGCGCGGCGCGGCTGCGGATCAAAATCGAAGGCGGAAGACATGAAAGCCCCTTGCACGTGCTGTTGCGGCGATTTCCCTTGAGGTGGATGAGGAAAGCCGCCTTGTCAACGGCAACATCATGGATTGACGGCGAATTGATGGCCGCGAAGCCGCTGGTTCGCCTTAGTCATGTCCCTTCGGGTCGGCATGCGCCGCGTGATGCGAGAGCAGCAGAACAACGATGAACAGGGCCGGCACACAGGTGAAAATGATCGAGAAGCCGGTATGCTCGGCGATGAAGCCGATCAGCGACGGTGCAAACAGCATGCCCGAATAACCCATGAAGGTGGCGACCGAGAGCCCGATCCCCGGCGCCAGGCCAGGCATATTGCCGGCTGCGGAAAAGGCGATCGGCACCATGTTGGAAATGCCGACGCCGGCAAGCGCAAAGCCGAGGATCGCCAGCGGCGCATTCGGGGCCAGACCGGCCAGCACAAGGCCGACAAGTGCCGTCAGGGTGCAGACGCGCAGCGTCGTCACGCCGCCGAACCGGTCGCGGACGTGATCGCCGGCAAAACGCATGATCGCCATGGTCGCGGAAAAGGCAGCAAAGCCGAAGCCGGACATCGCGACCGAGGCGCCGAGTTCGTTGCGCAGGTATAGCGCACCCCAATCCAGAACCGTTCCTTCCGGCACCATGGAAAACAACGCCACGAGGCCGATCAGCCATGGCAGGGGCGTCATCGGCAGCCGCAACTTCTGCTTGGCGACGTCAGGATGCGGCCGGTCGTGAAGGATCATCGGCCAGGCGATAGCGAGCACCGTGAGACAGAATAGCGTGACGAGAATGGCATGCGGTAGCACGCCGAACTGCGCCATGACCACACCGCCGCTTGCCGAGCCGATGAGGCCGCCGAGGCTCCAATAGGCATGGCAGGACGACATGATCGCCCGGCGCATCGACTTCTCCACCTCGACCGCATTGGCATTCATCGCCACATCCATGGCGCCGACGAAGCCGCCGAGCAGGAACATGCCGATCACCGCCGTCCAGACATTTGGCAAAAGCGTCAGGAGCAGGAGGAGCGGCGACAGGATGATGGCCGTGACCTTGACGACCTTCTGCGAGCCGAGCCGGGCGATAAAGCCGCCGGCGATTGGCATCAGCACCAGCGAACCAATGCCGAAGACGAGGATCAGCAGGCCGAGCACGCTCTCGCCGATGCCGAGCTTCTCCTTGAACTCCGGAATCTTCGGCGCCCAGCTGCCGGTGACGAAGCCGTTCATCAGAAACAGCAGCGACACGGCGAGACGGGTTTTCGGCATATAGCCCGAGCGGACGGCGGCTTGCGGCCGGATGATGCTATGTTGATCCATGGTCTTTTCCTGTGCGATCCCGTGTTCGGACTCAAACCGTGATTTCAATGAGATTGCCGTCAGGGTCCCTGAGAACCGCCTCGTAGAAGCCGTCGCCCGTCAGGCGGGCGGGAGAAACGAGAATGCCCGTGGTCACCGCCCGCTCCGCCATCACATCCACGGCCTCGCGGCTGCCGAGCGACAGGGCGAGATGGGCGTAACCCTGCCGCTCTTCCGGCACCTCTCGTGTGATCCAGGGACCTTGCATGACCTCGATCGAGGGGCCGCCCTTCAGAGTCAGGAAGCGCGAGCAAAAGCCGGGCCGCCGGGCGCTTTCATAGAGATCACCGACGACCGCGCCAAAAGTCTCGGCCCAGAAACGGCAGAGGCCGTCGAGGTCGGCTGTCCAGAGGGCGACGTGGGCGATCTTCATGCCTTGACCTTTCGCGCATGCGCGATGGCGATGCCGGCCGCTTCGTAGAGACGGACGGCATCCGCCGGCGCGTCGTGTTCGACGATCAGCGCCGAGCACCTGGCTGCCGCGATGACCGTATGCGGCGCCGATGTGCCGAATTTATCGTTGGTGATCGCGGCCAGTACGGATGCGCTGCTTAGAGCCACCAGTCGCTTGAACTCGGCGTCCTCATATTCGAAAACCGTCAACCCGGCTTCGATATCGGCGCCGCAGGCGCCAAGAATGCAGAGATCCGGTCGCAACGTCTCGACATCGCGCTGCGCCTTGGCGCCGATGGCGGCACCCACACGCGTATCGATCTTGCCGCCGATGACGATGAGATCGATCGCCGGTTTGTCTAGCAATGCCGCGGCGATCAGCGGGGTGTTGGTCACGGCCGTCAGTTCCAGATCGTTCGGAAGAGCCTGGGCGATGGCAAGATTGGTGGAGCCGGCATCGAAGAACACGGTGCTGCCCGGTTTGATGAACGAAAGAGCGGCGGCGGCGAGTGCTGCTTTCCGCTCCGGCGCCTCGCCGACACGTTGGGAAAGGGTCGTCCCGCCGGGTGCCACCGGCAGCGCGCCGCCATAGACCCGTTCGCAGAGCCCTGCGGCGGCAAGCTCGCGCAGATCGCGGCGGATGGTATCCTCGGAGACGTTGAATTCCTGCGCGAGATCGACTGCCAGCACCCGGCCGGACAAGCGTAGACGATCCTGAATCAGCCGTTGGCGTTGTTGAAGGAGCAATTCCGTCTGCATGTTTCGACCACATCGTGCATAATTAAAGATAACTCGGCATAAACATGCATACTCGAACAGATTTCCGAGTTCAACCGATTTGTATGATTTTCGGGAAACGTGCCGCTAAAATCAGCGCCGGCGACAACGTCGTCCTGAAGGACATCAGCGTCACCATAGCCGAAGGCACCGTAACCGCTTTGGTCGGCCCCTCCGGCGGTGGCAAGAGCACGCTGCTTCGCTGCGACAACCTCTTGGAAATCCCGACATCCGGCGTGGTTCTTCTCTGCGACGAGCCGACCTTGGCGCTCGCCCCGGAACTGGCCGAGGAAGTGGTCGAGGTCTTGAGCCGCCTTGCCGCCGAAGGCACGACGATGATCATGGCAACTCACGACCCGCGCCTTGCCTAGAAAGTCGCCGACCAGGTGCTCTTCCTCGACGGCGGCCTGATCGTCGAGAGCGGCGCGCCTTGGAATATTTTCCAGACGCCGGAACGGGCGCGCACGAAGAAGTTCATTTCGTCTCTGAGTGCCGGGAAACGACTACCAGATTTGACCCAGTGGTCGTAGGGTTAGGCCATCGGGGAGCGGAGGCGAACGCTCGAAACGGCCGACAGCCGCGGCCCAGACGCCCCTTGGCGCCAAAAGGCAAAGTCGCGGAATTCAGGCCTTTTCCGGCGATATTTCCAAGCCCTCCGCCTCGCGACGCTCGTCCCAACGCGCCAACAGCGGCGCAAAGTCCTCCGGATTGCCCGGATACTGCAGGCACTCGTCACTTGCCCGGCTCCAGCGCTGCGCGCTGTCGAGCCAGATATGGGCGACCGGCGCCAAGGATGAGGTATCGTCGAGCGTGCCGGGCTTGATGCTGATCATATCAGGCCGGTTCTCCTGCCTGTGGAACAGGCGCGTGCCGCATTCGGGGCAAAACTCGCAGATCATGCGACGGCCGCTCGGCGTCTTTCGTGTCCATGAAGACAGTGTGCCCGAGCAAAGTTCGATTTGCGAAGACGTGATCCATAGAGCCATGCCAAAGGCGCTTCCGGATTGCTTTTGGCATTCGCGACAATGGCAAGCAAACAATGACAGCGATTTACCTCTGACGCGGTAGCGGCAGTACCCGCATTGACAGCCGCCGTCGAATACTTCTCTCATTTGCACCTCAGTCTGTCCCGCCGGCAAGCCGGAACGCGATAAAGGTGGAGAGACCATCTTGGCGAAACGCCGTGCGCGGCTCCCCATGCCTTGAGGAGCCGCTGCGATGGCCTGCTCACACCAACCGCATCAGCCGCCGTAGACGATCAGCAAATCCTTGGCGTCGATCTGGTCGCCGGTGCGCACCAGGACCTCGGCGATGGTGCCGTCCTTTTCCGCGTGCAGCGCGGTTTCCATCTTCATAGCCTCGATCGACAAGAGCACGTCACCCGATTTGACCGTCTGGCCGGCCGAAACGGAGACCGTCGAGATGACGCCCGGCATCGGTGCGCCGAGATGGGCGGCGTTGCCGAGATCGGCCTTGCGACGGGCGGCGCTGGAGGCCGAGCGGTTGCGGTCCGGAACCTTGATCAGGCGCGGCTGGCCGTTGAGTTCGAAGAACACCTTGACCATCGCCTGCTCGTCCGGCTCGCTCTTCGCCTGGTGCAGGATGACCAGCGAGACGCCCTTTTCGAGTTCCGGCAGCAGTTCCTCGCCGGCCGAAAGCCCGTAGAAATAGGCGGGCGTCGGCAGAACGGAGACAGGGCCGTAGGTGTCGGCGGCCAGTGCGTAGTCGGTGAAGACCTTCGGATACATCAGATAGGAGGCAAATTCGAAGTCCGTGACCTTGCGCTCCAACTTGGTCTCGATCGCCTTGCGCTCGGCGCCAAGGTCGGCATCCACCAGCAGCGAGCCCGGACGCGCCGTATAGGGCTTTTCTCCCTTCAGCGCCTTTGCCTGCAGTTTCTTCGGCCATCCGCCCGGAGGCTGGCCGAGATCGCCCTTGAGCATCGAGACGACCGAATCCGGGAAGGAGACGTCCTTGGCCGGGTTCTCGACATCGGCGACCGTCAGGTCCTGGGAGACCATCATCAGCGCCATGTCGCCGACGACCTTGGAGGACGGCGTCACCTTGACGATATCGCCGAACATCTGGTTGGCATCGGCATAGGCCTGCGCCACCTGGTGCCAGCGGGTCTCAAGCCCGAGCGAACGCGCCTGTTCCTTGAGGTTGGTGAACTGGCCGCCCGGCATTTCGTGCAGGTAGACTTCCGACGCCGGTCCCTTGAGATCGCTTTCGAAGGCGGCATACTGGTTGCGCACGGCCTCCCAATAGAAGGAGATGCGGCGGATCCATTCCGGATCGAGGCCCGGATCGCGCTCGGAGCCGCGCAGCGCCTCGACGATCGAGCCGAGACAGGGCTGCGACGTATTGCCGGAGAAAGCGTCCATCGCCGCGTCGACGACATCGACGCCGGCATCGACGGCAGCCAGAACCGTTGCGGCCGCAATACCCGAGGTGTCGTGCGTATGGAAATGGATCGGCAGGTCGGTTGCCTCGCGCAGCGCCTTGAACAGCACCGTCGCGGCGGCCGGCTTCAGCAGACCGGCCATGTCCTTCAGCGCGATCATGTGCGCGCCGGCCCGCTCCAGTTCGGCAGCCAGTGCAGTGTAATATTTCAGGTCATATTTCGGACGGGCCGAGTTGAGGATGTCGCCGGTATAGCAGATCGCCGCCTCGCAGATCCTGTTTTCTTCCGCGACCGCATCCATCGAGACGCGCATATTGTCGACCCAGTTGAGGCAGTCGAACACGCGGAACACGTCGATGCCGCCCCTGGCCGCCTGGCGGACGAAGTATTTGACGACATTGTCGGGATAGTTCTTGTAGCCGACGCCATTGGCGCCGCGCAGCAGCATCTGCAAGAGCAGGTTCGGCGCATCCTCGCGCACCTTGGCGAGACGCTCCCACGGATCTTCCGTCAGGAAGCGCATGGAGACGTCGAAGGTGGCGCCGCCCCAGCATTCGAGCGAGAACAGGTTCGGCAGGGCGCGGGCATAGGTACCGGCGACACGGGCGATGTCATAGGTGCGCACGCGGGTGGCGAGCAGCGACTGGTGGCCGTCGCGCATGGTCGTGTCGGTCAACAGCACGCGCTTTTCGGCGCGCACCCATTCGGCGAATTTCTGCGGGCCGAGCGCGTCGAGCTTCTGCTTCGTGCCGTCGGCGATCGCGGCGTTGCTGTGCGGCACGATCGGCTTTGCCGCATCCGCGCTCGGCTTCGGCCGGCCCTTGGCTTCCGGGTGACCATTCACCGTCACGTCGGCGAGATAGGTCAGAAGCTTGGTTGCCCGGTCCTGGCGCTTGACCTGCTGGAACAGTTCCGGCGTCGTATCGATGAAGCGGGTGGTGTAGGAATTGTCCTTGAACTTCGAATGGCTGATGATCGCTTCGAGGAAGGTGAGGTTCGTCGCCACCCCGCGGATACGGAATTCGCGCAAAGCGCGATCCATGCGGGCGATCGCTTCGGCGGGGTTCGGCGCCCAGGCGGTCACTTTCACAAGCAGCGGGTCGTAAAAGCGGGTGATGACAGCGCCCGGATAGGCCGTGCCGCCGTCGAGACGAATGCCGAAGCCGGAAGCGGAACGATAGCCAGTGATGCGGCCGTAATCCGGGATAAAATTCTGTTCCGGATCTTCGGTGGTGATACGGCACTGCAGCGCGTGGCCGTTGAGACGGATATCTTCCTGTTTCGGAACCCCCGATTCCGGCGTTCCGATGGCAAAGCCGTCGAGGATGTGGATCTGCGCCTTGACGATATCGATGCCGGTGACGACTTCGGTGACAGTATGCTCGACCTGGATGCGCGGATTGACTTCGATGAAATAGAATTTGCCGGTGTCCATATCCATCAGGTACTCGACGGTACCGGCACCGACATAGTTCGTCGCCTGGGCGATCCGGGTGGAATAGTTCGCCAGTTCCTGGCGCTGCTCTTCGCTCAGATAGGGGGCCGGAGCGCGCTCGACGACTTTCTGGTTGCGGCGCTGGACCGAACAATCGCGCTCGAACAGATGCACGACGTTGCCGTGCGTGTCGCCGAGCACCTGGCTTTCGACGTGACGGGCACGCTCGACCAGCTTTTCCAGATAGACCTCGTCCTTGCCGAAGGCAGCCATCGCTTCGCGCTTGGCTTCCGTCACTTCGCGCGACAGGTCCTTCGGATCGCGGATTGCCCGCATGCCGCGGCCGCCGCCACCCCAGGACGCCTTCAGCATCACCGGGTAGCCGATCTCCTCGGCCATCTTTGCCACGACATTCATATCGTCCGGCAGCGGCTCGGTCGCCGGAACGACCGGCACGCCGATCTCGATGGCAAGATTGCGGGCAGCGACCTTGTTGCCAAGACGCCGCATCGTGTCGCCCGTCGGGCCAATGAAAATGATACCGGCCGCCTTGCAGGCATCGACGAATTCCGGACTTTCCGACAAAAGGCCATACCCCGGATGGATGGCATCGGCACCGGACAGCTTGGCGACCCGAATGATTTCCTCAATCGACAGATAGCTTTCGATCGGCCCCATGTCGCGGGCAAGATGCGGCCCGCGACCGATCTGATAGCTCTCGTCCGCCTTGAAACGATGGAGCGCGAGCTTGTCCTCCTCCGCCCATATCGCAACCGTTTTTATTCCCAGTTCGTTTGCGGCGCGAAACACGCGGATGGCAATTTCAGAACGGTTGGCGACAAGGATTTTCGAGATGGGCAAGTCGGACTCCTCAAGACTTGAACGCGGTCATGCTGCACCGCGAAAAAGATTATTAGCGGTTCATGACAGGAAGTTCAATTTCAGAGTCGGCATGAGGGCGTTCATTTCCGTCAGGAAATCAGCCCCAGACGAAACGACAGGGCAACGGCGTGGTGCCGGTTTTTCGCCCGCAGTTTTTCCTGGATGCCGTTCATGTACCAGTCGACCGTGTGGTTGGAAATCTCGAGGATCCGGCTGATCTCGTTCGACGTCATCCCGTCGGCCAGGTAGTTCAAGGCCTCCATTTCGCGGCGGGTCATCTGCACATCGACGCTGGAGACCATTTCGGCGAGGACTGCCGGATCCGTCAGTTCCAGAAGCCGCCAGAAGACCTTCTTGGCAATGCCGTCGAACAGGCTCATTTCCACCGGGCTGAGATCGACCACGCGGCCGCCGAGTGTCAAATTGCCGAGCAGTCCGCGGCGCCCGTGGACGGGAAAAATGTACCCGTCGTAGAGGCCGTGGCCGCGCGCCTCGACCATCATGCGCTCCATGCGCTTGCGGTGCGGATCGGAGCGGAAGGCAACCAGCGTCTCGCGCCAGCGGAAGCCGCGCTGCGCATGGCCGAGAAAGCGGATCGTCGGGTCGATGATGACGTATTTCTTCTTGATGTAGATCTGCGGCCAGCCATCGGGCCAGCGTCCGGCAAGCAGCAGGCTCAGGGGATTTTCGTTCGGCTTCGGCTGGCGGACGACGCCGTAATAGTCAAAGCCGTAGCGGTCCAGAACCCGCTCGAACTCCTGAACGATTTCGTCCCTGCTCTTCATCTCGTCTATGAGCGCCAGAAACTGCACGAGCAACGTAATATTCATGAATGCCCCTTCAAAAAATCCATTCCGGCCTGTGACCGGGCCCACCGCAGCGCAACATGAATGTCCTGTTCAGCACCCATTCATGTTGCAATCGCAATAATCCCCAGCGTCAGTCGTAAAACCACCTAACACCGCGTCGCCGGTGAGCCGCAAGGCGCGAAAAATAGCAAGCTATGAATGATCGACTTCGAGGCGTCCGGACTCATCCACTCACCTTGAAGGTTTATCATAACCAAGTTTGCTCGGCGAAGCCAAAAGATGAATTTCGGTGAAAAGAATAGGACGGAAGGATGAGGGAAGATCCGCTTTGGAATTTTCATTCCACAATCCCCAGATGGGGGAATGAATACTTTTTCCAGGCTTTTCTTTTCTTTTTCAACCGTTTTCCCGCGATACAGACGCTGAGTTTTTCATTGCGTCGCAATCCAACTGCCCAAGAGGGATAAGACAGTGTCATTGTTCCATGTCTATGCAAGAGCGCTTCAGTATCTTGCCGTTCACAAACTTCGCGTCTCCGCAATCGTCATCGCCAACGTCGTCCTGGCGATCATCACGATTGCAGAACCCATTTTGTTCGGCCGCATCATCGACGCGATCTCCTCCAAGCAGGCCGTAACACCGATGCTCCTGATGTGGGCCGGTCTCGGCGTCTTCAACACGATCGCCTTCGTGCTGGTCGCTCGCGAGGCCGACCGGCTGGCGCATACGCGCCGCTCGACGCTGATCACGGAAGCCTTTGGTCGCATCATCTCGATGCCTCTTTCCTGGCACAGCCAGCGCGGCACCTCGAACGCCCTGCACACGCTGCTGCGCGCCTGCGAAACGCTGTTCGGCCTTTGGCTCGAATTCATGCGCCAGCATCTTTCGACAGCCGTGGCGCTGGTCCTGCTCGTTCCGACAGCCTTTGCCATGGATGCGCGCCTGTCGCTGGTTCTCGTCGTGCTCGGCGTTCTCTACGTCGTGATCGGCAAGATCGTGATGACACGCACCAAGGAAGGCCAGGCCTCTGTCGAGGACCACTATCACACCGTCTTTTCGCACGTCTCCGACTCGATCAGCAACGTCTCGGTCGTACACAGCTACAACCGCATCGAGGCAGAGACCCGCGAGCTGAAGAACTTCACCCAGAAGCTGATCTCGGCCCAGCTGCCAGTGCTCGACTGGTGGGCGCTTGCCAGTGCGCTGAACCGCATGGCATCGACCATCTCGATGATGGCGATCCTCGTCATCGGTACCTTCCTTGTCCAGAAGGGCGAACTCGGCATCGGCGACGTGATCGCTTTCATCGGCTTTGCCGGCCTGCTGATCGGCCGCCTCGACCAGATGAAGGCCTTCGTGACGCAGATTTTCGAAGCCCGCGCCAAGCTCGAGGACTTCTTCACGCTGGAGGATTCGGTCCGCGAGCGCGAAGAGCCTGTCGACGCCGGCGAGTTGAACCATGTCCGCGGCGAGGTCGAATTCCGCGATGTGTCCTTCAACTTCGCCAACTCGAACGAAGGCCTGCGCGATGTATCTTTCACCGCCAAGGCCGGCCAGACGATCGCCATCGTCGGCCCGACCGGCGCCGGCAAGACAACGCTGGTCAACCTCTTGCAGCGCGTGCATGAACCGGCAAGCGGCAAGATCCTGGTCGACGGCGTCGACATCTCGACGGTGACACGCAAGTCGCTGCGCCGCTCGATCGCCACCGTGTTCCAGGATGCAGGCCTGCTCAACCGGTCGATCTGCGAGAACATCCGCCTTGGCCGTGAAGACGCATCGCTGATCGAAATCATGGAAGCGGCCGAAGCGGCAGCAGCAGCCGACTTCATCGAAGGCCGCCAGGGTGGCTACGACACCAAAGTCGGCGAACGCGGCAACCGGCTCTCCGGAGGCGAACGCCAGCGCATCGCCATTGCTCGCGCAATCCTCAAGAATGCGCCGATCCTCGTGCTCGACGAGGCGACCAGCGCGCTCGACGTCGAGACGGAGAACCGTGTCAAGGCCGCGATCGATAACCTGCGCAAGGATCGCACCACCTTCATCATCGCTCACCGCCTGTCGACGGTGCGCGAGGCCGATCTGGTGATCTTCATGGATCACGGCCGGATCGTCGAGATGGGCGGTTTCAACGAACTCAGCCAGAGCAACGGCCGATTTGCATCGCTGTTGCGCGCCAGCGGCATCCTCACGGACGAGGACGTCCGCAAGAGCCACGCTGCGGCCTGACCGACGGGCAACATGCTCTTCCATATCTCCCCTCATGGCGCTGCCATGGGGGGATTTTTTATGCGGAGATCGATCCGCCCGCTCCCAGCGCGCCATCCGTGGATGCGGCCAGGCTTGCCGTCAGCCAGCCAACAAAAGCCGAGGCGGCATCCGGAAGGCTGTCGAAGCGGCGCGCCACCAGCCAGTAGGCACCCCAGGACAGGGATATGTCGAAAGGCCGAACCAGCCTGCCCGCCGCCACGTACTCCTCAGAGAAAGCCTCATCGACGAGGGCTACTCCCTGCCCGCTCAGCACCGCCTGCAAAATCAGGCCGCCATCCGCATAGACCGGCCCGCGCTCTACATCAGCAGCAACGCCCGCAGTTTCGAACCAGTGACGCCATGGGTCGCGATTTTCCTCGTGGAGCAGAGGAAACCGGAGAAGGTCTTCTGGCGAGGTCACCGCTGTTCCCGGCGTCAGCAGCCCGGGCGCGAAAGCCGGCGTGAGCCTTACATCGGTAAGGTGCCGGCTTTCAGTTCTCGGCCAACTTGTCGATTGGACGCTATGCCGGATAGCAAGGGCTGCTTGGTTGCTTCGAAACTCGATCAAACGAGGCTCTGCGTCGAGTTGAATGTCGATATGCGGGTGATCTTTCTGAAAATCGGCAAGATGGAACACCAGCCAGCATGACGCGAAGGAGGGCTCCGCGCTGACCGAGACGACGGAGATCGCGTCCCGGCGCTGCAGTCCAGCAAGACAATCGCCGATGTCGTCGAAAGCTGCTGTCAGGTTCGCCAGCAATGTCTCGCCGGCAGAGGTCAGGCTGACGCGGCGATGCCGCCGCTCGAAAAGCGCCAGCCCCAGAATGGTTTCCAGTTCACGAACCTGCCGGCTCACAGCGGCCTGGGAAATATAAAGCTCGGCCGCGGCCAGCGTGAAACTCTGCAGCCTGCCGGCCACCTCGAAGCTCCGCAAGGCGGTCAAGGGGAGACGTCCTCGTTTCATGCATAACCTCAAGTCATCCGACCCTGACGATAAGCTCGTTTGAACCTGATCGGCAAGAAGGATGGAATGGCCGCAAGGGAGATACGGCCATGTGGATGCAAATCTACGAGACAATCATGGATGCACTGCGCGTCGCCACGTTCCAGCCGCGGCAACCGTCAGGAGGACGAAACGTGCCAACTCGCCCGGCCGAAGATTTCTGTGGTGATCGCAAGTGACGGCAAGGCGCGGGCCTGTCAGGCCCTGACGGCCTCGGGCCGGGACAGGCCGCCGAGCCAATCGAGATAACGCGCATAGGCGAAATGGAGGCCTATACCGACGATGACGAACAGCGAGCCCCAGAGCGGATCGCGCCCCGTGACGAACAGAAGCACCTGGCCCGCCATGGCAAGGATCGTGCCGAGAATGAAGACCGGTAGCGAATGGCGCCCGATCATCACCAACGGATGATCGAGGCGCAGCCGCGCCATCCGGCTAAAAACCGGAAAGACCGCCAGCAGATAGGCAAGCGCCAGCACGTGCAGCAGCCGCGTCAGCGAGAGGAAGGTCTTGTCAAAGCCCGTCAGCACGGCAGGCAGGCCGTAGGAGAAATCGATGTTCCACCACGAGAACACCACCCAGAAGAACGATAGCGCGACGTAGCCGGCGGAAAGGGCGATCAGCAGCGGGTGGCGCGGCAGCGGCTTTCCGGCACGCGAGCGCATCATGCAGATCATGCCGATGACGAAGAGGAACTGCCAGGACCATGGATTGAGGAACCAGTAGCCTTCATCGAGGAAATTGATCGGCACGATCATGAAGATGCCGGCGGCGAGCCATAGCGCGGCGGATGCGACGAACAACAGCAACGGGCTGCGGCCATGGAGCCAGAGCATGCCCGGCAAAAGCAGGAAGACGACCGCATACATCGACAGGATGTTGTTGTAGCCCAACTGGTGACCCAGCAGAACCATGGCGACGAAGCCCTGTTCGGTGTGATCGACCAGCGGGCGGATGTTGATCTCGCTGATCAGGTCCTGCCGGCCGAAATAGAGCGCCCCACCGGCGAAGATCGCCAGCGTGGTGATACTGGTCATGATATGCGCGACGTAGAGTGTGAACGCCCGGCGCCAGATCTTCAGGCTGAGCGCGAGGCGATTGCCGAGTTTGAATTTCCGCCCATAGGCAAGCCCGGCCGAGAGCCCCGAGATCAGCACAAAGGCTTCGGCGGAATCGGAGAAGCCGAAGTTCTTCGTCGTCAGATATTCGAGATATTGCCCCGGCACATGATTGACGAAGATGGTGATGAGGCAAAGCGCGCGAAACACGTCAAGCCGGGTGTCACGCTCGGGAGGGATGGATCGCTTCGTTCCGGTCTGTCCGTCATCGGCAGACGGTTCGAATTGCAGTTTTTGAAGCATTCAGAATGTTCTCGTCCGAGTTCAGTGCCCCCTGCCCCCTTGACGCGATAAGACTGCCGGCAATCAGAATGAAGCCGACTTTGCAACCTTTGCTACAAAGCCGGCTTCACGCCTGACGAAGCGCCGGCAGCTACACCAAAACGCCTTCATGCGCGTTTTTTGTGACAGTTTTATTGACGCTGACGATTGGCTCGCCGCTTTCCGCATCTTTCGTCACAGAAATTACATGCGCCCTGCCGTCGATAGTCAGCGTCGCCGAGAAACCATCCCAGGCTTTCGGCAGGACCGGTCGAACGGTCAGCGTCCCGCCCTGCCTGCGAATGCCGAGGATGCCTTCGACCGCTGCGCGGTAGAGCCAGGCGGCCGAACCGGTGTACCAGGTCCAGCCACCGCGTCCGGTCAGATCGCCGTCGCCATAGATATCGGCGGCGACCACATAGGGTTCGACGCGATAGCGATCGGCGCTGTCACGATCCCTGGATTGATTGACCGGATTGAGCATTTCGAAAGCGCGCCAGGCGTCTTCCGTGCGGTTCTGCGCCGCAAGCGCCAGCACCACCCAGGTTGCCGCATGGGTATATTGCCCGCCATTTTCGCGCACACCCGGCGGATAGGCCTTGATGTAGCCCGGGTCCTGTGCGGTTCCGGAAAGCGGCGGCGTGAACAGACGGATGACCCGGTGATCGGCATCGGCCAGTTCCGAAAGCACGGCATCCATGGCCTGTGCCGAGCGAGCCGGATCGCCTTCGCCCGACAGAACGCTCCAGGACTGGGCGATGGAATCGATGCGGCATTCGCTGCTATTGGCGGAGCCGAGCGCCGTCCCGTCGTCGTAGTAGCCACGGCGATAGTATCCCCCATCCCAGCCGGCAGTCTCAAGTGCCTGCTTGAGGCTGGAAAGATGCGTCTCCCAGGCGGCAACCCGCTTGGCGTCGCCACGTTCGCGGGCGATCGCGATGAAGGAGCGCAGGGTGGCCGCGAGGAACCAGCCGAGCCAGACGCTGGTGCCGCGTCCTTCAATGCCGACGCGGTTCATGCCGTCGTTCCAGTCGCCGCCGAGGATCAACGGCAAGCCGTTTTCTCCCTTGCGGGCAATCGCCAGATCGAGTCCCAGCGCGCAATGCTCAAAGAGAGATGCACGCCGCTCGGAAACCAGTGGCTGGAAGAAGCTATCGTGCTGGCCGGGTTCAAGGGGTGCGCCCTCGATAAAGGCAATCTGCTCGTCGAGAATGTCCCTGGTGCCGGTCACGTTGCAATAATATTGCACCGCGTGGCCGAGCCATACCACGTCGTCGGAGATCAGGGTGCGGACGCCTGAGCCGTTGCCCGGCAGCCACCAATGCAGGACATCGCCCTCCGGGAACTGCCGCGCCGCGGCGTTGAGAATCTGGCCCCTCGCAAGTTCCGGACGGTGCACGATGAAGGCGAGCGTATCCTGCAACTGGTCGCGGAAGCCGAAGGCACCGCTTGCCTGATAGAAGGCCGACCGCGCCAGGATGCGGCAACCGAGGCTCTGATAGGGCAGCCAGGCATTGACCATGTTGTTGAACGCCTTGTCGGGCGTGTCGACCTGGAGAATGCCGGTGAAATCCTGCCAGAAGCTGTTCGACGCCTTAAGAACGGTCTCGAATGGCGTGCTGCGCGCCGTCTCGAGATGTTCGAGCGCCTGATCCGCATTGTCGGCGTCACCCATGTAGAAGGTCAGATCGCGGCTCTCGCCCGGCTCCAGCACCACGTCGATAACAAGCGCTGCGCAGGGATCGCCATCCGCATCGATCGCGCCTGACAGGGAGTTGCCGTCAAGCACCGCCTTCGGCGCGTGAATGCTGCCGGCGAGCCCGATGAATTCGCGGCGGCTCGCCGTGAAGCCCACCGGCGTTTCGCTCGCCGCCAGGAAAGCGGTGCGGCCGGAATAATCGATGCTGTACGGGTTGGTGGCCAGCACCGCGCCGCTCGCCTCGTCAAGATGCGACAGGATGAAGGGCGCCGTCTTGCCGCGATTGTTGCCTAGCACCCATTCGGCATAGCCGTAGACCTTCAGGCTTCGGGCCTCGCCGGAGAGGTTTTTCAACCGCATCCGCCAATATTTCACCGGCGCCTTGCGATGGACGGCCTGGCTGACCTCGATCTCCAACTCGTCCTGCACGCTTTTGAACACCGAATAGCCGAGACCATGCCGGGTTTCGAAGAGCACGGACTTGCGCCGGGACAAGGCGGCATAGGGCGACATCACCGTACCACTGTCCATGTCTCTGACGAAGATCGCTTCACCCGGCCGGTTGATGACCGGATCGTTGGTCCAGGGCGTCAGCTGGTAGTCGCGCGAATTGCGGCCCCAGGTGAAGGCTGCGCCTTCCGCCGCCACATGGAAACCGAAGCTTTCGTTGGAAATGACGTTGATCCATGGCTGTGGCGTCGCTTCGCCGCCGCGCAGGCGCGTCACGTATTCACGGCCGTCCTTGGAAAAACCGCCATAGCCATTCCAGAAGTCAAGCCTATCGCCATTGATCTCGGCAGGCACTTCGTCATGGTCTCCAGCGGGTGCTGCGAGCAACGGCAGGACAATCTTTTTCCTCTTGCCGACAGGCGTCGAGAACAGCGCTTCCGCACGGGAAATCTGGTCCGAGATCTTGCCGTTGCGGGCATGGAAGACGGCACGCGACGCGGACAGCAGTGCCGCCCATGTCTGCGGCTCCATGATATCGCGGCGGACCGCGAAGATATGCTGGCGGGCGCCATCGGACAGGCGCAGGCGCAGGTTTTCGCACATCGCATCGAGCGTGTGCTGCATGTCCTGCGCGTAGGACGAGGCCCGTTCGTTGATGATGACGAGATCGGCGGTGACGCCGCGCGAGCGCAGGTACTCCTGCGCCTTCAGGGCTTCGCGCGCGATGCCGAGGTCAATGTCATCGTTGATGCGGACGGAAAAGATCGGGAAGTCACCCGAAATCGATAGCGGCCACAGGGACGATTGCGGTGCGAGACCTGCCTGCACCGTCGCGATATCGGCGCGCAATTGCATGTCGGGATAGGTGAGGTAACGGCCAAGCGTCTGGAAGCTTGCCGCCTCCTGCGAGGTCACGCCGACATGGCGCATCTGCACCTGGCTGCGGGTCCAGGCGTGGATCATTTCGTGATTGAAGCTGTCCGGATGGCGATAGCGATCGACGGCCTTGTCGATCTGCTCGCGTCCGGGAGCGGCGATGGTCCAGAAGATCACGCTGACCTTCTTGCCCGCCGGCACACGCACGGTGCGGCGGAGCGAAACGATCGGGTCGAGCGTATAGCCGTCCGTGCCCGAAAGCTTGGCTTCGGCATCGAAGGCTTGCGCTTCGGCGAGCGTCCGGCCTGTTCCGATGAACCGGCGCCTGTCCGTCTCGGCTTCCGTATGACGGCTGCTGCCGGCATTGTCGGCGATCAGGTGAGCCACCTGCATGTCCGGGTCGCCGGGGCTGCGCTTGTTGCGCGTGACGCGGATCACGTCGCCCTTCGGATCGATTTCGGTGCGCAGGAACATCTTGGCAAAAAGCGGATGGGCGCTGTCGGTATCGTCGGTCGTCAGCACCGGCTCGGCATAGGAGGTTACTTCGATGAAGCGATCCTCCGTGCCCCTGTTGAGAAGGATCACCCGGCGACCTTCGGCATCATGCTCGGTGGCGACGATGCATTCGACTTCGCTGGTGAGTTCGCCGACGGTCTTGACGAATTCTGCCTTGTCGTCGCCGAAGCGGATCATGGCTTTTTCGCCTTCCGCCCGGCGCGGTTCGGCGGTTGCCGACCACCAGTCGCCGGTCGCGGTATCGCGCAGGAAGATGAAGGTGCCGGACCGGTCTTCGCTCGGATCGGCATTCCAGCGGGCAACGGTCTGGCCGTTCCAGCGGGAATAGCCGCTGCCGGTCGCCGTCAGCATGACGGAGTAGTGGCCATTCGACAGGAAGACTGTCTCGCGATCCTTGATCAGCGGATTGTTGACGATCCGGACTTCCGGACGAAGCAGGTCTTCCTGGCCCTTGCCGACCGATTCCGGTTCCTTCTTGGTGTTGATGATCGGGATATCACGCGGCGCCTTTTCCTGCAGCAGGAGTTCAGCGGCTTCAATAACCGGATCGGCGTGGAACCACTCGCGCAGACGGCCATTGAAGACGACGTTGGCGACGGCCGCGATCGACATGCCGTGGTGGTGGGCATAATAGTTGCGCACCACCGCGCAGCTCTTGCCTTCCGGCACGCGCGTCGGCGTGAAGTCGACGGCATCATGGAAACCGTAGGCGCCGAGCGCGCCGACGCCGCGCAGCCGCTCCAGATTGGCGAGCGCCGCCTTCGGATCGTACATGCTGGCGAGGATCGAGGCATAGGGCGCGATGACGGCATTCTGGCCGAGACCGCGCTTCAGGCCGAGCGTCGGCACACCGAAATTGGTGTACTGATACGTCAGTTCATGGTCGCGGGCATTGAACGCCGCTTCCGAAATGCCCCATGGCGTGCCGAGGCGGCGGCCGTGGTTCATCTGCTCCCTGACGATCAGATTGTTGGTCTGGTTGAGGATGCCCCCCTGACGCTCCTGCATGACCAGCGGCGGCATCAGATATTCGAACATCGAGCCCGACCAGGAGACGAGCGCGCCGCGGGCGCCGATCGGCACGATCGGACGGCCGAGCTTGTACCAGTGTTCCGTCGGCAGGTCCCCCTTGGCGATGGCGAACAGGCTGGTGAGGCGCGCTTCCGACGCGAGAAGGTCGTAGCAGGCTTCGTCAAGCTCGTTCGAATTGACGCGGTAGCCGATCGACAGAAGCCGCCGTTCCGGACGGAACAGGAAGCTGAAGTCCATCGAGAACGCGATATCGCGCGCCCGATCGCGCACGACGATCAGGCGCTGGCGTAATGCCTCGATGGCACCGAGGTCGAAAACGCCGTCGGCAATGTGGGATTCGCAGGTGTTGACCAGGACGGTCGCCCACTTCGTCACTTCGCCGCTCTGGGCGCTCCGGACCTCGTGGTCGAGGTTGGCGGTGAGCTTCTGGATGTCGCGCGCCAGAACCGCCAGGTTGATAACCCGGATCGAGGCAAACTCATGTTCGCGTTTGACCGCCTGCAGCCCATTGTGGAAGCCGACGATCCGCTCCTCCATCAGCCGCCGCAGCGGCCGCACGGTCTTGCGGTCATCCGGCAGCTCAGCCAGCACTTCGGACAGGATGGAGGCGACATCGCCGATACCGTCCAGATTGCCCTGGATATGCGCGGACGGCGCTTCAGCCCATTCGCGGCACATCGAGGAGACGGCGATCAGATGGCCGGCGAGGTTGCCGCTGTCGACGGCCGAAACATACCTCGGTTCCATCGTCTCGAGCGGGTTCGTCGCGTACCAGTTGAACAGATGCCCCCGGTATTTCGGCATGCGGTCGATCGTGGAAACCGTCTCCTCCAGGCGCCGGACGGTTTCCTCGAAACCGATCCAGCCGAAATCGCGGGCCGACATGACCGATAACAGGTAGACGCCGATATTCGTCGGCGAGGTCCGCTCGGCCAGAACCGGATGCGGGATTTCCTGGAAATTGTCCGGCGGCAGGAAGTTCTGCTCGGCGGTAACGAAGGTCTCGAAATAGAGCCAGGTCCGACGAGCGATCTTGCGCAGTTCCTCGACGACGTTTTCCGGCACGACCAACTGGTCTTCGGTCTCGGCGGATTGGCTGACGAACCAGGCGATGGCCGGGGACAGCGCCCAGAGCAGGGCAAACGGAATGCCGATGAAGGGAAGGCCGCTCTCGGAGACGGCCGCAAGCAGCAGCGAAATCACCGACAGAGCCGGCGCGATCCACATCGAACGGTAGTAGTCCCAGATGGTACCGCTGGCCGAACTCTGCACCTGCGCTGCGGTGCGCCATTCGAGCATCAGCTTGCCGCTGACGAAGGTTCGATAGAGGGAGCGCACGATGGCATCGGCCATCATTGCGGCCGAATGGGCGATGAAGACAATGCGCAGCGCGACCTGCGCGTTGGCAGCCTGGATTTCTGAGAGAACCGCATGCAGATGGGCGCGGGCGACGATATCGTTGCGGCGCGGCATGATACCGGAAATGAGCGACAGGGTCGGCGCGACGAACAAGCTGAAGATCAGCACGAACTGCCAGACCAGCGCCTGTGTCGGCTCCATGTAATACCAACCCATGACCGACGCGACGAGCCAGGCGCAGGGGATCAGCGAGCGGCGCAGATTGTCGTACATCTTCCAGCGGCCGAGCATGCTGACGCCGTTGGAAAGATCGAACATGTAAGGCAGGAGCTGCCAGTCGCCGCGCGCCCAGCGATGCTGGCGCGACATCTCGACTTCGTAGCGGATCGGGAAATCCTCGACCAGTTCGACATCGGTCACCAGCGCGCATTTGGCAAGCGAGCCTTCCAGGAGGTCATGGCTGAGAACCGCGTTTTCCTCGATCTTGCCCTTCAGCGCTGCCTCGAAGGCGTCGACATGGTAGAGGCCCTTGCCGGTGAACGTGCCTTCGCCGGCGATGTCCTGATAGACGTCGGAGACGGTGAAGACGTAAGGATCGATGCCGCGGTTGACCGAAAAGATGCGCTGGAACGCCGAAGCTTCGTTGCCGGTGGTCAGTGACGGCGTCACGCGCGGCTGCAGGATACCGTAGCCTGCAGTCACCTTCTGCGTCACCGGATCGACGACCGGGCGGTTGATCGGGTGGTAGAGCTTGCCGACCAGCTTGGTCACCGCGTCGCGCATCAGGCGCGTGTCGGAATCAAGCGTCATGACATATTGCACGTTTTCCGGGACGATATTGGCGCCGGCGAGGAAGCTCGTGTCGCTGTCACCGCGCAGAAGCAGGTTCATCTCATGCAGCTTGCCGCGCTTGCGCTCCCAACCCATCCAGACGCCCTCCGCCTCGTTGTAGAGGCGGCGGCGATGCAGGAGGTAGAAGCGGGTGCGGCCGTCATGGGCGTAGCGCTCGCTCAAAATCGCGATTTCGCGCTTGGCGTAGTCGAGCACGTCAAGATCGGCGACGGTTTCCTCCTCCTTGCTGTCGGCCCAGTCGCTCAGAAGCGCGAAATAGACCTCGCCCTTCGGATTGGCGAGATAGTGCACTTCGATGTTGCGCACGAGTTCATCGACATGATCGCGCCTGGAGATCAGGCAGGGGACAACGACGAGAGTCCGCGCGTCTTGCGGGATGCCGTTGAGAAATTCATATCCAACCAGGCGTGACGGCGTCACGCCGAGCGTGACCAGCGTGTTGAAGAGACCGGCAGCACCTTCCGAGGCCGGAAGCGCGAACAGGAGCAGCATGATCAGCTTTGCACCGGTCGGGATATCCATCGGGCTGACGAAGACATAGACCGCGATCATCGCAAGGATCGTCAGGATGATGTTGGGGCCGGCGATCGCCAGCCAGTCGAGCTTGCGGCTCATGCGGATGATGCTTTGCAGGATGGTCGGACGGTAGCCGATCCGCTGCTCCAGATGCCGGCGCTGCTTGCCGACGAGGAACCCGCCGACATTCGGCTCATGCGGGGTTTCGTCCGGAGCGGCCGCCTGCTCCTTGACCAGATCTAGCGCGATCTGGGTGACTTCCAGTTCCGCGTAGCCGGAGCGGCGAGCCAGTTTCTCGATGGTATTGCGATATTTGTTGCGCGAACCGAAATCGAGCGACGAGTAATCCGAGCGTGCACGCAGGGCATCGTCGAGCTTGCTGACGCTTTCGAACCAGACGGCCCAATCGTTGTCGTCGATTTCGCGCAGGCTGCGGATGATGTTGCTCATCGTCGCATTGCCGGACGACAGCCGGTTCTGCTCGGCGACCAGAGCTTCCTCGACATTGCTGCCACGTTTTTCCAGCTGCTCTTCGAGCCAGGTGATCACGTAACCCGATGTCTGCGATCCATCGCGCAGGCGGTAGAGAAGCTGCGTCACGAAGGTATTGTCGGCGGTCAGCGGCTGGGCGTCCGCGAGAACCGACCTGAACCTCTCGGGTTCGCCCAGGCGGACAATCTGATCGGCGACGTCGTTTGCCTTCTTGCGCATGCCACGCGAACGGTCGACGCGGATGGCGATGCGGCGCAGGTTCTCGATCAGCACGAAGCGGAGAATGGACGGCAACGCCCAGAGCTCGCCGATCTTGAAGGTCTCGTGATTCTGGAAACCGGCGACCATCGCCGTCAGGCTTTCGCGCGACACCGTGCTGTGGGTGTGGGCGACGTAGAGCCAGGCAAGCGCCATGGTGCGCGGGATTGTCGTGCCGGCGACGGACAGCGTCGGCAGTTGGCGATAGAACTTGCGCGGAAAATCGCGCCGGACTTCCTGAATCGACTCTTCAACCAGATAATGATTGTCAAGCAGCCATTCCGCGGCGGGCGTGATCGAGGCGCCGGCTTCGACGTCGGCAGCCGTCACCTTGTAGACGCGGAAAATCTCGTGTTCGTTTTCGCGATGACGCGGACGGAACTCGAATGGGAAAAAACCTGGAAGGCTTGCTACGCCATCGCGGGCCAAGGCGGCACCGCATTCATGAAGCTCATCGATTGTGAAATAGGTCGACCGGATCGAGTCGTTGTAATCGATCGGTTTGATTTCAGCTTCGCGCGGAGGCGTGGAATGCGTATTTTGAAGGTTCATAGGTACGGGTTCTGGATCCAGGCGGTGTTGAAGGGTCCGGCTGTGGTCGTCGTGCCGGATGGGCTGCAGCCCTGATGTTTGGCTCTGCGCCGACACGACCCTAGACACTCGTCTGTGTTCTGCCGTCAGCCGTCAGGTCTCGCGCAAGCGGGAAACCGTGGGCTTTGGCACAGCCCGGAAGGGCCTTTGAGGTCGTGAAGGCGGCAGTCGCTTCGCTGTCAGGGCTGCGTGATGCAAGAAATGGGCATTTTTTAGCCGTAGTGCCAATGTGTTGCAAGAAGCGGGGCCTATTCTCGGGACGAATTCCATGCTGCCGCACCAAAGAAGGACCGCTGTCGCGGGAGTTCTTTGCAGCAAATGACATGAAATCCCCTAAGACCGTCTCTTCGACACTGTTCATCCAGCCCGGAACGCGCAATGCGCGGAAAGGTTCCGTATTTTCATATTGCGACGCAGCAAAGGTCTCACCCTACCTGCGCCGTGATCCAGGCGCGAAAGGCCTGGCTGACAGGATTTTCGAGCTTTCCTTCCGGCACGACCAGATAATAGCTGTTTTCGGTCTGCATCGGCCGGTCGAAGACGACACGCAAACGGTCGGTCGCCAGCTCCTGTTCAATCAGGTACCGCGGCAGGAGCGCAAAGCCGAGGCCGGCGGCAGCGGCCTCGATCACCATGGAAAACTGGTCAAATCGATTGCCGCGATAAGCGGACTTCATCTCGCCGCCATTGCTCTCGAACCACTGAGCCCACATCTTCGGGCGGGTAGCGAGATGCAGGAGCGGTTTGTTTTCCAGTTCGCCCGGCTCCTTCATCGGATGCTGTTCATAAAGGGCGGGACTTGCCACGGGCACGATGATCTCGCTGCAGAGATAGCTGCAGGTCGCGTGCGCCCAGACCGGCTGGCCATAGTGAATGGCGAGGTCGAAATTCTGCTCTTCAAAGTCAAAGGGCTGGGAGCGCGAGGCGATATTGATCACCGTGCCCGGATGCTGCTTCAGGAAATCCGGCAAGCGCGGCGTCAGCCAGCGGCTGCCGAAAGTCGGCAGCGAGGCGATGGAGAGGGTCGATTCCGAGCGCGCCGAGGCCATGGCGCGGACCATCAGTTCCTCCGATTGCGTCAGCAGCCGGCGCACCTCCGGCAGGAATTTCTGCCCGGCATCGGAGAGGATGACCCGCTGGCGGACGCGTTCGAACAGGAGCACGCCGATCTGGCTTTCGAGGTCCTTGATCTGGCGGCTGACGGCGCTCTGCGTCAGGTTCAGTTCCGCTGCGGCCTGGGTGAAGCTGCCGTGGCGCGCGGCGCATTCGAAGGCCTGCAGCGTGGTGACGTCAGGAACCAGTCTTCTACTCAACTTCATTCCGGCCTCGCATGATCATAGTCAGAACTGTCGCAATCAATGCCCATTCGACCGGTATATGATACGAAATGAGAATGATGACCCTATCTGTTCAATACTGCGAGGCGCGCTGCCGTGAAAGAGAATAGTTTCGTATCCACCGACGATATCCGTGTCGCCTTTTCCGCTGCGATGTCGGCTATGTACCGCACCGAAGTGCCTGCTTACGGCACGCTGATGGAACTGGTGGGACAGGTGAACGCGCAAACGCTCGCCGCCGACCCCGACCTGCAGGCCCGGCTCGAGGATACCGATTCGCTGGAGCGCATCTCCGAAGAGCGCCATGGCGCGATCCGCCTCGGCACGCCTGCCGAACTGTCGATGATGCGCCGCGTCTTTGCTATCATGGGCATGCATCCGGTCGGCTACTATGACCTCTCGACTGCCGGCGTGCCGGTCCATGCGACCGCCTTCCGCCCGGTCGGCGACGCCAGCCTGAAGAAGAACCCCTTCCGCGTTTTTACCTCGCTGCTGCGGCTCGACCTGATTAATGACGAGACCCTGCGTGCTGAAGCCGAACAGATCCTGTCCAAGCGCGAAATCTTCACGGCTGGCGCCATTGCGCTGACCGAGAAAGCCGAGAAGGAGGGCGGCCTCGACAAGGCCGATGCCGCACGTTTCGTCGCGGAGGCGCTCGAAACCTTCCGCTGGCACGACAAGGCCAATGTCAGCCCGGACATGTATCACCGCCTGCACGACGCTCACCGGCTGATCGCCGACGTCGTCTCGTTCAAGGGCCCGCACATCAACCACCTGACGCCGCGCACGCTCGATATCGATGCAGTCCAGGCCCGCATGTCTGACTACGGCATCGCCCCGAAGGCGATCGTCGAAGGTCCGCCGACCCGCAAATGCGCCATCCTGCTGCGCCAGACCTCGTTCAAGGCGCTCGAAGAGCCCGTTTCCTTCCAGGCTGCCGATGGAAGCTGGCATCAGGGCTCGCACACCGCCCGCTTCGGCGAAATCGAACAGCGTGGCATCGCACTGACCCCGAAGGGCCGCGCGCTTTACGACGAACTGCTGAATGCCTCCCGCAGGATCGTGCGCCCGGCTGCCGACGGCTCGAATGCGGCGGAGTATGAAAAGGCACTTGCGGACGCCTTCATCCCCTTCCCCGACACATGGGCCGGCATCCGCGCCGAAGGCCTCGGCTACTTCGCCTATTCGCTGACGGCCAAAGGTCGTCAGGCAAAGGTCGATGCTTCGAAGAGCCTCGACAGCCTGATCGCTGAAGGCCTCGTCCAGTTCGATCCGATCGTCTACGAGGATTTTCTGCCCGTCAGTGCCGCCGGTATCTTCCAGTCCAACCTCGGCGACGATGCCGCCCAGGAATTCGTGGCGAGCCCGAACCAGCAGCGCTTCGAGCTCGATCTCGGCGCCAAGGTGCGGAACGAGTTCGATCACTATGCCGGTATCGAGCAGGCCTCCATCGCCGATTGCCGCCAGATGCTTTCCTCCGCTGAGGCCGCGGAGTAGAACTGAAGCGATGATCGACCAACGGCACATTGCGGCACTGACCGGCATTCTCGGCGACAAGGGCATTGTCACCGAGCCTGGCGACATGGCGGCCTATGAGACCGGCGCCCGCTATGACGAAGGCCGGGCCGCCCTCGTCTTGCGGCCGCAGACAACCGAAGAGGTTTCAGCGGCAGTCGCCTATTGCGTGAAGAACGCCATTCCGCTCATTCCGCAGTCCGGCAATACCGGCCTCGTTTCCGGTTCGACGCCGGACGCGACCGGAGCGCAGGCCGTGCTCAGCCTCGACCGGATGACGCAGCGCTTCGAACTCGATCTCGACAACCGCTCGCTGCGGGCCGGGGCCGGGTTCCGGCTTTCGGACGTCAACCAGAAGCTCGAAAAACACGGACTGTTCTTCCCGATCGACCTCGGCGCCGACCCGCGTCTGGGCGGCATGCTGGCCACCAACACCGGCGGCTCGCGCTTCCTGAAATATGGCGACGTGCGCCGCAACACGCTCGGCATCAAGGTCGTGCTGGCAGATGAAGAGGGCACCATCCTCGATCTCACCTCCGATCTGCGCAAGAACAATACCGGCATCGACTGGAAGCAGATCTTCATCGGCACCTCCGGCTCCTTCGGAATCATCACCGAATGCGTGCTGAACCTCGAGCCTCTTCCAAAACAGGTTGCGACCGCCTATCTGGTGCCGGCAAGCGGCGCCCATGTGATGCCGCTGCTGCGGGCCATGGAAGACAGGCTTGGCGCCTATCTTTCGGCGTTTGAAGGCATGTCGAAGAATGCGGTCGCGGCAGCGCTCGATCATGTGCCGTCGCTGAAAAACCCGTTCCAGGGCGGCAACGTCCCGGACTATGTCATCCTCGCCGAAATCTCCCGGACCTGGGAACCGCGCGAGGGTGAACAGCCGCTCGATGCCGTTCTGGAGACGGTGCTGGCCGAGATCTGGGAAAGTGAGGACGCGCCGCTCGCCGATGCCTTCGTCGGCCCGGCACATGAAATGTGGGCGCTGCGCCATGCGCTTTCCGAGGGGGTCAAGCACTCCGGAAAACTGATCGCTTTCGATCTTTCCTTCCGCCGAGGTGATATCATGGCCTTCTGCGATCGTATGAAGGACGAGATGCCGCAAACCTTTCCGGAGGTGACGATCTGCGATTTCGGCCATATCGGCGATGGCGGCGTGCATTTCAATCTCGTCGTGCCGAAGGACAGTTCCTCGGCGACGGACAAGGATTTCGAGCGGCGGCTGCGCGACCGGGTGTTTGCGATCGCCGTTCAGGATTTCAACGGCAGCTTCAGCGCCGAACATGCCATCGGCCGGAAAAACCAGGCCTACTACGACCTTTATACGCAACAGAAGATCAAGGACATGGCCAGAGGCCTCAAAGCCATCACCTCGCCGGGAGACCTCGGCACGGTCAGCTTCGGATAGTCCTTCGAGACAAGAAACGGGAGTTTGCTTATCATGAACATTGCAACAAAGACGGTGAACGTCGTTCAGGAAACGGCCGCACTTCTGGAGAAGCTCGGCGTCGCCAAGGATCTCTATACCGGTGGCGACATGGCCTCCTTCTCGCCCGTGACCGGCGAGCAGATCGCCAGCCTGAAGACGGTTTCGGCCACTGAGGCCGCCGAAAAGATCGAAAAGGCTGACGCAGCGTTTCGCGCCTGGCGTCTCGTGCCGGCGCCGAAGCGCGGCGAACTGATCCGCCTGCTCGGCGAGGAACTGCGCGCCCACAAGGCCGATCTCGGCCGTCTCGTTTCGATCGAAGCCGGCAAGATCCCGTCGGAAGGTCTCGGCGAAGTGCAGGAAATGATCGACATCTGTGATTTCGCCGTCGGTCTCTCCCGTCAGCTTTACGGCCTGACGATCGCCACCGAGCGCCCCGGCCACCGCATGATGGAAACCTGGCACCCGCTCGGCGTCATCGGCGTCATCTCCGCCTTCAACTTCCCGGTTGCCGTCTGGGCATGGAACGCGGCGCTCGCGATCGTCTGCGGCAATGCCGTCGTCTGGAAGCCGTCGGAAAAGACACCACTGACCGCACTTGCATCGCAGGCTATCCTTGACCGCGCCATCGCCCGCTTCGGCGATGCACCGGAAGGCCTCGCACAGGTGCTGATCGGCGATCGCGCCATCGGCGAAGTGCTGGTCGACCACCCGAAGGTGCCGCTGGTTTCGGCGACCGGCTCGACCCGCATGGGCCGCGACGTCGGTCCGCGCCTTGCCAAGCGCTTCGCCCGCGCCATCCTCGAACTCGGCGGCAACAATGGCGGCATCGTCTGCCCGTCGGCCGATCTCGACATGGCGCTGCGCGCCATCGCCTTCGGTGCGATGGGCACGGCCGGCCAGCGCTGCACGACGCTGCGCCGCCTCTTCGTCCATGAAAGCGTCTATGACCAACTCGTTCCGCGCCTGAAGAAGGCTTACCAGAGCGTATCGGTCGGCAACCCGCTGGAATCGACCGCCCTCGTCGGCCCACTGGTCGACAAGCCGGCTTTCGACAACATGCAGAAGGCCCTTGCCGAAGCGAAAGCCCATGGCGGCACGATCACCGGCGGCGAACGCGTCGATCTCGGCCATGCCAACAGCTACTACGTCAAGCCGGCGCTGGTTGAAATGCCGAAGCATGCCGGTCCGGTCCTCGAGGAGACCTTCGCGCCGATCCTCTACGTGATGAAGTACAGCGATTTCGACGCGGCCGTTGCCGATCACAACGCCGTCGGCGCCGGCCTTTCCTCGTCGATCTTCACGCTCGACCTGCAGGAAGCAGAGCGCTTCCTGTCGCCCGACGGTTCCGACTGCGGCATCGCCAACGTCAACATCGGCACCTCGGGTGCTGAAATCGGTGGCGCGTTCGGCGGCGAGAAGGAAACCGGCGGCGGCCGCGAATCCGGCTCGGACGCGTGGAAGGCGTATATGCGCCGCGCCACCAACACCATCAACTATTCGAAGGCCCTGCCGCTGGCTCAGGGCGTCTCGTTCGACATCGAATAATATCGGCGACATCGAATAGGATCTGACATGACCATCAACACGAAGGTTGAGGAGGCGGGCTTTTCGCCCGCCTCGCGGATTTCCACGATCGGCGTTTCGGAAATCCTGAAGATCGGCGCCCGCGCGCAAGCCATGAAACGCGACGGCAAGCCGGTGATCATTCTGGGCGCCGGCGAGCCGGATTTCGACACGCCGGACCACATCAAGCGGGCGGCAACCGCCGCCATGCTGCGAGGCGAGACCAAATATACGGCGCTCGACGGAACGCCGGAACTGAAGGCCGCGATCCGCAAGAAATTCGCGCGCGAAAACGATCTCGCCTACGAACAGGACGAAATCACCGTCGCGACCGGCGCCAAGCAGGTGCTCTTCAACGCCATGATGGCGACGCTCAACCCGGGCGACGAGGTGATCATCCCGACACCGTACTGGACCTCCTATTCGGACATCGTTGAGATCGCCGAGGGCAAGCCGGTCCTGATCGCCTGCACTGCCGAAGCCGGATTCCGGCTCCAGGCCCAGCAGCTCGAAGCAGCGATCACGCCGAAGACCCGCTGGGTGATGCTGAATTCGCCGTCCAACCCATCGGGTGCCGCCTATAGCGCCGAAGACTATCGCCCGCTGCTCGACGTGCTCCTGAAACATCCGCATGTCTGGCTGCTGGTCGACGACATGTACGAACACATCGTCTACGATGGATTCCGTTTCGTCACGCCGGCTGCGCTTGAGCCGCGCCTCAAAAATCGAACGCTGACCGTGAACGGCGTCTCCAAGGCCTATGCCATGACCGGCTGGCGCATCGGCTATGCCGGCGGACCGCGTGACCTGATCAAGGCGATGGCTGTGGTCCAGAGCCAGTCGACCTCCTGCCCGTCCTCGATCAGCCAGGCGGCTGCGGTCGAAGCCTTGACCGGACCTCAGGATTTCCTGAAGGAACGCACCGCGAGCTTCCAGCGCCGCCGCGATCTCGTCGTCGCTGCACTGAACGCCATCGAAGGCGTCGAATGCCGCGTCCCGGAAGGCGCTTTCTACACCTTCTCCGGCTGTGGCCGCCTGCTGGGCAAGACGACACCGGGCGGCAAGCCGATCCAGACGGACACGGACTTCTGTGCCTATCTGCTCGAAGACGCCCATGTCGCGGTCGTGCCGGGTTCCGCCTTCGGCCTTTCACCGTTCTTCCGCATCTCCTACGCCACTTCGGAAACGGAACTGCGCGCGGCGCTGGAGCGCATCGCCAAAGCCTGCGCTGCCTTGCGCTGAATAACCCTTCACGGCCGCGACCTTGCCAGCGGCCGTGAATATCCTTCTACCCTCGTGCCCGCGGGGACACCGAAAGGATTTTGCGCCGCAGAAAATTGCTGCTATCGGGTAAGCTGCAACGATGAGGGCGCCACGCGCCGTGACCGGATACAGACAGGGGCAGCCGGAGCATGTTCTCCAGTTTACGGCAATCGACGGATATCATTGAAAAACTCAGGAAGACATCGTTCGAGCCCGCGCATTCCGACTACTACAAGGGCAAACCCGGACGGCCGCTGAACCTCATCCTCAAGGCGCGCCACGACTTCCTGTCGATCTGGCGCAAAAGCGACTATACCGACAGCGTCACTGCCGCGAAGATCTTCGGACGCCAGATTGTCGTCGTCAATTCGCCGGATGCCATCCGCTACGTCGTCGCCAAACGGCACGAGAATTTCGAGCGCAAGACCCCGCAGATGCGGCGCGCGCTGGAATTCCTGCTCGGCGACGGCCTGTTCATTTCCGATGGTGAAACCTGGAAGCAGCGCCGTCCGCTGGTCAACGATATCGTCCACAAGAACCGTGTGCCGGCTTTCGGTAAGATCATGGAGACCACGGCAAGCGAGCTTGTCCAGCGCTGGGAGTCCCTACCGGACGGCGCCCCCGTCAACGCGCTCTTCGAGATGGCTGGACTGACGGCCGAGATCATTTCCCGCGCCGTTTTCGGCAACGATCTCGGCGAAGAAGCTGCGAATGCCGTCAGCGAGGGGTTCGAGAGCTACCAGTCGCTGATCGATTCCGTCAACATCGGCTATTTTCTCGGCTTCGACGAAGGCCTGCCGGTGTTGCGGACGCCGAAGCTGCGCCGGTCCGTGTCCCGCATCCACCAGATCATCGACAAGGTGGTCGAGGACCATCTGGCCGGGCGCGGCGACGACAATTCGATGGTCGAGCTTCTGGTGCGCCGGCAGAAACGCAATCCGGAGCTGAAGCTCGACGTGGTAGCGCTGCGCAACGAGGCAGCGACGATCTTCATGGCCGGCCACGAGACGACGGCGGCGACGCTGACCTGGGCCTGGTACCTCCTGTCGCGGGCCGGGTGGGTGGAAAAATCCCTGCATGAGGAGATCGCCCGCGTCTGCGGCAACCGCGTGCCGACACTCGACGACATCCCGCAGCTCGAATGGTGCCGCGCCGTCATCGAGGAGACGCTGCGGCTCTATCCGCCGGTGCCGATCCTTGCGCGCCAGGCAAACGAAGCCGACCGCATCGGTGATATCGACGTCAAGCCGGCCTCGCTGATCCTGATCGTGCCGTGGCTGCTGCATCGGACGGAGGCCTTCTTCAAGGACGCGAACCTGTTCAAGCCCGAACGCTTCCTGAATGGCCAGAAACCCATACCCTACAGCTACATCCCCTTCGCCAGCGGACCAAGGGTCTGCCCGGGTCTGCAATTCGGTCTCAATGAGGCGATCCTGTGCCTGGCGATCCTTGCCCAACGCTTCCGGGTCCGGGTGTCGGAGGGCGCCAAGGTGGAGCCGCAATGCCGCCTGACGCTGCGCCCGCGCGGCGGCCTGCCCGTGACGCTGCATCGGCGCTGAGACCACCGGCATGAAAGAGAATTCGACGAACAGGCCAACGATCAAGACCGCAGCTTACGATAGCCGGACCACACCCGGCCTCAAGGCGCTCTGGAGTGGGCGCACAGAACGCAAGGCCTTCCTGCAATACTGGGTGATCGAAAATATCCAGAACGGCGTCGATCTGACCCTGTTTTACGGCATGAAGCTGTTGACTGCCGATATGTGCTCGGCGCTCGGCGCTCGGCTTGGGCTATTTGCGATGCCGCGCTGGCACAAGGGGGCGATCAAAAAGGCACGCTCCAATCTGGCCCGGCTTCTGCCCAGTACGCCGGAGGGCGAGCGCGAATCGCTGATGAAGCGGAACTGGAAGAACCAGGGTCGATTGATGACCGAGTTTTCCGTCGTTATGCGCATGGCTGCCGATCATCGTCGCGTCGAACGCATCGGGACACAGCATCTGGCCGATGCCGCGAGCAAAGGACCTGTGATCCTCGTTGGCCTGCATCTTGGGAACTGGGAACTCATCACCTCGATCGTCACCGGTCTCGGGATTATACCAGGCATCAGCTACGAGCCGCCTCGCGGAAGGGCACGTCGCTGGATTGCGGACCGGGTACGCCTGCAGGCGGGCAGCAACCTTCTGCCGCCGGGCCGGACCGGTGCCCGCCCCATGCTGAAGCGGCTTCGCGACGGCGGCGTGGTCAGCGTCTTCTGCGATGAGGGCTACAAGGGGAAAATTCGCGGGCCGTTTTTCGGGCGCCCTCCGCATCTCGACGGCAATCTGGCGCTTGTCGCCCGCCTTGCCCGGCACACGCACGCAAGCATATGCCCTGTCTATACCATCCGCAGCGGCGACAGCGCGCGGTTCCGATTTTACGCCCTGCCGCCTATCGAGCTACCAGAGGGCAACGCCTCGGACGCGCAGATGATGGAAGACGTCCTTCTTCTGAATTCGGTCATCGAGCCGGTCATTCGCGACCATCTCGACCAGTGGTATTTTCTCGACAACGCCCTTTGACGGCTAGCTTGCAGCCAGCGTCATCCCGCACAACTCGGCGACCAGCGCCACGAAACGCGAACCGGCGATATCGAGCGGTCCGCTATTGTCGATCGTGATCACATCCGCGTCGTCGAGAATATCCGGCGCCTGCCGCTGCAGGCGCTTCAGGATGTCCGCCTCGGTCTCGCGCCCGCGGGCGACGAGGCGTTTGGCGAGAACCTGCGGCGATGCCGTGATGTTGACGACCACGACCTTCGGAAAGACTTCCCGGAACTGCGCAAGCGCCCCGCGACTGCCATTGGCGATCAGGATCCGCCCAGCACGCACGCGATCGAGCGCCTCGCGGGGAATACCATATTTCAGCCCATGTGCCTGCCAGGCGACAGCAAAATCGCCAGCTTCAAACCGGGCGTCGAAGTCACCTTCGGAAACGCTCTCGTGATCCTCACCTCCGGCATCGGAGGGACGGGTAATCACCCTGCGAACGAAGTCGATCTCGGCGCGACTGGCGAAATGCTGCGCGGCGAAACCGATGACGCTGTCCTTGCCGGCGCCGCTTGGCCCAACGACCACGATGATCGCACCCGACCGATGATCCGATGGATAGCCGTGCATCACGCGACCCGCCGGCCTTCGCGCCAGACGGAACGGACAACCGGGATGCCCTCGTGACGCTGGACCCTGACGATATCGGCGCGCAGGCCGGTGGCGATCCGGCCGCGATCGGTGAGACCAACCGTGCGGGCCGGTGTTGCGGTGACCATGGCGAGCGCCTGCGGCAGGCTGACGCTTTCCACCTCGTCCGAAAGCACGAAGGGCGCATGGATCAGGCTGAACGGCACATAGTCGGAGGAGAGCACGTCGAGCACGCCGCGCTCGGCGAGATCGCGCGCAGCGATATTACCCGAATGCGACTTGCCCCGCACGATGTTCGGCGCGCCCATCAGCACGCTCAGGCCCGCGGCATGCGAGGCTTCCGCGGCTTCGAAGCTCGTCGGAAATTCCGCAAGGCGGATACCGAAACCGACCGATTCCTCGACATGGGCGATGGTCGCGTCGTCGTGGCTCGCAATGGTGATGCCGCGCTCGGCGCAGGCCTTGGCGATCTCTGTGCGATGTGGCGCGGCGTATTGGGCGGAAAGCGCCTGCTGGCGGGCGCAGAATTCGGCGAAGGCCTCGTCCGTCATGCCGCGCTTGTTCTTGTAGTAGAGCGTGTACTGATCCATCGTCTGGAACTGCCGCTGGCCCGGCGCATGGTCCATCAGCGAAACGAGGCCGACCTGCGGGTCGTTCTCGAATTCCAGGAAATGGGCGAGCACGTTGTCGGTAGAGACCTCGCAGCGCAGGTGGATGCGGTGGTCTGCCCGCAAGCGATTTTCCTGGGCGGCCTGCGCCAAAGCGTCCGCCATTTCCCGCATCTCGCCCTGCTCGAAGCCGCCATCCTCGTCGGAGCCCATGCGCAGGCAGTCGAAAACCGTGGTGATGCCGGACGTCACGACCTGCGCGTCATGCGCCTGGATCGCTGCCATCTTCAGCCAGCGGACGCCGGGGCGCGGCGAATAATGCGCTTCCAGGTGGTCGGTGTGCAGCTCGACCAGACCGGGGATCAGGTAATCGCCTTCGAAATCCTCACCGGTGCGGCTGGTGCCTTCGGAGATGTCGGCAATCTTGCCGTCGCGGATGAGCACCGAGCCGGTGAGGATCTGGTCCTCGAGGACGATGCGGGCGTTGGAGAGAACGGTTTCAGCGGTCATGTCATGCCATCTTTCGTTTGGACGTGCCGCCAAGCGGCAAAAGCGAGTGAACGGTGAAAGGCGCGCCGCGCGCGTGTTCGGTAAACAGTGCCAGTGATGTGACGGCAAGCGGCTTGCCGATGAACTGCACGAAGGTCTGCTCCAGCAGGGCCCTCATCGACGGCTGCCGCTCCACCGGCACCGGGCCGGTCAGCGTCATGTGGAACTGGAAGCTCTCGAACACATAGGGATACCCCCAGGAGAGCAGATTGCTGCGATGCACGTCGGTCAGCGAATCCGGCGTGCGCCGCGACAAATCCACCGCCGAGAGAGGCGCCCGAAAGGGTTCGAAACGCCGCACCGTCTCATCGGCAAGCGCCTGCAGCTCCGGACAGTCGCCCGCGGGCACCAGCGCGAAAAACGGTCCGAGCTGCCCCAGCGCCATTTCCGGTATCTCGAAGGGGGCGCATTCCTGGGAAAAACTATCGAAGGCGGCGAGCAGCTGCGCTTCGTTTCTCACTGGAGCAAGCGGGAAAGGCGCCTTCAGCGTGCCATGAAAGCCGTAGCGGCGTGGATCGGCGGTCAGTGCCGTCAGTTCAACCGCATCGAAATCGCCGGCGGCTTCAAGCCGTCTGGTTTCGCCGGTGAAGGGGTTGCTTCCGAGCCAGTTCGCCGCCGCAATCGTCAGCGGGTGGTCTTCATCCGGCGTGATATAGAATGCGTAGCGCACGGTCCATTCCCTATCAAGGATGTCACGGGAGCGTCGATCGGACGGGCCGATGAGACGCCGTCGCTACGCGCTTTTCGTGACATTATCGTGATGGCCGGCGATGAACCGGCACGTTTTTCAATGTGCTTTCTGGCCCATCAGACGCGAGCGCAGAAGATTGGAGACGCTGTCGAATAAGAAGACGACGACGAGAATCAGGATAACCATGTAACAGACGTTTTCCCAGTCGGAATTCGTCCGTATCGCTTCCCAGAGTTTGAGGCCGATACCGCCCGCACCGACCGCTCCGATGATAGTTGCCGACCGGGTGTTGGATTCCCAGAAATAGAGCGCCTGGCTGGTAAAAACCGGCAGGACCTGCGGCAGGACACCAAACCGCTGCACGGTAAGCGGCGCGGCTCCGACCGATTTCACGCCCTCGCGCTGCTTGTCGTCGATATTCTCCAGCGCTTCCGAATAGAGTTTTCCGAGCGTGCCGGTATCGGTGAAAAAGATCGCCGACATGCCGGCCAGCGGCCCGGGACCGAAGGCACGGGTGAAAAACAGCGCCCAGATCAGCATGTCGACGGACCGCAGGAAATCGAAGAATCGCTTGGTGACCTGGTTCAGCACACCGTTGCGGGTGATGTTGCGTGCCGCAAGGAAGCAGAGCGGGAAGGCGACGATCGAGGCAAACAGGGTGCCGACGAAGGCCATGACGATGGTCTGCAACAGCTTGGTCCAGACGTCGAGATGCTGCCATTCGGCATTGTAGAGGATGTTGCTCCAGGCGAGCGACAGGTTGGAGCGGCTCGGATCAAGGCGCTCGCCGCTAAGGATCAGGCTCGCCACTTCGCCGAAGGACTTGTTGAAGAACGGCGAGTTGGTATCGAAAATGAAATTGGCCCAGCCGGGGAAGCGATTGTGGATGCTGATCTTCTCCCCGTCGACATCAGCCCAGCCGGTCATGCCGAAGGCGAGCGTGATCTTCTCGCCTGGCCGCTTCTGTGTTGCCCACTTCGGCAGCGCCCCTTCCGGCTGCACGCCACGGACGGGATCGAGGTCGATCAGCAGCGTTTCGCCGTTGTGCGTGGCGGTCACCTTGCGATCGGCGACATCGATGCTGGTCGTGCGGTTGTAGCTGATCGTTGCGCGGCTAACGATCTCTTCGGTGCGGATCTCGGGTTGAGCTTCGGCCTGCGCGCTGCTGCCGACCACCGAATTCGGTGCCATGAAGCTCGATCCCTTCCTGGGCGCAGCCTGCTGGGCGACGGCCGGAGCATCGATGGTGCGCTCCACCATCTTCGTCTTGATCTTGACCCAATCCGGCTTGGCATCCGGTCCGAGCGGCGAAAAGCGCGGGTAGACGATCTGCATTGCACCGTCGGCGGCGATCCTGATATCCGGGCGAACTTCGTAAGAGACCCAGTCGGCCAGATAGGTGCCGGCAATGCCCCAATTGGCGTTCACGAGGACCTGGCCGATCGAGAAGAACCACCAGCTATAGATCATGTAGAACGCGATGCCGGCAAAGATCATGGCCGAGCGAATGCGCTTGCGCGACGAACCGTGGATCAGATGCGGATGGCGGGCTGCGATCGCTTCCCTCTCAGCGGCGTTCATCATGGTGTTAACGGTCATGGTCCGCTCCTATTGCGCAAGCTGGAAGGCCTGGTCGCCGACGAGATGGCGGCGCAGCCATGCGGAAAACTGATCGACGGCGATGATCGTCGAGAACAGGAGGAGGATGATCGCCAGCGTCTTTGCCTCATGACCCTGGCCGATCGACAGGCGCAGCGGCTCGCCGATACCGCCGCCGCCGACGGCACCGATGATGGTCGAGGCGCGCACGTTGATCTCCAGGCGCAGCAGGAAATAGCTCACGAAGTTCGGCAGAACCTGTGGCACGATGCCGAACCAGACGCGCTCGATCCAATTGCCGCCGGCGGCTCTTAAACCCTCATCCGGCTTCATGTCGGCATTTTCGACGACTTCGAAGAACAGCTTGCCGAGCGCACCGATCGTATGGATCGATACGGCGATCATGGCCGGGATCGGCCCGAGCGACAGGACGGCGAGAAAGAAGCCGGCGATGACGACCTCCGGAAAGGCGCGCAATATTTCCATGAAGCGGCGCACAAGACCGCGTATCCAAGGGTTCGGCATCAGGTTGCGGGCCGCAAAGAAGCAGAGGAGAAAACCGAAGAACATGCCGAAGATGGTGGAGAAGATTGCGATATTCAGCGTTTCCAGCATCTTATAGAAATATTCGGGCACGTAGATCGTGTCCGTCAGATACAAGCGGCCTTCGGGATAATTGTACTTGAAGCTGCCATCGTCATAGGGCGAGGGAAGATCGAACAAAGCGCTGCCGATTTCAGCGCCGTCGCGCGGCACGAGATCGCCGACGAAATCAAAGAAATAGGGCAACCGGTCGAAGAACTTGCCGGCGTTGGTCTCGTTGGCAAACCAGAGAGACCCGGAAAGAGCCATGGCAAGCAATGCGAGACCTATGAAAGTGTAGGTCCGGCGGCGGAGATTGAGCGCCTGCCAATGGCGTTCGACCAGAGCGCCGTTGTCGCTCAAGGTCGGGGAAAGCGCTGACGTGGCCATGGAGTCTCCGGCAAAAACGTGGCGGCTTCAGCGGGCATCACGCTCATGAAGCCTGTCCAGACGAGGAAACGCTGGCCGGCAGGACCGGCCAGCGCTTTAAATTCAGCGATATCAGCCGCCGATGGTCGACTTGCGAGCATCGATGATCGGCTTGTAGAAGTCGGAGTTGACTTCGACGAAGCCCTTGTATTCGCCGCCCTCGACTGCCGCGAAGCAGGCCGCATCGGTCTTCGGCAGGTCCATCATGAACTGCTTGAACTTGGCCTTGACGTCGGCGCTGAGTGACGAACGGACGACGGTCGGGCCGTTCGGGATCAGCGGCGAGCGCCACAGTTCGACCAGGTCGTTCATGTCGAGGATACCCTTGTCGACCATCTTGCGCAGGTTGCCGGAGGTGTAACCTTCCTTGAACTCGCCGATACCCGAGCCGAAGGTCGTGCCTGCGTCGAAGGTGCCCTTCAGCACTTCGAGCACGAGGTTTTCATGGCCGCCACCGAAACCGGTCTCGGCGAAGAATTCCTTGACCGGCATGCCGATCGTTTCCGGCAGGGTGACGTTCGGGATCAGGTAGCCCGAGGTGGAGTCCGGATCAGCGAAGCCGAGCTTCTTGCCCTTGAGGTCCTCGACCTTGGTGATGCCCGAATCCTTGCGAGCAACCATGATCGAATAATAGCCGGTCGAACCGTCGGTCTGTTCGGTGGTCAGGATCGGCTCGACGGCGTCAGCCTTGGCGAGGTAGATCTTGGCGTAGCCGGAAGCGCCGAGTTCGGCAAAATCGAGCGTGCCTCCCAGCAGACCCTGGATGACGCCGTCATAGTCTGCCGCCGGGAAGAACGATACTTTCTCGACGTTGAGCGCGGTCTTCAGGTGGTCGCCAAGGCACTGGAAGTTGCGCAGGCGGTCGGCTTCGTTTTCGCCGCCGATGATGCCGACGCGGAATTCCTTGAGGTCTTCAGCCTGAACGTGGCCGACGAGGGCAAAGAGCGCAACGGCGCTCAGAAGTGCTTTCTTCAACATAAGGGTCATCTCCTGTTTTCCCGGCCGCGCCGGTTCACATTCGGTTGCAAGGTCCTGCCCTTGACGCGGGCTCTCGATCGTGGCGGGTAACTATTTGTCTAAGCGTGATGTCATCCGAAAACCGCTGCGCACTTTTCGGCATCACGCTTTACAGTCCGGCCAGTGCCAGCGGCCTGAGGCTGGCGGATTTCTGATTGTCCTGCGCTGCAGGAATATTGATGCTGGTCGAGGTCAGCGATTCCTCGATTTGCGTGTCGCCGCCGTAGATTTCGGCGACGGCGGCGGCCGTCAGATTGTTGGGCTGACCGTCGAAGACGACGCGGCCATGCGCCATGCCGATGATGCGCTCGCAGTAATTGCGCGCCGTATCCAGCGTGTGCAGGTTGGTGACGACGGTGATGCCCTCGCGCTCGTTGATGTCGCGCAGCGCGTCCATGACGATCTTGGCATTGAGCGGATCGAGCGAGGCGATCGGCTCGTCGGCAAGCAGCATCTTCGGCTGCTGCATCAGAGCGCGGGCGATGGCGACGCGCTGCTGCTGGCCGCCGGAAAGCGTGCCTGCCGGCTGCAGCGCCGTCTGCTCGATGCCGAGCCGCTCCAGCGCGCCGATTGCCATGATGCGCTCTTCGCGGGTGAACATGTTGAGAATGCTGAGCACCGTCGAACGGTGATTGAGACGGCCAAGCAGCACGTTGGTGAGCACATCGAGGCGCGGCACCAGATTGAACTGCTGGAAGATCATCGCACAATCGCGCTGCCAGTTGCGCAGCGCTGCACCGCGCAGCGAGGAGACTTCGAGATCGCCGAAATGGATGGAGCCGGACGAGACGTCGTTGAGCCGATTGATCATTCGAAGCAGCGTCGACTTGCCGGCGCCCGACCGGCCGATGATGCCGACCATCTGGCCCTGCGGAATGTCGAAGGTAACCGAATTGACGGCAATCTTCTTGCCGAACTGTCGCGTTACATTCTTCAACTGGAACATGGGCACTCGTCCTCTTGGCAGTGGTACCGATCATCGGCACGATCCTTGCCATAACGGCGCTTGATGAAGCAGGAATGTCAGATTGATGTAGGTTTTGTTACAGTCCACAATCCCCGCGCAGGCAGGGGTTGTGAAGCAAAAAGTCACGCATTGTGACGGGCGAGGAATGCATCTGCGTCCAGCATTCGGAAGTCGTTCAGGGCATCGCGCAGCCTGCCGTGATCCCAGTCCCACCAGGCGAGCTTTTCGAAGCGCCCGGCGATCTCCCTGCCGAAGCGCTCGCGGATCAGCTTTGCCGGAACGCCGCCGACGATGGTGTAGGGCGCGACGTCCTTCGAGACGACGGCGCCCGCGCCGATCACCGCGCCATTGCCAACCTTGACGCCCGGCAGCACCGTCGCGCCGTGGCCGATCCAGACATCATGGCCGATGATGACGCAGTTTTCCCGGCGCCAGGCGAAGAAATCCTGGTCCATGTCCGCATCCGGCCAATAATCCTTAGCCCGGTAAGTAAAATGGTGCAGCGTCGCCCGCCAGACCGGATGGTTGGTCGCGTTGATGCGCACCGAGGAGGCGATATTGGCGAATTTGCCGATCGTCGCGCACCACACCGAGCCGTCTTCCATGATGTAGGAATAATCGCCGATTTCCGTTTCAGAAATACGGCAGCGCTCGGCGATTTCGGTGTAGCGGCCGACCGTGCAATCGGTCACCCGCGCCGTCTCGTGGATGAGCGGCTTTTCCGACAGCTTGATGGTCATGCGGCAGCCTTTCGCGGCGAAAAGGCGGAGACGTCGAGGATGCGGTCGGCAACGGCGTCGCGCACTTCCTCGTCATGGAAGATACCGAGAAGTGCGACACCTTCGGCCTTCTTGGCGGCGATCATCTCGACGACGACGCGGCGGTTCTTCGCATCGAGCGAGGCCGTCGGCTCGTCGAGCAGAAGGATCGCATGATCGGTGATGAAACCGCGGGCGATATTGACGCGCTGCTGCTCGCCGCCGGAGAAGGTCGCCGGCGGCAATTGCCAGAGTTCGCGCGGCAGGTTGAGCTTGGCCAGCAGATCGGACGCCTTTTCGCGCGCGTCGGCCTGCGAAGCTCCGCGCGCTAGAAGCGGTTCGGCAACAACGCCCAGCGCCGAAACACGCGGAACGACTCGCAGGAACTGGCTCACATAACCGAGCGTGTCGCGGCGGACTTCCAGAACGGCGCGGGGTGCCGCGCTGGCGAGATCTACCAGCTGGCCGTGATGCTCGATCAGGATCTGTCCGGCATCGACGGCGTAATTGCCATAGAGCATCTTCAGGATCGAACTCTTGCCGACGCCGGACGGACCGCCAAGCACGACGCATTCGCCCCTTTTGACGGAGAAGGAAACGCCGGCGACGACAGGCAGGGTGATGCCGTCACGCAGATGCATGGTGAAGCTCTTGGCGACTTCGGAAACAACAAGCGGAGTGGCCATTGTCAGTTCTCCTGTTTGAGCATGGTTCTGGCCGAAAACCGGGTCCCACTTTTCGTAACCATGCTCAGACCTGCAGGATCGAGGAAACGAGTAGCTGGGTGTAGGGCTCGCGCGGATCGTCAAGCACCCGGTCGGTGAGACCCTGCTCGATCACCACGCCATCCTTCATCACCATCATGCGGTGGGAGAGAAGGCGGGCGACGGCGAGGTCATGCGTGACGATGATCGCCGACAGGCCGAGATCGTGGACGAGACCGCGCACCAGGTCGAGCAGGCGCGCCTGAACCGAGACGTCGAGGCCGCCGGTCGGCTCGTCCATGAAGACGAGACGCGGGGAGGTGACGAGATTGCGGGCGATCTGCAGGCGTTGGCGCATGCCGCCGGAAAAGGCGCGCGGCTGATCGTCGATGCGGTCTTCTTCGATCTCGACCCGACGCAGCCAGTCGGTGGCGGTCGCCCGGATTTGCCCGTAATGCCGGTCGCCGACCGCCATTAACCGCTCGCCGACATTGGCGCCGGCCGACACCGTCATGCGCAGACCATCGGCCGGGTTCTGATGAACAAAGCCCCAGTCGGTGCGCATCAGGAAACGGCGCTCGGCCTCGCCCATGCGGGCAAGATCACGGTACTGACCGTCGCGCATGTGATATTCAACGACGCCGGAGGTCGGCATCAGCCGGGTAGACAGGCACGAAAGAAGCGTCGTCTTGCCGGAACCGGATTCGCCGACGATGGCCAGCACCTCGCCGGGCCAGAGCTCGAACGAGACATTGCGGCAGCCGACACGGCCGCCGTAGAATTTCGAGATGTCGCTGACCTTGAGAAGGGGGGGTGTCGTCATTTCTGCATCTCCTTCATGCCGTGCCGAGGGTTACCCCCCTCTGTCCTGCCGGACATCTCCCCCTCAAGGGGGGAGATCGGCTGGGCGCACCATTCGGGCCTATCGGCCATCGGCATTTGCCGCGCCCCAAAAATCATGTTTGACGGACGAGGGTTCAGCGGCCCGATCTCCCCCCTTGAGGGGGAGATGTCACGAAGTGATAGAGGGGGGTAAAGCCTCGGCAAACTGATGGCTGCGACGGTATTCATTCCGCAGCCTCTTGCCGCCCCAGCATCTCGCCGGCATGGCCGTGTTCGCGGCGGTCCTCACAATGGTCGGTATCGGAGCAGACGAACATGCGTCCGCCCTTGTCGTCGAGCACCACTTCATCGAGGTAGACGTGTTCTGCGCCGCAAAGCGCACACGGCTTGTCGAAATGCTGGATCTCGAAGGGATGGTCCTCGAAATCGAGGCTGACGACGTCAGTATAGGGTGGCACGGCATAGATGCGCTTTTCGCGGCCGGCGCCGAACAATTGCAGCGCTTCCGACATATGCATCTTCGGATTGTCGAACTTCGGCGTCGGCGACGGGTCCATCACGTAGCGCCCTTCGACCTTGACCGGATAGGCATAGGTCGTGGCGATATGGCCGTTGCGGGCGATGTCCTCGTAGAGCTTCACATGCATGAGGCCGTATTCCTCCAACGCATGCATCTTGCGGGTCTCGGTCTCGCGCGGCTCGAGGAAACGCAGGGGTTCGGGGATCGGCACCTGATAGACCAGCGTCTGCCCGGCCTTCAGCGCTTCCTCCGGAATGCGGTGGCGCGTCTGGATGATCGTCGCTTCGCGCGTCTTCGTTGTTACCGCGACATTGGCGACCTTCTGGAAGAAGGCACGGATCGAAACGGCGTTGGTCGTGTCATCGGCGCCCTGGTCGATGACCTTCAGCACATCGTCCGGACCCAGGATCGCCGCCGTCACCTGCACGCCGCCGGTGCCCCAGCCATAGGGCATCGGCATTTCGCGGGAGGCGAAGGGAACCTGATAGCCGGGTATCGCGATCGCCTTGAGGATGGCGCGGCGGATCATCCGCTTGGTCTGCTCGTCGAGATAGGCGAAGTTGTATGTGGCAAGGTCAGGCATTGTCGATTACCTTGAGGTGCAGGGGACCACGGGAGAAAGATCCGGAATGGAAGCCGAACCGAGCGCCTTTGGCGGATTGCCAATCATTCTGGCGGGCCTTGTCATTTTGGCTGTGGTCCTGATGGGAGACCGCGCTGCGAAGAAGAGAAAGAGCCACGCGGCGGGATCGGGAGGAGACGGCAGCGTCTATGCAGGCAGCGATGGAGATGCCGGCGGGGATTGCGGTGGAGATGGTGGAGGAGGCGATTGATCCGCGGCACGACAGTCGATGTCTCACAAGGCGGCCCCTCCAGGAGGGAACGGGTTTGCGATCTTGCGGTCAGCGCGTCACTGTGCAACTCGAAGAGATGATGATCGGCATCGTCGAAGTAGATCGACCGTCCCTCGCCTTCGGCATCCAGCCGCGGCACCATGACATCGAGCCCGAGCGAGCGGATGCGTTCGAGATAGATCTCCATGTCTTCATCGCGGATATTGAAGGCGACGTGGTTGTAGGCGTGCTCGCTTAGGCCCTTGCCTTTCACAATCGCAATCCGCAGATCCCCGATCGTGAACAGTTTCTCGAGCGAATGCTTCTTCTCGCCTCCCGCATGAACCTGCGTTGCGCCGAAGACCGTTTCGAGAATCTCCGTCATGCGCTGGAGATTGCTGACGACAAATGTGATGCGGGAAAGGTTTTCAATCATTCGGCCGCCTCCCGGATACTACCATTCTTGTCAGCGCCGGACTTTGCGTCGTATTCGGCGCGCATGCGGCGCACGAGATCGAGCTCGGCTTGGAAATCGACATAATGCGGCAGCTTCAGGTGTTCGACGAAGCCGGTCGCCTGGACGTTGTCGGAATGCGAAATGACAAATTCCTCGTCCTGCGCCGGTGCGACGATATCCTCGCCGAATTCCTCGGCACGAAGCGCCCGATCGACCAGCGACATGGCCATGGCCTTGCGCTCGCTCTGACCGAAGACGAGGCCATAGCCGCGGGTGAACTGCGGAGGGTTCCTGGCCGACCCCTGGAACTGGTTGACCATCTGGCATTCGGTCACCTGGATGCGGCCGAGCGAGACGGCGAAGCCGAGTTCGGGAACATCGAGTTCGACCTCGACTTCGCCGATGCGGACTTCGCCGACGAAAGGATGGGTCCGGGCATAGCCGCGCTGGGTCGAATAGGCGAGCGCCAGCAGAAACCCCTCGTCGCCACGCGCCAGCGCCTGCAGGCGCAGGTCGCGGTTCAATGGAAATTCCAAGGGCTCGCGCGTCAGGTCGCCGGGCATATGATCCTCCGGCAGCTTGCCGTCACCCTCGATCAGGCCTTCGCCGGCGAGAATATCGGAGACGCGCATCACCGGGCTTTCGTCAGCACCGCGGCGAACGGGATCGGCGACCGGCTCGTCCGTCAGCAGCGACGGATCAAGCAGGCGATGGGTATAGTCGAAGGTCGGACCCAGAAGCTGGCCGCCGGGCAGGTCCTTGTAAGTTGCCGAGACGCGGCGCTCGATCTTCATGCTTGCCGTGTCGACCGGCTCCGACATGCCGAACCGCGGCAGCGTCGTGCGGTAGGCGCGCAGGATGAAGATCGCCTCGATCATGTCGCCGCGTGCCTGCCGGACGGCAAGGGCCGCCAGTTCGCGGTCGTAAAGCGAGGCTTCCGCCATGACACGATCGACCGCAAGGCCAAGCTGGGCGACGATCTGGTCGATCGAGATCGCAGGCAGCGACCGGTCGCCGCGACGGCGGTCAGCGAGAAGCTGGTGCGCATTGGCGATGGCTGCCTCGCCACCCTTGACTGCAACATACATGATCAGATCTCCCTGCGGCGAAGCCTGGTGGTGCGCGGCAGGCAAAGAATGTTCGTGCCGGCAACCAGGATCAGATCGACACCCCTTGGAAACAGCGCGCGATTTTCCGCTGAGAGGGTGAGGAAAATGCCCGGCAGGCCGACCGGCGAAATGATGGTCTCGTGCTTGATTCCGGGGCCGGTGGCGACCAATTCCGCGCCGCCTTCGAGCGACGCGATTTCAAGCACCAGCGTTGCGGAGCGATCCGGATATTCCTGCGTGCCAAGCGCGAACTGGTCGAAACCCGGAACGATCCCCCCAGCGTCGACGAAGATGAACCGGGCTTCAGGCTTGACATCCGTCAGCGGCGCGCCGGTGTGGAAGGACAGCCAGGCCGGCACCGATGAATTGGCAAGGGCAGGGCTCAGCCAGACGGGGGTTCCGTCGTCGCACAGGGTCAGCGCAATCGCTCCGGCACCGGCACCAAGCGGCGCCGGTGGACTTGCCGATGCGCCAAGCGGCGCGATTGTGCCGGGGCGTGCCATGGCATCCATCAAGGCCCGGAACACGGCCTGCGACTGGAAGACAGGCTCCGTGAAGGCGCCGGCATAGGCGCTGGCGTGGATTTCGGTCTGAGCGCCCATCAGTTGTCTCCCCGGACCATTGTGAAGAAATCGACCCGTGTCGCCGCGGTCTGTTCGGCCTGTTTGCGGTCTTCAGCCTCAACGCGGCTTTCGACCGCGTCGATCAGTGAATCGACGGCCTGCCGATGTTCTGGTCGCTGATGAAGCGCATCGAAAACAGCGGCAAGACGCGCCTTCTCGCGGTCATTGCCGAGCAGCTGGCCATGGCCGATCTCGCCCGAGCCGAGACGCACGGTGGCGCGGCTGACCGTCGCCTCGCCGAGATTGAAGGCGTCACCGCCACCGCCGATGCGGCCGCGCACCATGACGAGCCCGCTTTCCGGCCCGCGCACCGCATGGACCTCGGGCTTCGGCTCGATCGCCTGCCAGCCAGCCTTGAGCTCTGCAATCGAGGCCTTGGCCAGCAACTCCATCGCCCGCTTGCGCTCATTCACCGCCGCGCCGCTCTTTTGTTTCATCGCGTCCATTGCTTTCGTCCGAAATGTCTAATAATATAGACAACTATACATCTGATAATGTGTTTCTAGAATCCCAACATGACGAGCTTGTGACATGAATGCGAAAAAGGCGGTCGAGCGACAGACAGGCGTCGCCCTCTGGCGGCAGATCGCCGATCTGATCCGGCTATCGATCAGCAACGGCGACTACGACCAGACCGGCATGATACCGCCGGAAATTGTCCTGGCAAGCCAGTTCGGTGTCAACCGCCACACGGTGCGCAGCGCCCTTGCCGCACTCGCGGAGGAAGGTTTGGTGCAGGCCATCCAGGGGCGAGGCACGATGATTCAGCGGAAAGAACGGCTGAGCTTTCCGATTTCGAGGCGCACGCGCTTCTCGCAGGGGCTGGGCGACCAAGCGCGTGAGACGGAAGCAAAACTGCTGGCCCAAACCACCCTTCCGGCGGCGGGAGAGGTTGCGGCCGGATTGAAAATCGTTCCCGGAGCGGACTGCATCCAGTTGGACCTGATGCGCAGCGCCGACGGACGGCCTGTGTCCTGCTCCACCAATTTCTTTCCGATTGATCGCTTCCCGCATATGGCAGAGCAAGTCGAAAAGCTGGGTTCGATCACCAAGGCCTTCGCCGCCGAGGGGCTGCCGGATTATGTCCGCATCTCGACGGAGCTTGTCGCCCGCCACGCCGATGCCGACGAACTGTCCCTGCTTCGCCTTTCGCCCGGTGCCATCGTCATCGAGGCAACCGCCATCAACGCCGATCCGGATGGCGTGCCGGTGCAGTTCGCCCGTACCCGCTTCGCCGCCGATCGCGTCAAGCTGAAGATCGAAACCTGAGGCCACGAAAAAGGGCGCGATGCGGTGGCACGCGCCCTCTTCAATTCCATTGCAGCAATCAGAGGTCGGCGACGAAGGTTTGCTTCTGCGTGCCCAGACCCTCGATACCAAGCTCGACGACGTCGCCGGCCTTCAGATACTGCGGCGGCTTGAAGCCCATGCCGACGCCGGGCGGCGTGCCGGTCGAGATGATGTCGCCGGAATGCAGCGTCATGAACTGGCTCAAATAGCTGACGACATTCGCAACGCCATAAACCATGGTCTTCGACGAGCCGTCCTGCTTGGTGACGCCGTTGACGGTCAGCCACATCTTCAGCTTCTGCGGATCGGCAACCTCATCGCGCGTTACCAGCCAGGGGCCGGTCGGGCCAAAGGTGTCACAGGACTTGCCCTTGGTCCACTGTCCGGAGCGCTTGGTCTGGAAATCGCGCTCGGAGACGTCGTTGATGACGCAGTAGCCGGCGACGTGTTCCAGCGCGTCGGCTTCCGACACGTACTTGGCTTGTCTGCCAATCACCACGCCGAGCTCGACCTCCCAGTCAGTGGCTTCCGAGCCGCGTGGGATGACGACGTCGTCGTTCGGGCCGACGATGGCGGACGTCGCCTTCATGAAGATCACCGGCTCGGGCGGCACCGTCGCGCCGGTTTCTGCGGCGTGATCGGCATAGTTCAGCCCGATGCAGATGAACTTGCCGGTTCCGGCCACGCAGGCGCCGAGGCGCGGGCTGCCGCCGACGACCGGCAGGCTGTCGATATCGAGCCCCTTGGCCCAGCCCATATCGCTGATCGCGTCGCCGCCGACATCGGCGATCACGCCGCTCAGGTCCCTGATCTGGCCGTCCTTGTCGAGAACGCCCGGCTTTTCCGACCCAAGGGGTCCGTACCGCAGAAGTTTCATGTTTTCTCTTCCCTTAAAACACAGACTGTCGTGCCGCCTGACAAATCAAAGGCGGGCAGCGTTGTAAAGCGCTTTTGCCGATCGGGCCGTATCAGCGGGTGGGCAAATCTTGCAGTGCGATCAGGACGCGCTGGCTGACAGAAGTCCTGCCGCCCCCGAGAGAGGTTGTGGCGGGATTGTCCCGCCACTGCGTGCTCAGGCGGCCTTTGAATAGGCCCTTGCCATGTCCGGCAGGCGCGTCACGCGGATTTTCGATGCCTGGCCGGCCGCGTTGAAGGCAATGAAGCGCTCCTTGCAGACCTCGACCATGCGGGCGGTGGCGGGCTTCAGATAGTTGCGCGGATCGAAATTGTCGGGATGCTGCAGATGATGCTTGCGGATCTCGCCGGTGAAGGCGAGGCGAAGGTCGGTGTCGATATTGACCTTGCGGACGCCGAGCGGGATGGCCTTCTGGATTTCGGCGACCGGAACACCCCAGGTCTGCTTCATCCTACCGCCGAATTCGTTGAACAGGTCCTGCAGGTCCTGTGGCACCGTCGACGAGCCGTGCATGACCATATGCGTGTTCGGCAGACGCTTGTTGATCTTGGCGATCGTTTCGATCGAGAGGATTTCGCCGTCCGGCGCGCGGGTGAACTTGTAGGCGCCGTGGCTCGTGCCGATCGCAACGGCCAGCGCATCGACGCCGGTCTTCTCGACGAAGTCGAAGGCCTGTTCCGGATCGGTCAGAAGTTCCTCACGCGACAGTTTGCCTTCAAAGCCATGGCCGTCCTCCTTTTCGCCGGCACCGGTCTCGAGATTGCCGAGACAGCCAAGTTCACCTTCGACCGAGACGCCGGCCGCATGGGCGATCTTCACGACTTCCGCCGTGACGCCGACATTGTAGTCATAGCTCGCGATCGTCTTGCCGTCGGCAAGAAGCGAACCATCCATCATTACCGACGTGAAGCCGTTGGTGATCGCCGAAATGCAGGTCGAGGGCTGGTCGCCGTGGTCGAGATGCAGGCAAACCGGAATATGCGGATATTCTTCGGCAGCACCCAGGATGAGGTGGCGCAGGAACGCATCGCCGGCATAGGCGCGGGCGCCGCGGCTGGCCTGCAGGATGACGGGCGAATCCGTGGCATCGGCCGCGCGCATCACCGCCTGGATATATTCCAGATTATTCACGTTGAAGGCGGGCAGCGCGTAATTGTTTTCAGCGGCGTGGTCCAGCAGCTGCCGCAAGGTGATCAAGGCCATTCAAAAGTCTCCCATTGTGCTGGCGCCATCATTCCCGATCATTATCGGCGCCCATATTCTCCGCTTGAGCAGAAGTACCCGCCACAGATGCCAACTGGTATCAAGACCAGGCCTCCTGGCGAAATGCGGGCGGATTTGACCGCACCATAATTGATGATCCGGGTTTGGCAACCGCTGCCGCGACTGAAATGATGGGCTTGGGCGAGCGGAAACGTTGCAGATGGGGCTCTGTGGACAAATTATCGTGCATTTTTTGCCACATCAGCCCTGGCAATCCCCGGTTGAAATCCATCAATGTGCGCGGCGCCGTCTTTGGCGAGGACCGGTGAGCAGCCGTCGTCCACCATGGATGGGCGAATTGCATGATCGTTTCCATCAAGAGGCGACTTAAGAATACATATTACGTAAACTGCCGGAAATAATACTCAGACTTGCGCAAGACCTTTGTGGATCATCGGTGGTGGAGCAGTTTACCGGGCGCAAATCCATCGAAAAATGCCGCGATTGAAATGCAACCGCCGCGCTATAGATACATGCCTGTCAGCGACATCGCGGCGTTTGAGCCACGGCAGATGGCCTTGCCTTTGCGAAAAAATTGGCATTCTCTCGCCGCTTCACAACCTAAAAAGAGGGGAAGGAAAACAAAAATGACATTGGCAAAAATCAACCTCCGCACAGCGATCCTGCTGGGATCGATTCTCATTGGCGCGAGCCCGGTGCTCGCAGAGACCGTTCTGCATCGTGGCAATGCCGGCGAGCCGCAGACGCTCGACCAGGCTCACACCTCGATCAACATCGAAGAGTTCATCCTCAAGGATCTCTATGAAGGCCTGACCATTTACGATGCGGCCGGCAAGGTCGTTCCGGGTGCAGCCGAAACCTGGGATCTCTCTGACGACGGCCTCGTTTACACCTTCAAGCTGCGCGCCGACGCCAAGTGGTCTGACGGCTCGCCGGTGACCGCCGCCGACTTCGTCTTCTCCATCCAGCGTGTCGAGGACCCGAAGACCGCGGCCGGCTACGCCAACATTCTCTTCCCGATCAAGAACGCCGAAAAGGTCAACAAGGGCGAAGTGCCGGTCGATCAGCTCGGCATCAAGGCGATCGACGACAAGACGCTTGAAGTCACCCTGGAACGCCCAACTCCCTTCTTCTTGGAACTGCTGGCGCACCAGACCGCTCTGCCGGTCTCCAAGGCAAGCGTCGAAAAGAACGGCGCCGATTTCGTCAAGCCGGGCGTCATGGTCTCGAACGGTGCCTACAAGCTCGTCGCCCATACCCCGAACGACAGCCTGACCACCGAAAAGAACCCGTCCCACTGGGATGCGGCCAACGTCAAGATCGACAAGGTGATCTTCTACCCGATCGATGACCAGGCCGCGTCTGTCCGCCGGTTTGAGGCCAAGGAAATGGACCTCGCCTACAATTTCTCGGCCGACCAGCTGGACCGCCTGCGCAAGTCCTATGGCGAGCAGGTCCATGTTTCGCCGACGCTCGCGACCTATTACTATGCCTTCGACACGCGCCAGGAGCCCTATAGCGACGTGCGCGTCCGCCGGGCGCTGTCCATGGCTGTCGATCGCGACTTCCTTGCCAAGGAAATCTACAGCGGTTCGCAGCTGCCGTCCTATTCCATGGTGCCTCCGGGCATGGCGAGCTACGGCGATCCGGCAAAGGCCGACTTCTCCGAGAAGTCGCAGCTCGACCGCGAGGATGAAGCGCTCAAGCTGATGAAGGAAGCCGGTTACGGCGAAGGCGGCAAGCCGCTTAACATCGAGATCCGCTACAACACCAATCCGAACCACGAGCGCGTCGCGACGGCTGTCGCCGACATGTGGAAGAACACGTTCGGCGCCAAGGTCTCGATGGTCAATCTCGACGTCTCCTCGCACTACGCCTACCTGCAGGAAGGCGGCAAGTTCAACGTCGCCCGCGCCGGCTGGGTAGCTGACTATGCCGATGCCGAAAACTTCCTGGCGCTCAGCCTCTCCTCGAACAAGACCTTCAACTACGGCCACTTCGAGAACCCAGAGTTCGACGCGCTGATGAAGAAGTCCTACGAGGAGGTCGATCCGACCGTCCGTTCAAAGACGCTTCATGAAGCCGAGGCGCTTCTGATGAAGGAACAGCCGATCGCGCCGTTCCTGACCCAGGCCGACCTCTGGCTGGTGTCCGACAAGGTGAAGGGTTGGCAGGATAACGCCGTCAACGCGCATCTCAGCCGCTTCCTGAGCGTTTCCGAATAACGGATTTTTGACGCGCGGCGGTTTGTACGCTGCCGCGCGTCACGGTCAGAGAGCAAAACCATGATCTCCTTTGTCCTGCGCCGCCTCGCGAGCGCCGTGCCGACCCTGTTTATCGTCGTCACGATTTCCTTCTTCCTGATGCGGTTCGCCCCCGGCGGCCCCTTCAATCTCGAACGTCCGCTACCGCCCCAGACCATGGAAAACATGATGCGGACGTACCATCTGGACCAGCCGCTCTGGAGCCAGTACCTCACCTACATCGGCAATGCCGTCACCGGCGATTTCGGGCCGAGCTACATCTACAAGGACAACACCGTCGCCGAACTGATCGGCAAGGGCTTGCCGTTCTCAATCGAACTCGGCTCCTATGCGCTGCTGCTGGCACTGGTCGGCGGCGTTCTCGCCGGCACGCTGGCGGCGCTTCGGCAGAACAGTTTCCTCGATTTCCTGATCATGTCGGTCTCGACCGTCGGCGTCACTGTGCCGAACTTCGTCGTCGGCCCGGTGCTGACGCTTGTCTTCGCCATCACGCTCGCCTGGCTGCCGGCCGGAAGCTGGGGTGATGGCTCGCTGCGCTTCCTGATCCTGCCGATGATCGCCCTTGCCTTGCCGCAGCTTGCAGTCTTTGCCCGGCTGACGCGCGGCTCGATGATCGAGGCGCTGCACACCGATCATATCCGCACGGCGCGCGCCTATGGCCTGCCGTCGCGCGTTGTCGTCGTCACGCATGCGATGCGCGCCGCGATGTTGCCGGTCGTTTCCTATCTTGCCCCCGCCGCCGCAGCGCTGCTCACCGGCTCGGCCGTCGTCGAGACGATCTTCACCATTCCCGGTGTCGGCCGCTATTTCGTGCTCGGCGCGATCAACCGCGATTACACGCTGGTGATGGGAACCGTGGTGCTGATCGCCATCTTCGTCATCGTCTTCAATCTTCTGGTCGATATTCTCTACGGCCTTCTCGATCCGAGGGTCCGCCATGACTGATATCGTCACCGCCCCGCTCCCGCCCGAAACCGCAAGCCGAAGCCTGTTCCAGCTCGCGACGATGCGCTTCCGCCGCAACCGCGCCGCCATGGCCGGCTGTGTCATGCTGGCGCTGATCGCGCTGTTTTCGTTTCTCGGTCCCCATTTCATCAGCCATACCTATGATCAGGTCTTTCCGTCCTATGTTTCGATCCCGCCGAGCTTCGAACCACGGCCGGACGCATCAAACCTTCAGGAGGTCATGGAAGACGTGGCGGCGCGGGCACGCGTCGATCTGAAGGAGTTTGCCGTCGAAGGCCAGACCTTCACTGCGACAGTGACATCCGATCAACCGATCGATCCCCGCGCCACGCGCTATTTCGACCGGGCCAACGAATTTGACGACACCGAAGTGGTGACGACCGAAAACGATGGAAAGACGCTAAAGCTCACCGGCCGCGTCGCCCGAGAATATTTCCTGTTCGGCACCGATTCCAATGGCCGCGACCTGATGGCCCGCGTCATGCTTGGCGGCCAGATCTCGATCGCCGTCGGCCTGCTGGCGAGCCTCGTCTCGCTTAGCATCGGTGTGCTTTACGGTGCGACATCAGGCTATATCGGCGGCCGCATCGACAACGTCATGATGCGCTTCGTCGAAATCCTCTATTCGCTGCCCTTCGTCTTCCTCGTCGTCGTGCTCGTCGTGTTCTTCGGCCGCTCGTTCATCCTGATCTTCCTCGTCATCGGCGCGGTGGAATGGCTGGACATGGCCCGCATCGTGCGCGGCCAGACGCTGGCCTTGAAGCGACGCGAATTCATCGGCGCGGCGCAGGCGCTCGGCCTCACCGACTGGCAGATCATCCGCCGCCACATCATCCCCAACACGATCGGGCCGGTCGTCGTCTTCGTCACCGTCGTCGTGCCGAAGGTGATCCTGCTCGAAAGCTTCCTCTCCTTCCTCGGTCTCGGCGTCCAGGCGCCGCTGACGAGCTGGGGCGCGCTGATCGCCGAAGGTGCCAACAACATCCAGTCGGCGCCATGGCTTCTGATCTTCCCGGCGATCTTCTTCGTCCTCACCCTCTTCTCGCTGAATTTCGCCGGCGACGGCCTGCGCGATGCGCTCGACCCGAAGGACCGCTGACATGACTGATTCACGGGAAACAATTCTCGCCGTCCGAAACCTCAAGGTCAGCTTTTCGACCCCGGACGGAACGGTGGAAGCGGTCAAGGGCATCGATCTCGACGTCAAGGCCGGCGAAACGATTGCCGTCGTCGGCGAATCGGGTTCCGGCAAGAGCCAGACCATGATGGGCATCATGGGGCTGCTTGCCGGCAACGGTAAAGTCTCCGGCTCGGCGAAATATCGCGGCCAGGAACTCATCGGCCTGCCTCTGAAAGCGCTGAACCATGTGCGCGGCGCCAAGATCACCATGATCTTCCAGGAGCCGATGACCTCGCTCGATCCGCTCTACACGATCGGCCGGCAGATCGCCGAGCCGATCGTCCACCACCGCGGCGGCAGCTTCAAACAGGCGCGTACCCGGGTGCTGGAACTGCTGGAGCTGGTTGGCATTCCCGAACCGCAGCGGCGGATCGATAGCTACCCGCACGAGCTCTCCGGCGGCCAGCGCCAGCGCGTGATGATCGCCATGGCGCTCGCCAATGATCCGGACATCCTGATTGCCGACGAGCCGACGACGGCGCTCGACGTCACCATCCAGGCGCAGATCCTCGAACTCCTGCGCTCGCTGCAGGTCAAGTTCGGCATGGCCGTCGTGCTGATCACCCACGATCTCGGCATCGTCCGCCATTTCGCAACCCGTGTTGCCGTCATGCGCCGCGGCGAGGTGGTCGAGACGGGAACCACTGCCGACATCTTCGAGCGGCCGCAGGCGGACTACACCAGGATGCTGCTGGCTGCCGAGCCGCGCGGCCACAAGGCAGCTCCCGGCGGCAACGCCCCGATCGTCCTCGAAGGAACGAACGTAGCGGTCGACTATGCCACCGGCGGCGGCCTGTTCGGCAGTTCGGCCGGGGTGTTTCGCGCCGTCGATGGCGTCAGCATCCGGCTGAGAGAGGGCCAGACCATCGGCGTCGTCGGCGAATCTGGATCGGGCAAATCGACGCTCGGCCGCGCGCTGCTGCGGTTGATCCCGAGCAGCGGGCGCTACCAGTTCCGCGGGACCAATATCTCCGATTTCGGCCGCGCCGCCATGCGGCCGCTGCGCCGTGAGCTGCAGCTGGTGTTTCAGGATCCGTACGGATCGCTCTCGCCGCGCCTGACTGTAGGCGAAATCATCACCGAGGGGCTTTATGTCCACGAGCCGCAGCTCAGCCGCGCCGAGCGTGACAGGCGGGCGATCGAAGCACTCAAGGAAGTCGGCCTCGATCCGGCAGCCCGCAACCGCTATCCGCATGAGTTTTCCGGCGGCCAGCGCCAGCGCATCGCCATTGCCCGCGCCATCATCCTCAAACCAAAGGTCGTCATTCTCGACGAACCGACCTCGGCGCTCGACCGTTCGGTGCAAGGCCAGGTCATCGACCTTCTGCGCGATCTGCAGAAGGCAAATGGCCTCTCCTACATCTTCATCAGCCACGACCTGTCGGTGATTAAGGCGATGTCGGATTACGTGGTGGTGATGAAGAACGGCAAGATCGTCGAGGAAGGCGAGACCGAGACGATCTTCGAGGCACCGCGCGAGAGCTACACCCAGACCCTGATGAGCGCCGCCTTTACCGCGTGATTTCTCCGAGCCCGGCTTCGACAGCCGGGCCCGGCTGCTGCGGTTGCCTTCGTTTCAACTGCTGTTCGCGGAAGAAGATGAACAGGCCGGATGCAACGATCAGGCCGGAGCCGAGGATCACGGTCCAGCGCGGCGTATCGTCGAAGAAGATCCAGCCGAAGACCACCGCCCAGAAGAGCAGCGTATATTGCAGCGGCACCACCGTCGCCGCATCCGCCAGTTTCAGCGAGCGGGTGACGAGAATATGGGCGAGCATGGCGACGATGCCGAGAAGGCTGAGGCACGCCAGCGCCTGCAGGTCCATCGGCGCCCAGCCCGCGGGATTGGCGCCGACACCGACCAGCGAGAAGATCAGGGCGCCGCTCAATTGCCAGAAGATCAGCGTCGTATCCGGCGTTGCCCGCAGGGTTCGGCCGAGAAGGAGCGCAAAGGCGTAGGCCGCGCTGCCAACGAGCGCGATCAGTGCCGGCAGCGAGAAACTCTCGCTTGACGGCTCGAGCGCGATGACGACACCGGCGAAGCCGATCAGGATTGCCGTCCACCGCCGCCACCCCACGTGCTCACCGAGCAGGAACGGAGAAGCCGCGGCAACATAGATCGGCGCCGCCAGCCAATAGGTCATCGTATCGGCAAGCGGCATGTAAGCGACGGCGAAATAGAAGGCGGACGCATCGACCGCAAAAAGCAGCGACCGCAGACCCTGCAGCCACGGGCGGTCGACGATCAGCAGGCTGCGCCACCCGCGCTTGATGAAGAAGGGAATAAGCACCACCAGCGCCGCCAGACTGCGGATCGTCATCAGCTGGCTGACGGAATAGGTCGAGACGAGCCATTTCCCCATGGTGTCGTTCAGCGAGAACATCAGCATGCCAAGCAGCATGAAGAGAACGCCGGTACGGGCCGCGTTCGAAGTATGGGCAATGGAGGCTGTTGCGGCTGTCATGGCATCGGTTCCGGGAAAGACGCCCTGCCACTCGCATATTCCCGCGCCTCAATCCATCCACGAAAATCGATGGGTCGATGAACAATCGGAATGCAAGCCGCGCTCGGCCAGTTCCATCCCTTTGATTTTGCATCGCAGCACGATAGAAATATTCTATTAGCGTATGCGAAATAGGCCATTGAAAGAACACCGAAATTCGACCACAAGCCTGTGTAACCGAACTTTTTGATCATGTTTCTTCTATCGACCGCGCGCAGGGATCGCTTCGTTCATGGGCAAGACTGTTTTCATCGGCAAGCGTTCCAGCGCGGCAGGCGGCTGGGGGGCGCTGAAAAGCTGCGGCAAGCGCCTTCTGGAAAGCGGCTCGCCGCTTTCGGGTGCCCGCGCCTTGCTGAAGGCCAACCAGCCCGATGGCTTCGACTGCCCCGGTTGCGCCTGGGGTGATCCGGAACATGGTTCCTCGTTCGAATTCTGCGAGAACGGCGTCAAGGCCGTTTCCTGGGAAGCGACCGACAAGCGCACGCCGCCCGACTTTTTCGCGGCCCATACCGTCTCCGAGCTGAAGACCTGGAGCGACTACGCGCTGGAACAGCAGGGCCGGCTTACCCATCCCATGCGCTACGACCGCGCGACGGACACCTATGTCCGCGTCACCTGGGACGCCGCCTTCGCCGAGATCGGCGCTATCCTCAATGGCTTCGACACGCCGGACCGGGCAGAATTCTACACCTCCGGCCGCGCCTCCAACGAAGCCGCATTCCTCTATCAACTCTTCGTCCGGCTCTACGGCACCAACAATTTTCCGGATTGCTCCAACATGTGCCATGAGGCAAGCGGCATCGCGATGAAGCAGGCGGTCGGCGTCGGCAAAGGCACGGTGCTGCTGGAGGATTTCGAGAAGGCCGATGCCATCTTCGTCATCGGCCAGAACCCCGGTACCAACCATCCGCGCATGCTCGGCGATCTCCGCCGCGCGGCCGAACGCGGTGCGAAGATCGCGGTCTTCAATCCGGTCCGCGAGCGCGGCCTGGAACGTTTCGCCGACCCGCAGGACAAGCTGGAAATGCTGCGCGGCGGCTCGACCGAGATCGCCAGCGACTATTTCCAGCCACGCCTCGGCGGCGACATGGCCGCCGTTCGCGGCATGGCCAAGGCTGTCTTCGCGGCGGACGACGCAGCGCTTGCGGCGGGCGAGGCCTCTGTTCTGGACCTCGATTTCATCAACCGGCACACTGCGGATTTCGACGCCTATCGCGCCGCTGTTGATGCGACCACGTGGGCACAGATCGAGGACCAGTCCGGTTTGACGCGCGCCGAAATCGAGCGGGCGGCGGCGATCTATCTTGGCGCCGAGCGGGTGATCTGCACCTGGGCGATGGGCGTCACCCAGCACCGCCATTCGGTGATCACCATTCGCGAGATCGCCAGTTTCATGCTGCTGCGCGGCAATATCGGCAAGCCGGGCGCCGGCCTCTGCCCGGTGCGCGGCCATTCCAACGTCCAGGGCGACCGCACCGTCGGCATCAACGAGAAGCCGCCGGCCGCCTTCCTCGATGCGCTGGAACAGGAATTCGATTTCAAGGCGCCGCGCCACGAGGGCCACAATGTACTCGCTGCCATCGGCGCGATGCTGGACGGCTCGGCAAAGGCATTCATCGGCCTCGGCGGCAATTTCGCGCGCGCAACGCCGGACAGCCCGATCATCGAAAGGGCGCTGGCCTCGCAGAAGCTGACGGTCAACATCGCCACCAAGCTCAACCACTCGCACCTGATGCCGGGCGAAGTGAGCTTCATCCTGCCCTGCCTCGGCCGCACCGAAATCGACCGGAATTCAAAGGGCGTCAGCCAGATCGTCACCGTCGAGGATTCGATGAGCATGGTGCACGGCTCCGGCGGCATCAACAAGCCGGCATCGCCAGAACTGCGCTCCGAAGTGCAGATCATCGCCGGTATCGCTGCGGCGACCGTCGGTTCGGCAAAGGTGAACTGGGCAGCACTTGCCGATGACTACGACCTGATTCGCGATCACATCGCCAATGTCATTCCCGGTTTTGAAAGCTACAACGAACGCGTCCGCAAGCCGCGCGGCTTCCATCTGCGCAATGCCGCCGCCAATCGCGAGTGGGAAACACCGGAAGGTCGCGCCACATTCTGGACCGGCCCGCTTCCCGATGCCATCGAACATCAGGTCGCCCGCGGCCAGGACGGCGTCTTCGTGCTGCAGACTTTCAGGTCGCACGATCAATACAACACGACGATCTATGGCATGAACGATCGCTATCGTGGCGTCTATGGCGAGCGAAACGTCGTCTTCATCAACCCGGTCGACCTCGCCGGCCTCGGCGCTGAGGCCGGTGACCGCGCCGATGTGATCGGCCGGCACGGTGATGGGGTTTCCCGCATCGCAACCAATTTCCGCCTCGTGCCCTATGATATCCCGCGCGGCTGCGTCGCCGGCTACTATCCGGAACTCAACGTGCTCGTGCCCTTGTCGAGCGCCGGAGATGAGAGCGATACGCCGACGTCAAAATCGGTGCTGGTATCCTTCCGCACCAAAGCCACTGATGCAGATGCGGCCTGATGCCGGATAGCCCGTCCGAAGTCGATTTCCTTGCCCTCGTCGAGGCGATCCGCAGCCAGGACGCCAAGCTTTCGCCGCTGGGTGCGGGCATCATCGCTGCCATTTCCGAAGGGATCGCCGATGACAGCCGCACCTTTGCCAGGCTGTTCGGCATCGCCCACGCGCTCGTCCTGCGGGAGATCAATCTGCTGTGCGGACCGGACGCGCCGATCGAAATTCTCCGTCGCGACGCCCGCACGCAGAGAACGCACCTCAAACTTACGGTAAAAGGCGACAGGCTCATGGCCCGGCCTTGACCTTGGCCACATCCTTGCTAAGTAGGAGACATCTCCGCAGTGCAGGGCATTCTACACACGCCTGCGGAGCCAACCTGATACCGGGCCCCTCTGACGAGATTCTACGGCGCTCTCGTGATGTCGGTATCACCCGCAAATAAGCCGGCGGACTTAAGCACATGACAATCCATCTCATGCGTTCTTCGCATGCCGATCGTGGCATGCGGGATTTCTCCATTTATTCAACCCGTGCTCCAAGCATTGACGGATCGGAGGTGCGCCCATGAAGCCCGCCTCGCAACCGTCGACGCTCGGCTATTTCAAATGGGCCTTCATCACGACTGCGGCAGGGCTCGCGCTCGGCGCGTGGCTCGGCTGGACCACGACCGGTACCTTGGGCGGCATGGCCACCGTCTTCTTCATCTGCACGGTGCTTGCCGTGCTGGAAATTTCCCTCTCCTTCGACAACGCCATCGTCAACGCCAACAAGCTCAAGGAAATGACGCCAGTCTGGCAACACCGGTTCCTGACCTGGGGCATCGTGATAGCCGTCTTCGGCATGCGCATCGTCTTCCCGCTTCTCATCGTCGTCATCGCAGCCAACATCGGGCCGATTGATGCCTTGGTGCTGGCCGCCTCGCGCCCCGAGGAATACGCCCGCATCATGAACGAGGCGCATCTACCGATCGCCGCGTTCGGGGGGACATTCCTGATGATGGTCGGCCTGAAATTCTTCTTCGACCACGAGAAGGACATCCACTGGATTGCGTCACTGGAACGCGGCATGTCGCGCTTCGCAACGATCAAGGGCGTCGAAATCGCCTTCGTGCTCATGCTGATCCTGGTGTTCTCATCCTTCCTTCACGGCGAGGAGGCGACCACCTTCGTCTATTGCTCCATCTACGGCCTGTTGACGTTCCTGGCGGTCGAAGTGGTCGGCGGCATTCTGGACGCACAGCAGCAGACGATGAGTGCCGCGGCCAAGGGTGGCCTCGGCGCCTTCATCTACCTCGAAGTGCTGGACGCCAGTTTCTCCTTCGACGGTGTGATCGGTGCCTTCGCCCTGACGCAGAACCTCTTCGTCATCGCCATCGGCCTCGGCATCGGCGCCATGTATGTGCGTTCGATGACGATCATGCTGGTGGAGAAGGGTACGCTCGCCGAATATCGGTACCTGGAACACGGCGCCTTCTACGCGATCCTAATCCTGTCGGTGATCATGTATTGCCAGACGCTGGTGCATATCCCGGAAGTCATCACCGGTCTCGGTGGGGCGGCCCTGATCGGCATCTCGCTGTGGTCCTCGATCCGCCACAACAGGCGCGAAGATGCCGGCCACCGCGAACAGACCCACGCCGGAGCATAGCGCTTCTGGTTGGCTTAACGAAAAAACCCGCCAATCATGCGATTGGCGGGTTTTTAAATGGACAGAACCAATTTTAGCCAATGGAACCTGTGGCGCGCTACAGCAGCGCGCCGGGTCCACAATTAGCCGCGCTTCACGGAATTGAAGTTCTTCGGATCGATGCCGAGCGTGTAGAGGTCGCGGTCCAGCGGACGGCGGTGGCCCTCGACAGCCGCGGCTGCGGCCGTGGCCGCGCCAAAGATGGCGATGGCATTACCGAAGAAGCCTCGGGCAGGTTTACGAAGGGCGGACATCTCTTTTGCTCACTTTCCAGTTTGGTTGATCGTGTTTCATTCGATGAGTGGAAGATGATCCTTTGGGCAGTGCTTTACAATGCACAGGAATTCATCCCAGCCATGCAAATAGGAAAGGCCCGGTTAACATCAGCTAACCGGGCCTTTCCCTGTGACGGTCTTGGGAGGAGCGTCAATCTTCGCTTGCGGCGAGTTGGGCGAGTACCTCGCCACGCCCGCGCGCCCGCAGGATCAAGGGAATGATCAGGGCTGCGGCGGCGATCACCAGAAGCACGGCGGCGATCGGCGAGGTAAACAGCACCGTGACATCACCCTGGCTGATCGACAGCGCCCGGCGAAGCTGCTGCTCGGCGAGCGGCCCAAGGATCAGGCCGACGACGACCGGTGCGATCGGATAGCCGAAGATGCGCATGACATAACCGAGCAGGCCGAAGGCGAGCAGCATGCCGAGTTCGAACACCGACGGGTTGGCGCCGATGGTACCGAGCGTTGCAAACAGCAGGATGCCCGCATAGAGCCACGGCTTCGGAATCGTCAGAAGCTTCACCCAGAGCCCGACCAGCGGCAGATTCAGCACCAGGAGCATGAAGTTGGCGATCAGCAGGCTGGCGATCAGGCCCCAGACGAGCTGCGGATTGGTCGCAAACAACAGCGGGCCGGGCTGCAGGCCGTATTGCTGGAAACCGGCGAGCATGATTGCCGCGGTCGCCGTGGTCGGCAGGCCGAGCGTCAGCAGCGGCACCAGCGTGCCGGCAGCCGAGGCGTTGTTGGCCGCTTCCGGACCGGCGACACCCTCGATGGCGCCGTTGCCGAATTCTTCCGGATACTTGGTCAGCCGCTTTTCGGTGGCATAGGAGAGGAACGTGCCGATTTCAGCGCCGCCCGCCGGCATCGCGCCGATCGGGAAACCGATTGCCGTTCCGCGCAGCCACGCCTTCCAGGAGCGCCCCCAATCCTGGGCGTTCATCCAGACGGATCCCTTGACCGCTTCGACCTTGTCGGGGCCGAGATCCCCCTGCGCGGCGATATAGAGCGATTCGCCGATGGCGAACATCGCCACCGCCAGCGTCGTCACCTCGATCCCGTCGAGCAGATCGGGAACGCCGAAGCTCATACGCGTCTGGCCGGTCAGCTGGTCGATGCCGATGATGGCGAGTGCAAAGCCGATGAACAGCGAGGTCAGCCCGCGCAGCGTCGAATCGCCGAAAGCCGAGGAGACAGTGACGAAGGCAAGCACCATCAGCGCGAAGTATTCGCGTGGGCCGAAAACCAGCGCCAGCTTGACGACGAAAGGTGCGATGAAGGCAAGCGCCATGGTCGCGATCAATCCGGCCACGAAAGAGCCGATCGCCGCGGTGGCCAATGCCGGTCCGCCGCGCCCGGCCCGGGCCATCTTGTTGCCCTCGAGCGCGGTGACGATGGACGCGCTTTCGCCCGGCGTGTTCAGAAGGATCGAAGTGGTCGAACCGCCATACATGCCGCCATAATAGATGCCGGCGAACATGATGAGCGAACCGCCCGGATCGAGCTTGTAGGTCACGGGCAGGAGCAGCGCCACAGTGAGCGCCGGGCCGATGCCGGGCAATACGCCGACAGCGGTGCCGAGCGTCACGCCGATCAGCGCGTAGAGAAGGTTCATCGGCTGGGCGGCGACGAGGACGCCCTGCAACAGGAAATCGAATGTATTCATGTCAGGGCCTTACCAAAACAGGTGTTCGAGCGGACCGGCGGGCAGCGACAGTTGCAGCAACCCGGCAAAGATCAGCCAGACGCCGAGACAGAGCAGGATGCCAACCGGAATCGTCATCCACAGCTTGCGCTTGCCGAAGGCTGCTGCCGTTGCGGCAAAGAGCAGGCCGGTCGCGATCGAAAAGCCGAGCGTTTTCAAAAGCAGCATCTGCGCGGCAAGGCCGCCGACGATCCAGACGACAGGGCCGAATTCCTGGCGGTCGCGCGCCGGAAAATCGCCGCGCAGCGCTTCAAAGACGGTCCACACCGCCAAGATCAGCAATCCGCCGGCGATCACAAACGGGATAGTGGCGGGGCCGATGCCGGAATAGCCTCCCGTGCTCGCAAGCCGCGATGCATCCCAGAAGATCAGGCCGCCGAGGGCCGCGAGGAAGACGGCGATGGCAAGCGCCGCCCTGTCAGGGCGGCGCGTTTCCGTCGAAGGGGTGTGGCCCTTGCTCATTTTACCAGACCAATGTCCTTGAGGACGGTTTCGGTTGACGAAATTTCCTTGGCGAGTTGCTCCTTGAAGGCATCACCGGCGAGGTAGGTATCCTGCCAGCCCTTGGTCTTCAGGGTTTCCTGCCAGCTGGCGGACTTGACCAACTTTTCGATATCGGTCGAAACGGCAGCCTTCTGCTCGTCCGTCAGGCCGGGAGCCGCGGCAACCATGCGCCAGTTCTGCACGACCACGTCGAGACCGCTTTCCTTGACGGTCGGCGCATCGACGCCGGCGATGCGCTCGGCGCTCGAAACGGCCAGCAGACGAAGGGTACCTGCCTTCACCTGCGCTTCGAACTCACCATAACCGGAAATACCGGCCGTCACCTGGCTGCCCAGAATGGCGGCAAGCGCTTCGCCGCCGCCGGAGAAGGCGATGTAGTTGATCTTGGTCGGATCGACGCCAGCAGCCTTGGCGATGAGGCCGACGGCGATATGGTCAACGCCGCCTGCCGAGCCGCCGCCCCAGGACACCGCGCCCGGATCCTTCTTCAGCGCGTCGACCAGATCGCCGAACGTCTTCAGCGGCGAATCCGCCGGAACGACGATCGCTTCGTACTCGCCGGTCAGGCGTGCAATCGGGGTGACATCATCCAGCGTTACCGGCGACTTGTTGGTGAGGATGGCGCCGACCATGACGTAGCCGCCGACGATCAGGGCGTTCGGGTTGCCGTTCGACTGGCTGGCGAATTGCGCAAGGCCGATGGTACCGCCGGCGCCCGGCACGTTCTGCACCTGAACGTTGCCGGAAATGCCTTCCTGCTGCATCACGGTCTGGATCGAGCGTGCGGTCTGGTCCCAGCCACCGCCGGGGTTCGCAGGCGCGATGATGGTGTAGTCAGCGGCGAAGGCCGGCAGGGCGAGAGCGCCGGCGAGAATGGATGCCAGAAAAAACTGTTTCAAGATTAGTCCTCCGTCAGGCGCGCTCGTTATCTGGCGCGCAGTGTTCATCTTTGCGGACGGGGTTGGTTCACTCTGAATCGGACGCGTTCGCTTCCTGAGCTGAACGACGCCGGGTCTGGTGAAACTCCTCCCATTCGCCTCGATCATCCGCCTCCACGGACGATGAAGAACTGCAAGGCACCACAGAAAGCTGTCATCTACCTGACATCGAACGGAACCTTGCCAGATTAATCTCCGCTAATTTTGCTTCTTCGTCTACTGGAGGCGCAAAACTTCGTTCCAGCGGGCGATCAGCCGCGCCCGCTTGACCTGATCGAGGTAAACCATCAGGCCGGGACTGACCGGAACCGGCCGCAACTGCGCGCCGAGCATCTCCCGCATCGTATTGGCAGTATTGACGCCGGCGACATCCGGGCTGACGGCGGGGATCTGCAATTCGCGCGCCATGATCGTCTGGCCTTCTTTCGACATGAAGAATTCCAGATAGCGCCGGCCGAGATCGGGCGAGGCGGCCGCCTGCGGCACCAGCCCGATGCGCGACATGACGACGGTGTAATCCCGCGGCAGCACGATGCCGACATCCGGGTGGCGCGAGGCCCAATCGGCGGCATAGGAGCCGAGGATATTGTAGCCGAGAACGAAGCGGCCGTCGGAGACCCGCTCAAGAATGGCCGAACTGGTGGAATAAAGCTTGACGCCTGCAGCACCCATCGTCTGGATCACCGACCAGATGTCGCCGAACTGCTCCTGGTCGCGCGCCATGAACAGGAAACCGACTCCGGACCGCTCGATATCGTAGGTGCCGATCTTTCCATAGACCGCGCTTCCCTGACGCTTGAGATAATCGACGAACTCGGCCCGCGTCGAGGGCGGCTTTTCCTTTGTGAAGCTTGGCTTGTGATAGACGAAGACGGCCGGCTCGAAAGTCAGCGCATAGGCCGTGTTGCGCCAATTGGCCCAGTCGGGCCAGCGGGCGCTCATCGGCAGATCGCTGCGCTGGGCGTAGCCGTCATTGCTGAGCTTGACCTGCAGATCCATCGCCGAAGAAAAGGCGAAGTCCGCGGTCTTTTCGCCCGCATCGGTCTCCTTGACGATCCGGTCGTAGATCTCACCGGTCAGCATATCCTCGTAGCGCACCGCCACATCCGGATTGGCCGCCTGGAAGCCAACGATCATCGGCCTGGCAAGTGGTTCATCGAGCGAGGAATAAACGACGACGGTCGGGGCAGCCGCATTGCCCGAGAGCGCCGGAAAAACGACCGGCTCGGCGGCGGCGGGCAGGGAGATTCCACAGAGAAAGCTGAGACAGAGAAGGAAACGCATAAAACGATATTGCCGCAGCCCCGAGCCGTTCACAAGCCGAACTCCGCCCGTTAGAGTGCCCTCAGGGAGACAGCGGATTTGCGGATACTACTGGTCGAAGACAATACGGCGCTTTCGGAAGGGCTTGTCGCCATCCTGCGCGGCAGCGGTTATGCGGTCGATGTCGTCAGCGACGGCGCATCGGCCGATGCGGTGATCGCGACCGAAAATTTCGATCTCGTCATCCTCGACCTGACCCTGCCGGAAATGGACGGGCTCGATGTGCTGCGCTCGATGCGGGCACGGCAAAACAAGGCGGCGGTACTGATCCTGACGGCGCGGGGGACGCAGGAGGAGAAAATCCGCGGCCTCGATCTCGGCGCCGACGACTATATGATCAAGCCCTTCGACGTCAGCGAATTCGAGGCCCGTGTCCGGGTGCTGCTGCGCCGGCAGGCAGGGCTTCGCTCCTCCCTCGTCAGCTACGGCAAGGTTTCCTTCGACCTCAATTCCCGCACCTTTTCCGCCGGCGGCATCACCGTCGATATTCCGGCCCGCGAGCTTGGCCTGTTGGAAATCCTGTTCATGCGCGCCGGAAAGGTCGTTGCCAAGGAGGCAATCATCCAGTCGCTGACCGCCTTCGACGACGATCTGAGCGCCAATGCCATCGAGCAATATGTCAGCCGGCTGCGCAAGCGGCTGGCACCGCACGGGCTGACGGTCAGGACAGCGCGCGGCATCGGCTATTATCTCGACAAGATGGCGGACGGCTGATGGCGCGGGCCGGCTATTCGCTGCGCCGCAGGCTGCTTGCCTGGCTGCTGATCTCGACCGTCGTCATTGGTTGCCTGGCGTTGATCGACACCTATCGCGAGGCGGTGAAGACGGCGAATGTCGTCTCTGACCGTGTGCTTGCCGGCTCGGCGCTGGCGATTGCCGAGAGGGTCGTGGTTGCGGAAGACGGTTCGCTCGAAGTGGACATCCCCTATGTCGCGCTGGAAATGCTGACCTCGGCGGCGCAGGACCGTGTCTTCTACCGGGTCGACGGGCCGCCCGGCCAGTTCATCACCGGCTATCAGAACCTGCCCTCGATCACCGACATGAAGGGCCAGTCCGCGGTCTATGCCGATGCGCAGTTCCGCGGCGAGCCGATCCGGGTCGCGGCGCTGGAGCGCTCGGCCTCCACCGGCATCAACTCGGTACCCTTCGTCGTCACCGTCGCCGAGACGACGATCGCGCGGCGGCAACTGACGCAGGCCATTCTCTTGCGTTCGGCTCTGCGCTTGCTGGTGATGATCCTCGGCGCCGCAGCGATCGTCTGGATCGCAGTGACCTTCTCGCTGCGGCCGCTCTATCGTCTGGGAGACGCCATTGCCGAGCGCAGCCCCGATGATCTGCACCCGATCGAACAATCGGTGCCGAGCGAAGTCGAGGGGCTGGTCGAGACGGTCAATTCCTTCATGGTGCGGCTACAATCGGCACTCGATGCACTCCGGCATTTCTCCGGCAATGCCAGCCATCAGCTGCGCACGCCGCTTGCGATCATCCGCACCCAGCTTGCCCTTTCCGCCCGCGCTACGACGCTGGAGGAAGCGCAGGCCGCGGCGCGCAAGGGCGATGAGGCCGTCGCGCATGCCGAACGCATCCTCGCGCAACTGCTCCTGATGGCAAAGATCGACGCCGCCGGCTCGACGGAGCCACCACCGCTCGAGATCATCGACCTGATGTCATTGGCGCAGCAGGTCACCGGCGATCGCGTGCCCGGCGCCGGCGACGCGGGCGTCGATCTCGGCTTCGAGGGCAAGGGCAAGGCGCTGATCCGCGCCGAACCCCTCCTGATTGGCGAACTTCTGCGAAACCTGATCGAAAACGCCATCGCCTATGCCGGCAAGGGCGCGGAAGTGACCGTTCGGGTGGAAAATGAAGACAGCGCCGTCCGACTCGAGGTGGAAGACAACGGCCCGGGTATTCCGCCGCAGAACCGGCAGGTCGTGCGCCAGCGTTTCGCGCGCGGCGGACGCGGCGAAGCACCGGGAATGGGGTTGGGACTTCCGATCGTCGAAGAAATCGCCGGACTGTTCGGCGGACATCTCACGCTGGGCGAAGGGCCGGATGGCAAGGGGCTGAAAGCCTCGGTGACGTTTCCGGCCGCTGCTTCTGCCTAGCGGTCGCGACCCGTCATCAAAGAGGACGTTTCACGGGTCTGAACGAGAAGGATCGCGTTCCAGATCATCTGGACAAAACCGCGATCAGACGGGTTCGACAGCTTGCGCTGCGAAAACATGATAAGCTCCATAGGATTGTTGCGAGCGTCTGATAGCAGCTCTTCATGTATTTCACCAGAGAGGGAAGGGCAAACCTGCCTTGCGCGGCAAGCATGGCAGATAAAATGCAAATTCAGATTACCTTTATACGTAATTTCGCAAGTAAAACCGCACCCTATATTCTCGCAATAGTGCCGATAATCACCTGTCGATTCAATGGGTTATTTAGAAGCCAGCAACCACTGTCCGCCGACAAAATTCCGCAGCTCGGTGCAACCGGCTTTGTCGATCGCGCCGAAACTGGCGGAGAAGGGCGGCGCCCTGCAGAAGGAGCGCTGGGCCGGCGCCATCGATTCCGTCGGCTCGACCACGCTCGCCAATGTGCTGGCGCAGACCGTCCAGAACGGCGCGGTCGCCGCCTGCAGCCTTGCCGGCGGCGCCGACCTGCCGACAACCGTGATGCCGCATATCCTGCGCGGCGTTGCCCTGCCCGGTATCAATTCGGTGACTGCGCCGCATGCGGAACGCGACAAGGCCTGGACGATCCTGGCAGAGAGCCTCGATCGCGCGCTTCTGGCGACGATGACGACGGTCGAGCCACTGTCGAACCTGCCACAACGGGCAGACGCCATCGTCGCCGGCACGATCCGCGGCCGCGTCGTCATCGACGTGGCGCGTTAGCCTCGCGCTGGTTGCCCATCTCCTGATGATTTCGACATCAGGGGAGTGGCCGTCGAAACTGACAATGAGCTGAACGCATTTGCGGCGCGATCGGCTGCCTGCGCACGACACTTCCGGCCAGCCCGTTTCCGGGGACCGATCGCTTACTTCATCGTGTAGACGTCGATGGTGAAATACTTGTCGTTGATCGTCTTGTAGGCGCCATCGGCGCGAATGTCGGCCAACGCCTTGTTCAGCTTTTCACGCAGATCACTGTCATCCTGGCGCACGGCGATACCGACGCCTTCACCGACGAATTTCGGGTCGGTGATCGGTGTGCCGATCAGTTCGCAGCATTTGCCGTCATCATTCTTGGTAACCCAATCGAGCATCGGCAGCATGTCGCCGACCTGCATGTCGAGGCGGCCGTTGACCATGTCGAGATTGGCTTCGTCCTGCGTCGGATAGAGCTTGATCTCGGTATCTGGATAGGCTGCGGCGATAAAGTCGGCCTGCGTCGTGCCGGACTGCGCGCCAATCACCTTGCCCTTCAGCGCCTCGTTGGTGAATTCGGTGATGCCCGAGCCTTTCGGCACCACATGGGTCATGGCGGCGAGGTAATAGGGGTCGGTGAAGGACACTTGTTTCTTGCGTTCCTCAGTGATGAACATCGAGGCGATGATCAGGTCGTATTTCTTGGCGATCAGGCCGGGAATGATGCCGTCCCAATCCTGTGCCACCACCTCGCATTCGACCTGCATCTTGGCGCAAAGCGCAAGGCCGATATCGACGTCGAAGCCACCGATCTTGCCGGCGGAATCGACGAAATTGAACGGAGGATAGGCGCCCTCCGTGCCGATCTTCAACTTTTCGGCTGCATTCGCCGGTGCCACGGAAAAAGTGGCGGCACAGGCGAGCGCCAGTGCGATGATCATCTGTCTCATCTTTCAGTTCCCCTTGTTGCGCACCGTTTTTCGGTACTTCCCGGAAACTGTAAGCTTGGCGGGCACATAAACGAAATAGATAATGACAATAGCCGGTATAAACCGGCTTGATTGTCTTGGGCGCAAAAGACCAGTTGAGACGTGTCAGAATGTCGGCGGCGTGTTGATCCACAAAAGCACCGTCTCGCCGTCATGCCGGTTCGACCAGGCATGATGGCGGCGGCTCTCGAAATAGAGCGAGTCGCCGGCGCTCAGATCATAAAACTGATCGGAATCAAGCACGAACTCCACCCGTCCCGACAGCACATAGACGAATTCCTCGCCTTCATGCTTGTATGCACCTTCGCTGGAGGCACCGGGTTCGAGCACGAACCGGTGGCAATCCATCTGGTTGCGGCCTTCGGCCAGCAGCTGAACCGTCACGCCCGGCGTCGTGCGCGGCCAGGTCCGCCACTCGCCGGATCGGACAAGAGCGCGGATATCGGGTTCGTCCTCACCGGAAAGGCTGGAAACGGTTGTCCCGAAATATTCGGCGAGATTGTGCAGCACCGCGACGGAGACGCCCTGCGAGGTGCGCTCCAGCGTCGAGAGAACGGAAGCTGCAATGCCGATATCGCCGGCCACCTGCTCGAGCGTCTTGCCTGCCGCGTGACGCAGGCTCCTGAGCTTGCGTCCGACCTGCGATGCCGGACTTGTATCTGCGGCGGCAGTGGCGTCGTCCGGCTCGCCGGCTTCTGCCTCGAGCGCTTCACGAATGGCTGCCGGATTGAGGCCGCGCTCGGCGCGGAACCAGGAGACGCGCTTCAACTGGGCGACGTCGCTCTCGCTGTATTGCCGGTGTCCGGTAGCGGAGCGCTCCGGCACGACGAGCCCCTGCGTCTCCCAGAGCCGCAAGGTCGATGCCGAGACGCCGGCCAGCCGGGCCGCCTCCGCGACCTTGTACCGAACTGGGATGGCATCGCTCATGGGCCACCACACGAAATTCTCATGCCGTCAATGTTCCAGATCGTGAAACAGGTCTTCGCCGCTGTCCAGATGGCGCGGACCGCGATCTCCGGGAAGCACGGGGGCGCCGTCCGGCACCTTCAGTTCGAAGGGCAGGCGCTTTTCTTCGGCAATGCGCAGCATCAAGAGGCGGATAGCGTCGGAAACCGAAAGCCCCATGGCGTCCAGCGCCGCAATGGCTTTCTGTTTTGTTGCGGAATCGATGCGGGCACGGATAATGGCATCTGCAGTCATGGCATCATTCTCCTCTTGCTACGCGTTACAATGATACGACGCCGACCCGGAAATGGGCCTGTCCAGCATCGCCGCGAAAATCCTAAGTGCTCGAAGTGTTAGAAAAATATTCGTTCAATGCTCGCGGCATCAATGTAGCCACACATGCGGTCGGGTGACAAGAAAAAGCATCACAAATGCTGTATTCTCGATCACTATAATTAATTTGCAAACCTACAGAAAAAATATAGGATTTGCAAAATTATGTTCCTCGCACCTCAGGATGACCACCGTGACCAGTTTGACCGATCGCAAGAATGCAGCCATTTCCCGCGGCGTGGGCATGACCACGCAGATCTATGCAGACCGGGCGGAAAATTCCGAAATCTGGGACAAGCAAGGCAATCGCTACATCGATTTTGCCGCCGGCATCGCCGTGGTCAACACCGGCCACCGCCATCCCCGCATCATCGAGGCTGTCAAGGCGCAGATCGATCGCTTCACCCACACCTGCCACCAGGTCGTGCCTTACGAAAGCTATGTCCATCTCGCCGAGCGCCTCAATGCGCTGGCGCCGGGCAATTTCGCCAAGAAGACGATCTTCGTCACCACGGGTGCCGAAGCCGTTGAAAATGCGGTGAAGATCGCCCGCGCCGCAACCGGCCGCCAGGCCATCGTTGCCTTCGGCGGCGGCTTCCATGGCCGCACCTTCATGGGCATGGCGCTGACGGGCAAGGTTGTCCCCTACAAGGTCGGCTTCGGCGCGATGCCGGGCGACGTTTTCCACGCCCCCTTCCCGATCGAACTGCATGGCATCAGCGTCGAGCAGTCGATCGCCGCCCTGAAGAAGCTGTTCGCCGCCGATGTCGATCCGGCCCGTGTCGCCGCCATCATCCTCGAGCCCGTGCAGGGCGAAGGCGGCTTCTATCCGGCGCCCGCATCCTTCATGCGCGCCCTGCGCGAAATCTGCGACCAGCACGGCATTCTGCTGATCGCCGACGAGGTGCAGACCGGCTTTGCCCGCACCGGCAAGCTGTTTGCCATGGAACACCACGACGTGGCAGCCGATCTGATGACCATGGCGAAAAGCCTTGCCGGCGGCTTCCCGCTCGCCGCCGTCACCGGCCGTGCGGAAATCATGGACGCGCCGGCACCGGGCGGCCTCGGCGGCACTTATGGCGGCAGTCCGATCGGCATCGCCGCTGCCCACGCCGTTCTCGACATCATCAAGGACGAAAAGCTTTGCGAACGCGCCGAACAGCTGGGCAGCCGCCTCAAGCAGCGCCTCGCCGCCATTCGCGAACAGGCACCGGAAATCGTCGATATCCGCGGTCCTGGCTTCATGAACGCCGTCGAGTTCAACGACGTGACGACCAATCTGCCGAGCGCCGATTTCGCCAACCGCGTGCGCCTGATCGCTCTTGAAAAGGGGCTCATCCTCTTGACCTGCGGGGTGCACGGCAATGTCATCCGCTTCCTCGCGCCGATCACCATCCAGGACGAGGTCTTCGCCGAAGCGCTCGACATTCTCGAAGCGTCGATCATGGAAGCGCGAGCCTGAGGCGGACTGGACGTTATTGAAAATCACATCGGGCAGCCGTTCTGCTGCTGCCTGATGGACCCGGCCGTGTTTATCGGCTATCGGCATCGTCCCGCGGCGACACGTGCCGCCCCGCGCCCCTCGATGCGTGGACCGCCAGAAAGGATCACCGATGATCTTTACCGAGACGCTGATCGCCCATGTGAAGGAGCCGCGCCTGCTCGGGCTGGTCAATGCAACCGGAGCGGCTGCAGCCAGCACGTTCGATGTCCGCAATCCTTCGAACGGAACATTGCTCGCGACCTTGCCCGATATGGGCGTGGCGGAAACACGAACGGCCATAGACGACGCCTACGCGGCCCAGTTTCCCTGGGCCGAACGCCCTGCCGGCGACCGCAGCGCCATTCTTCGCCGCTGGCATGACCTCGTCATCACCCACATCGATGATCTCGCAGCGATCCTGACTGCGGAAATGGGCAAGCCGCTCTCCGAGGCCCGCTCCGAACTCCAGCACGCAGCAGCCTATATCGAATGGTATGCGGAAGAAGCCAAACGCGTCTATGGCGAGACCATTCCCGCGCCTTCGACAGACCGACGCATGCTGGTGATCAAGCAGCCGGTCGGTGTCGTCGGGACGATCACGCCCTGGAACTTCCCGGCATCCATGGTCGCGCGAAAAATTTCGCCAGCGCTCGCCGTCGGCTGCACCGTCATCCTCAAGCCCGCCGAACAGACGCCGCTGGTGGCCTTTGCCATGCATGCGCTGGCGATCCGCGCCGGTTTTCCGAAGGGTGTCTTCAATCTCATCCTCGCCTCGCAAGGCGATGCGATCGGCCGCGAACTTTGCGCCAATCCCAAGGTGCGCAAGATCAGCTTCACCGGCTCGACCGAAGTCGGCCGCATCCTGATGCGGCAATGTTCCGACCAGATCAAGAAAATCAGCCTCGAGCTCGGCGGCAGCGCGCCCTTCATCGTCTTCGACGACGCCGACATCGATGCGGCCGTCGACGGCGCCATCCAGGCGAAATACCGCAATGCCGGCCAGACCTGCACCTCGGCAAACCGCATTTACGTGCAGAGCGGCGTCCACGACGAGTTCGCCCGAAAGCTGGCCGCGCAGGTCGGCAAGCTTTCGGTTGGCGACGGCTTTTCGCCCGGCGTCACGATCGGGCCGCTGATCGATGACCGGGCGATCCGGAAGGTCGAGGCGCATGTGAACGACGCCACCGCAAAAGGCGCGACCCTTCTTTGCGGCGGAAACCGCGTCTCCGGTGCCTTCTTCGAGCCGACCGTGCTCTCCAACGTCGACAAGAGCATGCTGGTCGCCTGCGACGAGACCTTCGGTCCAGTGGCGCCGATCATCCGCTTCGAAACGATGGAAGACGTCATCCTGCAGGCCAACGACACGATCTATGGCCTTGCCGCCTATTTCTACGCGACCGAACTGAAAAAGGTCTGGCGCGTGGCAGAAGCGCTGGAATACGGCATGATCGGCATCAATACCGGCCGCATGTCCTCCGAAGCCGCCCCCTTCGGCGGCCTCAAACAATCCGGCATCGGCCGCGAAGGCTCCCGCCATGGCGCGGAGGACTATCTGGAAATGAAATATCTCTGCATGGGGAATATTTGAGGCGACCACTTGGGGGTGGTCGCAATCAAGCATCCTCGTCGGTCCAAGGGCGTCGCCTTGGAATATATTCCAAATCCGGCTGACTGCCGCCAAGCTCCGCCAGCCTTTTTGAGACCTCACTATGTATGAGGGATTACAACGCGTGCCGGATGACTGCCGATTTCTTCGTAAGTCCTGTAAAGGCCTGCGCTTTGGCAAACATTTCATCGTCCAGAACGACTGTAATCCGCATAAATCAATCCCCCAAAAAGAGACATAGTTTACCACGGAACAATCCCTAGTTGGATACCCCCTGCCTCATCCCGATCTCGGCCAAAACCTCCTCCGTGTGTTCGCCAAGCCGCGGCGCACCGCGTTCCAGCGCCAGTTCCGAATCTGAAAACGAAATCGGCGTGCGCACGCCCGGCGCCGTTCCCGAAGCTGACCCGGTGTGCGGCGTATCGATCTGCATGCCGCGATGGACAATCTGCGGATCGGCGAAAACGTCCGCCACCGTGTTGATCGGCCCGCCGGGTACACCGGCTGCCTCCAACATGGCGAGCAGCGTGTCGCGACTGAACGTTGCCGTCCGCGCGGCCAGCTGCGGCGTCAGACTGTCGCGATGTTTCACCCGGGCTGCATTGGTCAGGTAGCGCGGGTCCGTCGCCAGATCGTTCAGCCCGAGCAGCGCACAGAACTTGACGAACTGCCGGTCGTTGCCGACGGCGACGATCAGGTGGCCGTCGGAGACGGGAAAGACCTGATAGGGCGCGATATTCGGATGCGCATTGCCGAGCCGGCGCGGGGATTTTCCGGAGACGAGGAAGTTCAGCGCCTGGTTGGCCAGTACCCCGGTCATGCTGTCGAACAGCGCCATATCGATCTGCTGGCCCTCGCCGGTGCGTTCGCGCATATGAAGCGCCGCCTGCACGGCAATGACGCCATAGAGCCCGGTGAAAATATCGGCGAAGGCGACGCCGATCTTCTGCGGCTCGCCTCCCGGATCGCCGGTCAGGTCCATGATGCCGCTCATGCCCTGGATGATGTAGTCATAGCCGGCGCGGTGGGCATAGGGACCGTCCTGGCCGAAGCCGGTGACCGAGCAGTAAATCAGGCGCGGATTGACCGTCTTCAGACTTTCATAATCGAGACCGTATTTCGCCAGCCCGCCGACCTTGAAATTCTCCAGAAGCACATCCGACTGCGCCGCTAGGCGTCGCACCGCCTCCTGCCCCTCCTCGGTGGTGAAGTCGAGAACGACCGACCGTTTGCCGCGGTTGCAGGCATGAAAATAGGCGGCGTCCAGATGTTCGCCACCCTCGCCCTCGACAAAGGGAGGGCCCCAGGTCCGCGTGTCGTCTCCGGCCGGGCTCTCCACCTTGATGACGTCGGCGCCAAGATCGGCGAGCGTCTGGCCGATCCAGGGCCCGGCAAGGATGCGGGCCAGTTCGAGAACCTTCAGGCCCTTGAGCGGCGTTTCCATCGCCGCGCTCAGAAGAAGGCCTGCAGCCCGGTCTGGGCGCGGCCGAGGATCAGGGCATGCACGTCGTGGGTGCCTTCGTAGGTATTGACGGTTTCGAGGTTCACCATGTGGCGCATCACCTGGTAGTCCTCGGAAATGCCGTTGCCGCCATGCATGTCGCGGGCCGCGCGGGCGATGTCCAGCGCCTTGCCGCAATTGTTGCGCTTGACGATCGAGATCATCTCCGGCGCCATGCGGCCGGCATCCATCAGCTGGCCGACCCGAAGCGACGCCTGCAGTCCAAGGGCGATTTCCGTCTGCATGTCGGCAAGCTTCTTCTGGAATAGCTGCGTTTGTGCGAGCGGCTTTCCGAACTGCTTGCGGTCGAGGCCGTATTGCCGGGCCGCATGCCAGCAGAATTCCGCCGCGCCCAGCGCTCCCCAGGAAATGCCGTAACGGGCGCGGTTGAGGCAGCCGAACGGGCCCTTCAAGCCCTCGACATTCGGCAGCAACGCGTCCTCGGCAACCTCGACATTGTCGAGCACGATTTCTCCGGTGATCGACGCACGCAGCGACAGTTTGCCGCCAATCTTCGGTGCGGAGAGGCCCTTCATGCCCTTTTCCAGCACGAAACCGCGGATCGCATTGCCATGCGCTTCGGATTTCGCCCAGACGACGAAGACGTCGGCGATCGGCGCGTTGGAGATCCACATCTTCGAACCGGTCAGCCGATAACCGCCCTCAGTCTTCACCGCCCGCGTCTTCATCCCGCCCGGATCGGAGCCGGCATCCGGCTCGGTCAGGCCGAAGCAGCCAATCCACTCGCCGCTGATCAGCTTCGGCAGATACTTTTGACGCTGCTCCTCGGAGCCATAGGCGAAGATCGGGTAGATCACCAGCGAGGACTGCACGCTCATCATCGATCGGTAACCGGAATCGACGCGCTCGACTTCGCGGGCAACGAGACCATAGGCTACATAGGAGGCACCGACGCCACCATAGGTATCCGGCACCGTGACGCCGAGCAGCCCGAGTTCACCCATCTCGCGGAAGATCGATGGATCGGTCGTCTCGTTTCGATAGGCTTCGATCACCCGAGGCTGCAGCTTTTCCTGCGCATAGGCACGCGCCGTGTCGCGGATCATCCGCTCGTCTTCGGAAAGCTGGTCCTCCAGAAGAAAGGGATCGTCCCACTGGAATTCCTGTCTGGCAACCATGTCTTCCTCCCGTCGCTTTCCTTCTTGAAACGGTTATGGCAAGCCGGGCGGAACGACACAAACGAAAATACGGCACTGCCTCATGCGCCCCGGGAATGCTGGACAAGCCGGCTTGCCACCGGGGTCACCATCCTGAATATCGTAACGAAACGCCATGCGGGATCTCCATGCCAGACAATCGCCTCGAACGCTTCGCCCACAATCTCGACTGGAACCTGCTGCGCACTTTCGTCGTCGTGGTCGAGGAGGGCAGCATTACCGCCGCCGCCAACCGGCTGCTCTTGCAGCAGCCGGCGGTCAGCATGGCGCTGAAACGGCTGGAACAGACCGTCGGGCAGAAGCTGATCGACCGCCGTCCCGGGCGCTTCGACCTGACGGAAGCCGGCGAGAAGCTGCATCGCCAATGCAAGGATATCTTCGCTGCCGTCGTGCGGCTGCCCAACGCGCTCGAGACGGCTGGCGAGGACGTGACGGGCCATGTCAGCATTCATTCGGTCAGCCATGCGCACAATCCCGCCTGGGACCTGCGGCTCGAACGTTTCTTTCGCCTGCACCCGAAGGTGACGATCAGCATCACCGTTGAAACCACGGTCAGCGTCATCAGCGCCGTCGAGCGCAACATCGCTACCATCGGCCTCAGCGACGGCAATATTCCCGAGGGCCTGACCAAGGCTTTCCACATCCGCGAGCAATATGCGCTTTATTGCGGCCGCGGCCACAGGTTGTTCGGCGTCAAGGATGCTGCGCTGAACGACCTTCGTGGTGACCCTTTTATCGCCTTCATAGCAGACGTTCTCGGCGGGCAGCACATGAACGCCATAACGGCCGTGCGTGCCATGGGCTCCTTTGGCCAGCAAGTTCGCGCCGTCTCCTGCAATGTCGAAGAGGTTATCCGCCTGATCGCGGCCAATATCGGCATCGGCATGCTGCCCTGCCATCTGGCGGCGCCGGGGTTGGCGGCCGGCGAGCTCTGGCAATTGCCGCCCTACGACCTTCTGCCGTCCACGGATATTTTCCGCATTTCGAATCCCAATGCCATTCTTAACCCGGCTGAGGCGGCTTTTCTCAAACTTGTCGAGGACGTCGAGCCGCTGGATCATGGCGCGTAACATCAATGAATCTTATAGTCGCCTTTGCGACTATAAATTTGAACAGAGGTAAAGAGATCCATAAAGTCCTCGCACAAAAAGGCGCAAAACAGGAGCCGGCAGAGAATTCTTCCGGAGAGCCGCGCCGATCAAGGGGCGGAGCACATCCATGCAGACTTTCGACGTGGCGGTCATCGGCGGCGGCATAGCCGGCCTCTCGCTTGCCTATTTCCTAAGCCCGCACCGTTCGGTCGTCGTTCTGGAGCGGGAAACGGCGCTCGGCTATCACAGCACCGGCCGCTCCGCTGCGGAATTCGTGCTGCGCTATAACGCGGATGAAGTCTGTGCGCTGGCGACGATCGCCAAGGATTTCTTCGACAACCCGCCGGATGGATTCTCCGACATCCCGCTTTTGAAGCAGCGCGGTGGCGTGATGATCGCCAATGCGGAAAAGGCCGCGCGGCTGGCAGAGGTTTTTCGCGCCGAGCTGGCCTTCACGCCAGAACTCGAACCGCTGGAAGAGGAGGAATTGCTGCAGCGGGCGCCGATCCTGAAACCCGGCTATGCGGCGGCCGCCTTCTACGATCCGAACTTCTGGGATATCGAGGTCGAAAGCCTGCTGCAGGGCTATGTCAAAGGTGCGCGGCGCTGTGGTACGGAAATCCGGGAGCGCCACGATGTCGTTTCGGCACGGCATGACGGGAGCGCTTGGATCATCGAGACCTCTTCGGGCACCGTGCGGGCAAAAATTGCCGTCAACGCGGCAGGCGGCTGGGCCGATCCGATGGCGGAGATCTTCGGTGTGAAGGCGCTCGGCATCGTTCCGCACCGCCGCACGGCAATCACCGTCGACCTGCCCGAGGGCATCGACGCGTCGAGCCTGCCGGAGATCAGCGAGATCGACGAGGATTTCTACATGAAGCCCGACGCGGGCCGGTTGCTCGCCTCGCCGGCCGATGCCACACCGTGCACGCCGGGCGACGTGCAGTCGGAAGAGCTCGATATCGCCTGGGCGGCACACTACGTCGAGGAGGCGACCATTATTCCGGTCCGCCGCATCGCCAAGAGCTGGGCCGGAATGCGCAGCTTCTCCCCCGACAAGCTGCCGGTCATCGGCTTTGCCCCGGAGCATCCCGATTTCTTCTGGCTGGCCGGTCAAGGCGGCTACGGTATTCTGACCTCTCCGGCGCTCGGGGCACTCGCGGCAAACCTGCTGACCGGCGAACCGCAGCCGAAAGGCTTCGAGGCTGAGGTCGTCGATCCGCTAAAGTTTAATCCACGACGCTTCAAGGCTTACAGCGCCGCGCGTCAAACATGACGCGCAAAGGACGCTGTAACACTTAAAATCTGCTGCATAATTTTATCCTTAAATCGATTTCGATTTAAGGAATTATGCAGTAGCGGGAGGCCGCGAACGGACATTCCCTCATCGGCAACACACTTACCGTTGCTACAGAGAAAAACGGCCGTAACGGCCATTGCTGTAGACGAGCGAGGGGCCATCGCCGGCAACGATCGAGACGACACGGCCGAGAATAATGGCATGGCTGTGCCGCTCGATCACCTCGTCGACCTCGCAATCGATGCCGGCCAGCGCGCTGCGCAAGACCGAAGCGCCGCTGGCGAGCGTGAACCATTCGGCCCCGTCATACCGCTCGGTGCCCTTCAATCCACCCTTTCCGGCAAACCGCTCGGCAACGTCCTGCTGCTCGGCGGAGAGGATATTGACGCAGAAATGGCGATAGCGGCTGATGACCGGCCAGCTGGAAGAGCTGCGGTTGATACTGACGATCATCGTCGGCGGATCGACGGAAAGGGCCGTGGCGGACGTCACGGTCGCCCCGGTGCGCTCGTCGCCGACGCCGGCGGTAATGACGGACACACCACCCGACATCCGCCGCATGGCCGATTTCAGCGCCTCCTGATCAGCCACATGCACGAATGTCTGTCCCTGTGTCGGGGCGATCCGGTTGATCGAATTTCGCAAGGCAAGGTTCATGCGCGTCCACTCTTCTGCCGTTTCGTCCATGGAGCGGAATTTACGCATGAAAGACACATTTGCCTCAAGCAACGAACGCCCGTCCCTGCTGGCGAAGTCGGATCGAATTTTCAATCATCATTAAATTTATAGATTATATTATTTTCCGGCGATCGAGGGATTTTGCGATAGTTGCATGCTGCCGAATGCGGCAAGTCGCAATAAGACATAATTTTCATAGACTATTGACAGTCTCACCAAACGTGGCAGGATTGTGTTAACAACCGTTAATAAATCCAAGGGAACAGCGGAGAACTGAATGTTTTATCACGGTGGAATGACGCTCGGTTATCTGACGCCTCCGGCCAAGCCGGAAAAGACTGCTCGCGCCGAGACATCGTCGCGGAAGAACCGGGAGGAAGCCGTCGAGGTCGAACAGGAACGCGATCAGGAATTGAGCCGCGCCTTCCTTACGCCCTGGCATCTCTTTTACTGATTTCTGACCCAAGGCCCGCCGTGCCAACGGACTTATTCAGCGGCTGACGACGCAGGCGCCCGGCCGTTGGTGGCAACGCTGGAATACATGCCCGTTGTGCGGAACTCCGTCGGGCTAGCGCCGAAATAGCGGCGAAACACCTTGGCAAAATAGTTCGGATCCTCGAAGCCGGACATGATCGCCACTTCCTTTACCGATAGATCCGCCGCCTTGGTCAGGAGCTTGGTCGCCCGCTGCAGCCGCTTGCGCAGCACGAACTCGGCCGGGGGCATGCCCTCGCTCGCCGCAAAGACCCGGGAGAAGTGCGCCCGACTGAGGCCAGAAACATCCGCCAGTTTCTCAACCGGAAGCGGATGCTCCAGATTGGCCATGATGTGATCGATGACATGCTGCATCGTCCGGTATTCCTGGCTGAACACCGGGTGCGCCCCGAACACGTCGTCATAAAGCGCCATCGCCGCCTCGTAGGCGATGGCCGACGCACTGCCCGGCGCGTCGGCACCGCCGGAAATCAGTCTCAGGCTGCAATCGGCAAGGTGATCGATCGTATCCGGCTTGAGGTTCAGGATCGGCCCGGTCGTCGAGAGAATGGCCTTGTGGATGCGCAGGGCTTCCTCGCCGTTCATCGAAATCCAGAAAAACTCCCAGCGGCCGTTCTGTTCAAGCCAGTAGCGATGGTTGTGCGGCACGAGCACGAGCAATGTCTCGCCCTCGCGAACCCGGTAGTTGCGGCTCTCGTAGCGAAGATTGCCCGCGCCCCCGATCGTGTGCTGCAGCACGGTGAACGGCGTCTGGCCGCGTTTTCGGCCATCCCAGTCATAGCTTGAATCCGTGCGGATCTCGTAGCCCGTGCTGGTCGGCATGGTGTGCAGGCTGTGGCGTCCGCGCGGCAGCGAAACCGTCCGCATGACGGGGCCATTCTCGATCAACTGTTTCAGCATAGAATTACCCATGAAAGCACAATACCTCTCTGGCGGTGAAGAATATAATACGCATAATGACCCTCAACAAAGCAAGATGACCGGGTTGGAGCGGCATCGACAGGGAGAGCTGGGAGGAGAAAAGCGCCAGAGCGCGTCATTTCCCGTGCATTGATTTTACCTGTCCGTTTTTCCCGGCCGAATGACCAGCCACGAGGACAGCATGAGCAGCTTCAAGATTGCCATTATCGGCGCCGGCAGCGTCGGCTTCACCAAGAAACTCTTCACCGATATTCTCTGCGTGCCGGAGTTCCGCGATGTCGAGTTCGCACTCACCGATTTGAGCGAGCACAATCTCGGCATGATCAAATCGATCCTCGACAAGATCGTCGCGGCCAACAACCTGCCGGCCAAGGTGACCGCATCGACCGACCGCCGCAAGGCGATCGAGGGTGCGCGCTACATTATCAGCTGCGTGCGCGTCGGTGGCCTCGCAGCTTACGCCGACGATATCCGCATCCCCTTGAAATACGGCGTCGACCAATGCGTTGGCGATACGATCTGCGCCGGCGGCATTCTCTATGGCCAGCGCAACATCCCGGTGATCCTCGATTTCTGCAAGGACATCCGCGAGCTTGCCGAACCCGGTGCGAAGTTCCTCAACTATGCCAACCCGATGGCGATGAACACCTGGGCAGCGCTTGAATATGGCAAGGTCGACACGATCGGCCTCTGCCATGGCGTCCAGCACGGCGGCGAACAGATCGCGGAGATCCTCGGCGCCAAGGATGGCGAGCTTGACTATATCTGCTCGGGTATCAACCACCAGACCTGGTTCGTCGATGTGCGCGTCAAGGGCCGCAGAATAGGCAAGGACGAGCTGGTCGCCGCCTTCGAAGCGCATCCGGTTTTCTCTCAGCAGGAAAAACTGCGTATCGACGTTCTGAGGCGTTTCGGCGTCTATTCGACCGAAAGTAACGGCCACCTGTCGGAATACCTGCCCTGGTACCGCAAACGGCCGGAGGAAATTACCCGCTGGATCGATATGTCCGACTGGATCCATGGCGAAACCGGCGGCTATCTGCGCTATTCGACCGAAACCCGCAACTGGTTCGAGACCGAATTTCCGCAGTTCCTCAAGGATGCTGAAAAGCCGATCGACCCGGCCCGCCGCTCCAACGAACATGCCAGCCACATTCTCGAAGCGCTGGAAACCGGACGCGTCTATCGCGGCCATTTCAATGTCAGGAACAACGGCGTCATCACCAACCTGCCGTCGGACGCGATCATCGAATCGCCCGGCTTCGTTGATCGCTTCGGCATCAACATGGTTGCCGGCGTCACGCTTCCGGAAGCCTGCGCCGCCACCTGCATTTCCTCGATCAACGTCCAGCGCATGTCGGTCCATGCCGCCGTCTCGGGCGATATCGATCTTCTGAAGCTCGCCGTGCTGCACGATCCGCTGGTCGGCGCCATCTGCACGCCGGAAGAGGTCTGGCAGATGGTCGACGAAATGGTGGTCGCCCAGGCTGAATGGCTACCGCAATATGCCCATGCCGTCCCGGCCGCCAGGGAGCGGCTTAGCAAGGCCACGGTCAAGACCCGAGACTGGAAGGGCGTTGCCCGCCGCGAGGTCCGTTCGGTCGAGGAGCTGCGCGCCGAAAAGGAAGCAACGAAACTGAAAGCGGCGAGCTGAAAGGTTTCAGCAAGATATGCGAGGCCCGTTTTCCTGAGGAGGAGGCAGGTCTGGGAGTGGGCAATCCGTTGCCCGCTCTCGTCCGGCAGGCGGCATGACGCCGTCCCGCCGGGTGCTTTTAGGAGGAGAGCCGCCCATACCGGGCCGGCCTGAAGCATGAGGGAGAAACAACGACAATGAAACGCTTTCGCCATCTGAAAACCACCACCGCGCTTCTATTGGGCGTGTCGGCATTCGCCGTGACGGCCTGGGCGTCCGAGCCGACGGTCGTGCCCGAGCAGCCGCCATTCCCGGCGCAGGGCAAGATCACCTATGTGCCGCGCGATTCGATCCTCGAATTCAAGGCGCTGCCGGAATACAAAGAGCCGGATTGGGTCACCGAGAAATTCGTCAAGACCGGCAAGCTGCCGCCGGTTGCCGAGCGCCTGCCGAAGGAGCCGATGGTCTTCAAGACCGGCAACATGCCCGACGGCATCGGCGTCTATGGCGACACGATGCGCCATGTCATCGGCGGCCGCCCGGAAGGGTGGAACTATTCGGCCGGCCAGACGCAAGGCTGGGGCGGCATCGATATCGGCATATCCGAATGCCTGACACGCACCGCGCCGCTCTATCAGGTCGAAGCCAGCGACGTGGAGCCGCTGCCCAACCTGGCCAAGAGCTGGGACTGGTCCGAAGACGGCCACAAGCTGACCATGCATCTGGTCGAAGGCGCCAAATGGTCGGACGGCGTGCCGTTCAGCTCTGAAGACGTGATGTTCTACTGGGAAGACAATGTCGTCGATCCCAATGTGTCGCCGCTCAATGGAGCGACCCCGGAAACCTTCGGCGAAGGCACGACGCTGAAAGCCGTTGACGCCAACACCGTCGAATGGACCTTCAAGGAAGCCTTCCCCCGCCAATATCTCTATGCCATGGCTTACGGCACGTTCTGCCCCGGTCCGGCGCATATCCTGAAGACCAAGCATCCCAAATACAATAAGGATGTGACGTACGACCAGTACAAGAACGGCTTCCCGGCCGAATACATGAACATTCCCGTCATGGGCGCCTGGGTCCCGGTCTCATACCGGCCGGACGACATCATCGTCCTGCGCCGGAATCCCTATTACTGGAAGGTCGACGAGGAAGGCCATCAGTTGCCCTACCTCAACGAGATGCACTACAAGCTCTCGACCTGGGCAGACCGCGACGTGCAGGCGATCGCCGGTTCCGGTGACTTCTCCAACCTCGAGCAACCGGAAAACTTCGTTGAATCGCTCAAGCGCGCTGCGTCCGACGTGGCCCCGGCACGCCTTGCCTTCGGCGCCCGCCTGATCGGCTACAATCTGCGCATGAATCTCTCCGCAAACGGCTGGGGTGAACCAGATGCCCGCGGCGGGGCCGTGCGCGAGCTCAATCGCAACGAGGACTTCCGCAAGGCGGTCACCATGGCGCTCGACCGCAAGAAGATCGGGGAATCGCTCGTCAAGGGCCCGTTCACGGCGATCTATCCCGGCGGCCTGTCGTCGGGCACGAGTTTCTACGACCGCCAATCGACGGTCTACTATCCCTTCGATCTCGAAGGCGCAAAGGCGCTTCTCGAAAAGGCCGGTCTGAAGGACACGGACGGCAACGGTTTCGTCAACTTCCCAGCCGCAACGGAAGGCGGTCAAGACGTTCAGATCGTGCTGCTGAGCAATGGCGACTACGGCACCGACCGCAACCTTGCGGAAGGCGTGATCGGCCAGATGGAGCAGTTCGGTTTGAAGGTGACGCTCAACGCGCTCGACGGCACCAAGAAGGACAACGCGCACAATGCCGGTCAGTTCGACTGGACAATCCGCCGCAACGATCCGGAACTGACATCTGTGGTGCAGAACACCACCCAGCTCGCTCCGATGGGGCCTCGCACCAGCTGGCATCATCGCGCCGGCACGGACGGCACGGTCGACCTCCTGCCCTATGAGAAGGAACTCGTCGACATCGTCAACAAGTTCATCGCCTCGAACGACAATACCGAGCGCACCGAACTGATGAAGCAATATCAGAAGGTCGCAACGGAAAATGTCGATACGGTTGGCCTCACCGAATATCCGGGCGCACTGATCATCAACAAGCGCTTCGCGAACATTCCGGTCGGCGCCCCGATCTTCATGTTCAACTGGGCCGAGGATACGATTATCCGCGAACGGGTCTCCGTCGCTGCCGACAAGCAGGGAGATTACGAACTGTTCCCGCAGCAGCTGCCGGGCAAGCCGGGCGAAAGCGGCCCGATCAATTGATCCCTCGTTGAGCTTGCGCCGGCCGCCACTGATTGCGGCCGGGGCAGACCCCTGAACACACAAGAGAACCCAACAGCCATGTTCCGATTTCTGCTTGTGCGCATCGCATCCGCCATCCCCGTGCTCATCGTGCTGAGCGTCGTGACCTTCGCGATCATCCAGGCACCGCCGGGCGATTACAGCGACTATATCCGCTCGCAAATGATCAACCAGGGCGGCGCATCCTTCGAGGAAGCCGACGCCCAGGCGCAGGCCTACAGGGTCGCCAACGGCCTGGATAAGCCCCTGCCCGTGCAATACGTCAACTGGATCACCGGCATCCTGACGCGCGGCGATTTCGGCCATAGCCTCTTCTACAACAAGCCGGTGGCCGACGTTGTCGGCGAACGCCTGCCCCGAACGCTAGCGCTGGCGCTCGTCTGCCATATCCTCGCCTCGGTGATCGGCATCACCTTCGGCGTTCTCGCCGCCACCCGCCAATATTCCTGGGTCGATAGCCTGCTATCCGGCATTTCCTTCCTCGGCATGACGGTGCCGCGCTTCCTGATGGCGCTGGTCATCGTCTACATCATGGTGTTCCATTTCAACGTGACCGAGATCAACAGCTTCCACTCGGCCCGCTACGGCGGTGCGCCCTGGTCCTGGGACAAGTTCGTCGATCTTCTGAAACATGTCTGGCCGGTCATCGCCATCGCCACCTTCGGCGGCCTCGCCTACAATATGCGGGTGATGCGCGGCAATCTGCTCGACACCCTGAACGCCCAATATGTCGAGACCGCGCGGGCCAAGGGCCTTTCCGAACGCGCCGTCATCCTGCGCCATGCCGTGCCGAACGCGTTGCATCCGCTGGTCATGTATCAGGGCGTCGTCCTGCCCTACATGCTGACCGGCGAGATCGAGACAGCGATCATCTTCGCGCTGCCGACCGTCGGCCCTGCCATCGTCGGCTCCATGTGGGTGGGCGACGTCTATGTCACCGCCACCTTCATGCTGGTCCTGTCCGCAACACTCATCATCGGCAACATTATCGCCGACATGCTTTTGGCCATGCTCGATCCTCGGGTTCGCCTTGGTGGAGGAGCACACGCATGAAAGCCGACGTTGAAAAAGCCATCACCGTGCCGGTGCCGGCACCGCATCACGGAAACGAAACGTATCGGGCCCTCGTCTGGCGCCGCCTGAAGCGGTCCTGGACCGGCATGATCGGCCTGATCCTCGTCTGCCTGCTGATGATCATGACGATTTTCGCCGAGTTCTTTTCGCCGGTTGATCCGAAGCTGACAGGCGTTGGCTTCGCCCCGCCGCAGACGATCAGCATCACCGATCAGGAGGGCATTCTCGTCTGGCCGCGCACCTATCAGGTCGGCGAGGGCACGGAGCTCGACCCGATCACCTTCCAGCCGATCATCGGGCCGGATTACGCCAATCCGAAAAACCTCGGCTTCTTCGTCAAGGGCTTCAGCTACCGTCTTCTCGGCCTGGTCCCCACCGACCGGCATTTCTTCGGCGCTGTCGACGGTACGCCGGTCAATTTCCTCGGCACCGACAAATTCGGCCGCGACGTCTTGTCCCGTATTTTCTACGGCTCCCGCGTCTCGCTGATGATCGCGCTGACGGTGGTCTTCATCGTCACCGTCGTCGGCACCACGGTCGGCATGGTCTCGGGCTATTTCGGCGGCCGCTTCGACAACTGGATGCAGCGCTTCGTCGAACTCGTGCTGGCCTTCCCGCAATTGCCGCTCTACCTGGCGCTCACCTCGCTGATCCCGGTAACGGCGCCGACCAACGTCTTCCTCGCCTTCGTCATCGTCGTCATGTCGGCGCTGGGCTGGGCGCAGATGTCACGCGAGGTACGCGGCAAGACGCTGGCTCTGGCCCGCATCGACTATGTTCGGGCGGCAATGGCGATCGGTGCCACCGACCGGCGCATCATCTTCCAGCATATCTTCCCCAACGTCATGAGCCACGTGATCGTCGCCGTGACGCTGGCGATCCCCAATGTCGTTCTGCTGGAATCCTTCCTCGGCTTCCTTGGTTTCGCAGTGAAACCGCCGCTGATGTCCTGGGGACTGATGCTGCAGGACACCGCCACCTATTCCGTCATCGGATCCTATCCCTGGATCCTTTCCCCCGTGGCCTTCGTGCTTGTCACCGTCTTTGCGTTCAATGCGCTTGGCGATGGCCTGCGCGACGCCGTCGACCCGTACTGAGGAGACGACCCATGGCACTCGTGGATTTGAGCATACTCGCACCCGAACAACGGCACGACCATGCCGCCGCCGTCGGCTCACCGATCATCGACGCACGCCACGTGGCGGTGAAATTCAAGGTCGAGGGCGGTTTGGTCGATGCCGTCAAGGACGTCTCCTTCCAGCTCTATCGCGGCGAGACGATCGCGGTCGTCGGCGAATCCGGCTCAGGAAAATCGGTGACGGCCCGCACCGTCATGGGCCTGCTCACCAAGCGCGCCACGGTGTCGGACCGATCCAGCATCGCCTATGACGGCAGGAACGTCCTGAAATTCTCCGATCGCCAGCGCCGGGCGCTGCGCGGCAACCGCATCTCGATGATCTTCCAGGAGCCGATGAGCTCGCTGAACCCGGTCTATACGATCGGCGCCCAGATCATCGAGGCGATCCGCGTTCACCAGAAGATGAGCCGCAAACAGGCGATGGAGCGGACGCTGGAGCTGCTGCGCCAGGTGCAGATTCCCGACCCCGAGGCTCGCCTCAACCAATATCCGCACCAGCTTTCCGGCGGTCAGCGCCAGCGCATCATGATCGCCATGGCGCTGGCCAACAATCCGGACGTGCTGATAGCCGACGAGCCGACGACAGCGCTCGACGTCACCGTCCAGGCCCAGATCCTCAACCTCATCCGCGACCTGCAGAAGACGCTCGGCATGGCGGTGATCCTGATCACCCATGATCTGACCGTCGTGCGCCAGTTCTCCGACTATGTCTACGTCATGCAGAACGGCGAGGTGAAGGAACACAACACCACCGCGGCGCTCTTCCAGAACCCGCAGCACCCCTATACCCGCCACCTGCTCAACTCCGAGCCGAAGGGCATGGCCAATCCGATGCCGGTCGATTCCGCCGCCATCCTCGAAGGCCGCAATGTCCGCGTTTCCTTCATGCTGAAGGCCGGCGGCTTCTTCAGGCCGCAGCTGAAGGAGCTCGTCGCCGTCGACAGCCTCAGCCTCAAGCTTCACCGCCACGAAACGCTCGGCCTCGTCGGCGAATCCGGCTCAGGGAAGACGACCTTCGGCCAGGCTCTGGTCAAGCTCCTGACGGCGGAAGGCGGAGAAATCCTGTTCGATGGCCAGCCGATCCAGAACAAGACGCGCGACGAGATGCGGCCGCTGCGTTCGCGCATGCAGATCGTCTTCCAGGACCCCTTCTCCTCGCTCAATCCGCGCATGTCGGTCGGCCAGATCATCGAGGAGGGACTGATCGTCAACAAGCTCGGCGCGACCCGCAACGAGCGGCTGGAGCGGGTGAAGGAGGCGCTGAACAATGCCGGCCTGCCGAGCAACATCCTGTCGCGCTTCCCGCACGAATTCTCCGGCGGCCAGCGCCAGCGCATCGCCATTGCCCGCGCCATCGCGCTGGAACCGGAATTCATCCTGCTCGACGAGCCGACCTCGGCGCTCGATCTCTCGGTGCAGGCGCAGATCATCGAACTGCTGCGCAAGCTGCAGGACGAGAAGGGACTGAGCTACCTCTTCATCTCCCACGATCTGAAGGTCGTGCGCGCCCTCTGCCACCGCGTGGTGGTGATGCAGCACGGCAAGATCGTTGAAGAGGGCCCGGTTGAAGACGTTCTATCCCATCCCAAGACCGCCTACACCGAACGGCTCGTCAGAGCCGCCTTCGAAGTGGCCGCATAATCCGCTAGACAAGAGGCTTATTCCATGACGAGACAACCCAAAATCACCTTCATCGGCGCCGGCTCGACCGTCTTCATGAAGAACATCGTCGGCGACGTGCTGCAGCGCCCAGCTCTTTCGGGAGCGAAAATCGCGCTGATGGACATCAACCCGCAGCGGCTCGAAGAAAGCGAGGTCGTCGTCAGAAAACTGATCTCGACGCTCGGCGCCAAGGCAACCATCGAGCTGCATTCCAACCAGCGCAAGGCCCTCGACGGCGCCGATTTCGTCGTCGTCGCCTTCCAGATCGGCGGCTACGAGCCCTGCACGGTCACCGATTTCGAAGTGCCGAAGAAATACGGCCTGCGCCAGACCATCGCCGATACGCTCGGCGTCGGCGGCATCATGCGCGGCCTGCGCACCGTGCCGCATCTCTGGAGCATCTGCGAAGACATGATGCAGGTCTGCCCCGAGGCGATCCTTTTGCAATACGTCAACCCGATGGCGATCAACACCTGGGCGATCGCCGAGAAATACCCCACGATCAAGCAGGTTGGCCTCTGCCATTCGGTGCAGGGCACGGCGATGGAGCTGGCGGAAGATCTCGACATTCCCTACGAGGAAATCCGCTACCGTTCGGCCGGCATCAACCACATGGCCTTCTTCCTGAAGTTCGAGCATCGCCAGCCGGACGGTTCCTACCGCAACCTCTATCCGGATCTCGTCCGCGGCTACCGTGAAGGCCGTGCGCCAAAACCGACCTGGAACCCGCGCTGCCCGAACAAGGTTCGCTACGAGATGCTGACCCGCCTCGGCTATTTCGTCACCGAAAGCTCGGAGCACTTCGCCGAATACACGCCCTATTTCATCAAGGAGGGCCGCGAGGACCTGATCGAGAAATTCGGCATTCCGCTCGACGAATATCCGAAGCGCTGCATCGAGCAGGTCGAGAAGTGGAAGGGTCAGGCCGCAGCCTATCGCTCGGCCGACAAGATCGAGGTCGCTCAGTCGAAGGAATACGCCTCCTCGATCATGAACTCGGTGTGGACCGGCGAGCCCTCGGTGATCTACGGCAACCTGCGCAACAATGGCTGCATCACGTCGCTGCCGGACAATTGCGCTGCCGAAGTGCCGTGCCTCGTCGATGAGAACGGCATCCAGCCGACCTTCATCGGCGACCTGCCGCCGCAGCTGACGGCGCTCATCCGCACCAATATCAATGTGCAGGAGCTGACTGTCGCCGCGATGATGACGGAGAACCGCGAGCACCTCTATCATGCCGCGATGATGGACCCGCACACGGCCGCCGAGCTCGATCTCGACCAGATCTGGTCGCTCACCGACGACCTGCTGGCCGCCCACGGCCAGTGGATCCCGGAATGGGCCCGGATCGCAAAGAAGGTCCAGGCCGCGTAACTCTTTCTCCCGGTTGCGCGACGAGGAAACCCCGGAACAACAATTCCGGGGTTTTCCTTTTGTGCCGGGTATGATCGAAAAGAACAGCGCACCGCCGCTTGTTCAGGAGACAAAGATGCCCGCCAGTTCCGCCACGACAATGCTTGCCCGCCAACTGTCGGACGCCGACAAAGGGGGTCTTCGGCTGGCCTCGGCGACGCTCGCAGAACCCGGCACCCCGGCCGAAGCCTTTGCCGTGCAGAGCGAGACGCTGGCTTTGAACGGCTGGCTGACAGCCGGCTACAAGGTCGCCATCCGCCCGGACGGAAGCTCCGTTTCCGCGCCCATGGCACATGTCACCTATGCCAGCGCATCGGGCAACGCCGGCTTCGAGCGACCGGCCGTCGATGCGCTGGAGGTGGAAATCTGCTTCGTCCTCGGCAAGGACCTGCCGCCGCCGGGCGCCAAGCTCTATACCCGTGAAACGCTTCTCGGATACGTGAGCGGTATCTATTCCGGCGTCGAATTCCTCGGCCACCGACTGGACGAAGGCGGCCGCTCGCCGGCGCTGCTGTTTCTCGCAGATCGCCTCGGCAATGCCGGCTACGTACTTGGCGAAGAACTGAGCGAGACCGTGTTCGAGCCGGGTGCAGCCCTGCCCCTGACGGTCACGATAAACGGCGACACCGTCTTTCCCGGTCCGGGAAAACACCCGAACGGCGATCCGGTGGCTCCTTTTCTCACCTTTGCCAACGCATTGACGGACACCGTTGCCAAGGGCCGGATCATCACCACCGGCAGCCTCTGCGGCGCCATCCCGGTGCCCGAACGGGCGGCAATCGCCATCAGCGGATTTACGACGCTGACAGTGACAGCGGCATCGACACGCGAGGTTTGATCGGGTCCGCCAGATTTCTACGAGATCACCGAGGCAGCTGTTTCCCTCTCACCATCCTCGGGTCGAGCCCAGGATGACGGGAAGACAGCGCCTTATGGAGGGATGACATCTCGAGCGATGGTCCGGTACCCCAACATAAACCGCTGCAATTTGTCACCAGCCCAAACTTCAAGGCGGGCAGATGCCCGCTTTGCGCCGCCAGTTGCGGACACTCCGGCGCGATGGTGCCTCAACCACGCCGAGCAGCTTCGATCGCCCCAACGTCGATCTTCCTCATCGTCATCATCGCATCAAAAGCACGCTTTGCTTGATCACCGCCTGCCGCAAGCGCTTCGGTCAGTGCGCGCGGTGTGATCTGCCAGGACACACCCCATTTGTCTTTGCACCAGCCGCAGTCACTTTCCTGGCCGCCGTTGCCGACAATGGCGTTCCAGTAACGGTCGGTTTCTTCCTGATCGTCAGTCGCGATCTGAAATGAAAAGGCTTCATTGTGTTTGAACGCGGAACCGCCATTCAAGCCGATACAAGGAATACCGGCGACGGTGAATTCAACAACCAACACGTCGCCCTGCTTACCTGATGGATAGTTTCCAGGTGCACGAATGACAGCACCCACTGCGCTGTCGGGGAAGGTTTCGGCGTAGAATCGGGCGGCAGCCTCAGCGTCCTTGTCGTACCATAGGCAGATGGTGTTCTTTGCCATTACGCGGGTCCTTTCGCTCTTCGTTTCCCGTTTTCTCCCTGAAATAAGAGGCAAACTGTATTTCTCCAGCCCATGTAAGCCATTTTACGCGGACAACAGCCAAACGCGCGGCGTTATTGCCGAGTCGACCAACTGACGTGATCTACAGGCCCGCCCGGCGGGCCATAACGCGCTCGATGGCCGACAACCCGTCATAGATCAGCACCGCCAGCGCCCCGACGATCAGGCCGCCCTGTAGAACGAAGGCGATATTGTTGGATTGCAGCCCGGCGATGATGACTTCGCCGAGCGTTTTTGCCGCCACCGTCGAGCCGATCGTCGCGGTGGCCAGGCTGATCACCACCGACAACCGAATGCCTGCCAGGATCACCGGCATCGCCAGCGGCAGCTCCACCTTGAAGAGACGCTGGCGATCCGTCATGCCGGCGCCGCGCGCCGCCTCCATCACGGGGGGCGAAAGGGTCGTGAGACCCGTCAGCGTATTCTCGAAGATCGGCAAGAGGCCATAGAGAAACAGCGCCACCAGCGTCGGCTTCTCGCCGAAGCCGAGGGCTGGAACGGCGAGCGCCAGCACCGCCACCGGCGGAAATGTCTGCCCGACATTCACCAGGCTGCGCGACAACGGCAGGAATTCCGCCCCGAAGGACCGCGTGACGAGAATGGCGAGCGTCACGGCGACGATGATGGCGCCGATCGTGGCGATCGCGACGGTGCGCAGATGCAGAAGCGTCAGCGTCAGCAAGCTGCCCTGATTATAGATCGCCGGCGCATTGTCCTGCACCAGCGGCTTCAACAGCGGCTCGAACCAGCCGGGCGAAACCAGGAATGCAAGCAGGATCGCCAGCAGCACAACGCGCAGAAGAGAGGGTACCCAGGCCGTCATTGAGGCTTTGCTGCGCGCCTGGCGAGCCCTTCCAAAGTCACCTTTCCAAGCAGCGTGCCGTCAGCCGCCGCCACCGGCAACGCATCTCGGCCGGTCCAGAGCAATTCGGAAAGCACATCCCGCTGGCTCGTTTCCGCGCCAATAGGCGTTCCCTCGGCAGTCCCGGGTTCCACCGCCTGCCCAGCCGTCTCGATCGACAAGAGCCGGAACGGCCGCTCGCTTGCGCCGATCAGCGTCTGGACGAACTCCGTCGCCGGATTTGTGACCAGTTCGGCGGGCGTGCCGTATTGAACGAGTTCGCCCTTGTCCATGACGGCGATCTTGTTGGCGAGATGAAACGCTTCGTCCATGTCGTGCGTCACCAGCACGATCGTCGTTTTCAAAAGTTTCTGGATATCGAGAAGATCGGCCTGCGCCTTTGCCCGGATGATCGGATCGAGCGCCCCGAAGGGCTCGTCCATCAAAAGCACCTTCGGCTCCGCCGCCAGCGCCCGCGCAACCCCCACCCGCTGCTGCTGGCCGCCGGACAGCTCATGTGGAAACCGCGCGGCGAAGACGGCGGGATCGAGCTGGAACAACGCCAACAGCTCCGCCACCTTGGCATCGATGCGCGCCTTGTCCCAACCGAGCAGCACCGGCACGGTGGCGATGTTCTGCGCGACGGTGCGATGCGGGAAAAGCCCGTGCCCCTGGATCGCATAGCCGATCCGTCGGCGCAGCTCGAAGCCCGGCATGGCGCGATTGTCTTCACCATCGAGACGGATCGCACCTGCGGTCGGCTCGACCAGCCGGTTGATCATGCGCAGAAGCGTCGTCTTGCCGGAACCGGAGGTGCCAACAATGACCGTCACCGTGCGCGGCGCAATCGTCATCGTCACATTGTCGACGACCGCGATGCCGTCGTAGCGCTTGGTGATGCCGTCGATCTCGATCATGCGGTCCTGCCTTGGTTTTTCGACGGCGTCGTCATTTCAATGATGGCGTCGAGCACGATCGCGGCGGCAAAGGCGAGCACCACCGTCGGCACCGCGCCGAGAAGCACCAGGTCCATCGCCGTCTGGCCGATCCCCTGGAACACGAACACACCGAAGCCGCCGCCGCCGATCAGCGCCGCAATGGTCGCAAGCCCGATGTTCTGGACGAGCACGATGCGGATGCCGGTGAGAATGACCGGCATCGCGAGCGGCAACTCGATGCCGAAAAGCCTCTGCCGGTCCGTCATGCCGATGCCGCGCGCCGCCTCATTGGCCTCGCGCGGCACGCCGGCAAGCCCGACCACGGTATTCGCCACCACCGGCAGCAGCGAATAGAGGAACAAGGCGACGAAGGCGGGCGCCGCACCGATGCCGCGAATGCCGATCGCGGCAGCCCCCGGCACATGGACGGCGATCCAGCCGAGCGGCGCGATGAGGATGCCGAACAGCGCGATCGACGGGATCGTCTGGATGAGGTTCAGCGTGTTGAGCACACCGGCACGCAGGGGTTCGACCCGGTGGCAGAGAATGCCGAGCGGCAGGCCGGCGACAACCGCGGCAAACAGCGACCCGAGCGCCAGCGCCACATGCCTGCCCGCCTCCAGCCAGAAAACGTCGGCGCGGCCCGCATATTCCTTGAGGATCGACAGGCCGTCCCAGAGCCCCGACGTCAAGATCACGGCTGCGCCACCGAGCGTCACCAGCAGGAGCAAAACCCGCACGACCGGTAGCGGCCTCAACCGCGTAATCGAATCGGCGGCCAGCAGCGCATAGGCAAACAGCAGGATCCAAAAGCCGGATGCCGGCGATACGCGTGCATACGTGTTTTCCGGCGGGGTCAGATGCGTCGCCGCCATGCCGACGAAAAGCGCAATGGCGGCGAGCGCAACCGCGGCGGTGACAAGCCGCAGCAGCGCCGGCGTTTTCAGAAGGATGACCGCGGCGGCGAGAACCATGAGCCCGATGAGGACAACGCCCGCCCCGCCGGGCAGCGCCGCAAGGATCGATTTCGCCTCACCCGGCACGATGCGATTGGCGCGAAACGTCGCGAACGGTGCGACAAGCGTGCCATAGGCGACGAGAAGCGCGATGACCACGCCCAGTTTATCGAAGCGAATGTTCAAACGGCCATCCCCGTCATCCCGGCTGCGGCCGGGTCCAGAAGGAACCGGCCCTTTCGCGGCAGCTTATTTCAGAAAGCCGTTCTTCTTCAGGAAATCCTCCGCGACCGCCTTGGCCGGCTCGCCGCCGACCTGGACGCGCCCGTTCAGATCCTGCAGCGTCACAAGGTCGAGCTTTTCGAAGACCGGCTTCAGCAGCGTTTCGATTTCCGGATGCTCCTTCAGCACCGCCTCGCGAATGATCGGCGTCGGCTGATAGACGGGCTGGACGGATTTGTCGTCTTGCAGGACGACGAGGCCGGACGGCGCGATGCCGCCATCCGTGCCATAGACCATGGCGGCATTGGCGCCATTGGTCTGGTTTGCCGCCGCCGCGATCGTCGCCGCCGTATCGCCGCCCGAAAGCGTGATCAGCTGCTCCGATTTCAGCGTAAAGCCATAGGCCGTCTGGAACGCCGGAAGTGCCGCCGCCGAATTGACGAATTCCGAGGAAGCCGCAAGCACCACCGAGCCACCGCCGGAGACATATTTGCCGAAGTCGCTGAAGGTCTTGATAGTGTTGGCATCGGCCAGATCCTTGCGGACCGCGACCGCCCAGGTATTGTTGGCCGGCGACGGCGTCAGCCAGACGATCTTGTTGGCGTCGTAGTCAAGCTTTTTCGCCTGCTCGTAGCCCTTGGCCGCATCCTTCCAGAGCGGATCGTCGGCCTTCTCGAAGAAGAAGGCGGCGTTGCCGGTATATTCCGGATAGATATCGATCTCGCCCGCGATGATCGCCTTGCGCACCACGGGCGTCGCCCCAAGCTGCACGCGATCGGTCGTCTGAACGTTGTTGGCATTCAGAACGGCGAGAATGATATTACCCAGCACGCCGCCTTCGGTATCGATCTTGGAACCGACGACCACCTGAGCATGTGCCGCGGCGGCGGAAACGAGCACCGCAAACGCGGCCCCGACAAGTTTTGTGTTAAGACCCACGATACCTCTCCCTTGAAACCGTTCACAATTTCTCCCACGGCTACCCGACATCCGTCGGGGCATAAACTGCCATATGTGGCGGGGTTCGGAGAAAAATAGAGCGGTTGGGAAGGAATTTGTGCAGTCGCGTTACGACGGCGCTGGAGCGCGTTGGAAGGTCGAAAACCGAAGATCAGCGCAACGACATTTTCGCCTGCCCCTGAAGGAGGTGCCAAGGACAATCCCGGCACAAGCGATAGCGCTATCAAACGCTTTTGAAACAATGAAACTTGTTTGTTGTGGAAATCAGGTTCAGAGTCATACGGTGATTTTTGGCGTATGAAAGAGTTTCAAACGACCGCCAGCACTACGATCGAGCGAACGATACCGCGAGTTGGCCTCGAGGCCGCGCGGTTCGTCGGCATGACAGCGTCGTTGGATTTCATCCGCCAAATGCCCGTTATGCAGGAAAGGGAGGATAGAAATGCGAATGATGCTCAAGGTTTCGCTTCCCGTGGAGAAGGCAAACGCAGCAATCAAGGATGGCAGCCTCGTCACCAAGATTCAATCGATCCTTGCCGATCTCAAACCCGAAGCGGCCTACTTCACTGAATTCGACGGGAAAAGAACAGGCCTGATTTTCTTCGAGATGAAGGACACCTCGGAGATGCCGGCCGTTGCCGAGCCATGGTTCCTTGCCTTTGATGCCGCGGTTGAGTTCAAGGCGGTCATGAACGGCGATGACCTGGAGAGGGCCCGCCCCGGGATAGAGAAGGCAGTCAAGAGCTTCGGCTGAAATGCGCCGGGCAGCCGACTGAACCCAAAGTTAATGTGACCTCTCCCAATGTGAGGCTTCGCAGCGCCTCGTCCTGTCACTAGCTTCTAGCGGAAGCGCCGCGGGCATGGTCTTGGCTGCCCCGTTAGCATACCAGCAGCCAAATGCCTAACTTGGTGAATCGGCGGAGCTCGCCTATCCGAATGAAATTTCAGGGCGTTTATGGCGGAGAGGGTGGGACTCTTCCCCAATTAGCGCATTTCCAGGGGTTTCCGCCAACTCTCTGACGGAAAAGCCCGTTTACGATACTTCGAGCGATACATTGCGCGATACATTTTTGCAAGTCGACGTTTTTCGGGCGTCATCTGAGCTGCTTGATCTCACGATCGGGATGATCGTGGAGCCTATCCGGCTCAGACCGGTGGCCCTGGTCGTTTGCTGAAAGCGGCCTCGATCTGCGGCGGGTGCCACCTGCCCTTTGCCAGCCTTGAACGGACTAGGGACGCGTGTTCGGCCGCGTCCACGGGGTGCTTCGCCTTATGCCGCGTTGTGTTGCAGAAGAGGCAGGCCGCGACGATGTTCGGTGCGACGTCCTTGCCACCATCTCTTCTCGCCTCAACATGCTCGGCGGTGCATTGAAACCGCTTTGCCAGACCTGGCGAAATTCCATAGTGCACGATGAACTCCTGTGGGTTGGTGTCCCACATCGGCCGTTCACAATAGAAGCATCGCCCGCCCTGGCGCTGCGTAGCCTGCTTTCTCAGATTCTTCAGTTTGTTTTTTGATGGCATGAGTCCACGTCCTTTGCTTCATTGCTGAAGCGGACGTGCAATGGCCGTGAAAGCGGCCACCCCTCAGTTGGGAGGATGTTCCTCGCACAAGACGACGTAAATCTACGTCACTCCGCAGTCTTTGAACGGTACGAGTGCCTATTTGACATTTCGCTGACGAGTTCGTGTAAAACTCCAGGCGAGCAAATCGTCTCGCCTCCATCCACGCTCAGCTTAACAAAAGTTCAGTGGTGATCAAGTCCAGGATTTGAGCCTTCCCGATCGGGATGATTTCCCAGATGGACGTGATTCCTTCCTCTTCGGTAAGTTTTCATGGATTCTTTAAAATTCTTCCTGTACGGTAAGCTCAACATAGGGAGAGCGTATCATGATCCGTTCGGCCGCGGAATTCGGCGCACTTGTTCGAGAAAACAGGAAAAAGCAGGGATGGACGCAAACCCAGCTTGCGGAGCGTTGCGGGACCGGTGAACGCTTCATCGTCGACCTGGAGAACGGCAAGCCCAGCTGCCAACTCGAGAAATCCCTCATCGCGGCCCGAACGGTCGGCATTGATCTCGGCGACCTGAAAACCGCAGCACAGCCGGCTGCCCCGGAAGCCGATGACGACCTCGGCTACCTGCCCCGTTTCTCCTGAGCAGGCGTCGCCGTGACCACGATTTTTTACGAGACCTGGCCCGTTGCCCATCTCATCGACCGTGATGGGATTTCGCTCGCCTATGAGCCAAGCTGGGAGCAACGCGCCACGGCCTTCCCGATCTCGCTGACCATGCCTTTGCGGTCCGGCACCTACGGCGCTGGACGGGTTATGCCCTGGCTTGCCAATCTTCTGCCGGAAACACACCTCTCCGAGATCGGTCAGCAGCTGAAGGTCTCGCCTCAGGACATTGTCGGTCTTCTCACGCGCCTCGGTCGTGATACCGCCGGAGCCTTTTCGATCGGCGAACCGCGCCGAGACGGAAATAATTTCCGCGTCGTGCCGGACGAGGCAGCGCTTGAGCGGATTTTGAATGAGCTGCCCGAGCGCCCCTTCCTGATTGGAGAGCAGGGCGTGTCGATGTCTTTGGCGGGCGTGCAGGACAAGCTACCCGTCTACATTGGTGACGATGGCAACATCGCCATTCCCGTCGATGGCACCCCATCAACACATATTCTGAAACCCGACATCAGACGCCTGACCGGCAGTGTTCAGAATGAAGCCTTCTGCATGACCCTCGCCAAGCTCTGTGGACTGGAGACAGCCGAAGTGACGACAGGTCGGGCGGGCAAGCGAGACTATCTGCTGGTCAAGCGCTATGATCGCATTGCCGACGCTCAAGGGACGATCCGCCGGATTCATCAGGAAGATTTCTGCCAGCTGCTCGGCCTGTTCCCGGCGGAAAAATACGAGCGGACTGGACTTGGCCAGCGGGGCGGTGCATCGCTCGTACAGATGTTTGACGCGCTGGCGCGTTACGTTTCCCCCGCCGAAAGACTGAAGCTGCTCGACGCCGTCATTTTCAACATCCTGATTTGCAACTCCGACTCCCACGCCAAGAACTATTCCGTTCTCGTCGGTGCCGCCGGAACAGCCAAACTCGCGCCGCTCTACGACCTGATGTGCGCGGCAGTGTATAAGCAGGTTGACCAGTCGCTTCCACAACAGATCGCGACAAAGAGCAATGCCAACGAACTTAACGGCAATGACTGGCGGCAATTCGCGTCGGCCGTCGGCCTCAGCCCTGCTGTCGTCACAAGACGGGTACGGGAGCTCTCCGACAGGGTTGCCTCAAACCTCGAAGAGGCGTTGGAGGAGACAAGGCGCTATCCGTCCTTTCATCGAGACTTCGGGGCGAACCTCCTGTTTCTCATTCGCAAGAGGTGCCAGCGGATCGGACGACAGGCTGGCGGGTAGTCGGTATTCGCCCTGCTCCGAAGCTTCAGTTGATTGGGCGTGATAGGGAAATCGTCCTCGATTGGAGGCAAGACGGTGTGTGGACCGATCTTGATGGCTCCAAAAAGTTATTCCGTGCGTGCTGGGATGGACCGGACTTTCCGAAGCAGCGGTGAAAAAACAGGTTGCTTAGTCGTTGTCGATGAAAGGGTCTCGCGATCAAATCGCGAACACGGCATTTGAGACGCGCTGCCTGTTAGCGGAGGCGTCAGCGCCGTACTCAAGAACGCCGACGGCAACTATGTCGTGCATTAATGTTACTGTATTGAAAATAATTTGAGAAAAAATGTGCCCCGGATTCATTGAACAATTTCCGTCTCAAAATGGGAATAAATTTGGAAACCTTGCAGTTGTCGATGGCGATGCCCAGCGCATCAGCCAGCTGTGCTGGATGTTTTTCCTGAAGATCATGGACGATCAGGACCAGGAACTGGAGCTGACCCACGACAATTATGTCTCGCCGATCCCGGAGAAATTCCAGTGGCGCAACTGGGCGGCAGACCCGGAAGGCATCACCGGTGAGGCGCTTCTGAACTTCGTCAATGGCGAGCTGTTCCCGGCGCTGAAGATGGTGCCGGTCTCGGCACAGCCGGGGGACCGCCGCCGCGTGGTGCGCGATCTGTTCGAGGATGCCTACAACTACATGAAATCCGGCCAGCTGATCCGCCAGGTGGTCAACAAGATCAGCGACGTCGATTTCAACAGCCTGACGGAGCGCCAGCATTTTGGCGAAATCTACGAACAGATTTTGAACGACCTGCAATCGGCCGGCAATGCAGGCGAATATTATACCCCGCGCGCGCTGACCGCCTTCATGGTCGACCGTATCGATCCCACACCGGGCGAAACGCTGTTTGATCCCGCCTGCGGCACGGGCGGCTTTCTGACCTGTGCCATCCGCCACATGGAAAAAAACCATGTGCGCACGCCGGACCAGCGGGAAAAGATGCAAGCAGGCTTGCGCGCCGTGGAGAAGAAGCCGCTGCCGCATATGCTCTGTGTCACCAACATGCTGCTGCATGGCATAGAGGACCCGAGCTTCGTGCGCCACGACAACACGCTGGCCCGCCCGCTGATTTCCTGGGGCAAGGATGAGCGCGTCGATATCGTGCTGACCAACCCGCCCTTCGGCGGACGTGAGGAAGACGGCATCGAAAACAACTTTCCGACCTTCCGCACCAAGGAGACGGCGGACCTGTTCCTGGCGCTGATCGTGCGCCTATTGAAAGACGGCGGTCGCGCCGCCGTCGTCCTGCCGGATGGCTCGCTGTTCGGCGAAGGCATCAAGACGCGACTGAAGGAGCATCTCCTGGAGGAGTGCAACCTCCACACCATCGTGCGCCTGCCCAATTCCGTCTTCAAGCCCTATGCCTCGATCGGCACCAACCTGCTGTTCTTCGAAAAGGGCACGCCGACCAGGGACATCTGGTACTGGGAACACCGCGTGCCGGAGGGCCAGAAGGCCTATTCCATGACAAAGCCGATCCGTCAGGAGCATTTGCAGGATTGCGTGGACTGGTGGGGCGGCAAGGCGCGAGAGAGACGCGAAGAAGGCCCGCAAGCCTGGCGCGTCACCTTGGAAGAGGTGAAGGCGCGTGGCTACAATCTGGATGTCAAGAACCCGCACACCGTGGCCGATGACCATGGCGACCCGGAGGTCCTGCTGGAAGAGCTGATGGGTGCTGAAACCAGTGCGGCCCGCCTCCGCGACCAGCTAAAATCCATTCTGGCAGAGGCGCTTGCCCGATGAACGCCGAGCGCCTGTTGCTGCATTATGAACAGATTGCCGATGCGCCGGATGCGATCGCCCGGCTGCGGCGGTTCATTCTCGACCTGGCAGTGCGGGGCAAGCTCGTGCCGCAAGACCCGGCGGATGAGCCGGCGTCGATGGTTCTCCGGCGAATAAACGCCCGTGTCTTGCCTGACGGAGCATTTCCCCTTCCGGCGTTGTGGGCGTGGATTGACGTTGCAGCTGTCGCTGACGCCCGATTGGGCAAGATGCTCGACAAGGCGAAGAACAAAGGGGTACCGCGGACCTATCTCCGCAATATCAATGTCCGATGGTTCGACTTTGATCTTTCTGATCTTCAAGAAATGCCGTTCGAGGACACAGAGCTGGCTGAGTTTACGCTACGCGCGGGCGACGTTCTTATTTGCGAAGGGGGCGAGCCTGGGCGCGCAGCTGTTTGGGACGAAAGGGCGCAAGGCGTCTACTTTCAAAAGGCCATTCACCGGGTCCGTTTCACGTCATTGGTTGATTCCACTTTTTTCGTTTATGCGCTCAAGGCTAGCGCGAACGATGGTCGACTGGCCGAATCGTTTACCGGGACCGGCATCAAGCACTTCACGGGTAAAGGTTTGAGCGGTTATCGCTTCCCTCTCCCGCCGCTCGCCGAACAACACCGCATCGTCGCCAAGGCCGATGAACTCATGGCGCTGTGCGACGCGCTGGAAGCGGCGCGAACTGAGCGGGAGGCGAAGCGGGACCGGCTGGCGGCGGCAAGCCTTGCCCGCCTCAACACACCCGATCCGGAGACTTTCCGCGACGACGCCCGCTTCGCCCTGGATGCTCTGCCGGCACTCACCGCGCGGCCGGACCAGATCAAGACGCTACGCCAGACCATCCTCAACCTCGCCGTCCGCGGAAAGCTATCCGTCCATGATGATTGGGTTGACAGTCCGGTTCGAGTTGGCGACGTCGCGACCCTACAAAATGGTTATGCGTTCAAAAGCGAGTGGTTTACCAAATCTGGTACCCGCCTAGTTAGAAACGCCAATGTGGGGCACGGCACACTGAACTGGGCCGAAACAGTTTGCCTTCCAGAGAGCATGGTACCGGAATTTGAGCGATTCCGTTTATGCGAGGGTGATGTCGTAGTTTCGCTGGATCGACCTTTCATCGTCACAGGCACGAAGGTAGCGCGCATATCTTCGAGTGATTTGCCCGCCCTTTTGCTGCAACGAGTAGGGCGGTTCGTGCTCTCGTCAAACCTCCGCTCGGATTTCCTTTATCTTTGGATCAATTCGCCACATTTTACGGAGCAGATCGATCCGGGAAGGAGCAACGGCGTTCCCCATATTTCTTCGAAGCAGGTTGAAGCAGCTATCTTCTTTCTCCCACCGCTGGCCGAGCAACACCGCATCGTCGCCCAGGTCGATGAACTCATGGCGCTGTGCGACCAGCTGGAATCAAGCCTGACGAGCGCCGACGAGACGCGGAAAAAACTGCTCGACGCGCTGCTGGCCGAGGCGCTGGCCCCTGTCGATACCGAGGCGCTGCAGGAGGCGGCGGAATGAGTGTGCCAATAGCGACGGCTGAGCAAAACCTCCGCACCAGATTTGGAGCGCCGGCAAAGACGCCGACGGAGTATGTGATCGGTTTCAAGACGCCGCGGGGCCGGGTTCTGGCGCTTCATCGCACACTTGCGGAGTTGACCCTATGGTTTGAGCCGCCGGCACCGCCTGAAATGGACGGGGTCCGACTGATCGCCTACGCAAAGAACTCTAACCTCAATGGTCTGCTCGCTCCGCTGTCCACTCCATCCACCTTGCGCGCCGAGATCACGACGGAGGGAGCGCTGAACCGCTTCCTCGACTGGTACGCGGCTTCCGCCACAATGTCGTCGCAGTCATCCGGTGCTGCGAGTGGATCGAAATTCCCTGCGAACTTCACGGCCCTGTTCCAGCGCTTCCAGCGGCTTGTCACCGCTCGAACCAAAGGACATGCCTTCACCAATTTTGAGGAGGGACTGGCGGCGAGCTGGGAAGATTACAAGCCAAAGCTACGTGACCACGCCCTGACAATTCTGGCTCCGGACACCTGGTCGGAAGCCACTATCGGTTCTGGCAAAATCCTCCGTCATGTGATCGATGCGATTGAAATCCAAGACAGCCGCCGCAACCTGACGAACAATCTTGTCTTCTGGCAGAACCGGTATGGCCACACTAACCGCAATCACCGGGTCTTCATCGAGGCGCAAATCAACCCCAAGCTCCGCAACGAAGTTGAGCGACTGCTGTACGCGCTTTACGTCGGTGACGGAGACGAGGGCGAGCTCTTCGAGGAGCTGAGCGTCATCACGGGCGGGAAGTATCCTCTGCTGGCCTACCTGTATTTCCTGAAGGACATCGATCGATTCATGCCGATCCAGCCGACCGGCTTTGATCGCTTGTTCAAGGAAATGGGCATTAATTTCTCTACACTGCGCCAGTGCAGCTGGGAAAACTATAGTGCCTTCCTCGACCTGCTTCAGCAGATGAGGCCCCTGATCGAGCAGGAAGCAGGCATGAAGTCTGTTCGCCTCATCGACGCGCATTCGTTCTGCTGGATATTTTCGACACTGATCGAAATGGAGGCTGAGGGCGATTTGATGCCCGCTGTGGGTTCGAAGGATGACGGACGGGTACTGGGTGCAATGGACCGTTCGATCGTCGATATGCGTCAGAACGTCGAGAACACAGTCAAGAATTCGAACGGGCAACTTGTTCAGCGAACCCTGAAAAACAAAGAGCTGCGGATGACGTCGCAGCAGCTCGAGACCTTGATCCGTCAGCTTCTGACACAACAGGATAATAGGTGCGCACTGACCGGCATCCCATTCCAGTTTCAAGGTCAGCATGATGACAAGAACCTCCTGCCGTCCCTCGACCGGATCGATAGCAACGGCCACTACGAGGACGGTAATCTTCAGGTCGTCTGCCAGTTCATCAATTTCTGGAAGGGCGATGCTGATAACGAAGACTTCCGGCGACTGCTGAACCTAGTGCGTGGGATCGAGGAACAGTAGGATGAATTCACGTCTTGTGGATGCAGGATGGACGAAGGAATTCGACGAAGGCCTTGCGCTCGAGTCTCACAACCTTTGCGTCATATCTCCGTTTATCAAGCATCGTGCCGCCAAGCGGATTTTGTCACACGCGCCCAAGTCAATGCGTGTCATTACCAGGTTCAGTCTCTCAGATTTTGCTGATGGTGTAAGCGACATCGGAGCGCTGAGAGCACTGCTTGTCGCTGGAGCGACGGTCCGCGGGATCAAGAACCTCCACGCCAAGGTCTATGTCTTTGGCATACGGCGAGCCATTGTCACGTCCGCCAATCTCACGGAGGCGGCGTTGACGAGAAATCACGAGTTCGGGCTAGTGTCGGATGAACCGAAAATCATCTCTGCATCCAAGGACTACTTTGAAAAGCTCTGGGCATGCGGCGGTGCAGATTTGACCACTCAACAATTGGATGAATGGGAGCGAGCGGTCGTAAATCATTTGGCTAGGGGAGCGCCCCATGGTTCCGCGGAAAGCCTGCCAGATTTCGGGGTAACCGGCGCTGATGTGTTTAGCTCTCCACTGCCCACTGGTGTCATCAATGGTGAGCAAGCGTATGTAAAATTTCTTGGTGAAGGCGACAACCGAGTTTCGTTATCATTTCCGGTGCGCGATGAGGTCGAGAGTGCTCTCTGCCACTGGGCTTTGACATACCCGGCCAACAAGCGACCGACCAGTGTCACGGATGGGGCATTGATGTTCGTTGGTCGCCTGACCCGTGACCCGCGAGACATCATCATATTCGGCCGCGCCATCGGCATGAAATACGTACCGAGGCGAGACGATGCATCTGCCGACGAAATTAATGTACGGGAATGGAAGGACACATGGCCGCGATACATCCGGGTGCATCACGCCGAGTTTGTTGCCGGCACTATGGCAAATGGTGTTTCCTTGAATGCCCTCATGGATGCGCTCAGCCACGACGCGTTCATCTCGACGCAGAGAAATCATGCGATAGGCCAGGGCAACACGAACCCGTACAAGGCCTACAGACAACTAGCGGCCGTCCAGCTCTCTTTGCAGGGGCAGCAATGGTTGACCGAGCGGCTTCAAATTGCCCTAGAGCGGCACGGTAGACTGCCGCAGGACGAGTTGAACAAACTTGGATGGCCCACTTTACCTACAGAATGGGCCAGCAACTGATGACAATCCCCGATTACCAATCCCTGATGCTTCCGGTTCTGCTGCTTGCCGCTGAAGGCGAAACGCGTGTGCCCGATGCGGCGGAAAAGCTGGCGGATCAGCTTGGTCTGTCCGTCGCGGAGCGGGAGGAAATGCTGCCGAGCGGCCGTCAGCGCATTTTCCACAATCGCATCCACTGGGCAAAATTCTACATGACCAAGGCGGGCCTGATCGACAGTCCGGCGCGCGGCCGTTTCGTGGCAAGCCAAGCGGGCAAGGCGTTGCTGGCCACCAATCCCGCCTTCATCAATGTGGACACCCTGAAAACCTATCCGGCCTTTGCCGAATTCTATGCCTCCAGCACGTCGGGTGCCGGAAGCATGGATACGGCTTCAGCCGGTGCCGGCGAATCCATCGATGCCACCACATCCGCGACGCCTGAGGAACAGATCGATGCCGCGCAAGCCGTGCTGCATCAGGCCTTAAAGGCAGACCTGCTCCAACGCATCCTGGCACAGAGCCCCGCCTTCTTCGAACGCGCCATCGTCGATTTGCTCGTGGGCATGGGCTATGGCGGCAACCATGAGAACGCCGCTCGCCGGCTCGGCAAATCCGGCGACGGCGGGATCGACGGCGTGATCGATGAGGACCGCCTCGGCCTCGATCGCATCTACGTGCAGGCCAAGCGCTATGCGTCTCATGTCAGCGTCGGCCGACCTGAGGTGCAGGGCTTTCTCGGCAGCCTTGTCGGCGTCGGCGCAGCCAAGGGTGTCTTCGTCACGACATCCAGCTTTTCAGCCCCGGCCACCGACTTCGTCCGCCACCTGCCGCAGCGCATCGTCCTCATCGACGGCGACCGCCTGGCCGACCTGATGATCGAGCATGGGGTAGGCGTCCGTGTCGCCCGGACGGTGGAGGTGAAGCGACTGGACGAGGATTTCTTCGTCGAAGAATAATCCTTTCCCGCGTATACGGAGGCGAAAGCGGAAATAATTTCCGCGTTCCCGCTGCGGAGATATGCGGCTGACATCAAATTTAACGTATGCGTGATTTCCGCTGTCGGCCCCATTGCGGTCATCCATTGAGGTTAACCGCTAGCGCGCTCGATCGAGCAACTCGTTTATCGAGTATGTTGAATGCAGATTGCACCGTCGTGATGTCATATTTAGACGCATCTTGAACAGGAGCAAGACAATCTCCATCTATCGCGTATCACCCCCGTTTCGATGACATCCTGTGGCAAGCTGCATTGCTGGCACGTTCGACGTCGTCCGGGTTAAAGAAGGAGGCGCTCCCCGTTCGGGTCGAGCGCCTCCTTCCGTTTCCAGCTTCCTCTCAGTGGGCCCCTCTCCTCAGAGCCGTTCGTAGGTCACGCGCCAGCCTTCCTTGGGATCGGCGGGAGTGATCGTGAGCTGGTCGGCATCGACCTCGAACCTGCGCTCCATGCGCTGACCGACGAGACTGCGGACAAGTGACGACTCCACGGTGATGGCGAACGTCTTTTTGGTTTCGTCGACTTCGACGGGGCCATAGTAGGCCTCGTAGCCGTTTGCCGTGTAGGGCGTCGGCTTCGCAGCGGCGTCCGGGTTCATTGCCTGGACGGAGAGCGTTCCGCCTTGGGAGAAGATTACCTGGCCGGAATAGGGGATTTCCGTCTGCTTGCCGCTTGCGCCGGTCACCTTCAACGATGTCATGCGCCAAGTTCCTGTTATCGGGGACATGCTGTCATCTGCGAAGGCGGGAGAGGATGCGGCCAGCGCCAGCGCCAAGAGCGCGATCTTGAAGTTTTTCATGCGGTTGTTCCTTTTTCGAATGGTAGCGAGGATGGTTCAAATCCGTACGATGCGCACGGGGTATGCGCCGCGAACGAATAGAGGCTCGAAACCTCCGTCGAAACGGCCGAGACGGATCAGCCCGTCCCAGCGGTAGTCATCGTAGAACAGGGCAAGATTGCCCCATGGCTTGAAGTAGCAGAGGTCGCCGGGCCGCTCGTTTGTGAACGGACCGCTACCGTCCTCGGTGAGCTTGCGCGGCAGATGGACGATCTTTTCGTTGGTGCCAAAGTCCTCGATCCTTAGCTCGAGGGGAAGCATAGAAGCCAGATCGCGCGCTGACGGATTGTCGTAGAGCGTGGCCGTCAGCGACAGGTCGTTGAAGGTCATTCTGATCTTGACGTCGGTCGGCTCCTGGCTGGTGGGATCGCGGCCGTCCTGCCCACGTACCGCAAAGGGCAAAGCCGCGGCGGCCAGAGCTCCACCTATGATCCCCCGCCGGGTCATAGCCAAGGTGTTCGTCGTCATGATGCGGGTCCTGTTAAACTGGTTGCGCCGTGGGCCGGAACAGGATTTCGTTGATGTCGACATCGTCTGGCTCGTTTACCGCGAAGGCGATCGTCCGGGCGAAGGTGTCCGCACCCACGGCGATCTTGCTCACGAAATCCTTCGTGCCTGCCTGGATATCCTTCTCGCTGATATGATCGAGAAGCTCGGTGCTGACGGCTCCGGGCGAGATGATGGTCGTCCGGATATTGTAGGGCTTGACTTCCTTGCGCAGTCCTTCGGAGAGCGCGCGGACGGCGAACTTGGTGGCGCAATAGACGGCAGCACCGGGATCGACGACATGCCCATAAACCGACGAGACATTGATGATGTGGCCGGACTTTCGCGCCTTCATATGCGGCAGCGCGGCGGCGATGCCGTAGAGCACCCCCTTGATGTTGACGTCGATCATGCGGTCCCACTCGTCCACCTTGAGACGTTCGAGCGGGGCAAGCGGCATCAGGCCCGCATTGTTCAGCATGACGTCGATGAGGCCGAATTCGCTCACCGCCGTGTCCACCAGGTTGCTAACCTGCTGCCTGTCCGTGACATCTGTTTGGACCGCCCTGGCCTTATAGCCCTTTGCGGTGAGTTCGTCGGCCAGTGCATCGATGCGGTCGCGCCGCCGGGCACCGAGCACCACGGTGGCACCTCGCTCGGCGAGATGCCGTGCCGTAGCTTCTCCCAGTCCGCTGCTCGCGCCGGTGATGACGACGACTTTATTTTCGATTCCTTGAGTCATGATGTTCTCCTGTTCGAGATTGTTGAGAGGTCAAACGCGGCGGCCGGCGAGCGCTCCGAACGCGGCGGAGCCCGCAAGAAGGAGGGCGGCCAGAAGGAAAGCGCTCCACCAGCCTGCGATGTCGAAAAGAACGCCGCCTGCAAACGCCCCGCCTGCAATGGCCAACTGGATCAAAGCGACCTGGATACCGCCCGCCGCTTCCAGTTCACCGGGGACCAGCCTCGCCATCCAAGTGTTCCAGGCCACCGGGGTCGGGGTCGAGAAGAATCCCCAGAGCACGAGAAGGACCGCGGTGGCCCACGGTGAAGACCCGAAGCCGATCAGCAGGAGAGCGATCAGGGCGACCGTGCCCGGCAGACCAATAAGCGCGGCGGTCAGGTGTCGGCGCAGAACGAAGCCAATCAGGGAAGTCCCGGCCAAACCGCCGAGTCCGACACCCAGAAGCATCAGCGAGAGCGTGTTGAGTTCCACCCCGGTGACACCTTCGAGAAACGGACGCAGATAGATCGAAAGCGCGTTCATCCCCATGAAGACGAGACCCGTCGCCGCCATTCCGATCAGGAAGGCGCGGTTGCGCAAGAGGCGCAACATCCGGCCGATCGACACGGTTTCCGTCGCAGGCATCTTCTGCAGAACGGCAAATTGCCAGATCAGGGCGACGAGACCGATGGGAACCGTGATCAGGAAGGTCCCGCGCCAGCCGATCAGCCCGCCGAGAAAGCTTCCGAGAGGAGCCGCGACAACGATGGCGAGTGCGGTGCCACCCTGGAGCAGAGCGATGGCCTTCGGCAGCTCCGACTTCAAAGCGAGGCGTGCGAGGATGGCTGTCGACAGCGACCAGAAACCGCCGATCGCGACGCCGACAAGAGCCCGACCCGCGAGAAAGACGGCGAAGTTGGGAGCGAGGGCGACTGTCAGACTGGAGAGGACTAGAACCCCGGTGTAGAGCAGGACGACTGCCTTCCTGTCCCATTTCGACAGAAAGCCGTTGCCGAAGAGGCTGGTCATTACAGCGAAGACGCCCGAGACGGTGATGGCCATCCCGGCCTGTCCTTCCGATACCGATAGTTCTCCGGCGATCGGAGTCAGGAGGCTGACCGGCAGGAACTCCAATCCGACCAGAAGAAAGGTCAGGAGCGACAGGCAGGTCACGGCCGCCCATGGGGTTTCTACGGTTTCTGCCGGGATTGCGTCATTCGCTGTCAGCTCAATTGTCATTCCTGACTCTCCTGGGCGGTTGCCGCAATAGATAGCCAAATGGGTTTAGATGGACTAGAAGGCATAATCTGCATGTCGAGGTGAAGGAGATTCAACAATGCGGCGGGACGAGTTCACCGAGATGAGAGCATTCTTGGAAGTTGCCAAGGAGCGGAGCTTCACGCGCGCTGCCGCCAAGCTTGGCCTCACACGCTCGGCCCTCAGTCACACAGTCAGCGCGCTGGAAGAGCGGCTGGGCATTCGGCTTCTTTCCCGCACAACCCGGGATGTCGCACCCACGGCGGCCGGCGAACGTCTTATGGAGAGCATCCAGCCCCATTTCGACAGCATCACCGTGGGCATCAGCGCCATCAGCGCGCTGCGCGACAAGCCGTCTGGTGAGGTCCGGATCGTCTGCCCCGACGACGCAGTCGAGCTTGTGTTCCGCCGCCGGCTCTCGGCATTTCTGCGGGACTTCTCCGATGTGACGGTAGAAATCATTGTCGACAACGGATTCACCAACATTGTCGAGCGACAGTTCGATGCAGGCGTTCGTCTTGGCGAGGCCGTCGCCCGTGACATGGTGGCCGTACGCATAGGACCCGACGTGTCGTATTCCGTTGTTGCCTCGCCCGACTATCTGGAACGGCACGGGTCACCGTCAATCCCGCAGGACCTAACAGGCCACAATTGCGTCAACCTTCGCCTTCCAACGTCCGGGGGGCTTTATGCCTGGGAATTCGAGCGCGACGGCCGTGAGTTCAGCGTGCGGGTGGAGGGCCAGCTCACCTTGAGCAACATCGCTCCCGCGATAGACGCTGCGTTGGACGGCATCGGTCTTGCCTATGTGCCCACGGACCTCGTCTTGCGACATGTCGAACGTGGGCGGCTGCGGCAGGTGCTTTCGGACTGGTGTCCGACCTTCCAGGGCTACCATCTCTATTATCCGAGCCGGCGCAATCCTTCGCCAGCCTTCTCGGCGTTCGTAGATGCTTTCCGGCATAGACAGCGGAAATAGTGTTAGGCCTCAAAGCCCATGTCTCCTATTGCCGCGATGGTGACCACCGGCCTCGGCCGATGGTCATCGTTTCAAAGCTCTATCTGTTCGGCAATTCGCAACGCGTCTTCGATTTCGATCCAGAGGTACCGAACGGTGCTTTCGAGTTTGGTGTGCCCAAGAAGGATTTGGACAGCGCGGAGGTTGCCTGTCAGGCGCACTCGAATTGACCATACGTTTTTCGGCTGTAGTGGTCGCTTTTGGCCTACGAGAATGCCCTTGTTCCACGGGCGGCGGGTACGCGATACATCGGATTCCATAACATATCCTCCGCCGCGCCTCCCACCATGTCGCTCCCCCCTGAGCATCGAGAGGTTATCATATTTCGGCGGTTCGTGATTACGGACATGGGGCCGTGCAACCGGCCAATGGGCCCTTCGGTCCTCCAGATTGGGTCAGACCGTCCCGGCTAGGGTCGTCGGCGCGGGTCGTCCAGCGCCGCGCTTTAGTGCATCAGGGTCGGTTCAACTCGAAGCGCCGGATCAAGGCAACGGAATCCGTGTCGATCCGACAATGCTCCCCGGCATGAGCGTCGCGAGGCCGTCGGCCAGCATCGACGTCGCTTCAAGCAGTGCGTTCTCCGGCATCGTATCCATGGCTTCAAGGACGAACCACATGCGACCGCCTATATGCTCAAGACGGGTCCGCGTGCCTTGACGCCAATTCCAGCGCCGACATGTCACGCCCGCATCGTCGCGCCAGATGACTTCTCCCAGTTCCGGATGCTCGAGCACGGCCTCTCCGTTCATCACCGTGTCGAAATCCTCGGTGCCGTCGGCGATGGTCAGGAAAGGATGCCCGACATAGGCATCCGCATTCTCGCCACCGACCGGAATGGCGTAACGGAGGCTGACGGCATTGTAGAGATCGACAACGGGGTTGATCGGCGGCATTCGACCGTCCTTGAGAACGCGCTTGCGCAGCGCCTGCGCCGAACAAGGCGTCCGGTTTGGCTTCGCGCCGAAACGTTGATAGGCATCCGCCCAACTCGCCAGGTGGGCATCTGCCCATGAAGGTCCTCCGGTGGTCACGAACGCGCAGGCGTCGCTCAGAATATCGTGATCCTGTTTTCCTTCGGCGGCGGAGGTCGCATCGACGATGATGCTCATCGCCCTGAAGCCGGGTGCTATAGTCGCGATGCGGTCGTCGATTGTGGGCAATTTGAACATCTGGCGTTCTCTCCAGTCCAGTACTTAGGTCGGAACCATGGCGGCAACGGCAATGTCGTGCCGCTCACCACGTTCCTCGATGCCGCGCTTGACGCCCTTGCGATCCTCTTCGGGGCGGTTCTGGCTCATCTTCCGCTTTCCCTGCAGATTGACGATCGGCATGCGAATGCCGACGATCCCGCGCAATTGCGCCTTGATGTAATTCTCCGGAGCGTCCGTTACGGCCCAGGGCGCTTTGCGAGAAGATTCATGCATGTTTGTCAGACGGCTGACGACGTCGAGCAGCCGATCGGCATCGTCGAAAAACTCGACCGGACCGGAAGCGTGAACCGCGGCGTAGTTCCACGTTGGAACGACCTTTCCATGCTCAGCTTTCGTTGCGTACCACGAGGGTGTTACATAGGCGTCCGGTCCCATAAAGACCGCCAGTCCATCTCCCACCACGTTCGCTTGCCATTGCGGATTGGGCCGGGCGAGATGCGCATAGAGCACCCCAATGTCGCCCTCGCTTTCGTCGAGAAACATCGGCAACGGCGTGGCCATCGGCCCCGTCGCAGTTGCGGTGATGAAGTTGGCGAGATGACACTGGCGAATCATCTCATAGAGCTCGGACCTGTCGGCGACGATGAATGCTGGAGGCGTGTACATGAAGGTCTCCCTTGACTTGGCCCCGTTATCGCATCCAACTGGCATGAAACGGAGTGCCAGTTCATGACGAAAATCATGGTCCAGTTAGGCGAAGGCGGCGAAAAAATCGGGACCTCGCGCGCCATCTATCTCGGATTGCGGGACCAGATCGCAACGGGTGTCTATGCTGTCGGAGACAGGCTGCCGTCGACGCGGGCATTGGCGGAGGAACTCGGCGTTTCCCGCACGACCGTGACGGCCGCCTTCGAGCAACTCACTTCGGAAGGTTATGTCCACGTGCGCCATGGCGCGAGGGCCATCGTCGCCGGGAATGTCGTCGCGAGTTGCGATACGTCCAAAGTCACACGGCCCAGGTCGAGTGTGAGACTGTCGGCCTATGCGGCTCGCGCCATGGACCTACCCTCCAATGTCCCGGGCGCAACAGGGTCGCTCGACTATGACTTCCGGTATGGGGATGTCGCTCCCGGCGACTTCCCGAAACTGGCATGGAGGAAGGCATTGGGGTCGGCGGTTCTCGCCCACCGGGACCGCCTCAGCTATGGAAATCCGGCCGGCAGTCCGGCGCTCCGGCAGGCGCTACAGGGATATCTATGGCGGGCACGTGGCATTCGATGCACACCCGAGCAGATCGTCATCGTCAACGGTTCACAGCAGGCGTTGGACCTCTGTGCGAGGGTCCTTGTCGATCCGGGCGACAAGGTGCTGATCGAGGAGCCTTGCTATGCGATGGCCCGCAACGTCTTGGTCACCCTTGGAGCGATGCCGACCGCCATCAAGTGCGATGAAGAGGGGTTGGACACGTCCAGCCTGCCTGATCCTGTTGGCTATGCGCTTGCCTGCGTCACGCCGAGCCATCAATTTCCCTTGGGGGGAGTCCTTTCCGTCGGTCGTCGGCGGCAACTGGTGGACTGGGCCGTGGCCGGAAACGCATTTGTCGTCGAAGACGACTATGACGGCGAATACCGTTACGATGTACGCCCGATCCCACCGCTCTATCTCTCGGGCCGCGGACGGGTGATCTATGTCGGGACGGCTTCGAAGACTTTGTCTCCGACATTGCGCTTGGGCTATCTCGTCTTGCCCGAGTTACTCATCGAGCCGTTCGTGCGGTGTAAGCAAATCATGGACCGGCACACTTCCCTATTTGAGCAGGAGGCGCTCGCCATGTTCATCGAGTCCGGTGGCTATGAGCGGCATGTGCGAAAGATGCGACGGGCTAACGCCGAGCGTCGGGGCATCTTTCTCGATGCCATGGTCGCAGCCTTCGGGGAAAAGATCGAGATCATTGGGACATCGGCGGGTCTTCATGTGGTTGTCTGGTTCAATGAGTTTGGCGGTCGGGACGAACAAAGCATTGCGGACAACGCCCGGCACAACGGCATTGGAATCTATCCAGTCTCGCGGTTGTTCGCTAATCCGGCGGAGCGACGTGCCGGCTTCATCTTTGGATATGCGTCCATGCCAGTTCGCCAGATACCAAGCGGTGTCGATAGACTTCGCCAAGTCATGGCGCAACGTGCTGCATCCAGCACCGTCTTCGATGCGCGGGCATGACCGCTCATGGCGCAAAGCGGAAGTTATTTCGGCCTACTGCCTCTCTGTGCTGACCTTTGGGTCTTGGCTGCAAACCTTAGCAGGGTAGGCCGCCGCATAAGCTCAACCGCGTTTTGTTTTGCGTCCTCGCTTACGCTTCGCCTTTGCAAGCTTATCGAAATCCAGGCCCCGGTACGGAGTTAGATCGATGTCGGGGAGCGGCATATACGCAATCTGCCGAGCTTTCGTCTCGGTCAACGTCTTGAAGCCATACAGCTCATGCTCATCGGCTCCGAGTTCGTGACCCGCTTGCAGCTTGCGATCACGGGCTTCGATACCTTCATCACCAGAGGCCGATATATACCCTGCTCTTAGGGAGTGAAATTTCTCCTGCGCAACATCCTTGATTCCAGCCTCCGCCATCAGACGTGTCATGTAGGATGAAGCGCTCTTGCTTGGATCGGCCAGTCTCATGAGTTCTCGGAAAATATACTCACCACCTTGTTCTTTCGCCCACTGCGGGAACCCGATTTCAACGAGGAAATTGTGGAGAACGAAAAAGCTGACGCTGGCATTTGTCTTGTACGGAACTCGTCGCCAGACACCGTCGCCGTAGACGATGCCGCCAGTCTGCGCTACCCATACGCCTTCGAACTTTTCGCGGAAATCGATGCCTTGGAGATGCACCAGCAAACCGAGCCGTCTTCCGGTCAGCAGGCCGAGGAGTGGCAGCATTGCATTGTCCAACAGACCCGACTGCACACCCGTGTTGAGCAGCAGCTCGACCTTCTTTTTGGATAAAGGTTCTGTTGGAACACTGTCCCTGGCGGAATCCGGATAAACCAATTTCGTGCCAGCAATCGGGTTGGAATAGTCATATGTGGTCGTGCGGGACCCAAAGACCGTTTTGACAACCGCGACATACCCTTCCTGCAACGTTTTGAGCGCCAAGGTTTCCAGGTGGAAATCCTGGTTGCTGGCAATGATCTCGCGTGGTGTCAGGTTGCTATCCCGATCCTTCTGCTTAGCCGGCCAATATTTCATGAGGTCGATGAAGGCTTGTAAGTCAGTCGGCGTGTATGTGTCGATCGGATGGTCGCCGATCAGCTCGACGAACAGATTGAGACGGAATTCCGCGATGTCGAGGTCCGTGCTTTTCCCGGACTTGCCTGATTGACGCAGCGTCAGATATTCGGATGCGATCTGGCTGAACAGAGGTTTCGTGGACGGCTTGCGCTCGACGGTTCGACGGTCCGCCTTGAACGCAGGCGTTTCCAAACGTGAAATCGGCCCTTTCTTCGATCGCTTGATCGAAGGAGCAATTGGCATCGCGGTCTGTGCAGGTGGCATGGGCATCTGGGTAGATGAATAGAGCTGCTCGGGAATCGAAATAGGCCCGGCCATTTCTTCATATTTGGCGATATGCCGTGTGACGAGCATGTCTGCGTTGTCGGCAATCATCTCATCATGAGGCTGCCCGGACTGCTTCGCCGAAACCTCCCGACCGATGCGCACAAGCCCGCGCATCATATCGAGCCCTTTGGCCTCTTCCGGCGTCGGGGCTCGCGCGGGCTCGCGCAAGTCGAACAGTCCGCCTTTGAGAATCAGCGTCGCGAACTCGAATGGCCAGTCGTCGGCAGGAATATCATCGTCAGCGAAGGCACTCACGATGTGCGCCAGATCGGGTCCCTCGTAGCCAGCCATTCTCTTTTCGATCTCCTTGAACACTGTTCGCGCCAATGCCGCCAGCGCATCGGCAAGCTCCCTTGCTTCCTGATGCGGCAGAGCACCGAGGCTAACGCGTATCGGTCGCGAGCCTGCGCCGCCGCCGATGCGTTTCGGCAATCTGATCTGAAAAAGGTAGATGCCGCCGCTTCTGACCAGATAGAGCCCGGACGATCGCTTTTTAAGCTTGCGATTCCGTTTCTTCGCGGAAATCATTTCCGCGTCCGGCGATACATCGGACTGTACATGGAGCGATACAATGCGCGATACATTCATGACTGAACTTCCCTTTTGAGGGCAATCGGTCAGGAATTTGCGAGGAAACCCAAGAGCTTGCGGGTAATTGGGGAAGAGTGACCCAACGAATGGCGGAGAGGGTGGGATTTGAACCCACGATACCCTTGCAGGTATGCCGCATTTCGAGTGCGGTGCATTCGACCACTCTGCCACCTCTCCGGATGTTTTGGTCGGCGCCTTTGAGCGCGAGGCGGTTCATAGCGGCAGTTTGGCGGGATGACAAGGGGTAGGGGCAAGGAATATTTGACGAATTCGTGACGCCTGCCTTGACAGTTTTCGCAGCTTCCATTAATCCGCGCAATTGAAGTGGTGTGGCATGTCCTCACCGCGCCGGGTGTCTATTGCGCCCGTTCACCGGCAAGGTCCTGAGGCCTTGTCATGTCCGACTGGCAAAAAGACGGCCCCGCTTTCTTCAAGCGGAGAGCCGGAACGAACATGAAAGGATAAAAAATGTTCGCAGTCATCAAGACCGGCGGTAAGCAGTACCGCGTGGCCGCCAACGATGTCGTCACGATCGAAAAGCTCGACGGCGCCGCAGGCGACAAGATTGAATTCACCGAGATCCTGATGGTCGGCGTCGGCGCAGACGCAACCATCGGCGCTCCGTTTGTCGAAGGTGCCGTTGTCAGCGCCGAAGTTGTGGAACAGGGCCGCGCCAAGAAGGTCATCGCCTTCAAGAAGCGCCGTCGCCAGAACTCGAAGCGTTCGCGCGGTCATCGCCAGCATCAGACGACTGTCCGCATCCTGGACATCGCTGCCGCCGGCAAGGCGAAGAAGGCTTCCAAGACGTCTGAAGCCGCCGCCGAAGCTGCAAACTGAGACAACGGATCTAAGGTTTAAAGGAGAACACCAATGGCACACAAAAAAGCTGGCGGTTCATCGCGTAACGGTCGTGATTCCGAATCCAAGCGCCTTGGCGTGAAGAAGTTCGGCGGCGAAGTCGTCATTCCGGGCAACATCATCGTGCGTCAGCGCGGCACGCAGTGGCATCCGGGCGCCAATGTCGGCCTCGGCAAGGATCACACGATTTTTGCGCTTACGGCGGGCAACGTGGACTTCCGTACGAAGGCCAATGGCCGCGTGTACGTGTCTGTAATGCCGAAAGCCGAAGCAGCGGAATAAGCCGGTAGCGCTCTAAAACAGCCGGCGTCTCATCGACCCGGCTGACCGCACCTGGTTCAGACCAAGATCAAAAGGGGAGATGGGGCAAGACCCAACTCCCCTTTTTCACGTCTTGGAGGACTGACCATGCAGAGCGAATTGATGAGGGAGAGCCAATCGCGGTCTCCCGAAGAGAGGCCAAGGCCTCAGCGGTCAAGGACCGATTGCCCGATATTGTTATCGCCCAGGCTCGTTTTGCGCGCGCCCCATGAAGACGATATCGACGCCCTTGCCCATCTTGCCAACAACGCCAATATCGCCACCATGGTCTCGCGCATGCCGCACCCGTACACGGTTGCCGATGCCGCGGATTTCGTACGCCGTACGAAGACGGGCGCGATTGGCAAGTGCGTCTATGCGATTACCAAAGCGGATAATGGCGCATTCCTGGGTTGTTGCGGTATCGAGCCGCATCCCGACGGCAAGACGGCGGAACTCGGCTATTGGCTGGGCGAACCGCACTGGAACAAGGGTTATGCCACCGAAGCCGCACAGGCGCTGACCGATATGGCCTTCCGCACCCGCGACATCGACCAGATCGATGCGCGCTGCCGGGTCATGAACGTCGCCTCGCGGCGGGTCATCCAGAAATGCGGCTTCCAGTTCCAGGGAAGCGGTATGGTCGACAGCCTGGCGCTCGGCGGCATGATGTCGGTCGAATGGTACCGGCTCGACCGCAAGACCTGGATGTCGCTCAGAAGCTGGGGAGGTCTGCGATGACCGCTCATCTTGTTGAACGGCCGAAGGTCGTGGCCCGTCCCGATCCCGGCCCCTGCCCGGTCATCGAAACCGCGCGGCTGACACTGCGTCCGCACCGGCTCTCCGATGCGGATGCCGTGGCTCAGTCGCTTGGCGACTACCAGATCTCGCGCATGCTGGCGCGCGTGCCCGTGCCGTACCACCGGCAGGATGCACTCGACTGGCTGATGCGCCAGACGGCAGGACTCGGCCGCGATTGGACGCTGGCGATCACCACCGGCGATGATGTCCATATCGGCTGCGTCGGCATCGAGCTTATGCATGGACAATGGCATCTCGGCTACTGGCTGAACCGCTACTACTGGGGCCGCGGCTACGCCAGCGAGGCGGCCTACGCGGCGATAGAGCGGTTTTTCCGGCGCATGCCGGACACCGTACTGCATTCCGGCGTGTTTGCCGACAATGCGGGCTCGTTGAAGCTGCAGAAGAAGCTCGGTTTCGAGATCACCGGCTGCGCCCAGATTTATGCGCTGGCCCGCAATGGCATGGTGAGCCATATCGAAACCCGGATCACGGCAGCCGATCTGCGCACGCCGTGACACCGAATGCAAAGCCCGCGGCGTCATATCCGCGGGCTTATTGCTTTCATGCGAGCTCGAAGCCAACCGGCAGGTGATCGGAGCCCGCGGCAGCAAAGTCGATCCAGGCATCCTTCAATCGCGGCACCAGTCCGCTGCTCAGGAAACAATAGTCGAGATGCATGCGCTTGTTATGATCGGCGGGATCGATCCAGCTATAGCTTTCCGGCGTCAGCCGGCCGAGATGCGCCAGGGCATCGACCGGGTTTTCAAGGCGCAGCGAGCGTCCGTAAAAGGCGTCGCGCGCGCCGGCCATCGCACAATATTCCGGCCCCTCCGGCACCATGTTGAAATCGCCCATCAGGACGAAATCGTCCGGATGCGGCAGCTCGTCAAAGCCGAAATCGGCTCCGCCAGTCGTGGCCCCGCCTTCGATGGCATAGGAAAGCGCCCGGTCCTTCAGATAGGTGATCTGGGCGATGCGCTCAGTGGGAGAGACGTGATCGAGATGCACGGAATAGACGCGCAGAGGGCCGGTTGGCGTATCGATCAGCGCCTCGGTTGCGCCACGCTGCAGGTTCATCGGCGATGATCGTGCGGGTGCGCGGCAAGGGAATGAGCCGTGTGGACAAGATCGGGAAGCGCGACAGGATCATGTTGCCGAACTGGAAGCGCTTGTCGACGGCGCGGCCATTCTCGATCACCGACCCGGCGTCTACCTCGCAGGCTGGCCAGAAGGCGCAGAAGTATTGCGGCTTGAGATCGCGGAAAATCGCGACAAGGTCAGCGTTGCCGTTGCGATGAAAATTCCGCGTCACTTCCTGCAGCGCGATGACGTCGGCGCCTTCAAGACTTCTGGCAACGCGTTCGGGGTCAAAACGGCCGTCGAGACCGACGCCGTACTGGATGTTATAGCTCAAAAACTTCACGATATTCTTTGACCTCCGGGGCAGGCGCCTATATCGATGGCGGCAAATACGGCAGGCAAATACACAAACCAGATGGCAGTGCGATGAAATTTCTCGACGAAGCAAAAGTCTATATCCGCTCGGGCGACGGCGGGGCTGGCGCGGTGTCGTTCCGGCGCGAGAAATTCATCGAATTCGGCGGCCCGGACGGCGGCGACGGCGGCCGCGGCGGCGATGTCTGGGTCGAGGCCGTCAACGGCCTGAACACGCTGATCGATTTCCGTTTCCAGCAGCATTTCAAGGGCGGCACCGGCATTCACGGCATGGGCCGCAACCGCACCGGCGCCGGCGGCGCCGACGTGACGCTGAAGGTGCCTGTCGGCACGCAGATTTTCGAGGAAGACGGCGAGACGCTGATCATCGACATGATCGTCGAGGGCCAACGTTTCCGGCTGGCCGCCGGCGGCAATGGCGGCTTCGGCAACGCGCATTTCAAGTCCGCGACCAACCAGGCGCCGAGCTGGGCCAATCCTGGCCTGGAGGGCGAGGAAAAGACCATCTGGCTCAGGCTGAAGCTGATCGCCGATGCCGGCCTCGTCGGCCTGCCCAATGCCGGCAAGTCGACCTTTCTCGCAACGACGACACGCGCCAGGCCGAAGATCGCCAACTATCCGTTCACGACGCTGCATCCGAACCTCGGCGTCGCGACGATCGACGGCCGCGAATTCATCCTTGCCGATATTCCGGGCCTGATCGAAGGCGCCCATGACGGCGTCGGCCTCGGCGACCGTTTCCTCGGCCATGTCGAGCGCACCCGCGTCCTGTTGCATCTCGTCTCGGCGCAGGAAGAGAATGTTGCCAAGGCCTACAAGACAGTGAAACACGAGCTCGAAGCCTACGGCGGCGAGCTCACCGACAAACCGGAAATCGTCGCCTTGTCGCAGATCGACGTGCTTGATCCCGACGAGCTGAAGAAGAAGCAGAAGGCACTCGCCAAGGCGAGCGGCCAGACGCCGCTGCTCCTGTCGGCCGTCGTCGGCACCGGCATGACCGATACGCTGCGGGCGCTGCGCGACGTCATCGTCCGCGCTCAGACCTACGGGGACGACGACTGATATGGCGACGACCCGCAAACCGCTGGAAAAATACCGCCGGATTGTGATCAAGATCGGCTCGGCCCTGCTCGTCGATCGTAAGACCGGCCTGAAGAAACAATGGCTGAACGCCATGTGCGCCGATATCGCCGCACTAAGGACCAAGGGTGTCGACGTTCTGGTCGTCTCCTCCGGTGCCATTGCGCTCGGCCGCTCGGTGCTTGATCTCGCCTCTGGCGTGCTGAAGCTCGAGGAAAGCCAGGCGGCGGCGGCCGTCGGCCAGATCGCGCTCGCCCGCGCCTGGTCGGAAAGCCTTTCGACCGGCGAGATCGTCGCCGGCCAGATCCTCCTGACGCTGGGCGATACCGAAGAGCGCCGCCGCTATCTCAACGCCCGCGCGACGATCAGCCAGCTCCTCAAGATGGGCGCCGTGCCGATCATCAACGAGAACGACACGGTCGCGACCACTGAAATCCGCTATGGCGACAACGATCGGCTCGCCGCCCGCGTCGCCACCATGACCGGTGCGGACCTGCTTGTCCTTCTCTCCGACATCGACGGGCTCTATACCGCTCCGCCGCATCTCGATCCGAATGCCCGTTTCCTCGAAACCATCGCGGAAATCACCCCGGAGATCGAGGCGATGGCGGGCGGGGCTGCCTCCGAACTGTCGCGCGGCGGCATGCGCACCAAGATCGATGCCGGCAAGATCGCGACCGGCGCCGGCTGCGCCATGATCATCGCGTCAGGAAAGGTCGATCATCCGCTCTCAGCGATCGGCGCCGGCGCCCGCTCCTCCTGGTTCGCACCCTCTCGAACACCGGTGACAGCGCGAAAGACCTGGATTGCCGGGCAGTTGCTGCCGGCTGGTACCCTTGCCATCGATGCCGGCGCCGAAGCGGCGCTTCGCTCGGGCAAGAGCCTGCTTCCTGCCGGCGTCCGCCAGGTCACCGGCTCCTTCAGCCGCGGCGATACGATTGCCATCATCGGCGCCGAAGGCCGCGAGATTGCCCGCGGGCTTGCCGGTTACGACGCCGACGAAGCGCGCCAGATCGCCGGCAAGAAATCGGCGGAAATCGCCGTTATTCTGGGATACGCAGGCCGCGCCGCGATGGTGCATCGCGATGACATGGTGATGACGGCACCGGCAAAGCGGGGAACGGATGCGGTGAGGAGCGACGCGCATGCTTGACGACGTGAGGAAAAAGGAAATCCAGGAACTCATGGCCGTGATCGGCAGGCAGGCCCGCGCCGCCAGCCGCCCGCTCGCCACCGCTTCCGCCGAACGCAAGCACGCCGCCCTTGTCAGCATGGCGAGCAATATCGTCGCCCGGAAGGACGACATCCTGGCCGCCAACGCGCTCGACCTGGAACATGCCCGCGAAACCGGCGTCGCCGCCTCGTTCCTGGACCGCCTGACGCTGTCGGAAAGCCGCGTGCTCGATATGGCCAACGCCATCCGTGCCATTGCCGAGCTTCCGGACCCTGTCGGCGACATTATCGCCGAATGGGACCGCCCGAACGGCCTGCATATCGAGCGGGTCCGCACGCCGCTCGGCGTCATTGGCGTCATCTATGAAAGCCGCCCCAATGTGACGGCGGACGCCGGTGCGCTTTGCCTCAAGGCGGGTAACGCCGTGATCCTGCGCGGCGGGTCCGACAGCCTGCATTCATCGCAGGCTGTTCATTCCTGCCTGGTGCAGGGACTGAAGGACGCCGGCCTTCCAGAGCATGCGATCCAGATGGTGCCGGTCGCCGACCGCTCCGCCGTCGGCGCCATGCTGACGGGTCTTGGCGGCACGATCGACGTCATCGTTCCGCGCGGCGGCAAGAGCCTTGTGGCGCGCGTCCAGAACGAGGCACGCGTGCCTGTCTTTGCCCATCTCGAAGGCCTTTGCCACGTCTATGTCGATGCTTCGGCGGATCTGGAAATGGCGATGAAGATTGTCGTCAACGCCAAGATGCGCCGCACCGGCATTTGCGGCTCGGCCGAGACCCTGCTGATCGACCGCAAGGCGAAAGATAAGTTCGTCGCACCCCTCATTGCCGCGCTTCGCGATGCCGGTTGCGAAGTCCGCGCCAGCGACGACATTCGCGCCATCGTGCCGGGGCTGATTGCGGCGACGGAAGAGGATTGGGCGACGGAATATCTCGACTCGATCATCTCGGTGACGCTCGTCGATGGCATCGATGGCGCCATCGACCACATCGCCACCTGGTCGTCCTCCCATACCGAAGCGGTGATTGCCGAGGACCCGGCGGTCGTCGAACGCTTCTTCGCCGAGGTCGATTCGGCCATCCTCCTGCACAATGCGTCCACCCAGTTTGCCGATGGTGGCGAGTTCGGCATGGGCGGTGAGATCGGCATCGCCACCGGCAAGATGCATGCGCGCGGCCCCGTCGGCGTCGAACAGCTCACCTCGTTCAAATACAGGGTGCGCGGCGCCGGTCAGGTACGGACTTAAGTGCATCAAGGGCATCCGGACGGCGTCGATCGATTCTATCTGAAAATGCCGCATGTGGAGCGCGGCATGACGGTCGGCCTGTTCGGCGGCTCCTTCAATCCGCCCCATGAAGGCCATGTGCTGGTTGCCGATATCGCGCTCCGCCGTCTTGGCCTCGATCAGCTCTGGTGGATGGTAACGCCCGGCAATCCCTTGAAGAACCGCAACCATCTCGCACCCCTTGCAGAGCGCATAAGGCTCAGCGAGGCGATCGCCTTCGATCCGCGCATCAAGGTGACCGCGTTCGAGCAGTCGCTTGGGCAAAGCTACACGGCACGGACGCTGGAGAAGATCCGCGAACGAAACCGCGACATCCGTTTCGTCTGGATCATGGGCGCCGATAACCTGAAAAACTTCCATCTCTGGCAGGACTGGCAGAAAATCGCCCGTACTTATCCCATCGCCGTCATCGACCGCCCAGGTGCTACGCTCTCCTATCTTTCCTCGAAGATGGCAAGGACTTTCGACTATGCACGTGTCGACGAAGCCCATGCCGCAAGCCTCGCCTGGCGCAAGGCCCCGGCCTGGACCTTCATTCACGGACCGCGCTCGCCGCTCAGTTCAACGGCGCTTCGGGCGAAATCATGAACAATGATTAACCGTCATTTACTTCTCATGTCTTGAAACGTTAAGGCATTGGTGCCTACATTTAGCGTAGCGGTTCGACCGACAATCGAATCGTGGTGCCTGTTCTGTTCAACTGGAAAGGAAAGACCCTGACAACAGTACACGCGAAGGGAAATGTCAGCCGCATTTTCCCGCAAAGCCCGGATCGCAGCGACGAAGCCGCTGCCCGTGCTCTTCACCTGGTCCTCAGCAGTCTCGAGGACTCAAAAGCAGAAGATACTGTCACCATCAACATTGCCGGAAAATCGGCGCTGGGAGACTACATGGTCGTTGTCTCCGGGCGGTCGAACAGGCATGTCATGGCGATCGCCGATCACCTGATGACCGACCTGAAGGACGAAGGCTATGGCAATGCCCGCGTCGAAGGCATGGAAACCGGTGACTGGGTGCTGATCGACAGCGGTGACATCATCATCCACGTGTTCCGTCCGGAAATCCGCGAGTTCTACAACATCGAAAAGATGTGGGCCGCGCCGGATATGGAAGACGGCACTTTGCACTAGGCGCCGGGCGTCCTTTACGGACGCGGTGGACGATAGTGGAAATTTCGGATCCTGTGACGGTCGCACAGGTGAAATCATCTGACTGCGACCAGTAGCAGAACGGAATAGCGGAACCGGCATTTCGCCGGAACAAATCGACTGCGTGTTCAGGCGGCCATCGCGGAAAAGCCTGTATGCTATTGGTGCGCCGAAAAATCGAGGAAACGACATGCGGGTGGGTCTTTTTGCCGTCGGGCGTCTCAAGGCCGGCCCGGAGAAGGATCTTGCGGCCCGCTATCTCGATCGCTTTTCCAAGGCAGGTCCGGCGATCGGCCTCGAATTGTCCCGCGTCACCGAAGTGCCCGAAAGCCGCGCCTCGAGCGCCGATACGCGCAAGCGCGAAGAAGCGGCCCTGCTTGAAAAATCCCTCCCCGATGCCAGCCTTCTCATCCTGCTCGACGAGCGCGGCAAGGCGCTGGATTCGGAAGGTTTCGCCTCCCTCATCGGCTCCTTCCGCGACAGCGGCAAACGCGACCTGATGCTGGCGATCGGCGGCGCCGACGGGCTCGACCCCTCGCTTCATAGCAAGGCGGACGCCGTCATCTGCCTCGGCAAGATGACCTGGCCGCACCAGCTGGTGCGCATCCTGATCGCCGAACAACTCTACCGCGCCGTCACAATTCTCTCCGGCCATCCCTACCACAGGGTGTAGTTGACTAATTTCAACCACAATTACAACTTTCTTTTGCATAAACTTGTTTTGCCGTCGGGCTAATCACCCAGCGCATTCAAGCGTTTCTATGGAGGAACTGGCAAAGGGACTCTCAATAGGTCTTACACGCCCTGAGAGCACTGATGTCGTCGGTGAAATTGTCGCAAATTGAACGAGCGAGATGATAAAAGACCTTTTCGGAAGATTTGAGCGCCTCGTCTCAATCCGAGATCATGAACTGAACCTGCAAAGTGACTCAGGCGCTTTTCGTGTTCTCTGGACATTTTTGAAGCCGTTCAAATGGGTTATTGTCGCTTCCGCCGTCACCGGCATGATTTTGACCGGCTTCGAGCTCGCGAAACTGTGGGCAGTGTCGCATCTCGTTGATGTCGTGGCCTATTCGCGAGCCATGGAGCTGTCACCTGACAATCTGCGGAGATTTGGTGTCTTGATCCTTGCATATGCCCTCCTGGATCCTTTGATCTGGCTGGTCAACTACATGCTACGCATGCAGTCGCTGAAGAGCCAAACCAAGGCATCGTCATTGTGGCAGTCCCATAAAGCTGCGGCTCGCCACGATATGTCCTACTTCAATGCCATGCATGCCGGGCAGGTAACGGGACGCATCAACCAAATATCGACGGCAGTCCAATCTGGCGCAGAGTTGCTGGCTGGCCGCTTTCCGATGGGCTTCATTCGCTTCATCGGGTCAGCTGTCTTGGTCTCATACTTGGCACCGCTGTTTCTTGTTCCGGTGTTGGTCTGGATAGTATTAAACGGCGTATTTGCGGTATGGTTAGCTCCCAAAGTCAATGTTCAGGCGCAGAGAATTTCCGAAACCGCCAGTATCGTTAACGGAGCGGTGACAGAATACTTTTCCAATATAAGAGCAATTAAAACGTCATTTGTGTATAGGGCAGAGAATGACTTCGTTTATGCCTCCATCGAGAAGCAGAATTTTAACAGCATGCAAATCAACCGGCTGACAACGATAACCGGTCTGTCGATACGGGTGCTCAACACGGGGTTAGTCGCGGCTATCCTTGCTTTAGGTATTTATGGCCTGAGCGCTCAATCCGTTTCTCCGGGTGAGTTCGTCGCGGGGGTAACATTGGCGAGTGGCATGGCCGCGGATGCCGGATGGTTCGTGTCCATATGGGAGGGGCTCACCCAGAGCCTTGGGGCGATTAAAGATGCCCGGCCGACGATCGACCCTCGCCCGAAAATAACTGCTCCGGTCGATGATGCAGGGAGATTCGAGAAACCTCCTGTGATCGAGCTGTCTAAAGTTGCCTTCGCCTATGAGAACGGAAGCCCCACGATCCTTCGTGATATTCAACTAAAAATTCAACCGGGGCAGAAAGTCGGGATTGTAGGCCCATCCGGCGCCGGAAAATCAACACTGATAGACTTGCTGCTCCGGCTTTATGACGTCTCATCGGGCGAGATAACGTTCGACGGCGTGAATATAAAAGAGATACCTCTGGCAAAGTTAAGGAGTAGCTTTGCCGTCGTTTCACAGAGCGATTCACTCTTTCATCGCTCTATCAAAGACAACATAGCTTTTGGCGTAACAGAGTTCTCATTCCAAGACGTTGTGAACGCTGCAAGTATGTCAGACGCAAAAAGCTTCATCGATGGACTGTCCTCAGATGGAAAGCAAAGCGGCTATCATGTGATTGTGGGAGACCGCGGCGCAAAGCTGTCGGGAGGGCAGCAACAGCGCATACTGTTAGCGCGAGCATTCATGCAGAAACGGCCGATCCTGATACTCGATGAGGCGACGTCGGCGCTGGACTCGAACAGCGAAACTCTCATCCAGCAGGCAATAGCTTCCATCTCGAAAAATACTACTGTAATTGCTGTTGCGCACCGCCTGTCTACGATCAGAGATTTCGATAGAATTGTCGTTCTGGACGCTGGACGAATCTCTGCAGTAGGAACCCACGACGACCTGCTTCGAGACAACCCCTTGTACCACGACCTTTGGGAAAAGCAGGCGGGGCAACCCCCCCTCACTAGGCCGTGGTGACGATTTAAGGTTTTAAGGTTCCCAAAGGGTTTCAAATCAGATTCAACACTGACTTTTGGAGGTCAGTGATGGATTGCGATGCTCTTCGGGATGATCAGTGGGAGCGTATCAAGGCGATTGTGCCCGGCGGGACCAAGGGCAAACGCGGTCCGCGAACCAACAACCGGCTTTTTCTGGATGCGTTGCTATGGATGGCTCGTTCTGGTGGCCGCTGGCGTGACCTGCCTGAGCGGCTGGGCGATTACCGCTCGGTCAAGCGACGCTATTATCGCTGGATCGAGATGGGTGTGCTCGACGACATGCTTGCCGTCCTTGCCCGCGAAGCCGACCTGGAATGGCTGATGATCGATAGCACCATTGTGCGAGCCCACCAGCATGCCGCCGGAGCGCGCAAGGAAAAAGGGGGGCGGATGCCCAGGGCCTGGGTCGGTCTCGCGGCGGATTGAGCACCAAGATCCATGCCGCGACGGAGGCTCTGGGGCTTCCGGTGCGCCTGATCGGCAGTCCCGGACAGCGCAACGACATCACCCTTGCACATCAGTTGGTCGAGGGTTTCGAGACGGATGCGGCAATCGCCGACAAAGGCTATGACGCAGACCATTTACGCGACAAGATCGCCGAAGCGGGTGCTGAAGTCGTCATCCCGCCAAAGCAAAACCGCAAAATCCAGCATCCCTATAACGCCGACCTCTACAAGGAACGCAACCGTATCGAACGCTTCTTCAGCAAACTCAAACAGTTCCGACGAGTGGCAACCCGATACGACAAATTGCTGGCAAACTTCATGGGCTTCGTCAAACTCGCCGCCATCGCAATCTGGCTCAAATAGTTAAATCGTCACCACGGCCTAGGTCGATCACAGATAGATTGCTCTTTTCGCACGTCCCGCTCGCCACGCGGATGCCGCAATTGCCGGGGATGGCTGTTGGCGGCGATGGCCAAATCAGCGTAGGGTTTTGCCCGGACGGACGGCTGACAGCGAATGGCGGAATGACAACAGGGTTGATAAGGCGGACGAGGAAAGGGCAGCCGGCACATGCCGGGTGGCCAGGTCTCCGCGCGAGCCTGTTGACGGCGGGGCTCCTGCTTGCCGCGGACGCACCCGCCCAGACCGCCGAAACGACCGACCGGAATCCGCAGGCATCCACCGGAGAAGCGCCGGCACCGGTTGATCCCACCGCCGATCTCGCACTCAGGCGCGACAGCACCCGCAGCGAGTTGGATGCCCTGTCGAAGACCATTACCCTTTCAAACGACCGTGCAGCCGAACTGCAGGCTAGCATTACGGAGCTCGAAAAGACCAGCGAGTCACTGAGAGCGGCGATCGTCGATTCGGCGAACAAGCGCAAGGCGCTGGAACAACAGATTGTCGACGGCGAAGAGAAGCTGACCGCGCTGCGGACAAAGGAAGATGCCGTCCAAAAATCGTTGCGCGCCCGGCGCGGCGTGCTCGCCGAGGTGCTGGCGGCACTGCAGCGAATGGGGCGCAATCCGCCGCCCGCATTGCTCGTGACCCCCGAGGATGCGCTTGCCTCGGTTCGCAGCGCCATCCTGCTCGGTGCCGTCGTACCCGGCATCCGCCATGAGACGGAAAACCTTGTCGCCGACTTGAAGGCTCTTTCCGGTCTGCGCAAGGAAATCACCGCCCAGAAACAGGCGCTCGGCGACGACATGGCATCCCGGCTCGAGGAAGAGCGGCGCATGAACATGCTGGTTGCCGAAAAGCAGAAACTGAAGCAGCGCAGCGCCACCGAGCTTGCCGCCGAGCGCCGCAAGGCCGAGCAACTGGCCGCGCAGGCAACCAGCCTCGAAGGGCTGATCGGCTCGATCGAGACCGAAATCGCCTCGGTGCGCGATGCCGCGGCCGCGGCCAGGGCCGAAGAGGAAAACCGCAGGCGGATGTCGCAAGAGCAGCGGGCGCAAGCCCGCGAACTGGCCAACAGCGTTACGCCCGACAAAAACCGCATTGCGCCTGCATATGCATTTTCGGACCTGCAGAAAAAGCTCGCATTGCCGGTGGCCGGATCTGTCCAGCGCCGGTTCGGCGATGCCGATGGCACTGGGCATTCGCTTCAGGGCATGATGCTCGAAACCAATGCAGGGGCTTTGGTAACAGCGCCGTCCGATGGCTGGATCGTCTTTGCCGGTACGTTTCGCAGTTACGGCCAGATGATCATCCTCAATCCCGGCGACGGTTACCATATCGTTCTGTCCGGGCTCGAAGGCGTCACGGTGCAGCAGGGGCAGTTCGTCGTCGCCGGCGAGCCGCTCGGCACCATGGGTAACAAAAGAGTGGCCAGCGCGACCGCATTGGCGCTGGAAACCGAGCGTCCAACGCTTTACATTGAATTCAGGAAAGACGGAAAACCGGTTGATTCCCGACCATGGTGGACCGCAGCAGACACCGGAAAGGCACGCAATGATTCGTAGAACGTCACTTGTTCTGGTCGGGGCACTCATGGGTGCAGCGGCTACGGGCGTTGTATATTCCTCCATCGTCCCGGCCGTCGCGGCCAACGCATCCACCTATCGCGAATTGTCGATCTTCGGCGATGTGTTCGAGCGAGTCCGCGCCCAGTACGTGACGCCGCCGCAGGACGACAAGCTGATCGAGAATGCCATCAACGGCATGCTCTCCTCGCTCGATCCGCATTCCAGCTACATGAATTCCACCGACGCCGAAGACATGCGCACCCAGACCAAGGGTGAATTTGGCGGTCTCGGCATCGAAGTCACCATGGAAGACGACCTCGTCAAGGTGACCAGCCCGATCGACGATACGCCGGCTGCCAAGGCAGGCGTTCTTGCCGGCGACTTCATTTCGAAGATCGACGGCCAGGACGTGCGCGGTCTGAAGCTCGAGGAAGCCGTCGACAAGATGCGCGGCGCCGTCGGCAAGCCGATCAAGCTGACCATCCTGCGCAAGGGTGCTGAAAAGCCGATCGAACTGACGATCATTCGCGACATCATCGCCGTTCGCGCCGTCAAGTTCCGCGTCGAGGGCGATGTCGGTTACCTGCGCGTGATCTCCTTCACCGAGAAGACCTATGACGACCTGAAGACCGGCATCGAGAAGATCAAGGCCCAGGTCCCGGCCGACAAGCTGAAGGGCTATGTGCTCGACCTGCGCCTCAACCCGGGCGGCCTGCTCGATCAGGCGATCAACGTCTCCGACGCCTTCCTGGAGCGCGGCGAAGTGGTGTCCACCCGCGGCCGCAATCCGGACGAGACCCGCCGCTTCAACGCGACGGCAGGCGACCTGACCGATGGCAAGCCGGTGATCGTGCTCGTCAACGGCGGCTCGGCTTCGGCCTCGGAAATCGTTGCCGGCGCCCTGCAGGACCTGAAGCGCGCCACCGTTCTCGGCACGCGCTCCTTCGGCAAGGGCTCGGTCCAGACGATCATCCCGCTCGGCGACGCCGGTGCGCTGCGCCTGACGACCGCGCTCTATTACACGCCGTCCGGCAAGTCGATCCAGGGCACCGGCATCTCGCCGGATATCAAGGTCGAACAGCCGCTGCCGCCGGAACTGCTCGGCAAGGTCGAAACGACGAGCGAATCCAGCCTGCGTGGTCATATCAAGGGCCAGAACGAAAACGAGGAAGGCTCCGGTTCCGTCGCTTACGTGCCGCCGGAAGCCAAGGACGACCTGCAGCTGAACTATGCGCTCGACCTGCTGCGCGGCAAGAAGTCGGACCCGGCCTTCCCGGCCAATCCGGAAAAGGCCGAACTGAAGCAGTAAGCCGCATCGTCCGTGTGTTGCGCGGATCCCGATAAACATCTCGCCGCCTGGCTCCGGCCGGGCGGCGGTTTCGATTCTTGAACCAGCGGCCTGCCAAGCTTTCCGCCCCTCGCAACTCAGATCGACAGAGACCCTCTTGGGAACAGACCTCAACGCTCCTCTTGGTCAGAACCGCAAGGCGCGCCCTCCCAAATCGCAAAATTCCGTCTTTTCTTTCGGCCGCGTCCTTCTTGGCGTCGGCGTTGCGGCGCTGATTGGCGTCTCCGCATGGACGGTGCTGCGGCCGACCGGCCTCATCGAACCGAAGCCCGCAGCGGAAGCAGACGCCGCGCAGACGGCTGAAAAGCCGGGAGCGGACACGACCGCGAACGGAAAAAAACTCATGAAGCCCCAGACAAGCGGCGCCCTTTCCGGCGCCCATGTCGAGGAGACGCTGACGGATGACGGCTCGATCGTCACCAAATTCTCTCCCAGGCAACGCAACGGCGATGGCCCCGCCTTCATCGAGGTCGGCCGCACCAAGGGGCAGGACCCGCGCATGGCCGCCTTTCCGAACGATGCCCTGCTGGAGGACACGCCGGAAGGCCGTTTGCCGATCATCGGTCCGGACGGCCTGCGGCCGATGGATCAATATGCGCGGCCGTGGTCAGGCGCGCGCGGCACTCGCATTGCCCTCGTCGTCGGCGGCCTCGGACTGAGCCAGACCGGCACGCAGAACGCGCTGCGCCAGCTTCCGTCCGAGATCACCATGGCCTTTGCGGCCAGCGGCAACAGCCTGCAGCGCTGGATGCAGGAAGCCCGCCGCAACGGCCATGAAATCCTGCTGCAGGTGCCGTTCGAACCTTTCGATTATCCCGACAACAACCCCGGCCCGCATACACTGCGCGTCGGGCAGGATGCCAGGAAGAACCTGTCCGAACTGCGCGCGTCGCTCGCCAGGATCACCAATTATACCGGCATCATGAATTTCCTCGGCGGCCGGTTCCTGTCTGACGCCGACGCGCTCGAACCGGTGATGCGCGACATCGGCCGGCGTGGCCTGCTCTTTCTTGACGATGGCACGTCGGCGCAATCGCTGACCGGCACGCTCGCCGATACGATCGGCGTGCCGCACGGCTTTGCCGACATGGTCGTCGACGGCGAGCTCGACCGCACCGCCATCCTGAAAAAGCTCGACGAGCTTGAACGCATCGCTCGCCGAAACGGCAGCGCCATCGGCGTCGCCTCGGCCTTCGACGAGAGCGTCGAGGCAATTTCCCAATGGGCCGACGAGGCCGGCACCCGCGGCATTGAATTCGTCGGCGTCTCGGCCCTCGTCAAGGACCCGCAGCAACAATAGCGTAAGCCTGCGATGCAGGCGAAACCGCGCACCGGGCTTCGTCGGCGCGGGAAAACATGATCAGCAAGGAACACTCGGATGAGCAAGGACAAGTCGAAACCGATCAGGGCGGAAGACCTTCCCTATCGCCCCTGCGTCGGCACCATGGTTCTGAACAGGGACGGTCTGGTCTGGGTCGGACGGCGCATTCCGGTCGGCAACTCCGAATATGACGGCTCCGCCCAGCTCTGGCAGATGCCGCAGGGCGGCATCGACAAAAATGAGGACCCGCTGAAGGCGGCCTACCGCGAGCTCTACGAGGAAACCGGCATGACCTCCGTCTCGCTGCTTGCCGAAGCGCCGGACTGGATCAACTACGACCTGCCCGACCACCTGATCGGCATCGGCCTCAAGGGCAAATATCGCGGCCAGACCCAGCGCTGGTTCGCCTTCCGCTTCGAAGGCCACGAGACCGAAATCGCCATCAACCCGCCCCCGGGCGGCCACGAGCCGGAATTCGACGAATGGGCATGGAAACCGATGCACGAGCTGCCGGGACTGATCGTGGCGTTCAAGCGCAAGGTCTACGAGGAAGTCGTGGCGGCTTTCAAGCATTTGGCAGGGTAGCGTCGCGATGTCGGGCTGAGCTTGCCTTCGATGAACAACGAGAGGACAATCTCTCGAATGGCCTCAACGACTTGGCCAAGCCCTCCATGACGGGAGACTGCCATGAACCTCAGATACTTGATGATGGCGATCGCGGTGGCGCTGTCTGTTTTGACGATCTCCGGATGCCAGAGCGGACCGAGCTACGATAATCGTCCAACGGACGGAAGCGGCTATGGGTCCGGCGGCGGCAGCGGAGGCTACTGAAAACCCGGCGATGGAACCCGCTGTTGCGGCAGCATCGCTGATTATATTTGCGGGCATCTTGTTGTTCGCAGTGATCATTTTTGGCGCTCCCGTCACGCGGCCAACGCCCGGCGCATTCGCGGGCGTTCGGTTTCCACGCCGGTTATGAGGGCAGCGGTCCGCCGCCCCGAAATTGGGCGATGAGCCGTATCATTGCTGCCTGCGCCGCCAACCTGGATCTTGACGCATGAAAAGACCCGCTCCGGGAACCGAAGCGGGTTGCTGTTGGAGACGGAACCTTATTCGGCTTCGTTTGCCGGCGCGGCGTTGAGCTGGCCGTATTTCTCGGCACCGATCTTGTTGAAGAGATCGAGCTGGGTTTCGAGGAAGTCGATGTGGCTCTCCTCGTCCGAAAGCAGCTCTTCGAACAGTCTCATGGAAACATAGTCGCCCGCGCCATGACAGATATCGCGGGAACTCTTGTAGGCCGTGCGGGCGTCGTATTCGCCGGCAAGGTCGGCTTCCAGCACTTCCTTGACATTCTGGCCGATGCGCAGCGGCGCCACCGTCTGCAGGTTGGGATGGCCTTCGAGGAAGATGATGCGGGCGATCAGCTTGTCCGCGTGGTGCATTTCCTCGATCGATTCAGCCCGCTCCTTCTTGGCGAGAAGCGTATAGCCCCAATCCTCAAGAAGGCGATAGTGAACCCAATACTGATTGACCGCACCGAGTTCGAGGAAAAGGGCTTCGTTAAGCCGCTCGATGACTTTTATGTCGCCTTTCAAGATCCGCTCTCCTGTTTTCTTCGTGGAATTGTTTGAGGCGGGTCATGAAATCAAATATCTGGTCATCCGTCGAGGGGCGGCTGGCATGATATTGCTCGGTGGTGCGGATGATGATGTCGACAACATTGGGGAAACAGCCGCAGCAACGGCCGCGCTTTTCCATCGCGTGGTAAACCTTCGCAGGAACGATCAGCTGCCAACAGTCCTCATCGAGGAGCCCGATGATGGTGTCCTCGATGTCCTTGTCGGTGATGAAATTGCAGCTACAAACCAGCATCTCGCCTGCCCGTGATACGCAACGCACTGAATTTCTTCATAAAGCAAAAGCGGATATTTACTGTCAACAAAAATGTCTGAGCGATATTTTGCGCCTCAAATATTAGATTGATTCTAAACGTGATAAAAAATATCGAATTTTCATTGGTTTAATCTTGCTCCGGAGAGGCAGGACTGCCTTTCCCGATCGCCTTCAAAATTTCTTGAGCGGCAAAAATGCCGAACAAATTTTGTTACAAGCGAGCTCTGACCTGCGCCTCAGTCTCGCACGCCCCCAGTTTGCCGATAACTGCGCAGGGTGGATCCTCCTGTCTGGGTTAATGAAAATTCCGCCCCTTCGGCATGACGCTCGCTGTCTCGACGATCTCGGTGCGAGCAGTTTTCCCAAAATCGCCACTCCCCGAATGCGCCGGTACAGTCAAACGCTTCTTCTGCCGACGGTCGGCGGTCGGGCGCAGCGCTTCGTCTGCCCGGTCTGACACACCAAAATGACGGGCCTCGCGTTGCAGCAGGCCGAGCATCGATGTCATATCCTCAATATGGTCGACCACGACGTGGATCACCCCGCTTTCGCTCTGGAGCTTGCCCCTGATCTTCACCAGCCGGGCGCCCATGACGATGGACCGGTACCGGTCGAATATCTTGTTCCAGACGATGGCATTGGCAACACCCGTTTCATCTTCCAGCGTCATGAAGATCACGCCCTTGGCGGAGCCCGGCCGCTGGCGCACCAGCACGAGCCCGGCGATGGTGACCTTCTCACCGTTCGGCACCGTCAGAAGGTCCCTGTTCCTGAGGATACCCTTCTTCGTGAATTCATCGCGCAGGAAGGAAGCCGGATGCGCCTTCAGGGAGAGAGAAAGATAGCGATAGTCTTCGATCACCTGCTCGCCCGGCAGCATTTCCGGCAGGCGGGTTTCCGGCTCTACCTGAAGATCGGCACGGTCCGCGCGATCGAACAAGGGCAGTTTTTCGGCAGCACTCTTTGCGTCCAGCGCCCGCACGGCCCAGAGCGCTTCGCGCCGCGAAAGCCCGATGGAGCGGAAGGCATCGGCATCCGCCAGCCGCTCGATATCGGATTTCTGCAGGCCCGACCGCAGCCAGAGATCGCGCACGGAGATGTAGCCCTGGCCACGGTTTTTGACGAGTTCGTCCATATCCGGTTCCGAAAGGCCCTTGACCTGCCGGAAACCAAGGCGCACCGCCCTTTTCGTCCTGATGATATGCCGCATCGAGACGTGGCGCTGGTCGATCGCGTCTCTGTCGAAGGCGGTATCCTCGAGGAGGCAATCCCATTCGGAATGATTGATATCGACCGGGCGCATCTCGACCCCGTGCTCGCGCGCATCGCGAACCAGCTGCGCCGGCGCATAAAATCCCATCGGCTGCGAATTCAGCAGTGTCGCGCAGAAAACATCGGGGTAATAGGCCTTGACCCAGGAGGAGGCGTAGACAAGCAGGGCAAAGGAAGCCGCGTGGCTTTCCGGAAAGCCGTATTCGCCAAAACCTTCGATCTGGCTGAAACAGCGTTCGGCAAAGTCGCGGGGATAACCGTTGCCGACCATGCCGTCGATCATGTCCTTCTTGAAGGAATTGACCTGTCCCGACCGCTTGAACGTCGCCATCGAGCGCCGCAACCTGTCGGCCTTGGCGGGAGGAAAGCCTGCGGCGGTAATGGCGATCTGCATCGCCTGCTCCTGAAAGAGCGGAACGCCCAGGGTTCTTTCCAGGACCGCCTTGAGCTCCGGCTTCTGATAGTCGATGGGCCTGTTGTTGCGCTGATCCTCCCGCCGTTTGAGATAGGGATGGACCATGTTTCCCTGGATGGGACCCGGCCGGACGATCGCCACTTCCACGACAAGATCGTAGAATCTTTCGGGCCTGAGCCGCGGCAGCATGCTCATCTGGGCCCGGCTTTCGACCTGGAAGACGCCGATCGTATCCGCCCGGCAGATCATCGCGTAGACCGCCTTGTCGGTCATGTCACCGAAGCCGCCAAGCGTGACCTGACGATCATAGTGCGATTCCAGGAGATCAAAGGCCTTCCTCAGGCAAGTGAGCATGCCGAGAGCGAGGATGTCGATCTTCAGGATGCCGATCGTATCGAGATCGTCCTTGTCCCATTCGACCATGTAGCGCTTGGGCATGGCCGTCGGCATGATCGGCATGACCTCGTCCAACCGGTCCCGCGTGATGACGAAGCCGCCGACATGCTGGGTGAGGTGCCGCGGAAAGCTCATCAACTCGGTCGCGTATTTGAGAACATCTGTCGTCGTCCGATCGGAAAGATCGAGGCCGGCGGCCTTCGCCTCGCGTTCCGTCAGATCCGCCGCCGACCAGCCCCAGACCGTGCTGGCGAGGGCCGATTGCACATCTTCCGACAGGCCGAACGCCTTGGCCACCTCGCGGCCGGCGGATCGCGCCCGGTAGCTCGTCACCGCCGCCGTCAGACCGGCATGCTCAATGCCGTATTTTTCATAGATGAACTGAATGACCTCCTCGCGGCGCTCATGCTCGAAATCGACGTCGATATCCGGCGGTTCGTTGCGCTCGGTCGAGATGAACCGCTCGAACAGAAGCGTCGTTATGGTGGGATCGACTTCCGTGATGCCGAGGCAGAAACAGATGACGGAATTGGCGGCGGACCCGCGTCCCTGGCAGAGGATTTTCAGCTTGTAGCGGGCATGATGGACGATATTGCGCACCGTCAGAAAATAATGCTCGTATTTCATCTGCTTGATGAGATCGAGCTCATAATCGATCTGCTTGGAGACCTTCTCAGGAATGCCCTCCCGATAACGGTCTCGCGCCCCTTCCCAGGTCAGGCGCGCAAGCGTTTCCGACGGCGTTTCCCCTTCGACGCCTTCGTCCGGATAATTGTGGCTGAGCTCAGCCAGCGAGAAGGACAGGCTCTTGAAGAACTTTTCCGTATTGGCGATCGCCTTCGGGTAGGCCCGGAACAGGCGCGTCATCTCGCGCCCGGGCTTGAGATAGCGCTCGGCATTGGGCGCCAGCCGGAAGCCGGCCTCCGTAATCGACACATGTTCGCGGATGGCGGTGACGATGTCGGACAGCGGGCGGCGGGAAGGGTGATGATAGAGGGGCTGGTTGCTGGCAATCAGCGGGATGCGGTTGCGGGCCGCCAGCATCGAGAGCATGGCGAAAACCTGGGTATCCCGGCCATCATAGGAAGGGGAAAGCACCAGATAAATTTTCTCGCGAAAGCGTTTTTTCAGGCGCTCAAGGCAGTCTTCCAGCTTTTTCTGCGCACCGGCATCACCGAGCAAAACGGGATTGGCAACAAGGGCGAGCATCATCTCGTCTCCCCATTCGACAAGGTCCGCTTCCTTCAGGATGCACGACCCTTTTTGGGTTCTGAGGTTTCCGGCGCTCAGCAGGCGGCAGAGATGGGCCCAGCCCTTTCTGCTTTTCGGGAAGGCGAGGATATCCGGCGTGCCATCGGAAAAGACCAGCCTTGCGCCCGGTTGAAAGGGAACCGGCTTCAAAGGTTCCTTTTCCGCTTCTCCCTTTTCGCGACGCTCCTGGTTATCTGCGACGGTCTTTTCATAGTCTTCCTCCAGCGCCCTGATCCGCGCATGGGCCCTGACAACGCCGGCGACCGAATTCCGGTCGGCGATCCCGAGACCGGCGAGCTTCAGAACCGCTGCCTGCGTCACCATTTCCTCCGGCTTGGACGCGCCTTCGAGGAAGGAGAAATTCGTCCGGGCGCCGATCTCGAAAAAATGAGGTGCGGTGCTCATGCGAAAACCCCATGCATGAACCAGCGCGGCGGCGGTATCTGGCCGTAGAGACCCTCGCGGAAGATCCAGAACCGGTGGCCGGTGTCGTCTTCGACGCGAAAATAATCCCGTGCCCGGGCGTCAGCGCCATCGATCCACCATTCCATGGCGAGGCGCTCCGGCCCCTCACTGCGGGAGATGCGATGCAGCATGCGCCGCCAGCGGAAGCTTTCGGGCGGCCCCTCGGGCACTTCGGCCAAGGAGACCTCCACCGATTCCGGCCTCAAGAAAAGCCTGAGCGGCCGTTCGCTGCGAGACCAGGAGAAACCGCTTGCCTCCGGCCTCTTGCCGGATGACAGCGTGCGGATGGCGGGAGCAGCCGTCACCGCCCGTTCCGGCACGTGGCTTTCGCGCAGGTGAAAACTCTGCAGACAATCGGCGCCGAGACGGGCCGAAACGCGATCGACGAAGCTTGCAAGGGAAACATCCTTTTGCCGGTCGCCATCAAAATCCTCCTGCGCGGCATCGAAGGCTTCATGCCGCATGACGTTCAGCCGCAGGATTTCAAAGCCATAGCCGGCATCGAGGTCGTCATGAACGGCCTGGAGACGCTCGGAAAAGAGCGCGGCGATCCGCTTGGGATCCCGCAACGGCTGCGAAGCGCCGGCCGCGATGCGAAAGACCCGGCCATCGACCCGGAAAAGCACGAGCTCGAAAGCGCGTCCTCCCGCGCCCCGCTCTTCCAGGCTGGTTTTCAGCGACAGGGCGATCTGCCCGGTGAGATACAGGATGTCTTCTTCCGCCTGAATGGGGTCAGTGAGGCGGCGCTCGGCGGAAAGGCCGGCGACGGCCCGCCGCGGTGAAACGGGCTCTTCGTCACGGCCAAGCGCCTGATCAAGCCGCAAGAGCAGGTGCGCTCCGAAACGGCGGGCCAGAGGCGCCCGTGGCGCAAGGAGGAGATCGCCGACCTGTTTCAATCCAAGCTTCTGCAGCGCGGCGACGGTCTCCTCCTGTAGCCGCAACGAGACGACCGGCAGGGGCGAAAGCACATGCTCCATCTCCTCGTCCGCGATGACGCCGCCGCTGCCGAAGCGGGAGATCGCCCAGGAGAGGCCCGGCGCCGACGAGATGGCGCCACGCGCATCGATCCCCATCTGGAAAAGGCGCGACAGGATATCCTTGAGCAGCGCCTTTTCGCCGCCGAAAAGATGGGCGCAGCCGGTGATATCGAGAAACAGGCCGTCCCGGCCGTCGAGCGCCACCAGGGGCGTATAGCGGTCGCACCAGTCGGCGATGCCATCAAGCAGGCGGCGATCGGCGCCCAAGTCTTCCTCGACGACATCGAGAGCCGGACAGATCGCCCGCGCTTCCGCAACACCCTGATTTTTCTTAAGGCCGATCGCTTCCGCGGCCTCGTCAAGCGCCGTCAGCCGCATGGCATTGTTGAGCCGCCCGGAGCAGACGAGGGGCTGGGCCTCAGGACGCCTGATCGAACGCCAGGACAGGCCCCATTTCTGCCGAGCGATCCGGTCGGTTGGCAGATGCGGGAAGGCGAGGGCCAGAATGCGCTGCGCGCTTGAGCGGAGGCCGAGCATGTTCTGGCTCGCGGGCAGGGGAAAACTGACGGTCATGGGGGTTCCACTCCAGAATGAGGGAGAGGGGGGCCGGATTTCGGCTCTTCTCCAGGGTGAGACGGAAAACCGGATTGCCGATGCTGCCGCCAAGCATCGACCGGTCCGGCAAAAGCCGGATTGCCGCGGGCGCGGGCTCCACCAGAAAACGAAGGGCAGCGCTGCTTGCCTCTTCTTCTCCCGATTGCCGCATCAGGAAAAGCGGCCGCCCCGCCGCCTTTGCCCTGAGGCCGAGCCGGCGGCTTTCGGTCAGGCCGAAATGGGCCGGATTGCCCTTGACCTCCAGCAGAGTGACGGCGAAGGCGCCGCTTTCCATCGCCGTTTCGGCAAGCCAGAGGGCTTCGTCCAGCTTGCGCGGTGCCGCATGGAGGAAGCGTTTCGGATCGAGGCCGAAATCCTTGAGCCCCAACGCATAAGGCACGCCTGCCTCCATCGACGTGACCCTATCGGTGATCCAGAGGATCGGAGCAAGATCATCCGCCGCCTGTTTTTGAATGAGGGCGGAAAGTGCCAGGGCAAAGCCGGCCGAGGCGGTCGCATCGCGCAGACATTGCGAGCGGATTTCCGACAGTCCATCAAGCGGCAAGCCGCCGTCCAGGGCCTCATCCAGCGCCGTCACGCCGAGCGGCAGACGATGCTTTTCCTTGCCCGCGCCGCCACGTTCAGCCAAAGCCTCCTGTCTGGCCGCTGCCATGGCAGGGACCGGTTTGCCTTCGAGCCTTGCTATCTCTTCACGGAGCGCAAAAAGCCGCTCACGCGCCATGGGCGCCTGCACCATGACGTCACTCCAATTCATAATGTTCCTGTTATGTTCCTATTGATTCCAGAGCTTCGAAGAAGAGTCAACGGTAATTTATGAGAATTTATTCCTTGACAGGGCACGTCCAAATTCAACCCTCGAAAAACGCTCATGAAATGGCTATATCAAGGGGCAGTAAGGAGTGCCCATGGCCCGCATAGACCAGACCGATGATTGGCGTGAACGCCATGCGCCGACAATCAGCACATTCGAATCCCTGGCACTGGAGGCTTACAGCCATCTGCCGGAGGAATTCCGGGCGCTTGCCACCAACCTCACCATCGAGATCGACGACTTTCCGAGCGAGGACGTTTTCGAGGACATGGCGCTGGAAACACCCTTTGACCTGCTCGGCCTGTTCGAAGGACGCGGCATCGGCGAGCGCTTCACCATGGAAACCGGCGAGATGCCGAACCGGATCATCCTCTACCGCCGGCCGATCCTCGATTACTGGGCGGAAAACGAGGAGACGCTGGGCGACATCGTCACCCATGTGCTGATCCACGAGATCGGCCATCATTTCGGCCTGTCCGACGACGACATGGAGCGGATCGAGGCGAGCGTCGAGCATGTGGGCGGCTGAGCCGTCCAAGAGCCATTAAAGGCTGAAAGCGCCGCGTATCAAACGATGCGCGGCGCTTTTCATTTCACTGTTCCGACAGCTTCATGTCGGGGTGATAGTCCTTGCCTTCGACGTCCTTGACGATCGCCTGCCCGGTCATGGGCTGGCCCGTCTGCGTGTTGAAGGACAGCGACGGCGAGCCGTGCAACGACCAGCCCTTGTTGAGGGCATCGGTGACGCGGTGGCAGAAAGCGGCATCGTCAGTGCCGGTCAGGAAACGGTAGAGTTTCATTCTTTAAGTCCTTTATGCTGAATGGCCTCTGCCTTGGCGGCGAGGCGCAGGGCCTGCTCGAGATGCAGGCGCTCGACCATCAGGCCATTGAGATTGATGACGCCCTTGTCGCGATTTTCGGGGAGCGCGAAGGCGTCGATGATGGACCTGGCTTCCGTGACGGCGGCTTCGTCGACACCGAAATGATCGTTTGCCGGGCCGATCTGGGCCGGGTGGATCAGCATCTTGCCGTCGAAACCCATGTCGCGGCCTTGCGCGCATTCCGCAGCGAAGCCGGCCGTATCGCTGATATCGTTGAAGACGGCATCGATGACATCGAGACCGCAATTGCGGCCGGCGAGCAGGATCTGCATCAGCCAGGGCACGAGATAGGTGCGGCCGGGCAAAGCGGGCACGCCGGTTTCCTTGCGCAGATCGTTCAGCCCGGGCACGAAACAATCGAGCCTGCCGCCGCGCGTGCGGCCGGTCTCGGCGATCGCCGCGGCATTGAGCACCCCATGCGGGGTCTCGATCATCGCCCAGAGCCGCAAGGCGTCCTGCGCGTCGTTTTCCGACAGTACGTCTGCGACCGCCTGGATATCCTGCGGACTTTCCACCTTGGGCAGCAGGATGGCATCGGGCGAAAGCGCAAGCACCGCTGCCAGATCCTTTTCGCCGAAGGGGGTTTTCAGGCCGTTGATGCGGACGATCACTTCGATATCGCTGCGCCGTTTGCGGGCGAGATGATCGGCAAGCGTCCGGCGGGCGACGGCCTTGTTGTCGACGGAAACGGCATCCTCGAGATCGTAGATCACCGCGTCGCAGGCAAGGGTGGCGACCTTGGCAAGCGCGCGGGCATTGTCGGCGGGCACGCAGAGCACCGAACGGCGCAGGCGGACGGGATGGCGATCGGCAACTGAATTCATGCGACTTTTGTGCCCGGCTTTCGCCTTTTTCGCAAGCCAGACCTGTCATCGCGCAGGGCAAGGTCTTGCACAGCGGAGCGGGCAGGCCCACATTTCACGTAACGAAAGGTACGATCATGCAAAGCATTCGCTCTCTCCTCTTCACGGCCGCCGGCATCGCGTTTACGCTGATGGCGCTGGTCTTCACGGCTTCGCTCGGCCTGGCGCTCGCCGGCATCGCGACCGTGCTCGTTATCGGCAGCGCCATTTCCGCCCGGCTTTCGCCGAAGCCGGTGCGCGCGGGCCGCACAGCGGGACGGCAGGAGCGTGAACCGCGCATCTGGAACGACGGACGCGGCACGATCATCGATCTCTAAGGGCGCAAAGCCGACTTTCCAGCCCTCTGCCATGAGATTCTCCTTCATTTCGGCGCAAAATTGCTCTAAACGCTGGGCGGAAATTTTTCCGTCCCGTTGAAATCGAAGGCCATTGCCATGGACAAGTTCGTCAAGCTCACCGGCGTTGCCGCGCCCCTTCCCGTCGTCAATATCGACACGGACATGATCATTCCGAAGGATTACCTGAAGACGATCAAGCGCACCGGCCTTGGCACGGGACTGTTTGCCGAAGCCCGCTACAACGAGGACGGCACGCCGAACGAGGATTTCGTCCTCAACAAGCCCGCCTACCAGAACGCCAAGATCCTGGTTGCCGGCGACAATTTCGGCTGCGGCTCCTCGCGCGAACATGCGCCCTGGGCACTGCTCGACTTCGGCATCCGCTGCGTCATCTCGACCTCTTTCGCCGACATCTTCTACAACAACTGTTTCAAGAACGGCATCCTGCCGGTCGTGGTCTCTCCGGAAGACCTGGAAAAGCTGATGGACGACGCCAGCCGCGGCTCCAACGCCATCCTCACGGTCGATCTGGAAGCCTGCGAAATCACCGGCCCGGACGGCGGCAAGATCACCTTCGAGCTCGATGAATTCAGGCGCCACTGCATGCTGAACGGCCTCGACGATATCGGCCTGACGCTGGAGAAGGCGACGGCTATCGACACGTTCGAGAAGGCTAACGCCGCTTCGCATCCCTGGGCCTAAGGCCCGATGCCAAGCCAGCGCAAACTGATCTCTTCCGGCTCGCCGTTCGAAAGGACGGCGGGCTATTCCCGCGCTCTGGTCCAGGGCGACTGGTGCTTCGTTTCCGGCACGACCGGCTACGACTATGCCACCATGACCATGCCGGAGACGGTGGAAGAGCAGACCCGCAACTGCCTGAAGACGATCGCGGCGGCGCTGGCGGATGCCGGGTTTTCGCTGCAGGACGTGGTGCGCAATCATTACTACGTCACCGACACGGCCTTTGCCGACGTGGTGTTCCCGATTCTGGGCGAAACATTCAGCGACATCCGTCCGGCGGCGACGATGGTGGTCTGCGACCTGATCCGCCCGGAAATGCTGATCGAGATCGAAGTCACCGCCTTCAGGGGTTGACGGATTTCAGTCCCGCCTTTGCCATTTCCGCATGATAGCGAAGGAACAGCCAGCGCCTGAATTCGATCATCTCCCGCTCCTCTTGCGTTTTCGCTTGAGCAAGCCGGGCCTCCAAGCGATCAGGCGTCGCAAGTTCAACGGTATTGGCCAGAAAATTCATCATTTCGTCGACATCCGCATTTTTCATCTGACGGAAGCACTGAACGTCTCCGTTTGCAGCCAGCCTTGCAAGACACTGACCGTCGCGGCGGCAGCGGCGCACTCGACAAAAGACATGATTGAGCCAGGCTGTGGCAGCTACGCGGAAAAACACCTTGAGATCCGGACTGAGGGGCGGCGGACTATGGGACATGGCTGCGCTTTCTTTGCTGGGGAGCAACATGGCGGCCGACAACGTCCCCGCGCGTTGCCGCCGTGGTTTCGACAAGAGTTCATTCGGACGGGGCACTGGAAACCGTCTCTAGCGAATGAATATAGGTGACGCCTTCCAGCGCCCCGTTTGGCGTTCTCGGGAGCTTTCCTCCCTACAGACCCCGACTTCGGACCCTCTGCCTCGGGACGACTTCGTGGCGCAGGCTTCCGGTTCCGGCATTAAGCATCACGGTTCCGGTACGTCACGTGTCCTGTCCCGACATGTGCATCCCACAGATGCGCCCGCCCCAGAAGGACGGAGGGGATCCATTTTCCGGGGGCTCTCCTTCCGGTCCGCCTGACGTTCGCGGCCTCCTGATCGAAGGCCACGAGGCTTCCCGTGGAGCGCCAGCCCTGCCTCGCCGCAAACGTCTTGCGGTGTATCCGTGACAGGACGCCATGATCATGACACGGCTTTTCCGGGCGGGGATCAGCGGGGATGAAATTTCCAGCCCAGAAGCGTCAAAGGAGCGTGGTTCACGCTGGCGACATAATGGCGCGCTACTTCGAGGACTATAAGAAATGCCAGGTTTAAAAGCCTGTCGATCAGATTAAAGTGTCTCACGTCCAGAGCGTCGAACGCAACGTGTCATGACGCTGTAATGCTTTGAACGTGCTTCATTATTTCATTCTTGAATCGATGCCGATCCAAGGTACGAGGCAGAAGCGGCACCCCGCAAGAACGGCGTGATTTTTGCTCCGCCGGGGGCGCCGCCTTGTTCGCCGGCGTGGACGAAAGGCAATTCGAGACGGCAGACATTTTTTGGCAATCCGCGTTTCACCCCGGGCCGCAGAGCGTGGCCCTCCCCGCAGCATGAGGAAGGAACCGCAAGAGATGGCTACGATCACCACCAAGGACGGAACTGAAATCTTCTACAAGGACTGGGGCAGCGGTCAGCCGATCCTGTTTTCGCATGGATGGCCGCTTTCGGGCGACGCCTGGGAAGCGCAGATGCTGTTCTTCGGTCAGAACGGCTACCGCGTCATCGCCCATGACCGCCGCGGCCACGGCCGTTCCTCCCAGCCCTGGGACGGCAACAATATGGACCAGTATGCCGATGACCTGGCCGAGCTGATCGAAAAGCTCGACCTCAAGGACCTGATCATGATCGGCCATTCGACCGGCGGCGGCGAAGTCGCCCACTATATCGGCCGCCACGGCACGAGCCGTGTTGCCAAGGTCGTGCTGGTCGGCGCCGTGCCGCCGCTGATGCTGAAGACCACCGCCAACCCGGAAGGCACGCCGATCGAGGCCTTCGACGGCATCCGCAAGGGCACGGCCGAGGATCGATCGAATTTCTTCCTCAATCTCACCATGCCATTCTACGGCTTCAATCGCGATGGCGCGACGGTCAATGCCGGCCTGCGCGAAAGCTTCTGGCTGCAGGGCATGATGGGCGGCATCAAGGGCCACTATGACTGCATCCACGAATTCTCCGAGGTCGACTACACCGAGGACCTGAAGAAGATCGATGTTCCCACACTCTTCATCCATGGCGATGACGACCAGATCGTGCCGATCGCTGCGGCTGCCGAGAAGGCCGTGAAGATCGTGAAGAATGGCACGCTGAAGGTCTACAAAGGCAGTGGCCATGGCCTTGCCCAGGTCGAGCCGGACCGCTTCAACGCGGACGTTCTCGCGTTCATCAAGACGTGATCGGATCACTTGGGGGTCGCGTATGGGAGGCTGTCGCATGTGGATCGAAGGCGATTGCGACAATTTCCCACTTCTCCCCGGCGGGGAGAAGAGGGACAAGCTGCAAACCTGCCCGGCTTTGCGCTGGACCAACCAAAAACCCGGCTGCAGGGACAGCCGGGTTTTCAGGGAGGAAGCCAGAAACAGGTGCGCTTATTCGCAGACGCGGATCTTCTTGATGATCACGTTGCCGTAGTAGTCGTAGGTCTTGACCTTCTTGATGAAGCAATAGGGCTGGCAGTCGTCGCTGTAGTAGCCGGCCTGCGACGGGGCGGCGAAGGAAACGGCGGTGATGGCGGCAACAGCGGCGGTCAAAACGAACTTGCGCATACGGGTCTCTCCTTGAGATCTTGTTTGGATGAGCCTCCCTCATCCAATGACCCGACTATCCCACGGGCCAGACACATGCGCTGTTTCGGATGGAACAGGGTTTGCTAAATTTCAGGATTTGGATTTTCCGGAAAAGAGAAGCATGTGTTGCCCGCATGGTTGCGGCAATGGGTCGGATGAGTTTGCACATGGATTTTTCCATCGGCAGAACCGGAAGACATGCCCGGCAAGTCAGAATCCCACGCTCCAGCCAGCAGCGCCTGTTCCGGCAGGAACTGAAATTCGCGCACAATTCTTTCCAAAACCGCATTTTCCTTGAACGAAAGTTGCGTTAAGAACGCGCCAACATCTGACAAGCCCACCCTTCGACTTAAAAGGAATGCCCCATGACAGTGCGCAATCTTTTCCTTCTGCCCGGCGACGGCATCGGTCCGGAAGCCATGGCGGAAGTCCGCAAAATCATCGCCTATATGAACGCCGAAATGGCCGGCGGCTTCACGACGGACGAAGGTCTGGTCGGCGGCTGCGCCTACGACGCCCATGGCGCGGCGATTTCGGACGCGGACATGGAAAAGGCGATGGCGGCGGACGCCGTTCTCTTTGGCGCCGTCGGCGGTCCGAAGTGGGATGCGGTTGCTTACGAAGTGCGCCCGGAAGCCGGCCTGCTTCGCCTGCGCAAGGACATGGAACTGTTTGCCAACCTGCGCCCGGCGATCTGCTATCCGGCGCTGGCCAACGCTTCTTCGCTGAAGGCCGAGCTGGTCGAGGGCCTCGACATCCTGATCGTGCGCGAGCTGACTGGCGGCGTCTATTTCGGTGAGCCGAAGGAAATCATCGACCTCGGCAACGGCCAGAAGCGCGGCATCGATACGCAGGTCTACGACACCTACGAGATCGAGCGCATCGCCGGCGTCGCCTTCGAACTGGCACGGACACGGCAGAACCGCGTCTGCTCGATGGAGAAGCGCAACGTCATGAAGTCGGGCGTGCTCTGGAACCAGGTGGTGACGGCGACGCACAAGGCCAAATATTCCGACGTGCAACTGGAGCACATGCTGGCAGACGCCGGCGGCATGCAGCTGGTTCGTGCGCCGAAGCAGTTCGACGTCATCGTCACCGACAACCTGTTCGGCGACATGCTGTCGGACGTTGCCGCCATGCTCACCGGCTCGCTCGGCATGCTGCCGTCGGCCTCGCTCGGCGCACCGGATGCCAAGACCGGCAAGCGCAAGGCACTCTACGAGCCGGTACACGGCTCGGCACCGGACATTGCCGGCAAGGGCATCGCCAACCCGATTGCCATGATCGCCTCGTTTGCCATGTGCCTGCGTTATTCCTTCAACCTGGTGACGGAAGCCGACAATCTGGAGAAGGCAATCGCCAACGTGCTCGACAAGGGCATCCGCACCGGCGACATCATGGCCGACGGCGCCCGCCAGGTCGGGACAGTCGAGATGGGCGATGCGATTTTGGCGGAGTTCAAGGCGCTTTCGGCGTAAGGCTTCCGTCAGTATCAACTGTATGGAGCGGCACCCGAATCCTGAAGGTTCGGGTGCCGTTTTGTTTGCTGGGCTTGATTATTCATCAAGAGAACCACAGCTTCCAGGAGACGCTTCCCTAACTCCGTCATTCCTGTGCTTGTCACAGGAATCCAGCCACGCGACGTCTGTCGCGTGAAAGAGTCTTTAGCGGCGCAGACGCGCCGCTGCTGGATCCCCGCCACAAGGGCGAGGATGACGGAGAGGAGGAGAGCGCCGCGTAAAACACCCGGTCCTCGGGAAAGGCAATTCATGAACCGACCGCTTTCCTCATCCCTCTGGCTTTTGCTGGCAACGATCGTTCTGGTCGCGGCGCTGGTGCCTTTCGATGGCGCAATTTCCCAACGTGCGCAGGCCTTGCCGCCCGCGATCGTTGCCTTCAATGAGCGGATCACCGATTTCGGCACCTTTGCCTGGATGATCTACGGTTCCGGATCGATCGTGATCATCGCCTATATCCTGCACCGTGTTTCCCGTAGCGACGGGTTTTCCTCGAAGACGAAGACCGCGTGGCGGCTGGCGCTGTATTTCCTCGTCACGATCGGCAGCGCCAGCGCGCTGGTTCACCTGCTCAAATTCGTGATCGGGCGGGCGCGGCCGGAGCTTTTTCTGGAGTATGGCGCCTATAGCCTGACGCCCTTTGCGCATAATGGGCTGTTTGAGAGTTTTCCCTCCGGCCATTCGACGGCGGTCGGCTCCTTCTTTGGCGCCTTTGCCATGCTGGCGCCTCGCCTGCGCATCCTTTTCGCGCTCGGGGCACTGACGATCGGTATCACCCGTGTCGTTGTCGGCGCCCATTATCCGAGCGACGTGGCGGCCGGGCTGCTGCTTGGTCTCTGGGTCGCGCTGATGACCGCCTTCATTTTTGCGCAGAAGAACTGGCTGTTCCGGCTGGATGAGCAGGGCTGGCCAAGGCCCAAAAGCAGTCCTGACGCGCCGGTAACGACCTGAAACGAAAAAACCCGGCACAGGGGACGTGCCGGGCTCAGTTGGCGGAGAGAGAACTGGATCAGTTCATCGCGTGGATGTCACGATCCTTCGTTTCGGGCAGGAAGAGCATGCCGATCACCAGCGTGATGCCCGCAAACACGATCGGGTACCAGAGACCGTAGTAGATATCGCCCTGGGCAGCGCTCATCGCAAACGCCGTTGCCGGCAAGAGACCACCGAACCAGCCGTTGCCGATATGGTAGGGCAGGGACATGCCGGTATAGCGGATGCGGGTCGGGAAGAGTTCGACCAGAAGCGCTGCGATCGGGCCGTAGACCATCGTCACATAGATGACGAGCACGGTGAGCACCGCGATGATCGTGACCCAGTTGACACGTGCCGGATCGGCGACCATGGCGAAGGTGCCGCCCTTGGCGACCGTGTAGACCGGCATTTCGGTGACGCCGGCGGCTTCTTCCGCCGTCAAAAGCTTGGCGGCGACCACCTGCTCAGCCGTCATCATTGCCTTCTCGCCGCCGCGAACGGCTGCGGCATCGAGCGCCAGCTCCGGATTGGCTGCAACGAAGCCGTCAAGCTTGCTTTCCGGAACCTTGGCAGCGGCACGAACCAACGGATAGCCGCTGGCCTGGAGCGCCATGTTGACCTGCTTTTCGAAAGCGCCGCCCATGGCCTTGGCCTTGTCGCCTGCGGCAACCGCATCGTAGCTGTTGATGGTTGCGTCGCCGATCTTGACCGTGGCAGCCGAGCCGGCCGGACCGGCAACGACGTCATAGGGCACGGAATTGCGCGTCAGGAACGAGGTCGCGATATCGCAGGATGTCGTGAACTTCGCCGTGCCCGTGGGATTGAACTGGAATTTGCAGTCGCCCGGAGCGGCGGTGACAGTTGCACGGATGCTCTGCTGCGCCTCTGCCAGCGCCGGATTGCCGGCCCACGTCAGCGTTTTGAACAATGGGAAGTAGGTGACCATGGCGAGCAGCAGGCCAGCCATGATGATCGGCTTGCGGCCGATCTTGTCCGACAGCCAGCCGAAGAAGACAAAGAAGCCGGTGCCGATGAGCAGCGAAGCCGCAACCATCAGGTTGGCCGACTGTCCGTCGACCTTCAGGATGTTCTGCAGGAAGAACAGCGCATAGAACTGGCCGGAATACCAGACGACGGCCTGGCCGACGACGGCGCCGAACAGGGCAAGCAGCGCAATCTTGGCATTTCTCCACTGGCCGAAGGCTTCGGTCAGCGGCGCCTTGGAGCCCTTGCCTTCTTCCTTCATCTTCTTGAAGGCCGGCGATTCGTTCATCTTCAGACGAATCCAGACGGAGACGCCGAGCAGGATGCAGGAGAGCAGGAACGGAATGCGCCAGCCCCAGGCTGCGAAGGCTTCCTTGCCGAGGATCATCTGCACGGTGACGATGACCACCAGCGACAGAAACAGGCCGAGCGTCGCCGTCGTCTGGATCCACGAGGTGAAATAACCACGTTTGCCCTGCGGCGCGTGTTCGGCGACATAGGTCGCAGCACCGCCATATTCGCCGCCGAGCGCCAGGCCCTGCAGCATGCGCAGCGCGACCAGAAGGATCGGAGCGGCGATGCCGATGGACGCGGCACCGGGCAGGACGCCGACGAGGAAGGTCGATAGACCCATGATCAGGATGGTGACGAGAAACGTATATTTACGGCCGACGAGATCGCCGAGGCGGCCGAACACCAGCGCGCCGAACGGACGCACCAGGAAGCCCGCCGCAAAGGCGAGCAGGGCGAAGATGTTGCGGGTGGTTTCGGGATACTGCGAAAAGAAGGTTGCGCCGATGTAGATAGCCAGCGAACCGTAGAGATAGAAGTCGTACCACTCGAAGATCGTGCCGAGCGAAGAGGCGAAAATCACCTTCTTCTGCTCGCCTGTCATGGGGGCGGCCTTTGCTCTGCCCACTGCTACGATATCTGCCATTTCGTTTGTCCTCCACTCAAAAACGGCTGGTGCGCATCCTCAGTCGCGTCCGGATCCTCCCTGATCCGAAGCGGATTGCGCCATGGGGACAAAATGGCAGAAAACCCCTGAAGGCGGCAGAGAGGCTTTGGGATTATGACTTTAGTCGAATGAGACGGCATGACGCGGGCGGGCGCAGATGCGCGGAACTTTCAGCTTTCTGTTGACTCCGCGGCAAAACCCAGTATGAGCAACAGCGGAAAAGGGACCGCACCATGCACCGTTTTGGTACTTCCATCGCTGCGCTGATCGCCCCGGCATTTTATGCCGGGCGGGTTCGCTCCTTCTCGATTTTTTCCAAAACAACGGCCAAAACGACGACGAAAACCGTCTGACGTCTCTGGCCCACCGCTCTCTCCCCGGTTAGGCCGGGGACCCGAAGCCCGCGCCCTTGGCCGACGGGTTTCTCCCCCAAAGCCCCGCGGAGAGACAGAAAAGAGAGCAAAGACAATGGGTTTCAAGATTGCCGTAGCAGGCGCGACCGGAAGTGTCGGCCGCGAAATGCTGAACATCCTTTCCGAACGCGGCTTCCCGGTCGATGAAGTCGTGGCGCTGGCCTCCGCCCGCAGCCAAGGCACGGAAGTCTCCTTCGGCGACAAGACGCTGAAGGTGAAGAACCTCGAAAACTACGATTTCTCCGATACCGACATTTGCCTGATGTCGGCCGGCGGCGCCGTGTCGCTCAAGTGGTCGCCGAAGATCGGCGCTCAGGGCTGCGTTGTCATCGATAACTCGTCCGCCTGGCGCTACGACCAGGACGTGCCGCTGATCGTGCCGGAAGTGAACCCCGACGCCATCACCCAGTTTTCCAAGCGCAACATCATCGCCAACCCGAATTGCTCGACCGCCCAGCTCGTCGTCGCGCTGAAGCCGCTGCATGATTTCGCCAAGATCAAGCGCGTCGTCGTCTCGACCTATCAGTCGGTTTCCGGCGCCGGCAAGGAAGGCATGGACGAACTCTTCAACCAGACCCGCGCCGTCTTCGTCGCCGATCCGATCGAGAGCAAGAAGTTTACCAAGCGCATCGCCTTCAACGTCATTCCGCACATCGATAGCTTCATGGAAGACGGCTACACGAAGGAAGAATGGAAGGTTCTGGCCGAGACCAAGAAGATGCTCGACCCGAAGATCAAGGTAACCTGCACGGCCGTGCGCGTTCCGGTCTTCATCGGCCATTCGGAATCGGTCAACATCGAATTCGAGAACGAGATCAGCGCCGACCAGGCCCGCGACATCCTGCGCGAGGCGCCCGGTTGCCTCGTCATCGACAAGCACGAGAACGGCGGCTACATCACGCCTTACGAGAGCGCCGGTGAAGACGCGACGTACATCTCGCGCATCCGCGAGGACGCGACCGTCGAGAACGGCCTCAACATCTGGGTGGTTTCCGACAACCTGCGCAAGGGTGCGGCCCTCAACGCCATCCAGATCGCCGAGCTTCTCGTCAATCGCGGTCTGATCAAGGCGAAGAAGCAGGCTGCCTGATCAGGAAATATAAAGTTTTAACCAATAAAAGCCCCGCATGATCCGTTTAACGGGATGCGGGGTTTCTTTGATAAGACAGTCTGCGACGATATTGCGCTTTATTTTGAGAGGATTCACGTGAAACACGGCCCCTCTATACTGCGCCAGGATCGTGACAGAGCCCGCAAAGACTGACATTTTGCGGACACCAAATTTGAATTCGGACGCTCACGGGGTTTTTACATGCACAAGGCAAAGTGCGTACTGGCAGGTTTCACGGCAATCATGGCGGCAGCAATCCTGCCTGCCACGGCATCGGCCGCGCAATGCGGCAACAATGCCGGCGGCTTCGAGGCCTGGGTGCAGGATTTCAAGAGCGAGGCTGCAGGCCAGGGCATCAGCGGGTCCGTACTCGACAAGGCTTTCGCCAATGTCAACTACAACAAGGCGACGATCCGCGCCGACCGCGGCCAAAAGAGCTTCAAGCTGTCGCTGAACCAGTTCATGCAGAAGCGCGGCGGCCAGGCGATCATTTCGCGCGGCAAGAAGATGAAGGCGCAGAACGCTGCCCTCTTCGATTCGATCGAAAGCCGCTACGGCGTGCCGGCCGGCCCGATCATCGCCATCTGGGGCATGGAAACCGGCTTCGGCGGCTTCATGGGCAAGGAACACACGCTGTCGGCCGTCTCGACGCTCGCTTATGACTGCCGGCGCTCCGACTATTTCACCGACCAGCTTTATGCGGCGCTCAACCTCGTGCAGCGGGGCGATTTGAGCCCGGATGCGCACGGCGCCGCCCACGGTGAAATCGGCCAGACGCAGTTCTTGCCGGCCAACGTGCTGAAGTTCGGTGTCGATGGCGACGGCAACGGCCATATCGACATGGTTCGCTCCAAGGCGGACGCACTTTTCTCGACCGCCAACTTCCTGCGCGGCCACGGCTGGAGCGCCGGCGGCGGCTACCAGCCGGGCGAAGGCAATTTCGGCGCGATCCAGGGCTGGAACGCCGCCAGCGTCTACCAGCAGGCGATCGCCATCATCGGCGCGGAAATCGACGGCGGCTGATAAACATCTGTTTTGCCGGAATGAGAAAATCCGCAGTCTGGGAGATCAGACTGCGGATTTTTTGTTTGTGCGTGGGGGCTTCGCGACAGCCGGAAACGGGCAGCATATTCTCCGTCATCCTCGCCCTTGTGGCGGGGATCCAGCCGCCGCGCGTCTGCGCGGCGAGAAAACTCCTTCAACGCGAGCAAAAAAGTCTTCCACGCGACGGACGTCGCGTGACTGTATCCCCGGCACAAGGCCGAGGATGACTGAGGAAGAGGGTGCCGCCCAAAAAAACCTAATGAAAAAGTGCGGACGCCGTCACATCCCCGGCCGGGCGAAGTCGCCGGTCTTGGCGTCCATGACCCAAAGCTCGCCGGTCGAGATGTCGAACCAGGCGCCGTGCAGATGCAGCTTGCCGCGCTGCTCGAGAATCTGGACGCAAGGGAAAGTGCGCAGGTTGGCGATGGAATTGCGGATCGAGACACGCTCGAGAGCCCGCTGGCGCTCGGCAGCGGTCATGATGTCGTTGCTCTGGATCTGCTCGGCGGCGGGTTTCAGGAGGTGCATCCAGCGGCCGATGAAATCGCCGGGCGACAGCGGTTCGGCATCGAGATCGAGCGCCGCCTTGATGCCGCCGCAACGGCCGTGACCCATGACGACGATATCGCGGACCCGCAGCACCTGGACGGCAAATTCCAGAGCGGCGGAGGTCGAATGATAGTGCCCGTCTGGCTCATAGGGAGGCATCATGTTGGCGACGTTGCGGACGACGAAAAGCTCTCCCGGGCCGCTGTCGAAGACGGTCTCAGGTGCTGCGCGGCTATCACAACAGGCAATGACGAGGGTTTGCGGCTGCTGCCCGGTTTCGGCGAGGGCCTTGTAGCGCTGCTGCTGCTCGTTGAAGCGCCTGCTCATGAAATTGTTGTAGCCGTTCAGCAAATGGTCCGGAAAACGCTGCATGGTGCTCGATCACTCCGACTATTTAAGACAATTAGGATGTACATTGCACGCTTGCCGCCTGAGGGACACAGCCTTTGTGCGCCGCGCACATGCAAATTTCCGGTAGCCCATGCCGCCGGTGACATCCGTGAAATCTCCGTATCGTTTCGCGTAAGGCCCAACCGGTTTATTCGGTCAGGGCAGGGGGAGGCAAGAGCGATGTGCGCCGCCGCATTAAGAGCGCCGCTTCTGGCTTGGATGTATCAACCGGCGCATCTGGACCATCGCCATCGGGGTCGCGAGGCTGGAGGCATCGCGCTCGAGCGTCAGTTCGTCTGCGCCCCGTTTGCCGGTGCGGGCAATGATTTCGAAGACGCTGGCCGTCGCCAGTTGCAGCGCCCGTTCCTCCTTCAGCCCTTCCAGAAGCCGGGCGACAAACAGCGCCGCCAGCAGGTCACCCGTGCCACTGGGGGGATTGTCGATCAGGCGATGTTCGGCAAGCAGCGCATGATTGCCGGAGAGATAGAGATTGCCGGTGCTGCCATGCATCATCGGGATTGCCGAGGTAACCAGCATGCGCGGCGGCCCGAGTGACAGGGCAGCCTCAAGAATGGCGGCGTTGGTTTCAAGCGGAACACCGCAGAGCCAGGACAGTTCGAACCGGTTGGGCGTGGCAAGCGAAGCCAGCGGCAAAAGCCTGTCGCGCATCGCGATCGCCGTCGCCTCGGGCACGTAAAGGCCACCGGCATCGCCCATGACCGGGTCGCAGGCATAGAAAAGGTCGGGATTTTTCTCCCTCAGCGCCTCGACGAGTCGCGCGACGCCTTCCGCTTGATAGGCGGCGCCGAGATAGCCGGAGAGAACGGCGCGGACTTCGCCCGTCCACGGCGCGCGGATGAGGTCATCGATCAGGCTGTTGAAATCGTCCTCGCTCACTGCCACCCGTGTCGAGGGGCCATGGCCCGGATGCCAGGGCAGGATGACCGTCGGCAGGGCCCAGACCGGATAACCCAGCGTCTCAAGCGCAAAGACCGCGGCGCGATTGCCGACGGAACCCCGAATCACGTGGCTTGAAATGACGATGACGGCGCCGGGTGCAGGCTCGGACATTCATGATTTTCCGCTGTTTCGACCCCCTCAGATCGCCCGACAGTCATGCCGCTGTCAACTGTGACCACGAAAAGATGAAAAAGCACGTTTCGCCGTCCGACGGATGAGCAGGATCGAAGAGTGGATACAACCGATTTAATTTCAAAATCGGCGTATTTTCTCTGAAATTTTCATGAATCCATTCCGAATTTGCTCGAAATGCGCGAAAACCATCCACAAAAACAGTCGCCAACGGCCATTCTTCTGTTAGGTTCGGCCAAAATGGTGATTGCGGGGGAGAGACTGCCATGGGCGCCAAATACAATCCAAAACGAGACCGGCATTTTGACGTTGTGAGGGAAGCCGGCAAGGCGCTCGGGCGCACAATTCTGTCGCCGGGGATCCTTTTCCGCCGGGCAAGCCATGACGATCTCGATGAATATACGCCGGAGATGCTGGCGCTGACCGCGGCGCATGCTCTGAAGGAAGTGAGCCGGAGCGAAAACGACCGGCCGATCATCACCGTTGAATCCGTCGATGGCGTCACGCCCGACGGAACAGACGTGTCGATCCTGTCCGTCACCGATCGCAACATGCCGTTCCTTTATGATTCGATCATGGGCGAGGTCACCGCCACCCACCGCGACATTCACCTTGCCGTGCATCCCATCCTGGTACTCGAAGCTGGAAAGCCGGCTAAGATCTTCGATCCCGAAGAAAAGAGCGATCCGGCATCGCGGGTCAGCCATATCCAGATTCATCTCTCCAAACTCAGCGATACGGAGGCGGAAGACCTCAAAGCACGGGTCGGCAATGTTCTTTCGCAAGTGCATCACGCAGTTGGCGACTGGACGCAAATGACGGCCCTGCTCGACCAGGCAATGAACGAGCTCGAAAACCACGCTCCGTCGCGCAAGAAGAACGACCGTGAAGAAACGCTGGCCTTCCTGCGCTGGCTGCGCGACAATAATTTCACCTTCCTTGGCATGCGCGAATACACCTATTCCGGCAAGGGTGACAACGCCGTGGTCGAGCGCGGCAAGGGCCGGGGGCTCGGCATTCTCTCCAATCCAGATGTTCGTGTCCTGCGCCAGGGCAAGGACGCGGTGCTGACGACGCCGGAAATCCTCGCTTTCCTCAACGGCCCTGATTTCCTGATCGTCACCAAGGCGAATGTGAAATCGGTCGTCCACCGCCGTGCCTATATGGACTATATCGGCGTCAAGCGCTTCGACGAGGCGGGCAACGTCACCGGCGAATTGCGCATTGTCGGCCTCTTCACCTCCAGCGCCTATACGCGGCCGGCAGCCGACATTCCCTTGCTGCGCTTCAAGGTGGAGAAAATCGTCGATCATTTCGGCTACGATCCGCAGAGCCATTCCGGCAAGATGCTGGCCAATACGCTGGAATCCTATCCGCGCGACGACCTGTTCCAGATCGATGTCGGCCTGCTCGCAAGCTTCTGCGAACAGATCAACGAACTCGCCGACCGGCCGCGAATCCGGGTTCTACCGCGCATCGATCATTTCGATCGTTTCGTTTCCGTGATCGTCTATGTGCCGCGCGAACAATATGATTCCGATGTCCGCGAAAAGATCGGCAACTACCTGAAAACCACCTATGACGGCCGCGTTTCCGCCTACTATCCGGCCTTTCCGGAGGGCGGCCTGGCGCGCGTCCATTTCATCATCGGGCGCTACGCCGGCAAGACACCGCGTGTACCGCAGGCGAAGCTGGAAGAGGCGGTGCGCGACATCGTCACGCGCTGGATCGACCGGTTCGATCTGCTGGCCCGCCACGAGGGTGTCGCGATCAACGTCAACGAAGCCTATCAGGTGGCGTTCACGCCGGCCGAAGCCTATGCCGATCTCGACGATATCGCCGCCTGCCTGCCGACCGATCCAATCCGCATCGCCTTCTATCAGAAGCGCGACAAGGGGCCGGGAGCTCTTGAGCTGAAGATCTTCCACGCCGGCGAGCCGGTGTCGCTCTCCCATCGCGTGCCGCTGCTCGAAAACCTGGGCTTCCGCGTGATCAGCGAACAGACGCATGATATCGGTGTAACCGACGCAGCCGGCGGGCAGCGCCTCGTCGTGTTGCACGACATGGAGCTGATCCATCGCGACGGGCACATACTCAATCTCGACAAGTGCGGCGCAATGCTGGAAGAGGCTTACCTCGCGGCCTGGCACGGCCTGATCGAGGATGACAACTTCAACCGGCTGATCCTGCTTGCCGGCCTGACGGCCCGCGAAGTGACCGTGCTGCGCGCCTATGCGCGCTATCTGCGCCAGACCGGCATCACCTATTCTCAAGGCTATCTCGCCGAGACGCTGAACAAGTATCCGACTATCGCCGCCGACATCTTCAAGCTCTTCGTCACCCGCATGGACCCCACGCTTGAGGACAAGCCGCGGACGAAGCGCACGGCGGCGCTCTCGGCAGCCATCGAGCAGGCGCTGAACGCGGTCCCGAGCCTCGACGAAGACCAGATCCTGCGCCGCTACGTCAATGCCGTGCAGGCGACGTTGCGCACCAACTATTTCCAGCGGGATACAAACGGCAATCCGAGGGCGATGCTCGCCTTCAAGCTCGATCCGAAGATCCTCGACGGCCTGCCCGAGCCGCGCCCGTTCCGCGAAATCTTCGTCTACGGCACCGAGGTCGAAGGCGTACACCTGCGCTTCGGCAAGGTGGCGCGAGGCGGCCTGCGCTGGTCGGATCGCTCGCAGGACTATCGCACCGAGGTGCTTGGCCTGGTCAAGGCGCAGCAGGTGAAGAACGCCGTGATCGTGCCCGTCGGCGCCAAGGGCGGCTTCTTTCCGAAGCAGCTGCCGGTGGGCGGCAGCCGCGACGAGATCTTCAAGGCCGGCACCGAGGCCTACAAGACCTATATCCGCACGCTTTTGTCGATCACCGACAACATTGCCGGGCAGGACGTCGTGCCCCCGGCCGACACGCTGAGGCTCGATGGCGACGACCCCTATTTCGTCGTCGCCGCCGACAAGGGCACCGCGACCTTCTCCGACACCGCCAACGGGCTTGCCCAGGAAGCCGGCTTCTGGCTGGACGACGCCTTTGCTTCCGGCGGCTCGGCCGGTTACGACCACAAGAAGATGGGCATCACCGCGCGCGGCGCCTGGGAAACCGTCAAGCGGCATTTCCGCGAAATGGACATCGACATTCAGACGACGCCCTTTACCGTCGCCGGCGTCGGCGACATGTCAGGCGACGTTTTCGGCAACGGCATGCTGCTGTCAGAGAAAATCCGGCTGATCGCCGCCTTCGATCATCGCGACATCTTCATCGATCCTGACCCGGATACCGACCGCTCCTTTGCCGAGCGCAAGCGCATGTTCAACCTGCCGCGTTCGAGCTGGCAGGACTACGACCGCGCGACGCTTTCGGCCGGCGGCATGATCATTCCGCGCACGGAGAAATCCGTGACGCTGACGCCGCAGGCGATGGCGGCGATCGGCATCGACAAGCAACAGGCAACACCGTTCGAGATCTTGACGGCGATCCTGAAGAGCCCGGTCGATCTGCTCTGGTTCGGCGGCATCGGCACCTATGTGCGCGGCCCAAGCGAAACGGATGCCGAGGTCGGCGACCGCGCCAACGATCCGATCCGCATCACGGCCGACGAGGTGGGCGCCAAGGTAATCGGCGAAGGCGCCAATCTCGGCGTCACCCAGCGCGGCCGCATCGCCTTCGGTCTCAAGGGCGGACGCTGCAATTCGGACGCCATCGACAATTCGGCCGGCGTCAACTCCTCCGACTTCGAGGTCAACATCAAGATCGCGCTGGCTTCCGCCATGCGCGACGGGCGCCTGACGCGCGCCAAGCGCAATACGCTGCTCGCCTCGATGACCGACGAAGTCGCGACGCTGGTTCTGCGCAACAACTACGAACAGTCGCTGTCCATCTCGCTGACCGAGATGCTCGGCGCCGGCAACCGGACGGCCCTTGCCCGGCTGATGACGCGGCTGGAAGCCGACGGGCATCTGAACCGCAAGGTGGAAGTGCTGCCGAACGACGTGGCGCTGAGCGAACGCTACCAGAGCGGCAAGGCGCTGACCCGCGCCGAGATCGGTGTGCTCTTGTCCTATGCCAAGATCGTCCTGTTCGACGAGATCGTCGCCAGCGATCTGCCGGACGATCCCTATCTGCTGGCGACGCTGCGGGACTACTTCCCGGCGAAGATGCACAAGGCGCATGCCAGCGACATCAACGAACACCGGCTGCGCCGCGAAATCATCGCCACGGTGCTTGCCAATGACACGATCAATCGCGGCGGCCCGGCCTTCGTCTCAACCCTCATCGACCAGACGGGCTTCATGCCGGCCGACGTGGTGAAAGCCGCGGTGCTGGCGCGCGACGGCTATGATCTGACACGCATTCAAGGTGAGATCGATGGACTCGACAACATTGTCAGCGGCCGGGTCCAGAACGAGCTTTACCAGGAAGCCGGGCGCATCTTCGCCATCGTTACCGAACGGGCGCTGAGGACACGGGCAATCACCGGGCCGCTCGGCGAGGCGGTGGACAAGCTGCGCCAGGCGCTCATAAAGCTGAAACCCAGCCTGCATTCCTCCATTCCGGAGGATGCCGCCGAGGAGGCACGCCAGAAGGCGGCCTATTTCGCCGAGCGCGGCGTGCCGCAAGCCTTGGCCGACGAGGTGGCCGGGCTGTTCCTGCTGACGCTGGTGCCGGAGATCATGCAGATTTCCGCCGAGACCGGCGTCACGCTCGCGCGCACCGCACAGAGCTATTTCGGCGTCACCCAGAACCTGCGCATAGCCCGGCTTCTGGCCGCAGCCGAACGCGTTTCGGCGACGGAGCAATATGAGGCGATGGCCCTGTCGCGCAGCATTAGCGATATCGCCAATGCCCGGCGCGACATCACTATCGCGGCCCTTGCCGACCGGAAATCGGAGAAGAACCCGGTGCTCGCCTGGCAGGACAGCGATCGCGGCAGGGTCAACCGCATCACCGATCAGTTGGCGCAACTGACGGAGAAGGGTGAAACGACGCTGGCCAAGATCACCGTTGCCGCCGGTCTGCTGAGCGATCTTGCGCAGAACAGGGTGAGGTGACACTGTCTGCGCCGAACAGGCGGAGCAGACAGTGGAGAATCAAGTGAGCAGCATCACCGCAGGGGCTGGCGACGAGCCAAGGGTATCGCGCGCCGGCCTTGCGGGCTGGATGCTGTTCGACTGGGCGGCCCAGCCCTTCTTCACCGTGGTCATCACCTTCATCTTCGGTCCCTATTTCGTCTCGCGGCTTACGGACGATCCGGTGTATGGCCAGGCGATATGGGGGTACACGATCACCATCTCCGGCTTCATCATCGCCATCTTGTCGCCGGTGCTCGGCTCGATCGCCGATGCGACCGGCACGCGCAAACCCTGGATCGCCTTCTTCGCCGTGATCAAGATCGCGTCGCTGGCGCTTCTCTGGTTCGCGGTGCCGGGATCGCCGCTAGTCTATCCGTTCGTCTTTATCATTCTCGCCTCGATCGCTGCGGAATTTTCGATCGTCTTCAACGATTCGATGATGCCGCGGCTGGTGAGCGAAAGCCAGATCGGCCGCGTTTCCAACATGGCCTGGGGATTGGGTTATCTCGGCGGCATGATCGTGCTGATTGCCGTGGTCGCGCTTCTGGCCGGAAGCCCTGAATCCGGCAAAACAATTCTTGGAATGGAGCCGCTGTTCGGGCTTGATCCGGCGACCGGCGCCGATGCGCGCGTTACCGGACCGATATCGGCCGTCTGGTACCTGATCTTTATCCTGCCGATGTTCCTGTTCACGCCGGACGCGCAGAGGGTGTCGGTGCCTGCGGCCGTTGCGGTGCGCACCGGCCTTGCCGAGCTGCGGCACACGATCGGAGAATTGCGGGAACGCTCGGGCATCCTGCGGTTTCTGGTTGCCCGAATGATCTTTCAGGACGGCGTCAATGGGCTGCTGGCACTTGGCGGCACGTTCGCAGCCGGCATGTTTGCCTGGCAGACGGTCGAACTCGGCGTTTACGGCATCATTCTCAATGTCGTGGCGATCGGTGGATGCCTCTATGCCAGCCGTCTTGACGCCAAGGTGGGCTCGAAGGTGATCGTCACTGCAAGCCTCATCTGCCTGACGATTGCGACGCTCGGCATCGTCTCGACCGGCCCCGGTTTTACGCTGTTCGGGCTTCTGCAACTGCCGACCACCGACGCCGGCGGCCTTTTCGGCACCGCCGCGGAAAAGGCCTATATCGTCTTCGGCCTGCTGGTCGGCATCGCCTTTGGCCCGGTGCAGGCCTCGTCGCGCTCCTATCTGGCCCGCAGCGTCAGTGCCGATGAGGCGGGGCGCTATTTCGGCCTCTATGCGCTCTCGGGACGTGCAACCTCGTTTCTCGCACCGGCCTCCGTCGCGACCATCACGCTTGCAACAGGGTCGGCTCGCATCGGCATGATGGCTCTGGTGGCGTTTCTGGCGGTCGGGCTGCTGATCCTGCTGCGCACTCCTTATCCGGCGAACAGGGTGGCGCGGAAAGCGGCTGTTGAGCAGCGATAACCAGGGTTTTAGTCTCCTGCGTCATCCTCGGGCTTGACCCGAGGATCCATTTCCGGGGCGCCCATGGATGGTCGGGTCGAGCCCGACCATGACGATGGGGGAGAGCTTGGCACCAGACACCATAACCCTCCTCGCCAGCAGTCTCATAGTGAACCCACAAGGCTCAGGCGAACAGTTCAGTCTCAATGCCGGAAATGGCGCATTCCGGTGAAGACCATGGCGACGCCGGCTTCGTCGGCGGCGGCGATGACTTCGGGATCGCGCATCGACCCGCCCGGCTGGATAACGGCGGTGGCGCCGGCGGCGATCATTGACAGCAGGCCGTCAGCGAAGGGCAGGAAGGCTTCCGATGCAACGGCCGAGCCGCGCGTCAGGGGCGCGGGTAGGCCAAGCGCCTTGGCCGCTTCCTCGGCTTTGAGGCCGGCGATGCGGGCCGAATCGACGCGGCTCATCTGGCCGGCGCCGATGCCGACGGTCTGGCCGTCCTTGGCATAGACGACGGCATTGGACTTCACGTGCTTCGCCACCTTGAAGGCGAACTTCATGTCTTCCAGTTCCTGCGCGGTCGGTGCGCGCCTGGTGACGACCTTCAGTTCCAGGTCCTCGACCATGCCGTTGTCGCGGGTCTGCACGAGCAGACCGCCGGCGACGGTTTTCGCGGCAAGGCCCGGTACGCGCGGATCGGGCAGGGCGCCGGTGACGAGAAGGCGCAGGTTCGGCTTGCTGGCGATGACGACCTTGGCAACATCGCTGACGGACGGAGCGATGATGACTTCGGTGAACAGCTTGACGATCTCTTCAGCGGTGACGCCGTCGAGCTCCTGATTGAGCGCGATGATGCCGCCAAAGGCCGAGGTGGAATCGCAGGCGAGCGCCCGCTCATAGGCTTCGAGCAGGGTCGCGCCGGTTGCGACGCCGCAGGGGTTGGCGTGCTTGATGATGGCGCAGGCCGGCGCCTTTTCCGGCAGGAACTCGGCGACGAGCTCGAAGGCGGCGTCGGTATCGTTGATATTGTTGTAGGAAAGCTGCTTGCCCTGCAGCAGGGTTGCGGTCGCGACGCCCGGGCGGTTTTCGCCGGTCAGATAGAATCCGGCTTTCTGATGCGGATTCTCGCCGTAGCGCATCTCCTCCTTCAAGACGCCGCCGATGGTGCGGTGGAGCGGCATCGGTGTGTCGAGGACCTCGGCGAACCATCCGGAAATGGCGGTGTCGTAGGCTGCCGTTCGGGCATAGGCCTTGGCAGCCATCTGACGCCGGAAGGCGAAGGACGTCGCGGCATCGTTACCCAGCTCGGCGATGAGCGCCCCGTAGTCGGCAGCGTCGGTGATGACGGTGACGTAGGCGTGGTTCTTGGCCGAGGCGCGGATCATCGCCGGGCCGCCGATATCGATATTCTCGACCGTCGTCGGGTAGTCGCCACCCTTGGCGCGAACTTCCTCGAACGGATAGAGATTGATGACCGCCAGATCGATGCCGGTGATGCCATGCGTCGTCATCGCCTGGACATGGTCTTCGTCGTCGCGGATCGCCAGAAGGCCGCCGTGAACGCCCGGATGCAGCGTCTTGACCCGGCCATCCATGACTTCCGGAAAGCCGGTGAGGTCGGATACATCGGTGACCGGCAGGCCCGCTTCGGTCAGCGTCTTGTGCGTACCGCCGGTCGAGACCAGATGGATGCCCTTCTGGTGCAGCGAACGGGCAAGCTCGACAATGCCAGACTTGTCGGAAACAGAGAGCAGAGCGGTGCGGATGGTCACCTGATCGGGGGCGGGAATTTTCTTGGAGGCGACAGCCATCATCAAGCTCCTTCTAGGGCGCCGGATATCGGGGAAATCCTCCGGCAAATGTCCGCCTGCCGTTAGCACAGCTTTCCCCGTGAAGAAACCGTTTGATTCGCTTAGGCGCCGGCTTCACCGGTCGTCACACCTCGCGCGACAGAATCCATTGGATTTCAGGCAGCGAGGCGGCAGCGAAGGTCACCGTGACCTGCGACGACTTGCGCACGCCGGAAGGGTCGGCGAAGAAAATATCCTCTTCGATCGCGACCTCGCTGTCGCGGCAGGTGAACAGCCAGGTTTCTCCATCGGGGGCGGTGAGATAGACCTCGTGCGGGCTATGCTGGCGCAGGCTGATCGCCGGATGAATATGAAAGCGGGCAACGGCGATGGCCGTATTGATTTCCGCCGGATCCGTGCCATCCGGCTGGAACAGCCGATCGCGGCCGCGCACGACATTTCCCAGACTGTTCACGCTGATATCGCGCTCATGCATCAGGCCGAAAGCCTGGACGTACCCATCATGGCTGGCGATGACGGCATCCGGCTGGCCATCCCCCTCTTGCCGGCGCAGGACAACCTTGGAGACGCCGCCGGTGACGATGGGACCGAGGAAACGCGATTCCGATAGGCGCGATGACGAGCGATCGTTGACGGTAACGGTCGAATGCGCCGCCGTCAGCCGCGCCAATTGGCGGTATCGTTCGCCGGCAAACTTTGGCGATCCCGAGTTGATGATGAACCGATGGCGGCCGGACGACATTTCGAACGACAGGCAGCCGGCATGGGCTGTGCGTGACAATTCCGGCGAATGGGGCAATCCGGTATCGACGATGACAACGACATTGTTCGCAGCCAGACGCTGATAATTGATATGCGGCAGGGCCTTGAATGGCGCGCCGGCCGTCTCGTCATACCGCAGGACAGCCATCAGCTCATTCGCAAGCGTCGACGTAGCGCCGTTGAACAACGCCAGTTCGCCGCCCTGATGGCGAAAGAAGCGCAGAGCCGGATACATGCGGTCGACGCAGGGGATCAGCTTGGCCGGGACGTCATGGCCGAGATTGACATAGGTCTGGCGCAGCGGCAGCAGATCAAGAAGCAACTCGAGCCCGGTGCGCGGGTTGCGCGAACTGTGGCCGCCATCCGGCAGGATCTGCCGATCAAGCTCAAGATCGAGATTGCGGGCGGCTTTGCGGATCGTCGATTCCGACGCCGGCATGGCGACGGAGGCCATGGCAAGGGCGATGCGCGCCCGCAGCCGCGCTTCACCGTCGCAGGTGGTGTTAGCGACATGGCGCAAATAGCGGACCTGGAAGGCAAGATTTTTCAGGAAACGGCGATAGAAGGCATGTTCGGCATTGCGCAGGATGATCGGCGAATGCGACAGCCAGGCGATCAGGCGCTGAGCAATGATATCCGGTTCCCAGGCGATACCGTCGATAAAGCGGCCATGCGTGGTCATCCAGTCATTGACGACATGGCGCAATTGGGCAAAAGCCTCCTCTTCCTTCACTGCGCGCATATGGCGAACCCAGCCGAAGGAATGCAGCCGGACGGCAAATTCACGCGAGGGCAGGTCGATCTCGAAGGGCGATTCGCCTTCCGTATCGAGCACGCGGCCCGCCAGGGGAAAACGCCCCTGCAGGATTTCTTCGGCGACAAAGGGATCGACAGCCCGCAGATCCGTCGGCGCAACGATCAGGCGATCCGGCGTGGTGCCGGTGAAACGAAACGCGGAGTTGCGGCCCAAGGCAAGGCGGCGCGAGAAGCGGCGCCAGCCTTCACGCAGATACAGATAGAGAAGCCTTTGCCGGTCCGAAATCCGCATCGTTGAGTCCGCGTGCCTCCCCACTCCCGGACCAGGCTTCAAACCGCATCGCTAATCGGAATGATTGCTGTCCGCACCAGATACTACCAGGACCACGATCATGCCTAAAAAGTCATTAAACTTTTATGGATCGTGCCGGCATTGTTAGGCAAACGCGCCCAATGCGTCAATTGACGCGCGAAAACGGGCTGTTGACAGCCAAAATTATGTTTTTCGACGCAAGATCACTGCATAAAACCCGTCAAGGCCGCCGGAAAAGCCATCCTGAGGCGGAATCATCGCAGGCGTGGTGCGGAATTCGCCGAGCGGCGTAATCGCATCTTCCAATCCGGGCCAGTCCGCCGGATCGATGGCGACGCGGTCGCAACCGCCCTCGGCAAGTATCCGTTCAGCAACGTCCTCGCCTTCGCGCTTGTCGAGCGAGCAGTTGGAAAAGACGACAAGACCGCCGGGTTTTACCAGGGTCAATGCGTGGCGCAGCAGCTTCTCCTGCAGCAGGGCCAGGTTCTCGATGTCTTCCGGCCCCTTGGTCCACAAAACATCCGGATGGCGGCGGATCGTGCCGGTCGAGGAGCAGGGCGCATCGAGCAAGGCGGCATCGAACAGCTCTACTGCCTGGAAATCCGCCATGTTGATTTCCTGCGTCGCAGCCTCAAGCCCGAGACGGGCGAGATTGCCTTGAAGACGCTTCAGGCGGCTTGCCGACTGGTCGAGTGCGGTGACGTTCGCTCCGGCCAGAACCAGTTGCGCGGTTTTTCCACCGGGTGCCGCACAGAGATCGACCACACGCTTGCCGGCAAGCGCGCCGAACAGCTTTGCGGGAAGGGCTGCGGCGGCATCCTGCACCCACCATTCGCCATCATCGAAGCCAGCAAGCGCCGGCACCGCACCGGAAAAACCGGCAAGACGCACGGAACCGGTCGGCAGGACGCGTCCGTTCAGGCGCTCCGCCCACCCTTCCGCGTCCGACTTGACGGTCAGATCGATGGCTGCAGGGGTAAGCAGGGCATCCGCGATGCGTGCGGCTTCATCAGTGCCGTAGTAGCTGACCAGCCTTTTATGGAACCAGGCCGGAATTGCCGGGGTCTTTTCACCGATCGCCTCAAGCAGATCCTGTTTTTCGCGCGAAAGGCGGCGCAGAACGGCGTTGACCAGACTGGCGAAGCGCTTGTTGCGCGGGTCGGTCCTGGCCTGTTCAACGGCGAGGTCGACGGCGGAATGATCGGGAATATCGAGATAGAGGATTTGTGCGGCCGCGACAGCAAGGACGTGGTCCAGCGCCCGGGCGCCCTCTGGCAGGGGCGTCTGCAGCAGGGAGCCGATCATTGCCTCGATGCGGGGCAACTGGCGCAAAGCCGAGTTCAGGATAGCCCGCACCAGGGCGCGATCGGCTTCATTGAGCTCGCGATAGACGGGGTTGCCGTTGACCGCATCGAGCATACCATCCAGCGAGGTCTTGCGATCGACGACGGCCGCCAGCATCTTTGCCGCCGCCTGCCGGGCCTTGAGACCGGGCTTGTCGCTGTGCGCAAAGACCGGATTTACCTGGCCTTTCTGAACGGAGCCCGGCTTGCGGTTATTTCGTTTCGGATGCGGAGCGGTTTTATTTTCGTCTGACGTCAAGACCAGGGACCTTTCGGTGGTTCGGAACCACCGCGACCCCAGCCTGTCGGCGGCACGGAGCGCGATTTGCGCACCGGAGTATCAGCCCTGACCGGCGGCGTCGAGACCGCAGACATCTCCTGCGCCATCCGCTGAAGCGCAGCGATGCGGTTTTCCGTCGCCGGATGGGTCGAAAACAGGTTGTCCATGCGCTCGCCGGACAGCGGATTGATGATGAACATATGGGCCGTCGCCGGATTGCGCTCGGCCTCATCATTCGGCACCTGATGGACAAAATTCGAGATCTTGGCGAGCGCCGAGGCGAGCGACAGCGGCTTGCCGCAGATCTCGGCGCCGCGCCGGTCGGCGGAATATTCGCGCGTCCGGCTGATCGCCATCTGCACGATCATGGCTGCGAGCGGCGCGACGATCATCGCCACGAGAACGCCGATGAAGCCGAGCGGATTGTTGTTTTCGCGATTGCCGCCGAAGAAGAAGGCGAAATTGCCGAGCATCGAGATGGCACCGGCAAGCGTCGCCGTCAGCGTCATGGTCAGCGTGTCGCGGTTTTGCACATGGGCGAGTTCATGCGCCATGACGCCTGCGACCTCGTCATAGCTCAGCGCGTTCAGAAGCCCGGTGGAGGCGGCAACGGCCGCATTTTCCGGGTTGCGGCCGGTGGCAAACGCATTCGGCTGCGGATTGTCGATGACATAGACCTTCGGCATCGGCAGGCCGGCGTTTTTCGCCAGATCACGCACGATGCGGTAATATTCAGGCGCCGTGCGCTCATCGACCTCCTGCGCGCGGTACATGCGCAGCACCATGCGGTCTGAATTCCAATAGGAAAAGAAATTCATGCCGGCGGCGATCAGGAGCGCGATCATCATGCCGCCCTTGCCGCCGATCAGGAAACCGACCGCCATGAACAATGCGGTCATGAAGGCCAGAAGCATTGCGGTGCGCACGAGGTTCATCGGTCCATCTCCAAGGTTCAGCAACGTTTCACGTGAATCACGGTTCCGTTTGCACGAAGGGTTCCTATATGATGGTGACATCAGCCGCATTCTTCAACATTTTCGCCGAAATTTGGGTCTTGCATGCAAAACGACAATGACAATTCACCCGTGGAAACCCGCAGACCGCTCTCTCCTGCGGCGCAACGCGCCTTGGCGGAGGCGGAAGAACGCAGGAAGCAGCAAAAGCCCCTGGATCTGCCGGAGGAACTGGGCGGCCGCGGCGGGGCTGAACCGGCCCGTTTCGGCGATTGGGAGATTAACGGCCGGGCGATCGATTTTTGAGGAAATAATTCCTGTTGCGAAGCGTTCGTGATCGGTATATTTTCCTATCATGATGTTTCGCACCCGCTCCTCCTTTCTCGCCGCTTCGATCGCGCCACTCTTGGCCATTAACGCTTATGCGTTCGAATCCGGCAAACGAATCGAGATAGCCGGACCGGTGAGCGCGCAGATCATCCGCGTCATCGATGGAGACACGATCCTGGTCGCGGCCAAGCCCTGGCCGCAGCAAACCATGGAAGTCTATGTGCGATTGCGCGGCATCGACGCGCCGGAGCTGAAATCATCCTGTGCGGCGACCCGCGATGCCGGCCGGCAGGCGCGTGCCGCCTTGACTGACCTGACCCGAGATCAACACGACATCCAGCTGATGCGCATTTCCGGCGACAAATATTTTGGCCGGGTGGTCGCCGATATCAGTTTTTCCGATGGGCGGAATCCGGCTCAGGAAATGCTATCGGCCGGTTACGTGGCACCCTATGACGGTGGGCACAAGAAGGAAAGCTGTTCGTCCCTTTGGTAAAGGCATCGGTCCTGAGCCATCCCGGGTCAAGGAATGGCTCAGGCAGGAAATCACGCCTTCCTGTTCTGCCGGTTAGCGATGAGATCATCGACCACTGCGGGATCGGCGAGCGTCGAGGTATCGCCGAGTGAACCGAAATCGTCCTCGGCGATCTTGCGCAGGATGCGGCGCATGATCTTGCCGGAGCGGGTCTTCGGCAGGCCGGGAGCGAACTGAATCTTGTCCGGCGAGGCGATCGCGCCGATCTCCTTGCGGACATGGGAGATCAGCTCCTTGCGCAGCTCTTCCGAGCCTTGCTGGCCGATCATCAGGGTGACATAGCTATAGATACCCTGGCCCTTGATGTCGTGCGGATAACCGACGACGGCCGCTTCCGAGACCGCATCATGGCTGACAAGAGCCGATTCGACCTCGGCCGTGCCCATGCGGTGGCCGGAGACGTTCAAGACGTCGTCGACGCGGCCGGTGATCCAGTAATAGCCGTCCTCGTCGCGGCGGCAGCCGTCGCCGGTGAAATATTTGCCCTTGTAGGTGGAGAAATAGGTCTGGATGAAGCGCTCGTGGTCGCCATAGACGGTGCGCATCTGCCCTGGCCAGCTGTCGGTGATGCAGAGGTTGCCGTCTGCCGCGCCGTCGATCACCTTGCCTTCGCCATCGACGAGTTGCGGCTGCACGCCGAAGAAGGGACGCGTGGCCGATCCGGGCTTCAATGCCGTCGCGCCGGGCAGCGGGGTGATCAGGATGCCGCCGGTTTCGGTCTGCCACCAGGTATCGACGACCGGGCAGCGGTCTTCGCCGACCACATGATAGTACCATTCCCAGGCCTCCGGGTTGATCGGCTCGCCGACAGTGCCCAGCGTGCGCAGCGATTTGCGCGAGGAGCGCGTGACAAACGCATCGCCCTGGCCCATCAGCGCACGGATCGCCGTCGGCGCGGTGTAGACGATGTTGACCTTGTGCTTGTCGACGACATCCCAGAGACGGCCGGCATCCGGATAGGTCGGCACGCCCTCGAACATCAGCGTCGTCGCGCCATTGGCGAGCGGGCCGTAGACGATGTAGGAATGGCCGGTGACCCAGCCGACATCCGCCGTGCACCAGTAGATATCGCCGTCATGATAATCGAAGACATATTGATGGGTCAGCGCGGCGTAGACGAGGTAGCCACCCGTCGTGTGCAATACGCCCTTCGGCTTGCCGGTCGAGCCAGAGGTATAGAGGATGAAGAGCGGGTCCTCGGCCTTCATCTTCGCCGGCGGACAATCGGCTTTCACGGCCGCGATGGCATTGTGATACCAGATATCGCGTTCGGAAAACCAGCTGATCTTGCCGCCGGTGCGGCGGACGACGACGACGGACTTGACCTCGACGCCGTTCCGGCTGGCGATCTCGATCGCGTGGTCGGTGTTGGTTTTCAGCGGGATCGGCCTGCCGCCGCGCAGGCCTTCGTCGGCGGTAATGACGAAGGTGGATTCGCAGTCGACGATGCGACCGGCCAACGCATCCGGGGAGAAACCGCCGAAGACGATGGAATGAATGGCACCGATACGCGCGCAGGCGAGCATCGCATAGGCCGCTTCCGGGATCATCGGCATGTAGATGGTGACGCGGTCGCCTTGTCTGACGCCGTTTGCCTTCAGCACATTGGCGAGGCGGCAGACATGGTCGTAAAGCTCGCGATAGGTGATCTTCTTGTCGTCATAGGGATTGTCGCCCTCCCAGATGATCGCCACCTGATCGCCGCGCTTTTCCAGATGCCGGTCGATGCAGTTGTACGAGACGTTGGTGAGGCCATCCTCGAACCACTTGATCGACACCTTGCCTTCGAAGCTCGTGTTCTTGACCTTGGTATAGGGCTTGAACCAATCGATGCGCTTGCCATGTTCGCCCCAGAATCCATCCGGATCGGCGACGCTCTGCTTGTACCATTTAAGATAGGTCGCGTCATCGATCAGCGCGCGTTGCTTTGCCGGTTTGAGGACTGGATAGGTTTTGACGGACATGCAGATTTTCCTCCCTGCGCAGGCATTTCTGGACGGCACATCTCCTCGTGCGCGTCCTCTCCGGCCGCCATTCATATCAGGTCAAGACACGGCGGCAATTAGACAAAAGGTCATTTCTGCGAGAAGAATTGCATTTATGCGACGACGAGGGTATAGAGGCGCTAATTTCCCGGAAATTAAGTGGTTACACCCCACGGCCCGCGACACCGGCGCGGACGGACAGAAGGACTATACCCATGGCTCAACAACTGCTTATGCCCAAAGCGACGGCCGTATGGCTTGTTGACAACACTGCCCTGTCGTTCGAACAGATCGCCCAGTTCTGCAAGCTGCACCCGCTGGAAGTGAAGGCGATCGCGGACGGTGAATCGGCGCAGGGCATCAAGGGCCTCGACCCGATTTCGACCGGCCAGCTGTCGCGCGACGAAATCGCCCGCGCCGAAGGCAACCCGAACCACAAGCTGAAACTTTCCGAACCGAAGGTGCGTGTACCGGACAGCAAGCGCAAGGGCCCGCGCTACACCCCGGTTTCCAAGCGCCAGGACCGCCCGAACGCCATTCTCTGGCTGGTGCGCAACCATCCGGAACTGAAGGACGCCCAGATCTCGCGCCTCGTCGGCACGACCAAGTCGACGATCGAGCAGATTCGCGACCGCACCCACTGGAACTCGACCAACCTGACGGCAATGGACCCAGTCACGCTCGGCCTCTGCACCCAGATCGATCTCGACCTCGAAGTCGAACGCGCCTCGAAGGGCCGCCCGCTGCCAACCGCCGCCGAACTTGGCGCAACGCTGGAAGCATCGAAGGAAACGGAAAAGCTGCCGTTCTCCTATGAGCGCGAAGAAGAGAAGGAAATGGACGCCGACGCCGTTTTCGCCAAGCTCAAGTCGCTCAAATCCGACCGCAAGGACGAAGACGACGACCACTATTGATTGGAACGCATCGTTCCGAACGAAAAACCCGGATCGCCTGATCCGGGTTTTTTATTGCGTGGCTTTGGAAGACAATCAGTAGGCCGAACCTTCGCTCCCATCCAGGCGGTGTCGCTCCGTGCCCTTGAGCGGCGGATTGAAGATGCTGACGAGGATCAGGTCTTCGTCGCGGCCGCCGCGCAGATAATGTTTGTCGTTCTTGTCGAGCACGTAGATATCCCCCGGCGCGATCGGAAAGATATTGCCGGCCATGTCCTCGACCTCTCCGGTGCCGGCAATGCAATAGCAGGCCTCGAGATGGTTTCGATATTCGAGCAACGAGGTGGTGTTGGCGCGGACCACCGTGTGACAGACCGTGAAGCCCATGCCGTCGCGCTCGGTCAAAAGGCGGTGACTGGTGCCGCTTCCCCATTCGACGAAATGCGGAGTTTTCTCGATCTGCTTCAGATTGCGGACGAACATGCTTCTGCCTTCCTAAACAAAATTTGACGATGAGACCTGATGGGGGTTCGATATCCTTCTCTGATGTCCTGTATCGCTTGCATTTTCTCTCACGACAAATGATGCTTTCTCGTCGTTTCTGTGAGGAAAACTTGACTATGATGCCTTCGCTCAGCGCACTGCGCGTCTTCGAGGCCGCCGCGCGGCTCAACAGCTTTTCCCGCGCCGCCGACGAGCTGCATGTCACCCATGCTGCGGTCAGCCATCAGATCCGCCTGCTGGAAGACTGGTTCGGCCGGCCGCTTTTCCTACGGGAAAAGCGCACCGTCCGGCTCGTGCCCGACGCGACAGTTCTGGCACAGACGCTCTCGGTATCACTGGCGCGAATAGAAGCGGAAACACGCGCCTTCCGCATGAAGGCGACGGGCGAGCTTACCGTCGCCTGCATCGCCTCGATCGCCACGCGCTGGCTCATCCCGGCGCTTCCGGAATTCCTCAGCGCCAATCCAGACATCAACCTGCGCGTCGTCTATGCAATGGGCGAGCAACGGTTTCGTGAAGGGGATTGCGACGTCCTGATCACGCTGGGCGAAGACCGGAGCGAGACGCGAGAAAGCACCTGGCTGTTCTCCCGCGCCAACCGGCCCGTTGTCAGCCCGGCCTATCTCGCGCAGCGGGGCATGCCCGACACTGCCGAGGCGATCGCCGCCGCCGATCTCCTGCATGACGAGACGCCGGATCGCTGGCTGAACTGGTGCAGGACGGCAGGATTGCATCCGGACGGTCCGTTGCGCGGCCCGGTGTTCCAGGACTTCAATCTGCTGGCCACAGCCGTGATCGCCGGACACGGCATTGCGCTCTGCCCGACGGAGGTATTTCGCCGTGAACTCGACAATGGCGATCTCGTCATTCTCTCCGATATCGAGACCTTGACGGACGAAAGCTATTTTCTGGTCACCGCGAGGCCGGCCAGCGCCGCCGCCGTCAAATTCCGGGACTGGTTTTGCGGTCTTGCCGGACGTTTCCGCGAATCCGGCTAACCACCTACAGCGCCGCGCGTCTTTTTAAGACGCGCTAAGGGCGCTGTAACACTTTGATCTGCTGCATAATTTTGTCCTTAAATCGATTACGATTTAAGGAATTATGCAGTAGCCGCGTGACTTCAGCGCCGCCGAAATCTCTTCCAGCACGGCCGGGTCGTCGATCGTCGCCGGCATCTTCCAGCTTTCGCTATCGGCGATCTTCTGCATCGTGCCACGCAGGATTTTTCCCGAGCGGGTTTTCGGAAGGCGTTTGACGCAGATTGCCGTCTTGAACGCAGCGACGGGGCCGAGACGTTCCCGCACGAGGGCAACGACTTCCCTCTCGATTTCGGCTGTTTCACGGGAAACATTGGCGTTGATGACGAGGAAGCCGGCCGGGATCTGGCCCTTGATCGCATCGGCGACGCCGATCACCGCGCATTCGGCGACATCCGTGTGGCTGGCGCAGATCTCTTCCATCGACCCCGTGGACAGGCGGTGGCCGGCCACATTGATGATATCGTCGGTGCGCGACATGATGAAGATGTAGCCGTCGTCATCGATATAGCCGGCATCCGCCGTGCGGTAGTACCCCGGGAATTCGGATAGGCAGTTCTCGCGAAAACGCTCGTCCGCATTCCAGAACGTCGACAGGCAGCCAGGAGGCAACGGCAGCTTGATCACGACATTGCCGAGGGTTCCGACGCTGACCGAATGTCCGGCGTCGTCCAGGATCTGGACGTGATAACCGGGCAGGGGCACCGCCGCGGACCCATATTTGACCGGCAGGAGACCGAGGCCGATCGGATTTCCGGCCACCGGCCAACCGGTTTCCGTCTGCCACCAATTGTCGATGACGGGGACCCTGAGCTTCGCCTCCGCCCAGGCAACGGTATCCGGATCGGCGCGCTCGCCGGCAAGAAAGAGGGCTTGCAGGGATGAAATATCATGCCGGCGGATCAGTTCTCCCTGCGGGTCCTCCTTGCGGATGGCACGGAAAGCCGTCGGCGCGGTGAACAGCCTGGTGACACCGTGCCGTTCGATGACCCGCCAGTAAGCGCCCGCATCGGGCGTGCCCACGGGCTTGCCTTCGTAGAGCACGGACGTGCTGCCGTTGAGGAGCGGTCCATAGACGATATAGGAATGGCCGACGACCCAGCCGATATCGGACGCAGCCCAGAAAACTTCGCCCGGCTTCAGGCCGAAGAAATACTGCATCGACCAGCGGAGCGCGACCATATGGCCGCCATTGTCGCGCACCACGCCCTTGGGCTGCCCGGTCGTTCCGGAGGTGTAGAGAATATAGAGCGGATCGGTCGCGAGAACCGGCGTGCAGGCCACATCGTTTCCACTCCGCTTCGCCTCGCCGACCGCGGATGCGAAATCGATATCCCGATCCGGATTGAGCTCTGCCTGGAGTTCCTTCCGCTGGTAGACGAGGCAGCGATCCGGTTTGTGCGCGCTGATATCGATCGCGGCGTCGAGGAGAGGTTTGTAGGCAATGGCGCGGCCGCCTTCGATGCCGCAACTGGCGGAAACAATCAGCTTTGCCGCACTATCGCTAATGCGCGTGGCAAGCTCGTTTGCCGCGAAACCGCCGAAGACGACGGAGTGCACGGCACCAATGCGCGCGGCTGCCAACATGGCAAACGCCGCCTGCGGAATCATCGGCATATAAATGATGATCCGGTCACCCTTTTCTACGCCGAGGTCACGATAGACAGCCGCAAGCGCAACGACCTCCTCGAGTATGGCTCCATAGGTCCAATGTTCGACCGTACCGGTAACGGGACTATCGTAGATCAAGGCCGGCTGATCAGCGCGGCCCGATGCGACCTGGCGATCCAGACAGTTGAAGCAGGTATTCGTTTCGCCGCCGGTAAACCAATGGCCGTAAACGCCCCGGTCGGGATCGAAACCGCGCTCCGGCCACCGGAGCCAGTCGATATCCTCTGCTGCCCTGGCCCAGAATGATTCCGGATCCTGCTTCCATGCGTCGTACACGTCGGAATAGCTGCTCGCCATATCCGTCTCCTCCACTCCCAAACCGGGATCAACCGGCCTCCAGGATGAAACATTAAGAGATTGCGGAAGCGGCGAGAAGCCAGACGAAAGCGCTAGATCAACGGGTGCCGAAGATCGCGGAGCCGACGCGCACGCTGGTCGCGCCGAACTGGACGGCCACATCGAAATCGCCGGACATGCCCATGGACAGCTTTTTGAGCCCACAGCGCGCGGCAAGTTTGGCCAGCAGCGCGAAATGCGGCCCGGGATTCTCATCCGCCGGCGGAATGCACATCAGGCCGTCGATCGGAATGCCGATCGTTTCACGGCAAAGCGTGACGAAGGCAACGGTATCATCCGGCGCAATGCCGGCTTTTTGCGGCTCCAAGCCGGTGTTGACCTGGACATAGAGACGAACCGGCTTGCTTTGGCGGGCGATCTCGGCCGCGACGGCTCTTGCGATCTTCTCGCGGTCAATGGTTTCGATGACGTCGAAGAGGGCAACGGCGTCCGCGGCCTTGTTGGACTGCAGCGGGCCGATCAGATGGAGTTGGATGCCGGGGGTCTCCGCGCGAAGCTCCGGCCATTTGCCCTGCGCTTCCTGCACCCGGTTTTCGCCAAAGACCCGCTGTCCGGCCTCAATCACCGGGCGGATCGCCTCAGCGTCGAACGTCTTCGAAACGGCAACCAGGGAGACGGAGCCGGCAAGCCGATTGGCGCTAAGCTCTGCGTCGCGAATCCGGCTCAGGACATCGTTCAACCGTTCTTCCACGCTCATCACCACCGTCTCCACCAAAATTCTTCTAACGCGCCGGTCTTCCGTGCTTCGGGAAGACAGTCTTTTGGCGCAATAGTCAAACATGGCGCAGATGCCAAGCCGTTATCGCCGGCGCATGGCCGAATGGCCCAAAGTTTTGCCCGCAAAGCCTTCCAAAACTTGACGCTACGCTTGTTTCATGGTGAAGGTCACGCCAAATATCGGAGGGGATGATTTCCCCTCGCCCAATTTCCGGAACATCGATCATATGGCTACCGAACGTTACAATCCGCGCGATGCTGAACCCCGCTGGCAACAGGAATGGGACCAGAAAGACGTCTTCACCACCAACAACGACGATCCGCGCGAAAAATATTACGTGCTCGAGATGTTTCCCTATCCGTCGGGCCGCATCCATATGGGCCATGTGCGCAACTATGCGATGGGCGACGTCGTTGCCCGCTACAAGCGCGCCCGTGGGTACAACGTGCTGCATCCGATGGGCTGGGACGCCTTCGGCATGCCGGCCGAAAACGCGGCGATGGAACGCGGCGTGCACCCGGCGTCCTGGACCTATCAGAACATCGCTTCGATGAAGGCGCAGCTGAAGGTCATGGGCCTGTCGCTCGACTGGTCGCGTGAGTTCGCCACCTGCGATGTCGATTATTACCAGCGACAACAACACCTGTTCCTGGATTTCCTGGAAAAAGGTCTCGTCTACCGCAAGCAATCGAAGGTCAATTGGGATCCGGTCGACAACACTGTTCTCGCCAACGAGCAGGTCATCGACGGCCGCGGCTGGCGCTCCGGCGCGCTGGTGGAGCAACGCGAACTGACGCAGTGGTTCTTCCGCATCACCGATTTCAGCCAGGATCTGCTTGATTCGCTGGACACGCTCGACCAGTGGCCGGAGAAGGTTCGGCTGATGCAGAAGAACTGGATCGGCCGTTCCGAAGGCTTGACGATCCGCTGGGAAATTGTTCCAGGTACAGGCGCTGACGCATCTGAGGTGACGGTCTACACGACGCGGCCGGACACGCTGTTTGGCGCCTCCTTCCTGGCAATTGCCGCCGATCACCCGCTGGCCCAGCAGGCCGCTGCCGCGAACGCCGAGATCGCGGCTTTCTGCGACGAATGCCGCCGCGCGGGCACGTCGCTGGCCGCGCTTGAAACGGCTGAGAAGAAGGGCATGGACACCGGCATCCGGGTCAAGCATCCGCTTGATCCGAGCTGGGAGCTGCCGGTCTACGTTGCCAATTTCGTCCTGATGGACTACGGCACCGGCGCCATCTTCGGCTGCCCCTCCGGCGACCAGCGCGACCTCGACTTCGCCCGCAAATACGGCCTGCCGGTCGTTGCCGTGGTGATGCCGAAGGATGGCGACGCGGCGAGTTTCACGATTGAAGACGAGGCGTATGGCGGCGACGGCGTGATGATCAATTCGCGCTTCCTCGATGGCCTGTCGATCGAGGAAGCCTTCGAGAAGGTCACCTCGACGCTGGAGAACACGAAGTTCGCTGGCGAACCGCAGGCCGAGCGCAAGGTCAATTTCCGTCTGCGCGACTGGGGTATCTCGCGCCAGCGCTACTGGGGCTGCCCGATCCCGGTCATCCATTGCGACGACTGCGGCGTGCTGCCCGTGCCGAAGGCCGATCTGCCGGTGAAACTGCCTGACGATGTGACCTTCGACAAGCCGGGCAATCCGCTCGACCGCCATCCGACATGGCGCCATGTGGCTTGCCCGCAATGCGGCAAGGATGCGCGGCGCGAAACCGACACGATGGATACCTTCGTCGATTCCTCCTGGTATTTCGCCCGCTTTACCGCGCCGTGGGAGGACAATCCGACTAATCCGGCCGTCGTCGACCGCTGGCTGCCGGTCGACCAGTATATCGGCGGCATCGAGCACGCGATTTTGCATCTGCTTTATTCGCGGTTCTTTACCCGGGCGATGAAGGCGACCGGCCATGCCGGCCTCGACGAGCCGTTCAAGGGCCTCTTTACCCAAGGTATGGTCGTGCACGAGACCTATAGCCGCGGCGAGGGCGCTCAGCGCGAGTGGATCACACCGGCCGAAATCCAGATCGAGGAAGTCGACGGCAAACGCCAGGCAACGTTGATCGAAACCGGCGAACCGATCACCATCGGCTCGATCGAGAAGATGTCGAAATCGAAGAAGAATGTCGTCGATCCCGACGACATCATCGCCTCCTACGGCGCCGACACAGCGCGCTTCTTCGTTCTCTCCGATTCTCCGCCGGATCGCGACGTCATCTGGTCGGAAGCCGGCGTCGAAGGCGCGCACCGCTTCGTGCAGCGCCTGTGGCGGCTGGTCTCGGAAGCATCCGGCGCGCTGAAGGCCATCGAGGCAAAGCCCGCTTCCAGCGGTCCTGCATTGGCGATCTCACAGTTCGCCCACAAGACGCTCAAGGCTGTCCAGGCGGACTATGACAAGCTGGCCTTCAACAAGGCCGTGGCGCGGCTTTATGAACTCGTCAATACCCTCGCAAATCCGCTGACGCAGGTAGCCGAAGGGACCGCCGACGCTGAGACGATCGCTGCCGTCAAGGACGCGACCGCGATCCTGATCAGTCTGGTCGCGCCGATGACGCCGCATCTTGCCGAGCAGTGCTGGCAGGAAATCAGTGGTACGGGTCTGGTGGCGCAGACAGCGTGGCCGGCCTACAGCGAGGCGCTGGTTGCCGAGAACGATGTGACGATGCCGGTCCAGATCAACGGCAAGAAGCGCGGCGATTTGACAATTGCGCGCGACGCAGATCAGACTGCGATCGAGAGCGCCGTGCTCGCCCTCGATCCCGTCAAGGCCGCGCTGAATGGCCAAAGCCCGAAGAAAATCATCGTCGTGCCCCAGAGGATTGTGAATGTCGTTGTCTGAAAAAGCTCAAAGATACACGCAACTTCTGGCAATTGGCACCATCGTAGCCCTCGCGGGCTGCCAGGTGAAGCCGCTCTATTCGGAGGGACCGCAGGGAAAGCCGGCAAAGGCGCTCGCCTCGATCGAGATTTCCGATGCCGACGACCGCGTCGAGCAGGAAGTCCGCAACGCGCTTGTGTTTCTGACATCGGGTGGTGCCGGTGAGCCGGCCAATCCGGAGTACAGGATGGCGCTCAACGTCACCAGTGAGGTTATGGGTGTGCTGTACGACCAGGAATCCGACACCGCCGGCGCGGGCCGTGTCGTCGTCAGGGCCGACTACAACCTGACGCGCGCAGATAGCGGCGAAACTGTCCGTTCCGGAAATCGCAGTGCCGTCGCACCCGTCGACTTCCCCGAACAGGAATTCGCCAAGGTTCGCGCCACGCGCGACGCGGAAAAGCGCGCGGCCAAGGAACTGGCCGAAATCATCCGGGCGGACATAGCGGCGGCGCTCGGCCGCTGAGCAGGGTGGCGGCATGACCGAAATCAAGTCGCATGAGTTCGATGGGTTTCTCCAGCGGCCGCTCAAGGACAACAGGCTCTATCTCGTCTACGGACCGGATCGCGGCCTTGTTTCCGAACGTGCCGGCCAGATCGCAGCAAAGAGCGGCGTGGCGCTCGACGACCCGTTCTCCCTGATCAAGCTCGACGGCTCCGACCTGCAGCAAAGCCCTGGCCGCTTGCTGGACGAGGTCAATACGATCGGTCTTTTCGGCGGCGAAAAACTCGTCTGGATCCGTGCGTCGGGCACTGAAAAAACGCTTGTCGACAGTTTCTCCGCATTGGCGCAGCAGCCCCCCGGCGGCAGTTATGTGATCATCGAGGCTGGCGACCTCAAAAAGGGGACTGGCGTCCGAAAGATCGGCGAAACCGCTCGTTCGGTCATCTCCGTTGCCTGTTACAGCGATGACGCGCGCGCATTGAATAGCCTGATCGACCAGGAACTTGGCCAGGAAGGCCTGCGGATTACGCCCGCCGCGCGGGAGCGGCTGAACGAGGCGCTGGGCGGCGATCGCATTGCCTCCCGCAACGAGATCCGCAAGCTGGCACTCTACTGCCGCGGCTTGGGCACGATCGAGGAGGACCACGTGTCCGAGATCGTGGGCGACGCCAGCGGCATTTCGGTCGATGATGCGATCGATGCGGTCCTCAAGGGCGACGTCGACGGTCTCCAGCATGCCATTCGCAAGATAACGGCCTCCAGGACAGCAATCTTCCTCGTCCTGCAGGCCTGCCTGAGGCAGTTTCAGCTTCTCGACCTGATGCGGGCGGAGATGGACGACAAGCGCCAGCAGCCCGCCCAGGTTGTCGCGACGCTGGGCCGTCACATCCATTTCCGCCGCAAGCCGCTCATCGAGGAAGCGCTGAAGACCTGGACTTTACCCGCGATCCGGCGGGAACTCGGCCGCCTGCAAACGGCGATTTTCCAGAGCCGCGCCCGGCAAAGCCTGGAAGAAAGCATCGCCATGCAGACACTGTTGGCCATCACCTTGCAGTCGGCGCGGCGATAGTTTTCTTATCAGGTTGATATATAATCTGAATTTCTAAGCGTTTCGTATCCGAAATGATACTACCGCCGCTCGAGCAGCCGGCAGATTTCTTCAAGCTGATCGAGCGTTTTATAGGAAATGCGCAACTGGCCGCCGGTTGCTTTGTGATTGACGGTCACGTCGAGCCCAAGGCTATCGGAGAGCGTTCTCTCCAGCGCCAGGGTGTCGGCGTCCTTTTCCTCCTTATGCGAAGGCTTGCCATAGTTGGGGTCGTTCTGGGCGCGGATATCGTTCTGCGCCAGGCGTTCCGCATCGCGCACGGACATGCCTTTCGCTACAATCGAACGCGCCAAGCCGACCGGGTCGGACGTCGGGATGAGGGCCCGAGCGTGGCCGGCCGAAAGGGTGCCGGAAGACAGCATATCGCGGACAGGTTCCGGCAGCTTCAGCAAACGAAGACTGTTGGCGACATGGCTACGGCTCTTGCCGATGATTTCGCCAAGATCATTCTGGGTATAACCGTGCTCGGCGATCAGCTGGTCGTAGCCGAGCGCCTCTTCCAGAGGATTGAGATCCGATCGCTGAACGTTTTCGACAATCGCGATCTCGAGCGCCGTCCGGTCATCCACGTCGCGGACGATCACCGGGATATCGGTAAAGCCGGCAAGCTGGGCCGCGCGCCAGCGGCGTTCGCCAGCAATAATTTCATAGCGTTCATCGGCAATCGTGCGCACGACGACCGGCTGGACGATGCCATGCTGGCGGATCGAGCTCGCCAGATCCTGCAGTTCCGCCTCATCGAAGGAGCGGCGCGGGTTGCGCGGGTTACGGGCGACAAATTCGATCGGAATACGCCGGTCGGCATTGACGGGTGCAGCTGGACCAGTGACCTGCAGAGGCTGGTCCATTTCGCCAATCAAGGCCGCAAGACCGCGGCCAAGTCTTCTTCTCGAACTGTCGTCATTCATCGTTTGCACTCACACTTATCGTTACGATGTCGAATCGATCGCTGTCAGGCGGCCTTCCGCTGCCTTTCGCGCTGAATCACTTCGGATGCCAATTGGAGGTAAGCTTGGCTGCCGGCGCATTTCAGGTCGTAAAGGATCGCCGGTTTACCATAGGACGGAGCCTCGGAAACCCGAACATTGCGCGGGATCAGCGTATGATAGACCTTCTCACCCAAATGGGTGCGCACATCGTTGACGACCTGCTGGGCCAAATTGTTGCGGGAATCAAACATCGTCAACACGATGCCCTGGATGTCGAGCGCCGGATTGACGGACCGGCGAACCTGATCGACGGTTTCCAGGAGCTGGCTCAATCCCTCGAGCGCGAAAAACTCGCATTGGAGCGGCACCAGCACCGAATGAGCTGCCGCCATTGCATTCATCGTCAGAAGGTTGAACGACGGGGGGCAGTCGACGAGAACATAGGAATATGCAAGCGCTTCGGGCGATGCGAGCGCCTTGCGGAGCCGGAAGACCCGGTCGCTCTCGCGCGAAATCTCCATCTCGACGCCAAGCAAGTCCATCGTGGAAGGGATGATAAACAGGTTGGGAACGACGGTCTCCTGCACGATCTCATCGATCCCATGCGAACCGATCATCAGTTCGTAGGATGAAAGCTTGCGGTCGCGTCGCTGAATACCCAAGCCTGTGCTGGCATTGCCTTGCGGGTCGAGATCGACAATCAGAACCTTTTCGCCAATCGCTGCCAAAGCCGTCGCGAGATTGATGGCAGTTGTGGTTTTGCCAACACCGCCCTTCTGATTGGCGATGGTGATGATCCGGTTCTTTTCGCCTGTCATGCCCACAGTCCGCCGTTATTGATTTTTCCGCGAAAGATTTGCGATTTCGAGTACCACAGAATCCGGTTCGACAACGCTTCTGTGTTTTACCAGATCAAATTGAAAGCGGCCAACGGCTTTGTCGACTTCCTGCTGATAATCCCGGCCTTTGTGGAAGAATGCATGCGGTTTTCTGTCGGTCATCATCCATGGCGTACAATAATCCAGCAACTGAGGCAGATCCGCGAGCGCCCTGGCAGAGATAGCATCGCATTCCGGGATAACCTTGGCGGCGTCCGCGATGCGAATCGGATGCACGGAACCGCGCGCACCGGTCTCATGCAACGCAACACGAAGAAAAGCCGCCTTCTTATTGTTGCTTTCAACCAAGTGAACCCATCCGTCTCCCAGTTCCGCGAGAAAGATCGCCGTGATGATGCCGGGGAATCCACCGCCGCTACCGAGGTCTACCCATCGTTTCGGACCCGGAAATAGCTGAAAGATTTGCGCGCTGTCCGCGATGTGGCGTTGCCAGAAATCGGACAGGGTCGACGGTGCGACCAGGTTAATTGACTTTGCCCATTTCTGGAAAAGCACCGAAAAATTCTCAAGTTTCTCGGACGTTTCACGTGAAACACGCAATCCGTTCAGGTCACGGGAAGGACTCGCAGTCATTGAATCGCCTGCCTGGAATATGCAACTGACGCCGGTTCACTCTTGCGAATATGCGCAAGAATCAGGGAGATGGCAGATGGTGTGATGCCGTCGACCTTCATCGCTTGGGCAAGATTGCGCGGCATTGCCGCGATGAGTTTCTGCTTCAACTCGTTGGAAAGACCCGATAGCGACTGAAAATCAAATTCCTCCGGAATAACCCGGCTTTCTTCCCGTTGAACACCGGCGATATCCGCGGCTTGACGATCCATATAAACCGCGTAGGTCGCGTCGATCTCAAGCGCTTCAGCCAGCTTGGGATCGAGCTCGGCAAGTTCCGGCCATACCGCGCTGAGTGACTGGACGCTATGTTCAGCATAGGACAGGAGTTCAAACGCGGAACGGCGCTGACCGTCGAGATTGAGCTTGAGACCGTGAGCGCGACCTTCGGTCGGCGTCACAGTCAGAGACTGCAGCATCTGACGGCTGGACTCGAACGCCGCAAGCCAGGCTTCGAACTTCGCCGCGCGTTCCGTCGAAACGCAGCCAAGGGATATCGCTTCGGGTGTCAGTCGGACATCGGCGTTGTCGGCTCGCAAGGACAACCTGTACTCCGCGCGAGACGTAAACATACGATAGGGCTCGGCGACACCCCGCGACGTGAGGTCGTCGATCATCACGCCAATATAGGAGTTCGTCCGGCTGAATTGATAGGCGGCGCTTCCGCCGCAGAGGAGCGCGGCGTTAAGTCCGGCCACCAGCCCTTGAGCACCGGCTTCTTCATAGCCGGTCGTGCCATTGATCTGGCCCGCCAGGAACAGGCCGGGGATCTTCCTCACTTCCAGCGAAGCCGAGAGCTCACGGGGATCGACGTGGTCATATTCGATCGCATAGCCCGCCTGCAGGATTGAGACCCGCTCCAAACCGGGAATGGTGCGAATGAAAGCGTCCTGAACATCTTCGGGCAGCGAAGTCGAAATGCCATTGGGATAAACGGTATCGTCATCCAGGCCTTCGGGCTCCAGGAAAATCTGATGGCCGTCGCGTTCGCCGAACTTGACGATCTTGTCTTCGATCGATGGGCAATAGCGCGGTCCGACGCCTTCAATCTGGCCGGAATACATCGCGGATTTATTGAGGTTATCGGCGATGATCTGATGCGTTGCCGCCGTGGTTCGCGTGACGCCGCAATCGATCTGTCGATTGGCAATCCGGTCGGTCATAAACGAGAACGGCACGGGGTCCTCGTCCGCGCTTTGACTACCGATGGACTGCCAATCAATCGTCTTTCCGTCCAACCGTGCCGGCGTACCAGTCTTCAAGCGGCCGAGTCGCAGACCGAAGCCTTCAAGCGTGGCGGACAGGCCCACAGAAGGCGCCTCTCCAACGCGACCGGCGGGAATTTTCCGGTTGCCGATATGGATGAGGCCCCGCAGGAACGTTCCTGTCGTCAAAACCGCCGCGCCACAACTCAGCAAACGTCCGACGGCGAGAACAACGCCGCTTACCCGGCCGTCCTGGAGCCGGAGATCAAAGGCGTCGCCCTCGATGACATCTAGGTTGATGGATCGGATCTCAGCCTGCATTGCGAGCCGGTAGAGTTTTCGATCAGCTTGCGTGCGCGGGCCACGAACGGCAGGGCCTTTACGGCGATTGAGTAGACGGAACTGTATGCCAGCAGCGTCAGCGACCCGGCCCATTAGCCCATCCATCGCATCGATCTCGCGGACAAGGTGGCCCTTGCCCAGGCCACCAATCGCGGGATTGCACGACATCACCCCGATCGTGTCCCGCTTGTGGGTGACAAGTGCGGTTCGCGCGCCCAAACGAACAGCAGCACTTGCGGCTTCGCAGCCCGCATGGCCGCCGCCAATGACAATGACATCGTAATCAATCATACCAACCGTCTCCATCACGGTATCAAATCGGGCCCGAATCGTTTCACGTGAAACATCCAGAGAGACTCGCGCACGTTGTATTGTCGGCTGCAACTCATTTGCCGATACAGAACTCGGAGAAAATCACATCCAGGAGATCTTCCACATCCACCCGTCCGGTAATTCGGCCAAGCGCATCGCCCGCCTGCCGGAGATATTCCGCCTGAATATCGAGGCCGCGATTAGATTGCGCCAAACTCATATCGATTGCGTCGCGGGCCTGTTCAAGACAATTGACGTGCCTCTTCCGGGACGGCAATGACAACGCCGTGTTGCCCGACACGTCGGGTAGGTGGCTTTTCAGTTGTTCGATAAGCCGGTCAATCCCGGCGCCCGTCGTCGTCGATATCAGGACATCGAAGTCAGCCTTATCCCACAAAACGGCATTGCGATCAATCTTGGTGCCGATGCGAATAACCGGCTTGGACGCGTTAGGCCCCCCCATTTCCGGAAATCCACCCGGGGTGTCAGCCAGCAACAGGATTACGTCTGCCTGCTCGAGCGTCATATAGGCACGCCGGACACCCTCTTTCTCGACCACGTCGACGGTGGGCCGAAGCCCGGCGGTGTCAAAGAGGCGAACGGAGAATCCGGCTAAGGAAAGATCAATTGACAGCACGTCTCTGGTGGTCCCGGCTATATCGGTGACGATCGCAACATCCCGGCGGGCGAGGTAGTTGAGCAGGCTCGATTTTCCCGCGTTCGGTTCGCCAGCAATGACGATTTTCAGCCCGTCGCGGATGATTTCCGCCGTACCGGCGCCAGCCAAATGCTCATCGATCGCCTTGCGCAGGGCCTGCATATCGACCCAGATGGACTCCGCCACCGAGCCCGGAACGTCATCCTCATCGGCGAAATCAAGCTCGGCTTCGATCATTGCCCTTGCATGGATGAGCCGGCGCGCCCAGCCCTGATAAAGCGCCGAGAGATGTCCGCTCGAATGCTCCTGTGCTAGGCGCCGCTGCATCTCGGTTTCCGCGGCAATCAGATCAGCCAGGCCCTCAATCTCCACAAGGTCGAGCTTGCCATTGTGAAAGGCGCGCCGCGAAAATTCTCCCGGCTCCGCATGTTTCAATCCTGGAACAACGGAAAGTTCGGTCAGGATGGCATCGACCACGGCACGCCCGCCATGAACCTGGAGCTCCGCACAGTCCTCTCCTGTGAAAGAAGCGGGCGCGGGGAAATAGAGCACCAAGCCCTGGTCCAGGACGTCATTGTTTCGATTGCGAATCGACCGCAGCGTCGCCTGTCTTGGACTAGGCGCCGATCCACACAGCCGTTCGAGCGCCGACCGCGTTTGCGGACCACTGATACGGATCACAGCAACGCCAGACGGAAGCCCGCCGGATGACAAGGCATAGATCGTGCCTGCCACTATCTCATCGTGTTGATGGTTCACCGCCTAAACATCCTCGTTCGGACCCGATACCCAACGTGATTATATGCCATATAGCGTTTCACCGCGCGTCTCACAGCTGTGACTCCGATGAGGGAATCCGGCTAAGTATAGCTGGGCTGAAAACACGAAAGCCCAGGCTGAACCTGGGCTTTGTCCCGACATCCATCGATTCGATCAGGTATTCATCGAATCGAAGAAATCGCCATTGGTCTTCGTCTGCTTCAGCTTGTCGATCAGGAACTCGATCGCGTCCGTGGTTCCCATCGGTGCAAGGATACGGCGAAGCACGAAAATCTTCTGCAGGTCCTGGCGCGGCACGAGAAGGTCTTCCTTGCGCGTACCGGACTTGAGGATATCCATCGCGGGAAAGATGCGCTTGTCGGCCACCTTGCGATCCAGCACGATTTCCGAGTTACCGGTACCCTTGAATTCTTCGAAAATGACTTCGTCCATACGGCTGCCGGTATCAATCAGGGCCGTCGCGATAATGGTCAGCGAGCCGCCTTCCTCGATGTTACGGGCAGCACCGAAGAAGCGCTTCGGCCGCTGCAGCGCGTTGGCATCGACACCGCCGGTCAGCACCTTGCCCGATGACGGCACGACGGTGTTGTAGGCGCGGCCGAGACGGGTGATCGAATCGAGCAGGATGACAACGTCGCGGCTGTGTTCGACAAGCCGCTTGGCCTTTTCGATGACCATCTCGGCCACCTGGACGTGGCGCGTTGCCGGCTCGTCGAAGGTCGAAGACACGACTTCGCCCTTTACCGAACGCTGCATGTCCGTCACTTCTTCCGGCCGCTCGTCGATCAGGAGAACGATGAGGTAGCATTCCGGATGATTGGCGGTGATCGAATGGGCGATGTTCTGCAAAAGAACCGTTTTACCCGTGCGCGGTGGCGCGACGATCAGGCCACGCTGGCCCTTGCCGAGCGGCGCGATCAGGTCGATGACGCGGGCGGAAAGGTCCTTCGAGGTCGGGACCTCAAGTTCCATCTTGAAGCGCTCATTCGGATAGAGCGGCGTCAGGTTGTCGAAATGGACCTTGTGCCGGATTTTTTCCGGATCCTCGAAGTTGATCGTATTGACCTTGAGCAGGGCGAAATACCGTTCGCCTTCCTTCGGCCCTCGGATCGGGCCCTCGACGGTATCGCCGGTCTTCAGCGAGAAACGGCGGATCTGCGAGGGGGAGATGTAGATGTCGTCCGGACCCGGCAGATAGTTGGCATTGGCGGAACGCAGGAAGCCGAAGCCATCCTGCAACACTTCGACGACCCCTTCACCGATGATCTCGATGTCTTGGCTCGCAAGCATTTTCAGGATCGCGAACATCAGTTCCTGCTTGCGCATGACGCTGGCGTTCTCGACTTCGAGCGATTCAGCAAAGGCCAGAAGGTCCGTCGCAGTTTTGTTTTTTAGTTCTTGTAGCTTCATTTCAGCCATGAAGGGGACCACACTTGGAATTCGAAAGGAAAATCGGCGTGTCTGATGTAAGGGGAGCTGCAGCGGGAAGGGGCAGACTCGTAACGTTTACATATGCCACGAAAGAGGAGGTGGCGGGAAAATAGCGATTCACTCGATGCGCCGCAAGGGGTCTGGAGAAATTACCGGAAGTTTCCTCTTCAACGCTCATGAATCAAAAAGGTTTCACCACCGCCATGATGACGATGAGGATCATCAAAACGGTCGGCGCTTCGTTCATCAGCCGCCAGTACCGGGCGCTGCGGGTATTTTCGTCCCGCGCAAAAGCGCGCACCGCGCGGGCAAACAGGACATGGAGGCCAGTCAGCATAACGACAAGCAAGAGCTTCACGTGCAGCCACCTGCCCTGAAATCCATAGACGCTCCAGGCGAGATAGAGGCCGAGCACCCACGTGATCATCATCGCCGGGTTCATGATGACCTTCAACAGCCGCTGTTCCATCATCTTGAAAGTCTCGGATTGTTGCGAACCCGGAGTTGCATCGGTGTGATAGATGAACAGCCGCGGCATATAGAGCAAGGCGGCCATCCAGGAGATTACGGCAATGAGGTGCAGGGCCTTGATCCAGAGATAGAGATTGTCGGGCTGCCAGAGGAACAACACGGCGAGCAGTGCCAGGAACAGGGCGATGGCGACGAAGGCGCGCGCCCGGGCCTTGTTCCCCGGGCGCGCGTCGGTTTGCCGTTCGGTCATTGCCTTGCTCCGCGTACCCGGGAGACGAGACGGGAGACGTTTTCCGGATCAGCCTGCGGCGTAATGCCATGTCCGAGATTGAAGATCAGCGGGCCATTGCCAAGGACCTGAAGTATAGCGTCGATGCCTTCATCCAAGGCCCGGCCGCCGGCAACGACCCGCATCGGGTCGAGATTGCCCTGTACCGGACCATCCTTCTGAAGCTCGGCCGCAAAGGAAAGCGGAACCGACCAGTCGAGACCGATCGCATCCGCATCCGTTCCTTGCCGGTAATCCTTGAGAAGAATGCCCGCACCTTTCGCAAAGGCGATGATCTTTGCATCCGGCCGGCGGGCGCGAACACTGTCGATCATCCGGCGAACAGGTTTAACGGCGTACCGACGAAATTCATCCTCACCGAGAACGCCTGCCCAGGAATCGAAAATCTGCACCGCGTCGGCGCCGGCATCGATCTGCGCGACAAGATAATCGGCCGAGACATCGGCAAGCGTTGCAAGCAACTGGTCGAAGGCTTCGGGATAGCGATAGGCAAACAAACGCGCCGGCGCCTGGTCCGGCGTTCCGTGGCCGGCGATCATATAGGTCGCCACCGTCCATGGCGCACCGCAGAAGCCGAGCAGTGTCGTTTCTTCCGGCAGTTCAGCGCGCAGCCGCCGGACCGTTTCGATGACCGGTTTCAAATGATCCGAAACGGGCTGGACATCGAGCTTTGCAATATCCGCGGCGTCGATCGGATCCATGCGCGGTCCATGCCCTTCTTCGAAGCGCACATTACGCTTCAGCGCATCGGGGATGACGAGGATGTCGGAAAATAGAATGGCGGCGTCAAAAGCATACCGCCGTATCGGCTGCAATGTCACTTCGACGGCAAGCTCCGGTGAATAACAGAGATCAAGGAAGCTTCCGGCTGTTGCACGCGTCACGCGATATTCGGGAAGATAACGGCCCGCTTGCCGCATCAACCAGACGGGGGGAGGTGACAGGGTTTCACCATTCAACACCTGTAGCACCTTGCGGCTTTTCGCAGTCACCGAGACATTCTCCCAATATAAAAGAAATCATATATCTAAGGTTTCTATTTCTTAGAGTCGGTGACTATCAAGGATTAAAAGCCATCCGGTCTCTTTCCACATTTGGTTTCGTTCAAAGGGATGGCTGAATTGCTTTCACGATCATTTCCTCGCAAATGGGGATGATCCAGAAAACAGCCAAGGATTCAATTCCTTGGGCCTTGATCACCGCGCGCGGTTCGGTGTGGATAAAGGGTGGACGAACGTGACACTTTGTCCAACCACGAGTCTTGTCCACAAGGGCCGAAAATCGGCTTCCCACGAATCCGGATTGTGAATAACTCGCCGGTTTTCCCCTTGCCTTTGAAACGCGGCGGCCCTTAGCTGTCGCTGTCCCGGTTTATCAACAACCTCCGGAGAATAGCGTGGAGAACCATAAAAATTATTTCCACCTGCATCTGATCTCCGATTCGACCGGCGAGACGCTGATCGCGGCGGGCAGGGCAGCGGCAGCGCAGTTTCAGTCCTCGCATGCGCTCGAGCATGTCTATCCGCTGATCAGGAACCGCAAGCAGTTGATGCAGGTGATGGCGGCGGTCGATGGCGCGCCGGGGATCGTGCTCTATACGATCGTCGATCGGGAATTGGCCGACATCATCGATGCGACCTGCAAGGAGATGGGGCTGCCGTGTGTCTCGGTGCTCGACCCGATCATAGATCTCTTCCAGTCCTATCTCGGCGCGACATCGCGGCAGCGGTCCGGCGCGCAGCATGTGATGGATGCTGACTATTTCGCCCGCATCGACGCGCTGAATTTTACGATGGATCATGATGACGGCCAGCTGCCGGCAGACTACAACGATGCCGATGTCGTGCTGGTCGGCATCAGCCGGACCTCGAAAACGCCGACCAGCATCTACCTCGCCAATCGTGGCATCAAGACCGCCAATATCCCGATCGTGCCCGGCGTTCCGCTGCCGGATCGGTTGATGGAGGCGACCAAGCCACTGGTGGTCGGACTGATCGCCACCGTCGACCGGATTTCTCAGGTACGGGAAAACCGGGTGCTTGGAACCGCGTCCCACAATTTTCGGGCGGATGAATATGTTGACCGGGCGTCCATCGCGGAGGAGTTGAAGTATGCGCGATCGCTCTGCACCCGCAACAACTGGCCGATGATCGACGTGACCCGCCGGTCCATCGAGGAAACGGCGGCGGCAATTGTTGCCCTGAGACCGCGGCTGCGCTAAGGCGAACCCGGACAATCAGGATATGAAGACAATGGCAGGCTCTCTTGTCCTCGCTTCGGCGAGCCCCTTTCGGCGCATGCTTTTGGAAAATGCCGGCATCCGCTTTCAGGCGAGGGCGGCCGAGATCGACGAGCGCGCGATCGAAGATCAGGTAGAGGAGCAGCATTCCTCACCGGAGGAGGTCGCGCTCATTCTTGCCGAGGCGAAAGCAAGAAATGTCGGCGAGGTTTTTCCTGAAGACATTATAATAGGCTCGGACCAGACCATGTCGCTCGGCCGGCGCGTCTATCACAAACCGCGAGATATGGATGAGGCACGCGACCACCTTGCTTCGCTGTCCGGCCAGACCCACCAGCTGAACAGCGCGATTGTGCTAATGCTGGGCAGGGACATCCTTTGGAAACATGTGTCCTCCGCCCGGATGACTGTTCGGAAACTGGAGACTGGCTTCATCGAGCGGTATCTCGAACGCGTCGGGGCAAAGGCCCTGTCGAGTGTCGGCGCCTACCAGCTCGAGGGCGAAGGTATTCAACTCTTCGAGAAAATCGAAGGTGACTATTTCACGATCCTCGGTCTGCCCATGCTGCCGCTTCTGGCGAAACTCAGGGATTTGCGAGTGATCGATGCGTGATTCACGTGAAACATTTGTTAACCATGCCTTCGTCACGGGCTATCCCGTGAAGCATTCCCGCTCGCCCTTGATCCATAGCTATTGGCTGAAACAGCTCGGCCTGGAAGGAAGCTACCGGGCGTATGAAGTCGCCTCGGAAGATTTTCCTGCCTTCATCGCGTCACTAAGGGACGGCCAGTCCGGCTTCATCGGCGGCAATGTCACCATCCCGCACAAGGAAATGGCCTTCGCCCTTGCCGATCGGCCGGACGCATTGAGCAGCGAACTCGGCGCTTCCAATACCCTATGGGTCGAGGATGGGCTGGTGCATGCGACCAATACGGACGGGCATGGTTTCATGGCGAATCTCGATGAACGCGCTGCGGGCTGGGATCGATGCGACGCCGCGATCGTCCTCGGCGCCGGCGGCGCCAGCCGGGCGGTCATCCAGGCGGTGCGCGATCGCGGCGTCAAGACCATCCATGTGGTCAACCGCACGCAAGCCCGGGCACAGGAGCTGGCCGACCGGTTCGGCCCGGCGGTTCATGCGCAGCCGATGGAGGCTCTGGCGGAGGTGATGAAAGACGCCGGCCTTTTCATCAACACCACGTCTCTCGGCATGGACGGATCGGCCGCCCCCGAAATTGACTTCACGGTGATGCGACCTGGCAGCGTCGTAACGGATATTGTCTATGTCCCGCTGAAGACGCCGATCTTGCGCCAGGCGGAGGTGCAGGGTTTCGCGATCGTCGATGGCCTCGGCATGCTCCTGCACCAGGCGGCCCCCGGATTTGAAAAATGGTTTGGCAAGAGACCGCAGGTCGATGCGACGCTGCGGCAGATCATCATCGACGATATGGCACGACGCGCATGATCATTCTCGGGCTGACAGGATCGATCGGCATGGGCAAATCGACCGCCGCGCAAATGTTTGCGGATCTCGGTGTGCCCGTGAACGACGCCGACGCCGCGGTGCATGCGCTCTATCAGGGCGAGGCGGTCGCGCCGATCGAGGCGGCGTTTCCAGGAGCGACGGTGGCGGGCGCGGTTGACAGGAAGGAGCTGTCCCGGCAGCTGTCTGAAAATCCGGCACTGTTCAAGACGCTCGAAGCCATCGTTCATCCGCTCGTGCGCAAGGCGGAACGGGCGTTCCTCGCGCGTCACCGTGCAGAAAAATCTTCGCTCGTCCTGCTCGACATCCCGCTGCTGTTCGAGACCAAGGCGGAAAACCGGGTCGATGCGGTGGTGGTCGTGACCTGCGATCCGGCGATCCAGAAGGACCGCGTGATGAAAAGGCCGGGGATGACGGAGGAAAAATTCGCCCTCATTCTCTCCCGCCAGGTTCCCGACGCAGAAAAACGTGCGAAAGCGGATTACATCATCGATACCAGTGGTGAGCTTGATTCGACCCGCGCCCAAGTCGCGGACATCGTCCGGCAGGTGACCAGCCAGAAGAGGCCATGATGCGCGAAATCATTTTCGATACGGAAACGACGGGTCTCGACAACAGGCAGGACCGCGTCATCGAAATCGGCGGCATCGAACTCGACAATCATTTTCCGACAGGGCGAACATTCCACGTCTATGTCAATCCCGGCGACCGGAAGGTGCATCCCGACGCTCTGGCGGTCCATGGTATCTCTGACGAGTTCCTCAAGGACAAGCCGGACTTTGCCGGCGTCGTAACCGAACTGCTGCAATTTTTCGGCGACGCCCGCTGGGTAGCCCACAACGCGACCTTTGACATGGGCTTCATGAACGCCGAGTTTGCCCGGCTCGGCCTGCCGGCGATTGCCAATGATCTGGTGACTGATACGCTGGCGCTTGCCCGCCGCAAACACCCGATGGGCCCGAACTCGCTCGATGCGCTCTGCCGGCGTTATGGGATAGACAATTCGCACCGGACCAAACACGGTGCGCTGCTCGACTCCGAGCTACTGGCGGAAGTCTATATCGAAATGATCGGCGGCCGGCAGGCGGCGCTTGGCCTGCTCTCCGGCGAGAGCCGCGGCGGCCAGGCCGTCGAAATCGACGATATCGTTGTCGTCGCCGGGCAAAGGCCGCGTCCGCTCGGCTCCCGTTTGAGCATTGAGGAAATAGAAGCGCATGCCGCGCTCGTCGCCAAAATGGGTGCGAAGGCCATCTGGGTAAAATACGAACCCGCCACATGAAAATGCCCGGTCGAAGACCGGGCATCATTTAAATCATATTCTACGAGAACCGGATCAGTTTGTGTTGGCGGAGACCTGTGCCCGGACTTTTTCTTCAGCCATGCGCTGGGTGAACATCTGGGCGAAATCGATCGGGTCGATCATCAGCGGCGGGAAGCCGCCGTTGCGCGTTGCATCGGAAACGATCTGGCGGGCAAACGGGAAGAGCAGGCGCGGGCATTCGATGAAGAGCAGGGGCAGCATGTGCTCCTGCGGGAAGCCGGTGACGCGGAACACGCCGCCATAGGCGAGCTCGACGTTGAACAGCATCTTGTCGCCGTCCTTGGCTTCGGCATTCAGCGTCAGCACGACGTCGAACTCGGCATCCGACAGCGGATTGGCGTTGACGTTGACATTGATGTTGATCGACGGGGCCTTGTCACGGGCCTGGAGCGAACGCGGCGCACCCGGATTTTCAAACGAAAGGTCCTTGATGTACTGCGCCAGAATGTTCAGGGACGGGCTCTCTGCGGCGCCGCCGTTGGGGGTGGATGCGGTATCGGTCATAAGGCCTTTTCCTTCGGACATGAATTTGGTGAGGCCATCTAGCACTTCGCACCAGGGCTTACAACCCGGAGCGCCTCTCACTTCAGGCGGTCGCGCTCGTTCGGATCGGTGCGGCCGCGGCCATTGGTGCGCGAAAATTCGTCTTCGTCGAGGTCGATGACCTGCGGGCCGGATCGGGGTGGCGACCCGCGGTCCGGGTCCGGTCCGCGCGAAAATCCGCCCATGCTACCTGTCGTCACGATCGTCAGGCGGTTCTTGATCAGCGACCAGCCGAGATCCCTGACAGCCGGAATGAAAAGGAGCAGCCCGATGATATCGCTGATGAAGCCGGGAATGATCAGCAGGAATGCGGCGATCACGATCATCACGCCATGCACGAGCTGCCGTCCAGGATCGGTGCCGGTCTGCGAGGCCTCATGAATTTTCCGCAACACGCCGAAGCCCTGGATGCGCAAGAGAACGGCGCCGGCGATCGCACTCGCCAGCACCAGCAGCAACGTCATGCCGACACCGACTTCGCGGCCGACGAAAATGAAGGCCGCGATCTCCGCAAGCGGCATCAAAAGAAAAAGCAGCGGAAGGATCAGAGAGCGCATGGTGTCCACTTAATGTGAAAGCAGCCCGTCCCCGTTGGACCGGCAATTGCAAAGACGTGATATAGTCGTTTGAATGATCGTGCCATGCAGACTATATGGGATGATTGCACGGCATGTTAACAGCGGTTCTGGGTGGAAATGGGCTCTTTCGACTTCATCACATTGTTTTTCCTGGTCGCCGCGGTGATCATCTTCCTCCAGTTGCGCAACGTGCTGGGCAAGAGGACCGGTAACGAACGTCCGCCCGTTGATCCCTATTCGCCCCGCGAGGCCGCCCAGGGCCCGGAAGCATCCGGCAAGGTCGTGCAGCTTCCCCGCCGCGACGGCACCGGCGACGACATTTCACGCTATGCCGATATCGATGCCTTCACCAAGGCCGGAACGCCGCTCAACGATGCGCTACGGCGCATGAACGATGCCGATACGAATTTCGACCCGCTGGAGTTCGTCAACGGCGCCAAGATGGCCTACGAAATGATCGTCATGGCGTTTGCCGATGGCGACCGCAAGACGCTCAAGGGTCTTCTGTCCCGCGAGGTCTATGAAGGTTTCGATGCCGCGATTTCCGAGCGCGAAAGCAAGGGCGAAGTGGTCAAATCCACCTTCGTTGGCATCGAGAAGGCCGACATGGTGCATGCCGAGATCAAGGATAGTGAAGCCAACATCACGCTTCGCATCATCAGCCAACTGATTTCCGCGACCTACGACAAATCCGGTGCCATCATCGATGGAGACTCTGAGGCCGTCTCGGAAGTCAACGACCTCTGGACCTTTGCCCGCGACATCCGCTCGCGCGATCCGAACTGGAAGCTGATCGCCACCGAATCCGAAAACTGATCGGGACCGCTAGATGGATTTCGATTTGCAGCGGGTCGATTTTTCCGGCCTCCCCGGTTGGCGCGGTGACAATCCGCTGCCGTTGCTTGGCGCCTTCGAGCGCTGTCGCTATCATGTCGCGACGGTCAAACCGCACAAGACGGGTTCGCTCGGTGTCTCTTCCGCAGACCTGATGCCAGCCTATGAGGCGGCTTTGAGAACTGAGCCGCTCGATGAAAGCAGCGCGCGACGTTTCTTCGAAGAGCAGTTTGTCCCGTTCAAGATCGTCCGCAGGGACGGCAAGCCGGGTTTCGTGACGGCATTCTATGAACCGGAGGTCCTGGTCAGCGCGGCGCCGGACAAGACTTTTCGCTTTCCCTTCTACCGCCGTCCGGATGATCTCATCGAGATCGACGATAGCAATCGGCCGGATGGTTTGGATCCGTATTTTGCCTTCGGCCGGATTAAGGATGGCGCCATCGGCGAATATCCGGATCGCAAGGCGATCGAGCAGGGCTTTCTTGCCGGGCGCGGACTGGAGATCGCCTATGCGAAATCCAGGGTCGATGTCTTCTTCGCTCACGTGCAAGGGGCGGCCCGGCTGGTCTTTCCCGACGGATCGATGAAGCGCGTCACTTATGCGGCGAAGACCGGGCATTATTTCTCCGCGACCGGGAAGCTGCTGATCGAGCGCGGCAAGATCGATGCGGCGACCGTCTCGATGCAGTCGATCCGGCAATGGCTGGATGATCATCCGGATGAGGCAGACGAGGTGCTCTGGCACAATCGATCCTTCATCTTTTTCCGTGAGGCGGCGGTCGATGATACCGGTCTCGGGCCGGTGGCGGCGGCCAAGGTGGCGCTGGAACCCGGCCGCTCGCTTGCGGTCGACCGGCTCATTCATACCTTCGGCGTTCCCTTCTTCATCGCGAGCGACAGCCTGACGTCGATCGATGGCGGCCGGCCGTTTCGCCGGCTGATGCTGGCGCTGGATACGGGATCGGCGATCGTTGGTCCCGCACGCGGCGATATCTTCACCGGATCCGGTGATGAAGCCGGGCGCCTGGCTGGCGCCGTGCGCAACGACGCAGACTTTTTCATTTTCATTCCGAAGGCCGCGGCGGCAAGATACGACCATGGCCAGGGATAAGAAGCTCACCAGCGAGGATCGGATACTGTGGGGCAAGGTCGCCCGCACGACCCGTCCGCTGCCCGGCCGCATGGATGAGCTCGATGAATTCGACGAGCCGGTGCCGGAACCTGAAAAGCCGCCGGCACCTGTTATCAGGGAAGGCAAGTCGTTGGCGGAGTCGTTCGGTGGCGCTGCGGACGCTGTAAAGCGCCCGCGTGTCCATCACCCTCTCGAAAAACCCGTCAAGCGCAAACTGGCGAAGGGCCATCTGCCGATCGAGGCGCGGGTCGATCTGCACGGCATGGTCCAGAGTGAGGCGCATGGGTTCCTGTTGCATTTTCTCCTGCGCGCCCATGACCGGGGCCTGAGGCACGTGCTCGTCATCACCGGCAAGGGCACGTCGCTTGGCAGCGACGGCGCGTTGAAACGGGCGGTGCCGATGTGGTTTTCGCTGCCGGAATTCCGGATGCTGATTTCCTCCTACGAGCCGGCAGCACGCACTCACGGCGGCGAGGGCGCGCTCTATGTCCGCCTGTCGAAGCCGAGGGGTTCGACGCCGTGACGCCGTTTGGCGAAGCGATGCACCGGCTGCGGCGGCTGAAAGGTGTCTCGCAGAAACAGATGGCAGCCGCGATCGGCGTCTCGCCTGCCTATCTCTCGGCGCTGGAACACGGAAAGCGTGGCGCGCCGAGCTTTGAATTCCTGCAGAGGGTTGCCGGATATTTCAATGTCATCTGGGATGATGCCGACGAGCTTTTCGGTCTGGCAGCACTTTCCGATCCGAAAGTCGTGCTCGATACCTCCGGCCTGTCGCCCGCCCATACAGCCTTTGCCAACCGGCTCGCGGGCCGTATTCGTGGGTTATCCGGCGAAACCATCCACATGCTGGAAGATGTTTTGGAAAAAGGCCGGTTTCCTGATAAGGAACTCTGATGATCCCCTGAATTCTGCCGCTTTCAGGCTGCACGGGATTTGGAACTCTGGACAAAATCCCTATATTCGGGGAGCGCCATCGAGGGGTGATTCGCACGGAATCCGATCTCCGAAGACATGGCATCAAAACCTGGAAAGACTTATAGCCGAATGACCGATTTGCCTGAAACCGAAGCCGGCGCAAGCGCCGAATATGGTGCCGATTCCATCAAGGTCCTGAAGGGTCTCGATGCTGTCCGCAAGCGGCCGGGCATGTATATCGGCGATACCGACGACGGCTCGGGGCTGCACCACATGGTCTATGAGGTCGTGGACAATGCCATCGACGAGGCGCTGGCCGGTCACGCGGACATCGTCACGGTGACGCTGAATGCCGATGGCTCGGTGACCGTCACCGACAACGGCCGCGGCATCCCGACGGACATCCATACCGGCGAAGGCATTTCTGCCGCCGAAGTGATCATGACGCAGTTGCATGCCGGCGGCAAATTCGACCAGAATTCCTACAAGGTCTCCGGTGGTCTGCACGGCGTCGGCGTCTCGGTGGTCAATGCGCTTTCGGTCAAGCTGAAGCTTCGGATCAAGCGCCAGGGCAAGATCCATGAGATGTCCTTTACGCACGGCGTCGCCGATGCGCCGCTGGCGGTCGTCGGCGACAGCAATGGCGAGACCGGTACGGAAGTAACCTTCCTGCCGAGCACCGAAACCTTCACGATGATCGACTTCGACTACGGCACGCTCGAACACCGCCTGCGCGAACTCGCCTTCCTGAATTCCGGCGTCCACATCCTGCTCACCGACAAGCGCCATTCCGACATCCGCCAGGACGAGATGAGCTATGACGGCGGTCTCGAAGCCTTCGTCGCCTATCTCGACCGCGCCAAGAAGCCGCTGGTCTCGAAGCCTGTTGCTATTCGCGGCGAAAAGGATGGCATCACCGTTGAAGTCGCCATGTGGTGGAACGACAGCTACCACGAGAACATGCTCTGCTTCACCAACAACATTCCACAGCGCGACGGCGGCACGCATATGGCCGGTTTCCGCGGCGCGCTGACCCGCCAGATCGTCTCCTACGCCGACAGTTCCGGCATCATGAAGAAGGAAAAGGTCACGCTGACCGGTGACGACTGCCGCGAAGGGTTGACGGCGGTTCTCTCGGTCAAGGTGCCGGATCCGAAATTCTCTTCGCAGACCAAGGACAAGCTGGTCTCCTCGGAAGTCCGCCCGGTCGTCGAAAGCCTCGTCAACGAGGCGCTCAGCGTCTGGCTGGAAGAACATCCGGGCGACGCGAAAATCCTCGTCGGCAAGGTGGTCGAGGCGGCCGCGGCCCGCGAAGCGGCGCGCAAGGCGCGCGAGCTGACGCGTCGTAAGGGCGCGCTGGATATTTCTTCGCTGCCGGGAAAACTGGCCGACTGTTCAGAACGGGATCCCGCCAAGTCGGAACTCTTCCTGGTGGAAGGGGACTCGGCAGGGGGTTCGGCCAAGCAGGGCCGGTCGCGCGAAAACCAGGCGATCCTGCCGCTGCGCGGCAAGATCCTCAACGTCGAGCGCGCCCGCTTCGACAAGATGCTGTCGAGCCAGGAAATCGGCACTCTGATCACGGCGCTCGGGACGTCGATCGGCAAGGACGAATTCAATCCGGAAAAGCTGCGCTACCACAAGATCATCATCATGACCGATGCTGATGTCGACGGCGCCCACATCCGCACCCTGCTACTCACCTTCTTCTTCCGGCAGATGCCGGAACTGATCGAGCGCGGCCATCTCTATATTGCCCAGCCGCCGCTCTACAAGGTGGCGCGCGGCAAGTCGGCGCAATATCTGAAGGACGAAAAGGCACTGGAGGAATATCTGATCTCCATGGGTCTCGAGGACGCCGCACTTGAGCTCGGCTCCGGCGAAGTGCGGGTTGGGCAGGATCTGCGCGAAGTGATCCTCGACGCGCTGCGCCTGCGTTCTCTCGTCGAAGGCCTGCATTCGCGCTACAGCCGTTCCGTCGTCGAGCAGGCGGCGATTGCCGGGGCGCTCAATCCGGAACTGAACCAACATACCGAGCAGTCGGAAGTAACAGCAGCCGAGGTCGCGAAGCGCCTCGACCTGATCGCCGAAGAAACGGAACGCGGCTGGACGGCCGTGGTCGGCGGCGACGGCGGGCTGCGCTTCGAGCGCATGGTGCGCGGCGTTAAGGAAGTGGCCTCGCTCGACATGGCGCTGATCGGTTCATCCGACGCGCGCCACATTGACCAGCTGACCCCGCGCCTGAAGGAGATTTATGGCCATCCGCCGATCCTGCGCCGCAAGGACGGTGCGCTGGAAATCAGCGGCCCGCGCGCGCTGCTCGATGCGATCTTCGCCAGCGGCCGCAAGGGCCTGTCGATGCAGCGCTACAAGGGTCTGGGCGAGATGAATGCCGAGCAGCTCTGGGAAACGACGCTCGATCCGAACGTCCGCTCGCTGCTGCAGGTCAGGGTCAATGACGCGACAGATGCCGATGGCCTGTTCTCGCGCTTGATGGGCGACGAAGTCGAGCCGCGCCGTGATTTCATCCAGGAAAACGCGCTGAGCGTCGCCAACCTGGATATCTGATCCGGGCGGCACATTGCCAGAGCAATTCCAGGAAAAGTGCGAAGCGGTTTTCCGTCCGGAACTGCGTTTAAAATAAAGAGATAGAGCGTTTCCGTGACTCGAAGAAAAACGGAAATGCTCGAGAACGTCAAAACCACGCCTCCGCAAGAAGGCGTGGTTTTCTTTTTACAGCTTACTCGGCGACGAAGGAGCCGTTGAAGGCGATTTCCGAGAGAGGGCGGCGGGGGCTTGGGGTTTCGCGCGCCTGCAGGAAATCTGGCAGCTGCGACTTGTCGCCCAGCTTGCCGATGGCGGCGGCGGCCTCCACCCGGTAGCCCTCCGGAATGCCGAGAATTTCGACGGCCTTGTCGAAATGCAGCCCGGTCATGCCGTGTGCCTGGAAACCAAGCAGCTGCGCCTGATGGGCGATCGCACCCCAGGCGGCACCGGTGTCGAAGCTGTGGCTATACGAGAGCGCGGCTTCGGTCGCGCCCGGCGCGACAAAATGCGTTTTCGAAATGAAGATAACGAGAGCCGAAGCGGATCTGGCCCAACCCTGATTGAATTCGTTGAGGATCGGGAAAAGCTTGTCCCACTCCGCAGTCTCCCGCAGGGCATATACGAAACGCCACGGCTGCGAATTGTAGGCGGAAGGCGCCCAGCGGCCAGCTTCGAGGATAGTCAGGAGCTCGGTTTCGGAGATGATCTCGCCGGTGAAGGCACGCGGCGACCAACGGTTGAGAAAGCTCGGCTCGATCGGATAGTCGGCCTGGCGGTAGTTGCTGGAGGTTGTCATTGCAAATTCCTGTCTTGGGAGGTCGGAAGTTGGAGGTGCCGGCGTTCGATAAAAAACGGACGCAGTCCGTATATGGCGATTGAGTGCATCCTCACTAGGCAGCGGTTTGGAGATGGACCGTTTCCAATGTGACGACAAAGGGCCAAACTGCGCCGATGAAGCGCTGAGCGAAATGACGGAAGAGGACGCAGAAACGGCGTTCAGGGTCATTGTCGAATGGCAGAAAAAAGTTGTATAAGTTCTGTAGATTTTTTCCGAAGCAAAGGAATGCCGCTGATGACCGTGACCTTGAAAGACCCTTCTCTGTTTCGTCAGGCCGCTCTTGTCGGCGAGACTTGGATCGATGCCGACCCGAACAACGCGATCGAGGTGAACAATCCAGCGACCGGCGAGATCATCGGCCGCGTGCCGAAGCTGGGCGCGGCCGAGACGAAGGCTGCGATCGAAGCGGCGCGGATCGCGCAGAAGGGCTGGGCGGCGAAGACTGCCAAGGAGCGCTGCGCCATCCTTCGCAAATGGTACGATCTGATGATCGACAACAAGGACGATCTCGGCCGTATCCTGACGCTGGAACAGGGCAAGCCGCTGGCCGAGGCGACCGGTGAAATCGTCTATGGCGCGAGCTTCATCGAGTGGTTTGCCGAGGAAGGCCGCCGCATTTATGGCGACATGATCCCCGGCCACCAGCCGGACAAGCGCATCCTGGTGATGAAACAGCCGATCGGCGTCGTCGCCGCGATCACGCCGTGGAATTTTCCGAATGCGATGATCACCCGCAAGGCGGGTCCCGCCTTTGCCGCCGGCTGCGCCATGGTCCTCAAGCCCGCGTCGCAGACACCGTTCTCGGCGATCGCCATCGCGGTTCTCGCCGAACGCGCCGGCCTGCCGAAGGGCCTGTTCAGCGTCATCACCGGCTCGGCCGTGGCGATCGGCGGCGAGATGACCTCCAATCCGGTGGTGCGCAAGCTGACCTTCACCGGCTCGACCGAAATCGGCACCGAGCTCTACAAGCAGAGCGCCCCGACGATCAAGAAGCTCGGCCTGGAACTCGGCGGCAATGCGCCGTTCATCGTCTTCGACGACGCCGATCTCGACGCGGCGGTCGAGGGCGCGCTGATCGCCAAATACCGCAACAATGGCCAGACCTGCGTCTGCGCCAACCGCATCTATGTGCAGGACGGCGTCTACGACGCCTTTGCTGAGAAGCTGGCGACCGCCGTCGGCAAGCTGAAGACCGGCAACGGCTTCGATGAAGGCGTCATCTTGGGACCGCTGATCGACAAGGCGGCGCTTGCCAAGGTCGAGGAACATATCGCCGATGCCACCGCCAAGGGCGCGCGCATCCTGCAGGGCGGCAAGAAACATGCGCTCGGCGGCACCTTCTTCGAGGCGACGATCCTCGCCGACGTCACCAAGGACATGGCCGTCGCCAAGGAAGAAACCTTCGGACCGCTGGCGCCGCTGTTCCGCTTCAAGGATGAGGCGGATGTGATCGAGCAGGCCAACGACACCGAGTTCGGTCTCGCCTCCTATTTCTACGCCAAGGACCTCGCCCGCGTGTTCCGGGTCGCCGAAGCGCTGGAATACGGCATGGTCGGCGTAAATACCGGCCTGATCTCGACGGCGGAAGCGCCGTTCGGCGGCGTCAAGCTGTCGGGTCTCGGCCGCGAAGGCTCGAAATACGGCATCGAGGAATTCACCGAAATCAAATATGTCTGCCTCGGCGGCATCGCGTGAACTGAAAACCTCTGAAATCAAAAGGCCGGCAGGGGACATCCTGCCGGCCTTTTTCGATTCTCCGCGCATGTCCATAGTTCGGGGGGGCGCCTGAACGGAAACCGCTTCACAGTTGGTGTGTCACCGTTTTAAGTACGCGTGCAAAGCCGCAAGGAGAGACATCGATGCCCGCCCAAAAAAACACGTTCAAAGCCGCGATAAGTGAGGATCGTTTCCAGTTGGGTTTGTGGGTTGCGCTCGCAAGTCCCTACGCGGCCGAAGTGGTCTCCGGCAGCGGCTATGACTGGCTGCTGATCGATGGCGAACATGGGCCGAACGATGTTCCGCTCCTGTCGGCGCAGGTGCAGGCGGTGGCGCGCTCGGGCAGCCATCCGATCGTGCGCCTACCGGTCGGCGAAACCTGGATGATCAAGCAGATCCTCGACACCGGAGCGCAGACGCTACTGATCCCGATGGTCGAGAGTATTGAACAGGCACGGGCGCTGGTGCGGGCGGTGCGTTATCCACCGCATGGCGTACGCGGCGTCGGCGCTGCTCTTGGCCGGGCATCGCAGTTCAGCCGGATCGGCGATTATCTCGAGACGGCGAATGAGGAAATTTGCCTCATCGTCCAAATTGAGAGCCGGGCAGGCCTAGCCGCGCTTGACGATATTGCCGCGCTCGACGGGATCGACGGGCTGTTCATCGGTCCATCCGATCTCGCCGCCGATATGGGGTATCTCGGCCAGCCCGGCCACCCGGAGGTGACCGCCGCCATCAAGGATGCGTTCGAGCGGATCAGGAAAGCCGGCAAGGCCCGCGGCATCATGACCCTCAACCTTGATCAGGCGCGCCTCTATCGCGACATGGGCGCGGACTTCATGGCGATCGGAACCGATGTGACGCTTCTTGTCAGCGCCACGACGAAGCTGCGCGAGGATTTCCTGACCGGTGGTACAAGCGGCGCGAAGCCGGTCGCCGGCTACTGATCACCGGTTGTCGGCGATCGCCGCCAGCCGTGGCATGGGGACATCCGGGCTCCAGGCCCGGAAATCGGTGATCCGTCGGACGATCTTTTCGGCGTGGTGATTGGCGATGTCGCTCAGCCGGTGTTCGAGAAACGGATTGCGGAAGCGATCCAGCGTCAGGACCACATAATCGGCCGCTTCCTGGCCGAGACCCTTGGCGGCAAAGCCGGGGATGACCTCGGTCTCATAGATTTCCATCAATGCCGCGCCGACATGCGCGTCGCGCAGTATGTTCTTCACCGTCTCGTCTTGAGGCCGGCCGGTTTTCAGCCAGATATCGGCAAGCACTGTGTGGCCGAGATTGAGAATATGCAGCTTGAGCTTCTCATAGGGCGTCAGGTCGTCGACCAGAAGCACGCACGGGTGACGACAAGGCGCCTTCAGTCCCGGTTGGTTTTCGATGGCCCAGAGCGCATAGGGTTCTGCCACGGCGCCGGCCGGTTCCAGCGGCTCGGAGACGATGCGGTCGACGAGCGTATTGCCCCAGACGAGGGTCGTCGAAAGCCAGCTCGCGAAATCGGTGTTTTTGATCCGCTCGGCCTGAAGGCGAAGAATTATCTCCTTGAGCCTGTCGCCATTACGGCTGATCAGCTCGCACGGCAGGACGGTGAGCGGTTTGCCGCCCGCGAGGAAGCGGGTGTGAAGCAGGCGGAGCAATTTTCCCGGAAAGGAAGCGGGAACCTCCTCATCGAGATCGTCGTCTCGGACACTGTAGCCCGTATCGCCGGTGTTCGAGACCAGGATCTCCGCCTCTTCCGCAATGAGCCGTTTCACCTCGTGCCAATCGCCTGCCGTCGACAGGGCGCGCGCGACGCTGGTCACCTGCTGCGTCCGGTCGATTTCGGCGCCATCGGCGAGCCCCCGTACAATCACCGGAAATCCCTCCGGCGCCGCCAGTGCATTCAGCCGGCCTACACGTTCCGCGGATCCGGTCGTCTGAACGACCGTGATTTTCCCGATCGCATCGCCTGTCTCAAGCGCTTCGCTGACGAAGAGATCGACATGGGCCTGCAGAAAGCGGCTGGTTCCAAACTGGATGATCGGCGTTGTCATGATGTCTCGTGAATCCGGCTATTGAATGGATTGCAGCAGTGTCTCGCGCGCCGACTTGAGATGCCGCCGGCAGGCCGCTTCGACCTGCGCCAGATCGCGCGTCTTCAGCGCCGCGATATAGGCGAGATGTTCTTCCAGCGCCCGGGCGTTGCGCTGACGCGCATTCGCCTTGTTCCACTGGTAGTGATAGTGAAAGACGATGGCGATGATGTCGTAGAAATCGACGATGAAGCGGTTGCTCGAGGACTTGTGCACGAGCAGGTGGAAGCGTTCGTCCAGCTCGGAGAATTCGCGATAGCGGTTGTCGATGTCGGCGAGGATTTCGTGGTGCAGCGCCTCGATCCGTTCGAGTTCCAGCCATGCCGGATGATCGGGTGCGAGCGCCGCAAAACTCGCGGCGGAGCGCAGCTCGAACATTTCGCGCACCTCCGTCAGCTCCAGCGCGAATTCGCGCGTAAAGCCTTTCAATATCCAGTGGCTGTTCGGCCGTTTTTCGATCAGCCCGAAGCGGCTGAAGCGGATGAGGAACTCGCGCACGCTGGTCGTGCCGGTGCCGATATCGCGGGCGAGCTCCAGCTCGTTGATCTGCATGCCCGGCTCGGCGCCGCCTGCCAGAATCCGGCGCATGAAACTGCGCTCGATGATTTCGGACAGCGAATCGGTTTCCTCGGCCGGGTAATAATCATCGGCCTTCGGTTGTCGCAGAACCATCTTTGCCCGCTTGTCCCACGCGATCAGCTGCAGTTCTTCCATGCGCGTGAGGATCGCCCGAATGGTCGTGCGGCTGACACCGAGCGTCGCGCCAAGCTCCGGCTCGGATGGCAGGGCGGAGGTTTCCGCAAGCAGCTTGAGACAGCGGTTGAAGGCGTCCTTGAAGACGGTGTTCTGTTTCGCCATGATTTTGCCGGCCGGATAGGGGTTTCTGGTTATCGAACCGTGGGTTGCCGGTTCGGTTTCTAAGGGTTGCTCTATCCGGTCCGCCTGGTCCTGTCTCGGCTTGAAATCCGAAGTTTCATGGTTGTTTCGGTCCCTGATTTTGTTTTTGATGCGGTCGTTGCCTTTATGCTGCGACCATTCTGCTGTGGTTCTGGCGGATGCATAATACCCATTGACGACAAACTGTCTATTGTAGATAAAAGACAAAAGTGAATGAGTACGCTCGTTCAGCAAAAAAGCCGTCAAGGGAGATACCAAGGGTGACCGCACCTTCCTTCATCGTTTTGTCGCCAGAAGACAATGTGGCCGTCGCGTCGCTCGCCATCGAGCCGGGCGGTGAATTGCCGGATGGCGTGCGCGCCGCTGCGAGGATCGATCCAGGCCATAAGGTGGCGATTCATCCGGTTCATGCCGGTGAGCCGGTGGTGAAGTACGGTCAGGCGATCGGCCGCGCGACGGTCGATATCGCGCCAGGCGACCACGTCCATTCGCACAATCTGGCCTTCGACCAGGACCGCCTGTCGATCGGCGCGCCAGTGCCGCCGGAAGCGGCAAGTGCTGCCGACAAGGCGCGCACCTTCATGGGCTATCGCCGCGCTGACGGGCGCGCCGCGACCCGCAATTTCATCGGCATCATCGCCAGTGTCAACTGTTCCACCACGGTCTGTCGCGCCATTGCCGAGGAGGCTAACAACACCATCCTGCCGCGCTATGACGGCATCGACGGTTTCGTGCCGATCGTCCACGATCAGGGCTGCGGCATGAGTTCGACCGGCGACGGGATGAAGAACCTGCACCGCACGCTCGCCGGCTACACCCGCCATGTGAATTTCGGCGGCGTGCTGATGGTCGGCCTCGGCTGCGAGGTCAACCAGCTGACGCTGTACGGCCAGAGCGGTTCCGGGGCCGGAAAACGCCATTTCAACATTCAGGACGCCGGCGGTTCGCGCCGCGCCGTCGCCCGGGCGATCGGCGTACTCGAGGAGATCGCCCAGGAGGTCGGCACGGCTAGACGTACTCCGATCCCGGTCGGCGAAATCATCGTCGGCCTGCAATGCGGTGGTTCGGACGGGCTGTCCGGCATTACCGCCAATCCGGCTCTCGGCGCGGCGGTCGATATCCTGGCCGGTGCCGGCGGTACGGCGATCCTGTCGGAAACCTCGGAAATCTATGGCGCAGAGCATCTGCTGCGCAGCCGCGCGGTAAGCGAGGGTGTGGCGCAGAAGCTCGACGGACTGATTTCCTGGTGGGAGAGCTATGTCGACATGCATGGTGCCTCGCTCGACAACAATCCTTCGCCGGGCAACAAGCGCGGCGGCTTGACCACGATCCTCGAAAAGTCGCTTGGCGCCGTCGCCAAGGGCGGCCGCTCGCCGCTGACGGCGGTCTATCATTATGCCGAGCGGGTGACCGAACACGGTCTCGTCTTTATGGATACGCCCGGCTACGACCCCGTGTCGGCCACGGGGCAGGTCGCCGGCGGCGCCAATGTGATAGCCTTCACGACGGGCCGCGGCAGCTGTTTCGGCTCCCGCCCCTGTCCTTCCATCAAGCTGACGAGCAACACGGCGCTCTATCGTGCCATGGAAGAGGACATGGACATCGATTGCGGCACCATCGCCACGGGCGATGCGACGATCGCCGGCAAGGGCCGCGAGATCTTCGACCTGATCATCGATACCGCATCCGGAAAGAAGACCAAGAGCGAGCTTTTCGGCTACGGCGACAACGAATTCGTGCCCTGGCACCTGGGCGCGACGCTCTGACGGAAAGCAGCCGTCTGAGGGAGGAGAGGGTTGATGCAGACAAGGAAGATCGGGCGGACCGAGCTGTCCGTTACCGAATACAGTTTCGGCACCGCGCCTTTAGGCGGCATGTATCGCGCCTGCCCGCGGGACGCGGCAATGGAAACGCTTGGTGCCGCCTGGGATGCGGGCCTGCGGTTTTTCGATACGGCACCCTGGTACGGTTTCGGCCTGGCCGAAAGACGGGTCGGGGATTTCCTGCGCGACAAGCCCAAGGGCAGCTATGTGCTGTCGACCAAGGTCGGCCGATTGCAGCGCCCGGTCGCGGACGACAAGGTGCCGAGCTACGGTTTCGTCGATCCGCTGCCTTTCGATACAGACTACGATTATTCCTATGACGGGATCATGCGATCGGTCGAGTTCAGCTATGCCCGCCTCGGTCTTAACCGCATCGATATCCTCTTCGTTCACGATATCGGGGTCTACACGCATGGCGCCGAGCGCAACCGTGTCTATCTGCGCCAACTGCTCGACGGCGGCCTCAAGGCGCTGGAGCAATTGAAATCGAGCGGCGCCATTTCCGCCTATGGTCTTGGTGTCAATGAAGTACCCGTCTGCCTGGATGTGATGCGACAGGCGGATCTCGACTGCATCCTGCTTGCCGGGCGCTATACGCTTCTTGACCGCACCGCCACCGCCGAACTGCTGCCGCTGTGCGAAAAAAAGAAAACCTCGCTGGTGGTTGGCGGCGTTTTCAATTCGGGTATTCTGGCGACGGGTCCGGTGGAGGGATCGCATTTCGACTATATGCCGGCAAATCGGGAGGTTCTGGACAAGGTGGGTTCGATGGAGAGGATCGCAGGGTCGCAAGGGCTGCCGCTTGCGGCGCCCGCGATCCAGTTTCCGTTGCACAACCCGATGGTTGCCTCTGTGCTGCTCGGGACTGCAAAACCGTCGAGCCTGATGCGCAACATGGAACTGACGGAGCGGCGTTTGCAGCGACAAGATTTCACGGCCTACGACGCGCATACGCTGGTGGCGCCGGAATTGGGACCGGAAGCCGTCCGCGTTTAGCCGGATCACGAAAAGGAAAGCGGAATGCTGAAGGGAATACATCCATTGCTCGGGCCGGATCTGCTACATGCAATCCGCATCATGGGCCATGGCGATGAGATCGTCATCGGCGACGCCAATTTTCCTGCCAGCACCATGGGGCCGAAGGTTGTGCGCGCCGATGGGGTCGACGCCTTGAGCATCACGGAGGCGATCCTTGCGCACATGCCGCTCGACACCTTCGCCGCCGAATCCGCCTGGCGCATGGAAGTCGTCGGCGATCCGGCGGCCGAACCGGAAATCTGCGTCGAATTCCAGAAGCTGGTCCATAAACTCGCCGGTGATTTCAAGGTCGTGCCGATCGAGCGCTTCGCTTTCTACGAACGCTCGCGCAAGGCCGCCTATATCGTCGCGACCACGGAGTTTCGGCTTTATGGAAATATCATCCTGAAAAAGGGTGTCGTGCATCCGCAGGAACTTTACCGGGTATAGGAGCCCGGAATGCCCGGCCGAAGGGAGATGGGCCGGATCATCTTCGTGATGAAAAACAGTGGCTTGGCGTTGGGAGGAAATCAATGCGCAAGGACAGAGCCCGCCGCTTGCAATTTCGAAATTGCTGAGATAGCTTGCCAGCGTGAAATGTTTTTTATCGATAAAAGGTCGAACTGTTCGCGTCTTGCGGCTCGATCCGAGGAGAACTCAACAAGACGCTGTTGGAGGAGAACAACACCATGACCCTTATGAAGCATATCCTGTCGCGCCGCGCCTTCACCAGTCTTGCTGGTGCTGCCGTGTTCGCCACCATGATGCCGATGACCACGTTTGCCCAGGACGTCACCATCCCGATCATCGTCAAGGACACGACGTCCTTCTACTGGCAGATCGTTCTGGCTGGCGCGCGCGCCGCCGGCAAGGATCTTGGCGTCAATGTGCCGGAACTCGGCGCGCAGTCCGAGTCCGACATCAACGGCCAGATCAGCATTCTTGAAAACGCCGTAGCCGGCGCCCCCGCTGCTGTCGTCATCTCCCCGACCGAATTCAAGGCACTCGGCAAGCCGATTGACGAAGCCGCGAAGTCCGTGCCGATCATCGGCATCGATTCCGGCGCAGACTCCACGGCTTTCACCTCGTTCCTGACCACCGACAACACCCAGGGCGGCCGTATCGCCGCTGATGGTCTTGCCGCCGCGATCAAGGAAGCAACCGGCAAGGAAGAGGGCGAAATCGCCATCATCACCAGCCTGCCGGGCGTCGGCTCGCTCGATCAGCGCCATGAAGGTTTCGTCGAAGTCATCGCCGCGAAATATCCGGGTCTGAAGGTCGTGGCCGACAAGTACGCCGACGGCCAGGCAACCACCGGCCTCAACATGATGACCGACCTGATCACCGCCAACCCGAACCTCGTCGGTGTCTTTGCCTCCAACCTGATCATGGCGCAGGGTGTTGGCCAGGCCATTGCTGAAAATAAGCTCGGCGACAAGATCAAGGTTATCGGCTTCGACAGCGACGAAAAGACGGTCGGCTTCCTCAAGGAAGGCGTGCTCGCCGGCCTCGTCGTCCAGGATCCCTACCGCATGGGCTATGACGGCGTCAAAACCGCTCTCGCCGCTTCCAAGAAGGAAAAGGTCGAGGCCAACGTCGATACCGGCGCCAACCTGGTGACCAAGGCCAACATGGCCGATCCGAAGATCGACGCCCTTCTGAACCCGAAGGTCAACTGATCCAAGACAGAGCGGCAGGACAATACCCGTTTAGGCCAACTGTCCTGCCGCCTGCTGCACAATGCGATCTTGACCTGCTTCAGGCCGAAACATCGGTTTGAGGCAGGTTTCCGGATAGGGAGGAAAGCCGCCATGACAGGACTTTACGACGTCAGCCACCGGCACGAGGAGGGTGCGGCGACGGTTGCCAGGCATCCCGTTCCGAAGGGGCAGCCGATCCTGGAACTGCGCGGCCTGCAGAAGAAATACGGTGCCGTCGAGGCCTTGAAGCCGGCCAACTTGACGTTCCTGTGCGGCGAAATCCACGCCATCGTCGGCGAAAACGGCGCCGGCAAGTCGACGCTGATCAAGCTTTTGACCGGCGTTATCCGGAGAACTTCCGGCGAGGTGTTCTGGTGCGGCGAACCCGTTCAGCTCTCAAATCCGACGGAGGCGATTTCGCGCGGCATCAATGCCGTGCATCAGGAAGTCGTGCTTTGCCCGCATCTGAGCGTCGCCGCCAATATGTTCCTCGGTGACGAGATGGACAAGAACGGGCTTATGCGCAAGCGCGCCATGACCGCTGCGGCGCAGGCCGTGCTCAACGATCTCGGCTTCAACCTTCCGGCGGCGGCCACTCTTTCGAGCCTGACGATTGGCCAGCAGCAGCTTGTTGCAACGGCACGCGCGGCGATGCGCGGCACGCAGTTCCTCATTTTCGACGAGCCGACCGCCTATCTGACCCGCCAGGAATCGGCGCAGCTGTTTCGGCTCATTCGCCGGCTTCAGGCTGAAGGCGTGACCATCGTCTATATCAGCCATCGCATGGAGGAAGTCTTCGAACTCGCCGACCGCGTTTCGGTCCTGCGCGACGGCACCCATGTCGGCACCCGCAAGATCAGCGAGACCAACGATGCCGAGCTGATCGCGTTGATGATCAATCGCACCATCGAGCAGATCTATCACAAGGAAACCCTGCCAATCGGCGCCACCATCGTCGAAACGCGCGGTCTCACCGGTCCGGGTTTCGAGGATGTCTCGCTGTCCGTGCGCGCCGGCGAAATCGTCGGCCTTTACGGCCTGATCGGCGCAGGCCGAAGCGAATTCGCGCTCGGGCTCTATGGCCGCCAGCCGGTCACATCGGGCGAAATCTACTGGCAGGGCAAGAAGGTCGAGATCAGGAATGAACGCCAGGCGATGGACCTTGGCATTGCGCTGGCGCCGGAAAGCCGCCGCGACCAGGGGCTCTGCCTCAACCTGCCGATCGGCCTCAACATCAATCTGCCGGTGTTCGACCGGCTGACCAGCGGTTTCACCATCAACCGCCGCCGCGAGGTCGAAAATGCCGACCGCCAGATCAGGGACCTGAAGATCAAGACGCCGACGCGCCGGGTGCTGGCGTCCGCCATGTCCGGCGGCAATCAGCAGAAGATCGTCATCGGCAAGTGGCTCAGTCACGGCGCCAAGCTTTTCATTTTCGATGAGCCGACGGTTGGCGTCGATGTCGGCACCAAGGCGGAAATCTACCGATTGTTTGCCCGGCTACTGGAGCAGGGGGCAGGCATCATCCTGATCTCGTCCTATCTGCCGGAGGTCTACGAGCTTGCCGACCGGTTGCATGTGTTCAGACAGGGGAAACTCGTGGCCAGTCACAGCTATCGCGGCGGCTCGCACGAGGACGTGCTGACCCAGGCGATTGGCGTGTGAAATCGTGAAAAGACCAGAAGAAAATATGCGTGGAGGAAAATCATGAGCGTTGAAGCGACGACAGAAGCGGCACCGGTGCCGAAACGGGGAATGAACATTCTTTTCGGGCTCACCCTGCTCGGGCTTCTGCTGTTCCTCTGGCTGCTTCTCGGTCTTTCGACCAACAGTTTCTGGACATCAAACAACATCAGCAACCTCTTGCGCCAGGGTGCGATGACGGCGATCCTGGCGGTGGGGCAGACCTTCGTCATCATCACCGCCGGTATCGATCTTTCCGTCGGCGCTGTGGTCGGCTTCGCCAGTGTCGCGGTTGCCTGGCTGCTCGCCGCCGGTGTGCCGCTGTGGCTGGCCATGATCATCACGCTGCTGATCGGCGTGCTGATCGGCTCGTTCCATGCTTTCGGCATTGTCCGTATGGGACTTCCGGCGTTCATCATCACGCTGGCGACCTTGACGTCGCTGCGTGGCATTGGCCTTTTGATCACCAACGGTTCGACGATCTCGATCAGCAACGAGGCTTTCACGAATTTTTCGCGGGCCGATTTCCTCGGTATTCCCAGCCTGTTCTGGATGGTTCTCGTCGTCGCAATCCCGGCCTATGTCTTCCTTCAGTTGAGCCGCTGGGGCCGTTATCTCTTCGCCGTCGGTTCCAACAGCGAAGCGGCGCGCCTGTCCGGCGTCAATGTCAACCGGACGATCTATCTCGCCTACATCCTGTCCTCCACCTGCGCCGCCTTCGTTGGCCTCTTGCTTGCCTCGCGCATCGGCATCGGCAACGCAACCCAGGCAGAAGGCTGGGAACTGCAGGCGATCGCCTCCTCGGTTATCGGCGGCACCAGCCTGTTCGGCGCGGTCGGTTCGGTGCAGGGACCGCTGCTTGGCGCCTTCATCCTGGCGACGATCAACAACGGCGCCAATCTCCTGAACGTCAATTCGTTCTGGCAGCGCATCATCACCGGCGTGCTGATCATCGTCATCGTCTATTTCGACCAGTTGCGCCGCCGCGGCTCGCGTTGACGGTCCTCCCACATCCGGCCGGCTGCTCCAGTCGGCCGGATGCCCTCAAAACCGCACCTGTTGTGAAAGATTGCAAGGAACTGCCTGCCATGAAAGCGGCGATCTGCCTGGAGCCCGGGCGCCTCGACATCATTGACAGACCGGTATTGCCGGTGCCGCCGAAGGGCTGGGCACGGCTTGCGGTCAGCCATGTCGGCATCTGCGGAACCGATTATCATATCTTCGAAGGCAAACATCCCTACCTCGAATATCCGCGCGTCATGGGCCACGAGATCTCGGCGACAGTCATCGAGTCCGGCGAAGGAGTTTCGCTGGCACCGGGAACGCAGGTTATCGTCAATCCCTATCTTTCCTGCGGGACCTGTGTCGCCTGCCGCAAGGACAAGCCGAATTGCTGCACGGCGATCAAGGTGCTGGGCGTTCATACCGACGGCGCTTTCTGCGAGGAAATCCTGGCGCCGGAGGAAAATCTTTATCCGGCTGGCGACCTTTCGCTAGAGGCAGCGGCAACCGTCGAGTTTCTGGCGATCGGCGCCCATGCCGTGCGCCGTTCGCTTGCTCCGGCCGGGTCGCGGGCGCTGGTCATCGGAGCCGGCCCCATCGGCCTTGGCACGGCGCTGTTTTCGCGTATCGCCGGCCACGAAGTGGCGCTTCTCGATGCCAGTGCCGAACGGCTGGACATGGCGGCGGATCGGCTTGGATTTGCGCACGGCATTCTTGCCGGTGACGGGGCATTGGATGCGGTGCTTGCGGCGACCGGCGGCGATGGCTTCGATGTCGTCTTTGATGCCACCGGTTTTGGTGGTTCAATGGAAAAATCCTTCACCTTCGTCGCCCATGGTGGCTGCCTGGTCTTCGTCAGCGTCGTCAAAGACGACATCCGGTTCTCGGATCCTGAGTTCCACAAGCGTGAAATGACGCTGGTCGGCAGCCGCAACGCGACGCGACAGGATTTCGAGCATGTCGCCGCCTCGATCCGCGCCGGCCGCGTGCCGGTCGAAGCGCTGATCACGCATCGCACGACGCTGGATGATGTGGTGAAGGACCTGCCGCGCTGGGCACATGAGAAGGCCGGATTGATTAAGGCCGTGGTGAAGGTGTCGCCATGACGCGCATCGACGCGCATCAGCACTATTGGACGCTGGGCCTTGGCCACAACGACTGGCCGCCGCCGGAACTTGCGGCGATTTATCGGGATTTCACGCCGGATGATCTGAGGCCGCATCTGGCGGCCGCAGGTGTGACGAAGACCGTGCTCGTCCAGGCCGCACCCAATCTGGCGGAGACCGAGTTCCTGCTTGAACTGGCGGAGCGTGAAGAAACCGTCGCCGCCGTCGTTGGCTGGGTGGACGTGTGGTCGCCGACAGCGCGTTCCGATTTGGAGCGGTTCAAGCGCCATCCGAAGTTCCGGGGAATCCGTCCGATGCTGCAGGGCATCGAGGATACGTTTTGTATCCTTCAGCCCGAGGCGATCCGCACGCTCGAGATGCTGCCGGACCTTGGCCTGCGCTTCGAGGCGCTTATCCAACCGCGCCATCTGCCGGTGATATCGGCACTCGCTGACCGCTTGCCCTCTCTGCGGATCGTCATTGATCACGGAGCAAAACCTTTCATTGGCAAGGGAATCCTCGAGCCCTGGCGCGCTGACATGGCAGCGCTCGCCCGGCGGCCGAATGTCTGCGTCAAGCTCTCCGGACTGGTGACCGAAGCGGGCAGTGGTTGGACCGTCGACAAGCTGAAACCTTATGCCGGCTATCTGGTCGAGGTTTTCGGACCGCAGCGCGTCATGTTCGGTAGCGACTGGCCGGTTGTTAATCTCGATGCAAACTATGAACAATGGTGGCTGGCGGCAAACGAACTGCTGCGGGACCTCGACGAAAGCGCGCGCCAGGCTGTTTTCTGCACGAGCGCGGCGCGCTTCTACGGGATTGATGCTGAAGGGCAGCGTCGGGCAAGCGGCTTTAACTAATATCAAGCCCTCCACGCACGGTTGTGATGGGCTTGACCTGCAAGGAGCGAGGCATATTTATTGCGTCGCACAAGAAAAGTGTTACTGTTTGCCTCGCTTGCGGACACGCGGACACGAAGAACAGAATGCAAGGTTGCGTCCGATTGGGAGCGGCGTTGTCGTCTACGGTAACAAGGAGAACGCTTCCGATGTTTTACCAGCTTTACGAGTTCAATCATGCGATGATGGCCCCCTGGCGCGCCGCGGCGGATGCCATGCGGCTGGCCTACGCCAATCCACTCAATCCCATCGCCCACACCTATTTCGGCCGCATGGCCGCCGCTGGCCTCGAGGTTTTCGAGCGAACGACCCGTCGCTACGGCAAGCCGGAATTCGGCCTGCCCGAAACGATCGTTGACGGCACGTCCGTTGCCGTCAATGAGCGCATCGTCTGGCGCGAGCCCTTCTGCAACCTCATCCATTTCGAACGCGCAGTGCCGAAAACCAGGACGGCCGATCCCAGGGTGCTGATCGTCGCGCCGATGTCCGGACACTATGCGACGCTGCTGCGGGGCACCGTCGAAGCGCTGTTGCCGCAATCGGATGTCTATATCACCGACTGGATCGATGCTCGCGTGGTGCCGCTGGCCGAAGGCACCTTCGATCTCGATGACTACATCGATTACGTCATCCAGATGCTGCATTTCCTCGGGCCCGACACCCATGTGATCGCCGTCTGTCAGCCGGCCGTTCCTGTGCTCGCCGCCGTGGCGTTGATGGAAGCGAATGACGATCCGCTGTCGCCGTCCTCGATGACGCTGATGGGCGGACCGATCGACACGCGCATCAACCCGACCTCGGTCAACCAGCTCGCCGAGAACAAGCCGATCAAGTGGTTCCGCGACAATGTCATCATGCCGGTGCCGTTTCCGCAGCCGGGCTTCATGCGTCCGGTCTATCCCGGCTTCCTGCAGCTTTCCGGCTTCATGTCGATGAATATGGACCGCCACCTGACCGCGACGAAGGAGTTCTTCGCCCATCTTGTCAAGAACGACGGCGACGCCGCCGAAAAGCACCGTGACTTCTACGATGAATATATGGCCGTTATGGATCTGACGGCGGAATTCTATCTGCAGACGGTCGAGACCGTCTTCATGCGCCATGCCCTTCCGAAGGGCGAAATGATGCATCGCGACCGCCGCGTCGACACGACCGCGATCCGCAAGGTCGCCCTGCTCACGGTCGAGGGTGAGAACGACGATATTTCCGGCGTCGGCCAGACCAAGGCGGCGCAGACAATTTGCACGAATATCCCCGACAACATGCGCATGCATTACATGCAGCCGGATGTCGGCCACTACGGCGTCTTCAACGGATCGCGGTTCCGTCGCGAGATTGCGCCGCGCATCACCGCGTTCCAGCGCGAGCATACCCGCAGCGCCAAACCGTCGATGCCGCGGGTGATCAAGGGCGGAAAGACCGCCTGAGCTCGGTTATATCGATTTCGGTCGATATTGTCAGGGGTTTGCCGGAATCTGCGAAGGCTTGTCTTGCAGAGCGGCAGGCCTCTTCCCATCTCGTTATAAGCGGGCCCGAAGGAGAGGCCCACTTTTAGCGAGGACTTCTGAACATGAACCAATCTGCATTGATCCGTCCGGACTGGACGCCCGCGACCATTGCCATGATGGTGCTCGGTTTCGTGGTTTTCTGGCCGCTTGGTCTTGCCATGCTTGCCTATATCCTGTTCGGCGAAAGGCTGAAATCCTTCAAGAAGGACGCCAATTCGACCGTCGACGGCGTCTTCTCGTCGTTCAAGCGTGGCGGCGGCCGTGGCTTCTGCGGTCCGCAATTCCGCACCGGCAACGTCGCCTTTGACGATTGGCGCGAAGCAGAACTTGCCCGCCTCGATGAAGAACGCCGCAAGCTCGATGAAATGCGCCAGCAGTTCGATGACTATGTTCGCGAGCTGCGCCGCGCCAAGGACCAGGAAGAATTCGACCGCTTCATGCGCGAACGCAATTCCGGCGGTTCCGGCTCTGTGCCGGGCTTCCCGGGCCATTGATCGCAGCGGTCAGCCAGACGACAAAACCGGCATCCTCCTCGGGTGCCGGTTTTTCTTTTTGGTAGGAGCCCGCCCAGCCCCTGCGGATCATGCGTCCTTCAAACGAATCGGTTACTACGGTCTTCATGTTCTCCTTGCTTCGAAAGTCGCGCCAACCCAAGTCCCCGCCACCACCCGTGCAGCGGACCATCGACGTTGCGGGCAAGGTCATGCCGCTGACCATCCGGCAGAATGCCCGCGCCACGCGGATGACGCTGCGGATCGAGCCGGGCGGCCGGGCCTTGAAGATGACGATCCCGGCCGGGCTGCCCGAGCGGGAGGTGAACGCATTCCTCGATCGTCACCAGGGTTGGCTGATGACCAAGCTCGCTCGTTTTTCCGGCGAGAGCGTGCTTGAAGAGGGCGGCACTATCCTGCTGCGCGGTGTTGCCCACCGGATCGAGCGGAGCGGCAAGCTGCGCGGATTGACCGAGGCCGTGGTCGTTGATGACGAGCCGGTGCTTCGGGTCAGCGGCGCAGAAGAGCACTTGCGCCGCCGGATCGCCGATTTCCTGAAGAAGGAAGCCCGCAAGGATCTGGAACATCTGGTATCGATCCATGCCCGCATGGTTGGCCGCAAGGTCAAATCACTGAGTTTCAAGGACACGCGCAGCCGCTGGGGCTCCTGCGCCGCCGATGGGAGCCTAAGCTTCTCCTGGCGCATCGTCATGGCGCCGCCGAAGGTGATCGACTATTTGGCGGCACACGAGGTGGCGCATTTGCGCGAGATGAACCACGGACCGGATTTCTGGGATCTTTGCGAAGAACTCTGCCCGGCCATGGAAGATGCCAAGCGCTGGCTGAAGCGCAACGGCACCATGCTGCACGCGATCGATTTCGATTGATCGACCCTCAGCGCCGGTTTCCCAGAGCTTCCCTGATCTTCTCATCCGTCTTGTATTGGCTGAGCGCATAGACCGACCAGATCGCAGCCGGAACCCAGCCAATCAGCGTGATCTGCAGGATCAGACAGATGATCCCCGCGACCGGCCGACCGATGGTGAAAAATTGAAGCCATGGCAGGATGAGAGCAAGCAAAAGACGCATGGGTTTCTCCGATTTTCCCTTTTGATATAGAAGGCGAGGACCGTCGTGCAACGGCCTAAAGCGTATATGGCACACGGATAAACGGGGAATCAGCCTCAAAATCCTTGGTGTTCCTCGTGATGAGCAGCATATGATGCACCTCGGCGGACGCTTCGATAATGGCGTCCGGCAACTTGATCCGCCGAGTCCGGAGTCGCGTGACGGCGCGATCGGCGACAGGTTCCGTCAGTCCGATTAGGGTGAAGCTGGCGAGAAAAGCGCGCGTCGCCGGTTCGACGGCTTCCCGTGCGCCGACCATGACTTCCATCCATGAAATGATGCTGATCGCCCGCTCTTCATAAAGGGCCAGTTCATCGCGCGCCTGCGGAATGCCATTGAGATAGTCGATCAGGATGTTGGTATCGAACAGCGCCTTCACCACTCGCTGCGAACCTTTTCCTGATATTCCAGCCCGTCTACTGCGTGCTCACCCCAAAGCCCGAAAGCATTATCACCTTCGGCCCGGCGATGACGCAGAACATAATCATCAATCGCGGCACGGATGACGGCCGCACGCGACAGTTTTTCAGCCTTCGCGATGTCTTCGAGCGCTTGAACCTGCCGCTCGGTAATATCAATCAAGGTTCTCATTGGCCACCTGCTATATATCAATATATGATATCATTGCATTGGAATGCTGTCACGCCGATGGGCTCGAAAGCCCGTATTTGTCGGTTTCAGGCTCGACTCGCGCGGCATTTCATGTCAGGTCGCTGTGCATGAAAACGGAAGTGAAAATTTGCGGACTGAAGACCGTCGAAGCCGTGGATCGGGCCGTGGCGCTCGGCGCGCGCCATACGGGGTTCATCTTCTTCCCGAAGAGCCCGCGCAATATCGAGCCGGATGATGCCGGCCGCTTGGCTGATCGCATTCGCGGCAAGGCGAAGATCGTGGCAGTGACGGTCGACGCGGATAGCGATCTGCTTGATGAGATCGTCTCGGCGCTGTCGCCGGATATGCTGCAGCTTCACGGCAATGAAAGCCCGGAGCGTGTCCTGACAGTCAAGGCCGTCTATGGACTGCCCGTGATGAAGGTGTTGTCCATCCGCGAAGCCGACGATCTGAAGCGGATCGAGCCCTATATCGGCATCGCCGACCGCTTCCTGTTCGATGCAAAGCCGCCGAAAGGCTCGGAGCTGCCGGGCGGCAACGCTGTGTCTTTCGACTGGCGGCTGCTCGATGCGCTTGACGAACGCGTCGATTACATGCTTTCCGGTGGTTTGAATGCGGACAATATCGGCGAGGCGCTGGCGCTCACGGGCGCCAAGGCGGTCGATCTCTCGTCCGGCGTCGAAAGCGCGCCGGGCGTCAAGGATCTGAAGCGCATGGAAGAGTTTTTCGATGCCGTTCTGCGCGCGGAAACGGCGATCGCCGGAGATAGAGTATTGGCAGGGAGAAACAAGTGAACGAGACGCCAAAACTGAATTCGTTTCGATCGGGTCCTGATGAGGAAGGTCGCTTCGGCATTTTCGGCGGCCGCTTCGTTGCCGAAACCCTAATGCCGCTGATCCTCGACCTGCAGGATGAGTGGAACAAGGCCAAGACCGATCCGGAATTCCAGGCGGAACTCAAGCATCTCGGCGCCCACTATATCGGCCGGCCGAGCCCGCTTTATTTCGCCGAGCGCCTGACCGAGCATCTCGGCGGTGCCAAGATCTATTTTAAGCGCGAGGAGCTCAACCACACCGGCTCGCATAAGATCAACAATTGCATCGGCCAGATCCTGCTTGCCAAGCGCATGGGCAAGACCCGCATCATCGCCGAAACCGGCGCTGGCCAGCATGGCGTCGCTTCGGCAACGGTCGCGGCGCGCTTCGGCCTTCCATGCGTCGTCTATATGGGCGCGACCGACGTGGAGCGCCAGGCGCCGAACGTGTTCCGCATGAAACTGCTCGGCGCCGAAGTGAAGCCGGTAACGGCGGGCTCGGGTACGCTGAAAGACGCGATGAACGAAGCCCTGCGCGACTGGGTCACCAATGTAGACAGCACCTATTACCTGATCGGCACGGCGGCTGGCCCGCATCCCTATCCGGAACTCGTGCGCGACTTCCAGTCGGTGATCGGCACGGAAGCGCGCGAACAGATGCTGGAGGCCGAAGGCCGCCTGCCTGATCTGGTCGTCGCAGCCGTCGGCGGCGGATCGAACGCCATCGGCATCTTCCATCCGTTCCTCGACGACGAATCCGTCAAGATGGTCGGCGTCGAAGCCGGCGGCAAGGGGCTGGACGGCGACGAGCATTGCGCCTCGATCACGGCCGGGTCGCCGGGCGTGCTTCACGGCAACCGCACCTATCTGCTGCAGGACGGTGACGGGCAAATCAAGGAAGGCCACTCCATTTCGGCCGGCCTCGACTATCCCGGCATCGGACCGGAACATTCCTGGCTCGCCGATGTCGGCCGCGTCGAATATGTGCCGATCATGGACCATGAGGCGCTGGAGGCATTCCAGGTGCTGACGCGCCTCGAAGGCATCATTCCGGCGCTGGAGCCGAGCCACGCGATCGCCGAAGTCATCAAGCGCGCGCCGAAGATGGGCAAGGACGAGATCATCCTGATGAACCTCTCCGGCCGCGGCGACAAGGATATCTTCACCGTCGGCAAGTTACTCGGAATGGGGCTGTAAGAGCATGACCGCACGCATGGACAAACGATTTGCCGATCTTTCAGCCGAAGGCCGCCCTGCGCTCGTCACCTATTTCATGGGCGGAGACCCGGATTTCGAGACGTCGCTGGCGATCATGAAAGCCCTGCCTTCGGCGGGGTCCGACATCATCGAGCTCGGCATGCCCTTTTCCGATCCGATGGCCGATGGCCCGGCGATCCAGTTGGCCGGCCAGCGTGCGCTGAAGAGCGGACAGACGCTCAAAAAGACGCTGGAAATCGCCCGCCGTTTCCGCGCGGACGACCAGCATACGCCGATCGTCATGATGGGTTACTACAACCCGATCTACATCTACGGCGTCGAGCGCTTCCTCGACGATGCGCTGGAAGCGGGCATCGACGGCTTGATCGTCGTCGACCTGCCGCCGGAAATGGATGACGAGTTGTGCATCCCGGCGCTGAAGAAGGACATCAACTTCATCCGGCTGGCGACCCCGACCACCGACGATAAGCGGTTGCCGAAGGTTCTCGAAAACACCTCTGGTTTCGTTTATTATGTATCGATGAACGGTATCACCGGGTCGGCTCTGCCGGATCCGTCCGTGGTCGGCGGCGCCGTACAGCGGATCAAGAGCCATACGAAACTGCCGGTCTGCGTCGGCTTCGGCGTCAAGACGGCCGAACATGCACGCGCGATCGGCGCGTCGGCTGACGGGGTGGTCGTCGGCACCGCCATCGTCAATCAGGTGGCATCCAGCCTGACCGAAGACGGGAAATCGACAGGGGCGACGGTGCCGGGCGTGGAAGCCCTGGTGCGTGGCCTTTCCGCCGGCGTTCGCTCCGCACGACTTGTAGCGGCCGAATAATTGCCCACATTATGGGGCAGGACCGGTTTTAAATATTCAGGAGTTTGGATTTGAACTGGATCACAAATTACGTTCGACCGAAGATCAACTCGATGCTCGGCCGCCGGGAAGTTCCGGAAAATCTCTGGATCAAGTGCCCGGAAACCGGCGAGATGGTGTTCCACCGCGATCTCGAAGAGAACAAATGGGTCATTCCCGCCTCCGGCTTCCATATGAAGATGCCGGCTAAGGCACGGTTGAAGGACCTGTTCGACGACGGCGTCTATGAGGCCCTGCCGCAGCCCAAGGTGGCGCAGGACCCGCTGAAGTTCCGCGATTCCAAGAAGTATGTCGACCGCCTGCGTGACAGCCGCGTCAAGACGGATCTGGAAGACACGATCGTTGCTGGTGTCGGCCGCGTCCAGGGCGTCAAGCTCGTCGGTGTCGTGCATGAATTCAATTTCATGGGCGGTTCGCTCGGCATGGCGGCCGGCGAAGCGATCATCAAGGCCTTCGAAAAGGCGATTGCCGAAAAGTGCCCGCTGGTGATCTTCCCGGCATCGGGCGGCGCGCGCATGCAGGAAGGCATCCTGTCGCTGATGCAGCTGCCGCGCACCACGGTTGCGGTCCAGATGCTGAAGGAAGCGGGTCTTCCCTACATCGTCGTGCTGACGAACCCGACCACCGGCGGCGTTACCGCCTCCTATGCGATGCTGGGTGACCTGCACCTTGCGGAACCGGGCGCGGAAATCTGCTTTGCCGGCAAACGGGTGATCGAACAGACCATCCGCGAGAAGCTGCCCGAGGGCTTCCAGACATCGGAATATCTGATGGAGCATGGCATGGTCGATATGGTGGTCAAGCGCCACGATATCCCGACAACGCTCGCCCGCGTCCTGAAAATCCTGATGAAGAAGCCGGCGGATGCTGCCAAGCTGAATGGCAGCACGCCGCTGGCCGCCCTGCCGATTGCGGCCGCGGCCAGCGTTTAAGGGCGCCCTGTGTTCACCCTGAGCGCAGGCGGAATGTTGAAAAATTGAGATTGTAGCGTTCTCGGCTCGCTCGATAGCGTGCAGCGCTCCAACGGCGGTTTGCAGGAGCGGTGATGACGACAGCGCATGTCAGCGAGGCAGGGCAGGAGATCGACAAGCTGCTGGCCCTGCATCCAAAGGGCTTCGATCTGTCCCTCGATAGGATCACGCGGCTGCTCGACACGCTCGGCAATCCGCAGGACAGGCTGCCGCCGATCATTCATGTCGCCGGCACCAACGGCAAGGGTTCCGTCACCGCCTTTTCGCGGGCCATCCTGGAAGCCGCCGGCCTCAGCGTCCATGTCCATACGTCGCCACACCTCGTCAACTGGCATGAACGCTACCGCATCGGCAAAAAGGGCGGGCGCGGCTCGCTGGTCAGCGACGCCGTCCTGGCGGACGCTGTTCGCCGCGTCGCGGTGGCGAATGGCGGGCAGAAGATCACCGTTTTCGAGATCCTGACGGCCGTCACCTTCCTGCTCTTTGCCGAACATCCGGCAGATGTGGCGATCATCGAGGTCGGCCTCGGCGGCCGCTTCGATGCCACCAATGTCATCAAGACCCCGGCCGTTTCCGTCATCATGCCAATCTCGCTCGATCACCAGTCCTATCTCGGCGACCGGGTCGAACTGATCGCGGCGGAGAAGGCCGGGATCATGAAGCACGGCTGCCCGGTGGTGATCGGCCATCAGGAGGAAGACACCGCGCGCGATCTACTGGTGTCGACGGCCGAGCGACTGAAATGCCCGGTTTCCGTCTATGGACAGGATTTCATGGCGCATGAGGAATTCGGCCGGTTGATCTACCAGGACGAGTTCGGGCTTGAGGACCTGCCGCTGCCACGCCTGCCGGGCCGCCATCAGCACGCCAATGCCGCCGCCGCTATCCGCGCCGTCAAGGCTGCCGGGTTCGATCTGATCGAGGGCGCCATCGAAACGGGACTAACGACTGTCGAATGGCCGGGTCGGCTCCAGCGCCTGACTGATGGCAAGCTCGTTTCCCTTGCGCCGAAGCGCGCGGAAATCTGGGTCGATGGCGGACATAATCCGGGCGCGGGACAAGTCATCGCCGAAACCATGGCCAATTTTGAGGAACGCGACCCTCGTCCGCTGTTCCTGATCATCGGGATGATCAACACCAAGGACCCCGTCGGTTATTTCAAGGCCTTCAAGGGGCTGGCCGAACAGGTCTTTACCGTGCCGGTCCGCGGATCGGATGCCGGGATCGACGCGGTGGCACTCGCCGACGACGCGGGCGTGGCCGGCTTCGAGGCGACACCGCTCGAGACGGTGGCCGAGGCGCTGGCGACCATCACAGAGATGTTTTCGAACGATCCGGCATCGCCGCGCATCCTGATCGGTGGGTCGCTCTATCTGGTTGGCGATGTGCTCGCCGACAACGGCACGCCGCCGAGATAATTTCAGACGAGAAAATTCCGTTGCGTGGCGGCAGCCTCAAGGACGATCTCAAAGTACCAGTGCGTCGAGTGCAAAGGCTCAAACAGATTTCACATAGCCGCGAAGTCTGATCGCCTATGTTGAACAAGGCTACCGAATGAACACGAATCCTGAATTGCCGATGGGCTATTCGCCGGTCCCGCCGGGCAAGATTGTCAACGCGGTCACTTTCCTGGAGATGCGCGAGCAACCGGAGAAGGCCGCTATTGCGGACGGGTCCCTCACTCTGGTGCGCCTGACCTCACTGGATCTCGAAGACTACCGACGGCTGTTTCGGCTGGTCGGTGAGGACTGGATGTGGGTGTCGCGCCTTGAGATGGACGATGACGCTGTTCGGGCGATTCTCTCCGATCCCTCCGTGGAAGTGTATGCGCTGCAGGATGGGGCACGGCACATCGGCCTTCTGGAACTCGACTTTCGTGCGCCGGGTGAATGCGAGCTTGTATTCTTCGGTCTGGTCAGGGATGCGATCGGCAAAGGCGCCGGGCGCTTTCTCATGAACAATGCGATCGCCAAAGCCTGGACGCGGCCGATCGATCGCTTCTGGCTCCACACTTGCAACTTCGATCATCCCGATGCCTTTGCATTTTACCAGCGATCGGGATTTAGGCCCTACGCCCTGATGGTCGAGGTCCACGACGATCCACGCCTGACGGGTCTGCTGCCAAAAACTGCCGCGCCTCATGTCCCGCTGTTGGATATACCGCGCTGCGGCGTATGACCGGAGCTGCGCGGAAACCGCCTGCGGCACAACAAACAAAAAAGCCCGGGAGACCGGGCTTTTTCAGTTGCATTCCAAAATCAGGACTTATGCGGCTGCGTTGGAAATCCAGGACGACAGCGCGGTCTTCGGAGCAGCGCCGACCTTGATGTCGGAGACTTCGCCGGCCTTGAACATGGCGAGCGTCGGAATGGAGCGCACGCCGTACTGGGCGGCGATTTCCGGGTTCTCGTCGATGTTGACCTTGGCGACCTTCACCTTGCCGGCAAGTTCGTTGGAGATTTCTTCAAGGCTCGGGGCGATCATCTTGCAGGGGCCGCACCATTCGGCCCAGAAATCCACGATGACCGGCTCGGCGGCATTCAGCACTTCATCCTGAAAATTGGAGGTATCGACTTTTACGGTAGCCATAGGCTGCTCCTTGTTTCGAAATCGGCGTTCTTCGAACGGTTGGGCAAGATGTGATAGCGGAACGCATCTTTTTCAATATTCGGTATCTCACTTCTTCGAGAGCTCCACAAGGCTCCTGTCCAGCATCTCCTGCGGCAAAGTCAGCACCGCCGGGCCTTCGGTGTAGATCAGCACGCATTGGAAGGCATGATCGGGATAGAGCGGCGCGAGAAGCGCGCGGTAGATCGCCAGCTGCGCCCGGTAGACGAAGGGCACACCGTCCGGCGAAGCGGGAACCTCCCGGTTGGTCTTGAAATCGGCGAGAATGGCCGTCTTGCCGGAGACTGCAAGCCGGTCGATGCGGCCGGAAACGGCAAACTCGCGCGTCCCGAGCTGCAACGTGCTCATCACGGACACTTCCGCGCGGCTCGTCTCGGAAAACAGCGCGGCGAGTTCCGGATGCTCGATCACGCTCAGTACCGAAGCCGTCAACGCTTGCCGCTCGCTTGCAGACCAGCGGGGCACGGAGCGAGCCAGGTAGCGCTCGGCGGCGGCGTGCCGCTCCTTGGGCGCGACAGACGGCAACACCTGCAGGAAGCGGTGCAGGATCGCACCCCGTAGCAGCGACCTGTTGGCGCCGGCTTTTTGCGAGAACAACGCCGATCCGACGATGGCGGCGCCATCGTCCTCGTCAATGATGACACCCGCGCCGGAAGGGCTTAACGGGCGCGGCAGGTGCCGTTGCGGCGGCAAGGGCTGCAGAAGAGAGGCGGGCAGGCCTGCCGGGCGGGCATTTGCGGCTTCCTTGACAGTGTCCTGCGTCTTCAGGTCGCGAGCGGCGGAGGAAGCCTGCCACGAATAGCCGGTCCACTCCTGATTGCCCGCTGCAAATGTCCTGGGCGTGCTGCGACCGCGCTCGTCTCCGGACAGGCTTGTCGTGACCATGGCATGCCAGCTTTCGGGATTGGCCCGTTTGCCCTGATAGCCACAGACGATCAACCGGTCCGCCGCCCGCGTCATGCCGACATAAAGAAGCCGGCGATATTCCTCTTCGGCGGCGGTCTTTAGCCGGGCGGTGTCCGCGTCGATCAATGTGTTGGACGCCGCCCGCGGCGGCCGCCAGACAGGAAGCGGCACTGCCGCGCTGTGATCGCCGGGCTGGATCAGGCGCAGGCCGGAGACATGCTGCGAATTGAAAGCCCTGCCGCCGCCATCGACCAGGAACACCACCGGCGCCTCCAATCCCTTGGCGGCATGCACGGTCATGATGCGCACTTCGTTGCGCTCCTTGTCCTGCTCGCGCTTGACCGTCGGCGCTTCCATCTCGAGACCGGAAATGAAGGCCTGCAGGCCCGGCAGCCCGTTTTTCTCGTGATCGAGCGCAAAAGTCAGGAATTCATCGAGGATATCGCTGACTTCGGTTCCGAGCCGGCCGAGGAAAGCGGCGCGGCCGCCGTCATGACCGAGGATACGGGCGTAGAAATCATGAACAGGCAGAGTGCGCGACAATGCCCTGTATCGCTGCAGCTTTTGCAGGGCGCCATTGTAGCGCCCCCCCTCGTCGGCGCCGAATTCCTGCAGGCGTTGCCAGACGCTGACCGACAGCGGGCGGGAGACCGCGAGATCCCTGACGTCGTCCTCGCTCAGATTGAACAGCGGGCTTTTGAGGATGGCGGCGAGCGAAAGGTCGTCCTGCGGCAAGAGCACGAAGCGTCCAAGCGCCATCAGGTCCTGCACGGCGATGTGGTTGGTAAGAACCAGCCGGTCGGCTCCGGCAACGGGAATGTTGCGGCGCGTTTTCAAAGCCCGGGTGAGAGCGTTGACGAAGGCATCGCGCTTGCGCACGAGAACGATGACATCGCCCGGCTGCATCGGCCGCTTGACACCTTTTTCGATCACCGTTTCCTTGCCGATCCAGTTGGCGAGCACGGCGGCGATACGTTGGGCAAGAATGTTAGCCGGCGCATCTTCTGGTGTTGCGTCGAAGGCTGCGGTCCAGTCCTCCTCCTGGATGCTGTCTGCGGGCGCGATTGCGTCCCAGACTTCGACCAGACCGGGGTGACCGATACGGTTGGAGGCGTGCACGACCGCATCCTGCCGGGCGCTGAGGCCTCGCGCGTGCAGGGGATTTTCAAATACGGTATCGACGGCCGACAGCACATCCTCGGTCGAGCGGAAGGAGAGCTGCAGCCGGATCGGGCTGAAGGCCTTGCCACTGTCGCGTACGCGCCGCTCCGTCTCGATGCTCTCGTCGGAAAAACGTTCGGGCCGGGCACCCTGAAACGAGTAGATCGATTGCTTCTCGTCGCCGACGGCGAACATCGTACGGTTACCACCACGCGCCGTTTCGCCGGAGAAGAAATCCTCCGCCAGCGACTGGATGACGGTCCACTGCACCGGGCTCGTATCCTGCGCCTCGTCGACCAGAATGTGGTCGATGCCCTGATCGAGCTTGTAGTGGACCCAGCGGCTGACATCGCCGCGCGAAAGCAGCGCCGCCGTGCGGTTGAGCAGGTCGTCGAAATCCAGCTGGCTGCGGCTTTTCTTGATGTCCTCGTAATCGCCGTTCAGCCGGTCGGCGAGGGTGAGTGCCGCCTTCGTCGCCTCGAACATGGCGACGAGGTTGAGACGATCCATGGACGCGGCAATGTGATCGCGGGCGGCGAGGACAAGAGGCTCCAGATCCGGTGCTTGGTCGCGGATCGGCTTGGAGATAAAGGCGGAATCGGCCTTGATCTTGCCGTTCTGGGTGTAGAACAAGTCCCGCAGCATGTTGAAGCGTTGCAAGGGATCGGCGAGCTTGGCGACGGCGCGAAGACCGTCGGCGAATTCCGTAACCTTTGTGCCGCCGGTGGCAAGTGCGATGCCGATAAAGCGCTCCAGTGCCACACCGTTGAGACCTGGCAAGGGCCAGAATCCGGCTATCGCCGCCTCCGACGTTTCGCCGGGCGCGAGACTAAGCGCCGAACGAAGTGCCGGATCGATACCGCCCTTGCGGTTGGCTTCCTCCAGGAATGCCTGAATGGCGGTGCGGTTGGCGACGATTGCCGTCAGCAGCTTCTCGAGCCCGGTATCGTCGGCGAGATCGAGAACGGTCGCAAAGGCTTCCGTCAGTTCGCGGTCGTCCTCGCTTGCCGTAGCCGTCAGATGCGCGCGGCGGGCATCAGCAAGAAGCGTCGCGGAAGCACGGTCGTCCAGTACCGAGAAATGCCCGGCAACATTGGCTTCGAGCGGAAACTGATGCAGCAGCGCTTCGCAGAAGGCGTGGATCGTCTGGATCTTCAGCCCGCCCGGCGTTTCCAGTGCGCGGGCAAACAGGCGCCGCGCTTCCTGGCGTTTCGGCAGATCCGGCCGCTCGCCCTCGATCGCCGTAATCCGGTCATCCAGCGCCTCGTCGTCGAGCGTCACCCATTCGGCCAATCGTTCGAAGACCCGGTTGGACATTTCCGACGCGGCAGCCTTGGTATAGGTCAGGCAGAGAATGGCAGACGGCCGGCAGCCGGATAAGAGAAGCCGGATAACGCGCTGCGTCAGCACGTGCGTCTTGCCCGAGCCGGCATTGGCCGACACCCAGGCCGAGCGGGCCGGATCGGAAGCGAGCGCCTGCTTGGAGGATGTCCAGTCGAGCCAGCCTTGAGGCGAGGGCTCGAGAGGGCCGAAATCGTCATCCCTCATTGGCATCCTCCTCGCCTTCCGCCGTCGCCCATTCGGCGACGCGGGCAAGATGATCATACTCGCCGCCGTAGTCGCGCTCTTTCTGCACAATCACGCGTGAGGCAAAGCCATATTTGCCGTTCATCAGGGCGGTGAGGAGCCCCGCCAGTTCCTTGAGCGATTCCTCGGCCAGTTGCTCGGCGGATTTGGTCTCGACATTGGCGCGCGCCTTGGCGTGTTCGTTGTTGACTTCCTCAGGTTTAAATCGTTCGCCGGGTTTCAGGCGGACATAGACGAGCGATTGGGGATGCCGTGCTCCCGCGTGCTTGAAGGCGCCGGCCTTGAGAGCGGCGGCCTCCAGCGCCAGCTGCGGATCAAGCAGCGCACGCGCCTCGTTGATCGAGGGGCTCGAACCGGTCTTGTAGTCGATCAGAACGGCTCTGCCGTCGCCGAGAATGTCGATGCGGTCGGCGATGCCGGTCAGCTTGATGTCCTCGACGCCGATCTCCATCGAGGCATAGAGCTCCGTGTAGGATTTCCGGATATCGGCGTGGCGAGCGATTTCCCACTCGATGAAAGCCTTGCCGACAGCGGCAAAGCGCGGTCGCCAGACGACGTCGATATGGGCGGGCAGTGCCTGCTCGTTGAAGGCCTCGTTGATCAGCCGGCTCATTTCCTGCGCCGCTACCGGCGACGCGGGATCGAGATCGGCGCGGACGAAGCGTTCGACGATCTTGTGATAGAGCGTGCCGCGCTCGGCCGCACCCGGATCGCGGTTGAAGGGATCGATCGGCTGCAGGCGCAGGATTCGTTTGGCGTAGACAGCATAGGGATCGCGCCGCAGGCGGGCGACCTCGCTGAAGGAATAGCTGCGCGGCTGCTGCTCCGGCGAAGGTCTCGGCTCCGGGCGGTTCGCCAGTGGTTGCGTAACGCCCTGGTCGAGCATGCCTGCCCAATGATGGTAATCCTTGCCGTTCTCGCGAAGCCTTGCCGCGAAATCGCGGCCGCCGACGGCGAGAAGCCGTTGCAGCCAGCGCGAGGCGACGGTCGGCGTAGCACCCTTGCGCATCGCCCGGGTCAGGATGAGCTTGCGCGTGCCGCAAGCCATCTGGAAATCGTGCGCCAACTGGCCGATGCGCCGCTCCGGCGGCTCCAGGCCGATGGACGTTTTCATGGTGCGCGACAGGAAGGGATCGTTGGCGGTCTGCCCGGGCCAGGTGCCTTCGTTCATGCCGCCGAGAACGACGAGATCGACGCTCTGCAGACGAGATTCCAGTGCGCCGAAGATGAACACGCGGGGATGGCGCATGGAGCGCGGCTTGATCGCCTCGCTCGCCGATAGCGCCTCCATGATGTCGCTCCATTGGGGTCCGTCGGCGGTCATCTGACCGTCGGTATCGATGACGGAGCGCAAAAGTGTCGCCAGGGCTTCTCCGGCTTCACCCGACCAGAGACCGGCAAGACTGCCGCGTTCGTCGACGGTGGCTGCTTCCAGCGCTGCGCCGGTTTTTTCTGCCCATTCGGCAAGCGTCAAGGCTGCGGTCAGACCACGGCCGGTTCTGTGATGGCGCACCAGCGTTCCGGCCAGAGGTTCCACAGCGGCGGCAATGCGCCGGGCAAGATCGCGGGCCCGCTCGATCGCTGCCTCGTCGATCCGGCTGCGCCATTCCGGCAGATGTTTTTTGTTCCCTTCGCGCTGGAGCGCCTCGTCAAGAAGGACCTCCAGTTCGGAAATATCGGCGCTGCCGGTGCCGCCGCGCAGCGCCATCAGCTCCAGTGTCTCTGCCGTTGCGTTCATGACATCCGTGGGCAGGCCGAATCGCGCCAGCGGATGCTTCAACAGGGCGGTGATCGAGACCGGATCGCCGGGCCGCAGAGCGGCTTCGAGAAGCAGCCGCGTCAGGCTGCCGGGGCCGGTGGCCGAAAGCGGTGTACCGGCCGAATCGTCGGCCTCGATGCCAAAACGCAAAAGTTCGGCCGCCACCCGGCGGGCAAGGTCGCGGTCGGGCGTGATCAGCGCGGCCTGGCTTTCCTCGCTGCCGTGCAGGGCAAGCCGAAGGGCGATAGCGATCGCCGTCGCCTCCTCGCGTTCGTTGGCCGTCTCGATCAGCGCTGCATCCGTAAAGGCGTCCGTAAGCTGGTCCTGATCGACGGCGCCGCGAAGGGCTGTCCAGCCGCTCGTTGCCTGAACCGGCAAGAGGGCGTGGGACATGATCTCCGCGCGATAATCGAGATCCGATGCCGCTGTGCCGAGCGACGCGACATCATGGCGGCCGATGCCCATGCGGTTCAGCAGGCGGGAGAAGCCGTATTGCGGATGGCTGCGGCTGGCCGGATCACCGGTCAGCTTCGCCGTTTCCGGCGCGATCATCATCCATTCCGCATTGCTCATCGTCCGGTCGAGGCCGGGCAGCACGATGGTGCCGTTCGGCAGCTTCTGCGCCGCGGCGATCAGCTTGGCCGTCGCGGGGATGGAGCCGGTCGACCCGGCGATGATGATCGGCCCGGTGACTTTTCCGTCGGCGATGCGCTGCGTCTCGGCTTCGAGGATGGCGTTGCGGTGGCGTGCGGGCGAGGATTGCTTGAGCTCCTCCAGCCGCGCCGGCCAGTAGGTGCGGGCGATCTTGAGGAACTCGAGCGTCAGCTGCCACCACAGCGCATGATCGTTTGCATCGAGATTGTCGAGCGCCTTCCAATCCAGCTCCTCGGTTTCCATCGCGTCGATGATCTCGGAGAGATTGCGGGCGAGCCAGATCGCGTCGGCGGGGCTTGCTGGCGCTATCAGCGGGCTTTCCGCGTGCACATCGACCACGGCCTTCGGAAGCTGGTTGCGCCAGGCGAGGATGAGGCGGCCAAGCTCGATCAGCCGGGCGGTATTCGGCAAAGGCGGCGCCAGATCGAGGATCGCCGGGATTTCCGCATCGAAGAACCCGCTGTCGTCGTCGGTTTCCCCCAAGGCCCGGATCATCGGCAGGATCGCCGAGCGGCCGCCGAGGCAATCGACCAGTTCCGAACGCAAGACGCGCGCCGAGCGGCGGGTCGGCACGAAGATCGTGATGCCGGCAAGGGCAAGCGGATCGGCCTCGGCATAACGGAAACCGGGCACAAGTTCGCCGGAGCACAGTTTTTCGACCAGCGTCTTCAGGAAGGGAAGACCGGGCGGGATGGTGAAAACGTTGGAAACTGTTTCCGCCACGTCCTCATGCTCCCGTCTGGAAGCGCCGGATCGCCTCCTCGGCCTCGCCGATTGCTTCCGGCGTGCCCACGGTCAGCCAGTGACCTTCGAGAAGGATGCCGAACAGCCTGTTCCTGGCAATCGCCTTGTCGAAATAGATGTTGAGGTTGAAAGCCCCTTCCGGCGCATCAGCAAAGAGCCTGCTGTGCATGGCGATCGCGCCCGCATAGACGACGGGGTTTTCCATGCCCTCCCTGTAACGCGAGAGCCGGCCCTGCGGATCAAGCGAGAAATCCAGTTTGCCGTTGTGGCCGGTGGTATCCTCGTTGCGGACGCAGAGGAGCGCCATGTCCATCGTTTCAGGGTCGAAGAAGGAAGCAAGCCGCTCAAGATTTGACGGCGCGTCCGGCTTTTCGCCGATCCAGAAGAGATCGGCGTTCATCACCAGGACAGGGCCGTCGTCGAGCAGTTTCAATCCCCTGGCAAGACCGCCGCCGGAGCTCATCAACGCGGCCCGCTCGTCCGAAATGACGATCCTTGGCCGGCGTCTGTCCTTCAGATGCGCTTCTATCTGGTCGGCGAAATGGTGGACGTTGACCGCCGCCGTCTCGACCCCCGCGCCTTCTATCGCATCGAGCACATAGTCGATCATCGGCCTGCCGGCGATGCGCACGAGCGGTTTCGGTATGGTATCGGTAATGGGCCGCAGGCGGGTGCCAAGCCCCGCGGCGAGCACCATGGCATTCTTGATGGGCATAGGCAGCACTTGATCCACTGAACGTCAGCCGGTGATTCGGGGGTTCAAAGTGTTATAGCGACTTTTGTGCGTCAAGTTTGACGCGCGGCGCTTTAAAGGATTCCAGCCTTTATGCACCAATCGCGCAAGGGCGCGAGCGCTTCATGTTCGAGCGCCACCTGAAGATAGGAGAATGTCCGCGGCATGTGCTTCATGTAGAACGGCTTGCCGTCGCGCTGCATCAGCCGGACCCAGATGCCGGCGAGCTTGCAGTTGCGCTGCGCCGACATCAGATGCCAGTCGCGCCGGAACGCTGCCTCGTCGAAATCGCCGAGAGTGTGGCGTTCCGAGCAGTAGAGCGAGAGCATCTGTTCGCACAACTCAGGCGCGATGGTCACCCGTGCATCCTGTGTGATGGATGCCACGTCATAGGCCGTCGGGCCGATCATCGCGTCCTGGAAATCGATGATGCCGACACGGTCGAAGCCGGAGCGCTGATCGCGCCAGATGATGTTCGGCGAATGGAAATCCCGTAGCAGCAGCTTCTTTTCCGACGTGCCAAGAAGATCGATCAGTCTATCCCAGACTGCGAAATATTCGGCGCGCTCGGCATCGGAAGCCTTCTCGCCGCGCTTCCACGGAAGATACCAGTCGATCAATAGGCTGGTTTCGATCTCCATTGCCGTACGATCGAAATCGGGGATGTGGTGGGTAACGGTATCGGACAGGGGTATGTCGCGTGTTACCGGCTGCGCGTGCAGATGCGCGAGGACGCGAACACTTTCGAGATAACGTTCAGCGACCGGCTGTCCGTCCGCATCGAGGATGCCCTCACTGCCGAGATTTTCGATCAGAAGGATGCCGGTGTCGAGATCTCGTTTGTAAACTTCGGGCGCGCAAAATCCTTTGTCCCTGATGTCGCGGGCAATGGCGACGAATGGAATGACGTCTTCGGCAAGATGCGCCAGTTGCTGGTAATATTTGCCGTCCTGCAGGATCGGCCCCGGCTTGTGGCGGGCCGCATCCATCAGAATTCGCAGTGGTTGCCCCTCGATCAGAGTCCGCTCATAGGCGCGTGCCGACGCATCGCCGCTGAGATGCCGGCGCTTTGCCTGTCCATACCCGCAGTCTTGCAGGAAGGAACGGATTGCAAGGCTGCGCTCGATCCGTGCCAAGGCCACCGTGTCGCCGGATATGGTAACGTGACGGCCATCATCGAGGTGGGAAAAGGTAGCGGTCAGTCGGGTTTTCGGCAGTGCCGCCAGCGCGTTTTCCGGCCATTCCACCAGGCAGATGCCGTCTGAGAGTGCTTCGTCGAGGCCGAGTTCGTCCAGTTCTGACACATCTGCCAGCCGGTAGAGGTCGAAATGCGAAACGGCAATGCGCAGGTCGTAGCTTTGCACCAGGGTGAAGGTCGGGCTCGGCACCTCGAGCGCCTCGTCGTCGGCCATGGCGCGCAGGAAGGCGCGGGCGAGCGTCGATTTGCCGGCGCCGAGATCGCCGGAGAGCGCCAGGCAGTCGCCTGGCTTCAAGGCCAGCGCCAGGTCTTCGCCGAGTTGAATGGTCGCGGCCTCGTCTTTCAGGAAAAGTGCGATGTCCTGCATCATTCCGCCGCTGCGAATTTCGGGAGGTCACCGGAGGGGATGCGGCAGGTCACTTCCGTTCCCTCGCCTTCATGGCTGCGGATCGACACTTTGCCATGGTGCAGGCTGACGAAGCTCTCGACGATGGAAAGGCCAAGACCGGCGCCGCCGCGTGTCCCATGGCTTTCGAACCGGTTGAACACGGTATCGAGAACGTCCTGCGGGATGCCGGGACCGTTGTCGCTGACGCTGAAGACGAAATCGCTGCCGTCGCGGCGGCATCTCAGGCTGACGGTGCTGCCGTCGGGCGCGAAATTGGCGGCATTGGTCAGGAGCTTGATGAGGATCTGCTTCAGCCGCTGGTGGTCGGCTATGAACAGGCCGAGCATATCGGGCGTATCGATCTGCAGTGTCACGGCGCTTTCCTGCAGCCGATCGGCCATCTGAAGGGAAACTTCGTCGAGGAAGTCGGTCAGGTTGATTTCCGACAGGTCGAGCTCGACGATCCCGGCATCGACGGTGGCGAGATCGAGAATATCGTTGACGATCGTCAGCAGCAACGAGGACGAGGTCGAGATGTGATCGACATATTCTGCCTGCCGCTCTGTCAGGGTGCCGAAGGCGGGCGTCTTCAAAAGATCGGCAAAACCGATGATGTTCGTCAGCGGCGAGCGCAGCTCGTAGGAGACGTGCTGGACGAAGTCGTTCTTCAGATGATCGGCCATCCGCAGCGCTTCGTTCTTTTCGGTCAACGCCCGCTCGACACGCACGCTGTCGGTGATGTTGACGAAGGTCAGCATGGTCTGCGCGTTGGGCAGCGGGATGACGGCAAAATCCAGAATGAGCCCGGTGCGCAGTTCGAGGATGCCCTGGCAGGACGGCCGCTCGTCGTCGAAGCTGGTAATGAGGTGCGAGAACCGCTTCCAGCCGTCCGGCTGGTCGTAGGACGGCGCGCAGACCTGCTCGATGGCGCGGATGTGCGTGCCGGGCTTGGCTTCCGCCTCCGTGACGCCCCAAAGCGCGCGGAAGGCAGGGTTGGACAGCTTGATGCGCCCGTCCGGCCCGAACACCGCGACGCCTTCGGACAGATGGTCGATGGTCTCGCCCTGGACCTGGACCAGCGTGTTGTAGCGGGTTTCGAGATCGACCTTTTCCGTCAGGTTCTCGAACACCCAGGTCGCGCCGCCTTGGGGACGGGCCGTTGCGAAAACGCGCAGCGTCTGGCCGTTCGGCAGGTGCCAGAGGTCGGATTGCGTGTCGAGCGCCTGATAGACGGCGAGCGCATTTTCCTTCCACTGCTTCCAGTTCAATTGCTCGGGCAGCTTTGCGGCAGCGCGCAGACGGTCGAGAATCTCGCCATTGCCCGGCTTGCGTTCCAGGAAGCCCATGTCGAGATCCCAGAGCCTCTGGAAGGCCTGGTTGTAGAATTGCAGGCGCTGGCTGCCATCGAAGATGGCAACCGGCGTGGCCAAGTGATCGAGCGTCTCGGCGTGGCTTTTCAGGGTACGATTCAGTTCCTCACGAACAGCCTCGACATCCGAGACGTTGATCGCCATGCCAGCCGATCCGGCCGGGCTCCTGGCATCGACCACGTCGAAGAATGTCCGGTTCCCCCGGACCACGGTGGAGACTTTTTCGCGATAGGCTGAATCATAGCTGCTGAGCGCACGGATCTTTTCACGCGCCACCGTCGCCAGAAGCTCCCGGTTTTCCTTCACAGCGGCCCCCGGCTCGGCGGCCTCGACCGCCTCCGCATAGGCTTCGTTGACCCAAAGGAGCGCGCCGTCGGCACCGCGCTGCCAGACCGGCAGATCGATCGCATCGAGCAGCGTCTGAAGGCTCGCCAGCGATCCGTGCAGGCGGTCCCGCTCCAGTTTCATCTCGGCAAGCTCGGCGCGCAAATTGTTGAGCGCGACGAAGCGGACGAAAGCCCGGCCACCGGAGACGCGGCCCTGCGTCTCGATGATTTCGCCGCGGGTGGTTTCAACGATGAGATCGAAGCTCTGGGCGCTGGAGCGCAAAAGCTCGATGGCCTTTTCGAGCTCGGACGCAGACTGGGATTTGATCCAGCGGCCGAAGGCGAGGAAATCGCGGTCATCCTGCGGAGCGCCCGTTTCGACAGGCAGTTGTCCCAAGAACTCCGGCTTGTTCGAGAGGCCTTCCCAGACGACGATACGGCGGTTCTTGTCGGCGATCAGCGCCTGAAAGCGCGAAATCTTGTGATTGGCGTCGGCCAGTGCCGCGTTCAGTTCGCGGTTGTCCGTTTCGATATTGCCGCGCTGGCGGATCAGCCATATGGCGGAAATCATTGCCGCCGAAATCACCCCGATCAGGACGGAAAAAGTGACGACTTCGGAAGAATGGAAAACGCTTGCCGTGGTGACCTCTTCAGCCGCCGCAAGGGCAGGGCCGGCGCAGACCGCAAGCGCGGAACCCGCCATGAACCGGCGCAGCAAGGACGGAATCCGGCCGCCGGCGCGTTTCGAAGGACCTGTTTCCATGGCATGCTTCCCCGTTTTCATCACATATGATGCCATGATCCGAAAAACCCGAATCACGGACGATCTTATGTGTATTCAACACCTTGAAGCGTGCCCCGACCTTTCGGCGGAGCCCGTGCAAGGTCTTGCAGCGCCGCGCGTCTGTTCAGACGCGCAAAGGTCGCTTTTGATCTGCTGCATAATTCCTTAAATCGACTCCGATTTAAGGAATTATGCAGTCGTCCGGTTGCAAATCGCTACGTAGTGCTAAATCGAAATCCTGCCAACGGCAGGCCTCGTTCAATTTCGATTGCAGTCCGGCATGTCTCCGTCTGTTTGCCGCATAAACGACAAGACATCCCATTCGCGACGCGTCTGTACCGCATCTTTGTCACGAATCATTGTCCCAAAAACATACGCCTTCGGCGAATCGTCGGAAAGGGCGAGGCAAAAAAAGAGGCCGCGCTCTTCTGTCAAGAGCGCGGCCCCTATATGTTGTGGATTATCCGGGTAAGGATCAGTACCGGTAGTGTTCAGCCTTGAACGGACCCTGCGGCTTTACGCCGATATAGTTGGCCTGTTCTTCCGAAAGTTCCGTCAGCTTGACGCCGAGCTTGCCGAGGTGAAGGCGGGCGACCTTCTCGTCGAGGTGCTTGGGCAGGATGTGGACCTTCTTGTCGTACTGTTCGCCCTTGGTGAAGAGCTCGATCTGGGCCAAGACCTGGTTGGTGAACGACGCCGACATGACGAAGGACGGATGGCCAGTGGCGTTGCCGAGATTGAGCAGGCGGCCTTCCGAGAGAAGGATCATCCGGTTGCCCTTCGGGAATTCGATCAGGTCGACCTGCGGCTTGACGTTGGTCCATTTCAGGTTGCGCAACGCCGAAACCTGGATCTCGTTGTCGAAGTGGCCGATATTGCCGACGATCGCCATGTCCTTCATCTCGCGCATGTGGTCCATGCGGATGACGTCCTTGTTGCCGGTCGTGGTGATGAAGATATCGGCGGTCGAGACGACATCTTCGAGCTGTACCACTTCATAACCGTCCATGGCAGCCTGCAGGGCGCAGATCGGGTCGACTTCCGTAACCTTGACGCGGGCGCCGGCGCCCGACAGCGAGGCAGCCGAACCCTTGCCGACGTCGCCATAGCCGCAGACGACGGCGACCTTGCCGGCCATCATCACGTCGGTGCCGCGGCGAATGCCGTCGACCAGCGATTCCTTGCAGCCATACTTGTTGTCGAATTTCGACTTGGTGACCGAATCGTTGACGTTGATTGCCGGGAAGGGCAAGAGGCCCTTGGCATGCAGCTGGTAGAGACGGTTGACGCCGGTCGTGGTTTCTTCGGTCACGCCCTTGATCGCGTCGCGCTGCCTGGTGAACCAGCCCGGGGAGGCGGCAAGGCGCTTCTTGATCTGGGCGACGAGGATTTCCTCTTCTTCCGAGGTCGGGTTTGACAGCACGTCCTCGCCGGCTTCGGCGCGGGCGCCAAGCAGGATGTACATGGTGGCGTCGCCGCCATCATCGAGGATCATGTTGGAGATGCCGCCATCGGCCCACTGGAAGATCTTGTCGGTGTAGGTCCAGTAGTCCTCCAGCGTCTCGCCCTTGACGGCGAAGACCGGAACGCCGCTGGCGGCAATTGCTGCTGCAGCATGGTCCTGGGTGGAGAAGATGTTGCACGACGCCCAACGGACTTCGGCACCGAGCGCGACCAGCGTTTCGATCAGCACCGCCGTCTGGATGGTCATGTGCAGCGAACCGGTGATGCGCGCACCCTTCAGCGGCTTCTTCGAACCGAATTCCTCGCGGCAGGCCATCAGGCCCGGCATTTCGGTCTCGGCAATGGTGATCTCCTTGCGGCCGAAATCGGCAAGGCCGATATCCGCAACCAGATAGTCGTTCGTCGTGCTCATGAAGCTCTCCGGGCTTGAGGCCATGCACCGGGACCTGATGTGTTTATGATCCGGGCAGGGCGCACTAAAATTCGCGCTTCCGGCAAGGAGCCGAGAAGTTTGTTTCTCACCTAGCAGGATTCATGGAAGGGAGCAACAGGACATAAAGAAGTCTTTATGTCTTTATGTCTTTATGTCTTTATGTCCCCAGGCGATCCGGGTTCCGGACTGACCGGGAACCGGATCGTCTCGAATTGAGAAGAAAGCTCAGATTTCTTCGCCGAACTTGTCGGCCACCAGCGCGTCGAGGGCGTCGAGCGCTTCCTGGGCCTGGCGGCCGCTGGCGATGACGGAGATGGAACAGCCAGTGCTGGCGGCAAGCATCATCAGGCCCATGATCGAGGTGCCGCCGACGGTCATGCCGTCTTTCGAGACCTGGATCTCGGCGTCGTAGCCTTCCACCGTCTGGACGAACTTGGCAGAGGCGCGGGCATGCAGCCCTCGCTTGTTGATGATCAGCAGTTCGCGGGAAAGCGCCACTGAGGCCACTTCGCTATTTGCCACTGAGGACACGGCTTGCGACATTGATATACTTTCTGCCTGCTTCGGATGCTTCGACGAGCGCCTTGTCCATATCGCTTTCGCCCCGGACGCCGGCGAGCTTGATCAGCATGGGAAGGTTGACGCCGGCAATGACCTCGACGGTGCCGCTCTGCATCACCGAGATCGCCAGATTGGACGGCGTTCCGCCGAACATATCCGTCAGAATGATGACGCCATTGCCTTCATCGGCCGAGAGAACCGCTTCCAGGATATCCTGGCGGCGTTGATCCATGTCATCCTCGGGGCCGATGCAGACAGTCTCGATCGACTTTTGCGGACCAACGACATGCTCCAGCGCATGACGAAACTCTTCAGCCAGCTTGCCGTGTGTGACAAGCACAAGTCCGATCATGGTGTCTCCGCTCCAACTGCATCTGCTAATCTTCGATGGTCAGATATCGCAATGCAGCAATTTCGTCCACCTTTGGGGCGGCCATCTTGGCAAGGAAAAGGCGAAGTGCAAGTTAAAAATCCAGAACTGCTGCTTTTGAGGGCATCATCGTCCTTGAAAATTGGCGTTTTGAGGCAAAATAAGCCGCAAAATTTCGAAGGAATTCAACCCTTCTCCGAAGGGAAGCCGTAGCAGTGGCAAAAAATTGCCTAACGGAAGCGCAAACACCGCGTTTTCAGGCGGCAGGCGCGGTTCAAACGGCGGTTTGACGGGCTGAACGGCGAAATCCATCACAGCCGCGGGTATCGTCTCCACCTGAACGATGCCGGCGCCGCGGACCTCCGCCAACCCGGCGATGGAGGCAGGTCGCCGCGCGATAATCCTGCCGTTTCGAACCGAGATCAGCACCTGATCATCCGATACCAGGGCGCCAAACAATCCGCTCTCTCTCGCGGCCGCCAGACAGGAGAGCGCCAGGGCGGTCTTGCCTGCGCCGGAGGGGCCGACGAACAGGAAACCGTAGGTCCCGAGCACGATGGCGGTCGCGTGAATATTGACCGCCTCGTCCGTCATGCGTTGGTCTCGACCGGCAACGACAGGATGAAGCGCGCGCCGGTGACCTTGCCGCTCGCATCCGTCATATTCTCGGCTTTCAGAGAGCCGCCATGGGCTTCCGCGATCTGGCGGGAGATCGACAGTCCAAGACCCGAATTCTGGCCGAAATCCTCGCCCTCCGGCCGATCGGTATAGAAGCGTTCGAAGATACGGTCGATGTCTTCCGCCTGGATGCCAGGGCCGTTGTCCTCGACATAGATGAGGCAGCGGGTCCGGGTTCGTGTCAGGCGCAGAATGATGCGGCCACCTTCCCCGGGCACGAAGGAGCGGGCGTTTTCGATGAGGTTGGTGATGATCTGGCCGATCCGCAGCTCGTAACCGGCGACATCGAAGCGGGCCTTCGGATTGTCCTTGCGCTCGACGACGAAGCTGAGTTGCGCCGCTTTCTTGCCGCCGCGAATCTGCCGGGAAATATCGACGAGATCGCCGACCAGTTTCTCCAGATCGATGGCCTTGGCGTCGCTGCGGGCAAGCTCGGCATCGAGCCGCGAGGCGTCCGAAATGTCGCTGATCAGGCGATCCAGGCGGCGCACGTCATGCTGGATGACATCCATCAGCCGCTTCTTCGAATCGTCCGTGCGGGCGAGCGGCAGGGTTTCGACTGCGCTGCGCAGCGATGTCAGCGGGTTTTTCAATTCGTGGCTCACATCCGCCGCAAAATTCTCGATCGCGGCGATACGGTCGTAGAGCGCCGTCGTCATTTCGCGAAGGGCCACGGAGAGGTTGCCGATTTCGTCCTGGCGGGATGAGAAATCCGGGATTTCCTCGCGCTCCTTGGCACCGCCCCGCCGCACGCGAATGGCGGCGGCAGACAGGCGCCGCAGAGGGTTGGCGATCGTGCTCGACAGAAGCAAGGAGAGGATGACGTTGACCAGGGCCGCGACACCAAAGACGCGGATGATGGCCAGCCGCTCGGCATGAACGATCTTGTCGATATCGCCAGCCTGCGTCGAGAGGAGAAGAACGCCGAGAACGGCGCGGAACCGCTGGACTGGAACCGCGACAGAGACGATCAGCTCGCCCTTTTCGGTGACGCGCACGACGGCGCCGCGAACGCCGGTCAGCGCGTTCATGACCTCCGGATAGATGGCGCCGTTGCCGCCTGGCGGTTCCTTGTAGAGCGGCAGGTTACCGGGCTGCAGGACGCGGTTGAACCACGAATTCAGCCGCTCGGACCACGTCACCGATTCCGGCTCGATCGGCGGCAGGTCGAAACGCAGCACCTGTCCGCCGGTATAGAGGTGGCGTGAATCCAAGAGCAGGTCGGCATCGGCGTCGAACAGGCGGGCGCGGGTGCGGGTCGGCGAGATCAAACGCCTCAGAACCGGTGCCACACGTTCCTGATTGATCGGAAATTCGAGATCCTCGTCGCTCGGCAGCGGCGTGATGCTCTGTCCGGCCTGCAGTTCCAGCAGCTTTTCCGGATCGATGGTGATCGAGTTGGTATCGACCGAAGCCGAGGCCGCGATGGCGCCGGCAATGATCTCGCCTTGCGTCAACAAGCTTTCGACGCGGGCATCGATCAGTCCCTCCCGGAACTGGTTCAGATACATGATGCCGCCGACCAGGACGACGAGCGCGACGAGATTGAAAAACAGGATACGGCGCGTCAGGCTCGAAAACACGGCGTTGCCGAAGATGCGGCGAATCAGCGTGAAGGGATGCGCCCACTTCCGGCCGGACGCGGTCCTCGCGTCGCTGTCTTCCATATCGATGTTTCGCAAGACTTCGACCAAGCCTTCAACTCCCGCTCGCGCGGCTCCTGCATATCAATGGCAGATATAGCTGTTATCGGCGAAAACCGATTGCGGTTCGCTCCGGCGCGGAGCCGTATCATACAGTTCCGTGACAAGCCATGCCAGTGTGGCCGTGCCGCACACATCGCCTGCGCGGCGGCCGTATCGTCTTCAGCGTCCGTCAGGCCGATTCGCGGAAGCGATAGCCGACGCCGTAGAGCGTCTCGATCATGTCGAAGTCGTTGTCGACCATCTTGAATTTCTTGCGCAGCCGTTTGATGTGGCTGTCGATCGTGCGGTCGTCGACATAGACCTGCTCGTCATAGGCGGCGTCCATCAGCGAATCGCGGCTCTTCACGACGCCGGGGCGCTGCGCCAGCGAATGCAGGATGAGGAATTCGGTGACGGTCAGGGTCACCGGCTCGTTCTTCCAGGTGCAGGTGTGGCGCTCCTGATCCATCGACAGCTGGCCGCGTTCCAGCGAACGTGCCTGCACATCGGCGGCGGTCTTGGCCGCGCCACCGGAATTCGCCGTAGCCGCGGCCTCCCGGTTGGCAGAGCGGCGCAGGATCGCCTTGACGCGCTCAACCAGCAGTCGCTGCGAGAAGGGCTTGGTGATGAAATCGTCGGCACCCATCTTCAGGCCGAACAGCTCGTCGATCTCCTCGTCCTTGGAGGTGAGGAAGATCACCGGAATGTCCGACTTCTGGCGCAGGCGGCGCAGAAGCTCCATGCCGTCCATGCGCGGCATCTTGATGTCGAAGATGGCCAGCTGCGGCGGCCGGGCAAGCAGGCCGTCGAGGGCCGAGGCACCGTCGGTATAGGTTTCGACCTTGTATCCTTCGGCTTCCAACGCAATCGACACCGAGGTCAGGATGTTGCGGTCGTCATCGACAAGTGCAATCGTCTGCATCGTATAGGGCTCCACCATTTCACTACGCCTCCGAGGCAAGCCCGGTTGTCCGGGTCCGTGCTGCGGTACGACGCGTTTCTTGAGTATAAAGGTGGAACAAATTGTGGCGAAGTTAAAAGCAAAAGCAATGCGGCAGGCACGGCAAGCGCAATTTGGTCGAAAAAAGGTCGCTCGAAAAGCGACGATTCAACCGATTAAAAAAGCAATAAATTCCTTTAAATCGATTAATATACTGAAATTATTAGATATTTTGAGACAGCAACCTTGTCTTTTCTCGCTGCCCCTTTTATGGTCACTAACATTCAACGTTCTATAGGCAAACCACGGAGGAAAGCTGAACCATGAAGGAACTCGGCATTCGCAACCCATCCCTTGGGCTGGAATCAATCGGTTTCACCAACCTGGACATGGTTCGGTATAACTTTGGCACCGCTGAACTCTATGAGGAAATCCTGCGCCGCAGCGAAGCGCAGCTGACTGCTCATGGTGCTGTGCGTGCCCTGACGGGACAGCACACGGGCCGTTCTCCGAAGGATAAATTCGTCGTTCGCGATGCCAATACGGCGGATGAAATCTGGTGGGATAACAACAATGCGATGTCGCCCGAGCACTTCGAGATCCTGCATCAGGACATGCTCGACCATGCCAAGGGCAAGTCGCTCTATGTTCAGGACCTGATCGGCGGCGCCGATGCGGAAAACGCCCTGCCGACGCGTGTCGTTACAGAATTCGCCTGGCATTCGCTGTTCATCCGCAACCTGCTGATCCGTCCGGAGAAAGCGGCGCTTGCCACCTTCACGCCGAAGCTGACGATTATCGATTTGCCTGGTTTCAAGGGCGACCCTGCCCGCCATGGTTGCCGTAGCGAAACCGTGATTGCCTGCAACTTCACCAAGGGCATCATCCTGATCGGCGGCACGTCCTATGCCGGCGAGGTGAAGAAGTCGGTCTTCACCATGCTCAACTACCTGCTGCCGGCCAAGCGCGTGATGCCGATGCATTGCTCCGCCAATGTCGGACCGGATGGCGATGCGGCCGTCTTCTTCGGCCTTTCGGGTACCGGCAAGACGACGCTGTCGGCCGATCCGAATCGCACGCTGATCGGCGACGACGAACACGGCTGGGGCAAGGACGGTATCTTCAACTTCGAAGGCGGCTGCTATGCCAAGACCATCCGTCTGTCGGCTGAAGCCGAGCCCGAGATTTTCGAGACGACGCGCCGGTTCGGGACCGTACTTGAAAACGTCGTGCTCGATGACAGCCGCCTGCCCGACTTTAACGACGGCTCGCTGACGGAAAACACGCGCTGCGCCTATCCGCTCGACTTCATTCCGAATGCCAGCAAGACCGGAACCGCGGGCCATCCCGGCACGATCATCATGCTGACGGCCGACGCCTTCGGCGTCATGCCGCCGATCGCCCGTATGACGCCGGACCAGGCCATGTACCACTTCCTTTCCGGCTATACCGCCAAGGTGGCCGGAACGGAAAAGGGGGTTACCGAGCCGGAAGCAACCTTCTCGACCTGCTTCGGCGCGCCCTTCATGCCGCGCCATCCGTCCGAGTACGGCAACCTCTTGAAAACGCTGATTGCCGAACACGGCGTCAATTGCTGGCTGGTCAACACCGGCTGGACCGGCGGCGCCTATGGCACCGGCAGCCGCATGCCGATCAAGGCAACGCGTGCTCTGCTCGCAGCGGCACTCGACGGTTCTTTGGCATCGGCGGAGTTCCGCACGGACAGCAATTTCGGTTTCGCCGTGCCCGTGGCTGTTCTCGGCGTCGATAGCAAGATTCTCGATCCGCGCTCGACCTGGAGCGACGGTGCCGCCTATGACGCGCAGGCCCGCAAGCTGGTGGACATGTTCGTTGCCAATTTCGCCAAGTTCGAAAACCATGTCGACGGCAGCGTCCGTGACGCTGCGCCCGGCGCGAAGCTCGCTGCGGAGTAAAGAAGACAGTCAGTATAAATCGCAGGCTATGATTCACGTGAAACCCGGCTTGAGAAGGCCGGGTTTTCTTTGTCATGGCGGTTCATGCGTTTTCAAGTTCGCCATCCTGTGAGATAGAGCGGTGGAAGGAAGACCATCATGGCCAGCGATCCGCTTTACATCAACGACAATATCGTCATCGCCGGCTGGGAGTTGACGGAGCAATTCGTGTTGGCTGGCGGTCCGGGTGGACAGAACGTCAACAAGGTCTCGACGGCCGTCCAGTTGTTCTACGGAATCAAGGCCTCGCCGGCTCTGCCGGAGCGGGTGCGCGAAAATGCCATCAAGCTCGCTGGCCGCAAGGTGTCAAAGGACGGCGTTCTGATGATCGAGGCGAGCCGTTTCCGCAGCCAGGAGCGCAATCGCGAGGATGCGCGCGAACGGTTAAAGGAGCTTATCCTCAAGGCTGCCGAGCCGCCGCCACCGCCGCGGCGAAAGACCAGGCCGACGAAGGGCTCGATCGAGCGCCGCCTGAAGGAAAAGACCGGGCGCGGCGAAGTCAAGAAGATGCGCGGCCGTCCTGAAAGCGAATGAGGTTTTTCACGCAGACCTTGTTTTTGTCCGTCACTGCACTCTGTTAGGCTGCAGCAATAGGTGTTTCGATGCGGGTTCTTCCCCAGGGTATTCGCCATATCCCCGGCTTTCTCGACCGCGAAAAGCAGGAAGCTCTGGTGGAGAGCATTCGCGCCATCGTCGCGGAGGCTCCGCTTTTCGTGCCGGCGATGCCGAAGACCGGAAAGCCGATGTCCGTGCGCATGACCAATTGCGGCCCGCTCGGCTGGGTGACGGACAGGGAACGCGGTTATCGCTACCAGCCAGAGCACCCCGTCACCGGCAAATCCTGGCCGGCCATGCCGGATGCGCTTCTCGATATCTGGCGCGCCGTTTCCGGGTCGCCCAAGGAGCCGCAGGCCTGTCTTGTCAATTTCTATACCGAGGATGCCCGCATGGGCTTGCATCAGGATCGCGACGAGCAGGATCTGGAGACGCCGGTCGTGTCGATTTCACTCGGGGATAGCTGCCTGTTTCGCGTGGGCGGGCGCGAGCGCAACGACCGGACGCTCTCTTTCAATCTGTCGAGCGGCGATGTGGTCGTGCTCGGCGGGGAGGGGCGTCTTGCCTTTCACGGCGTGGACAAGATCTATCCCAACACCTCGACGCTTCTGAAAAACGGCGGCCGCATCAACCTGACGCTCCGCCGTGTCGCCGTCTGAGCTTAGAGTTTGCGCAGCGCCACCGTCTCGGTGAGGTGGTTTGGACCCTTCTGCAGGATCAGGTCGGCGCGCGGCCGCGTCGGCAGGATGTTCTGGCGAAGGTTTTTCAAGTTGATGTTGTGCCAGAGCCCTTCGGCGATCGTCAGCGCTTCCTCCTCGCTCACCTGTGAATAGCGCTTGAAAAAGGAATCAGGGTTGCGGAAGGCTGTCTGGCGCAGCTGCATGAAGCGGTTGACGTACCAAGCGTGGATCAGGCTTTCCTCGGCGTCGATATAGATCGAGAAATCGAAGAAGTCCGAGACCATCGGCACGATCTTGCCGTCGGCCGGCAGGTTGCGCGATTGCAGCACGTTGATGCCCTCGAAGATGAGGATATCCGGGCGGTCGACGATCTGGAACTGATCGGGCAGCACGTCATAGGTCAGGTGCGAATAGGTCGGCGCCTTGACGTTCGGCTGGCCGGCCTTGATCGCCGAGAGGAAGCGCAGGAGCGCACCGATATCGTAGCTCTCGGGAAAGCCCTTGCGATCCATCATGTTTTCCCGCAGCAGCGCAGCATTGGGATAGAGGAAACCGTCGGTCGTCACCAGATCGACCTTCGGGCTCGATGGCCAGCGCGACAGGAGCTCGGCGAGAATACGGGCTGTCGTCGATTTTCCGACGGCGACCGAACCGGCGATGCCGATGACGAAGGGCGTCTTTGCCTCGCCCGACATGCTGAGGAAGCGCTGGCGTTGGGCAAACAGCATCTGCGAGGATTCGACATGCGCCGACAGGAGCCGCGACAGCGACAGGTAGATGCGCCGAACTTCATCGAGATCGACGGGGTCGTTGAGCGATCGCAACCGCTGCACCTCGTCGGCTGTCAGCGTCAAGGGCGTGTCGGCGCGGAAGCGCGACCATTCCTCCGCCGAGAAGAAGCGGTAGGGCGAATAATCCTTGTTGCCGAAATGATCCGGAATGTCGGCCGGTTCGATGTCTTTTGCCGCGATGGTCATGAATTGTCTACCGGCTTGCCTTTTCCTGGAGACCCGACTGGCTGGTGCGCCGTTCGAGCTCGCTCATCACATCCTGCAACGGAATATCAGCAATTTTCAATACGACCATCAGATGATAGAGGAGATCGGCACTCTCGGCGACGAGATTGGCGCGATCATTGCTGATCGCGGCGATCACCGTCTCAACCGCTTCCTCGCCCAGTTTCTTGGCTGCCCTCGCCTGACCATGGGCGACGAGTTTCGCCGTCCAGGATTCCTCCGGTGACGCTCTGGCACGATCAGCGACGATCGCCTCGAGACTTGAAAGGGTGAAGTCGCTCATCTGTTCTGTCCTGTCGCTCAATCGAGCCGCATGGCAATGCCATGCTCCGCCATATAGCGCTTGGCCTCGCCGATGCTATAGGTGCCGAAATGGAAGATCGAGGCGGCAAGCACCGCCGTCGCGTGACCGTCGCGAATGCCTTCGACCAGATGATCGAGATTACCGACACCGCCCGAGGCGATAACCGGAACCGACACCCGGTCAGCGATCGTACGGGTCAATGCGATATCGTAGCCGGTCTTTTGACCGTCACGATCCATGGATGTCAGAAGGAGTTCACCGGCACCACGCTCTACCACCTTTTCGGCAAAGGCGACGGCGTCAATGCCGGTCGCCTGGCGACCGCCATGGGTGAAGATTTCCCAGCGGTCTTCCTCGCCGGGCTGCGACACCTTCTTGGAATCGATCGAGACGACGATGCATTGGTTGCCGAACTTGTCGGCCGCCTCGGCGACGAAATCCGGGCTCTTCACCGCGGCCGAGTTGATCGACACCTTGTCGGCCCCGGCCAAAAGCAGCTTGCGGATATCGGCAACGCTGCGCACGCCGCCGCCGACCGTCAGGGGCATGAAGCAATGGTCGGCCGTGCGGGCGACGACATCGAAGATGGTGTCCCTGTTGTCGGAGGAGGCGGTGATGTCGAGGAAGCAGAGCTCGTCGGCACCGGCGGCATCATAGGCCTTGGCCGATTCGACGGGATCGCCGGCGTCGATCAGATCGACGAAGCTGACACCTTTGACGACACGGCCGTCCTTGACGTCCAGGCAGGGGATAACGCGGGCTTTGAGGGTCATCGGACGGGCCTCCTTCTCGGTTTGCGCGTCCTCGCCGCTTCGCGGCTGCGGGCGTCGCGGCATGTCCTTGACGTCCAGGCAGGGGATGACACGGGCTTTCTGGGTCATGCCGCTTTTCCTTTCGCGCTGCGAATGAGCGCCAGCGCCTCGGCCGGGTCGATGCGCCCGTCGTAGAGCGCGCGGCCGGAAATGGCGCCTTCGAGTTTTGCCGCGTCGGGCTGAACCATGCGGTGGATATCGTCCATTGAGGCGAGGCCGCCCGACGCGATGACCGGGATGGACACGGCGTCTGCCAGCTCCAGGGTCGACGCCCAGTTTATGCCGGTCAGGATGCCGTCGCGATCGATATCAGTATAGATGATCGCCGAAACGCCGGCGCCCTCGAATTTCTGTGCCAGTTCGATGACGCCGAGTTCGGAGGCTTCCGCCCAACCCTCAACCGCCACCTTGCCGCCCTTGGCGTCGATGCCGACCGCGACCTTGCCCGGGAATTTCCGGCAGGCTTCGATCACCAGCGCCGGATCGCGCACGGCAACCGTGCCGAGAATGACGCGGGCAAGACCGCGCGATAGCCAGTTCTCGATATGATCGAGCGTGCGGATGCCACCGCCGAGTTGCACGGGATTTTTCGTAGCTTTCAGGATCGCATCGACAGCAGTACCGTTGACCGTCTCGCCGGCAAAGGCACCGTTGAGATCGACCACATGCAGCCATTCGAAGCCTTGGTCCTCGAAGGCCTTGGCCTGGGCGCCGGGGTCGGGGTTGTAGACGGTCGCCTGCTCCATGTCGCCGAGCTTGAGGCGCACGCACTGGCCGTCTTTGAGGTCGATGGCGGGAAAAAGGATCATGTCAGGGCTTCCAGCGCAGGAAATTCGAGATGAGGGCGAGACCGAGCGTTTGGCTCTTTTCCGGATGGAACTGCGCGCCGGCCTTGTTGCCTTGGGCGACGAAAGCCGTCACCGCGCCGCCATAGGAGGTCGTGGCGATCAGGTCGTCGGGATTTTCGACGGCGAGATGGTAGGAATGGACGAAATAGGCATGCAGTCCATCGTCGCCGGTCCTGATGCCGGAAAATAGCGGATGCTGCTTCTTGAGCTCCAGCGTGTTCCAGCCGATCTGCGGGATTTTCAGCGTGGGATCGGAGGGAACCATCTCGACGACATCGCCCTTGATCCAGCCTAGCCCTTGGGTCGTCGTCTTTTCCAGCCCGCGCGACGACATCAGCTGCATACCGACGCAGATGCCGAGGAAGGGCCGGGCGGATTTTTCCACCGCTTCCGCAAGCGCCTCCTGCATGCCGTCAACCGCGTCGAGGCCGCGACGGCAGTCGGCATAGGCGCCGACGCCGGGCAGGACGATGCGGTCGGCGCTGGCCACGCGGTCGGCCTTGTCGGTCAGCTCGATCTTTGCGTCGATGCCGGCTTCTCGGGCGGCACGCTCGAAGGCTTTTGTTGCCGAGCGCAGATTGCCGGATCCGTAGTCAATGATCGCAACGCGCATCAGCGTTCTCCATATTTCTCAAAAAGTCCGAAGGCCGCACGGCCACCGCCGGATTTTGCCGTCGTGGCCGGCAACGCCGGGGGATGCCAGACGGCCTCGCCGGAGGCCGTCACGTCTGTGGCCGTCTCGTGATCGTAGATCATTTCCGCGGCGGTCAGATCGTCGGCAGTAACGACCGACTGCAGCGTCCAACCGCTGGATTCCAGTCCGCTGGCGACAAGGGCAGGGCCTTCGAGCGCCACGAGCAGGCGCAACGCCAGTTCGATCAGCAGCCCGGCCAGCATGGCGCGCGGCTCCGAGGTGAGGAACGTCACGATCGACTGCAGGATCGCAACGGCAATGCCTGCGATCCACTGCCGCTTGAAGAGCAGCCAGACGGCCGGAAAGAGGAAGGCGATCCAGGAAAACTTGTCGGCGATGAACCGCGCATCCTCGTCGTTTCTGAGGGCGGCGGGTGGTGTCAGAACCAGATAGGAGGCCATATCAGCCAACTTTCAAACTGGGCCGGTCAGACCAGCGTTCCCTTGGTGGATGGAACACGGCCTGCCTGGCGCGGATCGATTTCTGTTGCCGTGCGAAGCACGCGGGCAACGGCCTTGAAGCAGGTTTCGGAGATATGATGGTTGTTGGCGCCGTAGATGTTCTGCACATGCAGCGTGATGCCGCCATGCTGCGCCAGAGCCTGGAAGAACTCGCGCACCAGTTCTGTGTCGAAGGTGCCGATCTTCGGCGCGGAGAAGGCGACGTTCCAGACGAGGAAAGGACGGCCGGAGACATCGACGGCGGCGCGGGTCATCGTTTCGTCCATGGCAAGGTCGAGCGAGGCGTAGCGGGTGATGCCGCGCCGATCGCCGAGCGCCTTGGAGAGGGCCTGGCCGATGGCGATGCCGGTGTCTTCTACCGTGTGGTGGTCGTCGACATGACGGTCGCCGTCGGCGACGATGTCCATGTCGATCAGCGAATGGCGGGAGAGCTGCTCAAGCATATGGTCGAAGAAGCCGACGCCGGTCGAAATCCGCGATGTACCGGTGCCGTCGATGTTGACGGACACGGTGATCGAGGTTTCGTTGGTCTTGCGCGAAACGCTGCCGGTGCGCTTGGCTTGCTGGTCTGCCATCAGGTTCTCCCAACTGTCATAGAGCCGCTCCTTATCAGGCGGTGGGCGAAATATCCAGCAGCGGCGCCATGATTCTAGCGGGTGCGAAAGGGCCGGAAGCATCAAGAGCGTACCGCGGCGGGCGTGCCTATTTGCAATCGGCAAAACCGCTCTTACATAGTTGCCGACAACCCCGCACAATGCCCGAAGCGATCGGGCCCAACAGGTATCTTCATGAGTGAACATAATCCCTACGGAACCATGCATGCGACCACGATCATCACCGTTCGCAAGGGCGGCCAGGTGGTGATGGCGGGCGATGGTCAGGTGAGCCTCGGCCAGACCGTGATGAAGGGCAATGCGCGAAAAGTCCGCCGCCTCGGCAAGGGCGACGTGATCGCCGGTTTCGCCGGCGCCACCGCCGATGCCTTCACGCTTCTGGAGCGGCTGGAAGCCAAGCTCGAGCAGTATCCGGACCAGTTGATGCGCGCCGCCGTCGAGCTCGCCAAGGACTGGCGCACCAACAAATATCTGCGCAATCTCGAAGCGATGATGCTGGTCGCCGACAAGTCGATCACGCTGGCGATCACCGGCCAAGGCGATGTTCTGGAGCCTGAGCATGGCACGATCGCCATCGGCTCCGGCGGCAACTACGCTTTTGCGGCCGCCCGGGCGCTGATGGATTCGGACAAGTCGGCCGAGGAGATCGCCCGCCGTGCCATGGAAATCGCCGGTGACATCTGCGTCTATACCAACGGCAATATCGTCATCGAAAAGCTCGATGCAGCCTGATCCGGCCATAGCCTTCACGGCTGTTGACGAAAGCCATATGCCGATGCTGTTCGGCTGGCTTTCTGAAGCACATGTCCGGCGATGGTGGGATGAGCCCCATACCGCGCTGAAACGGATCCGCGAAGGAAGCGCGGCAGGCAAGGTCGAACGTTTCGTCTTTTCGGTCAATGGCGAGCCCGCTGGCTACATCCAGTCCTGGCTGCCGACGCAATATGACAGCGAGCCCTGGGCCAAGGACCTGACGCCGGATACGCCCGGCATCGACATTTTTGTCGGACCGCCGGAGATGACCGGCAAGGGCGTAGCGCCGGCGGTTATCAGGGCCTTTGCGACCCGGCTTTTCAGCGGCACCGCGCCACGGATCATCATCGATCCCGATGCAGAGAATAAACGGGCCCTTCGGGCTTATGCCAAGGCGGGCTTTACCCCTTATGGCGAATGGAACGAAAGCACTGGGCGAACAATCCTGATGGAATTGACCCGGACAGAATTTGAGAGGATGTCATGACCACATTTTCACCCCGCGAAATCGTGTCGGAGCTCGACCGGTTCATCATCGGCCAGCACGATGCAAAGCGCGCTGTCGCCATCGCCTTGCGCAACCGCTGGCGCCGCCAGCAGCTCAATGACGAACTGCGCGATGAGGTGATGCCGAAGAACATCCTGATGATCGGCCCGACCGGCGTCGGCAAGACGGAGATTTCCCGCCGTCTTGCCAAGCTCGCCGGCGCGCCCTTCATCAAGGTCGAAGCCACGAAGTTCACGGAAGTCGGCTATGTCGGCCGCGATGTCGAGCAGATCGTCCGCGACCTCGTCGAGGTCGGTATCGGCCTCGTGCGCGAGAAGAAGCGCGCCGACGTCAAGGCGAAGGCGCATCTGAATGCCGAGGAACGCGTGCTCGATGCACTGGTAGGTGCCACCGCCTCGCCCGCGACCCGCGACAGCTTCCGCAAGAAGCTGCGCGCCAACGAGCTGGACGACAAGGAAATCGACATCGATATTGCCGATACATCGACGCCCGGCGGGTTCGAGATTCCCGGCATGCCGGGCGCCAATATCGGCGTCCTCAACCTGTCGGAAATATTCGGCAAGGCCATGGGCCAGCGCACCAAGAAGGTTCGCACAACGGTCAAGGAGTCCTACGGTATTCTGATCAACGATGAGTCCGACAAGCTTCTGGACAACGAGGAGATCCAGCGCGAAGCGGTGCGCTCGGCGGAAAACGACGGCATTGTCTTCCTCGACGAGATCGACAAGATCGCCGCCCGCGACGGCGGTGTGGGTGCGGGTGTTTCGCGCGAAGGCGTGCAGCGTGACCTCTTGCCGCTCGTCGAAGGTACGACGGTGGCGACCAAGTATGGCCCGGTGAAGACCGACCATATCCTGTTCATTGCCTCGGGCGCCTTCCACGTCTCGAAGCCATCCGATCTGCTTCCGGAGCTTCAGGGCCGCCTGCCGATCCGCGTTGAACTGAAGGCGCTGACCAAGGAGGATTTCCGCCGCATCCTGACAGAAACGGAAGTCAGCCTGATCCGCCAGTACAAGGCGCTTTTGGAAACCGAAGGCGTCAGCCTGGACTTTACAGACGATGCGATCGACGCGCTCGCCGATGTCGCGGTGCAGCTCAATTCGAGCGTCGAGAACATCGGCGCCCGGCGCCTGCAGACGGTGATGGAACGGGTTCTCGATGAAATCTCCTATGCGGCTCCGGACAAGTCCGGCGAGCAACTGAAGATCGACGCGCAATATGTGAAGACGCATGTCGGCGATCTCGCCGCCAATACGGACCTGTCGCGCTATATCCTGTAACGGCGGTACGCCGCGAAACCGAACAGGGCTTCTGTCATCCGATGGGCGCCCTTGTTGTTTCCTGAGCCGGCCCGCGATAAGCCTTTCTCCGTGCCGGGCATGATTCCGACACGATTTTGCCGCATGCGTCCCCGCGCATCAAAGCCAGTCTTGCCAGGTCACAGGAAACCGCTCGTGCGCGCCATCGTTCATATGCTTGTTCTTACGGGCTTAATTCTCGTCACCGGCCCCGCCATGGCAGACGGACTGCGCGTCGTGCCCGAGGGCAACCGGTATCAGGAGCAGCCGAACGTTCCCGGCGCTTCCGTGCGCCGCACCAAGGCGGGCAAGACATCCTTCGATGCGAAATACGAGAAGGTGCGCAATCTTCTTGCCAATGACGGCAAGCTGATCAGCAAGATCAAGGCGACGGCGCGTGCCTATGGCATCGATCCGATCCACATGATCGGTGCCATCGTCGGCGAGCATACCTATAATGTCGATGCCTATGACCGGCTGCAGTCCTATTACGTCAAGGCGGCCGCCTATGCCGGCGACAGCTTCCGGTTCGGCTATGAGGGTGAGAGTGTTGCCGAATTCGTGTCGCGGCCGGAATTTTCCAAATGCGAGGGCAAGAAGAGCTCCTATGCGCTCTGGAGCTGTCGCGAAAGCGTGTGGGACAGCCAATTCCGTGGCAATACCGTCGGCGGCACGTCCTATCCTAACAATCGCTTCAGCGCCGTCTTCTTCCAGCCGTTCTTCGCGGGCCAGACATTCGGCCTTGGCCAGATCAATCCGCTGACGGCCCTGATGCTCGCCGACATGGTCTCACGCGTCTCCGGCTATGACCGGCTGGATGAAAACGACGCATCCGGCGTCTACACGGCGATCATGGATCCCGATCAGTCGCTCGCCTATATGGCGGCCTCCATCCGCCATTCGATCGATGCCTACAAGTCGATCGCTGGCATGGATATTTCCGGTAATCCCGGTATCACCGCGACCCTCTACAATGTCGGCAATCCCGACCAGCGCGCTGCAGCGCTTGCCGCCAGGAACCAGGGCGGCGAGGTGCAGTGGCCCGAGGAAAATTATTATGGCTGGCTGGTCAACGACAAGCTGGCGGAATTGAAAGCGCTGCTTTAACTTTCCTGAAATCGCCACACCTTTATGCGACGCTTGGCGGTTGGAGCCGCCAATGTGTCGCGGCGCGGAAAGCCATCCATGGATATGAGACCTGAACCTTTCGAGCCGCCTGCGCCGATCCCGCGCACGGTGCCGCCGTCGCGTCTGCAAATTATCCGCACGGTGATGCGAAATCCGCTCGAATTGTGGGGCGAGCCCTCCTATACGCTGCCCTGGATCGACACCAAGTTCATCAACCAGCGCACCCTGATCGTCAACGATCCGGACCTGATCCGCCATGTGCTGGTCGAGAATGCCTCGAACTACGAAATGTCCAAGGTTCGACGCCTCATTCTGCGGCCGATCCTGCGCGACGGGCTGCTGACCGCCGAGGGCGAGGTGTGGAAGCGGTCGCGCAGGGCGATGGCGCCGGTCTTCACACCGCGTCATGCCAGAGGTTTCGCCAAGCAGATGCTGGCCAAGACCGAGGAATATGTCGCGAAGTATGATGAGGCGGCCGCCACAGGATCGGTCGTCAATATCGCCAATGACATGACCGAACTGACCTACTGGATCCTCTCGGAGACGCTGTTTTCCGGACAGATCGCGGCCGAAACCGAGGGTTTTGCCGACAGCGTCGAACGGCTGCTGCATCGCATGGGCCGTGTCGATCCCATGGACCTTCTGCTTGCGCCGCCCTGGGTGCCGCGGCTCACTCGCATTGGCGGCGCCAAGGTGATGGCGGAGTTCCGCGGCATCGTCGCGAAAACCATGGACCACCGGCGGCAGCTGATACGCTCGGATCCGGCATCGGCGCCTCAAGACTTTCTGACGCTGCTTCTGCAACTGGAGCGGCCGGACGGGCTTTCGACCGACGAAATATCCGACAATATCCTGACCTTCATCGGCGCGGGGCACGAAACGACGGCACGAGCGCTTGCCTGGACGCTCTATTGCGTCGCCAATTCTCCGCATGTGCGCGAGAATATGGAGGCGGAGATCGATAGCGTACTGTCGAGCGGTGCCGAACCGGTGGACTGGCTCGATCTGATGCCGCATGTGCGCGCTGCCTTCGAGGAGGGGATGCGGCTCTATCCGCCGGCGCCCTCGATCAATCGTGCGGCGATCAAAGCCGATTCATGGACCTCGCCGGAAGGAGAGCGTGTGGATATCCCCAAGGGCATTTCGGTCCTGATCATGCCCTGGACGCTGCATCGCCATCTGCTCTATTGGGAAAAACCGCGCGCCTTCATGCCGGAACGTTTCCTGCCGGAAAACCGCGACAAGCTGCACCGGTTCCAGTACCTGCCTTTCGGGGCAGGCCCGCGCACCTGCATCGGCGCCACCTTCGCGCTGCAGGAAGCGGTGATCGCGCTCGGCGTCATGATGAAGCGGTTCCGGTTCGATATGACGCCAGAAACCAAACCCTGGCCGGTGCAACGGCTGACGACGCAGCCTAGGGGCGGGCTGCCGTTGAGGGTGTCGGCTCGGTAAATGTCTTGCCCGGCGTTTCCGATTGCACGGCGCGGATCGGTGAATCGGCCGGGACCGGCTCCTGCAGCTGTTTTTTCGGCTTCTTGATCGCCTTGATCTGCGCGCAGGTGGAATCGCCGACGCCTTCGCACGGCTTGTAGACGACGATCTCGCTGCCTGCACCATCGTCCCAGACAGCCTGGATGGTCAGCGTTTTCGCCTCTCCGGCTGGCAGCGAGATATAGATATACTCGTTGGTATTGTCCTCGGGCAGGTTGAACGGGATCTGCGGATTGCATTTGCCGAGCGGGAAGCGTTTGTCGAGAGCATCCGAATTGACCGAGTAACGGATTTCCGAAAGCCGGCAATGCATGGTCTGCAGCGCGGTGAAATAGATCAGCTGCTTGTCGTCGTAATTGCGGAACTGGATCCAGCCCGTCACCTTGTTGGCGTCGAGCATCGCCTTGTAGATCGAGACGTCGGGAAGGACCGGCTTGTATTGCTCCTCGTCCTCTGCATCCTGGGCAAAAACGGGACCGGAAAGGGCCGGGCACCCCGCAAGCGCGAGCGCCAGAAAGAGCATGCGTAAGAAACGGGTCATGCGATGCTCCTCTTTTTCCGCGTTGTCGCTGCGCCGAAATACCCATGTCGGCGAAGCGATGGCCTTTCGCTGAAAGATGTCATATCACCTCGTCCATATGCTTTGAAGCCGGGTTTCCGGCGCTGCGTGAATGGACGTTGCTTTGACTGATCATCTTCTCCTCGGTATCGACACCGGCGGAACCTATACCGATGCGGTTCTTTTCAGCGAGACCAAAGGGGTTGTCGCCAAGGCGAAGGCGCTGACCACCCGTCACGACCTCTCCGTCGGCATCGCCGGCGCCGTCGAGGCGGTGCTGGAGCAGGCCAAAGCTCCCGCTTCCGCCATCAGCCTCGTTTCGCTGTCGACAACGCTTGCGACCAATGCGCTGGTCGAGGGCCAGGGCGGCCGCGCCGGTCTCGTCATGATCGGTTTCGGTCCGGACGACCTGAAGCGCGACGGATTGCAGGAGGCTCTTGGGTCCGATCCGGTGATCTTCCTGCCGGGCGGCCACAATGTGCATGGCGGCGAAACGCTGCTCGACATGACGGCGCTGGATGAGGCGCTGCCGCAGCTTTCGAGAGAGGTTTCGTCCTTCGCGATCGCCGGCTATTTCGCCGTGCGGAATCCGGCTCACGAACAGCGGGTGCGCGACCGCATCCGCGAAGTCTCGCATCTGCCGGTCACCTGCAGCCACGAGCTCTCCTCCAAGTTGGGCGGCCCGCGCCGCGCCCTGACGACATTGCTTAATGCTCGCCTGGTCTCAATGATCGATCGGCTGGTCGGCGCCTGCGAGGGCTTTTTGCAACAGCGCGGCATCGACGTACCGATGATGGTGGTGCGTGGCGATGGCGCTTTGATTTCCGCTGCCGAGGCCCGGTTGCGGCCGATCGAGACTATTCTATCCGGCCCTGCCGCAAGCCTTGTCGGCGCCCGGCATCTGACCGGCCTCGACAATGCCGTCGTTTCCGATATCGGCGGCACGACGACGGATGTCGCAGTGCTTGACCAGGGACGCCCCCGTCTCGACGCGGAGGGTGCCGTTGTCGGTGGCTTCCGCACCATGGTCGAGGCGGTCGCCATGCGCACGTTCGGCCTCGGCGGCGATTCGGAGGTCCGCATCAACGATCGCGGCCTCAAGGCGAAGATCGATCTCGGACCGCGCCGGTTCCTGCCTCTGAGCCTCGCGGCTGCCCAGCATGAGGATGCGGTGATTTCCGTGCTCGAACGGCAGTTGCGCACGGCCCATGTCGGCCGCCATGACGGCCGTTTCGCCGTCCGCACCGGCCTTCCGGACCATCTGGCGAGCGGTCTTCATACGCAGGAACAGGCCTTGTACGAGCGGATCGGCGCGGTGCCGGTGTCGTTGGAACATCTTTTGACGAGCACCCCGCAGAAGGCGACGCTGGACCGGTTGGTGGCGCGCGGCCTCGTGCATATCTGCGGCCTGACGCCGTCGGACGCCATGCATGTTCTCGGACGCCAGGGGCAATGGAATGTGACGGCCGCGCGGCTGGGCGCGGAACTTGCCGCGCGCACCAAGGACGGGTCGGGCAAGCCGATTGCCGCCTCGGCCGAGGAACTGTCGGAACTGATCGTCGCCCGGCTGACGCGTCAGTCCGCCGAAGTCATTCTGTCCTCCTGCCTGGCGGAGGATGGCGCGGCGATCGACCCGGCCGTGTCGCTTGCCGTCGATCGGGCGCTGAAGCGGGAGCGCGGTATTGTCGGCTTTTCCCTCTCGCTCGACCGGCCGCTGGTCGGGCTCGGCGCTTCCGCGCCGGTCTATTATCCGGCTATCGCCGAAATGCTGCGCGCAGAGTCCTGCATTCCGGAAGAAGCGGGTGTCGCCAATGCGGTCGGCGCGGTCGTAGGCCAGGTGCGGGCTTCGGTGACCGTCTTTGTCACGACGCCGGAAGAGGGTATCTTCATCGTCAACGGTGCGGGCCCGAGCAGCCGTTTCCTGGATGAAGGCAAGGCCTTCGCATCCGCGCGGGAGCGGGCGGAAACGGCGGCGCTGGCCTCGGCGCGGGCGAATGGCGCGGACGAGCCGGCTATGATGATGCGTGAGGATATCGATGCGCCCGAGGTCGAGGGCAGTCGAAGGCTCATCGAAGCACGGTTCACGGCGGTTGCCAGCGGCCGTCCGCGCGTCGCGCAAGACTGATTTGTTCCATTCTGGAAATAATTCTTCGCATTTTCGCTGGATTGACAGGGAATGAAACCGTGAGAGACTGCGGCCTCTCAGATTTGAGCGTTATTTCAGGGAGTTGCCGATGGGCCGGATTGAAAAGAATGGGTTGGCAATCGATGCGGGCCTGCATGAATTCCTTGTCAGCGAGGCATTGCCGGGCACCGGTATCGACGCCGATCGATTCTACTCGGCTTTTTCTCAGATCGTTCATGAACTGGCGCCGAAAAATCGCGTGCTTCTGGCCAAGCGCGACGCGCTTCAGGAGAAGCTCGACAACTGGTACCGGCAGAACGGTGCGCCCGTCGATATGGCCGCCTATGAAAGTTTCCTGAAGGAAATCGGCTATCTGCTACCGGAAGGGCCGGATTTCTCCGTTTCCACCAGCAATGTCGATCCGGAAATCGCTATAATCGCGGGGCCGCAGCTCGTCGTACCGGTCATGAACGCGCGCTATGCGCTGAACGCCGCCAATGCCCGCTGGGGCTCGCTCTATGACGCGCTCTACGGAACCGACGCAATCAGCGAAGACGGCGGTGCGGAAAAGGGTAAGGGTTACAACCCGGTCCGCGGGCAGAAGGTCATTACATGGTCGCGCGATTTCCTTGACGCGAGCGCGCCGCTCGCCTGGGGAAGCTGGAAGGATGTCACCGGATTTTCGGTCGCGAGCGGAAGCCTGTCGATTTCGACGGCGGCAGGTGCTGCGAAACTCGCCGATGCCGGGCAATTCGCCGGCTATCGTGGCGATGCGGCGTCACCGTCCCGTCTGCTCCTGGAAAAGAATGACCTGCACATCGAGATCGTTATCGATGCCTCGACGGCGACCGGCAAGGATGATCCGGCGCATATCTCGGACGTTATTCTCGAATCGGCCATTACCGCGATCATGGATTGCGAGGATTCGGTCGCCGCCGTCGATGCGGAAGACAAGATCGTCGTCTATCGCAACTGGCTCGGCCTGATGAAGGGCGATCTTCAGGAGGACGTCACCAAGGGGGCTAGGACGTTTACGCGCAAGCTCAACCCGGATTTCGGCTTTACCGCCCCGGATGGATCGGAGATTTCGCTCAAAGGCCGCGCCCTCATGCTGGTGCGCAATGTCGGTCACCTGATGAGCAACCCTGCCATTCTCGATCGAGATGGCAACGAAGTTCCGGAAGGGATCATGGATGCGATGATCACCGGTCTGATCGCGCTCTACGATATCGGCCCGAACGGCCGCCGGATGAATTCGCGCGAAGGCTCGATGTATGTCGTCAAGCCGAAGATGCACGGTCCGGAAGAAGTCGCCTTTGCTTCGGAAATCTTCGGCCGCGTCGAAGAGGCGCTCGGCATGGCGCCCGACACGATGAAGATGGGCATCATGGACGAGGAGCGCCGCACCACCGTCAATCTGAAGGAATGCATTCGCGCAGCGAAGGAGCGCGTCGTCTTCATCAATACCGGTTTCCTCGATCGCACCGGCGACGAGATGCATACCTCGATGGAAGCCGGCCCGATGATCCGCAAGGGCGACATGAAGCAGGCGGCCTGGATCGCGGCCTATGAGAACTGGAATGTCGATATCGGGCTGCAATGCGGCCTGTCCGGCCATGCCCAGATCGGCAAGGGCATGTGGGCGATGCCCGACCTGATGGCGGCGATGCTGGAGCAGAAGATCGCTCATCCGAAGGCCGGTGCCAACACGGCCTGGGTTCCGTCGCCAACGGCTGCGACACTGCACGCAACGCACTATCACAAGGTCGATGTCGCCGCTGTTCAGGCAGGCTTGACGAGCCGGGCGCGGGCAAAACTCGGCGATATCCTCTCTGTCCCGGTCGCATCGCGGCCGAACTGGACGACGGAGGAAATCCAGCGCGAACTCGACAATAATGCGCAGGGCATTCTCGGTTACGTCGTCCGCTGGATCGACCAGGGCGTCGGCTGCTCCAAGGTTCCCGACATCAACAATATCGGCTTGATGGAAGACCGCGCGACCCTGCGCATTTCCGCCCAGCATATGGCCAACTGGCTGCATCACGGCGTCGTCACCGAAACGCAGATCGTCGAGACGATGAAGCGCATGGCGTCTGTCGTTGATGGGCAGAACGCAGGTGATTCGGCTTACACGCCGATGGCCGGCAATTTCGACGGTTCCATCGCCTTCCAGGCGGCGCTCGAGCTGGTCCTCAAGGGCCGCGAACAGCCAAACGGCTACACTGAACCGGTCCTGCATCGCCGCCGGTTGGAGTTGAAGGCAAGTCAGGCGGCGTAGCTCCAGTTCAAATTTGCTTGGCTGTTCGTCATTTTGCAGGATCAGGCAAAAACTTCGCAATATCGATCTACCGCTGCTCGCGTCTTCGCGTGCATTCTCCTGTCCATCCGGTGTGCACGGCATCGTCGGTGGATAGGAGGCATAGTCATGACAACGGACAATCATTCCTATGTCGGTATATGGGTCACAGCCGACGGCTACATCCGCCATGAGCTGTTGCCGGGCGGCCGCCACGACGAGGCGCGGGGCAAGCGGAAAAGCGCCTATCAGGGTCGTTACGTCATGACCGGCGACCACATCGACTATATCGACGACACCGGCTTTACCGCCGATGGGGATTTTGTCGATGGCATTCTTTATCATGCCGGTATGGTGCTTCGCCGGGACGCGTAAAGCCCCCCGAATCAAAAATCCCCGGACGGGCCGGGGATTTGAAAGCATCTGCGCTGTTCGCGCCAGCGGTTACTGCTGGACGATGACGCGGGTGTTCTTGCCCGGGCGGACGCGGGCGTAGAGATCGATGATGTCCTGGTTGATCATTCGGATACAGCCCGAAGAGGCGGCGGTGCCGATCGATGCCCATTCCGGCGATCCGTGAATACGGAACAGCGTATCCTTGCCTTCGTCGTTGAACAGGTACATCGCTCGCGCGCCGAGCGGATTGCGTAGTCCCGGCCCCATGCCGTCCTCGACATATTGCGCCACTTCCGGCTTGCGCTCGGCCATTTCCTTCGGCGGATGCCAGGTCGGCCATTCCTGCTTCCAGGCGACATAGGCGCGGCCTTCCCACGCAAAGCCCGCCTTGCCGACACCTATGCCGTAGCGAACGGCCTTGCCGCGGGGCAGCACGAAATAGAGGAAACGGTTCGGCGTGTTGACGATGATCGTGCCGGGCCTTTCAGCCGTGGTATAGTCGACGATCTGACGGTGGAAGCGTTCGTTGACCTTGTTGATCGGGATCGCCGGCAGAGCGTAGCCGTGATCCTCGACCGGACCGTAGCCATTCGAGAAAATCTGGTTGGTCGCGACTTTTTCACCGATGGGAGAGATCGGTGCGGTGGAGCAACTGGCCAAAGCGAGGGTGGCCGCGAGGCTGCACAGCAGAACTGCATTGCGGAAGCGCATGGGTGTCTCTTAAAATGAAGTTAAGAATATCTGGGTCGGCTCGACCATCGGCGATTATGGTTTATTTTCGATTAACATCCCGATTGCAAGTGAATGCCGTGCAGCATTTCTGCCGGATGTTTCAAAAACCCCACGGAGTGTTTTTTTGCAACAAAAGCGGCCTTGTGCCAGAGTTTAATGCATGGCGATTCTCTCTATCCACAACGATAGTCCTTTGATCGACGGGCGGCAGTCGCAGCGCGCGCTCATGGTGCGCCGCGGCGTGCAACGATTCTTGCATGAAATGCGCCATGCGGTGTTGCCGGAACTGACGCTTGCGAGCGGCAGGCGGGCGGATCTGATCTCCATATCGCCGAAGGGCGACATCTGGATTATCGAGATCAAGACGTCGATCGAGGATTTTCGTGTCGATCGGAAGTGGCCGGACTATCGCATGCACTCGGACCGGCTTTACTTCGCGACTCACAGCGGCGTGCCGCTCGATATCTTTCCGGAGGAGTGCGGGCTTTTGCTGTCGGACGGTTATGATGCGGAGATGATCCGCGATGCGCCGGAACACAGGCTCGCGGCCCCGACGCGAAAGTCGGTATCCCTCAATTTCGCGCGCGTTGCGGCTCAGCGGCTGATGCTGGCCGAATGGTCGGCGGATCGCGCAGGCGACACCAGCCCGAATATGCGGGAAAACGTTCCCGGTTCTCTCGACAGCGAAAGCTAAGACAAACACGCCTTATTTGGGCGCACGTTTCGCCAGGATGCGCTGCAAAGTACGGCGGTGCATGTTGAGCCGGCGGGCCGTTTCGGAGACGTTGCGCTCGCACATTTCATAGACGCGCTGGATATGTTCCCAGCGGACGCGGTCCGCCGACATCGGGTTCTCCGGCGGCTCGGCGCGTTCGCCGGACTTCTGCACCAGGGCGGCGAAGATGTCGTCGGCATCGGCCGGCTTGGCGAGATAGTCGACGGCGCCGAGCTTCACGGCGTTGACCGCGGTGGCGATGTTGCCATAGCCGGTCAGCATGATGATGCGGGTGTCGTCGCGCCGGGCGCGGATCGCTTCGATCACGTCCAGCCCACTGCCGTCGCCCAAACGCAGATCGACGACCGCGTGTTTCGGCGGGCGGGTCTTCGCCTTGGCGATGCCTTCGGCAACGGATTCGGCGATATCGACAGAAAAGCCGCGCGTCTCCATGGCGCGAGCAAGGCGGCGCAGGAAGGGGGCGTCGTCATCGACGATCAGCAGGGAAGTGTCGGCTCCGATCAGCGAGGCATCCAGCTTGCCGTCACCGGCGGCGGCTGCCTGTTCGGTGGTTCTTTCCGTCATGTCGCAATCCTTGGCACAAGTCTCATTTTTCCTGCGCTCCATGTAAGTTCGCATATTCCCGGTTCAAAACGCCGTAAAGTCATTTTGACAGTTTTGTGTCCATCAGCATGCGCGGCCATTCGACGCTAACGCGCGCGCCCGGCTTTTCCGGGCCACCGTTTTCGAAGGTCAGTTTGGCGCCCGAGCGCTCCAGCAGCGTCTTGGCGATGAACAGCCCGAGACCCAGCCCGCCGGCGCTGTCATCCTTCTGGCGCTTGGTCACATAGGGCTCACCGATCCGGCTCAGAATGTCGGGCGCATAACCGTCGCCATCGTCCTCGATGGTGACCGAGACGATTTCCTGTGTATGCGCGACAGTCACCGTCACTTCCTTTTTGGCGTAGTCGACCGCGTTTTCCAGGAGGTTGCCGAGGCCATAGAGAATGCCGGCATTGCGGTTGCCGACGGGCTCGCTGGCGCGGTCGCCTTTTTCGACAAGGCTGATCTGGATGCCGAATTCGCGGTGCGGCGCCATCACCTCCTCGATCAGCGACGACAGCGGCAGATGCCGCATATGTGCTTCGTTTTCGGAAGACAGGGTCGTCAACCGCCGCAGGATATCGCGGCAGCGTTCGCTCTGGCTGCGCAACAGTTGCACATCCTCGCCAAAACGGGGGTCGTCGCCGAGCTCACGTTCCATCTCCTTGGCGACGACGCTGATGGTAGCAAGTGGTGTTCCGAGTTCGTGCGCTGCTGCGGCTGCCAGCCCGTCGAGCTGCGATAGATGTTTTTCCCGCTGCAGGACCAGTTCCGTTGCTGTCAGCGCCTCGGAAAGTTCGCTTGCCTCCAGCGAGACGCGGTAAGTGTAGAAAGCCGCAAAGGCCGTGGTCGAGACGATGGCGAACCAGAAGCCCGCCGTCAGGATCGTCGGCACCAGAAGCACGACGCCCGGATACCACGGCAGCGGAAAGGGCGTGAATGCCAGCGCGGTGATTCCAAGAATGGCGAGGACCGCCAGGGCGACGCTGTGCCACTTGGGTTGCGAGGCAGACGAGATGATGACCGGCACGCAAACGAGCGGCGCAAAGGGGTTGGCAAGGCCGCCGGTGATGAAGAGAAGCGCTGTCAGTTGTGCCAGGTCGATGCCGAGCAGGGCAAAGGCCGCAGGCGGCTGCAGCCGGTGCGTCGGCGGGTAGCGGATCGTCAGATAGGCGTTCACCCAGGCAAGAAAGGCGATGAGCGAGGAGCAGGCAATCAGCGGCAAAGGGAATTGCAGCCAGAAGGCGGTGATGATCACTGCGATCGATTGCCCGCCGACCGCCAGCCAGCGCAGGCGAACGATCGTCTGCAGCCGTAGCACGCGGCTTGTGGTCGGTTCATCGCCTTCGATTACTGCCACGGTCATCCGGTTTCCTGTCGTCAAGGTCACTGCGCTTCATGTACCACGTGGTTTTGCCCGTGTCGTCGGCAGCGCGTTTGCCGGATCCTCCGGCCAGGGGTGTTTCGGATAGCGGCCGCGCATATCGGCGCGAACATCCTTCCAGGACCCGGCCCAGAATCCCGGCAGATCCCGCGTGGTCTGCATTGGCTTGTGACCGGGCGAGATCAATTCCAGAAGCAATGGCAGCCGTCCGCCACCGATCGACGGATGAGCCTTCAATCCGAAGAGCTCCTGCACGCGGATGGACAGAACCGGTTCGTCGCCGTCGTAACGGATCGGATGGCGCTGTCCGGTCGGCGCTTCGAAATGGGTCGGCGCGAGGCGTGTCAAATCGCGGGCAATCTCGTGCGGCACCAGCGACTGCAACCCTTCGGAAAGGCTGGCGGCGCTGATGTCGTCGATGCCCCGCGTCTCACCCTGAAAGGGCACGAACCAATCCTCCAGCCGCGCCAGCAGGCTGTCGTCCGACATATCCGGCCAGGGATCACCGATGGTGCGGTAAAGAAAACAATTCCGGTCGCGCAATTGCGCAGCTTCCCTGGAGAATGGCAAAACCGCCAGACCGAGTTGGCGCAGGCCTTCGGCGAGCGCACGAGCGGCTGGTTCGCCCCGCGGTCGCGGAAGCGGCGTCTCCTCGAAAACGATGGCGCCGAGGCGCGTCACCCGCCTTGCCCGGACCTGCCGGCTTGGCTTGTCGAAGAACGTCTGGTCCTCGCGAATCATCGCGTCCGGCATATGGGCTTCGACATCGGCGCGGGAAATTTCGGCGGCGGCAAGAATGCGTTGACCGCCGGCACGCCCGGTGAGGTCGGCAATGACCAGCATCGAAGCGCCGGCCAGTCGCTCGGTTTCCGGCAGTTCCGCGCCGCGGCCATTGGCCATGACGAAACGTCCGCGCCCTCCGCGCTGCAAGGCGATCCGGTCCGGAAAGGCGTGCATCAGCAGGATACCCGGCTGCACCGCATCGTTCGCCTCCTTGCCGGCACTCAAACCCTTTGCCATTCGCCGGGCAAGGCCGCGCGAGGCATCAGCACGATCGCCGCGCTCGGACTTGAAACGACGCAGCCGGTCTTCGAGATCGACACCATTTCCACCTAATCCTTGCTCGGTCAGGAGAACGGCCAGAAGACATGCTTCATACGCCTGTCCCTCCTCTGCCGCCGAAACGGCCATGGCGGCCAGACGCGGCGGCAGGGCCAGCTGGCGGATCTGCTTCCCGCGCGCCGTCAGCGCACCATTGGCATCGAGCGCGCCAAGTTGGATGAGCAGCGCTTTCGCCTCCTGCCATGTCGTTACCGGCGGCGGGTCGAGAAAGGCGAGCCCAGCTGGATCGGTCACGCCCCAATGGGCAAGATCAAGCACGAGACCGGACAGGTCGCTCGCGAGAATTTGCGGCGGCGTGAAGGCCGGAAGCGCTGCTGTCTGGCCCTGATGCCAGAGACGGATGGCAATGCCCGGCTCCGTGCGTCCGGCGCGGCCCGCTCGCTGGTCGGCGGAGGCGCGAGAGACGCGGACAGTCTCCAGTCGGGTGATGCCGGTGGAGGCCTCGAAGGCGGGCAGCCGCTGAAGCCCGCTGTCGATGACGATACGAACCCCGTCGATGGTGATGGACGTTTCGGCGATCGAGGTGGCCAGCACGATCTTGCGCGTGCCCGCAGGTGCCGGGCGGATCGCCGCGTCCTGCTCCTTCTGGCTGAGATTGCCAAAGAGCGGCGTGACAACGGTGGTCGCGTCGAACCGACCTTCCAGCCGCTCGGCCGTGCGGGTGATTTCCGCCTGCCCCGGCAGAAAGGCAAGGATGGAACCCGTTTCCTGGCGGTGGGTTTCGATGATCGTTCGCGTCACGGCATCTTCGACCCGTTCGGTGGACGGTCGTTCCTGATAGCGCACATCCACCGGAAAGCTGCGCCCCTGGCTTTCGATGACGGGGGCGCCGCCGAGAAGCCCGGCAACACGCTCGACGTCCAGCGTCGCCGACATGACGATCAGCTTCAGGTCGTCGCGCAGCGCCTGCTGCACGTCGAGCGCCAGCGCCAGCCCGAAATCGGCGTCCAGCGAGCGCTCATGAAATTCGTCGAACAGCACGGCCGAAACATTGGGCAGTTCCGGATCGTCGAGCAGCATGCGGGCAAAGACGCCCTCGGTTACCACTTCGATGCGGGTCTTGGCCGATACCCGGCTGTCGAGCCGCATACGGTAGCCCACCGTCTCGCCCACCGTCTCGCCAAGCAGGCTTGCCATGCGGCCGGCGGCGGCGCGGGCCGCAAGGCGCCGCGGCTCGAGCAGAATGATCCGGCCATCGCCGCGCCAGGATTGCTCCAGCAGGAAGAGTGGCACCAATGTCGTCTTGCCGGCACCCGGCGGGGCGGACAACACGAGCGAGGGCGCTTGCGCCAAAGCCTGCCCAAGTTTCGGAAGCATAGCCTTTACCGGCAAGTCCGGCAGGGTGCTCGTCACGCTCATCGACCGGTCTCCTCGCCGATGGTGACAACCTGTCCTCCAGCCGCTTCCGCATCCGTGCGGTCATGGGTAACGAGAATGATCGGCAGTCCCGCCGATTTTGCCCTGGAAAAAATCAGGGCGCGCGTCTGTTCGCGAAGGCTAGTATCGAGTTTCGAAAAAGGCTCGTCGAGCAACAGGAAGCGCGGCGCAGATAGCATCACACGTTGGAGTGCCACCCGTGCCTTCTGTCCGCCGGACAGCGTGGCGGGATCCCGGTCGAAGAAGCCGCCGAGCTCCACGTCGGCTAACGCCTGCTCCGCCATACGCTGGCGCTGCGGACGCTTTCGGATTGACGCCGTCAGGCCGAAGAGAAGATTGCCGCCGACGGACAGGTGCGGAAACAGAAGCGGATCCTGGAAAAGCATGCCGGCCTGACGTTTCTCCGCGGGAATGCCGGTCAAGTCGCGACCGTCGATGAGGACGCGGCCGCTGCCGGTGAAGACCGGATCGAGAAAGCCGCCGAGATAGGCAAGCAGGGCGGATTTTCCGGAGCCGGACGGCCCCATGACGGTCAGGATATCGCCGGGGCGGACAGTCGCCGATATGCGCAGCAGCGTCCGGCCAGCCAGACTGATGGAAATCTCATCGAGATAGAGGCCGTCTGTCTTGCCGTCGGGTTTCATTCAAATCCTCATCGCGCGCCGGTCGCGGAATAGCAAGTGCGGCACCAGCGATGCAATGAGAAATCCGACAAAGGGAACGATGGTCTGCAACAATGCGTAAACCCCGATGATGCGCCGGTCCCCACCCGAGGACAGGGCGACCGCCTCGGTGGTGATGGTCACGATTCGCCCGGCGCCGATCAAAAGCGTCGGCAGGTAAAGCCCGGCGGAAACCGCAAAGCCGACCGCAAAGGCTGTGAGGCAGGCCCGCGTCAGCATCGGCAGGCGAATGCGAAGCAGGATGGTGAGCGGCGTCTTTCCAAGCCCGGCGGCCACCCTTTCGTAACGCCGGTCGAAAGCCTGCCACGGCTGCGACAGGGAGAGCACGACATAGGGCAGCACGAAGATCAGATGAACGAGCAGCAGGAGCGCGAAGGAGGACCCGAACCCGAGCATGAGGCCCAATATCTGCAGGCCGAAGACGAAGCACAGTTGTGGCACGAGCAGCGGAAGGTAAAGCAGCGGCTGCAGGAGTCCCCCCGGGCGAAAATCCTCCCGCCATAACAGGCCGATCGCCAAAAGCAGGGCAAGCGCGGACGAACTGCCGGCAAGGGCGATCGTCGTGATGATCGGCCCCGCGGCCTCCGGCAAGGCCCGCATCCAGGGTTTCAGGGTCAGGGAGTGCGGCAGCAGCGCGGGAAATGGCCAGAGACCGGCGACCGACCAGACGAACAGTGCCGCAAGCCCAAGAAGGATCATCGCCGCCGAGACCATCATGGCGGCGCAGGCGATCGCGCGGATCACCTGGTCATCGGCATGGCGAGCGCCGGATCCGGACATACGGCGCAGAACAAGGGAGCCCAGTTTCTCGACGGTGAGCCAGAGTGCCATGGCCGTCAGGGTTAGCCCGAATTGGAGCAGCGCTCCGGCCGAGGCGAGAAACCGCATCTGCAGATCGCTATCGGCCATCCATTCGGCAATGCGCACCGGCAAGGGCGCCGGCAGATCGGGCCCGAGGATCATCGCCACATCGACGACGGAACTCGCAAAGGCAAGCACGGCGAAAACGGGCAGGCGGATTTGCCGGTAGACAAGCGGCCAGGTGCTGACGAGAAAACCGCGGATGCGCCCGTAGCCAAGACTGGCCGACAGGTGCCGGGCCTCCCGCAACGGCACTTGCGGCAAGGCGGCCAATGCCACGAGAAAGAGAAACGGCATCTCCTTGGCGACGAGCCCCGCCATCATCGTCAATCCCAGCGGATCGTGCGGCACCAGCCAATCGGGCGGGCTGGCATAGCCCGTCAGTGCCGGCGAGACGAGGCGCGTCGCCAGCCCCGAAGGCGCGACGAGAAAGGCAAGCCCGAAGGCGGCGGCTGCGTGCGGAACGGAAAGCAGCGGTGACAGCAGATGCTGGATCCGCGAGAACATCGGCGTTCCCGCATAGGCGGCCGTAAACAGCATGACCAGCCCGAGAGAGATGCCCGTCGTGACGAGCCCCGTCGCCAGGCTGATCAGCGCGGAACGCGTGAGATGCGGCTGCGTTGCGAGCGCGGCGATATGATCAAGGGTGAGATCGTCACCGCCAAGCGCCGGCAGATAGCCGAAGGCCGGGCCGATCGTGCCGGCGAGCCCGGCCAGAACCGGCAAACCGACGATGGCAAGGATCACGCTCGGCAGGATGAAGCGGCGCTTCATTTCAGTCCCCTGATATCGCGACCGGTTTTGGCGTCCCTCAGTTTGCTGCCCCATAGCGCTTGATCCATTCCGCCTCGATCCGTGTCATCCAATCGGGATGCGGTTCGGGCAGCGCAGGGCCGAGTTGATCGGGCGGAAGGGTCGCAATGCCGAGCGCAAGTGCTGCGAACGCTGCCCTGTCCGCTTCGGAAAGCTTGCTCAATGCCAGAACCGTCGGATCGCCCCAGATTTTCGGATCCTGCTTGCGTGCCTGCGCTTCCGGCGACAGCAAGAAATTGGCAAGCACCAGCGCGCCGGCCTTGGCATTGGCATTGTAGGGAATAGCGACGAAATGGGTGTTGCTGAGCGTTCCGCCGGAAAACACGAAGGAGCGCACCGTGCCGGGCAATTCACCGGCTGCGATCCCGGCCGATGCCTCCGCCGGGTTGAAGGCGAAGATGATGTCGAGTTCGCCGTCGGCCAGCTTCTGCTTCATGTCCGGATAGTTCTGCGGAAAGGCCTTGCCCTTGCGCCAGAGCAGCGGATGCAATTGGTCGAGATAGGCAAAGAGTGGCGCCACATCCTCTGTGAAGGTCGCATCGTCAGTTGGCTTCTGCAGCTTGGCCTTGTCGGCGATCAGTTCACTCAGCACCTGCTTTAAGAAAGACGAACCGATGAAATCCGGCGGCTGCGGGTAGGAGAAGCGTCCCGGATAGGCCCTCGCCCAGGACAGAAGACCGGCCGCCGAATCGGGCAAATCTTCTTTCGCGGTGCGGGCGCTGTCATAAAAGAACACCAGTTTCGCCGCGCCCCAGGGGCTTTCCAGCCCTTCGGTCGGAATGGTGAAATCGTTTGTTATCGTCGGCTTGGTCTCGATGTCGACCAAACGCCAATTCGGCAGCTTGGTTGCCCAGTCCGGACTGAACAGAAGGTTCTGGCGCTTCATCGCGGCAAAATTCTCGCCATTGATCCAGATCAGATCGACTGAACCATGCTGGTTGCGCCCGGCGGATTTTTCCGCAAGCACGGTCGAGACCGCCTTGGCCGTATCGTCGAGCTTGACCTGCACCACGGTGACACCGAAGCGCGACAGCATCTGATCGCCCGCCCATCTGATATAGGCGTTGATGTTGTCCGATCCGCCCCAGGCATTGAAGTACACGGTTTGCCCCCGCGCCTCGTCGAGCACACGTGCCCAGTTTGCCGCGTCGGTCGCGCCTGCCATGCCGATGTTCGACAGAACGAGCGGTGCTGCCAGCACCATTGCCGTAAACATCCGCCGCGTCGAAATGATCATGCCCGATTACCCCCGTTGTACGCAGCCCAAGCGTAAGCCAAGGCCGTGATCCGTCAACGTCGGCTGGTTTCAACCTCCATCACGATCCGGTGACGGCAATCAGATCTGACGTGAACGCTCGAAGGCGAGAATGGCGCCTGCAAGGTCTTCGAGTGCAGCACCCACGGACTTGAACAGGGTGATCTCGCCGGCTTGAGTGCGTCCCGGATGCCTTCCTCCCGTCAGTTCTGCCAGATCCGCCCTGACCGAGCCCGCCGCAATGATGCCGGCGCGCAGCGGCTGGACCAGGTCGCCGCCTTCGGAAAGGGCGCCATCGCGGGTATCGACGAACAGAGTGGCGCGCTCGACCGCCCGGTCGTCGGATTCGCGCATGCTCGGCTTGAACGCCCCGACCAGGTCGAGATGCGCGCCATCCTTCAGCCAGTCGCCGCGAATGAGGGGTTCGGATGACAGGGTGGCGCAGGAGATGATGTCGGCCTGATGGGCAGCCGCCTCGAGATCGGTGGACACCGAGACGGTGACGCCGGGAAGGTCAAGCTGTGCCAACGTCGCCTCGGCCTTGCGCGTGTCCCGTGCCCAGATCGTCACCTCGGAAAGGGGCCGGACGGACGCATGCGCCTCGATCAGGTTCAACGACAGCCGCCCGGCGCCGACCATCAGCATGCGGCGCGCGTCCTTGGCCGCAAGATAATCGGCGGCAAGCGCCGACGCCGCCGCGGTGCGACGCGCCGTCAGTTCGGCGCCGTCGATGATCGCCAGCAACTCGCCGGTTTTTCCGGATGAGAGCAGGTAGCTGCCGTGGATCGCCGGTAAATTGCGGCCGCTATTGCCCGGGAACACCGAAACCATCTTCACGCCGATATAGCTGCCGGGTTGCCATGCGGGCATGAGAAGCAGGGTTGCGGCATCCTCGCCGGGAACCGCGACATCATGGTGATGCCGCACCGGCATTTCGCAGCCGTCCCGGAACATTGTTCTGAGCGCTTCGATCAGATCGCCCCAGGGCAGTGCCGCGCGCGTTTCGGCCTCATTCAGAACCAACATATCCATCTCCCGTGATACAAAGTGAGGGGAGATTAGCAGGAGTTTTCCGGCAGAGAAAAGGACGGGATTTTTTGACGTTGTGCGGGTGAGGCATGACCCAAATCCGCCGTTAAATTCTGTGTTCCCGATTTTTGACCGAATGGACAAGATTTGAACTGATGGATTCGGTAGATTTTGGTTGGAATGGGGGTGTTTTTGCTGAGCATGCGAAATATCTGTGTAATTACAGGCACTTATGAGAAAAGTGATTTTTTTGAAATTGTGCTGTTGACTTCGAAAGAGGGCTGGGACTATAAACCGCTCACCAACGAGGGCGGCGGCGCTGCTGGCGACCGACGAACTCGCTCTGAAGTTTCTTGAAGAAATGGCGGGCGGAT
>NZ_CAXUPP020000001.1:0-1220000 GCF_964252955.1 Pararhizobium sp. LjRoot238 | reverse complement strand
GAACGCTCAACAAATTGGGGCTGTAGCTCAGCTGGGAGAGCACCTGCTTTGCAAGCAGGGGGTCAGCGGTTCGATCCCGCTCAGCTCCACCATTCATGGTGGAACGAACATCATATCCTAAGAGAGAAAATAAAGTTTGCATCGGCTCGTTCGAGCCTGATGCCTGTTCTGATTACATTGTGAAGAGAAGATATGTCTGGAAGCTTCCAGGTGTTGAGGGTGATCGAAAGATTGCTTTTGATGTCCGAGCCCAGTCTCATCGAAACCATGGATGATCTAGCCGATCGGATATGGTGGAGGGACTGGAGGTAGGGAGGAAGTTTGTTACTCAAGGCATGTTTGTTGTTGGTGATTTGAACCATTGGAACTTCGAGACTTTCGGGTCTTGGGGATTTTGGTGTTTCCGGTCATCTCTGACGGCATGTTGATGGATGTTGCCTGACCGCGCATCCCCGGACAGATCTCGAGAAGCTGGTCTTAAGATACGACCTCGAAGTGCACCGGCGTGCCTTCAGATGAGGATTGTATCGAACACGTCGATGGCATCTGGATTGACTGTGGTTGTAAAAGGTAACCGCAGTTTTGGAGCTGGCCGTATGGCCAGATTTGGAACCCCTTCGAGCGCAAGCGAGAAGGATAGGAATTCCAAATCCAACTAAGGATGAGCATTGGCAATGAGAACGATCAAGTGAAATAAGGGCAATTGGTGGATGCCTTGGCATGCACAGGCGATGAAGGACGTGATACGCTGCGATAAGCCGTGGGGAGCTGCGAATGAGCTTTGATCCATGGATTTCCGAATGGGGAAACCCACCTTAAATGCTTGGGAAATCATTTTGGTTGTCGGACCTTTGGTCCGACGTTACGGCGAACGATCGCCGACGGCCTCTGGCCTTGCGGAGCTGATGCTCCGAATTCTTTTACCTCGATAGTCTCTTGGGAAAGGGATCGAAGCTCTTTGAGCTTCGCAAGCGCAGAGCGCGTCGCCAATCGTTTGGCGTCAAAACCAAAATGGTTTCCAAGCATTGTGATAAGGTATCTTACCTTCGAATACATAGGGGTAAGAAGCGAACGCAGGGAACTGAAACATCTAAGTACCTGCAGGAAAGGACATCAACCGAGACTCCGCAAGTAGTGGCGAGCGAACGCGGACCAGGCCAGTGGCAATGAGGAATAAAGTGGAACGGAATGGAAAGTCCGGCCGTAGCGGGTGATAGCCCCGTACATGTAGAACACTCATTGTCCTTGAGTAAGGCGGGACACGTGAAATCCTGTTTGAAATTGGGGGGACCACCCTCCAAGCCTAAGTACTCGTGCATGACCGATAGCGAACAAGTACCGTGAGGGAAAGGTGAAAAGCACCCCGACAAGGGGAGTGAAATAGAACCTGAAACCGGTTGCCTACAAACAGTCGGAGCCATAATTGGTGACGGCGTACCTTTTGTATAATGGGTCAACGACTTAGTGTGACGAGCAAGCTTAAGCCGATAGGTGAAGGCGCAGCGAAAGCGAGTCTGAACAGGGCGTTCAGTTCGTCGCATTAGACCCGAAACCGAGTGATCTAGCCATGAGCAGGTTGAAGGTTGGGTAACACCAACTGGAGGACCGAACCCGCATCTGTTGCAATAGATTGGGATGACTTGTGGCTAGGGGTGAAAGGCCAATCAAACTCGGAAATAGCTGGTTCTCCGCGAAAACTATTTAGGTAGTGCGTCGACCGAATACCCTCGGGGGTAGAGCACTGGATGGGCTATGGGGACTCACCGTCTTACTGATCCTAACCAAACTCCGAATACCGAGGAGTACTAGTCGGCAGACACACGGCGGGTGCTAACGTCCGTCGTGAAGAGGGCAACAACCCTGACCTCCAGCTAAGGTCCCCAAGTCATGGCTAAGTGGGAAAGGATGTGAGGATCCCAAAACAACCAGGATGTTGGCTTAGAAGCAGCCATCATTTAAAGAAAGCGTAACAGCTCACTGGTCTAAATAAGGGTCTTTGCGCCGAAAATGTAACGGGGCTAAAGCCATGCACCGAAGCTGAGGATACGTAGTGATACGTGTGGTAGCGGAGCGTTCCGTAAGCCTGTGAAGAAAGACCCGTGAGGGCTTTTGGAGGTATCGGAAGTGCGAATGTTGACATGAGTAACGATAAAGGGAGTGAGAGACTCCCTCGCCGAAAGACCAAGGGTTCCTGCTTAAAGTTAATCTGAGCAGGGTTAGCCGGCCCCTAAGATGAGGCAGAAATGCGTAGTCGATGGGAACCACGTTAATATTCGTGGGCCTGGTGGTAGTGACGGATTGCACAAGTTGTTCAACCTTATTGGATTGGTTGGGCAGCGGAGCGGTTCCAGGAAATAGCTCCACCGTATAGACCGTACCCGAAACCGACACAGGTGGTCAGGTAGAGTATACCAAGGCGCTTGAGAGAACTATGCTGAAGGAACTCGGCAAATTGCACGCGTAACTTCGGAAGAAGCGTGACCCCACTGCACGCAAGTGTGTTGGGGTGGCACAGACCAGGGGGTAGCGACTGTTTATCAAAAACACAGGGCTCTGCGAAGTTGCAAAACGACGTATAGGGTCTGACGCCTGCCCGGTGCTGGAAGGTTAAGAGGAGAGGTGCAAGCTTTGAATCGAAGCCCCAGTAAACGGCGGCCGTAACTATAACGGTCCTAAGGTAGCGAAATTCCTTGTCGGGTAAGTTCCGACCTGCACGAATGGCGTAACGACTTCCCCGCTGTCTCCAGCATAGACTCAGTGAAATTGAATTCCCCGTGAAGATGCGGGGTTCCTGCGGTCAGACGGAAAGACCCCGTGCACCTTTACTATAGCTTTACACTGGCATTCGTGTCGGCATGTGTAGGATAGGTGGTAGGCTTTGAAGCGGGGACGCCAGTTCTCGTGGAGCCATCCTTGAAATACCACCCTTATCGTCATGGATGTCTAACCGCGGTCCGTTATCCGGATCCGGGACAGTGTATGGTGGGTAGTTTGACTGGGGCGGTCGCCTCCGAAAGAGTAACGGAGGCGCGCGATGGTGGGCTCAGACCGGTCGGAAATCGGTCGTCGAGTGCAATGGCATAAGCCCGCCTGACTGCGAGACTGACAAGTCGAGCAGAGACGAAAGTCGGTCATAGTGATCCGGTGGTCCCGTGTGGAAGGGCCATCGCTCAACGGATAAAAGGTACGCCGGGGATAACAGGCTGATGACCCCCAAGAGTCCATATCGACGGGGTTGTTTGGCACCTCGATGTCGGCTCATCGCATCCTGGGGCTGGAGCAGGTCCCAAGGGTTTGGCTGTTCGCCAATTAAAGCGGTACGTGAGCTGGGTTCAGAACGTCGTGAGACAGTTCGGTCCCTATCTGCCGTGGGTGTAGGAATATTGACAGGATCTGTCCCTAGTACGAGAGGACCGGGATGGACATATCTCTGGTGGACCTGTTGTGGCGCCAGCCGCATAGCAGGGTAGCTATATATGGAATGGATAACCGCTGAAGGCATCTAAGCGGGAAACCAACCTGAAAACGAGTATTCCCTTGAGAACCGTGGAAGACTACCACGTTGATAGGCCGGGTGTGGAAGCGCAGCAATGTGTGAAGCTTACCGGTACTAATCGTTCGATTGGCTTGATTGTTCTCATTGCTACTGCTCATCGAAGCGCCTTAGGCGCTTCAATGATCCCAAGCTGTTTTGTCCTGACGGTCGTGATCTTCAATCACTGCGCTCCGGACGGGCCGCGTCACGAGACGCGACGGCCCTTGGCCTTGCGGAGCTCTGCTCCGGATGTGCCAAAAGCAGCTTAGAAAAGACGTGTTCAAAACAAATGAAGTCTCAGACTTCAACCAGCTTCTCATTTTTGGTTTTACCCGCATCTGCGGTGTGAAACTTGGTTTGCCAGATGGAGCCTCCTTACGGAGGGTGCAGTATGGCCGGCGCAGGTCCCCTTCGAGCGGAAGCGAGAAGGATAGGGCATCTGCGCCAAGCAAAAACCAAGATTTACACCTGCACTGCAGGTGTAAATCTTGCCCTTAGTTGACCTGGTGGTTATTGCGGGGTGGCTGCACCCGTTCCCATTCCGAACACGGCCGTGAAACGCCCCAGCGCCGATGGTACTCCGTCTTAAGACGCGGGAGAGTAGGTCGCTGCCAGGTCTATTAAAGGCAAGAAAACAAACCAAATCATGCGCCAGAAGGCCAAAGCCTTCGGATAAGCTGCATGATCAACAAAAACCATCTTCTCGACACGCCTTCCGGCTCAGCCAAACAACCGGGCCGCCCTCAAGCGGCCTTTTTGCTTCGCTAATATACACGCCGGATAACAGACAAAAGGGCTGCCAACACAGCCCAAGCGCATACCGCCATTCGGCTAAAGCCGAAGGCGGAGATATTTTGCTAAAGCAAAAATCGGATAACGCGGGGTGGAGCAGCCCGGTAGCTCGTCAGGCTCATAACCTGAAGGCCGCAGGTTCAAATCCTGCCCCCGCAACCAACGATAATTGCAAACTCCGCCACCCAAGCCGGTTCGACGCCAACTCCTCCAGATAGCTCTGGTGGAGTTCTTTTTGTTTGGTCTCCGGGTCGAGTGGCTGTCAATCGGCTCGGAATGTTGACCCCCTATCGGCGTCCAATCTTCACCCCCTGTAGTCGATTAGCGCTTGGCCTGCCCGGCGCTGGCCGGGGTTGCATAGGGTAGGCCAAGTGCGGGTGATGGTGCTCTTCGGCTTTAGCTTTGAGAGCGGTTCTTGAAGCGCCAGGATTCGTTTCCGGTCTCGACGATCTCGCAATGATGGGTCAGGCGGTCGAGGAGCGCCGTCGTCATCTTGGCATCACCGATCATCGCAGAATGCCCCACTTCTTGATGGGCATATATCTCATGTCACGATTACAAACCCTCGTCACGGTCTTTACGGGCAGCGTTTTGAGCTGGTTTCGCTTGAGACGACCCGCGGTCGCGACTTCATCGTTGTTAAGCTGCGAAACGGGCGCCATCGATCAATCCGCCGCAATCAAACCGATCTTTCTGTGCCTCTGGTGGAGGCCCGCGAGCGCTCAATATCGATCCCTCGTATCGACGTTGCCACCTTGCTCACATTGATGCGCCATTTGCGCCGCACCTTGGCCCTTTCTACGCCCGAGGTGATTCGCGATGACACGACAGCAGTCGAGAATGTCTTGTGTAGCGTCCCGAGTACCCCTGCAGCAGTCCAGCATGAAGAATTTGCCGCGGCCCTGGCAAAGCCTTTCGGAGGAAAGAAAGGCGCAGATCGCCAAGGTGATTGCCGAGCTTTTATGGCGGAAGCGGCCGGCGAACAGACTGGCGGAGACGAACCATCATGCTGAGCAGAGTCGATAGCGACGATGGCCGCCTTTCGACTGCACACCGCAGCAAGACGGCCTATATCTATATTCGACAATCTTCTGCCGGGCAGGTTCGCCATCATCAGGAGAGCACCCAACTTCAGTATCGGCTTGTGGACCGAGCTGTTGCTCTCGGCTGGCCCCACGAACGGATATGCGTCATTGACGATGATCTCGGTAAATCAGGATCCGGCAGCGCTGAACGGTTTGGCTTCCAGAAGCTGATTGCCGAGATCGGCCTAGGCCAGGCTGGCATGGTCGTCAGTTTTGATGCGTCTCGTCTGGCTCGTAACAATCGGGACTGGCATCAGTTACTTGACCTTTGCGCGATGTTTGGCGTGATCATCGCTGACGGCGAACGCCTCTACGATCCTTGCGCCTATCATGACCGGCTGCTCCTCGGCCTGTCGGGGATCATGAGTGAGGCGGAATTGCATCAGATCAGGCAACGCCTCCATCGTGGCGAACGCCAGAAGGCGGCGCGTGGGGAACTGAAGATCCCCCTGCCGGCCGGCCTTGCACGTGATATCAGTGGGACGATCACCCTTAATCCTGACGAGGAGGTTCAGGCTAGGCTTGCTCTCGTCTTTGCCAAATTCCGCGAATTGGGGACCGCCCGCGCCGTCATGCGCTATCTCAGGGCGAAAGAATTACCTCTACCAATGCGGCCTTTGCGGGGACCGGAACCCCACGGCGTTGTCTGGCGTGAAGCTAACAGCCCTCGCGTGCTCGGAATTCTTCATAATCCTGCCTATGCCGGCGCTTATGTTTATGGCCGGCGGCGTCTGGAAAGCGGGCGAATTCGTCAAGGCGTTCACTGTTGTAAGTCACGCAAGGTTTCCATTGAAGACTGGGAAGTTTGCCTGCAAGCGGCTCATCCCGGTTACATAGGCTGGGAGGAATTCATGGAAAACCAGAACCGACTGGCCGACAATGTCAACCACTACGACGCCGGCCATACGGGAGCGCCGCGTAAGGGAGCCGCGCTTTTGCAAGGGATCGCCGTGTGCGGTCGATGCGGGCGACGGATGAGCATCCGTTATACCGGACCCGATGCGTCTTATCCCGTTTACACATGCCGCGCCGATCGCGATCAAGATGCCGGCCCACTTTGCCAGGAGGTCCGTGCCCTGCCGGTCGATGCAACAGTGGAGCAGGTTTTGCTTGATGCCCTGTCTCCCGACAGCATCGCGATTGCGGTCGCCGCCCTTGACCATTTGCAAGCCGAGACACATCAGCTTGAGCGCCAGTGGTCGCTTCGGCGAGAGCGTGCTCGCTATGAGGCTGAACGAGCCCGACGTCAATACGACGCGGTCGAACCAGAGAACCGTCTGGTGGCTCGTTCGCTGGAGCGGGTCTGGGAGGACAAGTTGCGAGCGCTTGAGGATGTCGAGCGCGAATACGAACGGTGGCGAGACAACGAACCGCTGGTTCTCAATGAGCAAGATCTGCAGGCGCTCCAGTTGATGGGACAGGACTTGCCCCGTCTCTGGCATGCACCGACAACGACCGGACCGGAGCGCAAAACAATCCTGCGTCTCGTCATCAGGCAGGTGATCATTGATCAGAAGCGCCTGCAGGGGCAGGTCTGGTTCAAAATCATCTGGCAAAGCGAAGCGATAACAGAACATCAGTTGCAGCGGCGCGTACGTGGCTATGCCGATTACGCCGACGAGGAGAAACTGCGCCTTCGCGTCACGGCCCTCAACGCCGATGGAAAGATGGACAAGGAAATCGCTGACATGCTGAACGCAGAAGGCTTTATCAGCGCCCACGGACATACGTTCACTAGCGGCAACATTCATGAGTTAAGAAAGCGATGGGCGATCCAAACTGTCAAAATCAACGGAACCGGCTTCAATCCGCGCCAGTGGCCGGATTGCTCCTATTCTGTGCAAGGAGCAGCGGAACGCCTCGGAATTACCTCGCAAACGGTCTTCAAGTACCTGGCCAGAGGCCTCATCAGCGGCAAACAATTGGTCAAGGGACAACCGTGGCAGATCACCTTGTCCGACGAGCAAATCTCCAACCTTCGCATGCAACTTCAACGCAATAGACGATCAAGGAAAACGGCATCATGACATCTTCGCTTCGCCGAACACTGACGGCCATTCACCGAAGGCGAGGTTCGTCGTGACGATGATCGAGGTGCGCTCGTAGAGCCTGCTGATCAGGTGGAACAGGAGTTGGCCTCCGGCCTGGGCGAAGGGCAGATAGCCGAGTTCATCGAGGATGATGAAGTCAAGGCGATTGAGATAGTCCGCCGTTCGTCCCTGCTTTCCGCTGCGCGTTTCCGTTTCCAGGCGGTTGACCAGATCGACGACATTGAAGAAGCGGCCGCGTGTTCCGTTGCGGATGAGAGCACGGGCAATCGCAATGGCCAGGTGGCTCTTACCTGTTCCAGTGCCGCCGACGAGAACGACATTGCGCTGATCAGCGACGAAGGTGCCGGTAGCCAGCTCCCGCACCAGGGATTCATTCACAGGTGTATCGGTGAAGTCGAAGTCATCAATGTCCTTGGCAAGCGGCAGCTTGGCGATGCTGAGCTGGTAGCGAATGGAGCGTGCCTGCTTCTCGGCGATCTCCGACTGCAGGAGGTCACCGACGATGCGCGGCGGTTCGTGTTGCCGTTTGATGCCATTGCCCATGACCTCGTCATAAGCGCTGCGCATTCCATAGAGCTTCAGCGTGCTCATCAGTTCGAGAACCTGTGTGCGTTCCATCAGCTTGCCCTCCTGAGCCTGTCATAGCGGGCGCAGTCGGCGACCGGCTCATGGGTCAATCGAAGCGCATCCGGGGTTTGAAGAGTTGCCGCTGGAGCCGGATCACGACTGCGGGCCAGAATGTTGATGATCACCGAAGCCGAGCAGACGCCGTGATCCAGCGCCTCTTGGCAGGCAGCATCGACAGCCACCAGACCATCGGTCGGAACGCATGCAAGGATGGTGACCATTTGCCGATCGCCATCATGGACGCCCTTCAATCGCTTGCGGACCTTCTCCATCGCCGCTGGCAACGCCCAGTCCCTGAACGGTGCACCGTTACGAAGAGCACCGGGTTTACGAGCCAGAACAGGCACATAATGCCAAGGATTGTAGGCGGTCTCGCCCCGGCCAAAGCAACGCTGATGCTCTCCGACATTCACCCCGTCCTGCCGGATGACGATCCGGTCGGCATAGGCATGAACCTCGACAGGGCGGCCGACCGCCGTTGAGAGGACGGAGTATTTGTTGTTATCGAAACGGACCGTGCAGGTCTTCGACACCGAGGCCGGGACGCTGTGGAAGCCGTCGAACGGCCCGACGTAATGCACGAGGCTGCCGCGTTCCTCCTCGAACACCTGCCAGATCATTTGCTCTGTCTGCTCGGGATGGCGGTGTGCCTTGGCGTAAGCGATGCATTTGTCGAGCAGCCAAACATTCAGCTCATCCAGGCTTTTGACCCGGAGGCGCGGTGTGAAGAAGCGCTCTCGAACCAGGCCGACCTGGTTCTCGACCTGTCCCTTCTCCCATCCGGATGCAGGCGTGCAGGCAACAGGCTGGACGAGATAGTGGCTGCACATCTGCAGGAAACGACGGTTATATTGCCGCTCCTTTCCGACGAACACAGTCTCGACCGCCGTCTTCATGTTGTCGTAGATGCCGCGCGTGCAGGTGCCTCGGAAAAAGTCGAAGGCCTTGTCGTGCGCATCGAACACCATCTCCTGGCTCTCACGCATATAGGCTCGTGCAAACATCATCCGGCTGTGGCAGAGCCGGACATGCGCGACCTTCACAGTCGTCGTCACCCCGTTGATCAGAATGATCTCGTGACTCCAGTCGAACTGGTAGGCCTCGCCTGGCGCGTAATAGAGCGGAATATAGGCCTCGGCCGTGACAGCTCCCCGGCTCTTCGACCAGCCTTTTGCATAGCGCCGGATCGCATCGTAGCTGCCGTCGTAACCAAGACCCCGAAGCTCCTCGTAAATCCGGATCAGAGTCAGTTGCTCCCGAGATGGCTTGCCCTCGTTGGCCGCCAGAAAGCGTTCGATCTCAGCCTTCCAGATGCCGGTCTTCGGTAATGGTTGCCGTTCTCGCTCATAGGAGAAGTCGGTCTCATTGGACCGCAATATCTTGCGGACCGTGTTGCGCGACACATGCAGTTCCCGGACGATCTTCTTCACCGACCAGCCCTGCACATGGAAGGCTCGACGAACACGCGCAATCGTATCCACTCGCTTCAACTCCCCCTCCATCCGTCGTCAAAAAACGGATGGTCAGACGAAACATGAAGGGGGTCAAAATTGGACGCCGATCACCCCGCTAGAGGGGTCAATATTCCACGCCGAAACACAAGTGGCCGAGTTCGCCGGCTTCCAGCTTCTCCGCTTCTCCAGATACTCGTTGTGCGTAAGCGTCCGGTCGAAGCTTCCTGCGCCGCGATCGAAAACGGCAGATCAGCTTGCTCAGCTACTTGGGGAGCGTTCGAAATCGAATATGCTCTGGGTTGCAAGGGCGGCAGCGCCTCTTGCCCAGGAACTGGGCACCCAGTCCGGCAGGAGTTCAGGTCTCGCAAAAAACACAAACTCCTCCATGGTCTTCCGTATCGGCGCAAGAAGAGCCTCACCGAACTCCACGGCCTCGCCGCCAACAACGATTATCTCCGGGTCGAACAGATTGACCACCTCCGCAAGGTGCCGTCCGATCCTGGACCCGGCATCTTTCAATATCGAGATTGCCGGCTCCCGGCCCGCGGCGACGGCGCCAACAAACTCGGCCCGCGTTACCGGCTTGCCGATCCGGCGCTGCCATTCGTCCAGCATGAATGGTTCTGCGGCGTGCGCCATAAGGCATCCGTGTCGCCCGCATTCGCAGAGATACCCATCCGGCACTGAGATGCTGTGTCCCATCTTGCCAGCTGCCCCGCGGCTGCCATGATAAATCTCGCCGTTGATCACGAGCGAGCACCCAATACCGGCGCCAATCGCTAGTGCCGCGAAGTTACGATGTTGGCGACCTGCACCGAATAGCTTCTGCGCCACGGCAAAGGCGTTGACATCGTCGTCGATCCATACAGGAACATCGACGCGCTCGGCCACAAGCGATGCGAATGCCAGGTTCTGCCATCCGAATCGCGGGCTCTGCAGACAAATCCCGTTCGAAGCGTCTATTTCGCCAGGGATCGATACGCCAAGCCCCATGACCGCACTCTGCGAGCGACCGGATTGCGCGAGAAGTCTCGGAATCGTCGCGGCGATCACTTCGATTACGGCCTCGGGGCTGGTATCTGCCACCTCCGCTTCCATCAGAGCTAGTGGTGTTGTCGCAAGGTCGGTCAATACGCAGTCTATGCTGTGCCGGTTGAGTTTGAAACCTACGGCCAAGTGCGCGTCATAGTTAATATCAACTGGCACTGGACGGCGTCCGGTGGCTCCCGCAATGGCCTCGCGCTCGACGACCAGGGCTTCGTCCATGAGTTCGGCAACAACGAAGGTCACGGCAGCCGGACTGAGGCCAGTGATCAAGGCCATTTCTGCGCGCGAAATTGGCCCACGGTCACGCAACAGTTTCAAGAGCAACCGCCGATTCAAGGCGCGTGACGTACTGGAGTTTCCTCTCACATTATCCTCATTAGTTTAATTAGTAAATTAATTATTGTTGTATTCTCAAAACTAGGCTAAGTTAAGATCGTTGGCAATTGAGGAGAGTCTGGCGAGACGAAATTATTTAGGCGTTTCGTCAGATTGATAACAAACGTTTTCGCAGCTGAGGAAGTTCGAGCGGCTTTCGCTCGAACATAGGGAAGCTGTGTCTTGGGAGGAGAGAAAATGGCTTTGAAAGACATATCGTCGCTGGTGTCCGGCATCGCCGCATCACGCCGCCAGTTCATGATCGCTGGCGGCACGATGCTGGCCGGCGTGGCGCTGGGTTGCCCGGCCGTGGCGCTGGGCAAGGAAGTGACAATTATTTCCAACATCGGCAACGCCGCTCAACGCGATGTGCTGCAGCGCTTGGCCAGCGAGTTTGAGAAGGCGAGCGGGGTCAAGGTCACTATCAACAACATGGATCACGAGGCTCACAAGACCGCGATCCGCAGCTATCTCGTCGTCGGTGCGCCAGACCTTTGCTTCTGGTTCTCCGGCAATCGCATGAAAGCCTTCGTCAAGCGCGATCTGTTCGACGACATTTCCGACCTCTTCGAGCGCGAGAACTATAAGAGCGTCCTCGGCCCCGCGGCCGGTGCTGTAACTGTAGACGGAAAGCAATACGGGCTGCCGCTTGGCGGCCTGCTCTGGGGTCTGTTCTATCGCAAGGACGTTTTTGCAGAGAAGGGCTGGACCGCGCCATCGACGATCGAGGATCTTCTCTCCCTTGGGGAGAAGGCCAAATCGGCGGGCATGATCCTGGTGAGTATGGGCACCAAAGAGATGTGGCCCGCCGCCGGCTGGTTCGATCACATGAATCTGCGCATAAACGGCCTCGACAAGCATATAGCGCTCATGGACGGGAAGATGTCCTATACGGATGCCGCGCTGACGCCCGTGTTCGACAAGTGGGAAGAACTGGTCAAGGCCGATCTGTTTAGTCCGAATCATACGTCTTCTGGCTGGGAGCAGGCCGCCGCGGCGCTCGCGCAGAAGAAGGCCGCGATGATGGATCTGGCCGGTTTCATCAAATACGGCTTCCCCGAACATCAGCAGGATCAGATCGCCTTCTCTCCGTTCCCGGAAATCACGAAGGGCATGGCGCGCTATGAAGACTTCGCGCTGAACTCGATCCACGTTCCGAAGAACGCCAAGAACAAGGAAGGCGCGCGCGAATTCCTGGCCTATTTCTATCAGCCTGAGAACCTTTCTGCCTTCCTGGAGACGGAGAGCGCCGTGCCGCCGCGCAGCGACTGCCCGCCGAGCAAGGATCCGCTGATTAACGCCGCGGTCGAGTCGCTCAAAACCGTCGCAGGTTCGGCACAATATTACGACCGCGATACCGATCCGGACATGGCGCAGGAAGGCTTGAAGGGCTTCCAGGAATTCATGGCCAAACCCGAGCGGCGCGACCAGATTCTCGAGCACCTCGAAGCCACGCGCAAGCGCATCTTCAAAGCTTGAAGCATTGGTAACGGTCGCGTCAACCCTCCCGATGCGGACCGCACGTCGGGCAGGGGCAGACATCAAGGATGCGCCCTTGCCCGGAACCTTCCTCGCCCGATTGAGCGGGGACTTTTCGATCGAACAATCGGGCCTTTGAGAGAACAGACAGATGTCCAGTTTCTGGCGACGCCATCGGCATTGGATGGCCCCAACTCTATTCATTTTGCCCGGTGCCATACTCTTCGGCGTCGTGATCATCCTGGCTTCGATCCAGACCGTCTGGGTGTCGTTTCACGACTGGGACGGCGTCGGACAAATGCAATGGGTGGGGCTTTCCAACTACAGGCAGCTCATAGACGATCCGCAATTCTACGTCTCGCTCAAGAACAATCTGATCTGGATCGCCATGTTCATGCTGGCGCCGCCGCTCGGCCTCGCTCTTGCGCTTCTGCTGAACCAGCCCATTGCGGGCATGCGCGTGATGAAATCGCTTTTCTTCGTTCCCCTGGTGCTGGCTTCGGTCACCGTGGGCGTGGTTTTCACCTGGGTCTATGACCCGACGTTCGGTTTGCTGTCGCTGATCTTCGACTCTTTCGGGGCAACGGCGCCAGCGCTGCTGTCGGACGAGAATTTTGTGACCGTCGCCGTGGTGGTTGCCGCCCTCTGGCCGCAGGTCGCCTTCTGCCTGGTCCTGTTTCTCGCCGGTCTTAACAATCTCAACGAAGAGTTGATCGGAGCCGGACGTGTCGATGGCGCGCGGGGCTGGGCGATGCTGTGGAACGTCATCCTGCCTCAACTGCGCGAAGTGAGCTTCATTGCCCTTGCCGTGACGGTGATCGGCGCGCTTCGCTCCTTCGACATGGTTGCAGTCATGACGTCCGGCGGACCTTTCGGATCCTCAACCGTCCTCGCCTACCAGATGTATGAACAGTCCATTTTCTCCTATCGCTTCGGTTACGGAGCAGCGATAGCAACGGTGCTCTTCGCGATCATGGCGGCCTTCATCGTCTGGTATCTGCGCACGCTTCTCGAGACGGAAGAAGGGACCGCCTGATGTATCCGCGTCCGATACCCGAACATGCTCCGCTACGCCGCGCGGCCTATGTGTCGCTCGTCGCCCTGGTCCTCGTCCTGTGGCTCCTGCCGCTCATGACGGTGATGATGACGTCGCTCCGTTCCTTCGAGGAGGTCATGGCCGGCAACTACTGGGGTTGGCCCAAGAGCTTCAATCTCGTCGAGAACTACATGGCCGTCTTCACCCAGACGGCCATGGCGAAGTACTTCCTGAACAGCCTGATCATCACCCTGCCATCGGTCCTGGGCGTCCTCGTGCTCTCGACGCTGACTGGCTACGTGCTCTCCCGCCATCGCTTCCCCGGCGCGAATCTCATGTTCGCGCTCTTCGTCGGGGGCAACTTCCTCCCGGCGCAGATCATGATGATCCCCGTGCGCGACCTGATGGTGTCGCTCGACCTCTATGACACTTTTTACGCGCTGATCGTCTTCCACATCGCCTTCCAGACGGGATTTGCCACGCTCTTCATGCGCAACTTCATTGCGGCACTTCCCGACGAGCTCTTCCAGGCTGCCCGCTCGGAGGGTGCCTCGCCCTATCAGACGCTGCGCTACGTGGTCGTGCCCCTGGTGCGCCCGGCTCTGGCGGCGCTGGCGATCCTCACCTTCACCTTCGTCTGGAACGATTATTTCTGGGCGATCGTGCTGACGCAGAGTGACGCGGTGAAGCCTGTCACCGCAGGACTCAACAATCTGCGCGGAGAGTGGGTCTCGGCCTGGAATCTCGTGGCCGCCGCAACCGTCATGATCGCGATCCCGCCGGTCGTAATGTTTTTCCTCATGCAACGCCATTTCATCGCCGGCCTGACTGTGGGCGCGGTGAAGGGCTGAAGCACAAAAGACGAAGGATGGCTCTCTATGGCGAGCGTTGAAATACAGAACATTGAAAAGCACTACGGCGGCTTCCACGCACTTCGCGACATCAATCTCACCATCGACGAAGGGGAGTTCGCAGTGATGGTCGGCCCGTCCGGCTGCGGCAAGTCCACGCTGTTGAAGACGATCGCCGGCCTTGAGACCGTTTCCTCCGGACGGTTGCTCATCAAGGGGCGCGATGTGACCAAAGAAGAGCCGGGCGACCGCGGGATCGCGATGGTGTTCCAATCCTATGCCCTCTATCCGCATATGACGGTTGCCGAGAACATGGGCTTCGGTCTGAGAATGGCCAAGCGCCCGAAGGCGGAGATCGATGCTGCCGTGGCACGCGCTGCCGCGATCCTGAGGCTGGAAGAGCAGCTCGACAAGCGCCCGAAGCAGCTCTCGGGCGGCCAGCGCCAGCGGGTCGCCATCGGGCGGGCCATCACACGCGCACCCGAGGTGTTCCTGTTCGACGAACCGCTTTCGAACCTCGACGCGGCGCTGCGCACGCAGATGCGCGTTGAACTCTCGACCCTGCACGCGCAACTGGGATCGACCATGATCTACGTGACGCACGATCAGGTCGAGGCAATGACCATGGCGAGCCGCATCGTTGTGCTCAATCGTGGCCGCATCGAGCAGGTGGGCGCGCCGCTCGCGCTCTACAACAACCCGGCCAACCTCTTCGTCGCCGGCTTCCTAGGTGCGCCACGCATGAACTTCGTGACCGGAAAAGTGGTGGAGGCCGACGGTCGAGGCGCCAGGATCGCCTGCGCCGGCGGGCTGACTGTTGCTTTCGACGACTTGACCGAACCGCTTGCAATCGGCGACGCCGTGACGGTCGGCATCCGGCCGGAGAAGCTGCATCTCGACGATGCGGCCGCCGCGGCGACGTTCCCCGCGCAGGTGCGCCTGACCGAATATCTCGGCCGCGAGACCATCGTGTATGCCGATGCGGGCGCACTGACCGCCACCGACTCGGACAGCGGCACCGGCGCTTTTACCATCCAGATCGGCGACATCAAGCCCTTCCAGGCCGGCGCGCCGGTCTCCATCGGCTTCGACGCCCGCGATGCCTACCTCTTCCATCCAGACGGGCGAACCCTGACGGCTCTCAAGCCCGTCGCAAGAATCTGAAAAAGGATATAGTAGCCATGAGGCGCACTCCTCCAGCACCGCTTTCCGTTTGGCGTGCCCTGAATCTCGATGATTTCCTCCTCGGCGTGCCGCACTATCCGGAGCATGTGGATGAGAGCGACTGGGCGCGCGACGCGCAGCGCATGGCGGCAGCGGGCTTCAACGTGGTCCGCCTGGGCGAATTCGCCTGGCACCTTTTCGAGCCACGCGAGGGCGTGTTCGACTTTTCGCTGTTCGACAGGGCGATCGAGGGCCTGGGGGCCGAGGGTATCAATACCATCTTCTGCACGCCGACCGCCACGCCGCCCCGCTGGTTGACGGCCACCTATCCCGAGGTCCTGCGCGTCGACGAGAACGGCCGGGCCGCCCGTCACGGCTCGCGCCAGCATGCCGATACCAGCAGCCCGGTCTATCGCATGCACAGCCGGCGCATCACCGAGGCGCTCGCGGAGCATTATCGTGACAATCCGAACGTCATCGGCTGGCAGACCGACAACGAACTGAACACCACGATTTCGACCTCCTATTCGGAAGCGACGGAGCGGGAGTTCCGCCGGTATCTTGCCAATAGGTATGAGACGATCGACGCGCTCAATTTCGCCTGGGGCGGCAATTTCTGGGCGACCGCCTATGGCCACTTCGACCAGATCACGGTGCCGCGCCGTGCGAACCCGACCTTCCCGAGCCCCGGCCATGTGCAGGACTATCACCGGTTCCTCGCGGAGGCGACGGCCGCCTTCCAGCACGACCAAGTGGAGATTCTGCGCCGCGTCAATCCGGACTGGTTCATCTTCCACAATCTGGGCAGGCTCGACGACATCGATTTCCGCGGCCAGTTCGGCCGGGATCTGGACTTCATGGGGTTCGACATCTATCCGATGCTCTATGACGAAATGCAGCGCGCCGGCGGCCATCCGGCCACGCAGGCCCTGCATCTCGACATCTGCCGGGCATACAGTGGCAATTTCATCGTGCCGGAACAGGCCTCCGGCTTCGGCAGCCAACCCGGCTTTTCCACCATGACGCCGGAACCGGGCGAGATGCGCCGCATGGCGCTCACCTCGGTGGCCCGGGGCGCGGACGGCCTTTTGTTCTTCCGCTGGCGCCCGGCGCATTTCGGTGCGGAAATCTACTGGATGGGCATCATCGATCACGACGACGTGCCGCGCAGGCGCTACCAGGAAGCCATGCAGTTCGCCGGCGACATCGCCCGGATCAAGACGGATCTGCTCGGCACCTCGGTGCGGATGGATGTGGCGATCGCGGGCGCCGATTTCGACAATCAGGAAGCCTACAGGACCTATCCGATTGGCATGCCGAGCCCGATCGAGGACGCGATGCGGCTGCATCGCTTTTGCTACGCCAAGGGCATCTCCTGCGGGTTCATCCACCCCGAAGACGATCTCTCGCGGATCAAGCTGCTCTACATTCCCCATTGGGTGATGTGGAAGCCCGATTGGGACGAGAAGGTCGAGGCCTTCGTCAGGAACGGCGGCACGCTGGTGGTCGGCGCCATGACCGGTACGCGGGATGTCAACAATCATATTCCCCGCGTTCAGGCGCCTGGGCAGGGCCTGTCCAGGCTCTGCGGCGTCCGCGTAGAGGAATTCGGTCGCGTTGCGGAACCCAGCGCCGATGGGTTGTTCGCGCTGCCCCCGACGGAATTCGGACTGCACGTGCCGGCCACCCGCTTGTCGGCGAGTTCGTCGAGCCGTCGCTATCGTTTTACGCTGGGCAACCGGGAACACGAGGCCGCCCATCTCTACGAACTCCTGGAACCCGACGTGGATGTCGAGGTCCTCGGCAGATGGAGCAACCGCTTCACGAGCGGGCGGGCTGCGATCACAAGCCGGAAGGCCGGCGAGGGGCATGCCGTGTACCTGGGCACCTATCTCACCGATTCGCTGGCGGAAGGATTGGCCGATCAACTCTTCGCCCGCGCCGGGATCGAGCCGCTGATCTTGGACCTGCCGCCCAATGTGGAAGTCACCATGCGCGAGGCGGAGGACCGTAGGCTGCTCTTCGTGCTGAACACGGACGAAGAGCCGGTCGAGGTTTCGTCCGTGCCGGCCGGAACCGACTTGCTGACAGGCAAAGAGGTCACGGGCAGCCTTTTGCTCGGTCCGCATGGATGCGCTGCAATCCGGTGCTAGATCCCTGCATATAGCGAAATCAAGGGTGTCTCGTCAGACCAAAGGTGTCTTGGTGCAGAAAGACGCACTGCAATAGTACGCAGTTAGTGCATGTCCGCGCTTTCCTTGCCAGCTACAGGAAAGCGGACTTCTACCTCTTCAGGGTATGCGCAAGCCTGTGAATATGCTTTGCGCCAATGCCGCAGCAGCCGCCGACCATCGTGGCGCCGGCCTCGACCCAGTCGCAGGCGAATCGCGCGTAGCTGTCGCCAGTCAGGTCATCGCGCGTGCCATGCAGGGTTTCGTTTGCTGCTCCCTCGCTCTCTTCGGCTTCGAACGCGTTGGCATAGACGCCGATTTCGATATTCGTACCCTCCCGGCGAAACACGGAGGATACGGTTTCAACCGCTTTCGCCATGACTTCGGGCCGGCTGCAGTTGAAGAGAAGCGCCTGCGCGCCTGAACCGGCCGCCCAGATGGCAGCTGCCGCAACGGTTTCGCCGGATCGCAGCCTTGGTTCATCAACGGAAACAGCCTGCTTGCTGTCATCCAGCGTGAAAGAAATCCAGAAAGGCTTGCCGGTCGCGGCAACAGCGGCGCGCACTGCATCCCCCTCCGCGATCAGGCTCAGCGTTTCGCCCAACCAGACATCGACATGAGGCGCCAATCCCTCGACGAGGATGTTCAGATAGTCTTGCACGCGGGACGGGTCGAAGCGCTCCGGCTCGTAGGAGCCGAAAATCGGCGGCAGCGAACCGGCAACCAGAACCCCGCGGTCGGCTCGTGCGTCGGCGGCCTCGCGTGCGAGTTTTCCCGCCAACGCTACCAACGCGGCTCCCTGTGAGCGAAAGCGCTCTTCGCCGATGTGGAACGGCACCAGCGCGTAGCTGTTGGTGGTGATGACATCCGCGCCGGCATCGATGAAGTCCGCATGGACCTGCCGGACGATGTTCGGAGTTTCCATCAGCGCGAGAGCGGACCATTCCGGTTGCCGCAACTCGGCCCCAAGGCGGATCAGTTCCCGGCTCATGCCGCCGTCAAGGATACGTATTTTGCTCATCAGGTGACAACTCCAATCTTGCGTCAGGATATTTCGGTCAGCGTTGGATCATCGATGACAGCGCAAATGCCGTCAGCGTGTCCCGTACACCGGGTAATGCGGAAATCTCTTGCCAGACCTGCCGGATGCGGTCGGCTTCGGTCGCCTCTACGCGCACGACCAGATCGAATTCGCCGCTCATCACGTCGCAGGACACGACCTCGCGAATGCACCGCAACGCGTGGATGACGTCGCCGCCGCGCATCCGGTCGTGCCGGTAGACGAACATCATGGCAGCGATCGTCGATGCCGCAGGACGGCCGTCGCCGACGACGATCGTGTATCCTTGAATGAGCCCGTCGCGCTCGAGGCGATCGATGCGTTGGCGGATCGCGTTGCGGGAAAGATTGACCTTCGCGGCCAATTCCGCGTGCGCAATGCGTGCGTTCCTGGTCAGTTCCGCGAGAATGCGTTCGTCGGCGCGGTCAAGAATCCGTTTCACGCGACACCGGCCACGATGGGTTCGGAAAATGACAGGCGCTGGGCTGACAGAAACGCATTCAGCGCACGGCCCGGAACGTCGGTATTGTCTTCCGACTCGGCAAGACGCCTTGCGGCGGCGGCGAGGACGAAGGCAGGCAAGGCTTGCCGTTCGCTGTCCTCCAGCGCGAGAACGCCGCTGTAGCCCGCAAGAATTGCCTCGGCGCGCGCCACATCGAGTGCTCCGTCCTGAAGCATGGTCCAGGAAACCAGCACCTCGGCCAGTTCGGCGGCCAGGACATCATCGTGACGAAGCCTGAAATTGATGATGCCGCTGACCGCGTCGCCGAGGAAGAACACGTTGTCGGGAGAGAAGGCCCCATGGATCGGTCCTTTGGGCAGGCTTCCCTTGGCGCGGCCGCAAGGGCGCATCAGGGTGCGATGGATCTGCGCGATGCGCCGCCCGAGATCGGCGCATTTCGCCGGGTTTGCACAGGCGGACGGCGAGCCCTCGACAAAACTGACGACGGCAACCAGTTTTCCGGAGGCCTGCATCGTTGCCTGGCCCTCCCGCGTGCGCAAGGTTTTCGGGCAGGGAATGCCGGCTGCCGACAGCGCATCCATCGTACGGAACGCGCGCTCTAGGTCGAAAGCCTCGGCGCCGTTTTCGAACAGCGTGACGATAAACTCGCCGCGCGGCGCGCGAAACAGGTAGGTGGTCTCGGTGTCGCCGTCGGCAATGCCGATCACCGAGGTCAGCGGGCTCATGCCGTAAGCGGCGGCAATCTCGTTGCGGTCGTTGTCGGAAAGATCGGTGAATACGGCCATGATGGGTGCTCTTTAGTCGCCTTGCGGCGCGGCCGGAGACCGCTGCGCGATGCCGAAAATCTGATCCGGTTGCGCGGCACTCAACGAGCCGTCGGCTTCCACCGCATGAGGGAAGTCCATCGCCGCGCCGCCCAGCGTGTCGGTTTCGGTTCTCTCGACTGGCATTACCCGCGCTCCAGGAAGCATCATGCGCTCAGCGCCTGATCCAGATCCTCGATAAGGTCGTCGACCGCTTCGAGACCGACGGAAAGCCGGAACACGCCGTCTCCGGCGAAGGCCCGGTAGTCGGCGAGTTGCGCCCCTTGAAGGCGATAGGTGGAGTTCATCATTTCGGCCGTATCGAGAAGAACGACGATGCTGCGCTGGTGGCCGAGCGAAAAGGCGTAGTGCGCGACCCGAAGCTTGCTGGCGAGTTGGGTCGCCATCGCCTGCGGATCCTCGGTCTGGAACGTCAGCATCCCGCCGAAGACATCCATCTGGCGTTTCGCCAGATCATGCTGCGGGTGCGTTTTCAGTCCGGGATAGGTGACCGAGGTGACGATGGGGTGATCGCTGAGGAAGCGGGCGATCCGCATTGCGGAATCGGACATCGTTCGCAGTCGTGGAAACAGCGTGTCGATACCGCGCATGACCAGCCAGGCGTTCTGTGCCGAAAGCGATGCACCAAGATAGACGCCGGCGCGCGAGCGAATTTTCTCGACCAGCTCCTTGCGGCCGCAAACCACGCCGCCGAGCGCATCGCCGTGGCCGTTGATGAACTTGGTCAGCGAATGAATGACCAGATCGGCGCCGAGCGCCAGCGGCCGGGTCGCGACCGGTGTGGCAAGGGTGGAATCGACCGAAACCAGGGCGCCGTGTCGATGCGCCAGTGTCGCCACCTCGGTGAGATCCGTCAGGCGCAGGATCGGGTTACACGGGCTTTCACAATGGACAAGCCGCGTATTGGGCCGGAAGGCTGTGGCGATCTCTTCGACGCGCGACATGTTCACGGCAGTGACCTCGATGCCGTAGTCCGGCAATATTCGCCGCGCGAGTTCGTTGGCGCCGGCGTAGCAGACATCGCTGACGATCAGGTGATCGCCCTTCTTGAGCAGGGTCAGAAAGGTGGCGGCAATCGCGGCGACACCGGTTGCTGTTGCCAGCGCATCGTCGGCGTCTTCGAGTGCCGCCATGCGCTGCTCAAGCTGTCGAACGGTCGGATTGGTCCAGCGCGCGTAGAGAAAGGGCAGGGCCGTCAGGTCCGAAACGCCATCGGCCGAAAAGGCGCCGTCACCGGGCACCAGCATGTTGTTGACCGACATCGAGATGTTGGGGGCGATGGCCTTCGTCGCGGGATCGATGACCAGACCGCCATCGAGCGCCACTGTTTCGCGACGCAGAAGCCGGTTGCCTTCGGGGCGCTGCTGAGGCATCGCGACGCTTCGGCCATCCGTTGCCGCGAAGGGGGACGATACGCTCGAGGACATGGAAGACCTTTCTTGAAAAATGCAGTGAGGTACGGACTCTAGCCCGGTCCGCATGTTTGTGACCGCTCAATCGGCCTGAATATGCCGATAAGCGGCGTAGGATGGGCCTGTCGCGCGCCGGCGCGGAGAGGCTAATCTACCGGCGCACCGGAACTTGTGCCTCGACCATCTTGAAGGCGCGGGTGATGAGAAGGGTCAGGAAGACATAGAAGACCGTGACGACCATCAGTGGCTCGTAGACCAGCAGCGTGTCCTGCCTGACCTTGTACGCCACGGCATAGAGGTCCATCACGGTCACGGTGAAGGCGAGTGGCGTCGCCTTGAGTTGCAGCACGACCTCGCCGGCAATCGTCGGTAATGCGATGCGGATGGCGCGCGGCAACCAGATCCGCCTGAGCAGCGTCCAGGAGGACATGCCGAAGGATCGGCCCGCTTCGAGTTCGCCCTTGGGGACGGCGAGAAGCGCGCCGCGCAGGACCTCTGCTTCGTAGGCGGCATAATTGAGTGTGAAACTCAGCGCCGCGAAGAAGAAGCCTTCGCGCACGATTGGCCAGAGGAAGCTGCTGCGCAGGCCCGGAACGAGGGGCAGGAGTGACCCGACGCCGTAATAGAGCAGCCACAACTGGATCAAAAGCGGCGTTCCGCGCAGGCAGGTGCAATAACCCCTGGCAAGCCATTTGAGCCAGCGCGGGCCGCTGATCTGCGCCAACGCGAGGCCGATCGCCAGAATGAAGCCGAAGCCGACGGAAATGACGAGAAGGAGTACGGTCTGGACTGCGCCCGCTGCAAGGAGCGGCCAGTAGGAGAAAATCCACGAGAAGTTCATCGGGCTGTCCTCATGCGGTTTTCGGTTGCCCGCGCCGGAAGCGGCTCTCCAGCAGGCCGAAAACGACGTTGGAGAGCAGCGTAATGACAAGATAGAGGGCGGCGGCGGCGAGGAAGAACAGAAAGTAGTGCTTAGTGTTGCCGGCTGCGAGCCGCGTTGCGAGCGCCAGTTCCTGATAGCCGACGACCGCGATCAGCGCGCTGTCCTTGGTGACGGACATCCAGAGATTGGCAAGGCCGGGAAGCGCATTCGGCATTAAAGCCGGCAGCACGATGCGGCGAAACCGCAGAAGTGGCCGCATTCCAAATGCGCTGGCCGCCTCGATCTGCCCGACCGGAATAGCGAGGATCGCGCCGCGCAGAACCTCCGTCATATAGGCACCCTGGACGATACCGAGCACCGCAACGGCCGCGACGAAGCCGTTTATCTCTATGGTTGGGAGGCCAAGCGCCAGCAGAATGCGGTTCAGGCCGTCCGTGCCGGCATAATAGAGTCCGATGATCAGGATCAGTTCGGGAATGGCGCGGACCGCTGTCGTATAGATATCGAGAACGAAGAGAACCGGTCGGTTGCCCTTCAACTTGCCGATTGCCCCGCCGAGACCGATCAGCACGCCGACAAGATAGGCGCCCAGCGATATCAAGACCGTCGAAAGTGCTCCGCTGAGAAGGACACCGCCCCATCCCGGCGGGGAGGGCGAAAGCAGGTCCAGCATGGATTGGGTGGATGACATTGGACAATCTACCTTGAGGTGCCGTTCGGGAGCGCAAGCCCGGCGCTCTGCCCAGGGTGCCGACACCAGCCTCGCGCTGTCGCATAAATCAGGCGCGTGCGCGGATCGCCGCTCCAGCCAGCCGGTCGGGAAACGAAGCGGCGCATGACGAAAGTGCATGCGCCGTGTCCGTCAATCATTCGCCATACGGATCGAAGTCGAAGTATTTCTTGGAGATTTCAGCGTATTTGCCATTCGCCCTGACAGCGGCGATGGCCGCATTGAGCTTTTCACGCAGGGCTTGATCGTCCTTGCGCAGCCCGCCGCCAATGCCCGACCCCAGAATTGCCGGATCGTCCTTCACATTGCCCCTGTCCTCGCAGCAGTCCTTGCCGAAATCGGATTTCAGGAATTCCGACAATGGAATGGAATCGCCGAAGACATAGTCGATCCGGCCGGCGGAAAGGTCCTGAAATGCTTCATCCAGCGTCGTGTAGGTGTTTTCCGATGCCTTGTCGGCGAAATATTTCTTGTAGTAGTCGGATTGGATGGTCGAAACCTGAATGCCGATGGTCTTGCCGGCGACATCGTCGGGCGAGGCACCAGTCTCGCCATCCTTGGCGCCGATCAGCTTGCTTGGCGTGTTGTAGTATTTGTTGGTGAAGTCGATGGTCTTCTTGCGTTCATCGGTAATCGACATCGACGACCAGATGACATCGAATTTTTTCGCCTCGAGACCGGGAATAAGACCGTCCCAGGACATGTCGACGATGGAGCAGGTCTCCTTCATCTCGGCGCAGACGGCATCCATCAGCTCGACTTCCCAGCCGATCCACTTGCCGGAGGCGTCCTTGGTAAAGAAGGGTGGATAGGCCTCGTTCATGATGCCGAAGCGGACTTCGGCGTTCGCTGTTGCGCTCGAAACCGCAAGCGCGGCACCCGTCAGCAGGATAGACAAGAATTTCATGCAATTCCCCTTTTTGCGTTTGGTCAGAATGGATACGGATGGATCAACTGTTGAGCGCGCCCGTGAATTCGCGGCAGCGGGCACTGATCGGCGCACCGAAGACCTGGGCCGGCGGTCCTTCCTCTTCGACGCGACCCTGATGCAGGAACATCACGTGATTGGAGACGTCTCGGGCGAACTTCATCTCGTGGGTGACGAGCAGCATCGTCCGCCCCTCTTCCGCCAGATCGCGGATGACCTTCAGCACTTCGCCGACAAGCTCCGGATCGAGCGCCGAGGTGGGCTCGTCGAACAGCATCACTGCGGGGTCCACACACAGGGCACGCGCGATCGACGCGCGTTGCTGCTGGCCGCCCGACATGAAAGCCGGATAGGCGTGGCGCTTCTCGTAAAGCCCGACTTTCGCAAGCAGCCCTTCGGCCCGCTCGATCGCTTCCTTGCGGTTCATTTTCAGGACGTAAACCGGGGCCTCGATGACATTTTCGAGCACGGTCATGTGGGGCCAGAGATTGAAACTCTGAAACACCATGGCAAGACCGGTCCGGATCCGTTCGATCTGCCGCCAACTGGCTGGATAGGCGCGCCCGCCATGGCCGGGCTTCAGCAAGACGTCCTCGCCGTTGATGACGAAGCGGCCGCGATCCGGGATTTCGAGAAAGTTGATGCACCGAAGGAAGGTGCTCTTTCCGGAGCCCGAAGATCCGATGAGCGAGATGACATCGCCCTTCTGTGCCGATAGCGATATGCCTTTCAGGACGTCATGGATCCCGTAACTCTTGTGAACATCGTCCACGAGCAAGGCGGGAGGAGCCTTTTCCGTCATTCCTCTGGTTCCCCATTGCATTTTTTGTGGGTGTTTGGTCGGATAGTATCGTCCTGGTGCGCGGTATTTCCGCGCAATGGCCGTATATTGTGCGGAGTTTGTGCGCAACCACCTTCACGGTGCGGAAAGTCGGCGAACTAGGTCCGGGTAATGCAGACGACCTTCGGCTGGGTCATGTCCTCGTAGGCAAAACGCACACCCTCTCGGCCCATGCTGCCATATTTGAAACCACCGAACGGCATGGCGTCGAAACGGTAATCGGAGGAGTCGTTGATCATCACGCCGCCCGCTTCTATGTCTGCCGCAGCATGCAATGCGTCGCCGATATTGTTGGTGAAGATGCCGGCATGCAGGCTGTATTCCGCATCATTGGCCATTGCGATTGCGTCACTGAGCTGGTCGAAGGGCTGCAGCATGACGACCGGCGCGAAGACTTCCTCCATCCACAGTTTGCAGGTCTGCGGCACGCCTTCGAGCACGGTGGGCTGATAGACGGTTCCTTCCCGGCGGTGCCCGCACAGAAGCGTCGCGCCGGCAGCGATGGCGTCATTGACCATCATTTCTGCCCGTTCGGCTGCCCGCTGCGAAATCATCGGACCGACATCGGTATGCTCCTGGTCCGGATTGCCGGTAAGCAGCTTTCGTGTGCCCGCCACGAAGGCCTCACGGAACCGTCCGTAGAGCGGCGCCTGGACGAGGATACGCTGCGTGCCGATGCAGTTCTGGCCGGCCGCCCAGTAAGCGCCCGAGACGCAGGCCTCGACAGCCTGCGCGAAATCGCAATCCGACATGACGACGACCGGTGCGTTGCCGCCGAGATCCATGGCAAGTTTTTTCAAACCCGCCGTCTTTGCGATTGCCTCTCCGGTCGCAAAGCCGCCGGTGAACGACACCATGCGGACATCTCGCGCAGAGATGATCGCTCTGCCGAGATCGGCGCCGCCGATGGCGACCGTCACGACCTCCTCCGGCAATCCGGCTTCGACCAGCGTGTCGACCAGGCGGATCGCCGAAAGGGGGGTCAATTCGGATGGTTTCAACAGGACGGCGTTACCGCCGGCAATCGCCGGACCGAGTTTGTGGGCAACGAGATTGAGCGGATCGTTATAGGGGGTAATCGCCGCGATGATGCCGAGCGGCTCGCGCGTGAACCAGCCGTGCCTCGCCTCGGAACCGGCATAGGCGTCGAACGGAATGACCTCGCCGGCATTCCGCTTTGCTTCCTCGGCAGAGAGTTTCAGCGTATTGACACAGCGCGACGCTTCTTTGCGGGCCTGAACGATCGTTTTGCCGGCTTCCCGGACGATCAGCCGGGCGAATTCCTCCCGCCGGTTCTCGATCGCCTGTGCCGCCTTTTCGAGGATCGTTGCACGCCGATGTCTCGGCAGGGCGCGTGACAATGCAGCGCCGGCCTTTGCACGCTCCATGAGCACACCAATCTGGCCGGCACCCGTGCGTTCGACGCTGCCGACCGCCGTTCCGTCATAGGGATTGCGAACGGTGATCTGCTCGCTCATGTCGGCAATATGGAATTTTGCAGCGGTCATCATGCGGCTTCCTTCTTGCCCGCGCCGGAACCGGCCTGGTGGATGGCAATGATGTCGGAAAGGAGCGCGTAGGCGGTCTCGATCCTGCCGGCGCCGGGTCCAGTCACCGTGACGGCGCCGAGAAGATCGGTCTTGAGCGAGACGGCGTTGGTCGCGCCGCCGACGCCGGCGAGCGGATGATCGAGCGGCAGGCGCTGAGGCGCAACGCGGGCTTCGATACGGCCGTCTTCGGCAAGGGATGCTGAACCGATCAGCTTCCAGCGGTAGCCTTCCTGTGCAGCAGTTTCGATATTTGCTGCAGTCAGACCCGAAATGCCCCGGCAGGCGACATCCTGCGGTGTCAGCTTGCCGCCGAGCAGTTCGTTGGCGAGAATGACGACCTTCAGCCGGACATCGTGACCTTCGACATCGGCGGTCGGGTCCGCTTCCGCATAACCAAGGCTCTGCGCTTCCTTGACAGCATCGGTGAAGCCGAGCCCACCTTCCATGCGGCCAAGCACGAAGTTCGAGGTGCCGTTCAAGATGCCCTCGAAGCCATGGAGACCGGCTCCCGCAAGCGTCTTTTGTGCCATGCGAATGACCGGCGTGCCGCTCATGACGGCCCCTTCATATTCGAACATGACCCCATTCCACGCAGCGAGAGCCTTCAGCTCCGTGGATGCCAGGGCGACGGGCCCCTTGTTGGTGGTGACGACGTGCTTGCCGCTCTCGAGCGCCCACCGGCAATGGGATATGGCCGGTTCGCCGTCGACGGGGTTTGTGAAGGTCGCCTCGACGATAATGTCCGCGGGCGCATGCTTGATCACCGTTTCATTGTCGGCTTCGGCGCTGCCGCCGGACAGTTGCCCAAACCCGCCCTTGGCGAATTTGGTTTCGACGAGCATGCGCGCGTCGATGCCGTTCGGAGAAATGACGGAACCGAGATGGAGATCGGTCACCGCAACGATATTCAGCCGCAGTCCAAGTTCGGCGTCCCAGCGATCATTGCTGTCAGCGACCAGTTGAGCCAATGCACGGTTGACGCCGCCGAAACCGATAAGCGCGATATTGTACTGTGTCATGCCATTTCCTCTCTTGAGCGATCCGGTAAATGGTGGACGACAAGAGGGGTGCGTTGAAGCGTGCTAAATGGCCAAAGAATTGGTCATTCTGCATACTCGATGGCGAAATGCCCGTTGCCTATGAGAGATTAGCGAACGACGCGGAGATGACGCGGGCGCAAAGCGATTTTTGACGAATGGCCGCACTGATCTAGTGTAGGCTGCGGCAAATCTCTACAACGCCGCGGGTCTTTCAGGCGCGCCGGGGACGCTGTAGCACGTTGAAGCCGAGGGCGAGGAGCAGATGACGGAACCACTGGATCAATTCGACCGAAGCATCCTTGAGATCGTGCAACGCGATTGTCAGATCAAGGCGGAAGCGATCGGGGAGATGATCGGCCTTTCGGCGTCCGCCGTTCAACGCCGTCTGAAGCGGATGCGAGAGGAGAGGATCATTTCGGCGGAAATCGCTGTTGTTGATCGAAAGGTTGCCGGAAATCCGATGACGTTCATAGCGGGAATGGAGATCGAGCGCGAAAACTACGATGCGCTTTCGAAATTCCGCATTTGGGTCGACAAGCAGGACCACATCCAGCAGGTCTATTACGTCACCGGTTCCGTGGACCTTGTTGCGATCATCACGGCACAGGACGTTGGCCAATATGATGAAATCACCGCACAGATCATGTCGCAGAATCCACAAATCAAGCGAATCCACACGAATGTCGTCCTCAAGGACATAAAGTTGGGCATGTTTGTTCCTGTGCAGTCCTAAGAGAGCTAGGTGGCGTCGATTGGCCGCGTGCTGCGAGACCAACGAAGCTGTCAACGTGCCGCCGACGCCTTCGTCCCGCCTGACGGCCTTTTCTTCGCCGCTAATCGTCGAGCGGGAGCGATCGGCTAGCTCTGGATCCTCAGAAGGACGCGTGCGAGCGCATCAGCCAGCGCCTTGCTTCCCCCGTTGCGGTCGAAGTCATCAAAAACCTGCTCGTTCAATCCACCCTTCGTGGAGAACTCCCTCCTGATGTCTTCGAGCGACGCGTGAGACCTAACGGCGGTCTCGGCGAGGCTTGCGAAGAGGGGTGTCAGATAGGCGCGTGCCTTGTCAGCGGGTATTCCCTTTTCGGCTAGCCAGCCGGTCGTGCGGTCAAGTATGCCGAAGTAGGTACCCATGAGGGCGCTGGCCACCGCGAGAAGGTCGTATTCCTCCCTGGTCGCGCATTCGACCGCCGTCCCGAGGCCGGAGAAGATCGCGGCGGCTTGCGGGTCGGGCGGATAGATCGCGGTGACGCCATTTCTATCGGCGACGAAGGGAAGGGGGATAGCCTGTGTCAACCGGACGTCCTGATCGATCCAGTCCAGCAGCCTGCCGCGGTCGGTCGCCGCAATTACGCTTATGACTGTCTGCCCCTGGCGAAACCGGAGTGCCCTGACGACCTCTTGAGCAACCTGCGGCCGGATGGCGAGGACGAGCACGTCACTGGCGTCGACGACCGCCTGGTTGTCTCTCGCGATCCGGACTGCCGCAAACCTCTCTGCCAGCCTTCCCGCGACTTCGGCGTTTCGGGGTGAGACGACGACCTCGCCGGCAAGGGGCGGGGCGGTGAGTAAGCCCGTCACCATCGCTTCGGTGATCGCGCCTGCTCCAACAAAGCCGAGCTTCATCAATATTCTCCGGTCACTGCGCGGCGCGCAGCGGGCCCAACGTCACGTCGGTCGTATAGTTCTCCCGCATGAAGTTGATGAAGTTGTCCTGGAACTGGCGTGTATGCGCGTGGGCCAGTTCGTCCGCGAGGTCGACGTTTTTGGCTTTGATGGCATTGAGCATCAATTGATGTTCGTCGGTCAAAAGGTAGCCCTCATGCGTCCGCTCCAGATATTCAAAGTGCAAATGGAGCATGCGCTGGCCCTCGTTGAGAAGCCGCTCGTAGAAGGATGCGAGATAAGGATTCTTTCCCGCATGCGCGATCGCCATGTGGAACTGCTTGTTTGCCTCCGACATCTGGAGGTGGTTGCCGGTCCGCACAGTGGCCTCGAACTCCTTTTGCCGGCGGGCGATGATCTTCAGGTCGGCATCCGTGCGGAGAGTTGCCGCAAGGCGTGTGTTCATCCGTTGAGCGATATCGAGAGCCTCGACATATTTGGGGAAGGTCGCGACCTCGATGGGCGCGACGATCGTGCTCCTGTTCGAAAGTGTGACGACGAGATCTTCGCCCGCGAGCCGGATCAATGCCTCGCGCACGGGAGAGCGCGACATGTCAAAGCGTTCGGCGAGAGTCGTCTCGTCGAGGAGTTGGCCAGGTTGCAGGGTGAGGGCAAGGATCTCGTTCCGCAGCGTCTCGTAGACGTTCTTCCAGCCAGTCCCCCTGGCGCGTTTCACTTCCGCTTCGTCAGACACTTAGGTCCCTTTCGCTGTTTCCGCAGACATAGGGCCAGAAAAACCCCGTGTCGACAATGTAATTTTTCCACTTGACTTTGTCGACATGGAGACGACATAAATTGATCAGTCGACACGTAGCCGACAATATAACACGAAGATTGGCCTGAAGCCGACGAGTGGAACCGCGCGCTTTGCGCACAGCAAAAAAGGGAATGCCGATGTTTTCGAAGATGTTCTCGTCCGCCTTGCGGGCGCTGCCTGCGCTTGCCTTGATGACAGGTCTTTCAACCACCGCTGCTATCGCGCAGACCGCCGACGGCTACTGGCAAGGCGTCCAGAAAGCAGGCGTCCTGCGCTGCGGCGCAGCCGTCGCTCCGCCTTACGTCATGCGAGATCCGGCCACCGGCGAATACTCGGGCTTCTTTGCGGATCTTTGCCGCGGGTTCGCGGACGCTCTCAAGGTGAATCCGGAATTCGTCGATACCACCTGGGACAACATCGTCGCCGGTCTTCAGGCAGGCAAGTGGGACGTCTCGCTGGCGCTGAACCGGACGCCGGCCCGCGCCATGGCGGTGCAGTTCTCTATCCCGGCAATGGAGTACCAGATCTCGCTCGCCTATAACAAGGACAACCCGAAGATCCCGGCGGGTGCCGCCTCCGTTGCGGACATCGACAAGGAAGGCGTGACGCTTGCCGTCATGTCAGGTACCGCCCAGGACAAGGCAATCTCGGCCGCGGTGAAGACCGCGACCATTCTGCGGCTTCCCGGCAACGACGAAACCCGTCTGGCAGTGGTTTCCAAGCGCGCCGATATTCTCGTCGATGCGTCCGACACCAACCAGCTTTTCACGCAGTCCAACCCTGATTGGGCTGTCGCGATGAACCCGACGCCGGCGCTTGCAAAGCAGGGCGTCGCATTTGGCCTGCCGCATCAGCTGTCGGCAGCCGATGTCGAGGTCGTCAACATCTTCCTTGAGGAGAAAGTTGCCACCGGCGAGGTTGACGCGTTCATCCGCAAGGCCGTCGACCAAGTGCTTAAAGGCGCGAATTGATCTTCGCCGGGCCCGGCCGGGCATCTGACTGTCCGGCCACTTCCTCCATTTGACTCCGAGATCGGCCATGACCATGTCCCTCAGCCTTCCCCTCGTCAAAATGCAGAGCCTCCACAAGAGCTACGGCCCGCACATTCAGGTGCTCAAGGGTCTCGACATCGAAATGAAACCAGGCGAACGTGTCGTCGTCATCGGTCCGAGCGGTGGCGGCAAGAGCACGCTGCTGCGCGTGATGATGGGCCTCGAGAAGATCGACAGTGGGTCGATCACGTTCGGCGGAAAGCCCTACATCTCCTCGGAAGGTTTGGACAAGAAGACCATTATCGACGCCGAGGTGCGCCGTTCGATCGGTATGGTCTTTCAGCACTACACGCTCTTTCCGCATCTCAACGTTATCCAGAACCTGATTCTCGCGCCTTGCAAGGTCAGGGGTGAGAAGAAGGCCGACGCGACCCGGCGGGCGCAGACCCTGCTGGAGCGTTTCGGTCTCGGCGCGAAGGCGAATGCCTTCCCGGCCCAGCTTTCCGGCGGCCAGAAACAGCGCGTGGCGATCGCCCGTGCGTTGATGCTTGATCCGAAGCTGATGCTCTTCGATGAAGTGACCTCGGCTCTCGATCCCGAACTCGTCGCTGAAGTGGAGCAGGTCATCCTGCAGCTCGCGGCGCAGAACATGCCGATGATGATTGTCACGCACGACATGTGGTTCGCGAAGAATATTGCCTCGCGCGTCATTTTCTGTGCCGGCGGTGTCGTGGTCGAAGACGGTCCACCCGAGCAGGTTCTGGGCTCTCCGAAAGAAGAGCGGACCAAGGACTTCATCGACCGCGTCTTCCACATCCGGCAGTAGGAGGCGCAGGTGAACTATTCGTTCGACTTCCAGTCCATAACCCTCGCCCCGCTATGGGAAGGGCTGATCGTGACCCTGGAGCTCACGATTGCGGCTAACATCATCGGCATTGTCTGCGGCTTCCTGCTGGCTTTGCTGATCATGAGCCGTATCGCGCTGATCCGCTTGCCGGCGATGCTGTTCGTCGAATTTTTCCGGTGCACCCCCGCCGTCGTGCAGATCGTCTGGTTCTTCTATTGCGTGCCGATGCTGTTCAACGTCTTTCTTGGATCAATGACGATGGGCATTCTGGCGCTCGGCTTCAATCTCATGGCGTTCAACGCGGAGGCCTACCGCGCAGCCATTCAGGCGGTGCCGCGGGAGCAGCTCGACGCTGGGATCGCGCTGGGTCTCAACCCGCTCCAGCGTGTCCTCTATATCGTGTTGCCGACGGCCTTCAGGGCCTCGATCCCGGTATTGCTCACGAACGGCATTGTCATCTTCCAGCAGAGCGCGTTGGTCGCCATCGTGGCTGTGCAGGACCTGATGTACCAGGGCAAGACGCTTGCCACAGAGACCTATCGGCCAATCGAAACTTTCACGGTCGTCGCTCTCATCTACTTCGCCGTTTCTTTCCCCGTCACCCAGATCGTCGGTTATCTTGAACGCCGACGCCAAGCTCTGACGAACTGAGGAGAAGAACCATGGCGCTCGATTTCTCGATCATACCTCGCTTTCAGGATGCTCTGCTTCTCGGTCTCGGGATGACCATCAGGCTGACGCTGATCTGCATTGTCCTCGGTTGCACTTTAGGCTTTCTCGTTGGACTCGCCCGGACCTCGCGCAGCGCGGTTCTGCGTGGCATCTCCAGCGTCTACGTCGAATTCTTCCGCGGCACGCCCGTCCTGATCCAGCTCTTCTGGATATTCTTTTGCCTGCCGCTGATCCTGGGCGTCGAGTTGTCCAACCTGACCTCGGGTGTGATCACCTTGAGCCTCTACATGGGGGCGATCACCAGCGAGACGTTCAGGGCGTCGTTGAAATCGATCGGTCCGGAACAGCTTGACGCCTGTGTCGCGCTCGGTCTGCCGCGCCGTATCCAAATCACGAATGTCGTCCTTCCGCAGGCCGTGCTGCGCGCCATTCCGACGCTCCTGTCGAACTGCGTCAGCCTCTTCAAGGAAAGTGCGCTCGTTTCCGCCGTCGGCATGTCCGACCTGATGTTCGTCGGCCAGAACGTCTCGAACAACACGGCGCGGCCTGTCGAGGTCCTCACCATCGTGGCGCTCATCTACTTCATCATCGCGTTTCCGCTCACGCGCGCGGTGTCGCTGATCGAGCGCCGTATCCTCGCGAAGCTCGCGATCTGACACCATCGAATTCTTGAAAAGGAGATATCCCATGAAACTCAAAGGCGTCATGCCTGCCCTTGTCACCCCGTTCGACGCAGACGGCAAGATCGACTTCAAGGCGCTTGAAAAGCACATGCTGAGCCTGCGAGAGGCGGGAGTGACCGGCTGGGTGCCTTGCGGTTCGACCGGCGAGTATTTCTCCATGTCGAATAGCGAGCGGGAGGATGTCCTCAAATTCGTCAAGGACTTCGCCAATGACGATGAAGTCCTCGTTGCCGGCACCAACGCGCCGGCGACCCGCGAAGTGATCGAGAACACGGCGCGCGCCAAGGAAATCGGCTATGATATCGTGTTGCTGGCGACGCCATTCTATACCCGTCCCACCCAGGATGAGCTGCTCAGGCACTACCGCGCCGTTCTCGATGCCGTGGATGTCAGTCTCGTCCTCTACAACTATCCCCCCAAAGACGGGGTCGAGATCTCCTTTGAGCTGATGGATGCGCTGGCTGATGATCCGCGTGTTATCGGCATCAAGGAAAGCTCAGGCGTTCTGCAGCGCGCCGTCGACATTCATTCGCGCTACAAGGGTCGCATCGACCTCGTTTCGGGCTCGGATGACATCGCACTCGACTTCATGTTCTGGGGCGCTGACTGCTGGATCTGCGGCCCTGCGAACTGCATGGCCAAGGCATGCTGCGATCTCGACCGCACGTTCCGGTCTGGCGATCTCGACAAGGCGCGCGAGCAGATGGCTGTTCTCTACCGGGCGATGAACATCCTTGAGAGCGGTAAGTTCGTGCAGAAGATCAAATATGGCTGCGAGCTTCAGGGCACGCCCGTTGGCGAATGCCGTGCGCCGCTCGGGCCTTTGACGGACGAGGAAAAGGCCGAATTCAAGGCGGCCATGGAACCGATCCTGAATTGGTAAGCCCCACGTGGGTTCGGCTATCCCGTGCTGATCAATCGCTTTGAGGGCATTTCATGTCTTATATAGCCGTCGTCGGCGCCGGCATAATTGGCGTCACCATCGCGTTTGAACTGCAGCGTCGTGGACGCAACGTCGTCCTGATCGACAAGGACGCGCCAGGAATGGGCGCGTCCTATGGCAACATGGCGAGCATCGCGGTCACCGAATTCATGCCGGCGTCCCGCCCGTCGATCTGGTCGCAAATGCCGAAATGGCTGATCGATCCGGAGGGGCCGGTTCGGATCAGGCCTTCCTATCTGCCGAAGCTCGCCCCGTGGTTTCTTCGGTTCCTCGAAGCAAGCCGCCCGGCTCGGGTGAGAGAGCTGGAGGCGGCGGGTGCGGTTCTCTGCCGCCGTGTTTATGAAGACCTCGACGTGCTTCTCGAGAATACCAGCCTCACCCACATGCTGAGCCCCGAGGGCTGCCTCAGCCTCTACGCCGGTGAAGCCGAATTCAAGGCGGACCGCGCGCATATCGAGGTTCTCGAGCGGTTCGGATTTCGGTATGAAGTCCTCGTCGGCAATGCAATTCGCGATCTGGAACCGGCGCTGGCGACCAAGATCAGTCGTGCCGTTCTCTTTCCCGACAACCGCTCGGTTGCGGATCCCTACCGGCTGGTCGTGGCGTTGGCCGAGAAATTCCAGGCGCTCGGGGGACGGATCGAGACGGGCGAGGTCGTCGGCTTTGAGGAGGGCGATGGCAGCGTCACCGCCGTTCGACTGAAGGACGGCCGCCGTATCCCCGCCGCCGGGACCGTGCTTTGTGCCGGTGCCTATACCGGGAGGCTCTCGGGCCTTCTCGGCGAACCGATTCCGCTCGAAACCGAGCGCGGCTACCACACCCAGATCATGTCGCCGGGTGTGTCGATGCGACACTCCATCATCTGGCCCGCGCGAGCCTTCATGGTGACGCCGACCGCGGGAGGCATTCGCGTCGGTGGGACCGTAGAGATGGCCGGCCTCGATGCGCCTGCGGACTATCGGCGGGCGAAGGTGCTGGTGAAGCGTGCGAAGGAGGCGCTTCCCGACCTGCGCGTCGATGACGCCTCCGAATGGATGGGACATCGTCCGGCATTACCGGACACCGTTCCCGTCATCGGGCCGTCGGCGAAGCATCGGGGTATTTTCTACGCAACCGGCCACGGCCATCTCGGACTGACCTACGCAGCAACGACTGCGCGCCTGATCGGCGATCTTGTCATGGGCGTCGAGCCGCCCATCGACCTCAAACCGTACCGTGTGAACCGCTTCTGACAACGACGCGGATCGATGAAGAATAGGAACAGGAGCCAAAATGCGCAGCGAACTCTACATTGACGGCAGGTGGGTCCCACCGGTGATGGGCGGGACGTTCGACGTCGTCAATCCAGCCACCGAGGAAGTCATCCACAAGGCACCAGCGGCGACCGCAGAAGATGTCGAGGCAGCCGTGGCGGCTGCGCGCCGGGCCTTCGACAAGGACGGCTGGCCGAAACTCTCCGGCTCGCAGCGCGCCGCCTATCTTCGAGCGATCGCCAACGGAATCCGTGCGCGGAGCCAGGAAATCGCCCGTCTGGAAGTCATCGACAACGGCAAACCCCTTCCGGAGGCGGACTGGGATATAGCCGACGCCGCCGGCTGCTTCGACTTCTATGCAGGGCTTGCAGAGCAGCTCGACAACAGTCCTGAAGAGCCCATCACACTCCCGGATGCTCGGTTCATCTCGAAGGCCGTCAGGGAGCCGATCGGCGTCGCCGGGGCTATCATCCCCTGGAACTATCCGTTGCTGATGGCGGCCTGGAAGGTCGCCCCTGCGCTTGCCGCCGGCTGTACCGTGGTCCTGAAACCGGCCGAGTTGACGTCGCTGACCGCCCTTGAACTCGCCGCCGTCGCAGACGAGGCAAAGTTGCCGGCCGGCGTGCTGAACATCGTCACAGGTTCCGGCTCGGTGGCGGGACAGGCGATCATCGACCACAAAGGCGTCGACAAGCTGGCCTTCACCGGATCCGGCCCGGTCGGCTCGAAGATCATGGTGGCTGCGGCCCGGGACATCAAACGCGTCAGCCTTGAACTCGGCGGCAAGTCGCCCTTCGTCGTCTTCGACGACGCGGATATAGACGAGGCTGTCGAATGGATCATGTTCGGCATCTTCTGGAACCAGGGGCAGGTCTGCTCGGCCACATCGCGCGTTCTCGTGCAGGAGGGCATCTACGAGAAACTCCTGCTGCGGCTTGTCGAAGAGACGCGGAAGATCACCATCGGCAACGGTCTGGAGGACGGGATCCTTCTTGGCCCGCTGGTCTCGAAGCGCCAATACGAGCAGGTCCTCGGAGCTATCGAGGCAGCCAAGGCGGCCGGCGCAACGGTCGCCTGCGGTGGACGCCGTCCTGACGGTTTCGGGAAAGGCTACTATCTCGAGCCAACCGTGCTGACCGGCGTGCCCCTCGACAGCGCCGCCTGGCGCGAGGAGATCTTTGGCCCGGTGGTCTGCGTCCGGCCCTTCGCCGACGAAGGGGAGGCAATCGAGCTCGCGAACGACAGCCGCTTCGGCCTCGCCGCCGCGGTCATGTCGAAGGACGCCGTCAGAGCCGAGCGCGTAGCCGCAGCCTTCCGCGCCGGGATCGTCTGGATCAACTGCTCGCAGCCGACGTTCACCGAAGCCCCTTGGGGCGGCTACAAGGAGTCCGGAATCGGCCGCGAGCTCGGCCGCTGGGGCCTCGAGAATTATCTCGAGACGAAGCAGATCACCAGGTTCGTCAGCGAGGATCCGTGGGGCTGGTACATCAAGCCTTTGGAGGCCGCCCAATGAACTGGGAGCGCTCGATCGATCTCATTCAGGTTCATTGCCAGGGCGAGATCGGCAAGGTGATTGTCGGCGGTGCCCCGGAAATTCCCGGCGCGACCATGCTCGACAAGATGAACCACATCAACACCGTCGATGACAGCCTCCGCCGCTTCGTCACTTTCGAACCTCGCGCCAGCGTCGCGATGTCGGTCAATCTTCTCGTCGCGCCGACCCGGCCCGACGCCGAGGCCGGGTTCATCGTGCTGCAGGCCGATCGCGCGCATCCGATGTCGGGCAGCAACTGCATCTGCGTTGTCACCGCGCTGCTGGAAAGCGGAAGAGTTCCGATGCAGGAGCCGGAAACGGTCGTAAGGCTCGACACCCCGGCCGGACTCGTGGTTGCACGCGCAGCATGTTGCGACGGCCGGTGCGTTTCGGTAAGCCTCGACAATGTCCCGAGCTTTGCAGAGGTCCTGGACAAGATCATCGACACGCCGCGCTGGGGCCGCATCAAGGTCGATGTGGCATTCGGCGGCGTCTACTACGCGATCGTCGACGTCGGGCAAATCCAGCTCGACATCGTGCCGAAGTATGCACGCGACCTTGCCGAGGCAGGGATCGAACTGAGGTCGTTGCTTGCCGAACAGGTCGAGGTGAAGCATCCGACGCTTTCGGGCATCGACGAGATCGCGTACGTGATGTTCAGGGCAACGGAGCCGGACGGCGCGGTCCGGACATGCACGACTTTGCAGCCCGGCCGGGTCGACCGCTCTCCCTGCGGCACGGGAAGCTCGGCGAACCTCGCCACACTCCTTGCGCGTGGCGAAGTCTCTGTGGGGGACCGGCGAACGTCGCGCTCGATCATCGGCGGCGAATTTCTGGCGGAGGCCATCGGGGAGACGGAGGTGGGAGGACGAAGGGCGGTCCTGCCAAGGATCACCGGCCGCGGCTGGGTCTACGGAACGGAGCAGCTCAGGATTTCCGGCGACGATCCCTTTGCGCACGGTTTCGCCTTGTCGGACAGTTGGGGCCCGCAGGTCGACATGCTGGGGTAAGGAGGAACTGATGCCTACGTCCAAAAAATCTCTTTCAGGCCAGAACGTTCTCGTCACGGGGGCGTCGGGCGGCATAGGTGCGGCGATCGTGGAGCAGCTTGCGGCGGAGGGCGCACGCCCGATCATCCAGTATGGCCGCGACAGAACCGCGGCCGAGAAACTGCTTGATCGCATCCGCGGCGCGGGTGTCATCGTCCAGGCGGATCTCTCCAATCCTGATGGAGCGTTCGATCTGTGGAAAAAATCGATCTCTGCCTTGGGACGGATCCATGGTCTCGTCAACAACGCAGGCATCCGGACAGAGATTTCCATAGATTCGGAGCCGGGAGCGTGGAGAGAGGCCTGGCAGAAGGAATTCCAGGTCAATGTCTTCGCAGCGGCGGACCTCTGCCGCGAGGCGGTCAGGCATTTCAAGGCGCACGGTGGTGGCCGTATCGTCAACATGGCGAGCAGGGCAGGACAGCGCGGTTATGCGGCCGAAGCAATGCCCTATGGCGCGACCAAGGCGGCGCTCGTCAACCTGACGAAATCCATCGCACGGAGCTTCGGGCCGGACGGCGTCATCGCGGTCGCGATCGCACCCGGCTGGGTCCAGACCGATATGGCCGAGGAATTCATCGCCAAGCACGGCAAACAGTCGGCGGTCGTGGATATTCCGATCGGGGAGATGGCCCAGCCATCGGAGGTGGCGGAGCTTGTGGCCTTCGCCCTGCGTCCCTCGCAGCGTTCGCTCAACGGAGCGACGCTCGATGTGAATGGCGGCAGCTACATTCGTTGAACAGTTTTCAGGAGAAGAAGATGAAAAGGTTTGAAGGCAGGGTTGCGATCGTCACCGGTGGAGGCGGCGGCATCGGTTCCGCCATCAGCAGACGGTTGGCGCACGAGGGCGCGTTCGTCGTCGTTTCCGACATGAACAGAGAGGCCGCGGCCGAAGTGGCGGGTAATATTCAGGATAACGGTGGTGCTGCGGTGGCCATTGTTGCTGACATCGCGCAAGGCCCCGAATGCGCTCGACTCGTCCGCGAGGTGCTCGGCCTGAAGTTCCGCCTCGACGTGCTTGTCAACAACGCTGGAATAAACCGCCGCGGAAACCTCCTTTCATTGACCGAGGAGGATTGGCACACAAGCTTCGCCGTCAATCTCGACTCCATGTTCCATCTCTGCCGGGCTGCGATTCCTCACATGGTCGAGGCAGGCGGCGGTGCAATCGTCAACACCGCATCCCAATGGGGGCTTTATCCGGCACCCAATCATATAGCCTACAACACCACCAAGGCGGCCGTCGCGGCATTCACGCAGAACCTTGCACGTGACTACGCGCCACAGAAGATCCGGGTGAATGCAGTTTGTCCCGGAGAAATCCATACTCCGATGCTCGAGGCCGGCGTCAAGAGATCCGGACGGACCATCGCAGACCTCGACAAGCTGGTGCCGTTCGGCCGCATCGGCAAGCCTGAAGAAGTCGCCGCGCTCGTCGCGTTCCTTGCATCTGACGAGGCCGCGTTCATGTGCGGATCGCTCGTCGAGATAACTGGCGCGCAGGCCGTCGCGTAGACGGAGGACACAGGAGGCAGGACCAACAAGGTGTCGTTCCATAGCCTACCCTTTGTATGTGCGTTAAGGCGACGGGCGGGCGAGACCCGACCTCGTCGGGATACGTCAAGCGGGCGACCTGCCCTGTCAGGTGAGACGCGATCGCAGCAGACGGTAGTAGCCGCCAAGCTGCGGAATCGCCCGTTCGAGTTGATCGAGGGCCGGATCCTGCGCATGCAGCGTTCCGGCGTACTTGGCGGCAAGCAGCTGCTTGTGGTTCGCCAGAGCCTGCGGCGCGGGCGCGGGCTGCAGGATCGTGAAGATCGGCGACAGCGCGGTTCTCCCCTTTACGGTGATGCTGTCGAGTTCGGCGCTGGTGAAATCGGCTGCGCTCAGCCGTGCCGTCTGCTCGCCGATCAGCAGCGGCACGCCGTAATTCTTCGATTCGCCTTCGAGCCGCGAGGCGAGATTGACGGAATCGCCGAGCACCGAATAGTCGAAGCGCCGCGACGAGCCCATATTGCCGACGACGCAGTCTCCTGTGTTGATGCCGATGCCGATCCTCAGCACATGCGGCTTGCTGCTATCGCCTTCCGCTTCCTGGCGCAGCTCGGCATTGAGCGTCTCGATCGCCTCCAGCATGTGCATCGCAGCTCCCACCGCATGGCTGGCATGGTCCGGATCGTCGAGCGGCGCGTTCCAGAAGGCCATCAGGCAGTCGCCGATATATTTGTCGATCGTGCCGCCGCTTTCGAGGACGATTTCCGAAAGCGGCGTGAGCAGCCTGTTGATCAGGGCCGTGAGCTGCTCGGGATCATCTTTCAACGTTTCGGAAATCGTGGTGAAGCCGCGCACATCGCAGAAAAGAATGGTCAGCGTCCGCCGCTCGCCGCCGAGTTTCAGCTGTGACGGATCGTTGGCAAGGCGCTCGACCAGTGCCGGGGAAAGGTAACGCGAAAAGGCGCGTGTGATGTCACGGCGACTGCGCCGCTCTGCGGCATAATCGAGCCCGGTCTGACCTGCGACGACGCAGATATAGGACAATACCGGGCCGAACGGGGACACGAAGACGTGACCTAGCCTCAGCAGCGCGTAGCTCGCAGCCGCAAAAAGGAGCAGGACCAAGACGCTGAGGGCCGCCGTCAGCCAACCGGTCGAACGAAAGACCATGATGGCCGCCAGCAATGCACCAAAGGCAATTGCGGCAATCACGATCGGACGCCCGGCCCTTTCGATGAACAGACCTTCGGTGATGTTGTCGAAGATCGTCGCCTGGATCTCGGCCCCGGCGATCAGTTGGCCGGTATGCACCGTAAACGATGTCGCAAACGCGTCCGCGCCACCGGCCTGGAGGGTTGGTGCATTCTGCAGGCTGAGGCCGACGATGACGACGCGGTCGCGAAAGAAACCGTCCGGCAGGAACTGGCCGGGGTCGAGCGCCTGATAATAGGATACAGTCGGATAGGTTCGTGCCGGCCCAAACATCTGGAGCAGTGCTGGTCCAGACCGCGCCTTTTCCTGCCGTCCGGCGGTCTGTGCAAGTTGCGCTGCAAAGCCGTCCGCATAGGCCGGAACCTGCCGCAACGTGCCGTCGCCGCTCAATTGCACCGATGCGATCCCGGTCTTTGCGCCGCGTTCGACAAACTGAGCCAGCGGTTCCGTCCGCACGAATTGATCGGCCTGCGGCGTCTTAATCAGCGTCTCGTCGCCCGCGAGCACGACGTCGGGGCCGGCCGCCGCCGCAAGGGCGGCATCGTTTTCCGGCGCGGCTGAAGGTTCGGCAAAGATGATATCGACGCCGATGGCTTTCGCACCGGCTCCGCGCAGCGCTTCGATCAGCCGCGCGTGCAGCGCGCGCGGCCAGGGCCACTGGCTGCCGATCTCTGCCATGGACGGCTCGTCGATCGCCACGACCACCGGCCCGTCCTTCGGCAGCGGCGGTGGCGCGAAGGTGGAGAGATAGTCGAAGCTGCGCAGTTCGACGAGCGAGAAGGGGGAGGTTAGCGAGGCGAAGGAGAGAACGGCGACGGTGAGGGCTGCGAGCAGGCCGAGCCGGTTGCGCCGCCGCCGAACGCGCCCGGCGGCTGTTTCGGTCGAAGGGGCGCCTGTATGCCGGCTAAGCGCTTTGAGTACCGCCATCAGAAACGCACTTTCACCGTTCCCTTGAAGGTCGGTCCCCAGCCGGGAATGCCAGGTGCTAGGTTGAAATCCTCATCGAGAAGATTGAAGGCGGCAAGCTCCACTTCCACATGCTTGTCAAAAGGCTCCCATATCAACGCGGCATCCAGGGTCCAGTAGTTGTCCACCGGCAGGCCAACTCCGGGTACGACGCGCTCGCCGACATAGTTCGCGGCCAGTGTCGCCTTGATGTTGGCAGTATTGACCCAGGTCAGGGCGACCTGTCCCGTCTTGTCCGGAATGAAAGGTATCGGACCCCCGACCGGTCCTGCGGTCGGGTCGCGATTTTCAGAATCGGTATAGGCTGCTGTCGCCGAGAGCCCGAAACCGTGGCCGAGTGCGATGTTTGCGGTCATGGCAACGCGGTCAATGCGGCCATCCGCTACGATCAGCGCCGAGTTGGAGAGAGGCAACGTGACCGATAGATCTTTCAATTCCTGATGCTGATAGTCGATCGCGGTGAATACACGATCTGACCATTCCGCGTCCCATCGCAAGGCGAAGGTATCCATATACCCCGTCGATGCCACGTCAGTTTGGTTCGTTTGAAGACCAACGATACCGATTGGCGAGAGTGTCGCGGTCTCAAAATCATCACCCTGCCTTAGGAAGGCAGCGCGCAGCCAGTGCCCATCGGCGGGAGCCCAGGCGAGGCCAAGACGTGGTTCCAGCCGCGCGATGTTTTCGCTATCCCCGTTGACGTACCGGCCGAAAAGCGCGCCTTCGGCCTTGAGGTCAGGCGTTATCTCATAAAGCGCATCGATATAGGCGCGAACCAGCGTTGAAGTCTCCGATGCGGGTGCAGATATTGAAGTCGCCGGGACGCCGGGAAAATATGGAAAGTAGTCGTAAACCGTTGTCTCTGAGGGTGCTTTCACCAAGCCGCCTTCAACGCCGTACCGCCACGTTAGATCGCCATCGCCATACGTATGGCTGAGTGTGGCCATGTAGCTTTTTTGACTGCGATCATCGACGAGAATGGTCCTGCGTGGAACAGATACGTCGCCCAAGGGCGTGACAAGGATATCCACATACGTTGCATCGTTGCGGGATGTGGTTTTCTGATCGGTGTAGAACAGGGCGGCATTCGCGACATTGCGATAGCCAAACGTGTGGCTCCATCCGAGACCTGTGGTCAGCTGTGAAACGTCGAAGCCATCGCTGCGTGCGAACAAGGGCGGCAGTCCGGCGATGTTTTGAAGCTCATCAGAGGAAGCGTAGTTAAGATAGGCGACTATGCGATCGTCAGGAGTGGGAGATTGCGAAAAATACCCGTTGCCCCCGATAATATCGATTTCTCTTTCAAGCGTCAGCCCGCTGCCGACATCGAGCGAATCCTTCGGCTCGCTCCACTGGAGATTGCCGTAGAAACTGATTGGGTAAGGTGAAAGCGTCAACGCCCGTATCTCGGCCTCCGCGTTCCATCCGGTGTTTTCGCTATCGACAGTGACGCCGCCGCCGAGCACGGCCTCGAAAAACGGCATCTGGGCAAGATTTGCGGTCCGCTCGCGGCTGGCCAGCATATGCGGTTCGAGCAACAGCCCCTGAAAGAACGCCGAAAACGACGCCTCGTTCGAGCTATTGACGATGGACGTATTGTCGTAACTGTATGTATTCACGAACGGATTGACGCTGCCGCGGACCGCCTGGTCGACATAGCTCGATCCGGTAAAGGCATCGAACACTGCGTCACCGTAATACTGCCCCCATGCATCGAGCCCCTGCAGGCGGAAGGCGTCGTTGAGCGTCGAGCCAGCCTCCTGATTGGCGCCAAGCGGTGCGAAATCGCCACCCTGCGCGCGCGTGCGGCGCATGATCTCCTGCGCGTAACGGATTGCAGCATCGGAATCATATTCATCGATGGCGATCGCCGTGCGGACGACTGGGATGACCGGATCGTTGGGATCGAGCCGCTCGGCATTGTCCAGCGCCTGCGCGGCGGGCACCCGATCGCCCTTTTCGTAGTAGGCAGCGGCCAGCAGCAGTTGCGCCTGGGAATAGCCCGGATTGGCGGTCGAGCCCGCCAGCAGGTCCTCCACCGCCTTGTCCATCTCGCCGGATTGTAGATAGTAGCGGCCGCGTGCCACCAGCGCGATATCGAAGGACGGGTCGATCTCCAATGCTTCGTCTATCTCGCGCTTAGCCTCGGCCATGCGCATTTCGATGAGATAGAGAGAGGCGAGATTGGCGTGACTGACCGGGTCGAGTGGGTCGAGCTCGATCGCTTTTTTGTAGGCGGCTTCAGCTTCCCTGTTGGCATCGAGGTCACTTTGAACAAAGCCGATAGCGTCCCAGATGGCGCTGGAGCCGGGCGCCGTTTTCAACGCACGGTTCAAATCATCGAGCGCACCTTGTCTGTCGTTCAAAATATGGAGCTTGTAGTTCGCCCGTGCTTCCAGCCCCGTCGGATCTTCGGGGTCGATTGCCAATGCTTGTTCAAAACCGCTGACAATCTCCTCTTCATCGGCAAGCAGGAGACCGACCAGCGCTCGGGCGCCCGGCAGCGTCGGGTCATTTCGCGCGGCACGCTCACCCTCCTTAATGGTTGCAAGCGCTGCTGGAATGTCCTTGCGAAAGCCGGCGCTCCAGGCCTTCGCCATGACCGCATAACTGCTGTTGGCCACGGTCGGCGGTTCTTCGACGTGGTTGGGGTCCGCAAGAGACCGGGCAAAATAACCGCCATAGGCAGCGATGGCGCGGCGCTTGGCATCAAGCCCTGGCCTGGCCTTTTCAAACAGCGTAGCCGCATCCTTATAACGGTTCTCGGAGCCGGCGATCAGCGCCTCGAGCAGATCCGCACGCGCGACCTGGGCGCCGCGCAGACCTCGAAGGCGCGCCTCATCGAGCGCAGCCTTTGCCTTCTGCTTTCCATCGAGCGCGAGATAGATTTCCGACAGGCTCAGCCAATCCGCCGCCGAGCGTGTGCTGGCTTCCTCCATTTCGATACGGCTTCGCTCGGAGCGCATCTGCGGTACGATCAGCGGCGTTGCCGGCATCCACTGGAAGGCACTCCGCAGTGACAGGTTGAACAGCATCTGTTCCCTGTCCTTCGGCTTGACGATGATGATCTTCGAGGGTGCCTTGCCGATCGCGGCAACGGCGCCTTCCCCTTGCGCCACCTGGACGCTGCCATAGGCGTTGCTGAGCTCCACCAGCCCTTCCAGCACGATCAGCGAGGTCTTGCCGTCGGCGCCGACAGTCATCGTCCAGTCGGTGCCGCGAATAGCGGCTGCTGCGGCCGGCGTATCGATGACTACACCCTGGCCGCCGCGCTCGGCACGGGCCCAGATCGTGCCGGACTGCAGTTCGAGCCCGGTGTCGCCGCTGCCACCCATCTGCTTGACGAGAAGCGACGTATTGCGACCGAGGCGGACCTGAGTCCGGTCGGAAAACAGGACGGCGAGTTGGCCAGTGGCGTTGGTGCGCAGCACGTCGCCGGTCAGCAGATCCTGCTGCAGGTCGACATAACGCCAGTTGGAGACATCGACGAAACGCACTTCCTCGCCGGATTTGCGGGCGATCACCGATCCGGCGGCGGGAAGCGGGCGAGGCAAAGGGTCCGCCTGCGCCGGCAGGGCGAGACAGAGCGCCCCCAAGGCAACCCCCGCGGATGCGTATTTCATGCAGTTTCCCCAAACAATGCACAGATGATCACTGGATTTGACCGCCCCAAAAGTCAAGCCGGACGGGCGCGTTCGCGTTGCTTTGCAGGAGGAGTGTCGGAATAGAGAAACACAATACAACGCTGGCGAGTGTCCTTGACGATACATGCGGAAAGATCGGTTGCAGCTTTTGCAAGACGTTCAAGAGCCGCGCTCTATTCAAACGACAATCAAAGAGCAGGGCGTCGTTCTGCCACCAGGTGAAAATCGCCGCCTGGACCATGGTCTCCACCGTCCGGTTCTGCCGCCTGATCAAACTCGCAAAATCCCTATGAAATTTTTATTTCTCTCCTTGGCGGCCCGTCTCGAACCCTTATGCGGTTCGGCAGCATGGTGAGCGTGGACTTCGGGCCCCGGATCTTGTGCTGAGCAAGATCGGACGGGGCCTCTTTCGCGTCACCTCCCCCTTTGAAGAAGAGGGATAGTTGAACCTCAACAAAAGGAGCCTGGATCGATGATGGATATTGTCTTGATCGGGATCGGCGTTTTGTTTTTCGCGCTGTCGTTTACCTACACCAACGCCTGCGACCGTCTTTAATTCGAAGGATCAGAGAAATGCTTGTCGATTATGTGCTCGGAGCCGGCGTGACCGTGTTTCTCCTCGCCTATCTGACCTACGCCCTCATTCGCCCTGAGCGATTTTAAACGCCCGGGTTTTGAAAGTTATTCTTATGACACTCAACGGATGGATCCAGATCCTCATCTTCTGCGGGATCGTCATTTTGCTCGTCAAGCCGCTCGGCGCCTATATGACGCGCGTTTTCAACGGCGAGCGCACGCTTTTGTCGCCGCTCTTCGTCCCGATCGAACGCGCCCTTTACCGGCTCTCCGGAACCAGCGAAAAGGAAGAGCAGCATTGGACGAGCTATGCCTTCGCGCTCCTGCTGTTCAATCTCGCCGGTTTCTTCATTCTCTATCTGCTGCAGCGCTTTCAAGGTTCCCTGCCGTTCAATCCCGCCGGCATGACGGCGGTCGGCCCCGAGCTTTCGTTCAACACTGCCGCCAGCTTCATGACCAACACCAACTGGCAGAACTACGGCGGCGAAGGCACGATGTCCTATCTCGTGCAGATGGCCGGTTTGACCGTGCAGAATTTTGCCTCGGCCGCGACTGGTATTGCCATCGCCGTCGCGCTCATTCGCGGTTTTGCGCGGGCGTCGGGCAAGTCGATCGGTAATTTTTGGGTCGATATGACCAGAACGACGCTCTACATCCTGCTCCCCGCCTGCATCGTTCTGACCCTTGTCTACGTCTATCTCGGCGTGCCGCAGACGTTGGGTGCCTATGTGACGGCAACGACGATCGAGGGTGCGCCGCAGACGATCGCACTTGGTCCGGTCGCCTCGCAGCTTGCCATCAAGATGCTTGGCACGAACGGCGGCGGCTTCTTCAATGCCAACTCGGCGCATCCCTTCGAAAATCCGGATGCGATCTCCAACCTCATCCAGATGGTGACGATCTTTGCTATCGGCGGGGGCCTCACCAACGTTTTCGGCCGCATGGTCGGAAACCAGCGCCAGGGATGGGCGATCTTCGCGACGATGGGCGTGCTCTTCGTCGTCGGCGTCGTTGTGACCTATTGGGCTGAAGCGGCGGGCAATCCGTTGGTCCATGCCATGGGCCTCGAAGGCGGCAATATGGAAGGCAAGGAAGTGCGCTTCGGCATCGCGCTCTCGTCGCTGTTTGCGGTTATCACGACAGCCGCCTCCTGCGGTGCGGTCAATGCCATGCATGGCAGCTTTACAGCGCTCGGCGGCCTTATTCCGCTGATCAATATGGAGCTTGGCGAAGTCATCGTCGGCGGTGTCGGCGCGGGCTTCTACGGCATCCTGCTGTTCGTCGTTCTTGCTGTCTTCGTCGCCGGCCTGATGGTCGGACGGACGCCGGAATATCTCGGCAAGAAGATCGAGGCCAAGGAGGTCAAGATGGCCGTTCTCGCCATCCTCATCCTGCCGACGGCCATGTTGATCTTTACCGCGATCGCCGTCCTCCTGCCAACGGGCGTCGCTTCGATCGGCAACCCCGGCCCGCACGGCTTCTCGGAGATCCTTTATGCCTATACGTCGGCGGCCGCCAACAACGGCTCGGCCTTCGGCGGGCTCACCGGTAACACGCCCTGGTACAACATCACGATCGGTATCGCCATGCTGATGGGCCGCTTCCTGGTGATCATCCCGGCGCTTGCCATCGCAGGCTCTCTGGTGACGAAGAAGACGGTTCCTGCCTCGGCCGGCACCTTCCCGACCGACGGTTCGCTGTTCGTCGGCCTGCTCTGCGGCGTCATCCTGATTGTCGGTGGTCTCACCTTCTTCCCGGCGCTTGCGCTCGGCCCGATCGTCGAGCACCTGGCAATGATCGCCGGGCAGACATTCTAGGCCGATGATCATGGATCGCCCCTTGATGACGTTCGGAAAGCTCCTTCACCCTCGCGACGGCGACCCGCCGCGAGGGGCTCCCGGAACGCCGGCTACCGATATTGTCCTAGCGATGATGCTGGTCCTCTTGGTGGCGACCGGTCTCGCCCTTGCCTTCACCGAATTGTTCCGCGGTTGACCGCCGTCGCCGTGATGTCACAAACAAAAGAAACTGGAGTTCTCTCATGAGCCAGTCCAAATCTGCGAGCCTCATGGACTCTCGCATCCTCATTCCCGCGATTGGCTCGGCCTTTGCCAAGCTCAACCCGCGCACGCTCGCGAAAAACCCGGTGATGTTCGTCGTCGCCGTCGTCTCGACGCTGACGACCATCCTGTTCCTGCGCGATCTCGTCACCGGTGGCGAAGGCCTCGGCTTCTCACTGCAGCTGAATATCTGGCTCTGGTTCACGGTGCTTTTCGCCAATTTCGCCGAAGCCGTCGCTGAAGGACGCGGCAAGGCGCAGGCGGATTCGCTGCGCAAGACGCGCACCGAAACACAGGCGAAGCTGCTGACGGGCAGCGATCTCAAGAGCTACAAGATGGTTTCCGGCACCAGCCTCAAGGTTGGCGATATCGTTCTCGTTGAGGCCGGCGACATCATCCCGTCGGATGGCGAAGTTATCGAAGGCGTCGCCTCCGTCAACGAAGCTGCGATCACCGGCGAATCGGCTCCTGTCATCCGCGAATCCGGCGGCGACCGCTCGGCCGTCACCGGCGGCACGCAGGTCCTGTCGGACTGGATCCGGGTGCGCATCAGCGCCGCCGCCGGCTCGACCTTCATCGACCGGATGATCGCGTTGGTCGAAGGGGCAGAGCGCCAGAAGACCCCGAACGAGATCGCGCTGAACATCCTTCTCGCCGGCATGACGCTGATCTTCGTGCTTGCCGTTGCGACGATTCCGAGCTTTGCCACCTATGCCGGCGGCGCCATCCCGGTCATCGTTCTCGTTGCCCTGTTCGTGACGCTGATCCCGACGACGATCGGCGCGCTTCTCTCGGCCATCGGCATTGCCGGCATGGACCGCCTGGTGCGCTTCAACGTGCTCGCCATGTCGGGCCGCGCGGTCGAAGCAGCCGGCGACATTGATACGCTGCTTCTCGACAAGACCGGCACGATCACGCTCGGCAACCGCCAGGCAACCGAGCTGCGCCCGGTCGCAGGCGTATCGGAGCGGGAACTGGCCGATGCCGCGCAGCTGGCATCGCTGGCCGACGAAACCCCCGAAGGCCGCTCCATCGTCGTCCTCGCCAAGGAGAAATACGGCATCCGTGCGCGCGACATGGCGCAGTTGCACGCCCACTTCGTACCCTTTACGGCGCAGAGCCGCATGAGCGGCGTCGATATTGAGGGCTCGTCGATCCGCAAGGGTGCGGTGGACGCCGTGCTGAGTTACGTCGGCGGGCTCGGCGCCTCGGCGCGTCCGGAAACCGTGCGCGAAATCCAGGCCATCGCCGACGAGATCGCCAAGTCCGGCGGCACGCCGCTCGCCGTTGTCCGCGACAGCCGTCTGATGGGCGTCGTGCACCTGAAGGATATCGTCAAGGGCGGCATCCGCGAGCGTTTCGCCGAGCTGCGCCGCATGGGCATCCGCACCGTGATGATCACCGGCGACAACCCTATGACCGCAGCAGCGATCGCGGCGGAAGCCGGCGTCGACGACTTCCTTGCCCAGGCGACACCGGAGAACAAGCTGACGTTGATCCGCGAAGAACAGGCGAAGGGCAAGCTCGTAGCCATGTGCGGCGACGGCACCAACGATGCCCCGGCACTCGCCCAGGCCGATGTCGGCGTGGCGATGAACACCGGCACGGTGGCGGCCCGCGAAGCCGGCAACATGGTCGATCTGGATTCGGACCCGACGAAGCTGATCGAAATCGTCGAGATCGGCAAGCAGCTCCTGATGACCCGCGGCGCGCTGACCACCTTCTCGATCGCCAACGACATCGCCAAGTATTTCGCCATCATCCCGGCGATGTTCCTGGCCTTCTATCCGCAACTATCGGCGCTGAACGTCATGGGGCTCGCCTCGCCGCAAAGCGCCATCCTGTCGGCGATCATCTTCAACGCGCTGGTCATCGTGGCGCTGATCCCGCTGTCGCTGAAGGGCGTGAAATATCGTGCCGTCGGCGCCGGCGCCCTGCTGTCGCGCAACCTGCTCATCTACGGCCTCGGCGGCGTGATCGTGCCGTTCATTGGCATCAAGGCCATCGATGTGGCCATCACCGCCCTTGGCCTCGTTTAAAGGAATTCACCCATGTTGAAACAACTGAGACCAGCCCTCGTCATGATCGTCGCCATCACGGTCATCACCGGTCTTGTCTATCCGCTCGGTATGACGAGCATCGCCCAGGCTCTGTTCCCGCATCAGGCCAATGGCAGCCTCGTCGAAAAGGATGGAACCGTCGTCGGCTCGACGCTGATCGGTCAGGTCTTTTCAGGCGACACCTATTTCCACGGCCGCCCCTCCGCTGCCGGCGATGGTTACAATGCGGCCGCGTCCAGCGGCTCCAATCTAGGCCCGACCAATTCGAAATTGCTTGACCGGATCAAGACGGAAGCCGAAGTCTTGAATGCCACCAATCCTGATGCTGCCGTTCCGATGGATCTGGTCACCGCGTCGGGCAGCGGCCTGGATCCGCATATCACGCCGGAAGCGGCCTATTTCCAGGTGCCGCGCGTCGCCAAGGCTCGCGGCATGGACGAAGGTCAAGTCCGCGCGCTGGTCGATCGGGCCGTCGAGGCTCGCGAACTCGGTATTCTCGGCGAACCGGCCGTCAACGTCTTGGCGTTGAACATGGCGCTTGATAAAGCTGTCTCGCCCTGATGGTGCCGGACGGAGAGCGGCATTTGGCTGCTTTTCGTCCGAGACGGAGAAAGACTGAACGCTTTATGCGAGACGACAGCCGCGACATGGATGGCAGGCCATCACCGGATGCGCTTTTACAGCGGGCGGAGCGTGAAACTCGTGGCCGCCTGAAAGTTTTTCTGGGCGCAGCGCCGGGTGTCGGCAAGACCTATGAAATGCTCACCTCCGCCCATGCGCGAAAGGCGGACGGTGTCGATGTCGTCGTCGGTGTGGTCGAGACCCATGGCCGCCAGGAAACCCAAGCGTTGGTCGATGGCCTGGAGGTCATCCCGCGCTCAAGCGTCGAATACAAGGGCCGTCATCTCGAGGAAATGGATATCGACGCCATTCTCGCCCGGCGTCCCGCCCTCGTCCTCGTCGACGAACTGGCGCATACCAATACGCCGGGTAGCCGCCATCCCAAGCGCTACATGGATGTGCAGGAACTGCTCTTGCGCGGCATCGATGTTTATTCGACGCTCAACATCCAGCATGTCGAAAGCCTGAACGACGTCGTCGCCCAGATCACCCGCATCAGGGTGCGCGAAACGGTTCCCGATTCGATCATCGATCGGGCCGACGACGTCGAAATCATCGACCTGACGCCGGACGACCTGATCAAGCGGCTGCATGACGGCAAAGTCTATGTGCCGAAGACGGCGCAACGGGCGCTCGAGAACTATTTTTCGCCCGGAAACCTGACGGCCCTGCGCGAACTCGCCCTGCGGCGCACGGCCCAACGGGTTGACGAGCAGTTGCTGACCCACATGCAGGCGCATGCCATATCCGGTCCCTGGGCGGCCGGCGACCGCGTGCTTGTCTGCATCGACGATCATCCGCGTTGCGCATCGCTCGTCCGGTATGCCGCCCGGCTTGCCGACCGCCTGCGTGCGCCATGGGTGGCGCTCTATGTGGAGACCGCACGGTCAGTACATCTTTCCGAGGCGGCGCGGGACAGGATCGCAGCGACCCTGCGTCTTGCTGGACATCTGGGCGGCGAGGCAATCACCCGGCCGGGCTCCGATGAGGCCGAGGAAATCGTGCGCCACGCAGCGGCAAGCAATGTCACACATATAATTGTAGGCAGCCCCAAAAAATCTCGCTGGCGGCAGTGGCTCCAGGGTTCGGTGACCGACAAGCTCATCCGCAGTGCAGGGGATATCAGCGTCCATGTCATTACTGGGGATGACCGCGAGGGCGATCCGGTCGCAACCGGCGTCAAGACGGCACCGGTGCCGGTGCAGTTCAAGATCCGGCCCTATGTGCTTGCGACACTCTATGTCGGCTGCGCGCTGGGTGTGGGCTTTCTGCTTGACCAATCTCTCGATGTGCGCAACATCGCGCTGGTCTTTCTGATGGCGGTTCTGACGACGGCGGTAACGGAAGGGCTGAAGCCAGCTCTCTACGCCAGCGTTATCGGCGCGCTCGCCTTGAACTTCTTCTTCCTTCCGCCGCTTTACACATTCGTGATCGGCGATCCGGAAAGCGTCGTCGCCTTCGTTTTTTTCTTCGTGGTGGCCATCGTCGCCAGCAATCTGACGGCGAGCGTGCAGCGTCAGGCGGCCGCGGCACGCCTGCGCGCCCGTACCACCGAGGACCTCTATCTTTTCAGCAAGAAGCTGGCCGGCACAGGCACGCTGGATGACGTGCTCTGGGCAACGGCATTTCAGCTCGCCTCCATGCTGAAGGTACGCGTCGTGCTGCTTCTCCCGGAAGACGGGACGATTGCGGTGAAAGCCGGCTATCCGCCGGACGACACGCTGGATGATGCCGATATCGCCGCGGCGCGCTGGGCCTGGGAACACAATCGCGCTGCCGGACGCGGCGCTGACACGCTTCCGGGCGCCAAGCGGCTCTACGTGCCGCTGCGCACCGCGCGCGCCGCCATTGGCGTCATCGGTCTCGACAACGACCGGCAGGGGCCGCTGCTCACGCCGGAACAGCAGCGCCTGCTCGATGCGCTGGCCGATCAGGCGGCGCTTGCCATCGAACGTGTCCAGCTTGTCGCCGATGTCGACAATGCGCGGCTGGCCGAGGAAGCCGGCAAGCTCCGTTCGGCGCTGCTGACCTCGATCTCGCATGATCTGAAAACGCCGCTCGCCGCGATCATGGGCGCGGCTGGCACCCTGCGGGACTACCAGTCCGCTCTGCCGGAGGAAGATCGCGCCGAGCTTTTGACGACGGTGACGGACGAATCGGAGCGGCTGAACCGTTTCATCGCCAACCTTCTCGACATGACCCGGATTGAATCCGGCGCGATGGAGCCGAATGCGGCTTTCCACTATATCGGCGATATCACCGGCAGCGCATTGCGCCGGGCGGGGAAGATTCTGGCTCATCACGAGGTCGATGTTCGCGTTCCCGCCGATTTGCCCATGGTCAGGGTGGATCCGGTTCTGTTCGAGCAGGTGCTTTTCAATCTGCTCGACAACGCCGCCAAATATGCGCCGGAGGGCTCGATTGTCCGGGTGCAGGCGGAAAGCAATGGCGAGCGCGTTTTCGTGCGTGTTTCCGATGAGGGGCCGGGCATTCCTCCCGGTGATCTGGAGCGCGTCTTCGATACGTTCTACCGGGTGCGCAAGGGTGATCACGTCCGGGCCGGAACCGGGCTTGGCCTGTCGATCTGCCGGGGCTTCGTCGAGGCAATGGGCGGAACGATCGCCGCCGAGAACAGGACGGACCGCTCCGGCGCCGTCTTCACCGTCAGTCTGCCGCTCTTGCCGGATGCGCCCAATCTGAAGGACATGAAATGACCCTCTCGGCCGTCAAAATCCTGGTCGTCGACGACGAGCCGCCCATTCGCCGGCTGCTGCGCGTCGGTCTGGCGACGCAGGACTATGTCGTCAGCGAAGCGGGCAACGGCAGGTCCGCACAGGAAATGATGAGGATCGAGCAACCCGATCTGATCCTGCTCGACTTGGGTCTGCCGGATATGCCGGGCCACGATCTCCTGAGGGGTTGGCGTGAAGAGGGCCTGACGCTGCCGATCGTCATCCTGTCGAGCCGGACCGACGAAGCCGGGATAGTCAAGGCATTGGAACTCGGTGCCGACGATTATGTGACGAAACCCTTCGGCATGAACGAACTGGTGGCGCGCATCCGCGTGGCGCTGCGCCACCGGCTGCAGCAGCAGGGCGAGAAACCGTTGTTCCAGACCGGCGGCCTTTCCGTCGATCTGGTCAAGCGCATCGTCAAGGTCGATGGCCGCGAGGTGAAGCTGTCGCCGAAGGAATACGATATCCTGCGCATCCTGGTGCAGCACGCGGGCAAGGTGCTTACGCATCAGTTTCTGCTGAAGCAGGTCTGGGGCAATGCAGCCGACGTGCAATATCTGCGCGTCTATGTCCGCCAGCTTCGCCAGAAGATCGAAATGAGCCCCGACCAGCCGCAATACATCACCACCGAGACAGGTGTCGGATACCGGCTGCGCGAGGCCGATATTTAGCCAGCGTCTCTTTGTCGCTAGGCGCTGTTGCGCTGGAGCCAGTTGCGTAAGGCCGTGATCCCCTCCGGCACATGCACGCGCCCGAACCCGATGCGCAGGCAGTTTTCCGGTACGGGCGTCAGGTCCGAGCGATAGACGCTCGACGGCAGGAAGAACACGCCGGCTTCCTCGACAACGCGCCGGGTAAACTCTTCGACGCCATCCGCGCCCTTATAACGGATGAAGGCAACGCAGCCCCCGTCGGGCTCGCGCCAGTCGAACAGATGCGGGAACTCTGTGAAGAATGCGTTCAGATGGGCTATGTTGCTGCGGACGATGCCCCGCGTTCGGGCCAATATCTGACCGCGGTTCTTCAGCGCAATCCGCGCCAAGATTTCCGATGGCGCGGAATTACAGATCGACAGGAAATGCTTGTAGCGCTCGCAGCGTACCAGAAATTCGCGCTCCCTGGATGCCAGCCAACCGATCCTTAAGCCCGGCAGGCCATAGGCTTTCGACATGACGTTGAGAGAGATGCCGCGCTCATAGACATCGACGGCTTGCGGCAGGCGCAGGCTCTCGTCCTTTTCGATCAGCCGGTAGACTTCGTCGCTGAAGAGCCAGATGCCGTGCTTGCGGCAGAGCTCGATGAGAGCATCGAAGGTCGCGCGCGGAGGAATCGTGCCGGTCGGATTGTTGGGAAAGTTGATCGAGATCAGCTTCGTGTTCGGCCGAAGCGCCGCTTCGATGCGGCCGATCTCGAGATTCCAGTCGTTGTCCATATCGAGCGCCACGCCGGTAACGGCGCAGATGCTGAGCGGAAGGGTTTCGGCGGCCTGATAGTTCGGTGTGATGACGATTGCGTGGTCGTCCGCGGTCAGCAGGACTTTCATCGCGATGTAGATCGCCTCCTCTGCGCCGGCAAAACAGATCAGGTTTTCCGGTCCGGCCGTTTCGTATGTGCCGGCGATTTCCTGCCTGAGTGCGGGCGCGCCAAAGGTTTCGGTATAGCCCAGGCTGAGATTCTCGAACTCGAAGCGGTCCTCGTCGCTTGCCATGGCGAGCAGGTCCGGCAGCCGCATGCTCTCGGCGTCGGAGGCGGTCATGTTGTATCTCGCGACGAACTCCCACTTGGACATATAGGTTTCCAGCGCAAAATCACGCATTGGCTTCGTCACCGCGGTTCTCCTTGATTGGCGGTTTCCAGTTTCTGGCGGATGACGCCAAGGCGGTTGTAGATTGTCGCCCGCGACAGTTTCAGGATCTCGGCGACATAGGGGACGGCCTTGCGGATGGCAAAGACCCCGCGCGCGTCGAGCATGCCGATCAGTTCGTCCATGTCCGCGCTGGTGAGACCCGCGAGCGTGGCTCTGCGCGTGCCAAGGAAGTCGCCGATCACCGAATTGACCGCCTCGCGCCAATCTTCCGCCATGAGCGCCGATGTCTTCGGCATGGGCGCGGCGATATCGACCATCGATTTCAACTGGTCGAAGATGCCGGCAAAGGCTTCGATGTCATGATTGATGCAGAGCAGCCCGATCGGCCTGCCATCGGCGTCGCGCAACACCGCCGTGATCGCCTTCAGCCGGCGGCCGTCCCAATTGGATTTGCCATAGGGCCCGATCACATCGTCTTCGAGCGAGGATGCCAAGCCAGCCTCGTTGAGCGAACTGTCGCCAGAGCGCCGCTTCGAGAAGGCATTGGCGATATGGAAAATCAGTCCGCTATCGAGATCATGCAAAACGGCTTCCACATGGGGTGAAAACAGCGTGGCGATCGCGTCGCAGACCGGGATGAAGGGCGTCAATGGATGAGACATACAGTCTTATTCAACATGTTTTACAATTAGTCAATATAGACGAATTGTAAAAACTAGGACATCGCGCCTTGACTCAGTTGCTGACGAAAAGCCGGATCGCGTTGGGACAGCTTCTTGTGAAGATGCACCATCATGCCGGCGGCAAAGAGGGGCGTCAGCAGATTGAGAATTGGCACGGCAAGGAAGGCTGCGAGAATGAGGCCTGCCAAAAATACGGTGCCGGCATGCTTGGCGCGAAACAGCCGCGCCTCTGCGGGCGAGCGATGGCGCATGGCGGCAAACTCGAAGAATTCCCGACCGAGCAGATAGCCGTTGACCAAAAAGAACGCGATCAGGTTGATGCCGGGGACGAGCAGCAGGAACAGCGCAACGATGTTGCCGGCAATGATCACGCCGAGGAACTTTATCGTTCCGGCAATCGCTTCGCCCAGTGGCAAGGGGCGGCCAGCCGGTTCCGCCGGGTAGTCTCTTTTTTCGACGACCTCCGCCACGTCGTCGAGAAAGAAGCCGGCAATCAATGCTGTCACCGGCGCCAGAAGCAGCGCCAGCGCCAGCGCGATGCCAAGGCTCGCAAAAATGCCGATGACGAAGGCAAGCCACCCCTCCCAGCCGGATGTGCCGGGGATAAGCACGTCGAGCCACGGCAAGGCGAGATAGATGAAGAGTTCACGCAGCGCCAGCCAAAGTCCGACAAGGGCCAGCAGCGTCAGGCCCAACACTTTCCAGAATACCGAGCGCGTCTCCGGCGCAAAAAGATTGGCAAAGGAAAGTCGCGCCGCGTCGAATATCATCAGTCACCTCCGTACCGTCAGCGGCCGTTTTGCCGCCTTGGGCATGTAGGCGGGCGGGCGTGACCGGGCAAGGCCGTGGCGAAAATCATGTGTGAAGGAGGCGGAATGCGCTGCCAATCAGAGTGTCACATCGATATGATGCCGCCGCTGAAGCAGTTCTGGAGAAGATGGCGATGGATGGAGTGGACGGAAACATATCGATTGCAGGTCTTTCCGTCCTGCTGCAGGCGGGTAGCCGCGACCCGGTGGAACTGGCAAAGACAACGCTGGAAAGAATAGCCGCCTACCAGGACCAGGCGATTTTCACGGCTTTGCTGGAAGAGCGCGCGCTGGCGGAGGCGAAGGCATCGGGCGAACGCATTCGCTCGGGCCGGTCCCGCGGTCTTCTCGATGGTATTCCGGTCGCATGGAAGGACCTGTTCGACACAAAAGGCACGGTGACGACAGCCGGCTCCGCCGTCTTGGTAGAGGGCGCGCCGGCAAAGGCCGATGCCGATGTCGTCAGGGCGCTCGCCGATGCGGGAATGGTCAGCATCGGCCGAACCAATCTGAGCGAGTTCGCCTTTTCCGGCCTCGGCATCAATCCGCATTACGGCACGGCGCACAACGCGGCGTCCCGCGACGTGCCGCGTATTCCGGGTGGCTCATCGGCGGGTTCCGGGGTGGCGGTGGCCGCGGGGCTGGTACCTGTCGCGATCGGCACGGACACGGGCGGCTCGATCCGCATTCCCGCGGCATTCAACGGTATCGTCGGCTACAAGGCAACGCGCGGCCGTTATTCGATGCAGGGCGTTTTCCCGCTGGCAAAAAGCCTCGATTCGCTCGGGCCGCTCTGCCGCACGGTGCAGGACGCTATCTGGATCGACGCCGCCATGCGTGGCCGCACGGCGCCAGATGTCGGCCGGACGGACTTGCGTGACCTCAAGCTTGTCATACCGGAGACCGTCGTGTTCGACGATGCCGAGGCGGGTGTTGTTGCAGCGTTCGAGGCTGCAATTTCGAGGCTTGAAAGGGCGGGAGTGCGGGTTACGCGCCGAGCCTTCCCGATCTTTGCCGAGATTTTCGAACTTATGGCGCGTCATGGCGCGCTGGTAACCGCCGAGGCCTACGTCTTGCACAAGGAGCGCCTTCAGGGCACGGACGCCGACCGAATGGATCAGCGCGTGGTCGCGCGCACCCGGCTTGGCGAAAAGATCGGCATGGCGGATTATGTCGCGATTATCGAGGGGCGCGAGCGGCTGATCGCAGCGCTGGCCGACAATCTCGAACCGGGCGAACTGATGGCGCATCCGACCCTGCCGCATGAGGCACCGCCGATCGCGCCACTGCTTGCCGATGACGAACTGTTTTTCAAGATCAACGGCAAAACCCTGCGCAACACTTCGATCGGCAATTTCCTCGATGGCTGCGGCGTCTCCATTCCCTGCGGTACGGGTGATGCCGGCATGCCGGTCGGCTTTCTCCTGTCCGGTCAGCGCAACGAGGATGAGCGCCTGTTGTCGGCGGCGCTTTCCGCGGAAGCCATCATCCGCGGTGACGCATGATCGTCTGTTTCGACATTGGCGGCTCGGCCATCAAGGGTGCCGTCGCCCATTCGGTGGAGCGAATAGAACCGCTCGGCCGCCGGCCGACGCCGCTTGACGATTTCAATGCCTTTGCCGAAACGCTTCGCCTGGTGATCGACGAAGCAGGCGGAAAGCAGGATCGTATTGCCATATCGGTCACCGGCGTCGTCGACCCGGAAACCAAGGCGATCAAATGCGCCAATATTCCCTGCATCGACGGGCGCAAGCTTTCTGCCGAGCTCTCCGATATTCTTGGCGTGCCCGTGCTCGTCGCCAATGATGCGGACTGTTTCGCGCTGGCGGAGGCCGGTGCCGGTGCCGGCCACGGCCACCGGATCGTGCTTGGCGTCATTCTCGGCACGGGTGTCGGCGGCGGACTTGTGGTGGACGGCAAGCTGATCAATGAGGATGGCGGTTTCGCCGGCGAATGGGGTCACGGTCCGGCGGTCGCCTCCGTAGCCGGCACACCACCGGTTGCGATCCCGGCCTTCGATTGCGGCTGCGGCCAGCGCGGTTGCGTCGATACCATCGGCGGCGCCCGCGGCATGGAGCGCCTGCACCTGACCCTGCACGGCAAGACACTGACCAGCGAAGAGATCACCACGCTTTGGCAAGCTGGCGACGCCGAGGCGGCGCGGACCATCGATGTACTGGTCGACCTCATCAGTTCGCCATTGGCGCTGACGGTCAACATCACCGGCGCAACGATCGTTCCGGTCGGCGGTGGCCTCGCCAACGTCACGCCATTGATCGCGCGAATCGACAAGGCCGTGCGTGCGCGCATCCTGCGGAAATTCGACCGGCCCCTGGTCGTGCCCGGCGAATGCGGCATTGAGCCGGGCCTGATTGGTGCTGCCATCCTCGGCCTTGGCGGAGAATTCCAATGACGAACATTCTTCTGGAAGTTTGCGTCGAGGACGCAGCGGGTCTCATGGCAGCCGTCGAAGGTGGCGCCGATCGCATCGAACTGTGCTCGGCCCTTTCCGTCGGTGGTCTCACGCCATCGCCGGGTCTGATGGCGCTGGCGGCCAGACTCGATATTCCCGTCTATGCGATGATCCGGCCACGGCCGGGCGACTTCGTGTTCAATGCCGGCGATGTCAGCGTGATGCGCGGCGATATCGAGGCGGCGCGCGCAGCAGGTCTTGCCGGTGTCGTGCTCGGAGCGAGCCGTTCCGATGGAAATCTGGATGTGGCCACATTGCGGCTGCTGGTCGAGCACGCCGCAGGGCTCGGATGCACGCTGCACCGCGCCTTCGATCTGGTGCCGGATTTTGCCGAGGCGGTCGATATCGCTATCGCTCTCGGTTTCGAGCGCATCCTGACATCGGGAGGGGCAAAAAGGGCTCCGGACGGCGTCGATGCGCTGGCATCGATCATGACGGCTGCGAACGGCCGCATCTCGATCATGCCGGGTTCCGGCGTAACGCTGGAGACGATCGAGGGACTTCTGTCTCGCCTTTCCGTGAGCGAGGTCCATTCCTCATGCTCGCTTGATAAGCCGGCTCATGACCTGCGGCTGGTGTCGCTCGGTTTTGTTGCGCCGAGTTTCAGGCGGACGGATGCAGATGTGGTCCGCAAACTGAAGGCGCGGCTGACCGCCGCGCTCTGATTGCCAAAAGCTTAGGCCTGAAATACGCGCTTGCCGCCAATCCAGGTCGAGGCCATCTCCAGCCGGCCCGTCAGCAGCACGAAATCGGCGTCCAGCCCGGGCAGCAACCGGCCCTTGCGGGATGCAATTCCCACGGCGTCGGCGGGATAGGCGGACGCCATGCGGAGCGCCTCGTCGAGCGGCAGGTTCAGCTTTTCATGGGCAAAGCGCACCGATGACAGCATGTCGATATCAGCCCCGGCGAGCGTCCCGTCGGCCAGCGTCAGGCGCCCGTCCTTGCGGAAAATCTCGCGGCCGTTCAGCAGGAAACTGGTCTGGTGGGAGCCGATCGTCGACATGGCGTCGGTGACGATGAAGATCCGCCCCGGGCCGGTCTTGGCACGCAGGGCCACACCCATCGACACCGGATCGACATGGAAACCGTCGGCAATGATCCCCGCATAGAGGCTGCCGATATCAAGCGCCGCGCCAACGACACCGGGCTCGCGGTGGCCGAGCGGGCTCATCGCGTTGAACAGATGGGTGACGGTGCGCGCGCCGACCTGCGCATATTCCGCAACGGTCTTATAGCCCGTATCCGTGTGGCCAAGGCTGACGATGAGGCCGGCGTCCGCCAGCGCCTTCACCTGAGCGGCCGTCGTATTTTCGGGCGCCACCGTGACCATCATCGCATCGAACACACCGGCGCAGGCGAGCATGACATCGAGATCGGCCTGGTCCATCGGCCGGATGAGCGCCGGGTCGTGCGCGCCCTTTCGGGCAACGGAAAGATGCGGTCCCTCCAGATGCAGCCCGAGGAATCCGGGTACGTCTTCGGCCTTTGCTTGCCGGCCGCCCGAGATCGCCCTCGCGCGAACCTCGAACGTATCGGTGATCAGGGTAGGCAACAGGGCCGTCGTGCCGAATTGCGCGTGGGCGGCGCAGATGGTCCGGATGGCATCTGCGTCCTGCCGGTCGTTCAGCATCACGCCGCCGCCGCCGTTGACCTGCAGGTCGATGAAGCCGGGAACGAGCAACTGCCCCCTGGCGTCGATCGTTTCCGTCCCGGCGGGCAGGTCGTTCTCCGGCAAAATGCCGGTGACTGTACCGCCATCCAGCAACAAGGACTGGCCTTCGTGCCAAAGGAGGCCGTCGAAAATCCGGGCGCCGGTGATTGCTGTCCGAGCGGTCATCGTGTTTCCGTTACCTTCTTGAGGGCGACAGGCGCATCCGGATTGAGGCCGCGCGAGCGCGACCAGGACTCGACGAAACCGTAGAAGGGAAGGATCAGCGTCAGCGCGTCGGTGATCGGATGGCCCGTCTCGACAAAGGGCAGCACCTTTGCCGATGTGGCATTGGACGAGGTGACGAAGGCGAGCGCGCCCTTGCTGCTGAGACCGTCAAGGATGCCGGTTACCGAGCCTTCCGCCGCGTCGCGCGCGGCAAGGCCGATGACCGGGAAGCGCTTTTCGACCAGTGCCACCGGTCCATGCAGCACTTCCGCCGCCGAATAGGCCTCGGCGTGCATGCCCGAGGTTTCCTTGAATTTCAGCGCCGCTTCGCTGGCGATGGCAAGCGCTGGCCCGCGGCCGAGCACGAACAGCGATTCCGCATCCCCGAGCTCGTCGGCGAGTGCCTGCCAGTCGAGCTTCACGGCCTTGGCAAATTGGGTCGGCAGGTCGGCGACAGCGCGTTGCAGGGCCTCGTCACCGGTCCATTCGCCGAGGATTGCAAGGCCGGCAACGATCGAGTTGACGTAGGATTTGGTTGCGGCGACGGCGATTTCCGGGCCGGCGAGGATGTCGAGCGGATGGGTGCTGGCTTGAGAAATCGGCGAGGGCAGGGTGTTGGTGAGCGCAATCGTCACGGCACCGGCCTTGGTCGCGGCTTCGGCCATGGCGACGATGTCCGGGCTCTTGCCGGACTGTGAAATGGCGATCGATGCAGCGCCGGAAAGCTGCATTTTCGCGCCATAGATCGAGGCGAGCGACGGGCCGAGCGAGGCAACGGGGCGGCCTGTCGAAAGCTCGATCGCATATTTCAGGAACAGGGCGGCATGGTCTGACGAGCCGCGGGCGATCGTTACCAGGAAGGCAGGGTCCTTTTCGCGCAGCGCTGCGCCGGCCTGCTTGATCGCGATCCGTGACTGGTGGAGAAGGCGGGCCGCCGCTTCGGGAATCTCATCGATTTCGCGCCGCATATTGGTCTGCATGATCATGTCTTTCTTCTTTGGGCTGTACTTACGATTCCGGCAGGGTCAATTCCGCCACGAAGTCGTAGGCGTCACCCCGGTAGAGCGAACGGGTGAATTCCACGACGCGGCCGGAGGCAAGATAGGAAATACGTTCGATCGAAAGGCTCGCCGATCCCACCGGTACGCCAAGCATTGCCGCGTCCGGATCCTTGAGGCTGCAGGCGGAAATCCGCTGCACGGCGCGCACGGGCCGCGACTTGGTCTTGTCGAGCTCGGCATAGAGCGATGTGCCGATCCGGATGGGGTCGGGCAGAAATTCGGCGGAGATGCTCGCCCGCTCGATGGCAAGCGGCATATCATCGGCGATGCGTAGGCGGCCGAGACGGGCGACGAGCGAATCGGCGGCAAGGCCAAGCACCATCATCTCATCCGGCGAGGGGTGGAAGAGCCCGCGCTCGATCCATTGCGCCGTCGTCGTCAGCCCGCGCCGCGCCATGTCTTCCGTAAAGGACGTCAGTCGCGACAGCGACTGCTGGACGCGGCTAACCGGCTTGACCACGAAGGTCCCGGAGCCGTGACGGCGCACCAGAAGGCCATCCTTGACCAGATCGTCCACCGCCTTGCGCACCGTCACCCGGCTGATGTTGGCATAGTCGGCCAGATCGCGTTCGGGCGGCAGCGCATCGCCGTGGTTCAGCTTGCCCGACAGGATCGCCTCTTCCAGCGATTGTCGCAGCTTCAGGTAAAGCGGGCCGGACCCCCCGGCCTGCAAACCTTCCAGTGGCAATATGGCCTCGAGATGTTGGGTCATGCTTTCGCCCTCGCATCAGCGGCAAAGCGTTTGGCGGCGAGTGCAACGGAGCCGGTCAGCGCGTCTGCCTCAGGCTCCACGAACAGCGGCTGGTGCCGCTCGGCGAGCCACGGCCGATAGAGCGGTGCCAGCCCACCGAGCAGGCAAAGCCTGCGGCTTCCGCGGGCCACCACGACATCAAGTGCCTCGTCGATCGTCTGTGCGGCCGCCCGAAGCAACGTCGTTGCCACCGGGTCGCCGCGGCCAGCGAATTCAAAGACCTTTGGCGCAAACCGGCCGAATTCGCCGGGGCGGGCAATGCGGGCGAATTCAACCACGTCGCGCGGATCGGAGTTGAACTCCGCCATCACCGCATCGGTCAGCGGCGAGGACGGGTGAATGTTGTCGAATGCCAGCACGCATTCCTGCAGAAGGGCATGGCCGAGGCGGGCACCGCTGCCGAGATCACCGATCTGAAAACCCCATCCTCCGATATAGCGGATGTCGCTTGCCTGTCGGGCAATGTAGATCGAACCGGTGCCGAGGATGGCGACCGCACCGTCGCTGTCGCCCAATGCGCCCTGCAACGCGATCAACCCGTCCGACTCGATGTCGGCCTTAGCAAAGGGAAGGCGCTCTTTCACATAGTGCACGGCATCGCCGACATTGCTGCCCGCCACACCAAGAAGTGCGCAGGCTGAGCCGATCTCCGAGGGGGCGATGTTCGCCTCCTCGAACGCAGCGTTCGCCGCGCCGACAATGTGGATCAGGGCATTGTCGGGATCGGTCAGAATGTTGGCGGCGCCGCTTTTGCCGCGCCCGAGGATACGCCCGTCAGGCCCCGCTACAGCCGCGCGGCAGCTCGTGCCCCCGCCATCGATTCCCAGAATATAGTTTGGCATGGATACCTCCGGAGAAAATGATACCAAAAAAATACCATTAACCAAGGGGGATTTGGTCTTTAATTGGATTTATCGACTAACATAGCGAAATCACAGGCAAATTTTATGAACGGAAATTTTTCTTCGGCCGGAAGTTAATTTTTCCTAGACAATTGGTATTTTTTTGGCATTAATTTGCAGAGAGGGAGATTGAGCGTATGCCGTCAGCGAAAACCGAACAGCGCCACGACAAGGCGATCGGACTGGATGTCATGCATCCGGCGCTTGCGCTGCGTCTGCTGGCATCCGGCCAGCAGGCCGCGGCGAAGGTCGTCGATGCTGCAATCGAGCCGCTGGCCGCCGCCGCACAGATCGCTGCCGAAACGCTCGCAAGCGGCGGTCGCCTGGCCTATGCCGGTGCCGGCAGCTCGGGCCTGATGGCGATGACCGATGCGCTGGAATTGCCCGGCACCTATGGAATTGCCCATGACAAGATCGTCGTTCTGCTGGCCGGCGGTGCCGCAAGCCTAACCGATCTTGCCGGCGGTTACGAAGACGACATGGATCTGGCGCGCAAGGATGTGCGCGACGCCGGCATCGGCAAGGGCGACTGCCTGATTTCCGTTTCCGCCAGCGGCTCGACGCCCTATGCGCTGGCTGCGGCAGATGAAGCCCGGCAGCGCGGCGCGCTTGTCATCGCCATGGCGAACAATCCCGGCGCCGTGCTCTTTCAGGGTGCCGACGTGGCCATCCTGTTGCAGACGCCGCCCGAGGTGATCTCCGGATCGACCCGCATGGGCGCGGCCACGGCGCAGAAGATCGCCTTCAACATGTTTTCTACCCTTGTCGGCATCCATCTCGGCCATGTCTACGATGGGCACATGGTCAACCTGAAAGCCGACAATGCCAAGCTGCGCGGCCGCGCCGTCCGCATCGTGTCCGACATTGCCGGCATCGGTGCGGCGGAAGCGGGCCGCTATCTCACCACGTCATCGGGTTCGGTAAAGATCGCCATTCTTCTTGCCACTGGGGCAAAGGATGTGGCGGCGGCGCAGGCCGCACTTGCCGAGGCCGGTCAAAACTTGCGCCGCGCCTTGTCGAGCGTCGCGGCACATTGATTCTAAGGGTTCCAAAACCGCGCCAGACCGGCGCATAAAAAAGGGAGAACGTAATGACCCGCACTACCTTGAAAGGCTTGCTGCTTGCGTCCAGCATCCTCGGCTCCGCCGGGCTGGCGCATGCGGAAGACGTCACGCTGACGATCGAAAGCTGGCGCAACGACGACCTGACCATCTGGCAGGAAAAACTGATCCCGGCCTTCGAAGCGAAGAATCCGGGTATCAAAGTGAAATTCGCGCCGACGGCGCCGACCGAATACAACGCCGCGCTGAACGCCAAGCTCGACGCCGGCTCCGCTGGTGACCTTGTCACCTGCCGTCCGTTCGACGTCTCGCTCGAACTCTACAACAAGAAGCACCTCGCCGACCTCACGGGTCTTGCCGGCATGGAGAATTTCTCTCCGGTCGCCAAGTCCGCCTGGACGACGGACGATGGTTCGGCCACGTTCTGCGTGCCGATGGCATCGGTCATCCATGGCTTCATCTACAACAAGGACGCCTTCGACAAGCTCGGCATTGCGATCCCGACGACGGAAGCGGAATTCTTCGCCGCCCTCGACAAGATCAAGGCAGACGGCACCTACATCCCGATGGCCATGGGCACGAAGGATCTCTGGGAAGCCGCGACCATGGGCTACCAGAACATCGGCCCGACCTACTGGAAGGGTGAAGAAGGCCGCGCTGCCCTGATCAAGGGCGAACAGAAGCTGACCGACGCGCCATGGGTCGAGCCCTACAAGGTTCTTGCCAAGTGGAAGGACTATCTCGGCGATGGTTTCGAAGCCCAGACCTATCCGGACAGCCAGAACCTCTTCACGCTTGGCCGCGCCGCCATCTATCCGGCCGGCTCATGGGAAATCGGTCTGTTCAACACCCAGGCCCAATTCAAGATGGGTGCCTTCCCGCCGCCGGTTAAGGCCGCTGGCGACGCTTGCTACATCTCCGACCACACCGACATCGGCGTTGGCCTGAATGCCAAGAGCGCGCATCCGGAAGAAGCCAAGACGTTCCTGAGCTGGGTTGCTTCGCCGGAATTCGCCGACATCTACGCCAACTCGCTGCCGGGCTTCTTCAGCCTGAATTCGACGCCGGTGAAGATGAGCGATCCGCTCGCCCAGGAATTCGTCTCCTGGCGTGAAAAGTGCAAGCCGACCATTCGCTCGACCTACCAGATCCTGGCGCGCGGTACCCCGAGCCTCGAAAACGAGACCTGGGTCGAATCGGCCAACGTGATCAACGGCACCGATACGCCGGAAGTCGCCGCCGAGAAGCTGCAGAAGGGTCTCGACAGCTGGTACAAGCCGGCGAAGTAGGCAACTTACCCTCCCCTCGAGGGGGAGGGTCGGCACGAAGTGCCGGGGTGGGGTGATCTTTTTGCGTGAAGCAATAGTCACCCCCCACCCGCGCGTTCCGCTTTGCCTCCCCCATCAAGGGGGAGGTAAAGCAGGCGCCGGCGCATTGAGCGCAAAATCGTGTAATCTGAAATCACATCCCACCGGCGGCTTCGGCCCGCTGGTCCAGGCATGCGCGGCGGGGACCGGCGGCGCAGCGCCTTGCCGCATTTCGCGGTGATCGACGAAAACGGGTCGGAGCGGCAGAGCCATGAGCAGCGCCATAATGTCTGAGGACAGCATTCAAACACCGGCACGGGCGAAACGCTGGCATATCCTCGTTTTCCTGCTGCCGGCCTTCGTCATCTATTCCGCCGTGATGATCCTGCCGCTGGCGGAAACGCTGCGCCTGTCGCTGTTCAACACCGTTGACGGCCAGTCGACCTTCGTCGGCTTTGCCAATTTCCAGGTGCTGTTCGGCGAAGAGCGCTGGGCGGCGGATTTCTGGCGGGCGCTGAAGAATAACTTCGTTTTCTTCGCCATCCACATGCTGGTCCAGAACCCGCTTGGCATTGCGCTTGCCGCGATGCTGTCGATCCCGAAGCTCAGGCTTGCCACCTTCTATCGTACCGCGATCTTCCTGCCGACGCTTCTGTCCTTCGTCATCGTCGGTTTCATCTGGAAGCTGATCCTGTCGCCGATCTGGGGCATCACGCCATTTTTCATGGATCTGGTCGGCCTGAAATCCTTCTTCGCGCCCTGGCTCGGCAAGCCCGGCTCGGCGCTGATCGCGGTGTCGCTGATTTCCGTCTGGCAGAATATCGGCATCCCGATGATGCTGATCTATGCAGCCCTTCTCAATATCCCGGACGAGGTGATCGAGGCGGCCGAATGCGATGGCGTCACCGGCTGGAGCCAGTTCTGGAAGATCAAGCTGCCGCTGGTGCTGCCGGCGATCGGCATGGTCTCGATCCTTACCTTCGTCGGCAACTTCAACGCCTTCGACCTGATCTATACCGTGCAAGGCGCTCTGGCCGGACCGGACGGATCGACCGATATTCTCGGCACGCTGCTCTATCGCACCTTCTTCGGCTTCCAGCTGCAACTGGGCGACCGCTCGATGGGCGCCACCATCGCCACGGTGATGTTCCTGATCATCCTTGCCGGCGTGTCGCTTTATCTCTTCGGCATCCAGCGGCGTGTCCGCCGCTATCAGTTCTAAGGGAGAGACAAAATGTCAAAAGCACGCATGTCACCCTTGCGTTCCAGCTTCGTACATCTGGCGCTCGCCGGTTACACCGTCATCGCCCTGTTCCCGGTTCTCCTGACGATCGTTAACTCGTTCAAGGACCGGAATGCCATCTTCCGCACGCCACTCACGCCGCCGACGGCAAATACCTTCAGCCTCGTCGGTTATGAGACGGTGCTGAAGCAGGGCGATTTCGTCGGCTATTTCCAGAACAGCCTGATCGTCACCGTCGTTTCGATCTTCTTCGTGCTCCTGTTCGGCGCGATGGCGGCCTTTGCGCTGTCGGAATATCGCTTCAGGGGCAATACGATGATGGGGCTCTATCTCGCCATCGGCATCATGATCCCGATCCGCCTCGGCACGGTGGCAATCCTGCAAGGAATGGTCGCCGCCGGTCTGGTGAACACGCTGACGGCGCTGATCCTCGTCTATACCGCGCAAGGTTTGCCGCTTGCCATCTTCATCCTGTCGGAGTTCATGCGTACCGTCTCGGACGATCTGAAGAATGCCGGGCGCATCGACGGCCTGTCTGAATACGCGATCTTCTTCCGGCTGGTGCTGCCGCTCATCAAGCCGGCCATGGCGACGGTCGCCGTCTTCACGATGATCCCGATCTGGAACGACCTCTGGTTCCCGCTAATCCTCGCCCCCGGTGAAGCCACCAAGACGGTCACACTCGGCTCACAGGTCTTCATCGGCCAGTTCGTCACCAACTGGAACGCGGTTCTTGCCGCCCTGTCGCTGGCGATCTTCCCGGTCCTCATCCTCTACGTCATCTTTTCGCGGCAGCTGATCCGCGGCATTACCGCAGGAGCCGTCAAGTGAGCGCCAAGCCCATCCGCGTACTCGTCGCAGGCCTCGGCAATATGGGCCGCAGCCATGCGCTCGCCTATCATAACAATCCCGGTTTCGAGATCGTCGGTCTGGTCAACCGCTCGAACGTCGATCTTACGCCTGACCTTCAGGGCTATCCGATCTATCCGGGCTTCGAAGACGCGTTGAAAGAGCTGAAGCCCGATCTCTGCTCGATCTGCACCTATTCCGACAGCCATGCCGATTATGCCGTCATGGCGTTCGAAGCCGGTTGTGACGTCTTCGTTGAGAAGCCGCTGGCAACGACTGTCGCCGACGCAGAACGGGTGGTTGCAGCGGCGAAGGCAGCCGGCAAGAAACTCATCGTCGGCTATATTCTGCGTCATCACCCGTCCTGGGTGCGGCTGATCGCCGAGGCCCGCAAACTGGGCGGCCCCTATGTCTTCCGCATGAACCTCAATCAGCAATCGAGCGGCCCGACCTGGGCGACCCACAAGGCGCTGATGGACACCACGTCGCCGATTGTCGATTGCGGCGTGCACTATGTCGATGTCATGTGCCAGATCACCGATGCCAGGGCCGTCGAGGTGCGTGGCATGGGCTTGCGCCTTTCCAACGAGGTCGCGCCGGACATGTACAACTACGGCCACCTGCAGGTGATCTACGAGGATGGTTCGGTCGGCTGGTACGAAGCGGGTTGGGGACCGATGATCTCGGAAACCGCCTTCTTCGTGAAGGATGTGATGTCGCCGAACGGCTCCGTCTCGATCGTCATGGATCCGAACGCCAAATCCGACGATATCGACAAGCACACCAAGACGGCCGTCATTCGTGTCCACAAGGCCGAAACAGGACCCGACGGCAAGTTCGTTCACAAGGACGAAGACCTGAAAATGGATGGCGAGCCGGGGCATCAGGAACTCTGCGATCTCGAGCAGGCCTATGTGCTGAAGGCCATCACCGAAAACATCAATCTCGAACGACACATGGACGACGCCGTCCAGTCGCTGCGCATCTGCCTCGCTGCCGATGAAAGCGTGCGCACCGGCCGTCCCGTTAAACTGTAAAAGAGGGCCTCACGTGGGATCTTTGAACCTGAAATCCATCCGCAAGGCCTTCGGCACCCATGAGGTTCTGAAGGGCATCGATCTCGAAGTGAAGGACGGTGAGTTCGTCATTTTCGTCGGCCCGTCAGGCTGCGGTAAGTCCACGCTCCTGCGGGTCATCGCCGGGCTTGAGGACGCGACCTCCGGCAGCGTCCAGATCGACGGCCTGGAGGTGATCAACACGCCGCCCGCCAAGCGCGGCATCGCCATGGTGTTCCAGTCCTACGCGCTTTATCCGCACCTGACCGTCAAGGACAATATGGGCCTTGGCCTGAAGCAGATGGGCGCACCCAGGGTCGAGGTTGACGCCAAGGTCGGCAAGGCGTCCTCGATGTTGTCGCTGGAGCCTTATCTCGCGCGCCGCCCGGCCGAGCTGTCCGGCGGCCAGCGCCAGCGCGTCGCCATCGGCCGCGCCATCGTGCGCGAGCCGAAGCTTTTCCTGTTCGACGAGCCGCTGTCGAACCTCGATGCCGCGCTGCGCGTCAACACCCGTATCGAAATCGCAAGGCTGCATCGCAGCCTCAAGGCGACGATGATCTATGTGACGCACGACCAGGTCGAGGCCATGACCCTCGCCGACAAGATCGTGGTACTCAATGCCGGCCAGATCGAGCAGGTCGGCTCGCCGATGGAGCTTTACAACAAGCCGGCAAACGTCTTCGTCGCCGGTTTCATCGGCTCGCCGCAGATGAACTTCATCGAGGCGGGCAAGCTCGGTGACACCCAAGCGAAAACCATCGGTATCCGGCCCGAGCACATCATCCTGTCGCGCGAAAGTGGCGACTGGAAGGGCAAGGTCATTCATGTCGAGCACCTCGGTGCCGATACGATTCTCTATCTGGAAACGGAGGTCACCGGCCTTCTGACGGTCCGGCTCTTCGGCGAGCACCGCTACGATGTCGATGATGTTGTCTATGCGACGCCGGATAAGATGGCGATGCATCGCTTCGGCTCGGACGACCGGGTCTTGCGCTGATCTTGAAATCCGATTTTTTACCGAGCGATGACAGAAGTTGTCGCTCGGTAACGTTTTTTTGTGCGCCGCATCATTGGCTTGCGCTCCCGTCGATTTTAACATACATATCTGTTTGTATAATTTGATATGGCTACATTAGCGCCCTGGCGGGTGCGCCGTATCTTACTGATCTTCTTTAACTTCCGGCTGCTGCCGCTTTCCTTTTGACAAGGAGCTGGCCCGCGCCGGGCTTTTGCATGGAACCGACAATGCGGATGAATCGACTGATCCTAACTGCGGCCGTGGCGGGCCTGGCCTTGGTTGCCGGATGCCAGAAACAGGAAGAGCAGGCTGCTTCTTCGTTCCCCCCGTCGCAGGTCGCGGTGGTCACGACGAAGGCCGAAGAACTGCCGATCACCAACGAGCTTCCCGGCCGCATCGCCGCGACCCGCATCGCGGAGGTCCGTCCGCGCGTCACCGGCATCGTCGTCGATCGCGTCTTCCAGCAGGGCTCGATCGTCAAGGAAGGCGAGGTGCTCTACAAGATCGACCCGGCGCCCTTCCAAGTTCAGGTCGACAGCGCCGAGGCGACGCTGGCACGCGCCAAGGCCGTGCAGGTTCAGGCCAGGCAGGCCGCTGACCGTCAGACGCAGTTGCGCAAATCCGGTGCGGCGGCGCTGCAGCAGTACGACGATGCGATCGCGCAACTGGCGCAGGCCGATGCCGACGTCGCGGTTGCTGAAGCCGGTCTTGCGACCGCCAAGCTGAATCTGCAATATGCGAGCGTCACCGCGCCGATCAGCGGCCGAATCGGCCGCGCATTGATTACCGAAGGCGCGCTGGTCAGCGCCAACGGCACGGAAAATCTCGCAACGATCCAGCAGCTCGATCCGGTCTATGCCGACTTCACACAGCCGGCTACCGATCTGATCCGCCTGCGCAAGGCACTGCAGGATGGCCAACTGATAACCGCCAAGAATGAAGCCGCGGTACAGCTGATCCTCGATGACGGCACCCCCTATGACAAGAAGGGCAAGCTGCTCTTCTCGGAAGCCGCCGTCGATGAGACGACCGGTCAGGTGACGCTGCGCGGTGAGTTCCCCAATCCCGAAGGTGATCTGCTGCCGGGCATGTATGTGCGCGTGCAGATCCAGCAGGGTGTCGAAAAGAATGCGATCGCCATCCCCCAGCAGGCTGTCCAGCGCAGCAACAGTGGTCAGTCGCAGGTCTATGTCGTCAATGCCGAGAACAAGGTGGAATTCCGCAACATCATGCTCGGCCGCACCGTCGGCAATCGCTGGATGGTGAGCGACGGCCTGAAAGCCGGCGAAAAGGTGATTGTCGAAGGCTTTCAGAAGATCGGCCCCGGAGCAGAGGTCGTTCCGGCCGAATGGGATCCGAATGGCAAGCCTGCCGGCGAGGCGGCGGCGGCTCAGTCCGCGCAGGCGGAAGCCGGAAAGGCCGATACGGCTGCTGCCGCACCGGCCGAGGGCGAAAAGCCCGCGGTCGAGCAGAAGTGAGGACTGCACGATGCCAAGTTTCTTCATAGACAGGCCGATTTTCGCCTGGGTCGTCGCGATCTTCATCATGGTGGCAGGCGCCATCGCCATCCCGCAGCTTCCCATTTCGCAATATCCCGACGTGGCGCCGCCGCAGATCTCGATCACCGCCACCTATCCCGGCGCATCGTCGCAGGACACATACCAGAGCGTCACGCGCCTCATCGAAGACGAGCTGAATGGCGTCGACGGGCTTCTCTATTTCGAATCCACGTCAAGCGCTCAAGGATCGAGCGAAATCAACGTCACTTTCGAGCCGGGCACCGACCCGGCGCAGGCGGCGGTCGATGTGCAGAACCGCGTGCGCCGCGTCGAAGCGCGGCTGCCCGATAGCGTCAAGCAGCAGGGCGTGCAGGTCGATGAAGCCGGTTCCGGCTTCCTCCTGATCATTGCGCTGACCTCGACCGACGGATCGATGGACGCCATCGGCCTCGGCGACTACCTGAACCGCAACGTGCTGAGTGAAGTCCAGCGCGTCGCGGGCGTCGGCCGTGCCCAGCTGTTTGCCACGCAGCGGTCGATGCGCGTCTGGCTCGATCCGGACAAGATGCTCGGCCTCAACCTGACCGCGGAAGACGTAACGACGGCGATCGGCGCGCAGAATGCCCAGGTCGCGGCCGGCTCGATCGGTGCTCAGCCGAACCCGATCACCCAGCAGATCGCTGCCCCGGTGATCATCAAGGGTCAGTTGTCGTCGCCGGAAGAATTCGGCGCCATTGTTCTGCGCGCCAATCCGGATGGATCGGCCGTGCGCCTGCGCGATGTGGCGCGGCTCGAGGTGGGCGGCGAAAGCTACTCCTTCACCACCCGCCTCAACGGCAAGCCTTCGGCCGCCATCGGCGTGCAGCTTTCGCCGACCGGCAATGCCATGGAGACATCGGCGGCGATCAAGGCGCGCATGGACGAGCTTTCCGCCTATTTCCCGAATGGGCTGGAATATTCGATTCCTTACGACACCTCGCCCTTCGTCAAGGTCTCGATCGAGAAGGTGCTGCATACGCTGCTCGAAGCGGTCGGCCTCGTCTTCCTGGTGATGTTCCTCTTCCTGCAGAACATCCGCTACACGATCATCCCGACGATCGTCGTTCCCGTGGCCCTGCTCGGCACCTGCGCCGTCATGTATTTCATGGGCTTCTCGATCAACGTCTTGACCATGTTCGGCATGGTGCTGGCGATCGGCATTCTCGTCGACGACGCGATCATCGTCGTTGAAAACGTCGAACGCATCATGTCGCAAGAGGGGCTGACGCCGCGCGAGGCGACCCGCAAGGCGATGAAGCAGATCACCGGCGCCGTCATCGGCATCACGCTGGTTCTGGCTTCGGTCTTTATCCCGATGGCCTTCTTCCCGGGCGCGGTCGGCGTCATCTATCGCCAGTTCTCGCTGACGATGGTGGTGTCGATCCTGTTCTCGGCGCTGCTCGCCTTGTCGCTGACGCCGGCACTTTGCGCCAGCTTCCTGAAGCAGGTGCCGAAAGGGCATCATCACGCGAAGACCGGCTTCTTCGGCTGGTTCAATCGCATGTTCGATCGCACCTCGCATCGCTACAGCGGCTCCGTGTCGTGGCTGATCCGCCGTTCAGGCCGCTTCATGATCATCTATCTGGCCGTGCTGGCCGGTCTTGGCTATCTGTTCCTCAAGCTGCCTTCGTCCTTCCTGCCGGATGAGGATCAGGGCTACGTCATCGTCATGATGCAGCTTCCTTCCGAAGCGACAGGGCACCGCACCGATGAGGTCATCCAGCAGACCGAAGACATCTTCAGCAAGGAACAGGGTGTCGATCGTATCGTTGCGATCAACGGCTTCTCCTTCTTCGGCGCCGGCCAGAATGCCGGACTTGCCTTCGTGACGCTCAAGGACTGGGCGGAGCGCGGTCCGGAAAATGCCGCCCAGGCGATTGCTGGCCGCGCCAGCATGGCGATGAGCCAGATCAAGGACGCGATCAGCTTTGCGCTGTCGCCGCCGCCGATCCAGGGTCTCGGCACGACGGGCGGTTTCTCCTTCCGCCTGCAGGATCGTGGTGGTCTCGGCGAGGCAGCCCTTGCACAGGCACGCGACCAACTGCTCGGCCTTGCGGCCCAGAGCAAGATCGTTGCCGGCGTACGCTTCGAAGGCATGCCGGATGCGGCGCAGGCAAATGTGATCATCGATCGCGAGAAGGCCAATACCTTCGGCGTGACCTTCGCCGATATCAACACGACGATCTCCACCAACCTCGGCTCGACTTATGTCAACGACTTCCCGAATGCCGGCCGCATGCAGCGCGTGACGGTGCAGGCGGACGAGAACAAGCGCATGCAGACGGCCGACCTGCTTAATCTCAACGTTCGTAACTCGAGCGGTGGCATGGTGCCGATCTCCTCCTTCGCGACCGTCGAATGGGTGAAGGCGCCGACACAGACGGTGGGCTACAACGGCTATCCGTCGGTGCGCATCAGCGGTGATACCCAGCCCGGTTATTCGTCAGGCGAGGCGATCACCGAGATGCAGAACCTCGTCAAGCAACTCCCGGCCGGCTTCGGTTATGAATGGACCGGCCAGTCGCTGCAGGAAATCCAGTCGGGCACCCAGGCGCCGATCCTGATCGCATTGTCCTGCCTTCTGGTGTTTCTGTGCCTGGCAGCGCTCTATGAAAGCTGGTCGATCCCGGTCTCGGTGATCATGGTGGTGCCGCTCGGCGTTATCGGCGCGGTCCTTGCCGTGACGCTGCGCGACATGCCGAACGACGTCTACTTCAAGGTCGGCCTGATCGCGATCATCGGCCTTTCGGCAAAGAACGCGATCCTGATCATCGAGTTCGCCAAGGAGCAGATGCAGGCAGGCAAGTCACTGCTGGAGGCAACAATCGAGGCATCGCACTTACGCTTCCGGCCGATCCTGATGACGTCGCTTGCCTTCACGCTCGGCGTTCTGCCGCTGGCCATCGCCACGGGCGCAAGCTCGGGCAGCCAGCGCGCCATCGGTACCGGCGTGATGGGCGGCATGATCTCGGCAACGGTTCTCGCCATCTTCTTCGTGCCGATCTTCTTCGTCTTCGTAATGAAGATCTTCGGGCGGGTGAAGGCAAAGCCGGCCGAGCAGGCACAAGAGACAGTAGCGACACCAGGCGAATGAGAGAGGAGGCCCGCCGTCGCGGGCCTTTTCCCTTGAAAGGGCAGACATGCGGAGAACCAAGGCCGAGGCGGAAGAAACGCGCAACAACATCCTCAGTGCGGCGGAGCGGGTTTTTTATGAGAAGGGCGTCTCCAACGCCACGCTTGAGGATGTCGCCAAGGCGGCCGGCGTGACGCGCGGCGCGATCTACTGGCATTTCGCCAACAAGACCGATCTTTTCCTCGAACTCTACAATTCCGTGCAGATGCCACAGGAAGACATGATTGCCCGTGAGATCGAACAGCCCGGATCGGATGTGCTCTGTTATATCGAGAAGGCGGCGGGTGACTGGCTGGACGAACTGGCCGGGGACGAACATCGCCAGCGCATCTTTACCATCCTCCTGCGCTGCGCCTATGGCGAGGACCTCCTGCCGGTTCTCGAAAGACAGCAGGAAGTCGATAACAGGCACGTCGCTTTGCTCGAAGACGCCTTCGCAAAGGCAAGGAGCGAGGGTTATCTCAATGCAAACTGGACGCCGCAATCGGCGACCAAGGTGCTGTGGTGGATGATGAGCGGACTCTGTAGCGAATGGCTGTTGTTCGGCCGCCGCTTCGATCTGGCGGCCGAGGGCAGGGACGGGTTGAAGCGGTTGTTCGCCAGCTTCAGGCGTGTGCCTGCAACCATCGACGTGGCCACTTCAGCCGATCTCCAACCGACGGCCTAGCGGAAAACCACGGTCTTGTGGCCGTTGAGCATCACGCGGTCTTCCAGATGCAGCTTGACGGCGCGGGCAAGCACCCGGCTCTCGATATCGCGGCCTGCGGCAACGAAATCCTCGGCGCTCATGGCATGCGTCACGCGCTCGGTTTCCTGCTCGATGATCGGGCCCTCGTCGAGGTCCGGCGTGACATAGTGGGCGGTCGCGCCGATCAGCTTGACGCCGCGTTCATGTGCCTGATGGTAGGGCTTGGCGCCCTTGAAGCTCGGCAGGAACGAGTGGTGGATGTTGATCGCCTTGCCATAGAGCCGTTTCGACAGGTTGTCGGAAAAGACCTGCATGTAGCGGGCGAGGATCACGAGATCAGCGCCGGTTTCCTGGACGAGTTGCAGTAGCTTCTCTTCCGTCTCCGCCTTGTTTTCCTTGTTCACCGGCCAACAGTAGAACGGAATTCCTTCCAGTTCCGCCGTACGCTGGCTGTCATTGTGATTGGAGACGATCGCCACCGCCTCGGCATTCAGCCAGCCGACGCGGATCTGGTAGATCAGATGCAGCAGCGCGTGATCGAACTTGGAGACGAGGATGAGGATGCGCGGCTTGCGGCCGCCATCGGTGATGCTGACCTTCATGCCGAAACGGTCGATCGGCGCCTTCAAGGCCCGCTCCAGATCGTCCCGCGAGACGCCGACCGGCACCTGGAAGGCAATCCGCATGAAGAACCGGTTCGTCTGCCTGTCCCAGAACTGGTTGCTCTCGGCGATATTGGCGCCGGCGGCGGAAAGCTCCGTCGTCACGGCTGCGACGATACCGGGTTTGTCGTCACAGGACAGGACGAGAATGAAAGTCTGAAACGCCATGATTTCCTCCAAATCGACGTGTGGTCCGGAGGGATCAAAGTGAGTTCCGCCCGGAGGTACACGCCGGTATCGCCGTATAGCCACGGCGGCAACCGTTTCGCGGTGCTGGCAGTTCAGTTTCTGTCATCCTGAGGGGGCGGGCGGGTTGATGGCGGATCTGGTGGCTGAAAATGCAAGAATCGCAGCGAGAGAGCTGCCGGACCATGACAGGATTCTCGCGTGCTTCATCTTGCGCCTAGGGGGCGCTCGATTTGAACTTGTCCATCAGGCAGGGCGGGCGAGCATACGGTCCGTATTTGGCTGCTTCGCCTTCATCAAGGCAGGCGTCGAATGCGAAGGCGCGCCGAAGCCGCGCCCCTGCGACTCGTTCCCCTCAGTGAGCCTCGTCCCAGTTATGCGCGGCGCGGGCATCGACCTTCAGTGGCACCTTCATGTCGAGCGCCGGCATCGCGGCATTCTCCATGACCGAGACGATCAGCGGGATCGAACGTTCGACATCGGCATCCTCGACCTCGAATATCAGTTCGTCATGCACCTGCAGCAGCATGCGCACGCGCTCAGATAGCCCGGCCTTTTCCAGCGCCGGCTCCATCTTGATCATCGCCCGGCGAATGATGTCGGCGGCCGAGCCCTGGATCGGGGCGTTGATCGCCGCGCGCTCGTTGAAGGCGCGGTGCGAGGGATTGGAGGAGCGGATATCCGGATAATGTGCACGGCGGCCGAAGATCGTCTCGACATAGCCGTTCTCGCGGGCAAATGCCTTGGTGCTTTCCATATAGTCGCGGATGCCGGGGAAGCGCTCGAAATATTTCTTGATGTAGTCGCCGGCTTCCGAGCGCTCGATCGACAGCTGGTTGGCAAGGCCGAAGGCCGAGATGCCGTAGATGATGCCGAAATTGATTGCCTTGGCGCGGCGGCGGATTTCGCTTGGCATGCCTTCGACCGGCACGCCGAACATTTCCGACGCCGTCATGGCGTGAATGTCGATGCCATCGGAGAAAGCCTGCTTCAACTGCGGGATTTCGGCGACATGGGCAAGCACCCGCAACTCGATCTGGCTATAGTCGGCCGAAACGAGCTTATGCCCAGGCGTCGAGATGAAGGCCGTGCGGATCTTGCGGCCTTCTGCCGTGCGCACCGGAATGTTCTGCAGGTTGGGATCCGAGGAGGAGAGCCGGCCCGTGGTTGTCGCCGCCAGCGCATAGGACGTGTGCACGCGCTTGGTTTCCGGATGCACGAAGCCGGGAAGCGCATCGGTATAGGTGGATTTGAGCTTGGTCAGCTGCCGCCAGTCGACGATCTTGCGCGGCAGTTCGTGGCCCTCGGCGGCCAAGTCTTCGAGGACAGATGCGGAGGTCGACCATTGGCCAGTCTTGGTCTTCGCCCCGCCGGGCAGGCCGAGGCGCCCGAACAGGATATCGCCGAGCTGTTTCGGCGAGCCGATGTTGAAGCTCTCACCGACAAGGGCGTAGATTTCGTGTTCGAGGCCGGCAGCGCCTTGCGCCAGTTCGCCGGAAAGGCGCGACAGGATCTGCCGGTCGATGGTGATGCCGCGCTCTTCCATTTGCGCTAGCACCGGCACAAGTGGCCGTTCGAGCCGCTCATAGACCGTATTGAGGTTCTTGGCCGCGAGACGGGGCTTCAGCACCTGCCACAGCCGCAGCGTCACATCGGCGTCTTCCGCGGCATAGGCTGTTGCCTTGTCGATATCGACATAGTCGAAGCCGCGCGCGGACTTGCCGCTGCCTGCGACGTCCTTGTACGGGATTGGCTGATGGCCGAGCCATTTTTCCGACAGCGAATCCATTCCGTGAGCACCGGCGCCCGCGTCGGCCACATAGGACATCAGCATCGTATCGTCGAAACTGGCAACGCTGATGCCGTGCCGCTTCATCACGAGGTAGTCGTATTTCAGGTTTTGCGCCACCTTGAGGATAGACGGGTCCTCGAGCAGATCCTTCAGCCGGTCGAGCGCCTCGCGCGCGGGGACCTGGTTGTCGGCCAGCTTCAGCCCATCGCTGAAAAGGTCGTGGCCGCCGGTCTTGTGGATCAGCGGCACATAGGCGGCGCGGATGTCGGTGCCGGTCGGGCTCTTGCTATTGTCGGCGATCGCCAGCGAGAAGCCGACAAGCTCTGCCTGCATGGCGTCGAGCGACGTCGTCTCGGTGTCGAAGGCAACAATGCCGGTCTCGCGCGCCATGGCAATCCAGGTATCGAGCGTCGCGATATCGCGGATCGTCACATAGGCGCTGCGGTCGATCTTTGCCGCGGCAAAGGCTTGCGCGCGTAACTGCGCGAGGTTTTGCGGTGTTGCAGCCGGTGGCTCCACTGTGTTGACGGCAGCAAAAGTGGTGGCAGCTTCGGTGGCGCTGCCGAGCGCCGGCGATGTTGCCGAGGACAGCTCGGACGGCGGCGGTGGCGGCGAAAGTTCGCCCTTGTCGAGATCGGGTCCATGGGCTGCCGCACCCCATTCGACCGGCACGGTTGCGGTATCCACTGCATCCGCATCGGTCTCGGTCGCGGCGGCGACGCGGCGGGTCAGCGAGGTGAATTCCATCGCTTTCAGGAAGGCAATGAGCTTTGGCCCGTCCTGTGTATGAAGTTCGAAGTTCTCAAGCGCAACGTCGATCGGCGTGTCGGTTTTCAGCGTTACCAGCTGACGCGACAGCCGGGCAAGCTCGGCATTGGCGAGGATGTTTTCGCGGCGTTTCTGCTGCTTGATCTCGCCGGCGCGAGCAAGCAGCGTTTCGAGATCGCCGAACTCCTCCAGAAGCTGCGCCGCCGTCTTCGGGCCGATGCCGGGGATGCCTGGCACGTTGTCGGTCGAATCACCGGTCATCGCCTGCAGATCGATCATCTTTTCCGGCGGTACACCCCACTTCTCGATCACTTCCGGTATCGAGATCTGCTTGTCCTTCATGCTGTCGTACATCGACACATTGGAGGTGACGAGCTGCATCAGGTCCTTGTCGGACGAGATGATCGTCACGTCCGCGCCCGCAGCCTCCGCCATCCGCGCGTAAGTGGCGATCAGGTCGTCGGCCTCGAAGCCTTCCTTCTCGATGCAGGGCAGGTTGAAGGCGCGCGTCGCATGGCGGATCAGCCCGAATTGCGGGATCAGGTCTTCCGGCGGTGCGGTGCGGTTCGCCTTGTACTGGTCGTAGAGCGCGTTGCGGAAGGTTTTCGAGGAATAGTCGAAAATCACCGCGAAATGGGTTGGCGTCACCCCGACGGAGGTATCGCGCGCATCGGTCAGGAGCTTCCACAGCATGTTGCAGAATCCCGAAACGGCATTGACCGGCAGGCCATCCGATTTGCGGTTGAGCGGCGGGATGGCGTGGAACGCCCGGAAAATGAATCCGGAGCCGTCGACGAGGAAGAGATGATCACCTTTTTTCATGGCGACAAGGGATAACGCGGGGCGCGGTGGGCGTCCATATTTCATTCCGAAGCAACGCGGAATTTTATCACTTGGAAAAAATGAGGGCCCTCACGGCAGCGTTACCATTTTGTAATGTCACCTGCGCCCCTGAGTCCTTGAAAAGCCACATTTGAAACCACAAATCATATCCAGCGGCAACTGAACACGCCGCCGTCTGGCAAAAGGCCTGTCCCCCGCCGAAGCCAGATTGTTAGGACAAAGGCCTATCCCCCCTCTCCGGGCCTTTGTCCGAATTATGACAAGACCGCCGTGGCCCCGCCTCCGCCATGGCGGTTTTTGTTTGTGTATCGGAGCCATCACATCCATGTAAAAAGGCGGCTCGCCGGAGTTCATCGCCTGCAATGTAACTTGTGTTCCAGCTTGGTGAGAGGTACCCATATTCATGGCCTTCGACCGCATGGATTCTGCGACATACCTGGCTAGCCTCCTGGCAAAAAGTTTCTCCCGCGCCTTGCAGGAGAGGGGCCAGAAGCTCGGCTTCGCGCCCGGCCAGTTTCCCGTTCTTCTGGAACTTTGGAGCGAAGAGGGCCTCACCCAGAAGCAGCTTCTCGATCGCCTCGACATAGAGCAGGCGACGATGGCCAATACTTTGGCCCGGATGGAGCGCGACGGCCTGATCCTTCGCAAGAAACATCCGACCGACAAACGCGCCCAGCAGATTTTCCTGACAGACAAGGCGCGGGCGATGGAAGCGGAAGCGAAGCAGGCCGCAATGGCGGCGGACCAATCGCTTTTCTCCGGCTTTCGGCACTTCGAGCGGGAACTGATGCTGGAATATATGCGTATGGCGATCGCCAACGGCGTGCGCAGTTGAGAAAATCGCCCCTGCCAGCGGCCATGATCGAATGATCAAAATATTTTGCTTAAAGCTGCTGCGATCTTTGTCTAGGTTCCGCCGCACAACAAGGATTCGGACATGACAGACACGGCCAGCATTCTCACCCGCGCGGATGAAAACCTCCCCAAGAGTCTGGACAGGCTTTTCGATCTGGTGCGAATCCAGTCGATCTCCACCGATCCGGCCTACAAGGCGGAGTGCCGAAAGGCCGCAGAATGGCTGGTCACTGAGCTGAACGGCCTCGGTTTTGAAGCCTCGGTGCGCGATACACCCGGTCATCCGATGGTGGTCGCCCACCATGCGGCCGGCAAGGAGGGCGCGCCGCATGTGCTGTTCTACGGCCATTATGACGTACAGCCGGTCGATCCGCTCAATCTCTGGGACACGGCGCCCTTCGAGCCGTCGATCAAGGAACTGGACGGTGGCCGCAAGGTCATCACCGGCCGTGGGACGGCCGACGACAAGGGCCAGTTGATGACCTTCGTCGAAGCCTGCCGCGCCTATAAGGAAATCAACGGCACGCTGCCCTGCGCAGTCACGATCCTGTTGGAAGGTGAGGAAGAATCCGGCTCACCTTCGCTGAAGCCGTTCCTGGAAGCCAATGCCGCCGAGCTGAAGGCAGATTATGCGCTGGTCTGCGATACCAGCATGTGGGACCGCGATACGCCGGCAATTTCTGCCGGTCTGCGCGGCCTGGTCGGCGAGGAGATCGTCATCACCGCTGCCGACCGTGACCTGCATTCGGGTTTATTCGGCGGCGCTGCGGCCAATCCGATCCATATCCTCGCCAATATTCTCGCTGGCCTTCACGACGAGACCGGCCGCGTCACGCTCGACGGTTTCTACGAGGGCGTCGAGGAAACGCCGTCACAGATCAAGGCGGCCTGGGAAACGCTGGGCATGTCGACGGAGAAATTCCTCGGCGAGATCGGCCTTGCCATTCCCTCCGGCGAAAAGGGCCGCTCGGTGATGGAACTGACCTGGGCCCGGCCGACGGCGGAAGTGAACGGCATCTGGGGCGGTTATACCGGCGAGGGCTTCAAGACCGTGATCGCCGCCCAGGCGTCCGCCAAGGTTTCGTTCCGCCTTGTCGGCGCACAGAATCCCGACAAGATCCGCTCTGCCTTCCGCGCCTATGTCGCGTCGAAAATCCCGGCGGATTGCTCGGTCGAATTCCACAAGCATGGCGGCTCGCCGGCAATCCAGCTTCCCTATGATTCGTCTCTACTCAACACGGCGAAATCTGCCCTGTCCGACGAATGGCCGAAACCTGCCGTGCTGATCGGCATGGGCGGGTCGATCCCGATCGTTGGTGATTTCCAGAAGATGCTCGGGATGGAATCGCTGCTGGTCGGTTTTGGCCTCTCGGACGACCGCATCCACTCGCCGAATGAGAAATACGAACTGCAGTCCTTCCACAAGGGCATTCGCTCGTGGATCCGGATTCTCGCCGCCCTCGCCGCCTGATACATGTCGCCCAACGTGCCGCGGCGTCGACGCGGCAGGTTGCAAGGCAGACTGTTAACGGTTAGCACCCTTGACCGGATTGGCCGGGGGTGTTCTCATCGCCAGGATGATATTGTGCGTGCAGCCCCCAAGAATCCCGGCCTCATGAAACTGGTGCGTAAATTCGCCTGGCCGGCCGTAGGGCTGGCCGCGATCCTGTTTTCTCTCTACGGCCTCTATCACGAACTGCATGGCCTTTCGGCACATGATTTCGTCGAAAGCCTGAAAGCCGTGCCCGTCAAGGGCTGGATATTGGCCGGTTGCGCGACACTCGCAGCCTATGCCGCTTTGGCCGCCTATGATCACCTGGCGCTCGAACATCTCGGCCACAGGATTTCACTTTGGTTCATCACCGTCTGTTCCTTCACCGCCTATGCGCTGTCGCACACAGTGGGCGCATCGGTGTTTTCCGGCGCGGTGGTGCGCTTTCGTGCCTATGGATCGAAGGGGCTTTCGGCCGCCGAAACCGCTATTCTCGTCGCCTTCTGTTCCGTCACCTTCCTGCTCGGAACGCTGATGCTGTCGGCCATCGTGCTTTTGATCGAGCCGGAGATCACCGCTCGCTTCGCTGCGTTCCTGCCGCTTGGCGCGTCGATCTCGACCGGATTGATCATTCTTACGCTGATCACGCTTTACGTCGTCGGCAGCCTGGTTGGCTTCCCGCCGTTGAAAACCCGCTGGTTTTGGCTGGAATATCCAAAACCCTCGCTGGCGCTCAGGCAATTACTGATCGCGCCCGTCGAATTGATCGCGGCAGCGGCGATCATCTACTTCGCTCTGCCCGAGGCCGGAAATCCCGGCTACATGGTGGTCCTCGGCGTTTTTCTCGCCTCCTTTTCGGCCGCACTTTTGTCGCATGCGCCGGGCGGGCTCGGCGTGCTGGAACTGGTCTTCATTGCCGGCCTGCCGGAAATGGATGCCGCGGGTGTTCTGGCAGCACTTGCCATCTTCCGCCTGTTCTACCTGATCGTGCCCTTCCTGATCGCGCTCCTCGTCGTGATCGTCTTCGAGCATTCGCAGTTCCTCGCCGGCCAGCAGGCGGACAGCGGGCGAAAGCACGACGAATAGATTTTCATCTCACGAGGGTGGAGCGATTTGAAGGTGCGGCCTATTTTGCGGAGGGCCGGTGCGCACCCAAGTCCAGAAAAACAAAAAGGCCGGGCAAACCCGACCTTTCACAACGCGCTTCGACACACCTGCCAGTACATCCGTGGTCAACCGCGGAAGCGCATTTCTCCGGCGCGGATGATCGCGCCAGATTGGTATTAGGCAGCCTGGAGGCTGTCTGCCGACATCTTGCCGGACTTGCGGTCACGAACCAGCTCGAAGCTGATCTTCTGACCGTCGGTGAGGCCGCGCATGCCAGCGCGTTCGACAGCGGAAATGTGGACGAAAACGTCCTGGCTGCCGTCGTCCGGCTGAATGAAGCCGAAGCCCTTGGTGGAATTAAACCATTTTACTGTGCCAGTGGCCATAACGATCCCTTTCTCTAGCAAATTATAGTGAACCAAGCCGTGATATTACAGCGAGGCTTGATGTTCGAATCTGAAGGAAAGTTCGTCCGATTGCGCTCTATGTCGCAAAAACCAAAGTCATCTAACAAATATCGACCAAGGCTCAGATAGGTTACCGGTACCGTGCAGTCAAGTTTTTTTATTTTTATTTTGCAATGATCGTTGTTTTCATTCGGTTTTATAACGCCGGGATGGAAGATCTGCAGAATTTATTTTTGCGGCGTTGGGACGCCGCTGTCCTGAAAACGCCGGGGATAGAGTGCCGGTGTTTTTTGGTTCCGGCCGAATTGATTTCTCGGCGACGCGCATCATGTTTCGTCCTATCGTCGAATTCAAGGGAGGAATAACCATGTCGAAAGTCGTGATTGCCGTTGCGTGCCTGTCCTTGTTCACGCTTGCCGGATGCGGCAACACGGCGCGCGGTATAAAGCAGGACGGCGTGCAAACCAGCAATGCCCTGGACAATGCAACGCACCGCATTGCGCGGGCGAACACGAACTGACGAAATCCAAGAGAAACTGCGGTGCAGAGCGCTGCGAGCGTGCGGACGCCTCGATGATTCGCGTTGTCGCATACGGGGCCATGTCTGCCTTCCCGCCCAGGGGCGGACCGGAAATGGCTCCACGCAACGAATTGAAAGCGCACGATTTTATTCAAATGGGAATTTAACTCCCCCTTAAATCGCCGCATTTACACTTCATCGCACTGTTTAAAATCGGCGTGGCGGCGGAATGGCCGGCTTGGCTATCCCGAAACGCTCATCTGGAGCACCCCACCGCGGCATGGCAGGAAATCGCAAATCACCGCAGAGAATAGAACCTTCGTTCGAGGGCGGGCGGGGCCGTGACGATGGCGAACTGCGGGTCGATGCCGGAGATCGCCTCGGTGGTGGAGGCCGCAAGTCCGGAAGGTCGAAATCGGCAGTGAAAAGGACCAGCTCGAAGAAGGGCTCCGGCCGCGGCGGTTCGCCCGGCGGCGGCGGTCTCACCGGCCTGATCCGTTCCATGGTCTACTGGTGCGTCGTGCTCGGCATCTGGGGCGCCATCGGCGTCGGCGGGCTGGTGCTCTATTACGGCGCACGCATGCCGAGCGCTACGAGCTGGGCCATTCCGGAGAGGCCACCGAACGTCAAGATCCTCGCCGTCAGCGGCGATATCATCGCCAATCGTGGCGCCACGGGCGGCGAGGCGCTGTCGCTCGAAAACATGTCGCCCTATATCCCGCAGGCCGTCATCGCCATCGAAGACCGGCGCTTCTATTCGCATTTCGGCGTCGATCCGCTTGGCTTGGCGCGTGCGATGCTGACCAACATCACCAGCGGGCGCATGGTGCAGGGCGGCTCGACGCTCACCCAGCAGCTTGCCAAGAACCTGTTCCTCTCGCCGGAGCGCACGCTCGAGCGCAAGGTGCAGGAAGTGCTGCTCGCCGTCTGGCTGGAGCAGAAATATACCAAGGACCAGATCCTTGCGATGTACCTGAACCGGGTGTTTTTCGGCTCGAACGCCTATGGCGTCGAGGCGGCGTCGCGGCGCTATTTCAACAAGTCGGCACGCGATGTGAACCTCGGCGAGGCGGCTCTTCTTGCGGGACTGCTCAAGGCGCCGTCGCGCCTGTCGCCGGCGCGCGATCCGAAGGCTGCCGAAGAGCGCGCGCAGGTGGTGCTGGGCGCCATGCGCGAGGAAGGCTTCATCACCGACGCCGAGATCAAGACGGCGATGTCGCAGCCGCCGACCAAGGCAAAGAGCTTCTGGTCCGGGGCGCAATATTATGTCGCCGACATGGTCATGGACCAGTTGCCGGGCATGGTCGGCGAGATCAGCCAGGACCTCGTCGTCGACACCACGCTCGATATCGACCTTGAGAAGAAGGCCGAAGAGACGCTCGCCGCCAGCCTCGACGAATCCGGCCGCAAGCTCAACGTCAGCCAAGCCGCCCTCGTATCGATCGATGGCACCGGCGCCATTCGCGCTCTGGTCGGCGGCCGCGACTATGCCGACAGCCAGTTCGACCGCGCGGTCAAGGCCAGGCGCCAGCCCGGTTCCGCCTTCAAGCCCTTCGTCTATGCCGCCGCCATGGAGATCGGCCGCACGCCAATGTCGATCCGCAACGACGCGCCGGTCCGGATCGGCAACTGGACGCCGGAGAACTATGACGAGAAATATCGCGGCGAGGTGTCCCTTTCGACGGCGCTTGCCAATTCGTTGAACACGATCGCCGCCCAGCTCGTCATGGAAGTCGGACCGCAGAACGTCATCAAGCTTGCCCACAGGCTCGGCATCGAATCGGAAATGCAGGCCAATGCCTCGATCGCGCTCGGCACCTCCGAGGTCAGTCTGGTCGAACTGACATCCGCCTACGCTCCCTTCATGAATGGCGGCTTCAAGGCGACGCCGCATGTGATCAAGCGGATTTCGACGGCCGATGGCACGGTTCTCTACGAAAACACCTATGACAATCCGCCCCGCGTGCTTGATCCCGCCGTCGTCAGCGAGATGAACCAGATGATGGTGGGCGTGATCGAGCATGGCACCGGCAAGAGCGCCAAACTCAAAGGCTGGCAGGCAGCCGGCAAGTCGGGCACCACGCAGTCCTTCCGCGATGCGCTGTTCGTCGGCTTCACAAGCAATCTGACGACCGGCATCTGGTTCGGCAATGATGACGGCAAGTCGATGAAGAAGGTGACCGGCGGCGGCCTTCCGGCCAAGGCCTGGCACGATTACATGACGGCGGCACATGAAGGCCTGTCGTCGTCGCCGGTCTTCGGCACGACCGGCGTCCAGCCGACATTCGAGGACAATCAGGCCGCGCCCGAAACCATTGGCGACGTCATTTCCGGCACCTTTGGCAAAGACGGTACGGATGAGTTTCCGCAGGCGCCGGTCGCCAACGGGCAGGCCGCCGCCCAGCAGGGCCTGGGCCAGCCGGCGAATTCGGGGCTCGTGCCGCCGGCTGATGTCGGCGAGACGACCGGCACGACACGGCGGACCACGCTGTTCGACATCCTCACCGGCGGTTGACCACCCTTCATTCCGTTCTTACGTTTCGCAGCGGAGGAAAGAGGCACTGCGAAGTGAAGCATGTCGCCTTTTAAAAGCAGGTTGAACGTGAAATGACAGCGTTCAGGCAGGCGGTTTTTTCGGTCTGTTTGCCCTTTACTGCTCGGTTTTTGCGTGTTTTCACGCGCGCAGATGCCTTGCAGTCCGAAACGCTGCTCCTTATATACGCCCCATCGCCGCGGCTTCCACCGCGAATATTCCACAGACCATCCCGTTAGGGGCTGTCAAATGAATGCCTGACCGGGTTCTGACAGTCCGCTGCAAGGAGAGAACGACATGGCTAAAGTAATCGGTATCGACTTGGGAACGACCAACTCCTGCGTCGCCGTCATGGACGGCAAGGACGCGAAGGTCATTGAAAATGCGGAAGGTGCGCGCACGACCCCTTCGATCGTTGCTTTCAACGAAGACGGCGAGCGCCTGATCGGCCAGCCGGCCAAGCGTCAGGCAGTCACCAATCCGGAAAACACGCTTTTTGCAATCAAGCGCCTGATCGGCCGCACCTTCCAGGATCCGACCACGCAAAAAGACAAGGGCATGGTGCCCTACAAGATCATCAAGGCAGACAATGGCGACGCTTGGGTCGAAGCGCACGGCGAGAAGTATTCCCCGTCGCAGATCTCCGCCATGATCCTTCAGAAGATGAAGGAAACCGCCGAATCCTATCTCGGTGAAAAGGTCACCCAGGCCGTCATCACCGTTCCCGCTTACTTCAACGACGCGCAACGCCAGGCAACCAAGGATGCCGGCAAGATCGCCGGTCTTGAAGTGCTGCGCATCATCAACGAACCGACGGCAGCGGCACTCGCCTACGGCCTCGACAAGAAGGACGGCAAGACCATCGCCGTTTACGACTTGGGTGGCGGCACGTTCGATATCTCGGTTCTGGAAATCGGCGACGGCGTCTTCGAAGTGAAGTCGACCAACGGCGACACCTTCCTCGGCGGTGAAGACTTCGACATGCGTCTTGTCGAATACCTTGCAGCCGAGTTCAAGAAAGATCAGGGCATCGACCTGAAGAACGACAAGCTGGCTCTGCAGCGCCTCAAGGAAGCTGCCGAAAAGGCAAAGATCGAGCTGTCGTCCTCGCAGCAGACCGAAATCAACCTGCCGTTCATCACGGCAGACGCTTCCGGTCCGAAGCACCTGACGATGAAGCTGTCGCGCGCCAAGTTCGAAAGCCTGGTCGACGACCTCATCCAGCGCACCGTTGCTCCGTGCAAGGCTGCCCTCAAGGATGCCGGCGTCACGGCGGCCGAGATCGACGAAGTCGTTCTGGTCGGTGGCATGAGCCGCATGCCGAAGGTGCAGGAAACCGTCAAGCAGCTGTTCGGCAAGGAACCGCATAAGGGCGTTAACCCGGATGAAGTGGTCGCTCTCGGCGCCGCTATCCAAGCCGGCGTTCTGCAGGGCGACGTCAAGGATGTTCTGCTTCTCGACGTGACACCGCTGTCGCTCGGCATCGAAACCCTCGGTGGCGTCTTCACCCGTCTGATCGAGCGCAACACGACGATCCCGACGAAGAAGTCGCAGACTTTCTCGACGGCCGAAGACAGCCAGTCCGCGGTGACCATCCGCGTCAGCCAGGGCGAGCGCGAAATGGCGGCAGACAACAAGCTGCTTGGCCAGTTCGACCTCGTCGGCATCCCGCCGGCTCCGCGTGGCGTTCCGCAGATCGAAGTCACCTTCGATATCGACGCCAACGGCATCGTGCAGGTTTCGGCCAAGGACAAGGGCACCGGCAAGGAGCATCAGATCCGGATCCAGGCATCGGGCGGTCTGTCCGACGCGGATATCGAGAAGATGGTCAAGGATGCCGAGGCCAATGCCGAAACCGACAAGAAGCGTCGCGAAACCGTGGAAGCCAAGAACCAGGCCGAAAGCCTGATTCATTCCTCGGAAAAGTCGCTGAAGGAATATGGCGACAAGGTCACGGAAGCCGAGCGCACCGCGATCTCCGACGCGATCGCTTCGCTGAAGACTGCCGTTGAAGCCTCCGAGCCGGATGCCGAAGACATCAAGGCCAAGACCCAGACGCTGCTCGAAGCTTCGATGAAGCTCGGCCAGGCGATGTACGAAGCCCAGCAGACCGACGCGGCCAATGCCGATGCGGCCGCTGACGCTGCCCGCGATGGCGATATCGTCGATGCCGACTACGAAGAAGTCAACGACGAGGACGATCGCAAGAAGTCCGCATAAGTCTTCTTCGATCTGAATGTATGCGAGCCCGGGGCGATATGCTCCGGGCTTTTTTGATTGCTGCTACGCTGTGGGGTAAGTTACCAACCGGTTTTTCGGCTGGGACCGGCGCGCCGCCAAGTCCCGGAGCGCGGGTGCAGCGGCCTGAATCGGTGCTTTTCCGACAAAAACCGTCAAGGATCGTGTATTGCCTATGGTATCGCGCTTGAAGGTTTACTAAATGCTTTTGCAAGGAAATCAGGCGACCACCGGGCGGCTGCTTTTGGCATGCCTATTCAACAGGACAACCTGCAAGTATGAAACGTGATCTTTACGAAACGCTCGGCGTTGGGAAAACAGCGGACGAGAAAGAGCTCAAGGGCGCTTTCCGCAAACTGGCGATGAAGTATCACCCGGACAAGAATCCCGGCGACGCGGAAGCGGAAAAGACTTTCAAGGATATCAGCCACGCCTACGAAACCCTCAAGGACCCGCAGAAGCGGGCTGCCTATGATCGCTATGGCCACGCAGCCTTCGAAAATGGTGGCATGGGCGCTGGTGGCGCCGGCTTTGGCAACGCGGGTGCCGGCGGCTTCTCAGATATCTTCGAGGACATCTTCGGCGAGATGATGGGCGGTGGCCGCCAGCGCCGGTCGTCGGGCGGCCGCGAACGCGGCGCCGATCTGCGTTACAACATGGAAATCTCGCTGGAAGAAGCCTATTCCGGCAAGACGGCGCAGATCCGTGTGCCGACATCGATCACCTGCGATGCCTGTTCGGGCTCGGGCGCGAAACCGGGGACAAAACCGCAGACCTGCGCCACCTGTCAGGGCTCGGGCCGCGTGCGCGCGGCGCAGGGTTTCTTTTCCATCGAGCGGACTTGCCCGACCTGTCACGGCCGCGGCCAGACCATCACCGATCCTTGCACAAAGTGCCATGGTCAGGGCCGGGTGACCGAGGAGCGCTCGCTGTCGGTCAACATCCCCGCTGGCATCGAGGACGGAACGCGCATCCGCCTCTCGGGCGAAGGCGAGGCCGGCCTGCGCGGCGGCCCCGCCGGCGATCTCTATATCTTCCTGTCGGTCAAGCCGCATGAGTTCTACCAGCGCGATGGCGCGGATCTTTATTGTAGCGTACCGATCTCGATGACGACGGCAGCCCTTGGCGGCAAGTTCGATGTGGCGACGCTCGACGGCACCAAGTCGCGCGTCTCGGTGCCGGAAGGCACGCAGGCCGGCAAGCAGTTTCGCCTGAAGGGCAAGGGCATGCCGGTGCTGCGCTCCAGCCAGGTCGGCGATCTCTATATCCAGATCCAGATCGAAACGCCGCAGAAGCTCACCAAGCGCCAGCGCGAGCTGCTGAGGGAATTCGAAGAACTGTCTTCCAAGGACAACAATCCGGAATCCGCCGGCTTTTTTTCCCGCATGAAGGATTTCTTCGACATCGAGTGACTGGCCAGGAAGACAATCAGCAATATATCCCGGCCGGAGGCAGCAATGCCTCCGGTTTTTTTGTCCGTTCGCCGGTGCCGCCGGCATGACGTTCACAAGCGAAAGGTTTTCCCATGACCTATGAGCTCTTTTATTGGGATGGCATTCCCGGCCGCGGCGAGTTCGTCCGTCTCGCGCTGGAGCAGGCAGGTGCCGACTACATCGACGTCGCCCGCACGGACGGCGGCATGGGGCGCATGATGTCGATGATGAAAAGCAAAACGGGGAGTTTCACACCCTTTGCGCCGCCCTTCCTGAAGGACGGAGATGTCGTCGTCTCCCACGTCGCCAATATCCTGCTCTATCTCGGCGGCAGGCTTGGGCTTGCGCCGAAGGACGAAGCCGGACGGTTCGAGGCAAACGGGCTGCAACTGACCATCACCGATTTCGTCGGCGAAATTCATGACGTCCATCATCCGATCGGCGTGTCGCTCTATTATCACGAGCAGAAGGACGAGGCGCTCCGGCGGGCCGAAAATTTCCTCGACGATCGTCTGCCGAAATTCCTCGGTTACTTCGAAAAGCAGCTGAGCAAGAACGGCGAAGGGCAGATCCATGCCGTCGGCGATGCGCTGACCTATGTCGACCTGTCTCTGTTTCAGCTTCTGGAGGGGCTGCGCTATGCCTTCCCGAAGGCGATGCAGGCGGCCGAACCGGACTATCCCCTTCTCGTCGTGCTCAACGCGCAGGTCCGCGAACTACCCCGGATCAAGGCCTATCTTGCGTCCAAACGCCGCCTTGCCTTCAACGAGGAGGGCATTTTCCGCCACTATCCCGAGCTGGATCTGGCGTGAGCATCGCTGTTTCCGTTGCACAGCCATGGCCGACCGCCGGTCTGCCATGGCGTTCATCGCAGCGCAGCGCATGTTCGGCCTTGCCATCAAGGCTTTGGGGGCATAGCTCTCAACCGGATACGCAACCGGATTCCTCATGCCGCATAAGGTCTTTCTCAGCCGCCTGAAACTCAGCGATTTCCGCAACTATGCGGCCCTGTCGCTCGACCTCAACGCGCGCCATCTCGTGCTGACGGGCGAGAACGGCGCGGGCAAGACCAACCTGTTGGAGGCGGTCTCCTTCCTGTCTCCCGGGCGCGGCCTGCGCAGAGCCGCCTATGCCGATGTGGTCCGTGTCGGAGCGGAAACCGGGTTCTCCGTCTTTGCGGAGTTGGACGGCATGGATGGTCCCGTCGAGATTGGCACCGGCACGGCCGGAGCCGAGGAGGGGCAGGCGCGGCGCCTGCGCATCAACGGGACAACGGCAAAGACGGTCGACGAACTCCTCGATCATCTGCGCGTGCTGTGGCTGACGCCGGCCATGGACGGGCTTTTCACCGGCGGTTCCAGCGATCGCCGCCGCTTCCTCGACCGGCTGGTGCTGTCGCTCGATCCGGAGCACGGCCGCCGCGCCACAGATTACGAGCGCGCCATGCGCAGCCGCAACAAGCTCCTGTCCGAGGGTCGGGCGGATCCCGTCTGGTTGACCGGGCTCGAGCGCCAGATGGCCGAGCTTGGCATCTCGATGGCGCTGGCCCGTCAGGAGATGCTCGGCCTTCTCGCGGCATTGGTGGACAAGAACCGTGAAGGCAGCGTCTTCCCGGCCGCCGATCTGGCGCTTTCAGGTTTTCTCGACGGTGAATGGCATCGCCCAGCCTTCGATCTGGAAGAACTATATCTGGAGATGATGAAGAACGGCCGCTACCGCGATGCGAGTGCCGGCCGCACGCTCGATGGACCGCATCGCAGCGATCTTCTGATCCGCCACCGGGCCAAGAATATGGAGGCCGCGCGCTGTTCGACCGGCGAGCAGAAGGCGCTTCTCGTCGGCCTGGTGCTTGCCCATGCCCGCCTTGTCGCCAATATGACCGGCCATGCGCCAGTGCTCCTGCTGGACGAGATCGCCGCGCATCTCGATGAAGGACGGCGTGCGGCACTGTTCGACCTCGTCGATGATCTCGGTGGCCAGGCTTTCATGACCGGTACGGATCAATCGATGTTTTCAGCGCTAGGCGAACGGGCGCGCTATCTCACGGTTGCCAATGGCACCGTTTCCGGGTGACATTCAGCCATCATGAGTACAGAACCCCTCAGTTCCGAAGAAATCCAGCGCTATGCGCGCCACATCATCCTGCCGGAGATCGGCGGGGCTGGTCAGCAGGCGCTGAAGGCCGCGCGCGTTCTTGTCATTGGCGCCGGCGGTCTCGGTTCTCCTGTGCTGCAATATCTTGCCGCGGCAGGCATCGGCACGCTTGGCATCGTCGATGACGATACCGTGTCGCTGTCCAACCTGCAGCGACAGGTCATCCACGCCACGCCCGGCATCGGCAGGTCAAAGGCCGACAGTGCGGCCGAATTCATTGCCGGTCTCAACCCGCATGTCGAGGTGGTTCTGCATGAAACGCGGTTGGATGCCTCCAATGCGGAGGTGCTGTTTTCCGGCTACAGTATCGTCGTCGATGGCTCGGACAATTTCGAAACGCGCTATCTTGCCGCCGATACGGCCGAGCGGCTGCAAATCACGCTGGTCACCGGCGCCGTCGGCCGCTTCGATGGCTCCCTCACTGTTCTTCAGCCCTGGAAAAGTGCAGGCGATGGACGGCAGAATCCGGGCTACCGCGATCTCTTCCCAGCCCCGCCGCCACCGGGCGTCGTGCCTACCTGTGCGGAGGCCGGCATCGTCGGCGCGTTGACGGGCGTCATCGGTACATTGCAGGCGATGGAAGTCATCAAGCTCGTCACCGGCGCCGGCGAGCCGCTGATCGGCCGCTTGCTGATGTACGACGCGCTGACGGCTCGGTTCGAGACCATCAAATATGGCCGGAAGGTTCGATGAAACTCGCGCCGATCGATAGGGCGTTCGAGGACTGGGATGCGCTGCTGGCGCTCGTCCTTGCCTCCTTCGCCTACATGCACCCGCGCATCGCTTCGCCGTCTTCGGCCCTGCAACTGACGCCGCAATCGCTGAAGCAAAAAGCCGAAACCGAGAAAGCCTATGCCGCCATCGAAAACGGTCGGCTGGCCGGCTGCATTTTCTGTAAAGCCGAACCGCCGGATTGCCTGTATATCGGCAAACTCGCCGTTGCTCCCGACGCGCAGGGGAGGGGCGTCGGGCGACTGCTGCTCCGGGCGGCGGAAGCCTATGCCGCCGAATGTGATCTGCCCTGCCTGCGCCTGGAGACGCGGATCGAGCTTGAAGAGAATCACCGCCTGTTTGCGCGGTGGGGTTTTGTCAGGACGGCCGAGGCATCCCATCCCGGCTTCACGCGGCCGACCTTCATCGAGATGCGCAAGCCGTTGTAATCAGACCTTGCCCGGCAGAACGCGATCCGGCGGGCGGTGTCCGTCGATGAAGGTGCGGATGTTAATCACCACTTTGTCGCCCATGTCGATGCGGCCCTCGAGCGTTGCCGAGCTCATATGCGGCAAAAGCACGACCTTGCCTTCGGTCGCAAGCTTCACCAGCTTCGGGTTCACGGCAGGCTCATTCTCGAACACGTCGAGCCCGGCGCCGGCGATCTTGCCTTCGCGCAGGCATTTGATCAGTGCCGTTTCATCGACGATGCTGCCGCGCGCCGTGTTGACGATGTAGCTCGTCGGCTGCATCAGCGCGAGCCGGCGCGCCGACAGGAGGTGAAAGGTGGCAGGTGTCGAGGGGCAATTGACCGATACGATATCGACGCGGGCGAGCATCTGGTCGAGGCTGTCCCAATACGTCGCCTCCAGCTTTTCCTCGGTCTCGGCGCTGACGCGCTTCCGGTTGTGATAGTGGATCGAAAGCCCGAAGGCCTTGGCTCGGCGGGCGACGGCGGTGCCGATGCGGCCCATGCCGACGATGCCGATACGCTTGCCGGAGATGCGCCGTCCGAGCATCCAGGTCGGCGACCAGCCTGCCCATTCGCCGCGGCGGTCTGTCAGGATATTGGCGCCTTCTATCAGGCGGCGCGGAACGGCGAGGATCAGCGCCATGGTCATGTCGGCGGTGTCTTCCGTCAGCACGTTTGGCGTGTTGGTGACGGTGATGCCGTGGCGTGCAGCGGCGTCGATGTCGATGTGATCGACGCCGTTCGAAAAGCTTGCGATCAGTTTCAACTGCGGCCCGGCCTGTTCGATCAGTGCTGCGTCGATCCGGTCGGTAAGGGTCGGAACGAGCACGTCGGCACGCTTCACGGCGGCCACGAGTTCCGGCTGACTACGCGGCGTGTCGTCGATGTTGAGTTCGGCGTCAAACAGCTCCCGCATGCGCGTCTCAACGACATCAGGTAATTTGCGGGTGATGTAGACCTTGGGCTTTTTCTTGTTTGTCATCGCTGTTTGCCGAGCCCTTGTTGACGGGTTTTTAACCAAGATGAGTGATCGTTCTCCCTGCAGTTCATTTTCTACCAGACCCGGTGTGGAAGACAAACAAAACTCTAGATGTCCCCTGACGATTTGCCTGTCTTTGGCAGAACCGGTCAGAGATTTTGCTGCAAGTTACTGAATCTCTTTGGAAAACGGATTTCGTCATGCGTCAGTTCCTTTCCAGGCTCGCTTTCGCCGCTGCAGTCGTCCTGTCTGTCGCCGCGATCAATGCAACCCCGGCTTTCGCCCAGGCCGCCAAGGGCGCAAGCGGCTTGCCGCTGCCGCGTTTCGTTAGCCTGAAATCCAAGAGCGTCAACCTGCGCGTCGGGCCGAGTGTCGACTACGCGGTTGCCTGGCGTTACATGAAGGCCGGCGTGCCGGTGGAAATCATCCAGGAATATGACAACTGGCGGCGCATTCGCGATGCCGACGGCACCGAGGGCTGGGTCAATCAGGCGCTGCTTTCGGGAGATCGCACCGCAATCACCGCGCCTTGGATGCGCGGCAAGGGCGAGGGCGTTTTTGTCAACATGCGGCGTGATCCGCAGTCCAACAGCGCCATTGTCGCGCGCATGGAGCCGGGTGTCGTCGTGCATGTCGGCGAATGCAACGGAGACTGGTGTCGCGCAGAGGCGCAAGGGGTCGATGGCTGGGTCTCCCAGGGTGAAATCTGGGGCGCCTACCCGGGCGAAGCCTTCAAGTAATCGGGCGGATATCCGAGCCGGTCAGAGAAGACCGGCCTCTTTTGCCGCCGCCGCCAGCGAAATCATCGGGCGCGGGCCGATCTGCTCGATGACGATGCCGGCAGCCAGGCTTCCAAGCTTGCCGCAATCGGCAAGCGTTCTGCCCGTGGTATAGCCGTGCAGGAAGCCGGCCGCGTAGAGGTCGCCTGCGCCCGTTGTATCCACGACATTGCTGATCGTTGTCGCATCGACCTTGACCCGCTCGCCGCCCTTGATGATGATCGAGCCTTCTTCGCTGAGCGTTACCGCGGCAAGCTTGCAGTCCCTGGCAATCATCGACAACGCGTGCTGGAAGTCGTCGGTCTCGTAGAGTGCGAGCGCCTCGGCGCGGTTGGCAAAGACGATATCGACGATGCCCGAGCGCATCAGGTCGAGGAATTCGGCCCGGTAGCGATGAACGCAGAAACTGTCGGAAAGGGTCATTGCGACCTCCCTGCCGTTTTCATGAGCGATACGGGCGCAGTTGCGGATTGCGTCCTTGGCAAGCGGCGGGTCCCAGAGATAACCCTCGAAATAGGTGACCGCCGCGTCCGCGACGACGGTGGGTTCGACATCGCTCGGTCCGAGTTCGACACAAGCGCCGAGATAGGTGTTCATCGAGCGCTCGCCGTCCTCCGTCACGAAAATCATCGAGCGGGCGGTCGGCGGATGCGTGTCCAGCGGCCTCGTTTCGAAATGCACGCCCTGTGCGCGGATATCGTGGGTAAAGATCTCTCCAAGCTGGTCGTTGGCGACCTTGCCGAAATAGGCGGCCTTGCCGCCGAGGCTGGCGACACCGGCTGCCGTATTGCCGGCACTACCGCCGGAGGCTTCAAGGGCCGGCCCCATGCGCGAATAGAGCAGCTCTGCCCGCTCCGCATCGATCAGGTTCATCGCGCTCTTGATAATGCCGTTGTGGACAAGAAATGCATCGTCGCAGCGTGCGATGATATCCACGATTGCATTGCCGATCGTGAGCACGTCGAATTTGGTCATTCGGAACCGCCTGGAATGTTTGTGTCAGCCGGTGTCCGGTAATAGCGGATTTTCCGCGGTTTGGAAGGGAAAAAGAAAGAGAGCTGCCGTTTGGAATTGCTCAATATCGGAAAGGGTCTTTCCGTCCCTGATTGGGCCGGTCACGTGGTGCCAGCGCCGCGGACCCTTCTTCAACCGGGCAGGGCGGCTGCGTCATTTTGGTCGGCGAACTCGGCGCTGGGTGGAATCGGCTTGATCACGTCGATCGGGACGCCGTTCGGGTCGGCGGTGACGAAATGGCGTTGGCCAAAGTCCTCGTCACAGATCGCTCTGAGGATCGGCAGGCCCGCCGGTTGGAATTCCGCACAGAGTGCATCCGGGTCCTCGACCTCGAAATTCAGAAGCAGCCCTGTAACGGTGCCGCTGCCGCTGTCCGGAATAGTCTCGTGATTGCCATCGATTGCCGCGCTGATCGACGGCATTTCCGTCAAATGACCTGCGCCGGCAATTCGACCAGCGGCGCCGGGATTTCGTTGGTCTTTTCCGCCGCCTTGCAGATATCGGCAATGACGCAGCGTTCGCATTCCGGTTTGCGCGCCTTGCAGCAATAGCGGCCGTGCAGGATTAGCCAGTGATGGGCATGGTAGAGGTAGTGATCCGGCACGATCCGCATCAACTGGTCCTCGACCTCGTCCGGGGTTTTCCCCGGCGCCAGACAGAGCCGGTTGGCGATGCGGAAGATGTGCGTGTCGACCGCCATCGTCGAATGTCCGAAGGCCATCGAAAGAACCACATTAGCGGTCTTGCGGCCGACGCCGGGCAGCGTGATCAGCTCTTCGCGCGTGCGCGGCACCTCGCCGTCGAAATCGGAAATCAGCTTCTCGCAGAGTGCAATGACGTTCTTCGCCTTGTTGCGGTAAAGCCCGATCGTCTTGATGTACTCGCGAACCTTCTCCTCGCCGAGAGCCAGCATCTTTTCCGGTGTATCGGCTGCGGCGAAAAGCGCCCGCGTCGCCCTGTTGACGCCCGCATCTGTCGCCTGCGCCGACAGGGCCACCGCGACGACGAGCGTGAAAGGATTGACGTGCTCCAGCTCTCCCTTGGGTTCGGGACGCTGGATCGAGAAGCGCCGGAAAATCTCCTCGATTTCCGCCTTGCTGTAGGCGGTCTTCGGTCTGCGCTTTGCGCGGCTGACTGTCGCGGGTCTCGCTTTCACCGCGCTGGTTGCTGATTTTGATTTCACGTTTTTCATGATGCATCTATAGTCATTCGTCATGAACGATGGCAACGCCGAGATAACGACAGAGGAGCAGCCGGTTTTCGCCGCCGAGCTGACCCCACACCGTTCGCTGGGACTGAAGGGCTTCAAGATCCTGCTTTTGATCGCCGGCCTCATGAGTCTCGTTCACATCTTTGTCTTCATGGTCATCGGCGCCTGGCCGATCGTTTTCTTCTTCGGGCTGGATTTCCTGCTGCTGTTCGGCGCTTTCTGGCTGAATTACCGTTCCGCCCGTGCCCGCGAAGAGGTCAGCGTTTCGCGCACCGACGTTTCCGTGCGCAAGTTCACGCCGGCGGGCCGCATGACCGAGCATCGTTTCAATACCTTCTGGGCGCGGTTCAACATTTCCCGACACGAGGAGATCGGCATCGTCTCCATGCAGATCAGCGACCGGCGCCGGGCGACCGATGTCGGCTCCTTCCTCAACCGCGACGACCGGGAAACCTTTGCCACCGCCTTTGCCTGCGCGCTGGCGACAGTGAAGCGCCGATAGGGCAAGAATCGGGTGGCGAAGGTCCGATTCCGATGATTATCTCTTGCCTCAAGGAGATACGATCATGAACGTCACGACGTCGATTCCCGCCGCCATCACGCCGCATGGCAGCGACTATGAGATTGTCAGCCGCGTGGTCGAGATGCTGACTGAAAACTATCGCGATCAGCCGTCGCTGGAGGTCATCGCCGGTGAAATCGGCCAGCCGCCGACGCAATTGCAGAAGACGTTCACGCGCTGGGCCGGACTGTCGCCGAAGGCATTCCTGCAGGCGGTCACGCTCGACCACGCCAAGCGCCTGCTGCGGCAGGAGGAGCTGCCGCTGCTTGAAACGAGCTTCGAGGTCGGCCTCTCCGGCCCCAGCCGCCTGCATGATCTCTTCGTTACCCATGAGGCCATGTCTCCGGGCGAATGGAAATTGCGCGGCGGCGGCTTGACGATCCGCTACGGCTTCCATCCCAGCCCCTTCGGCGTAGCGCTGGTCATGGTCACCGATCGCGGCCTCGCGGGCCTTGCCTTCAGCGATGCCGGTGGCGAAAAAGCCAGTTTCGAAGATATGGCAAATCGCTGGCCGAATGCGCATTACGTGGAAGACAGCGCGGCGACCGCCGCCTATGCGGCCCGCATCTTTGATGCCAGGGAGTGGCGTCCAGAGGAGCCGTTGCGCATCGTGCTGATCGGGTCCGACTTCCAGATCCGCGTCTGGGAAACCCTTCTGAAAATCCCGATGGGCAAGGCGGTCACCTATTCAGACATCGCTTGCAATATCGGCCAGCCAACCGCCTCACGCGCCGTCGGCGCTGCGGTCGGGCGCAATCCGATCTCCTTCGTCGTGCCCTGCCACCGCGCGCTCGGCAAGAGCGGCGCGCTGACCGGCTACCACTGGGGCCTGACCCGCAAGCGGGCGATGCTCGGCTGGGAAGCCGGCAAGGTTTGACAACGATAAAGGGCCGCAGCAAATGCGGCCCTCTCGCTATCCATTTTTCGGAACGCTCAGTGCGCGCCGGACATGTCGCCGAGAACTTCCTTCGAGGCGACGGTAGAGTCGGCATTCAGCTTGTAGACCATCGGCACGCCGGTCGCGAGGTTAAGCGCGAGAATCTGCTCCTTGGTCAGGCGATCGAGCACCATTACCAGCGAGCGCAGTGAATTGCCGTGGGCCGCAACGAGTACCTTCTCGCCCCGCAGCACGCGCGGCAGGATGTCGGTGAGGTAATAGGGCCAGACGCGGGCGCCGGTGTCGCGCAGGCTCTCGCCGCCCGGCGGCGGGACGTCATAGGAACGGCGCCAGATATGCACCTGTTCCTCGCCCCATTTGGCGCGGGCGTCGTCCTTGTTGAGACCGGAGAGATCGCCATAGTCGCGTTCGTTCAGCGCCTGGTCGCAAATCGTCTCGAGATCGGGCTGGCCGACATTGTCGAGGATGATCTCGCAGGTCCGCTGGGCGCGGGACAGCACCGAGGTGAAGGCAATGTCGAACTTGATGCCGTATTCGGCAAGCGCCTTGCCGCCGGCATTGGCTTCCTCGACGCCGAGCGCCGTCAGGTCCGGGTCCTTCCAGCCGGTGAACAGGTTTTTCAGGTTCCAGTCGCTCTGGCCGTGACGCACAAGGACGAGGGTGCCGCTCATGATGATGTTTTCTCCGCGGATTTTAGGGGTTCAAGACAGCCCGAGCACGTCGAGCATGGAATAGAGGCCGGGTTTTTGGCTGCGCGCCCAGAGAGCCGCCGTCACCGCGCCGCGCGCGAAAATGGCCCGGTCGGTTGCACTGTGGGAGAGCGTCACCTGTTCGCCTTCGCCGGCGAGAATGACCGAATGTTCGCCGATCACCGAACCGCCGCGCAAGGTCGCAAAGCCGATCGTGCCGGCGACGCGAGCGCCGGTATGCCCGTCGCGCACGCGCACGGATTGGCTGGCGAGGTCTATGCCGCGGCCTTTTGCGGCAGCTTCACCGAGCAAGAGGGCGGTGCCGGACGGGGCGTCAACCTTGTGCTTGTGATGCATCTCGAGGATCTCGATGTCCCAGTCCGCTGGCCCAAGCGCACGCGCCGCCTGTTCGGTGAGAACGCCGAGAAGGTTGACGCCGAGGCTCATATTGCCGGATTTGACGATCCGCGCATGCCGAGCCGCCGCCTTGAATTTGGTTTCGTCATCCGTCGAGCAACCGGTTGTTCCAATAACATGGACGATGCGCGCCTGCGCGGCGAGACCGGCAAACTCAACGGACGTTGCAGGCGAAGTAAAATCGAGCACGCCCTCGGCCTCGACAAAGGCTTCGAGCGGCTTGTCGGTAATCGTGACGCCGATGGGGCCGAGCCCCGCTATTTCACCGGCGTCGCGGCCAATGAAAGGGGAGCCGGGACGCCCGACGGCGGCAAAGAGCTGGGCGCCGGGCATCGCGTTGATGGTGCGGATCAGTGTCTGGCCCATGCGGCCGGCGGCACCCACCACCACGAGTTTCATGTCCGTCCCGCTCATGCCTGCCTCAATTCTTGGTTCTCAAACTTGGGCTTCCGCCGCGGGCTGGGCTGTACTGCCCTGCAGATTGTGCAATCGAGCGTAAAGGCCGTCCGTGCGCTTCGCAAGTGCCTCGTGGGTGCCTTCCTCGACCACCAGTCCGTCCTTCATGACGATGATCTTGTCCGCGTTGACGACGGTCGAAAGCCGGTGGGCGATGACAACGACGGTGCGGCCGCTCATGGCATGATCGAGCGCCTTCTGCACGGCGGCTTCCGATTCGGTGTCGAGCGCCGAGGTCGCCTCGTCGAGCAGAAGGATCGGTGCCTTGCGCACCAGAGCGCGGGCGATCGACAGCCGCTGGCGCTGGCCGCCGGAGAGGGTGACGCCGTTTTCGCCGACGGGCGTATCGTAGCCTTGCGGCTGCGCGCGAATGAAGTCATGGGCATAGGCGAGCCTTGCCGCTTCCTCGACCTCCGCGTCCGTCGCTTCCGGGCGGCCGTAGCGGATATTGTCGCGGATCGAGCCTTCGAAGAGGTAAGGCTGCTGCGAAACATAGGCGAGGCCGTTGCGCAGCGATTGTTTGGTGACGTGGGCGATGTCCTGCCCGTCGATCAGGATCTCGCCGCCGGAGGGATCGTAGAATCGGGGAATGAGGCTGATCACCGTCGATTTGCCGGCGCCGGAAGGGCCGACCAGCGCTGTGGTCTTGCCGCCTTCCGCAACAAAGCTGACGCCCTTCAGGATTTCGTCGCCATTGTTGTATCTGAAACGCACGTTCCTGAATTCGATCGTCGCTTGCCGAAGCGCGAGATTGCCGGCACCCGGAAGATCGCGCTGATGCGGCACGGTATCGAGGATTTCGTAGATCATCCGCGCATTGACGACGGCGCGTTCGAGCGAGACCTGGAGCCTCGCAAGGCGGCGGGCCGGGTCATAGGCCATCAAGAGCGCCGTAACGAAGGCGAAGAAAGCCCCCGGCTGGATGCCGTTGTAGATCGATCGGAAAGCCGCATAGGCAAGCACGCTGGAAATCGCGAAGCCGGCAAAGGTTTCCGTCATCGGGGCGGTCCGCTCGCTTAAGCGGGCGATGCGGTTGGCGCGGTTTTCGGCTCGGTCGATGATGGCCTCGACCTTGGTCTTCAGTTGCTTCTCCATCGTGAAGGCCTTGACGATGGTGATACCCTGAATGGTTTCCTGCATTGCCCCGAGCACGTGGCTGTTGATCTCGACCGATTCGCGCGTCGCCTGCTTCAGTCGCCGCGAGATGTAGCGAAGGCCGATCAGCAATGGCGGCGCGATGACAAAGACGATCAGCGTCAGCAGCCAGTCCTTGCTGATCATCACGCCGATCAGCGCCACGAGTGTCAGGAAATCGCGGGCAAGCGAGGTGACCGTCATGTTGAGCACATCGCGGATGCCGGAGACGTTCTGGCTGATCTGCGCGGAGATACGGGCGGAGCGGGTCTCGCTGAAATAGCCGACGCTCAGAGCCATGAGGTGCGAATAGAGCCTGCGCTGGTAGCTGGCGACGATGCTGTTGCCGATCTTGGAGAGCGCCACGGCCTGGCCGTAAGTGGCAAACCCGCGCACCACGAAGGCAACGAAGATCGCGCCGCAGATGTAGAGGACGATATCGGCCCGCTTGTTGGCGAAGGCCTCGTTGACCACCGATTCCATGATCCAGGCGGTGAAGGCGGTCGTGCCGGCGACGAGCGCAAGGCAGGCGATGGCGAAGATATAGCCGCGCATATGCGCGCGTCCGTTCTCGGCAATGACCCGCTTCAGGACGCTGGTAATGGTCTCGCGGTCAACGGGTGGCAGCTTTGTCTTGGCTTGTTTCAAGCTGGTTTCCTTAAAGCCCGACGCGCTTGCAGGCGCCTTATTTCAGCGGGCTCTATAGTCCCTTGATCCCTCTTTGGCGAGTCTTGACCCTGGCTGCCCCTCAAGTTCTCCAGCGCCGTCCCTCAGTTGCCACACCAAAACGCGACGGCGTGCGCGAATAGGCGGCAAGGCCGGAAAGGGCAGCCGTCGGGTGGGTGACGACGAAAGTCGGGATGGTCCGGAGCAGCGCCGAGTGCGGCGCCTTGTCTTCGAAGGCGGCGCGGAACTCCGGTTTTCTCAAGGCAGGCAGGATCTTCTGTGAAATGCCGCCGGCAAGGAAAACACCGCCTCGTGCCATGAAGATCATCGCCATGTCACCGGCGACACGGCCGAGATAGGTGGAAAACAGCGAGATGGTTTCGACCGCTGCTTCATCACGTTCGGCAAGCGCACTGGTCGTCACTGCAGCCGGGTCGGGCAGCTCCGGATACCAGGCTTTCGATTCGCAGACCGCGCGGTAGATGTTCATGATGCCGCGGCCGCAGAGCAGCTGCTCGGCCGAAATGCGGCCCTCGATCGGTTCGAGGAAGGGCCAGATCTGATAGTCGCGCTCGGTACGCGGTCCGACATCGACATGGCCGCCTTCGCCGGGAACCGGGATCCAGCTGTGCTGCGCGTGAACGAGGCCGGCCACCCCAAGACCCGTGCCTGGGCCGAGCACGGCACAGGAGGCGTCTTCGAGAATGCTCCCGGGGCCGATCTGCTCGCGACCTTCCTCGCCGATCGAGGCGATCGCAAGCGCCTGGGCCTCAAAATCGTTGATGATGATCACGTCCTCGAGCGAAAGCGCCGTCAGCATGTCTTTCGGCTTGATCACCCAGCCGGCATTGGTGAGCGGGATATCGTCGCCCTTGACCGGGCCGGCAACCGCGATGATCGCCGAGCGCGGCTGCACCGAGGTCTTGTCGAGGATGCTGGTCTGCAGCGCTTCCTCGATGCTGGCATAGCTCGTCGTCGGGATGATCGGGAATATCTTGGGTTCGGCGAAAGCGTCGAGCAGCAGCGCAAAGCGCGCATTGGTCCCGCCGATATCGCCGATCAGGATCGGAAAGGTGAGGCTGCTTTCGGTGTCTGTGAGCATGGGCATGGGACGTTCCGTTGTGATCGTGCGGACATGAAGCTCCAAGAGAGCTGTATCAGGGATGATGGAAGTCGATCAACTGTTCTGCCGTTGCCCGGTTCAGCGCCATCGGAATGTCGTAGACCGTCGCGAGCCGCATCAGCGCCTTGACGTCGACATCATGCGGCATGGCGGTGAGGGGATCGGTGAAGAAGATCAGCATGTGCACGTCGCCGGTAGCGATCATCGCGCCGATCTGCTGGTCGCCGCCGAGCGGGCCGCTCTTCATACGGATGACATTGAGGCTCGGACACACCTGCTGCACGCGGCCGCCGGTCGTGCCGGTGGCAACGATCTTCCAGCGCGCCAGCACGGTTTCGTTCGCCTTGGCAAAGGCTGCGATGTCGTCTTTCTTCTGGTCGTGCGCAATCAGCGCCACGCATTTTTGACTGGTCATCCCCGATCCCCGGCGTCAACCGACCATGACGGTCTCGATTTAAATCGATTTGAGTTCCTGTACAGCACAGTTCCGCGGTTGAAAAGCGCTTAAAGGGCGTGCCCGCAATGACCTATTGCAGCGAGGGACGGGAAACCGGGATCGGAACGGTGCCATCCGGCAGGTCACCGGCCCCGGCATTGATCACCTGCTGGATCGCTGCATCGCCAGACTGCGATGCTGGCTGGACCTGGGGCGCGACATAGGCGGTGCCGAAGGTGGCCGACTGTTCGGAAGCTGCGGGAGCGGCCAGCACGGCGGCGCAGGCTTTCGGCAGGTCGGCCAGCGTCGCGAATCTCGGCTTCACCGGCTTTTCGCCCGGCTTCTTCACCGGCTTGGCCCAGGGTTCCTTGGTGAACCACCAGGCCAGCGACTTGTCGCAGCCGTCACCGCTTGCCACAGGCGCCTGCGCCTTGCATCCGGAAGTGCCGGGCGGGCAGTGCATGCGAATGTGAAAGTGTGCGTCATGGCCATAGATCGGGCGGACCTTGCCGAGCAGCGAGCGATCGCCGGTCCAGGTGTCGCACAGCTTCTTCTTGATCGCCGGATTAACGAAAACCCGCTCGACTTGCGGATAACTTGCAGCCTGCATGACGACCTTCGCATGGGCCGGCGTCCAGCGCTTGGAATTGACGGTCAGGAATTTGCTCTCGTCGAGCATAGAAATGAAAGGCAAGTCCTCCCGCGTTTGAGCGGAGAGGCGCCGCTCGGGCATCGGCGTGAACCAGATATCCGCATCGAGCCCGATCTGGTGGGAGGAGTGTCCGGACAGCATCGGGCCGCCCCGCGGCTGGGAAATGTCGCCGATAAGGATGCCGGAACCCCATCCGAGCCGGACGGCATCCTTGGAGAACTGTTCGAGAAGCTCAATCATCGCCGGATTGCCCCAACGGCGGTTTCGCGACAGCCGCATCGCCTGCCATGTCGGCCCGTCCGTCGGGATCGCGACGGCTCCGGCCATGCAGCCCTTGGCATAAAATCCGATCGGGCCGGGCGCGGAATTGCTCGGCAGTTGGACCTTGCCGAAGAGCTGCTTGGCAGGCGTGTCGTCGGCGGAGGCCGCATCGCCTGCGACAAGGCTCGAGATGATCAGCGCAGCGAGCGCCATCGATCCCAGATGCCGAAGGAGTCCTGCCTTTATCACTGTCATTCCCCGCTGATTCCCCGATCGTCATAGTGCCGCATGTTGAAGCGCCGCTCCAGTCGCGATTGTTCTCGCTTGGCGTGACACTGTGTCTTTGTGTCAGCCTTGCGGAGGTTGCGATGCTGACCCAAAAAAAATGCCTGATTTGAGGCAGCTTCTGTCAATTGCCCGGATTTTGCCTATTCTGTTCGTCAAACAAAGAAAAAGGGAAAAGCTGGATGCGGCGATTTGGCATGAATTTCAGAAGTGCACTGACTTTGGCGGCGGCGGTCTTCCTGTCGTTGCCTGCGGCGGCAGTCGCTCAGGAGCCGGAATGGCATGGCGGTACGGCGACTGTGGGTGATCTGAAATACACGGACGGATTTGCACGCTTCGACTACGTCAATCCGGATGCGCCGAAGGGCGGCAACGTGAACCTGACGGCTATGGGCACCTTCGATACGCTCAACTCTCTTCTTGCCAAAGGCGAAATCGCTGCGGGCATGGCATCGCCGCCCGCCGGCAATCTCATATACGACAGGTTGATGACGCCTTCGATGGACGAGATCGCCTCCGACTATGGTCTCTTGGCGGAGGCCATCGCCTTTCCTGACGATTTCGGCTTCGTAAAATTTCGATTGCGGCCGGAGGCCAAATGGGCAGATGGCCAGCCTGTGACGCCCGAGGATGTGATCTTCAGCTTCGAAAAGACGAAGGAACTCGATCCTCAGAAGGAATTCTACTACAAGCACGTGACCAAGGCCGAAAAGACCGGCGATCGCGAAGTCACGTTCTCCTTCGACGAAAAGAACAATCGAGAGCTGCCGAAAATCGTCGGCGAACTGATGATCGTTCCGAAACACTGGTGGGAGGGCCAGGACGCCAAGGGTGTCCAGCGCGATATTTCGAAAACCACGCTCGAGATTCCGATGGGGTCTGGCCCCTACAAGATTGCTGCAATGACGCCGGGCGCAGCCATCCATTACGAACTACGCGACGATTATTGGGGCAAGAAACTCAACGTGAACATCGGCCAGAACAATTTCACGTCGTACACCTATGCCTATTATGCCGACCTGGATGTTGCGTTCGAAGCGTTCCGTTCCGGCAATGCCGACTACTGGTGGGAAAATTCGGCCAGGCGCTGGGCGACCTCCTATGACTTTCCGGCCGTCAATGACGGGCGAATCAAGCGGGAAGTTCTTGATAACGACTATCGCAACAGCGGCGTTCTGGTCGGGTTCATCCCCAACCTGCGCCGCGAAAAGTTTCAGGATCAGCGGGTGCGTGAGGCCCTCAACTACGCCTTCGATTTTGAGGAGTTGAAGCGGACGATTTTCTATAACCAGTATGATCGCATCAACAGCTTCTTCTTTGGGTCCGAGCTTGCCTCCAGCGGTCTGCCGCAGGGCCGTGAACTGGAAATCCTCAATGAAGTGAAGGATCAGGTTCCGGCGGAAGTCTTCACCACCGAATACAAAAATCCTGTCGGGGGTGACCAGAAGAAACAGCGAGACAATCTGCGTCAGGCCATAGCTCTGTTCAAGGAAGCCGGTTACGAACTGAAGGGAAGCCGGATGGTCAACACCAAGACCGGAGAACCCTTCAAATTCGAAATCCTGCTCGATGGGCCGACCATCGAGGTCGTGGCGTTGCCTTTCGCGCAAAACCTGAAGAAGATCGGCGTCGAGGTCAGTGTCCGGACGGTCGATGCTTCGCAATATACCAACCGCTGGCGGTCTCGTGATTTCGACGTCATCTATACCGGCTGGGGGCAGTCTCTCAATCCTGGCAATGAACAGGCTGAATACTGGGGCTCGGAATCGGCCAAGCGCGACGGCTCTCAGAACTACGCCGGCATCAGCGATCCGGGCATTGATGCGCTCATTCGCCGGGTCATCTTTGCCAAGGATCGCGATGAACTGATCGCCACGACCAAAGTTCTCGACCGCATCCTGCTTGCTCATCACTATGTCGTGCCCAGCTATACAGCGCGCTATTCGCGGCTCGCCTATTCGGCCAATCTCGAGCATCCGGCTGAGCTTCCGAAATATGCCGTCGGTTTCCCGACGATCTGGTGGTCGAAGTCGGCCGCCGCTCAATGAAAGCCTTGCACACGGCTCGCCCTGTACTCCAAATGCACGGAAGCGAATCAGTTGGGCGCCGGAGCCGGTCGTGGCGGCGGCGCCTTGAAGGAGACCAGCGGATTGACTGAAAACAGGCGGCTTGCCGATAGCGGATCAAATCGGGTTGCTGGAAACAGCGGCAGGCGGGAGGTTCGCTGATGGGTGCCTATATTCTGCGGCGGCTTCTGCTGATGATCCCGACGATCGTCGGCATCATGGCCATCTCCTTCGCCGTCGTTCAATTTGCCCCCGGTGGACCGGTGGAACAGGTCATCTCCGACCTTACGGGCCAGAACCAGGGCGGTGATCGGTTGTCCGGCGGCGGCGGCGATCTGGGCGTTCAATCGCTGGGTGACGAGTCCTCGGGAAAATATCGCGGCGCACAGGGGCTCGATCCGGAGTTCATCGCGAAACTGGAAAAGCAGTTCGGTTTCGACAAGCCGCCGCTCGAACGTTTCGGCCTGATGATGTGGAATTATATCCGTTTCGATTTCGGCGAGAGCTTCTTCCGCAACACCTCGGTGATCGACCTGATCCTCGACAAGATGCCGGTCTCCATCTCGCTCGGCCTCTGGATACTTCTGTTTTCCTACGCGATCTCCGTTCCGCTCGGCATCAAGAAGGCGATCTCGGACGGGTCGACCTTCGATGTTTGGACGTCCGGCATCATCATCATCGGCTATGCGGTGCCGGGCTTCCTGTTCGGTATCCTGCTGATCGTGCTCTTTGCCGGCGGCTCGTTCTTCGACTGGTTCCCGTTGCGCGGCATCGTCTCGGACAATTTCGCCCAGTTGAACTGGTGGCAGAAGATCCTCGATTATTTCTGGCACATGACCCTGCCCTTGATCACGCTGCTGATGTCGGCCTTTGCAACGACAACGCTTCTGACGAAGAATTCCTTCATCGACGAGATCAAGAAGCAGTATGTCACCACGGCGCGTGCCAAGGGCCTGAACGAGCGACAGGTTCTCTACGGGCACGTTTTCCGCAATGCCATGCTGATCATCATCGCCGGCTTTCCGGGCGCTTTCATCACGGCTTTCTTTACGGGATCGCTTTTGACGGAATACATTTTCTCGCTCGATGGCCTCGGCCGGCTTGGTTATGAATCCGTCGTCAAGCGCGACTATCCCATCGTCTTTGCAACACTCTATATCTTCTCGCTGATGGGGCTGCTTGTCGGCCTGCTGTCGGACCTGATTTATACCTGGGTCGATCCACGCATCGATTTTGAACGGAGGGATGTCTGATGGCAGATATCATCTCCACCAATCCGGCCCGCGTCACCGGCGCTTCCGGACGGCTGTCGCCCATCAACCAGCGCCGCTGGGAGAATTTCAGGGCCAACCGGCGCGGCTACTGGTCATTCTGGATATTCATGGTGCTGTTCGGCCTCAGTCTCTGCGCCGAATTCGTCGCCAACGACAAACCGGTCCTCGCCTCCTACAAGGGCGAGCTTCTGGTGCCGGTGCTGGTCAACTATCCGGAAGAGAAGTTCGGCGGCTTTCTTGCCGAAACGGATTACCGCTCCGACTATATCCGCGACGAGATCAACGCCAATGGCTGGATGATCTGGCCACCGATCCGCTATTCCTACCAGACCGCCAATTCCAACATCCCGCATTCGGCTCCAACGGCGCCCTTCTGGCTGATGGACAAGGCGGAACGCTGCGCCGGCTATCCGCAGGGCGAGAGCGACCCGGGCTGCACGCTCGGCAACCTCAACTGGATTGGCACGGACGACCAGGCCCGCGATGTTGCTGCCCGGATGATCTACGGATTCCGTATTTCCGTTCTCTTCGGTCTCGCCTTGACCATCGCCTCTGCCATCGTCGGTGTTACCGCCGGTGCCGTGCAGGGCTATTTCGGCGGCTGGACGGACCTGCTTTTGCAGCGCTTCATCGAAATCTGGTCATCGATGCCGGTGCTCTATATTCTGCTGATTATCGCCGCGATCCTGCCACCCGGCTTCTTTGTGCTGCTCGGCATCATGCTCTTGTTTTCCTGGGTCGGTTTCGTCGGCATTGTCCGGGCCGAGTTTCTGAGAGCCCGCAATTTCGAATATGTCCGGGCCGCCCGGGCGCTGGGCGTCAACAACCGGACGATCATGTTCCGCCACTTGCTTCCCAATGCCATGGTGGCGACCTTGACCTTCCTGCCGTTCATCCTCTCCGGCTCGATCACCACGCTCACCTCGCTCGATTTCCTCGGCTTTGGCATGCCGCCGGGCTCCGCCTCGCTCGGCGAATTGATCTCGCAGGGCAAGTCCAATCTGCAGGCCCCCTGGCTCGGCCTGACCGCCTTCGTGGTCATGTCCGTCATGCTGTCGCTTTTGATCTTCATCGGAGAAGCGGCCCGCGACGCGTTCGATCCGAGGAAGACTTTCCGGTGATCAACTCGCCATTTGTGAATGTTCGGGCTAATGTAATTTCAACGGAATATCGGGAGTGCCGCTCTCATGAATAAGATCATGTTCGAACACTATCCCGCATCGAAACTGCCGGAGGATCTTCGTGAGGGCTTGGAAAAGGACGCAAAGGTCCGAATCGTGATTGAAGAGGAGCCAAAGCAACTTCAAGCAGACGATACGGACCGGTTTCCGGGCTTCAAAGGGTTTCCGTCGATCGAGCGGCAGCCGATGAGTATTGAAGACACGTTGGCGGCCATCAGACGTATAAAGGCTGAAAACAGGCCATCCGTGAGCGCTGAAGAAGCCGTTTCGCGAATTCGCGCTCTGCGGGACGAGTGGGACGATTGATGCTGGGTGTCGGCAGAATTTATCTCGATACGAATATTTTTATCATGGCCTTTGAGCGGCGGGATGAACTCAGCGATCGCCTTGCTCAAGTGTTCTCAATAGACGGCTCGCCGGAAACGAAATTCGTGACGAGTGAGCTGACGCTTTCGGAGCTCTTGGTCACGCCCTATCGACAAAACGACGACAGTTTGATCGATACCTACGAAGGTTTGATCTTGACCAACAGTTGGCTGGAAGTTGTTCCCGTCGTTCAGCCAACGCTTCGTTATGCGGCCGTATTGCGATCCCAATACCAGAGTCTGAAACTGCCGGATGCGATTCACCTTTCTACCGCCATCGGGATGGGTTGCTCGCATATATTGACTGATGATCGTGGAATAAAAGACGAATACAGGCTTCGCCACCCCCGGTACGGAATCATGAAGGAAGCTCCGCCGCTCATGACGATCCGCCCCGATGAGCCTACGCTCCTTTCCCTCCTGCAAAGCCTCACGTCATGACAGACACACTCCTTTCCGTCCGCGATCTTTCGGTAGCCTTCCACCAAGGCGGCAAGACGTCGCTCGCGGTCGACAGCATCTCCTTCGACATCAAGCGCGGCGAGGTTGTCGCGCTGGTCGGCGAATCCGGCTCCGGAAAATCGGTCTCGGCCAATTCGATCCTGAAACTATTGCCCTATCCCGCTGCAAGCCACCCGAGCGGGGAAATCCTCTTCAACGGCAAGGACCTGATGAAGGCTTCGGATGCCGAACTGCGCCGGGTGCGCGGCAACGATATCACGATGATTTTCCAGGAGCCGATGACCTCGCTCAATCCGCTGCATTCGATCGAGCGGCAGATCGCCGAGATCCTCGACCTGCATCAGGGCATCACCGGCGCGGCTGCCCGAACCCGCGTTTTGGAACTGCTCAATCAGGTCGGCATCCGCGAGCCGGAAAAACGTCTCGCTGCCTATCCGCATGAGCTATCCGGCGGCCAGCGCCAGCGCGTCATGATTGCCATGGCGCTCGCCAACCGGCCGGAACTCCTGATCGCCGACGAACCGACGACGGCGCTCGACGTGACCGTCCAGGCGCAGATCCTCGAGCTCTTGAAGAAGCTCAAGGACGACCACCACATGTCGATGCTGTTCATCACCCACGATCTCGGCATCGTCCGCAAGATCGCCGACCGGGTCTGCGTCATGACCAAGGGCAAGATCGTCGAGACCGGGCCGACCGCCGAGATCTTCGCCAATCCCAAGCATGCCTATACCCGTCATTTGCTTGCTTCGGAGCCCAAGGGCGTGCCGCCTGTTTCCGACATCTCGAAGCCGGTAGTGATCGAGGCGCAGGACATGAAGGTCTGGTTCCCGATCAAGGCCGGTTTCCTGCGCAAGGTGGTTGATCATGTGAAGGCGGTCGATGGGATAGACCTGACGCTGCGTGCCGGCCAGACGCTCGGTGTCGTCGGCGAATCCGGTTCCGGCAAGACGACGCTCGGTCTTGCCTTGACGCGCCTGATTTCCTCGAAAGGCCGTATCAGCTTCATTGGCAATGAAATAGCCGGCTATTCGTTCAAGCAGATGCGCCCCTTGCGCAGCCGCATGCAGATCGTCTTCCAGGACCCTTACGGCTCGCTGAGCCCGCGCATGGCGATCAGCGACATTGTCGGCGAGGGCCTGAAGGTGCACGAACCCTCCCTCTCCGAGAAGGAGCGCGATGCGCGCGTGGCGGCAGCGCTGGAGGAGGTCGGTCTCGATGCGGCGACCCGCTGGAGATACCCGCACGAGTTCTCAGGCGGCCAGCGACAGCGTGTCGCCATTGCCCGAGCCATGGTGCTAAAGCCGCAATTTGTCATGCTCGATGAACCGACGTCGGCGCTCGACATGAGCGTGCAGGCGCAGGTGGTCGATCTCCTGCGCGACCTGCAGGCGAAGCATTCGCTCGCCTATCTCTTCATCAGCCACGACCTGAAGGTCGTCAGAGCGCTCGCCAACGACATGATCGTCATGCGGCTCGGCAAGGTGGTGGAGCAGGGGCCATCGGAACGCATCTTCACCGCGCCGCAGGACGACTACACCAAGGCGCTGATGGCTGCCGCCTTCAACATGGAAGCGGTCAACGTGCCCGCCATCAATCAGTAGAGTTCCGTTTTATGCCTGTGAAAAGTCCTGTCATCGTCGATCTGAAGTTTATTCCGCAGGAGGTGGAAGGCGGCCTGAAAGGCGCCTTTGCCGGCCGCGAAGTCATCAATCTCGCCGACCCCGCTTACAAGGGACGCGATCTCTCCGGCATCGACTATGCCGTCGTCTGGAAATCCGATCCGGACCTTTTTTCACGCGCGCCGGATCTGAAGGTGGTCTTTTCCGGCGGCGCCGGCGTCGATCATGTGTTGACACTTCCCGGCCTGCCGGACGTGCCGCTGGTCCGCTTCGTCGATCGCAGCCTGACGACGCGAATGAGCGAGTGGGTCGTCATGAACTGCCTTTTGCATTTGCGCCAGCACCGAGCCTATGAGGCGCGTGCCAAAGCACATGTCTGGGAAGATCTGAGCCAGCCGGAAGCCGCCGATGTCACCGTCGGCGTCATGGGCCTCGGCGTGTTGGGCCAGGACGCCATTGCCAAGCTCCGCATCATGGGATTCAAGACCATCGGCTGGTCACGGTCGAAGAAGGAGATCGATGGCGTCGAGACCTTCGCCGGCGGTGAACTCGACGTGTTTCTCGCCAGGACCGATTTCCTTGTCGGCCTGCTGCCTTTGACGGATGAAACCCGGGGCATTTTCAATGCACAGCTCTTCTCGAAGCTCAGCCGCAGCTGCCCCTTCGGCGCGCCGGTGTTCATCAATGGCGGCCGCGGCGGCAGCCAGGTCGGGGCCGACATTCTGGCGGCGCTGCGATCAGGCCTGCTCGGCGGCGCCTCGCTCGACGTGTTCGAACAGGAACCGCTGGCCAAGGACAGCTCCTTCTGGGACATGGATGACGTCTATATCACCCCGCACGTCGCAGCCTCCTCGGACGTCAAGGCGCTGTTTTCGCATGTCGAACAACAGATCAATCGCCTCGAAAGCGGCCTGCCGCTGGAACATCTGGTGGATCGCAAAGCCGGCTATTGATCAGGGTCGGCGATACCCCGTCGGCTGACCGTAGAGCCAGCCGATCCGCGTGATCGCGTCTTCCAACCCCTCGAGAGCGACGTTCATCGTGTGGCCGTTGGCATGCAGCAGCGTCTTTTCATCTTCCATGATGGCGACGTGACCCGTCCAGAAGACGAGATCGCCGCGGCTCAGTTCGTTGCGGGTGATTTCGGTGCCAAGTCCCTCGGCTTGCATGTCGGTGTCGCGTGGCGCGCTTTTTCCGGTCATCATCATCGACAGCTGCACGAGACCGGAACAATCGATGCCAAAGCCTGAGCGTCCGCCCCAGAGATAGGGCGTTTCGAGAAACCGCGCCGCGACCGAGACGTAGTCGCGGCCAAGCGGCTGTCCTGCCTCCGCGCAGTGACCGGCGATAACGGCCTGTCCGCCTTCCAGCAGGAAATAGCGCGTGCCTCGCGTTTCCCGCTCGCCGACGACGGCAATGCGGCTGCCCATCGACAGCGCCTGAACCGTCGTGAATTTCAGGTCCGGGCCGGAATAGACAAAGGTGCGCGGCGCGGTGACGATATGCGTCACGCCGCGCAGCACGGATGAAACGGCATCGGCCGGCACGTAACCGACATAGCCGTCGAAATCGGCCTTCACCCACGCCCATCCGCGGCCGGCATCGAGGACGCGCACCGTCTCTCCCAGCAAGAATTCGGTGTCGATGCCGCATTCCAGCTCAGGCCGCGCCCGCACCTGCGCGACCGGAACGCAAACCTCGCCCGGCGAGCCGCTGACATAGTTTGCGGCCTCGACGATGCCGCGCAGCCGCTCCTCGGCAAGGTCGGGGCGATAGGCGTTCAGCCGGCGGTCGGGAAGATCAGACATCTAGAGCCTCGTTCGTTAAATGATACGCATTCTGCCGGAAGGATTTTTTGTCATGAAACGGGCTTTTGTCGATGGACATACCTAACGTACGTTCGAGGCAAAAGCCCGTTTCATGGCAAAAAAGCATCTGGCCGAACGAGGCTCTTATCCTCAGATAGACAGTTTGCGTCCCTGATCAATGATCAGATCGCCAAGTTTTTCAAGATAAAGCGCTCCCTCGACCGTGCGTTTGATGATCACATTGCGCTTGTCGCGCTCGTCGCGCGTGCGGGCGACGAGGCCGAGATCGCCCATCGTGTCGAGGGCACGCGTGATCACAGGCTTCGTTACACCGAGAATACCGGCCAGCCCGCGCACGGTATGCGGTGGCGGCACGAGGTAGATATGCAGGAGAATGGAAATCTGCCGCAGCGTCAGGTCGCGATTGTCGATCCGCACCTGCTCGAGCGAGACGGCGTGCCAGAGGTTCAGCGCCTGGGAAGCTGAGAGTTCGATCGGCATCCGACGCCCCTTGGTTTGACGTGGCAAAATTTACAGGAGGGATCGTTACGGAAGCGTTTCTTTTTGCGCGGAGTAAAGGCTTGGCAGTTGTCAAATCCGCGCGATCGCCTTTTCGATCTTCACCAGATGCGCCGCGCGCTGCTTCACCGTCACGCGGTCCATGTCGTGCAACGAGATCATCCGGAATTGTACATCCTTGGCGCAGAAGGCGGCAATGCCGCGCTTCAACAGGCGGCGGACAGGGTCGCCCATATAGAGCTTGACGACCCACCAGGGCGAACCGGTCGTCGTCAGCGCCCAGAACAACTTGATATTGGTCAGGCGTGGAATGATGCGGCCGCCGGATTGTTCATGATTAAAGGCGATGCCAGGGGCAAAGACGCGATCGAAGAAACCCTTGAGGATCGCCGGGAAATTGAACCACCACTGCGGAAAGACCAGGATCAATCCATCGGCCGCCTTGAGCCGCGTGACGATGTCATCGACACCGGACGTATCGTACGGAACGTCGAAATAGCCGCGCCGTTCCGCTTCGCTGAGGCGTGGGTCGAAATCCTCCGTGTACAGATCGAGCAGATCGACGCTGTGGCCGTTCTTCTCCAGCGCCGTCTTCGCCGTGGCGGCGACGCTTGCGGCGAAACTACCGGTCAAGGGATGAGCGAGAACGATCAGAAAGCGCATGAGGTTTCCGCCCTTAGGACAGTTCGCGGAATAACCGCTACGTGTTTCTTGGGGTGATGGTGTAGTTCCACTCTGGATGGAAGGCGTCGCCTTTGACATGGAGGCCTGCCATCTGGGCATCGGAGACCTTGACGCCTTTGTGGTAGGTGCGGGTGTCGAGGGCGCATTCGACCTTGAGGCCGGTCTTTGTCGTGGTGGCACCGATCAGTTCGACCACGGCCAGGCGGCTTTCGAGCGGGCGGCCGCGCCAGTTCTGGGTAATGTGGCAGAACAGGCGGTGTTCGATCTTGTTCCACTTGGAGGTGCCGGGCGGATAATGGTGGACGTGAAGGACCAAGTCGGTCTCGTCGGCCAGTTTCTGCAATTCCAACTTCCATAGCCTGACGCGCGCGCCGTTTGAGCCGCCGCAGTCGGCCGTGACGGTCAGTTCACTTGCCTTGGGATAGCGCTCTCGTCCCATGCGATCGAGCCAGCACCGGATCGACTGGACGGCGAACTCGGCCGTATCGGCGGTAATGCCCAAGCTGACGAAGCCCGCGTTCGCCGTCACGTCGTAGATGCCGTAAGGCACCACCTTGCCCAGTTCCTTGTCCTCGAAGTCATGCACCTTGACGCGGATCGGCGTGCCTTTCGGGCGATAGTCGCTGCCGACATTCTTGTAGTTGCCCACCAGTTCCTTTTTCTTGGTATCGACCGAGATGACCGGTTGGCCCTTGGCTTGGGCCGCAATCACCTTCGTGTTGATGTGCTCGAACTGGGCGTTGCGATCGGGATGGTGCGAGCCTTCGTCCGCCTTGCGGTTGCGCTGACGCGAAAAGCCCAGCTTCACCAACTCCTTGGCCACCGTGTCGGCGCTGATCGGGTGGCCCATCGCCGTCAGCGTGTCGGCGAGTTTATCCATACTCTTCGACACCCAGAGCAAGGGCCGCTCGGGATCGCCCAGCGTGGCCGGCTCCACCAGTCGCTTCAACTGCGCAACAAGCCCAGGATCAAGCGCGCTCACCGCCTTGCGCCCGCCGCCAGCACGCCGAACCTGACCCAGCCCCAGAGGCATGGCATCCAGGTCGTCCTGTCCGCGATTGATCGTCGACCGCGCCAACCCGGTGATCCGCGAGACTGCCGCAAGCCCGCCCCATCCCGCCGTGCTCGCCTCGGCCGCCGCGAACATCCGACGCCCGCGTTCATCGAGCTTGCGCCCCACTGTCTCCCAGCGGTATCTGATGCCATCCTCGTCGATCATGCCATCGACATACGTCTATCTGATCCGGCCGGGAATCCCCCGCACATGAGTCAATCAGACGCACCCTCGACAAATGACGATTCAGTTATTGTTCGGAGCGTCCTTAAAACAGGCTCCCCTGCTTCGGTGGCTCGGCCGGCGCCGGTTTTTCCGCGCGCTTCTTCACAGGTTGTGGCGGCGTCGGAGCGCCGCCTTCCGTGGTCATGGCGTTGATGGACCCGTCAGCGAATTCAATGGCGATCGCCTGGTTCAGGGAGAGGGCTGAAGCCACCTTGACGGGTATTCCGGTCTCATCGCGCACCAGCGCATAGCCGCGCTTCAACACGTTGCGATAGGACAGCGACTGCAGGATGCGGTCCTGCGCGACGATCGTGCTGCGTCGCCGCCGCAGATCGGCGAGAAGCGCACTGTCGGCTCTGCCAGCGAGGCCAGTCAAGCGATCCTGCGAACGGTGAATCTGGCTCAGCAGCCGGCCTGGAAGGGTTCTGAGCGACGCATCGGCCGACGAAACCCTGGCAGCAGAACGATGGATGAGGCGTTCGACGATGCGTTCCGCGCGGATCACATGCTCCGATAGTTTCTGCCGCCGCTCGTAGATCCGGCTCGACAGCACATCCGGGCGCAAATGTGCGGCCGTACGCTCGAAGGCGCGCCGCTTGTTGGCGGTGTTCATCTGCAAGCCGCGCCCAAGCCCCACTGACGCCTCATCGAAGCGCCGGCGCGGCAAGGCGAGCAATTGATCGAGCGAAGGCAGCGCCCGCGTCAAAGCACGAAGGCTCTGCCGCCGGTTGTCCATCTGGCGCGTCACGGCCGCCTTGAGACGCGCAGAGAGGGCCGAAAGGCTAGCCTCCAGATCGGCCTTCACCGGCACGGCCATTTCCGCCGCACCCGTCGGCGTCGGTGCCCGCTGGTCGCTCGCATAGTCGATCAGCGTCCAGTCGGTTTCGTGGCCGACGGCAGAGATCAGCGGGATCTGCGAATTCGCCGCCGCCCGCACCACCGCCTCATCGTTGAAGCTCCAGAGATCCTCCAGGCTGCCGCCGCCGCGTGCGACGATCAGAAGGTCCGGCCGGGCGATTAGGCCGCCGGCACTGAAGGCGTTGAAGCCCTCGATCGCGGCGGCCACTTCATTGCCCGAGCCTTCGCCCTGGACCCGCACGGGCCAGACGATGACATGAACGGGGAAACGATCCGAAATCCGATGCAGGATATCGCGGATGACGGCGCCAGTCGGTGAGGTGACGACGCCGATGATACGCGGCATATAGGGCAGGGGCCGTTTCCGCGCCTGGTCGAAAAGCCCTTCGGCGCCGAGCTTGCGCTTGCGCTCCTCGATCAGCGCCATCAGCGCGCCGGCACCGGCGGGCTCCAGTGTCTCGATGACGATTTGGTATTTGGACGAACCGGGGAAGGTCGTCACCTTGCCGGTGGCGATCACCTCCATGCCCTCTTCTGGCCGGAACTTCAGCCGGCTCATCGTGCCTTTCCAGATGACGGCGTCGATCCGCGCCTTGTCGTCCTTCAGGGAAAAATAGGCGTGCCCCGAGGAATGTGGGCCGCGATAGCCCGAAATCTCGCCGCGCACCCGCACCTGGTCGAAGGCCTGCTCGACCGTGCGCTTGATGGAGCCGGATAGCTCCGAGACCGAATACTCGGTGAGATTGGAGGGCGAATCGGATTCGAAGAACGAGCTCATGCGCCTATTTTGCCGCGCCCGACCGCGGATGACCAGCCATAGGTGGCGCCCTCAACAGGCCTTTCATTTTCCCCGTTCGTCCCCGGTGCTCGAAACCGGGCGCATCATGGCGGCAACGTCAATCACGACTGAGAGGACCAAGCCGATGCCAGACCGCTTCTCCAGCAACATCCCCTCCCTTACCAGCCCGGCGACGCACGGATTTGCCGTGACACCCAGCGACACACTCGATCTGTCCGAGATGACGCGGGCAATCTATGTCGGTTCCGGCGGCACACTTGCGCTGCGTCTTCTGTCTGGCCAGACGGTCACATTTGCCGGCGTCGCGGCCGGTAGTATCCTGCCAGTGCGTGCCGATCGCGTGCTGGCAACTGGCACGACCGCCGGCAGCATCGTTGGGCTCGTCTGATGGTGTCGCTCGGTCTTAATTCGGGCCTCGGTCTGGCGGGAACGGCTAATGCATGGTTTACCGGTGCGGCTTTTGCGGCTGCCGATGCCAGCGACGGCATTGCCAAGCTGCCGGCCTTCGTCGCCGATTTCCGCTGGGATCGCCATGCAATGACCCCGGTAGTTGCGGCAAACATCGCCGCGGCCGCTGTGGACGCGCTTGTCTCCCCGCAATCCGTTCCGTTTTCGGATTTGTTCGTGTTCACTCGCGGTTCGGCGGCTGAATATATCGATGCTGCGGGCGTGGCCCAGCAGGCTGCGGTCGATGTTCCGCGTTTCGATTGCCGCAACGGCTACCGGCAGCTCCTGCTCGAAGGTCCCACGACCAATCTTTTCCTGAATGCGTTCACACCCGCGACGCAGACGGTCACGGTCACCAACGCTACGCAATATACCGTCTCCTGCCGGGGAACCGGCTCGCTGGTGCTCTCCGGCGCAGCGACCGCGGCTGTGACGCAATCCGCGCCGGTAACCCTCACGGCGGCATCGACCAGCCTGACGCTGACGGTCACCGGCTCCTTGAGCCGGGCGCAGGTGGAAACGGGGGCGGCGGCCAGCTCGTTCGTCCAGACCACGGCCACGGCCGCGACGCGAAGCGCCGATAGTTGCCGCCTCTCGCCGGTCGGCGAAGCCCTGATCCAGAGAGGGGCCGCTACACTTCTCCTGAAGGGGCAGGGCGTCTATGGCTCTCTCGGGCATCTCGTCGGCATCGGCACGGGCGATGAGATCATGCGCCTCAACACGGCGCAGACCAGCGTGGTTGCCGGCAGGTCACTGTCGATTGCCAGCGTGACCATGCCGCTGCCGGCGTTCTGTATCTGCCTCGGCTGGAGCGCCGCCGGCCGATCAGGCAGCTATAACGGCGGGACGATCGCAACCGATGCCACCGTGCCGGCAACAACGGGCCAAGTCTTCGTCGGTCGCAACCAGACGGGGCTGTTTGCCTATGGCCGCTATGACAGCCTGACGATCTGGCCATTCCGCGCCGCCAATACGGCGATCCAGGCAAAGGCCAGCGCCTATTCGTGACGGACGATCGCATGCCATAGATTTCACGCAAATATCAAATAGGCCGGTCGCCAAGGAAACTCTTCGGCGGCCGCATTGTTATGAACTCTCGGAGGGTTAAGCCAATTTTAGCAAGGCTTGTGCGAGCTTGTTGCACTATGCTCATCATCGGGAGGGGTCGGATGATAATCTTGACCGCATTGACGATCGGACTTTTGACGGCGGGCCTGCGGTCTGTGCCTTGCTACGTTCTGGCCGGTGGTCTGATCGTCGCAGCCTTCGCTCTTGCCGCGCTTTTTTCAGCCGGTGCCGTATCCCTGTTTGCGCTCGTTCTGGCGTTGCTTGCTTATAATGCCGGGATCGCCGCACCGGTCTTCACCGCGTTCATTCTTGCGCGGAGCCATCAGGCATGAGACCCACGTCATCGCGCCCTTGAAAAACCCGCCGCGCTTTGCAGCCGGCGGGTTTTTAATTCCATCCTGGTTCAAACCGGCTCCCAGCCGTCCTTCTCGCTGGCGCGGTAGATCGCGTCGATGAGCTTCTGGTTGTTCACCGAGCTTTCCAGCGTCACCACCTCTTCCTCCCCGCCCTTTGCCGCGTGCGAAAAAGCCTCGGCCTCGAGCTTGTACTGGCGGGCATCCTGGTAACGGAAGACTTGCGATTGCGAGTGGTTCTGGTTGGTCAGTTCCAGTTCTTCAGCGCCGTAACGGTCGGCATTGAACGGCGACTTGACCTCGATGAAGCCCTTGTCGCCATGGAAGACCATCACCTGGCGGGCGGCAAGCTGGGTGGAGATGTAGAAGCTCAGTTCAAAGTCGCCGAAGTCGGCCCGCACGCTTGAATACATGTCGGTGCCGAACTGCGGATCGCGGTCCGTATTGGCCTGCACCCGAATAGGCTCCCTGCCGGTGACGAAACGGGTCGTGATTGTTGGATAGACGCCGATGTCAGGCAGTCCGCCGCCGCCGAGTTCCGGCTTGTTGCGCATATTGGCGGCATCGCGGTTGTAGTAGGTAAAGGCGCCCTGAACGTGGCGCAGCTTGCCGACAGCACCTTCCTGCAGCAGCGCGCGGACTTTACGCCAGACGGGACTGTAGGTGACCATGTAGGCTTCGGAAATCAGCACCTTGTTGCGGTCGCGCGCCTCGATCACGGCGCCGATCTCGGACGCCTTGAGCGCGATCGGTTTCTCGCAAAGCACGTGTTTGCCGGCGTCGGCGGCCTTGATCGTCCATTCGACGTGTTGCGAGGTCGGCAGCGGAATGTAGACGGCATCGATGAGATCCGAGGCGAGCATTTCTTCGTAGGAGCCGAAAGCGTGCGGCACGGAGAAGCGGTCGGCCATCTCGCGCGCCTTGGAAAGATCGCGGCTGGCAATGGCCGTGACGACGCAGTTTTCCGCGTCCTGGATGGAGGGAACAACGAGTTCGCGGCCGATCTTGGCCGTCGACAGAATACCGAAACGCAACATGACATATCCTCCCTGTTTTGGCGGCACAGTAACCGCGAGGTACCTGCCCATCAAGCCACGCAGGCGGGAATAAAATTGCCGCCGGGCATGTAAAAACTCTGTCGCTTACCTATCTCCATGGGGCAGACTTCTCGCCTCCCAAGCGATTTATCCATAGCGTTCTGGAGCGACCTCATGGAAAAGCGAACCCTCGGCCGCACCGGCCTGTCTATCGCGCCGCTGGTCTTCGGCGGCAATGTCTTCGGCTGGACAGCGGATGAAAAGACCTCTTTCCAATTGCTCGACGCCTTCTTCGAGGCAGGCTTTAACGCAGTCGATACCGCAGACGCCTATTCCACCTGGGTTCCCGGCAATAGCGGTGGCGAATCCGAGACGATCATCGGCAAATGGCTGAAACAGTCGGGCCGGGCCCGGGACGAGGCCGTGATCATCACCAAGGTCGGCTCCGAAATGGGGCCGGACAGGAAGGGGCTGTCGGCAAAATGGATACTGCAGGCTGTCGAGGATTCCCTTCGCCGGCTGCAGACCGATCATATCGACGTCTACCTGTCGCACTGGCCGGATGCCGAAACGCCCTATGAGGAAACGCTGGGGGCCTATGACACACTTCTGCGGCAGGGCAAGGTCCGGCATATTGGAGCGTCCAATCTGAGCGCCGAGCAGTTGCGCGCCGCACTCGATGTTTCAAAGGAGAAGAACCTGCCGCGCTACGCGGTGCTGCAGCCGGAATACAATCTCTATGGCCGCGCTTCTTTCGACGGCCCGCTCCGAAATCTCTGCATGACAGAGGAGATCGGCGTGATCACCTATTTCGGCCTTGCGAGAGGTTTTCTTTCGGGAAAATATCGCTCGCATAGGGACCTGGAAGGTTCGGCACGTGGCGGTGGCATCGGCAAATATCTCGATGGCCGCGGCATGCGCATCCTGGGAGCGCTGGATGAGGTGGCAGCCGACACGGGCAACACGCAGGCAGAGATTGCTCTTGCCTGGATCATGGTACGCAAGGGTGTCACGGCGCCGATTTCCAGCGCGACGAACCTGACCCAACTCGAAAGTCTGATGAAGGCGGTTTCGATCCGGCTTTCCGACGAAGCCTGCTACCTGCTAAACGAGGCCAGCGAATAAAAGACCCGGGAGGAAAAGGCATGACGGTTGAGATACGCGACGCGGCACCAGGCGACGAAGCGGACTGGCGCAGGCTCTGGGCGGGCTATGTCGCTTTCTACAGGGTGGCGGTATCCCCTGACGTGACCGCAACGACGTGGGGCCGGATCGTCGATCCTGGCTCGCCGCTGTTCATGCGGGTCGCGGTGCTTGACGGCCACGTCATCGGCTTTGCCCTCTGCCTGTTGCATGAGGCGACCTGGGTGAAGGAGCCGGTCTGCTATCTGGAGGACCTTTTCCTCGACGAGGCGGCGCGCGGAAAGGGCATCGGCAAGGCGCTGCTGGATGATCTCGTAGAGAAAGCCAAGGCGAATGGCTGGGCCCGCCTTTACTGGCATACCGACGAAGGCAATGAGACGGCACGGCGGCTCTACGACAAATATACCGAGGCCGATGGCCATGTCCGTTACCGGATGAGTTTTTAGCTCCTCAGAGGCGGAAAACCCCGATAACACTCCGCATGGCTGCCGGAATGATTGGCCATGCCTTCCTTCGTCAGCAGACCAACCGGCGCCGCATAGCTGCGGATGCGCCGTGCCGGTCGCTCATGCCACTGGATGTTCACCGCCCAGAGTCTTGGGAAGAAACAGAGCGAGGCGTAGGGCAGGTTGTCGTGGATCCACCAGGCAAGCGACTGCCAGCCGCCGAGTGTTGCGCGCCTGTCCCAGACCCAGGGAATGACGATGCAGGCCGTCGCGCCCATGCAGCCGTCGGCGTCACGCATGTCCCAGATGTGATCGGCGGCACTTGCCGCATTGGTCGAACAGTTGAGCTTGTTGCGGTTGCCGAACGCGTTGACCGACCGGGAACGATAGCCGGAGCGGATGTGCAGGCGACCGAAAGTCCGCTGCAAAGGTTCCAGCAGTTCCTCGCAAAGTTTCGTGCCGGCAGCGATCGCCAGTTCCGGATCATCGGGGATATTCGGCATGCCGTAGAAATCGGCGATCTCGGAATGCATGAAGTCTCTGAGGAAGAAATTCTCTGACAGGCGCGCGCGGCCCATATCTTCAAGCGCTTTCATCGATCCCGGCTTTTTCATGCAGGCTCCTCCCGTTTGGGCGGAGCCTATGCCGGAGAAGACGTGCAGGCCACCCGTTTTCGCTTCGTCCTTGTTCCCCACCGCCATCGTGATAGGATCGCGTGGCACGCTAGGGAGGTGCTGTGAATGTCGGACGAACAGGCAGTTGGCACAGTCGTTCACCTCTATGTCGATGGCATGGCGTTTTGCAACGAGGCAGCCCTGCGCAAGGCCTTCCATCCGGATGCGAAGATCATCGGCAATTACGAAGGCGCGGTCGAATGGATGTCCCGCGACGATTTCATCGCCGCCATCCTCGCCGAACCGCCGGCCCCGCCCGGAACCCAGCCCCTGATGGATATCGAGATCACCGACCTCGAAGGCGACGCCGCCTTCGTCAAGGTCACCGACGAATTCGCCGGCATGCGGTTCACCGACTATCTGTCCCTGCTGAAGATCGGCGGCCACTGGGTGATCGTCAACAAGCTGTATCACCTGCATCGGTAGGGTTTGTCTGCGCAGGGTATGCGTGCGAAAATCGGGGGCAAGCGTCACCCTCTCCTTCGTCATTCCTGTGCTTGAGCCGGGATCCAGCCACGCGGCGTCCGTCGCCCCGCTCCAGCAAAGAGTCCTCTCGCCGCGCAGACGCGCCGCGGCTGGATCCCCGCCACAAGGGCGAGGATGACGGAGGTTGGGGACGCTCTTCCGCCAACCAAATACCCCTGGGGCGATAGCCGATGCGCAAGTCCGGCAAATCACTCGTCCTTCGCTTGTCAAAGAACACGCCGAGACGTCCGGACCGGTGAAGCCGGCACGGTTGAATTGAGCAGTCGGAGGGCGCACGCAAATGCGGGGCCTTCGGCGTTTTTCGGGGCTTCCGGCCCCTTGAAATGCGCACCCCGTCTCGCTGCACCGCCTTTCGGCGGCTTGCATGGATGACCCAAACCGGGCTCGGGACCCGGGGGAGACATTGAGGCGGACGAACCACCCGGCACGCATCACCCTGTCATCAGCCGCACGTTACGGCTTCAACACAGGGCGCCGGCTCCCACTTGCCCGCGACCGTCTCGCGAAACACTCCGGCGGTGGAAACAGGAGCCATTATGCAGCGAGATTTCAGGGCGGGGATGGACGGGGATTAAATTTCATGACCGCAAGGAAAGGCATACTTGTGTCTGGCCTGAGGAAGGTCGCCTTGTGTGACGCCTTCGTTGACCATGCGGCTACGCCGTCCTGCTCCGTCATCCTCGGGCTTGACCCGAGGATCCACGCTCCAGATATCGGAGAATGGTGTCTGTGGCGATTGCATCTGGATCCTCGGGTCAAGCCCGAGGATGACGGAGGAGAAGCCGAGGATGACCGAGGAGAATATGTGCCCCGCAAATCATACAGAAAACCGAGGCAACAGCCGTCAGAGGGCGGACCGCCCCCTCTGACGGCTGAATTTCAGGCGCGCAAAACGCCGCCCGTGCTCTTCGTCACATTGGCGATGATCTTGCCAGTGAGGGCTTCGAAATCCTCGTCGGTCAGCGTGCGCTCCGCTGGCTGGATGACGACCTCGATCGCCACCGACTTCTTGCCTTCGCCGAGCGAGGCGCCTTCAAAGACATCGAAGACGTTGACGCCGGTCACCAGCTTGCGGTCGGCGCTCGATGCGGCCTTGAGGATGGTACCGGCCTCGACGGTCTTGTCGACCACGAAGGCGAAGTCGCGCCTGACGGCCTGGAAGGGCGAGAGCTCCAGCGCCGGCTTGGTGCGGGTGGCCTTCTTCTTCGGCTCGGGCATGGCATCGACATAGACTTCGAAGCCGCAGAGCGCGCCGGAGACATCAAGCTCCGCGAGCACCTTCGGATGAAACTCGCCGAAAGTGCCGAGCACGATCTTCGGACCGAGCTTGATCGTGCCGGAACGGCCCGGATGATACCAGGAGGGGCCGCCGGCTTCGAACTGGACATTGCCCATCGGCACGCCGCAGGCTTCGAGAACGGCAATCGCGTCGGCCTTGGCGTCGAAGACATCGACCGGCTTGCCGCCGCCCTTTGCGGCATTCGACCAGGACCGACCGGCGCCGGCAAGCGACGCCGTGCCGCGGCGGATGCCGCCGGCAACGCGGCGCTGGCCGGCCGGCGTGTCGTTTTCATAGGTGCCGGAAACCTCGAAAATCGCCACGTCGCCAAAGCCCTTGTCGGCATTGCGCTGGGCGGCCGTTAGCAGGCCCGGCAGCAGCGACGGCCGCATGTCGGACATGTCGGCGGCGATCGGGTTTGCCAGCGACAGGCTCGGTGCCCCGCCGCCGAAAAGCTCGGCCTGCGCCTTGGAAATGAACGACCAGGTGACCGCTTCCAGCATGCCGCGCGCGGCAAGCGACCGCTTGGCAAGCCGGGTGCGGATCTGCAAGGTCGTCAGGATCTTGCCGTTGACGGAACCAAGGCTCTCGATCGGCTCCGGCTTGATGTTGTCGACGCCGTGGATGCGCATGACTTCTTCGACGAGGTCCGCCTTGCCATCGACATCCGGCCGCCAGGAGGGAACGGAAACCGAGACACGCTCACCGGATCCCTCGACACCGAAGCCGAGACCCATGAGGATCGCGACGCTTTCTTCGGGACTGACCTCGAGGCCCGTCAGGCGCTTGACTTCGGAGAGCGGGAAATCAACGACCTTTGGAGCATAGCCGGCATAACCAACCACGTCGGTCTTCGTCGCCGTGCCGCCGCACATGTCGAAAACCAGCTGCGTCGCGCGCTCAAGGCCCGGAACCATGTATTCCGGATCGACGCCGCGCTCGAAGCGGTAGCGTGCATCGCTGATGATGCCGAGCGTGCGGCCGGTCTTGGCGATGTTCATCGGGTCCCAGAGCGCCGATTCGATCAGCACGTCGGTCGTGTTTTCGTCGCAGCCGGAATGTTCGCCGCCCATGATGCCGCCGATCGATTCGATGCCGTCTTCATCGGCAATGATGACGTTCGAAGGCGAGAGCGCATATTCGCGGGTGTCGAGCGCCAGAACCTTCTCGCCTTCCCTGGCGCGGCGAACGGTGAGGTTGCCCGTGACCTTGGCGGCGTCGAAGACGTGCAGCGGCCGGCCCTGGTCGAAGGTCATGTAGTTGGTGACGTCGACCAGCGCATTGATGGGCCTGAGGCCGATGGCGATGAGCCGCTGCTGCATCCATTTCGGGCTCGGGCCGTTCCTGACGCCGCGCACGAGGCGCAGCGCAAAACCGGGGCAGAGGTGTGTGTCTTCGCCGAGGTCGAGCTTGACCTTGGTCGTCGTTTGGCCCTCAACCGCGAACGTCGGTTGCGGTGCCGCCTTCAGCGTGCCGAGGCCGGAGGCAGCCAGATCGCGGGCAATGCCGTGGACGCTGGTGCAGTCCGGACGGTTGGGCGTCAGGTTGATTTCGATCAGCGGATCGTCGAGCCCGGCATAGGCGGCAAAGCTCGTGCCGACCGGCGCCTCTTCGGGCAGGTCGATGATGCCGTCGTGGCTGTCGGAGATCTGCATCTCTTTTTCGGAACACATCATGCCGCGGCTTTCGACGCCACGGATATTGCCGACCGACAGCGTCACATCGATGCCGGGAACATAGGTCCCCGGCGCCGCAAAAGCGCCGACGAGGCCGGCGCGCGCATTCGGCGCGCCGCAGACGACCTGGACTGGCGCGCCTGCGCCGGTATCGACCATCAGCACCTTGAGCTTATCGGCCTGCGGATGTTTTTCAGCCGAGACGACCTTGGCGATGACGAAGGGCTTGAAGGCGGCCTTGTCGTCAACGTCCTCGACCTCGAGCCCGATCGCCGTCAGGCGCTCGCAGATCTGTTCAAGGGTCGCATCCGTTTCGAGGTGGTCTTTTAGCCAGGAGAGGGTGAATTTCATGATTTTCGGTCTCTGAATGGTAGGCACGTGGCCAAAGCACGGTGACTGGTTGTGTCGAGTTTTTGAAGCGCATCCACAACCAGTTTTGCTTGTGCAATCAGCTCCTCAACTTCCTCTATCGCAAAAATCTTCATGTCGGGCGGCGAATAATCAGCACGGTGCCGTTCATTTTGAAGTCTTACTATAATAGGCCCGATCCTCTTGATCTCCGGGTGATCTTTAAGTGGTGCCTGAGCAAAGGCGTTCCGCAGAGGCCCATGATCTAACGCGCGATAAACGCGTGAATACTCTTCTTCGGTCCGACGCACGTTCGGAAGAAGAGTCTCCGTACAAATTTTTGCCAGCGCATGGAATACCGCATAGTAAGCAGTGCTAACTGCTCTTCTCCTGTAAGCGGCGCTGCGAGGCTTTGTTTCCATCAAAGTATCTGCTGCGGTCAGCAGGCGATCGACCATGGACGCGGAAGGCATGAATTACTCCATGTCCTCTTCGTTTTCACCTGTGGCTTCCTGACCGGGACTTGGCACATTTGTGCTTAAGAAGATCAAGCGCTCCTCGCCCTTTGATCGCAACGTGGAGTGAAGAACGTCCAACGCATCAACGAGCTTATCCACCGGTACCTTTTCCCCGACATCAACGGTGATCCGAAAAACAGAGGCCCCGTCGAATGTCTCGTCTTCACGCACATTTACGGTTCTGAAATCGTAGGCGCTGAACTGCTTCTTCAGCAAGGGCGAAGTCAACTCCTTTACCTCGTCAGCATTCAGATACTTGGCATGAACGTTCATCATGTCCATTCTCCTTCGATCTACTGGATCATACGCACTCGTGAAACCTTAGACAATCACGCGCTCAACCCACCAAACAGCGTCGGCATGTCGAGCGGGCGGAAGCCGTAATGGCTCATCCAGCGCATGTCGGCGTCGAAGAAGTTGCGCAAGTCCGGCATGCCGTATTTCAGCATGGCGATGCGGTCGAGGCCCATGCCCCAGGCAAAACCCTGGTAGACGTCCGGATCGAGACCGCCGGCGCGCAGGACGTTCGGATGCACCATGCCGCAGCCGAGGATTTCCATCCAGTCGGTGCCTTCGCCGAACTTGACGATCGGGCCGGAGGAACGGTCGCACTGGATGTCCACCTCGAAAGACGGCTCGGTAAAGGGGAAGAAGGACGGGCGGAAGCGCATCGTCACATCGTCCACCTCGAAGAAGGCCTTGCAGAACTCCTCGAGAATCCAGCGCATGTTGGCGACGTTCGACTTGGTGTCGACGACGAGGCCTTCGACCTGGTGGAACATCGGCGAATGCGTCGCGTCCGAATCCTGCCGGTAGGTCTTGCCGGGGATGATGATGCGGATCGGCGGCTTCTGGGCCTCCATCGTGCGCACCTGCACCGGCGAGGTGTGGGTGCGCAGCACCTTGCGCTCGCCGTTTTCGTCCGGATTGAAGAAGAACGTGTCGTGCATCTCGCGCGCCGGGTGGCCTTCGGGGAAGTTCAGCGCGGTGAAGTTATAATAGTCGGTCTCGATATCCGGACCTTCGGCGATCGAGAAGCCCATGTCGGCGAAGATCGCGGTGATCTCGTCGATGATCTGGCTGATCGGATGGATACGGCCGCGCTCGGCAGGCGACGAGCGCACTGGCAGGCTGATATCGACGGTCTCGCGCGCAAGCCGTTCGGCGATCGCCGCATCCTTCAGCGCCGACTTGCGCGCCGTGATCGCCTCGAAGACGTCGCTCTTCAGCGCGTTGATCGCAGCACCCCGCGTCTGGCGCTCTTCCGGCGACATGGTACCGAGCGTCTTCAGGAGCTCGGAGATCGAGCCCTTCTTGCCGAGCGCGTTGACGCGCACGGCTTCGATGGCCGCCTCGTCATCCGCCCCGGTCACCTCGGTCAGCAGCTTCTCTTTCAGTGCTTGCAGATCGGACATGGTTCATTTCCCGTGATCGGTCAAAGAAAAACCCGCGCCAGCCGTACCAGCGCGGGTTTCCCAATTAAAATAGCAAAGGCCTGGGAAGCGCTGGGTCTTAACGAACCGCGCTTTCAAACTCGTTGGTGGTGCCTGCGTCCTTGAGGTATTCAAGCGCCTTCTTGGCGGCAGCGACGAGCGCGCCGAATGCTTCCGTCTCATGGATTGCCATGTCGGACAGAACCTTGCGGTCGACTTCGATGCCAGCCTTTGAGAGGCCGTCGATGAAGCGGCCGTAGGTCAGGCCATGTTCACGGACGGCAGCGTTGATGCGTTGGATCCAGAGAGCGCGGAAATTGCGCTTGTTGACCTTGCGGTCGCGGTAAGCGAACTGCTTTGAACGATCCACGGCTGCCTTGGCGGCGCGGATGGTGTTCTTGCGGCGGCCGTAGAAGCCCTTGGCTGCCTTGAGTGTCTTCTTGTGCTTGGCGTGAGCTGCTACGCCGCGTTTTACACGTGCCATGTCATGATCTCCTTAAAAATCCAAAAGTGCCAGACGTCTTAGAGACCGTTGGGCAGGTAGTTCTTGATGACCTTCTTGCCATCAGGCTCTGCAAGCACCATGGTGCCACGCGCATCGCGAATGAACTTGTTGGACCGCTTGATCATGCCATGGCGCTTGCCTGCGGCAGCTGCCATGACCTTGCCGGTTGCGGTGATCTTGAACCGCTTCTTGGCAGAGGATTTCGTCTTCATCTTGGGCATTTTGCTACTCCATTTTTCTTGATTTCGAGATCGACTGACGAGGTCGTCTCCAGCGTAAAGAACGGCCACGGCATGCCCTGCCGGACCGTTCGGACGGGGGCTTGTAACCGAAGCGCCCGCAAAGTGCAATGGGATTGAGGCAAACGGGCCGATATTTCCGCATTGCCGGCATTAGATATGAAAAAGCCGCCTGCTTGGCGGCTCTCTTCAGGATCGGACCTGAAAACGCGGCGCTTACTTCGGCGCCAGCACCATCATCATCTGACGGCCTTCGAGCTTCGGCTCGGCTTCGACCTTGGCGATCGTCACGGTGTCTTCCTTGACCTGGAGCAGAAGCTTCATGCCCAGTTCCTGGTGCGCCATTTCGCGGCCGCGGAACTTCAGGGTTACCTTGACCTTGTCGCCGTCCTCGAAGAAGCGGTTCATCGCCTTCATCTTCACGTCGTAATCGTGCGTGTCGATGTTCGGACGCATCTTGATCTCCTTGATCTCGATGATCTTCTGCTTCTTGCGCGCTTCGGCCGCCTTTTTCTGCGTCGAGTATTTCAGCTTGCCCAGATCAAGGATCTTGCACACAGGCGGTTCAGCGTTCGGTGAAATCTCCACGAGGTCAAGGCCGGCCTCCTCTGCCATGCGCAATGCCTGATCTGTGGGGATGCTGCCGTGGTTGACACCTTCGGCGTCGATGAGCTGAACCCGGGGAACCCGGATTTCCTTGTTAGAGCGGGGCCCGTCTTTTGTCGGGGCGTCCGTTTTGAACGGTCTGCGAATGGTCGTACTCTCCTCGAGCTGTTACGAATGGAATGCCTGACGGTAGCGCGATTTCCCGACAAAATGCCGTTCAACTGCCGCTGGACCGTCATGTGGAAATTGCTGCGGGAAAGTCAATACCACAGCTTTTTGCGGAAATCACCACCTGTCAGGCGTTCGGAGAATCTGTTTTAGAAAGAAAAACAGCAAGAAACATTCAAACAGAGGTAAAAGCGCCAATGTCGTTGCCAGCTTCAACTGCAGAGCCAGAGTATCTCGATGTCGGAACCGGCAGCGAATCGCGCCGTATTGCCATGCGTATTTTGCCTGCTGCGAAGAACTCGTCGCTGCCGGCATTTGTCTGGCTCGGCGGATACCGGTCTGACATGGCCGGCACCAAGGCGGTCGAGCTCGAACGCCACGCCGAAAAGACCGGTGCCGCCTGCATACGCTTCGACTATTCCGGCCACGGCCTCTCCGGCGGCGCCTTTGCCGAGGGCACGATTTCCCGGTGGCTGGAAGAAAGCCTCGCGGTTGTCAATCACGCCGATCCCCAACGCATGGTTCTCATCGGTTCGTCGATGGGCGGCTGGATCGCGCTCCGGCTTATCGCCGAACTGCGCGCGCGGGGCGAGGGCGGCCGGATCGCCGGTCTGGTGCTGATCGCGCCGGCGCCGGATTTCACCAGCGAGCTCATCGAGCCGAACCTGACGGATGCCGAGCGCGCATCCCTTGCCGAGCGCGGCTATTTCGAGGAGCCGACGCCCTATGGCCCGGACCCGAACATCTATACCGCGCGACTGATCGAGGACGGACGCGAAAACCGCGTGCTCCAGGGCGTCATCGAGACCGGATGTCCCGTGCATATCCTGCAGGGCATGCGGGATCCGGATGTGCCCTATGGCCATGCGCTGAAGCTGATGGAGCATCTGCCGTCCGACGATGTCGTCATGACGTTGATCCGCGACGGGGATCACCGCCTGTCGCGCCCCGAGGATATCGAGCGCATGCTGGCCGCCGTCGATGGCATGATAACAGCCTGAAAACGCGCGATAAATCAGCCGCAATGCCTGTTTGCCGCGCATTTTAACCATATCCGGCGATCCCCAATTCTGCAGATTGACTTCGTTTCGGGCGCACTGTTAACTCTTTGTTAACGATTAGAGCAGCTCGCGGCGGGGATCGATCGCGAAAGCTGGCGTCAGATTTTCAGCTTTCGCGGGGATTCTTCAGGATTGTTTCGGGAGAAAACCGCGCCACAGGGGACGTGTATGGCGCAGTTGACTGGGGTTAGGAAAATGGTCGTGGCAATCACGGCTGTTTTCGCATCGGCAGGCGCGGCAATTCCGGCGCCGAACGCGACAGCACTCTCGATGCAGACGGGCGCCATCACCTCGCAGCCGATCGGCCATTACGAGTTCTGCCAGTCCCATCACTCCGAATGCGAAATCAAGTCCAAGTCGTCGACCGCGCCGCGCGTCACCAACTTCGGCTGGTCGGTCATTCGCGAGGTCAATCTCGCCGCCAACCGCGAAATCAGGCCGATGACCGATATGGATCTGTTCGGCAAGGACGAGGTTTGGACCTATCCCGATGCCTCAGGCGATTGCGAAGATTTCGTGCTTTTGAAGCGCAAGAAGCTGATGCAGAAGGGCTTCTCGCCGTCCGACCTCCTGATCACCGTCGTCCGCAAGCCGGATGGCGAGGGCCATGCGGTTCTGACCGTGCGCACAGCCCAGGGCGATTTCATCCTCGACAATCTCGAAAACGAGGTGAAGCTCTGGACGAAGACGCCCTACCGCTTTTTGAAGCGCCAGGCCTCCTTCAACACCGGCCGCTGGGTCACCATCGAAAACGGCGCCGAAGTGCTGGTCGGTTCCGTCGGCAACTGACGGTTTGAATTTCCAGTTCAAACGAAGGGGCGCTGGCCCAGGCGCTCCTTTGTTTATGGCTCGGCGTCACGCATTGCCGATAATCACCCCCGCCGCCAGCACGAGGCTGCCGCCAACCACGACCTGAAGGGCAGCGCGCAGAAACGGGGTTTCCATATACTTGTTCTGGATGAAGGCGATCGCCCAGAGTTCGAAGAAGACGATGATCCCGGCCATGATCGTCGCTGTCCAGAAATGCGGAATGAGATAGGGCAGGGCGTGTCCAAGCCCGCCGAGCGCCGTCATGATGCCGCAGGAAAGGCCGCGCTTGATCGGCGAGCCGCGCCCCGAAAGCTTGCCGTCATCATGCGCCGCCTCGGTGAAGCCCATCGATATGCCGGCGCCGACGGAGGCCGAAAGGCCGACTAGGAAGGTCTGCCAAGTGTCCTGCGTGGCAAAGGCGGCGGCGAAGATCGGCGCGAGCGTCGAGACCGAACCGTCCATCAGCCCGGCAAGGCCCGGCTGTACATAGGTGAGCAGGAACTGGCGATACGCCGTGTCGTCCTCCTTCTTGCGGACGCCTTGCGGCACATGCTTTTCGGCCAGCATGCGCGCCACGTCCTCATGGCCCTGTTCGGCCAGCGCCAGTTCGCCCAGCAATTGCCTGGTCGAGGCGTCCGAGGTGTTCTTTGCGGCCTCCACGTAGAAATTATAGGCCTGCGTCTCCATCGCTTCCGCCTCGCGGCGCATGGCGTCGAGCGACAGGTTCTGGCGCAGCCAGTCCGGACGGCGCGTCAGGAAGCCGTTGACATGTTCGCGCCGAATCAGCGGAATCTGCTCGCCGAAGCGGCGGCGGTGCATGTCGATCAGCATGTTCTTGTGGGTGTTTTCCACCTCGGCCATATCCTCGAAAACCTTGGCCGAATCCGGGTACCTATCCTTCAGTATCTGCCCATAGGCCTGGTAGATGCGCCCGTCGTCCTCTTCCGAGGATATTGCGAGCGCCAGAACCTCCTGTTCAGAAAGCGATGAAAGGGGCCGTTTGGACCCGGAAAACAGACGTGAGAACATGACGCGAAGTACCTAGTTTAGAATAGTTCTAAAAATAAGGAGGCATCATGAAAAGGTCAAGCCGAAACACGCCAGGAGACTCGACAGCAAGCCGGATAAATTCCACCATAATCAGACGATGAACCGCTTTCCCGAAAGCTGCGTCCCCGCATGAATCCGCTACTGTCCAGCAAGGATACGCTTCTCGACCGCATCGGCATGGCGCTGGCCGAAAGGCTGACGTCAAAGACCTCGGGCTATGAGCCCTATACGCCGTCCGATCCGGAGACGCTCGCCCGCACGCTCCGGCCCGGCGACATTCTGCTGATCGAGGGCAATCAGAAAGTCTCGGCGGCGATCAAGTATCTGACCCAGTCGACCTGGTCGCACGCCGCTTTCTTCGCCGGCGACGAAATCCCGCTGACGCTCGACGAGGCGACGCTTCCGGTCATCGATCGTCCGCAACTGATCGAGGTCAATCTCGGCAAGGGCTGTGTCGCGGTGCCGCTCCGCAAATATTCCACCTACAACACCCGCATCTGCCGGCCGATCGGGCTGACGCCGGAAGACAGGGACGCGGTCGTGTCCTTCATGATCTCGCGGCTCGGCCTGAAATACGACATGAAGAACATCCTCGACATGCTGCGTTATTTCATGCCGGCACCGCCGGTGCCGGTGCGCTGGCGCCGCCGCATGCTGGCCTTCGGATCAGGCGATCCGACGCGCGCTATCTGCTCGACGCTGATTGCCGAGGCTTTCGAGCGGATCCGCTATCCGATCCTGCCCGACATCACCCGCGCGCCCGGCCGGGCAGCGGCGACGTCGCATTATTCGCGCGCCGAAATCCTGCATATCCGCCATCATTCGCTCTATACGCCGCGCGATTTCGACCTTTCTCCCTATTTCGCGATCGTCAAGCCGACGCTCGAATACGGCTTCGACTACAAACGGCTGCAATGGGAGGCCAAGGATGATGGGCCACTCATAGAGAAATATTGAGCGTCTGCTCGCGGACGATATAGGCCTTCTGCCGGTCGGTGATGTAGTCGCGCACGATCGGCGCGGCATCGCGCGAGCGGGAAAGCTGCATGTGGAAGACCAGCTGGCTGCCGGTGCGGAACATCATCTCGGCACTGATCAGGTAGAATTCCCACATGCGGGCAAAGCGCTCGTCATACATCTCGATGACCTTGTCGCGGTTCTTCTCGAAGCGCTCGCCCCAATGCCTGAGCGTCGTCGCATAGTGGATGCGCAGGAATTCGAGATCGGTCACCCACAGGCTGTTCTTCTCCACCACCTTGAACACCTCCGACAGGGCCGGAGAATAAGCACCCGGAAAAATGTATTTGCGCAGCCAGGCGCTTGCCATGCCGGGAGGGCTCATGTGGCCGATTGAATGCAGCACCGCCAGCCCGTCATCCGGCATCAGCGCATTCAGCTTCTTGAAGAACTCCTCATAGTGATGCACCCCGACATGTTCGAACATGCCAACGGAAACGATGCGGTCAAAGGCCTCGTCGACATCGCGATAGTCGCGCAGTTCGAAGCGCACCCGCCCTTCCAGCCCGGCATCCTTCGCCCGCTGTGTCGCCAGCGCCTGCTGTTCCTTCGACAGCGTGACGCCGAGAACCTCGACGTCTTCGAGCTTAGCGAGATAGAGCGCCAGATCGCCCCAGCCGCAGCCGATGTCGAGCACCTTCATGCCGGGGCGCAGGCAGAGCTTGGCGGCAAGCAACCGAAGCTTGTTGCGCTGCGCCTGCTCCAGCGTTTCCTGCGGCTCGCGAAAATAGGCGCAGGAATAGAGCATGTGCTCGTCAAGGAAGAGTTTGTAGAAATCATTGCCGAGATCATAGTGGTGGGCGACGTTGCGCTGCGCCTCGCCCTTGACATTGGATTGCTGGCGCTTGCGAAAGCGCATCTTGATGGCGCGCAGTGCCTTCTGGATCGGGTAGGAACCGAGCGACAGCCGGTTGATCGAAAACAGCGTCAGGAAATCGCGCAGCGTCGAGCCGTCCTCGAAGCGCAGCGTCCCGTCCATATAGGCCTCGCCAGCGGCAAGCTCGGAATTGAAGACAAGGGTGCGGTAAAGTTTCGGATCCGTCAGCCGCATGGTCACTTCGGGACCAGGCTCGCCCGAGAAGACATGCGGCCTGCCCTCGGCGTCGATGACCGTCAGCCGGCCCTTGCGGATGAAGGATTTCATCATATGCGACAGTGGAAACATGCACACCTCGGTGGATAAAGCGGCTCTCGCGGAGCCACACTCTATCACCGGGTTTTCAAAATGCGCGGCATTATTTCGTGAAAATTCAACGGCTGGTGGCGGTCGCTCCGGCGCTTGCCGCAACGACCAATACGGTGCCGGCGATCTGCAGCGCCGTCATCGGCTGGCTGAGCACGGCAAAGCCCGCAATGGCGCCGATCGCAGGCTCCAGACTCATCAGAATACCAAAGGACGAGGTGCTCATTCGGCGCAGTGCAATCATTTCCAGCGCATAGGGGATCAGCGGCACGAGAAGCGCGAGGCCCGCAATGGCGACGACGCCTTCGGCCGTCATGCGCGAGACTTCCAAAAGTCCGAAGGGCGTCGCGACGACCGCAGCCACGATCAGCGACATCGAGAGGCCTTGAAGGCCTTCGAACGCGCTTCCCGCCTTCTTCATCAGGACGATGTAAAGTCCCCAGCCGGTCGCAGCGCCAAAGGCAAAGAGAATGCCCGTCGGATCGCCGATCCAGCCATGTCCGTCATGGGCGAGCAAAAGCACGCCGGCCCCAGCGATCAGCGGCCAGGCAAGCCGCCAGCCCAGGCCGAAGGCAAAGGTTGCAACGGCAAGGGGGCCGAGAAAGTCGATGGCGACGGCAAGGCCGAGCGGAATGCGCTCGATCGCCGCGAAGAAACACAGCGTCATGCCGGCCATCGAGGCCCCGAGCAGCCCGGCCGTCTGCCACTGCGCCCGCGAATAACGCAGGATCGGCGGCCGGACGACGATGGCCAGCAGAGCGGCAGCCCAGATCAGTCGAAGCCAGGTGGTGCCGAACGGACCATAGGCGGCGATCGCGGATGCCGAAAACGCCGAGCCGAACTGCACGCTCGACATCGACAGAAGGCACATCAGGCCGCCGGTCAGGGCGGCTCCCGTCCCTGTCGTCAGCGGCACCGCCACCGGGATCGCCGTGTCGTTTCCATAGGCCGGTGTCGCTGTCCGTTGATCCAAGTCCTTGTCCTCCAGGTTGCTGCCGATCGCTTGCGTAGGCTCTACTAAAGGTGGGCGTGCCGGACAAATTCATAGTTGTGGAGCTAAGAATCAGGGCATTTGATGCTGGCCTCTGATGGCTGGAACATAATCGCTTCTGGATCGTTATCGTCGCAGGCAAATGCAATCTTCAAGCGAGGAAACCCACATGGATGTCAACGGTGTAGGATGGATCGCAGCCATCATCATCGGCGGTTTTGCCGGGTGGTTGGCGGAACAGTTCATGAAATCCGAAATGGGCATGTTCGTGAACATCATTCTCGGCATCGTCGGCGCCATTGTCCTCAACGCCATTCTTGCGATTGCGGGAATAGGTTTCACCGGCTGGCTCGCCTATCTGGTTATCGGCTTCATCGGCGCATGCCTGCTGATCGCGGTCGGACGCGCCGTGCGAAGGTAGCAATCGGTCCTGAAGGAGAAAGACGATGCTGACATTCGCAGCCGAGGGCAGCGGCCAGGGCAAGCTGGAAATCAACGGCCATTGCGAGCCGGTTTCCTACGAGTTGATCGTGGCGCGCGAAGACGATGACACCAGCCAGGTCCACATTCGCTTGAATGCTCCGCGTGACTGGTTGCTGAAGCAGGGTTTCAAGGGGGACGCGGTTCTGGTGCGCAGCAATGGATCACGCATCGCCGTGCGGCGCGAAGGCGTTCTGGATGTTCATTGCAGTGTTTGCGTGACCCTCGAGGCCTACGACGATACCCTGAGCGACACTGGCGAGGTCTCCGAAGCCTATCCGGAACTGAAACACTGATTTCCGGATTGCGGCGGAAACGGAAACGGGCGCGGTACGAGGCCGCGCCCGTTTCTATATCTGTTCGTAAAGGTTCAGTCCTTGGCGCGCTCGACGTAGGAAGCGTCTTCCGTCAAGATGACGACGCGGGTGCCGACGCCGATATGCGGCGGAACCATGGTGCGAACGCCATTCGACAGGATCGCCGGCTTGTAGGACGAGGACGCCGTCTGGCCCTTGACGACCGGCTCGGTCTCGACGATTTCGAGCGTCATGCGGGTCGGAAGTTCCAGGGCAAGTGCCATGCCTTCGAACATCTTCAGCTGGACGACCATGCCTTCCTGCAGGTAGGCCTTGTCGTCGCCGACGACGTCAGGCTTGACAGCAACCTGATCATAGGTTTCCGGGTTCATGAAATGGAAGCCTTCGCCGTCTTCATAGAGGAAGGTGTGCTCGCGGTCCTCGACGAAGGCGCGCTCCACCTGCTCGGTCGTGCGCCAGCGCTCGGAGACCTTTACGCCGTCCGAAATGCGTCGCATATCGACCTGGGTGACCGGTGTGCCCTTGCCGGGATGAAAGTTCTGGGCGGTAAGAACGGCGTAAAGCTTGCCGTCCACTTCGAGAACATTGCCCTTGCGGACTGAAGAGGCGATTACCTTGACCATAAGTCTTCCTTGTAACTGAGCTTGATGCGTCGTAGAGGAGCGCACGAAATATGCGCGTCAAAGACGCCAGAATGCGTTTTCGGGCCGCACCTATCCTATATTTGCGCAAATTGCCAGTGTGGCCGCAGGGTCTGCCCGAAGAAACCGCAGAATTGCGCGACGCATCGACTGCCCGAGAAATCTGGATACAGGACCCTCATGCCCGCTGCCTCTCCCTGGTGGACCCCCGATGTCCATGCCGATCGCCGAGGTTTCCTCATCGGCCGCAACCGGATTCAGGCCGCCCTTCGCACGTTCTTCGCCGCGCAGGATTTCATCGAAGTCGACACCGCCACGCTGCAGGTCTCGCCGGGCAACGAGGCGCATCTTCACGCCTTTGCAACGCAGGCTATCAATCACGACGGCAGCCGGGTGCCGCTCTATCTTCACACTTCGCCGGAGTTCGCCTGCAAGAAACTTTTGGCCGCCGGTGAGGAACGCATCGCCTGTTTCGCCCATGTCTATCGCAATCGCGAGCGCGGGCCGCTGCACCATCCGGAATTCACCATGCTAGAATGGTACCGGGCTGGCGACACCTATGAAGCACTGATGCGCGATTGCGCTGATATCCTTAGCCTTGCCGCCGAAACCGCAGGCACCAGGCAACTCGTCTATCGTGGCGCGCAGGCCGATCCTTTCCTGGAACCAGAACGCATCACGGTTGCACAAGCCTTCGAGCGTTTCGCGGGGATCGATCTGCTCGCCTCCATCGACCGCAAGGGCGAAACAGACCGCGATCGCCTTGCCGAAGGGCTTCGAACCGCCGGCATGCGCGTCGCCGAAGACGATACCTGGGCGGATCTTTTCAGCCGGGTGATCGTCGAGAAAGTCGAGCCCAATCTCGGTTTCGGCCGCGCGACGATCCTCTACGAATATCCAGCGGCCGAAGCCGCCCTCGCCCGCCCAACGCCGCACGATCCGCGCGTGGCGGAACGGTTCGAACTTTATGCGTGCGGCGTCGAGCTCGCCAACGCCTTCGGTGAACTGACGGACGCTGCCGAGCAGCGCCGCCGCTTCGAAATGGAGATGAGAGAGAAGCGCCGCGTCTACGGCGAAACCTATCCGCTGGACGAGGATTTCCTCAAGGCGCTTGAAATCATGCCGGAAGCAAGCGGCAGTGCGCTCGGTTTCGACCGGCTGGTGATGCTGGCGACAGGGGCATCGCGCATCGATCAGGTCATCTGGGCGCCGGTGGCCGAAACCAGCGATCATCAGCGAAAGGATGGGCCGTGAGAGCGATGCGTGCCTTGAAAAGCATCGATGATCTGGAAGAGGCCGGACTGGCGGCCGCTGCCCGGCACGCTGAGTTGTCGGATGTTGCCGCCCGCTATGCGATCGCGATCACGCCTGCCATGGCGGCGCTGATCGACCCAGCCGATCCGAATGATCCGATTGCCCGCCAGTTCGTTCCCGACGCGGCCGAGCTTGTCCGCTTGCCGGAAGAGCGCGAGGATCCGATCGGCGACGGCGCGCACAGTCCGGTCGAAGGCATCGTCCATCGTTATCCGGATCGTGTGCTCCTGAAGGCCGTGCACGTCTGCCCGGTCTATTGCCGCTTCTGCTTCCGCCGCGAAATGGTCGGGCCGCAGGGGCTGGGCACGCTTGCATCGCAGGCGATGGACAAGGCTTTCGCCTATATCGCCGATCATCCGGAAATCTGGGAGGTGATCCTGACCGGCGGCGATCCGCTGGTGCTGTCGCCGCGCCGGCTGGCTTCGATCATGGAACGGCTGGCAGCGATCGATCACGTAAAGATCGTTCGTTTCCACACCCGCGTGCCGGTCGTCGAGGCCGAGCGCGTGGATGAGGCCCTGATCGCGGCCCTGAAATCCAGCGGCAAGACCACCTATCTGGCGCTGCATGCCAACCATCCACGCGAACTGACGACGGATGCGCGTGCCGCCTGCGCCAGGCTCGTCGATGCCGGCATCGTCATGGTGAGCCAGTCGGTGCTGTTGAAAGGCGTCAACGACGATCCGGATACGCTCGCGGCGTTGATGCGGGCTTTCGTCGAAAACCGCATCAAGCCCTATTACCTGCACCATCCCGATCTCGCGCCGGGCACCAGCCATTTCCGCCTGACGATCGAGGAGGGACAGGCGCTGGTGGCATCCTTGCGCGGCCGCGTCTCCGGGCTCTGCCAGCCGACCTATATCCTCGATATCCCCGGTGGCCATGGCAAGACGGTCGTCAGTGCCTCGACGATCGAGGACAATGGTGGCGGCTGTTATACGGTCTCGGATTTCCATGGCGAGACGCATGCCTATCCGCCCGTGGTCACCGTGAAAGACTAGAGTCGAATTTTCCCGAACAGGGCGCTGAGTTCGGACTGCCGGCTGGTTCCGGTTTTCTGGAATATCGAGCGGATATGGCTTCTGACTGTTTCGTAGCCGGTCGCGTGCCGGGCGGCGATATTGACGGCGCTCAGACCACTGGCGACGAGAAGCGATATCCTCGCCTCGGCGGGCGTCAGGTCAAACAGCGCCATCAGCGTTTCCGGCTTCAGCCGCATGTCCTCGTCCGGATCCTCGATCAGGGCGACGGCGCAGGAATGTGAAAACACGTCGGCGAGGTGTGGGCCGAACCGTTCGAAACGAACGATCAGCGGCCGTTTTCCGGGACGCGAGAGACGGACCGCAGACAATGCCTCGGCGGAGTGTCCGGTTGCCTGTATCGCGATTTTGAGTTCGCGGTTGAAGCGGGCGGTTTCGCTGGCAAAGCAGGCACGCACGCCGCCTCTCGAAATTCGCAATCCCCCTTTGAACAGGGCGTCCGCTTTCGGGTTGGTCAGTGTGACGAGGCCTTTCCGGTTAAAGAAGATGCAGGCAATGTTCGATGTCTCGAAGGCGGCCGCCATGCCCATGACCTTGCTGGCGTCGATATGTTTGGCGAGTTGCATGGCTGTCAGGAGCCGCGTTCGGATCGCATGGAAATGCGGCATGTCTTCGGGAGGCGGAGACGCTTCCGTTGCCCTGTTTTGCAGGACGAAATACAGCTCTTCCGTGCCTGAAGAGATATTCATGAGTACGGAATCGCCTACCCCGTATTTTCTCAGAGTCGGTCCGGAAAGTTATTCATTTTGAACAGAGCCTTCGCAGCATGAGGCGGATAGACGCCAGCTTGAGGAAGGCGAGCGCGTTGCGCGACAGATTTTCGAAATCCTTGGCCAGCCTGCGGCATCGACCCAGCCATGCGAACGTCCGTTCGACCACCCAGCGCCTCGGCAGAACCTCAAAACCCTTGGCGGTGTCGGAGCGCTTGACGATCGCGGTCGCAAGTCCTGGCATTGCCTTCTTTTGTCCCTTGGCGAAGACAGGCCCCTGATAGCCACCATCGGCGAACAGTTTCTTCAAGAACGGATAGCGCCCGAACAGCGTCTTCAGAACCAGCACGCCACCGTCGCGGTCCTGGATGTCGGCCGGATGAACCAGCGCATGCAGCAGAAGGCCTACCGTATCGACAAGGATATGGCGTTTCTTGCCTTTGATCTTTTTCCCCGCATCATACCCGCCCGGGTCAATGCAGCGCCCCCTTTTTCAGCGCCTTTGACGCTCTGGCTGTCCATGATTGCCGCCGTCGGACTGGCCTCGCGGCCCATCGCCTCACGGCATTTCACGTAGAGTTCCTCATGAATGCGGCCGAGCGTGCCGTCCCAGTTCCACAGGTCGAAATAGCTGAACAGCGTGCTCTTCGGCGGCAGGTCCTTCGGCACTGCCCGCCATTGGCAACCCGTGCTGAGAACATAAAGCAGGCCGTTGAGAACCTCCCGGACATCGACCTCACGCCTGCGACCGCCGTGCTTGGCAGGCGGAATCAAGGGTTCAGCCAGCGCCCATTCCGCATCCGTCAAATCGCTCGGATAGCGCAGACAATCTCGATTGTATTTCCCTCGGTTAGCCTTCGTCCACATCGCGTCCATGCCCTCATCGAATCAATTCAACTGCATGGAATCACAAACGATTCATATCATTCAACTTCTTTATGGACCGACACTCAGGAATTTGTAGTATTCGTGCTGATCGAATTGTTGCTTGGAGATGAAATTCGTTTCAAGCACGACACCCGATCGGTGAAGTGGCGGCAGAAGTTGGGCGCGGAAATCCCTCGTGTTCCATTCTTCACGAATATAGCCCTCGAGAAGGTCACCGAGATTTTCGGTGCACAATGCCGCGCCAAAGGCGCCGCGGCCGGCCGGTTCCATGATGTTGGCGCCCAACGCGCCCGTCGCTCTGCTGATGGCCTCGACCGCCGGCAGCCACAGCGGCGGCTCGAAAACCGCAGCCTGGACTTGATCGAGGGCCTGGGCGAGTGGTCCGGCGTTCACGCGCATTCGTATCTGCTCACGTTCGCAATAACCGAGTTTAAGTTTGGATTGCCCCACGCGTCAATGGTGTGCGGATGGGCTTTCGCTCGCGATCGAGGTTCGATTTTGGAGCGATGTCGCGTTTGGTCCGAACTGCAGGCACAAAAAAGCCGGCCACCTCGCAGTGGCCGGCTTTCTGCAATCCATAAGTTGCGTCAGCTTTCCTTGATCGGCGCGATCGAGATTTCGACGCGGCGGTTCTGTGCCCGTCCGGCTTCGCTCGCATTGGAAGCGACCGGCCGGTCGGGGCCATAGCCCACCGCCGACATGCGGCGCTGGTCGACGCCGCGCGAACCGAGATAGTTGGCGACCGAAATGGCGCGGCGCTCGGAAAGGCCCTGGTTGTGACTGGCGCTGCCGGTCGAATCCGTATGGCCATCGACGTCGATCAGCGTCTTGTTGAACTTGCGCAAGACGATCGCGACCGAGTCCAGCGTCGAATAGAAGCCGGGATTTACCTGGTCCTGGTCGGTCGCAAAGGTGATGTTCGATGGCATGTTGAGGATGATGCGGTCGCCGGCGCGGGTGACCGAAACCCCGGTGCCCTGCAGCTGCGCGCGCAGTTCGGATTCCTGGCTGTCCATGTAGTTGCCGATCAGGCCGCCGCCGAGCGCACCGATGCCGGCGCCAACCAGGGCCGCGTCACGGCGGCCGGCGGCACTTCCACCGACCAGAAGACCGGTCGCGGCACCGAGGCCCGCGCCGATCAGCGCGCCGCCGGCGGTGTTCGACATCTTCTGCTGGCCCGTATACGGGTCCGTGGTGGTGCAACCGGAAAGATAGACGGCGGCGATAGTCAGTACGGCAAATTTCTTGATCATGGAATCAGGGGTCCCCAATGGTGCTGTTCTGCTTCATACTACCGATTGCGGCAGGAAGATGAAGAGCAGTTGCCATTTAAGGATCAAGCAGCCAAATCGGTTGTATAACGCGCGGGAAAGCCGCTGACAGCGCTCCCGCGCCTTTGGTCGCTATTCGGTCAGGTTGATCTCTTCCGTGCTGCCGCCCTGACAGGTGTAGCAGCAATCGGTGCAGGTCTCGGCATTTTCAGGGCCGGTGCCCCAATAGGTCGTCTTGTCGCCGGAAACCCAGGCGCCGTAGCAGATCTTCTCGCCTTCGTCGCAAGCGAGCGGGATCTGCTTGGTTTCGCCGTCGTCGAGCAGATAGACCTGATTGTTGCCCGGCCAGACGTGATCGCGGTCCTGGCTGTAAAGCTCGACTTCGACGGCGTTCGGATGGCTGTTCATCATCTGGAAGGTCACGTCGGCAGCGGAGGCGGCAGAGACGCCGCTCAAAAGCACGAGTACGGAAAGCGCGGCCAGACCCGCGCGTTGACGAATGGTTTTCATGGATCCCCTCTCAATTGTCGGCCGTGCGGCCAGGTTTCAGCTAACATGAATATAAAAACCACGGAACGGCTGGCTGAGCCAAACGGAGCGAATTTCTCCACCCATTTTTGGGGACAAGGATAGGTGGAATTGGCGGCATGGTTTCGCTCTGACGGTGTCGCGTCAAACCGTGGCCAAAGACTTGTAGAAAAACGTCGATCCGCAATAGCTGCCATCGGGCATCAGGGCATATTGCGGAATGACGCCGACACGCTGCCAGCCGAATTTTTCATAGATCGATTCGGCCGGGCTTCCGGTTGCCGTGTCGAGCACGAGCACATGCCGCCCGTGTTTCGCCGCCTCGCTTTCGGCCGCAGTCATCAGCAGCCGCGAGAGCCCAAGGCCGCGCGCCCGGTGATGAACGAGCAGCTTCTTCAGGTCGGCGCGATGCGGCTGGTTCGGCATCATGCCGATGCCGAGCTGGACCGTGCCGAGAATATCGCCATCCTTTTCAGCCACGATCAGGATCGTGTGTCCCTCGCTTACCCCGCGGGCAACGCCTTCCCAATAGGGCATGGCATCCGCAGGCGTGTGCGGCGACATGAAGCCGACGGACGCGCCGCCTTCGACGCAGTCCGAGAGGATCTCCGCCAGCGCCGGCAGGGCGGCGGCGGTTTCGGAAGGGGCAAGGGTACGGATGGTAACCTGAGACATCGGGACTAAACTTTGCTGCGGTTGAGGATGATGGCGTAGCGCGCCGGCTCGCCATGCGGATTGTGAAAGATGTGGGCTTCGGCAAGCCGCATGAACAGGCAGTCGCCCGCGTCAAGCACATGCGTCTCGTCACCGGCTGTCATCGTCAGCCTGCCTTCGAACAGCCAGAGATGCTGGGTGAGGCCAGCGTCGAACTGCTGCTGTTCGAACACCACGCGGGCACCCGGCGGAAACTCGACTTCGACGATATCGACCGGTGAGCCGACATTGTCGGGCGAGACCGAGCGGCGCAGGTAGCCCGTTTCCGGATCGCGCCAGACGCGCTGGTCGGCGCGCCGCAAAAGCGGACTTCCGGCCTCGTCGCCAGTTGCAAAGAAGCGCGACAGGGTCGTGCCCAAGGCGCTGCAGAGCCGGGCAAGCAACTGCGCCGTGGGGCTCGCCTCGCCGCGTTCGATGCGCGAGATCATCGCCCGGCTGACACCGGAGCGGCCGGCGAGATCGTCGAGCGTCAAGGTTTGAGCCAGCCGCAGCGCTTTCATCCGCTCGCCGATATCTGTTTCGAATGTGTTTGACGTTGATTCCATGATAGGAGAATTAAATGATCTTATAGTGGAGTCAACCGCCTCGTTATTCTTGCCAAATAAATCGGCTGCGTGCCGTTTTGGCGACAACCAAAAGCCATCTGTCCGGCTATGGTACCGGCCGGGACGGGTGGATGGAAAACCGCCCTACGATCAATATATTAGCAATCGCTTTGGCAGCAGCCACGCCGTTGGCGGCTGAGCGCTCCTGGGAGGGTAGATGGCAGCGGTGTCAGAAATCTCATCCGAACGGCCGCAATCCTCGGTCCTGTCGATCGCCAGCATCGTGTTGTCCATGGCCTGTGTCGGCATTGGCAATGGCGTGATGTTCGCCTATGTGCCCTTCGTGCTGGCCCGCAGCGAAAGCCCGACCTGGGTCGCCGGCGCTGCCGTCACCGCGCTTGCCTTCGGCGGTCTCGCAGGCTGCGTTATCGCCGGCCCGATGATCCGCCGCGTCGGTCATGCCCGCGCCTTTTCCTGCTCCATGGCGCTGGTCTTGCTGTCAGCCTTCCTGATTGCGCTCGGCGTTCATCCGCTGCTCTGGGTGCTGGCGCGCGGCCTCTATGGCGCCGCTGGCAATATCAACTTCATCATCTCGCTGAGCTGGCTCAACCATACCAGCGCCAACAGCTGGCGCGGCAGGGCCATGTCGGCGTTCTACATGACCTATGTCATTGCCCTCGGACTGGGTGCCTGGCTGTTCGGCCAGATCCCGGCGGAGGGCAACCTCGCGCCGCTGCTCACGATTTTCTTCACCACCATGGCCATCCTGCCGATCGGCCTGACGCGTCTGCCCAATCCGCCGCCGCCGGCGAAAGTCAGCGTCGATGTGCCGATGGTCTGGCGCAATTCCCCCGTCGCCTTCGTCGGCGTTCTAGCCGCCGGCGGCCTTTCCATGGCCGTGCAGGGTTTTACGCCGATCTATGCGGCTGCCAACCAGGTGAGCCAACGCGATGTGGCGCTGCTGATGCTCGTCATGCAGTTCGGCCTCATCTTCATCCAGTATCCGATGGGCGTGCTGTCGGACCGGATCGACCGGCGCATCGTGCTGATCCTTGTCTGCCTGCTGATCGCGGCCGCCGCCGTCGTTGCGCTCACCGTCTCCTTTGCCAATCTTATCCTGCTGATGCTGGTCTTCGCGATCTTCGCCGGTGCCGTCGAAACCGTCTATTCGATCGCCAATGCCCATGCCAACGATCGCACCGCGCCCACCGATTTCGTGCCGCTCGCCTCGACGCTTTTGATGTGCTGGTCGATCGCCGCCACGGTCATCCCGCTGTCGATCACGCTGCTGACGCCAGTGTTTGGCCCGAAGACCTTCATCCATGCAGCCATGGCCGTGTCGCTCGCCTATGCGGGTTTCGTTGCCTTCAGGCTCTACGGCCGGCCCGAGCGCGCGCCCGGCCAAGGCGACGGCTTCGAACTGATGAGCGCCCAAGTGCCAAACGCCGGTGCCCTGGTGGAGGACGAGAAGGCCGCTAGCAGCAGTCCGTGACGCTGGCCGTCTTATGGCGACATCACAATGAAGGCTTCGTGGCGGGGAATGTGAAGACTTCGTTGATATTATTGCATATTCCGGTTATCCCTATCCGCCGAAAATCACCTATTCATTCCGTTGGGAACAGGAAGCCGGGACCGCATCATGCTCAAGTTCAAGACATCTACCGGCGTGGTCAATGTCGACAACTGGGGCTATCAGTTGCAGGGGCTGGGCGGCGACCCGCAAAACGTCAACCTGCTCATCTCCGCCACCCATGATCTGCTCGTCATCGATTCCTCGCGTGATGGCACCAATAGCGGACGGTTTACCGCAGACGAAGTGACCCGCATGAAGGACGGCATGGGCGGGCGGTCCGTGGTCGTGTCGTATATCTCCATCGGCGAGGCGTCTGATTTCCGCGACTACTGGGACAAGGACTGGACCGTCAACGGCAAAGCCACCGGCGCACTGACCGACGAGGCACCGGACTGGCTTGGACCTCTCAATCCCGATTGGCCGGAATCGCGCAAGGTGCGGTACTGGGATCCGGACTGGCAGAACACCATGTTCAACGACCAGAAGACCGGCGATCTCGACGCCATCGTCAAGGCCGGGTTCGATGCGGCCTATCTCGACATCATCGACGCCTATTATTTCTGGGGTGCCGAAGTCTCTAAGGGTGATCGCCAGGCCGGTGATCCCGTCAACCAGAAACAGGCCGCGCAGCGCATGGTCGATTTCGTGGTCGCCTTGACGGAACATGCCCGCGAAACCAATCCGGACTTTTTCGTCATCCCCCAGAACGGCGCCTGGATCCTCAATGACCTGGGGACCGACACCGCGCGCAAGCAGGCCTATCTCGATGTCATCGGCGGCATTGCGGTCGAAGATCTTTATTATCGCGGCGACAAGGACGAGAACAATCCGCTGTGGCCCGACGAAGAGACGATCACAATCCTCAAGCGCGACTTTGTCGACAAGGGCATACCGGTCTTTGTGGTGGATTACATCAATGGCAGCGAGCGCATCGCCGCGTTCAACGAAATGGTATTGGCAGACGGCTTCATTCCGTTTGCCGCACCCGAGCGCGATCTCGACAGGCTGACCGGCACCTATGATGGCGACCCCGCCTATATCCGGCCCACCACGCAGGAGGACACCCTGCGTGGCTCAAAGCTCGCCGACAAGATCGACGGTCTGGGCGGCGACGATGAAATTGCCGGGCGCGAAGGCAATGACACGCTGTTCGGTCGCGGAGGAAACGACAGGCTGTGGGGCGGCGTTGGCAATGACAAGATTTCCGGCGGAGCCGGGAATGATGAGCTCTATGGCGGAGCGGGAAAAGACACCCTCACCGGCGGCAGCGGCAAGGATCAATTCGTCTTCGACACCAAGTTCGCCGCGGGCAATATCGATACGGTGGCCGATTTCAGCGTTGCCGATGATCGGCTTCTACTGGACCACGACATCGTTTCCAGGCTGCCAGCCGGTGCGCTGAAAGCTTCGGCCTTCATCATCGGCACGAAGGCGGCGGATGCCGGCGATCGGATCATCTACGACAGCCGAACCGGCGAACTTTTTTACGACGCCGACGGCGCGGGCAAGAGTGCGGCGATCCAGATTGCGCGGCTCGACAGCCACCTCAAACTGACGGCTGACGATTTCCTGATCTTCTGAGAACCAGCATTTGGTTGATCGCGCGTTTCGGCTTTTGCAGCAGCCTTGCGGCAAAGTGCCGGCGTCCATTGCATTTGGCCGACAGCAATCGGTAAAATTCTTTGCAGTTTTGGAGGTTCCATTGTATGCGGGCGCATGAGCACAAATTCGACTAGCACACCCCTGTCGCACATCCGCAATTTCTCGATCGTGGCCCATATCGACCACGGCAAGTCGACGCTGGCCGACCGGCTGATCCAGTCGACCGGCGGTCTTGCCGCGCGCGAGATGTCCGAACAGGTTCTCGACAACATGGATATCGAGAAGGAGCGCGGCATCACCATCAAGGCGCAGACCGTGCGCCTGCATTACGTCGCCAACAACGGCGAGACCTATGTCTTGAACCTGATCGACACGCCCGGCCATGTCGACTTTGCCTATGAAGTCTCGCGCTCGCTGTCGGCCTGCGAAGGTTCGCTGCTGGTGGTTGATGCCTCCCAAGGCGTCGAAGCACAGACGCTTGCCAACGTCTATCAGGCGATCGACAACAACCACGAGATCGTCACCGTCCTCAACAAGATCGACCTGCCGGCTGCCGAGCCCGACCGCATCCGCGAGCAGATCGAGGAAGTCATCGGCATCGACGCCTCGCAGGCCGTGTTGATTTCGGCCAAGACCGGCCTCGGCATTCCCGATGTGCTCGAAGCCATCGTCCACCAGCTGCCCGCGCCGAAAAGCGAAGGCGGCGAAGACGCGCCGCTGAAGGCGCTGCTCGTCGATAGCTGGTACGACACCTATCTCGGCGTCATCGTTCTCGTGCGCATTCTCGACGGCGTGCTCAAGAAGGGCCAGACGGTCCGCATGATGGGCACCGACGCCAAGTATCAGGTCGAGCGCGTCGGCGTCATCACGCCGAAGATGCTCACCGTCGATGCGCTGGGTCCCGGCGAGATCGGCTTCATCACGGCTAGCATCAAGGAAGTCGCCGATACGCGCGTTGGCGATACCATCACCGAGGACAAGCGCCCGACGGCGCAAGCGCTGCCGGGCTTCAAGCCGGCCCAGCCGGTCGTCTTCTGCGGCCTTTTCCCGGTCGACGCCGCCGATTTCGAGGATCTGCGCGCCGCCATGGGCAAGCTGCGCCTCAACGACGCTTCCTTCTCCTTCGAAATGGAATCATCCGCAGCGCTCGGCTTCGGTTTCCGCTGCGGCTTCCTCGGCCTGCTGCACCTGGAAATCATCCAGGAACGCCTCGAGCGCGAATTCGATCTCGACCTGATCGCGACTGCCCCCTCGGTCGTCTATCAGCTCTACATGACCGACGGCACGATGCGCGAGCTGCACAATCCGGCCGACATGCCCGACGTCGTCAAGATCTCGGAAATCCACGAGCCGTGGATCCGCGCGACCATCCTGACGCCCGACGACTATCTCGGCGGCATCCTGAAGCTCTGCCAGGACCGGCGCGGCATCCAGGTGGAACTCACCTATGTCGGTTCCCGCGCGATGCTGACCTACGACCTGCCGCTCAACGAAGTCGTGTTCGATTTCTACGACCGGCTGAAATCGATCTCCAAGGGTTATGCCTCCTTCGACTACAGCATCACCGCGCATCAGGAAGGCCATCTGGTCAAGATGTCGATCCTCGTCAACGGCGAGCCGGTCGATGCGCTGTCGATGATGGTGCACCGCATGGCCGCCGAAAAGCGCGGCCGCGACATGTGCGAAAAGCTCAAGGAGCTGATCCCGAAGCACATGTTCAAGATCCCGATCCAGGCCGCCATCGGCGGCAACGTGATCGCCCGCGAAACCATCTCGGCGCTGCGCAAGGACGTCACCGCCAAATGCTACGGCGGCGACGCCACCCGCAAGCGCAAGCTGCTCGACAAGCAGAAGGCCGGCAAGAAGCGCATGCGCCAGTTCGGCAAGGTGGAAATCCCGCAGGAAGCGTTTATTGCGGCGCTGAAGATGGGGGATGAGTGAGTTCTTTCCTTCCACGGTTCATGCGCATAGAATAGGCGCATGAACCGTGGAGATTGAAATGTCTCAGCTTTCCCGTAGGCCTGCCAATCTGTCATTGGACAGCGAACTCGTTTCGCAGGCGCGCGATCTCAAGATCAATCTTTCGCGCGCGGCGGAAGATGGCATCGAGCGCGCGATCAAAAGCGAGCGGGAACGCCTGTGGCGGCTGGAAAATGCCGAGGCGATCAGGCTGGAAAACGAATATGTTGATAAGCACGGCTTGCCGTTCGACAAATATCGCCGGTTCTGATGGCGAGGTTCGATGTTTACCGGCTGAAGTCAGACCGCATCCTGGCGATTGATCTTCAGGCCAACGTGCTGAACGATTTGCCGTCACGAATAATGGCGCCTCTCTATCCGGTCGGCGATATGTCGTGGTCGATTACCCGGCTCAATCCACGCTTCCTGATAGGTGGGGAGTTTTACGTCATGGTTACGCAGCGCCTGGCGGCGATCCACGTTTCCGAAATCGGGGAAGGCGTCGCCGATCTATCCGCGTTCCAAGATACCATCGTCGCGGCGACGGATTTTCTCATGCAGGGTTTTTAGCACGCCATCCAACGACTCGCGCACCGCGAAATGTCTCGGTGAGCAGTCCTTAGGCAACCTCAATCCGTTGCCGATCGATGGATAGTTCCCCACTCGCCCATCGCATCGAGCACCGGCACCAGCGACAGCCCATAACCCGTGTAGCGATATTCGACATAAACCACCTCGCCGATCTTTGAGGGTGTGCGGGAGACAAGGTTGTCGCGTTCCAGCGCGCGCAGGTTTTCGTGCAGCACTTTTTCCGAGACGCCGACGACGCGGCGCAGCTCGCCGAAATTGGCCGGCCCTTCGCGCAGCCGCCAGAGGATGCGCGGTTTCCATTTGCCGCCCATTGCCTTGATCGTCGCCAGCACAGGGCAGTCATGCATCTTGTCCATTGCCATCACTGCGTTCGAACTCCGTTGTCCCGGTATGACGCGGCACGCGGGCGGCGCCCGTCCACCTACCTCGAGGTAAGTCCTTGTCGAATTTGAATTTCCTCGGCAAAACTCCGGCGCAACCTTGGAGGAGACCTGCATGATCGTCGAATATATCCGATACGAAATGAAAACCCATTCCGCTGACGAGCTTGTCGCCGCCTATGGGCAGGCGGCGGAGCATCTTCGCGCGGCGCCGGAATGTCTGGCCTTTGATCTCGCCCGCTGCGTCGAGGAGCCAAACCGCCTGATCCTGCGCATTCACTGGGCTTCGCTCGAAGCCCATATGCAAGGCTTTCGCAAAGGACCCTGCTTTCCTCCGTTTTTTGCAGCGATCAGGCCGTTCGTCGGCGAGATCGCTGAAATGAGGCATTACGAGGAGACGGATGTCCGCTGGCAGCGATAATCCCAGCTCCCGTCATCCTCACCCGAGGATGACGGGACGGAATATCGCTGCCTAAGAGTCCCGCTCGGCAAATTCCTTCACCAGCACGTCATATGTCTCCATCGGCGGAATGGTTTCATAGCTGTGCACCGCAGCCGTGGTTGCAAAGGGCAGCTTCTTGCTCGTGAAGGTCTCGATGAACGGCGAGAACCAGCTTGTGTCGTCGAGCATGGTCGGGCGCAGGTTGACGAACCAGTCCATGCCTTCGGGGCGGGTGAACATCCAGGTCATGCAGTGCGGGCAGAAATAGTGGCGGGTGGCGCCGTGCAGGCCGCCGATCACCGGTTCGCCCTCAGTTACCTCGAAGCCCTCGGCCGGAATGGCGGCGCTCAGCGAATAGGCACTGGACGACATCTTCTGGCAGCCGGTGCAGTGGCAGGCCATGGTGAGCAGCGGCGGTGCGCTGATTTTCAGCCGCACCTGGCCGCAACGGCAGCCGCCTTCCAAGGGCAGATTTTGCATGGTCATGATGGGGTCCTCCGCATTTCGGATCAATCTAGCGGAGAGACCGAAGCCGTCAAACGGATCATTGCCTTTGCCGGCGAGCCGTTGCTGCAAAGGGTCGTCAAGGCAGGACGGCTTGGCCGCAGATTTCAGTCCGAGGCGCAAGGCCAGCTGGACGGCGCAATCAGTCCGGCTGGCAGCTTCGTCTTGTCGTTGCCGCAGGCAAGGTCAATCTGTGCCTGCTCGAGACCCTTGGCGGAAGAAAGATCGAGCCCCTCGATCCGGGTCAGAAACAGGAAGGCTTGGTCGAAGACGAGCGGACCTTCGAACGTGGTGCCGCTGAGATCAGCGCGCGAAAGATTGGCGAACGAAAAGCGCGTGCCGGTCAGAACCGCGCCCTTGAAGTGCGTGCGGCTCAGTTCAGCTTTCTCGAAATTGGCGCCGGTAAGCTGGGCACCGCTGAAATCGGCCCGCTGCAGTTCGGCGCTGGCAAATGAAGCGCCATTGGCGACAATGTTGACGAAGTTCGATCTGTAGGCCTCTACCCGCGCGAAATTTGCCCTCTCCGCCCTCGCGCCGGACAGCCAGGCGCGCACCAGATGGGCCTTCTCCAGGTTCGCAGATGTCAGGTTCGAGTCGCTGAGGTCGGTCATGGAAAAATCAGTGCCGAAGAGGTTGGCGCCTTCCAGTTCGCTCGCCTGCAACATCAGGCTTTTCTTGGTGCATTCGCTCCAGTCCAGCCCGGGTTCCGGCCTGCTGTTGCAATAGGCCGCCATCGCCGGCTGAGCCGCGAAAACCGAGGCGGAAAGGAAGAGCGCTGAGACCAGGAAGGCAGGTGAACAACCGGACAGGATTGCCTTTTTCGCGGATCGGCCCATCTTCACCATCCCACTGAGTTCTTTAGCAAGCATGCGCATTCCCACTCCGATCCTCCGCCTATGCCCGGTTGCCCGGATGCAGGGCCTCCGCCTGTTCTATACCGCTTGCGCGGCAATAAAAAGAACATTGCCCTTGCCACTGGAAATGGGGAGGCGCGCGGCAATGTCAAACCAGGCAGCTAGGCCTATGCGGACGCCGCCGCCAGTTTCCGCGCGTCGTTGCCAACCGTTTCGGCGCTCCGGATCGTCCCGACCCAGGCCCGGGCCAGGGCAAGGCCCGCCGCATCGGCCTGTTCGGCATGCCGCGCGGCATGCTCGGGGTAGCGCTCCAGCCAATGCGGATCGAGACCCATGATCTGGTCCGCGAAAATCCGGTTCCAGTCCTCGACGACGCGCGTTCCGGCCTCGAAATGAAACTGCATGCCATAGGCGGCACGGCCGACGCGGAAGGCCTGGTTGGCAACCGCGGGATTGGTGGCGAGGTGGACCGCGCCTTCGGGCAGGGTGAAGCTGTCGGAATGCCATTCGAAGATGGTGAAGGTTTTTCCGGCTACGCCGAGCACCGGATCGGAAATACCCTCGCTTGTCAGTTCGACCCCATGCCATCCAAATTCGCGGGTCCGGTCGAGGAGGTTTTCCGCCCCATACGCCCGCGCCAGAATCTGGCTGCCGAGGCAGATACCGAGCACCGCCTTGTCGGCATCGGCAAAGGCACGCATCAGGCGGCCAAGCTCCGGCAGGTAGGGGTGGATGTGGTCATCAACAGCGCTCTGGTCGCCGCCGAGCACCACCAGCGCGTCATGCGCATGGAAGTCGCCTGGCAGCGCCTCGCCGGTGAAAGGCCGCCGCAGATCGATCTCTGCCCCTGCTGCGTCAAGCGCCACGCCCACCTGTCCAAGGTCGGAATGGACCATGTTTTCCACCACCAGAACCCGCATGTCGTCTCCACTTATCCTGTCGTTTCAACAAGATTGATCATGCCGCGCCTTGCCATTCAAGAGGGTTTCGAGCCGATTTGGCGGCGTGTGCTATTGCCGGAACGGCCGACAAGTCTTGACCTTTTGGCCCGAAAGTAGCATTGGACCGGCTTGGTCGCGTTCGATGAAACGCCAGACAGCGGAAAAGCCATGAGCAAAGTTACATCCTCTGCCCCCTCGCAGCGCATGCTGAGGGTCGGCGAACAAGTTCGCGCAGCCCTGACGCAGGTGCTGCAGCGCGGCGAGGTGCGCGATCCGCTGATCGAAAAAACGGTGATCTCGATTTCCGAAGTGCGCATGTCGCCCGACCTGAAGATCGCCACGGCCTTCGTGACGCCGCTCGGCGTGGCCGATCACGCGGCGACCATCGAGGCCCTGAATCGCAACGCCAAATATATCCGCGGCCGCCTGACGCCGCATTTGCGCCAGATGAAATACATGCCGGAGGTTCGCTTCCGCGACGATACCAGCTTCGACAACTACAAGAAGATCGACGAACTGCTCAAGTCTCCGGAAGTGGTCCGCGATCTGAAGGACGAAGACGGCGAAGAGTGATGGCAAAGCATATCACTCTGGATGAGCTGAACGGATGGACCTTCGAGCAGCGCCAGACATTCTACCGTAATGGCCTTGCCCGGTTCGACAATGCCGAGGCTGTTCGCCTAGTGGAAATGATGGTCTCCTCGGGCCTACCCTTCCGCCGGGGCAAGGAGATCGCCCATGGCGACGCTGAGATGAAGGCGCTCGAGGCCATCGTCTATTCGCCCTATAATGAGAAGCTGCTGCTCGATGCGGCCGCCGCGGGCAAGCCGCCGCTCGGCGCCATCGAGCCTTTGATCGTCGAAGACCTCGGCGAAGATTATAGGATCGACAATGGCGGCACGATCGCGGCAGGATACCTGATCGCAAGGCGCCTCTATGCCTTGGGATTTGAAAAGGGCAACAGCCAGAAAATGCCGGACGGCAGCGTTGCAAAGACAGCCGCGACGTTTCGCAAAAAAAGAGCATAAATAATGTCAAAACCTCGCAAACCCAAGGGCCGCCCGGTTTCCGGCTGGCTGATCCTCGACAAGCCGCTGGACTTCGGCTCGACCGAGGCCGTGTCGAAGATCAAGTGGCTGTTCAAGGCGCAGAAGGCGGGCCATGCCGGCACGCTCGATCCGCTCGCCTCCGGCATGCTGCCGGTCGCGCTCGGCGACGCGACCAAGACGGTTCCCTACGTCATGGACGGCCGCAAGATCTACGAATTCGCCGTTGCCTGGGGCGAGGAGCGTTCGACCGACGATCTGGAGGGCGAGGTCGTCCAGTCGTCCGACGCCCGCCCGTCCGAGGAGGACATTCGCGCGCTGCTGCCGAAATATACCGGCGTCATCAGCCAGGTGCCGCCGCAGTTTTCCGCCATCAAGATCGACGGCAACCGCGCCTATGATCTGGCCCGCGAAGGCGAAACCGTGGACATCCCGGCTCGCGAAGTGGAAGTCTTCCGCCTGTCGCTGCTCGGCTGCACGCCGAACCTGGCGCATTTCGAGATCGAATGCGGCAAGGGCACTTATGTGCGATCGTTGGCGCGCGATTTCGGCCGCGATCTCGGCTGTTTCGGTCATATCGCGTCGCTGCGCCGCAGCTTCGTTGCACCCTTTGCCGAAGAGGCGATGGTGCCGCTCTCCGAACTTGTGGCGCTGGAAAAGATCGAGAACGAGGACGAGCGGCTGGAAGCGCTCGATGCCTTCCTGATCGATACCGGCGAGGCGCTTTCCAACCTGCCGCATATCGCCATCACCGAGGATCAGGCGCATCGCCTGAAAATGGGCAATCCGATCATCCTGCGTGGCCGCGATGCGCCCATGGCGGAGCCGGAGGCCTATGCGACGTCGCGCGGAAAGCTCATCGCCATCGGCGAGATCGGCGAGGGCGAATTCAGGCCCAAGCGCGTCTTCGCCACCGGTTGAGTTCCGGCCGCAGTCCCACAGATTTCGTCACATGGCATCGGGTTGCCTTCCTAAGATCGCTGGCGCATGTTCCGGTCGGTGATCGGGATTCGCGCGCATTTCGCGGTCCGGGGGCTGATCTGATGAGGAAAGCTTGAGCGACAGACAGGACAAACAGAGCGAGCTGGGCGCTCCTTGGAGGGCGCTCCTGCGCTCGCGGCTGCGGCGCCCGCTGTCGTTCTATCTGACGGTGCTGCTGCTCGTCGCCATCGTTCCTTCCTTCGTCTTTTCGATGATCATCCTGAAGCGCAGCATCGACGAGCAGGAGCGCGTGGTCACGGCGCTGCTCAAGGGCACGACCGGCGCGGTCACCCGCGTGGTCGAGCGCGAGATCGACGGCATGCTGACCACGCTCAAGGTGTTGTCGACCGCAAGTGCGATCGACAACAGGAATCTGGATCAGTTCTATGAGCGGGCGTCGTCCGCCCTTGCCGATACCGATTCCAATCTGCTGGTTATCGATCGCACGCACAATCAGCTTTTCAACACGCGGGTGCCCTTTGGCAGCGCGCTCGGCAAGGCGTCGGATCCTGCCTCGATCGACCTGGCGTTCCGCAACGGCGGCCCGCTGATTTCAAATGTCTTTTTTGGCAGGACGGCGGGAAAATGGGTGTTCAACGTCTATCTGCCGATCACCACGCCGCTCGGCAACAATGATTATCTGCTGACGCTGACCCAGAATGCCGAGAACATGTCGAAAGCGGTCAGCAAGGATGTTCTGTCGCCCGGCTGGAATGCGGCGCTGGTCGACGGCGCTGACAATGTGATTGCCTCGTCCGATCCCACCGTGGCGGTGGGCAGGGCGTTCTTTATGAACATCGTACCGGCGTTGCGCGTCGGTGTCGGTGAGGCGACGCATGACGGCGTGGCATACAGGACGGTCACGGAGTTTTCCGTTCTCACCGGCTGGAAGGTCATCGCATGGGCGAAAAGTGCCGATGTCGACGCGCCGGCCTTGTGGTCCTATCTCTGGCTGTCGCTGGGCGGGATTCTTTTTGCCGGCATCGCGGTCGCCGGGTCGGTGACCATCGCCGGGCTTCTGACGCAGGGCGTCAAGGTGCTGGCGCGCGATGCGCATCTCCTGGGTGCCGGCCGGCCGATCGCGCCGCGCAGGCATATGATCTCCGAGATCGAGACGGTGTCTACCGCGTTGGCCGAGGCGGCCCGGTCCCGCAGGAAGGCGGAAAACGAAATCCGCTTCCTGATGCGCGAGGTGGCGCACCGGTCGAAGAACCAGTTGACTGTCATTCAGTCGATGCTCAACCAATCTCTCAACGCGGCGGAAAGCCGGGTGGATTTTGCCGAAGCGTTCCGCAAGCGGATTGCCGGCCTTGCCCGCTCGACCGATCTGATGATCGCCAATGCCGCGCAGGGCGTCGATTTCCAGGAACTCGCGCAAAACCAGCTCCAGCCGTTCATTCCCGACGATCCACAGCGCGTTCGCCTTTCGGGGCCGTCCGTGCGTCTTGACGCCCAGGTTTCGCAGACGCTGGGCATGGCGCTGCATGAGCTTGCCACCAACGCGACGAAATATGGTGCGCTAGGCAACAGCAAGGGGATCGTCGACCTCAAGTGGTCGGTCTCTGACGGGGCATTTCTGCTCATCTGGAGAGAAACGGGCGCCGATATCGATGCCGACACCATCGCCCCCGCGCGCAAGGGCTTCGGTACCATCGTGCTTGAGCGTATGCTTGGCATGGCGCTGGATGCCGAACTGGAGCGGATCATGCATGCGGACGGCATCGAATGGCGGATGAAGATCCCCGAGGAGCGGTTGAACGCAAACCTGTCGATGCAATCCTAGTCGGGCTATCCTGCGTGACAGCTGACTACCCCTGTCGAAAGAGAAAAAAACATGCGCCATAAGAGGATCGTCGCCGCTACCGCAGTTGCGGTTTTCGCGTTTGGCACAGTGCCTGCCTTCGGCGCCGAATGCGTGGTGGCCGACCCGACAGGAACGCCGCTCAATGTCCGGGCACAGCCAAACGGACAGATATTGTCGACGCTCGACAATGGGTTTTCCGTGGATGTGATCGCCGAAACGCAAGTGGGCGGCAAGCGCTGGTTCCAAGTGGCTGAGGATGGCGAAACACTGGGCTGGGTCTTTGCCAATTTCCTCGATTGCTCGAGACACGACGAAAACCTGAAATCGGCGCCCATGCATCCGCGCACAGCGCCACAATAAGCGGCCCGGAAGGGCTTTATCCGCCCTCTTTCTTTTTGATGCCGGATGGTTTATAGGCAGCGCCAGCATCAGACCCCGATCAAGCGGACTTTTGCCTTCATGGCCGCAGCTAGACGACATCCCGGCTGCTGGCGACCCGAAATCCTAAACATTGAAAGGATGACACGATGTCGATCACTGCAGAGCGCAAGGCTGCGCTCATCAAGGAATACGCAACTGTTGAAGGCGATACCGGTTCTCCGGAAGTCCAGGTTGCAATCCTCACCGAGCGGATCAACAACCTGACCGAACACTTCAAGGGCCACAAGAAGGACAACCACTCACGTCGTGGCCTTCTGGCAATGGTTTCCAGCCGCCGTTCGCTTCTTGACTACGTCAAGGGCAAGGACGAAGCGCGCTACACCAAGCTGATCACCGCTCTCGGCATTCGCCGCTAAGCCTTACACCGGCGGGACCCTTCGAAGGAAGGATGCCCGCCGGTTCGTTTTTGCGGGATTGATCCCGTCTTTTGCGCTTCCGGGCGAGCCACGCTGGCTCCGCCGAAGCGGACGCTCCAGCAGACCGGATGGGCCGGCTCTGCGGAACCAACCGATGACCTGTCATGGGGCAGGATTGCAGGATGCTTCGGCGCTGCGCGTTTTTGTAAGGCACCGGAAGGCAATTGGCTTTCAGGAGCGGAACGACCGCCAGCCAGATTTTGGAAGCCTCCCGTTGTCTTGCCCGTGATACGTCATTTTTGCGGACCGCCCGCGCCAGTTAGGCTGCGGCGCGGGTTTTCCGCACACGAAGGACAAAACATGTTCGATACCCACACGGTAGAAATTGAATGGGCAGGCCGCCCGCTCAAGCTCGAAACCGGCAAGATCGCCCGTCAGGCTGACGGCGCCGTGCTTGCCACCTACGGTGAGACCGTCGTTCTCGCCACCGTCGTTTCGGCCAAGGCGCCGAAGCCCGGCCAGGATTTCTTCCCGCTCACCGTCAACTACCAGGAAAAGACCTACGCCGCCGGCAAGATCCCGGGCGGCTACTTCAAGCGCGAAGGCCGTCCGTCGGAAAAGGAAACGCTGGTTTCCCGCCTGATCGACCGTCCGATCCGCCCGCTCTTCCCGGAAGGCTACAAGAACGACACCCAGGTTGTCGTCACCGTCGTCCAGCACGATCTGGAAAATGATCCGGACGTCCTGTCGATGGTTGCCGCGTCCGCAGCCCTGACGCTTTCGGGCGTTCCGTTCATGGGCCCGGTCGGCGGCGCCCGCGTCGGCTACATCAACGGCGAATACGTGCTCAACCCGCATCTCGACGAGATGGACGAATCGATCCTCGACCTCGTAGTCGCCGGCACAGGCGAAGCCGTTCTGATGGTCGAATCCGAAGCCAAGGAACTGGCTGAAGACATCATGCTCGGCGCCGTCATGTTCGGCCACAAGGGCTTCCAGCCGGTCATCGACGCGATCATCAAGCTCGCCGAAGTTGCTGCCAAGGAGCCGCGCGACTTCCAGCCGGAAGACTATTCGGAACTCGAAGCTGAAATGCTCTCGATCGCCGAAGCCGAGCTGCGCGTTGCCTACAAGAACACCCAGAAGGCTGAGCGCTACGCCGCCGTCGACGCCGTCAAGGCAAAGGTGAAGGCACATTTCTTCCCGGAAGGCGTTGAGCCGAAGTACACTGCCGAAGTCATCGGCGCCGTCTTCAAGCACCTGCAGGCCAAGATTGTTCGCTGGAACATCCTCGACACCAAGAGCCGCATCGACGGCCGCGATCTCGAAACCGTTCGCCCGATCGTCTCCGAAGTCGGCATCCTGCCGCGCACGCACGGCTCTGCCCTGTTCACCCGCGGTGAAACGCAGGCGATCGTCGTTGCCACGCTCGGCACCGGCGAAGACGAGCAGTACGTCGATAGCCTCACTGGCATGTACAAAGAAAAGTTCATGCTGCACTACAACTTCCCGCCCTATTCGGTCGGCGAAACGGGCCGCATGGGCTCCCCGGGCCGCCGCGAAATCGGCCACGGCAAGCTCGCATGGCGCGCCATCCACCCGATGCTGCCGTCCGTAGACCAGTTCCCCTACACGCTGCGCGTCGTCTCGGAAATCACCGAATCCAACGGCTCCTCCTCGATGGCAACCGTCTGCGGCACCTCGCTCGCTCTGATGGATGCCGGCGTGCCGCTGGCAAAGCCGGTTGCCGGTATCGCCATGGGCCTGATCAAGGAAGACGAGCGTTTCGCTGTTCTCTCCGACATCCTCGGTGACGAAGATCATCTCGGCGACATGGACTTCAAGGTGGCAGGTACCGAAGCTGGTATTACCTCGCTGCAGATGGACATCAAGATCGAAGGCATCACCGAAGAGATCATGGGCATCGCGCTCAACCAGGCCAAGGGCGGCCGTCTCCACATCCTCGGCGAAATGGCCAAGGCCATCACCCAGGGCCGTTCGGAACTGGGCGAATTCGCGCCGCGCATCGAAGTCATGAACATTCCGGTCGACAAGATCCGTGAAGTCATCGGTTCGGGCGGCAAGGTCATCCGCGAAATCGTCGAAAAGACCGGCGCCAAGGTCAACATCGAAGACGACGGCACGATCAAGATCGCTTCTTCGTCGGCTAAGGAAATCGAAGCCGCACGCAAGTGGATCCATTCGATCGTCGCGGAACCGGAAGTCGGCCAGATCTACGAAGGCACGGTCGTCAAGACCGCCGACTTTGGCGCCTTCGTCAACTTCTTCGGCCCGCGCGACGGTCTCGTGCACATCTCGCAGCTCGCTTCCGAGCGTGTTGCCAAGACCTCCGACGTCGTCAAGGAAGGCGACAAGGTCTGGGTCAAGCTGATGGGCTTCGATGAACGCGGCAAGGTTCGCCTCTCCATGAAGGTTGTCGACCAGGCAACCGGCAAGGAACTCGCCAAGGGCGAAGGCGAAGCTGCCGAATAAGCAGCGCGCTTGAGAGAAAGCTACGGGCGCGGAGCGGATCGTTCCGCGCCCTTTCTTATTTATCCCCGCTAGGACGTTCCACCATGAGCCGCGACGCGCTGAAAACCCTTTTCCATCCCTTCGAGACCGGCGTTGTTCCCGCACCTGGCGAAGGCGAGCGTGTGCTGTTTCTCGGCGCCGAGGCGGGTTACCGGCTGCCGGCGGATTTTGCCGCGTCGATCGCCGCCGCGCAGGCCCTGCGACCGCTCTACCGCGGCCTTGAAGCGGCCAGGGCGCCGGTGACGCCGTTCGTCGAAGGCGAGGACTATGATGCAGCGCTTATCCTCTGCGGCAAGCACAAGGGCGAAAACGAGGACCGGATTGCCGAGGCGCTGAAACGCACCAAGATCGGTGGCCTGATCGTCGTCGCCGGCGGCAAGGAAGACGGCATCCAGTCGCTGCGCAAGCGGGTCGCCCAGTTTGGCTGGGGCGGCGACAGCCTGCCGAAATATCACGGTATCGCCTTCTGGTTCGGCCGTCCGGAAGATGCGGATGATGTGATCGCCAAGTTTGCCAAGAAGCCGGCACGCGTCGAGGGCCGCTTCGATGCTGCGCCCGGCATGTTCTCGCATGACCGGATCGATGCCGGTTCGGAACTGCTGGCCTCGCGTCTTCCCGAGGATTTCAGGGGCCATGCCGCCGATTTCGGCGCCGGCTGGGGTTATCTTTCGGTGATGCTGGCGGAGAAATCCCCTGGCCTGAAGGGCATTGATCTCTTCGAGGCCGATTATCACGCGCTGGAAGCCGCACGCGCAAACCTCAAGGCCAATGTGCCGAACGTGCCGACGCGCTTCTATTGGCACGACCTCACTTCCGAGGAAACGCGCGACAAATACGACCTGATCGTCATGAACCCGCCGTTCCACGAGACCCAGGCCGCCGATCCGGCGCTTGGCATCGCGATGATCAAGGCGGCGGCCAAGGCATTGAAGATCGGCGGCCGGCTGATGCTGGTTGCCAATCGCGGTCTGCCTTACGAGCCGGTCATGGCCGAGACCTTCAAGGAATGGGGCGAGACCTGCCGCAACGCCCGCTTCAAGGTGCTCTGGGGCAAGCGCTGAACCTCCAGAGAAGGCAATCCCACAGCGCTCCTGGGACGCATCTTTTGCGGTTGCGTTCGCCCTGAATAAGGTTCACCCTTTCCTTCGCCGCGCCCCTTGCGCGTCCGACCGGACGCGCCGCGCTCGATGGAGCAAACAATGGGATTTGGACCTGCCCGCCCGCCCATCACCGAAGACGTTGCGGAAGTGATTGCGAAGGATATCAAGAGCGGCGAAGGCAAGGAACCGACCTCCGAGGTGCCCCTGGCCTTCCAGACCGGCCGCCGGCCGGTCGAACCAGAAACCCTCGACCAGGCGCGCAAGCAGATGACGATGTTCGGCATCTTTGCGATCACGGTCCTGGCGGTGTTGCTCGGCGTCTGGTGGGCCGCCTGAGGTTTTCTAGGCGCATTTGTCAATTGCAGGGTGAGAGCGATGGCATGCGCTCTGGGCCTGCCATCGCATCGTTCTCGTGAATTATGCTTTCAAAGCCCGCTCGAACAGCCGCGAAAGCCGCTCTGCGAAGGCGCGGGGGTCCTGTGGCTTGTCGCCGTCGAGAACGCGCGCCTGGTCGAGCAGAAGCTGGACGGCGTCCGTGCGGAATTCGTCGCTGCCGCCCGAGGCAAGGGCGGTAATCAGCCCGTGGCCGGGATTGATCTCAAGGATCGGCTTGGCGATCGCATCCAGCCTGCCGGCGCCTTGCAGCATCTTTTCCAGCTGACGGTCGTAGCCCTGTTCCGGCGCGACCAGGCAGACGGCGCTTTCCGTCAGCCGGTCGGAAGTCCGCACGTCCGATACCGCGTCACCGAGGGCCAACTTGGCAAAGGCGATGAAGTCTTTGACGGCCGGTATCGTCTCCGGCGTCGACTGCGCGTCTCCATCCGCCTTCGGAACCTGGGCGAGATCGGCAGCCCCTTGCGTGATCGACTTGAACGGTTTGCCCTCGAAGTCCGGAGCCGCCGTGACCCAGAAACTGTCGACGGAGTCCGTCAAAAGCAGAACCTCGATCCCGCGCGCGCGAAAACCCTCGAGCTGCGGCGACGCCTTCAGCCGGTCGAGGTTGTCGCCCGCTAGATAGTAAATCGCGGCCTGCGCGTCCTTCATGTCCTTCACGTAGTCGGAAAGCGACCGCGTCGCCTCGTCTGACATCGTGGTGCGGAAGCGCGACAGTGCGATCAGCTGCGCCCGGCGCTCGAAGTCGTCGTAGATGCCTTCCTTCAGCACGCTCCCGAACGCATCCCAGAGCTTGGCAAAGGTGTCCGGATCGCTGCCCTGAAGTTTCTCGATGGCGGTCAGCACGCGGTTGGTCAGGCCCTTGCGAATGGCAGCGAGGATCGGGCTTTCCTGGATCATTTCGCGCGAGACGTTGAGCGGCAGGTCGGCCGTGTCGACAAGACCGCGCACGAAACGCAGGTAACGCGGCAGAAGCTCGGCGTCGTCGGTGATGAACACACGCTTGACGTAGAGTTTCATTCGGCCCTTGCCGGCGGGGTCGAACAGGTCCAGCGGCTTCGATTCCGGTACGAAGGCAAGGCCGGTATATTCATGCCGTCCCTCGGCGCGGAAATGCACGGTCAGCGCCGGTTCGTCATAGTGTCCGGAAACGCCGCGATAGAAATCGGCATATTCTTCCTTGGTGATCTCGTTCCTGGATTTCGTCCAGAGAGCGGAGCCATCGCCGATGCGTTCGGCTTCCTCGCCCGGCTTCTCGATCAGGTCGATCGGCACCGGCACGTGGCCGGACTGGTCCTTGACGATGCGCGAGACGCTCCACTTCGAGGTGTAGCTCTTGGCATCGTCCATCAGGTGCAGCGTGATGCGGGTGCCACGCGCCGGAGCCTGTGTCAGGTCGGCCTCGGTCACCGTATAGCTGCCTTTACCGTCGGACGACCAGAGAAAGGCGTGGGCGCTGCCCGCACGGCGCGAGACGACATCGACCTTGTCGGCGACCATGAAGGCGGAATAGAAACCGACGCCGAACTGGCCGATCAGCTGGGCGCCCTCACCGGCCTTTGCCGCCTCGACGCGGTCCATGAAGGCGCGGGTGCCGGACCGCGCGATCGTGCCGAGCGCTTCGACCAGCTCGTCGCGGCTCATGCCGATGCCGTTGTCTTCCAAAGTCAGCGTGTTGTTGTCGACATCGAGCGTCAACACGATGCGGGAGCTGGGATCGTCGGCCAGAAGTTCCGGCGCAGCGATCGCCTCGTAGCGCAGCTTTTCGCAGGCATCGGCGGCGTTGGATATCAGCTCCCGCAGGAATACATCCTTGTCGGAATAGACGGAATGCACCATGAGATGCAGCAGGCGCGCGACATCGGCCTCAAAAACATGGTTTTCGACGGGTTTTTCTTGAGCATTGCTCATGCTTGTCATGCCTCACATTGTATTGCGGAATGTCTTGCGCGCTCTGAACTGGCAAGGAATCGGGCAAAATTCAAGAGGGCAAGAGGGGCGCGCCGTTTGCGAACCGCGCGCCAGGCACCGGCAGCTCGGAAATTACTCCGTATCTGCCTTGCGGAGCGTGTCGAGCGCCGGCATCGACGTGATGTTGTAGCCGGAGTCCACGTAGTGGATTTCGCCGGTGACGCCGCGCGACAGACCTGAAAGGAGGTAGAGCGCAGAGCTGCCGACATCCTCGATGGTGACGGTGCGGCGCATCGGCGAGTTCTTCTGCTGCCAGGAAAGCATGGCGCGGGCGTCGGAAATGCCGGCACCGGCAAGCGTCCGGATCGGGCCGGCCGAGATGGCGTTGACGCGGATGCCGCGCGAACCGTAGTCGGCTGCGAGATAGCGCACCGAAGCTTCGAGCGCTGCCTTGGCGACGCCCATGACATTGTAGTTCGGCATGACGCGCACGGAGCCGCCATAGGTCAGCGTCAGCATCGCACCGCCGTCGGTCATCAGTTCGGCGGCACGCTTGGCGATCTCGGTGAAGGAGAAGCAGGAGATGACCATCGTGCGGCTGAAATTGTCGCGCGTCGTATCGGCGTAGAGACCCTTGAGCTCATTCTTGTCGGAAAAGCCGATGGCATGGACGATGAAGTCGAGCGTGCCCCATTTTTCCTTCAGCGCGTCGATGACGGCATCGACGGAAGCGATATCCTCGACGTCACAGGGAAGCAGGAACTCGGAGTTGAGTTCAGCTGCCAGCGGCTTGACCCGCTTGCCAAGCGCTTCGCCCTGATAGGTGAAGGCGAGCTCTGCACCCTGCGCCGCCAGGGCCTGCGCGATGCCCCAGGCGATCGAGTGGCTGTTGGCAACCCCCATGATGAGGCCGCGTTTTCCGTTCATGAGACCGGTCATGGTTTTATCCGTTGTAGCGCTGGAAAACGAGCGTTGCGTTGGTGCCGCCAAAGCCGAAGGAGTTGGAAAGCGCAATGTCGATCTTGGCGTTGTCGATGCGCTTGCGCACGATCGGCACGCCGTCGAATTCCGGATCGAGCTCGGTGATGTGGGCGCTTTCGCCGATGAAACCGGCCTGCATCATCAGAAGCGAATAGATCGATTCCTGCACGCCGGCAGCACCCAGGGAGTGGCCGGTCAGCGACTTGGTCGACTGGATATGCGGGATCTTGTTTCCGAAGACTTCGCGGATCGCGCCGATTTCCTTCGAGTCGCCCACCGGAGTCGAGGTGCCGTGCGTGTTGACGTAGTCGACGTCGCCCTTCACCGTGGCGAGCGCCTGGCGCATGCAGCGGACAGCGCCTTCGCCCGACGGAGCGACCATGTCGTAGCCGTCGGAGGTTGCGCCGTAGCCGGTGATTTCAGCGTAGATCTTGGCGCCGCGGGCCTTGGCGTGCTCCAACTCTTCCAGGACCAGGACACCGGCGCCGCCGGCGATGACGAAGCCGTCGCGGGAAACATCATAGGCGCGCGAAGCGGTCGAGGGCGTGTCGTTGTACTTGGAGGACATGGCACCCATGGCGTCGAACAGGTTCGACATGGTCCAGTCGAGGTCTTCGTGGCCGCCGGCGAACATCACGTCCTGCTTGCCCCACTGGATCATTTCCGTCGCATTGCCGATGCAGTGCGCCGAGGTCGAGCAGGCCGACGAGATCGAGTAGTTGACGCCGTGGATCTTGAACCAGGTCGCAAGCGTCGCGGATGCCGTGGACGACATCGCCTTCGGCACGGCGAACGGGCCGATGCGCTTGGGCGAATTGTTCTTGAGGGTGATTTCTGCCGCATCGATCAGCGTGCGGGTCGAGGGGCCGCCCGAACCCATGATGATGCCGGTGCGCTCGTTGCCGCCGACATCCTTCTCTTCGAGGCCCGAGTCGGCGATCGCCTGTTTCATGGCCACATGGTTCCACGTGCCGCCCTGTGACAGGAAACGGGCTGCGCGGCGGTCGACAAGGTCGGTCGTGTCGATATTGGGCGCGCCCCAGACCTGGCATTTGAAACCGTGTTCGGCAAAATCGTTCGAAAACGAAATGCCGGATTTTGCCTCGCGCAGCGACGCGGTGACCTCCTGCGCATCGTTCCCGATCGAGGAAACAATGCCCAGACCCGTGACAACAACCCGTCTCATGTCGATGACCTCTTCTTAATTGTTCTGAGAGCGGCTGACCCGCGGCTCAGGCAGCCTTTTCCTTCGACAGTCCGACGCGAAGGTCGCTTGCCTGGTATATGGTCTCGCCATCGGCCTTTAGCCAGCCATCGGCCGTGCCAAGCACAAGCCGACCACGCATGACGCGCTTGAAGTCGATGCCATACTCGATGAGCTTGGTATGCGGGCGAACCATGCCCTTGAACTTTACTTCACCGGTGGAAAGCGCCATGCCGCGACCTTCCTCGCCAAGCCAGCCGAGGAAGAAGCCCGTCAGCTGCCACATGCCGTCAAGGCCAAGGCAACCCGGCATGATCGGATTGCCCTGGAAATGGCAGGGGAAATACCAATCATCGGGACGGACGTCATATTCGGCGCGGATATAACCCTTGTCGAACGCACCTCCGGTTTCGGAGATGTCCGTGATGCGATGAACCATCAGCATCGGCGGCAGGGGCAGCTGGGCATTTCCCGGGCCAAACAGTTCGCCCCGACCGCAGGTCAGGATCTCTTCATAGTTGAAGCTGGATTGTCTGGTCGTCATGAACTGTCGTTTCCCCGCTACATCCGTTTTTCGTTGACTTGGTTTAGAGCAAGACAGGCACAATTTGAAGCGTCGACGTGACGGTTCCAAGTCGTGTTGCGCATCCCTGCCCAGTCAAGCACAAGGTCTATTTCCGCCGTCGCATACATGATGGGGACTGCAACAGCCAGAGATAATTGGCTTTTGCCCCAAGATTCAGGCTGTTTTTCACGGCTTGGCCGCCTTGGACCCCTCGCTTACTATTGAAAGCATTCGCAGCAAAAGTTATATCGGCACAGGTAATGTGTTGTGCAATAGCTTGAAAGTCTGGACCCGTCCGTATGACGACTGCCATCGAGATCCGTTCGGAAGAACGCCTCCGCCGTTCCGGCCTTAGGCCGACGCGTCAGCGCATGGCGCTTGCAGACCTGATCTTTGCCAAGGGCGACCGTCATCTGACGGTGGAAGAATTGCACGAGGAAGCCGTGGCCGCGGGTGTTCCGGTATCGCTTGCGACGGTTTACAACACCCTGCACCAGTTCACCGAAGCCGGCATGATCCGCGTTCTCGCCGTCGAGAGCGCCAAGACCTATTTCGACACCAATGTGTCCGACCACCATCACTTCTTCGTCGAGGGTCACAACGAGGTGCTCGACATCCCGGTCAGCAGCATCACGATCGACAACCTGCCCGAGCCGCCGGAAGGCATGGAAATCGCCCATGTCGACGTGGTGATCCGCCTGCGCCGCAAGCGCGGCTGACCTTCCTCCTTACATCACATCGTCAGGATGACGGCCGGGCCGCGGGTCGCCGGTCGGCAGCGTCCACCCGTATTTCAGGGCCCCGCCCCGCACGGCAAAAGCCGTCATGACACCAAGGCTTGAAGCAACGAGCAGCGATGCGCCGAAATAGGTTGCCGTGGTAAAGACGCCGGAGCCGGCGAGCGCGGCCGTCACATAGATCTCCGGGCGCAGCAGCACCGATGGTTCGCCCGCGAGCAGATCGCGCAGGATGCCGCCGAAGGTCGCCGTCAGCATGCCGGTGACCAGTGCCACGATCGGCGATCCGGTCGCCGATAGCCCCTTGGCCGCCCCCATGACGCAATAGGCCGAAAGCCCGATGGCATCCAGCCAGACCAGGAATTTATAGCGCGATTCCATCATATGGGCGGAGAAGAAGACCAGGAGACCGGCGCAGCCGCAGACGACCAGATAGATCGGGTTGCTGACCCAGAAGACGGGCGTTGCGCCGAGAATGACATCGCGCAGAGTGCCGCCGCCGATGCCGGTCACGGAGGCGAGGAAGATATAGCCGATGATGTCGAGCTGCTTGCGCGAGGCGGAAAGCGCCCCGGTCGCCGCAAACACCGCGACCCCGGCATAGTCGAGAATTTCCAGGATCGGCATGTTTCCCCCCAGCCAGAAAACCGAGAAGGACCACAATGGCACTCTTCCGTCAACGGCCGGCCTATTGCGGGAAAAGCACATGCGTCCTGCCGCTGATGTAATAGGCGATCAGTCCGGTCCATTCGCGCATCGCAGTCGTCGTCAGTTGCGCATTCAGCGAAGGCTGGCTGAAATCCGGGCCGAGGGAAAGCTGCCCGCTGGTGCGATAGTCTACCGGCCAGGGCGTTACCGGAATGCCGAGCTTGCGAAACAGGCCGACCGACCGCGGCATGTGGAAAGCCGAGGTGATCAGGGCGCAATCCGAAAGGCCGTAGCTCTCGAGCAGCTCCTTGGTATTGTCTGCATTCTCGAAAGTGGTTCGTGACTGGTCCTCACGGATGATCCGGTCCGGCGCAATGCCGAAGGTGGAAAAGAAGGCTATGGACGTCTCTGCATCGCCCTCATATTTGCCGCTGAACGAACCGTCGCCGCCGGAAACCAGGATTTTCGCTGCTGGATAAGCCTGCGCCAGCTTCAGCCCCTCGACGAAACGGTCGGCCGCCTGATTGAATTCCATGCCGCCGCGCGCAGCGATTACTTCGTTCTCGAACGCGCCACCAAGGATGATGATGCAAGAGAGATTGGCCGGCAGGTTTGCAGGCCGGGCAATGCGGTTCTCCAGCACCTGCAGCATCACCGCACCGCAACTGGTGAACAGCGTCAAAAACAGCAGGGTCGCCGCGAGCCCGGAGAAGAACCCGCGCAGCCGTTGAAAGCCCACGCCACCGAAAACATAACTCAGGATCAGAAGCAGGAAGATCAGGGACAGTGGCTGGGCAAGCAGCCAGAAGACTTTCGAGACGAGAAACATCCGGTGCCTGTGTCAGCTACATTCGCGTTGAAGGGACTGCAGGCTAGAGAGAACGACGTTCAAACGCAAACGTCCGGCGGTAGATTTGCCAAGCGGCCTGCGTCGCCACGAACGGTGTTCTGTGAAGTGAAGCCGGAGACGGCGCGCCGGTTCGGGCGCGCAGTCAGCATCAGGTCCGACCGAAAGTCGCCGTTGATGCCGTTGGAGCAGCAACTGCCTTGTTGCGCCGGAGATAAATCAGCGCCGCCGCCAACAGGATGCCAAGGGCGATGACGATGATCGCCAGCACCGGTCGATAGGCGATCCAGGCGATGGCGATGACCAGCGGCCCGAGGATCAGCGTCAGGATGCCGGCGATGATCGACGTCCCGAAACCGACGATCGAGCCGACAAAGGGAATGACGTCGGCGATGATGCCGAGGATCGACAACATGATGACGAAGCCGATGAACATGCCGAGCAGGCCGCCGAAGCGTATCAGCCAGGTGATCAGCGTATTCTCGCTCTGGGCTGCCTCGAACATTTCCGCTGCACCGACATTACCGGCAGCGCTCAGAAACAGCTCGCGTCCATTGGAGGACTTATACCCAGCGACGGTCGCGCGCTTCTGCGCGCCGACGAAGCTCGCCTCGGAAATGTCCTCGCGGCTGAAGCTGATGCGCAGATCGCCGATCGCCGGGCTCTGGCGGTTCTGCGAGACATAGATCGTCGTTCCGTCCGCCTTGACCGGCTTGTCGGAACCGAGCGCCGAAGTCACCTGGCCGGCGACATCGGGGGAGAGCGTGACCGGGCTGTCCGTGCCGAGATCGGCAACCGCCCTGCCATCGACCGTGAAGGCGCCGAGCGTTGCGGTCGCCACCGTGAAGTGCTCGCCCTCGATCGGCATGTCGGGGTTCTGGTGCTGATCGGCCTGCTTGAAATCGGAGGAATCGACCCGCCGCGAGCGCCATTCTTTCTTATAGGTATAGGTCGTGATGGTCTCTTCGCCGCCGCCAAGCGTCTTCTGGGTCTCGCTCTTGCTGTCCTCGACCCATTGATACATCTCGACCTTGCGGTTGAGGCCGGCAGCCCCCTTGGCGGAAACGCCGAGCGCCGGATCCTCCGGCGTGCCATCGGGCTTCACCGATCCGGATATGTGCACCAGCTTACCTTCATTGGCCGGATCGATGGTGCCGCTGTCGACGGAGACGACAATGCCGGCACCCTCCGCGAGCGCCCGATAGGTCTGCACCGAGCGGCCTTCGTTCCAGGAGAGCAGCCAGATCATACCGAGCACCAGGAGCGGGCCTATGACGAGGCCGATCAGCCCGTTCTTCAGCCGTGAAAACCAGGAGGTCGTCGTCGTTTCCGTAAAGCTCATGTCCCTCATCCCCTCTCGTGTCCATCTGTGCAACGGCTGGCGTCGCAGACTTATTCACTGTCTCCGGTGCTATCAGAAAATCAGTAAAATTAAATAATCGTTGCCTGTCGCGCGAACATTCTTTGGGTCATTTCGCGAGATGTCGCAGTATTCTTTCCGGGGCAGCAGCGTTGTTTTTCCGTTTCGCATCTTGCCCCCGATCCGGCGGCCGTTATCTTGCCGCAGCAGGCATTCAGCGGGGAGGGTAACATGGCGGCGATGAGCGATAGTTTTGAAACGGGGACATTCGTAGGGCGCCTCTGGCGGCCGGATGTCGCTGGCCCGTCCCTGGTGGTGCTGCGCGGCGGCGATCTCTACGACATCACCTCGAAAGAGGCGCCGACGATGCGCGACCTCATCGAACGCGATGATCCGGTCGCATTCCTCATGCAGCAGGAGGGCGAGCATCTCGCGTCGTTGGAAGCCGTCATGGGTGGTTCGGTGGAGGCGGCTGGCGATTTCTCGACCATGCATTTTCTGGCACCCTGCGACCTGCAGGCGGTCAAGGCTTGCGGCGTCACCTTCGCCCGGTCGATGCTTGAACGCGTCATTGAGGAAAAGGCTGCCGGAAACCCGGCGCTGGCGGAAAAGATGCGCGAGCGCGTGACCGCCATCATCGGCGACAGCTTGCGCGACCTGAAGGCAGGGTCGCCGGAAGCGGCGAAGGTGAAGGCGGCGCTCATCGAAGAGGGCGTCTGGTCGCAATATCTGGAAGTCGGTATCGGTCCGGATGCCGAGGTGTTTTCCAAGGCGCAGGTCCTGGCCTCCGTCGGCTGGGGTGCATCCGTCGGCCTGCATCCGATTTCCAGATGGAACAATCCGGAGCCGGAAATCGTGCTGGCCGTCGACAGCCAGGGCCGCGTCAAGGGCGCCACCCTCGGCAATGATGTCAATCTGCGCGATGTCGAGGGGCGCTCGGCGCTGCTGCTCGGCAAGGCCAAGGACAACAATGCATCGTCCGCCATCGGCCCTTTCATCCGCCTGTTCGATGCCACCTATTCGATCGACGACGTGCGCAATGCCGATCTGTCACTGACGATCAGCGGCCCGGATGGTTTCCTGTTGAAAGGATCAAGCACGATGCGGGAAATCAGCCGCGATCCGCTCGATCTGGTCTCCCAGACGATCGGCCGTCACCATCAGTATCCCGATGGTTTCATGCTGTTCATGGGAACGCTGTTTGCGCCTGTCGAAGACCGCGACGCGCCGGGGCAGGGCTTCACCCATAAGCTCGGCGATGTCGTCACGATCTCGAACGCGCATCTCGGCTCGCTCACCAATACCGTGCGCCTCGCGACGGAATGCCCGCCCTGGACATTCGGCCCGTCAGCGCTGATGCGCAATCTCGCCGCACGCGGATTGCTTTGATCCAAAGCGCGGCCGCGGCAAAGGCGAGCGGGGAGGGCAAGTGCTCTCCCCGTTACTCCTATCTTTTGACGCTCTCAGTTTGTCGACCAGCGGGTCGGATCGGCCGATGCGACGCTGAGGAAGCGGTAGCCGGTCTGGTTGCGCTTGACGATCGTCTTGCGCAGGTTGTCGAGGGCGAATTCCCCAGCGGAGGTCTTGACCAGCAGGATCGCGTGGCCCTCGCCGCGCGGCGTGCGCACCACGGCGACGCGCAGCGCGCTGGACGGAACGCCGGCGCGGATGAGAAAGCTGCGCTTGGTCATGACATAGTCGTCGCAATCGCCGAAGCTCGGGTTGAGCGACCAGACGTCGCGTCGCTCGTTCAGCGGGCGGATGCTGCGGTTGACCGAGCGGTTGACCGAGGCAAGCAGGCCGCGGATTTTCGAGGTATAGGCGACCTGCGACTTCGAGCTCTTGGTGCACTCCTCGATATGATCGAGGCAATAGAGCGAAAATGCGATCGGCGCCACCGAGGTCTGGCGGTGAACCTTCACGGCGCCGCGCGCCGAACCGAGATTGATGGCGTAGGCCGAAGACATGCTGGTGGCGCCAAGAGCTGCGATGGTCGCCAGCGCCATGATTGCTTTCTTGAACATGATCCGTGTCCCTGTTGTCCGTAGCCTTCTGTCCAAGGCCTTTTTTTATTGGACCGAAATCATTTCGGATCGGTGGGAGGCGCATCATGCTGCGAAGCGGAGCACATCCGTTTCGTCCACCTGTATCATCACGATACATGCGGACGCTTTTCAGTGCGCTTAAGTGGAAAGATACAATTTTACGGGTTTCGATTTTTTTCGCGGCAATGCCTGTGCCGCATGGCTTTGCTCGCCTCCAGGCAAAAAAAAGGGACGCGCGGCGCCCCCTGATCCCGAATTTGAGATGTCTATTCGGTGTAGTACCCGGAGTAGCTGTAGTTGCCCGACATCTTGGTGCGATCCTGCTGGTTGAGCAGGGTGACGATGCCGGCGTCCGGGTTCCTGTTCTCCTTGAGCGCGGCGACGGCCCGCTTGGCGCTCGATTGCGGCGTGCTCGCCCATTTGATGACGAAGACGATCATATCGGCGTGACGGGCGAGGTAGAGGCCGTCCACGACCGGTTCGACCGGCGGCGTGTCGAGAATGACGTAGTCGAAGTGCTTGCGGGCGCTGGCGAGAATCCGGCCCATCTTCTCGCTCATCACGAGTTCGTCCGTGGCGATGTCGCTGCGCCGTCCGCCGAGCAGCACGGTCAGGTTGGAGAGCGGATCGCGCATGATCAGCGAGGTCAGCGTCGCCGAATTGCGATCCTGTCGCAGATAGTCGATGAAATCGTGGTTCGGCTCGAGATTGAGATGCTTGTTGACGCTCGGCTTGCGCAGGTCGCAATCGATCAGCAGTGTCCGCTTGCCGGTCAGCGCATAGGCGCGGGCGAGAGACAGCGCCATGGTCGACTTTCCTTCCGCCGGCAGCGCGGAGGAAACCATGATGATCGCGCCCTCGTCGCTATCCTGCCGCTTCGGCGCCGGATTCTTCCTTTCCTGCTGGTCGAGCGTCAGCCGAAGCCGCCGGACGCTTTCGCTGAAGAGTGAGAGCGGTGCCGTCACCATGAGATCGGCCAGGCTGGAGGTTGGGTTCGCCAGCTTGTGATGCTCGTCGCCGGTCGCCTGGCGCGGGGCGATGGCCGAGAGCGGCACTTTCAGGACGGCTTCGATCTGATTTTCGCTGACGAAACCGCCAATGAAATATTCGCGCAGAATGGCAAGACCAAGGCCGAGACCGATGGAAACGATGAGCGACAGTCCCAGGATCACCTTGCTGTTGGGGAACGACGGCAGGGTCGGAGTCAGCGCGGCCGAAACCACGCGGCTGTCCGGCAGCTGCAGCGAAGCCTGCGCATCAAGCTCCTGCAGTCGGGACAAAAGGGTCTGGTACTGATTGCGGGCGATCTCGGAGGATTGCTGCAGGCTGTAGATTTCGGTCAGCACTTCCGGCGGCAGGTTGCTTTGCAGAACCGTGCTGCGAATCTTCTGGCGAACCTCGTTTGCCTGCTGCTGGTAGTTATTGACCGTCTGCTGCAGGTTGTTGACTTCCTGCGACGCCGCGTTTGCCAGCGATTTGTCGACCTTGGCAAGTTCTTCACGCAGGCTGATCGCCTCGGCGCTGCTGTCGCCGGTCGAGGCGATCCGCGTTGCGAGGTTTTCGCGCTGTTTCTGCAACTCATCGAGCGCATCCGATCCAAGCTGCGTCACCAGCGTCGAGAAATCCTGCGCTTGCAGTGATTTCTGCAGCGATTCGATCCGGCCGAGCTCGGCCGCCCGGTCCTGGTTGACTTTCTCGAGCTCGGCGCGAAGCGTGGTCAGCCCCGATGAATTGGCCTGCTTCTCCAGCCGGTCGATATTGCCGGTAATATAGGAATCGAAGTTCTTTTCGTTTTCGACGATTGCCGCGTTGGCAGCCTCCGCCTGCTTCTGGATCGAATCGCGTTTGGTGAGCGTCGCAGATACCTTCGCGTTGATCTGTTCCCTGATGTAGGTTTCGCTCATCGAATTGGCGAGCTTCGCGGCTTTTGCCGGATCCTTTGAAACCACGCCGACCGTGATCAGGTAGGTCAGGCCGCTGCGGCTGACGGTTATGGCTGATTTGAAGGAGGCGAGGACGCGCGACAGGGCCGCCTCACCGGTTGGGGCCGGCGGAAGCGGGATGCGCAGCCAGCTCAGGATCCTGTCTTTCAGCGAAACCGCGATGCCGAATTCGCCGTCGGAGACGAGGTCGTTTTCGCTCACGACATTGAGCAGAATGCGATCGGATTTGAGAATGCCGACCTCGCTTTCGACGCGAGAGTTGTCAGCGCTCGGATTGGAAATGATATTGTCCGAATCAAGAAGGTTTTTTGTGCTTGTATCGACAAGAATAAGGGATGTTGCAGTATATTTTGGCGTAAGGGAGTAAGTGAATATAATTGTCAGGACGAGTATAGCGGCAATTGTTGATAAAATCAGCCAAAGCTGGCGGCGTATCAACCCAAGAATGCCTTTGAGGTCAATTTCTGCATCCATTTGCACACAACCATTATCTGCACAGCGATCGCTGTTATTGTAAAAACTGTAAAAGTGTTTTTTTAAATTGCTGCAATGCAGCATCGCCACAGTTCTATCAGATTGCGGACGGCCGACAATTGCGAAATTCAAACATCATTAACTGCACTGAATGATCTCTGGAACACTGCGGCGAGAAAGTCGCACTGCGGACAATATTCCGCTCATGTAGGCGCCGGTATCGACATTGATCTGCAGCGGACCCACTTGGACTTTAGCGACCGGCGTGTGGCCGTGGATTGCGATGACGCCATTTGTAGCCACAGTTTTCGCGTTCGCTGGAGGGCGTAGCCACAACAGGTCCGCATCCTCCTGCTCGGCGAGCGCCACACCATCACGAAGGCCGGCGTGGACAAAACAAAATCCCGGTATGCTCAGCATGGATGGTAGGGATTCGAGAAAGGCAACGTGCTCGTCCGGAATGCGGGAATGCAGCAGGTTCTTCAGGGCCTGGCGATTGGCCGGCAGCTTGTGGAGGCCGTAGGAATAGAGCGTCTCCAGTCCCCCGAAGTCCAGCCAGCGATGGTCGGAAGACGGATTACGCAGGAAATCAAGCATCACCTCCTCATGATTGCCGGCAAGGCAGAAGCGCTTGACGTCTGCACGAGGCTTGGCTGTCAGCCGGTCGAGCACGGATGCCGACTTTGGTCCGCGGTCCACGTAGTCGCCGAGCATGATCAGCCATTTGGTACCCGCACGCTTGCGGCAGTCCTCGAAGATCAAATCCTCCAGCCTGCCGAGAAGATCGTCACAGCCATGCACGTCGCCGACAGCATAGATGTGATCCGGGCCGCCCTCGAAGAGAAGTTTCTGTCTTTGCACGGTCACTGGCGTGTCCACACCACCGCGCAGAAAATCGAGAATGCCGCGGATCATGACCCGCCCCTCTCGCCAGCGTTCATGAGCTCGAATTGCCGCGCCCACGCTGTGGCGACAATGGCGACGAACGCGAACATCACGGCTTCGATCTCGAGGCTGAAGTCGACCAGCGAATGCACGGCGCCGACCAGTATGACGCAAAGACCGCAGCGCACCAGCATGTCCTGCCCCGGCGCCTTCACATAGGCCGCACCCAGCTGAAACACAATGATCCCAACAATCAGCAGCGGCAGGCTGCCGAAAATCAGGCCGTATTCGGCCCAGAGCGCCAGATAGGTGGAGTGCGCCTTGTCCCAGACGAGATCGACGCTGACCGGCGCCTGATGGAACAGCGGATAGGCATATTCGAAGCTATTGCCACCGAACCCGAGCAGAGGGCGGGTTTCGATCATCTGCAGAACCTGTTGGTACAACTGCATTCGAACCTCCGATGAAGCTTCGAGGCTGCCCAGGCGCTCCAGAAATACCGCGCCGTAGCCAAACATGCCGAGGCCGACAATGATGGGGATGACAAGCAGCAGGATCCAGATGCCGGCCCTGTTGGCACCGGCGGTCTTCTTGGCAAGCGCCAGCGCGACCGAGGCAATCATGCCGCAACAGGCGGCAAAGAGGCCCATGCGCGAGTTTGTGGCGACAAGCGTGATGACCAGGACCAGCCAACCAAGACCGATGGTAACCACGCCGCCCTTGCCGAGATAGGTCCCCAAAGTCGAGTAGTCGCCTTTTCCCAAGGGCTTCTCGGTCATCCGCTCGATCATCAGGTTGATGCCAAGCACGCTGCCGAAGGCAAGGAAGGTGGCAAACGAGTTGCGATTGATGAAGCCGCCCAACGCCGAGCCGAAATATTTCCACTTCGGAATGCCAAGGATCGTGTCGCCGAACTGCACGAGGAACAGCAGCCCGACGACGGCGTGGATGACGATGGCCCAGTAGATGAGATTGATGAACGCGCGGGCGCGCTGCGGGTTGCTGGTGATTTGCAGCACCAGGAAGAAAAGCAGGCCATAGGTCGCCCAGCGCGCGAGCGCGAGGATCGTATCGTGCGGCGCCAGGCTGATCGTATCGACGGCGATGATGGCGCTCGGATCGGCAATGCTGGTAACCGCCGGAGACAAAGCGCCAAGCGGGAGCACCTGGACGATCATGTAGGCGCCGAGAAGGGCGAAAAGACAGAACAGTACCGGCAGTTTGCGCGGCGCGATCCTGAACCGGGCGTTGGACAGCGCCATGCGGCCGAAGAGAACGGCGCCGCACAGCGAGATCAGCATGGACCACAGCAGCCAGAAGGAGGGCTTGATGCTTCCGAACGCGAAGGGCGAAAGGAACAAAACCAGAAGAATGGGCCACATCAGCTGGTTGTTCAGCCGGAAGCGGTCCGAGTGGTAGCGCGCCGTCTTCGTCATGGTCTCAGGCCTGCCATTCTTGTGCCGGTGCGGATGCTGGTGCGCGCGGACCCGGTGCCGGTATTCCAATCAGGCCTTGGCATGGATATCGCAAAACAGGAACCCGGATCATCCCTTGCCCATCGATTTCTTGACGTTTCTCAGAAAGACGATTTGCCGGTCCTGCGGCATCGCTTCGACGATGGCAGTGATCCGCGCCCGGAAATCCGGATTGGAGACATAGCGTTCTGCAATGAGCTTGACACCTCTCTCGCTGCTGACAAGCAGCTTCAGGTCAGCGGCTTCCAATTTGACGGTCTCGGCGCTGAGTTGCGGAAAATAGGTCTCCGCCAGACTGACGCGAAAACGGGCGATCCATTGTTCGTTGGGGCCGGTCAATTGCGATTGCCTGAGGGCGGCGTTGAACTCGTCCCTGGCGAGCAGGCGAACCGACGCGGCGGCGCGCACCAGCCAGGCGAAGGAGTCCGTCGGCGTTGTCGCAACGATGTCCGAGGCGCGATTGGCGCATTTCGACACCACATCGCGCGCCGCTTCGTCGATCATGTCGATGTCCCTATAGGCCAGCACGATACGGAAACAGTCCTTCATGACCAGCGTCTTCGAATAGGACGAAAGGCCGAAATCAAAGTCTTCGCCAGCGTAGCCGTCCGGGGTCAGCGCCTGCTCGATGGGTTTGGCCATAAACGGCGCCAGTTCGCGCCACAGGCCGTAGCCGCTCGCCGCCGAAATCAGCAAGCAACATACCATCGCGATCCATTTTCTCTGCTTTACCATGGCGCGCCGTCTCTGGCGGGGTCTCTCCGGCCTGAATGCTTTTCGAAAGGTCGAACCCGGACGCTACTGAAAAATTTCATTCCTGCCGCTCAGATTGTATTTGGGGGACGAAAACCGAAGCCGAATGTCGCGAAAGCAATCATGAACGCGCAAACGGATCAAAGGTTCGAGTATCTGGGTGTACCGTACCAGCAGGGGTTTGGGCGAGGCTTACGTCTTCACTTCTATGACAAGGGTTATAATAGTATTCCTATATTGCAGGACCTTGCCGCATCAAGCGCAAGTTAAAACATCACAATTGTGCCACTACGGGAAATAGCTCGCCACCCCGCACGATCTCGGCGCTCCGTACGGACCGCAAAAATACAGTATAAAAAAAGCGCCCCGCAAGGCGCCTTTTCAAAATCAGCAGCCAAATCAATTCGCCAGCTCAGCTGGCTGGGGTGTCGCCCAAGCTTGGATCGTTGACAGCGGCAGTGGCAGCGCCGGGGGTGCCCGCCTGGAGGGCGGACACGACCTGCTCAACGAAGGGAACTGCGGCCGCCGCTGCCGGGCTCAATCCTGCCTGAGCCGATGCTGCGATGCCGCCAAGAGCCGCGGAGAGCTCAGGATTTGCAATGGCGAGAGTACCGATCGCCTTGACAAGCGAAAGAAGGAGCCTGTCCTTTGCCGGACCAGACGGCATCGCGCTGATTTCATCAGCGATGCTCTGGGCCTGGACAGCGCAATCGCTGGAGCAGGTCGCGAGGCCCGAAACTGCGCCAGCGGATGGCGCGGCCTGTGCATATGCGAAAGAAACGGAAGCGCAAAGCGCAAGAGTCGTGATCAGCAAAGAACGTTTAAACATAATTGAACCCCGTTAAATGGATTGGACTAGGGAGACCCGCTCCGAAAATTAAATATACGCTAACCAGATTAGGAGTTTCTTATGGCCCGTGTGATGACCTCTGTCAAGCCGGAGTGCGGATAATGAAGGGGTGCGGCTGGCACAGGCGCCTTCGAAAGCTAGCAAAGTATGCACCGCAGCAACAGAACATGTGCAGTGCGACGTCCTCCGAGGCTTTCCATACAGGATTCCAATGCTTCCGGCCGCGTCGAACCGTTTTGATGATTCGGCTGAAGGTGGATCGAGCGCAGCCATTCTCAGGCGCTGACCATCTCCGCGCGATACCAGTCGACGAAGCGTTTGACGCCTTCCTCCACCGATATGGACGGCGTGAAGCCCGTCAGCGCATTCAGAAGGTCCGGAGCGGCAAAGGTTCGCGGCACGTCACCCTGCTGCATCGGCAGCATCGTGCGGATCGCCGGCCGGCCGGCCGCAGCCTCGACTGTCTCGACGAAGCGCATCAGTTCCACCGGCTGCCCGCCGCCGATATTGACAATGCGAAAGGGCGCGTGACGCGACAGCGTATCGATGTCGTCGATGCGATTTTCCTCCGCCGGCACGACGCCCATCAACCGGACGATGCCTTCGACGAGGTCGTCGATATAGGTAAAGTCGCGGCTCATGTGGCCTTCGCCGTAGATCTCGATCGGCCGGTCGTGAAGGATGCTGTCGACGAATTTGAACAGCGCCATGTCCGGGCGTCCCCAGGGTCCGTAGACCGTGAAGAAGCGGAAGGCGGTGGTCGGCACGCCGTAGAGATGAGCATAGCTATGCGCCATCAGCTCGGCCGATTTCTTCGTCGCGGCGTAGAGCGTCATCGGCTCGTCGGCCCGGTCGGTCTCTGCGAAGGGTATTTTCTCGTTGGCGCCGTAGATCGAGGAGGTGGAGGCAAGCAGCAGGTGCTTGGGCTGCACCGCTTTCGCCAGTTCAAGGATGTTCCAGGAGCCGATCAGGTTGGAATCGACATAGGCCTTGGGGTTCTCCAGACTGTAACGGACGCCGGCTTGGGCTGCGAGGTGGACGATGACGTCCGGCTCGCCGATCTCCGCGGCCGTTTGCAGCGCGCTCGCATCCTCCAGCATGCCGATCACCGGCCGGAAGCCGTTCGAGCGGGACAGGATGGCGTGGCGCCGCTCCTTGAGCCGGACGTCATAATAAGGCGTCATGCCGTCGAAGCCGGTGACGAAATGGCCGTCATCGAGCAGCCGCTTGGCCAGGTGGAACCCGATGAAACCTGCCGTTCCTGTGATCAGATAGCGCATACCGGCTCCTTGCTTTCCCTGCGGTCGATCGAGATGCCGCCCTTATTCCGGCCGGCCGACACTCGTATAGCTGAAACCGTACTTGGTCACTTCATCGCGGTGATAGATGTTCCTGAGATCGACAAGCACGGGGTTTTTCATCGACGATTTCAGCCGGTCGAGGTTGAGCGCGCGGAACTCGTTCCACTCGGTGACGATGACGAGCGCATCGGCGTCTTGCGCCGCCTCATAGGGGCTGTCGGCATAGGCGATGCCGTCGATGACGTTTCTCGCATTCTCCATGCCTTCCGGGTCGTAGCCGGTGACGACGGCGCCGCCGTCCGTCAGCGCCTGGATAATGGCGATCGCCGGGCTGTCGCGCATGTCGTCGGTGTTGGGCTTGAAGGTGAGGCCGAGCACGGCGATCTTCTTGCCGCGCACGTCGCCGCCGGCCGCGGCGATCACCTTGCGGCCCATGGCGCGCTTGCGGTTGTCGTTGACGGCGACGGTGGTTTCGATCAGCCGCACCGGGCTCTCGTGATCCTGCGCCGTCTTGACCAGCGCCAGCGTATCCTTCGGGAAGCAGGAGCCGCCATAGCCGGGGCCCGCATGCAGGAATTTCGAGCCGATGCGGCCATCAAGGCCGATGCCGCGGGCGACCTCCTGGACATTGGCACCGACCTTTTCGCACAGGTCGGCCATCTCGTTGATGAAGGTGATCTTCATGGCGAGGAAGGCATTGCCGGCATATTTGATCAGTTCGGAGGTGCGCCGCGTGGTGAAGAGCAGCGGCGCCTGGTTGAGATAGAGCGGCCGGTAGACCTCGGTCATGACGCCGCGGGCGCGCTCGTCGTTGAGGCCGATGACGATGCGGTCGGGCCGCTTGAAATCGTCGATCGCCGCACCCTCGCGCAAAAATTCCGGATTGGAGACGACCGCGATGTCGGCGTCCGGATTGGTTTCGCGCATGATCCGCTCGACCTCGTCGCCGGTGCCGACCGGAACCGTCGACTTGGTGACGATGACGGTGAAGCCGGTCACATGCGTGGCGATCTCGCGGGCGGCATCGTAGACATAGGAAAGGTCGGCATGGCCGTCGCCGCGCCGCGAGGGCGTGCCGACCGCAATGAAGATCACGTCGCTCTGCGAGACGCTCGTGGCCAGATCGGTGCTGAAGCTCAGACGCCCATCCTTGACATTGTCGGCGACCAGCTGTTCCAGGCCCGGCTCGAAGATCGGAATGCGTCCGGCAATGAGCGCGTCGATCTTGCTCGCGTCCTTATCGATACAGACCACCTCATGGCCGAAATCGGCGAAACAGACGCCAGAGACAAGCCCAACATAACCGGCGCCGATCATCGTGATTTTCATGGCATACTCCAGAATTGCTTGGGCGTATCCATAGTCAAACACACGCGGCTTGCCAATGGGCGGATGTTCAAGAGGTTAGCCGGAGACGGTCGTCGAGAAATCGGGATTGCCGCGGATCGTGTTGCTGACCGTGCAGATTTCGTCTTCAGCCGCCCGCGCAATGGCGTTGCGCGTCTCATCGTCGATGTCGCCCTTGATCGTAAAGACGATGTTGAAAGTCTGAACCCGTGAAAGCCCGTCCGTCGCCTTCTTGCCGGTCACTTCTGCGCTGATTTCCGTCACCCTGTCGAGCACGCCCCTCTGGCTTGCGGCGATGCGGGCGCTCATGGTCAGGCAGGCGGATAGCGACGCGTAAAGCAGGTCGAGTGGATTGAAACCCGGCTGCAATGGGCCGGTGACGACGCTGAGTTCGCCCCCGGTTGCTGACGTAATATGCGGAAATCCAGTGCGGCCCAGAACGGCGGTTGCACCCGTCGGCCGGGATCGTGTCTTCAACTCCGTCATGTCCTGGCCTTTCCTGCGCGCTAGAGATAGTCCCTTCAGATGGGACTATCTGTCGAAAGAAACAACGTTCGCGACACGCCCGCAACACCGAAATCGGCAATAAAATAACAGTCTACTTTCTTAATCGAAATTTCAGTTCGAAAACCCGCGGACACTCGCGGGGCATTCCCGCGCCCATCCGACAAGAAGCGTGTTTCGGTCACGATAGTCGCTTTTGCGATAAGCGACCTTGAAACGCCGGCCAGATTGTCAATGGTCTTTATCGAAGTGGGCTTTTAGCAGGCCCAAGGTGATTCGCTTGAGGTGTACCCAATTCGAAGTGGTTTGAAATTGGCAGGTATTTGAATTTCAACGGGGACTGCTTCACTAGACGAAAGATCGCGACTCTGGCGATATGGCGGCGTCAACGGAGGGACCGTAGTGCGCACAATCAAAATGACGCCCTTAACCCGACTTATGGAAGCTTTCAATTCGGAGCTAAATCTTGCGAAAGATGAAAAACTAGAGTCTGAATTGGCATCGAAATATCTTCTGCGACTGAACGAAGCGCACCAGCGCCGAGATGCTACACTCAAGGGCCTCGTGATCATAGACGCGCTATTGGCGGTAGCTGTCTCGGGACGGAACATCGCAATTCCCGGCACTAGTATTAACATGCTAGACATACCAGCGCTGATCGAGGTCCTTGTCGGTCTTGCGTCGGCTTCTGTCTATATTTTCACGTTTTCGTTCGCAACTTGGCTTTGCTATTCTCAACTCTACTTTGTGTTCAACAACCGGCTGGCTAAAAAATACGAGCTTGACCCAGATTTGATAAACTTTGCCGAAACCGCATCTGAGCCAACGCTCAAAATGTTCCGAACTAAGCTAAACATCTGGGGGATTGATTGGCATCAACCGAACGGAATGTTCAAAGTTCTAATGTACGCGCATGCGATTGCCAACAATTTCTTCTTCTTGGTCGCACCGTTGCTTCATGTTGGCCTCATAATCGTGGCTGTGCGACAAATCATTCAACACTCAGGCTTTGATTTCATTCACACCGTTTTTTTCTTCTGGGTGTTGCTGGCTCACGTGCTGGCAATCTTCACGTGGATCATTCCATCGGTGCCGTTTTCTTTTGGTTTTGGCGATAGCGAAGGGAAGCCGCCGAAAGCTGCCCAAGAGCCAAAGGTATAGGGATGTTGTGCCATCGAACCGGCAAGTATTTGTGCAGAGGGGCCGAATGTTTTTTGGCGTGGCGTTAACCATGGGGTCAGGGGGAAACCTCGCCGCCATTCCTACGAGATCACCTCTGAGATGTGTGACCCCTAATTTTAGTCGGGCAAGTGGTCCACCCTAGCGATCAAACAGTCCGCCAGTGCCGGTGCCTTTACGCCTAGCCGTAGCCTGTCTCTCTTCGCAGACCTCGTGCCAAATCCTGTATGTCGCTGACACCATGGCTTCAAGCTCATCGAGAGAATAGAGCTCAACATCCTTGTCACTGTAAAGCCGAACCGTTCGCCCGTCATCCCCGTTGTCATCGAACCGTATGACTCCAAGATTAACCTTGGCAAAGTCCTCATCGGCGGCCCGGATTCGTTCGTGCATCATGGAAAAAACAAACCGTCTTCCCACGGATGTCAGACCCTTCGTTCTCCTGGGGTCGATGAAGATTGCGTAAGGCAGCTCCTCAATGGCCAGCACCATAGGTAGCCAAAAGGCAACCTTGCGGCCTGCACCCATGGCCATGGGGAAGAATTCGTGCTGTCGGCCCATGATCTTGCACGATGTGGCGTACTGGTGGAGAGCTTTTGCGATTTGCAAGTTGTTCTTCTGCTCATCGCCCGCTTTGCATGTCCGGATAAGCCGCTCCCTAATCTTCTCCCATGGAGTCGGCTCAACCGGCCCGAACATCCCGAGTTGGACGTTGAAGACCTCGCCAAAGCAGGAACGCGCTGGCTTGTAAGAAAACGTCGAAAACCCTCCTCTCATCTGGGTCAACTGCGAACGCTTCGCGTCGTCTGAAAGAGGAGCAATACGTGCGAGGTCAGTGTCAGGTAAAAGGGGTATCGTCACTGGGTTCTCCTGATCTGGGCTCAAGACCGATAGACACCTTATGGTGACGGAATCGGTCCAAGATCACAATATCTGGTATACGCAGACCAAAAGCAACGTCTGTTCTTGCTTTGTCTACCACGTACGCCCATGGAGAGTCTTTGGCGTGAGAAAGGTCCACCAGTCGCCCCGGCGACATTCGGCCGTAAGAGTTCAACACGCGCTGCATCAATGCCAGCAAAGTAGGGTCGCTGGGCAGTTGGATATCGCGCTGCTGTCCTGTCAGCGGGTCTTGCCTCTTTGCTCTAAACTTGATGGCGGTCGAGCCAGCCTCCTTAAACGCCCTGTACACTGAGGGATGCACAGGCCCGTATTGCCAAGCCTCGAAGTAACCGGAGACGAGCGGCGATTTGGTTTGAATCAGGTGCAAGCCGTGTGCAAAATAGAGGAGCTTTTGCAGCGCAAGGTTCGTAAGCTCTATGCCCACCCTGTCCGCCTCATCGAGCATGAGGTTGGCAATCGCTCTCGGATCGTACTCGCCGTTCATCGCATTTCGCTCAAAATCCCAGGCTGATTTGCTTGCACACCACATTGCCCGAGACAGAGGTGATTTGGCAAGGAAGCTATTCAGATCAGCTAGCGTCCCTGTGGGTACTCGGCATGGGTACGTTCTTGGGTACCCGCCTGACTACTCACTCCGCACAACCGTTTGAAATCAATACACTAATTGCTGCGTCATGGAAGATGGTGGAGCTAAGCGGGATCGAACCGCTGACCTCTTGCATGCCATGCAAGCGCTCTCCCAGCTGAGCTATAGCCCCATTTTGGGTCCGGCGATGCCGGTTCCGGGAAGTCCGTCCGAACTGTTCGTCCGGTCGGGTGGCGGCTTCATACTTCTGCTTTTTGCAGATGGCAAGCCGAAAAACACAAGCGGGCAAGATTTTATCGGATGAGCCCGGAACTTGCGTCCGCGTGGCCGGTTGAAAACCCCGCGCGGACGCCATTTGCGTGAATTATGAGAGGTTTAGACCTCGTCGTCGTCGTCCGAAACGCCGATCAGATCGGAAAGGCCGTCTTCGTCTTCGTCATCTTCCTCGAGGAAGGTGTCGTCGTCGTCACCTTCGATCTCGACATCGTCGTCGCCCAGATCCGGAAGATCGTCACCGCCGGTTGCCTCGCCGTCGGCATCCTCGAGCGAAACCAGCTCGACTTCCGTGCTTTCGGCGTCGACTTCCTGGATCTCGTCCTCCTCGGCAGCCTTTTCCAGCACCTTGGCGACGGAGGTCTCTTCGAAGAAGGACAACGGGTAGGACTTGCCGGTGTAGGGAGAAACGATCGGGTCCTTGTTCAGGTCGTAGAACTTACGGCCCGTTTCCGGATCGATGCGTTTTGTTCCAAGTTCCGCTTTTGCCACAGTCAAAGCCTCTTGAATGGCCGGGGTTACCGGCATTTGCCGGAATACCGGCGTTGAACGTGAAATGAATTAGCCGGTCCCCATAATCGTCTTGGCCTGATCTGTCAAAGCCTAACTTTCAGGATGTTCCCATGCTTTCGGCGTGAGCCTCTCCCATGACTGACTTCTCAGGATGCAAGGCCCCGCCCGGCTCCTGTTGGCAATCCCCTCCGTTTTCCGCTAACTAGCCGCGAACACGACATCAGCTTCGCAAGGACACTTCATGATCATCGCCATCGACGGTCCCGCGGCTGCGGGCAAGGGGACCCTTTCGCGCCGGATTGCCGAGGAATATGGCTTTCACCATCTCGATACCGGGCTGACCTATCGAGCGACCGCCAAGGCCTTGCTCGATGCGGGCCTGCCGCTCGATAACGAGCTGCTGGCGGAGGAGATGGCGCGCGAGGTCGAGCTTGCCGGGCTTGATCGCGCCATTCTCTCGGTCCATTCGATCGGCGAGGCCGCCTCGAAGATCGCCGTGATGCCGCTCGTCCGCCAGGCACTGGTCGAGGCGCAGCGTGCCTTTTCGAAGCGCGAGCCGGGAACGGTGCTCGATGGCCGCGATATCGGCACTGTCGTCTGCCCGGATGCGCCGGTGAAACTCTATGTGACGGCATCCCCCGAAGTGCGCGCGCGCCGCCGCTTCGACGAGATCGTGGCAAACGGCATCCCGGCTGATTATCTGGAGATCCTGGCCGACATCATCAAGCGCGACGAGCGCGACATGGGACGCGCCGACAGCCCGCTTCGGCCGGCCGACGACGCGCACTTGCTAGATACGTCCGAAATGAGTATAGAGGCCGCATTCTTGGCGGCGAAGAGCATCATCGATGCCGCATTGAAGCAATAGTCCGAGACACCATCCCCGCGCCGGATTTGCTCCTCATCTGAATGGGAGCGGATGGTTTTCGGACAGGTTCAACACCAACCCCCGGCGCCTGTGCCCCATGAAGGCACATCAGGAGTATTCATGTCTCAAGCTAACCCCACCCGCGACGATTTCGCCGCTCTCCTGCAGGAATCCTTTGCCACGCAGGATCTTGCCGAAGGCTACGTCACCAAGGGTATTGTTACGGCCATCGAGAAGGACGTCGCGATCGTCGACGTCGGTCTGAAGGTCGAAGGCCGCATCGCTCTCAAGGAATTCGGCGCCAAGGCCAAGGACGGCACGCTGAAGGTCGGCGATGAAGTCGAAGTCTATGTCGAGCGCATCGAAAATGCGCTGGGCGAAGCTGTTCTGTCGCGCGAGAAGGCTCGCCGCGAAGAAAGCTGGGTCCGCCTCGAAGTCAAGTTCGAAGCCGGCGAACGCGTCGAAGGCGTCATCTTCAACCAGGTCAAGGGTGGTTTCACCGTCGATCTGGATGGTGCCGTTGCCTTCCTTCCGCGCTCCCAGGTCGACATCCGTCCGATCCGCGACGTCACGCCGCTGATGCACAACCCGCAGCCCTTCGAAATCCTCAAGATGGACAAGCGCCGTGGCAACATCGTCGTGTCGCGCCGCACGGTTCTTGAAGAATCGCGCGCTGAACAGCGTTCGGAAATCGTCCAGAACCTCGAAGAAGGCCAGGTTGTTGACGGCGTCGTCAAGAACATCACCGATTACGGTGCGTTCGTTGACCTCGGCGGCATCGACGGCCTGCTGCACGTCACCGACATGGCATGGCGCCGCGTCAACCATCCGTCGGAAATCCTGAACATCGGCCAGCAGGTCAAGGTTCAGATCATCCGCATCAACCAGGAAACCCACCGCATCTCGCTCGGCATGAAGCAGCTCGAGTCGGATCCGTGGGATGGCATCGGTGCCAAGTACCCGGTCGGCAAGAAGATCTCCGGTACCGTCACCAACATCACCGATTACGGTGCATTCGTAGAGCTGGAGCCGGGCATCGAAGGCCTGATCCACATCTCCGAAATGTCCTGGACCAAGAAGAACGTACATCCCGGCAAGATCCTGTCCACGACGCAGGAAGTCGACGTTGTCGTTCTCGAAGTCGACCCGACCAAGCGCCGCATCTCGCTCGGCCTCAAGCAGACGCTCGAGAACCCGTGGCAGGCCTTCGCGCACAGCCATCCGGCTGGCACCGAAGTTGAAGGCGAAGTCAAGAACAAGACCGAATTCGGCCTGTTCATCGGTCTCGACGGCGACGTCGACGGCATGGTGCACCTGTCCGACCTCGACTGGAACCGTCCGGGCGAGCAGGTCATCGAGGAATACAACAAGGGCGACGTCGTCAAGGCTGTCGTTCTCGATGTGGACGTCGAAAAGGAGCGCATCTCGCTCGGCATCAAGCAGCTCGGCAAGGATGCGGTCGGCGACGCCGCTGCTTCCGGCGATCTGCGCAAGAACGCCGTCGTATCGTGCGAAGTCATCGCCATCAACGACGGCGGCATCGAAGTGAAGCTCGTCAACCACGAAGACCTCACCTCGTTCATCCGCCGTGCCGATCTGTCGCGTGACCGCGACGAACAGCGTCCGGAGCGTTTCTCCGTTGGTCAGGTTGTCGACGCCCGCGTCACCAACTTCTCCAAGAAGGACCGCAAGGTCATGCTGTCGATCAAGGCGCTTGAAATCGCTGAAGAGAAGGAAGCCGTCGCACAGTTCGGTTCGTCCGACTCGGGCGCTTCGCTCGGCGACATCCTCGGCGCGGCTCTGAAGAACCGCTCGGGCGAATAAGCCTTAGGCCTTATGAATAAAGAAGCCCGCGGAAAGCGATTTCCGCGGGCTTTTTCGTGTCCGGATCTCGCGCACCGGCAGCTTCCGCTAGTGTTGTGACTCTAACGCCTGTCGCCCCCGAGCGACCTTTTCAAGAATGTCTGTAGCGGATTTGGTCCAAACGAAGGGCTTTGGATCGGCGTTGTGATGATCGAGATAGTCTTGAATTGCGCCTTCGAGTTCGGCGACACTCTTGAACACGCCGCACCGGATTCGATCGCCTGTTATCAAGCCGAAGAAGCGTTCGACCTGATTGAGCCAGGACGCCGAAGTGGGGGTGAAATGCATGTGGAAGCGAGGATGTTTGGCCAGCCAGGCTTTGACCGCCGGATGCTTATGGGTGGCATAGTTGTCGGCGATCAGGTGCAGGTCGAAGCCCTTGGGCGTGCTGCGGTCGATGAGCCGAAGGAATTTGAGCCATTCCTGGTGACGATGACGTTTCATGCATTCGCCGATCACCCTGCCGGTGGCGACATCGAGGGCGGCGAACAGTGTCGTCGTGCCATGCCGCTTATAGTCGTGGGTCATCGTTCCCGCCCGCCCCTTCTTCATCGGCAGGCCCGGTTGGGTGCGGTCCAGCGCCTGGATCTGACTCTTCTCGTCGACCGAGAACACTAGCGCCCGGTCCGGCGGATCAAGGTAGAGACCGACGACGTCGGTCACCTTCTCGACGAACTGCTTGTCGTTCGACAGTTTGAACGTCTTGGTCAAATGGGGCTTGAGCCCATGCGCGCTCCAGATGCGCTGTACGCTGGTGTGGCTCAGACCCACCGCCTTGGCAAGCGTGCGCGCGCTCCATTGCGTGGCCGCCGGTGGCTTCTCTCGCAGCGTCATCTCGACCACACGCGCAATGACTTCGGCGCTCAACGGCTTCTTACGGCCAGGCCGGGTCGCGTCGCGCCCAAGCCCATCGACACCCTGCTCAAGATAACGATCGCGCCAGCGGTAGGCCGTCTTCTTGGTCTTGCCCAGCGTCCGCACAATCGACGCCAGACTCGCCGCGTCCGCCCACATCAGCACGATCCGCGCCCGCCAAACCAGCTTCTGCGGCGTGTTCCGGTCCGCCACCCAACCTTCCAACCGCACCCGATCCCCAGGCGACAGCAACAGCCTCTTGTCCGTGTCCATGGACCCAGACTCGCATATTTGCCAGCCTCAGGGAATCCATCCGTTAATTCCAGAACACTAGCCGAGCCCGCCCATGCGTTGGTAGAGATCATAGGCATCCGCGGTCTCCGTCTCGTCCTCTTCGACTGCGGCCTCGGGTTCTGCGGCCTGATGCTCGTTTTCGTGCCCCCCGTCATCGCTTTCTCCGCGCTCGTCCCGCTGTTCGTCATCGGCAAAGGACGCCTGCTCCTCGTCCTTTGGCTTGTTGGCCCGCCCATCCTCGGTTTTTGCCGGCAGATAGGGGATCATCGCGAAGGGGATGGCATCTCTTGCTAGGCCGGTTTCCGGCTGCCGCGGTATCTGGGCTTCGCGCCCGCTTTCCTCGACGACGGAGGGATGGGGAAATGCCGGCCGGCTTGCCGCCTTCTCCTCCGGCGCATTGAGCAGCGCACTCCAGGCGTCGGCTTCAAGTCCAAGCGATTCCGTCTGCTCGGCTAAGCCACCGGTGAGCAGGGCCGTATCCGGCGACATCACGGCATCGTCGGCCGTCTGAAGCTGGGCGAACAACGCTTCGGCACCCATATCGGCTGTCCCGCCTGCCAGCGCGGCAAAAAGCGTCTCCGGTGCCGGGTCTGCTGATCCTCCGGGCAGCGGCAGGCTGGCTTCGACCAGCGCTTTCAGCGTCTCGACCAGCGTCTTTTCGGGCTCCGATGTTTCGGATTCGAATGCCGCGGCTTGACCCTCAGGGGTAGGCACAAAGGGGCGCTCCTCGAGTTCTGCGTGTAGTTCCCACTCGCCCAGATCGTGACCTTTGAACCCCTCGACCTCGCTGCGATTTTGATGTGGCTTGTCGGCGGACTGGACGGTTGCCGCCCGAACATCCGGTTCAGCGGCATAACTATCCTTCAGAGTACCTTCTGACGTCTGCGGCGTGAGCTGCTTGTCTCCGACGGCGGAAGGTTCGACCGGCTGCTCCGGTGTCTCGATCAACCCCGTTTGCTGATCGAGTCCCAGCTCCTGCTCCAGATCAGTCTTTATCTGGCTATCGATATCACCCGTGGCGATGGCGGCCACCAGCGACAGCGCCTGCGAATCTGCGGCGAGAAAGGCAGCAGCAGCCCGCAGCAAAGGGATCGTTTCGGAATTCGCCTTGGCTGGCTGTTGCGGATGCGCGCCTGCAGCAGCTGTGTCGTTGCCGCGCGGTGTTTGAGACTTCACCGGCTGTTCGCCCCGGCTGTTCTCCATGGTGCCTGGCTCGCTTTCGCTCTCTTCCGCAACAGCCGGCACCACGATCTCTTCTTCGTCGCTGAAGGCCTTCCTCAGGGCCGCCTGCAGCGGGCCGGCATCGGTGACCGTCGCCGGTGCCGCAAGCAGCGGCTGCGCCATCGACAGTGGCGTCGCGCGGCCTGGCACGATCCCTTGTCCTTGGGGTACGGCGAGCGCCGCAGCCGGTTTTCCATCGGGTTGGCTGGCCACCGGCCGCGCAACCGCAGTTGGCGTGAAAAATTTCTCCGGCAGACGTGGCGCGTCGATGATCGACGGCCCCTTCAGCGCTTCCGCGAGAATCCGGATCGAGATGGCCAGATTGCGCTGCCCCAGTTGCTTTTCCAGGGCAAGCCGCGCGGCCGGCGGCAGCGTGTCCAGAAAAACCGCGAGCCGCTTGGTGAAATCACGCAGGCTTTCCTGCGGCAGCGGCGGAAATTTGAGGGTTCTTGCCAGAGTGTCCAACAGCCGGATCAGTGCTTCCTTCGGCAGCGGTTCGCTGCCGATGAGGTGGCGGTTCAGTGTCTCCAGGATCTTGAGCACGGCTTCCGACTGGTTTCCGGAGATTCTGAGTGGTACGACCGGGGGCTGCTCCTTTGGGGTAGCGGTCTCCACCACGGCTGCCGCCTGCGCGGTTACTGCCGATGTCTTGACTGTGAGAATGGTCAGCATCGCAATCTCCGTCAGGTTCGGGTTGAGGCCAAAAGGATCGTGTCTATTTGCGGCACACCGGCCATCGAGCCGGATGAGACCAAGCGAATTTCTAAGGAAAAGGGCGCTTCATGCGCATGCCCGACGGCTCGTTCACGGCCAGACCAGACTGCGGCGGCTGCTGCGGAACCACGAATGGCCGAGCATTTCATAGATAGATGTTAGGCGAGAATGGTTGACGGAATATTAACCGTACTGCGCAGCGCGAGGAGAATTCAGCCGGACCGCGCGGCCGCCTTTGCGCTTGCCGCCTTTTGCCCTGTCGCGTACATCTTTGCCGCTGCCCGCGGTTGCTCGCGCGGCGGACTTGGAATTGCTTTCGGGGGGAATGCGATGAATCCGGCCAATCTGATCCTCAACACCGATAGCTACAAGTTCAGCCACTTCCTGCAGTATCCACCCGGCACAAGGGCAATTTCTGCCTATATCGAGACACGTGGCCATCAGGATCAGGCCGATGTCCTGTTCTTTGGCCTGCAGATGTTTTTGAAGGAATATCTCGGCAAACCGGTGACGCGCGCCGATATCGGCGAAGCCGAGGCGATCGTCACGGCACACGGCCTGCCGTTCAATCGCGCTGGCTGGACCCGCATCGTCGAACAGTTCGGCGGGTATCTGCCGCTGGAGATCCAGGCTCTGCCGGAGGGCACCCTGTTGCGCCGCGGCGTGCCGATGGTGCAGGTGGTCAATACCGATCCGGAATGCTTCTGGCTGACGTCCTATATCGAGACCGCGCTGCTGCGTGCCGTCTGGTACCCGTCCTCCGTCGCCAGCAATGCCCGCAAGGTCAAGCAGATCATCCGGCCGATGCTTGAAAAGACCTGCGATGACCCGGAAGCCGTCCTGCCCTTCCGCCTGCACGATTTTGGCGCCCGCGGCGTCGGCGCCTTCGAGCAGGCGGGCATCGGCGGGGCCGCCCATCTCGTCCACTTCATGGGGACCGATACCGTTACCGGCGTGCTCTATGCCCGGCGTTATTACGGCGCCGAGATGGCCGGTTTCTCAATCCCGGCTTCCGAACATTCGACGATGACCGCCTGGGGCGTCGAGCGCGAGGCGGAAGCCTATTCCAACATGATCAACCGCTTTGCCGGCGGCGGCATGTTCGCGGTTGTCTCCGACAGTTACGATATCAATTACGCGGTATCGGAAATCTGGGGCGAGCAACTGCGCGAAAGGGTCAAGGCGTGCGGCGGCACGCTGGTCATCCGCCCCGACAGCGGCGATCCCATCGAAACGCCCGTCCATGTCGTCAAGCAGCTGGATTATCATTTCGGTTCGACGCTGAACGCCAAGGGCTACAAGGTCCTCGACAAGTCCGTGCGCGTCATCCAGGGCGACGGCATTTCCAACGCCGACATCAGCCAGATCCTCGGCCGGTTGGAGGCTTTCGGTTTTTCTGCTGAAAACATCGCTTTCGGCATGGGCGGCGGCCTGTTGCAGAAGGTCAACCGCGACACCTATTCCTTCGCCATGAAGACCAATGCGCGGCTGGACGATACCGGCAAATGGCACGATGTCTTCAAACGTCCCGCGACAATGAACGTCAAGGCCTCCAAGGCCGGCCGCCAGGCCGTGATCAGCGGTCTCGGCGGGCTGGAAGCGGCGCGCCTGGATGAGCTCAAGGACCGGCGCAACCATCTGGAACCGGTCTGGAGGAATGGCGAGCTTCTGCGGGACTGGAGTTTTAAGGAAATTCGCGAACGCGCCAAATAGGCGCTTGCAGCTTCGCCGATCCCGTCCCATCTTTGCTCCGATCACTGCTGCATAATTCCTTAAATTGGAATCGATTTAAGGAATTATCCAGCAGATCAAACTGTTACAGCGACCTTTGCGCGCCTGAACAGACGCGCGGCGCTGTATGGGAGCCCGCGCATGACGGTCCGTCCGCCCCAATCCCTGTCGCCGTCCTTCACGAGAGATTCCGGCCTCAATCTCCTGGAATACGAGCTGATGTCCGAGCGGGCTGATGCGCTTGGGCGCCACGGCTTGAAGGTGGAAAAGGCGATCGCGGCCCTCAACGTGCTGAACGACGCGGCAACGACGCCGGAGCGACGCGAGCAGTTGCTGAACGACGCCGCGGATGCCGTCTGGGCGTTCTTCATCCAGCGGGAAATCTGCGGCCTGCGCTCAAACCGCGATGCCGTCCAGCGCTACGGCATCCCGAAGGAAGTCATGGCGCGGCTCGGGATCATCCGCAAGGCCTGATCAGGCGGCGTCTTTCTTCGCCAGCAATTCGATAGCATAATCGAGGTGACGAGGGTGGCGGAGGCCTGTTGGGTCGGGGGCAGCATCATCGGCATCGGTCCGTGATCGTCGCGGCTGTGCCCCCGACAACAGGGCGCAACCGTCAAACTGGCCTTAACCGCGATTGCGAGGTCTTCAGGCGCTCGCTCAGCTGTGGGCGAAAATGTCTGTCTCTTCCCAGCCGATCAGGTCGAGCTTGGCGCGGGTCGGCAGGAAGGCGAAGCAGGCGTCGGCATGCTCGATCCGGCCGTCGCGGATCAGCCGCGCCGTCAGCTTGTCGCGCAGCGCATGCAGGTGCAGCACGTCGGAGGCCGCGTATTCCAGCTGCGCCGGCGACAGCGTTTCGGCCGCCCAGTCGGACGACTGCTGCTGCTTGGAAATATCGACGTCGAGCAGTTCCTTCAGGTTGTCCTTCAGTCCGTGGCGGTCGGTATAGGTCCGCGTCAGCCGCGAGGCGACCTTGGTGCAGAACACCGGCGTCGTCGTCACCCCGAAGGTGTGGAACAGCACGGCGATGTCGAAGCGGCCGAAATGGAAGATCTTCTGCCGGGCCGGATCTTCGAGCATGGCGACGAGGTTAGGCGCCTCTTTCTGGCCCTTGGCGATCTGGATCACGTCGGCCGTGCCGTCGCCCGGCGAAAGCTGGACGACGCAGAGCCGGTCGCGGCGCGGAATGAGGCCGAGCGTCTCGGTGTCGATGGCGATCGCGCCCTTGTAGCGGGCCGCGTCTTCCGCGGAGATATCGCCTTTGTGAAACCGTATTGTATTTGCCATGGAAATCCCCACATCAGCCGGACAGGGTGTCGCGCTTCGTTCAAGTCGTTGGGCTATAGCGCAACTTCGCTGCAAACGATACCGTCTCCTTGCGTGCGACCACCCCTTGCCGGGTTGCCGCCCCGAAATGTAGGACGCTTATGAGAGCGCTTCAGACCTTCGCCCTGACCCTTTTGCTGGCTTCATCGATATCGTTCGGTGCGACCGCTTCCGCCGATCCGTTGTGGCAGCCGGTGCAGGCCTTTACCGATCTTCCGGGCGTCAAGTCACCCGAGGCCGTGGAGCGGGAAAACGCCGTTACGTGCAAGCAGGTTCGCGTGCGGCGTGATCCGGGCCTCAATTCAGGCTATGCGACCACCAATTTCTGCCGCCGCGGAACGGGACCGGTCTTCCAGTCCGGCCGGCTGCCGCCATCGATCATACGGCAGTTGCGCGGCTTCAATTATTGACCGCGCGGCGGCTTGCAAATCGCCGGAGCGTCAATACAACTTCCCGCAATGAGGAGTGCCGGTTTTCGATGCCGGCCTGGGAGACGACATCATGGCTGAAACGCACCGGCCCCTGGTCATCTGCGCGCCGGAGCCGCGCACGCTCGATCTGATCTTCACGCCGCAGGCGTTCGAACAGCTCAAGACGAAATACCGGATCGTCGAGGCCGATCCGGAGAATATCGCGGGGTTGGGCGACGGTGCTCTCGGCGAAGCCCGCTATATCATCGGCCAGCCGCCGCTCAGCGCCGAGACACTTGCACGCATGCCGCAGCTGCGCTGCATCCTCAATGTCGAAAGCAACCTGATCAACAACATGCCCTATGAGGTGCTGTTCGCCCGCGGCATCCATGTGGTGACGACGGGGCTGGTCTTTGCCGAGCCGGTCGCCGAGCTGGGTCTTGCCATGGCGCTGAATATTGCCCGCGGCATCGTCGATGCGGATGTCGATTTCCGCGAGGGTCGCGAGCTCTGGGGCGGCGAGGGCAACACGAAGGCGCGGCTTCTCACCGGCGCCGATGTCGGCATCATCGGCTTCGGCGATCTCGGCAAGGCGCTGAACCGGCTTCTCACCGGCTTCCGCACCAATACCCGCGTCTACGATCCGTGGATGCCGGCCTCGATCCTGGTCGACCACGGCGTCAGGCCGTCGAGCCTTGAGGAGGTGCTGACCGAAAGCGACTTCATCTTCGTCGTCGCGGCGGTCACCAGCGAAAACCAGCATTTTCTCGGCGCCGACGCCTTTGCCAGCATGCGCCCGGGCGTCGCCTTCATTCTGCTCAGCCGTGCCAATGTGGTCGATTTCGATGCGCTGATGGCGGCAGTCGAGAGCGGCCATATCGTTGCGGCAAGCGATGTCTTTCCGCAGGAGCCGCTGGCGCTCGACCATCCCGTTCGAAACCTCAAGGGTTTCCTGCGTTCCGCCCACCGGGCCGGCGCGCTCGACAGCGCCTTCAAGAAAATGGGCGATATGGTGCTTGAGGATATGGACCTGATGGACCGCAACCTGCCGCCGATGCGCTGCAAGCGGGCGGAGCGCGAAACGGTGTCGCGCATGCGCTCCAAACCCGTCACCGTCAACTGACGTCCGTCGCCGGCGAAAGCCGCTGGCGATAGAATTCAACCGTACTCTTCAAAAAACGGACAGCGCCGGCCGTCCTGCGAGGGAAGAGTCTACCGCAGTTGGATAAGGCGGGGAAATTTGCGGTGGCAAGTCGCCAGGAACACAGCGCTGCTGACCGCGCTGCGAACTGGTGCATGTCTGACGCGCGGCGCTGTAAGAGCCGTCAGACGCATTCGCCGGCGACGCGGCGCATCGCTTCGAGAATGGAGCCCTTGGTGGCGTGGCCGGTCTTGTACAGGCCGAGCATCACGGTGGCGGCGTCGCGGCCATCGGCGCTGTCGAGCGCGATGCGCGTTTCCTTGCACCATTCTTCGAGCGCGCCGCAGACCACCTCGATTTCACTCTGGTTCAAGGCCATGTCCGATAGAAACGACATTGCTTCACCCCTATCGCTCAAAACACACCCGGTTTGGATCGACAGTGTAATGCCGTGAGACGTGGTGACAATTCCCAAATTTAAGGGGTAGCGGCCCGGCGATCAAACCAGGGTCACTGTGCGGAGCTCCAGAGCCGGACAGCCTTTCAGGTCATTCCGCCGCCACAGCGGATGCCTCGAGCAGCGACGCGGCGATCGCCATCGCCAGCAGCTTGCCCTTGGCCCTGATCGTATTATTGTCAAAGTCACGTGCCGAGAGAGCGAGGTCCATGCCCTCACGCATCAGAATTTGTTGTGCCCGGTAAACTGCCCAGTTTTCGACCTCGTCGCGCTTCCGCATCGCGCTTGCCCCCAGCTAGATCATTTAGCGTTGCCGTCCAGCTCCCAATCCGGCCTGAACGCAGGCACATGCGGCGAATCACCTGAGCAGGTGAATAGAATGCGACATTTCCCGCAAATCGGAAACACAACTTTTGGGTGGTGATTATTTAGGGTGTAAAGCGTCTCAGGCGTTGCGCAGCCTGCCTTCCAGGAGATCGAGAACGGCCCGGCCCGCCTCCATGACATTGGTTCCGGGGCCGAAGACAGCGGCGACGCCGTGATCCGTCAGGAACTGGTAGTCCCGGCGCGGCACGACGCCGCCGCAGACGACGATGACATCGCCGCCGCCCTTGGCTTTCAGCGTTTCTACCAGTTGCGGAAGCAACGTCTTGTGGCCGGCTGCCAGTGACGAGACCCCGACGACGTGGACGTTCGCCGCAAGTGCCATGTCCGCGGCTTCGTCCGGCGTCTGGAACAGCGGGCCGGCCAGCACGTCGAAGCCGATATCGCCGAAGGCCGATGCGATGATCTTGGCACCACGGTCATGGCCATCCTGGCCGAGCTTGGCGACCATGATCTTCGGCTTGCGCCCGATCGACCGGGAGACGGCGGAAAGCCGGGCCGCGAGCGTCGCCAGCTCCGGCTCGTCCTTGTAGGCCTCACCGTAGATGTCGCTGACCACTACCGGCACGGCGGAATGATCGCCGAAGACGGCCCGCATCGCGTCCGAGACTTCTCCGACGGTGGCGCGGGCGCGGACAGCTTCGACCGCGGCCTCGAGGATATTGCCCTCGCCGTTGCGGGCGACGTCCGTCAGGGCCCTGAGCGCTGCCGTGACCTGCGCCGTGTCGCGGCGGCGCCTCGTTTCGTCGATGCGCCTGATCTGGGCGGTGCGGACAGCGGCATTGTCGATGTCGAGGATGTCGTGATCATCCTCGGTTTCCAGCCGGTATTTGTTGACGCCGACGATCACCTCCTCGCCCTTGTCGACCGCGGCCTGGCGGCGGGTCGCAGCCTCCTCGATCAGCCGCTTCGGCAGGCCGTCAGCCACCGCCTTGGTCATTCCGCCAAGCGCCTCGACCTCTTCCATCAGCGCCCAGGCCTTGTTCGCCAGCTCCGCCGTCAGGCTTTCGACATAGTAGGAGCCGGCGAGCGGATCGACGACTTTCGTCACGCCGGTTTCGTGCTGGAGGATGAGCTGGGTGTTGCGGGCGATGCGAGACGAAAAATCCGTCGGCAGGGCGATTGCCTCGTCAAAGGAATTGGTGTGCAGCGACTGCGTGCCGCCAAGTACGGCCGACATCGCCTCGAAGGCGGTGCGGACGATGTTGTTGTAAGGATCCTGTTCCTGCAGCGAGACGCCCGACGTCTGGCAATGGGTCCGGAGCATCAGCGAGGACTGCTTCTTTGGCGCGAACCCCTCCATGACGCGGGCCCAGAGCAGTCGGGCGGCGCGCAGCTTGGCGGCTTCCATGAAGAAGTTCATGCCGATGGCGAAGAAGAAGGAGAGGCGGCCGGCGAAATCGTCGACGCTCAACCCCTTGGCAATGGCTGCGCGGACATATTCGCGGCCGTCGGCCAGCGTGAAGGCGAGTTCCTGAACCAGCGTCGCGCCGGCCTCCTGCATGTGATAGCCGGAGATCGAGATCGAGTTGAACTTCGGCATTTCGCGCGCCGTGTAGTCGATGATGTCGGCAACGATCCGCATCGAGGGTTCGGGCGGATAGATATAGGTGTTGCGGACCATGAACTCCTTGAGGATGTCGTTCTGGATCGTGCCGGAAAGCTCGGCGCGCGGCACGCCCTGTTCCTCGCCGGCAACGATGAACGCGGCGAGGATCGGGATGACGGCGCCGTTCATGGTCATCGAGACGGAGATCTTTTCGAGCGGGATGCCGTCGAAGAGGATCTTCATGTCCTCGACCGAATCGATAGCGACGCCGGCCTTGCCGACATCGCCGACGACGCGTGGATGATCGCTGTCATAACCCCGATGGGTGGCAAGGTCGAAGGCGACGGAGACGCCCTGCTGGCCGCTCGCGAGCGCCTTGCGGTAGAAGGCATTCGAGGCCTCGGCGGTGGAGAAGCCGGCATATTGGCGGATCGTCCAGGGACGGCCGGCATACATGGTGGCGCGCGGGCCGCGGGTAAACGGCGCAAAGCCCGGCAGCGAGCCGAGATGATCGGCGCCTTCGAGGTCGGCCTCGGTGTAGAGCGGCTTGACGGCGATGCCCTCGGGCGTCTGCCAGGTCAGCGCGTCAGGCGGGCTCTTGAGTTCGCGCTCGGCGAGGGCGGCCCAATCCTTGAGGGTTTTGTTATCGGACATGGGGAAATCTCCTTGCATCGATCGGACGTCCACCCTCCCCTTGAGGGGGAGGGTCGGCACGTAGTGCCGGGGTGGGGTGATATTTCGCGCCAAACAACGGATCACCCCCACCCGCCGCTTTGCGGCGACCTCCCCCCTCAAGGGGGAGGTGAAGGTCTGCCGCAACGGCCTTCAGCCACGCACGCGAGTCTCGCCGTGGTTCTGCGTCGATGGAACTCGGACGGGGCGCTGAAAGCTGCCTCGAGAGAGTAGAATAGGTGACACCTTCCGGCGCCCCGTTCGGCGGTTTTTGCTCGCAAACTCGTTCCGCTACGGCGTTTCGGCCCTCTGTGCGATTGCACGCCCGCAGCAGCAGCATCGGCCTGCGGAGGGGAACCTTCTCGCGAACCCCGATGCCGAGGACTTCCGTCCTTTCCTCGAACCCGGCGCCGGCCCCGCTCGCTGCCACGGCTGGCAGTGTATCCGACGGCGGGACGCATCCAATATGCCATCGCCGGTCCAGACGGGGAAAATCCGATGCGATAAATGTCATCAATGCTTCGGCTCCCAACCGCTCGTTCCATTGTGGTTCTCTGCGCCAGCGAAACCCCCCTCACTTGCAATTTCTAACACCTAGCTAAAGCTAAGATGTTGAAATTGCTTTCTCTCCCGCAAGGGGAGAGATGGGGGCGCCGCGGCTGCCGTATTCTACCTCTCCCCCTGTGGGAGGGGACATAAAATCAGCATCTTAGCGTCAGCTAAGTGCTAGATTTTATAGGTGAGGGGGCGTTGTTTTCCCCGGGGCGAGCGATAAACATCACTCGAACTCCATGATCAACTCGTCCACCGCAAGGCTCGCACCCGCGGCCACGGCGATCCGCTTCACCACGCCGCGGCGTTCGGCCCGCAGGGTGTTTTCCATCTTCATCGCCTCGACGGTGGCGAGCGCCTGGCCGGCTTCGACCGTATCGCCCGCGGCAACGGCAAGCGTGGTGACGACACCGGGCATCGGGCACAGCAGCATCCTCGATGTATCGGGTGGCAGCTTTTTCGGCATCAGCCGGGCAAGTTCGGCGACGCGCGGACTGCGCACATGGATGCGCACGTCCATGCCGCGCCAGCGCAGGCGGATGGCGGTTCCGGCAAGGTCGATCTTCACACCCATCATGGTGCCTTCGACATTGAAGGTCGCATGGCTGCGGCCGGGCATCCAGTCGCCCGCGACGGCAAAGGCGGCTCCATCGGCCATCTGCACATAGGCGCCGTCGGCCGTGGCGCTGAGCGCCAGGGCGTATTCCTGTCCGGCGAAACTGACGACCCAATCCTTGCCGATCACCCGGCGGTGATTGCCGATCGTGCCGGAGATCTGCGCGGCGCGGCTCTGCAGCGCCTGATGGATCAGTGTGGCGACGGCGGCGAGTTTCTGCGCCGATGCCGGGTCCGGTTCGACCCCGTGGAATCCCTCTGGAAATTCCTCGGCGATGAAGGCGGTGGTGAGCCTGCCGGCGCGAAAACGGTCGTGCTGCATGACGGCCGAGAGGAACGGCAGGTTGTGGCCGATGCCTTCGACCTCGAAATCATCCAGCGCGGCACTCATCGCGTCGATGGCCGTCAGGCGGTCCGGCGCCCAGGTGCAGAGTTTTGCGACCATCGGATCGTAATACATCGAGATCTCGCCGCCTTCGAAGACGCCGGTGTCGTTGCGCACGACGGTGCCGTCGGCATGCGCCCCTTCCTTCGGCGGGCGGTAGCGCGACAGCCGGCCGATCGAGGGCAGGAAATTGCGATAGGGATCCTCGGCATAGAGCCGGCTTTCGATCGCCCAGCCGTTGAGCCGGACGTCCTTCTGGGAGAAGGCGAGCTTTTCACCGGCCGCGACGCGGATCATCTGCTCGACGAGGTCGATGCCGGTGATCAGCTCCGTCACGGGATGCTCGACCTGCAGGCGGGTGTTCATTTCGAGGAAGTAGAAATTGCGCTCGCCATCGACGATGAACTCGACGGTGCCGGCGGAGTGATAGCCGACCGCCTTGGCCAGCGCCACGGCCTGCTCGCCCATGGCGCGGCGGGTCTTCTCATCGAGAAAAGGCGAGGGAGCTTCCTCGATGACCTTCTGGTTACGCCGCTGGATCGAGCATTCGCGTTCGCCGAGATAGAGCACGGTGCCGTGCTTGTCGCCCAGCACCTGGATCTCGATGTGCCGCGGCTGCGTCACGAACTTCTCGATGAAGATGCGGTCGTCGCCGAAGGAGCTTTTCGCCTCGTTTTTCGAGGACTGGAAGCCTTCGCGGGCTTCCGCGTCGCTCCAAGCGATGCGCATGCCCTTGCCGCCGCCGCCGGCCGACGCCTTGATCATCACCGGATAGCCGATTTCGCTGGCGATCTTCACCGCCTCGTCGGCATCCTCGATCAGGCCCATATGGCCGGGCACGGTGGAGACGCCGGCTTCAGCCGCCAGCTTCTTCGAGGTGATCTTGTCGCCCATCGCCATTATCGCGCCGACCGGCGGACCGATGAAGGTGATCCCCGCCGTCTCCAGCGCTTCGGCAAAGGCAGCATTTTCCGACAGGAAACCATAGCCCGGATGCACGGCATCGGCGCCGGTCTTCCTGATCGCCTCGAGAATCTTGTCGATGACGATATAGGACTGGCTGGACGGCGCAGGGCCGATATGGACAGCCTCGTCAGCCATCTTCACGTGCAGCGCATCGGCATCCGCATCGGAATAGACGACAACGGTGGCGATGCCGAGCTTCTTGGCTGATTTGATGACCCGGCAGGCGATTTCGCCGCGGTTGGCGATGAGGATTTTCTTGAACATTCAGGCCGCCGCTTTGCAGTTGTGTCGTTTTCCTTCCGGCAGGCTTTTGCCGGGCAGCATACCCCCCTCTGCCCTGTCGGGCATCTCCCCCTCAAGGGGGGAGATCGCAGGAAGCGCGCTTAGCGTTCCGAAAGCGAACCGTCTGCTTGGCGACCGCGAATGGGGGGAAGGAATGATCTCCCCCCTTGAGGGGGAGATGTCACGAAGTGACAGAGGGGGGTGTGCTACGCGCATAGGGTTCGCCCTTCTCCTCACAACGGTATCGTATCGTGCTTGCGCCACAGTTGCTCCTTGCGCTTGCCCCTGAGCGAGGCGAAGGCCCGCGCAATCCGGCGGCGCGACGAGTGCGGCATGATCACCTCGTCGATGAAGCCGCGTTCGGCGGCGACGAAGGGGTTGGCGAAGCGGGTCTCGTATTCCGCGGTGCGGGCGGCGATCTTTTGCGCGTCGTCGAGTTCGGAGCGGTAGAGGATTTCGGTGGCGCCCTTCGCACCCATCACGGCGATTTCGGCGCTCGGCCAGGCATAGTTGACGTCGGCGCCGATATGCTTGGAGGCCATGACGTCATAGGCGCCGCCATAGGCCTTGCGCGTGATCAGCGTGACCATTGGCACGGTTGCCTGGCTATAGGCGAAGAGCAGCTTGGCGCCATGCTTGATGACGCCGCCATATTCTTGCGCGACGCCGGGCAGGAAGCCGGGCACGTCGACCAGGGTCAAAAGCGGGATCGAGAAGGCATCGCAGAAGCGCACGAAGCGGGCGGCCTTGCGCGACGAATCGATATCAAGGCAGCCGGCCAGCACCATCGGCTGGTTGGCGACGACGCCGACGGTCTGGCCTTCAAGGCGGATGAAGCCGGTGATGATGTTGCGGGCATAGGCTTGCTGAAGCTCGAAGAAATCGCCTTCGTCGGCGATCGCATGGATCAGTTCCTTCATATCATAGGGCTTGGCGGAACTGTCGGGGATCAGCGTGTCGAGCCGCATCTCGAGGCGGGCCGGATCGTCGTGGAACGGACGCACCGGCGGCTTCTCGCGGTTGTTGAGCGGCAGGAAGTCGAACAGCAGGCGCACCTGCTCCAGCGTTTCGATGTCGTTCTCATAGGCCGCATCGGCGACAGACGATTTTCTCGTATGCGTTCCGGCACCGCCCAGTTCTTCCGCCGTGACGATCTCGTTGGTGACGGTCTTCACCACGTCCGGGCCGGTGACGAACATGTAGGAGGTATCGCGCACCATGAAGATGAAGTCGGTCATGGCGGGCGAATAGACGGCGCCGCCGGCGCAGGGGCCCATGATGACGGAAATCTGCGGGATGACGCCGGAAGCCTCGGCATTGCGGCGGAAGACCTCGGCATAGCCGGCGAGCGAGGCGACGCCTTCCTGGATGCGGGCGCCGCCCGAATCGTTGAGGCCGATGACCGGGGCGCCGTTGCGCACCGCCATGTCCATGATCTTGCAGATTTTTTGCGCGTGGGTTTCCGACAGCGAGCCGCCGAGCACGGTGAAATCCTGGGAAAAGACGTAGACCTGGCGGCCGTTGATCGTGCCCCAGCCGGTGACGACGCCGTCGCCCGCCACCTTCTGTTCGGCCATGCCGAAATCGACGGCGCGGTGGGTGACGTACATGTCGTATTCTTCGAAGGAGCCTTCGTCGAGCAGCACTTCAAGGCGTTCGCGCGCGGTCAGCTTGCCCTTGGCATGCTGGGCGTCGACGCGCTTCTTGCCGCCGCCGGCTCTTGCCTCGGCGCGCCGTGCCTCAACCGATTCGATGATATGCCGCATGCCCCCTCCCGGTCGTCTTTGTCTCTTGCTTAGCCGGAAACAGGTTCGAAGGAAATCGCCGATCGTGCAAGCGGGCATTCCTTAGACAAAAGGACGAGCCATTCTATTCCAGCCGCCGCCGGAAGAGCCAGGCGGCGGCGCTGAGCGTGACGGCGGCGATCAGGCAGAGCGGGATGGTCAGGTTCACCACCTCGCCAAGACCGATATCCTTGAGGAAGACGCCCTTGACGATGATCAGGAAGTAGCGCAGCGGATTGACCAGTGTCACCGGCTGCAGCCATTCGGGCATGTTCTCGATCGGCGTGGCGAAGCCGGAGAGCAGCATGGCCGGCACCATGAACAGGAAGGCGCCGAGGATGGCCTGCTGCTGCGTCATCGAGAGCGCCGAGATGAACAGGCCGATGCCGACCACCGACGCGAGATAGAAGATCGCGCTGCCATAGAGCAAAAACAGCGAACCCCGGAGCGGCAGGCCGAAGATGAAGATTGCCGCCAGGATATAGAGGGTGATGTGAAAGAGGCCGATCATCATCGGCGGCAGGAGCTTGCCGATGAGGATTTCATGCACCCGCAGTGGCGACACCATCAACTGGTCGAAGGTGCCGAGTTCGCGTTCCCGGGCGATCGACAGGGCGGTGACGATCAAGCCGATCAAAAGCGCGATGCTGGCAATCAGGTTCGGCACCATGAACCACTGGTAGGTGAGGTTCGGATTGAACCAGTTGCGCGGAATGGTCGAGATCGAGGGGGCTGAGGCACGTTTGCCAGCCGGCGTCTCGGCAGCAAGGCCGCCGGCGATCTGGGTCAGATAGCCGGAGACGATCTGCGAGGCGTTCGAGCGGCGCCCGTCGAGGATGATCTGCAGATCGACCGGTGTTCCCGCCTCGATGCCGCGGGAAAAATCCGGACCGATCTCGACGGCGGCGATGACGTCCTGGCCGTCGATCGCCTCGCGCACCTGTTCCGGATTGGCGGCGCTTTCGACCCGGCGGAAGGTCGGAGAGCCATCGATGCGCTCAACCAGTTCCTGTCCCCAATGGCCTGAGTCGCGGTTGAGGATCATCACGTCGACATTGCGCACCTCGAGCGTGGCGGCATAGGAGAAGACGAGGAGCTGGATGAGGGGCGGGGCGGTCAGGATGGCGCGGCCCTTCGGATCGCGCAGCACCGCCAGCAATTCCTTGACGATCAGGGCCCGAAGGCGCGTCCACCACATCAGCCGATCCTCTTTCTGGTGCTGCGGGCGGCGAGCGCAAAGAATACGCCGCCGATCAACAGCATGACCGCTATCGAATGCAGGAACATCGGCCAGATATCGCCGGCCAAAAACACGGTCTGCAGGCTCGGGATCAGGTAGCGTGCCGGCACGATGAAGGTGATCCACTGGATGATGGTCGGCATCGAATTGATCTCGAACAGGAAGCCGGACAGCAGGAAAGCCGGCAGGAAGGCGGAGATCAGCGCCAGCTGCGAGGCGAGGAACTGGTTCTTGGTCGCCGCCGAAATCAGAAGCCCCTGGCCAAGCGCCGGAATGAGGAAGGTTGCCGACAGCGCATAGAGCGCCAGAACCGAGCCGCGGAACGGCACGCCGAACAGGAAGACGGCGAGCAGCACGCAGAGCGTCATCGCGGCGAGGCCAAGCACGAAATAGGGGAAGATCTTGCCGATCAGGAGCTCGGTCGCCGTCACCGGCGTTGCCATCATCGCTTCCATCGTGCCGCGCTCCCATTCGCGGGCGACCACCAGCGAGGTCAAGAGCGTGCCGACCAGCGTCATGACGATGGCGATCGATCCGGGTACGAGGAAATAGCGGCTGGTGAGTTCCGGATTGAACCAGAAGCGCTGTTCGATGGAGATCGCCGGCGAACCCTCGGCCATCAGCGCCTGCCGCTGGCGCTCCCAATTGGCTATGGTGCCCTGCGCATAGTTCTGGACGAAATTCGCCGTGTTCGGTTCGGAGCCATCGACGATCACCTGGACCTGCGGCTGGTTGCCGGCGGCATAGTCGGTGGTGAAATTGGCGGGGATGACGAGAATGCCGCGAATATGACCGTTGACCAGATCCTCTTCGAAAACGCGCCGGTCGCGGCTGGTGGCAACGGTGAAATAGCGCGACGCCTCGAAACTCGCGGCAAGGCTCTGGGTGAGCGGTGTCGTCTCCTCCATGACGAGGCCGACGCGGGTTCGGGTGGTATCGAGCGACACGGCGTAGCCGAACAGAAAGAGCAGGATCAGCGGCAGGACAAAGGCGATTAGCGTCGTGCTGGGGTCCCGCACGGCCTGATAGCTCTCCTTGCGTACGAGAGCCGCGAAGCGCCTGATCCTGTCCGCTGTCGAGGAGGTGCTCATGCCGCTTGCCTCGTTTCGGTTTCGGATTGGCGGATGAGCGCGATGAAGGCGTCCTCCATGGTCGGATCGGGCTGGCCGTCCGTCACCACGCGTGCTTTCAGTTCGTCCGGCGAGCCGAGCGCGATCGAGCGGCCGCGATAGATCAGCGAAATCCGGTCGCAATATTCGGCCTCTTCCATGAAATGGGTAGTGACGAGCACCGTCACGCCCTTCTCGACCAGCGCATTGATATGGACCCAGAATTCGCGCCGCGTGATCGGGTCGACGCCGGAAGTGGGCTCGTCGAGGAACAGCGCTTGCGGCTCGTGCATGACGGCGCAGGCAAGCGCCAGCCGCTGCTTCAGGCCGAGCGGCAGGTCCTTGGACGATTGTCCGGCATGGCGGCCGAAATCGAAGATCTCGTCCATCAGGGCAATGCGCTCGCGTTTGCGCTGCCCGGAAAGACCGTAGACGCCGGCGAAGAAATCGAGGTTCTGGGCAATGCTGAGATCGCCGTAGAGCGAGAATTTCTGCGCCATGTAGCCGAGCTGGTTGCGCGCGGAGGCGGCATCGCGGCGCAGGTCGAAGCCGGCGACACGGCCTTCGCCGGCGGTCGGCTTCAACAGGCCGCAGAGCATCTTGAACGTTGTGGATTTCCCGGCGCCATTCGGGCCGAGCAGTCCAAAAATCTCGCCACGGCGGATATCGAAGGTGATGTCCTCGGCTGCGGTGAAATCGCCGAAGCGTTTGGTCAGCCCCTTCGCCGCGATGACGGGGTGATCATCTTTTGCGGCCAGCGGCTGCTGCGCTTCAGCAAGTTTGGAGCGCCCGCCCGGCCCGCCGCCGAGCATGTCGACGAAGGCATCCTCGAAGCGCGGCGGGGCAGGGGAAGCCTTTGCACCGTCTCCGGCGGACAGCAATTGCGGCTGAGACTCCTCCCCGGTGACAATCCGGATGGCCTCGCCCTGGATAACGCCGTCGACGATACCCTCCTCGTCGAGCAGCTTCGCCAGCACCTGCCGCTTGCGCCCGGCGACGCCGGTGACCCGGAACACCCGGCCCTCGACACGCGCGGTCATGTCCGCCGGAATGCCGGAAAACAGCGGCTTTCCCCGGTTGAGCAGGAGCACCCCGTCGCAGGCTTCCGCCTCGTCCAGATAGGCGGTCGACCAGACGACGCCGATGCCTTCCTTTGTCAGGTCCTCGACCATTTTCCAGAGATCACGACGCGAAATCGGATCGACCCCAACACCGGGTTCGTCGAGCAGGAGCAGGCGCGGTTTCTTCAGCAGCGCGCAGGCGAGCCCCAGCTTCTGCTTCATGCCGCCGGAGAGCTTTCCCGCCAGGCGGCCGGTGAAACGCTTGAGATCGGTGAAGGCCAGGAGTTCACCGAAGGCCGCCGTCCGCTCATCCTTCGGCAGGCCGCGCAGGTCGGCATAGAGATTAAGGTTCTCCTGCACCGACAGGTCTTCGTAGAGCCCGAAGCGCTGCGGCATGTAGCCGATGGCGGCCTGGATGGCGGCCGGGTTCCTGGCGGTGTCGAAACCAAGAACTTCTACCGTTCCGCTGTCCGGCAGCATCAGGCCGGTCATCAGACGGATGAGGGTCGTCTTGCCGGCGCCATCGGGGCCGACAAGCCCGGTGATTTCGCCACTGAGGATCGAACCCGACACAGTATCGAGCGCGGGCGGAGCATCACCGAAGCGCTTCGTCACGTCTGACAGGCGGACCAGTTCGGTCTTGTCCGGATGGGCGGTCATTGTCCTGCTGCCTCGCCCAAGGGAAGGCGGACGGTGACCGGCATGCCCTGGCGCAGGTCCGGGCCGGGCTTGTCGATGACGATGCGCAGGCGGTAGACGAGGTCGGTCCGAAGCTCCGCCGTTTCCACCGATTTCGGGGTGAATTCGGCGACCGGCGAAATGAAGCCGATCGTGCCGTCATAGGCGTCGTTCGGGCGTGTATCGGACGTCACCTTCACCTTCATGCCGGGATGGATGCGGCCGAGATCGGGTTCGGCGACGTAGGTGCGCACCCAGACCGGCTCTGTCAGCGACAGGACGAAGACGGTGTCCGCCGGCGCGACGATCGCACCGGTTTCGCGCACCCGCGACAGAATGATGCCGTCGTTCGGCGCACGCAGTTCAGTATCTTCCAGCGATGTGCGGGCCGATGCCAGCGTCGCTTCTGCTGCCTGCAACTGCGCTGCGGCTGCGGCGACGTCCTCGGCGCGCGTGCCCTCCTCGATCAGGTTCAGCGCTTCCCTGGCGGCTTCCGCGCGCGCCGCCGCCATCGCCTTCGCAGCGGTCGCCTGGTCGAAAGCCGCCTGCGAGATCGTGCCCCGCGGACGAAGCTGTTGGGCGCGGCTGAGCTCGAGTTCGGCATTCTGGAGTTCGGCGACACTCGCATTGTAGTTGGCGCGGGTCTGGGCGATCTCGGTCGGGCGAGGCCCGGCCTTCAGCTTGTCGAGCGTGGCGCGAAGGGCAGCAGCATTGGCCTCCGCCGAGCGGACGGCGTAGTCGTAGGGCCGCGCATCGAGCCTGGCAAGCATGGTGCCCTTTTTGACGACGTCGCCTTCATCGGCCGCGACCTCCGACAAGCGGCCGTTGACGCGAAAGCCGAGGGAGACCTGGCGAATATCGACATTGCCGTAGAGCACGAAGTCCGTTCGTTCGGCGGCCTCCCATCCGAGTTTCGCGGGCAGCTCAAACCACCAGCCAGCGGCTCCAGCCGCTGCCAGAAGGAGAATGATGATGATCTTTTTCATGCCCCGCCTCCTTTGACGGGCTCGAGGGCCGCGACGAGTTCGGCGGCGAGATTGCGCAAGGTTTCCACCTCTTCGGGACCGGCCGTCTCCCACTCCATCTGAGCGAGCACCGCGGCGTGCGCCATGCGAAAGACGAGGATGCTGCCGATAAAGGAAAAGGCGCGCAGCCGTACATGTTCGGAGGCAGGATCCTCGCCGAGGATCGTGCCGATCAGCCGCCGGGCGATCTCGATCATCGGCCGCACGATGCCCTGATAGACCCGTGCGAAGGCTTCGGTCGGCTCCATTTGCTCGCGAATGATGAAGCGCGCCCAGGATTCGGATTTCTTGCTGACGAAGAGCGCGATCATCGTCTGGGCGATTTCGGCCAGGAAGCCGCGGGCTTCTTCGGGTAACATCGGCTCCCCGGCTGCATCGAGTGCCGCTATGCGGGCGCCGACGCGCTGCCGCATGTCGCCGACATGGGTGCTGATCAGGTCCGTCAGATAATCGGCAGTGGCGATATAGAGACCCTCCTTGCCCGAAAAATAATAGGGAATGGCCTGCAGGTTGACGCCTGCGGCATCGGCAAGCCGGCGGGTCGAGGCGCCGTCGAAGCCGTAGCGGCCGAACACGTCAAGCGAAGCCGCGAGCAGTTTCTCGCGGGTCAGATCGCGGCGTGTGGTGTTTTGATCGTTTTCTATTTTAGACATGGCGCAATTATACGCCGAGTCCGATTATCAGTCAATCGAATGAATACCGCGACGGCGCGATCTACGTGTCGAAGGAACGCGATGGGGAAGCTTGAACGAACGCGGCGGCTTGTTAGACCACATTGCGTGCTTCCGGGTTGTCCTGGACCCGTGCCTTCGCAAACAGGTGCATCGCGTTTCGTGTTTGACTTGTCGGCAAGCTAATCCCAAATACAGATTATGAGGCACCTCATTTAATGGCATATATAGTTTAGTTGCCTTTCCGCAACACCGGAAAGCTCAAGCACCAGCAAGGGGAGGGCGAAAACTGTGATTTACATTGTTACAGTTCTCGCCACATGTATGTTGATCCCGCGGTTGGACCGCTGCCATAGGGGCTTGAATCGATATTTGGGGTCGGGGCGCTGATTTCTTCAGCCACGCAAACCTGTGCCCAATCGAAACTAGATTGGATCGGAAATGACTATAAAGGCTTTTCTTTTTGCGTCTGCTGCGGCATTGAGCTCAGCAGGCGGCGCTTATGCCGCCGACGCGATCGTTGCGGCTGAACCGGAGCCGATGGAATATGTGCGCGTCTGCGACGCGTTCGGCACGGGCTACTTCTACATCCCCGGGACGGAAACCTGCCTGAAGATCGGCGGTTACGTCCGTACGGAGGCTCGCTTCGGCGAAGATCTCGTCGGTACGTCCGACTGGTCGTTCTGGACCCGCGCGCAGGTCAACTTCACGGCAAAGAGCGACACCGAATACGGAGCGCTGACGAGCCGTATCAACCTGCGCACGAACGCCGAGGGCAACTCCGCCGGCAACGCCGATACCTTCCTCGATGAAGGTTACATCGAGATTGCCGGCCTCCGGGTTGGCATGCAGTACAACTGGTGGGATGACGACCTGAGCGGCGAAACGGACTCGATCGCCAGCAACGACACCCGCCATAACGCCATCCGCTACCAGTACGAGACCGACGCCTTTACGGCCGGTATCGCAGTAGAAGAACTGGACGACGAATACGACACCAAGCCGGGCGAAGGTCCCAACAATGTCGGGGTCACCGGACAGGTTTCGGGTACCGTCGGCGTGGTCACCGGCTATCTGTTGGGCGGCTACGATACCGACACCGAAGAGGGCGCAATCCGCGGCATCGTCTACGCGGATATCGGACCTGGCCAGCTCGGCGTTTATGGCGCCTGGGCGAGCGGCGCGAACTACTATTACGAAGAGTCCGAATGGACTGTCGGCGCCCAGTACGAACTGAAGATCAACGACAAGTTCGCCATCACTCCCGGCGTGCAGTACTTTGACAATATCGACCTGAGCGCGAGCGGCGAAGGCTTCGGAGGTGGCGATGCCTGGACTGCCGGTGTGACCGTCGACTACAAGATTGTCGAGCAGCTCTCCACCAAGCTGAGCGTCCAGTACCACGATGAAGATGATGGCGACGACGAAGTATTCGGCTTCCTTCGCCTTCAGCGTGATTTCTAAGTCGCATTACGACATCATCCGGTTTGCTGCGCGAAACGCGCAGCAAACCAATGGTTCGTCACGGATTTGATTGACCTCCGATCAGTGACGGGGACGGCCCGTTTCCCGCCGGCCGTCCCGCACGCCGTGGAATTTGCGTATTTCAGGTCGCAAGCTTCCTCCCCAACGGACACTTCCCGCCATCGATGGTCACAAGCTCCGAAATGGCATCCTGAACGGATCTCTCGCCAAGCACTCCAAGAAGCGCGCCTTCCGCTTCCTTGCAAAGCTTCGCCGACCATTCGCCCATATTGCTCGAAATGAAGCATGCAGCGGGAATGTCCTCTCGCGTACCCCAGATTTTCTTGTCCGGCGTTACGGCAAGATAGATTTCGCTGAGGTAAATCGAGTCTGCGGGACGGCCGAGCCGATAGCCGCCCTGGTATCCTTCGGACGATACGAGGATATTCTTTTGCATCAACGGTGCGATGAGTTTGCGTACGAGGCTGGGCTTGGCATCGAGCCCGGATGCCAATGTATTGCTCGTTGACCGAGTGTTATTGTTTTCATTGACGGCAACCGTAATAATGATCTGCAGAGCCGAAGAGAAGCGTGTGTCCATCATGAGAGCACATACTAATGCACGCTTTTAAAAAAGCCAGATGGTCCATGCAGACATAACAAAACTCTCCGGCGCTTTTAAGCCAGAGGTCAATTCGTCAGTAGAATCACGCCTGCCCGGGTCGGGTTGTCGACGATTCTGTGGCCGGCCCCGGCTTCATGTGCATGGATCAGCACGGGAAGCCGCTGCCAATCGAGATGGTGATTCCAAATGGCGAGTTCAATAGGGGTATTCCTCATATTGAGGGGCCTATAGGATAAAAGCGTTGGACCCGCAACGAGAGAGGATTGAACGAGGGCGAGGCGGCACGTGCATGATCGGGAGCGTTCCGCCCGAAAAGCAAAAAGCTCTGCATCCTTTTGGGATTACAGAGCTTTTTTGGAACTTGGTGCCCAGAAGAGGACTCGAACCTCCACACCCTTGCGAGTACCAGCACCTGAAGCTGGCGCGTCTACCAATTCCGCCATCTGGGCGACGGACCGGCATGTAAGGGGCTCACGCTTTGGTGTCAACAGGGTTTTTGAAGTTTTCTTGAAAACCCTGCGGGAAAGTCGAATAAAGGCTTGGATTACAAGGCTTTTTGACCGAAATGAATTTGCCCCATCAAGCGCTTGACCTTCGTCACCCCTGCTGCCCGGCGAAAGCGCGGATACGGTCGAGGCCTTGTTCGAGCAGGACCTGCGCCTGCTCGGCGGTTTCCGCCTCGACATAGCAGCGCATCTCCGGCGCATTGCCGGACGGACGGAAGTGGATGACGCGGCCGTCCGTGAGCGTGACCCGCAGTCCGTCGATGTCGCTGAGACTGTCCGGCGTGCCGATCGGCTCGAGGAATTGCGTGAGATTGTCTCTGCCGGCGCGCAGATAGGCCATCAGCGCGGAACTTGCCTCAAGCGGAAAATTCTCGATCCGGTCGCTCAGTGCCACCGGCAGGGCGTAATCCGCGGCGAGCGCCGAGAGCGGCTTGCCTGCGCGCGCGGCACGGGAGAGCACCGCCAGCACCGGCAGGAAGCTATCGCGCGTCGGCAGGGCCTTGATCACGGTGCCGTTGAGCGTGAAATCCGTGGCGGTCAGCGTGCCGCCATTGGCCTCGAAGCCCGCGACGCCCGTCTGTCCCTGGCGCACGGCCTCCAGCATGCCTTCGATGACGAAGGGAGAGCCGACGCGGGTGCGCAGGATGGAAATGCCCGGCTGACGCTCGAGGCCCGAATTGGAGGTGACAGGCGTGACGGCAACCGTCGCGCCGACGAACTGCGCGGCGGTCAACCCGAGCAGGTCGCCGCGCAGCGGCAGGCCGCTTTCATCGCTGACGAGCGGGCGGTCGCCGTCGCCATCGGCGGAGACGATGGCATCAAGTTCATGCTCGGCAGTCCAGGCCTGGAGCAGCTCGATCGTTGCAGAAGAGACGGCTTCGGTATCGACCGGGATGAAGGTCTCGGAGCGGCCGAGCGGCACGACCTCGGCGCCATAATGGGAAAGGACATCGACAAAGAGGTCGCGGGCGACCGTGCTGTGTTGATAGACGCCAACCTTCAGGCCCGATAGCGCTCCGGCGGGCAGGATTGCAGTGTTGCGGGCAAGGAAGAGGGCCTTTGCCTGCTCAGAATGGTCCTCCGCGTCGCCCGCGGTGGCACCGACGGGGGATGCCTGTAGCTTGGCCGCCTCGGCGCTGATTGCCTCTTCGTCGCTCTTGGCGATCTCGCCGTCGGGCCGGTAGAACTTGATGCCGTTGCGGTCGGCGGGGATATGCGAGCCGGTGATCATCAGCCCGGCCGCGCCCTTTTCAAGGCCGTAAAGCGCCAGCGCCGGTGTTGGCACGGTGCCGCAATCAAGCACCGTCAGGCCGGCACGCGAGAGCGCACCGGCGCAGAGGGCGGAGATATCCGGGCTCGAGTCGCGAAAATCCCGGCCGAGAAGGATCGGATCGCCGGGCTTCGCCTGGCCGGACGACAGGAGATAGGCCGCAAACGCGGTCGCGTAAATGGCAGCGGGTGGACCGTTCAGGTCGATGGAGAGGCCGCGCAGGCCGCTGGTTCCGAATTTCAAGCTCAATCTATCCTCCGTCTGTTTGACAGGATTTTGATAACGGGGCGAGTGACTTACAGGAAATATTGGCGCATTCTATCCAGTTGGAAGGGGCTGGACGCCAAAAGACGTAATCTGCAGTCGGGCAATAGGCGAAACCACGAATAAAACAAAAATACTGACCGTTATATGAAACAGGGACACCAACCGAAGCAAACCCTTTTGGGAGAAATGAGGAAACAAATGGCGGGATTTCGAAATTTCGTTATTGGCTGCGCGCTGAGCGCCGCCTCCATCATGACACCTGTGGCTTCTGCGCAGGCGGTTCCGTTCGCCGTTCCGGATGTGAAGATCGATCGCTACACGGATGTCCAGTACCGCCGCGACTATGGGGGTTACGGCACGTATCGTGACCACCGGCCTTACTATGGCTACCGCCCGTATAGCCGCTATCAGCCCTACTACGGCTACCGGCCGTATTACCGGCCTTACTATCGGCCCGGTGTCAGCGTCTACATCACACCACGGCCGTACTACCGCGATCGCTATGTCCGCCGCGGTTACAGTTCGCATGTGAACTGGTGCCTGCAGCGGTATCGCTCCTACGATCCGGCAAGCAACCGCTTCCTGAGCTATGGCGGCGTCTACAGGATCTGCTATTCGCCCTACCGCTGAGGCGTTGCCGTTCGATCCTCGGCGGGGATTTTCCCCGCCGTTTTTGTTGGAAAATGTATCAGCCGGCGATGGCGTCCCAGGCCCAGAGCAGCACGGCGTAGCGCGCCGCCTTGCCGAGCGTCACATAGACGAGAAAGATGGCAAAGGGCGTTCGCAAGAGCCCGGCTGCCAGCGTCAGCGGGTCGCCGATCATCGGCAGCCATGAGAACAGCAGGACCGGCCGGCCGTAAAGGCCAAAGAGCGCCTCGGCCTTCCGCCGGTTCGCCGGGCTGACAGGAAACCAGCGCCGATGTTCGAAGCGCAGGAGCGTGCGCCCGAGCGCGAAGTTGACCACGGCTCCGAGCACATTGCCCGCGGTCGCCGCAACGAAGAGGCCGAAGGGCCAGGCATCCGGCTGCGTGGCGGCGACAACGAGCGCCGCTTCGGACACGCCGACCAGCAGGGTCGCCGACAGGAAGGCGGCGCTGAAGACGCTGAAAAGAAGGCCTGCCGTCAAAACGTCAGGTCCGGTCCGTGTGACCGAGGTCACGCTCCGGTTCGATCACGTCGCGCACGCGCTGCTTCAACTCCTTCGGCCCCGGAAAGCCGCCATCGCGCTTGCGTTCCCAGATCAGCGTCTGATCGACATGGATTTCGAAATTGCCACCGGTGCCGGGAATGAGCGCCACTTCACCGAGGCTGTCGCCGAAGGTGGAGAGCAGTTCCTGCGCCATCCAGGCGGCGCGCAGCAGCCAGTTGCACTGGGTGCAGTAGAGGATGGTGATGCGCGGCTTTTCGCTCATGTCAGTGTCCGTATCGATTTCAGTAGCCGCAACTTAGCCGCCGGCGGCATCGGCTGCAATCGCGAGATCAAGACAGCTCACGAAAATGTCAACTAAATTTATCATGTTTTCAGGCGGCGCCCCTTGATCGTCGCAATCTCTGCAGCAAGAGAGTGTTGCGTTGCGAAAATTCATGAGGAGTCAACATGACTGACATTTCATCCACCCGGCCGCCAGCCATGCTGCCCGCCCTGCAGCGGTTCTGCCTGCCACTCGACACGACGGCGGAAACGCTGCTGCGCGTTGTCGCGGGCGTCCTTCTCGTCACCCATGGCTACGGCAAGATCATCAATCCCTTCGGCGCCGTCGGCATGGTCGAAGGTCTCGGCTTCTATCCCGGCGTCTTCTGGTCGCCGCTCCTGTCGGCCACCGAATTCTTCGGCGGCATCCTGGTCGCGATCGGCCTGTTCACGCGGCCCGCCGCCTTCGCGGCGATGATCGTGCTTTTGGTCACGGTCTATTTCCACGGCATCGTGACGGGCGAGGGTCTCGCCGGCGCAGAAAAATCGATCCTCTGGGCCGCGATCTTCTTTTTCTTCGCGATCCGCGGATCGAACGCCCAATCCGTCGACGCCAAGATCGGCAAACAGATCTGAGCTTACTATCTGCTTGAAACACACCGAAGAACCCGGAAGGCAGCGCCCCCTTCCGGGTTTTTCTTTGCCAATGCTCGGTAAAGCAGGGTTCCGACGATCAAGGTTCGCCGGCTGAGCGTCTCCCGAACGCAAAATGGCGGCCATAGCCGCCATTCCACACTCTCTATCAAGACCCCTAGCGCGCTTACAGCGTACGGGTGATGTGCTCGACGCGGAAGCACTCGATCGTGTCTCCTGCGCGGATGTCCTCGTAGTTCTCGAAGGCCATGCCGCATTCCTGGCCCATCGGCACTTCGGAGACTTCGTCCTTGAAGCGCTTGAGCGTCTTGAGCTTGCCTTCGTGGATGACGACGTTGTCGCGAACCAGGCGAACGCCTGCGCCACGCTCGACCTTGCCTTCGATGACGCGGCAACCGGCGACCTTGCCGACCTTGGTGATGTTGAACACCTCCAGGATCTCGGCATTGCCGAGGAAGGTTTCGCGGCGCTCCGGCGAGAGCAGGCCCGACATCGCCGCCTTCACGTCATCCGTCAGATCGTAGATGATGTTGTAGTAGCGGATTTCGATGCCGGCGCGCTCTGCCGCCGTGCGGGCCTGGGCATTGGCGCGGACGTTGAAGCCGATGATCGCGGCATTCGAGGCTTCCGCCAGCGAGATGTCGGATTCGGTGATGCCGCCGGCACCGGAATGCACGATGCGCGCACGCACTTCGTCGTTGCCGAGCTTTTCGAGGGCACCGGCAATCGCCTCGATCGAGCCCTGCACGTCGCCCTTGATGACCAGCGGGAACTCCTTGAGCCCCGTATTCTGCATGGTCATCATCATCTGCTCAAGCGAGCCGCGCTGGCCGGATGCGCGGGCAACAGCTTTGTCGCGGGCGAGGCGCTGACGATATTCGGAGATTTCGCGGGCACGGCTCTCGTTCTCGACGACGGCGAACTTGTCACCCGCCTGCGGCGTGCCGGAAAGGCCGAGGACCTCGACCGGGGTTGCCGGACCGGCGGACTTCACATGCTCGCCCTTGTCGTTGACAAGCGCACGCACACGGCCCCACTGGTCGCCGGCGACGATGATCTGGCCGGGGGTCAGCGTGCCCTTCTGGACGAGAACGGTGGCAACCGAACCGCGGCCGCGATCGAGTTGCGCTTCCACGACGGTACCTTCGGCAGTCCGGGCCGGATCGGCGCGCAGGTCGAGAATTTCCGCCTGAAGCAGGATGGCTTCGAGCAGCTTGTCGAGGTTCTTGTGGGTCTTGGCCGAAACCTCGACGTCGAGCACTTCACCGCCCATGGATTCAACGAAGACCTCGTGCTGCAGCAGCTGCTGGCGCACCTTGTCCGGGTTGGCCTCATGCTTGTCGATCTTGTTGATCGCCACAATGATCGGCACACCGGCCGCCTTGGCGTGGTTGATCGACTCGATCGTCTGCGGCATCACGCTGTCGTCGGCTGCGACGACCAGGACGGCAATGTCGGTCGCCTGCGCACCACGGGCACGCATTGCGGTGAACGCAGCGTGGCCGGGGGTGTCGATGAAGGTGATCTTGTTGCCGTTCTGCTCGACCTGATAGGCGCCGATATGCTGGGTGATGCCACCGGCTTCACCCGACACGACGTTCGCATGGCGGATGGCGTCGAGCAGCGAGGTCTTGCCGTGGTCGACGTGGCCCATGATGGTCACGATCGGCGGACGCGGCAGCATTTCGCCGGTATCGGCCGCATCGAAGATGCCTTCCTCGACGTCGGATTCCGAAACACGCTTGACGGTATGGCCGAATTCACCGGCGATGAGTTCGGCAAGGTCGGCGTCGATGACGTCGCCCGGCTTCATCATCTGGCCTTCCTTCATCAGGTACTTGATGACGTCGACGGCCCGTTCGGACATACGCTGCGACAGTTCCTGAATGGTGATGGTTTCCGGCAAAATCACTTCGCGCATCACCTTTTCGCGGGTTTCCTGCATCTGGCTGCGACGGAACTTCTCCTGACGGCGGCGCATGGCAGCCATCGAGCGGCCGCGCGGATTGCCCTCGTCGTCGAGAGCAGCCGTCAGCGTCAGCTTGCCCTTGCGGCGCTCTTCCTCGGTCTTCGGACGAGCAGGGACCTTGGCCGGTTCCGGACGAACGACCTTGCCGCGCACGGGGGCGGCACCACCGCGGTTCGGGCGGGCATCGTCGTCTTCTGCTTCCGGCTTGCGGGCGCGCAGGCCGACCGGCGGCGTAACCGATGGCGTCGTCGCAGGCTTGACGGCCTGGGCGCGTGCCCGGTCTTCGGCCTTGCGGGCTTCGACGGCGGCTGCTTCTGCTTCCGCGGCCTTCACCGCTTCGGCTGCGACCCTGTCGGCTTCGCGTTCGGCAGGCGAGCGGGCAGCTTCTTCCGCGGCGCGGCGGGCGGCTTCTTCCTGCTCCTGCTTCAGGCGAGCGGCTTCCTCGGCCTGGCGGCGCGCCTCTTCGGCAGCGCGGCGCTTGGCGTCTTCGGCGTCGCGAAGTTGCGCTTCTGCCAACGCGCGGCGGCGCGCATCGATCTCGCCGGCGGAGAGCTGGTTCAGGACCACGCCGACGCGCGGACGGTTGTTGTCCGGTTGGCGATTGTCCTGACGCGGCTGCTGAGCCTGCGGGGCGGGACGCGACGGCTGCTGAACGGGGCTCGGCCGCTGTTCAGCTGAACGCGCGATCGGGGTGGGCGTTGTGATCGGAACGACCGGCTTTTCGTCTTCCGGCCGGTGCGGCCGCCGCTTGCGCGTTTCGACCACGACCGCCTTCGTCCGGCCACGACCCATGTCCTGCCGAACAGTTCCCTGACTGACCCCGGAGGGCTTCAGGGTCAGCGTCTTCTTGGCTCCGCCGAATGTCTTGTCGTCGTTGTTGTCGGTCATTCCGTTCCGTTTCCTAAGATCAGGGCCGGATGCGTATCACCAGACCCCGTCGTTCGATTTCATATTTACAATCGCAGTTTGGCCGGCCTTCGCCGGTGACCCGCGTCATTGTGTCGGCAAGCCAGTAGAGGCGCCGACGGCTCGGACCGGGACGGTTCCCCGGTACCTTTCGAGCATGTTTGCGCGCTTCACTACACCCTCACCCGCCTGCCCTGCAAGCGCGCAAGCATGGATAAAAGCATTCTGGCCCAAAAGCCCTCCCATTTCCGCCTCGGTGAAGAAGCGGAAGGAGGGTATTTCCTGTCCGTCATCGGCGACAAAGCTCATCGCCTTGCGCGCCTGGTCGATCTTGCGCACGCCGTCGGCGGCCGCATCGACCGCGTGGAACGTGGCGAGCGCCGCCATGCCGCGCACCGCCTGCTCCACCTTCGAGGCGCCGCTGATGAACTGGCCTGCCTTGCGCGCCATGTTCATCATGCCGGCGAGCTGCAGCGACAAGAGCCGGTCCACCTCGTCGGCGAGCTCCGGCCCTGCCGTCACATCGGCCTTCTTCAGGCCGCGAGCAAACAGCTTCTTGGCGATTGCCTTTTCAAGCACGGCCCGTTCGGCGCTGACCCAGCAGCCGCGGCCCGGCAGTTGTTTCTTCAGGTCGGGCACCACCTGGCCATCGGGGCCAGCGACAAAGCGGATCAGCGTTTCCGGCGTTCCGCTCTGCCGTGTCACGATGCACATGCGGCCGTTCACTGCTTCACCTTCGATGTCCCCGGCGGGGTCTTTGTCTTCAAGCAGCATCAGCGGCCCGGATCACGATCAGCGACGCCCGGTCAGGCGTCCTGTTCCGCGCCTTCCACGACTTCGAGCGATTCTTCTTCGCGCGCCAGGTCCTCTTGCGTGATCCAGCCGGCAGCGAGACGCGCCTGCAGGACCATACGCTCGGCTTCGATACGCGAGACTTCAAGCTTGGAGAACAGGCCTTCGAACTTCTTCGTCTCGCCGTCCTTGCGCTCGGACCAGCCGACGAGATCGTCGGCGGCGCAGCCAGCGAAGTCTTCCATCGTCTTGATGCCGTCTTCTCCGAGCGCCACCAGCATCTTGCCGGTCATGCCGTCGATCGAGCGCAGTTCGTCGGAAACACCGAGCTCCTTGCGCTTGGCATCCATTTCCGCTTCCAGGCGCTCGAGATACTCGCGGGCGCGGGTCTGCAGCTCGTTTGCGGTGTCCTCATCGAAACCGTCGATCGAGGCGATTTCGTCGAGTTCCACATAGGCCAGTTCCTCGACGGCGGCGAAGCCTTCCGAAGCCAGAACCTGGCCGACCATTTCGTCGACGTCGAGCGCTTCCATGAACAGATTGGTCCGCTCGTTGAATTCCTTCTGGCGGCGCTCGGATTCTTCCGCTTCCGTCATGATGTCGATGTCCCAGCCGGTCAGCTGCGAGGCGAGGCGAACGTTCTGGCCGCGGCGGCCGATGGCGAGCGACAGCTGCTCGTCCGGAACCACGACTTCGATGCGCTCTGCGTCCTCGTCGAGAACGACCTTGGCCACTTCCGCCGGCTGAAGCGCGTTGACGATGAACGACGCCGGATCCTGCGACCACGGAATGATGTCGATCTTTTCGCCCTGCAGTTCGGCGACGACGGCCTGAACGCGTGAACCGCGCATACCGACGCAGGCGCCGACCGGATCGATCGAACTGTCGTTCGAGATCACGGCGATCTTGGCGCGCGAGCCGGGGTCGCGGGCTACCGAGCGGATCTGGATAATGCCGTCGTAGATTTCCGGAACTTCCATGGTGAACAGCTTCACCATGAACTGCGGATGGGTACGCGACAGGAAGATCTGCGGGCCGCGCTGTTCGCGACGCACATCATAGACGTATGAGCGGACGCGATCGCCATAGCGCATGTTCTCGCGCGGGATCATTTCGTCACGGCGGATGATGCCTTCGCCACGGCCGAGGTCGACGATGACGTTTCCATATTCGACGCGCTTGACCGTGCCGTTGACGATTTCGCCGATGCGGTCCTTGAATTCGTCGAACTGACGGTCACGCTCGGCTTCGCGCACCTTCTGGACGATGACCTGCTTCGCGGACTGGGCGGCGATACGGCCGAAATCCATCGGCGGCAGCGGATCGGCGATGAAGTCGCCGAGCTTGGCGTCCGGGTTGCGGTCACGCGCCAGTTCGAGCGGGATCTGCGTGGAATAGTCCTCGGCAGCCTCGACCACTTCGAGCAGGCGCTGAAGGCGGATTTCACCGGTCTTGGAATTGATGTCGGCGCGGATGTTGCTCTCAGAACCATAGCGTGAGCGCGCCGCCTTCTGGATCGCGTCGGCCATGGCGGCCAGAACGATTTCGCGGTCGATCACCTTTTCGCGCGCGACGGCATCCGCGATCTGCAGAAGTTCGAGCCGGTTAGCACTCACTGCCATTTTCAAGTCTCCGTCTGATTGCCGGGGCTTCATCCTGAAGCGACCCGCGCCATAAACTCATTCGATCGGCGAATCTTCGTCTTCGAAGTTTTCGTTCGCCGCCATCCCATGTGCGGCTTGGGCCGCCTTGGCCTTCTTGTCCGCCGCCAGCGCATCGCGGATCAGGTCGTCCGTCAGGATCAGCCGGCCTTCGGCCAGCGCCGTGAACGGGATGACCACCCGCGGCTCTTCGCCATAGGCCGGCTGGTCGCGCTCGATGGTGAAACCCTCATCGTCGGCCGCAACGATCTTGCCCCGAAAACGCTTGCGATTGTCGACCAGGATCGAGGTCTCGCACTTGATCAGATGGCCGGCCCAGCGGCTGAAATCCGACTTGCGCACCATCGGCCGGTCGATGCCGGGCGATGACACTTCCAGATGATACGCCTTGTCGACCGGATCTTCCACATCGAGAACCGGCGAAATCGCCGTCGAGATGGCTTCGCAATCCTGGACCGTCATCGTGCCGTCGGTGCGCTCGGCCATGATCTGCAGCGTCGCGCCGTTCTGCGAGGTCAGGCGAACCCGCACCAGCTGGTATCCCATCGGAATGAGCACTGGCTCGATGATGTCGGCGATGCGGCGGTCGATTCCGGTTTCGGTGATCAGCCGCGGTTCCTGCGTGTTTTCTGTCGCTGCCGTGTCGGACAAACGATGCTCTCCCAAACCATCGGCTAATAAAAAAGAGCGGGTCCTGACGGGCCCACTCTTCATCAACCGATCAAGAATTTGAGCGTCATATACGCTCGATTATCCGCAAATGCAAGATATGCCGAGCCTCGCCCGGTAAAACCGCTGTATCGCAGCTCGAGTGGCAAAATCCTGCCGGCGATTGTGCTTTTGCTTGCCCGGCAAATGTTCTGGCCTAGATTGGGCGTCACAAAGACTCCAGAACAAGACAGGGTGGGGGGACAGCGCTTGCCGCATCGACTATCGCCATTGGCGCCGTTCAGGCACGACACCTTTCGCGTCATCTGGGTGGCGAGCCTCGCCTCCAACTTCGGCGGCCTCGTCCAGGCCGTCGGCGCCGCCTGGATGATGACGTCGATCACCTCGTCGGTGAACATGGTGGCGCTGGTGCAGGCCTCGACCTCGCTGCCGATCATGCTGTTTTCGCTCGTCTCCGGCGCGCTCGCCGACAATTTCGACCGGCGCCGCATCATGCTGATCGCCCAGTGTTTCATGCTGGCCGTCTCGGCGCTTTTGACGGTCTGCACCTATTTCGGCCTTGTCACACCCTGGCTGCTCCTGCTCTTCACCTTCCTGATCGGCTGCGGCACGGCGCTCAACAATCCGTCCTGGCAGGCTTCCGTCGGCGATATGGTGCCGCGCGACGTGCTGCCCGCCGCCGTGGCGCTGAACAGCATGGGCTTCAACATTACCCGCTCCGTCGGCCCCGCGATCGGCGGTGCCATCGTCGCAGCGGCTGGCGCTGCCGCGGCCTTCGCTGCCAATACGCTGAGCTATTTCGCGCTTCTCTTCGCGCTCGTCCGCTGGCGCCGCGAAGTGACGCTGAGCAAGCTGCCGCGCGAACCGATGGTCAGGGCGATTTCGGCGGGGCTGCGCTATGTCGCCATGTCGCCCAATATCGGCAAGGTGCTGTTTCGCGGCTTCGTCTTCGGCCTTTCCGCCAGCGCCATCCTTGCGCTCCTGCCGCTGGTCGCCCGCGATCTCGTTGCCGGCGGGCCGCTCACCTACGGCATCATGCTCGGCGCTTTCGGCCTGGGGGCAATCGGCGGGGCGCTGCTGAGCGCCCGGCTGCGCGAGCAGCTTTCGAGCGAATGGATCGTGCGCATCGCCTTTGCCGGTTTCGCGGTCTCGAGCGTGATGACGGCCTTGAGCCCCTACGGTTGGCTGACAAGCCTTGCGCTTCTTCTCTCCGGCGCCGGCTGGGTGCTGGCGCTGTCGCTGTTCAATACGACGGTGCAGCTCTCGACGCCGCGCTGGGTGGTCGGCCGGGCGCTGTCGCTCTACCAGACCACCACCTTCGGCGGCATTGCCGCGGGCAGCTGGATGTGGGGGCAGGCGGCCGAGACCTATGGCCCGGCCAATGCGCTGGTCGCTTCGGCGCTGCTGATGGTCGTCGGTGCCGCCATTGGCCTTCGCCTGCCTTTGCCGGAATTCCAGTCGCTCAATCTCGATCCGCTCAACCGCTTCTCGGAACCGCTCTTGAAGCTCGACCTCAAGCCGCGCAGCGGACCGATCGTCGTGATGATCGACTACGACATCGCCGACGACGACGTGCCGGACTTCCTGACCGCCATGGCCGAACGCCGCCGCATCCGCATCCGCGATGGCGCCGGGCAATGGGCCCTGATGCGCGATCTGGAAAACCCGACGGTGTGGACCGAGACCTATCACGTGCCGACCTGGGTGGAATATGTCCGCCACAACCAGCGCCGGACGCAGGCCGACGCGGAAATCGGCGACCGGCTGTTGGAACTGCATCGCGGCGAGACCCCGCCGCACGTGCATCGGATGATCGAACGCCAGACCATCCTTCCCTACGATTACGAGCGCTACAAGCAGCAGATGGACATGCACTGACGCACGGTGCCGCTTCTGCTCAGCGTAGCTTGGCCTTCAACCCTGCATCCGGAAAGCACGTCGGTGCCCGGCCATTCTTCGCCTGCCAGTCACCGAGAGAGCGGCGGGTCTTGTAGCCGGCGAGGCCGTCGGCCTTGCCGATATCATAGCCCTGTGCCTGCAGGTTCTTCTGCATCTTTAGCACGTCCGAGCGCAGCATCTTGCCGACGTCGCCGAACTGGCCCCTGAAGGCGCCGCCACCGGATGAAATCCGGTCGGCGAGGTTGCCGATGAACAGGGCGTAGAGGTCGGAGTTGTTGTATTCCTTGACCACGTAGAAATTCGGCGTGACGATGAATTCCGGCCCATGGCGGCCGGCTGGCACCAGCATCATTCCGCTGGCCTTGCTTTCATCAGTTGGAAAGGCCTTGCCGGAAACCCGCTCGATGCCGGTCGAGGCCCATTGCGCAATCGGCTTGGCAAGGTCCGGCCCTTCCTGCGCACAGGAGACCTTGGCCGGGATGCTGACCTCGAAGCCCCAGTCGCGGCCGCGCTGCCAGCCCTTTTCCGACATATAATGGGCGATCGAGCCGAGCACGTCCGGCACCGAATTCCAGATGTCGCGCCGCCCGTCGCCATCGAAATCGACGGCATATTTCAAAAAACTCGTCGGCAGGAACTGCGGCTGCCCCATGGCGCCGGCCCAGGAGCCCTTCATTTCGGCCTCGCGCACGTCGCCGCTGTCGAGAATATGAAGGGCTGCGATCAGTTCGCGCCGGAAGAGATCGCCGCGCGTCGACATGAAGGCCTTGGTCGCCAGCACATCCATGATCGGATGCGGGATCTTTGCACGGCCGAAGCCGGATTCGCGGCCCCAGATGGCGAGCACGATCGGCCCGGGAACGCCATAGGTCTTTTCGATCCGCTTGAGTGTCGCGGCATGGGTCTTGGCAAGGCTGCGGCCGGTTGCGGCCAGTCCCTGCAGACGCTGTTCGGAGAAATAGGCGCCTGGCGAAGAGAATTCCGCCTGGCTCTGCTTCTGCTCGCTCGGCGGCTTGGTGCCCGGTGGCACGAGGTCCGGCAGGTCCCAGTTGAGCGTCACGCCGGAAAAGGCGGCGCTGAAGGATTTTTCCGAAATGCCGGCCTTCTGCGCTTCCGGCCAGAGGTCGGTTTGCAGCCACTGGCGGAACTGCGCCTCGGTCTCGGCCTTGGAGGCGGCGAGGGTGGGCAGGGGCATCAGCGATACAATCGTCGCGATTATCGCGGCTAGAGTGTGCCGCGCCTTACCCCCCTCTGTCGGCGATGCCGACATCTCCCCCTCAAGGGGGGAGATTATTCTTTTCCCTCGTGGCGCTCTCTTCAAATAGTGAAAGACCTTGGCAACCACTGACAGCGCGGCATCTGATCTCCCCCCTTGAGGGGGAGATGTCACGGAGTGGCAGAGGGGGGTGGGCACTCTCGGCACGACGAAAGCCTGTTGCATTCTCAAATCACCGTCCTCGCCCGTAGCGCCGCCGTCAGTGTGCCCTCGTCCAGATAGTCCAGCTCGCCGCCGACGGGGACGCCGTGGGCGAGACGGGTGATCTTGACGTCGAGGCCGTCGAGCTGGTCGGTGATGTAGTGCGCGGTCGTCTGGCCTTCGACGGTGGCGTTGACGGCGATGATCAGTTCATGCACGCCGCCCTTCGAGACACGCTCGATCAGACCCTTGATGTTGAGGTCGTCGGGTCCGACGCCGTCGAGGGGCGAGAGCGTGCCGCCGAGCACATGATAGGCCGTGTTCATCGCGCCTGCCCGCTCCAGCGCCCAGAGGTCGGAGACGTCCTCGACGACGATGATCACGGAATTGTCGCGCCGGTCGTCGGTGCAGACGCTGCAGGGATCGCTGGTATCGACATTGCCGCAGCAGGAACAGATCCGGACCTTGGCGTAGGCGTCGCCCATCGCGTCGGCCAGCGGGCCAAGCAGTTGGTCCTTCTTCTTGACCAGATGAAGTGCTGCACGCCGGGCCGATCGCGGCCCGAGCCCGGGCACCTTCGCCAGGAGCTGAATGAGTTTTTCGATTTCGGGGCCGGTGACTCGCTTTGCCATGCGGCGGTTCTACTCCATATCCGTGGGGAACGGAATCGCTTAAAACGAGAGCATCGCCGATGAAAATCCTGGCCGTTTGTACCGGCAGCGCCGAAATCTTGCCCGGCAAGTCCTACAAGACCGGCATCTTCAAGCACCCGGTCGAAGCCGCCGTGATGATCGACCGCGAAGGCCTGATCGGCGACAGGATCTGCAACCGCAAACACCATGGCGGCGTCGATCAGGCGGTTTATGCGCTCGGCTCGGTCGATCTCGACTGGTGGTCGAAGGAACTCGGGCGCAATCTGGAACCCGGCATTTTCGGCGAAAATCTCGTGATCGAAGGCGCCGATAGCCGGAAGGTTTCCGTCGGCGACCGATTTGTGACCGATGCGATCGAGCTCGAAGTCACCTCCGCCCGCATTCCCTGCGCCACGCTTGCGGCGCGGATGGAGGACCCCGCTTTCGCAAAGCGTTTCGCCAAGGCGGGGCGGCCGGGTTTCTACTGCCGCGTGCTCAAGGATGGCGTCGTTCAGGCGGGCGATGCCGTCACCTATCAGGCCTATTCGGGGCCGCCGGTCCTGATGCCGGAAATGCTCGAAACCTTCGGCAAGAATCTCACCGACGAGGATCGCGACCGATATCTCGCAGCGCCGATCCATTACAAGCTTCGTGCCAAGCTCACCAGCGCCTGAGCGTCTGCAATCCCGCCATCGGCATTTGCCTGGCCGTCACTCGCCTGTGTCGTTTTGCGGCTTAAAAAGGCAGCTTCATGCCGGGCGGGATCGGCAGGCCAGCGGTGAGCGCGCGGGTCTTTTCGGCGGTGATCGCCTCGGCCTTGTCCTTGCCGTCCTTGTGCGCGGCGACGATCAGGTCTTCGAGAATCTCGACATCGTCTTCCTTGAACAGCGACGGGTCGATCTTGATGCCCTTCAAGTTGCCCTTGCCGTCCATGCGCACGGTGACCAGACCGCCGCCGGAGGTGCCGTCGACTTCGAGCGCAGAAATCTCTTCCTGCATCTTCTCCATCTTGGCCTGCATTTCCTTGACCTTGCCCATCATGCCCATGATGTCGCGCATCGCCATGTCCTCTTCCTGTCTCGTGGTAATGTTACACTTAGTGCTCGATATCGTCGCCGGGAAGGATATCGCCTTCTTCGGATTCGGCGGCGGCCACGGCCTGCGGCTCTTCCTCCGGTTCCGGCCCCTTTATCCGCACGTCGGCGATCTTTGCGCCGGGAAACCGTGCGATGATGGCGGCGACGTCCGGGTCCTGCCGGGCGTCATTGAATTGTCGCTCCTTCGTGGCCGCTTCGGCCTCCACAAGCGTCGGTTGGCCGGGCTCGCGGCTGAGGATCACCATCCAGCGGATGCCCGTCCACTCTTCCAGCTTTTTCTGAAGCTCGGCAACCAGCGTCTTCGGCGCATCATCCGGCAGGTTGATCTCCAGCCGCCCGGGCTCCAGATGGACGAGACGGACGAAGTTGCGGACCAGCGTCTTCAGCCTGATATCGCGGTTGGCGGCGCAGAGTTCCGCAATGTCGCTCGCCGATTTGACGGCGACCTTCGGTTCCGCTTTTGTCACCGGGGCTTCGGCCGGCTTTTCTTCCGTCTTGCCAACCGGCATTTCCGGCTGCGGTGCTGCGTTCGGCACGGCGCGCAGCATGGTCGCGCCGTTTCCGGTCGCGCGCTGCGTCGGCGGCATATCGCTGCCGCGGGCCTGCATGGAGGTGCTGGCAAGGGGGGGCCGTGCCCCGCCGCCATTGCCGCCGTTCGGCGCGGAAGGCTGCCGCTGGGGTTCGCCGCCGGACAGTTCGAGCAGCCGGCGGGCCGCATCCTCCGGCGAGGGAAGGTGGGCAGCATGGGCGAGACGGATCAGCACCATCTCGGCGGAGCCGGCCGGACGCGAGGAGCTTTCCGTTTCCGGAATACCCTTCAAGAGCATTTGCCAAATGCGCGACAGCGTGGTCACGGAGATGCTGGACGAAAACTCGGCGCCGCGGGTGCGTTCGATCTCGCTCAGCGACTGGTCGTTGGCGGCATCCGGCACATATTTCAGCCGAGTGACGAGATGGGTGAAGTCGGCAAGGTCGGTCAGCACCACGGACGGGCTGGCGCCGGCCTCGTATTGGGCAGCGAATTCATCCAATGCGGCTGCAACGTCGCCTTTGACGATATGCTGGAACAGATCGACGATGCGGGCGCGGTCGGCAAGTCCGAGCATCGAGCGCACGGCTTCGACCTCCACCACGCCGCCGCCATGGGCGATCGCCTGATCGAGCAGCGACAGGCCGTCGCGTGCGGACCCTTCCGCCGCGCGGGCGATCATTGCCAGCGCATCCGGATCGGCCGAAATGCCTTCCTTGCCGAGAATGGTGGTGAACAGGCCGACGAGATCCGACGCGCCGATGCGGCGCAGGTCGAAGCGCTGGCAGCGCGACAGGACGGTGATCGGCACCTTGCGGATTTCGGTCGTCGCGAAAATGAACTTCACATGCTCCGGCGGCTCTTCGAGCGTCTTCAACAGGCCGTTGAAGGCCTGGGTCGACAGCATGTGCACTTCGTCGATGATATAGACCTTGTAGCGCGCCGAAACAGGGCGGTAGCGTACCTGCTCGATAATCTCGCGGATATCGTCGATGCCGGTATGGGAGGCGGCGTCCATCTCGATGACATCGACATGGCGGCCTTCCATGATCGCCTGACAATGTTCGCCGAGGATACGCAAGTCGATGGTCGGCTGGTCGATTTCAGTCGTCTTGTAGTTCAGCGCGCGCGCCAGGATGCGGGCCGTGGTCGTCTTGCCGACGCCGCGCACGCCGGTCAGCATATAGGCCTGGGCGATGCGGCCGGTCTCGAACGCATTGGTGAGCGTGCGCACCATCGGTTCCTGGCCGACCATCAGGTCGGAGAAATCCTTGGGGCGGTATTTGCGTGCGAGAACCCGATAGGCGGCGGGTTTTTCGGATGTCGGGAGTAGGGTATCTTCGCTCATCGCCCCTGCCGCTTGGCTACAAGTCTTGTCCAGACAGGACGCTGCTTCCTCGTGTTTCGGCGTCCTTTGCGCGCTTTTCAACCGCGCGGCGCCGAAAAAAGGGTGGGAGGCTGGCACGATGACCCGTGCCTGGCTCGTTGGGGCTGCTTCCTTCCGGACCTGACCCGGTTGGCGAGTGGCTCGTCCACCACCAACCTCCCGGCTCTCATATCGGCAATATCGAAACCAAAAGCAAGCCACGCCTTCAAAAAACTGCTATCGTTGTGCAAACAAACAAAAAATCACTGTCCATGGGAGACCTGCTTGCCTGCCTTCGATATCGATGAACGTCTTCAGCGCGATGGATTGCTGATCGCCACACTCGGTCTTTGCCAGCTTCGCATCAACAACGACCGCCGCTGGCCCTGGCTGGTGCTCATTCCGCAGCGCGACGGCGTGTCGGAAATCTTCGACCTGACGCCGCTCGACCAGGCGATGTTGACTTTCGAGACGAATATGGCCGCTTCGGCATTGAAAAAGGTGACGGGGGCGACGAAGATCAATGTCGGCGCGCTTGGCAATATCGTCCGCCAGCTTCACGTCCATGTCATCGCCCGCAGCGAGGGGGATGCCAATTGGCCGGGGCCGGTCTGGGGTTTCGGGACAGCCGACCCCTGGGACGATGACGAGCGCAAGGCATTCGCGGCACGGATACTGGAAAACCTTTGATCATGACGAAATCGATCTTCGAACTGCACAGCCCGCACCCCGAGCCGAGCACGCTCGTTGCTTTCGCCGAGAATCATCTGGACCGGCAGTCGGAGCATCGACCCGACGATTGCGTCGAAGTCGCCTTCCGCAAGGAGGGCGCGCATGTCTTCGCCTTTTCCGGCGGCAAGCTGGTTGTCAAACATGACGAGAAGATCATCGATCCGCTGTTCGCGCCCTATGAACTCGCGGGACTCGAGCCCGAGCTTGATGATGCGATCCTGCTCGGTTTCTTGGCCAACGGCGAGCCGCGGCTGGCTGTTCCGGTCGGCCTGACGGAGGAAACGCTTCCCGAACCCTTCAAGCTCGCCGACGGTCGCACGCTTTACCGCCAGCAGATGCTGCCCGACGAGTTGCTCGGCCAGTTCGCCCAGGCATCGAGCCTGATCACGTGGAATGCGGCGAACCGATTCTGCGGCAAATGCGGCTCGGCGATGGAGGGCAAGGCCGGTGGTTACCGCCGCGTCTGCACCGCCTGCGGCCACATGGCCTTTCCGCGCACCGATCCGGTGGTCATCATGTTGACCGTCGACATCGAGCGTGACCTCTGCCTGCTCGGACGCAGCCCGCATTTTCCGGAAGGCATGTATTCTTGCCTCGCGGGCTTCGTCGAGCCGGGCGAGACGATCGAGAATGCCGTGCGCCGCGAAACCCACGAGGAATCCGGCATCCGCGTCGGCCGCGTCCGCTACCATGCCTCGCAGCCCTGGCCGATGCCGCACACGCTGATGATCGGCTGCTACGCCGAGGCCCAGTCCCGCGATATCCATCGCGACGTGCAGGAGCTTGAGGATTGCCGCTGGTTCACCCGCGAGGAAACCGCCGCGATGCTGGCGCGAAACACCGGCGTGGCGCTCACCGACGGCGAACTCGGAACCCCACCGAAAGGCGCCATTGCCCATGAACTGATGCGCGACTGGCTGGACTGGCGGCGCTGAGGGGATAAAACGCAAATCGGCGCCCGGGTCGGACGCCGATCTCTTTCGCTCACTCCGGCTTAGAAATCCCGCTGAACGCGCAGGATTCCGCCGAAGGCCTCGCCGCTGCCGCGCTCGCCGCCGAAGTCGGTGTAGTTGAGCTCCGGCATGATCGTCAGGCCGGGCACCAGCGCGTATTCGACGTTCAGGGCGCCGGCAAAGGTTCCATCTTCCTCGTAGGCGGCCTGGCCATTCAGGGATGCCTTCTCGTTCAGCGTCGCGGAGAAACCGCCCCAGGCCGCCCAGTCGCCATACCAGGGGCCATAGTAGTTCAGCTGACGGCTGCCGCCGGGGCCTGTGTCGTTGTCCCAATCCGACTGATAGCCGCCCATCAGGAAGACCGAAAACGTTTCGTTGAACTTGACGTCGACGCGGACCTTGCCGCCGAAGGCATCGGCGTAGGTATCATAACCACCGACGGCTGCGATCCCGCCCCAGTCCTGCTCGTATTTCACGCCGCCGAGGATATGCGGAGCATCGCCGCCGCTGTAGGAAGCAGATGGCACAGGAGCAAAGCCTGTATCGTAGTCGCCGGAGCCTTCCTCCAGGCCGATCAGGGCGGAAAAGCCGTTTCCGGCGTCATAGACATAGCTGGCCTGGTTCGTGCGATCCCCGGTGTAGTCGATGACATCGTCGTTGATGATATTGCCGGCCGAATCAAGCCAGGTGTCAAATCTCGAATCGTCATAGCCGGCGCGGAAGCCGGCAAGGTCGATATAGGCGCTGTTGATATAGCTTGTGGTGGCATCATCGGCGGTCGCCTGGCTGCGCAACTCGATAAAGGAGCGCAGCGTGCCGTATTCCGTGTCGTTGCGGGCATCGAGCCTGATGGTTCCGCGCGCAAACCCTGCCCAGCCTATATCGTCACCGCTATACGGGTCGTCGCCGAAACTCCATTCGGATCGCACGTAGCCGCTGATCCTCAGGCAGGTCTCCGTGCCTGGGATATAGAAAAAGCCTGTGCCGAAGGCGTCGCAGACGCGGACATATTCCATGGGCTCAGGTTCGGCAGCGACGATTGCGTCGGCTGCGCGGGCGCCCGTCGCGGCCATCAATGCCGCCGCCGAGCAGAGAAGGAGTGTCTTGATCGTCATGGGCTAACCTCTTTGCCGTGCTCGCCGAAGACATCGGCATGCACCCGGAACTGTTGCCGAATCACAATTGCGCGCTTCGAATCAATCGGCACGCAACACGCCAAACAAACCACGAAGATCAGTTACAGAACAGCCATTTTTCGGCCGGCAATCCCGGCCGGGCATTCCGGCGGTCGGACAGGGCCGGTGTTTCTACAAAACGAGCCGCATCGGATGCGCCGCGTAGGAGCCGAGAATGCGGACCTTCTCGGAAAAATACCGCAGCTCGTCCAGCGCCTGGCGGACATGCGCGTCGTCCGGATGGCCTTCGATATCGGCATAGAACTGCGTGGCGATGAACTTGCCGCCGAGCTGATAGCTTTCCAGCTTCGTCATGTTGATGCCGTTGGTCGCAAAGCCGCCGAGCGCCTTGTAGAGCGAAGCCGGAATGTTGCGGACGTTGAAGACGAAGGTCGTGACGATAACGTCTTTCTCCGACTGCCGCTTGATCTCTTTTGCGTCGCGCGAGAGGACGACGAATCGCGTGACGTTGTTTTCCGTGTCCTCGACGTTCTCAGCGATGATTTCGAGCTTGTAGAGATCGGCGGCGAGCCGCGGCGCAAGGGCTGCCATCGACCGGTCGCCTTTTTCCGCCACCAGCTTGGCAGCACCCGCGGTATCGCCGGCGACGACCGGCTTCCAGCCATTGGCGCGGACGATCATGCGGCACTGGCCGAGCGCATGAATGTGGCTGTGCACGGTGCGGATCTCGTCGCGCGAAACGCCCGGCAGCACCATCAGCTGGAAGCGGATCGGCATGAAATATTCGCCGATGATATGCAGCCGTGATTCGGGTAGCAGATGGTGGATGTCGGCGACACGGCCGGCAATCGTGTTTTCGATCGGGATCATCGCAAGGTCAGCCTCGCCGTTCTCGACCGCCAGGAACGCGTCCTCGAAGGTCTGGCAGGGCAGCGGCTCCATGTCCGGAAACATGTCGCGGCAAGCCATGTCGGAGTTGGCGCCGTAGTCGCCCTGGAAGGAGATGCGGTTAGTCTTGGTGGTCATCGCGGGTTCCGATCAGGCTTTTGCGGAAAGAAGGCGCCGGGCTTTTTCAAGATCGGCCGGGGTATCGACGCCAAGCGGAATGGATTTGACGATCTCGACATCGATGCGCATGCCGGCTTCGAGTGCGCGCAACTGCTCCAGCGATTCGCGCTTTTCCAGCGTCGAAGGCGGCAGCGATACGAATTTTTCGAGCGCAGCACGCCGATAGGCGTAGAGCCCGATATGGTGATAGAGCGGCCCCTCGCCGTGCGGCGCGGTGGTGCGGGTGAAATAAAGCGCCTTCAGGCGCGTCTCGGACAGAGGCGACCCGACGACCTTGACGACGTTCGGATTGAGTTTCTCGTCCTCATCCTCGATCTCCACGGTCAGCGTGGCGATATCGACCTCAGGGTTTTCCAGCGGCCGAAGTGCGGCGCGGATGGTCTCCGGCTCGATCGTCGGCAGATCGCCCTGGACGTTGATGATGGTCTCGGCCTTGCCATCCGGGTCGCTCTTCAGAAGTGCTTCATAGATGCGGTCGGAACCGGACTGGTGATCCACCCGGGTCATCACGGCCTCGAAACCGGCAGCGGTTACCGCATCGAACGTGTCCTGATGATCGACGGCGACGACGATCCGCCCGGCCTGTGCATCCTTTGCCCGCAAGGCGACCTGTACGATCATCGGGAGGCCGCAAATGTCGGCGAGCGGCTTGCCTGGAAGGCGCGTCGAGGCCATGCGGGCAGGAATGAGAATGAGGGTTTTGTCCAAATTGTCGCTATTCATGCTTGGGCCTTCAAAACGCGCCGGAAAAGTGTCAAAAGGTCTCAGTCCGGGGCTTATAATGTCTGTTGCAACGCAAAGCCAAAAGACATAGGTTCCGCGCGATTTCAAGATAGGCCGGCGTTTTGTTTGCGCCGGTTGCAAGGGGAGCGTTTGCAGATGAACCCATATGTGAACATGGGCGTGGGTGCCTTTCTTGGTACGGTCTTTGTTTTGCTGTCCGTATCGATCGCATCGGAAGGCATTTTCCATTCGGAAGCTCCCGAAAAGGAAGGTTTCGCCATCATCGCCGAGGAAGGCGCATCAGAAGCCGGTGCCGGCGGCGCGGCAGAAGCCGAAGTCGATATCAAGCCGTTGCTCGCTTCGGCCGACCCGGCTGCCGGCGCGACCGTCTTCAAGAAATGCGCGAGCTGTCACACCTCGGAGAAGGGCGGGCCGAACAAAGTCGGTCCGAATCTCTGGGGCGTGGTCGAGCGTCCGATCGCCTCGCATGAGGGCTTCAGCTACTCGGCCGGCATGAAGACCTTCGCCGAAGCCAACAAGACCTGGAGCTACGACCATCTGAGCTTCTTCATCGAAGCGCCGAAGAAGCATGTTCCGGGCACCGCGATGGGTTTTGCCGGCGTCAAGAAGCCGGAAGAGCGCGCCAACCTGATTGCCTGGCTGCGCGAACAGGCCGATTCGCCGGTGGCATTGCCCGACGCTTCCGCTGCCGCGACGCCTGCCGCTGAAGGCGAAGCCGCAAAGCCTGCTGCCGAAGGCGAAGCAACGAAGCCGGCCACGGAAACCGCGCCGGCTCAATAAGCCTGCTTCCACAGGCAGATCTGAGAATAGAGCCCGGCCATGTGCCGGGCTTTTTCGTGACCGCTTCAGCCCGAATCTTAGAGCAGGACATAGGCCCAGGCCGAAACCGAGATGACACCGAGGGCTGTGGTGATGGTGATCGTCGAGGAAGCGAGCCCGTGGCCGACGTTGAAATGATTGGCGATCAGCCAGGCGTTGACGCCGGTCGGCACGGATGAGGTCAGCACCAGGGCGGCCGTCCAGTTGCTATTGAGGCCGAGCAGCTGGCAGGCACCATAGACGGTTGCCGGCAGAATGACGAGCTTCAGGACGCTGGTGATCGAGGCAAGCCCGGTATTGCCGACAAGGCCATACTTGTCGAGCGCCATGCCGATCGAAACGAGCGCCGCCGGGGCGGCGACCGAGGCGAGTTGGTCGATGACGACCTTGACCGGTCCGCCAGGCGGCAAGCCGATGAGATGGACGAGCGCTCCGCAGACAAGGCCGATGACCAGCGGATTGCGTACCAAATTGCGCAGAATGCCCTTCAACAGCCGAAAGGGACTCTGGCCGGGCTTGCCGCTCGTCTTGCGCTCGGCCCGCTCCATCAGGATCGTGCCGGCGATCATCATGACCGGCAGATGCACCGAAAGCAGGATGGAGAGTGCCACGACCCCTTCCTCGCCGACGTTACGGGAGACGAGCGGCAGGCCGATGAAGACTGTATTGGCGAAGGCGGAGGAAACGCCGGCGAGCACGCCGACGCGCGCATCCTTCCTGAAAAACAACGTGGCTGCGAGATGTCCGAGCGTCCATGCGACCGCAACGCCGGAGAAATAGGCAACCCAGAGCGGCCAGGGCGAACCTTCCTTGAAGTCGGCCTCGGCAATGGTGCGGAACAAAAGAACCGGCACGGCGACGCGGAAGACGAAATCGCCAAGCGCTTCGCCGACCGTCGCCTTCAGATAGTTCGTCCGCACGATCAGCCAGCCGAGCAGGATCAGGACGAAAATCGGCACGACATTCAGGAAGACATCGGACATCGGGGGCTGCCTCTGGGCGAGTTGAGCTTCCGCCATAGACCCATTCGGCGCGATGCCGCAACCCGAAGAGGAGCACGGATTCGATGCGTCGCGTATTTCACGCGAGGCTCATATGGCAGGATGGCGACAGGAGGTTTGCGATGATTGACGAATGGCGGCAGGAGCCGGTCGTCCTCGAACACGACGGAATAGGCACATACCGCGTCATCCGCAACACGCGCGAGGCTGCAGAATACCTCCTCGACAAGTGGCTGGTTCATGACGAGCGGTGAGCCGGATTTGCCGCATGTGCTCGCGGCGAGCAGCCGGTAGCCCGCAGCCGCGGCGAGGCCTTCATTCACGTCCAGCAGAATGGCTGACGACCAGCGCTTCACCAAGCGACGGCAGACGCCGCCATCTCCATGAGATGATGTCGGAAACGCGGGAACATTCGGGAAAAACTTGCGTTGTCCCTTTGAAAGATAGCAGGCCATGAACAAGCAGATTTACACCCATCAGGATGGTCACTCGGATTTGACCGACGACGATCTCGCCGAGAAGGTTCTGCGTTACATCCAGTATTCTGCGCTGATCGATACGTCGGGGCTTTCTGTGATGGCCGTCGGCCGGACGGTTGTTCTGAGCGGCTATGTTTCCTGCGAAGCCGAGGTCGGCTGCGTCGAGGAAGCGGCCGCCTCGGTGATTGGCGTGCATCTCGTGGAGAACCGGTTGGAGGTTCTCAAGCACTGATGCATGTCGTTCGGGCTGGTTCGAGCCGCCGGTGATGAAAGGGGACGGATCGTCGATGCGCTGACGGGTCAGTTCAGAGGCGCGTTTTCGCCTTGGAGGGTGGTGTCGAGATCGCCCGGCCTCTTTTTCGGCGATGTCTTGAGGTTCCCGGAGAGAATGTCGACCGGCGTCGCGACCGTGGTGGCGGCCACCTTGCCAATGTTGCTGGCGGTCCCCGCGACCACTGCGGTAATGCCGTCGCCGAGGCCGACATCTGAATCCGTCAATGTTTGCCCCGTTACCAGCCGCTGGCCGATCAGCTGCACGATCTGCGGACTTTCGGCGAACTTGCCGTGGTTCAGCCGATCGGTGGATTTCACCTTGGTCAGATCGACGACGGTGATGCCGGCAGCTTCGAGCTTGGTCTTGTAGGGTTCTTCCGCCGGATTGATCTGGCCCAGCCGCTGGACGTCGCCGGATATATAGCGGGAGAGCGCAAGCGCCCGGTCGTCCTGCGAGACGAAGATGGTGAAGTTCGGCCGCTTGTCGCCCAGCTCGCTCCATTGCCGGGCAAACACGTCGACATCGATATCCGGTGAGGCGAGAATGACATTTTCGATTTTTTTCGGCAGCGATCCATCCCGGATCGCCATCTGGCGGATCGATTCCATCGCCAGCCAGGTTCCCATCGAATGGGCGAGGATGGTGATGTCCTTGACGTCCTTGTCCTCGACAAGCGCCTTCAGCACCCTTTCCAGCGAGGTACGCGAATAGTTGGTGCTTTCCTTGTCGTAGTTATAGTCGAACACTTTTGCGCGCGATGGCCAGGTGAACAGGATCGGCGTCACGTCGGCGCCGGAATCGTGGACGATCTGGGCGAAGCGGAAGACCGAATCCTCATAGGTGTTGTTGAAGCCGTGGATGAACACCATGGCATGTCCGCCCTTCGAATGCCGGCGTACCCAATCATGGCCTTCCTGGACCGTCTTAACCGGCTGGACGCGCACCACGGCGAAGTCCGTTTCGGGATTGGGCGGCAGCTTCTTCGGCCATTGCACGGTGCCGGCAACGCGCTCCTTGCTCGACGGAATGGAGACGGCGACGTCGGTGATGGAGGGACTTGTGCTGCGCTCGCCGGAAAACAGGGTGGCCGGATTGTCGGACGGCCGCCGGCTGGTCGCCACCAGCATGTCGACGACGGCATTGCCCTTTGGTTCCTCGGCAAGGTTGAGCGGCTCCATGACGCCCTTCACATGACCGCCGCAGCCCGAAAGCGCCATGGAGAGCGACAATGCGACAGCAACCCGCCGACTGCGTTTCGGTGACGTCGCCGGGACGCCATTCGACATTTTTCTCATGACCACGCTTCCACCCGAGCAACACGCCGCAAACCGCCCCAGCTTGCGGGCTCGACTCCGCACACAATCGACGGGCCTCGTCAAGTCCGTGGCAGGAAACTTGAGGGTTCGCCGGATCTGTCGCACGGCTCCTTGCCGTAGCGATACCGTAACCTGTGTCCGGAGGAGGGGAAAAGTGGCGGATCGAGTGTCAGGCGTTTTTATGTTCGAAGACAATGCATGGCCAATACTCGAGGGGAGCGATCAGCTCTTTCATTTCGCCTGCCTCACGCCTGGGCCACCACCGGCCGACGTCTCACCATCGCTTATGAAAACGACCCCCGCATCCTCCATCGCTTTCCGCATCTTGTCGACGCTACTCACGCGAGCGTCTTGACCGGCTTCAAAACGGTTCACGGTGTTAGCTCCCACGTCAGACTTCCTGGCGAGTTCCTGGGTGCTCCAATTGAGGGCTGCACGCCCCATGCGACATTGATTTGGCTTCATGTGGTGTTTTTATCACCAGATTGGCTTGACAGCAAATCGGTGATGATATTATCGTTAATGGTGTAAACATCACCATTAGGAGTAATTCCAATGCCGAACACCATCGTTCCAGTCGCTGGCGAAGCCATGCGGAAAAATGAAAGTGCAAAGTTCTCGATCCGCGCGCCTCGCCTCATCGACATCGTAGCCAAGCTCGTCGAGGCGCGGGACTTTTGCGAGGCGATCTTTATGGCTGCAGCAAGCTTCTGCGACCCCGCCCAAGGTCGGTGTTTTCCAACGTTTGTCCCAAGTCGTGAAAGACCGTGCCCGCGAAGCGATCGACATCGCTTAAGCCCTGGCGGCGTCATCGAAACGACCAAGATCAGCAGAAGAGTCATGCTTGGCGGATTCGCTGCAACAGCCGGCGGGATGGTCGCCAAGGCCATTCCCCTGCCAGCGCCGGCCGCCGCCGACGCAATGCCTGCTCTGTCACCTGAAGAGCGCCTGCAGGCCGCCATCGAAGAGCTGCAAGCGGCAGCGATCGCCGTAATTCCGCGCATTGCCGACTGGAGACTCTGCGTAAAGCCGGACATGGATGGTTGCCCGCTCTTAGTTGCCGCGTTCACGCCACGGAAAGAGGACAAGAGATGAGTAAGATTTCGGGTGGCTGATCAGTGGATTCCTGCCGGTCGATCAGCCGCTCACCTGAGTTCTATCCACAGAACATCCAACGCACGTACAGCGAACAAATATGGCGGGGGTGCTCATTGAGGCGAAGATAATATGAAATATATTCAGATTCTTAGGGATAATAAATGGCGGACAGAGCGGGATTCGAACCCGCGATACGCTCTCACGTATACACACTTTCCAGGCGTGCGCCTTCAACCACTCGGCCACCTGTCCGTTTTGTCAATCGCACCGGCGGTTGGGTCCGGTGGATCAGAGACAAGCGCTTGCTTTCTCCTGAAGCCCGTTCGGCAAAGGCCAAATCGGGGTGTCCGGCAAGGGAAAACCTGCAGACCGGCGCGATATATACCGATGAAGCGTGGCGGATCAACTGGTTTCTGACAGTTTTTTGACTTCTTGTGATGGGTGGCCGCAAAAGTGCGGCATTGCACTTCATGAGACCTCTGCCTATTTCTTGCTGAGCAGGAGAAATCCGGCCGGATCGACATGGGTTTCCGGCCGGTCGGCGGAGGGGCGGAATGCGGTTTTTGCTGCGGTTTGCAAGTTTTCTGGCGCTCGTTGCCGGCGTTCTGGTGGCGTCGGTGGACGCCATCCAGTCGGTCTCGGCGTCCCAGCCGGTGTTGACACCGCTCTCGACGGCGCTGGCAGCGGGCGGCTCGTCGACCCAGTCGCTGGTCGAGGCATTGGAACGGCCGCATGCCGGCGGTGCGTTCTGGGATCCGGTGATCCGCTGGTCGCTGCAGCAGCCGGCCTTCGCCTTTTTCCTGCTGATCGCGCTGCTGCTCTGGATGATGGGCTACAAGCGACCGCCGGTCGCCGGCCGCTTTTCCGCCTGACCGCCGGATGGCTCCAACAGATTGAAGAATGCGGTGCCGGCCCCGAGACCGGCGCGGATGATCGGCGATGAGGTTTCCGCCGATTAAAAACAGCCGAAAGGAGACAGGCATGTTCCTGACCGAAATGTTCAACAAGAAAACCACGATGCCGGACCCGCAAAACGCGCTGCCGGGCCGGGAAGCTGAAATCCCCACCGCCGCCCGCCACTTCGTCAACGGTCATGCGCTGAAAGGCCCCTATCCGGCAGGCTACAAGCAGGTCCTGTTCGGCATGGGTTGCTTCTGGGGCGCCGAGCGGATGCTTTGGCAGATCCCCGGCGTCCATGTGACTGCGGCCGGTTATTCCGGCGGTTTCACCAGGAACCCGACCTATCAGGAAACCACGACGGGGCTGACCGGCCACACCGAGGTCGTGCTGGTCGTTTACGATCCCGCCAAGGTGTCGTTTGCCACGCTGCTGAAGGTGTTCTTCGAGGAACACGACCCGACGCAGGGCATGCGTCAGGGCAACGATATCGGCACGATGTATCGCTCGGCCATCTATGTCGAGGACGACGCGCAGCTGGCTGAAGCGATCACTGCCCGCGACACCTTCCAGGCGGCGCTGGCAAAGGCCGGGCACAAAGGCGGGATCACGACGGAAATCGAAAGGGCGGGTGCCTTCTACTTCGCCGATGCCGATCATCAGCAATATCTGGCGAAAAACCCGACCGGATACTGCGGCCTGCGCGGCACCGGCGTCAGTTGCGCCATTTGACTGTTGCGCTGCCAAGGTTCGAATCTCATTCGATACCTCTTCTGAAAGGCCGTGCCTGATCAGGCGCGGCCTTTTCGCGAGTGGGGTGCATTTGTTCAACACCTCGCCTGTCGGGCGCGCAGCGGCATGGCGAAAAGGTCACAAACGCGGGAAAGCATGGCTTTGCGGGCATTCCGGCAATTGAAACGATGCGGAAAGTCGATTAGTAAAACTTGACTATAATTAGCAAGTTTTAATGGTGGCCGAAGCTGCCCGAGATCGAGGCATGACCTTTCAACCGTGTATGAACAACAGGATTTCCGGTTTTTCCGTCATCGGCGGATGGAAGCGGCGTGAGTGGAACGGGATCGTCGCGGACTTGTGGGACGTCGAATGCGCGCCGGTCGCCGGAGGCTTCTACGTGGCGGATGATCCGCGGCTGTTTATCGTGCTTGATGCCAAGGGCGGCGGCAGGCGCAATATCCGGCTGCGCCAGGCGCGGCAGCCGGTCGCCGAGGATGGCCGGCCGCAGGTCATCTCCTATATACCGGCCGGCATGGAACTCTGGGCCGAGATGGTCGACGTGAACTACGTCCGCCATCTCGATCTGCATTTCAACGCCGAGATCCTCAGCCGCCGACTGATGGAAGACCTCGATCCGCGCAAGCTGGATATGCCGCGCCTGATGTTCTGCGAGCCGCGGTTTCTGGCGCTGGCGGAACTGATCGCTGCCGAATGCGTCAATCCGCAGCCGCTGCATGATCTCTATGGCGACGGCCTGTCGGTGGCGCTGTTCATCGATGTCATGCGGCTTGGCCCGGCCCGGACGCGCAAGCGCAGCGAACTGGCGGCCTGGCAGTTGCGCCGCTCGATCGACTATATCGAGGAAAATTGCCTGCGCGGCATCCGGCTGGAGGAGTTGGCGGCGCTGACCGGCCTGTCGCAGTCCTATTTCAGCCATGCCTTCAAGGCCTCCACCGGCCTGCCGCCGCATCAATGGCAGATGAAGGCCCGCATCGAGCGCGCCAAGACACTGATGCTCAAGGGCGGTCAGCCGATGAGTGTCGTGGCCGCCGCAACCGGTTTTGCCGATCAGGCGCATTTCACCCGCGTCTTCCGCAAGACGGTCGGCGCGACGCCCGCGGCCTGGACCAAAAGCCAGCGGCCGTGAACGGTCTCGCTTCGCCTGTGTGCGCTGCGGAATATAGACCAGAATCGTTCAATTTCGGCAGCCAGAGACAATCCCGGCCGGGTATAGTTGAATTAGATACTCAGCTTATTTTCATGGAAATGCCGGATTGCGCGCCGACGGCGGTGCCCGGCTTCAGGCTGGGGTGACGAACAGATGCAGATCAAGGGGACTGGCTTCTACCGGATATTGATGGCGAGCGCGGCGGTGGCAACGATCGCCATCCCTCAGGCGGCTCGGGCGCAGGATGCGGCAACGGGCAGCGCGACGACGTTGGAGCGCCTGACCGTCGAAGGCGGCAAGGGAAGCGACAGGCAAGCCACAGGCCCCGTCGACGGCTACGTGGCAAAGGCGACCGGTACCGGCTCCAAGACGGCGACGCCGATCTCCGAAATTCCGCAGTCGGTTTCGGTGGTCGGACGCGAAGAGCTGGAGGACCGCGGCGTTGTGACCAAGATCGACGAGGCGTTGCGCTACACCGCCGGCGTTTCGACCGAGCCTTTCGGCAGCGATCCGGATACCGACTGGTTCTACATCCGCGGGTTCGACGCGACGCAGACCGGCGTCTTCCTTGATGGTCTCAACCTCTATTCCTACGGTTTCGGCGGCTTCCAGATGGATGCCTACATGCTGGAGCGCGTCGAGGTTCTGAAAGGCCCGGCCTCGGTTCTCTACGGCGGCTCCAGCCCCGGCGGTATCGTCGATCTCATCCGCAAGCGGCCGCAGGACGAGCCCGCCTATTCGACCGAAATCGGCATCAACAATTTCGGCAATGCCTTCTTCGGCTTCGACGCGAACGACAGGCTGAACGACGACGGCACGCTCACCTACCGCATCACCGGCAAGGTCGCTGGCGGCGACAATTACAGCGATTATTCAGAGGACCTGCGCGGCTTCCTGATGCCGCAGGTGACCTATGCGCCGGACGATACGACGAGCCTTACCGTCTACGCCATTGTTTCCGCGCTCGACCAGACCCATGTCGGCAACGGCTTCCTGCCCTATGAGGGCACGGTGACGAGTGCTCCGTTCGGCAAGATCGACCGCGACTTCTTCTTCGGCGAACCGGATCACGACTACGGCCGCTATGATCAGCAAATGATTGGCTACGAGTTCTCGCACGAGTTCGACAATGGCTGGAAGATCTCGCAGAACCTGCGCTATGGCCACCTCGACAAGTCCGAAGAGCTTGTCTACCCCTACGCCTACACGGCAGATTATGAGCTGGCGCGCCTCGGCTTCAAGCACGATACGTCCGTCGACAGCTTCGCGGTCGACAACCGGGCCGAAAAGGAATTCGCCACCGGAGCGCTCGGCCATTCGCTTCTGCTCGGCCTCGACTACAAGAATTTCAAGATCGACCAGACCCAGGCGTCCGCATTTCCTGCGTCGAACCTCGACCCCACGGACCCGGTCTACGGGGGCGATCTCCCCGCCTATTCGACCTATCTCGATCAGGTCATGCGCCTGAAGCAGGTCGGCGTCTATGCGCAGGACCAGGTCCGCTTCGGCGATGGCTGGCTCGTCACCCTGAACGGCCGCTACGATCACGTCGATACGGAGTCCGATGCGGCGATCGGCACGAGCTACCAGGCGACCGACGATGCGCTCAGCGGCCGGGCCGGACTTGCCTATGAATTCGACAACGGCCTGACGCCCTATGTGTCCGCCGCGACCTTCTTCAATCCGCTCATCGGCACGGCCTTCGACGGCAGCCCGCTCAAGCCGGAAGAGGGGCATCAGTTCGAAGGCGGCATCAAATATGAGCCGACCTTCGTCGACGGCCTGTTCACCGCCTCGGTCTACCATATCGTCAAGCAGAACGTCGCCCTGACCCGGCCCGACTTCCTGCGGGAACAGTTGGGCGAGGTGACCTCCACCGGGCTTGAACTCGAAGGCAAGGTCAATCTGAACCAGAACTGGAAGCTGCTCGGTTCCTATACCTACAATGATCTGGAAATCACGGAGGACCTGAATGCCGACCTGATCGGTAACCGGCCCTATCTGATCCCGGAACATCAGGCCTCGCTGTGGCTGGAATATCTGGTGACGGAAGGTGCGCTGGAAGGCGTCAGCGTCGGTGGCGGGCTACGTTACCAGGGCGAATCCTTCGCCGACAACGCCAATACCGCCAAGGTTCCGGACGCCGTGGTTGCCGATGCGGCGATCCGCTACGAAAAGAACGGCTGGGGTGCGGCGCTCAACGTGACGAACCTGTTCGACAAGGAATACGTCAAGGGTTGCCAGGGCCTCTTCACCTGCGGCTATGGCGACCAGCGCACCATCACGCTGAAGCTCAGCAAGTCCTGGTAAGCTCAGTCCTCCATGATCTGAAGGCCGCGGCGAGAGCGCCGCGGGTTTTGGCGTTTGCCATTGCTCCAATATTGGGCTGCATTTGCCTGCAAAGCCGATGATTTCGCCGGTTTTTTGGGCGATTTACCTTTTTTTACCAATTGAAAAATTTCGGGTGAATTTTGATTTGAGGCGTGCAAGGATGCGCGCCAACCAGACATACCCTTAAAAAGGGAGTGGTGGTTCCGCAGACATGCTCCCGAAAGAGGAGCTTGCGGGAGGACCCAACAAGATCAATAGCAACAACAGGGCTGCACAATGAAAAAAACCCTTCTCGGTCTCTTTGCCTTCTCGATGATGTCCGCCACGGCGCTCGCCGCCGACATCAAGCCGGCGATCATCTACGATCTCGGCGGCAAGTTCGACAAATCGTTCAACGAAGCGGCCTTCAACGGCGCAGAAAAGTTCAAGACCGAAACCGGCATCGAATACCGCGAGTTCGAAATCGCCAACGATGCGCAGCGCGAGCAGGCGCTCCGCCGCTTCGCCGGCGACGGCAACAACCCGATCGTGATGGCCGGCTTCTCCTGGGCTGCAGCCCTTGAAAAGGTCGCTGTGGAATATCCGGACGTCAAGTTCGCCATCATCGACATGGTGGTCGATAAACCGAACGTGAAGTCGGTCGTCTTCAAGGAACAGGAAGGCTCCTACCTCGTCGGCGTGCTGGCCGGCATGGCTTCGAAGACAAAGACCGTCAGCTTCATCGGTGGCATGGATATTCCGCTGATCCACAAGTTCGCCTGTGGTTATATCGGCGGCGCCAAGTCGGTCGGTCCTGACGTCAAGGTTCTGGAAGCCTATACGGGTACCACGCCGGACGCCTGGAACGACCCGGTCAAGGGCGGCGAAATTGCCAAGTCGCAATTCGACCAGGGTTCGGACGTCGTCTATCATGCGGCCGGTGGCACTGGCGTCGGCGTGCTGCAGGCAGCAGCCGATGCCGGCAAGCTCGGCATCGGTGTCGATTCGAACCAGAACGGCCTTCAGCCGGGCAAGGTTCTGACCTCGATGCTCAAGCGTGTCGATGTGGCTGTCTATGACGCCTTCTCGTCGGCCAAGGAGGACAAGTTCGCCTTCGGCATTTCCAATCTCGGCCTCAAGGAAGACGGCGTCGGTTACGCGCTCGATGACAACAACAAGGCTTTGATCACCCCGGAAATGCAGGCTGCCGTCGATAAGGCAAAGGCCGATATTATTGCCGGCACCATCCAGGTTCACGACTACATGTCGAACGAATCCTGCGTCTACTGATCTCTCGGGATTGAATGAAAAAGCCGCTGGTCCGATTGGATCAGCGGCTTTTTTCTAGGCTAGACTATTAGCCGGCTCAGTAATGCGGTGGACGGGTAATCGCGGGCGCGTCGAGGCTTTGTTCCTCAAGGCTGAGGAACCGCTCGGTCAGGCGGTCGAGCTTGGCGCGGGTCTGCTCCACGATCTTCCACTGTTCTGCCAGCTGATCCGACAGTTCTTCGATCGTCTTCGCCTGATATGCGACCGTCTCCTCGAGCCGGGTGATACGTTCGCTGTCTTTGCTCATTGGGATTCCTCGGGACGTCGCGCAAATGTGAATGCATCCCCTATCATATCCACATGATGGATACAGGCTCCGCCGCTGCTATATTGCGTTTCGCTCGGAAGCGCGTAAATCGCGCTGGACTCTCCCCATTGAACTGGGAAGAGTAGGTAAACCGGCGATTTTTGGGCTTCCGCGTCCGGAATTCGATGCTAAACTTATACCAATTGGTAAAAAAATCGATGCCCGGGCTACCGCTGTCAAAGTGGAGAAAACCGGCCGACTTGGGGAACATGGGTCAATATGAACGATATTGCCATCGAATTGCGTGGCATCGACAAGAGCTTCGGTCTTGTCCATGCCAACAAGAACATCAATCTGACCGTCCGCAAGGGCACCATTCACGGTATCATCGGTGAAAACGGCGCCGGCAAATCGACGCTGATGTCGATTCTCTACGGTTTCTATCAGGCCGACAGCGGCGATATTGTGGTCGGCGGCAACAAGGTGACGATCAAGGATCCGAACGCAGCGATCGCCAGCGGCATCGGCATGGTGCACCAGCATTTCATGCTGGTCGAAAACTTCACCGTGCTCGAAAATGTCATGCTCGGGGCCGAAGACAGCCAGATCCTCAATACCAGCATTTCCAAGGCCCGCGTCGAATTGAAGCGGCTGGAAAAGGAATATGCGCTGGAAGTCAATCCGGATGCGCTGATCGAGGAGTTGCCGGTCGGCCTGCAGCAACGCGTGGAAATCCTGAAAGCCCTCTACCGCAAGGCCGATATCCTCATTCTCGACGAGCCGACGGGCGTTCTGACGCCGGCGGAAGCCGACCATTTGTTCCGCATCCTCGGCCAGCTGAAGGATCAGGGAAAGACGATCATCTTCATCACCCACAAGCTGCGCGAGATCATGGCGATCACCGACGAGGTTTCCGTCATGCGCCGCGGTGAGATGGTGGCAACGCGCCACACCAAGGAAACCTCGGTCGAGGAACTGGCCGAGCTGATGGTCGGTCGCCGCGTCCTGCTGCGCGTCGACAAGGGTGAAGCCAATCCCGGCGAGGTCAGGCTCTCGGTCGAAAACCTGACCGTCCGCGACAGCCGCGGCGTCACCATGGTCGACAATGTCTCCTTCAATCTGCGCGCCGGCGAGATCGTCGGCATCGCCGGCGTTGCCGGTAACGGGCAGTCCGAATTGCTGGAGGCGATTTCAGGCATCCGCAGGGCCGTCAGCGGCGAGGTGCTGCTCAACGGGCAGCCGGTCGATGTCACCGGCCACGCCGATCCCGGCGACTTGCGCAACAGGGGCCTCGCCCATGTGCCGGAAGACCGGCATCATGTCGGCCTCGTTCTGAAGTTCGATGAGGCCGAGAACGGCATTCTCGGCTATCACAATGACAAGCGCTACCTGAACGGCGTCTTCCTCGACACCAAGGCGATCCAGGCCGATGCCGAGGAGAAGATCAAGAAATACGATATCCGGCCGCCCAATCCGCGGCTGAGGACCGCCAATTTCTCCGGCGGCAACCAGCAGAAGATCGTTCTGGCGCGCGAGATGGAGCGCGGCCCCGACGTGCTGATCATCGGCCAGCCGACGCGCGGCGTCGACGTCGGCGCCATAGAATTCATTCACAAGCGGATCATCGAGATGCGGGATCAGGGCAAGGCCGTCCTGCTCGTTTCCGTCGAACTCGATGAAATTCGCGCCCTGTCCGATCGCATCATCGTCATGTTCGCCGGCCGCGTCGTCGGCGAGCGGGGACCGGATGCGACGGAAGGGGAACTGGGCCTCTTGATGGCCGGTGTCGAAGGCCGCAAGGAGGCCGCCGAATGAGCAATCCATACGCAAAACTGCCGGCCTGGGCCGAATACGGACTGATCCCGCTGGTCAACCTCGTCGTCGCTTTCCTAGTGGCGGGCCTCGTCGTGCTTCTGGTCGGCGAGAACCCGCTGAAGGCCGCCTATCACATGATCAATGGCGCTTTCGGCCGCGGTGAATATATCGGCTTTACGCTGTACTACGCCACCACCTTCATCTTCACCGGCCTGTCCGTCGCCGTAGCCTTCCATGCAGGACTGTTCAATATCGGCAGTGAGGGCCAGGCCTATATCGGCGGCATCGGCGTGGCGCTGGCCTGTCTCTGGCTGGACAAGATTATGCCGTGGTTTGTCGTTTTTCCGGTCGCGATCATCGGTTCGGCCGCCTTCGGCGCTCTCTGGGCGTTTCTGCCCGGCTGGCTGCAGGCCAAGCGCGGCAGCCACATCGTCATCACCACGATCATGTTCAACTTCATCGCGTCGAGCATCATGGTCTATCTTCTGACCCGGGTGATGAAGCCGCTCGGATCGATGGCGACCCAAACCCGCACCTTCGAGGCGGGCGGGCAATTGCCCAAACTTGACTGGCTGCTGTCCATCTTCGGGCTCAATGTCGGCAACGCACCCTTCAACGTCTCGTTCCTTTTGGCGCTGCTTGCGGCGTTCGGCGTCTGGGTGCTGATCTGGCGCACGAAGTTCGGTTATGAGATGCGCACCATGGGCTTCAGCCCTTCGGCTGCCCGATATGCCGGCATGAAGGAATCCCGCATCACTGTCATCGTCATGATGATTTCCGGTGGTCTTGCCGGGTTGATGGCGCTGAACCCGATCATGGGCGAGCAGTTCCGCATGCAGCTGGATTTCGTCCAGGGTGCCGGTTTCGTCGGCATCGCGGTTGCTCTGATGGGCCGCTCGCATCCGGCGGGCATCATTCCGGCGGCGATCCTGTTCGGCATGCTCTACCAGGGCGGCGCCGAAATCGCCTTCGAAATGCCGTCCATCTCGCGCGACATGATCGTCATCATCCAGGGCCTGGTCATCCTGTTCGCCGGCGCGCTTGAAAACATGTTCCGCCCGGCGATCGGCCGCGGATTTGCCACTTTCGGCAGGCGTTTCCCCGTCGCCGCGCAAAGGGGAGCCTGAGCCATGGAGTTTTTTCACACGATCGTTGCGATCCTTGAATCAACCATCCGCGTTTCGGTCCCGCTGATCTTCGCAGCCCTCGCCGGCCTGTTCACGGAGCGGGCGGGAGTGTTCGACATCGGCCTTGAGGGTAAGATGCTGGGCGGGGCCTTTGCCGCCGGCGCAGTCGCAGCCGTTACCGGTTCCGTCATGATGGGGCTTCTTGCAGCCATCCTCATCTCCGTACTCCTGTCGCTGCTGCATGGCTATGCCTCGATCACCCAGCGCGGCAGCCAGATCGTCTCCGGCGTCGCCATCAACTTCATCGTCGCGGGTTCGACCGTCATTCTGGGTGAAGCCTGGTTCCGTCAGGGCGGCCGCACGCCGGCGCTCGGAGGCGACGCACGCTTCCAGACCGTCACCTTCCCCTTTGCCGACGCGGTCAAGGACGTGCCGATCTTCGGGCCGATCTATTCCAGCCTGCTTTCGGGCCATTTCGTCCTGACCTACGTCGCCTTCCTTCTGGTGCCGTTCAGTTGGTGGGTTCTCTACCGCACGCGCTTCGGCCTGCGCCTTCGCGCCGTCGGTGAAAATCCGGGCGCGGTCGATACCGCCGGCATCTCGGTCATCTGGCTGCGCTATCGGGCGGTCATCTGCTGCGGCATCCTGTGCGGCTTTGCAGGTGCCTATCTGTCGCTCGCCATGAGCGCCGGTTTCGTCAAGGGCATGACGGCCGGCAAGGGCTATATCGCGCTAGCCGCTCTGATCTTCGCCAAATGGCGGCCGTTCAACATCATGATGGCCTGCCTGCTGTTCGGCTTCCTCGACGCGCTGGCGATCCGCCTCCAGGGCAATCCGCTGCCGTTCATCGGCCAGGTTCCGGTGCAATTGATGCAGGCGCTGCCCTATATCCTGACCGTTATCCTGCTCGCCGGCTTCATCGGCAAGGCGATCCCGCCGAAGGCCGGCGGCATACCCTATGTGAAGGAACGCTGATCATGGAAAACGAGCTTTTCGAAGCCGCACGCGAGGCGATGGCGAAGGCCCATGCGCCCTATTCGAAATTTCCGGTCGGTGCCGCCATTCGCGCCGAGGATGGCAAGATCTATACCGGCGCCAACATCGAGAACCTGTCCTTCCCGGAAGGCTGGTGCGCCGAGACGACTGCGATCAGCCACATGGTCATGGCCGGCCAGCGCAAGATCCTCGAGGTTGCCGTCATTGCCGAGAAGCTGGCGCTCTGCCCGCCCTGCGGCGGCTGCCGCCAGCGGCTTGCCGAGTTCTCCGGCGCATCGACCCGCATCTATCTCTGCGACGAGACCGGCGTGAAGAAGACACTGTCTATGTCCGACCTGCTGCCCCATTCCTTCGAGACCGAGATCCTCGGATGACGGCCGCGGCAGATATGCTCAAGGCGAAGCTTGCCGGCCTGTCGCCGCGTTACGGCATCGTGCTCGGTTCGGGCCTCGGCTCGCTGGTCGATGCGGTAGCCGATCCTGTGCGGATTTCTTATGCGGACATTCCGGGCTTCCCGGTCAGCGCCGTCTCCGGCCATGCGGGCGAATTGGTCGGCGGTACGATCGGTGGTGTTCCCGTCATCGTGCTTTCGGGGCGCGTGCATTTCTACGAACGCGGCGATGCCAACGCCATGCGTATGCCGATCGAAACGCTGAAGGCGCTCGGCGTCGAGACGCTGATCCTCACCAATTCAGCCGGTTCTCTGCGCGAGGATCTGCCGCCGGGTTCGGTCATGCAGATCACCGACCACATCAATTTTTCCGGCGTCAGCCCGCTGATCGGCGTCGATAGCGACGATCGTTTCGTTGGCCTCACCTCCGCCTATGATCCGCAACTGGCCGAACGCATGCGCGCTGCGGCAATCAAGCTCGACATTCCGCTGGGCTCGGGCGTCTATATGTGGTTTTCCGGCCCGAACTTCGAAACGCCGGCAGAAATCCGCATGGCACGTATTCTCGGCGCCGATGCGGTCGGCATGTCGACAGTGCCGGAGGTTATTCTCGCCCGGTTCTTCGGCCTCAAGGTTGCGGCCGCCTCCGTCATCACCAATTTCGGGGCGGGCATGACGGGCGGCGAACTCAGCCATCATGAGACCAAGGACATGGCGCCGATCGGTGGACGGCGTCTCGCCTCCATCCTGACGGAAATGATTTCGGCAAAAGCCTGATCGGCATGCGGAATGTACGGCACGGGCGGGATGGCTTTGCGTGCCGGTCTCAAGCGTATAGAACAAGCCTTCGTGATCGGCCGTCGCTTCGGTCACGAACCATCGTGATTTTAGAAATGGACGAATCCCATGACGCTCGAAGCCACCAATCGCCAGATAGCCGCGCTTGCGCTGTCGTTGCTGGATCTCACCGACCTGACGGACGATTGCACGCCGGAAGCGATCGAAAAGCTCTGCGCCTCGGCTCGAACGCCGCATGGCCATACCGCCGCCATCTGCATCTGGCCGCGTTTCGTCGCACAGGCTCGCGGCATACTCGGTCCCGGCAGCGCGGTGAAGATCGCCACCGTCGTCAATTTTCCCTCCGGTGAACTGCCGGTCGAAGCGGTCGTGGAAGAAACGCGGCAGGCGATCGCCGATGGTGCCGACGAGATCGACCTGGTCATTCCGTATCGTGCCTTCATGGCCGGCGACGAGCAGGCCGCCCGCACGATGATTTCGGCCGTGCGCCAAGCCTGCCCGGCGCCTGTGCTGCTGAAGACCATTCTCGAAACCGGCGAATTGAAGGATCGCGACCTGATCCGCAGCGCGTCGCACATCGCCATCCAGGAAGGCGCCGATTTCATCAAGACTTCGACTGGAAAGGTTGCCGTCAATGCGACGCTGGAGGCTGCTGACATCATGCTGACCTGCATCCGGGAAAGCGGCCGGAAGGTGGGCTTCAAACCGGCCGGGGGCGTGCGCACGGTCGGTGATGCCCGCATGTATCTCAATCTCGCCGCCACCATCCACAGCCCGGACTGGCCGATGCCATCGACCTTCCGCTTCGGCGCCTCGGGTCTGCTCGGCGATATTCACTCCGTGCTCGAAGGCCGCGAACCGGTCGCCGGCGCCACGGCCTATTGATCATGATCCCGCAGGAGATCATCCGGCGAAAGCGAAATGGCGAGGTGCTGGGCAAGGCGGAGATCGCCGCCTTCGTCCGCGGCCTTGCCGATGGATCGATCTCCGAAGGGCAGGTGGCTGCCTTCGCCATGGCCGTCTGGTTTTCCGGCATGAGTCTCGACGAGACCGTGGCTCTGACACTCGCCATGCGCGACAGCGGCGACGTCCTGTCCTGGGCGGATATCGATGAGCCCATTGCCGACAAGCACTCGACCGGCGGTGTCGGCGATAATGTCTCGCTGATGCTGGCGCCGATCGTGGCCGCCTGCGGCCTCGCCGTGCCGATGATCTCCGGCCGGGGCCTCGGCCACACCGGCGGCACGCTCGACAAGCTGGAATCCATCCCCGGCTACGACATCAAGCCGTCTGCGGCGCTGTTCCGGCGGACAGTGATGGAAGCCGGTTGCGCCATCATTGGCCAGACCGCCGATCTTGCCCCCGCCGACCGGCGGCTTTACGCCATCCGCGATGTCACGGCGACAGTCGATTCCGTGCCGCTGATCACCGCCTCGATCCTGTCGAAAAAGCTGGCGGCCGGGCTGCAATCGCTGGTGCTCGACGTCAAGATCGGCAACGGCGCCTTCATGGTGGGCCGGGAGGAGGCCGAGACGCTGGCCCGCTCGCTGGTCGGCGTTGCCAATGGTGCCGGCGTGAAGACCACGGCGCTGATCACCGACATGAACGAACCGCTGGCGGATGCCGCCGGCAACGCCATCGAAATCGAAAACTGCCTTGCCTTCCTGCGCGGCGAAAAGGCAGGCACGCGCCTCGAAACGGTGACGATGTCCTTTGCCGCCGAAATGCTGGTAACCTCAGGCGTCGCAGCAAGCCCCACCGAAGGCACCGATCTCGCCCGCCGTGCTCTTGCGAGCGGCGCGGCGCTGGAACGGTTTGCCCGCATGGTCCATCTGCTTGGCGGCCCCGCCGACTTCGTCGAGCGGTCGCAAACGTTTTTGCCAAAGGCGCCGGTCGTCCTGCCCGTCGAAGCCCCGCTTGACGGCTTTCTTCAGAGTTGCAACGCGCGCGACGTCGGCATGGAGGTCATTGCGCTTGGCGGTGGGCGCACCCGCCCGGATGAGCCAATCGATCACCGCGTCGGCTTCAGCGGCCTGAAACCGCTCGGCACGCCGCTTCGCAAGGGTGAGCCCTTCGCCTTCGTCCAAGCGGCCAGTGAGGATCAGGCGCAAAAGTCGCGCGCGCGGCTTCTCGAGATTTACGCGATCGGCGAGGAAGCGCCAGCAACGCGTCCCGTCATCGTCTCGAAAATCAGCGGATAAGGTGCAGCGCGCCGTTTTCGACGCGGTAGGACGAGAGCTTGTTGAGGAAACTCATGCCGACCAGCATGCCCGACAGGGCTTTGTCGGGAAGCACCATGGCCTCGACATCCCGGACTGAAATGGTGCCGATCTCTACCCGATCGAGCGTCACGCGCGCCGCCTTGACGGTGCCGTTCGCGGTGCTGACCGGCGCATTGAAAGATAGCGATCCCGTCGATACGCCAAGCCGCCGGGCTGTCGAGATATTGATGGCGATCACACTGGCGCCGGTATCGACGAGACCATCTTGCTTGCGGCCTTTGATCGTGAAGGTACCGAAGAAGTGTCCGCCGGCACTTGGCTCGAGCAGCACGCCCTTCCCGCCGGCATATTTTGCTGTGCTCACCTGCTGCGGCTTGGCTTCGGTTTCGTCGGTTTTCGAGCGGTCGAGATAGGATGTGGCAAGGCTCGGCAACAACATGGCAGCTATGACGACGCCTCCGGCAAAGATTAATAAACGCACCAGCATTCGTGTCACATCCCACGGGTCGAATGAAGGCTCCAGCTAAGCACGAACCTCGCTAACGGGATGCAAAAAGCCGCCGGAATTTTCGGCGGCTGACTGTTGATTGTGAAAATCTGGTTAAGAAACCCGAAACTACTTCGTCCCATACATCCGATCGCCGGCATCGCCGAGGCCCGGCACGATATAGCCATGTTCGTTGAGGTGGCTGTCGATGGCGGCGGTGAAGATCGGCACGTCCGGATGGGCAGCCTGGAAGTTGCGGATGCCTTCGGGAGCCGCGAGAAGGCAGAGGAAGCGCAGCTTGGTGGCGCCGCGTTCCTTCAGCTTGTCGATGGCGGCGATCGAGGAATTGCCGGTCGCGAGCATCGGGTCGACGACAATGACGAGGCGCTCCGACAGGCTTTCCGGCGCCTTGAAGTAATATTCCACCGCTTCCAGCGTTTCATGGTCGCGGTAGACGCCGACATGTGAGACGCGGGCGGAGGGCACGAGTTCCAGCATGCCTTCAAGCAGGCCGTTGCCGGCGCGCAGGATCGAGGCGAACACCAGCTTCTTGCCTTCGAGGACCGGCGCCTGGATAACCTGCATCGGCGTCTCGATGGTTTCCATCGTCAGTTCGAGATCGCGGGTGACCTCATAGCAGAGCAGGGTGGAGATTTCGCGCAGAAGGCGGCGGAACCCCGCCGTCGAGGTCTCCTTTTTGCGCATGATGGTCAGCTTGTGCTGAATGAGCGGATGATTGATGACTGTAACGCCGTCCATGGCCAAGCCCTCCTTCGGAAACCGGATTTACAATCCTTTTTTCACAGAAGGGCGAGCCCCCGCAAGGGGCGACCGACGCTTTGCCGCGTCATCCCCAGCCGGGAAAGACTACAATACAGCTAGCAGGCGCTGTCTGGTCGGTTCATCGACGAAGGCCGCCTCGATTGCCGTGCGGGTCATGCCATTGATCTCCTCGTCGGAAAAACCCATCACCTGCGAGGCGATCTCGTATTCCTGTTTCAGCGAGGTGTGGAAGAACGGCGGATCGTCGGAATTGAGCGTTACCCGGCATCCGGCTTCATAAAGGGCGCGCAGCGGGTGTGAGGCGAAGTCCGGGAAGACCTGCAGCGAGACGTTGGAGCCCGGGCAGGTTTCCAGCACCACGCCTTCGTCGGCGATCCGCTTGACGAGGTCGGCATCCTCGATGGCGCGCACGCCATGACTGATGCGCGACGGGCGGACATGGTCGAGCGCATCGCGGACGCTGAAGGCACCGGCCATCTCGCCGGCATGGATGGTGAGGCCGAGGCCCGCATCGCGGGCGATGTCGAAGGCGCGGGCGAAGTCGGCGACCTTGTGCATGCGCTCCTCACCGGCCAGATTGAAGCCTGTTACCAGCGCATGCTCGCGTTTTGCCGCGTAAAGCGCCGTGCGTTCCGCCGCTTCCGGTCCCATATGGCGGATGATGGTGATGATCATCCGGCCTTCGATGCCGGTCTTTGCCTTGGCCGCCTCGATGCCGGCGGCCAGCCCGCGGATATAGACATCGCTGCCGACGCCGATGGTGTTGCCGTGATCGGGCGAAACGATGATCTCGCTGTAGATCGTGCCGGCCTCAGCAAGCTCCGTCAGATATGCCTCGGCCAGAAGCGCGTAGTCTTCCTCGGTGCGGAAGAGCTCGGCAACCGCGTCGTAGCATTTCAGGAAGTGGCTGAAATCCGCCCAGACATAGGCCCCGTCCTCGATGATGCCGCTGACATCGACGTTGTATTTTTCGGCCTGGATGAGAGCGAGCGCCGGCGGCGCCGCACCCTCGATATGGCAATGCAGTTCGGCCTTCCTCAGATGTGCAGTCACAGAAAACTTCTCCCGTGGAGGCCGGGTTCAAGGCCCAGATGTTTGGCAACGGTCTGGCCGATGCCGGCAAAGCCCGGCAGGACGCCGATGGAGCGGGTGCGGACACCCGGGCCGAAGGCGAGGATCGGTACGCGCTCACGTGTGTGGTCGGTGCCGCGCCAGGTCGGATCGCAGCCATGGTCGGCCGTCAGGATGACGATGTCTCCGGGTTTCAGCTTGCGGTCGAGGTCGGGCAGTCGCTGGTCGAAGGCCTCGAGCGCTGCGGCATAACCCGGCACGTCGCGGCGATGGCCGTAGAGCATGTCGAAATCGACGAAATTGGTGAAGACCAGATCGCCGTCCTCGGCCTCGTCCATGGCCTTCAGCGTCGCTTCGAACAGCTCCGTGTTGCCGTTGGCCTTGATCAGCCGGCCGATGCCCTGATGCGCGAAGATATCGGCGATCTTGCCGACGGCGTGAACGGTGCGTCCGGCGCCCTTCAGCCGGTCAAGCAGCGTCGGTTCCGGCGGCGGGACGGAATAGTCGCGGCGGTTGCCGGTCCGGACGAAATCCTTCGGGTTGGTGCCGACGAAAGGCCGGGCGATGACACGGCCGATATTGTAGTCGTCGAGCAATCGGCGCACCGTCTGGCAGAATGCAAGCAGTCTTTCGAGGCCGAAGGATTGTTCGTGCGCGGCGATCTGGAAAACGGAATCGGACGAGGTGTAGCAGATCGGCTTGCCGGTGCGCATATGCTCCTCGCCATGGCGGGCGATGATGTCGGTGCCAGAGGCGTGGCAATTGCCGAGGATGCCCGGCACGTCGCCTTCGCGGCAGATGGCTTCCACCAGCTCGGGCGGAAAAGCATCGCCCTCGGCAGGAAAATAACCCCAGTCGAAGGTCACCGGCGTGCCGGCAATTTCCCAGTGACCGGACGGCGTGTCCTTGCCGCGCGACACTTCGCTTGCGGCGCCATAGACCCCGAAGACCCTCGCGGGCAGGTCCATGCCTGCCGGCACGCGGCCATTGGCAAGTTTTGCCGCATGCAGCAGGCCAAGCGCTGACATGTTGGGAAGCGAAAGCGGACCTTCGCGCAGACCTGCCCTGTCGCCAGCGCCAGCCGCGCAGAATTCGGCGACATGGCCGAGCGTATCGGCGCCGTCATCGCCGAAATCGGCAGCGTCGGGCGCACCGCCGATGCCGAAGGAATCAAGAACGAACAGAAAGGCACGCGCCATGGATCACCCGCGAAGCCGCCGCAGGCCTCATCAGATTGTGTGAGGCAGCTTGCGGCGGGACAGTTGTTGCCGCCATCCGGTGCGGTCAATGCATCGGAGACGAAAGCGCGAGAAATACTCCGCGACCGGTCGAATTGCAAATGACGGCGAGGGTGGTGATGCCACCGTCATTTCAGGTGCAATCGGTGCACGTGATTTCGTCGCCGACACGCTGGCGGAAGTAGTAGGTCTTGGAAAGATTGATCGTCTTCAACTCGTGACTAGAAAGGCCCGGTGCAAACAGCAGCAATTCGTGCGGAACCACGAGTTCCGAGCGGACGATGAAGGCATTTATCGATGAAATGTCGCTCGGCAGCGTTACGGTCGAACCGGCCTGATATGGCGTGCCGCCCTCGTCATCCCGTGACCAGGCCACTGTGCCTGTGCCTGGGGCCGTCACCTTGATGCCGGTCGTTTTCAGCGTGTAATCGGTCATCTCAAATGGCGACATGACGCTTTTGGCGACATCCTTCATGCCGTCGAGCGTTTTTATATCGACGCTGGTCTGCTGGGTCAGCACGTCGGCGACGGTGCTGGAGGCGCGGGAAACCTTGCGGGCGATGCTGAAGCCGAGCGAAATTTCGAAGGAGCCGATATAGGCCATGATCAGCAGTGGCGCGAGAATCGCAAATTCGATCGCGCCTGTGCCCTTGCGGTCGCGCCAGAATTCCCGGAAAGCCTCTGCCTTCAACGAGAGGACGGCCATGTGATAACGGATCGCGGCTTGCATGGCGTGCTCCTCAGTAGGCCTCGTTGCGGAAGGCAGCCGTCGATACCATCAGGTAGTCATCCGGCATGCTGCTTCCCGCAGGTCGCAAATTGGTGACATAGGGGCGCACGAGATCGGTCATCACTTCCCAGCGGTAGTAGGCGCGCACGATATTGATCGTCGTCGGTCCGCCGGGAGCGAATTTGAAGCCGCTGGTATCGAGATCGGAATCGGCGCCGCCGACGCGGGGGACCGCCGCTGGAATCTGCGAGAAATCGGCGAAGCTGCGAACATCGAGGAACAGCCTCGACGGGTTTTTCACTTCGGTCTCCGAGCAGGTCATGATGATCGAAATCTCGTCGCAGAAGGCTTCCCGGAACTGTTCCTGCGACATGTCCGTTGCCGTGTTGATGCCGAAGGTGATTTCGCCGGTGCGCACCTTGCGGGCCATCGTCTCGGTTGCGTTGGCAAGGAGCTGTTCCGCGGTGAACGCCGTGAAGGTCTCGAGTGATGCGAAGACGACGACCAGGAAGGGCAAAGCCAGCAGCGCGAACTCGATTGCCGATGTACCGGATTTTTCCTTGAAGAAGCGTCTCAGCAAGCCGCGGCAGCGTTTCTGGGCCGAATCGCCGGCCGCTGTGGGGTCATCCAGGTGGTTCAACATCTCGTCATTCCGTCAAGCGCTCTGCGATGGCGTACATTAGGAAACGACTATTGATATTTCGTATTCAAACAATGAGGAAATTTGAATGGAAAGACTCACCAGATAGTAAGGATCTGGCGGACGGACCGTCAACTTGACCGAATGCGGCCTACGCCCGCGTCGGGGGCGCAGCGATGCGAGGGAATGCCTCAGTTCGCAACTGTCGTCTTTTGCGTGGCGTGCTCTTCGCAGTTGGGCGTGCAGGAGAGCACGGAGCGAACCGTCTGGCGGAAAACACGCACGGTGTTTCCTTCATCGATCGAAACCAGAATGCGTTCATCGACGATGGCGTTGCCGTCAACGTCCAGGATGACAAGGTTGGTCGTGCCGAAAGAGCGTCCGGTAAGAACGATTGTCTTCGCATCCGCGACGGTAGCATCGGCCACGTCCGAATTGCCGATGATGACCTTGCTCACCGCCCGGTCGAGCTTCAGCACGCGCGCGTGGTTCATATAGACGTTCAGTATCTCCTCGGCAGCGCTGGCAGGGCTCGCCAGAAAGGAGGTGATCAGGGCCAGACTTGCGAAGCTTGTTGTCAGCAACCGGGCAACGATGGCTGTGGTGTGCAAATTCATGGCTGTTTCCTGATGATACGGATGCTCTAACATGCTCGGTTTTGGTGAATGAAGCGTTAAATCCGGGGCAATTCCGCAGAGGCTTGCCGGGGACCGGCGAACAGTAAAAAACGATGCTCCGGATTGACGTTGCTTTTACCAAGAAACCGGCCATCAGCCGTTAATCCCTCGGTAACTGTTTTCCTTAAGCCGATTGAAATTCACGCTGTGTAGGTTCGCTTCATCCGATCAACGGAAACAGTTGGCGGAAGTGCTGAACAACAAAGTGAAGTAGGAGAAACAATATGACCAAGATTTTCGCACGTTTCCTGAAGGATGAGTCCGGCGCGACCGCGATCGAATACGGTCTGATCGCCGCCCTCATCTCCGTCGCCCTGATCACTGGCGCGACGAGCCTCGGCAACAGCCTCGATGCCAAGTTCACTGAACTGTCGACCACGCTCGACAACGCAGACAATTAATCGACAGCGCGAGCCGCTTGAAATGATAAACCGCCTTTCTCCGAAGGGCGGTTTACTGCTTTTGCATTGAGATGTTTGCAGAGAGTTAAGCAACGTGCGTTATGCTCGACCTATTGTCGCGCAGTTTAAACACAGAGACCAAGAATGATCGAAGCTGCCATTTTTGTCATCCTGCCGCTGTGCCTAGCAATTGCGGGCTTCTCCGATCTCTTCACGATGACGATCCCCAATCGCGTATCGGCCATCCTGCTCACCGCCTTCATTGTGGTCGCGCCGCTGGCCGGCCTCAGCCTTGCGATGATCGGCATGCATTTGCTCGCAGGTGTGATCGTCTTTTCGGTGTGCTTCACGCTGTTTGCGCTCAATGTCATGGGCGGTGGCGACGCCAAGCTATTGACGGCAAGTGCCGTGTGGTTCGGGCTCAACAGTTCTCTGTTCGAATTCGTTATCTATGTCTCGATCTTCGGCGGTCTGCTCACCCTTCTGATCCTGATGATGCGCAAGCAGGAAAACGCTATCCTCGCTTCGGGCCTGCCGGTGCCGCACCTTTTGTTTACGGCAAAGAAGATCCCCTACGGCATTGCCATCGGCGCCGGCGGCTTTCTTGCCTATCCCTCCTCGCCACTGATGCAGGCAGCGCTCACCCAGCTGTATTAGAAGTTCGACGACATTAACGTCTTCGTATCATCCTGATCCGTGATGATTGCGCGGGCGCACGCGCCCTGACACCCTTTGCGGCGCAAATCATTCATTAACCACGAATATAAGCAGTGCGTTAACCATAATTACACCAATTCCTGATCATTCTGCAGCAGGCATATTCTCGGGCTGCAGGGACAGATCATGAAACCGGTGCGCGTTATTATTCTGGCGGTGGCCGTCGTGTCGGCGGGGTTGGCTGGGTTCCTGGCCCTCAAGCTGACCAGCGGCAAGACCGTCGTCAGCACCGGCGAGCCGGTCATCGAGCGCGAACCGACGGTCAACGTTCTCGTTGCCAGCAAGAGCCTGCCCGTCGGTTCAAGGCTCGATCCGAATGCCGTTCATTGGATCTCCTGGCCGAAAGACGGCGCTGTCGATGGGTTGATTACCGAAGAGCTTCGGCCGAACGCGGTCACGGATCTTGAAGGCGTCGTCGTGCGCCTGCCGATCTTCAACGGGGAGCCGGTGCGACAGGAAAAGATCGCCGATTCGTCAAGCCGGATCATGTCGGCACTGCTGCCGGCCGGCAAACGCGCCGTTGCCACGGAAATTACCGTCGCGACCGGCGCCGGCGGCTTCATTCTGCCGAACGACCGCGTCGACGTGATCATGGTGCGCAAATCGGAAGGCGGTTCCTTCCTCACCGAAACGGTTCTCAGCAACGTTCGCGTGCTCGCCATCGACCAGCAGATCGAGGAAAAGGACGATGGGTCCAAGTCCGTCGTCGGCACGACCGCGACGCTGGAGCTGACGCCGGATCAGTCCAAGGTCATGACGGTCGCCCAGCAGATGGCCGAGCGTCTGTCGCTGGCGCTGCGCAGCGTCGCCGACGCGCAGGAACCGGATACTATCGCGGCGGACTATCTCCTGAGCGGCGACGGGCGGCCATCGATCCAGGTGATCAAATCGGGTTCCATCGTCAAGAGCGATGACAGCTCATCCATGAACGAAGCGAAATAGTGTGTGAGCGGGAGCGGAACGTGAACCGGATCGGAAGAAAACTTCGTAGCTCTGTCGCCGGCGGACTGGCCTTTTGCCTGGCCTTTTCCGGCATGCCTGCTCAGACTTTCACCGCGCAGGCTGCGTCGCAGTCGCTGGTGCGCATCGCCGAAAGCGGGCCCGGCGTCAAGAAAACCATCAGGCTGGGGCTGAACAAGGCCGTCGTCATCGATCTCCCGACCGATGCACACGATATTCTGGTCGCCGATCCGACGCTGGCGGATGCCGTCACGCGAACCTCGCGACGCATCTATCTGTTCGGAAAAATGGTCGGCCAGACAAACATCTTCGTGTTTGGTCCAAATGGCGAGGAAATCGTCAGCCTCGATCTGGAGATCGAGCGCGACATTTCCAACCTCGAGGCCAATCTGCGGCGTTTCCTGCCCGATTCCGATATCAACGTCGAAATCATCTCGGACAACATCGTGCTGACGGGAACGGTCCGCACGCCGCTCGATTCCACCCGCGTCGAAGAACTCGCCCAGGCCTTCATCAAGGGCGGTGAAGCCACCACCCGCGATATCACCGCTCAGGGCAACAATGGCGACGCGGATATCTTTGCCGAAGATCGCCAGGTTTCGCAGATCGTCAATCTTCTAAGGATCGATGGCGAAGACCAGGTCATGCTGAAGGTGACCGTGGCCGAAGTGTCGCGCCAGGTTCTGAAGCAACTCGGCTTCAGCGGTTCCATCCGCAGTTCGACAAGCGGCGACGGCATCACGTTCCGCAATCCGACCAACCTCGGCAATGCTGTCAATGCCATCGCGTCTTCGGTCACCGGTACGATCGGTTCCGGCTCGATGGGCTTTGCCAGCTATATCAATGCGATGGAGCAGGCGGGCGTCATGCGCACGCTTGCCGAGCCGAGCCTGACAGCGATTTCCGGCAAGAAGGCGAGCTTCTCCGTCGGCGGCGAGTATCGCGTGCCCTCCGAACAGGAGATCGACGACGAGGGCGCCATAACGCGTACCAACGAAACGGTGGAATACGGCATCGGTCTCGATTTCACGCCGGTGGTGCTCGGGCCCGGCCGCATCAGTCTCGAAATTGCCACCGAGGTCTCCGAACCCACCTGGGAAGGGTCCGTCGTGAATGCGAATTCGGTCAGCGTCCCCGGTCAGACCTACATGTCGATCCGCCGCCGCAAGGCGTCCACCAGCGTCGAACTTCCTTCCGGTGGTTCCATCGTGATCGGCGGCCTGGTGCAGGACAATATCCGCCAGGCCATGTCCGGTCTCCCCGGCGTTTCCAAGATCCCGATTCTTGGCACACTCTTCCGCTCGAAGGACTTCATTCGCAACGAGACGGAACTTGTCATCATCGCGACGCCCTATCTGGTCAAGCCGGTTGCGCGCGCAGACCTGTCGCGGCCGGATGACAACTTCAATCCGACTGATGACCTGTCCAGCGCATTCCTCGGCGAAGTCAATCGCATCTACGGCAACCGTCAGGCAGCCCCGGTCGGGGAGTATCACGGCAATGTCGGCTTCATCTACAAATAGGCGGGACCGGACATGACGACCAAGATCATCCTGAACCGCAATATCAAGGGGCACTCCACCATGCGGCCAAACACCTCCACCGGTTCGGCTCGTCTCGCACGCCTGTTGGCGATCGGCGCCTTGCTGCTGGCGGGCACGACGCTTGCCGGCTGCGCCAACCGCGACGGCATGTCGACCGGCGCGTTGCCCGACGACTACCGCACCCGCCATCCGATCGTGATCGCCGAAGCGGAACATGCAATCGACGTGCCGGTAGCCTCCAGCGACAGGCACTTGACGATGGGCGCGCGCGACGTCATCCGCGGTTTTGCTTCCAGCTATAGAAATTCTGCAACCGGCACGGTGCAGATCCTGGTGCCCACCGGCTCGGTCAACGCCCATGCCGCATCCGCGCTGCGCAAGGAGATCCGCGGCGTGCTGGTTGGTGCCGGCATTCCGGCGGTGCGGCTTGCCGAGGCGAGCTATCAGGCAGGCGGCGATGGCGACGCCGCACCGATCCGGCTCAGCTACACGGCGATTACGGCAAAGACCGCACCCTGCGGCAACTGGCCGAAGGATCTTGTCGCCAATACGATCGAGAACAAGAATTACGAGAATTTCGGTTGCGCCAGCCAGGCCAATCTTGCCGCGCAGGTTTCCAATCCGATGGATCTGCTCGGCCCGCGCGCCATGTCGCCGATCGATGCGGTTCAGCGCGGCGAGGTGATCAAAGACTACCGTGGTGTCTCAACCGGGACAGAAACGACGATCAACATCAACAACAATTGATACTCCGGACGGTTTGACAGGACAGTACCATGAGCACGATTGACTACAAGATCGAGACCGCATCCGGCGAGCCGGATGGCTTTGCCGATGCGGTCCGCCCGAGCGACGTCGATCACCTGCGGCCACTTCCCCGCATCTCCGTGCATGCCTTCTGCGAAACGGAAGCCCTGCAGCGGATGATGGAGCGCTGCGGCCAGGACCGGCGGATGAGCAAGGTCAGTCTTCGGATCAACAGCGGCTCGATCGCCGCTGCCGCCAACATGTTTTCGACGGCTCCGACGCCAAACCTGATCATTCTCGAAACATCGACGGAACCGCGTCTGCTGATGGCGGAACTGGCGCCGCTCGCAGCCGTCTGCGACCCCTCGACCAAGGTCATCATCATCGGTCGCTACAACGACATCCCGCTCTATCGCGAACTGATCCGCAACGGCATTTCCGAATATATCGTGGCACCCGTCGCCATGCCGGACATTCTGAGCGCCATTGCCGCCATCTTCGTCGATCCGGAAGCCGAACCGCTCGGCCGCAGCATTGCCTTCATCGGCGCCAAGGGCGGTGTCGGTTCCTCGACCCTCGCCCATAATTGCGCCTGGGGCATTTCGAACCTGTTCTCGACCGAGGTGGTGCTTGCCGACCTTGACCTGCCCTACGGTACCGCCAATATCAATTTCGACCAGGACCCGCCGCAGGGTATTTCCGAAGCGGTTTTCTCCCCGGAGCGCCTGGACGAGATGTTCCTCGATCGCCTCCTGACCAAATGCTCGCAGCACCTGTCGTTGCTTGCGGCACCGTCCATGCTCGATCGACCCTATGATTTCGACGCAACGGCGTTTCAGCCGCTGATGGAGATCCTGCTTCGCAACGCTCCGGTCTCCGTGCTCGACGTCCCGCATCTGTGGGCGGACTGGACACGCACAGTGCTGGCGGAAGCCGATGAGGTCGTGGTCGTTGCGGTGCCCGATCTCGCCAACCTGCGCAACGCCAAGAACCTGTTTGATTCGCTGAAGAAAATCCGGCCGAACGACAAGGTGCCCCATCTGGTGCTGAACCAGGTCGGCATGCCGAAACGGCCGGAGATATCACCGGGCGACTTCTGCGATTCGCTGGAAATCGAGCCGGTCGCGATCATTCCGTTCGATGCCGTGCTGTTCGGCAATGCGGCCAACAGCGGTCGGATGATTGCCGAGATCGACAAGAAGGCGCCGACGGCCGAGACGTTCTCGCAACTCGCTCATCTCGTGACGGGCAGGGCGACAGCCAAGAAGGCCAAGAAGGGCGGCCTTGGCAAGATGCTCGGGATGCTTGGGCGCAAATAACTGATATTTGAACGAAAATCGGATTTTAGAGCATGTTTGGTAAACGAGGAAACGAAGGCTTCGGAAAGGGTGGCGCTGTCAGCCCTCCTATGCAAACGCCCGTGCCCGCCGCTGCTCCCGTGGCTGTAACCGAGCGGCAGGCGGCGCCCGTTCTTGCCGAGCCTGCCCGCGACACAATGCCGGTGACCCGTGCGCAGCCATCTCCGCCGCCCATCCGAAAAAAGGCAGTTCGTACAGAGGACTATTACGACACCAAGTCCCAGGTTTTCTCGGCGCTGATCGACACGATCGATCTCTCGCAGCTTGCCAAGCTCGACAACGAGAGCGCGCGTGAAGAAATCCGAGATATCGTCAACGACATCATCACGATCAAGAATTTCGCGATGTCGATCTCCGAGCAGGAGGAACTGCTCGAGGATATCTGCAACGACGTTCTCGGCTACGGTCCGCTGGAACCGCTGCTCGCGCGCGACGACATCTCCGACATCATGGTCAACGGCGCCGGCCAGACCTTCATCGAAGTCGGCGGCAAGACCATCGAATCCGAGGTTCGCTTCCGCGACAACGCGCAGCTTCTGTCGATCTGCCAGCGTATCGTCTCCCAGGTCGGCCGCCGCGTCGATGAATCCTCGCCGATCTGCGACGCCCGTCTTCCCGATGGCTCGCGCGTCAACGTCATCGCCCCGCCGCTCGCCATCGACGGCACGGCTCTGACAATTCGTAAGTTCAAGAAGGACAAGCTGAAACTCGACCAACTGGTCAAGTTCGGCGCCATCACGCCGGAAGGCGCGGTGCTCCTGCAGATCATCGGCCGCGTCCGTTGCAACGTGGTCATCTCCGGCGGTACTGGCTCGGGCAAGACGACGCTTCTCAACTGCCTGACCGGCTATATCGATCTCGATGAACGGGTCATCACCTGCGAGGATACGGCCGAACTGCAATTGCAGCAGCCGCATGTGGTGCGTCTTGAAACCCGCCCGCCGAACATTGAAGGCGAAGGCGAGATCACCATGCGCGATCTCATCAAGAACTGCCTGCGTATGCGACCCGAGCGGATCATCGTCGGCGAAGTGCGCGGACCGGAAGTCTTTGACCTGCTGCAGGCGATGAACACCGGCCACGACGGCTCGATGGGCACAATCCACGCCAACACGCCGCGCGAGTGCCTTGCCCGTATGGAATCGATGATCGCCATGGGCGGCTATACGCTGCCGGCCAAGACCGTGCGTGAAATCATTGCCGGTTCGATCGACGTCATCATCCAGGCAGCGCGTCTGCGCGACGGTTCGCGCCGCATCACCCACATCTCCGAAGTCATCGGCATGGAAGGTGACGTCATCATCACCCAGGATCTGATGCGCTACGAGATCGAGGGCGAAGACGCCAACGGCAAGATCGTCGGCCGCCACAAGTCGACCGGCATCGGCCGCCCGCATTTCTGGGACCGTGCCCGCTATTTCAACGAGGACAAGCGGCTGGCCGCGACGCTCGACGCGATGGAAAAGGACTGATCGTTTTCATGTTCGGAATAGACATCACCATTCTGGCTATCGTCGGTCTCGTCGCCCTTGCAACGGCTGGCCTTGCCTATGGCATTCTGTTCACGCGCATCGAAACCGAGAAGAAGGCGGAAAGCCGCGTCCGCAAGGTCAAGGCGGCCGAAACCGACAGGGTCAAGGTCAAGGCGGCGCGCGACCGCATGAGCGAGATGTCGAAGCGGCGAAAATCGGTGCAGGATTCGCTGAAGGATCTCGAGAAAAAGCAGCAGGAAAAATCGGCCAAGGCGAAACCTTCGATGAAGATCCGGCTGATGCAAGCCGGTCTCAAGATCTCGATCGCCCAATTCTACATCGCCAGCGTTGTCTTCGGCGTGATTGCTGCCCTGATGGCGTTGATCGCCGGGGCCATGCTGCCGATCGTTGCCGGCATTCTTCTCATCGGCACGGCCGGCTTTCCGCGCTGGTTCGTCAACTTCCTGGTCAAGCGCCGCTGCAAGGCATTCCTCAACGAATTTCCCAACGCCCTCGACGTCATGGTGCGATCGATCAAGTCCGGCCTGCCGCTCAACGACGCCATCCGGCTGATCGCAGGTGACGGGCAGGAGCCGGTGAAGACCGAGTTCAAACGCATCATCGAGGCGCAGCAGGTCGGCCTCAATATCCCGGAAGCCTGCGCCCGCATGATCAACAGCATTCCACTGCCGGAGGTCAATTTCTTCGCCATCGTCATTGCCATTCAGGCGCAGGCCGGCGGTAACCTATCCGAGGCGCTCGGAAACCTCGGCAAGGTGCTGCGCGAACGCAAGAAGATGAAGGCCAAGGTCCAGGCGCTGTCGATGGAAGCCAAGGCATCGGCCTGTATCATCGGCGCCCTGCCGTTCATCGTGGCCCTCTTGGTTTATATGACCTCTCCTCAATACATGATGATCCTCTTCACCGATCCGCGCGGCCACATCATCATGGGCTGCTCGGCGGTGTGGATGAGCATCGGCATCTTTGTGATGCGTAACATGATCAACTTCGACATCTAGGAAGGCCCGGCATGAGCGAGGGCATGATCAATACCCTGACTGATCCGAACGTCATCGTTGCCTTTCTGGTGGCGGTGGCGGTCCTGGCGACGTTCTGTTCGCTGGCAATTCCCTTCTTCGAGAAGGGGAATCTGGATAAGCGGATGAAATCCGTTGCCACCGAACGCGAGCTGATCCGGGCGCGCGAACGTGCACGCCTGAATGCCGAGGTGTCCAGCGGCAAGACCTCGTTGCGTGCCCAGAACAACACGTCGGTGCGCCAGATCGTCGAGCGGCTCAACCTGCGCAAGGCGCTGGCCGACGACAAGACCGTCAACCGGCTGAAATCGGCCGGCTATCGGTCGCAGAACGCGCTGAACATGTTTCTGGTCGCGCGCCTGTGCTTGCCGTTTCTGTTCCTTGCGGTTGGCGCGTTCTACATTTTCTTCCTCGGCTATCTCGGCGAAAAACCGATGCCGATGCGGATCCTCGCCGTCATCGGCATCGGCTATCTTGGCTTCTACGCGCCCAATATCTTCATTTCGAATGCCGTTTCGAAGCGCCAGCATTCGATCCGCCGGGCCTGGCCGGATGCGCTCGACCTTTTGTTGATCTGCGTGGAATCGGGCATCTCCATGGAACTCGCCATGCGGCGCGTGGCCGACGAAATCGCCGCGCAGTCGGCGCCGCTGGCCGAAGAACTGGTCCTGACCGTTGCGGAACTCTCCTTCCTGCCCGATCGGCGCATGGCATTGGAAAATCTCGGAACCCGAACCGGGCTGGACGAGGTCAAGTCGGTCACGCAGGCCCTGATCCAGGCGGACCGCTATGGTACGCCGATCGCCCAGGCGCTGCGGGTGCTTGCCCAGGAAAGCCGCGACCAGCGCATGAACGAGGCCGAGAAGAAGGCGGCTGCCCTGCCGCCGAAGCTGACGGTGCCGATGATCCTGTTCTTCCTGCCCGTCCTGATCGCCGTCATTCTCGGCCCGGCAGGTATCCAGGTTTCGGACAAGTTTTGAGAGCCACGCTCGCTGGAGCAGAATGCAGACATGACAAAGCACCGCCCATTTAAGAGCGGTGCTTTGTCTTTTTCACTCGGCGGCAACGGTCTCGGTCGGAAAGTCCGTCGATACCGCGAGTTCGCGCCATTTTTCGACTTCGCGGGCGACACTGGCGTTCTTCTCGCCGATGGCAGCCACCGTATCGGTGCCGAAGGGCATGCGCAGCGGCGGGTTCTCCGCATTGGCGAGCGTGATCATCGCTTTCGCAAGCCGTGCGGGATCGCCGGGCTGGCCGTGGTTCTTGCCGGCCGCGAAGTCGCGCATGGTGCCTGCCGGTGTCTGTTCGTAGTCGGCAATCGAACTCGGGCTGATGGCGAGTGAGGTTTCGTCCAGGAAGTCGGTTCGGAAGAAGCCCGGCTCGACGACGGTGACATCGATCCCCAGCGACGTGACCTCGGCCGCCAGCGACTCCGAAAGGCCCTCGACGGCGAACTTGGTCGAACCGTAGACTCCCCAGCCGGGAAAGCCGGTGTAGCCGCCGATCGACGAGATATTCATGACATGACCAGAGCGCTGCCGGCGCATGTGCGGCAGCACCGCCCGGGTCACCTTCAGAAGACCGAAGACATTCGTCGCATAGAGCTTTTCGATCTCCTCCGCAGTTGCCTCCTCAACGGCGCCGAGCAGGCCGTAGCCCGCATTGTTGAGCAGGATATCGATCTTGCCGAAACGTTTGACGGCCTGTTCGGCGGCGGCAAATGCCTGTTTCTCATTGGTGACGTCGAGGGCGACGGCGAGGAGATTGGGGTGATTGCCGAACCGGTCGATGACGGTCTGCGGATTGCGCGCCGTCGCAACGACGGCATCACCTGCCTTGAGGGCTTCCTGGGTGATGAGGGCGCCGAGGCCGCGGGACGCGCCAGTGATGAACCATACACGCATGACGTTTTCCTTTCGTCGTTGGAATTTGCTTGCAGGAACAACGTAGCCAAGCATGATAGATGAGATAAGCCGGTTTCTCGTTCATGGTTCAGTGAGGAAAATTCATCAATGCGCCGGATCCGCCCCACCGATCTCTCCGTTTTCCTCGCCATCGCCCAACATCGGAGTTTCCGGAAGGCGGCGGTTGAGCTTGGCGTCACCGCCTCGGCACTCTCGCACGCACTGAGAGCGGTCGAGGAGCGGCTGGATGTCCGCCTCGTCAACCGGACGACGCGGGGTGTTGGCCTGACCGAAGCGGGTGAGCGGCTTTTCGAGCGGGTCCGCCCGGCCTTTCTCGACATCGACGCGGCGTTGGAAGAGCTGGACACATTTCGTGGCCAACCGTTCGGGAAACTCCGGATCAATGCGCCCCGTGCTGCCGCAAAGCTCGTGCTTCTGCCGATCATCGCCCGCTTTTTGAGAGAGCATCCCGCCATCGAGGTCGAGATCGTCGTCGACGACGCGCTCGTAGACATGGTGTCCGGCGGGTTCGATGCCGGCGTCCGGTTCGGCGAGACGATTGCGGCGGATATGATCGCTATTCCCATCGGCGCGCGCCACCGCTTCGCGGTCGTTGCCTCACCCGATCATTTCGAGCGGTATGCGAAGCCGGTCACGCCTTACGATCTGAAAAATCATCCTTGCATCCGCTACCGGTTTGCCAGTGGAGCCTTCTACCGCTGGGAGTTCGAACGGGGCGGTCTTGACGTCGATATTGATGTCCAGGGACCGCTGACGCTCGGTGATCAGGACACCATGCTGCAGGCCGCGATGGACGGCGCGGGGCTCGCCTATGTCTTCGAAAGCCAAGCGAGCCAAGCGGTCGCGGACGGGCGGCTGGTCAGTGTCTTGGAGGACTGGTGCCCCTATTATCCAGGCTTTTTCCTCTATTACCCCAGCCGGCGGCAATTGCCCGGGCCGTTGCGCGCCTTCCTGGATTTCGTGAAGGCTAAGCGTTGAATTGACCTATGTCAGTTCGTGGCCTTGTCTTCCTTGGAGAGCTTCTGCCAGGCGTTCTGCTGCGACATGATCGAGCGCAGATATTTGACATTGGCTTCCGCCTGATCGGGAGAAAGTTCCTGCCGGGCGACCTGCTCGGCTTCGGCAAAACGCCCCTGCAGTCCGACGGCAAGCGCCAGATTCTGCCGGACGCTGCTGTCGGCGCCGGGCTGGCTGACCGCCGATTTCAGATAGGTTTCGGCCGTTTTCAGGTCCTTGTTGAGAAGGTAGGACATGCCGAGATTGGAAAGGACCGTCGGCTCGTTCGGCTGGATGTCGAGTGCCTCGCGATACCGTTGACGCGCCTCGGACGCGCGGCCGAGCTGGTCGAGGATTGCGCCTTCGGCCGATTTCAATTTCCAGTCCGGACGGTCCGGCGTCTGGGCGCGGGAAATCGTGTTCAGCGCCTGTTCCAGTTGACCCGCGGCGGCTTGCGATTTGCCATAGGCGGCAAGCACGTCGCGGTCTGTCGGGTAGTTGATCGCCACCTGCTGCATCACGGCCAGGGCCTGCGCGTTGCGGCCGGTCATTCTGAGCATATTCGCATAGTTCAAGCCTGCATTGCGGTCCTTGGGATTACGCTCATAGGCCTTGCCGATGCTCTCTGCCGCTGCTGCAAGTTCCGTCGCGTTCATCGACTGAACCGGCTTGGAGAAATTGGCCGTCGGAATGGAGCCGGTCGTCAGCTCCTTCTTCTGCGTCGCGCAGCCGGACAGCGCCAGGGCGACGAAGGCCGCCAGAGACGCGGCTTTCAGAAACCGGTGATGGGAAAGAGACGAGTGTCCGCGTGACGTCATTGCCAATGCCCCTTAAGCAATTCGATAGAGCACCGGATGCAATCCCCAACACATCGGCGCAATCTTCACTCCAGCAATAATCTGTTAACCCTAACAGAGCGTTAATCGGGTGATTCTGCACCGTGCCTTCCTAAGGATTTCCATGGCCTCCTATCAATTCATCGACCGTCCGTCGCCGTTCAACACCAGCGCCGGCAAAACCCTGCCGATCTTCGCGGTGACACCGGCGCATATCGATCTCGGCGCGATCGATCCGATCGCGCTCGACTGGGCACGCAAGGCGGGCTTCAAAGCCGAGTCCGGAGCGGTTCTGTTGATCCCCTCGCAAGACGGCCAGCTCGGCGGTGCGCTGTTCGGGCTGGGCGCCAATCCGTCCGAAGCGCCGTTCCTGACCGGCAAGCTGGCGCGCGCGCTGCCGGCCGGAAAATGGCATATCGAGACCGCGCCGCTGACGGCCAACCGCCTGGCGCTCGGCTACGGCCTCGGCTCCTACCGCTTCGACCGCTACAAGGCTGCGGCGAGCGAGGCGCCGACCTTGATGATCCCGGCCGATGCCGACGCCGCCGATATCAAGCGCCAGCTTGCCGGTGTTTTCCTCGCCCGCGATCTCATCAACATGCCGACCAACGACATGGGGCCGAATGCGCTGGAGGAGGCCTTCCGGGCGCTCGGCGAGCATTACAAGGCAAAGGTTTCCGTCGTTTCCGGCGACGATCTGCTGAAGCAGAACTTTCCGCTGATCCACACCGTCGGCCGCGCCAGCGCCGAAGCGCCGCGGCTGCTGGAAATGCGTTGGGGCAAGAAGGAGCACCGCAAGGTGACGCTGGTCGGCAAGGGCGTTTGCTTCGACACGGGTGGGCTCGACATCAAACCGGCGGCCTCGATGCTTCTGATGAAGAAGGACATGGGCGGCGCGGCCAATGTCATGGGCTTGGCGCTGATGATCATGGATGCGAAGCTCAAGGTCGATCTCAGGGTGTTGGTGCCCGTCGTCGAAAACTCGATCTCCGCCAATGCCTTCCGTCCGGGCGATATCTATCGCAGCCGCAAGGGCCTGACGGTGCAGATCGATAATACCGATGCCGAAGGCCGCCTGATCCTTGCCGATGCGCTTGCCTATGCGGACGAGGAGGAAGCCGATCTCATCATCGACATGGCGACGCTGACCGGCGCCGCCCGCGTCGCGCTTGGCCCGGACCTTCCGCCCTTCTACACCGACGACGAGGATCTGGCCCATGATTTGACCGAAGCGAGCCTCACTGTCGACGATCCGCTCTGGCGCATGCCGCTCTACAAGGGTTACGAGAAGGATATCTCAGCCCGCATCGCCGATCTCACCAATGCGCCATCGGGCGGCATGGCCGGATCGATCACTGCGGCGCTCTTTCTCAAGCGCTTCGTGACCAACAGCAACAGCTGGGCCCATTTCGACATCTTCGGCTGGGCCCCGACCGAACGCCCGCACTCGCCGCTTGGCGGCGAGGCGCAGGCGATCCGGGCGCTCTATCATTTGATTTCGAAGGGGAAGAAGTAGACCCCGTTCCGGGAGAGGTCACCCCCCTCTGTCAGCTTTGCTGACATCTCCCCCTCGAGGGGGAGATCGTTCTTGCCCCTCGCCGGTTCAAGTAAGGGGCGCACTATAGTCACGGGCAATCTCCCCCCTTGAGGGGGAGATGTCACGGAATGACAGAGGGGGGTAGAACTCTCCTCAGGTGAGGGGCCGACCATCCACTACTCGTTGATCAGCCGCTTCAACAGCTCGATCTCGTGGCTGAGCTTGGTATCGCCGGAAATCAGGTCCTCGATCTTGCGGACGGCGTGCAGCACCGTCGTATGATCTCGCCCGCCAAAACGGCGGCCGATTTCCGGGAAGGAGCGGGGGGTGAGCGTCTTGGCCAGATACATGGCGATCTGGCGCGGCTTGACGATGACCCGTGTGCGGCGGTTGGAGACCAGCTCCTGCCGCGACACGTTGTAGTGCTTGGCGACGACGCGCTGGATGTCCTCGATGCGAACCCGGCGCGGCTCGCCGGCATTGACCAGATGGCCGAGCAGTTCATCGACGCGCTCGATCGACAGCTGCGGCTCGAAGCTGCGGCGGAAGAGGAGCTGGTTAAAGGCACCTTCCAGCTCGCGGCCGCTCGCCGTGATGTTGCGGGCGACGTGGCTCAGGATATCGGCCGGGATATCCAACGAGGCATCGTCCTGGCGGGCGACCTCGAGGCGGCGCTTGAGAATTTCGAGGCGCATCTCGTAGTCCGGGCCGTCCATTTCGATGGCAACGCCGCCCTGCAGCCGCGAGCGAACACGCGGATCGAGCGATTCCAGTTCCCACGGCGCCCGGTCGGCAGCAACGACGACCTGTTTGGCGCTGTCGAGCAGCATGTTGAGAAGATGACAGAATTCGTGCTGGATTGACTTACCCTGCAGGAATTGCATGTCGTCGATCACCAGAAGATCGATGTTGCGCAACGTTTCCTTGAGCGACAGTGCGTCATTGTCGCGGATCGCGGTTGCAAAGCGCCACATGAAATATTCGGCCGTCAAATAGACGACGCGTGGTACGCGCGGGCTCTGGATCGCCGCTGTGGCGATCGCCTGCAACAGGTGCGTCTTACCAAGACCGACCGTCGAATGGATGAACAGCGGGTTGAAACGCACAGCCCCGGCGCCGGCCTCGGCGATCGTCTTTGCAGCGGCAAGGGCGACGCGGTTCGAGGAGCCCTCGACGAAACTCTCGAAGGTGTAGCGCGGATCGAGCGGCGAACCGAACAGCGGTCCTGCGACCGGCTGCGGCTTCTGAAGAGTGCTGACCGTGGCTGCGGCATGGTGCGCTAGCGGCTGCGCCGATGCCCGGCGCGCAGTTGCCGGTGCGACTGTGTCGGTGTGGTTTGCCTGCGGGGCATCCTCGTGAAGGCCGGGCCGGGCGCCGCGTGTGGCACTGCGCACCAGGATTTCCACCTTCAGGATCTCGGCGTCCTCCTGCTGGAAGAGGTTGGTGATCAGGTCGAGATAGCGGTTGTTGATCCAGGATTTCAGAAAGGTCGTCGGCACGGAGAGCCGCACGACGCTCTTTGAGACGGAGTGCAGTTTCAACCGGCCGAACCAGCTGGCAAAAACATCGGCGCCCACCTGGGCTTTCAAACGCGCACTGACCCGCTCGAAAAGTGCGCTATGGCCCATCTCGCCTTTTTCCGCTGCCGCACCGCCAGACGGGTTTGCCGCGATCTGACGTCCATTCTCGCCGTTTTCGAATACAATCGCCGCCGTCACCGAATTACTTAGCATATTGCCGCCTTCCAATATCATTGCGCGACGCCGTCATTACCGACGGCATCAGCCTTTATGTTTGTCATGCGCGGCCCTTGTTCAAAGGCATGCCGCCCAATTCAAACGCTCGCCGTGCCAAAAGAGGAATCCTCATCTTCCTCTTTTGGTCCGGTTTCCGTGCAAATCCGTTCGGCCTAAAGGCAAAACGCATGTCCCGCTTGCACGGTCTCAATCTAGTGTCCGGTCCCGGTCCTCGTGTAAATGCCGGTTCCGTCCAGTCCCTCGTCCTTTGACCGGCCTTTCCCGACCCTCGTTACAAGAAGGGCAGGCCAGTTGCTGCGAATGCGTCCTCATCCGCATTGCGGCCACCATCTCTGCGCTGCAACGGTAAAGCTGTCGCTGACGCGTGATCCGGTGTCTCGAGGTCGCTCCCAGTTTGCAACCAGAAATAGCAAAGCGTCGTTCCTAGCAAACATGTTGCGCGGCTGAAAACACCTTGTACTGATTGATGGAACGTTGTGGAACCACCCCGTTACAGAAGGTTCAAGTGAAACTGTGCAGTCCGTTGAAAGGCCGCCTTTTCATCTTGTCCGCAGGTATCCCCTGCGCCTTCTGTGGGAGGCATTTAGGCAGGATCATGGCACAAGATCAATCGTGTTTTTTGCGGTTCGGTAAGAGCTGGGCGTTGACTCTCATAGCGTGTCCTGCATCGGCCGGAGGCCTGCGGAAGAGAATCGCTTTTGAATCAAGGGCTTTGATTTTTGACCCGGAAGTTAGCTGGCGAAAAACAAAAAAAATAAAAAATTTCTTGACTCGCCGCACACCCTAACGGGCTTTGGCCGGACCGGCATGCGGTCGCGCGTCCTCTTGCAACCAGTTGATTTTGTTCAGAAAAATATGTCATTGTGCTGACATGGTGTTCTGCTCAAGGATTAAGCATCGACGGGCGAGCAGTGCGAATCGAAAAAGCCCGGTCGCAGGACCGGGCTAAATCATTGATGAAATTTTAGTAAGCCGGCTTAGGCCGAAAGCGACTTTACGCGGTTGGCGAGACGCGACACCTTGCGCGATGCCGTATTGGCATGCAGCACGCCCTTCGTGGCGGCGCGCATCAGTTCCGGCTGGGCGGCCTTCAGGGCTGCCTGGGCAAGGGCCTGGTCGCCGGAAGCAATGGCTTCTTCGACCTTGCGGATGAAACCGCGAACGCGCGAACGGCGGGACTTGTTGACTTCCGTGCGGCGGGCGATCTTGCGGGTCGCTTTTTTCGCCGAAGTTGTATTGGCCATTTGGTGTCTCTCTTCGAAATCTGACAAAAACTCCCAATTCGCCGTGCCGGGTCACTGCGACCTGTCATCCAAGCAATTCGGGAGCAATATCGGAAAACCTTGGAGCGGCTTTCCAAACTGAGGGCGGCATATAACCCTAAACACCGCCTCAGTCAACGCGCTATTTTTGAAAACACGGCCGCAGGGCTGAGACCGCCGACGCCGCTACCTCTGGCATTTCGGGCAATAGAATGTCGAGCGTCCCGCCTGGACGAAACGCGCGATGGTCCCGCCGCAACCTGGTGTCCGGCAAGGCGCACCCTCGCGATCATAGACCGAGAATGAATGTTGGAAATAGCCGAGCGTACCGTCCGTCTGAATATGATCGCGCAATGACGAGCCGCCCGCCGCGATCGCATCGGCAATCACGGCGCGGATCGCCTCGGTCAGGAGCGTCAGCGCCTTCTTCGGTTTTCCCCTGGTGTCGACCAGCGCGCCGGCGGCCCTCATCGGTGAGAGACCGGAGCGCCACAACGCCTCGCAGACATAGATGTTGCCGAGCCCGGCAATGTTCTTCTGGTCGAGCAGCGCGGATTTGAGCGGCTGCGCCTTGCCGGCGAAGCGCGCGGCGAGATAGGCGGCGTCGAGCACGTTGCCGGTCGGCTCCTCGCCAAGATCGCGGAAAAAGACGTGACTCGCGAGCGTGTCGCGCCTGGTGATGTCCATGAAGCCGAAGCGGCGCGGGTCGTTATAGATCACGCGGGCCGGCCCCTTGGCGCTCACAAGATGAAAGACAACATGGTCGTGCTTCTCATCCTTGCCGCGCGGATGATGAAAATCGCCTGGCGTCTCGGTGCCCGCTCCTTCCTCGACGCGAAAGGAGCCGGACATGCCGAGATGCGCAATGATGACATCCCCGCCCTCGAGGTCTATCAGAAGATATTTCGCCCGCCGCCCAAGCGACAGGATGCGGCGGCCGGAAACGAGCGTGGAAAAATCGGCCGGGAAGGGAAAGCGCAGGTCCGGTCGCCGCAGCTCCGCCCGCACCAGGAGCGCGCCTTCCATTGTTGGCGTGAGGCCCCGCCTCACGGTTTCCACCTCGGGAAGTTCCGGCATCAATATCTCCTTCACGCCAAATGAATGAACTTATTTGGCAATTCCAATCGCCGCGCACATATCCTATAGCAGGCCTATAAGGGCTGGAATGCCGCAGGTGGGCGTCTGCCGCAGAGATAGCGTGGATGAAGCGAATTCGCTATGGTCGGCGCAACAGCGATTGAACGGAGTATTTCGGAATGACAGGTGAGCGCACGTCTGCCGATGGCGGCATGGAAACCTCCTACGGTTTTCGCCAGGTTGGCCAGGGCGAGAAGCAGGCGCTCGTCAACGATGTCTTCCACAAGGTCGCCAAGCGCTACGACATCATGAACGACGTCATGTCCATGGGCCTGCACCGGGCCTGGAAGGATGCGATGATCTCGGCGCTCAACCCGCGCCGCTCCGAGGACTACAAGGTTCTCGACGTGGCCGGCGGTACCGGCGATATCGCCTTCCGCATCGTCGAAGCCTCTGACCGCAAGGCGCATGCAACCGTGCTCGACATCAACGGCTCGATGCTCGCTGTCGGCGCCGAGCGCGCCGAAAAGAAAGGGCTGACGCCCAATCTCACCTTCGTCGAGGCCAATGCCGAGGAACTGCCCTTCGAGGCCAATTGCTTCGACGCCTATACGATCGCGTTTGGCATCCGCAACGTGCCGCGCATCGATGTCGCCCTGTCGGAAGCCTATCGCGTCCTGAAGCGCGGCGGCCGGCTTCTGGTTTTGGAGTTCTCCGAGGTCAATATGCCGCTGCTCGACAAGGTCTACGACACCTGGTCGTTCAACGCGATCCCGAAATTCGGCAAGATGGTCACCGGCGACGCCGAGCCCTACCAGTATCTGGTGGAATCGATCCGCAAGTTTCCAAACCAGCGCGATTTCGCCGCGATGATCACCACGGCCGGCTTCTCCCGCGTCAATTTCACCAACTACACCGGCGGTATCGCCGCGCTGCACTCCGCCTGGAAGATCTGACGCATGATGTCCACTTTCGTGAAGCGCGCTGAGCGCCTCGCCCTGCGCAGCGGCAAGGCATCATGAGTACACCCGGAGCCTATGGACGACTGGTCCGGATCGGCTGGGTGCTGGTGCGCGAAGGCGTTATCTCCGCCCTGCCGTCTGAAAACCTGCCGCCTCTGATCGGCGTCGCGCAATCCTTTGCCGGTCTTTTTGCCCGCCGCCGTGCAAGGCACGAAGGCCGCAGCGACAGGCTCGCCCGCGCCATCGAGCGGCTCGGCCCGTCCTATGTGAAGATCGGCCAGTTCCTGGCCACCCGCCCGGACGTCGTGGGTGCCGATTTCGCCGAAGACCTTTCCTTCCTGCAGGATCGCATGGCGACCTTCCCGGTGGAGGAGGCGCGTGCTGCTATCGAGGGTTCGCTCGGCCGCCCGGTTGCCGATCTCTATTCTGATTTCGGCGATCCGATCGCCGCCGCCTCGATTGCCCAGGTTCATCCTGCCATGGTTCTGCGCGACGGCGTCCAGCAAAAGGTCGCCGTCAAGGTGATCCGCCCCGGCGTGCGCCAGCGTTTTGCCCATGATCTGGAGGCGATGTTCCTCGTCTCGCACCTGCAGGAGCGTTTCCTGCCCAATACCCGCCGGCTTCGTCCGGTCGAGGTGACGAAGACGCTGGAGCAGACCACCAAGGTCGAGATGGATCTGCGGCTTGAGGCGGCGGCCCTGTCGGAGCTTGGCGAGAACGCGGCCGATGATCCCGGTTTCCGCGTGCCGAAGGTCGATTGGGAGCGCACCGGCCGCGACGTCGTGACGATGGAGTGGATCGACGGCATCAAGATGTCGGATGTCGAGGGCCTGCGCCGCGCGGGGCATGACCTGAACGGGCTTGCCGACACGCTGATCCAGTCCTTCCTGCGTCACACGCTGCGCGACGGTTTCTTCCATGCCGACATGCATCAGGGCAATCTCTTCGTCGATCAGAAGGGCATGGTCGTCGCCGTCGATTTCGGTATCGTTGGCCGTCTCGGCAAGAAAGAGCGCCGTTTCCTCGCCGAAATCCTCTATGGTTTCATCACCCGCGACTATCGCCGTGTCGCCGACGTGCATTTCGAGGCCGGCTATGTGCCCGGTCATCACAATGTCGCAAGTTTTGCCCAGGCGATCCGCGCCATCGGTGAGCCGATCCACGGCCAGCCGGCCGAAACCATCTCCATGGCCAAGCTGCTGACGCTGCTTTTCGAAGTGACCGAGCTCTTCGACATGCAGACCCGGCCGGAACTGGTCATGCTGCAGAAAACCATGGTCGTTGTCGAAGGCGTCGCTCGCACGCTCAATCCGCGCTTCAACATGTGGAAGGCCTCCGAGCCCGTGGTCGGCGCCTGGATCCGCGACAATCTCGGACCCAAACGTATCGTCTCCGATGTGCGGGAAGGGCTGCATGCCGCCCTCAGGCTTGCGGAGGCAGCACCCGAGATAGCGGCGAAAACGGAGAAGTTCTCTCGCGACCTGACGGGCATGGCCGAAAACGGCCTTCGCTTTGATGAGGAGACCGCCGAGGCGATCGGCCGTGCGGAAGCGCGGCACAGCCGCTCCGGTCGCCTGGCGCTGTGGGTCATCGCGCTGACGCTGCTTTATATCGCCTGGCAGGCCTTCTGAGCGCCGGTCCTTGCCTTTGCGGTGAGAGCGGTTAAAGTCTGGATCATGAAACGCCCGACCATGCACCTTCTTATGACCTGCACGTACCCTCAGGGGTGCGCAGGATCGGTGCTGGGCTAAGAGCGCTTTCATCCTGTGGACCCTGCCGAGGCAGGTAGGGTCGCGGCACTTCTTCCTTCCTCGCATCAAAGACGAGGATCGTCATGAAGCAAACTGAACCAACACCCGCTCCGCCGTTGACCGACGCTCTGCATATTCGTGCCTCGCGTCCCGGCGACTATGAGCAGATTGCTGCCATCATGAACCTGCCGGGTGTGCGGTATGGCACTTTGCGCCTACCCCATACCAGGCCCGAGCAGACCCGCACGTGGCTGGAGGCGCCGCCGGATGGCGGATTGCGGATCGTTGCTGAGCGAAAAGGCGCCATCCTTGGAGCCGCCGGGCTTCACCGGCAAACGGGACGGCGCCACCACGCAGCGATGCTCGGAATGAGCGTCCACGATCATCACCGAAGGCAGGGTATCGGAAAAGCCCTCCTGCAGGAGATCATCGATGCCGCGGACAAATGGCTGAACATCACGCGCATCGAACTGACCGTCTTTACCGACAATGCAGCGGCGATCGCGCTGTATGACGCGTTCGGCTTCGAGGCCGAAGGCATTCACAGGGCTTATGCCTTCCGCGATGGGAAATTCGCGGATGTGGTGGCTATGGCCCGGATCAGAAAATCATAATCCCGGCACCCTGTTCCATTGGGAACTGCGCGGTTTCCGCAGCCGTGAGATTGTCCTTCTCAAGGATGAGGCGGGCTCATCCAGCCAATCACTCAAGGAGAGACAACCATGCGTAAACTGATCATCGCTTCCATCGTTGCCGCTGGCGCGGCTCTTTCTTTCGCGGCCCCATCCCAGGCTGGCGGTTACTACGGCGGCGGCTATCACGATTACGGCGGCTATTACGGCGGCCACCACTACGGCCACAAGCGCCACTACTACAAGAGCTATTACGAGCCCCATTGCTGGATCAAGAAGGTCCGCGAGTACGACTATTACGGCAATCTGGTCGTCAAGCGCATCAGGGTCTGCAACTGATCCGGCCTCCCCGGCAGAGCAGCACTGGCGAAACCGGCGGTTCCCACCGCCGGTTTTTTCGTTGCATGGCTTGCTCTGAAGACGAGAGGTTGGCCGCGGAAACATTATGAAACGAAAAACAGGAAACATTACAAAGATTTCATGCCGTTGGACTTCATTAAGGCGTAGTTGCAACCTAGTTAGTTCGGGAATTGTTCGGCCCGATGTCAAAATAATCTGAGAGTTGCTTGAATGGCGGATGCCACCCGGAAAATTGCCCCCGCGATCGTCGAGGATGAGGAACCCATTGTTCAGCCTGCGCCGGCGCCGAAGAAACGCGCCCGATCGAGGCGGTGGTGGCTGATCCTGCCGGTTCTGATCGTTGCCGTCGGCGCTGGCTGGTACGGCTGGTCGACCTATGGCAAACAGAGCACCACCGACACGGTCGTCACCGAGACGCCTCTGCGCGGCGATATCGAAAACAGCGTCACGGCAACAGGGCTCCTGAGCCCGATCAAGGATGTCGATGTCGGCGCCCAGGTCTCCGGCCAGCTGAAAAGCCTGAAGGTGGAAATTGGCGATCAAGTGAAGCAGGGGCAGTTGATCGCCGAGATCGACAGCGCCTCGATCGAGACGCAGATCGAGATCGCCGAGGCCGAGCTTGCCAATCTCAAGGCCCAGATGATCGACAAGAACGCGCAGGTCGTCCTCTCCGCCGCCAACCTGACGCGTCAGCGCGCCCTGGTCGCCGGTAACAGTGCCGCCCAGTCGGCGCTCGACGAGGCGGTCGCGGCACTTGCGACTGCCGAGGCCAATGTGGATGCGCTGAAGGCCCAGATCCGTAAGCAGGAAGCGACACTGAAGGACGCTCGCATCAGCCTCGGCTATACCAAGATCTATGCGCCGATGACCGGCACCGTCGTCGACACATCGGCCACGGAGGGCCAGACGCTGAACGCCAACCAGACCGCGCCGACGATCGTCACGATTGGCGATCTTTCGACGATGACGGTCGAGGCGGAGGTGTCGGAAGCAGACGTCGGCAAGCTGAAGATCGCCATGGACGCCTATTTCACGCTACTCGGCCAGCCCGGCAAGCGCTACCCCGGTGAACTGCGCCAGATCAAGCCGACGCCGTCGACGGAAAACAACGTCGTGCTTTATTACGCCCTGTTCGACGTGCCCAATCCGGAGGGGACGCTGATGATGAACATGACGGCGCAGGTTTTCTTCGTGCAGTCGTCGGCCAAGAACGTGCTGACGATCCCCGTCGCAGCGGTCCGCTCCGGTGCTGACGACAAGTCCGGCGAAGTCACCGTCGTCACCGCCTCCGGCGCCCGCGAGACCCGCAAGGTCGAGACCGGCATCCGCAACCGCGTGCGTGTCGAGATCAAGCAGGGTCTTTCCGAAAACGACGCCGTCGTGGTCGGCGCCGGTTCGGCGGACAAGCCGGCATCCTCATCCAACCAGTCCAATTCCCGACGCGGCATGGGCGGCATGCCGCCGATGTTCTGAGGCCGTGTCGATGACCGCCCTGATTTCGCTCAAGGATATCCGCAAGACCTTCGTCAATGGCGATGTCGCCGTCGAGGTGCTGCGCGGCGTCTCGCTCGATATCCAGCCGGGCGAGTTCGTCGCCATCGTCGGCGCTTCCGGCTCGGGTAAGTCGACGCTGATGAACATCCTCGGCTGCCTCGATACGCCGACGGGTGGCCAATATCTGCTGGAAGGCGAGGATGTCTCGGACTTCAACGCCGACCAGCTGGCCGCGCGCCGCCGCCAAATGTTCGGCTTCGTCTTCCAGAGCTACAATCTGGTGCCGACGGCAACCGCCCGAGAGAATGTCGAGATCCCCGCCATCTATGCCGGCATGCCATCGCGTGACCGACGCGACCGGGCCGAGACGCTGCTCACGTCACTCAGGCTTGGCGACCGGCTCGACCATCTGCCCAACCAGCTCTCCGGCGGCCAGCAGCAGCGCGTCTCGATCGCCCGTGCGCTGATGAATGGCGGCCAGATCATTCTAGCCGACGAGCCGACCGGCGCGCTCGACAGCCAGAGCGGCAAGGAGGTGATGACCACGTTGCGGCAGATGAACGATGAGGGCCACACCGTCATCATCATCACGCATGCGCCGGAACTCGCCGAATCCGCCGACCGCGTCATTGAGATCAGCGACGGCCTGATCGTCGCCGACCGCATTGCCGGCAATATCAGGCGTATCGGCCGTGGCAGCCCACAGATATCGTCAAACGCCGCAGGCAAGGCCGCGATCGTCACCGACGTGGCGGAAGCCGTGCGTATGTCGTTCCGTGCGCTCAGGGCCAATCTTTTCCGCACCATTCTGACGCTGCTCGGCATCGTCATCGGCGTCAGTTCCGTCGTTGCCATGCTCGCCATCGGCACCGGGGCGCAGGATTCGGTGCTGAGCCGCATCGCCGCCATGGGCTCGGATCTTCTTGTGGTGCGGCCGAACATGGCCAATTTCCGCGGTGGGGAAGGGGGCAGCATCGTCTCGCTGATCCCGTCCGATGCCGATGCCATTCTGGAGCTGCCGAACATCAGCTTTGCTGTACCGGAAATGTCGAGCACACTGACCGTACGCGCCGGCAATCTCGATACGCAGACGACCGTCAACGGCACGGTGCCGCAATTCCCGGAGGCGAAGTCCTGGACGGTGGAGGAGGGCGCCTTCCTCGAAAAGTCCGACATGGACGCCTACGGGACCGTCGCTGTTCTCGGCCGCACGGTCGCGGATACCCTGTTTCCAGACGGAGCTGATCCGCTCGGCCAGTATATCCTCATCAAGAATATCCCGTTCCAGGTCATCGGCGTCATGTCGAAGAAGGGCGCGAGCGCTGGCGGCAACGACCAGGACGACACCGTTCTGGTGCCGCTCTCGACGGGCAATCTGCGCCTGTTCGGCGCGAAAAACGTCCGCTCCATCACCGTGCAGGTGAAGGACGACAGCGGCATCAACGTGACACAGGACCAGATCCAGGCGCTTCTTGACGAGCGCCACAAGCGGCAGGATACGCAGATCGTCAATATGGCCGCGATCCGCGAGACCTTTACCGAGACCTCGAACATCCTCAAGGTCTTCCTTGGCTCGATCGCGGCCATCTCGCTGCTGGTCGGCGGCATCGGCGTGATGAACATCATGCTTGTCTCCGTCACCGAGCGCACCCGCGAGATCGGTATTCGCATGGCAACCGGCGCGCGGGCCCGTGATATCCTCACCCAGTTCATCGTCGAGGCTCTGGTCGTCTCCGCGCTCGGCGGACTGATCGGCGTGGGTCTCGGCCTCTCCATCGGCGCCGTCGCGCAGGCTTTCGGCATCGCCGTCAGCTTCGCGCCGGGTCCGGTCATCCTCGCCTTCGCCAGCGCCTTCCTGACAGGCCTCGTCTTCGGCTACCTGCCCGCCTATAACGCCTCCCGTCTGCAACCGGCCGTGGCGCTGGCGTCGGCCTGACCGCTCCGCTACAGCGCCGCGCGTCTTTTCAGACGCGCAAAGGTCGCTGTATCACTTTGATCTGCTGCATAATTTTTCCTTAAATCGAATCCGATTTAAGGAATTATGCAGTAACGACGGCACCGCTCAATGGGGACCTCAGAAAACCGTTCGCTGAACAGCAGGCGCGTTTCGTCTATCGTCCCGTTCGGCCCGAGAGCGAAGAGGATATCTATGAGCCCGGCGGGATACCGAAGGGCTGATGCAGCCGGCAGCGCCCGTCAGGCGCTCCGCGCCGGCGCCAGCAGCCTGAGCGCGTTGATCGTCACCAGCACCGTCGCACCCGTATCGGCGAGGATTGCCGGCCAGAGCCCGGTGATGCCGGCAATCGTCGTCGCCAGGAACACGGCCTTCAAGCCCAGCGCGATGGTGATGTTCTGGCGGATATTGCCCAAGGTGCGTTTGGAGAGTTTGATCATCTCCGCGACATCGCCGACCCTTCCATGAAGGACAGCGGCATCGGCGGTTTCGAGCGCCACGTCGGTGCCGCCGCCCATCGCGATGCCGATATCGGCCGCTGCCAGCGCCGGTGCATCATTGATGCCGTCGCCGACCTTGGCCACAAGGAGGCCCTGCTGTTGCAACTCGCCGACGATCCGCTGCTTGTCCTGCGGCATCAACTCCGCGCGCACCTCGATGCCGAGCTGTTGACCGACTACCGATGCCGTCCGCCTGTTGTCGCCCGTCAGCATGACGATCCGGACACCGGCATCAGTCAGCGCCTTCAACCCGGATTTCGCATCCGCGCGCGGCTCGTCGCGCATGGCAATGGCGCCTGCCAACGCCTCGCCAACGATCAGAACGGAGACTGTCTTTCCCTCGTCATTGAGTGCGGCGATGCGCGCTGTCTGCTCGGCCGAAAGCGCCGCATATTCGCCGGCTGCCTGCGGCGAACCGAGGAAGACCGATCTGCCGTCGACAGTCGCTGTCACGCCTTTGCCGCCCAGCGCCTTGGCCTCGGAAGCGGTGGGAAGCTGCAGCTTGTCCACCGCTGCCCGGTGGAGGATCGCCTTGGCGAGCGGATGGCTCGATCCGGTTTCCAGTGCCGCCGCGAAGGTCAGGACCTCGGTCTGCGAATGGCCGAAACCGATGATATCAGTCACCTTCGGCTTACCTTCCGTCAGCGTGCCGGTCTTGTCGAGCGCTACCGCATTGATCGCGCCCAGCGTCTCCAGCACCGCTCCGCCCTTCATCAGCAGGCCGCGCCGTGCACCGGCAGAAAGCGAGGCGGCGATGGCCGCCGGCGTCGAGATGACCAGCGCGCAAGGGCAGCCGATGAGCAGGATTGCAAGTCCCTTGTAGATCCATTCACCCCAGATTCCTGCCAGAAACAGCGGCGGAATAATCGCAACCAGCACAGCGACCATCACGACGCACGGCGTATAGTAGCGAGAGAACCGGTCGATGAAGCGCTCCGTCGGGGCCTTGGATTCCTGCGCCTCTTCGACCAGCTTGACGACGCGGGCAATGGTGTTGTCGGCGGCAGTTGCCGTGACCCGGACGCGCAAGGCGGCGTCGCCGTTGATCGTGCCCGCGAAAACTTTGTCATCAACGCTCTTGCGCACCGGTGTGCTTTCGCCAGTCACCGGCGCTTCGTCGATGGCGCTTTCGCCCGCAAGGATCACCCCGTCGGCAGAGAGGCGGTCGCCGGGGCGGATGAGAATGGTGGCGCCCACGGCCAGGTTTTCGGCCGGAACCGTGCGCATCTTCCCGTTTTCTTCGAGCAACGCCTCCTTCGGCACTAGCGCCGTCAGGGACTGGATGCTCTGGCGCGCCTTGCCTGCCGCCACGCCTTCCAGCAGTTCGCCGACCAGGAACAGGAACACGACCGCTGCCGCCTCTTCACCGGCATCGATGATGACAGCGCCGACGGCGGCGATGGTCATCAGCATCTCGATGGAAAACGGCGTGCCCGCCATTGCCGCCATGACAGCGCGCTGGGCAATGGGCACAAGCCCGATCAGCATGGCAACGATGAAAGCGTAAGGCGCGATCGACGGAACGAGATGTCCGGCCGCATAGGCGACGACGAGCGCCGCGCCAGAGAAAATGGTCAGCTTACCCTTCCTACTTGCCCACCAGTGACCGGTTGGCGGCCTGTGGTGACCGTGGAGATCTTCCGAAGCGGTGTGCTTATGATCCGCGTGGCTGTGATCCGAACGGGTGTGGCCCGTAGGGTTCGGGTGACCATGACCCGCATGATGTCCATGGTCATGCCCGCAGGACGCATGTTCGGGTACCGGAAGCGGCGCTGTCGATTTTCCCGCCAGCTGAGAGACCGAATAGCCGAGACCCGTCACCTTCTTCGCGATAGCCAACAGATCGCTCGCCCCGTTGTGCCGCACGGTCATCGTCCCGGCGGTCACGGAAACGGACACGTCTTCGACGCCCGGCATCCGTCGTACCGCAGTGTCGATCTTGGCCGCGCAACTGGCGCAGTCCATGCCTTCAACCCGGTACCGCGTCTGTGTCGCCTCTGCCATGATCCGCTTCCTGCTCGCTTGCTTGTCAAACCGTGGCATCTTTCCTACATCCTCTAGCGACTAGAGGTGCAAGAGGAAAATCATGAAAAAGATCACCATCGGCGAGGCGGCTCGCCAAAGCGGCGTCAAGGTGCCGACGATCCGCTATTATGAGGGCATTGGCCTGCTTCGGACGCCCAGCCGCAGCGAGGGCAACCAGCGCTCCTATGAGCATTCCGATCTCGACCGCCTCACCTTTATCCGCCATGCACGCGAACTCGGCTTCGAGGTCGAGGCGATCCGCACGCTTCTGAGCCTGCAGGACAACCCCTTGCAGCCATGCGCCTCCGCCGATGCCATTGCCAAGGCGCGTCTTGTCGAGGTGGAGCAGCGTATTCGCAGCCTGACGGCACTGAAGGCCGAACTCGAGATGATGGTGGAGGGCTGCGGCCATGGCCGGGTCGATCAGTGCCGGGTCATCGAGGTACTTGCCGATCACGGCCAGTGCACGCATCACGGCCATTGAGTTTCGGAAATGGTACGGCCGATTGCGCATAGCATGCCTCTCGGCTACGGTCCGGCCATAAACACGGCAGAAAAAGACGGGCGTCATGACACTTCAGGGAAAACGCATCCTGCTCATCATCTCCGGCGGCATCGCGGCCTATAAGAGCCTCGATCTCATCCGCCGGCTGCGGGAACGCGGTGCCTCGGTCCGCCCGGTGATGACGGCTGGTGCGCAGGCCTTTGTCACGCCGCTTGCCGTTGGTGCGCTCGCCGCTGGCAAGGTGTTCACCGATCTGTTTTCCCGCGAGGACGAGCAGGATGTCGGCCATATCCGGCTTGCCCGCGATTGTGATCTGATCCTGATCGCGCCCGCCACCGCAGATCTGATGGCGAAGATGGCGCACGGCCTTGCCGACGACCTGGCCTCCACCATTCTTCTCGCAACGGACAGACCGGTTCTTGTTGCCCCCGCCATGAACCCGAAGATGTGGTCGCATCCGGCCACCCGCCGCAACCACGCGACACTTGTTGCCGACGGCATCCGCTTTATTGGCCCGGCCTCCGGCGAAATGGCCGAAAGCGGCGAAAAGGGCGAAGGCCGCATGGCCGAACCGCTGGAGATCGCCGCTGCCGTCGAGGCTTTGCTCGACACCGGTCCGAAACCACTGGCGGGCAAGAAGGCCATCGTCACCTCCGGTCCGACACATGAGCCGATCGACCCGGTGCGCTACATCGCCAACCGCTCGTCAGGAAAGCAGGGGCATGCGATTGCCGCAGAGCTGGCCCGGCTCGGTGCCGATGTGACGCTGGTCTCCGGCCCGGTGACGATCGCCGATCCGAAGGGCGTGTCGGTCATCCGTGTCGAGCGCGCGGAAGAAATGCGCGACGCCGTCATTGCAGCGCTGCCCGCCGATATTGCCGTGATGGTCGCCGCCGTCGCCGACTGGCGGGTAGTGAGTGCTGCCGGCAACAAGATCAAGAAAAAGCCCGGCGAAGCGCCGCCGCCACTGCAACTGGCCGAAAATCCCGATATCCTGAAGACCGTCGGTCACCATGCCAAGCGACCAAAGCTGGTCGTCGGCTTTGCCGCTGAAACGCAGAATGTTGCCGAGAATGGCCGTTCCAAGCTGGAGAGGAAGGGGGCAGATTACATCATCGCCAACGACGTCTCGCCCCACACCGGCATCATGGGCGGCGACCGCAACACCGTGAAGGTCATCGGCAAGACCGGTGACGAGGACTGGCCGGACCTGGACAAGCAGGCGGTGGCCGAACGGCTCGGCCGGCTGATCGCCTCACATTTTTCCTGACGCTACCCGGCCCATGCGATCAGCGCTCTGCGCGGCACCCTGCGTCCCGAACAGGCGGACATCGACGCCGTTTTCGCCAACGATGACCGCCGTGCCGTCCGGAATTTCCACCCAGGCGTTGTCATCATCGTTGAGCGGCTCGGAAACGAGGCAATAGCCGCCGCTCGGTCCCATCGGGGCGGCGTAAAGCGTCGGCGCCTTCCAGTCGGAGGCGTAGCGCACGGCGTAGAGATCTTGGCCGTCCGAAAGAGCAGCCGTGAAGCGGACGAGAACCTTGCGCTCCAGACGTTCGGCCAATCGCTCGACGAAGGCCAGCGTCTCGGCGATAGCACCGAGCGGATCGCTGTCAAGACCGAATTGCAACGCCAGCAGGAACAAAAGCTCGCTGTCGGTGGAGCCGGTGCGGGCGGTGTAGAGATCGTTGTCGAGCATCGCCTCCATCGGCCGGCGCAGATGGTCAAAATCGCCGATCTGGCCGTTGTGCATGAAGGACCAGCGGCCGTGGATGAAAGGGTGGCAATTGTCGCGCCGTGTGCCGCCGCCGGTTGCGGCCCGCACGTGGGCGAGAAACAGCGGCGAGCGGATCTGCCGGGCGATGCTTTTGAGGTTGCAGTCGGACCAGGCGGGCAGGATGTCGCGGTAGCGGCCGGGTTCCGGGTGATCGCCGTACCAGGCGATGCCGAAGCCGTCACCATTGGTCGCCGTCTTGGCGCGGGTGGCGCAGTGCGATTGCTCGATCAAGGAATGCGCCGGAGACGAGACCAGTTCTTCCAAATAAAGCGGCTCTCCGCGATAGGCTGCCCAGCGGCACATGCATTATACTCCAGGTCGCGGGGATGGCCCGCCTTGATGGTTCGTTAACCATGATATGGGCCGATCATCCGGCCGAACATGGTAAAAATGCGTTAACGAACAGGATCATTTCCACATCTTCCCGCAAAATCTAGCGCTTTTTCCCCCGGTGTTTCTGTTCCCCTTGGAACGGGCTTTCGCAATATTCGAACAAACATTCCATATTGACAAGCAATGTAAAAATCATTTCATCTGGCGCCGAAGCCGCAACGCGGTGCTGGGAGGATTGACATATGAGTGGCAAACGCAGGATCGGCGTCGGCTTGATCGGCACTGGTTTCATGGGCAAGGCGCATGCGCTGGGCTTCACGATCGCGGCAAGGGTGTTTGACCTGCCGTTCGAACTCGACCTGGTTTCTGTCGCCGACGTCTCGCTCGATGGGGCGGAAAAGGCCCGCCGCAATTTGGGCTTTCGCAAGGCGACGGCCGACTGGCGCGAGTTGCTGAGCGACCCGGATATCGACATCATCGACATCACCACGCCAAATCTGCTGCACAAGGAGATGGCGTTGGCCGCGATCGCCCACGGCAAACATGTCTATTGCGAGAAGCCGCTGGCGCCGACTGTTGCCGAATGCGCCGAAATGGTCGCCGCGGCGGAAAAGGCCGGCGTCGTCACGCAGGTTGGGTTCAATTACCTGAAGAACCCGATGATCTTCCTTGCGAAGGACCTGATCGAAAGCGGCGAGATCGGCGAGATACGCTCTGTGCGTGGCATCCATGCCGAAGACTTCATGATGGACGCGTCCGCGCCCTGGAGTTGGCGGCTTGACCCGAAGAGCGGCGGCGGCGCGCTTGCCGACATTGGCAGCCACATTATTGCTTCCCTTCGCCATCTCGTCGGTCCCATCTCCTCGGTATTGGCCGAGACGATCATCCAGGTGCCCGAACGTCCCGTCGCACGCGGCTCGAGTGAAATGCGCGCCGTCGAGGTGGACGACATCACCCGCGCCTTCGTGCGCTTCGAAGGCGGCGCCACCGGCAGTTTCGAGGCCAACTGGAGTGCCACCGGCCGCAAGATGCAGCATGACTTCGAAATCTACGGATCGAAGGGCAGCATCGTCTTCACGCAGGAGCGGATGAACGAACTCAAGGTCTGGCTCGCCGGCGACGACATCCGCACCAGAGGCTATCGTACCATCTGGGCCGGCCCCGAGCATCCGCCCTACGGCGCCTTCTGCGTCGCGCCCGGCCACCAGATCGGCTTCAATGACCTGAAGGCGATCGAGGCGAATGAATTCCTGCAGGCGATCGCGACTGGCGGCAGACCCGGGACCGATTTCCGGGAAGGCTACGAGGTCCAGAAGGTCGTTTCGGCCACCTACCAATCGGCGAAAACCAATGAGTGGGTGCACATCGGAACCAGTTGACGAGCGCGCAAAAAATCGGAACGGTGGAATGAATATTCTATTCTCCGCCCCATTCTTTGCGTAAGGTCTTGAAAACAGCGCAGACGCAGGAAGAGACCGAAGCCGATGGCCGAAACGGAAAACAGCATCGATATTCCGCAGGATTTCGACGGCCTGAAGGTGATGATCCTGGAGCGGAAGGCGCAATTGCCGAAGCGTCTCCGTCAGGTCGCGGCTTACGCGCTGGACCATCCGGACGAGATCGCGTTCGGTACGGCAGCGAGTATCGCCACGTCGGCCGATGTTCAGCCCTCGACGCTGGTCCGTTTCGCCCAGCATTTCGGTTTTGAGGGTTTCTCCAGTCTGCAGCAGATTTTCCGGGCTCGCCTGCGTGAACGCACACCGGGTTATGACGAGCGTCTCAAGGCACTGAGCGCCAACGATCACAGCAAGCTCGAAAGCGGATCGATCTTCAACGGCTTCGTCGCCGCGGCGCACCGATCGCTCGACAATATCGCCACCTCCGTCGAGCCCGAAGCCTTCGAGCGTGCCGTCAATATCCTCGCCGGAGCCGAGACGATCTATCTTGTCGCCAAGCGCCGCTCCTATCCGATCTCCGGCTACATGGCCTATGCTTTCGGCAAACTGAAGGTGAAATACCAGACGGTTGGCACTGCGGCCGGCATCGATGACGATATTCTGGCGATGGCCGGCCCTAACGATGCCGCCTTCGCCGTCAGTTTCTCGCCCTATGCGTCGGAAAGCGTCAATCAGGCAAAGCTGCTCGCCAGCCGCAAGGTTCCGGTCGTCTCGCTGACCGATTCGGCATTTTCACCGCTGGCGGAATCCTCCAAGGTCTGGTTTGAGTTAGTTGAGGCAGATCATGCCGGGTTCCGCTCCCTTTCGGCCAGCATGGCTTTTGCCATGGCGCTGACCGTGGCGGTCGCTGAAAAGCGGCGGCGGAATGCGCAGGAGTACGAATAGAATGAAAATTCCATATTGACGAACTGTCGGAATTTATGTTTCATGAAGTGATCACCCATTGACAATAAGAATGTCGGCGCGACGCAAGCGCCCGCCGGGAGGAAGCAGTGAGCCAGACCAACAGGATGCAGGCAGACAAGCCGCTTGACCTCGTCACCATCGGCCGAGCCTCGGTCGATCTTTACGGCCAGCAGATCGGAACGCGGCTCGAGGACGTCGCCAGTTTCGCCAAGTCCGTTGGCGGCTGCCCCACCAATATTTCCGTCGGAACGGCGCGCCTCGGCCTGAAATCGGCGCTTCTGACCCGTGTCGGCAAGGAGCAGATGGGCCGCTTCATCCGCGAGCAGTTGGAGCGCGAAGGCGTCGAAACCAAGGGCATTGTTACCGATCCCGAGCGGCTGACCGCGCTCGCCATTCTCTCCGTCGAAAGCGATCATTCCTTCCCGTTGCTGTTCTACCGCGACAATTGCGCCGACAGTGCACTGTGCGAAGACGATGTCGCCGAAGATTTCATCCGCTCCGCCCGTGCCATCCTGGTCACCGGTACGCATTTCTCCAAGCCGCACACCGACGCCGCGCAGCGCAAGGCGATCCGCATCGCCAAGGAGAGCGGTGCCAAGGTCGTCTTCGATATCGACTACCGGCCGAATCTCTGGGGCCTTGCCGGCCATGATGCGGGCGACAATCGCTATATCGCATCGGAAAAGGTTTCGACGCATCTGAAGACGGTTCTGGCCGATTGCGATCTGATCGTCGGCACCGAGGAAGAGGTGCTGATCGCTTCGGGTGATAGCGATCTGCTTGCAGCGCTCAAGACTATTCGCGCCAATTCCAAGGCGACGATCGTGCTGAAGCGCGGTCCGATGGGCTGCATCGTCTACGATGGTCCGATTTCGGATAATCTCGAAGACGGTATCGTCGGCAAGGGCTTCCCGATCGAGGTCTACAACGTTCTCGGCGCCGGCGACGCTTTCATGTCCGGCTTCCTGCGCGGCTGGCTCACCGGCGAACCACATGCGACATCGGCCACTTGGGCCAATGCCTGCGGCGCCTTTGCTGTCTCGCGTCTGCTCTGTGCGCCGGAAATTCCGACCTGGACCGAGCTGCAGTTTTTCCTCGAAAACGGCAGCAAGGAAAGGGCGCTGCGCAAGGATGAGGCGATCAACCACGTCCATTGGGCAACAACCCGCCGCCGCGAGATCCCGCAACTGATGGCGCTCGCCATTGATCACCGTAGCCAGCTCGAGGATCTGGCCGATGGCAATCCCGATCTGCTGGCCCGCATCCCGGCCTTCAAGGTGCTGGCCGTCAGGGCGGCCGAGCGTATTGCGAATGGCCGCCCCGGCTTCGGCATGCTCATCGATGACAAATACGGCCGCGAGGCCCTGTTTGCCGCCGCCAAGAACAAGGATTTCTGGATCGCCAAGCCGATCGAGCTTCCGGGTTCGCGGCCGCTGCAGTTCGAGTTCAGCCAGGATCTCGGTAGCCGGCTTATCGATTGGCCGGTCGATCACTGCATCAAGGTCTTGAGCTTCTACCATCCGGACGATCCGTCCGAGATGAAGGCCGCCCAGGTCGCCAAGCTGCGCTCCGCCTTCGAGGCGGCGCGCAAAGTCGGCCGCGAAATCCTGATCGAGATCATCGCCAGCAAACACGGCAAGCTCGACGACCAGACCATTCCCCGCGCCCTGAACGAGCTTTACGATGCCGGGCTGAAACCCGATTGGTGGAAGCTTGAGCCACAAGCAAGCCGCAACGCCTGGGCCGCGATCGATGCCGTCATCGAAAAGCGCGATCCGCTCTGCCGCGGCGTGGTTCTGCTCGGACTGGAAGCGCCATATGATGTGCTCAAGGAAGGTTTTGCTGCGGCGCGCACCTCCAAGACGGTCAAGGGGTTTGCCGTTGGCCGCACGATCTTCGCCGATGCCAGCAAAGCGTGGCTCGCAGGCGAGATGACCGACGAGCAGGCGATCGCCGACATGGCGGGCAAGTTCGAGGCTCTGGTCAATCTGTGGCTCGGCTTGGCGGAGACGAAAGCGGCTTGAAAAATCCGGTGAGTGCCGAGTATGCGGCCCTCCCCCCTCTGTCCCTTCGCTGATCTCCCCCTCAAAGAGGAGATTAGCGAGAGTGTCTTTGCTGACAACAGCGCGCAGATGAGAGAAAACAATGATCTCCGCCATTGAGGGGGAGATGTCCCGACGGGACAGAGGGGGGTAAAACTCTCCTCGTATGCGGAGTTGATGCGAGGCAATGTCCTCGTTCGAGGAGGAAACAATGAGCGAGAAAACAGTCCGCCTGACCATGGCGCAAGCCGTGGCGCGGTTCCTGACGCGGCAGATGACCGTGATCGATGGCGAGAAACTGCCGATCTTCGGCGGCGTCTTTGCCATTTTCGGTCACGGTAACGTCGCCGGCGTCGGCGAGGCGCTATACGGCATCAAGGACACGCTGCCGACGTATCGCGCCCAGAACGAGCAGGGCATGGCGAATGCCGCGATCGCCTTTGCCAAGGCAAGCTTCCGCCGCCGCTTCATGGCCTGCACGACGTCGATCGGCCCCGGTGCGCTGAACATGGTGACTTCCGCGGCGCTCGCGCACGTCAACCGCTTGCCCGTTCTTTTCCTTCCCGGCGATGTCTTTGCCAATCGCCGCCCGGATCCGGTGCTGCAGCAGATCGAGGATTTCGGCGACGGCACCATGACCGTCAACGACTGCTTCAAGCCCGTCTCGCGCTACTTCGATCGCATCACCCGTCCGGAACAGATCATCCCGGCGTTGCGCCGCGCCATGCAGGTGCTGACCGACCCCGCCGACTGCGGCCCGGTGACACTGGCGCTCTGCCAGGATGTGCAGGCGGAAGCCTATGATTATCCGGAGAATTTCTTCGACGAGAAAGTCTGGACGACCCGGCGCCTCCACCCCGATGCCGATGAACTGGCCCATGCTATCACGGCGTTGAAGGCTGCCAAAAAGCCGGTGATCATCTCCGGTGGTGGCGTGCTCTACTCTGAGGCCAGCAAGACGCTTGCAGCCTTTGCCGAACGGCACGGAATCCCGGTTGTCGAGACCCAAGCAGGCAAGTCCTCGCTACCGCACCGCCATCCGCTCAACATGGGGTCGGTCGGCGTCACCGGCACGTCGGCTTCCAACCAGCTTGCCGAAGAGGCCGACATCGTGCTGGCGGTCGGTTCGCGCCTCCAGGATTTCACCACCGGCTCGTGGGCGCTGTTCAAGAACGATGACCTGAAGATCATCGGCCTCAACGTGCAGGCATTCGACGCTGCCAAGCATGAGGGCCTGCCGCTGGTATCCGACGCCCGCGTCGGGTTGGAGGCGCTGAGCTCCGGGCTTGGTTCGCACAAGGCCGATGAGGCCTGGACGAAGAAGGCGATCGACGGCAAGGCGGAGTGGCTGAAGGCAGCGGACAAGGCAATGGCGACCACCAATGCCGCGCTGCCGTCCGATGCGCAGGTGATCGGTGCCGTCCAGCGTGCCCGCACGGAGAATACCACGGTGGTTTGCGCCGCCGGCGGTCTGCCGGGCGAGCTGCACAAGCTCTGGCAGGCGGATTCCCCCGGCAGCTATCACATGGAATACGGTTTTTCGACCATGGGTTATGAAGTCGCCGGCGGTCTCGGGGTCAAGCTCGCCAAACCGAATAGCGACGTCATCGTCATGGTCGGCGACGGCAGTTACATGATGCTGAATTCCGAGATCGCCTCGTCGATCATGCTCGGCGCCAAGATCACCATCGTGTTGCTCGACAATGCCGGCTATGGCTGCATCAACAGGCTGCAGATGGCCACCGGCGGCGCGAACTTCAACAATCTGCTGAGGGACACGCGTCACGTCACGCTGCCAGCCATCGATTTTGCAGCCCACGCCGCTGCCATGGGCGCCGTGACCTGCAAGGTTTCGTCGATCGCCGAGCTGGAAATCGCGCTAAAGGAAACAGCCGGCGAAGACCGCACGACGGTTATCGTTATCGACACAGACCCGCTCATCACCACGGATGAGGGCGGTCACTGGTGGGATGTCGCGGTGCCGGAAGTTTCCGAGCGCTCGAAGGTCAACGAGGCCCGCAAGGGCTACGAGAAAGCGCTTTCGGCCCAGCGCTTCGGTTAAACAAACGACATGTAGCCCGCGCTATCGTCGCGGGCTTTCGCACGACTTGAAAACACTTGATCAGAGAAGAACATCATGATCCGCTACGGAACCAATCCCATCGCCTGGAGCAACGACGACGACCAGACGCTCGGTGCGCATCTCACCCTTGAGGACTGCCTCTCCGATTGCCAGACGATCGGCTTCGACGGCATCGAGAAGGGCCACAAGATGCCGACCGATCCCGCCGAGCTGAAGGCGAAGCTCGCCTCCTACGATCTCGTCTTTGTCTCGGGCTGGCATTCGACCAACCTCTTGACGCATGATGTCCAGGCCGAGAAGAAGGCGATCCAGCCGCACCTCGATCTCCTGAAATACAATGGCTGCAAGGTCTGCATCGTCTGCGAAACCTCCAACGCCATCCATGGCGACGACACGAAATCGGTCGTCAAGGACAAGCCGGTCCTGCCTGCCGACCAGTGGAAGAAATTCGGCGCCGATATCGAAGCGATCGCGCAGTATTGCGCCGATCAGGGTATCGATCTCGTCTACCACCACCATATGGGCACGATCGTTCAGACCGGAGAAGAAATCGATCTTCTGATGCAGAACACCGGCCCGGCGACCAAGCTGCTGCTCGACACCGGCCATGCCTGGTTCGGCGGCTCGGATCCTGTTGAAGTGGCGAAGAAGTACATGCACCGCGTCCGCCACATCCACGCCAAGAACGTGCGGACCGAAATCCGCGAAGAGGTGGAGCGTGAAAGCCTGTCCTTCCTCGAAGGCGTGCGGCGTGGCGTCTTCACCGTCCCCGGCGACAGCGAAGGCGGCGTCGATTTCGTGCCGGTGCTGAAAGTTGCCGCAGAGCATGGCTATGATGGCTGGCTTGTGATCGAGGCCGAGCAGGATTCCGCCGTGCGCAATCCGCTGGAATATCAGTCGCTGGGTCTGAAATCGCTGAAGGCATTTGCGCGGGAAGCAGGACTGGATCGGGGCTGAGGCCCTTACCTCCCCCTTGAGGGGGGAGGTCGCAGCGAAGCTGCGGGTGGGGGTGATCCCTCTTGTTGTGACGCATCACCCCACCCCGGCACTGCGTGCCGACCCTCCCCCTCGAGGGGAGGGTGAAAACTGAAATAGGAGCCACACCATGCCAAACCTTCTCGTCAAACCCAAAGGCAACTCGGGCCTCGTTCACGACATCACGCCCGAATCTGCCGGCTGGACCTATGTCGGTTTCGGGTTGAACCGGCTGAAGGCGGGCGAAAACGTGGCTGGCGAAAGCGCCGACAGGGAAACCTGCCTCGTGCTCGTCGTCGGCAAGGCGAAGATCTCCGTCGATGGCGAGGATTTCGGCGAACTTGGCGAGCGGATGACGCCGTTCGAGGGGCAGCCCTATGCGGTCTATATACCGAAGGGCAGCCGCTGGCAGGCGACGGCGACGACAGCGCTCGATCTGGCGGTGTGCTCGGCGCCTGGCGGCGAAGGCTACAAGACGCAGGTGATCCGTCCGGGCACACACCCTCAGATGACGCGCGGCAAGGCGACGAACACGCGCTACGTTACCAATATCATGCCGGAAGATGACAATGCGGCGCATTCGCTGCTCGTCGTGGAAGTCATAACGCCCGGCGGCCATACCTCGTCCTATCCGCCGCACAAGCATGACGAGGACAATCTACCGGCCGAAAGTTTCCTGGAGGAGACCTACTATCACCGCCTGAACCCGAGCCAAGGCTTTGCCATGCAGCGCGTCTATACTGACGACCGCTCGCTGGACGAAGCCATGGCCGTCGAGGATGGCGACGTGACGCTGGTCCCGAAGGGCTATCATCCGGTCGCGGCGATCCACGGCTACGATCTCTATTACCTCAACGTCATGGCCGGCCCGTCGCGCATCTGGAAATTCAACAACGCCAAGGAACATGCCTGGCTGTTCACCGGCGTCTAATGCGCTAGGTTCCTCTTGGAACTCGGAGGAACGGGCATGCACATCGACGGAAACTGCCATTGCGGCGCGATCAGGTATGAGGCGGAGATCGACCCCGACGAGGTCGGTATCTGCCATTGCACGGACTGCCAGCATCTGACGGGCTCGGTCTATCGTGTCACGGTTGCCGTGCCGAAAGAGAATTTTCGGATCACGGCCGGCGAGCCGAAGACCTACGTCAAAACCGGCGACAACGGCCGGACGCGTTTCCAGATGTTCTGCAGCAATTGTGGCTCCCCGATCTTTACGACGGGCACGGACGAGGACGCCGAGGAAATCGGCATCCGCTGGGGCAATATCCGGCAACGGAGCGAACTTGCGCCCAGACATCAGATCTGGTGTTCTTCGGCGGCGAACTGGTTCGGCGAACGCGATGCCCTGCCTGGCCGGGAGCGGGATTGAGGAGCGTTCCAGGCAATGAAGACCGGTCAGTTCCGAATCAAGCGATGCGCGATCGAAGGCGTGGAGGCGGTCGAGGCCGACACGGCCCATAGCTTCGGCCGGCATACGCACGACCAGTTCGGCATCGGCGTCATCATGCGCGGCGCGCAGAAATCAGCCAGCGGGCGAGGACCGGTCGAGGCAGGCCCGGGCGACATGATCACCGTCAACCCCGGCGAAGTGCATGACGGCCATCCGATCGGCGATGCGGGGCGATCCTGGCGCATGCTCTATTTCGATCCCGGCCTGATTGCCGATACAGTGCTCGACATCGCCGAGGGGCGGGCGGAGGATTTTGTGTTTTCCCGGCCCGTGATGAGCGACCGCAGCGCCGTCGAAGGGTTTGCGCGCGTCTATGCGGCGATGACGGAGACGCGCGAAGCGCTGGCGGGCGAAAGCGGCCTTTTCCAACTGATCGCATCGCTGATGGGTCGCCACCCGCGAATCCGCTTTGTGTCGCCGTCCATCCATCGGGCGAAAGCTCTGATGGATGATGACCCCGTCGCGGCCGTCACTCTGGCCGATCTCGCCGCGGCAACGGGGTTCAGCCGGTTTCAGGTGGTGCGCGCCTTCGCCCAGGCGACCGGAATGACACCACATGCCTACCTCGTCCAGCGCCGTATCGGCATTGTCCGCCGGATGATTGCGAAAGGTACGCCTCTCGCCGATGCCGCCTTTGCAGGCGGGTTCGCCGATCAGAGCCATATGACGCGAACCTTCGTGCGCGCCTACGGCGTTACGCCCGGCGCCTATGCGCTGGCCTTTGGTTGACAGCCTGCAATTCCGTTCAAGACCGGCCGGCGGCGATCCGTTTAGCTGAGGCTTTCCTCATCGAATGGAGAGCGCCGTGACCCTCGAATATCTGCTGACATCCATCATCGTCATCCTCCTGCCCGGCACCGGCGTGCTCTATACGCTGGCGATGGGCCTGAATGCGGGCACCCGCGCCAGCATCCTTGCCGCCTTCGGCTGCACGCTCGGCATCCTGCCGCATATTGCCGCCAGTATCGCGGGCTTGGCCGCCCTCCTGCATACGAGCGCACTCGCGTTCCAGATGATCAAATATCTCGGCGTTGCCTATCTGCTCTACATGGCCTGGAGTGTCCTGAAGGACAGCGAGGCACTGCGCATCGCCGAGCGGGACAGCCAGGTACCTGTGCTACGGGTGATCACTACCGGCTTTCTGCTCAATATCCTCAATCCGAAACTGTCGCTGTTCTTCCTCGCCTTCCTGCCGCAATTCGTGCCCAACGGCACGCCTTCGCCGACGCTGTTCATGCTGGGGCTTGCCGCCGTCTTCATGGCGCTGACCTTCATCGTCTTCGTGGTCTATGGCGTCTTCGCCTCGGCGGCGCGGCGCCAAGTGATTGCAAGGCCGAGCGTGACAACGTGGCTTCGGCGCGGTTTTGCCGGTGCCTTCGGCGTCATGGGTTTACGGCTCGCCTTCTCCGCGCAATGAAGCCGCAAGAAACGTCACAGGGCAGCGTTGCGAGGCCGATATTGGTTTGATCTGCGGTGGGAATCCCCGTATCGAACAAGTACGTCATCGCTCGCATAGAGGCGGGCAGCCAGAAGGAGTCCGCCCCTTGTCTTTCGCGTCGTCGCCGGTGTTCGGCAAGAAATATTCCGCTTTCCTGTTTGACATGGATGGAACGCTGCTGAGCTCTATCGAAGCAGCGGAGCGCGTGTGGGGACGGTGGGCCGAGGGCCATGGACTTGATGTCGCGACATTCCTGCCGACGATGCACGGCAAGCGCGGCGTCGATACGATCCGGCAATTGGGCCTGCCCGGGGTCGATCCGGAGGCGGAAGCGGCGATCATCTGCCAGGGCGAGATCGAGGATGTCGAAGGTGTGAAGCCGCTTCCGGGCGCGATCGAATTCCTGAAAAGCCTGCCACCGGAGCGTTGGGCGATCGTTACCTCGTCGCCGCGCGAACTCGCCAAGGTCCGCATTGTCGCCGCCGGCCTGCCGGAACCGCGCTTCATCGTCATCGCCGAAGATGTCTCGCGCGGCAAACCGAGCCCGGAATGCTATCTGCTCGGCGCCAAGCGCGTCGGCTTCGATGCGAAGCATTGCCTGGTGTTCGAGGATGTCGCTGCCGGTGTCATTGCGGGAGAATCGGCGGGTTCAGACGTGATGGTCATCACCGCCACGCATACGCACCCCTTCGAGACCTCACATCCGAAAATCCCCGGCTATATCGGCATCGAGGTTTCGGTCGATGAAAACGGCGATCTGACGCTGATCGATCGCCGATAGGGCAAGGTGCACGACTTGGTTGTCCGGCGTGCGGATCTGGATTGCCGATACGCCCGCCGTCTTTCCGGGCAGCCGGCAACCCGCGGAAACTCCGAGCTCACTGGACAAGCCAAAGGCGCGGGTATTTAATCAGCACCGCATGAAATTCCTATATTAGACGCATTCCCCGTTCAATGGAGGATGGAATGACCAGCGTCAGATGGAAGCTTCAGGGGCGCGAGTTCATCCACTGCAACTGCGCCTATGGTTGCCCCTGCCAATTCAACGCACTCCCCACCCAGGGCAAATGCCACGCGATCGGCGTCATCGAGGTCGAGGACGGCTTTCATGGCGAAACGCGGCTTGATGGCTTGCGTATCGGCATGATCGTGTCATGGCCGGGAGCCATCCACGAAGGGCATGGCGCGTGCGTGCCGATCATCGACGAGCGCGCTTCGCCGGCGCAGCGCGAGGCATTGCTGCGGATCATGAGCGGGCTCGACACCGAGCCGGGCGCCACTTTCTTCGCCGTGTTCGCCACCACATACGATACGGTGTACGAGCCGGTCTTCACTCGGATCGATTTCGATCTGGACATGGACGGGCGCACGGCCAAGGTCGACATTCCAGGCTGGATCGAAGCGCGTGGCGAACCGATCCGCAATCCCGTTACCGGCGAAGAGCATCGGGTTCGCATCAATCTGCCGGGTGGCTTCGAATACGACACATGCGAGGCCGGGCGCGGATGGGCCGAGACGAAGGGGCCGATCGCTCTATCCACCAAGGATTCGCACGCTCATTTTGCCCGCCTGCACATGACCGAGAGCGGCGTCGTTCGCTAGGGCCCAGGATGATGCCTGGAACCACGCTCGACGCCCTGCTGAAGCGGGACCGGATCATCATACTCGCCAGCCTGGCCGCCATGACCCTGCTTGCCTGGGCCTATCTGCTTTCGCTCGGTGACACGATGGCGGCGGGCGAAAAGCCGATGGAAGCCATGGACGGCATGCCCGGGATGCCCGAGGCCATGCTGACGCCGCATGCGTGGAGCCTTGGCGAGGCGCTGCTCGTTTTTGCGATGTGGTCAGTGATGATGGTCGGCATGATGCTTCCGTCGGCGGCGCCGATGATACTGCTCTATGCGCGCGTCGGCCGGCATGCCGTAAGCCAGGGCGCGCCCTTCGCGGCCACCGGCGTCTTCGGCAGCGGCTATGTCGCGGCCTGGTTCGTGTTTTCGCTAGCGGCAACCATCGGACAGTGGCTGCTCGAACGCGCCCTGCTGCTGACACCGATGCTGGACAGCGCGAGTGGCCTGTTCAGCGGGATACTGCTCCTCGTCGCCGGCCTCTATCAGTGGACGCCGCTCAAGCATGCCTGTCTCAGCAAGTGCCGTGCGCCGGTCGCCTTCATCCAGAGCGAGGGGGGATTTCGCCGTGAGCCGTGGGGTGCCTTCAGGATGGGGCTGCGCCACGGCCTTTATTGCGTCGGCTGCTGCTGGCCGCTGATGGCGCTTTTGTTCGTCGGCGGGGTCATGAACATCCTTTGGATCGCCGGGCTCGCGATCTTCGTGCTTGCCGAAAAAGTCGTGCCCGGTGGGCGGCGGCTCTCGCGAGCCGCCGGGGCAATCCTCGTGGCAGTGGGCTCATGGCTCATTGTCCGCAGCCTCTTCTGAAGGAAGGGGCGCGGACAGCGAGTATCACGCCGCCTTGGCGACGTGATACTCCTTGATGGCGACCATCTTGATAGCCGGGTAACGTTCCGCTTCATAGCGCAGCGAGAATGAATCCTGTGCCAGGAAGACCGGGTCGCCGTCGAGGTCGCGGGCAATATCGCCGCGCCGGGCGTTGATGAATTTGTCCAGGTCCGCTGGCTGATCGGCCGAAATCCAGCGGCAGACGGAGAAACGCGCCACGTCGAAGGAGACCGGCAGACCGTATTCCGACTGCAGCCGTTCCTTCAGCACGTCGAGCTGCAGCGCGCCGACGACGCCGACGATGGCCGGAGAGCCGTCTTCCGGAGAAAACAGCTGCACGACGCCTTCCTCTGCCATCTGCTGCAGGGCTTCCTTCAGCTTCTTGGCCTTCATCGCATCTTCGAGCCGCACGCGGCGCAGGATTTCCGGCGAGAAGTTCGGCACGCCCTGGAACACCAGCTGTTCGCCTTCAGTCAGCGTGTCGCCGATGCGCAGGGTGCCGTGGTTCGGAATGCCGACCACATCGCCTGCATAGGCGGTGTCGGCAAGCTGACGCTGCGAGGCGAAGAAGAACTGCGGTGCTGTCAGGCCCAACTGCTTGCCGGTGCGCGACAGACGCGCCTTCATGCCGCGCTCCAGTTTGCCGGAGCAAATGCGGGCAAAGGCGATGCGGTCGCGGTGGTTCGGGTCCATGTTCGCCTGGATCTTGAAGACGAAGGCGGTCATCTTGTCGTCGGTCGCCTGGACCGTCCGAACATCGGCCACCTGATCGCGTGGCGGCGGGGCGAAGTCTCCGAGCGCGTTGATGAGGTCGCGCACGCCAAAATTCCTGAGCGCCGAACCGAAGAAGACAGGTGTCAGGTGGCCTTCGAGGAAAGCCTTCTTGTTGAACGGTTTGCAGGCCTCGATCGCCAGCGACAACTCGTCGATGAAGGCGTCGCGCTCGTTTTCCGGCAGCCGATGGGCGGCCATTTCCGGCCCGTTGACCTTGGTGAGGATTTCCTGGGTGTCGGAACCGCGCACGGTGTTGTCGGCGAGATGGTAGGAGCCGCAGAAGGTCTTCGAACGGCCGATCGGCCAGGTCACCGGGGCGCAGTCGAGCGCCAGCTTTTCCTCGACCTCATCCAGAATCTCGAACGGGTCGCGGCTTTCGCGGTCCATCTTGTTGATGAAGGTGATGATCGGGATGTCGCGCATGCGGCAGACTTCGAACAGCTTGAGCGTCCGCGGCTCGATACCCTTTGCGGCGTCGATCACCATGACGGCTGCATCCACGGCCGTCAGCGTGCGATACGTATCGTCGGCGAAGTCTTCGTGGCCGGGCGTATCGAGGATGTTGAAGACATTGCCGTGATATTCGAAGGTCATCACCGAGGTAACGACCGAGATGCCGCGCTCGCGCTCGATCTTCATCCAGTCGGACCGCGTCTGGATGCGGTCCTTCTTCGCCTTCACCTCGCCGGCGAGTTGGATCGCGCCGCCGAACAGCAGCAGCTTTTCGGTGAGCGTGGTCTTGCCCGCGTCCGGGTGTGCAATAATAGCAAAGGTGCGGCGGCGGGAAACCGCCTCGGCGAGACTTTCGGCCATATGTCAAGATTCCTGTGAGTTGCGGGCTATCTAGCGATTTCAGCCCGACTTTGCAATTGACCCGCGGTCGCCGGAGGCAAAGTAATGCGGCCATGACCCTACACGCTGAGATCCGCCCGACCCTGAACCTCGTTCGGCTGCCGAACGGAGCAGGCGTCGATCTGCCCGCCTATGAGACATCAGGCGCCGCCGGCATGGACCTGCGCGCCGCCGTCGAGGCCGATCAGCCGATGACACTCGCGCCGGGCAAGCGGGCACTGGTGCCGACGGGCTTCATCTTCGAAATCCCGGCCGGATACGAGGCGCAAATCCGTCCACGCTCCGGCCTTGCCTTCAAGCACGGCATCACCTGCCTCAATACTCCCGGCACGATCGACAGCGATTATCGCGGCGAGGTGAAGGTGCTTCTGGTCAACCTCGGCGAGGAGAATTTCGTCATCGAGCGCGGCATGCGCATCGCCCAGATGGTGATCGCCCCGGTGACGCAGGTTTCCGTTCGCGAGGCGCCGGATGCCAGCGAAACCGCGCGGGGCGCCGGTGGGTTTGGCTCGACGGGCGTTTAGGTGCCTGTCGCGTCCACTGGCCTGACGTTCCGGCAGGACTATTTCGGAGATCCCGCCGCCTGGGCTGGGCTGGTGGCGCTGCTGCACGATACGTTCGGCATCGATGTCAGCATTCAGGATCGGTTCGGCGGACCCGATCCAACCAGCATGCCGTTCGCGTATTTTGATGAGAACGGCATCTGCGTTGCCAATTTCAGCGCCTTTTCCATGCCGATGATGATCGATGGCCGGCTTGTCGCGGCGGCTGGTTTCCAGTCCGGCGCAGTTCGGCCTGAGTGGCGAGGCCGGGGACTTTACCGCGATCTGATGAGGCGGGCATTCAACTGGTGCGACGCACAGGGTTTCGAACGCGGTCTTCTCCTGACAGACAAGCCGGCACTGTATGAGCCCTGTGAGTTCAAGATTTTGCCGCAACACCAGTTCTCGGGCCCGCCACCAGTGGCCGTGCAGCCAATCGGCTCGTCGCGCACGCTCTCGCTCGACAATTCCGGCGACCTAGCCCTGGTAAAGCGGCTGTTGGGTGAAAGGACGCCGGTTTCTTCGATTTTCGCAGTCGCGGCGCAGATGGAAATGTTTCTGCTCAACAGCTGCTTCGATGCCGGCATCCGGCTTAGTTATCTGGATCATCCAGAGCTTGTCGTTGCGTGGAAATCTACTGAGGCGGATTGCTTTCAGCTTCTGGATATTGCCGGCAGGATTATCCCGCCGCTCTCCGTCCTTCTTGCCGTGCTCGATCAGCGTCCGAGCTGTGTCGAAGTTTGCTTTCCGCCCGATCGGCTTGATTGGCAAGGGAACCCGGAGCCGTTTGCCTCACATACCAGTTTGATGGTTCGGGGAGCTGCTGCTGACCGTCTGGCCGGGCCCGTTATGCTTTCGCCGATGGCCGAGTTTTGATGCTCACTTTTCACCCTTGAGCGGCGGCAGCCGGCGTTTCACCGGCGTTGACTTGACGATCGAGGTATTGGTCTGGGCGCGTTCGGCGACCTTGTCGAGGATGGTGTCGAGTTGTTCCATGTCCCGCACCAGCAGCTTGGCGATAAAGCAGTCGTCGCCCGTCACCTTGTCGCATTCTACGAATTCCGGCGTGTCCTGGATCAGCTTCTCGACGATATGCAGCATGCCCGGCATCGGCCGTACCCGCACGACCGCCTGCAGGGCATAACCGAGGGCTGCCGGATCGACGCCGACAGTGAAGCCGGTGATCACGCCGCGATCTTCCAGCCGCCGCAGCCGGTCCGCCGTGCTGGGGGAGGACAGGCCCGCCTCCTGCGCCAGCTCTTTCAAGGAGATGCGGGCGTTAACCGAAAGGATGTCGAGAAGACGCCGGTCGAGGTCGTCAAGCAAGGGAGCCTCCGTTAGGAATAATTGGCAATTTGCCTTTCATCGTTAGGAATAATACCGCATCATCCTTTTAATATCCATATATAAAGGCATTTCCGCCGACTATCTTTCCATTAGGTTCAAAGGAGTGGAAGTGATGGAAAAGGATGTCAAAAGCGGCAGCATCGAAATGACCGCCGCCATGCTGATTTCGGGCACGATCGGCTGGTTCGTGCTGATGTCCGGGCAGCCGGTGATCGATGTGGTGCTGTGGCGCTGCCTGTTCGGGGCGCTGACGCTTCTGGCCATTTGCGCCTCGCTCGGTCATTTCCGCAGCGGTATCCTCACATGGCGGCTGTTCGGTCTTGCCGTGCTGGGCGGCGTCGCCATTGTCGTCAACTGGCTGCTTCTGTTCGGCGCCTATTCACGCTCCTCTATCTCGATCGCCACGATGGTCTACAACACCCAGCCTTTCATGCTGCTGGCGATCGGCGGGCTGTTTTTTCAGGAAAAGATCACCGCCACGAAGCTCGCCTGGCTTGGCGTTGCCTTCGCCGGCATGGTTGCGATCGTCGAGGCGAAACCTTCGGGCGATTTCAGCGGCGGTGACTATCTGACGGGGATCGCCATGGCGCTGGGCGCTGCGTTCTTCTACGCGCTGGCCGCGCTTGTGGCGAAAAGGCTGAAGGGAACGCCGCCGCATCTGATCGCGCTGATCCAGGTTGTCACTGGCCTTCTGATGCTGGCACCCTTCGCCGGCGCCTCCGGGCTGCCGACTGAGGCCTATCAATGGGCGCTGCTGGTTGCCATGGGCGCGGTCCATACGGGGCTGATGTATGTGCTGCTCTACGGCGCCATCCAGAAGCTGCCGACGCACCTCACCGGTGCGCTGTCCTTCATTTATCCGGTTGCCGCCCTTGCGGTCGATCGCATCGCCTTCGGGCATCAGCTGCAGCCGGCGCAGCTTCTCGGCTCCGCGGCGATTCTGATTGCGGCTGGCGGCATGACATTCGGCTGGACATTACCCCGTCGGGTGCGGCATCAGGCGGGCTGAGACATCCATGGAGCCCCGCATGATCACCTGCTATCTTCGCTACATCATCGACCCTTACAAGCTCGCCGCGTTCGAGGAATACGCAAAGCTCTGGATCCCGCTGGTCAACCGGCTAGGCGGCACGCATCACGGCTATTTCATGCCGCATGAAGGGGCGAACAATGTCGCGCTCGCCCTCTTCAGCTTTCCGAGCCTTGCGGCTTATGAGGATTATCGCGAGCGCATGGCAAAGGATGCCGAATGCCAGGCAGCCTTTGCGCTTGCCGAGAACAGCCGCTGCATCCTGAGTTACGAACGCAGCTTCATGCGACCGGTCCTTGAGTAATCCTCAGAAGGTGATCTCGTCCGATCGGCGTAGCTCGATGGCATGTCCGCCGGCGTTGAACCCGCCGAGCACGGCATTGTGGTGGGCGATGATCTGCGGAAACATCAGCTCGCCCATGTCGCCGGTCGAATGGCCGTCGGAAAGCAGCGTTACATCATACCCGAGCGACACGGCGCGGCGCGCAGTGGTATCGACGCAGAATTGTGTCTGACAGCCGCCGATGACGAGATGGGTGATGGACCGTTTTGCCAGCTGTTCCTCAAGATCGGTCTGGAAAAAGCTGTCACAACTCGTCTTGTGGACGACAGTCTCGCCGAGAACCGGCGCAATCTCATGGCGCAGGCCCCAGCCCTTGGACGAACGCGCGAGCGGGTCTCCCGGGCCGCCGTCATGCTGCACGAGAATGACCGGGACATGGGCGGCACGGGCGCGCGCCTGGATCGACTGCAGCCGGCCGACGGTCTCGTTGAGGGCCGCGTTTATGGCAGGCTGGCGCTCTGGTGTGCCTTCGCCCTCGAGGATGGCGTTCTGAACGTCGATGATAAGAAGTGCTGTTGTCATGGCATGCTCAAGTCTTGGTTGGGAGGAAGGAAAAACCGTTTCAGCGGCGGCTTTCCATCGCCATGCGAAGGGCAAGCGCGCCGAGCACGCCGCCCATCAGCCAGCGCTGCATGGAAAGCCAGCCCGGCCGGCCGGCGAAGAACGTGGCGATGGAGCCTGCCGTCAACACGATCAGCGCATTGACGGAAAGGCTGGTGAAAATCTGGACCGTGCCGAGAACGACGGACTGGGAAAAGACCTGGCCCAGGGCCGGATCGATGAACTGCGGCAGCAGCGACAGATAGAGAACGGCGATCTTCGGGTTCAACAGGCTCGTGGCAAAGCCCATGAAAAACAGGCGGCGCGGACTGTCTGCCGGCAGGTTGCGAACTTCGAAAGCCGAGCGTCCGCCGGGACGCAGGGCCTGCCAGGCGAGATAGAGGAGATAGAGCGCGCCGGCAAACCGCAGCGCGTCATAGGCATAGGGTACCGCCAAGAGCAGCGCGGTGATGCCGAAGGCGGCCGAGAGCATATAGACCAGGAAGCCGAGACCGACGCCGGTAAGCGAGACCAATCCCGCCACCGGCCCCTGACAGAGCGAGCGGGAGATCAGATAGATCATGTTCGGCCCGGGCGTCAGCACCATGCCAAGTGCGACAAGGGCGAAGGCGGCCAGGCTTGCGGTTCCAGGCATGAACGGCCTCTCCAGTTCCGGGCGGTGTAAGGCGAAGGTTTGTGCCGGAGCAATGCATTAGCCGGAACAGCCGCTTCGATCAATGCAGCCAGATTGCCCGGCTCAAAAAAAACAGCTAAATGTTCGCGCTCGCAAATCTCCGGAGCCGATAATGAGCCTCGCCACCCTCTTCGCCTATTGCACTGCCCTCTTCATCGCGGCGGCGATCCCCGGTCCGGGCGTGACGGCGATCGTCGCGCGTGCGCTTGGTTCAGGCTTTCGCGAAACATTCTTCATGGGGCTCGGTCTCGTGCTCGGCGACCTGATCTATCTGACGGCCGTCATCCTCGGTCTTGCCTTCGTGGCGCAGACCTTCACCGCCGCTTTCATGGTCATCAAGATCCTCGGCGCCCTCTATCTCGTCTATATCGCCTACAAGCTCTGGACCGCCGGGCTGCTGCCGCAGGATATCCAGGCGAAGAAAAGCGCAAGCGTGGGCCTGTCCTTTCTGTCCGGACTGCTGGTCACGCTCGGCAACCCGAAGACGATGCTGTTCTATGTGGCGCTGGTGCCGACGCTGATCGATGTGCATGCGATCGGCCTCAACGAGTATGCCACCCTTGTCGGCTCGACCTTCCTCGTCCTGATGGCGGTTCTGATCCCTTATATCCTGCTGGCCTCCCGCGCCCGGCTGCTTCTGAAACAACCCCGTGCGCTGAAATCGCTGAACCGGATCGCGGCCGGTATTCTCGGCACCACCGCCGCCTATATCGCCACGCGAGCAGCCTGAAATAATCATTCGGCAGCCGGCGGTTCCGCAACAGTTTTTTCCAATGAGGATCAAGCGGTTGGAGAATAGTACTCTGGCAAGCGGGTTGGTTTGATCCTATTGTCCCTGCAACTTGGCAAAAAGGGAGAACACCATGTCAGATCAGCGCAAGCCCGGCCGTGGCCGCATCTATTCCTCGATCACCGAGACCATCGGCGATACACCGATTGTTCGCCTCGACAAGCTGGCGAAGGAAAACGGGGTGAAGGCCAATCTTCTGGCGAAGCTGGAGTTCTTCAACCCGATCGCCTCGGTCAAGGATCGTATCGGCGTTGCGATGATTGAATCGCTGGAAGCACAGGGCAAGATCACGCCCGGCAAGACGACGCTGGTCGAGCCGACGTCGGGCAATACCGGCATCGCGCTCGCCTTCGCCGCCGCCGCCAAGGGATACAAGCTGATCCTCACCATGCCGGAAACCATGTCGGTCGAACGCCGCAAGATGCTGGCGCTGCTCGGCGCCGAACTGGTGCTGACGGAAGGCCCGAAGGGCATGAAGGGCGCCATCGCCAAGGCGGAAGAACTGGCGTCGACCCTGCCTGACGCGATCATTCCGCAGCAGTTCGAAAACCCGGCGAACCCGGAAATCCACCGCAAGACGACGGCCGAGGAAATCTGGAACGACACCGACGGCAGCATCGACATCCTCGTTTCCGGTATCGGCACCGGCGGCACGATCACCGGCGCCGGCCAGGTGCTCAAGGGCCGTAAACCGTCGATCAGGGTTATCGCCGTCGAGCCGGAGGAATCGCCCGTCCTTTCCGGTGGCGCTCCCGGCCCGCACAAGATCCAGGGCATCGGCGCGGGCTTCGCGCCTGCCATCCTCGATACGAAAATCTACGACGAGATCATCACGGTCAACAGCGCCCAGGCCGTGGAAACGGCGCGGCAGGTAGCGAAGCTCGAAGGCGTGCCGGTCGGCATCTCCTCCGGTGCCGCGCTGGCGGCTGCGATCAGGATCGGCCAGCGCCCGGAAAACGAAGGCAAGAACATCGTCGTCATCATTCCGTCCTTCGCCGAGCGCTACCTGTCGACGGTCCTGTTCGAACACCTCGTCGGCTGATCCCGCGCGGTTTTCCAACCCCAAAAAAACCACTCTCATCTCCGCATGAGGGTGGTTTTTACGCCTGCTCATGCCGCGGCCGTCAAGCGTTCACCGGCAATGCGGTAGGAAATCGCCTCGGCCAGATGGATGCGCCCAACCGTCAGCTTTTCGTCGAGGTCGGCGAGTGTGCGGGCGACTTTCAGGACGCGGTGGTAGCCGCGCGCCGAAAATTTCATTTTTTCCGCAGCGTCGCGCAGCAATTGCAGGCCGCCGGCATCCGGCTCGGCCATCTTCTCGATCATGGATGTCGAACAACGCGCGTTCGAGAGGATTTCCGGCATGCCGAAAGCGATGAAGCGATCCGCCTGGATTTCCCGGGCGCGGGCTACGCGTCTTGCGACGACGGCACTCGGCTCGGCCGGCGCCGGGCGGATGAGGTCGGCGGCGGTGACGGAGGGCACATCGATGCGGATATCGATCCGGTCCATCAACGGCCCGGAAATGCGCCCCTGATAGTCGGAGACGCAACGTGGGCCGCGGGCGCAGGTATGACCGGGTTCGCCCGCCATGCCGCAGCGGCAAGGGTTCATCGCCGCCACCAGTTGGATTGCGGCGGGGTAGGTCACGCGGTGATTGGCGCGGGCAATGATGCATTCGGCGGTTTCGAGCGGCTGGCGCAGCGCATCAAGCACCTGCGGGGTAAACTCCGGAAATTCGTCGAGGAAGAGCACGCCGTTGTGGGCAAGCGAGGCTTCGCCGGGCCTGGCGCGCAGGCCACCGCCGATCATCGCCGCCATGGTGGCGGAATGGTGCGGCGTGCGGAAGGGGCGGCGGTCCGACAGCTTGCCGCCCGGCAGTTGCCCGGCGATCGAGTGGATCATCGAGACTTCGAGCAGCTCGGCGGGAGAGAGCGGCGGCAGGATGGAGGGCAGGCGGGCGGCAAGCATCGACTTGCCCGAGCCGGGCGGTCCGACCATCAGGAGATTGTGGTTTCCGGCCGCGGCCACCTCCAACGCCCGCTTGGCGCTTTCCTGGCCCTTGATGTCGGCGAGATCCGGCATGTTGGCGGCGCTGGCACGCACCGCAGGCTCCGGCCGCGACAAGACCTGGATTCCGCGAAAATGATTGGCGAGCGAGATCAGGCTGCGCGGCGCCAGGATATCGATTTCGCTACCGGCCCAGGCGGCTTCCGCGCCGCTGTCGAACGGGCAGATCAGCCCCTTGCCGAGACTGTTGGCGCCGATCGCGGCGGGGAGCGCGCCGGCGACGGCGGCGATCGTGCCGTCGAGATTGAGTTCACCGATGACGACGTAGCCGCCAAGCGCATCCGCGGGAATGGCGCCAAGCGCCGCCATCAGGCCGAGCGCGATGGGAAGATCGAAGTGGCTGCCTTCCTTTGGCAGGTCAGCCGGCGCGAGATTGATGGTGACTTTCTTGGCGGGCAGCGATAGCCCCGAGGCATGCAGTGCCGCCTGGACCCGCTCCCGGCTTTCGGCCACTGCCTTGTCGGGAAGCCCGACGATCTGCATGCCAACTTTTCCAGGCGCGACCATGACCTGAACGTCGACCGGCACGCCTTCGATGCCCTGAAATGCAACCGTACTGACACGCGCGACCATGATTGCCCCTCTTGCCGCGAGGCAGGCTCAATCCCTGCCACCACAACCTTCGCCGGTTGTGGTGGAAAATCTTGCACGAATAACGGAATAAAACAAGAACAATTATCGAACATACTCGACGGCGATAATCGGCGAGGTTGAGTCAGGTTGTATTTCGCGAACGAAGCGGAACAACCGTGAACATCCGTGGGATGAAATCGGGTTGTATCCATGCGCAACCGAGGCAGGTGAACGCCTCGGTTGGATCTGCTGTGTCAGGCGCGCTTGCGCTCGATCGCGTCCCAGAGCAAGGCGGCGATATCGGCGCCGCCGAATTTCTTCACTTCGCGAAGGCCGGTGGGCGACGTGACGTTGATCTCGGTCATGACGTCGCCGATCACGTCGATGCCGACCAGCAGGAAGCCGCGCTCGCGCAGAGCAGGCCCGATGCGGGCGCAGATTTCCTTTTCCCGCGTCGTCAGTTCGGTCGGCTCCGGCTTGCCGCCGGCATGCATGTTGGAGCGGGCGTCGTGGTCGGCCGGAACGCGGTTGATGGCGCCGACCGGCTCGCCGTCGACGAGGATGATGCGCTTGTCGCCCTTGCGCACGGCCGGCAGATATTCCTGCGCGATAAAGGGCTCGCGGAACATCTGGCCGAACATTTCCAGAAGCGACGAGAGGTTGCGGTCGTCCCTTGTCGAATGAAACACGCCGGCGCCGCCATTGCCGTAGAGGGGTTTGAGGATGATATCGCCCATCTCGGCGCGGAAGCTGGCGATCTCGGCCGGATCACGGGTGATCAGCGTCCTCGGCATCAGGTCGGGGAATTCGGTGACGAAGATCTTTTCCGGCGAGTTGCGCACCCAGGCCGGATCGTTGACCACCAAGGTCTTCGGGTGGACGCGCTCGAGCAGGTGCGTCGAGGTGATGTAGGCCATGTCGAAGGGCGGGTCCTGGCGCAAAAGCACCACGTCCATGGTCGACAGGTCGATGCGTTCGGCGTCATCAAGCGTATAGTGGTCACCCTTGACGTCGCGCAGCGTCATCGGCTGGACGGTGGCGAAGATCTGGCCGTCGCGCAGCGAAAGCTGGTTCGGCGTATAATGGAACAGCTTGTAGCCGCGCGCCTGCGCCTCGAGGCCCATGGCGAAGGTACTGTCACCCGCGATGTTGATGCCAGACACGTGATCCATCTGGATCGCGACATTGATGATCTTCGCCATGGGTCGTTTCCTGTTGATCGTGGGCGTCGTTGTAGAACAGGCCTGTCTATATCAAATCGCGTCTGCGGAAGCCTACAGATTTCTGTCGACTTCCCCACTTGGCGCGGCGAGGCCTTCACGCGGCGGCTTTCGCCCGTGGCCTAGTCATTTTCGGTTCGCCGGCCTCAAGGGCCAGGCGGGATCGGCCGGGGCACGTCGGGTGCCTCAGGTAGTTAAGTGTAGGTGACACGCGACGTGCCCCGTCTCGGTGGTTTTTGCCTGCAACTGCGGTTTCTCTGCGCGGATGGTCGGCACCTTTACCAGGGTGGCGCTCGCGGAATTTCCGCCGCGCCACGAAAGGCCTGTCTTCCGACATACCAGTCGCCGGTCCTCATGTGTGCCTCACAGGCACGCCCCGCTCTTTTTCAAGCGAGAGGGAAACCATTTTCTGCAGGCCCCCGCGGCCGCGCCTGCGTTTCAAACACAGACCGAAGGCACCGGCCCCGCCTCGCCGGCAACGCTTTCCGGTGTATCCGATGGCGGGACGAAAGGGAGTATGGCACGGGTGCAAAAGGCGGGGATGGACGGGGAAAATTTTTGGGGATTTTGAAGCGAATGCCATCAGCCGTTTCGAGGTGGTGCAGGCGGCGGCTTTGCGCCATGAGCGGTCATCGCAGATGCTACCCGAAAAGCGTTGAGAGTATCGCCATTCAAATTATTGATGAAAGCGTTTGGGTAGCGCGATGGATTCCATCGCTCTTCCGGACTAGCTTCGGCCGTGTAATTGCGCTGGCCTTCTTCTGAAAAGTGTTCTTCATGCCTCTTCTCGATGCGAATGCAACTCATCCAATCACTCTGCCGGACGGCACGCTTTATAGCGACACGGTCTATCTGAAGAACGTTATTGACCATCCGCGCATGGAGATCGGCGAATACAGCTATTACACTCACTCTGGGAAACCGGAGGACACTGCCAAAATACTCGCACCCTATCTGGGTCATAGCGTCCGCGAGCGCCTAGTAATCGGTAAATTTGTCCAGATCGCTCGGGGAAGTTACTTTATCACAAGTTCAGCCAATCATCCGATGACAGGCTTCAGCACCTATCCATTCCGCATCTTCAAACCCGAGACCTTCGGCTACAAAGACCTGCCAGTGAGGGATACAGTTGTCGGTCACGATGTATGGATTGGCCACGACGCAGCGATCATGCCGGGTGTGCAAATCGGTGCAGGCGCGATCGTAGCTGCTGCGTCGGTCGTTGCTCGCAACGTTCCACCCTACGCAGTTGTTGGAGGAAACCCGGCCACCGTCATTCGGATGCGCTATCCCATCGAGATAATTAACGAACTTCTCGATATTGCTTGGTGGGATTGGCCCTTAGACAAAATCGAAGCGAACTTGGCCTTCCTTGAAAACTGCGACCTCACTGCCCTCAGGACGGCTTGAGAGCTAGGCAATCCGGTGTTCTTGCCGCAGCATCTGAATGGCAGCTAAGGGCCGTAAGCGGCCATTGCAGCATTTGCCGTCTCACCATCGCCCGACAGCCGCCTCCAGCGCGCTCGCAACCTCGCGCCTGCCACCGAGACCATCGAGGGCTTGCGCCAGCCTCCTGCCAGTCGCGGTGTCGAAGAAATGCAGGCGCGACGGGGAGATCGTCAGGGCTATGGTGTCGGCGAGTTCGATTTCCGGCGATAGCGCCGCCGTCAGTTTCTTGCCGTCCACGGTGCCATGGACCAGTCGCTGGGCGCCGAGTTCCTCTATGTAATCGATTTTCATAGTCAGCGACCGTTCGCCCGCGCGGGCGAGACGCAGGTCTTCGGCGCGGATGCCGACGGTGAGTTCGGTGGGCAGGGCGGACAGGCCGCCGGTTTCCAGCACCTGCGAGCCGAAATGCAGGCGGCCGCCTTCGCGGGTGCCGCGCAGAAGGTTCATCGCGGGAGAGCCGATGAAGCTGGCGACGAAGGTGGAGGCCGGCGTGTGATAGACGTCGAGCGGCCGACCGATCTGTTCGATCTGGCCGCCGTTCAGCACCACCAGCCGGTCTGCCAGCGTCATCGCTTCGAGCTGGTCGTGGGTCACGTAGAGCGAGGTCGTGCCGAGGCGCTTCTGCAGTTGCTTGATCTCGCCGCGCATGGAAACGCGCAGTTTCGCATCGAGGTTGGAGAGCGGTTCGTCGAACAGAAAGGCAGCCGGCTTGCGCACGATGGCACGGCCCATGGCGACGCGCTGGCGCTGGCCGCCGGACAGCGCACGCGGCTTGCGGGTCAGGTATTGCTCGATCTCCAGCATGCGGGCGGCTTCGGCGACGCGGGCATCGATCTCGGCCTTCGGCGTGCCGCGGTTTTTAAGGCCATAGGCGAGGTTGTTGTAGACGGTCATATGCGGATAGAGCGCATAGTTCTGGAAGACCATGGCGATGTTGCGCTCGGCCGGTTCGACATTGTTGATGACGCGATCGCCGATTTCCACCGTGCCCTTCGAGATCGCCTCGAGCCCGGCCACCATGCGCAAAAGGGTGGACTTGCCGCAGCCGGAGGGGCCGACGAGCACGATGAACTCGCCATCGGCGATGTCGATCGAAACGGATTTCACCGCCTCGACGCCGCCGGCGTAGATCTTCGAGACACCCGAGATGTTGATCGCTGCCATGGCCCAAGTCTCCTTTATTTGTCGCTTTCGGTCAGGCCCTTGATGAACCAGCGCTGGAAGATCATGACGATCATCACCGGCGGCAGCATGGCGAGGATCGCCAGGGCGAAGGCCTGATTGTAATCGGGAATGTTGGAGCCGACCCAGACCAGCAGGATCTGCTTGATGCCGCGCACCAGGGTGAAGAAGCTCTCGTCGGTCGTCATCAGCGTCGGCCAGAGATACTGGTTCCAGCCATAGACGAACATGATGATGAAGATTGCCGCCATCATCGTTTTCGACAAAGGCACGATCACGTCGATGAAGAACTTGAACGGACCGGCGCCGTCGATGCGGGCAGCTTCCAGTAGTTCGTCGGGGATCGACTTGAAGAACTGGCGGAAATAGAAGGTGCCGGTGGCCGATGCCAAAAGCGGCACGATCAGGCCGGTATAGGTGTTGGTCAGCTTCAGCGTGTTCATCACCTCGTAGGACGGCAGGATACGCACTTCGAGCGGCAAAAGCAGCGTCGTGAAGATCATCCAGAAGGTGATTGTCGCAAAGCGGAAGCGGAAATAGACCAGCGCATAGGCGGCCAGCATCGACAGGATGATCTTGCCGGCAGCGAAACCGAGGCCGAGGATCAGCGAGTTCATCATCATCCGGAGCCCGGTGATCTGGCCGGTGAAGCCACCCTGCCTGGTCAGAACGGTCTCGTAGGTGTCGACGAAATGCCCTCCGGGCAGAATCTGCAGGCCGTTGCGATGGATGTCGGCCGCCTCGTGGCTGGAGGTCATCAGCGCGACCAGCAGCGGGCCGACCATGATGAAGACGCCGAAGAGCAGGATGAAGTGATCGAAAAGTTTCGTGCGATGCATGGTCTCGCCTCCGCTCAACTGTAGTGGACGCGCCGCTCGATGAAGCGGAACTGGAAGATGGTGAGCACGAAGACGATGATCATCAGGATGACCGACTGGGCCGAGGAGCCGCCGAGATCATTGCCGCGGAAGCCGTCCATGTAGACCTTGTAGACCAGCGTGATCGGGTTGTTGGCGGCCTTGTCCTTCACCATCACGTCGATCACGCCGAAGGTGTCGAAGAGGGCGTAGGTCGTGTTGATGATCAGGAGGAAGAAGGCCGTCGGTGCCAGCAGCGGCAGGGTGACGGTCCAGAAGCGGCGGAAGCCGGAACGGCAGTCCATCAGCGCTGCCTCGCGCACCGAGACCGGAATACCCTGGAGGCCGGACAGGAAAAAGATGAAATTGTAGGGGATCTGCTTCCAGACCGAGACGGCGATCATCGCAAACGCAGTATCATAGTAGTCGAGGCCGACCTTGATATCCCAGCCAAAGAAGGCGGCGAATTTCACCAGCGGGCCGATATGCTGATCGAACATCATCATGCCCATCAGGCCGGCGACCGGTGGCGCAATGGCATAGACCCAGATCAGCAGTGTCTTGTAGGTGGCGTTGCCGCGGATCACGCCATCGGCCTTGACGGCAAGCAGGAGGCCGATTGCCAGGGAAAAGAAGGTGACGAGGGCTGTAAAGACGGCCGTGAAGCGGGCGATGCCAAGGTACTCGGTTGATTTCAGCACGTCGATATAGTTGGCAAGCCCGACGAAGGTGGAGCCGAAGCCGAAGGGGTCCTCGAGGTAGAAGGACGACTGGATCGCCTGAACCGAGGGCCAGTAGAAGAAGATGAAGATGATCGCCATCTGCGGCGCGAGGAAGAGATAGGGCAGCAGCGGCGAGGAAAATTGCACGCGCTTTGCCGATGTATCCTCCGGTGGCTTGCTGCGGGATGCGCGCGGGCCGAAGAAACCCGATAGCCCGCCTGCAGCAGGGGCGGGGACTGTTCCGGACATTGCCGAGGGTAAGGGCGTGTTCGTCATGATGCGGCCTTGAATGGCGAAAATGTTTCGGCGCTTGCGGAAGAAGCTCCCTCCCCCTTGTGGGGAGGGGTTGGGGAGGGGCCTTCCTTTGAAGGAAGAACCCCTCCCGTCGCTTCGCTCCGACCCTCCCCACCCAGTTCATGTAAAAAGGGGGGGAGGGTTAAACCCAGAGATCAGCCAGCCGTCTTGGCAAACCGCGCGAGAAGTTCGTTGCCTTCCTTCTCGATCGTGTCGAAGGCATCCTTGACCGAGACTTCGCCCGAGAAGATGCGGCCGTATTCGCGTTCCATGATTTCGCGGATCTGCGGGTAGAAGCCGAGGCGATAGCCCTTCGACCATTCGCCGGCCGGCAGCAGCAGCTGCTTGATGCCGATTTCGGCGGCCGGCTTCTCCTTGTAGTAGCCTTCAGCCTTGGCAAGCTCGTAGGCCGCCTTGGTGATGGCGACGTAGCCGGTTGCCTGATGGTAGAACTTCTGCACGTCCGGCGAGGTCAGGAACTGGAAGAAGTCGGCCACGCACTTGTTTTCTTCATCCGACTTGCCGGACATTGCAAAGAGGGCAGCGCCGCCGATGAAGGACGAGGTGCCTGCACCCTTGATCGAACCCCAATAGGGCAGGAAGGTTGCCGAGAACGGCATCTGCGCCGTCTTCTGCAGACCGCCGAAGGAACCCGAAGAGCCGATCCAGAGGGCCGCCTTGTTTTCTTCAAACATCTTCTGGTTGTCGTTCCAGCCGGCGCCGTAGAAGCCGAAATAGCCTTCGTCCTTCCAGGCCTTCAGCTTCTCGAACATCATGACGAGGTTCGGGTCGGTGACCTTCAGCTCAGTATCGACGACGCTGTCATAGCCGTTGTTGTTGGTGGCGAACTGGATGTTGTTGCGCGAGAAGAAGTTCTCGGTGAACTGCCAGGTCAGCTGCGACTGGACGAGCGGGATGAAGCCGGCTTCCTTGAGCTTCGGAGCGATGGCTTCGAATTCTTCCCAGGTCTTCGGCGCTTCGACGCCGGCCTTCTTCAGGGCTTCGTCGTTGATGTACATGATCGGGGCCGAAGAATTGAACGGCATGCCGACGAACTTGCCTTCGCTGTCGGCGTAGAAATAGCGAACGCCGTCGATGAAGGCGTTGCGGTCGAACGTGTAGCCTGCCTTGGTGATCAGGTCTTCAGCCGGAATGACGGCGCCCTTGGCGTTGATGATCGTCGCTGCACCGGCGTCGAAAACCTGCAGGATGTTCGGCTGTTCGCCCGAACGGAAAGCGGCGATGCCGGAAGCAAGCGCTTCCTCGTAGGTGCCTTTGGAAACCGGGGTGAGCGCGCAAGTCGTCTGCGATGCATTGAACTTCTGGGCGACTTCGTTGATGACTTCGCCGTTGCGGCCGGCCATGCCGTGCCACCAGCTGATGTTGGTCGCGGCGAGCGAGGAGGTGGCGGAGAAGGCCAGCGCGAGGCCGGTCATCGTGAATTTCCTGATCATGGCAGTTCCTTTCACCAGGGTTAAGGTGAGGAACCGGCTACTGGCCTTTCATGACGTGGCGATAACGCTTTTGTGTCGGTTCAATTACAACTGTGCGCAGCTGTTCAAAAGGCATCGGGAAGGTGGATCGGCCAACGCCAGGGGATAACGGAAATAATGTCGTAACGAACCGAAAGATGGGCAAAATCCGGCTGTTTCGCCAGCCACAGATCGCTTGCCGCGCGAATGCGTCGCTGGGCAAAATCCGAAACCGCAAAAACGGAATCGTTCAGCGAGCGGCGGGCCTTCACCTCGACGCAGGCGATCAGATTGCCCTTGCGTGCAATGATGTCGATCTCGCCCAGTTTGGTGCGATAGCGGAAGGCGACGATGCGGTAGCCTTTCATCAGGAGCGACAGGGCCGCGCGGTACTCGGCGAGCGAGCCGCGCCTGAGCGCCTTCAATCTTTTCCTGTCGGGCGGCTCACGGTTCATCCCGGCCCTTGAGCTCCAGCAATCGGTCGTAAAGGTCCCTGCGGTTGAGGCCGGTCTGCTTGGCTGCCTCGGTCGCCGCCTTGCCGGTCGGCATATCCTTGACCAGTTTCAAGAGAATGGCATCGACGTCATCCGCCTCCGGTGCCGCCGGTGCGTCCGGCGGGCCGATGACAAGCACGATCTCGCCCTTGACGGTGGCACCTTCGTCATAAAAGGCCTTGAGCTCGGCCAGCGTGCCGCGGCGGAACTCCTCGAAGGTCTTGGTCAGTTCGCGGCAGACGGCGGCGCGGCGTTCGCCGCCAAGCACGTCATGGGCGGCAACGATTGTGGCGGCGATCCGATGCGGGGATTCGAAGAACATCAGCGTGGCAGGAACGGTGGCGAGTTCCGCAAGCCTGTCGCGGCGCGCCTTGTCCTTGGAGGGCAGGAAGCCCGCGAAGAGGAAAGCATCATTGGGAAGTCCGGAGCCGACAAGTGCTGCAAGTGGGGCGGAAGCGCCCGGGATCGGAACGACGCGGTGGCCGGCCTCGATAGCAATCTGGCCGAGACGATAGCCGGGATCGGAGACCAGCGGCGTACCGGCATCGGAGACGAGAGCGACCGATTTGCCCTCGTCGAGTGCCGCCAGCAGTTTCGGACCGACCTCGTTGGCATTGTGCTCGTGATAGGCATAGGGCCGGTTGACGATGCCGTAACGGTCGAGCAGCACGCGGGTAACGCGGGTATCCTCGCAGGCAAGCACATCGGCGCCGGCCAGCGTTTCGAGCGCACGAAGGGTAATGTCGGAGAGATTGCCGATCGGGGTGGCGACAAGATAGAGCGCCGGTTCCAGCGGGCGGGCCGGAACGGTGATCGTGTGCAGCCGGTAGCTTTTGTGCTTCTCGCTTGCCTGTGTTTCGCCCGATGCCTGCTTTTCCAAAACTGCGTACCCTTATACCGCTGTTCGCCGTCAAACCGGCGCCTGACCTTTATGGGTGAGCGGTCGAGCTTCGGCAAGAGCGGCGAATTCCGGCCGTGGCGAACATTACTGGGGTCCGGTCGCCGTTACCCCTTGCTTTTCACGGCTTGTTTCTGCCATTTTGCCTGTCCACATCTTTACAGCCCGTGGGGCAGTCTAAAAGTAGAAGCCGGACGCGAACTCCGGCGATGGTTGAAAGCGGTAGCATCCCATGCGCATTACTCTCGAGCGGTCCAATCTCCTGAAGTCGCTGAACCACGTTCACCGCGTGGTCGAGCGGCGCAACACCATCCCGATCCTCTCGAACGTGCTCTTGCGCTCCGATGGTGCAAGCCTCGAAATGAAGGCAACCGACCTCGATTTGGAAATCACCGAAGCGACGCCGGCGCAGGTCGAGCAGGCTGGCGCGACGACGGTTCCGGCGCATCTGCTCTATGACATCGTGCGCAAGCTGCCGGACGGCTCCGAGGTCCTGCTGGCGACCAATGCCGAGGGTACGGCGATGACGGTCGCCTCCGGCCGCTCGAAATTCTCGCTGCAGTGCCTGCCGCAGTCCGACTTCCCGGATCTCACCGCCGGAACGTTCACAAATAGCTTCCGCATCAAGGCCACCGACCTGAAGATGCTGATCGATCGCACCCAGTTCGCGATCTCGACGGAGGAAACCCGCTACTATCTGAACGGCATCTATATCCACACGATCGAAAGCAAGGGCCAGCTCAAGCTGCGCGCTGTTGCCACCGACGGCCACCGTCTCGCCCGCGCCGATCTGGAAGCGCCGGCCGGTTCCGAAGGCATGCCGGGCATCATCATCCCGCGCAAGACCGTCAGCGAACTGCAGAAGCTGGTCGACAATCCGGATGTGGTTGTCACGGTCGAGGTCTCCGATGCCAAGATCCGGCTCACCATCGGCTCGATTATCATGACTTCGAAGCTGATCGACGGCACCTTCCCCGATTATCAGCGCGTCATTCCGACCAACAACGACAAGGAACTGAAGATCGATTGCCAGTCCTTCGCCCAGGCCGTCGACCGCGTGTCCACGATCTCCTCCGAGCGCGGCCGTGCCGTCAAGCTGGCCCTTTCGGACGGGCAATTGACGCTGACCGTCAACAACCCGGATTCGGGAAGTGCGACGGAAGAACTGCCGGTCGGCTATGATAGCGATCCTCTGGAAATCGGCTTCAACGCCAAATATCTGCTCGATATCACCGCGCAGCTTTCCGGCACCGACGCCGTCTTCATGCTCGCCGATCCCGGCTCGCCGACGCTGGTCCGTGACATGGCAGGCGACGACGCGCTCTATGTTCTGATGCCGATGCGCGTCTAGGCCTCAAGAGCCATCTCAGGTTTGAAGCGACGGCCGGGACGATTTCCGGCCGTTGTCGTTCCGGGTCGACATGCACCTGTTGGTGCCACAAGGCTGTTGCAGCGTGTTCACGCGCTGGCGGGCAAGTGAGCTGTTGGCATGTTGATTTAATGACGCGAAACGACTTGTTTTTGTCGCAGTCAGCGACACATAATCAAGTCGTGATTGAAGACGGCTGCGCTGCAACGACAGGCATGATGTACTGTTCAGGGCGCGGGCGACGTATTGGTGGAGATGCGCATGAATTTTCGTCTGAAAGAGCGTCTTGGCAAGAAATTTGACGAGGAAATTCGTTTCTTCAAGGGATGGCGGAGCAATATGAAGGCAGTCGGCTCGATTGTGCCGACATCTGGAATAACCGCCCGACGAATGGCAAGCGTCGTCAATCCGCATTCGGGCCTTCCCGTTCTCGAGCTTGGCCCCGGCACCGGTGTCATCACCAAGGCGATCTTGCAGAATGGCGTGCAGCCGCAGAGCCTGGTCTCCGTCGAATTCTCCACGGATTTCTATCAGCACCTTGTCAAGACCTATCCCGGCGTCGATTTCATCAATGGCGACGCCTTCGATCTCGAAAAGACGCTGGGCGCGCGCAAGGACCAGCAGTTCGACAGCGTCGTTTCCGCCGTGCCGCTTCTGAACTTCCCGATGCATATGAGGGTGTCGCTGATCGAGGATCTGCTGTCACGCATTCCGGTTGGTCGGCCGGTCGTCCAGATCTCCTATGGCCCGCTGTCGCCGGTCGTCGCCATGCCGGATCGCTATCAGATCTCCCACTATGACTTCGTCGTGCGCAACATTCCGCCTGCGCAACTGTGGGTCTACCGCAAGACGCATTGAGACAGATTGATGTTCGGCATCTACGTCACGCATCCGCAGGTTCGCATCGACCCGGATGTGCCGGTTCCGCGTTGGGGATTGTCCGAGCTTGGCGCAGCGCGATCGGAGATGGCCGCGCAATGTGGTTGGGCAATACAGCTCACGCGCATTCTGTCGAGCGACGAGACCAAGGCGCTGGAAACGGCGGCAATCCTCGCAAGGCCGGCCGGCATTGAGGTCGAGGTGCTGGAACATGCCGGCGAGAACGATCGCTCGGCGACAGGATTTCTCGTGCCGGACGAATTCGAGAAGGCGGCCAACCGGTTCTTCGCCCATCCGGATCAGAGTTTTCACGGCTGGGAGCGCGCCGTCGACGCTCAAGCCCGTATTGTCTCGGCGGTGTATTCCGTTCTTGACCAGCACGATTGTTCCAAACCGATCGCCTTCGTCGGGCACGGCGGCGTCGGCACATTGCTGAAATGCCATCTCGCTGGCCTGCCAATCGCGCGTAGCCATGACCAACGAGGCGGTGGCGGAAATCTCTTTGCATTTGCCCTTGCGGACCGGTCCCTTGCATGCGATTGGGGGCCGTTTGAGCTCTGGCAAGGATGGCAACAATGACTGCAAGCGCGCGCGACCGGCTGATTGTCGGCCTTGATATCCCCACCATCGGCGAAGCCGAGACGATCGTCAAAACGCTCGGTGATGACGTGCTGTTCTACAAGATCGGTTATCAGCTGGCCTTCGCCGGAGGGCTCGAATTCGCCCGCGACCTCGCCGCCGACGGCAAGAAGGTCTTCCTCGACATGAAGCTGCTCGACATCGACAACACGGTCGCCAAGGGTGTCGAGAACATCGTCAAGATGGGCATGTCGATGCTGACGCTGCACGCCTATCCGAAAGCGATGAAGGCGGCCGTCGAGGCCGCGCGCGGCTCGGACCTCTGCTTGCTCGGCGTTACGGTGCTGACGTCGATGGATGCGCAGGACGTCATCGACGCCGGTTATGAATATGATCCGCGTGCACTGGTGCTTCGCCGCGCCGAACAGGCGCGGGTGGCCGGCATGGGCGGTATCGTCTGCTCGGCCGAGGAAGCCTCCGCGGTGCGCAAGATCGTCGGTCCCGACATGGCGATCGTCACCCCCGGCATCCGTCCGGCCGGCAGCGACAGGGGCGATCAGAAGCGGGTCATGACCCCGGCGGATGCGCTTGCCGCCGGATCGAGCCACCTCGTCGTCGCCCGCCCCATCGTCAAGGCCGCCGATCCAAGGGCAGCAGCGCTCGCCATTCTCGATGAAATGAGAGGCGCGCTCTAACGATTCGTGTTGCCCTGCTGCCAAGTACCGCTGGGCACCATTGCGTGAGTTGAGCCAGACGGCGGACTTGGCTGCCGGGATTCTTTGCCTTTCTTCTCGCGCAGCGGCCTTCGAAGGTCCCATTCTGCAAAGAGAGCCCCCGCCTTGACCGGTCAAGTGAATTGACGGAAGAAGCGGAAGTTGCGGTGAAAATAGGGAGACGGTCATGGCGAAAGGGTACTGGATTGCGCGGGTCGATGTCCGCGATCCCGAGCGCTACAAGGATTATGTCGCGGCGGCAAAGCCGGCTTTTGAAAAATACGGCGCCAATTTTCTTGCCCGCGGCGGCGCATTCCAGCGCCTGGAGGGCGATGTTCGGGCCCGCAACGTGGTGATCGAATTCCCGTCGCTACAGGCGGCCGTAGAGTGCTATAATTCCCCCGAATACCAGATCGCCGCCGCGATCCGGCAGGAAGTAGCCGACGCCGAAATGGTGGTCGTCGAAGGCGTCTGAGCGGCGTCCCATGCTGCGGCGGAAAGCGGCAGAAAAGCCGCTGCGATAAGCCTTCCCGTCGCCCGATGATTGGGCTATGTAGCTCACCTACGCCATGCTGAAGATCAGGAGTGCCTGCGCCATGACCTTGTCCAATCTCCCCCCGCTCGTTACCGTTTTCGGCGGGTCCGGATTTGTCGGCCGTCATGTTGTGCGGGCGCTTGCAAAGCGCGGTTTCCGCATCCGCGTCGCGGTCCGCCGTCCGGATCTCGCCGGCTTCCTGCAGCCGCTCGGCAATGTCGGCCAGATCTCATTGGTTCAGGCCAACCTGCGTTACCGTCAATCGGTCGATGCGGCGGTGCACGGCGCCGATCATGTCGTCAATTGCGTCGGCATCCTGTTCGAAAGCGGCCGCAATACCTTCGATTCGGTTCAGGATTTTGGCGCCCGCGCCGTGGCCGAGGCCGCGCGTGGTGTCGGCGCGACATTGACGCATATTTCCGCCATCGGCGCCGATGCCAATGCCGAATCGCTTTACGCGAAATCCAAGGGCCGGGCCGAAAAGGCGATCCTGGAAACCGTTCCCGAAGCCGTCATCCTGCGTCCGTCGATCATTTTCGGACCCGAGGACAGTTTCTTCAACAAGTTCGCTGAAATGGCCCGCTTCTCGCCGGCCCTGCCGCTGGTTGGCGGCGGCAAGACGGCATTCCAGCCGGTCTACGTCGCGGATGTCGCCGAAGCGGTTGCAAAGGCAATCGAGGGCAAGGTTACCAAGGGCAAAATCTATGAACTCGGCGGGCCGGAAGTCCTGACCTTCAAAAACTGTCTCGAGATCATGCTGAAGACCATCGGACGCAAGCGCACGCTGCTGCCGATTCCCTTCGGCATTGCCTCGCTGATGGGGTCCATTGCCTCGCTGGTGCCCTTCGTGGCGCCGCCGATCACGCCCGACCAGGTCATCCTGCTGAAGAGGGACAACGTCGTTTCCGATAGTGCACAGGCCGAAGGCCGAACGTTGCAGGCTTTCGACATCGAGCCGACGTCGGTCGAAGCGATCCTGCCATCCTACATGGTGCGCTACCGTCCTCAGGGACAGTATACGCGGTCCGGCGGCGCGGCTTGACTGCGCCTTGACCTCGTCAAAATCGGGTTGCAATGAAGGCCGTCGGCCCCACCGGCGGCTTCTTTTTGCCCGCCTCAAACCAAAGCGTTGCAGTTCTGCCGCACTTCAAAAAAGCGATTGTTCTTTACCGTAGATTCAGCATCTATCGATATTGATAACGGCTGTTCCAGCGCATAGACAACAGCCGCGCCGCCCCCCTCGGTTCAGAGGAAACGGCGCCGTTATATCATCTTGAGAGGCACATTTTTCATGGGCAAGTCGATCGCAATTTTCTTTGCGTGCGCGGCACTTATCGTTCTGGCTGGATCCTTCGCTGCGCCGAAGACGGTCGCCAGCAATCACAGCTGTGCGCCGGCCTATGGCGTCGACCCCTGCACCACGGCCTCGATCGGCAAGCTCGCCGAATAGGAATTTCCGTCTCATTTTGAGGCGGCGCAGTTTTATGGCGGGGGCCAGGGAACCGCATGCAGTCTCGCAAGGGAATGCATGCGGTTTTTTATTGCGGTTAGCCGACCAGCCAGAGGCCGACGAGGCCAGCCGCGCCGATGACGATGCGCCAGACGGCGAACGGTGCAAAGCCGCGACTGGAGACGAAGTTCAAGAGCGAGCGCACGACGACCAGCGCCGCCAGGAACGCGGCGATAAAGCCGACGGCGATCAGCGACACGTCATCGAAGTTCAGCGCGGCTCGATTCTTGTAGAGATCGAGCGTGAAGGCGCCGAGCATGGTGGGCATCGCGAGGAAGAATGAGAACTCGGCAGCGGAACGCTTGTCGGTCCCCATCAGCAACGCGCCGGCGATCGTCGCGCCCGAGCGGGAGGTGCCGGGGACCATCGCCAGGCATTGGAAAAGCCCGATCTTCAAGGCGAGCGACGGCGGATAGTCCATGACGTCGTGATATCTCGGCTTCAGCGGCAAACGGTCGATCGCAAAGAGGACGACGCCGCCGAGGATCAGCACGATGCAGATCAGCATCGGCGTTTCGAACAGCACGCTCTTGATGAAACCATGCGCAAAGGCGCCGATGACGGCAGCCGGCAGGAAGGCGAGAAGGATCGACAGGACGAATTGCCGTGCCTTGGCGCTCGAGGGCAGGGCTGTCGCGATCGACAGGAGCCGCTGGAAATAGACGAGCAGGATCGCAAGGATGGCGCCGAGTTGGATGAGGACGGCAAAAGTGTTTCCCGGCGATTTGAAGCCGAGGAAATGCCCGGCAAGCAGCACATGCGCGGTCGAGGACACCGGAATGAATTCGGTCAGGCCCTCGACAAAACCGAGAACAAGCGCACTGATGATCGATTGATCGGCCATGAATTAAGTATCCCTGAAGCATTGGGGGTTAAGGTCTGGGACCATCGAAGGGCATTGGCTGATTCGCTTGTGTTTGCGGCAGCAAGTTCCTATAGCTTTTTCAAACGCGTCGTGGCCAGACCAAACCGCCGCGACAAACCATCCCCCCCAATCGAACTGACGAAACCCGATATCTCATGCCAACTCTCTACCACCACCCCATGTCCACCTCTTCACGGTTCGTCCGCCTGATCCTTTCGGAATACGGTTATCAGACGGAACTGGCTGAGGAGCAGCCCTGGGAGAAGCGGCGTGATTTCCTGACGCTCAATCCCGCAGGCACCCTGCCGGTCTATGTCGATGACAGCATGCGGGCGCTCTGTGGCGCGACTGTGATTTCCGAATATCTCGACGAGACCAATGGTGTTCTCAAGCGCGACCGGAGGCTTCTGGCGGAAGACCCGTTCCAGCGCGCGGAAATCCGCCGTCTCGCCGAATGGTTCCTGCAGAAGATGGAAGCCGATGTGACGCGGCCGCTGGTCCGTGAACGCATTTTCAAGCTGCAGATGACGCCGGACCAGGGCGGCGGCGCGCCGGATTCGAAGGTGCTGCGCACCTCGCGTTCGAATATTCGCCAGCATCTGAAGTATCTGGGCTGGCTTGCCGGCTCGCGCACCTATCTGGCCGGTGACCGGCTGTCCTATGCGGATCTTGCCGCCGCTAGCGCGATCTCCGTGCTCGATTATCTCGGCGAGATCGATTGGGCGGAGGTTCCGGCGGTGAAGGATTGGTACCAGCGGCTGAAATCCCGGCCATCCTTCAGGCCGCTGCTTGCGGAGCGCGTGCGCGGCGTTACCCCCGTATCGCACTACGCTGATCTCGATTTTTAGGGCATGATGCCGGGAACTCATGAATCGGTTTTCGGTCAATATCATGCGCCAGCGACAAGAGAGCCCCGTGCCCGGCGATGCGCTCCGGGCGGAAAAACTCGACAAGAGGCGCCGGGCGCTCACCAGCTTCCTCAAGGACGAGGCCCGTGACAAAGGTTTCGACGTCTGCCGCATAACGCGCCCGGACTCCATTCCGCAGGCACCGGAACGGCTCGCCGATTTTCTTGGCCAGGGTTATCACGGCACAATGGACTGGATGGCGGAGACGGCGGATCGCCGCGCCGATCCCCGTGCGCTGTGGAGCGATGTGCGCTCCGTCGTGCTCTTCGGCATGAATTATGGGCCTGAGGAGGACCCGCGCTCCATTCTCGAACGGTCCGATCGTGGGGCCATTTCGGTCTATGCACAGAACCGCGACTATCACGACGTCATCAAGGGCAAGCTCAAGGAGGTGGCGACGCGTTTTGCCGCGAGGGCGGGCGAAGACGTCAAGGTCTTCGTCGATACGGCGCCCGTCATGGAAAAGCCGCTGGCCGAACAGGCGGGGCTCGGCTGGCAGGGCAAGCACACCAATCTCGTCAGTCGCGAATTCGGCTCCTGGCTGTTTCTCGGCAGCCTGTTCACCACGGCCGACCTGCTGATTGACGAACCCGAGCGGGATCATTGCGGCTCGTGCCGCGCCTGCCTCGATGCCTGCCCGACCAATGCCTTTCCTGCACCCTACAAAATCGACGCGCGCCGCTGCATTTCCTATCTGACGATCGAGCACAAGGGGCCGATCGATCCGGCCCTGCGGCCTTTGATCGGCAATCGCATCTATGGCTGCGACGACTGTCTTGCCGTCTGTCCGTGGAACAAGTTCGCCGCCACAGCCTCCGAGATGAAACTGAAGGCGCGCGAAGATTTGAGGGCACCGCCATTGTCCTTCCTGTTGATGCTCGATGATGCTTCATTCCGTGCATTCTTCTCCGGCTCACCGGTCAAGCGCATCGGCCGCGACCGGTTCGTGCGCAACTGTCTGATCGCCGCCGGCAATTCCGGCGATGCGGGGCTGATTGATGTCTGCGCGACTTTGTCGAAGGATACGTCGCCAACGGTGCGCGGCATGGCGGTCTGGGCGCTTTCACGATTGATGAAGGCTGGCGATTTCTTGGATTTTGCGGCAAGACGGCAAGGCGAGACTGACGACGAGGTGCTCGCCGAATGGAAACTGGGAGGAGTTGTCTGATGCATGTTCTGATCCTGGGTGCCGGTTTTTCCGGCTCGGCCATTGCCAAGGCCTTTTTGCCCTTGGCGCAATCGGTCACTGGAACGACGCGGTCGGAAGACAAACTCGGCGGCCTTCGCGCGCTTGGCATCGATGCGCTTGTCTATGACGGCGTCAACATCTCGCCGGAACTCGCCACAGTGATGAAGCGGACGACGCACCTGATCCAGTCCATCGCGCCGGGCCGTGAGGGGGGTCCGATGATGCGCCCCGAAACGCCACCGCTTGCCGAACTGATGCCGAACCTGAAATGGGCAGGCTATCTCTCGACAGTCGGCGTCTATGGTGATCACGGCGGCGCATGGGTCACGGAGGAGACTTCATTGGAGCCGGTTTCCGCCCGCTCCGTGGAGCGTGTGGCAGCGGAGAAGGCCTGGCTTGCCTTTGGCCGCGATAGCAATATCCCGGTCGCGGTGCTGCGGCTTGCAGGTATCTACGGCCCCGGTCGCAATGCGTTCTGCAATCTCGAAGCCGGTACGGCCCGCCGCCTCATCAAGCCAAACCAGGTTTTCAACCGCATCCGGGTGGAGGATATCGCAGGCGCGGCACTCTTTCTGGCGGAGAAATCGATCGGTGGCATCTTTAACGTCACCGACAATGAGCCGGCGCCGCCGCAAGATATCGTTGCCGAGGCTGCACGGCTGATGGGTGTCAGCGCGCCGCCCGAAATCCCCTTCGAGGAGGCCGAACTATCTCCCATGGCGCGGTCGTTCTATGGCGAGAACAAACGGGTTTCAAATGCGCGCCTGCGCGATCTCGGCTTCGTCTTTCGGTTTCCAGACTATCGGATTTCGCTAGCGGAATTATGGAATGGCGGCCATTGGCGCGGATGATCTTTCAAGTATAAGCGATCATGGAAAGACTATGATCTATTCCGATACGTATAAGATTTAAACGCTGAAACATTGCTAATTTCCAGCGATTTTAATCTGAAAAATTGGCAAGAATATGAGTCTTTGCTCTTGCGTCGATATGCAACCTGAACGAGATATTACGATTTTTTAGCTTTCAAATCGACCAATTAAGGCGCTTTTAAAAAAATTGAATCATTTTTTATATCGCGGCCGGGGCTGGGAGCCCGCTGGCACGGCGTTTTCAGACTAACGCCTGATTTCAAAGCACTTCTGCGAGTATGTGACAGAATTTCAAAATTTCGCAGTTTTAATTTTTTGTAGATCGTCAATATTTCCTAATGCAACGTTAAAGGTTGAAGCACTTTTTCGCCATCTTTTCCCCCGACAAGCGGATACTTCGTAAGACTTAACTAATTTTCAAACGAAGGGGTCGTCGATTTGATCAAGATCAAATTCGCGTCTGCTGCAATGGCAGCTATTTTTGCCTTGGGGGCAACTCTTACATCGGTAACACCAAGCCACGCTGCAGGATCTGGCTGCGGCGGTGCATCCTGGTACGCGCTTTCCTCGCGCACCGCGTCCGGCGAACGGATGAACGCCAAATATCTGACGGCCGCTCATAGGAACCTCAAATTCGGCACCAAGGTCGCCGTCACCAACAAGCGTAATGGCAAGACGGTTGTCGTCCGCATCAACGACCGTGGTCCCTTCATTCGCGGCCGCGTCATCGATCTTTCCAAAGCTGCCGCCTCCCATATCGGCATGATCCGCTCGGGAACCGCCAGCATCTGCTATCGCGTCGTCAGCTGACGGCGAAAACGTGCCTGTCCGGAGTTTGTTCCGGCCGGGTTTGATCCGGCATGATCGGGAATGGCGCTTCTGCCTCCGGTATCGGCCACGACCTCGCATCTGGTCAGCAATCGTCACCTGCCGCCGCATCCCGGCTTGCTCTTGACGGCCATCACCGCTACCACGGCGGAAAATGGAGTTTGAAAGATGCGACTGGGTGGCAGGCTCGCCGGAGCCATAGAGGTTCTTGCCGATATTGAGGCGCGCAAGCGTCCCGTGGCCGACGCCCTCAAGGACTGGGGACTGGCGCACCGTTTTGCCGGATCCGGCGATCGCGCCGCAATCGGCAATATCGTCTACGACGCCCTGCGCATGAAACTCTCCCACGCCTGGCTGATGGACAGCGACAGCGCCACGGCGCTCGGCCATGCCGTCATGTTCCGCCAATGGGGCGTTTCCCCGGAACAATTGGCGGCCGAACTGGAGGGCGACAGGTTCGCCCCCGAACCCCTCACCGAAGAGATGAAGGCGGCTTTCGCCAGCCGCAAGCTGGAAGACGCCCCGCTCTATGTGCAGGGCGATATCCCGGAATGGGTGCAGCCGTCCTTCGAGGAAAATTTCTCCGAGGACTGGCTTGCCGAGGCAAAGGCGTTGGCGGGGCGTCCCGCTCTTGATCTGCGCGCCAACACGCTGAAGGCGTCCCGCGAGAAAGTGTTGAAGGCGCTGGAGCGTAGCGGCGTCGAGCCGACCGTGATCGCGCGGCAAGGCATTCGCGTGCAGGCGGGCGAGGGGCCGTCGCGGCTGCCCAATGTGACGGCCGAATTGTCATTCCAGAAAGGCTGGTTCGAGGTTCAGGACGAAGGATCGCAGATCGTCGCCGATCTCGTCATGCCGAAGGAAGGAGACCAGGTTCTCGATTATTGCGCCGGTGGCGGCGGCAAGACGCTGGCCATGGCGGCGGCCATGAACAACAAGGGCCAGGTGCATGCCTATGACACGGACCGCAAGCGTCTGGCGCCGATCATCGAACGGCTGAAGCGGGCAGGGACCCGAAATGTCCAGGTCCATGACCGTCTCGAAGGGCTGATGCCGCTTGCCGGCAAGTTCGACCGCGTTCTCGTCGATGCGCCCTGCACCGGCACCGGTACCTGGCGCCGCCGCCCGGACACGAAATGGCGATTGACGCAGAAGAATCTCGAGGAGCGCCTCTCGCAGCAGCAGGAGGCGCTAGCGGGCGCCGCACCTTTCGTGCGTCCCGGCGGCCGTCTCATCTACGTCACCTGTTCGGTGCTGCCCGAAGAAAACGAGGCGCAGGTCTACAGCTTCTGCGAGGACAATCCGGAATTCGAGATCCTGTCTGGCGCCGATGCCTGGGCAGGTCTGTTCGGCATTGACAAGCCGCAGCCCTGGTCGGCCGACATGAAGACCGTCACCCTGACCCCAGCCTCAACCAATACCGATGGCTTCTTCTTCTGCATGATGGGACGCAAGGCCTGAACGGCCTCTTCCATCCGGGAGAAAATCAGCTCTTCGCACACTTTGCGACGAGCGTCCCCCCATCCTGCTCACATTGAAAATGTTCCAAACTATACACTTTGACACAAGTTTAGTTTTGGTTCATGAAAACCGGGCTGAACAGCCACGTCCATATCTCGGTCCGCGCGGATTGCGCGACCGGGGCACCGGGCGGCGGGGACCACCGAATTCATCCGGAAAAATACCAGGAGAGGTCATGACCACATCATTCCTTCGCAGCGCCGCGCTGGCGTTTGCAACCGCAACATCGATGCTGGCGCTGCAGCCGGCTCAGGCCGCCACCGATGCCGCAGCCGTCGTCAAGCACTATGCCGACGTGGCTTATGCCAAATATTCGGACGCGCTTTCGACCGCCGAGGCGCTCGACAAGGCCGTCGATGCGCTGATCGCGGCGCCGAGCGAAGCGACACTGAAGGCCGCGCGCGAAGCCTGGCTAGCTGCCCGCAATCCCTATCAGGAAACTGAAGTCTACCGTTTCGGCAACCCGATCGTTGACGAGTGGGAAGGCAAGGTCAACGCCTGGCCGCTGGACGAAGGCCTCATCGATTACGTCGATCCGAGCTACGGCACGGAAAGCGATGAGAACGCGCTGTTCACCGCCAACGTCATCGCCAACAACACGATCAAGATCGACGGCAAGGATGTGGATGCAACCAACATCACGCCGGAATTCCTGTCGGGCACGCTGCAGGAAGCAGGCGGCATCGAGGCGAATGTCGCGACCGGCTACCATGCCATCGAATTCCTGCTCTGGGGCCAGGATTTGAACGGCACCGGCAAGGGCGCCGGCAACCGCTCCTTTACCGACTATGACACGAAGAATTGCACCAACGGCAATTGCGACCGCCGCGCCGCCTATCTGAAGGCCGCCAGCGACCTGCTCGTGTCCGACCTCAAGGACATGGTCGCCAGCTGGGCGCCGGATGGTGCGGCCACCAAAAATGTCGAGGGCGATGCCAAGGCCGGCATTGCGGCGATCCTGACCGGCATGGGCTCGCTGTCCTACGGCGAACTGGCGGGCGAACGCATGAAGCTCGGCCTCCTGCTGCACGATCCGGAAGAGGAGCATGACTGCTTCTCCGACAACACCTACAACTCGCATCTGCATGATGCGATCGGCATCCAGGCCGCCTATACCAGCGAATACACCAAGGTCGACGGCACCAAACTGACCGGTCCTTCGCTCTCTGAACTCGTTGCCGCCAAGGACCCGGCGCTCGACAAGGAAATGAAGGAAAAGCTGGCAGCGACCATCACCGCAATGGAAGCCATGGCAAAACGTGGCCAGACGGTCGAGGTGTACGACCAGATGATCGCCGAGGGCAACGCAGAGGGTAACGCCGTCGTCCAGGCCGCTATCGATGGCCTCGTCGCGCAGGCAAAGACAGTCGAGCGCGTCATTGCGTCGCTGGATCTCGGCACGATCGAGCTTGAAGGTTCAGACAGCCTGGATAATCCTAACGCTGTCTTCCAATGAGAAAGCAAAGGCGGGCCGCCGCTTCTGGTTTGCGGCCTGGTTTTTTCTGAATGCCTGTTTGGCTCGTCCAACGTGTGATTTTGCCGTCTGCCGCTGCACTTTTGCTAGCGGCGGGCGGCTTTTCCGTTTTTGGCGAGGAGGGGATGGCATCGAGGGCGGCATACCCCCCTCTGTCACTGCGTGACATCTCCCCCTCAAGGGGGGAGATTGGTTTCGAGCCAGCCGATATTTCGGGAAAAGGAACCACTAAAACTCCGCAGGTTGAGAAGGAGCGCGAGGTTGCCACATCGATCTCCCCCCTTGAGGGGGAGATGCCCGACAGGGCAGAGGGGGGTAATGCCTCCTCACACGCGGACGGTGCGGCAGAGCTTCCGACTTCCGCGACACGCGACGACCTTTCCGATACGGATCGTCGCCGTGTCCAGGCCGTAACCCGCCCCGCCACCAATTTTTCCAAAGCCGAAAAATTCGAGGCCATGGCCGGCGGCGGGGGCACGTCCATCGCCTCGGTCAATCAGGACAGCTTTTCGCAGTTCTCCGCCAATATCACCTTTGCCGAGGAAGGGACGTTCAAGCTCGGCAATGCGCTGTTTCGAAAACTCTGGGTCTCTTCACCCTCATCGACGCAGGCGTCGGATGGCCTCGGGCCGCTCTACAACGCCCGCGCCTGCCAGACCTGTCATTTGAAGGATGGGCGCGGGCACCCGCCGGAAGGGTCGGCGGACGCGACGTCAATGTTCCTGCGTCTTGCCCGCGTGCCGAAAACCGACGCCGAGCGGGCGGCGATTGCGGCCCACGAGGTTCTGAATTTCCCCGATCCTGTCTACGGCACGCAATTGCAGGATAGTGCGGTGCCCGGTCTTCCAGCGGAAGGCCATATGACGATCAGCTACACGGAGACCCCGGTGACCCTTGCGGGCGGAGAAACGGTTTCCCTGCGCAAGCCGCAGTATTCGATCGATAAACCTGGTTATGGTGCCCTCGACGAAACGACCACGCTGTCGCCGCGCGTGACGCAGGCGATGAGCGGGCTCGGGCTGGTCGAGGCGATCCACCCCGCCGATATCCTTACAAATGCCGATCCGGACGACAAGAACGGCGACGGCATAAGCGGCAAACCGGCGCTGGTGCGTGATCCCGTCTCCGGCCAACCCATCCTCGGTCGCTTTGGCTGGAAGGCGCAGAGCGCCACGGTGCGCCAGCAAGCTGCCGATGCCCTGGCCGGAGATATCGGCATCTCCTCGCCCGACGCCAAACGCAGCCACGGTGATTGCACGGCGGAGCAAGCCGCCTGTTTGGCCATGGCCGACGGCGTTCAGGCGCGGCTGGGTGATACCGAGGCGCCCGATCCCGTTCTCGATCTCATCACCTTCTACTCGGAAAACCTGGCGGTCCCCGCGCGGCGCAAGGCGAGTTTTGCGGAAACGCTGGCGGGCAAGAAGGTTTTCTATGAAACCGGCTGCATTTCCTGTCATGTGCCGAAATTCGTGACCCGCCGCGATGCTGCCAACAAGGCACATGCCTTCCAGCTGATCTGGCCCTATTCCGACTTCCTGCTGCATGACATGGGCGACGGCCTTGCCGACGGCCAGCAAGTGGGCGGAGCATCGGGCAGCGAATGGCGCACACCGCCGCTCTGGGGCATCGGACTGACGAAGACGGTGAGCGGGCACACGTTCTTCCTGCACGACGGACGCGCCCGCAATCTGACCGAAGCGATCCTCTGGCACGGCGGCGAGGCGGCAAAAGCCCGCGACCGGTTTGCCACACAGGAAAAAGCCGATAGACAAGCCCTGATCATCTTTCTGGAGTCTCTTTGATGCGCCACCGGCTTTCCCTGCTTCTCAGCCTCGGCCTCGCCTTCCTGTCGCTCCCCGCCATGGCTGAGGATGTGGATGAGGCCGCGTCGCCGCGTTCCGGGCTCAAGCTGGAGGCGGTGCCGGGCGTCATGCAGAAGGCCGTCGACGATTTCATCCGTCCCGGCTACCGCGATCTCATGGAGGGCACGGAATCGCTCGCCGCGGCCGCGCATGTGCTCTGCGAGAAGCCATCCGAGGAGACGCTCGGCGATGTGCAGATGACGTTCGACGAGGTGGTCCAGCAATGGTCGACGATCGAGATCGTCCGGGTCGGGCCGGTCATCGAAGGCAACCGGTTCGAGCGGTTCCTGTTTTTTCCGGATCGCAAGAGCACCGGCCTGAAACAGGTCCAGCGCATTCTTGCGACGAATGACGAAACGGCGACCTCGGCCGGGACCCTCAAGGGCAAGAGCGTTGCTGCGCAGGGTCTCGGCGCACTGGAGTATGTTCTCTACGGCACGGGCGCGGAGGTTCTGAGCTCGGAAAAGAACGGGTTCCGCTGCCGCTACGGCGTGGCGATCGCCGACAATCTGAAATCCGTTGCCGCCGAACTTCATGCCGAATGGGAAAAGCCGGACGGTATCCAGGCCGCCTGGAAGACGCCCGGCCCGGACAATCCGGTCTATCGCGACGGCAAGGAAGCGGCGACCGAACTGCTCGGCATTCTCGTCCATGGCGTCGAAAGCATCAGGGACCAGCGCCTGCGGCCGTTCTATGCCGGCATCATCAAAGGCATGCCGGACAAGGGGCATCCGAAGCTGGCGATCTACTGGCGCTCCGGCAACACCATGCCGGCGCTCTCGGCGAATTTCATGGCGCTGCAGACGCTGTTCAACACAGCCGATATGCAGGCGCTGCTGCCCGATGACAAGCGTTACATGGTGCGCGCGATCAACTATGTCCTGCAGGCCATTGTCGACGATGCCGACCAGATCGATCTGCCGATCGACGAGGCCATCGAAGACGAGGAACAACGCGACAGGCTGAACCGTATCCTGCAGAATACCAACGACGCTCTCCAGCGGCTCAATCTCGATTTCGGCGGCGCCATCGGGCTGGGCGCGGGGTTCTCCTTCGCCGACGGCGACTGAACGCCGCGCCCCAACCGTGGCGGGCCTGCAAGCTATTGAAACAAGTTGACAAAAGCAGGTCACAGGTGCAAAGCGTCATCTGTGTTCCACGCGCGAACACGGCCAAACAAGGATCAACGGATCATGAACCCCGACAGTCGAAGTACCGCTTCGATTTTGCCGACCGTCAGACCCTGACAGCAAGGGGTCCGCTGGCGGTCGACAGACTTGCCAGATTGGAAGCCCGATATGCTGCGCATCTACCAAAGCCAGAACAATCAGTTTGCCCTGCTTGACGCCATGGAACTGGCTGAAACCACGCCTGTCGTGTGGTTCGACCTGTTCAATCCCGCTCAGGACGAGACCCGCATCGTCGAACAGCATCTCGGTATTGAAATCCCGACGCGGGACGAAATGCAGGAGATCGAACTTTCCGACCGTCTCTACCAAGAGGACGGCGCCGAGTTCATGACCATGACCGCGGCGACGGAGCTCGACGGTGATAACCCCGTCAAGGTGCCGGTCACGTTCATCCTGAAGGGATCGACATTGGTCACGGTTCGCCATGCCGATCCGAAGCCGTTTCATCTCTATGCTGCGCGCATGCAGCGCCCCAACGGCGTTTCCTGCGAGAGCGGTGAACTGGCCATGCTGGGGCTTCTGGAAGCGATGATTGACCGCACGGCCGATGCGCTTGAGCGTATTGGCAACGAGGTCGACGGCATCTCGCGGGAGGTGTTCCGCAAGAACAATTCCAGCGTCACGAAGAAGACCCGCGACCTGCAGTCGCTGATCGAGCAGATCGGTCAGAAAGGCGATTTCCTGAGCGTCATCCGCGAAAGCCTCGTCAGTGTCGGCCGGCTTGTTGCTTATCACACGGCACTCGACGGGATCGGCACCCGCAAGGCGATCAAGGAAAGCCGCCAGCGGGTCAAGCTGATCCAGCGCGATGCGACCTCGCTTGGTGACCACGCACTCTTTCTGTCGAACAAGATCAACTTCCTGCTCGATGCGACCCTGGGGCTGATCAATCTGGAGCAGAACCAGATCATCAAGATATTCTCCGTCGCGGCCGTCGTCTTCCTGCCGCCGACCTTGGTGGCTTCGATCTACGGCATGAATTTCGATGCCATGCCGGAGCTGAAGTTCCAGTTCGGCTATCCGGTAGCGCTGTTGATGATGGTCCTGTCGGCCTACCTGCCCTTCCTCTATTTCAAGCGGCGGGGCTGGCTTTAGAGCAATAGTCCGATAGGCGGCAAAAGAGTGTCGCGTCGGTGCGTGGCACCATTTCGAACTGGCAGCATTCTCATGAACCTTAATCCCTACAGATCCATGGGTTTGATCGACCGCCGAGCCTTTCTTACAATGGCAGGTGCGGCTTGGGCGGCGGCGCTTGCACCGCGGGCTGCTTTCGCGCTTTCGCGCACGGATGCCGTCTATGCCTCCGGCTTCAAGGCGGCGGATGGCTCCTATGGCGTGGCGACGCTGACGGAGGAGGGGGAGATCATCGCGCGCGAGCCGCTGCCGGCCCGTGCCCACGGCATGACCTATTCGCCGATCACCAACCGGGCGGTCGCCTTTGCCCGCCGGCCCGGCACCTATGCGATGATCTTTGCGCCGGATAACAGCATGGAGCCGATCGTCATCACCTCGGTCGAGGGGCGGCATTTTTACGGCCATGGCTGCTTTTCGGCCGATGGTCGGCTGCTTTATGCGACGGAGAATGATTTCGCCGGCAATCGCGGCATGATCGGCGTCTATGACGGCACGAACAATTTTGCCCGCCTCGGCGAATTTCCGTCGCATGGCATCGGCCCGCACGACATGACCCTTTCTGGTGATGGCCGGATGCTCGTCGTCGCCAATGGCGGCATCGAAACGCATCCGGATTTCGGCCGCACCAAGCTCAATCTCGACCACATGGAGCCTTCGCTGGCGCTGGTCGACACGCAAACGGGCGCGCTGATCGAGCGGCATGCCATGCCGGATAACCTGCGTCAGCTGTCGACCCGGCATGTCGATATTGATGCCGACGGCCGGATCTGGTTCGCCTGCCAATATGAGGGCGCTCGCAACGAACTGCCACCGCTTGCTGGCTCCTTCGCGCGCGGCGAGGACATCCGCTTTCTCGCGTTGCCGGAGAAGACGACGCTCGCGCTCGCCAATTACGTCGGGGCCATAGCGGTGAACCGGCAAGACGGGCTGGTGGGTCTGACGTCGCCCAAGGGCGGCACGGCGGTGATGGTGGATGCGAAAACCCGTCAAGTCGTCAGGCAGGACAGCCTCGCCGATGCGGCCGGCATCGCTGCCGCCGCACATGGCTTCATCGCGTCATCCTACGGCGGCCAGTTCGGTGATGCGCAGAGCAAGGTCGCCTGGGACCAGCACATCGTCGGGGTCGGGAAGCTCGGAAATCGGGTGGTTCACGATTGACCACCGGCCCGTCGGAATAAGGCATCAATATCCTCCCAGAGATAGGCGACCTGTTCATAACTCTGGTCTCCGACCCCGATCCGGCTCGTTCCGATCGCTTTCGCGCCAAGCCGTTCATAAAACTGCCGGTTGGGATTGCCGGCGAGAACCCAGGCAAACAGGGACTTAGCCCCTTGCCCGGCGCATTGTGCTGCCACCGACCGCACCAAGGCGGCGCCAATGCCGGCCTTCTGATGCTCGCTGCGGATATAGAGCGCGTAAAGTTCATGAATATGCGCTGGAACGCGGCCGCGCGGCGGGCCGAAATTGGCGAAGCCGACGATGTTGCTTGTGGCAGGCTCGACGGCGACGAGATAATAGACATCCGGCACGCCCATCCGCCGCGCGAGGCGAATGGCCTCATCCTCGCGCGACATGCCGTCGAGAAAGGCATCGGTCAGCAGCCCGCGAAATGTCGAGCGCCAGGTATCGACCAGCACCCCGGCGATCGCGAAGATATCGTCGCCGGTGCCTGGCCGTATCTCGAAGGGCCTGTGTTCATCCATGCAATCGATATGGGGATTGCATGGCCTATTTTCATGCCTGCGCCGGTTTGCGCTCTTGTTCGTGCCCCATCTCGCCTGGATCGTCCTTCGCCCCTTTGCTCAACGCATCGATTTTCCTCTTGAACTGAGCTTGTCCTTGTTTTTCCGCCATGCGACTGTCTGTCCGCCGGGATATCTCGGCGCAAGACCCAATATCCGCGCAGACGATTGAGAGCACACAGTGGAATTTCGCGACCGCATCCGCAACAGTTTCGGCAGGCAGGCCGCCATGGCGACGATCGGCGCCGAGCTGACGCGGGTCGAGCAGGGTACGGTCGAGATCGAGCTTCCTTTCGACGCGAAACTGACGCAGCAGCACGGTTTCCTGCATGCCGGCATCATTTCGGCGGCGCTCGATGCCGCCTGCACCTATGCCGCCTATTCGGTCATCGATCCGGATGCGTCGATCCTCACGATCGAGTTCAAGGTCAACTTGATGTCGCCGGGCAGGGGAGAGCGGTTCCTGTTTCGCGGCCAGGTGACGAAGCCCGGCACAACGATCATCGTCTCCGACGGCCGCGGTTATGCGCTTTCCGCCGATGGACCAGCCAAGCTGATCGCCTCGATGACCGGCACGATGATGGTGATCCGCGGACGCGAGGGAATTGAGGGATGACATTCGAACTGAAGCATGTGGCGGGTAAGACGCTGCTCTACGTCATGGCCGTCGATGCGGAATATGGCGTGCATCTGCGCGAGCGCATTTCGCCGCTGATGACCGGCGTCGGTCCGGTCGAGGCCGCCGTGACGCTGACCCGAACGCTCGCCGAATTACAGCGACGCGACAATCAGCCAGACCTCGTCGTTTCGCTCGGCTCCGCCGGCTCGGCCCGGCTCGAACAGACCGAAGTTTATCAGGCGATCTCGGTTGCCTATCGCGACATGGATGCCTCGCCGCTCGGCTTTGAGAAGGGCGCGACACCGTTTCTCGACCTGCCCGTCAGTGTCGATCTGCCGCTGCGCATTCCCGCCGTGAAGAAAGCGAGCCTTTCCACCGGAGCCAATATCGTTTCCGGCACGACCTATGAGACGATCGCCGCTGATATGGTCGAGATGGAGACTTTCGCCATCCTGCGCGCCTGCCAGTCCTTCGGCATCCCGCTCATCGGCCTGCGCGGTATTTCCGACGGCAAGGCAGAGCTGAAGCATGTCGACGATTGGATCGAATATCTGCACGTGATCGACGAGAAGCTCGCCGCCGCCATCGATGCGCTGGAAAATGCCGTCGAAACCGGCCACGTCGCCGTCTGAAGCCGCAAAATTGTCGGGGTGCAATGTAATCATTGCGCTTGCGGCCGCCTTTATTTAAAGGCTCGCCATAGTTCCCCTCAGATGATCCCAAGCCAGCGGAAGCGCGTCATGACAGCGACAGTCCATCCCGATACCGTTCTCATCATCGATTTCGGCAGCCAGGTCACGCAGCTGATCGCCCGCCGCGTCCGCGAAACCGGCGTCTACTGCGAGATCGTGCCCTTCCAGTCCGCCGACGAAGGCTTCAAGCGGCTGAACCCGAAGGCGATCATCCTGTCCGGCAGCCCGGCCTCGACGCTCGATATCGGCTCGCCGCGCGCGCCGCAGGTGGTGTTCGACAGCGGCCTTCCGGTCCTCGGCATCTGCTACGGTCAGCAGACCATGTGCGAACAGCTGGGCGGCAAGGTCGAGGCCGGCCATCACCGCGAATTCGGCCGCGCCTTCATCGAGATCGACAAGGAATGCGCGCTTTACGACGGCATCTGGACCGTCGGCTCCCGCCATCAGGTCTGGATGAGCCATGGCGACCGCGTGACAGCGATCCCGGCCGGCTTCGAAGTCGTCGCCACCTCGCCGAATGCGCCCTTCGCTTTCATCGCCAACGAGGCGCGAAAGTTCTACGCGGTGCAATTTCACCCGGAAGTCGTGCACACGCCGGATGGCGCCAAGCTGCTTGCCAATTTCGTCAATAAGATCGCCGGCCTCAAGGGCGACTGGTCGATGGCCGCCTATCGCGACAAGGCCATTGCCGAAATCCGCAAGCAAGTGGGCGACAAGCGCGTCATCTGCGGTCTGTCCGGCGGCGTCGATAGCTCGGTCGCCGCTCTCCTGATCCACGAGGCAGTCGGCGATCAGCTGACCTGCATTCTCGTCGACCACGGCCTGATGCGCAAGAACGAGGCGGCCGACGTTGTTGCCATGTTCAAGGAGCACTACAACCTGCATCTCGTGCACGTCGATGCATCGGACCTCTTCATCAATGCGCTGGAAGGCGAGAGCGATCCGGAAACCAAGCGCAAGACCATCGGTCGCCTGTTCATCGATGTGTTCGAAGCGGAAGCCAAGAAGATCGGCGGCGCCGAGTTTCTCGCGCAGGGCACGCTCTATCCGGATGTGATCGAAAGCGTCTCCTTCACCGGCGGCCCTTCGGTCACCATCAAGTCGCACCACAATGTCGGCGGCTTGCCGGCGCGCATGAACATGCAGCTGGTCGAGCCACTGCGCGAACTGTTCAAGGACGAAGTCCGCGTCCTCGGCAAGGAACTCGGCCTGCCGGACAGCTTCATCGGCCGCCATCCCTTCCCGGGTCCGGGTCTCGCCATCCGCTGCCCCGGCGGCATCACCCGCGAAAAACTCGAAATCCTGCGCGAAGCCGACGCGATCTATCTCGACGAAATCCGCAAGGCCGGCCTCTACGACGCCATCTGGCAGGCCTTCGCCGTGCTCCTGCCGGTCCAGACCGTCGGTGTGATGGGCGACGGCCGCACCTACGAATTCGTCTGCGCGCTGCGCGCCGTGACCTCGGTCGACGGCATGACCGCGGATTTCTACCACTACGACATGGAATTCCTCGGCCGCGCCGCCACCCGCATCATCAACGAAGTCCGCGGCATCAATCGCGTCGTCTACGACGTCACAAGCAAGCCGCCGGGTACGATCGAGTGGGAGTGAGGGGTAAACGGCGGCAATGGCGTAGGTTCGGCGGGTTATCGCCCTCCGCTACTGCATAATTCCTTAAATCGGAATCGATTTAAGGATAAAATTATGCAGCAGTTTCAAAGTGCTACAGCGTCCTTTGCGCGTCATATTTGACGCGCGGCGCTGTAGTGTGCCCCGTGATTTGCCTTTGATCGCCTCCAGCGCGTCTTCCAAACAACGTGCAAGCCTAAAACGCGGCTGACCGTGCAAGCAAAACGCCTTCAGCGACGCGTAGGGCTACTGCATAATTCCTTAAATCGGAGTCGATTTAAGGATAAAATTATGCAGCATTTCAAAGTGTTACAGCTTTGCGCGTCTGAAAAGACGCGCGGCGCTGTAAAGCGTAGTGTAGCATGGGCGGGTCTTCGACGGTCACCCGCTCATCGTGCCTGTGCGGGAAAAAGGAGCCTGTCGGTCGACCAAGAAGAGGACCAGGTCCGCCTCCCGGCTCGCCGTCACTTCAAACGCGGTTTGGTCGGCGCTGATCGTCAACGCAGTATGCGTTTCGGCTTGTTTGTCTCCAACCGATACCGCGCCGCGGAAAACATACAGCCAGCGATCGAACCCCGGAACCGTCGGCAGGCCGATGCTCCCACCTGCCGACAGGTGGGTATCGTAGAGGTAAATGGCCTGGCGGACAAAGCTCGGTGCCGCCGAGCCAACCGGCCCCGCGAGAAGCCGCCAGCGATCGATGCTCTCGGTTTTGTCGAGGCTGACAAACTGGACCCCTGCATCCATATTGGCGGCTTCGGGCCGCACGAAGATCTGAAGCATCTCGATCGGATCGTCCCCGAGCACCGCTTCTTCATGCGAGAAACCTGCCCCGGCGTTCATCACCATCAGACGATCGGGCGAGATGACCTCGCTCCGACCGGCTGAATCCGTGTGCTGCATGCGGCCCGCGCGCATATAGCTGATGATCTCATCGTTGCGATGCTCATGCATCCTGACCACGAGGCCGGGTTGCAGTCGGGCGTGGTCGATGAGGCCCAGCCCGCCGAAGCCTGCATCATCCGTGCGTCCAAGCGAGATACCGGGCCGGATGCGGCGGAGTTGAAACGGGCCCTGCGCCCTTACCAGATGGGTATCCGGCGCGACCACGCCAAATCCCCCGATGGCGGCTGCTTTTACGGTCATGTTCTTTGCTCCTGGCTTCGCGCGGACTGGATATCGGTTACGACTGGATGGGCGGAAGAACCTCGGTGAACAGCAACTGGATAAGCTGTTGGCCTTGAGGCGTGCCCCAGTTCTGGGCAAGTTCCGCGATCATGGTGTTGGTTGCGGTCAAAACGACGCCGGCGTCCTGCATGCGGCGGCGCGACATGTCCTCGGAAAGCTCGAACGGCGATCCCGAAGCATCCATGACGGCCTGCACGTTATAACCCTCGGTAACCGCGTCGATCGCCGGGAAGACGAGGCATACGTCGGTCGTCACGCCGGCCATGATCAGGTTTTTCCGCCCCGTCGCCTCGACCGCCGCCTTGAAGTTGGCGTCGGTCCAGGCGTTGACGATGCCTTCGCGCTTGACGCGCTTTTCGAAAGCCTCAGGCAGAATGTCCTTCAACTCCGGCAACAAAGGTCCCTGCAGCCGGTCTTCCTGGCTGGAGGTCAGCACGGTCGGGATGCCAAGGATGCTGGCGGTCTTTGCCAGCGCAAGCGACATGCGCCTGGCCTGCTCGACATCGATGTTCTTGATGAGCTGCATCGTACCGATCTGATGGTCGATCAGCAGCAGCGCCGAGTTCTCGGGGGTGAATGTCGTGGTCATGGCTAATCTCCTGTGCTCGCTGTGAGCGTCATTGCTCGTCTTGGAAGGTGGATCTGGAACGAAGCCTTGGGGAGGCTTGATATTTGTCATCGTTATGTTCCATAAGTGGAACATGAAGACATTTGGCGACTTTGACGGACTCGCGCTGTTTATCCGCATCGCACAAGCTGGCGGGCTGGCCTCGGCCGAACGCGCGACGGGTATCCCGAAGGCCACGCTCTCGCGCCGGCTATCAGCGCTGGAAGAGACCCTGAACGTCCGGCTTGCGCGCCGGACAAAGAAGGGAGTGGTACTGACCGAACAGGGGCAGCAACTCTTCGTGCGAGGCCAGACCGCCTTCATGCTGGCTGAGCAGGCTGTTGCCGAGGTTCAGGATGACCGCGTCGCACTGTCGGGCATAGTTCGCTTGTCGCTTCCCCCCGACATGGCGACCGCGGTTCTTGCCCCTGCCCTGATCGGCTTCAAGACCAGATATCCCGACGTCACAATAGAGATGACGCTTGCGGATCGCAGGGTGTCGCTCATCGAAGAAGGATACGATCTCGTCGTACGTATGGGACCGGTTGCGGACTCCGAACTTAGGTTCAGGAAAATTGCCGATTTGCCGCGCGCGCTGGTCGCGAGCCCCGCCTTTCTCGCAGTTCATTCCGATCTTAGCACGCCCCAGGACCTGGAAATGCTGCCAGCTCTCGCGATCCGCCGCGATCTGGTCGAATGGGATCTGAAAGATGCTCACGGGACACGCGCTATCGTACGTCCCAGGATCGGCTTTGCCGCAAACCGCCAGACCATTCTTGTCGACGCCGCCCGCGCTGGTCTCGGCATCGCCATTCTGCCCGAGTTCCTGATCGAGGATGCCGTAGCAACCGGCGCGCTCGTTCCCGTCCTGCCTGATTGGGAGCCGTCACCCGTAGAGATGACCGCATTGTGGCAAAGGGACAGGATCACAGGACGCCTGATCAAGGCCATCGTCGGAGCATTTGAGGAAGCGTTGTCTACCAAACCTACCGAGGTCTAACCGCCTTGCTCGGCGGAGTGAGCTTCTGCATAAGGAAGGAAAAATAAGCTCTCCCGAGGTGAAGTTTGGTGGTGACACGACGATTTGCCTCGACCCATTCCGGAATTGGCCAACCTCATGGCCGGATATTCCCTGGAATTGGACCTGCAAGACCAGTGGCTTTGTCCATTCGCCATTTACCTGGAGAATCTACGCCAAGTGCAACATGGGCGAGCTGCGCCGACCGGCTGTTGCCCGCGAGCGGACCGGTCAGCGACAGGCAGTACCCGATGCGAATTGGCGATGAAGCGGAAGGCATGATCAGAGACCCGCTCCAGCGCGCCCGGCGAGAAGCTGCAGTTCCCAGGCCAAGGCGACACCGCTGGCGCCGCCATGTTCGAGAACGACGCCCGCGACACCAGCCGCCGTCTCCTCGCGTGCCCAATCACGCTGCCATTCGCCGAGCACGGCAAGCCAGGTGATCGGCACCGCACCGGCGGCGACCATGCGGCGCACGGCCATGTCATGGGCTTCCGCCGTGACGCCACCAGAGGCATCGGTCACGATAAAGACGTCATATCCCTCGGCGAGCGCCTGGATCGCCGGCATGGCGAGGCAGATCTCTGTGTAGAGCGCGGCCAGCACGAGCTGCTTGCGCCCGCTCTTCTTCACGATATCGACGACTTTAGGATCTTCCCAGGTATTGATGAAGGTGCGATCGATCGGCTTCTGGTCCGGAAAGACATCCTGAAGCCCCTTGATGATATAGCCACCGCGCTCCTCGATCACCGTGGTCAGGATCGTCGGTACGTTGAAGACCTTCGCCGTCTTGGCGAGGCCGATGACGTTGTTGACGATCATCGTCGGATCGTGGCTGTTGAGGTTGGTGAACTGGTACGGCTGATGGTCGATCAGCACGAGGATGCTGTCTTCGGGACGCAGGAGGGCGTCGAGACCGGTCTTGGGCATGGGAACTCCTTGGGATACGCAGGTGGCGGCTCAGGCGCCGATGGGGTCGATAAAGACATGGAGGGTTTGGATGCGGTCGCCTTCAATCCGGACAACATCGGTTCCGGTCACGGCTACGGGGCCGTCCGGCGGCCAGGATTGCCAGCGCAGCCGCCCGACACCGTGGTGGCCGACGGCAGGGCCAGTCGCGGTGAAGCCGAAGTTTGGCGGCAGGCTCGACAATAGCGCATCCACCGCCCGATTGATGGCGGCATGGCCGGTAACCGAGGCTTCCGGCTCGTGGAGCACGGCGTCTTCGGCATAGAGCTCCGCGATGGCGTTCATCCGGCGGGAGGTGTCTCGCTCGCCGAACACCCGCGCAAGGTTCGCCTGCATGAGGCCGTCATAGTTGATAAATTCTGCGATCATCTTCCGCCTTCCGGGGGCATGGGTTCCGGAAGACGAGTGTCGTCAAACGCAACGGCTTCGCCCGCCTGTCCGGTCGAGCGAATGTTGCCTTGCCAGTTTGCGGAAGACACTGTTCGATTCTGCGATTTCCAGTCCGAATCCGCTACGGGATCGCGATCAGTTTTTCCGGTCGCGTCGCCACGCGGCCGGTGTGCTCCGGTGAATTTCCGGAATGTCCGCCCGAAATGGACCGCGTCGGCAAATCCGGTGGCCTCGGCCACCTGGTCGAGCGAGGCGCGGGTATCGATCAGCAGAGCCTGCGCGCGCCGAACGCGCGCGTCGAGTTGCCAACGATAGGGCGCCATCCCGGTCGAGGCCTTGAACGCCCGGCTGAAGTGCGACTGTGACAGGCCCGCCAGCGCCGCCAGGTCCGCTAGGTCGATGCGCTGAGGGAGGTGCGCGTCGAGATACTCGACGATACGCCGAAGTTGCCAGGGAGCCAGGCCCTTGCCATCCGCACCGGGCTCCGTGGGAAGAGCCGCGCCGCGATCGCGGCGGTCAGCCCGTCGCCATAGAGCTGCGTCGACGGATCGGGGTCGTTCACCGCGTCGGAGAGCAGCTTGACCAGGTCCAGATGCGATCGTCGGAGAACCGTAGCCGTGGCGTCGCGGTCGCATCGGCGTCGAATTCGGTGGCCAGCCGCTCGCCCAGCACTGCAAGATCAAAGGTCAGGGTGGCGTCCTTCACGAAGCGGATGTCGGCGCTGTAGCCCCACACTTCCATGCCGGCTGGTGCGAAGTCCATGTGCCTGGGGGTATAGCCGATGGGGCAGGGCTGGTTCTCGCGCAGGCGCGGTTCGCAGGGACTGCCGACCTCTTCCAGCAGGGCGACGAGGCGGGTGTCCGTCTCATGGCGAAATTGGTGTGCCACCCTGCCGGAGCAATGCCATTCGTTGACGTCGACACACACACCGTTCCAAGCTCGCTGCGATACCTGCAAGCTCAGAGCGTTTTCGGGCAGGAGTGTCACTGCGTCGGCGCGGGTGAGCATGGATGAATACTCCGGCTGTCGGGAAGAAGCCACATCACCCGTTTGTAGTCGAAAAAATCGAAACCTTAAACGGGTACGGCAGTCGAATTCGCGTGCAGGCCATTTTGCGAATTGGGTGCCGCTGACGGCAAGGCCAGATACTGCCACGGCAAAAACAACAACACCGTCCGAGTCATTGAGGCAAGCGGAAAAGCAGTTCGACCGCTTTGGAAAAATCATAAGGTCGAGCTGGGCAAGCCTGGCGATCACCAAGACCGTTGCCTTCGCGCACGAGGCGCATCGTCTTATTCTACAATGTTCTCCGGGCTGTAGACGGTGAAGGGTAAGCTCGGGTGGTGGGCCGGTTTTGTCCGCGGCGCTCCGGCAAATCCTACCCGCTCGAGAGCCATCTCCAGAGCAAGACGCGCCTGTTTTTCGGGGTTCTGGTCGATCGCCAGCGCCATGAGGCGCGAGTTCAGCAACTCCCGGGTTACATCGGTAAGCTCGTGGCCGACAAACAGGGGGCGATCATTGCGTGTCAAGCTTTTAATGGCCGCCGCTACGCCTCTGTTTCCCCCTCCAACGTTATAAATCGCCACCGTGTCCGGGTGCCGGGCCAAAGCGGGACGAAGGAGCAGTTCTGAGAAGACGTGGTCGTCGCGCCCCTCCAATATTTCGGAAATGTGGAGGCTCCGCGCAGAACCGTCGAGAAACTCCTTGAAGCCTCGCAATCGCGCAGCGTGGGCCTGGAAGCCGAGGTGATTGCAAAGGACAAGGATGGACCCCTCCTTGCGGACCATGCTCTCGACGAAATAACCGGCCGTCCGTCCCGCTTTGTGGTGGTCGATTCCGGCATAGGCAAGCCGCAGGGATCGGGGCAGATCAGAGATGATGGTGACGGTCGGTATACCTTTGGCGGCAATCGAGCCGATCGCGCGATGTATGGCGTCGTGCTCCTGGGTATAGACGATAACTGCGTCGCACTGGGTCCGTCGAAGAGCGTGAGCCATGGTTTCGGGTCTCTCGTCTGCCACAATGGTCTGCTGGACGACAACCGAACGGCCCATGCTCGCTGGTAACTTGCGAAACTCGTCACTCATGCGGGCAACAAGCGGGATTTCGGGGCGAGCCAGCAACAGTTCTACCCGGACGATCTTCTGATGAGCGCTGGGAAGGATTCGGTTGATCTGCAGCGCTCGAGCCGCTTCGAGGACCTTATGGGCCGTCTTGACGCTGACATTTCCTCGCTCGTTGAGCACCCGGTCCACCGTCGCAACGCCGACACCTGCCAGCTTTGCCACGTGGTCGAGCCTTACACGCTGATGTTTTCGGTCTTTTCCCATAGTCGCAGCTATCCTGAAAAACTGGGCGATTCCCCGTGGTGGTTTTGTTCTATGAGTTCAATACACGTAGAACGTTCATGTCATCAATAGGGAGAATCTTCCGTAAGTGATTGAAAACAATCAATATTTTACGAACATTTATTCCAAATGTCTATATGGTTGGAATGCTTGTTTCGATGAGCCGCCACCCGAGGAGTGGTGTCACGTTCGATCTCTCTGCGCCAATCATGCGCGGACGGGACCTGTCAAACAGGAGGAGAAGTCAATTGACTCATATTGCGAGACTTAACACGCCTTTGCCGGCGGATGCGCCTGGGCCGCATACCGCGCGCCTCGGCCTGATCTGCGTCATAGCGACCTTTGGCGGCCTGTTGTTCGGCTACGATACCGGCGTGATCAACGGCGCGCTGGAACCGATGAAGGCAGATCTGGGACTTTCCCCCGCCAAGGAAGGCTTCGTGGTCAGCATTCTGATCTTCGGCGCTGCGATCGGGGCTCTCGTCGGCGGCCAGCTTGCCGACAAGTACGGGCGTCGTCAAAACATACTGATGCTTTCACTTATCTTCATCGTTGGTACGCTTGGCTGCGTGCTTTCGCCGAACTGGCAGGTTCTGGGTTTCTTCCGCTTTGTGCTGGGACTTGCTGTGGGCGGGGCCTCGGCAACCGTGCCGATCTACCTGGCCGAAGTCTCGCCCTACGAGCGGCGCGGCAGTTTGGTCAGCCGAAACGAGGTGATGATCGTCTCCGGGCAGTTTGCAGCCTTCGTCATCAACGCAATCATCTTCAATCTGTGGGGTGGGAACGACAGTGTGTGGCGCTACATGCTGGTTATCGCGGTCCTCCCGGCAATTGCCCTGCTGATTGGCATGCTGCGCATGCCGGAGAGCCCACGCTGGCTGTCGTCGCAGAACCGCGACAAGGAAGCACTTGCTGTTCTCAAGCAGATCCGCACGCCGGCACGGGCCGAGGCGGAGATGGCCGAAGTGCGCAGGCTGGCCGCAGAGGAAAAGGACGAGCGGATGGGGGGCTGGGCCGATCTTCGCACGCCCTGGATTCGCCGCCTCCTTTTCATCGGGATGGGGCTTGGCATTTTCCAGCAACTGACCGGCATTAACTCGATCATGTACTACGGCACCCAATTGCTGCAGGATGCCGGCTTTTCCAGCGGAGGGGCGATCATCGCCAACACCTTCAATGGGCTCTTCAGTGTGCTGGGAATTGCGTGCGGTCTCCTTGTGATGAACAAGATCGACAGGCGCGTCATGTTGTTGGGCGGCTTCGCCTTGACGACCACCTGCCATCTGCTGATCGGGCTCACAGCCCTCATGATGCCGGACGTCGGCCTCAAGCCATATGTCATCCTGCTCTTCGTGGTGGGGTTCGTGTTTTCGATGCAAGGCACGATCGGCCCGCTCGTTTGGCTGCTGCTTGCGGAGATGTTCCCGCTTAAGATCCGCAGCTTTGCGATGGGGGTTTGCGTGTTTATGCTTTGGATGGCCAATGCCGTCGTCGCGTTCGCATTTCCCCCGATCGTTCAAACACTCGGCATAGCACCATCGTTCTTCATCTTTGCCATTCTGGGTGTGTTCGCACTGATCTTCATCGCGACCATGGTGCCGGAAACTCGAGGGAAGACATTGGAGGAGTTCGAGGACGAAGTTCGTGCGAAATATGCCGAGGAAGCGGGCGAGCCGGCGCTGACATAATGCGCAAGGAAACCGCGGCCAGCGCCGCGGTTCCCTCACCGAGGTCGTCGAGAAGGACATCGGCGGCCGCAGACGCCGCCACGATTGTTTCAACAGCTATTTACTGTTGAGGCTATTGCGAACTGGATTGGTCATGGCCCAGCGCCGGGCGCACCATGACGCGCCCGGTTGGCTTGCCAAGATCGGGTTCAATTGTTGCTGTTGATCGCAATCCGCTTGGCACTCGCCTGCGCTTTTGCGGTCTTCGGCAGCACTACCATAAGAACACCGTTCTTGAATGTCGCCGCGACTTTGTCCTCTTCAATTTCGTGGCCGAGAGCGAGGCGTCGTTCAAAGCGTCCGTAGTAGCGCTCGCTGAATTGGCGATCCTTGTCCTCGGTTTCCGATTTCCTTTCGCCGCGAAGTGTCAGCACGCCATCGTCCAGCATGACCTCGATGTCCTTCTCTTCGAGGCCGGGCACTTCCGCGATGACGCGTATTTCCTTTTCGTTCTCCGCGACTTCAACAGTCGGCCAGGTGCCGTTGCGCGTCATCATCTGGCCAAATGCCGAAGGCATGTCGAAGCCACGCAAGGCTTCGTCGAACAGACGGTCGACGTTGCGGTGCAGCAACTGGAACGGATCCAGGTCGCCGCCGCGATAGACGCTTGGAGCCCGGTTGCCACGGTTCCATGGAATCAAATCACGTACACTCATTGTCCTTCCTTTCTGCTTTGCGACAGTGGTGGGCAATGTGGTAAACGGAATTTAAGCCGCTACGTTCCCTTCGATCCGCCTTGAAACGTTTTTTTTGTCTGCATCGGCGACGAGGGCGGCGACTGATGACGGCGAAGCGTTCCGCATGCGCAGATGCGCGCGATCACAGCCCGAGTGATTGCTGTGCCGGCACTGGCGGTCCGAGATGGACGCCTTCCAGTTCGAGCATATGGACCTTGGCCGTGGCGCCGCCGGGGGCCGAAAAACCGCCCACCTTGCCGCCGGCAGCGAGCACCCGATGACATGGGATGATCAAAGGCACTGGATTCTTTGCCATGGCCTGGCCGACATCGCGTGCGGCTTCGGGCCCGGCGCCCAGTTCCTTTGCCAAGGTGCCATAGGTGGTCGTACAACCCCAGCCGACGCGGCGCAGGGCGGCATAGATCTGCTTGAAGAATTCATCCTGCCCATCGAGATCGAGCCGGACGTTTGAAAAATCGATCTTTTCGCCGTTGAAATAGCGTTTCGCGGCGGCGATGGCATCACTCACTTCCAGCGTTGGTGCCGTGCGCTCGGCGTCAGGCACGCGGCGCAGGAGATTTCGCGTCGCTGCCTCGGCGCTGCGTGTCGGCAGTTGAAAACGCACGATGCCGACGCTGTTCCAGGCGATGCCGCAGTAACCGCCGGCGGTTTCGAAGACCTGATATTGCGCCATGCCATCGCTCCTTCAGTTCGTTCCCGCCGAGCGGGTCATGGTATTCGAGCGACCGGCGAACATCACGCCGTGACGCTTTCTCGTCTGCCCTCCATCGCCAACAGAAATCGCTTGGCGTCCAGCCCGCCGGCGAAACCGTGCAACTGGCCAATCGCGAGCACGCTTCCCAGACTTTTTTCTGGAAAGATATAGGCCATTTAATCCTCTTCCAGTTTCGGCGTAGATGCCACCCGTTTCTTGCATCGCCCGATATCGGTGACGAAGCCGAGCCGCTCTGCTGCCCGGCGAAAATCAACGTTTTTCCAATAAATGAGCGTTTCAGGTCATTCCAAAATTATTGCGTATGTGGGAATAGATTCGCATTGTTCCTGTTTTGTTCTTGAACTCGCAGGTGACTCGGCTATAATCGCGTCATTCAAAAAGGGATGAGGTCTGCCATGCTTGGAAAAGCCGGGAATGAAGCCGTGCGTCGTGATCAGAAGTCGTTTGCATTTGCAAATGGAAGGAAAGCGCGAAAATTCGATGATGCCGGAAAGAGCAATCTGTTTCTGGCCATCGTGCCGGAGCGCGATGTGGCGCTTCGGGCAGTCGAAATCGGCTTGGATGTATCGCAACGACATGGGTTGTCGAAAGGTCCGCGTCCGCACGAGCTGATGCATGTCTCGCTGAACGCGATCGGAAAATATGCCGATTTTCCGGAGGATGTCGTCTTTGCCGTGTCGGCGGCGATGGCCACGGTCAAGGCAGCACCATTCGAGGTGATGTTCGACCGGGTCATGCATTTTGCCAGTGCCAATGCAGTCGTGCTTGGCAATGCCGTGCGCAGCGAAGAAATGATGGATCTGCATGTCCAGCTGGCCAAGGAGATGTGGGCTGTCGGCCTGACATTCACCTACAATCCTCGCTTCACGCCGCACATGACGCTCTTCTATGATGAGGCGCCTGTTACCGAGCACATGCTCGCCGAACCGGTCAGCTGGATTGCGCGCGAGTTCGTTCTCATCCGCAGTTTCATCGGTAAGAGCGAATGCGAATATATCGACCGCTGGCCGCTTCTGGATTAAGGCCGTCATCAATCGCAAGAGGCTCGAAATGCTGTGCGAAGCCGAGGCATTAACTGTGCGGTAAACATCGGTGGCAGAGGGTATCCACGCAGTGCTTGCCCTCTCGACCTCTACGCGACGATGGATCTCTGCAATATGCCTATATTGACGAAGCCTTCTGACCCGAGGCTGCCGATCTCGCCTCGGCGCTCGACATGGCGGCGGTCTTCCTCGCTGATGGCGAAAGCTCCGGCTTCGAGGAGGTTGTCGGCTATGCCCGGAAATATGAAACCGCAGAAAAGCCAGCGCGGCTAGTAAACAGCCGCCGGCTACGGGTGGAGCGCTGATACGGCCGGCTCTTGCATATTTGCAGCCTGTCCGCGTCATGCTATCCCGCCTGCCGGTTAGCAAAGGGATGGCATGGCGCATGAGCGTGACGGTTTACGGGATCAAGAACTGCGACACGATGAAGAAGGCGCGCACCTGGCTGGAAGGCCAAGGTATCGCCTATGATTTCCACGACTACAAGGCATCCGGCATCTCCCGCGAACTGCTCCAGCGCTGGTGCGCGGTGCTCGGCTGGGAAACCGTGCTCAACCGCGCCGGCACGACCTTTCGCGCTCTTTCCGATGCAGAAAAGCGGGATTTGAACGAAGACAAGGTGATTGCCCTGACGCTCGCCCAGCCCTCGATGATCAAGCGGCCGCTGCTGGATCATGATGGAAAGTTCACCGCAGGCTTCAAGCCGGACGTCTATGAAGGTATCTTTTCTGGCAGATGAGCTTAATGGCGGAGCGGAGGTATGGAAATGAGGACACTGACGATCCGTCTTCCGAATGATCAGCACGGGCGCTTGAAGGCGCTTGCTTCGGCGCGTGGGATCAGTCTCAACAAGCTCTTCGAAGAGCTTTCCGCCAAGGCGCTTGCAGAGTTCGATGCTGAAACTCGTTTTCGGCCGGGAGCTGATCGAGGAAGCAAGGGGCGCTTGGAAATTCTCGATCACCTCGATCGCGCGCACAAGGGCTGAACCGCAACATCCTTTTACAGCGCCGCGCGTCTTTTAAAGACGTGCTAATGTCGCTGTAACACTTTGAAATACTGCATAATTTTATCCTTAAATCGATTCCGATTTAAGGAATTATGCAGTAGCGAAATTGATGGAAACCATGTCGAAAAGCACCCGTGCGACGCTTGCGCTGACAAAGGCCGGAGCCGCCTTTACGGTTCATACTTACGATTACGATCCTTCGGCCGACCGGATCGGCATGGCGGCGGCGGAAGCGCTGAACGAAGAGCCGCGCCGTGTGCTGAAGACGCTGATGGCGGAGGTGGATGGCAGGCCGGTCTGCGTCGTCGTGCCGTCCGATCGCGAGGTCAGCATGAAGAAGCTGGCGGCGGCCTTTGGCGGCAAGTCGGCGAACATGATGAAACCGGCGGAGGCCGAGCGGCTGACCGGCTATCACGTCGGTGGTATCAGTCCGTTCGGACAGAAGAAGCAAGTACCGACGGCGATCGAGGAAGAAGCGCTTGCCGCGCCGCTGGTCTATATCAATGGCGGTCAGCGTGGCTTGCAGGTGCGGCTGGCACCTGGCGATGCGCGCAAGGTGTTGAATGCCGTTGCCGCGCCGCTGATTGCCTGAAGATTGTCGTCAGAGCAACCGCGACAGCAATGCCGAGAGTTGCGCAGCGTCGGCTTCGGGCAATCTTGCACCCACGTTCCTTGCGATTGCCTTGGCATAGACGTCCCACATTGCCGAACGCAAGACGCGGCCTTTTTCCGTGATCAGCACCCACCGTCCGCGGCCATCCTCGTCGAAGGTCTGGCGTTCGGCCAGGCCTTCCCGCTCCAGCCTGTCGATCAGACGCGAGAGATTGTATTGCGCCAGAAGCGTGCGCTCTTCGATCTCGAATGGCCGTAGCCGTCCGCCGTCGGCGCGGGAAAGCTCCCAGAGCACATCGTACCAGCCAAGCCCCGGCAGGCCAGCGGCCTTGAAGTCACGCTCGATCGCGGCAAGCACCCGTTGCTGCGCCCGCATCAGGTTGATCCAGGCCTGCGTGGCGTTGGTGCTCGGCGTGGGATCGGAAGTCTCTGTTTTATCAGACATGCATGCATCTACATCTATCTTGACGGTGTTGGCAAATGATAATATATGCAGATGCATCTAAACAGCCGGAGCTAAGCCCATGCAGTCCGAGAAGCTCACCCTTGTCAGCCATTACCTCTGCCCCTACGTCCAACGCGCCTCGATCGTGCTGTCTGAAAAGGGCGTCGCCTTCGAGCGGCACTATATCGACCTTGCAGCCAAGCCGGATTGGTTCCTGCGCATCTCGCCGCTCGGCAAGGTGCCGCTGCTGGCAATCCCGCGGGCCGGCCGGGATGACGCGATCCTGTTCGAAAGTGCCGTGATCTGCGAATATCTGGAGGAAACCCAAGCTGGTGCGCCGCTGCATCCGGCCGATCGGATGATCCGCGCCCGCCATCGCGGCTGGATGGAATTCGGTTCGTCGGTCCTTGCCGATCTCTGGGTTTACGAGACAACGAAGGACGCCGAACAGTTCGATGCCAAGCGTCAGACGCTCGCGGCAAAACTCGCGATGCTTGAACAGGAATTGGGCGAAGGACTGTATTTCGCAGGGAAACACTTCAGCATGGTCGATGCCGTCTTCGCGCCGGTGTTCCGCTATTTCGAGATGTTCGAAACCCTGTTCGAAAGCGGCATCTTCGATGGGTTGTCGCGCGTCAACGCTTGGCGCAAGGCGCTTGCCGTCAGACCAAGCGTCGTCGAGGCGGTCACGGAAGATTATCAGCAGCGCCTGATGGTCTTCCTGCGCCAGCATGACGCCTGCCTTTTAGCCCGCGGCAAGCTGGCGGCCTGACCGATGATGTGATGGGCGGTCATCGCAAAAGCCTTCTGTTTTGGTCCGAAGCGCATTAAACAGGTGGTTCGGACCAACAAGCCAGCAGGATATGCGATGACCTTCCATTCCCCCGCCCATCAAGCCGTCGATCCCGTCAAACTGGAAAAGCTCGCCGAAGTTGCCGTCAAGGTGGGCTTGAGGCTCGAGCGCGGGCAGGATCTGGTGATCACGTCTCCGATCGCTGCCTTGCCGCTGGTTCGGTTGATAACCAAGCACGCCTACATCGCCGGCGCCGGACTGGTCTCAACCTTCTATTCGGACGAGGAAACGACGCTTGCGCGCTATCAGCATGCGCCGGACGAGAGCTTCGACCGGGCGACGGACTGGCTCTATGACGGCATGGCCAAGGCTTACGGCAAGAATGCCGCCCGTCTCGCCATTTCCGGCGACAACCCGATGATGCTGGCGGCGCAGGACCCGGCCAAGGTCGCTCGCGCCAACAAGGCGAACTCGATCGCCTACAAGCCGGCGCTGGAGAAGATCTCCAATTTCGACATCAACTGGAACATCGTCTCCTATCCGAACCCGGCCTGGGCAAAGCAGATGTTTCCGGGTGATCCCGAAGCTGTTGCCGTCGAAAAGCTCGCCAATGCGATCTTCGCCGCCTCGCGCGTCGATGTCGAGGACCCGATCGCGGCCTGGGCCGAGCACAATGCCAATCTCGCCAAGCGGTCGTCCTGGCTGAACGGTGAGCGTTTTTCGGCGTTGCATTTCACCGGCCCGGGCACGGACCTGACCGTCGGCCTGGCTGACGGCCATGAATGGCACGGCGGCGCGTCGACGGCGAAAAATGGCATCACCTGCAATCCGAACATCCCGACGGAGGAAGTCTTCACCACGCCGCATGCACTGCGCGTCGAGGGTTATGTGTCGAGCACCAAGCCGCTGTCGCATCAGGGCACGCTGATCGACAATATCCAGGTCCGTTTCGAAGGCGGCCGAATTGTCGAGGCCAAGGCCACCAAGGGCGAGGAAGTGCTGAAAAAGGTGCTGGATACCGACGAGGGCGCGCGGCGTCTCGGCGAGGTGGCACTGGTGCCGCATTCCTCCCCGATTTCGGCCAGCGGCGTCCTGTTCTACAACACGCTGTTCGACGAAAATGCCTCCTGCCACATCGCGCTTGGCCAGTGCTATTCGAAATGTTTCCTCGACGGCGCATCGCTCAGCGCGGAGCAGATCAAGACGCGGGGCGGCAATTCGAGCCTGATCCACATCGACTGGATGATTGGCTCCGGTGAGGTCGACATCGACGGCGTTCGCGCGGATGGCGCCAGGGTTCCGGTGATGCGCAAGGGCGAGTGGGCTTGACCACAGTCGGGTGGCTCCGGCGGCGGAGCAAAAGGCCGCTAGGGGCTGACTGGTGCCGCGACGGCGGGCGCTCCGGGCCGCCGCGCCATCTGCGCCCGTTGTCCCAGCCAGACGCTCGCCAGCACCGCAACCATGCCGATGATCTGAGCCGGTGAAAGGTTCTGACCGAGCATGCCCCAGCCAAGCAACGTTGCCACCAGCGGGCTCAGGAAGCCGAGTGACGCGACGGCCGCTGGCTCCAGTTTTGACAGGCCACGAAACCACAAGAGATAGGTGAAGGCAGCGCCGATGAGGCCGAGCCAGGCCATGCCGAGGACATTTGCCAGTGTCGGCGTCGGCAGGGCAGGTTCGAGGACGAGCGCAACCGGCAGCAGGAGCAAGCCGCCGGCCGTCAATTGCCATGCGGTGAAGGTCAGACTCGAGACAGGCGGCGCCCAGTGCCGCGTCAGCGCCGTCCCGAAGGCCATCGATACCGCACCGGCCAGCCCGGCAATGATGCCGATGGGATCGAGTGCCGCCGACGGCGTCAGCACCAGAAGGCCGACCCCGGCCATGCCGACAGAGCCTGCCACGATGGCGAGCGGCCTGATTGCCGAGCCGATCAGCAGGCGCGCCAGCACCACGACGATCAGCGGCTGGATGGCGCCTACGGTGGCGGCGACGCCGCCCGGTAGCCGGTAGGCGGAGACGAACAGCATCGCCCAGAAGAACGAGAAATTGAGCGCACCAAGGATGAAGCTTCGGAGCCACCAGATGCCCTGCGGTAGCTGCCGGACGATCAACAGAAGGATGATACCGGCGGGCAGGGCACGCAGCATGGCAACCGTGAGCGGATATCCATGCGGCAGGAATTCTGTGGTGACCAGATAGGTGCTGCCCCAGATGGCTGGCGCAATGGCGGTCAGGGCGATATCGGCGGAGGAGGCGGAATTTATCTTCATTTCAAGTATATCGATTTCAAGATAAGATCAGGATAGCGCCATTTATCTTGACGTCAAGATGAAATCTTCCTAGCTAGGACGATGAACATGGAAAACGATCATGTCGATAGGATCCTGGCACAGTGGCGCAGGGAACGCCCCGACCTCGATGTCGGGCCGATGGGCCTGCTCGGCCGCCTGGCGCGGCTGGCGACCTATCTCGGGCGCGAGGTCGAAAAGACATTTCTGGAACTGGGCCTGTCTTCCGCGAGTTTCGATGTGCTGGCGGCGCTCCGGCGCTCCGGCAAGCCCTATCGCCTCTCGCCCGGTGATCTGCTGGCGACGATGATGATCACCTCGGGCACGATGACAAACCGCATCGACCAGTTGGAAAAAGCGGGCCTTGTCGAGCGCTTGACCAATCCCGAGGATCGGCGCAGCGTGCTGATTGCGATGAAGCCGGAGGGGCTCGATCTGGTCGAGCGCGCCGTCACCGCCCATGTCGCCAACCAGCATCGGCTGACCGCGCTTCTGGAGCCGGAAGAGCAGGCAGCGCTTGACAGGCTGCTTCGGAAATATCTCGTCCAGTTTGAATAAGGCGGGCCTCAGCAGGCGAGATCGGCGACCACCGCATCGAGGATCAGCATGCCGGCGGGCGTGCAGCGCAGGCGGGAATTGCCCAGACGCTCGATGAAGCCGTGCTCGATCAGGAACTGCTCGCGATCAGGATCGGGCTCGCGTCCGGACAGGCTCTGCCAGCGCACGAGGTCGATGCCTTCCTTCAGTCGCAGCCCCATCAGCAGCAGTTCGTCGGCCTGTTCGTCGAGGCCGAGAACCTCCTGGTCGATCATGCCGTGGCCGTGCTCCTCCACCAGTCTCAGCCACTCTTCCGGCTTGCGCTCGGTGGCGGTGGCGATCTTGTTTCGGCCCATGCTGAGCCGCCCATGCGCACCGGGACCGATGCCGGCATAGTCGCCATAGCGCCAGTAAGTCAGGTTGTGGCGGCTTTCGGCGCCGGGGGCGGCATGATTGGACACCTCGTAGGCCGGCATGCCGAAGCCCTCGGTAATCTCCTGCGTCGCCTCGTAGAGCACGGCCGACTGCTCACCATCCGGAACGATCAGCTTGCCCGCCTTGTGCAGGCCGTAGAAGGGCGTGCCTTCCTCGATCGTCAGTTGATAGAGCGACAGGTGATCGACGGCGTAGGAGACCGCCTGTTTCAGCTCCTGTTCCCACTCCTCGACAGTTTGGTTCGGGCGGGCATAGATCAGGTCGAAGGACATGCGCGGAAAAATGTCGCGCGCCAGCCCGATCGCCTTCAGCGCATCCTCGACATTGTGCAGCCGGCCAAGGAACTTGAGATCCCGGTCGTTCAGCGCCTGAACGCCAAGCGAAACGCGGTTGACGCCGGCAGCCCTGTAACCATGAAAGCGCGTTGCCTCGACGCTGGAAGGGTTGGCTTCCATGGTGATCTCGATGCCGTCAGGCACGTGCCAGAATTTGGCGATGCCGTTCAGCACCGCCTCGACCGTTTCCGGGTCCATTAGCGACGGCGTGCCGCCGCCCATGAAGATGCTGGTGACCGTGCGCGGACCGGAAAGCCGGCGGGCCTCAGCCATTTCGGTCAGGAACGCCGAGACGAAACGCGGCTGATCGACCGGTTGATGCCGTACATGGCTGTTGAAATCGCAATAGGGGCATTTGGCGGCACAGAAAGGCCAATGCACATAGACCCCGAAGCCGGGGTCGGTGCTGTCACCAATGGAGGAGAACGTGGCCATTCTGTCTTGGTTCTTTCAGGCGCCGAGGCAGGTCTCGGCAAAAAGCTTGAAGGCGCGGGCGCGATGCGACAGCGCTTCCGTATCGCCATGCTTCCAGCCGTGTTTCGCGTCGGCGCTCATTTCACCGAATGTGGTGTCGTAACCGAGCGGTTGAAAGACCGGGTCGTAGCCGAATCCTTGCGTCCCGCGCGGCGGCCAGACGATGTGGCCTTCGACCTCGCCACGGAACAGTTCGACATGTCCGTCCGGCCAGGCGAGGCAAAGCACCGAGACGAAGCGGCCGGTGCGCCGGTTGAATGCAGTTACTCCCGCTTCCTGAAGGGCGGTTTCGACCTTCTCCATGGCCATGGCGAAATCGCGCGTGCCGTCGGCGGTCTCCGCCCAATTGGCTGTGTAGACGCCCGGATCACCGTTCAGCGCATCGACGACAAGCCCGGAATCGTCGGAAAGGGCGGGCAGGCCCGAGGCCTTCGCGGAGGCCAGCGCCTTGATCGTCGCGTTTTCCTCGAAGGTCGTGCCGGTCTCGTCCGGCTCGACGAAACTGAGGTCCGCGGCGGATTTCGCCTCAAAACCGAGTGGGCCGATCAGGTCGCGGATTTCGCGGATCTTGCCGGCATTGTGGCTGGCGACGATCAGGGTCTTGTCTTCAAGTTTGCGCATCTGCGTCTTTCTCATCCGGGCCGTTCAGCCTTGTGTCAATCTATATTCCAGAGTCTGGCTTCGGCGCATTCCAGGCTGTTTCCGGCCGGATCGCGGAAATAGAAGGACCGTGCACCCGACGGCCAATGCACATCTGATTCGATCGCGATCCCGGCCGCCTTCAATTTTTCTTTCCAGGCATCGAGGTCCCCGGTAGATACCCGCAAGCACATATGCCCCGGCCCGCGCGTGCCGTGCGGGGGCACCTGCAGGCCGTTTTCCGGCGGCGGTTTCACCGTTTCCGCCGGGTTGAAGATCAGAAGAACGCCGGGACCGCAGCGAAAGAAGACATGCCGGTTGCCGGCGCGGCTGATCTTTTCGAGCCCGAGAACGGAGCCATAAAACGCCTCCGCCTGGTCGAGATCGTCAACATAGAGCGCCGTCTCAAGTATGCCTTCGAATGCCGCGGCCATGGCTCAGCCCTCGATCGTCCGCTTCTGCAGGGCGACCAACTCGGCAATGCCGTTCTTGGCAAGGCCCATCAGCGTGCCGAATTCCTCTTCCGAGAAAGGCTTGCCTTCCGCCGTGCCCTGGATTTCGACGATACCGCCCGAGCCGGTAATGACGAAGTTGGCGTCGGTTTCAGCAGCCGAGTCTTCCAGATAATCGAGATCGATCACCGGCTGGTTCGCAAAGATGCCGCAGGAAATCGCGGCGATATGGTCCTTCAGAACCTTCTCGACCTTGATCATGTTGCGCGCTTCCATCCAGGCAAGGCAGTCGCGCAGAGCGATCCAGGCGCCGGTGATGGAGGCGGTACGGGTGCCGCCATCGGCCTGGATGACGTCGCAGTCGATGGAGATCTGGCGTTCGCCGAGCGCCTGCAGGTCGACCACGGCCCTGAGTGAGCGTCCGATCAGCCGCTGGATTTCCTGGGTGCGGCCGCTCTGCTTGCCGCTGGCGGCCTCGCGTTTCATGCGCTCGCCGGTGGCGCGTGGCAACATGCCGTATTCGGCTGTCACCCAGCCCTTGCCGCTGTTGCGCAGCCACGGCGGCGTCTTGTCTTCAAGGCTCGCGGTGCACAGCACATGCGTATCCCCGAACTTGACGAGACAGGACCCCTCGGCATGTTTGGAAACGCCGCGCTCGAACGAGACTTTGCGCATCTGATCGGTTTTTCTGCCGGAAGGCCGCATCATGAACTCCTGTGATGTTTGTCAGCCTTCTAGCCTATGTTGGGAGGAAGGGAAATCACTTGCGAGGAAAAGAACAAATGACCGGGCAAGTGCTGGAGGCGAAGGCTTCCGGGCCAATTTCCCTTTTGCTATCCGGGCCGGGATCACTATATTTCAGTTGATCTGAACAGAATGGGTTTTGCGTTCGAATGATGGTGGATAAATCTGCGATGCGGGAAAGGCTGATCGCGCTCGACGAGCGTTCGGGCGAAATTTTCCGTCGTATCGTGGAGAGCTATCTGGAAAGCGGCGAGCCGCTCGGCTCCCGTAGCCTGTCGCGGCTGTTGCCGATGTCGCTGTCTCCGGCCTCCGTGCGCAACGTCATGAGCGACCTGGAAGATCTCGGCCTGATCTATTCCCCGCATATCAGCGCCGGTCGTCTGCCGACCCAGATCGGCCTGCGCTTTTTTGTCGATGCCTTCATGCAGGTGGGCGACCTGTCGGCCGAGGATCGTGCCTCGATCGACCGGCACGTGCGCCGCAACGATCGCGACCAGCCCGTCGAGACCCTCCTGAACGAAGCGAGCCAGATGCTGTCGGGCATGTCGCGCGGGGCAGGGCTGGTGATCACGGCCAAGAGCGATCCGGTGCTGAAACATGTCGAATTCATGCGCCTGGCGCCGACCAAGGCGCTTGCCGTATTGGTCGGCGAACACGATCAGGTCGAAAACCGCATCATCGAGCTTCCCGCGGGCGTCACCAGTTCGCAGCTGACCGAGGCCGCCAATTTCCTGAATGCGCATCTCGCCGGCCAGACGCTGCCCGAAGTGCGTAGCCAACTGGAGAAGGTCAAGGAAACCGTCCGGCGCGAACTCGATACGCTGAGCCAAGACCTCGTCGAGCGGGGCCTCGCCATCTGGGCGGGCAGTGAAACGGAAGGAAACCCGACCAAGCTGATCGTCCGCGGCCGCGCCAACCTGCTTGAGGGACTTGCCGGTGCCGAGGATATCGACCGGCTGCGCATGCTGTTCGACGATCTGGAAAAGAAGGATAGCCTGATCGAAATTCTCAACTTGGCCGAAAGCGGGCCTGGGGTTCGCATCTTCATCGGCTCGGAAAACAAGCTGTTTTCGCTTTCCGGCTCGTCGCTGATCGTCGCGCCCTACAAGGATGGCGACGACAAGATCATCGGCGCGGTCGGGGTCATCGGCCCGACCCGGCTCAACTATTCGCGCATCGTGCCGATGGTGGACTATACCGCGCAATTGATGTCGCGGCTGTCGCGATGATCACACCCGAAACGCCGGTTTTTGCCGCGCTCGTTCGATTGAACCCTTGATTTTTCCCCTTCAAAGCTCGATATCGGCTGCAAATCCTAACATAGCGACATTCCGGAGACCGTCATGACCGACGACACGAACAAACATGCAGCAGATGCCAACGCAGCCGAAGAAGCCGCGGTGAACGCTGACGCTGCCGCTGAGCAGGTCGAAGCCGCCGCTGTCGAACCCGATCCCCTGGAAGTCGCCAGGGCCGAAGCCGCTGATTATCGCGACCGTTACCTGCGGCTTGCTGCCGAGATGGACAATCTGCGCCGCCGCACCGCGCGCGATGTCAAGGACGCGAAGTCCTATTCCGTCGCCGGCTTTGCCCGCGACATGCTGGCCGTCTCCGACAATCTGCGCCGCGCGCTTGATGCCATCCCAACCGAAGCGCGCCAGGCGGGTGATGCGGGCTTCAACGCGCTGGTCGAAGGCGTGGAAATGACTGAGCGGGCCATGCTTTCGGCGCTTGAGCGCCATGGCGTACAGAAGCTGGAACCGGTCGGCCAGAAGTTCGACCCGAATTTCCATCAGGCGATGTTCGAGGTTCCGAACACCGAAGTGCCGAACAACACCGTCGTCCAGGTGGTCCAGGACGGCTACACCATCGGCGAACGCGTGCTCCGCCCCGCCATGGTCGGCGTCGCCAAGGGCGGCCCGAAGGCGGTTGCAGCGGAAGAGACGCCGGCGGGTTGAGACACGGGCAGCCGGCTATGTGCCGTGGAACCCCCCTCTGTCGGCGACGCCGACATCTCCCCCTCAAGGGGGGAGATTGCCATTGGCTTCAGGGCGTATAAAGGGAAAAGAATGATCTCCCCCCTTGAGGGGGAGATGTCACGCAGTGACAGAGGGGGGGTGGGCCTCGGCATGCTCCGCCCGAAATTACCCGAACAACTGCCGCAGATGGTCGTTCAAAAACCGCCCCTCCGGATCCAGCTTTGCCCGCAGCGCCCTAAAATCCCCCGAGCGCGGATAAAGCGCTGTTACATCCTCTGCGCCGAGAAAATGCAGCTTGCCCCAATGCGGGCGCGAGCCGAATTGGCGCAGGATATCGTCAACGTCCTTCAAATAATTCCAGTAGTCCGTGCCCGGCTCGCCGGAGACCGAGAGCGTGATCGAATCCTGCTCGAAGAACGGGCTGATCCAGCCGCCGTCGCCAGCGGTGAAGCGGTATTCGATCGGATAGATGCAGGTCGGGTGTTTTTCCAGCATCAGCTTGCGCACTTCCATGCAGGCCTGCTTGCCGTATCGGACCGGCACGGCATATTCCAGCTCGTGGAAATTCGGAACGTATTCGATCGGGTAGATCTCCGAGGAATAGGCGATCTTCTCGAAGGCGCTTTCCATCGGCGGCCGGCCGGTGATGTCGATCGTCTTCATCTCGCAGACATCGGAGAGGCTTGTCGTCGTTGAGACCGATGATGTGTCCGGCAGGCAGTAGCAATGCCGGCTTTCCGGCACCGGACACCAGAAGAAGCCGAAATGCCGGTGGTTGGCGGCGAGATCGTCGTGGCTCTCCATGCATTCGTCGAAGGTACAGCGCCAGAGCTTCTCATGCAGATTGTAGCTGTCCATCACCTGCAGTGTGATTTCGGAGATGACGCCGAGCATGCCGAGGGAGACACGGGCGGCGTTCAGCATATCCGGCTGGCTGTCGTCGATCGCCAGAATGCTGCCGTCAGGCTGCACCAGCCGCATGCCGACGATCTGCGAGGCCATGTTGCCGAGCTTCAAGCCGGTGCCGTGCGTGCCGGTGGTCAGAGCGCCCGCCAGCGCCTGGCTGTCGATATCGCCCTGGTTGATCATCGATAGGCCGTTTGCTTTAAGCGCCTTGCCGAGCGTGTTGATCGTCGTGCCGGCATGGACGGAAACGCGCTTGCGCGCCGTGTCGATATTGGTGATGCCCTGCAGCTTCGATAGCGTCAGATGCAGCCCGCTGGTCAGCGCCACCGGGGTAAAGGAATGACCGGACCCGGCACAGCGGACATTCAGTCCGTTCGACGTCGCCTCCCGCACCATTTCCGAAAGTGCCGCTTCGCTCTCGGGCGCCCCCCTGTGGCGAACGATGCACGATTGATTTCCCACCCAGTTTCGCCAGTGTCCGCCTGCGTCCATCATGTTCCCGTTCTCCCCTTTGTTGTTCAGACGGCCGTGAAGCAGTTGTCGACGAAAAGATGCGTGCCGTTGACGAAGCTGGATTCGTCGCTTGCCAGGAACAGCGCCGCCTGCGCCACTTCCATAGGGTCGCACATCCGGCCCTGCTGGGCAGCGATTGCCGCGTCGGAGACATCGACGCCATATTTTGTCAGACCCACCAGCTCGCGCTTGCCGTGGTCGGTGGCGATGAAGCCGGGGCAGACGGCGTTGGAGCGGATGCCGCGGTCGCGGAATTCAACGGCGATGGCGCGGGCGAACATGTGGCAGGCGCCCTTGGTCGTGTCGTACAGCACTTCCATCGGCGTCGCGGCGACGGCGGAGATCGAGGAGGTGGAGACGATGCTGCCGCCACCCGCCGCCAGCATGCCGGGCAGCACGGCCTTGGTCATCAGGAACATCGAGCGCACATTGACGGCCATCAGCCGGTCCCACTCGTCTTCCTCTGTCTCAAGGAACGGCCCGACTGCTAGGATGCCGGCATGGTTGAAGAGGACGGTGATCGGCCCGAAAGCATCCTCAACGGCTTTCACCGCCGATTTCACCTCGGAGGATACGGACACGTCCGCCGGCGCGAAGACCGCCTGCCCGCCCTCGGCGCGGATCGCGGCCGCGACCTCCTCGCCCTTGCTGCGCGGCAGATCCACAATGCCGACCCGGGCGCCTTCTCGGGCGAAAAGCTGGGAAGCGGCAAGGCCGCAGCCTCCAGCGCCTCCACTGATCAATGCCGTCTTTCCGGAAAGTCTGCCTGCCATCGCCGTTCTCCTCGTTTATCATTGCGAGGATTATTGTTGACGGCGAGGCGGCTGTCGATATCCCATAAGGGATATGGAAATAGAAACGAAAGCCCCATCTTGCTGCCTGCGGAACGGCTGACACTGCAGCAGCGCAACATCGTGCGGCTCATCTTGCGCGGCCACAGCAATGCGTCGATCGGCGAAACTATTGGAATTTCCGAAGGTACGGTGCGCATTCACCGAAAGAATATTTATCGGCGCCTGGCCATTTCCAGCCAGGCGGAGCTCTTCCGCATATTCATAGACCACCTCAACCAGCAGAAGCTGTATTGAGGCGGGGATCAGGCCGCGTTGGAAGCCTGGTCGTCGCTGAGGAATGCGTAGATGCCGGAGGCCGAATCCGTTGCGCGCAGCTTGGCGACCGTATCGGGATCGCGCAGAACACGGGCGATGCGCGACAGCGCCTTCAGATGATCGGCGCCGGCGCCTTCGGGCGCCAGAAGCAGGAAGACGAGGTCGACCGGCTGGTCGTCCAGCGCTTCGAAATCGACCGGAGATTCCAACCGCGCGAAAATGCCGACGATCGACGAAAGGTGGGCGAGCTTGCCATGGGGGATCGCGATGCCGTTGCCGACACCGGTGGAACCCAATCGTTCACGCTGGAGAATAACGTCGAAAATTTCCCGTTCGGGAAGTCCAGTGATTTTGGATGCTTTTGCCGCCAATTCCTGAAGCAACTGCTTCTTTGAATTGGCCTTCATGGCTGGAAGTATCGCATTCTGCTGCAGCAAACCTGCCAATGCCATTCTTTTTGTCCTCGTTCGCCGGTGAAAACCGCGTCCGGCAGGCAATGCCGGACGGCGGCTCCATCCATCTTTCTCGGTGGTTCCTGACGGACCGTCAACGGTCTCGCCTGCATCCACCACCAGAAAAAAGCGGTCGATTGAGCGCCGGCGAGCCGGCACTCAATCTGATCCACTCAGCCCTTGATATTGGCTGCATCGATCCAGCCAATGTTTCCATCGTTGCGTCGATAGACGATATTCAACTGCTCATTGCCAGGGCTACGGAACATCAGGACGGGTTCGTCTGTCATGTCGAGCGCCATCACGGCGTTTGCGACAGACATCGTCTTCAGTTGTTTTGAACTCTCCGCGACGATCGTCGGTGCATAATTATCCGGAAGCTCGTCGTCTTCATCGGGCACGGAATCCATCACGGTGTAGGCTACTTCGGCAAATCCTGCATTACCATTGCCATTGTGGTGATCCTTGAGCTTGCGCTTGTACCGGCGGATGCGCTTGGCAATCCGCTCGGATGCCGCGTCGAACGCAGCTTGCGGGTCATTCGCCTGGCCGTTGGCCTGCAAGGCAGCACCTGAATCCAGGTGAATCTTGCAATCGGCGCTGAAACGGGATCCAGACTTTTCCACGGTGACCTGGCTTGAATATCCTCCGTCAAAATATTTGGTTACGGCCTGTTCGATCTGGTCTTCAATGCGCAGACGGAACGCTTCGCCGATTTCCATATGTTTACCGGATACACGCACACTCATGGAGTTTCCTCTCTTTTCGTGATTTGCGCAGCCAGTCTATTCCAACCGCATCCGTCATCCAAGCATTTCACGCACGCAAGCGAATTTTGCGTCTAATGGCCAAGATTTGGAGGGATATGCTTACGGCGGGCTCTAAGCCCCTTGCTCATTGCGGCCGCCTCATACTTCAGGTTGTTCGAAAAGTCAAACGAAGAGTTAACAAGGTCGGTCCTGTTGAACGCTGGAATAGCGAGGACAATGTCCGGGACGCGCCTTTCGTGGTAGGCACGGAGCGTTGGCCAGCCCTGCTCTGTGGGAAATCGCCTGGTCAGGCGGAGACCTTGGCCATCGCCCGTTTTTCGCGGCGGCGCTGGACAGAGGAAGGGATGTTCATCGCCTCCCGGTATTTCGCCACCGTCCGGCGAGCGATATCGACACCGCCCTTCTTCAGGATGTCGACGATATCATCGTCTGAAAGCACGGCGTCCGGGCTTTCCAGCACGATCATGTTGCGGATGCGGTGGCGCACCGATTCCGCAGAATGTCCGTCTCCGCCCTCGGCCGATCCGATCGACACCGTGAAGAAGTATTTCAGCTCGAACAGCCCGCGCGGCGTCAGCATGTATTTGTTCGACGTGACGCGGCTGACGGTCGATTCATGCATCTTGATGGCGTCGGCGACGGTCTTCAGGTTGAGCGGCCGCAGATGATCGACACCGTTGACGAGGAAGGAGTCCTGCTGCCGAACGATCTCGGTCGCCACCTTCATGATTGTCTTGGCGCGCTGGTCGAGACTGCGGGTCAGCCAGTTGGCCGTCTGCAGGCATTCGGTCAGGAAGGCATGGTCGGCGCTGTTCTTCGGCGCGTGGCGGGAAACGGTCGCGTAATAGGTCTGGTTGACCAGCACGCGCGGCAGCGTATCCGGGTTGAGCTCCACGGCCCAGCTGCCGTCCTGTGCGGGGCGCACGACGATATCCGGAACGATCGCCTCCGATGGGCTTGCCTCGAAACTGGTGCCGGGCTTCGGATCGAGCTTGCGGATTTCCGCCAGCATGTCGATGAGGTCTTCTTCATCGACGCCGCAAATCCGCTTCAGGCTGGCGAAATCGCGCCGGGCAAGCAGTTCCAGGTTCTGGAGCAGCGCCGCCATGGCGGGGTCGAGCCGGTCGCGCAGGCGCAACTGGATGGCCAGGCACTCGCTCAGGGTTCGAGCGAAAACACCGGGCGGATCGAGCTGCTGCAGGCTGTCGAGCACCCGCGCCACATCGGCCACCGCGCAGCTCAGCCGTTCGGCAATCTCGCTGATATCGGCATGCAGATAGCCGGCCTCGTCGAGCTGGTCGATCAGATGCTGGGCAATCAGCCGGTCGGCCGCGCCGTGCACGCTGAACGGCACCTGTTCATTGAGGAAATCGCGCAGCGTCACGCGGTTGGCGACGAAATCGTCGAGATCGTAGCCGTCGCTGCTTTCGCCCTCGCCGCCACCCGGCATGGATTTCCACTGGCTGAGCAATTCCGGCGCATCCGCCCGCTGCGGCGTCGTGTCGTCGGGAAAGACGTTCTCGAAATTGGCGTCGAGCTGCTCGCTCATCCGTTCGCCGGTCGCAGATGTCGTGCTGTCGTAGACGTCGCCCATCGGGTCGAAGGATGCGGTATCGCCGCTGTCGCGCTCGCTGCGTTCGTCGGGTGTGATATGGAGTTCGTCCTTGCCGAGGCGGTCCGTTCCGCCGGAGGCGTCGTCATTCGCGGCGAATTCGAGCAGCGGATTCTTCTCGACTTCGAGCTCGATGAACTGGTTCAGCTCGAAATGCGTCATCTGCAGCAGCTGGATGGACTGCATCAGTTGCGGGGTCATTGCCAGGGTCTGGCTTTGACGCAGGAAGAGGCTGGCTGACAGGGCCATGCGGACGCGAAACTCCCCTCAATTCTCCGAGCCGGCGTTCATCTTTTGCGGAGTGAATTCGCCAATTCTTCAACTGGCCCAAAAATTGCTTATTAATGAGGTTTGGTCAAGCACTCATGGGAAATAAGATGAATATCGAGGCGGTCGGGCATTTTTCTATGCAATAGGCATATAAAATGCGCAAAGCGGCACGGCGGAGCCCGCTTTCGGCTTGCGATACTCCGGGTCGATGTCATCGGAACCTGCGAAACCCGGTGGTTGCTGTCGGTATATTGCGCTGCAGCATCGGCGGGTGAGCAAAATTTGCGCAAATCCGGCGAACGGTCAAGAGAAATGTCCCGGAAGCGGCAGATTTTTGTCTGCCGCCGCTATTTTCGTTTACCATGAAATAGAGAGAACGAGCCTCAAAGGCTGAAATTGTCGCCGAGATAAAGGCGGCGGACATCCGCATTGGTGACGATGTCGTTGGCGCGCCCATGCGTCAGTACTTCGCCCGCATGGATGATATAGGCGCGATCGATCAGGCCGAGCGTCTCGCGGACATTATGGTCGGTGATCAATACGCCGATCCCGCGCGATGTCAGGTGCCGCACCAGCGCCTGGATATCGGCGACCGAAATCGGATCGACGCCCGCGAAGGGTTCGTCGAGTAGCATGAAGGTCGGGTCGGTTGCGAGCGCCCGGGCAATTTCCAGGCGGCGGCGTTCGCCACCCGAAAGCGCCACGGCAGGCGACTTGCGCAAGTGGGAGATGTTGAATTCGCCGAGCAGCTCATTGAGCTTGCTCTCGCGCCGGTCGCGGTTCTTGTCGTGAACCTCGAGAACGGCGCGGATATTCTCCTCGACGGTCAGGCCGCGAAAGATCGAGGCTTCCTGCGGCAGATAGCCGACGCCGAGGCGGGCGCGGCGATACATCGGCATCGTGGTGACTTCGTTGCCGTTGATCTCGATCGAGCCTTCATCGACCGGCACCAGGCCGGTGATCATGTAGAAACAGGTCGTCTTGCCGGCGCCGTTGGGTCCGAGAAGGCCGACGGCTTCACCACGGCGCACGACCAGCGACACGCCATTGACGACCCGGCGTCCGCGATAGGCCTTCGTCAGGCCGCGCGCAATCAGCGTGCCTTCGTAGCGCGCCTTGTCGACGACGCGGGCCGGTACGGCCGCGTCGTGCTTGCCGGCCCGCTTGTGTTTGTGAAGGAAGGGGATGTTCACGTCGGCGTCTGCATCAGTTCGTTTTCTGGGACTTCGGATCGAGCTGAATCTGGACGCGACCGCCGCAAGCTTCGAGCTGCGCTTCGCCGGTATCCATCTGGACGTTCAACTGGCAGCCGGTGAAGACGTTCTTGCCTTCCGACAGAACGACCTGCTTGCCCTTCAGCACCAGCGTCTGCGCCGTCAAGTTGAATTCGCCGCTATCGGCCGTCGCCTGCTGCGTGCCCGATTGCAGGAACACCTTCTTGTCGACCTCGATGCGGTCGATATCGGCATTGCCGCTGGAAATCGCGCCGCCGCCTTTTTTGTAATAGACAACCATGTTGCCGGCCTGCAACGTCGTCGTTCCCTGAACGACCTTCACATTGCCGGTGAATATGGCCTTGCTTTCGGGGTCCTTGATTTCGAGCTTGTCGCTCTCGATCTGGATCGGCTCGTCGTTGGAAAGTTCGAGCCCCTTCATCTTGCTCTTCGTCTCCTGGGCGGCGACTGGAGATGCGGAGGTGCCGGCAAAAAGGCTCAAGAGAATGAATGTTCCGGCAAGCCGAAAGGAAAAGGCGGAAATAGCCGACATATGTGCACCGGTTTTTCTAGTTGGCGGTTTTGCGAATGGTTTTGGGATCGACGACGACCTTCACCATGCCTTCAAATGTAACAATGCGCCCCTTATCCGTCATTCTCAACGACTGTGCAACAATGGAACCGCCGTTCATGCTGATTGCGATCGGCTTCCTGGTTTCCATCTCGCCGGCATTGATGTCGAGATAGGCCGTCTGAAAATCGGCGACGATGCCATTGTTCATGCTGATGCTGAAAGGCGCATTCATATTCAATGTGTTGCCGCCGCGATCGTAGATACCGCTGGTCGCCTCGACGGTGGCGATCAGCGTGTCGTTGACGGGCATCTCCGCATGGATCGTCTCAAGCGTGATGATATCGGGATTTGCGATGTCCTGCAGCGCGCGCACCGCTTTCATCGAATAGCTGATGTCCTGCTTGTTGCGGCCGGAGATTGCCGGATTTTGCATGACGATCTTGCCGTTTTCGATCGTCGCATTTTCGATCTGCAGGTTTTCCGGCAGGAAGGCACGCACCACTGAAACGGCGACGAAAATTGCGCCGATCAGAACAGCCAGCAGCGGCAGGATGATCTTCAGCCGCTTGACCAGCCGGGAATGGCGCGCGGCCACCGTATAAGCGTCGGCGAGGGGCGGCCCCGAATGCGGCAAGGCGCCGGAAAATTGCACGTCATTCAACATGAAATAGCCTGTCGTTCAAAATCATCGCGGCGCAAATGCACAGAGGACCTGCTGGGCCGACGATGTGAGTGGCCCTGAATATGGAGATTTTTTTGTTCCGCGACAATGGAGGCTCGAATTTTGTTCAAACCGGGTTACAACGTGGCGGTGCCGCAGTTATGGATTGTTCGTTTCGTGCAAGGGGCGGTTTGTCCCGGCCTTGAAGAGGAGGAAAGTCATGGATCAACTCGCTATCGCCGACCGGCGGCAGCTTCGGCGGAAACTCGGTTTCTGGCGGCTCGTGTCCATCGCTCTGATACTCTGCGCCGGCATCGCGGCCTATGTCTATTCGACCGCGGGGCAGACGGGCGCTTTCAGCCGACCACACATCGCGCGGGTCCATATCTCCGGGATCGTCCAGGATGACCGCGAACTGCTGGAGCGCCTTGATCGCATCGCCGAAACCAATGCCGTCAAGGCGCTGGTCGTCACCATTACCTCGCCGGGCGGAACCACCTATGGAGGCGAAGTGCTGTTCAAGGCTATCCGCAAGGTGGCAGCCAAGAAGCCGGTCGTCGCCGATATTCGCACGCTGGCCGCTTCGGCCGGCTACATGATCGCGCTTGCCGGCGACCGCATCATCGCAGGCGAGACCTCGATCACCGGTTCGATCGGTGTTCTCTTCCAATACCCGCAGATCAAGACCCTGATGGACAAGGTCGGCGTCTCGCTCGAGGAGATCAAATCGGCGCCACTCAAGGCCGAGCCTTCGCCTTTCCACCCGCCGAGCGACGACGCCAAGGCCGTGATCCAGGCGATGATCGATGATAGTCTCAACTGGTTCATCGATCTGGTCGCCGACCGGCGGAAAATGCCGCGCGACGAAGCCCGGCAGCTTGCCGACGGGCGCATCTTTACCGGCCGCCAGGCGCTCAAGCTGAAGCTGGTCGACGAACTCGGCGGCGATGAAGAGATCCGCTCCTTTCTGAACGGCCGCAAGGTCGACAAGGAGCTTGAGATTATCGAGTGGAAGGCGCCCGGCACGTCCTTGCCGTTCGGGCTAGGGTCGGCCGCGGCCGCATGGCTCAAATCCTTGGGATATGAAGCTTTTCCGCTCCTTGGCAACCTTGAAAAAATGGGTCGCGAGAAGTTGTTTCTTGACGGTCTGGTTTCCGTTTGGCAGGTTGGCAGCGATTGAAAACGCCCGATGATCTCTTGTCTGCCGTTTTGGGAGGCCTGAAAACGGCTCGGCATCCTGCACAACAGGTGGACATGGCCATTCGATGGGCATAACACTTTAAGAACAAACGTAAATTCACAAGAGGGGGCGACAGTGATCAAGTCAGAACTGGTGCAGATTGTTGCGGCTCGCAATCCGCACCTCTATCACCGTGATGTCGAAAATATCGTCAACGCAGTTCTCGATGAAATCACAGATGCCCTGGCTGGCGGAAACCGGGTCGAATTGCGCGGTTTCGGCGCGTTTTCGGTCAAGAACCGGCCTTCGCGCTCCGGGCGCAACCCGCGCACCGGCGACAGTGTGTTCGTCGAGGAAAAATGGGTTCCCTTCTTCAAGACCGGCAAGGAACTGCGTGAGCGGCTCAATCCCGGTTCCGACGATGAAGATGATGAATGAGCCGTACAGGTCCGCTCGATGCGCCTGCATAATTCCTTAGATCCCACCGATTTAAGGACAAAATTATGCCGCAGATCAAAGTGCCACTGCGTCGGGCTAGAATGACGGAGACGGAATGATGATGAAGAAGCTGGTGAATATCGTGGTGCTGGTTCCGATCGGCATCGTCCTGATCGTGCTGTCGGTCGCCAATCGGCAGATGGTCACCCTGGCGCTCAATCCGTTCAATCCGGCCGATAGCGTTTTGTCCGCCTCGGCGCCGTTCTTCGTTTTCCTGTTTCTTGCCGTGATCATCGGCATGATCCTCGGGTCCCTTGCCACCTGGTTCAGCCAGGGCAAGTATCGCAAGCGGGCGCGCAACGAGGCCAGCGAAGCGCTCAAGTGGCATGCCGAGGCGGAGAAGCACCGTACCCGCGCGGAAACCATGGCGTCGCAGACCATGCTTCCCGTTTCATCGAAGTAGGCCTCAGGCTTCCGATACGGCGTTGGCGGCGGCGCTGAAATCGGAGAAGAATTTTGTGGCCAGTTTGCTGGCGCTTGAGCCGACCAGCCGCGACCCAAGCTGCGCCAGCTTGCCGCCGATTTCCGCGCTCGCATCATAGGCCAATATGGTCTCGTCGCCATATTCGGTCAGCGTCACATCGGCGCGGCCTTTCGCAAGGCCGGCGATACCGCCTGCGCTTTCACCGGAAATCGTATAGCTGTTGGATGCTTTGACATTCGAAAGAGTAATCTTGCCGAAGAAGACTATCGGGATCGGACCGATCTTCACCTTCAGCGACGCCGAAAACTCGGTTGCTGACTTTCGTTCGATCGACTGGCAGCCCGGTATGCACTGCTTGAGAACGTCGGGGTCGTTGAGCGCTGCCCAGACCGCATCCCGTTGAGCGGCGATGCGCTCTTCCCCCTTCATTTCCATGATGATTCTCCCTCGTCGCGATTGTGCCCCGTATGTAAGACGTGAAACAGCTTTGCCAACAGGAGGAGCGGTGCTATTTGCAGCGCTTGAAGCGAAGAGATGACGGACGACCCCGAGTGAAAGACAAAGATCGACGGCCCAAAGGAAAAGCCGGGCAGACGGTGGCTGTGCGCGGAAAACCGCCTGGCGCCGGTAAACCGTTGGCCAAGAAAACATCGCAGGGATATCCGGCGCGTGGCGATGGCGTTCCTTTCGTTCGCAAAAGCGTAGAAAAGCCAGTCACCCAAAAGGTCGCCGCAAAGATGGCAGCCCTCGAGAGCCAGCCGCCCCGCGCCGAAGTTCGTATCCGCAGCGGAGCGAAGCCACAGGAGCGCATCCCGGTCATCCTCGAGACAAAGGGCGCGCGTGACTATCACCTGATCGACAGCGGCGACGGCCTGAAGCTCGAGCAATACGGCCCCTACCGGATCGTGCGGCCGGAGGCCCAGGCGCTCTGGCCGAAGACATTGCCGCCGCATGTTTGGGATAATGTGGATTCGATCTTCACCGGAGACACGGACGAGGACGGCATGGGCCGCTGGCGGTTTCCGAAGGATGCGCTCGGCGAGACATGGCCGATGCAGATCCTAGACGCCGAGTTCTACGGCCGCTTCACCGCATTCCGCCATGTCGGCGTCTTTCCCGAGCAGCTCGCCCACTGGAGCTGGATGAAGGGTGAGATCGAAACCGCAGGCCGGCCGCTGAAAGTGCTTAACCTCTTTGGCTATACCGGCGTCGCCTCGCTGATCGCCGCCAAGGCCGGTGCAGAGGTGACCCACGTCGATGCCTCCAAGAAGGCGATCGGCTGGGCGCGGGAAAACCAGGCGCTGGGCCGTGCCGAGCATCTGCCGATCCGGTGGATCTGCGAGGATGCGATGAAGTTCATCCAGCGCGAGGAGCGCCGCGGCAGCCGCTATGACATCATCCTGACCGACCCGCCGAAATTCGGCCGCGGCCCGAATGGCGAGGTCTGGCAGCTTTTCGACCATCTCGCCTTGATGCTCGACATCTGCCGCGAGATACTGTCGCCGGAGGCGAGGGGCCTCGTCCTCACAGCCTATTCGATCCGCGCGAGCTTCTATTCCATCCATGAGTTGATGCGCGAGACGATGCGCGGGCGTGGCGGCGTGGTGGAATCGGGCGAACTTATCTTGAGGGAAGGCGGGCTTGACGGCAATGAGCCGGGCCGGGCGCTTTCCACCTCCCTTTTTAGCCGATGGGTGCCGAAATGAACTATGACCACAGGGACCACGGCCCCCGCCGCGTCGGCCAGGTAAAGGAAGTCACCAGCCTTGCCAATCCGATCATCAAGGACATCAAGGCGCTGTCCAACAAGAAGGAGCGCGACGAGACGCATTCCTTCATCGCCGAAGGGCTGAAGCTCGTCATCGACGCGCTCGATCTCGGCTGGACCATAAAGACGCTGGTCTACGCCAAGGCGGCCAAGGGCAAGGCGCAGGTCGAGCAGGTGGCGCTGAAGACTGTATCGACCGGCGGCCTGGTGCTGGAAGTCAGCGAAAAGGTGCTGTCGGCCATTACCCGTCGCGACAATCCGCAGATGGTCGTCGGCGTCTTCGAGCAGCGCTATGCAAGCCTGAAGGATATTAGGCCCGAACTGGGTGAGACCTATGTGGCGCTCGATCGCGTCCGCGATCCCGGCAATCTCGGCACCATCATCCGCACCGCCGATGCGGCAGGGGCGTCCGGCGTCATCCTGATCGGCGAGACCACGGATCCCTTTTCGCTGGAAACGGTGCGGGCGACCATGGGCTCGGTCTTTGCAATGCCGGTCATCCGCGCCAACGTCGCCGATTTCATCAAATGGCAGAAGGCGGCCGGCGTTCAGGTGGTTGCCACGCATCTCGCCGGCGCCGTCGATTATCGCACCATCGACTACCGCAAGAAGCCCGTCGTTCTCTTGATGGGCAACGAGCAGGCGGGCCTGCCCGACGAGCTGGCAAAGGAGGCGACCGCACTCGCCCGTATTCCCCAACAGGGCCGCGCCGATTCGCTCAACCTGGCGATCGCCACCGGCATCATGCTGTTCGAGGCGCGCCGCCATCTCCTGACGCTGGACGCCAGGGCATGACGCATCGTCCGGCTTTGTTTTCCCGGCCGCTGCCCATCGCGGTCCTCATCGTCGTGGCGGTCCTGCTCGACCAAGTGATCAAGGCGGCAGTCGAGCTCTGGCTGCCCTATGGTCAGGACGTGCCCGTCCTGCCGTTCCTGGCGCTGCACCGCGTCTACAACTACGGCGTTGCCTTTTCGCTGTTCTCGGGCGTCGAGCGCTGGTTCATCATTGGCCTCAGGGTCGTCGTTGTTGCCTTCGTCATCTGGCTATGGCGAAAGACACCTGATGGCCGGTACTTCACGCATCTCGGCTATGCGCTGATCATCGCCGGCGCCATCGGCAATCTCATCGATGGCCTGCTGCTTGGCTATGTTATCGACTACGTGCTGTTTCACCTGCCGACATGGTCGTTCGCCGTCTTCAATCTCGCTGACAGTTTCATTACGCTTGGCGCCGGCGCGATCATCCTCGACGAGATCCTGCATATGAAAAAGCAGGACGTGTAAAATTTTAAAGACCGGTTGAAGCCAATCAAAACGCTTGTCGTGTTAGGCAGGCGTCATGAGCGACCTGCCAAACCTCAAGAAGCGGATTGCAGCCGAGTTCAGCGCGCCCGGCCGCACGCTGGGGCAGCAAGGCGCGTCCGGGGTCTCGCCGGGCGACGACCCCCATTCGCTGGAGCCGAACGACCGCTTCGATGTGCCCAAGGAAAAATTTCCGGCGCTGAAACCGGCATTGGCCGTTACGGGCCTGCTTTGCTCCGCCGCCATTCTCGGTGCCGGCATCGACGCGGGCCTCTACCTGCTGTCTGCAGGCCTTGCTGGCGCCGGTATCACGGGTTCTGCTCTGCTGCTCAGGGATTGGTATCGCTCCGTCGCTCGCCCCGCTGCGGCCTATGGCCGTGTCCGCGCGGAAAAGGCGAGCGACAAACACTGGGAGCGTAGCGAAACATCGCAGCTTCTTTCCACCATCCACGACGCACTCGGCGATATCGCGATCATCCGCGAACCGGGCGGCAAGATCGTGCAGGCCAACACCGTCTTCCGCCGTGTGACCGGATGGCTGCAGCCGGAAGGCATGACCTGCGAGGTGCTCGGCATCGATTTCGAGCCTGCAACCGGCCCCAATCACTATATCGTGCGGATCGGCACCGATTCCGGCGTGAAGCTGTTCGATTGGCATGACGTCATCGCCCGCGAGCCGGCGAGCGGCGTCTTCATGCTGCACAGCATCGCCCGCGATGTTACCGAGGAAAGCCGGGTTGCCCGTGAACGCGAGGAAGCGCGCCGCAAGGCCGAAATCGCCAGCCAGGCGAAGTCGCGGCTGCTGGCAACGGTCAGCCATGAAATCCGCACGCCGTTGTCCGGCATTCTCGGCATGAGCGATCTGATCAGCCAGACGCGGCTGACCAGCGAGCAGAAAAACTATCTCGCCGGCATGTGCCAGTCCGGCCATGCGTTGGTGCAGCTGGTTGATGACCTGCTCGATTTCTCCTCGATCGAGGCTGGCCGCTTCCAGCTCCGCCCGACGCCGGAGCCGCTGCGCGAGACGGTCGAAAGCGTCGTCGAGATGCTGTCGCACCGGGCGCATGAAAAAGGCATTGAAATCGGCGCTACCGTCACCGCGGACGTGCCGGGCCTGATGGATTTCGACGCAGCCCGCCTGCGCCAGGTTCTGTTCAATGTCGTCGGCAACGCCGTCAAGTTCACGCGTACTGGCGGTGTTCTCGTCAGTGCCTCCGTCGAGCGCGAGGCCATTGTCATCCGAATCGACGACAGCGGCCCGGGCATGACCGCACAGGAGCAGGCCCGTGTCTTCGACGAGTTCGAACAGGCGGGAGGCAACGCCCAGCGCTCCGGCGGTTCCGGTCTTGGTTTGGCGATCTCGCGGCGCATCATGGAGGAATTCGGCGGCTCGCTGACGGTCTCCAGCGTTCCAGGCAAAGGCAGCACTTTCGAAATCCGCTTTCCTGCCCTCGGCTGCGACCTTGCCGCTGCCGCCCTTGCCAGAAAAGGTGTCCTTGCCGGTTCTCGGGTTCTGGTGATGGCGCCTGCAGGTCCTGCCTCCAAGGCACTCTCTTCGACAATCAGAACACTTGGCGGCTTCTGCGAATGCGCCGAAACGCTAGAAGAGGCGCAGGCAGTCGCCGTTCATGCGCTTTCGGCGGCAACGTTGCTGACGGACATCATCGTCGATCACCGGCACGCCGCGCAGTTCCGGCAGCTCTTGGTGGAGATGCCAAGCCTTGAGCAGCAGAAGCTGCGCAAGACCTATCTCGTCAATCCGGAAGAACGCAACGGTCGGCCGATCAACCAGATGGACGGGTATCATGCATGGCTCATTCGGCCGTTGCGGGAAAAGTCATTGGTCGAGGTCCTGCGGGGCCGCATGAAGGGAATGGAAGTGCGCGACGCCATCAACGACAACCGACCGGTGCTGCGTGAAGCCCCGGCCTTGCGCGAAAAGCCGGTCGAAGGCGGCGTGCTTCTGGCGGAAGACGATCCGGTCAACGCCTTCATGGTCCGCGCTGTCCTGGAGCGCGCCGGTCACTCGGTGCGCGTCGTCGGGGATTTCGAAGCGCTTGCTGTCGCCCTGTTTGATGCGCCGGCGGCGATCCGCGTCGCCCCGGAACTGATCATCACCGATCTCAACATGCCCGGCGGCGACGGACTCTCGATGCTGAGACGGGTTCGCGAGGAGGAGCGCCAGTCGGGAAGAAGGGCCGTTCCGGTCATCGTGCTTACGTCTGACCACCAGACTGGCACCCGTGAACAATTGCTGGCCGCCGGGGCGAGCGCGGTCCTTTCGAAGCCTGCCGACCCGAAGGTGCTGACCGTGGAAATCGGCCGCTTGCTCGATCAATGACGGCCGGTCTTTGCTTGTAGCTCCGATGTCACTATCCTGTCGCAGAAACGTGGTTTAAGCCAGGCAGGATTGTAGAGACCAGGATGACGCGCAATGACAGTCGAACCTTTGGATCTGGTGATCGTGGCTGACCAGCCGCAGACCCGTGTCCGGGGCGTCAGTGCCCCGGCACCGGATGTGCTCGGTCGTATCGGAAATCTCGAAACCCGCCTTGCCCGCAATGCGGCGGAGATCGATGCCGCGCAGGCGGTGCGCTACAAGGTCTTCGTCGAGGAAATGAAGGCGCAGATCCCGCCGGATGCCGACCGCCGCAAGCGCGATGCCGATGCGTGGGACCTCGTCTGCGATCATCTGCTGGTGCTGGATACGTCGATCGAGGGCGATCCGGAAGACCAGATCGTCGGTACGTATCGGCTGCTTCGCCAGGACGTCGCGGCCACGACGGGCGGCTTTTACTCGGCTTCCGAATTTTCCGTCGGTTCCCTGCTGGAACGCCACCCCGACAAGAAGTTCATGGAACTCGGCCGCTCCTGCGTCCTGCCGGAATATCGCACCAAGCGCACCGTCGAGCTTCTGTGGCAGGGCAACTGGGCCTATGCTCTGAAATACGGCGTCGACACCATGTTCGGCTGCGGCTCCTTCCCCGGCGTCATTCCGGAAGAACATGCACTGGCGCTCTCCTTCCTGCATCACAACATGGTGGTGCGCGAGGAATGGGACGTCTCGGCCCGCCCGGAACTGTTCCGCACGATGGATCTGATGCCGGTCGAAGCGATCAACATGCGCAAGGCGCTCGCCGCCCTGCCGCCGTTGATCAAGGGTTACATGCGCCTCGGCGCCATGGTCGGCAGGGGCGCAGTCGTCGATCATGCCTTCCGCACCACGGATGTTCTGATCGTCCTGCCGATCACCAATATCTCCGGCCGTTACCTCAACTATTACGGTGCAGATGCAGGCCGGTTCGCCAGTTGATTGAAAAAAGCCTTCGCAGGCGCAAAATATCTTGACGCGATGCAGCATTTTTGAATACAGTTTGCTCGTGAGTGGCAGCTTTTTGAGCAGACCTTCTGCATTGCGTAACAAGTATTCAGCAGGCTCGTCCTGAGTATTTTTGATCAAGATCGACATATTGCATGAAAAAGCCCGCTCCGGTTTCCCGAGCGGGCTTTTTTCGTTTGTCGGTTTACTCCGATCAACTGCCGGCGTTGTGTGCCGCAAGTGCCGCCATGTTGACGATGTCGGAATCCTTGGCGGCCATCGAAACGATCTGAACCGATTTGTCGAGGCCGACGAGCAGCGGACCGATGACGGTCGATCCGCCCAGTTCCTGCAGCATCTTGGTTGAGATCGAGGCAGAGTGGAATGCCGGCATGACGAGCACGTTGGCGGTGCCGGACAGGCGGCAGAACGGATACTGTTCCATCACCCGCGCATTGAGCGCTACGTCAGCGCCCATCTCGCCGTCATACTCGAAATCGACGCGGCGCTTGTCGAGGATGTTGACGGCCTCGCGGACCCGCTCCGACCGTTCGCCGGAGGGGTGGCCGAAGGTCGAATAGGCAAGCATCGCCACGCGCGGGAGATAACCGAGCCGGCGGGCGAGACCTGCCGCTTCCTCGGCGATATCGGCCAGTTCTTCCGCCGACGGCATGTCGTGCACGGCGGTATCAGCGACCAGCACCGTGCGGCCGCGGCAAAGCGCCAGCGACACGCCGATGACGCGGTGTCCCGGTTTCGGGTCGATGCAGCGGCGCACGTCCTCGAGCGCCGTCGAATAGTTGCGGGTAATGCCCGTCACCATGCCGTCCGCGTCACCCAAAGCCACCATGCAGGCGGCGAAGTGATTGCGGTCGTTGTTGATCAGGCGCTGCGCGTCGCGGAACAGGTAGCCCTTCCGCTGCAGCCGAGCGTAGAGATAGTCCGTATAGGCGCCGGTGCGCTTGGAAATGCGCGCATTGACGATCTGGATGCCAGGCCGGTCGAGGTCGATGCCCTCGCGTTCAGCCATCTCCCGCATCTGCTCTTCGCGGCCGAGAAGCAGCGCCGTGCCGAGTTCCTGGTTCACATAGGCGAGCGCCGAGCGCATCATCTGCACCTCTTCGCCTTCGGCAAAGACGATCCGCTTCGGCTGGCGGCGTACGCGCTCGTAGATGCGCTGCAGCGTCGAAGCGATCGGGTCGCGGCGTGCGGAAAGCTGGCGGCCATAGGCGGCAAGGTCGGCAATCGGTTTGCGGGCAACGCCGCTGTCCATCGCAGCCTTGGCGACGGCGACCGGGATGGCCGAGATGAGACGCGGATCGAACGGCACGGGAATGATGTATTGCGGCCCGAAGCGCGGCCGGTTGCCCTGATAGGCGGCAGCCACGTCATCCGGCACGTCTTCCTTGGCAAGGTTTGCCAAGGCCTCGGCCGCCGCAATCTTCATGGCTTCGTTGATGGTCGAGGCATGGACGTCGAGCGCACCGCGGAACATGTAGGGAAAGCAAAGCACATTGTTGACTTGGTTCGGATAGTCGGATCGGCCGGTGGCCATGATCACGTCGTCGCGAATGGCAGACACCTCCTCCGGCGTGATTTCCGGATCGGGATTGGCCATCGCGAAGATGATCGGCTTCGCCGCCATGGAGCGGATCATCGCCACCGAGAAGGCACCCTTTTGCGATAGGCCGAGCACCACATCCGCGCCGTCCATTGCGTCTTCGAGCGTACGCCGGTCGGTCTTGACCGCATGCGCGGACTTCCATTGGTTCATGCCTTCGGTGCGGCCCTGATAGATGACGCCCTTCGTGTCGCACATGATGATGTTTTCGGGCGCAAAACCCATCGACTTGATGAGCTCGACGCAGGCAATCGCCGCCGCACCTGCGCCGTTGCACACCAGCCGTGTGGTCTTGAGATCGCGGCCTGTCAGCTGTAGCGCGTTGATGAGGCCTGCAGTTGCGATGATCGCCGTGCCGTGCTGGTCGTCATGGAAGACGGGGATATCCATGATCTCGCGCAGTTTCTGCTCGATGATGAAGCATTCCGGCGCCTTGATGTCCTCCAGATTGATACCCCCGAAGGAGGGGCCGAGGAACCGCACGCAATTGATGAATTCGTCGGCGTCTTCCGTATCGACTTCGAGGTCGATCGAATCAACGTCGGCGAAACGCTTGAACAGGACCGACTTTCCTTCCATCACCGGCTTTGAAGCCAGTGCGCCGAGATTTCCGAGGCCGAGAATGGCGGTGCCGTTGGAAATGACGGCCACCATGTTGCCTCGGGTCGTGTAGTCATAGGCGGTTGCGGGGTTGGCCGCGATTGCCTTGACCGGGACGGCGACGCCGGGCGAATAGGCAAGCGACAGGTCGCGCTGTGTCGCCATAGGCTTGGTTGGAGAAATTTCGAGCTTGCCGGGCCTTCCCTGGGAGTGGAAGTCGAGCGCTTCCTGGTCCGTTACGCTGGTCGTGCTGCGACTGCTCTTGTCCTTTGCCGGCATGGATCCTCCAACCTTTTGTGGGCGACGGCACTCCTGCGCCGCTTTGTTGTTGTCTTCTATAAACGCGCATGGATAGTGTGGCACCACTTTTTTGGGACAAGCATGACTTTTATAGCCGAGCCAATCACCCACAATGCCGAGGTTCTCACCGCCGTTCAACTGGCGACGGAGGAAAGCCGCGCCACCGCCACGCCGATGATGGAGCAGTATATCGAGATCAAGGCGAACAATCCGGATTCGCTCTTGTTCTATCGCATGGGCGATTTTTACGAATTGTTCTTCCAGGACGCCGTCGAGGCCTCGCGGGCACTCGGCATCACGCTCACCAAGCGCGGCCAGCATCTCGGTCAGGAAATCCCGATGTGCGGCGTGCCGGTGCATGCGGCCGACGACTACCTGCAGAAGCTGATCGGGCTCGGTTTCCGCGTCGCCGTCTGCGAGCAGGTCGAAGATCCGGCGGAAGCCAAGAAACGCGGCTCCAAGTCGGTGGTCAAGCGCGACGTCGTGCGCCTCGTCACGCCCGGTACGATCACCGAGGACAAGCTGCTCTCGCCGTCCGAATCGAACTACCTGATGGCGCTCGCCCGCATTCGCGGCAGTTCGGAGCCGGCAATCGCGCTCGCCTGGATCGATATTTCCACGGGCGTCTTCCGGCTCGCCGAAACCACCGAGACGCGGCTGCTCGCCGATATCCTGCGCATCGAGCCGCGAGAACTTATTCTCGCCGATACCGTCTTCCATGATCCGGAGATGCGCCCGGTCATCGACATTCTCGGCCGCGTCGCCGTTCCGCAACCCGGCGTCCTGTTCGACAGCGCCACGGCGGAGAACCGCGTCACCCGCTATTACGGCGTGAAGACGCTCGATGGCTTCGGCAGTTTTTCCCGCGCCGAACTCGCCGCCGCTTCAGCCGCGATTTCCTATGTGGAGAAGACGCAGTTCGCCGAACGTCCGCCGCTCGGCACGCCCGAGCGGGAAAGTGCCGCCTCGACGCTGTTCATCGATCCCGCCACCCGCGCCAATCTCGAACTCGTCAAGACGCAGTCCGGCGATCGCAACGGCACGCTCCTGAAGGCGCTGGATCGGACAGTGACCGGCGGCGGCGCCCGTCTGCTTGCCGAGCGGCTGATGTCGCCGCTAACGGATCCGGAGCGGATCAACGCCCGGCTCGATTCGATCACCGCGCTCTCCGATCAACCCGCCTTCTGCAGCGACCTGCGTTCCGCGCTGAAACACGTGCCGGATATGCCGCGGGCCTTGTCGCGTCTGTCGCTCGGCCGCGGCGGTCCGCGGGATCTCGGCGCGATCCTGGCGGGTTGCAAGGCGGCGGTTGAAGTGGCGGGGCTGCTTGGCAGCGGAAATCTTTCCGAAGAACTGGCCGGCTCGTTGCAGGCGCTGAGGGCGCTGCCGGGCGAGCTTGTGCAGAAACTCGCAACGGTTCTCGGTGACGAGCTTCCCCTCTTGAAGCGAGACGGCGGCTTCCTGCGCGATGGCGCGAGCCCCGAGCTTGACGAGATGCGGGCGCTGCGCGACCAGTCTCGCCGCGTCATCGCCGGTCTGCAGCTGAACTATGCCGAGGAAACCGGCATCAAGTCGCTGAAGATCAAGTACAACAACGTGCTCGGCTATTTCATCGAGGTGACGCAGGGCAATGCCGGGCCGATGACCGAAGGTCCCGAGGCGCGGGCGCGCTTCATCCACCGCCAGACCATGGCCAATGCCATGCGTTTCACCACGACGGAGCTGTCCGATCTCGAAACCAAGATCGCCAATGCCGCCGACCGGGCGCTGTCGATCGAGCTCGAGGCCTTCGACAGGCTGACCGCTGCTGTGGTCGCCGAAGCAGAGGCGATCAAGTCAGCGGCGCTGGCGCTCGCGGTCGTGGACGTATCGGCCGGTCTCGCGACGCTCGCCGAGGAGCAGGCCTATTGCCGTCCTCTGGTCGATCTGTCGAAGATGTTTGCCATAGACGGCGGCCGTCACCCGGTCGTCGAACAGGCGCTGCGCCGCCAGGCGGGAACCGCTTTCGTCGCCAATGCCTGCGATCTGTCGCCGCATGATGGCGAGGGCGACGGAGCGATCTGGTTGCTCACTGGCCCCAACATGGGCGGTAAATCGACCTTCCTGCGCCAGAACGCGCTGATCGTCATCATGGCGCAGATGGGCAGTTTCGTGCCTGCCGCATCCGCCCATGTCGGCATTGTCGACCGGCTGTTTTCCCGTGTCGGCGCCTCCGACGATCTGGCCCGCGGCCGCTCCACCTTCATGGTCGAGATGGTCGAGACGGCAGCAATCCTCAACCAGGCGACTGATCGTTCCCTCGTCATCCTCGACGAGATCGGCCGCGGTACCGCCACCTTCGACGGCCTGTCGATCGCCTGGGCCGCCGTCGAACATCTGCACGAAGCCAATCGTTGCCGCGGTCTTTTCGCCACGCATTTCCATGAATTGACGGTGCTTTCGGAAAAGCTGACGCGGCTGTCCAATGCTACCATGCGGGTCAAGGAATGGCATGGCGACGTCATTTTCCTGCATGAAGTCGGCCCGGGTGCCGCCGACCGTTCCTACGGCATTCAGGTCGCCCGCCTTGCAGGGCTTCCGGCGTCCGTCGTGGCGCGTGCCAAGGATGTGCTGGCAAAGCTCGAGGATGCCGATCGCAAGAACCCGGCAAGCCAGCTGATCGACGACCTGCCGCTGTTCCAGGTCGCCATCCGCCGCGAGGAATACACCAGGGCCGGTCCGTCCAAAGTGGAGGAGGCTTTGAAAAGCCTCAATCCGGATGATATGACGCCGCGCGAAGCGATGGATGCGCTTTATGCGCTGAAGAAACAACTTGGCAATTCTTGACGGCTACAGTCCTGTCCATTCTCGGACAAAAGGTCTATAGCGCATGCAAAAGCAGCGGCTCGTTGAGCCCGCCGGACAGGAACACGGTCGGCATTTGATGACCATACATGAAACGTCATTTCCCGATATCCTGAATGTCGCAGCGCTGAGGGCCAAGTGCAGTTTCATCGCTTCAGCGCATGCGGAGCAGCGCGACCTCATGCGCCGGGCGTTGCTCGCCGCCTTCAAGCAGGCCAATCTCGACGGCCGCGAAAACGCCCGTCAACTGCTGCTTCAGGATGGCAGCGGTCTCAAATGCGCCGAGCGGATTTCCTGGCTGCAGGACCAGATGATCACCGTCCTGCATGATTTCGTCCTGAACGAGGTCTTCGATGCTGCCAATGCGCAGCCCGCGGCCCGCATCGCCGTTACCGCCGTCGGCGGCTATGGCCGCGGCACGCTGGCGCCGGGCTCGGATATCGATCTTCTCTTCCTGCTGCCGGCGAAGAAGGCCGTCTGGGCCGAGCCGGCGATCGAGTTCATGCTCTATATCCTGTGGGATCTCGGCTTCAAGGTCGGCCACGCCACGCGCACGATCGACGAGTGCATCCGGCTGGCGCGGGGCGACATGACGATCCGCACCGCAATCCTCGAATCGCGCTACATCTGCGGCTCGCGCGAGCTGGCGGACGAGCTGGAAACCCGTTTCGACAGCGAAATCGTCAAGAACACCGGCCCCGATTTCATCGCCGCCAAGCTCGCCGAGCGCGACGAGCGCCACCGCAAGGCCGGCGATACGCGCTATCTGGTCGAGCCGAACGTCAAGGAAGGCAAGGGTGGCCTGCGCGACATCCACACGCTGTTCTGGATCGCCAAGTATTTCTACCGGGTCAAGGATTCGGCCGACCTGGTCAAGCTCGGTGTTCTCTCACGCCAGGAATACGAGCTTTTCCAGAAGTCTGATGATTTCCTGTGGGCCGTGCGCTGCCATATGCATTTCCTGACCGAGAAGGCCGAGGAGCGGTTGTCCTTCGACATCCAGCGCGAGATCGCGGAAGCCCTCGGCTATCATGATCACCCCGGCATGACCGCCGTCGAACGCTTCATGAAGCATTATTTCCTGGTGGCAAAGAACGTCGGCGACCTGACCCGCATCTTCTGTGCAGCGCTCGAAGACCAGCAGGCCAAACAGCTTCCGGGCTTCACCGCGGCGCTCAGCCGTTTCACCCACCGTGTCCGCAAGATAGCCGGGACGCTGGAATTCGTCGATGACGGCGGGCGCATCGCGCTTGCGAGCCCGGACATCTTCAAGCGCGATCCGGTCAACCTGATCCGCATCTTCCATGTCGCCGATATCAATGGCCTGGAGTTCCACCCCGCCGCCTTGAAGCAGGTGACCCGGTCGCTAAGCCTGATCACCCAGGCCGTGCGTGACAATGAGGAGGCCAACCGGCTCTTCATCTCGATGCTGACCTCGCGCCGCGATCCGGAACTGATCCTGCGGCGGATGAACGAGGCCGGTGTACTCGGCCGCTTCATCCCGGAATTCGGCAAGATCGTCTCGCTGATGCAGTTCAACATGTATCACCACTATACGGTGGATGAACATCTGCTGCGCGCTGTCGATGTGCTCTCCCGCATCGACCAGGGCCGCGACGAGGAACTGCATCCGCTCGCTGTCAAGCTGATGCCGAATGTCGAGGATCGCACCGCGCTGTTCGTCGCCGTGCTCCTGCATGATGTCGCCAAGGGTCGTCCTGAAGATCATTCGAGCGCCGGCGCCAGGGTTGCGCGCAAGCTCTGCCCACGCTTCGGCCTGACGCCGAAGCAGACCGAGACCGTTGCCTGGCTGATCGAGGAACACCTGACCATGTCGATGGTCGCGCAGACGCGCGATCTCAACGACCGCAAGACGATCATCGATTTCGCTGAAAAGGTCCAGTCGCTCGACCGCCTGAAAATGCTGCTCGTGCTGACGATCGCCGATATCCGCGCCGTCGGTCCCGGCGTCTGGAACGGCTGGAAGGGCCAGCTTCTGCGCACGCTCTACTACGAAACCGAGCTTCTTCTCTCCGGTGGTTTTTCCGATCTGCCGCGCAAGGAGCGGGCAGCACATGCGGCCGACGTGCTCTACAACGCGCTGTCCGACTGGAGCCAGAAGGACCGCAAGACCTATACCAAGCTGCACTACCAGCCCTATCTGCTCTCCGTGCCGCTGGAGGATCAGCTCCGCCACGCCCGCTTCATCCGCGAGGCCGACAAGGCAGGCCGGGCGCTGGCGACGATGGTCAGGACGCACCAGTTCCACGCCATCACCGAAATCACAGTGCTGTCGCCCGACCATCCGCGCCTGCTGGCTGTCATCGCCGGCGCCTGTGCCGCGGCCGGCGCCAACATCGTGGACGCGCAGATCTTCACGACGTCCGACGGCCGGGCACTGGACACTATCCTCGTCAATCGCGAATTCCCGGTCGATGATGACGAGACGCGCCGCGCCGCCAGCATCGGCAAGATGATCGAGGATGTACTGTCGGGCAAGAAGCGCCTGCCCGAAGTGATCGCCAGCCGTACCAAGCACCGCAAGCGCAACAAGGCCTTCACGGTGCCGCCGGCCGTTACCATCAGCAACAGCCTCTCCAACAAGTTCACCGTCGTCGAGGTGGAATGCCTCGACCGCACCGGCCTCCTGTCTGAAATCACGGCCGTGCTGTCCGATCTTTCGCTCGATATCGCCTCCGCGCACATCACCACCTTCGGCGAGAAGGTCATCGATACCTTCTACGTGACCGACCTCGTCGGCCAGAAGATCACCAACGAGGCCCGGCACAGCAATATCGTGGCCAGGCTGAAGGCCGTCATGTCGGACGAGGCCGACGAGATGAGGGACCGCATGCCATCGGGCATGATTGCGCCGCAGAACAGCCATCGCCCGGCGGCTGCTCCCAGAAAAGCCAAGGCGGATTCATGAGCCTCGTCCGGAAATTCATGACCGTGGGCGGCGCCACGCTCGGCAGCCGCATCTTCGGCTTCGCCCGCGAAACGCTGATGGCGGCAGCGCTCGGCACCGGCCCGATGGCCGACGTCTTCTACGCTGCTTTCCGTTTCCCGAACCTCTTTCGCCGTCTCTTTGCCGAGGGCGCTTTCAACGCCGCCTTCGTGCCGCTGTTTTCCAAGGAGATCGAGGCGAACGGGACGGAAGGCGCCAAGCGCTTCTCCGAAGAAGTCTTCGGTGTGCTCTTTTCGGTGCTCTTTCTCCTCACCATCGTGATGGAGCTTTCCATGCCGCTCCTGGTGCGCTTCATCATCGCGCCGGGCTTTGCCGACGATCCGGAAAAATTTGGCATCACCATCAGCATGGCGGCGGTGATGTTCCCCTATCTGATGTGCATGTCGCTGACGGCGATGATGAGCGGCATGCTGAATTCGCTGCATCATTTCTTCGCCGCCGCCGTCGCGCCGATCTTCCTCAATGTCGTGATGATCGGTGCGCTGTTCTATGCGCTCTATACTGGCGCGGATCCGTTGGCGACCGCCTGGTACCTGTCCTGGGGCGTGCTGGCGGCGGGCGTCCTGCAGCTGGCCGTCGTCTATTTCGGCGTCCTCCATGCCGGCATGAGCATCGGCCTGCGCTTTCCACGCTTCACGCCCAACGTCAAGCGCCTGTTGATCCTTGCCGTGCCTGCCGCGATCACCGGCGGCATCACCCAGATCAACCAACTGGTCGGCCAGGCGATCGCCTCGGCCCAGGATGGCGCCATCGCCGCCTTGCAGTATGCCGATCGCATCTATCAACTGCCGCTCGGTGTCGTCGGCATTGCCGTCGGCGTTGTGCTTCTGCCGGAACTGTCGCGCGCGCTGAAGGGCGGCAATCTGCGCGAAGCCGGAAACCTGCAGAACCGCTCGATCGAATTCGTCCTGTTCCTGACGATCCCGGCGGCTTTCGCGCTCTGGGTTCTGTCCGACGAGATCATCCGCGTGCTCTATGAGCGCGGCGCCTTCCACGCCCAGAACACCGCCATCGTCGGGTCGATCCTCGCCATCTACGGTATCGGCCTGCCGGCCTTCGTCCTGATCAAGGCGCTGCAGCCGGGCTTTTACGCCCGTGAGGACACGAAGACGCCGATGCGTTTTTCCGTCGTCGCCGTTGCGGTAAACTGCGGCCTCGCGCTGACGCTATTTCCCCGTCTCGGTGCGCCGGGCATCGCGGCTGCCGAAGCCACGGCGGGGTGGATCAGCACCATTCTCCTCTTTGTGACGCTGCTGCGCCGCGGCCATCTCGTGTGGGAATGGGCGCTTATGCGCCGGACAGCTCTTCTCATCGTTTCCGCGGCTGTCATGGGCGGCGTGCTTTATTATTTGCGCAATATCTTCGAGGCATCGCTCGCCTCAGGCGCGTCGCTGTTGACGAAGATCGGCGCGCTGGGCCTGCTGATTGCCGTCTCGATGATCGTCTATTTCGCCGTCGCCTTCCTGATCGGCGGCGCCGATCTCGGCATGATCCGGCGGAATTTGAAGCGGAAAGCAGCCGTCAAGCCCGACGCGCCGACCGACGCTTGAGGGCCAGGAGGCCGCCTTTCCCCCTCCCACAATGAACCCATTGGCGACGGGGACCGGTATCGACATGAACGATACCGTTGCAGTAGCGGCCGATGCCGCCGATGCCCGGCGCTGTCCTTGCTGCGGCGATGATCCTGCTTTCCGACACCCCGGGCACGCGAATGTCGGCGGCCTGACACAGTCGGTGCAGCGAGCCGCGGCGATATGCGCGGGGGCGGTGACCTGATGTGACCAGCGGGCGTTGACCGATTTTCATGGCGATATGCGCCAATATTCCCTCCAGACGGGGTGAAAAACAGCCCGTCCTGACCGACACGGTCTGGGCGGTGTAGGCGGTAGACCTGCCGTACGCAGGGAGCTTCACTTTGCGCGCCCGGCCATCCTTGGCATCGGCCGTGGCAACGTTAGAAACGGTCAGCAGGCATGCAAGAGCAATCCAGAGTATGTCACGCATTGCAATCCCCTTGGCATAAGCCCCGTTCAACATCCGCTTTTGGATGGGGGCGCACGCAAATGTCGGTTCGCCGCGCGGTTCGATGCGCGCGGTACAACAGGACGACCTTGGCCATGGTCGCGAATTGGGAAAATAATCTGAAATGTAGCAATTTTATGAAATTTTCTACCGATACCTCGAAAGTAGTAGCCCGCAATTTGGCCTTCTTTGTTAACGCTAATGGAATATTAGAGGATAAAATTCCAACTTGGGGATGGAGAATCAAAGCCTTGGCGCCAGCCTGCGGGGCATACGGCCGGCAGTCAGCTACCTCATTTGGCGGACGCTTGAGCGAGCGAAAGCCAAAACACCGTGGCTCGCCTCTTGATCACCGCCACACCTGTGTGCATAAGCCCGCCAACAGCAACAGAGGCCGGGCCCTCCACAAGCCCGAATGAGGACATAATGTCAGACTTCAAGCCGCTCGTTTTTTCCGGCGTCCAGCCCACCGGCAATCTCCATCTCGGCAATTATCTCGGCGCGATCCGCAAGTTCGTGGCGCTGCAGGAAAACAACGATTGCATCTATTGCGTCGTCGACCTGCACGCGATCACCGCGCAACTCGTCCATGAGGACATGCCCGGCCAGATACGCTCGATCGCCGCCGCCTTCATCGCCTCCGGCATCGACCCGAAGAAGCACATCGTCTTCAACCAGTCGGCTGTGCCGCAGCATGCCGAGCTTGCCTGGATCTTCAATTGCGTCGCCCGCATCGGCTGGATGGAACGCATGACGCAGTTCAAGGACAAGTCCGGCGGCAAGAACGCCGAGCAGATGTCGCTTGGCCTGCTTGCCTATCCGAGCCTGATGGCCGCCGACATCCTCGTCTACCGCGGCACGCACGTGCCGGTCGGGGATGACCAGAAGCAGCATCTGGAGCTTGCCCGCGATATTGCGATGAAGTTCAACATCGACTTCATGGAGCATATCCGCAAGACCGGCTACGGCGTTGACATCAAGGTCGGCGAAGAGCCGGTTCACGCCTATTTCCCGATGGTCGAGCCGCTGATCGACGGCCCGGCCCCTCGCGTCATGAGCCTGCGCGACGGCACCAAGAAAATGTCGAAATCGGATGCCTCCGACCTGTCGCGCATCAACCTGATGGATGATGCCGATACAATCTCGAAGAAGATCCGCAAGGCAAAGACCGACCCGGATGCATTGCCGGGCGAGGTCGAGGGCCTCAAGGGGCGCGCGGAAGCGGACAATCTCGTCGGCATCTATGCGGCCCTTGCCGACAAGACCAAGAGCCAGGTTCTGGACGAGTTCGGCGGCCAGCAGTTCTCCGTCTTCAAGCCGGCGTTGGTGGATCTGGCGGTCAACGTTCTCGCGCCGATTTCGGGCGAAATGCGTCGCCTGATGGATGACACGACCCACATCGACGCCATCCTGCGCGATGGCGGGGAGCGGGCCCGGACGCGGGCGGAAGTGACGATGAAACAGGTCCGGGAAATCGTCGGCTTTCTGCAATAATTCGCCGCAAAAGAGTTCTTGCAGCCAAAAATATCGGGTGTAAGAGTCCCGCTATGGTTTCAACACGACTCTCACGACTGGAAGGTCACCGCCGCAAGTTTATGGCGGTGATCGACGATACGCCGGAATGCAGCCGGGCCGTTCACTATGCCGGCATGAGGGCCAAGAATTCCAATGGCGGCATGGTTCTTCTGTACGTCATTGCCGATGGCGATTTCCAGCAATGGCTGGGCGTCGAAGGCATCATGCGGGCAGAAGCGCGTGAAGAGGCCGAGGCGACGCTGGCCAGGATCGCCCAGACGGTGCGCGAGACGATCGGCATCGAGCCGGAAATGGTGATCCGCGAAGGCAGCGCAACCGAGCAGATTTACAGCCTGATCGAGGAAGACCGGGACATCGCGATCCTCGTGCTTGCTGCCGGTTCTGCCAAAGATGGTCCGGGGCCGCTGGTGTCCTCGATCGCCGGCAAGACGGCGGCATTTCCGATTCCGGTGACCGTCATACCGGACAGTCTAACGGACGCGGAAATCGATGCGCTAAGCTGAAAGCAGCATCACTCGTTTTCATCCTTCCCGGTTGGAAACGGTCCCTGGCGCATCTTGAAGCCGTTGTTCAAACGGCCTATATTCTTTTGAATAATTCTAAACAGGCTGGTTGAACGTCATCCTGGCCGACGCGGAGAAAGATATGTTCATCCAGACTGAAGCCACCCCGAACCCGGCGACGCTGAAATTCCTGCCTGGCAAGGTGGTCATGGAAAACGGCACGGCGGAGTTCCGTGATGCGGAAGAAGCCGCTGCCGGTTCGGCGCTTGCCTCCCGCCTGTTTTCGATCCCCGGCGTCACCGGCGTTTATTTCGGCTACGATTTCATCACCGTGACCAAGGAAGATCAGGAGTGGCAGCACCTGAAGCCGGCCATTCTCGGCTCGATCATGGAACATTTCATGTCCGGCCAGCCGGTCATGGCGGTTCAGACCCGCGCCGAAGAGAGTGACCTGAATGGCGAGTTCTTCGAGGAAGGCGATGAAACCATCGTCGCGACGATCAAGGAATTGCTGGAAAGCCGCGTCCGCCCCGCCGTTGCCCAGGATGGGGGCGATATCACCTTCAAGGGGTTCCGCGATGGGGTTGTCTTCCTCAACATGAAGGGTGCCTGCTCCGGCTGCCCGTCCTCGACGGCGACGCTGAAGCATGGGGTGCAGAATTTGTTGCACCATTTCATCCCCGAAGTGCAGGCGGTCGAAGCTGTCTGAGCGAGCGTTCCAACAGTGTCGCTACTATGCATTGGAGTGCGCAACCCATGATCGTCCTGGCCATCGATACGGCTGGGACGGGATGTTTTGCAGCCGTTTATGACAGCACCACCGATAAGGTACTGGCGTCTGCCGGCGCCGACATCGGCCGTGGCCATGCCGAGCAGCTTTTAGCTTTCATCGATCAGGCACTTGCCGAAAGCGGCAAGGTCTTGTCCGACGTCGATCGCATTGCCGTCACCGTCGGTCCGGGCTCCTTCACCGGTATCCGGGTCGGCGTTGCCGCCGCGCGGGGCTTTGCTCTGGCCTTGGGTGTACCTTCCGTCGGTGTTTCCATCCTCGCAGCGCTTGCCAAATCCGCGGGCGAGAAACATCCGGGACGGCCGGTCCTTGCCGCAATGGATGCCAAACGCGAAGAACTCTATTGCCAGATATTCGAGGCGGCCGGCGCTCCGCGGGCCGAGGCGCAGATCGTCGGGCTTGACGATGCGCGCCACATGTTCGCGGGTTTCGACGGCGTAATCTGCGGCTCCGCCACAAGGCATCTTACTGATGCTCCACTGCCGGATGTGGCGCAGATCGACGTCGCCGACATCGGCACTGTGGCACGGCTTGGCGTGGTTGCCGATCCGTCGTTGGGCAAACCGAGCCCGCTCTATTTGCGCGGGCCGGACGTGAGGCCGCAGGCCGGCTTTGCCGTGGCGCGGGCGTAAGAGCGTAAGATGGCACTGACTGACTATTTTACCCGCAAACCCGAGTTCGAAATCGTCACGCTGGAAACGGATGATCTGCCGCAGGCCGCTGCCATTCACAAGTTGCGCTTCACATCCCCGTGGAGCGATGGCGAACTGCATTCCCTCTTGGTTCAGGATACTGTCTTTGGGTTTATCGCGCGCCAGAGCAATGCCTCTGCGCGGCCTTTGACCGGCGGCTTCGTGCTGTCGCGTGTCGCCGCCGGCGAGGCGGAAATCCTGACCATCGGCGTCGATCCGCGTTTTTCGCGCCTGGGCCTCGGCTGGCGGCTGATGCGGGCGGCACTGCGCGAGGCGCGCGATCAGGCGGCTGAAGCGGTCTTCCTCGAAGTCGATGAAACCAATGTTGCTGCCATTGGCCTTTATCGCAAGCTCGGTTTTGCCAATGTCGGCGAAAGACGGGCCTATTATCAAGGTGTTGGTGGTACCAGAACCGCAGCCCTTGTCATGCGCCTTGATCTTGGCTAGCCGTACTGGCTTTGAAAGAGGGACGCACTTGCGCCGCCACGCCGACGAGACAATCAGGGATCGAGATATACGCCGCGCCGCTGTCCGGCTGCAGGCGTGGAGTTTGCGCGCGTGATCAATTGGCTGCGCGTCACGCTCTGCATGACACTGTTGTTTGTCGCGACGCTCGTCCTCATCCCGATGCAATTGGTCTTTCTCTGGCTGGATACGCCGCAGCGGCGCAGGCTTCCGCGTCTCTGGCACCGAATGGCCTGCCGCCTGGTCGGCATCCGCGTCCGCGTTCACGGCATGCCGGACCGTCAGCGGCCGCTGATGCTGGTGTCAAACCATGCGAGCTGGAAGGATATTCTCGTTCTCGGCTCCATCGCCGACGTGGTCTTCGTTGCCAAGTCCGACGTGAAGGCCTGGCCGGTCTTCGGCATCCTTGCCCTGCTCCAGAAGACGATCTTCATAGAACGCGACCAGAAGCGCACCACCGGCAATCAGGTCAACGAGATCGGCAAGCGGCTGGCCGACGGCGAGATAGTCGTTCTCTTTCCCGAAGGCACGACCTCAGACGGCAACCGGCTGCTCGAAATCAAGACATCGCTCTTCGGCGCCGCCGCCGCCGCAGTTCCGCTATCCCCGACGGGTGTCGTGCATGTCCAGCCGGTTGCCATCGCCTATACCGGCATTCACGGCATGCCGATGGGGCGCTACCATCGGCCGATCGCAGCCTGGCCCGGCGATATCGCGCTGGCACCGCACCTGCTCGGCATCCTTTACGAGGGTGCGGTCGATGTGGATGTCATTTATGGCGAACAGATCACCTATACGCCGCAGAGCAACCGCAAGGCTGTCAGCCGGCAGGTGGAGAAGAGCATCCGTTCCATGCTGGCGCTCAAGCTGCGCGGCCGCTGAACGCGCAAGAGACCGTTTCGGAATTGGTCAGGCCGGCCTCATCAATTCCAAACGGTCTCTTAGGGCTTCAATTTTGCCCCTGTTTGCTCTATGGAACCGCCCATGACACAGGAAACAGCAGTTTTGTCCGCAAAGCCCGAAATGGCGCTCGAGAGCTCAGCAGTCCGCAAGGTTTTTGTGAAGACCTATGGCTGTCAGATGAACGTCTATGATTCCGACCGGATGACGGACGCGCTGGTGAAGGACGGCTATGTCTCGACCGACGTCATGGAAGACGCCGATCTGGTGCTGCTCAACACCTGTCACATCCGCGAGAAGGCGGCCGAAAAGATCTATTCGGCGCTTGGCCGTCTGCGCGAGTTGAAGAAGAAAAAGGCCGGCGAAGGCCGCGAAATGATGATCGGCGTCGCCGGCTGTGTCGCTCAGGCCGAGGGCGACGAGATTCTGCGCCGGGCGCCGGCCGTCGACCTCGTCATCGGCCCGCAGACCTATCACCGGCTTCCCGAAGCCCTGAAGCGTGTCAAGCGCGGCGAGCGCGTGCTCGAGACCGACTACGCCATCGAGGACAAGTTCGAGCATCTGCCGGCGCCGGACAAGGCAAAGACCAGGGCAAGGGGCGTCACCGCCTTCCTCACCGTTCAGGAAGGCTGCGACAAGTTCTGCACCTTCTGCGTTGTGCCCTATACGCGCGGCTCCGAAGTCTCCCGCCCGGTCGCCCAGATCGTTTCTGAAGCGCAGAAGCTCGTCGATGGCGGCGTGCGCGAAATCACGCTGCTCGGCCAGAACGTCAATGCCTGGCACGGCACCGGCCCGAATGGCGAAAAATGGGGGCTCGGTGAGCTTCTGCACCGTCTGACGGAGATCGACGGCCTCGCCCGCTTGCGCTACACGACCAGCCATCCGCGCGATATGGACGACAGCCTGATCGCCGCGCATCGCGACCTCCCGCAACTGATGCCCTATCTGCACCTGCCGATCCAGTCCGGCTCCAACCGTATATTGAAGGCGATGAACCGGCGCCACACGACGGCCGAATACATCGCGCTGATTGCCCGCATCAAGGCGGCGCGGCCCGATCTGGCGTTGTCTGGCGATTTCATTGTCGGCTTTCCCGGCGAAACCGATGAGGACTTCGAGGATACGCTCCGGCTCGTAGAGGCGGTCGGTTATGCACAGGCATTTTCCTTCAAGTATTCGACCCGTCCGGGCACGCCGGGCGCCGATCTCGAGGATCAGGTGCCGGAAGATGTCAAAGCCAAGCGATTGGAAAGATTGCAGACTTTGCTGCTGAAGCAGCAACATGCCTTTGCCGAGCAGTGCATCGGCAAGACCATCGACCTGCTTCTGGAGAAGCCGGGCCGCATGCCGGGCCAGCTGATCGGCCGCTCGCCCTGGCTGCAGTCGGTGAATGTTGATGCAAAGTCATCGCAAATCGGTGACATTGTCTCTGTACGAATCACTGGTGCGGGCCCTAACAGTCTGTTTGCCGAGGTGGTAAGCTAAGGGACCGCTAACTCAAGGAGCCTGACCGCTTGAACGGACACGAATTGGTCTCATCATCGCCGCGCCAGTCGAAAACATCCGCGACAGACGTCAATCACTTCGTGCTCACATTCGAGAATAACCGCTTTGCCAGTGAGCTTTTCGGCCAATTCGACCAGAATCTGAAGCTGATCGAGCAGCGTCTCAACATCGATGCGCGCCCGCGCGGCAATTCGGTTGCGATCTCGGGTGACATGGTCGCCACCAATCAGGCTCGCCGGGCGCTCGATTATCTCTATGGTCGCCTGCAGAACGGCAGCACCGTCGAAGTCTCCGATGTTGAAGGCGCCATTCGCATGGCCGTTGCCGCGGATGATCAGCTGCAGCTTCCGACCCTGGAAAAGAAAGCCAGGCTGAACCTCGCCCAGATTTCCACCCGCAAGAAGACCGTTGCGGCCCGCACGCCGACACAGGATGCCTATATCCGCGCGCTGGAACGTTCCGAGTTGGTCTTCGGCATCGGCCCGGCCGGCACCGGCAAGACCTATCTTGCGGTGGCCCATGCGGCCCAGCTTCTGGAGCGCGGCGCGGTCGATCGCATCGTCCTGTCGCGTCCCGCCGTGGAGGCGGGCGAACGCCTCGGCTTCCTGCCGGGCGACATGAAGGACAAGGTCGATCCCTATCTGCGGCCGCTCTACGACGCGCTTTACGACATGATGCCGGGCGATAAGGTCGAGCGCGCGATCACAGCCGGTGTCATCGAAATCGCCCCGCTCGCTTTCATGCGCGGCCGCACGCTCGCCAATGCCGCCGTCATTCTTGACGAAGCGCAGAACACCACGGCAATGCAGATGAAGATGTTCCTGACGCGTCTCGGCGAAAATGGCCGCATGATCGTCACCGGTGACCCGAGCCAGGTGGACCTGCCGCGCGGCGTCAAGTCCGGCCTCGTCGAGGCACTGCAGATACTGCGGGGCGTCGAAGGCGTGTCCGTCGTCCGCTTCAAGGATGCCGATGTCGTGCGCCATCCGATGGTCGCCCGCATTGTCCGCGCCTACGAGGCATCGACTGCCGTACATGACGAAAGCGAGCAGAGCGACCGGTAAAGGCGGCCGCAGCCAATCATGACCACCCTTGATATCCAGATCAGTGTCGAGGAGGGCCCCTGGCCCTCCGAGGCCAAACTCCAGTCTCTGAGCGCGCGCGTCCTCGGCGCGGCCGCCGATTTTCTCCGCCAGGAGGAAAAGCAGCCGTTTCCGAAAATGCCGCCGGAAGTCTCGCTGGTGTTCACGGACGACGCCTCCATCCGTGAAATCAATGCGGAATGGCGCAGTCAGGACAAGCCGACCAATGTGCTTTCATTCCCGGCTTTTCCGCTCACGCCCGGCAAGATGCCGGGGCCGATGCTCGGCGATATCATCCTCGCCCAGGAAACGCTGGTGCGTGAAGCACAGGCTCTCGACAAGCCTTTCGACGAGCATTTGACTCATCTCCTCGTGCATGGATTTCTGCATCTTTTCGGGTATGATCACATGGAAGAGAGCGATGCCGAAAGAATGGAGGGCCTTGAGACTCGCATTTTGGCCGGTCTTGGGTTATCTGATCCCTATGGGGACAGTGATCCCGTATGATAGTTTGGAACGATGAGCGATTATAGAACACAGCCGGCCGCGGCTGTAAGAGATGAGGCGGAAGCCTCCAGTCAGGACGAAGCGGGCAGTAGTAGCGCCGCTCAGAAACCTGAGAGCGGCAAATCCGGTTCCTCCTTCTGGAGCCGCGCAGCCCGAATTTGGCGTGCCAGCAGCAGCTCCAGTATTCGTGAAGATCTTGCCGACGCCCTGATGACTGGCGGAGCCGAAGGCGACGCGGCCTTTTCGCCGGCCGAACGGGCCATGCTTAACAACATTCTTCGCTTCCGTGAGGTGCGTGTCGAGGACGTGATGGTTCCGCGCGCCGATATCGAAGCTGTCGATCTCTCGATCACCATCGGTGAACTGATGGTCATCTTCGACGAATCCGGCCGCTCGCGTATGCCGGTCTATAGCGAAAGCCTCGATGATCCGCGCGGCATGGTGCACATCCGCGACCTGCTTTCCTATGTCACCAAGCAGGCGCGCAACAAGCGCCGTGCCAGCAGCCGTTCCACCGCAAGCGCTGCCGCAAACACAGCTGAAAAATCAGAGAAGCCGGCGCGCCAGCCGAAGCCGGGCTTCGATTTGGGACGCATCGATCTGTCGAAGACGGTCGAAGAGGCCGGCATCATCCGCCAGGTCCTGTTCGTGCCGCCGTCCATGCACGCATCCGACCTGATGCAGCGCATGCAGGCGGCCCGCATCCAGATGGCACTCGTCATTGACGAATATGGCGGCACCGATGGTCTCGCCTCGCTCGAGGATATCGTCGAAATGGTCGTCGGCGATATCGAGGACGAGCATGACGATGAAGAGGTCATGTTCGCCAAGACCTCCGACGACGTGTTCGTCGCCGACGCTCGCGTGGAATTGGAGGAGATTGCCGCGGCGATCGGTCCTGATTTCGATGTGCGCCAGCAGCTCGAAGACGTCGATACGCTGGGTGGTCTGGTCTTTGCCTCGCTCGGCCGCATTCCGGCCCGCGGTGAAGTCGTCCAGGCGATCCCGGGCTTCGAATTCCAGGTTCTCGACGCCGACCCTCGCCGGGTGAAGCGCGTGCGGATCGTCCGCAAGCGTCCTCCGGCCCGCCGCCGCCCGCTCAAGGGCGACGAGGATGCGCCCCTTGAGGCAACGCCGTTTGCCAGCGACGAAAAATCCCTGCGCGAAACCGGATAAAAGCTTCGTTTCCCGTAGCCGGACGCTGTTTCGAGGCACGACAAGCAGCCGCTTTTTTGGAAGACTGCCGGCGCGTTGATTCGAATGGACGGTTTGCGCCTCGGCCGCATGCCTTGCCTGGCAAAGTGCGGTTCGCGCCGGTTTGGGGGAAATGAATGGAGTGGCTTGCGGGCAGGATCATGCTGTTGTCAGGAGCTCGCCGGGCGCTTGTCGCCTTTACCGCCGGACTGATTGCCGTCTTTGCCCTGCCGCCCTTCGGCATATTCGCGGCACCGTTTCTGTCTTTCCCCATCCTCGTCTGGCTCATCGACGGCGCATCGGGCAATCCTGACCATGGAGTGCTGAGGCGCAGCTTTCCCGCCTTCTTCGTCGGCTGGTGTTTCGGCTTCGGCTATTTCCTTGGCGGCCTGTGGTGGCTGGGCAACGCGCTGCTCGTCGAGGCCGACGAATTCGCCTGGGCCGTGCCGCTCGCCGTTGTCGGTTTGCCTGCTTTTCTTGCCTTCTTCTATGCCTCCTCGGCGGCGCTCGCCCGCCTTCTCTGGTCGGATGGCGTGGGTCGTGTCGCCGCGCTCGCCTTCGCTTTCGGACTGTTCGAGTGGCTGCGCAGCTTCATCCTCACCGGCTTTCCATGGAACGCGATCGGCTATGCGGTCATGCCGGTGCCGCTGATGATGCAGTCGGCAGCGGTGATCGGTCTTGCCGGCGTGAACATGCTGGCCGTCTTTGTCTTTGCGTCTCCTGCACTTATCGGCACCCGCAAGGGTCTGCGGACTGGCCTGGGCCTCGCGGCGCTTCTCGTCGCGGCCCATTTCGGTTACGGATTTTACCGGTTGAACCAGCCGCTGTCGCCTCCGGCAGACCCGGCCGTCACCATCCGTCTCGTTCAGCCGCTGATCGACCAGTCAAAGAAGTTCGATGACGGCGAGCGGCTATCGATCTTTGAACAGCATCTCAAGCTCACCGAGGCGCCAGTGGAAGATGGCGGCAAGCGCCCCGATGTCGTCGTCTGGCCGGAAACCGCCGTGCCGTTCATCCTGACCGAAAATCCGGATGCGCTCATCAGGATTTCCGATGTCCTGCAGGAGGGCCAGATCCTCATTGCCGGTGCGGTCCGGGCTGAGGATGCAGGGGCCGGCCAGCCGCCGCGTTACTATAATTCGATCTATGTGATCGATGATCGCGGCCAGATCGTCGGCGCTTCCGACAAAATGCACCTCGTGCCCTTCGGAGAGTACCTGCCGCTGGAAAACCTGTTGATGTCGGCGGGTTTGAATGCGATCGCAGCCACCATGCCCGGCGGTTTCTCGTCCGCCGCGACGCGCTCGCTCCTGACCTTGCCGGGTGGCAAGACGCTTTACCCGTTGATTTGCTATGAGGCGATCTTCCCGCGTGAGATCGGCAATGATGCCCTTGCCGCAAATGCTCTGCTCAATATCACCAATGATGCCTGGTTCGGCAACACGCCCGGACCCTACCAGCATTTCCAGCAGGCGCAGTTGCGGACCGTCGAGACGGGCCTGCCGTTGATCCGCGACGCCAACACCGGCGTATCTGCAATCGTCAATGCGCGCGGTGAAATCGTGACCGGTTTTCCGTTCGGCACCAAGGGGTTTGTGGACACAATCTTGCCGGGAAAGCTTGCTCCACCAATGAGCCCTCAAGAACAAGGGCGAAATGGAGTGCTGCTTGCGTGTCTTCTCCTCGCTCTCGCGATTATTTCCCGCGCAAGTTTTATTTTTCGAGAGAATTGACCAAAAACCCCTAAAATTGCATAGTGGTACTCACCAATGATCTTTACCTATGGTTCAGAGGGTTTCCGCCCGGCGGCACAACGCAGCGTGTGTAGTCTGCTCTCTGTAAGTGGCCAGGTTATGGGGCAACTGAAACTCGCTTATTAGGAAACCGTTATGATAGAGAACAAGAAAAAACCGAACCCGATCGACATTCATGTCGGTAGCCGGATCCGTCTTCGCCGCACCATGCTGGGCATGAGCCAGGAAAAGCTCGGAGAGAGCCTCGGGATCACCTTCCAGCAGATCCAGAAATATGAAAAAGGAACGAACCGGGTCGGCGCGAGCCGTCTCCAGAACATTTCAAGCATCTTGAATGTCCCGGTTTCATTCTTTTTCGAAGATGCACCGGGCGACTCGTCGTCTTCCGGTCCGTCGGGCATGGCCGAAGCGTCAAGCTCGAACTACGTGGTCGACTTCCTGTCGTCTTCGGAAGGGCTTCAACTCAACCGAGCCTTCGTCAAGATCGGCGATCCCAAGGTGCGCCGCAAGCTGGTGGACCTGGTCAAGGCCTTGGCAGCAGAGGCGGAAGCCGAATAAGGCTGACGCGAGGCTGGACTGAAAAAAAGCGGCCGGATAGTGCCGCTTTTTTTGTGCCTGGCGCAAGACGCCGATAGAGCGGCGGCCCTGGGTCGAGCATCCATCACCCGGAAAATGCCGCTTAACCCCCCGAAAGGCAGGAAAAACGTTCCCATAACGCACATATAAAGATATATTTATGTCCTTGTGTGCTTGTCTTTTAGTGGCATTATCACTAACACGTTCCAAGCCGTTTTTTCTTTGAGGGGACTTCCCGCATGCGCGCAAACTACCTGTTTACGAGTGAGTCCGTGGCAGAAGGCCATCCGGACAAGGTCTGTGACCGGATCTCGGATGAAATTGTTGATCTTGTGTATCGTGAAGCTGCAAAAACGGGCGTTGACCCCTGGACTGTTCGCATCGCCTGCGAAACGCTGGCAACGACCAACCGGGTCGTCATCGCCGGCGAAGTCCGTGTACCTGATACCCTGCTGAAGAAGGACAGGGATGGCAACGTCGTAAAGGATGCGGTCGGGCATCCGCTGATCAATCCCGCTAAATTCAAGGCTGCCGCCCGCAAGGCGATCCGTGAAATCGGCTATGAACAGGCTGGCTTCCACTGGAAAACCGCAAAGATCGATGTGCTGCTGCATCCGCAGTCGGCCGACATCGCCCAGGGCGTTGATAACGCAGCCGACAAGCAAGGCGACGAAGGCGCCGGCGACCAAGGCATCATGTTCGGCTATGCTTGCCGCGAAACGGCCGACCTTATGCCTGCGCCGATCTATTACTCGCACCGCATCCTGGCCCTGCTCGCAACTGCCCGTAAGGCCGGGCAGGGTGATGCCGGTCTGCTCGGGCCGGATGCAAAGAGCCAGGTGACCGTCCGGTACGTCAACGGCAAGCCGCGTGAAGTTACGTCGATCGTCCTGTCGACGCAGCATCTCGATGAGAACTGGGATTCCGCGAAGGTTCGCGCTGTCGTCGAACCCTATATCCGCGAAGCGCTGCACGACATCGAGATTGCCGACGATTGCAACTGGTACATCAACCCGACCGGCAAATTCGTCATTGGCGGTCCTGACGGCGATGCGGGTTTGACCGGCCGCAAGATCATCGTGGACACCTATGGCGGTGCTGCGCCGCACGGCGGTGGCGCCTTCTCCGGCAAGGACACGACCAAGGTCGACCGTTCGGCAGCCTACGCCGCCCGCTATCTGGCAAAGAACGTCGTCGCCGCCGGCCTGTCCGATCGCTGCACGATCCAGATCTCCTATGCGATCGGTGTTGCCCAGCCGCTGTCGATCTATGTCGATCTGCATGGCACCGGCAAGGTGACCGAGGACCAGGTCGAACAGGCCATCCGCAAGACGATGGACCTGTCGCCCTCCGGCATCCGCCGTCATCTCGATCTCAACAAGCCGATCTACGCCAAGACCTCCGCCTACGGCCATTTCGGCCGCAAGGCCGGCCGTGACGGCTCCTTCTCCTGGGAGAAGCTCGATCTGGTCAAGCCGCTCAAGGACGCCCTGAAAGAGGATACTTTGAAGGCCGCTTGATCCCGCCTCTGGACGCACGACTGTAGAAGACAGTAAAGAGCGGGTGTTTCCTTCGGGAGACGCCCGCTTTTCTATAGGTGAAAGACCCACACATGACTGAACAGCACCGCAGCCGCTCGACCGAAGCCTTCTTCGGACGCCGCAAGGGCAAGCCCTTGCGCGCGCTGCAGGCAACCCATCTCGAAACGGTGCTGCCGCTCCTTCGGTTGGATCTGGCGGCGCCGGCGCCGTCGGACATCAAGACGCTGTTCTGGCATCCCGTCGATCAGGTCAGGCTGGAGATCGGTTTCGGCGGCGGCGAACATCTGATCCACAGGGCCATCGAAAGCCCATCGACCGGTTTCATCGGCGTCGAGCCATTCGTCAATTCCATGGCGAAGCTGGTAGGCCATATCGAGGAGCGCGGCGCAGAAAACATCCGTCTGCACGACGACGACGCCACGCAGGTGCTGGATTGGCTGCCGGAAGCATCGATCGACCACATCGATCTGCTCTATCCGGACCCCTGGCCGAAGCGGAAGCACTGGAAACGCCGTTTCGTTTCAAAGGTCAATCTCGATCGGTTTGCACGCGTGCTGAAACCCGGCGGTGTGTTCTGCTTCGCCTCGGATATCGATACCTATGTCAACTGGACGCTGTTGCGCTGCCGCGATCACGCGGCCTTCGACTGGACGGCGGAAAATGCCAGCGACTGGCTGACGCCCTATCCCGGCTGGCCGAGCACGCGCTACGAGGCCAAGGCGCGCCGCGAAGGGCGCAAGTCCGCCTATCTGACGTTCCGGCGGGTCTGACGGCCCAAACGGAGAAACGCTGGACGGAGAAACGCTGGCAGCTTAGTGCATGTCGCCCAAAAGTGTACCGCGGTTTTGGGATAACGACATGCATAAAACAAGAATCTAAAGCGCCAGGCGCTTTAGTGCAGGCTGACCGTCTTCAGGTCGTCTTCGGCGGCCTTGAAGAAGGTGCTGGAACGGTTGTCGGTCAGGAGGATCGGCGTACCGTCGGCGCCGAACAGGGCCCACAGGTCAAGGCCAGGATCCATGTCGGGGGCTTCCGGGAAGACGCGCGACACTTCCTCCGAGCGCATCTTGCGGATATAGCCGACTTCACCGGCGCCCAGATGCGCCAGGTCGTTTTTCGACAGGGCGGTGCTGACGTGTTTCAATCCCATGAGACTTACTCCGTGGCTTTGCGGCGCTTTCTGCCCTGAAAGGACATACAGGAACCGCAACTCATTGATTTTCTGCACGAAGTTCGCGGCTATCTTGGGCTGCCGGGTACCTTTATGCAGCCGGCAAAGCATGCCGGTTATCCTACTCTGGGACTAAAATATTAATTTTCTTTACCATACGGACAGGTTCCGGCCGGATGAGATCGACGGACAGCAGACCGTTACGCAATTCCGCCTTGGAAACCTGCATGCCGTCGGCAAGCACGAACATCCGCTGGAACTGGCGCGCCGCAATGCCGCGGTGCAGATAGTCGCGTTCGCCTGTTTCCGTCTGGCGGCCTCGGATGATCAGCTGGTTTTCCTCGGTCGTCACGTCGAGATCGTCGTCGGAAAACCCGGCGACGGCCAGCGTGATTCGCAAACGCTCCGGCTCGCCGGACGATTCGTCCCTATGGATGCGCTCGATATTGTAGGGAGGGTAGCCATCATTGCCCTTGGCAATCCGCTCAAGGGTCTTTTCCATGGCATCGAAACCGAGCAGAAGCGGGCTCGTAAAAGGCGTAATCCGGGTCATACAGTAGTCCTTGGCTCTCAAGCGACCGTTTGCGGACCCGCGGGGCGGCATCCGCTGCTCCCAATATGGTAGCTGTGCGTAGCGAGCGCAAGGCGCTTGCGCCGGGCTGAGAGGCAAATCATAGTCCGCCCGCTGATTTGGTAAGGAGACCCGGATGCCGAGAAAGATCATCATCGATACCGATCCGGGGCAGGACGATGCCGCCGCGATCATGCTGGCGCTCGGCAGCCCGGACGAACTCGACGTGCTTGGCATCACCGCCGTCGCGGGCAATGTTCCCGTTGCACTCACCTCCCGCAACGTCCGGGTTGTCTGCGAGCTCTGCGGCCGTCGCGATGTGAAGGTGTTCGCCGGCGCCGACAGGCCGCTGGTTCGCCAACTCGTGACCGCCGAACATGTGCACGGCAAGACCGGCCTCGACGGACCCGTGGTCGATGAGCCCACCATGCCGCTGCAGCCGCAGCACGCAGTCGATTTCATCATCGAGACCCTGCTTGCCGAAGAGCCCGGCTCCGTCACACTCTGTACGCTCGGAGCTCTCACCAACATCGCTTTGGCGCTTATCAAGGCGCCCGAAATCGCGCCGCGTGTGCGCGAACTCGTCATGATGGGCGGCGGCTTCTTCGAGGGCGGCAACATCACGCCCGCCGCCGAATTCAACATCTACGTCGATCCGGATGCCGCCGAGATCGTCTTCAAGTCCGGCATCCCGATCGTCATGATGCCGCTCGATGTCACCCACCGGGTGCTGACCTACAAGGCCCGCGTCGAAAAGATCAAGGCGATCGGCTCGCCGGCTGCCGTCGCCATGGCCGAGATGCTGGAGTTCTTCGAGCGTTTCGACATCGAGAAATACGGCTCCGATGGTGGCCCGCTGCACGACCCGACGGTGATCGCCTATCTCCTGCGCCCGGAATTGTTCAAGGGCCGTGATTGCAATGTCGAGATCGAGACCAAGTCGGATTTGACGGTCGGCATGACGGTCGTCGACTGGTGGCAGGTCACCAAGCGCAAGCACAACGCCAAGGTCATGCGTGAGATCGACGATCAGGGCTTCTTCGACCTTTTGACGGAGCGCTTGGCGCGTCTCTAATCCCCAAACGGTAATTCCAGCGTCTGGCATAGAAAACGGCGCCGCAGGGCGCCGTTCTTCCGTTTGCCGCAGCTCTCGAGCACATGGCCCACGCCAGAATTTCCCACTTATTGGGTGGTGGTCGTGCCCGTCGCAGGTGTGCCCGTCGCCGGTGTGTCTGTTGCTGGCTTTTCCGTCGAAGGGGTTTCGACAGCCGGTACGTTCACATTGACATCGGCCCCGCCACCGCCGCCGTAGATGTCGATAACGCCGGTAAACACCAGCAGCGCGCCGATGACCACAAGCGCCACAATCACAGCCACGACCCACCTTGCATTTCCGCCACCGCCTGTTTTGATAACTGTTGGTTCACGATCAGCCATCTCGAACTCCTCCGGGTTGATGTTAAAGCTTCAACGCAGAAATGCCGCGAAAGTTCCCCCATAGGTTGGCGATCTGCCATGAGTTGCCGATGGCCCGATGCCCGCAGCGCCGCCGCGCGGCGGATCAAAGTCGAAACGGCGCCACACGGGCGCCGTTTGCATCAGCCGTTCTAATAGGCAGGCCTGCGGCTCAGAACTCTTCCCAGTTGTCCTGGGCGAGTGCCGTGTTGCCGGAAACCTGCGGCACGGCCTTTGGCAGTGGAGCGACGTAGCGTGCCGGCGCCGGCTTGGCAGGGGCGCTGTAGCTCGCTGCCTTGGCAGGCGCGCGCATCTTTTCGGCGGTGTTGCGCAGCATTTCGGCCCGGCCTTGGCGCGCGACGTGGAAGCGGGAGACGAGTGTACTCAGCGCGCGCGCCTCTTCGTTCAGGGCCATGCTGGCAGCGGTGGTTTCTTCCACCATCGCGGCGTTCTGCTGCGTCACCTGGTCCATCTGGTTGACCGCCGTATTGATCTCCTTGAGGCCGACGGCCTGTTCAGAGGCAGAGCCGGAGATCTGGCGGATCAGGCCGTTGATCTGGACCACCTGGTCGGCGATCTTCTGCAGCGCCCCGCCGGCACGGCCGACGAGGTCGACACCGTCGCGCACCTGGCCGGCCGAGGTGTTGATTAGCGTCTTGATCTCCTTGGCGGCGTTTGCCGAGCGCTGGGCGAGTTCGCGCACTTCCTGGGCGACAACCGCGAAGCCCTTGCCGGCATCGCCGGCGCGGGCTGCTTCGACGCCTGCGTTCAGTGCCAGCAGGTTGGTCTGGAAGGCGATTTCGTCAATGACGCCGATGATGCGGCTGACTTCGCCGGACGATTGCTCGATGCCCTTCATCGCAGCGATCGCCTTCTGCACGACTTCGCCCGACTGCTCGGCGTCGTTGCTGGCGGTCTCGACCGATTTCGCCGCGACCTTGGCGTTGTCGGCGCTGGCGTTGACCTGCGAGGTGAGCTGATCGAGCGCGGCTGCCGTTTCTTCCAGGCTTGCGGCCTGCTGCTCGGTGCGGTGCGAAAGGTCGTTGGCAGCATTGCTGATTTCGCTGGTGCCGGTGCCGATGTTGACAACGGAGGTGTTGACGGTCTGGATCGTCTCTTCGAGGCTTTCCATGGCAGCGTTGAAGTCGCTCTTCAACTGGGCGTATTCGCCCGGGAAATCCTCGGTGATGCGATAGGCCAGATCACCGGCGGAAAGTTGCGACAGGCCCTTGGCAAGCTTGGCGACAATCTCGCGCTGCGTCGCGTTCGCCTCAGCGCGTTCGGCTTCGGACTGGTTGCGCTGCTGCTCGGACTGTTCACGTTCGTGCTGGGCTTCCGCTTCCAGCCGTTTGGTGTCGGCCAGCTGGTGACGGAAGCCTTCCAGTGCCTTGGCGACCGAACCGGTCTCGTCGGTGCGATCCTGACCGGAAACCGGGGCGGTGTAGACGCCCTTGCTCAGGTTTTCGACATCGCTGACCAGGCCAGCAAGCGGCTTCTGAACGAAGCGGCGAACGGCGAGATAAAGGCCGAGAAGCACGGCGCCGAGCACGATCAGGCCACCGATGATCATCATGTAGGTCTGGTCGACGATCGGCGCATTGATTGCGGTTTGCGGTACATCGACCAGGACGACCCAGGTCGTGTTCACGTCCGGCAGGGTGAAGGGATAGACGACGCGGTCGAAGGTCTCGTGGCCGTCATAGCTCAGGTCGTGGATCATGCCCGGCTGCGACGCTGAAAGCGCAGTCTTGACCACATCGGCACCGATGCCGTCATAATCCTTCATCAGAAGGTCCGGGATCGGGGCCACAAGCCATTTGCCGGTCTGCGACAGCAGCGTCACGCGGCCGGAACCAAAGGGACGGATGTCCTTCACCTTGTTGGCAAGCGACGTCAGCGAAACGTCGACGCCGGAGATGCCGAGCAGTTTGCCGTTCGACGTGACCGGGTAGGCGATCGAGGACATCGAGTTGTTGTCGCCTGTGGTCGTTTCGACATAGGGCGGCGACATCGCGCCCTTGAGGCTCTTGGCCGCCAGCGCATACCAGTCGGCCGGATAATCGGAATCGAAGGTCGAGAAGTCGATGCCCGTCTTGCCCTTCGTCCAGTAGGGATTGAGCGTTCCGTCCTTGCTGGCGCCAAAATCCTTCTTGCCGGCATAGTCCTTGGCCTTGCCGTCAAAGGCATTCGGCTCCTCTGCAAACCAGCTGCCGAACGCGAATGCGTTCTTCTCGACATTGGCCTTCAGCATGTCGACGACGCCCTTGCGGTCGAGATAGCCGCCTTCGTGGCCGCGGCCGATCACACCTGCCGTCGAGCGGGCGGCGCCCGCAAGTTCGGCAATGTTGCTGGCGATGTCGGATGCAATCGCCTTCGCTTCGGTCCGCGCCTGGTCGAGCACCAGCGTTTCGACACGGTCCTGGGTCTGGGAAATCAGTACATAGTTGGAGGCAAGAAGGACGAGCGCAATGATGCCGCCCGTTACCGCGATCAGTTTGGTCGCCAGCGATTTGGCTTGGAACTTGAACATGAATGTCCCCGCATGGTGAAGGTCCGCGGGTTTTCAAAGCCGCGGCGTGACGCGATCTATTTTGGGAGATGCTCCTTCATGGAGCGCCAGATGCCGACCGACATCGTAAGGCCGTCTTTGATCCTGGGAAGGCGAGCCTTTGTAGCTGCTTGAATAACGCGGTATTTATTAAAAATAGGCCAACGCGATGTGGCTAAATCGCGCGTTTCATGGACAAATCAAACGCTTATGCCACAGCGACGACGTTCAGTGTCCTGATTGCGCAGACGTTCGACTGCGTCCGACGCGATCAGACTTCTGCGTCGACCTCGGCGGCTTCCGGAATGGCGGGCTGCGCACCGGCTTTCAGGCAGGCGAGCGAGCCGGCGACAGCGGCACGGCGAAGCGCCTTGTCGAAATCGATGCCCGCGTCGAGACTGGCGGCGAGATAGCCGCAGAATGTATCGCCCGCCCCGACGGTGTCGACCGGCTCAATTTTCAGCCCCCTGGCGCGATGTACATTGCCATTGCGCACGGCAACCACACCCTCGGCGCCGAGGGTTACGATTACCGTTTGCCCTGTTTCGCGCGAAAGGCTGTGCATCGCCTCTATACGCTCCTCAGCCGACAATCCTTGACGGCCCGCCAGCAACTCGAATTCCGTCTCGTTGGCAACGACGATATCGGCCATGCGTCCGAGGCGCGCCGCGTCTTTCGTCAGCGGGGCGATGTTGATGATCGAGGTGACGCCCTGTTCCTTCGCCGTTACCAGTGCCCGTTCCACGGATTGCGGCGGAATTTCGAGTTGCAGCATCAGCGTGTCGCCGGCACCCATCGCCTCTAAGGCAGTCAGGGCGTCGCCCTCGCTAACCGTGCCGTTGGCGCTCGCCACCACCACGATGACATTCTCCCCGTCACCGCCGACGAGGATGTGAGCGGTGCCGGTCGGTTCGCTCACGGTCTTGGTCAGGGAAAGGTCGGTCCCGGCCTGCTTCAGCAGCGCTAGCGCGCCATCGGAAAAACTGTCCGATCCGACGGCACCCGCCATGCGCACAGCCGCTCCGGCGCGTCGCGCCGCCAAGGCCTGATTGGCGCCCTTGCCGCCGGCGGCCGTCGAGAAACCCGTTCCGGCAACGGTTTCGCCGGGCTTCGGCAGCCGCGCCGTGGTGGCGATCAGGTCCATGTTGATGGAACCAAAAACTGTAATCATCTGATGCGTCTCCCCCGGCAGGCGATTTTGCCGGACAGTGCCCGAGACCGTCAGTCCTCGTCAACCACCCGCAGCTTCAATTGCCCCATGCGATTGTCGAAGGTTTTCTGTTCCGGCTTGGCATCGGGCGGCGAGCCGGCGGTTTCGAGGTCCAGCGCCTCGATCCTGATGCCACGCCGCTTGAGCTTCTCCGACGAGGTTAGGATATCGTCGACATCCTTCTGCGTGGTGAGGAAGTGGCCATGCAGTTTGCGCACCCGGTCGTCGAGCCGGGTCAGGTCTTCCATCAGCCGGATGACCTCACCCTGAATGAGATGTGCCTGTTCGCGCATCCGGGCATCGCGCAGGATGGCCTGGATGACCTGGATCGACAGCATCAGCAGCGACGGCGAGACGATGACGATCCGCGCCCGGTGCGCCTTCTGGACAATGGCCTCGAAATTCTCGTGGATTTCGGCAAAGATCGATTCGGAGGGTACGAAAAGGAAAGCGGTGTCCTGGGTTTCGCCGGGGATCAGGTATTTCCCCGAAATATCCCGGATATGCACCTCCATGTCGCGGCGGAACTGCTGCGCCGCCTGCCGGGAAGCTTCCGGATCAGCGGCGTTGCGGATTGCGTTCCAGCCTTCCAGCGGAAACTTCGCATCGATCACCAGCACCGGCTGGCCATTCGGCATCCGGACCGTACAGTCTGGCCGCGAGCCGTTCGAGAGCGTCGTCTGGAAGGCATAGGAGCCCATCGGCAGGCCATCGGCTATGATCGTTTCCATGCGCGACTGGCCGAAGGCGCCGCGTGTCTGTTTGTTGGAAAGAATGCTCTGTAGCCCTGCCATGTCCTTGGCGAGTGACTGGATATTGGTCTGCGCCGTGTCGATCACCGCCAGCCGCTCCTGCAGCCGGCGCAGGTTCTCGTGTGTCGCCTTGGTCTGCTCGCTGATCGAGGTGCCGAGCCGGTGCGTCATGCCGTCGATCCTCTGGCTGATCGACTGGTTGAGCTCGGATTGCCGGGCGCCGAACACCTCCGCCATCGCCGCGATGCGGCCCTGCATCTCCGTCTGGGCGGCCAAGAGTGCCGTCATCCGCTGTTCCGCCTCCAGTGCCGCCCGCCGTGTGCGCTGCCGCCGAAGCACGGCCGGAATGCCGGCGAAGAGCAGGATCGCGACGGTGGCGAACAGGCACATGCCGAGCGTGACCGGATAGGCACCGAGGATGAAAAGAGGCTGGTCGAGAGTGAGTGTCACAGGTTCCATGGGCGCAACCTAAGCGGATTCGACGTTTGTGGCCAGATCAAAACGAGAACATTGGTGAATCAAAAGGCATAAGCTGCCACTTTCCCGGCAAAAATCTTGAAAACGAGAATTCCATCAACGCCAAAGATCGGTTATGGGAGCCGGATGACAATCAAGCCGCTCATCATCCTCCCCGATCCCGTGCTGCGCCAGCTTTCCATGCCGGTGGAAACGGTCGATGCCGACGTTCGCCGCCTCGCGGAAGATATGCTGGACACGATGTATGACGCGCCCGGCATCGGCCTTGCGGCGATCCAGATCGGCGTTCCCCGCCGCCTGCTGGTGATCGACGTATCGAAGGAAGGCGAGGAAAAGCAGCCACTGGTCTTCATCAACCCGCAGATCCTGAAGTCCTCCGACGAGCGCTCGGTCTACGAGGAAGGCTGCCTGTCGATCCCGGACTACTATGCCGAAGTCGAACGCCCCGCCGCGATCACCGTCGAATATGTCGATCGCGACGGCAAGCAGCAGACGGTGGAGGCGGATGGCCTGCTGGCGACCTGCCTGCAGCACGAGATCGACCACCTGAACGGCGTGCTGTTCATCGACCATCTCTCCAAGCTCAAGCGCGAAATGGTGATCCGCAAATTCACCAAAGCCGCCAAGGTCCGCGGCGCCAAGGCGATCTGACGATTCCATTGGAAATGATCACGTTCGGGCCTATGATATCAGTGATATCATAGTGGAGGTTGCGCATGGGCGATCTGCTGATCCGAAATATTTCCGATGCTCTGAAGCGCGACATCGCCGCTGCGGCCGACCGTACCGGGCGCAGTCTTTCCGATGAAGCCAAGGAGCTTTTACGCAAGGGGCTGATAGCCGAAAAAGATATCAAGCCTGTGGAAGAACAATCCGCCTACGATGTTCTACGCGCTGCCTTTGGGGCCGACGAAGGGTGGGGTGACGATTTTTCCGCTATTCTGGATGAAGTAGAGGCGGAGCGGAAGAAAGACTTTGGTCGCCCGCCGGTGGAATTTGAATGATCGTCCTCGATACGAATATCATTTCGGAGCTCGTAAAATCATCCCCGGATCGAAATGTCGTCGTATGGTTTCGGCGTGAGGCTCAATCGTATTTGTATTTGAATTCCGTCGTCGTCATGGAGCAATCATTCGGGGCGGAGCGGTATTATCTGCGTACAGGTTCAGACCGATATATTCGGTCATTGGAAAATCTGCTGGCGACCCAGTTTCGAGGACGTGTCCTGGAATTTGTCGAAGGAACGCCCGTCCTTTCCGGCCGTATCCGTGCCAAGCGTGAAAGCGTGGGGCGCCCGATCTCGGTTCAGGACGCCATGATCGCCGCGATCTGCCTTTCCCACGATGCAACGCTGGCGACGCGTAACATAAAAGACTTCGAGGGGCTTGATTTGAAGCTTGTAAACCCGTTTGAAGGGGCCTGATCAGAACGGGAGTCCGCGCGCCGTGCCGCTTCGTATCATCTTCATGGGAACCCCCGAGTTCTCGGTTCCGACATTGGCGGCGCTGGCCGAGGCCGGTCACAAGATCGTTGCCGTCTATACGCAGCCGCCACGGCCGGGCGGACGCCGCGGTCTTGATCTGCAAAAGTCGCCGGTCCATCAGGCGGCCGAGCTACTTGGCATCGAGGTATTGACGCCCGTCAACTTCAAGGAGGCTGCCGATCGCCAGACCTTTCGCGATTTCGATGCGGATGTGGCGGTCGTCGTCGCCTATGGCCTGCTTTTGCCGGAGGACATCCTCAACGGAACGCGGCTTGGCTGCTACAACGGCCACGCCTCGCTTCTGCCGCGTTGGCGCGGGGCGGCACCGATACAGCGGGCGATCATGGCTGGCGACCACGAGACCGGCATGATGGCGATGAAGATGGATAAGGGGCTCGACACGGGCCCGGTGGCGCTGACCAAGGTGGTGGCCATCGGCAACGAGATGACGGCCGGCGAACTGCACGACAAGCTGATGCTGGTTGGCGCGGACCTGATGAAGGACGCCATGGAAAAGCTCGACGGCGGCGATCTGCCGCTGACGCCGCAGGCGGAGCATGGCGTCATTTATGCCGCCAAGATCAGCAAGGCGGAAACGCGCATCAATTTCTCCAGGACGGCGGCCGAGGTTCACAATCATATTCGCGGTCTTTCGCCTTTCCCCGGCGCCTGGTTCGAGGTCGAAATCGGTGGCAAGATGGAGCGGATCAAGGTTCTCTCGTCCGTTGTCGAAAAGGTGGGTGGCGAAACCGGCGCCGCCCTGTTCGATGACCTGACGATTGCCTGCGACAATGGTTCGGTGCGGCTGACACGCCTGCAGAAGGCGGGCGGCAAGGTGCTCGATGCCGATGATTTCCGCCGCGGCACGCCCATTCCGGCCGGCACAAGGCTTTTCTGATGCCGCGTTTCCGCATGACGATCGAATATGACGGCTCGGCCTATGTCGGCTGGCAGCGGCAGGAGAATGGTCCATCGATACAAGGCGCCATCGAAAAGGCCATCCTCAGCCTCACCGGCGAGACCGTTTCGATCCGTGGCGCAGGGCGTACCGATTCCGGCGTGCACGCCAAGGGACAGGTGGCGCATGCCGACCTCTCGCGGCCGTGGAAGCCCGCGACCCTGCGCAATGCCCTGAATGCCCATCTCGGACAGGCTTGCGAACAGGTGGCGATCATTGATGTCGCCGAGGTGACGCCGGAGTTCGACGCGCGTTTTTCCGCGCTCAGGAGGCATTATCTTTACCGTATCATCTCGCGTCCGGCGCCCCTGGCGCTGGAGGCGAAGCGGGCGTGGTGGGTACCGAAGAAGCTCGATCACGTGGCGATGCATGCGGCGGCGCAAATGCTCGTCGGGCATCACGACTTCACCACTTTCCGCTCGACCCATTGCCAGGCCAACAGCCCGATGCGCACGATCGACCGGCTCGACGTGACGCGGGACGGCGACCTCGTCGAGATTCGCGCCACGGCGCAGAGCTTCCTGCACAACCAGATACGCTCCTTCGCCGGCACTCTGAAGCTGGTGGGTGAGGGCAAGTGGACGCCGGACGATGTACGCGCTGCACTGGAGGCCAGGGACCGCAGGGCCTGCGGTCCGGTGGCGCCGCCGGACGGGCTCTATTTCATGCAGGTCGATTACTGACAACCAGCGATTCAGGCCGGCATCAGGCCGAGCACGCGCGGAAGACTTTCGCTGAGCATGAGCGAGGGCAGGATCAGCAGGGCGGAAAGCGCCGAGGCGAGTAGCGTCTGGTCTTTGGCGATGGTTTTCACCAGCCGGAAAATTGCGGTGAAATTCGCCAGCAGAAGGATCAGCGACAGCACGCTTGTCAGGCCCTCGCTGTTGGGAATGACCAGCCTGATCGCAAGCGGAACAGCCATCGCATAGACAGTGGGCACTGCCAGCCAGTTGCTGGTGATGATGATCGGCGCAAGCAGTTCGGCGTAGCCGAGCGGCTTTGCGAGGGCAGCGACAAGGACCAGCGGCACGACCCACATGGCCATATCGACGAAGAGCAGCTTGAGGATGAAAACCAGCCCCGTCTCGGCGCCCTGCGGCATGTTCGCCAGGTAGTAGAGACGCCAGGCGGCCCAGCCGACGGCCATGGCCGGAAGGCACCAGAGAAACGCGGCAAAGGAGCGCCAGACGCCGAGCGCGGTGATGTCGAGCCAGTCGAATCCGCTCCGGTCACCCAGGATCAGCAGCCAGAGGCCCTTGATGTAGTTGCCGACCTCTTCAATCTGCGGCATGGCCAAACCAGCGGCTGATGAAGGTTTCGTAGATCTGTGTCAGCGTCTCAAGATCGGCAACAGCAACGCGTTCGTCGACCATGTGCATGGTCTGGCCGACCAGGCCGAATTCGACGACCGGGCAATAGTCCTTGATGAAGCGCGCATCCGACGTGCCGCCGGTGGTCGACAGCTTCGGTTCGCGGCCGGTGACGGCTTCGACGGCGCCCGACAGGGAAGCGATCAGTGCGTTGTTGCGGGTGAGGAAGACCTGGCTCGGACGCTCGCTCCAGACGATATCGTATTTGACCGGCGGCCGGCCTGGACGAAGCACGCTGTCGGCGCTGGCGCGGTCGAGGCGGGTGATGATCTCGGCTTTCAGACTATCGGCGTCCCAACTGTCGTTGAAGCGGATGTTGAAGCGCGCCGTTGCCTTGGCCGGAATGACGTTGACCGCCTTGTTGGCGACGTCGATCGTCGTCACCTCGAGATTGGACGGCTGGAAATTGTCCGTGCCGCCGTCGAAGGGCGGATCCATCAGCGCTTGCGTCAAGGCGAGGATGCCGCGCACCGGGCTGTCGGCGAGATGCGGATAGGCGGCGTGGCCCTGCACGCCGTGCACGGTGATGGTGCCCGAGAGCGAGCCGCGCCGGCCGATCTTGATCATGTCGCCGAGCTTGTCCGGATTGGTCGGCTCGCCGACGAGGCAGGCATCCCAGCGCTCGCCCTTCGCCGCCGCCCATTCGAGCAGCTTGACGGTGCCGTTGATCGCCGGGCCTTCCTCGTCGCCGGTAATCAGGAAGGAAATCGAACCCTCCGGTGGCCCATGTTTTTCGATATGGCGGGCGACGGCGGCGGCAAAACAGGCAATGCCGCCCTTCATGTCGACGGCGCCGCGGCCATACATCTCGCCGCCGGCGATATCGGCCGAAAAGGGGCCATGCGTCCAGGCCGTCTCGTCGCCGACCGGCACGACGTCGGTATGGCCGGCAAACATCAGGTGCGGACCATCGGTGCCAAGGCGGGCATAGAGGTTTTCGATATCCGGCGTGCCGTCCTCGGTGGCCATCACCCGATCGACGGCAAAACCGAGCGGTTTCAGCATCGTTTCGAGCGCACTCAAGGCGCCGCCTTCGGCAGGGGTCACGGACGGGCAGCGGATCAGGGTGGCGAGATTGGCGACGGGATCGGTAGCGGTCATCAAGAAAGGCCTGTTGTTTTTTAAGGGCTTGGTTTAGCCGATCCCCACCGGGCTGTCACGGGGGCCACCCTCTCACCCTCCCCGTGAAGGGGAGGGTGAGAGCGAAGCTCCGGGATGGGGTGACTTTTTGCGTCAAACAATGGATCACCCCACCCGCCGCTTAGCTGCGACCTCCCCCTCTAGGGGAGGTGGGAGGGTGCCGCGGTCCCAACGCCCGATAACCACGCCCGGAAAAATCCGCCGTGATTCTGCTTGTTGTTCACTTGGCCGGGGCGCTGAAAAGTGCCGAGACGAAGGTAATGTATATGACGCTTCCCAGCGCCCCGTTCGGTGGTCGTCGGCGGCAACTCCGGTTCCTCTACGACCGGCATTCGCGCCGACCCTCTGTGCCACACAGGCACGCCCGCAGCAGCAACAGCCTGCGGAGGGGAACCATTTTCTGATCGCCCACCGGATGAAGGCTCACGTCCTTCCCGCACCCGGCACCGGTCCCGCCTCGCCGCGACGCCTCGCGGGGTAGCCGATGACGGAACGGCATGATCATGGCACAGGTTTTGAGGGCGGGGATAAGCGGGGAAATTTCGGGCTCGCGGACGGATCCCCTCACCAACAAAATCTAATACTTAGCCTTTGGCTAAGGTTGATTTTGTGTCCTCTCCCACAAGGGGAGAGGCAAGCTCCGGGGCAGCCCGTCAGGCCTTCGGTGGCGCGCCGCGCCGCTCGAGTGCGGTCTTGCGGATGATGTCCGCGATCTCCGGACTGCTTTTAGACAGCATCTGGAAATCCACCGAGTACAGCGACAGAAGCGAGACCTCAGTCACGGCGCTGACGGTTGCCGAGCGGGGCTCGCCGGTGATCAGCGCCATCTCGCCGAAGAAGCTGCCGGAACCAAGCTCTACCGGGTTCGGAGTCGCGACACTGACGCGGCCCTCGACGATGAAGAACATCCGGTCGCCGGTCTCGCCCTTGCGGCAGATGACGGTGCCGGCCGGCACGACGCGAGGTCTCAGCGCTCGCACGATCTCGACCAGAGCGGCCGAGCCAAGCCTCTGGAACAGCGGCACGGCTGCAACCAGCTGCCAAGTGCGCACGAAGTCCTGGCGCCGGACTTCTTCGTAGAAGCCGGTGGCAAGGATGCCGGCCCAGAGCGCAAATATGCCGATGCCGCACATCATGATCAGCCCGGCAAGGACCCGGCCGATGAAGCTTTGCGGAGTAACGTCGCCATAGCCGGTGGTCGACAGCGTGACCACCGCCCACCACATCGCCTGGGGGATGCTGCCGAACTTGTCCGGCTGGACGTCGCGCTCGATGATATAGGCCGCAAGTGCCGCACCGAACAGAACGATGCCGAAGACCGAAGTAACGCCGATCAGGTTGCGCGCCTCGTTGGTGAGGACCCTGCCCATCAGCCGGAAGAAGGTCGAATCGCGCAGCGGCTTGAGCAGCCAGATGGCGCAGTAGAGGCTCTGGTCGCGCGTGCCGTCGAGCAGGAAAGCGGCGAGAGGGACCAAGACGGCGAGTACATCGACGGCGATTGCCGGCATCCTGTCCCGAACGCCTCTCGTCCGCTGGGTAATCAGCGTCTCGATCAGTTGCAGGCAATAGACGACCCAGATGCCGGCGAGCAGGACCTCCAAAGTGAGCCTGGTTCGTCCGGCCATATCCGGTATCGTGAGCGCAGCTACCGCCATGAGCCCAATCGCAGCGATGAGAGCGTTGAGCGGCGCCGAAAGCTTCGAGAAAGGCAGTGCCGACATTCAATACCCCCCGACCCGCCTACCACCCTTCTGGAATAATAGGATGCCTTCAGGCCAAGTGCAAAGGGGCCGGCGAGACGTCTTGCAGCCAGGTCCCAAGTGGCACGTGCGGTGTCCGTCATTGCGACATCCTAGCCTGTCCTCTCCTGACCGCTACAGCGCCGCGCGTCAAACATGACGCGCAAAGGACGCTGTAGCACTTTGAAACTTTTGCATAATTTTATCCCTAAATCGATTCCGATTTAAGGAATTATGCAGTAGCTTGGAAAACGCCAGCCGCCCTGAAGCAGAGCTGGCCTTGGTACAGTGTGAAAAGTTGAACCGGGGTTCGCCTGCGCGGTCTTCCGCTGGTCTCTCACTGGCAATTCTCGGGATCAAGGTGGCGGCAGTAGTCGTGGTTACGGCCAGACGAAGAGCGGTTGTTCGCAGGGGCAGTTTCAATCGCTTTCTCGACGTTGCCGCGACGGCGCGCGAACGCCAGTCTTAGGCCACAGGCCAGTATTGGAGGCAGTTCCTACCGACTGGCGCAAAGCGCGCCAACGCAGACGAGCTGCCCGCAATAGTGGACCCTTGCGCTACATCTTCATTTGATCGAGGCGGACCGTAAGTGCTGTCGATTGCTTGTGGTTGATTGTCATCGACTGCCGTTCGGCAAATTGGGCGAGCGGGATCGTTATAACGATGAGGATGAGAATGGCGACGTAGAGCAGCCCCAGAGGAATTCGACGCGCTTTCAAACAATAATCTCCCGTATCCGCAGCAGTCTGCCGGGCAATCCTGACAGCAGGCTGAACGTTGACGGCCGACACTCTCCTGCCGCGCGCCGTCGCCCGGCATGTCCTTATCCCGCTTATTCCCCATTCAGGTTCCTGTCAGAAAACCGGCCCAGATGTCCGCCGTGGAGACGCCGCTGACGCGCAGCGCCAGGCAAATCTTGCGTGCGTATCAGCGCTCCCGTGGATCCACTCGTGTGATGAAGCAGGAGATGATTGATGGCTTTCGAAACCCTTCCGGCAACGGCGCCGCGGCTGGCGCGGCCGGCAATCGGCAGTGCGACGCTGAGCGTGGTGGTCGCCCTCTATCTCCTCTTCGTGACCAACGGCACATTCTGGGGAAAGGCGGTGACTTACCTCGGCCTGCCGAGTTTCGGTTTGATCCTGCTCTGCATCGGGCTCACTGCGCTGTTTACGGCGCTGTGCGTCACCGTCTCGGTCAAATATCTGACCAAGCCGCTGTTCATCTTTCTGGTCACAAGCGCCGCGACCGCCTCGTGGTTCATGGACAAGTACGGCACCATCATCGACCTCGACATGATCCGCAACGCGGCCGAGACGACGGGCTCGGAGGCCGGCCATCTGGTGACGGCCGGGTTCCTGACCCACATGACCGTGTTTGCCCTTGTGCCGTCCGTGGTGATCGCGCTGGTGCGCATCCGCCACCGGCCGATCGCCCAGAAGGTTTTCTGGAATCTCGTGGTGATCCTGCCTTGCCTTGCGGTGTTCACCGCCGCAGCACTTGCCAATGTCCGCACCTTTGCCGCCACGATCCGGCAACACCGCGATCTCGTCGAGACGCTGAACCCGGTGACGCCGATCGCCAGCGTCGCGCGCTATCTGAAGGCCAGCGGCGCAGAAAAGAACATCGTCGCCCAGCCGCTCGGAACGGATGCGCATGTGATCGCGCCGACCGTTTCCGGCAAACCGCGGGTCACCATCATCGTTGCCGGCGAAACCGCGCGGGCGGACGATTTCTCGCTTGGCGGTTATTCGCGGCTGACCAATCCGGAACTGTCGCGCCAGGACATCAGCTATTTCAAGGAAACCTCGAGCTGCGGCACGGCAACCGCCGTTTCGCTGCCGTGCATGTTCTCGGTCTATACCCGTGGCGAATACACCCATGAAAAGGGCCTGGAGACCGAAAACCTCGTCGACGTGCTGACGCATGCCGGCATCAAGGCGGAATGGTGGGACAACAATACCGGCAGCAAGGCGATCGCCAATCGCATCGCCTATACCTCGTTTTCGGACCGGAACGATCCCCGCTTCTGCATCAATCACGAATGCCGCGACGACGTGCTTCTTGCCGGCCTCGATGCCTGGCTGGACGCGGTGAAGAGTGACAGCGTGCTGGTGCTTCATCAGATCGGCAGCCACGGGCCGTCCTATTTCCAGCGTTATCCCGATGCCTTCCGACGTTTCACGCCGGATTGCCGCACCTCGGAACTCGGCAATTGCAGCCGCGGCGAGATCGTCAACGCCTATGACAACACCGTGCTCTATACCGACCACGTTCTCTCGACGATCATCGACAAGCTGAAGAACCGCGAGAACCGGATGGCCGGTTCGATGATCTACATGTCCGACCACGGCGAATCGCTGGGCGAGCATGGGCTTTATCTGCATGGCGCTCCCTATTTCATCGCCCCCTCCCAGCAGACGCATATTCCCTTCGTCCTCTGGCTCGGCCGCGAGGCAAAGGCCGGCATCGAGCAGTCATGCGTTGCCGGAAAGACCGGCGAACCGAAGTCCCACGACAACCTCTTCCACACGGTCCTCGGCATGATGAATGTCGCCACCAGGGTCTACGACCCGGCGCTCGACGTCCTGTCGTCCTGCCGGACTGGTGCGGCTTCGTAACCGGCGGGCCATATGATCCGAATTCGGCGTCCGCTCTCCCTGCCCGAATAGCGGACGTTTCGTCGCGCCAAGCGAAGCCGTTTGACGGGAAAACCCAAAGAGGAAATAAGAATGCGGGGGAAGCTGACCGAAAGAAGGACCAGCGGCTTGCGCATTCTGCTTGTCGAGGACAACATCATTCTGGGCGAGGCGGTCCGCGATCATGTCGCGGCGGCCGATCACGCCGTCGACTGGATGAAGACGCTTGAGGATGCGCGCGTCTCGCTGCGCACCGTTACCTATGGGCTCATTCTCCTCGACCTGCGGCTGCCGGATGGCAGCGGTATTGCCCTATTGAGGGAACTGCGGGCGGCGGCTACGGCAACGCCCGTCATCATCCTCACGGCGCACGACCAGATTTCCGACCGGATCGAAGGCTTGAACAGCGGCGCCGACGATTACCTCGTCAAACCCTTCGATCTCGGCGAACTCAGCGCCCGCATGCTCGCGGTCATCCGCCGCTACGGCGGCAATATTTCGCCGGAGATCCGCTTCGGCGACGTGACGATCAGCCCGGTCGACCGGCGCGTGTTTGCCGATGGCGAGGAAGTGGGTCTCTCCGGCCGCGAATGGGCTGTGCTCGACACGTTGCTTGCCCGGCCCGGTGCCATCATCTCCAAGGCCCAGATCGAGGAGGCGCTCTATGCCTTCGGTTCGGAGATCGAAAGCAACACGGTGGAGGTCTATGTCAGCCGCCTGCGCAAGAAGCTCGGCAGGGATCACGTGGTGACGGTGCGCGGCGTCGGCTACAAGATCGGAGCATCGGCGTGACGCAGCAAAGAGCAAGCCGGCAAAGCATGACGCGGCGGCTGATCCTCTGGCTGACGGGTGCTACCACCGCCTTCTGGCTGATCGCCGCCGGCCTCGGCATTTCCGTCATGCAGGATGAATTCGGCGAGTTCTTCGACGGTTCGCTGCAGGAAACGGCCGAACGGCTGTTGCCGCTCGTCCTCGATGACCTCAAGCGCCGGCAGGGGCCTTTGTCGCCGCAGCATCTTCGGCGACAGGCCGAAGACATCGGCGACGAGTATCTCGTCTATCAGGTCCGCGATACGCAAGGCCATGTTCTTATCCGCTCGCATGATGCGCCGGTGGAACCGTTCGAAGCGCCGCTGAAGCGCGGCTTCTGGGGAAACGACGACTTCCAGTTTTATACCGCGAGCGCTGGCGACGGCACGGTCTTCGTGCAGGTGGCGGATGCGATGGCAAACCGGAACGAGGCGATCACCGAAGGCGGCATGGCGCTTTTCCTGCCGGTGCTGGTGCTCATTCCCGTCAGCATCGGCCTGATCTGGTTGATCGTCCGCCGGACGCTGGCGCCGGTCGATGACCTGCGAAGGGCGATCGAGGAGAAGGACGGCGGCAACATGGCGCCTGTGCCATCGCGCATGCTGCCGCGCGAGCTCCAGCCGATCGCCCGCTCCGTCAACCATCTCCTGACACGCCTGCAGGCGGCCTTCGACGCCGAGCGGGAGTTTGCGGCAAACAGCGCGCATGAACTGCGCACGCCGATCGCTGGCGCGCTGGCGCAGACGCAGATGCTGATCGCCGAGCTTGACGGACCGAAGAAGCGCCGGGCCCAGCAGATCGAAGCCTCGCTCATCAATCTCGGCCATACGGCCGAAAAATTGCTACAGCTGGCCCGCGCCGAGGCGGGGATCGGTGCGGGCAGCACGAACGTTGATCTGGCCCGCGTTCTCGAACTGGTGCTGATCGATTTTGAGCGCGGCGATCAAGCCTCATCAAGGCTGCGTTTCGAGCGGGAGGAGGGTGCCAGGCTGGAGGGTCCCTACAGCGAGGACGCCTTTGCCATCGTCCTGCGCAACCTGATCGAGAACGCCCTGCTGCACGGCCGGGCCGAGGAGCCGGTGGTTGTCCGGCTGGAGAAGGGCGGCGTGATGCGGATCGTCAACGGTGCCGTGCCGCTCGCCCCGGCTGAACTTGCAATCATCCGCAAGCGGTTCGGCCGCGGCGCCACTCTGTCTCCCGGTTCCGGCCTCGGCCTGTCGATCGCCGAACGGCTGCTGCAGCAGATGAACGTTCGCTTCGAGATCCTTTCGCCGGCGACGGGGCGGAAGGACGGTTTCGAGGTCGTCATGCGGTTTTCCGACAAAGCTGCGGTATAGCGAGCCAGCTGCTGCCTTGTAAATTCGCGTCGGCCGCGCTGGAAAATTGCCTTCCGCTCCCTACATTTTATTCCGTCAGCGCCCGCAACGCCGGGCCCTCCCACCTTATGAATTCTTTGAAAAACACACGGAGACACACCATGCGATACAATCAGCTTGGCAATACCGGCCTGTTCGTTTCGGAGATCTGCCTGGGGACGATGACCTTCGGCGCGGCCGATGGCGACTTCTGGGGCGCGATCGCCGACGTCGACCAGGATGCAGCCGACCGGATCGTCGAGAAATCTCTGGCAGCGGGCGTCAATTTCATCGATACGGCTGATGTCTATTCCTTCGGCGATTCGGAACGGCTGCTCGGGCAGTCGCTGCGCAATCTCGGGGTCAAGCGCACGGATGTGGTGATCGCCACCAAGGTCTATGGCCAGATGGGCGCGGGGCCGAACGATCGCGGCGCCTCGCGCGGGCACATCATGGATTCGGTCGAGGCGAGCCTCGAGCGGCTGCAGATGGATCATATCGATCTCTACCAGATCCATGCGACCGATACGGTCACGCCGATCGACGAGACGCTCCGGGCGCTGGACGATCTGGTGTCGCGTGGGCTCGTGCGATACGCCGGCGTCTCCAACTGGCAAGCCTGGAAGATCGCCAAGGCGCTCGGCGTTTCCGAGCGCAAGGGCTATGCCCGGTTCGAAAGCCTGCAGGCCTATTATTCGATCGCCGGGCGTGACCTCGAGCGGGACATCGTGCCGCTGCTCAACGAGGAGAAGATGGGGCTGATGGTCTGGTCGCCGCTGGCAGGCGGGCTGCTTTCCGGCAAATACGGTCCGGGTGCGCCGGGCAATGGCGAGGGGCGCCGGGCGACTTTCGATTTCCCGCCGGTCGACAAGGACCGCGCCTGGGAATGCGTTGCGGCCATGCGCGAAATCGCGGCCGAGCACGATGCCAGCGTCGCCGAAGTCGCGCTCGCCTATATCCTCTCCAAACCCTTCGTCACCAGCGTCATCATCGGCGCCAAGCGGGTGGAGCAACTGGAAGAGAACCTGAAGGCGGTGAAGCTGAAGCTCGACGCCGACGATCTCGCACGGCTTGATGCGGTCAGCGCATTGCCGCCGGAATATCCCGGCTGGATGCTCGAGCGGCAGAGCGCCGCCCGGCGCCCGCAGCCGTTCGAGCCGAAGGCATGATGCCGTAGAACCGCAGTTTACGGGGTCTTTCAGGCGGAAGCTTGCATCCTGGCGGTAATGCACCGACATACAAGGGATCCGAAAATATCTGTCGATCGAAAGTCGTGCATTGAACGAACCCATCGCTGCCGTCGACGCCATCGCGCAAATCCATGCCGTGCCGACCATCCTTGATGTCGTCTGCAAGACGACCGGCATGCGCTTTGCGGCGGTGGCGCGGGTGACGGCAGACCGGTGGATCGCCTGCAGCGTTCGCGATGAAATCGCCTTCGGGCTCGAGGCCGGCGGAGAACTGAAGATCGAGACGACCATCTGCAACGAGATCCGGGAACACCGGCAGGCGGTGATCATTGACAACGTCGCCGACGACCCGGTCTATTCCAGTCACCACACACCGGCGATCTACGGCCTGCAGAGCTATATTTCCGTGCCGATCACGCTGGCCGATGGTTCCTTCTTCGGCACGCTCTGCGCCATCGATACCGTGCCGCGCAGACTGAACAGGCCGGAAACCATCGGCATGTTCCAGCTCTTCGCCAATCTGATCGCCTTTCATCTCGATACCCATGACCGCATCGACCAGGAGCGGCAGGGCAGCGAATTGCGCGAGCAGTTCATTGCCGTGCTGGGGCACGATCTGCGCAATCCGCTGGCCTCGCTCGATGCCGGCACGCGCATGCTGCAGCGTTTAGTCGAGGACGAGAAGGGCAAGACCGTGCTCGGGCTGATGCAGAGCAGCATTTCGCGCATGTCCGGCCTGATCGACAATGTGCTCGATTTCGCCCGCGGCAGGCTCGGCGGCGGCATCCCCGTGGAGCAGGCCGACCGGGTTCCGCTGAAGCCGGTGATGGAGCAGGTGGTCGCGGAACTTCGAATGGCCAATCCCGGGCGGACGATCGAGGCTGATTTTACCGAGGCGCTGGTGCGCTGCGACGAGGGCCGGATCGGCCAGCTTCTGTCCAACCTGCTCGCCAACGCGCTGACACATGGCGACCCGGAGACACCCATCCGGGTTCGCTCTGCAATTGTGGGCAATCGCTTCGAGCTTGCGGTAGCAAATGCGGGGGAGCCGGTTCCGGAAACGGTCGTCAAGGACTTGTTTAAGCCCTTCGTGCGCGCCTCAGCCAAGGCAAATCTGCAGGGGTTGGGTCTCGGGCTCTACATCGCCTCGGAAATCGCCAAGGCGCACAGGGGCAGGCTTTCGGTGTCCTCCACGCCGGAGGAAACCTGCTTCACCTTCCGGATGCCGTTGCAATAAGGCCTTTTCACGGCCCGTATTCATTGGCTCCCGGCTTTCCCGGCCAGAGACAGAGCGTGATGAAGACGACAGGGCTCAAGACCGGAATGAACAGGCAGATGGCGAGCGGGCCGGGATAGCCGACATCGTGCAGGCGTTTGATCGTCAGCATGACGACCGACGCGGTGGAGACGAGACCGGTGACAACAAGGATCAGCGTCCAGAGCGCGAGCGCAATGTCGTTTCCCTCATTGGCGAACATGCGCGTCAGCACGAAGCCGCTGATCGCCACCCAGAACAGCCAGCCGAGGAAATAGGGCAGCCGGCTGAGGCGGCCGGAGGGGCTGAAGAACAGCCATTGCATGGTCTTCTGCCCCTCCGCAGGCATAGCTCAGTCCCGCAACAGTTCGTTGATGCCGGTCTTGGAACGGGTCTTTTCATCGACGCGCTTGACGATGACGGCGCAGTAGAGGTTCGGCGCAGGCTGGCCGTTTGCCATGGTCGCATTGCCGGACGGCATGGAACCGGCAACGACGACCGAATAGGGCGGCACTTCGCCATAGGTGACTTCGCCGGTGGCGCGGTCGACGATCTTGGTCGACTTGCCGATGAAGACGCCCATGCCGAGCACCGAGCCCTCGCGCACGATGCAGCCTTCGACGACTTCCGAGCGGGCGCCGATGAAGCAGTTGTCCTCGATGATCGTCGGGCCGGCCTGCATCGGCTCCAGCACGCCGCCGATGCCGACGCCGCCGGAGAGGTGCACATTTTTGCCGATCTGGGCGCAGGAACCGACCGTCGCCCAGGTATCGACCATCGTGCCTTCGCCGACATAGGCGCCGAGATTGACGAAGGACGGCATCAGGATGGCATTCGGGGCGATATAGGCCGAGCGACGGACGATGGCGTTGGGCACGGCGCGGAAGCCTGCCTTTTCGAACTCGTTGACGCTCCAGCCGTCGAACTTGGAGGGCACCTTGTCCCACCAGGCGGCTTCGCCGGGGCCGCCCTTGATGATTTCCATCGGGTTGAGGCGGAAGGAGAGAAGGACCGCCTTTTTCAGCCACTGATTGACGGTCCAGTTGCCGTCCGCGCCGCGCTCGGCCACCCGCACCTTGCCGCCATCGAGCAGGTTGAGCGCGGCGTCGACGGCGTTGCGCACTTCGCCCCTGGTGGAGGTGGTGATGCTGTCGCGATTGTCGTAAGCCGTGTCGATGGTCTGGGACAGGGAAGCGAGATCATGGTTCGTCATCGGAATTCCTTAAACTTCGGCGTCTATCGTGAACATGCTCTAGAGCATGATCCCGAAAAATTGAAGCCTTTTCGGTTGCGGTCGGCGATGGATGAAGGTGTATGTCACGGGAATGGCTGCGGTGATTTGATCGTAGCGCCCCGTATGTTCGAAGGAGCATTCGGCAGCGATGAAAGGCTGCCGGTTTGCGGCAGGAAAGTGTGATATGGCAAGAATGAAAAAGCGGAATTTGCGGCGCAAGGACGGGGTCTGGGATCCGCTGGTCGACAGCCGGCAGGCGCGGGTGCGGGCAGCAGGCGTGCCGCAGACGCCGCAATCGATGTCGCCCTCCTACAGGCTCGCCTATACGGACGACGATTTTCTGTCCCGTGAGGAACTGCGCCCCGTGCGGCTGCAACTCGAGCTTCTAAAGCCCGAAATGGTCCTCTCCGAGCGCGGTATCAATTCGACGATCGTGATGTTCGGCGGCGCGCGCATTCCCGAACCCGGCGGCGACGCCTGGGCGGCGAGGAACGAGACGCAGCGCAAGAACCTGACGGCCGCGTCGATCTACTATGAAGAGGCTCGGAAGTTTTCGAAGCTGTGTTCGCAGCATTCGGCGGAGTCGGGCTACACGGAATATGTCGTCATCACCGGCGGCGGGCCGGGCGTGATGGAGGCGGGAAACCGCGGCGCGGCCGAAATCGGCGCGCCCTCGATCGGCCTCAACATCGTGCTGCCGCACGAGCAGGCGCCGAACCGCTTCGTAACGCCGGAACTTTCCTTCAACTTCCACTATTTCGCCATCCGCAAGATGCACTTCCTGCTGCGCGCCAAGGCGGTCGTGGTGTTTCCGGGCGGCTTCGGCACGCTGGATGAACTGTTCGAGACGATCACGCTGATGCAGACAGGCCGCTTGGCGCTGGTGCCGCTCATCCTGTTCGGTGAGAAATTCTGGCGCAAGATCATCGATTTCGAGGCGCTGGCCGAATTCGGCACGATCGCGCCCAATGATATCGACCTCCTCCGGTTTGTCGAAACGGCGGACGAGGCCTGGGAGATCATCGCGAAGTTCTATCAGACGATCGACCCCAAGAAGGTGCCGATGGCATCCGGCGTTCGGTAGGATAGATCGCCAGCTCCCGGCCTCGTGAAAAGAGTCTTTTGCACCCAGGGACTTGGGCGCGCCGGATAGCCGCCACAAGGGCGGGTATGAGGGGAAGGAATAGTCTTCCGTCGGCTCAGCCGACCTGGGCATGGGGCCCGTGCCCGATGCTGCTGGCGCCGGGCCTTTTCAACGTCAGATCTTGCGGGTGAAATCAGACGCGTCGATGAAGCCGTCGCCATTCTTGTCGCGGCGCTTGAACATTTTTCCGGCCTGTTCGGAAACCTCGGCAAGGCTGAGCGAGCCGTTCTTGTCCGTGTCAGCCGTGGCGAACACGCGCGGGCGCATGCCGGGCAGCATCACCGGGCGCATTTCTCTCAGCTTCCCCATGGCGGCGGTCTGTTCCGCGCCGGTCTTGTCCCTGGCGGCGCGCCATTCCTTGCGGGCTTCGCGGAAGGCCTGGCGCTTGGCCTCGATCTCGTCGCGCGTCACCTGGCCGTTGCCGTCGGCATCGAAGCTCCTGAAGGCTTCGGATGCGCGGGCCTGGATTTCCTCAAGCGACACCTTCTTGTCGCCATTGGCATCGAGGCGCTTCATCATCCACTCGGCGCGCTGTTCCGGCGTCGGCCGCTGCCGGGCGGCGAATGTCGGGGCGGCAAGGCTTGTGAGGGCAAGGCTGGCTGCGACGGCTCCGAGAATGAGCGTGTTCTTCCGCATGTCAAAATCCTTTCAGCGATCATGGTGCCTGAAAGGAGGATAGACCGGTCCGGCCGGATGACCAGTTAATTTTTGGTAATATAACCCTTTGATCAAAAAGGGATTTTTCCGTGTCGAAATTGTGTTTCGTTACGCGAGCTCAACCTTCAGAAACAAGCCGCGTGAGAAAACCCGTCAGATCCTCGGTGACGTAGTCGACCTGGGCGTCGCCGTCGGATGTCTTTTCCCAGGCCTCGGCGAATTCGTATTCGAAATTGCGCGGCACCAGCAATACGGTTGTCATGCCGAGCGCCTTCGGCACGATGAGGTTGCGCGGCAGGTCCTCGAACATGACGGCATTGCGGGTATCGACCCGGTGCAGGCTCATGAACTTGTGATAGGTATCGCCGGCCGGCTTTGGCACATAGTCCGCCGCGACGATGTCGAAGATATCATCGAAATGATCGAGGATGCCGAGCGCCCGCGCCGTCATCTCGGCATGCTTGATGCTGCCATTGGTAAAGATGAACTTACGCCCCGGTAAAGCGCGAATGGCGTCGCCAAGCGCCGGATCGGCGGGTACGACGGAATAGTCGATCGCATGCGCCTTTTCGAGGAAGTCGTTCGGGTCGATGCCGTGATGGATCATCAGGCCCTGTAGCGTCGTGCCGTGATCCCGGTAATATTGCTTCTGCAGGACCCTGGCTTCCGCCGGCTCCATCATCAGCAAGGCCGCCACATAGGCCGTCATGTTGCTGTCGATCTGCGAGAACAGATTGACGCTGTGCGGATAGAGCGTGTTGTCGAGGTCGAACACCCAGTCCGTCACATGGGCGAAGTCGGCTTTGGTCGGCAGGCGATCGAGCTGTGTCATGGGCGCCTTATGCCACGAGCAGCAGCGGACGCAAACGGGAAATGTGCCGCGCGTGGTCAGGCGGCCCTGACGATGAAGACCATTTCGTGCGACACGGCCTCGTCGAATGGCTCGTGCTGCCAATCTCCGTAGACGGTTTCGGCGCGCAGGCCTGATGCGTTCAGGCGCTCTTCGATCTCCGGGCGCGACAGGAAAAGCAGTTCGCTCGTGGAGACAAGCGTTCGCTCAGCGAGCGCATAGCGGGTTTCAAACGAGACGCGGCTGTTTCTTGTCTTCAGGATCCGGCGGGACTGGCGAATGGCGCGCCCGCCAATGTCGAGATCGGTATCCCTGTTCCAGAGTGCTGGCCAGTCTATTGCGGGGTTGCGGGTTTCAAACGCAATCATGCCGTCCGGAGCAAGGTGCCTTCGCATCGTTGCGAAGGTCGCAAGGATGTCCTCATCTTCGAGGAACACCTGAAAGGCGTTGCCGGTCATGATGATCAGGTCGAATTGCTGCTCGCAGCGGAACGCCTGCGCTGGCGATTGCACCCATTCGATCCGCGCGCCATTGGGTTTTTGTCGTGCGACGTCGAGCATGGCTTTCGCCGGATCGACGCCGGTGACAGCGTGGCCCAAAGCGGCATAGGCGTCGCTGAGCAGCCCGGTGCCGCAGCCTAGATCGAGAATGCGCTTCGGCTCCTTGCCGGCCAGCGCCAGATAGAAATCCCGGTCGATCGACCAGCCGCTGTCGAGATCGTAGAGGTCCGCCAGCAAGGGGTCTTCATAGTGCAGGTCAGGCATCGAGATTTCCCGGATCAAAGTCTGTCGATGGAGGCCATGAGGCCTTATGGCATGGCAACTGTGGCGAGGAAATGGCTTTGTCGTGCCTGCGTGCATTTCCACTTTGAATTGCGGAAAGGATGTGGCACGTTCCCGGCCGGGGCGATTTTGGTTCGGGAGCTGCTGATACCGATGTCGGATGAAGTCTTCTATCTTGCATTTCTGTTCGGATTCTACGCCACGACAGTCGTTACCTATTTCGCCCTCGGCTACGGCCTGACCTGGGTCAACGACCGCAATCCGGAGCGGAAGATCCAGAAGGGGCGCGGCTCCGGCAAACGCCGCAAGGCGGAAATCCGCCAGAGCCTGGCTTCGATGTTCAGCGCCTGCCTGCCGGTGACGATCGGCCTCTACGCCCAGCAAAAAGGCTGGGCGCCGGCGCCCTGGGCCTTCAACTGGTGGGCGGCGGTGCCGCTCTTCATCCTCGTCATGTTCCTCTACGACACCTGGTTCTATTTCATGCACCGGCTGCTGCACACGAAATGGCTCTACCCGCTGCACGCACTTCACCATAAAAGTGTCGCGCCGACGATCTGGAGCACCTATTCGGAGGATGTGCTGGATAATTTTCTACTGCAGAGTTTTTCGGCCGTCATCGTCTTCGTCGTCCCGTTCCCGCCGGCCATTCTGGTGGGACAAAGACTGTTCGAGCATTTCAACGGCATGTTCGGCCACTGCGGATTCGAGTATTTTGCCTCATCGACGGCGCGTTACCCGTCGCCGTTGTTGTGCACGACCTTCCACGACCAGCACCATTCGGGATTCCGGTACAATTACGGCAACTATTTCTCCTTCTGGGATCGCGTGCTGGGCACCGTTTCGCCGGACTACGACCAGCGCGTGAAGAAATTCGAGGAGGACGTCCCGTCGCTGACATTCAGGCAGGCCGAGCCCGCGCCGGCGATTCAGGAAAATTCAGGCTGAGCCGTCTTTAGTCGCCCGCCGTACTTGGCAATGTCCGGACCTGCGTGCTAGCCCGCAGCCATGCAAACTTGGATCCTCATCACCGTCGCGGCTGCCTTTCTGCAGAACATCCGCTCCGCCATGCAGAAACACCTGAAAGGCGTCATGGGAACGACCGGGGCGACCTTCGTGCGCTTCGGTTATGGCGTGCCCTTTGCGCTCCTCTATCTCGCGATCCTCTGGCGCGGCTTCGATCGGCCATTGCCGGTGCCGGACGGGCATTTCTTCCTCTGGGCGGTGGTCGGCGGGATGTCGCAGATCGTCGCCACCTTCCTTTTGGTGCATCTGTTTTCCTTTCGCAATTTCGCGGTCGGCACGGCCTATTCGCGCACGGAGCCGGCGCAGGCGGCTGTTTTCGGGCTGATTTTCCTTGGCGAGACGGCAAGCCGGGGAACGCTGATCGCGATTGCGATCTCGGTCGTCGGCGTGATGATCATTTCGGTGGCGCGCACGCCGCTCAGCGTCAAATCGCTGGTGACGTCGGTCTTCACGCGAACGGCTGGGGTCGGTCTTCTGTCCGGCACTTTCTTCGGCCTGTCGGCGGTGTCCTACCGCTCTGCCTCGCTGGCGCTGGCGCCCAGCCTGCCGCAGCCGGATTTCGTCATGCAGGCGAGCTTTACGCTGGGCTTCGTCATTCTGCTGCAGACGGTGACGATGCTTGCCTGGATATTGCTGCGAGAACCGGAGCAGTTGAAGCGGGTGATTACCGCCTGGCGGCCGGGCCTTCTGGTCGGTTTTGCCGGCGCCTCGGCCTCCTTCGGCTGGTTCATGGCGATGACGCTGCAGCAGGCGGCGATCGTCAAGGTGGTGGCGCAGGTGGAGATGCTGTTCACCTTCGCCTCGGCCGTCTTCATCTTCCGCGAATGGATCAACCGGCTGGAGGTGATCGGCTGCCTGCTGATCGTTCTCGGCGTCGTCATGCTGCTGGTGGTTTGACCCAACAGACCCGCGAAATCTGACGGTCGCCTCTGGCGCAAGCAGTGGCTTTTGCGGCATGAAGTCCACTGGGATTGTTTTCGGAGGAAAAACGATGAACCAGGTGGAGAAGGCAAGGGCGTTCGCGCAACTGCACCGCAAGGGCGATCCGGTGGTGCTCTACAATATCTGGGATGCCGGCACAGCCAAGGCCGTAGCGGAGGCGGGTGCCAAGGCGCTGGCGACAGGAAGCTGGTCAGTGGCGGCTGCCAACGGTTATGGCGACGGCCAGGAAATTCCACTGTTGCAGCTCGTCGATATCGCCCGCGCCATCGTCGCAGCAACCGATCTGCCTGTGTCGATCGACTTTGAAGGCGGCTACGCCGACGCCGCCGCCGAGGCGGCGCTGAATGTCGGGCGGGTGATCGACGTCGGCGCCATCGGAATCAATTTCGAGGACCAGGTGGTCGGCGGCAGCGGGCTGCACACGCTCGAGGCGCAGGCAGCGCGGATCAAGGCGATCCGGGCGACGGCCGACCAGAGGGGCGTGCCCTTCTTCATCAATGCCCGCACCGATCTGTTCCTGAAGGTCTCCGACCCCGCCCGGCATCCGCTGCTGGTGGAGGAGGCGATCGAGCGGGGAGCGGCCTATGCCGAGGCCGGCGCCAGTGGTTTCTTCGTGCCGGGATTGTCGAACCCGGATTTGATCGGAAGAGTCTGCGAGGCCGTCGCGCTGCCGGTCAACATCATGATGCGGCCGGGCGTGCCGGATGTGCAGACGCTCGCCGGCCTCGGCGTCGCTCGTGTCAGCTACGGACCGGGGCCGTATAGGGCGATGATTGAATGGCTGAAGGTCGAGGCGGGTAACGTTTATCAGCGTCGCTAACAGGGGTGTTCGCACTCCACGCGGGGCCGAAATGGCTGCTGCGGACAACTCACTTTCCGTCATTCCTGTGCTCGTCACAGGAATCCAGCAAGCCCAAGTCCTTGGGCTTAAAGAGTCTTTTGACCCGACGGACGTCGGGTCGCTGGATCCCCGCCACAAGGGCGAGGATGACGGTGGTGTTGGTTTGCGCCTGTCAAAAAAAAGACGCCGGGGTATCAGGGGTGGAAAGGTCCATCGTAGCCAACGCGGCTCGGGGGCCGCGCTGCCTCTCATCTCCTTTAAGGAACGATCAGCGTTCCCGCGCCCTGTTCCGTGAAGATTTCCAGAAGCACGGAATGGGCGGTCTTGCCGTTGAGGATGACGACGCCCTGGACGCCGGCCTTGATGGCGTCGATGCAGGTTTCGACCTTGGGGATCATGCCGCCGGAGATCGTGCCGTCCTTGATCAGCGCATGCGCCTGGACGACGGAGAGTTCCTTGATCAGCTCGCCGTTTTTGTCGAGCACGCCGGGAACGTCGGTGAGGAAGAGCAGGCGGGTGGCGTTCAGCGCACCGGCGATGGCACCGGCGAAGGTGTCGGCGTTGATGTTGTAGGTATGGCCGTCGCGGCCGGGCGCGACCGGGGCAATGACCGGGATCATTTCGGAGCGGGCGAGCAGATCGAGCAGGGTGCGGTCGACTTCGACGATCTCGCCGACGAAGCCGAGGTCGAGCACGCGCTCGATGTTGGAATCCGGGTCCTTGACGGTCTTCTTGGCCTTTTCGGCAAAGACCATGTTGCCGTCCTTGCCGCAGAGCCCGATGGCCCATTCGCCGGTCTGGTTGATCAGCGCGACGATCTCCTTGTTGATCGAGCCGGCCAGCACCATTTCGACGATCTCGACGGTCTTGGCATCGGTGACGCGCAGGCCGCCTTCGAATTTCGATTCGATGCCCATCTTGGTCAGCATCGCGCCGATCTGCGGGCCGCCGCCGTGGACGACGATCGGGTTGACACCCGACTGCTTCAGGAGCGCGATATCCGCGGCAAACGCCTTGCCGAGCTCGGGATTGCCCATGGCGTGGCCGCCATATTTGACGACAATCGTCTTGTTCTCGTAGCGCTGCATATAGGGCAGTGCCTTGGCGAGAAGGTCTGCCTGGATTTCGCTCTCTGATGCGGACATGGAAATACCTCTGGAAAAAGCCGGGTGCTGTTTAGCGCATGTTTCCGGCGGAGGGAATGATCTGCACGAAAGATAAAGCCAATGTGACATTGGTTTGGCTGGTCGGTTTTATCTGGCGGCCCTCCCTTTTTATCCCCGGATTTCTGCCCTATCTTCGCTGCCACAGGGGCGAGGACCGGAAGCTTTCATGGGCATTGACGATATTTCCACGCTGATCGGCCGGGTTTCGCTGAAGGACCGCGCGGCGTTTACGGCGCTCTACCGCCAGACCAGCCCGAAACTTTTCGCCATTTGCGTGCGTATCTTGCGGGACAGGGCTGAAGCGGAAGAAGCGCTGCAGGAAATCTACATCAAGATCTGGCAGCGTGCCGACCGGTATGTCGCCGGCGAAACCAATCCGATGTCCTGGCTTTCGGCGATCGCACGCAATCATGCAATCGACCAGTTGAGAGCGCGAAAGCCTGTGGCAAACACGATTGACGAGGCCTATGATTTGGCCGATTCTGCTCCTGACCCTGAAAAATCCGCCATCACCAAGGCAGAGGGCCGCAAAATCGACAATTGTATGGGCCAGCTTGAGGCAGACCGCGCGGATGCGGTGCGCAAGGCCTATGTCGAAGGGCTGAGCTACCAGGAACTTGCCGGCCTTTTCGGCGTTCCTCTGAACACGATGCGAACATGGCTGCGCCGCAGCCTTTTGAAACTGAGAGAGTGCATGGAGCGATGACCACACAGGACCCCGAAAGCGGAGATTCCCGCCGCGACCAGGTGATCGCGGGCGAATATGTGCTTGGTGTTCTCTCTGCCGACGACCGCCGAAAGGTCGAGGCACGCATGGTCCTCGACCGCGCTTTTGCGGCCATGGTCAAGCACTGGCAGAGCAATCTTTCTTCCTTCGATGAGAGCTATGAACCGCTCCCGCCGTCGCCGCAGGTCTTCACCGCGATCGAGCGCCGGCTCTTTGTCGAGCAGCCGCAGGCCGCAGCCGGCGGATTCTGGAACTCGCTGGTTTTCTGGCGGATTTTGTCGCTGGCGTCCGTTGCTGGTTTCGTCACCTTTGTCACGGTTGCGTCGGGGATCCTCGAGCCCGCGGACCAGAAACGGCCGCTGGTCGCCGAGCTTGCCGGCGAGGGTAGCGCCGCGATCAATCTTCTGGCGCAGTATGACGCCGGCACCGGTGCGCTGAAGGTGACGCCGGTTGCTGCCAGGCAGGCAGAGGCGAAGTCGCTGGAAGTCTGGCTGATCGAAGGCGACAATCCCGCCAAATCACTCGGCGTCCTGCCGCAGACGGGCGAGGGCGAGATCGTCATCGCGCCGGAACTGCGCGCGAAGTTCGGCGAGGGTGTCACGCTCGCCGTCAGTGTCGAACCGTTCGGCGGCTCGCCGACAGGCGCTGCGACGGGACCTGTCGTCGCTGTTGGAAAGACACGGCTTCCCTGACAGTTTGATCGTATGTCAGTTATCACTGACCAGATGCTGCGCCCCTGCTGCGCAGCATTTTTCATTTTCGCTGCCGATATTTTAAAAAAGCATTTTAATTTCAGTCCGTTGGAAATCTCTCGATTTTCCTGAAACTCTTTTTTCAAATTTCCCGTTACTCGCTTTGTCCTCTGCGCAGAGAACATGAACTCCAGAAAATTGGGAGAGACCCGCAAGGCGGGTCCGCGAGATCAATAGGAAGGAATAGAGATGTTCAAGTCCATGCTGCGCACGGTGACCGTTGCTTCGATACTGGCTGCAGGCGCCTTTGCCGCCCATGCCGGAAACCCGATGGTCGGCGGTGCTCCGATGTACGACAACAAGAATATCGTCGAAAATGCGGTGAATTCGAAAGATCACACGACGCTGGTTGCGGCCGTCAAGGCTGCTGGCCTCGTCGAAACGCTCCAGGGCGCCGGTCCCTTCACGGTGTTTGCACCGGTCAATGCGGCTTTCGACGCGCTGCCTGCCGGCACGGTGGATACGCTCCTGAAGCCGGAAAACAAGGACATGCTGACCAAGGTGCTGACCTGCCATGTGGTGTCGGCCAATGCGATGTCCGATGCCATCAACAAGATGGTGATGGACGATGGCGGCACGCATGATGTGAAAACGGTCGGCGGCTGCGTGCTGAAGGCCAAGGCCGATGGCGGCAAGATCACGCTGACGGACGAGACTGGCGGGGTGGCGACCGTCACCATCGCCGACGTCAAGCAGTCGAACGGTGTCATCCACGTGATCGACAAGGTGCTGCTGCCGAAGTCCTGACGGGGCCACGGCCTTGGGAGCCGGATGCGATCTCGATTGCATTTTCGGCTCCGGGCCGGACCACGTCCCTTCCGGCCTGAAGGCCACCGGCTTCATTCGCCGGTGGCCTTTTCGCATCCGTATTCAAGCACTTCCTCACGCCGGATTGATCGGTATTTGTTTTGCAGTCCGCGGTCGGGAACATTAGGTTGACCACAAGGAATTGCTGGGCGCATCCGGCAAATGGGAGAACGACCATGACGAGCCGCCGCTTTTTTCTTCTTTCCGGCACCGCCGTTTTGGCAGCCGCCGCCTTTCGCGTTTTCACGCCGAAAAGCGTTGCTGCGGAAACGTTCGAAGTGACGAAAACCGATGCGGAATGGAAGGCGATGCTGACTGACGAGCAGTATCGGATACTGCGCCATGAGGATACCGAGCGGCCGTTTACCAGCGCGCTCAACACCGAGAAGCGCAAGGGCATCTTCCATTGCGCCGGCTGCGACCTGCCGGTCTATTCCTCGGAAGCGAAATATGACAGCGGCACGGGCTGGCCGAGCTTCTGGGAATCGTTGCCCAATGCGATCGGCACGCGCGAGGACACGTCACTGTTCATGACGCGCACCGAGTGCCACTGCCGCCGCTGCGGTGGGCATCTCGGCCATATCTTCGACGACGGCCCGCCGCCGACCGGCATGCGTCACTGCATCAACGGCATGGCGATGACGTTTACGCCGGCGACGGCGGCTTGAGCGGCCTTAGAACGTGCCCGGCGTCGGCGATTGCGGCTGGGTGCCGGAGAGCGCTTCCTGGAGCTTCGTCTCCTGCTCCGGCGAGAGCGAGGTCTTGATCACCTTGCCGCGCAGCCCGGCAAATTCCGCCATCACCTTTTCCGGCTGCACCTTGCGCACGAGCACGAAAAGCGCCGAGGAGTCGCTGGGAATGGTTTCGCCGAGCGACTTGATGAAGTCGTCATCGATGCCGTAGTCGGCAAGCGAGCCAGAGAGGGCGCCTGTGCCTGCGCCGATCGCGCCGCCGATGGCAAAGCCTGCAAGCGGGTTGAGGAACAGAAGCCCGACGAGCCCGCCCCACAATGCACCGCTCAAGAGGCCGGAGGTTGCGCCGATCGCGGTCAGGTTCATGCTCTGTTTCAGGTGAACCTTGCCGGCCTCGTCACGCACGACGACGACAGCGTCCTCGAGATCGACCAGATATTCCTTTTTCAGCTTGTGCAGCTTCAGAAGCACCTTGTCGGCTTCGTCCATGTTGTCGAAGCCGATGGCAATCAGATCAGACATGTCGTTTCTCCCTCAACGCTTGACGTCTCGCGGGTGGCCGCAAGGCTACCCCGCGCCGGGAGATAGGGCACATTTGGTGTCGGGGTAGTGTGACTGCCCCGATTAAGAGGCGATTGCGGTCCGGATGGCGCTGCGCAGCTCTTCGAGCCCGTTGCCCTTTTCCGACGAGGTGGAGAGAACCTCGGGGAAAGCCGCCGGCCTCTTTTTGATCTTTTCCAGCGTTTCGGAAATCAGCCTTGGAACCGCCGGTTCCTTGATCTTGTCGGTCTTGGTCAGCACGATCTGGTAAGACACCGCCGCCTTGTCGAGCAGGGCGAGCACTTCCTCGTCGTTTTTCTTGAGGCCATGGCGGCTGTCGATCAGCACGTAGACGCGCTTCAGCGTCGAGCGGCCGCGCAGATAGTCGAAGACCAGCTTGGTCCAGGCATCGACATGTTCCTTCGGCGCCTGCGCATAGCCGTAGCCGGGCATATCGACGAGCGCCATCGGCGGCAGGTCCCCGGCTTCGCCGGAAAAGCCATCTGGCACGAAATAGTTGAGTTCCTGGGTGCGGCCCGGCGTATTGGAGGTGCGCGCGAGACCCTTGTGGCCGACCAGCGCATTGATCAGCGACGACTTGCCGACATTGGAGCGGCCGGCAAAGGCGATCTCGAAGGGACCCTCCGGCGGCAGGAACTTCATCGACGGCACGCCGCGAATGAAGATCCATGGCCGCCCGAAAAGGGGCTTGTCGTCCTGCGGCTTGATGTCTGTCATGGCGGTCCTGTCCTTGGTTCGCTCAGGACTTCGAGGTTTTGCGCCGCCATGTCAAGGAAACTTGCGATTTTCGCGGTTCTGTTTCAATCGAGCGCGCGCCGCTGCCGCCACATTTCGACGCTGAGATAGGTAAGAGCACCACCGTTCCGCCAAGGATGGTGTTGACGCTCGGGATCTCGCCGTGGATGGCCGCGACCCAGAGCGGCGCAAGCACCGTCTCGGCGGTGCCGAGGAGCGCAGCAAGAGCAGAGGTCGCAAACCTTGAGGTGACGATGCTCTTTGCGCCGCCGAAAGACGAAAAAAGCCCCGGATGCGCTGAACTGACCCCCGAAAGTGGATGTCCAATTTTACGGGGTCAGTTCAGCGCGTCCGGGGCTTTTCAATTCGTAGCGATGTCCGCCTATTCGGCCGGTTTCGGCTTCCTCGCGAATAACCCCTTGAGATTGTCGAACAGTTCGACCTTGACGCCGTGGCGTTTCATGATGACCGCCTGCTGAGCGATCGACAGCGTGTTGTTCCAGGCCCAGTAGATGACCAGGCCGGCGGGGAAGCTGGACAGCATGAAGGTGAAGACCAGCGGCATCCAGGTGAAGAGCATCGCCTGGGTCGGATCCGGCGGCGTCGGGTTCATGCGCATCTGCAGGAACATGGTGACGCCCATGATCAGTGGCCAGACGCCGATCATCAGCGCGGCCGGCACGTCGAAGGGCAGGACGCCAAACAGGTTGAACAGCGAGGTCGGATCCGGCGCCGAAAGGTCCTGGATCCAGCCGAAGAACGGCGCGTGGCGCATTTCAATGGTGACGTAGATCACCTTGTAGAGCGCGAAGAACACCGGGATCTGCAGAAGGATCGGCCAGCAGCCGGCGATCGGGTTGATTTTCTCGTCCTTGTAGAGCTGCATCATCGCCTGCTGCAGCGCCATGCGGTCGTCGCCGTGCTTCTTCTTCAGTTCCTCCATCTTCGGCTGAACCTTCTTCATGTTCGCCATCGAAGCGTACTGCTTGCTGGCGAGCGGGAAGAACAGCCCCTTGACGACGATGGTGGTCATCAGGATGGCGACGCCGAAGTTTCCGAAATAACGGAAGAAGAAGTCCATCAGCATGAACATCGGTTTGGTGATGAAGTAAAACCAGCCCCAGTCGATCAGAAGGTCAAACTGCGGGATGGCGTAGGTCGCTGCCTTCGTCTTATCGGTGTTCGTGAAGCTCGAAAAGATCGAGCTGAACCAACTGTCATCCTTTGAATAGCTCTGGACAACGGAGACTTCCTTGGCGCCTGCGAAGACGAGGTTCTTGAGTTCCGTGGACTGGCCAGGAGCGATCGTGATCGCATCCTGCTTATAGTCTGCCTGATAGCGCGGGCGGCCGTCGGGGAAATGCGCGAACTTTGCTTCGTATGGTGTGGCCTGCGGCGGCACGATCGTGGCAGCCCAGTACTTGTCGGTGATGCCAAGCCAGCCGGTGGTTGCCTTGCCGGGTTGGAGAGGCGCTTCGTCCTCGACCTTGCCATAGCCGACTTCATTGAGGCCATGCTCACCGATCACGCCGATGAAGCCTTCATGAAGAACGTAGACGCTCGGCGTCGTCGGCTTGTTGAACCGCGTGACGCGGCCATAGGAGGAAAGCGAGACCGGAGCGCCGCTGCCATTGTTGATGGCGTCGGTGACCTGGAACATGAAATGTTCGTCGATCGAGATGGTGCGGTCGAAGACGACACCCTTGTCGTTGGTGAAGGTGAGCACCACCGGCGTCGCGGTCGTCAGCTTGTCGCCGCTTTTGACCCTCCAGACCGTCGTCGGGCCCGGAACCGTGCCGGTCGCCTCGCTGCCGATGTAGCCGAGTTCTGTGAAATAGCCTTCCGGCGTATCGGCGGGGCTGAAGAGTGTGATCAACGGGCTCTTGTCGTCGACGGTCTCGTGATATTCCTTGAGCTTCAGGTCGTCGAACCGTGCGCCGGTCAGGTTGATCGAGCCGCTCAGCGCCGGCGTGTCGATGGTCACGCGGGCCGATTTGGCGATCGCCTGGTCGCGGGTTTCGACAGCGCCGGGGACGGCGCCGCCCGTCGGCTGGGCCTGGCTTGTTGCCGCCTGGTCTGTTGTGGCCGGGCTGGCCTGCGTCTGGCTCTGCTCCGCCGCAACACGCTCTTTCTCTATCTTGGGATTGACGTAGAGAAACTGCCAGGCGATCAGGATGAGCACCGACAGGGCAATCGCCACGAAGTAATTGCGGTTATTTTCCATCATTCTTTCCTGAAGCCGGCCGGTCGCGGCCGTGAATTTTTTGCTTGCTTTCGATCCGCTCGCGGAGCCCTCCCACCAGCCGCTCGAAGGGAGCGTTGAGGAGGTCGCGCCTGGCGACAATCACATAGTCGTGTCCGGGCTTCATTGCAAACCCGACAGACAGCCGCACCGCCTCTTTCAGGCGCCGGCGCATCCGGTTGCGCTCCACGGCATTGCCGTGCTTCTTGGTGACGGTGAAGCCGCAACGCGGCGGGCTCTCCGGCTCGCCACGATCAAGAACCTCGAGAAGGAACAACGGGCCTTTCCGTTTTTCTCCTTCGCGCACAGCAAGAAACTGCGGCCGGCTTTTCAGCCGCCCGACAGTCGATTTTTGATTATTTGACGCCATGTGCCCGCATTCTTTCTTCGGGCCCGATCGGCTTAAGCCGACAGACGCTTGCGGCCACGTGCCCGGCGGGCAACGATAACCTTGCGGCCACCCTTGGTGGCGATACGTGCACGGAAGCCGTGACGGCGCTTGCGAACAAGCTTGGACGGTTGATAGGTACGCTTCGTCATTTATTTTAATACCGCGGTGTGCGGCCCTTCTTGGGTTTGCTTCTTAGCAAGGGAGCGTTACGTTCCGGGCATGGCGTTGCGCAGGGCAAGGGGACCTGTCCGGACGTGGGCGGCTTATAAGAGCAAAGACGCGCGAAAGTCAATTGCCGGCGTGGAAAAGCCTGGGATTTGCGCGTTTCAGGGCGTTGCGGATCGCATGGAATGTGGTGCGTGGCGCACGGCAAGTTTCAACCAAGGATTGAAAATTGGAATAGCGTAATGTAAGAACATAAAAAAAATACTAAAACGAAACCCCTAGAATTCTACTGGTTCGGGAAGCGTTTTATTAATCACCCCTGTCTTAGTGTCCCTGCATGTAAATGAACCCTTACGTTGTTGTTTTAGGGCTGGTACCGGTTCCAAGGAGACACGTCGCATGAAAATTCGAGGCAAGATCTATCTCATTGTCGGCGTGATGAGCCTGATCACGCTGGCCGTGACGGGCATGGCGCTGACTGTGGTCACCCAATATAACACCAGGCTCGTCCAGTTCGACAACGCCTCGGATCGCGCCTTCAACGGCGAACGCCTGAACCGCCTCGTAACTGCGGTCGTCATGGAATCGCGCGGCATCTACGCGGCTCCGACGGTCGAAAAATCCAAGTCCTTCGCCGAAGGCCTGATGAAGAACCTCGGCAAGATCGATGCACTTCTCACCGATTGGCGGCCTCTGGTGCCGCAGGAGCAGCTTCCAGCGTTTGAGGCCGTGGTCAAGCGTGCTGCCGAATTCCGCACTTTCCGGACGGAGACGGCACGGCTTAGCCAGGAAGTGTCGCCGCAGGCTGCCAACGAGCAGGGCAACAACGAGCTCAACCGCGCCAACCGCAAGGCGTTCCAGGCCGAGATCGACGCCGTCGTGGAAACAGACCGCGCCGCGCTCGAGGAAATCCAGGCGGACTTGAGCGCCATCGAAAAACAGATGATCCTGATCGTTCTTTTGACGGCCGGCATCGGTCTTGTCGCCGGTCTCGGTACTGCTTTCCATATCGGCACCAAGGAACTGAGCCAGCCGATCGTCAAGCTGACGGATACGATGAAGCGGCTTGCCGAGGGCGATCTCGATACGGACGTGCCTTTTGCCGGCCGCAAGGACGAAATCGGCGAGATGGCGAGCGCCGTCGAGGTTTTCAAGCGCAACGGTCTTGCCGTGCGCGAACTCAACGCCCAGGAAACCGCGCTGCGTGAAAAGAGCGCCGATCTGCAGTCGAGCATCGCCGTGGTCGTTGCCGCCGCCGCGGCCGGTGATTTCACCCAGCGTATCAACAAGGACTATGGCAATACCGACCTCAATCGTTTCGCCTCCAGCGTCAACGAACTGGTCGGCAGTGTCGATAGCGGCATCAACGAGACCCGCCGCGTGATCGCCAGCCTCGCCGCCGGAGACCTGACGCAGCACATGGACGGCACGTTCCACGGGGCCTTCGCTGAACTGCAGCAGAACGTCAACGATACGCTGTCCACCCTGCAAAATACGCTGCGCGAGATCCGCACCACCACCGACTCGATCAACGGCAACTCGACCGAACTGCGTTCCGCCGCCGACGACCTGGCAAAGCGCACCGAACAGCAGGCTGCTTCGCTCGAAGAAACCTCGGCGGCGCTCGACGAGATCACCGTCGCTGTTCGCAACTCGACGGACCGCGCCCAGGAAGCGACCGTCATGGTCACCGAGGCCAAGCAGAGCGCTGCCCAATCCGGCGAAGTCGTGCGCAATGCGGTCGAAGCCATGGGGCGCATCGAGCAGGCCTCCAGCGAAATCGGCCAGATCACCAATGTCATCGACGAGATCGCCTTCCAAACCAACCTGCTCGCGCTCAATGCCGGTGTCGAGGCGGCGCGCGCCGGCGATGCGGGCAAGGGCTTTGCCGTCGTCGCACAGGAGGTTCGCGAACTCGCCCAACGCGCCGCCAGCGCCGCCAAGGACATCAAGGGGCTGATTGCCAAATCCGGCTCGGAAGTCGCAACCGGCGTCAAGCTTGTGCAGGAGACCGGCCAGGTTCTCGGCCAGATCGAAACGCGGGTCTTGAAGATCAACGACCATATCCACTCGATCGCCACGGCCGCCCGCGAACAGTCGACGGGGCTCAGCGAAGTCAGCATCGCCGTCAACCAGATGGACCAGGTGACGCAGCAGAACGCCGCCATGGTCGAGGAAGCCAATGCCGCGACCCACAAGCTCTCGGCCGAAACCGACAGCCTCGCCCGGCTGATCTCGCACTTCAAACTCAGCGATGCGCCGCCGCTCAGGGTCGTCGCACCGGTTCGGGAAACTGCCCGTCCGGTTGCCTCGCCGGCTCGCAAGATGCTCGGCACCGTCGCCCGCGCCTTCGGCGGTGCGTCTGCGAGTGCAGCGGCGTCGAAGGACAATTGGGAAGAATTCTGATCCGGTTTCAGGAAAGAACTTGAACGGCAATCCCGCGGCGATCCGATATCGCCGCGGGATTTTTGCATTTCCACGTTTCGATCACGGCGACGTTTTTTGCCGCGATCATTCGTTATTGGTTACGGCCGCTCTTTCCTTCTAAAGCTGCTGTTCATTGAATGAGTTTCGGCCAGCGGGAAGACAGCATTTGAACGTGGAGAAACATGAGACATCGCCGCCGGCGGACAATGCGGTACCGGACGATACGCAGCCGGTTTTGCCGCGCATCCTGCCGCTCGTCCTGCTTGCTGTCGGGTTGGGCGCGGCTTACGGATTGGGGTGGCACCGCTATGTTTCGCTCGATTGGCTGGCCGACCAGCGCCAGGTGCTTCTGGGTTTCGTTGCACTTCACCCCATCAGGGCGGCAGCGCTGTTTTTCGCGGTCTACGTTACCGTCGTCGCGCTTTCCATACCGGCGGCGTCGGTGTTGACGATCTTTGCCGGTTTCCTTTTCGGCTGGCTGGCTGGCGGCGCCCTCGTCGTGGTGGCTGCGACGATCGGTTCCTGCCTGCTCTTTGCGGGCGCGCGCACGGTGTTCGGCGATGTCCTGCGGCGTCGGGCCGGGCCGTTTCTTGCTCGCTTTTCGCAAGGGTTCACCAGGAACGCCTTCAGCTATCTGCTCATCCTACGTCTCGCGCCTGTCTTTCCGTTTTTCGTGGTCAATATCGCTCCGGCCTTTTTTCCCGTCAGCTTGCGGACGTTCGCTGCTGCGACCTTCGTCGGTATCATCCCCGCGACGTTCGCCTATGCCTGGCTTGGCCGGAGCTTCGAGCAGGTCATAGGCGAGGCCGCCGAAGAGGGCCGTGCATTGGCGTTGTCCGATTTTCTCACGCCGCAACTGACATTTGCTTTTGCAGCGCTTGCCGTCATTGCCGCGCTGCCGCTTGTCGTGCAGTTTGTCCGCGAGAAACGGCAAGAGGCCGCAAGTGGCGGGAAAGACTGACGGCGTGACACAGCTTCTGCAACCGGACATCTGCGTGATCGGCGGCGGCTCAGCGGGCCTGTCGGTTGCTGCCGGCGCCGCCGCCTTCGGCGTGCCGGTGGTGCTGATCGAGCGCGGCCGCATGGGCGGCGACTGTCTGAACTATGGCTGCGTTCCCTCCAAGGCGCTGATTGCCGCGGGCCGACATGCCCATGCCGTGCGCAAGGCGGCTGAATTCGGGGTTTTCGCCGGTGAGCCAGCCATCGATTTTGAGAGGGTGCACGCCCATGTGCGCTCTGTGATCGACGCGATCGCTCCGAACGATTCGGTCGAGCGGTTCACCGCCCTCGGGGTCAAGGTGATCGAGGCCGAGGCGCGGTTCGTCGATCGCGACACCATCGAGGCCGGCGGCTTTACCATCCGGGCTCGCCGCTTCGTCATCGCCACCGGGTCATCGGCCATGGTTCCGTCCATTCCGGGGCTCGTCTCCATCGATTATCTGACCAATGAAACCCTGTTCGACCTTACCCGCCTGCCGGATCACCTCCTGATCATCGGGGCCGGGCCGGTGGGGCTGGAGATGGCGCAGGCGCATTCCCGGCTGGGTGCCAAGGTTACCGTCATCGAAGCGGCAAGGGCGCTCGCAAAGGAAGACGCGGAATTGACGCGCGTCGCACTCGACCGGCTGCGCGGCGAGGGAATTACGATCCTTGAGAACAGCCGTGTCCTCTCCGTTGAAAAAGCCGGGCAGGGGGTGCGGCTGCAGTGCGAGACGCAGGAGGGAGCCCGAACCATCGACGGCAGCGCCCTGCTTCTCGCCGCCGGACGCAAGGCCGACACGGCAGGCCTTGGCCTCGATGCGGCCGGCATCGCCGAGACGACAACGGGCATCGCGGTGGATGCCAGCCTGCGCACCGGCAATCGCCGCGTCTACGCGATCGGCGACGCGTCGGGTGGGCTGCAATTCACCCATGCCGCCAATTATCATGCCTCGCTGGTGCTTCGGGAAATCCTGTTCCGGCTGCCGGCGCGGGAAAACCGCGACATCATTCCCCGCGTAACCTTCACCGATCCAGAAATCGCCGCCGTTGGCTTGAGTGAAGAAGAAGCGCGCAAGCGGTATGGACATGTCGAAATCCTGCGCTGGCCGTTTGCCGAGAACGATCGTGCCCAGGCGGAGCGCGCCACGACGGGTCTGATCAAAGTCATCGTGGGAAGGCGCGGCAGAATCCTCGGCGTCGGCATCGTCGGCTCAGGTGCTGCCGAGATGATCAACATGTGGTCGCTGATCATCGCCAACGGCCAGTCGCTGCGGCATCTGGGGCGTGCCATCGCACCCTATCCGACCATGACGGAGATTGGAAAACGCGCTGTCATCGCCTATTATACACCCCTGACACGAAAGCCGTTCGTCCGGGCCGTCATCCGGCTGCTGCGGCGTCTTGGCTGAGGCGGCGGGATCGCGTGAGAACATGACGGCAGAAAAGACAGGGGCAACAGCCTTGCAGAAGCCACCGCGGCGGGCCGGCTTCTTTCACGGGCTTTCCGGCAAGCTGCTGGTCCTCACGGTGTCTTTCGTCATGCTCGCCGAAGTGCTGATCTTCGTGCCGTCCGTCGCCAATATGCGCATTCGCTGGCTGGAAGACAGGCTCAATACGGCGGCTGCGGCCGGTGTGGTGGTTGATGGCCTTCAGGATGTGCAGCTCTCCCGTCCGCTGCAGGAAGAAACGCTGATGGCGACCGGCACCAAGGCGATCGTGCTCAGGCGCAAGGACGAATCGCGGCTGATCGCGGCCGAAGACATGCCGCCGGAAGTCGATGCTCAGTACGATGTCGCGGCGATGACGCCGCTCGCCGCTATCCGCGATGCCTTCGACACACTGCTGTTCGGCGGTGACAAGGTGGTGCGGATCTACGGGCCGGTCGGCGACAGCGACGCGATCATCGAGGTGGTGATGGAGGATCAGAGCCTGCGCAAGGCGATGCTGATCTATTCGCGCAACGTGTTTTTCCTGTCGCTTGCGATTTCGCTGTTTACCGCCATGCTGATTTTCCTGGCGATCCGCCGTCTGATGATCGCGCCGATCCGCCGGATGTCGGCCAACATGCAGGATTTCTCCGCTGACCCCGCCGATCCCGCCCGCGTGCTGCAGCCGGCGCCGGGAGAAGACGAGCTTTCGGTCGCCGGCCAGCATCTGGCGGCGATGCAGCAGCAGTTGCAGAAGACCCTGAAGCAGCAGAAGAACCTCGCCGATCTCGGCCTCGCCGTGTCGAAGATCAACCACGACATGCGCAACATCCTCTCCTCGGCGCAATTGATCTCGGACCGGCTGGCCGATGTCGACGATCCGATCGTCAAGCGCTTCGCCCCGACGCTGTTGCGCACCATCGACCGCGCCGTCGGCTATACGACCGAGGTACTCTCGTATGGCCGCACGACCGAGCCTGCGCCGCATCGGCGTTTCGTCAAGCTCAGGCCACTGGTCAGCGATGTCGCCGAAATGCTGGCGATCGACCCGAATGCCGGTATCGATTTCCGCATCCAGGTACCGGACGACCTGCAGGTCGATGCCGACAGCGAGCAGTTGTTTCGTGTCGTCCACAATATCTGCCGCAACGCCGTGCAGGCGCTGATCAACGATCCGGGCGAGGCCGGCTCCCCCCGCACCATCACCGTCTCGGCGATGCGCACCGGCAGCGTCGTCAGTATTTCCGTTGATGATACCGGCCCTGGCATGCCGCCCAAGGCACGCGAAAACCTGTTCGCGGCCTTCCGCGGTTCGGCCCGCTCGGGCGGCACGGGGCTCGGATTGGCGATCGCCCGCGAACTCGTGCTCGCCCATGGCGGGACCATCGCGCTCGTCGAAAAGCCGACGCCGGGAACGCTCTTCCGCATCGAACTGCCCGACCGTCCAGTGCCGCTCGACGCCTTCCGCTCCAAGGCCCGGCCCTGACCGGAAAGAGCGCCGTCCCGCGCTGATCGGCCGAAAATGACAAGGCGATGACAGCCATCAAAGAGAATTTGTCCGCCTTTTCAAGGCGATAGTCATATTGCGGCGCAAAAAAAAATCTTTTTGCGGAAATTCGCTTGCATTCCCCGGTTGGACGTTTTAGAGGATCGCCACGCAAGCGGTGATCACCGCAGCGACACGCACCCGTAGCTCAGCTGGATAGAGCACCAGACTACGAATCTGGGGGTCAGGAGTTCGAATCTCTTCGGGTGCGCCATTTCTTTTTCACCATCGGACGTTTGGTACAGCATCTTCAATACGACGCAAAACCAGCCTCAATCTCGCGTCCGTTTGATCTTGTCTTTCGCTATGCCACTTGACCCGCCGAGCCGCGCATCTGCCGGTCGCGGCCCCGCCTCACCGATACCCCGTGGCATCCGCCGGCTTGCCCGGGTCCATCACCTCATTCATATAGCGCCAGCAGTCCGGGCGTGAGCCGTCGAGATCGGTGAAGCCATAGATCTGAGCGAGCCCGCCGCTTGAGACTGACTGGCCGTTCCAGCGCTGCTTGTCAGGGTCGGCGGCGAGTGCGGCGACGGCGCGGCCGAGGAACCGGGGCGTTTCGGAAATGACGAAATGCGGCTGCATTTGCGTTGCGTCGCGCCAGTTGTCTTCGCTAACCTTGTAGTGTCCCAGCATCATCTCCGAGCGCATCCAGCCGGGCGTGATGGAGACGGCGGTGGCGCCGTGCGGTTCAAGGTCCCTGGCATGGGCGAAGGCCATGCGATTGGCCGCCACCTTGGCGAGATCGTAGAAGGGCGAAAGCCTGTAGTGGCTGGCATTGTATTCGGCGGTGCCGTCCGTCACCTCGACCAGCAGCCCGCCCGGGCGCTCGATCATCAGCGGCAGCGCGTGATGGGCGGTGATTAAATGGGTGTCGATGCCGAGGCGCAGCATCTTGAGGCCGTTTTCGAGATTGTGGTCCCAGACAGGCTTGTTCCATTCGAACAGATTTTCGCCGCCCCAGATGTCGTTGACGAGAATGTCCAGGCGCGCCTGTTCGCTTCTGATGCGCTCGACGAGCCGTTTGACCGCGCCGGCGTCGAGGTGATCCACCTGGACCGCTATGCCCTCGCCGCCTGCCGCAGTCACCAGTTCGGCGGTTTCCTCGATCGTCTCGGGTCGGCAATACTCCGATTGCTGTGTCCGTGTCGTGCGCCCCGTAACGTAGACGGTTGCGCCCGCCGCCCCGAGTTCCACCGCAATGCCGCGTCCGCCGCCGCGTGTCGCGCCGGCGACCAGCGCTACCTTTCCCTTGAGTGGCATCGCTTCTCCTCCTCTACCTTGTGTCTTCCGCGGCTCAGGGGCTTGCGAGAATGTCGAGCGTCCGCTGGTCGGCTTTACCGTCGAAGTAGCGGTCGATCGCGGCCTTGAAGGGCGAGGGATCGTTTGCCGCTTCCCGAAACAGCGTCATCGACGAGTGCAGCTTCATGTCGTCGGGCGAGCCGAAGATCTGATGCGCCGTGCGATTGCGCACGGCGTTGATCGTGCGCGTGCATTGAATGAGACGGCTGCCGAGCAGCGGATGCGCCAGATAGGCGCGGGCTTCGTCCAGCGAGGAAATGGCAAACCGCAGCGCCGTCGGCGAATGGCCGAGGCCGGCGATCTGCGGGAAGATGAACCACATCCAGTGGCTCTCCTTGCGGCCATGTTCCAACTCGCGAAGGGCCGTCTCATAGACCGGCTCCTGCGCCTCGACGAAGCGGGAGAGATGATACGGATCGTTCATACGCGGCACCTCCGAACATCCTGGCAAGGCCGCGCCGAAAGTCCGGCGCGGCCCTGTTCGTCACCATTTCTGGTGAACGTGAACCTTGATCAAACGCTCATAGATATCGGCGAGTTCCGCCAGCGTTTCCTCGGGGATCGTCGGAACGTCGCTGGCGGCCGCATTGGCCTGCGCCTGCACTTCGTTGCGCGCGCCGGGGATGACGACGGAGACGGCGGGGCTCTGGAGGATCCAGGCCAGCGCGAACTGCGCCATGGAAACACCCCGCGGCACCAGCGGCCGCACCTGCTCGACAGCCTCCAGCGCCACCTCGAGCGGCACGCCGGCGAAGGTCTCGCCGACATCGAAGAACTCGCCGTGGCGGTTGAACTTGCGATGGTCGTCATCGGCGAACGTGGTATCGGCGGTGATCTTGCCGGACAGGAGGCCGGAGGCCAGCGGTACGCGGACGATGATGCCGACGTTCCTCTTCTGCGCCTGTTCGAAGAACAGGTCATGCGGGCGCTGGCGGAAGATGTTGTAGATGATCTGGATCGTCGCAACACCCGGATATTCGATCGCCTTCAGCGCTTCCTCGACGGTGGAGACCGAGACGCCGTAGTTGCGGATCTTGCCCTTGACGACGAGCTGGTCCAGCGCCCCGAACATCTCCGGCCGGTAGAAAACTTCCGTCGGCGGGCAATGGAGCTGGACGAGATCAAGCGTCTCGACGCCGAGATTGGTGAGGCTCCGGTCGATGAAGGCCTCGATATTGGCGCCGGTATAACCATCGGCGACATGTGGGTTCAGCCGGCGGCCGGCTTTGGTCGCGACAAAGGGCCTGTTCCCGCCGCGTTCCTTGAGAACCGAGGCAATGATCTTTTCCGAGCGGCCGTCACCATAGACGTCCGCCGTGTCGATGAAGGTGACGCCGGCGTCGAGCGCGGCATTCAGCGCCCGCTTGCCGTCTTCCTCGGAAACATCCCCCCAGGCGCCGCCGATCTGCCACGCGCCGAAGCCGATTTCGGAAATAGTGGCGCCGGTGCGCCCCAGGATTCTGTTTTTCATGTGTGGTTCCTCGCCGGGCGGCAGCGCGCCCTCCAATCCCGGCCAAATCCGGTCGGGAAACCTTGTTTACCTGCCGTTTCTATTCCGAATATGACAGGGTGACCAGCACACAATCTTTCGGGAAGGGCGCGATTTGGCGAAAAATCGTACTTGTTTTCAACGCGTTATAAGACTTTCCCGCGAAACTATAAGTCAGTCTTCCAATTTGAGAGCTGTCCTGCCGCGGCTGAGGTCGAGGATAATGGCCGAAGCGGCCCGGCAGCTGTTTTTGGGGATCTGCAACGCAAGCTCTGCGCCCGTGCCGGTAAAAGTCTCCGAAGTGATTGCCACGCCCAAACCGATAAGCCTGGCCTTGATAAGAGCCAGATCGGAAAACTCGCAAGCGACGGTGCCGCCGGTGGTCGCGATCACCTCGGTTTTTTCCGCAGCGCGCAGGCACATGGCCGCTGTGCCGCCATAGGCGCGGATCAGACCGCCGCTGCCGAGCAGGGTGCCGCCGAACCAGCGGACAACGAGGGCTGCGACGTGATCGAGCGACTGGCCGTCGATCGCCTGCAGGATCGGCTTTCCGGCCGTACCGCTCGGCTCGCCGGCATCGTTGAAGCGATAGGTCTGGCCGATGCGGAAGGCCCAGCAATTGTGGGTTGCTGTGGGGTCGGAATGCCGCGTGATGAAATCCCTGGCCTCGTCCTCGTTCGCGACGGGGCCGCAGATGGCCAGGAAACGGCTTTTCTTGATTTCCTGCGTGTGGGTTTCGATGCGCTGAAGCGTGAACATTGTTGCGTTATGGCAGGGAAGCACAGAGCAAGGGAACCCCCCTCTGTCGGCTATGCCGACATCTCCCCCTCAAGGGGGGAGATTGGAGAGCGCGGACCTATTCCCGTTCTTTTAAAAACCACCGAGGTTTCTGCAATCTTCATCGTTACTGGTTTGGCGGAGCTTTCGCCGCAGTTGATCTCCCCCCTTGAGGGGGAGATGTCACGAAGTGACAGAGGGGGGTAGCTCTCCGTAAGCAGCGGGTGCTCTCAAACACTCCGTTTCGTTTTACCCGATCGACATCAAACTCGCATTGCCGCCGGCGGCCGCCGTATTGACGCTGGTGGAGACCTCTTCCAGGAGCCAGTTCAGGCAATAGGCATCGGGATTGCGGGCAAGCTCTTCCGTTGACGCGGCCTGGACGAGGACCAGCGGACCGGGCAGGGCGGCGATCTGCTTGTTGACGGTCCGGATACGCTCGGCATCGCCTTCGATCAGCGCGCCGGCAAAAGGAGCGTCCGCCTTCCAGTCCGAGGTAAAGGAAATCCGGGCCGCGACCGTGGCGGGCAAGGCGGTCAACGCATCCTTGAGGCCGGATGCCGTGTCAATGACCGCATTGTTGCCGGTGGCAAGCACGGCGGCCAACTGGCGGTAGAGGCCATCCGCGGTTTCCGGCACGAGCAGAATGCGCCCGCGCGGATGCAACGCATAGAGGTTGCGCTCGCCCACCGGACCGGCAAGCTCGGTCGTCAGCCCCAGCGCCGACTGGCTGCCGGTTTCGCGGGCGTCCTGCGCCTGGGTCTTGAGGCCCTTGCCATCCAGCCACTTGGCGAAATCGAGCAGCACCGGATCTGTGTGCACCGAACTGTGCTGCGGCGGAACCGGCGGCACAGTGACCAGGCGGCCGAGATAGAGCGGGCCGCCGGCTTTCGGACCTGTGCCTGACAGTCCGCGGCCGCCGAAGGGTTGCACGCCGACGACGGCGCCGATGATGTTGCGGTTGACGTAGAGATTGCCGGCTTTCACGCGCGAGGTGACATGGGCGATGGTTTCGTCGAGGCGCGTGTGCAGGCCGAAGGTGAGGCCATAGCCGGTGGCGTTGATATCGTCGATCAGCCGGTCGAGATCGTCACGCTCGTAGCGCAGCACGTGCAGCACCGGGCCGAAGACCTCGCGCTTCAGGTCCGAGAGCTTCTCCAGCTCGATGATCGTCGGCGGCACGAAGGTGCCTTCTGCAGTGGCAGGCGAAAGCGCGATCTGCTCGACCTTGGCGCCGAGGCTGGACATGGCCTCAACGTGCCTGTCGATGATGCCCTTGGCCTCGGCGGTGATCACCGGGCCGACATCGACGGCAAGCCGGTCGGTGCGGCCGATATCGAGTTGGTGCAGCGCGCCCTTCAGCATGGTGAGAACGCGGTCGGCGACATCGTCCTGCAGGCAGAGAACCCTGAGCGCCGAGCAGCGCTGGCCGGCGCTGTCGAATGCCGACGCGATGACGTCGCCGACGACCTGTTCGGCAAGCGCCGACGAGTCAACGATCATCGCGTTCTGGCCGCCGGTTTCGGCAATCAGCGGGATCGGCCGGCCGGACGGCGACAGACGATCGGCAAGCTGGGCCTGAATAAGCCGCGCAACTTCCGTCGAGCCGGTGAACATGACCCCCGCGATATTCTCTGCACCAACGAGGGCAGCACCCACGCGGCCGTCGCCGGGAAGCAGTTGCAGGGCTTCCGGCGGAATGCCGGCCTCATGCAGGAGACGCACGCCTTCGGCTGCGATCAGCGGCGTTTCTTCCGCTGGCTTGGCCAGCACCGGATTGCCAGCAACGAGTGCTGCGGCGATCTGGCCGGTGAAAATCGCCAGCGGGAAGTTCCAAGGGCTGATGCAGACGATGGGCCCAAGCGCCTGATGCGCCGGGCCGAGCGTGCGGGTCGCCTGTTCGGCGTAATAGCGCAGGAAATCGATCGCTTCACGCACTTCGGCGATCGCGTTCGGCAGCGATTTTCCGGCCTCGCGGACGATCAGGCCGAGCAGCGTCGGCATGCGCGCCTGCATCAGATCGGCGGCGCGCACCAGGCACTGCGCGCGCTCGGCCGGCGGCACGCTGCTCCACGTCGCGCCTTCGGCAAGGGCGATCTTGACGGCACGGCAGGCATCATCCTCTGACGTCTCCATGACCGCGCCGACGGCGTCACGATGGTCGCCGGGATTGAGCACGGTCCGGCTTTCGCCGCGCAGGGTCTGCGATCCAAGCTGCGGCGCGGCCGTCCAGCCGATCGCGGCGCTTGCCTTCAGGGCATCCGACAGAATCGACAGCTCGGCTTCGTTGGAAAGGTCGAGGCCGGCGGAGTTTTGGCGCCCGCCATAGAGATCGGCCGGCAGCTTGATCTGGTCGTGCTGCGCGCCCATCACCGGCATGGCGCGGACGGCATCGACCGGATCGGCGATCAGCTCGTCGATCGAGACGGCCGGATCGGCGATGCGATTGACGAAGGAGGAATTGGCGCCGTTTTCGAGCAGGCGTCGCACGAGATAGGCAAGCAGCGTCTCATGCGTGCCGACCGGCGCATAGATGCGGGCCGGACGGTCGAGATTGGCCTTGCCAACCACCTCGTCATAAAGCGGTTCGCCCATGCCATGCAGGCACTGGAACTCGTAATCGCCGACCTTGAAGTCAGGACCGGCCATTTCATAAATCGTCGCCAGTGATTGCGCATTGTGGGTGGCGAATTGCGGGAAGATGACGTCGGTCGCAGCCAGCAGCTTCTTCGCGCAGGCGATATAGGAAACGTCGGTATAGATCTTGCGGGTATAGACCGGAAAACCGTCGAGACCGTCGATCTGCGCACGTTTGATCTCGGCATCCCAATAGGCGCCCTTGACGAGGCGCACCATCACGCGGTGTCCGGAGCGGCGGGCGAGATCGATGATGAAATCGAGCACGAAGGGGCAGCGCTTGCCATAGGCCTGGACGACGAAGCCGACGCCGTTCCAGCCGGAAAGATCCGGATCGAGCCGCAGCGCTTCGAGCAGGTCGAGCGACAGTTCCAGCCTGTCGGCTTCCTCGGCGTCGATATTGAGGCCGATATCGTAGCTCTTGGCGATCAGCGCCAGCGCCTTCACCTTCGGCAGCAGCTCGCCCATGACGCGGGCGCTCTGGGCGCGGACATAGCGCGGATGCAGCGCCGAAAGTTTGATCGATATACCGGGGCCTTCATAGATGCCGCGCCCGTTCGAGGCCTTGCCGATCGCATGGATGGCGTTTTCGTAGTCGGCATAATAGCGCGTGGCGTCGGCAGCCGTCGTCGCGGCCTCGCCGAGCATGTCGTAGGAATAGCGGAAACCGCGCACTTCCAGCGGCCGCGAGCGCTTCAGCGCCTCGTCGATGGTCTCGCCGGTGACGAACTGCTCGCCCATCATCCGCATCGCCATATCGACACCACGGCGGATCACCGGCTCGCCGGCCCGTGCGATCAGACGGGTGAGTGCGGCGGACAGGCTGCGGTCGTTGACGGTGGCGGTCAGCTTGCCGGTGACGACGAGGCCCCAGGTGGCGGCATTGACGAACAGGGAGCGGCCGCCGCCGATATGCGAGCGCCAGTCGCCGTCGGCGATCTTGTCGCGGATCAGCGCGTCGCGGGTCGCGGTATCGGGAATGCGCAAGAGCGCTTCGGCCAGGCACATCAGCGCCACGCCTTCCTGGCTCGACAGCGAGTATTCATGCACCAGCCCCTCGACGCCGGAGCCCTTGTGCTTGGCACGCAGCGCCGTGATCAGCTTGCGGGCGGTCGCCCGGGCCTGAGCACGGATATCGTCCGGCAGGGTGGCGGCCTCGACCAGCGGCGGCAGGCACTCGGTTTCCGGCCGGCGATAGGCGGCGGTGATCGCTCGCCGCAGCGCGGTCTGCGCGCCGATCGGCGGCGCAAAATTTTCGAAGGGCAGGGGGGCGGTCTGCGGGGTCTTCTGCGGCTGGCTCATCGATCTCGTCTCTCTGAAACTGGCGCGGAGCGCCGTCAAATCCTGCGCGCAAAAATAGGGCAGAGGTTCCCGGATATCCATCCGGTAAAATGTCGGCTTCGGCGAATGTTTCACATAATATGGTCACTGAAACCGTGTACTATACGGCAGAACTAAAAACCTGCCGGACGATCCGAAGTCAGAGCAGGACTTTCTGCGACAGCTTGTGGCGTGCCATCAGGCACTCATCGTCCCCCGGCATGCAGGTGCGGCAGACGATCGGCCGCACGGCATAAATCCTGCAGCCGACATGAACGCCGAGCTTGCCGTCCAGCGCCGAACAGCGATTGTCCTCGCAGCGCATGCCGCCGAGATCGGCAGCGACATATTCGGCCGGAATACGCTCCAGTTCCTCGTCCGTCTCCAGCGAAAACCGTGGCCAATCCTCGGAATAGCTGCAGCAGGCGCCGCAACTCTGGCAGTCAAAATCTTCAGTGGGAACGGTGAGGGTCATGTGCGTAAGGTAGCTGAAATTCCGTGCGAGCGGAATAGGATAGGGAGACATAGCCGGCTGCCGAACCAGTCGCGGCTTGTTCGATCCGCCAGGGTTTTGTTGTCTGAAGCGTTGGCATGATTGACAACGCCGGGTGTCTGATGTCATAAATGACAACATGATTTCGGCAGCGCTAATTGAACGCTCGAAGCTTGTTTTCCCCGATGGTTCGATCATGGAAATCGTCATCTGGAAGGTCCCGGAGCCGGTTCCCGGCAGCGCGCCTGTTCAAGTGCAGGCTCTTTTATGGCCGGAACGGAAATCGAATTGTCGGCTTCGACAATGAACGTGGCAAGGGAGATCATTGCCATCTCGACGGCATGGAATACCCTTACACGTTTACCAGCACTGACGCACTTCTTTCCGATTTTCGGAAGGAAATTGTCAAAAAGGAGGCAGCAGCAATGAGAGAGGCGTTAATCCAGATCCGTTCGGATACAGAGGCGGCATTCGATGAGGCGTTCGAGCGAGCATCTACCGCAATGCGGACGGGGCAGCCGTCCGAGCCGGTTGCGGTTTTTACCTTTTCCTCGCCCGCCCAATTATTCACGATCATCACTCCGAAAAGATGGGAGCTCATCGAGCACCTTCAGAAAATCGGGCCGTCCAGCATACGTGGACTGGCGAGATCCATCGAGCGGGACGTCAAGCGCGTTCACGACGACATTACAGCGCTTGCAGATTGGGGCATCGTCGAACATACCGAGGACGGCAAAGTGTGCGTTCCTTACGACGTGATCCACGCGAACTTTGATCTCAGAGCAGCAGCCTGATCCGACGGATTTCCAACGCCGCGATCGGTCTCGGATCGACTGCCGAGGGGGCATTTGACGCGCGGCGCTAAGCCACCGCTGCTTCCCTGACCGCGATCTCGTAATCCTCAGTATGCACCAGAATGCCCGTATCGGTCATGACCGCGATGCCGTAGGCGGCGGGTTCGTCGACGGAGAGGGAGGCGTCCGGCGCGTCGAAGGGCATGGGCTGCTGATGCACCGGGCTCTTGAAAACGGAGAAGGGAATGCCGCGGCTGGAGCCGGAAATTGTCCGGTGCACATGGCCGGCAAAGATATGCAGGACATTGCCGTGGCGCTTGACCACGTCGTAGAAGTCCACCTCGTTGATCAGGCGCATCATGTCCATGCCGGTAAAGCCGGTCGCGTGCGGCGGGTGGTGCATGAAGAGCAGCACCGGCAAGTCGCCAGCCGTTTCCAGCTGCCGGTCGAGCCAAGCGAGGCGCCTGGTACAGAGGAAGCCGGCATGGCTGCGCGGATAGTCGTAAGGCGGGGCAAACAGCGTATCGAGGATGACGACGCGGCAGTCGGGAAAATCGATGGCCTGCTGCACGAAACCATCCTCGTCCTGCGCGACATCCGGAAAAACGTCGAGAACGATGTCGCGCCGGTCATGATTGCCGATGGTGATGGCGAGCGGAGCGACCAACTGGTCCAGCAGACCCTTCAGCCGTTCATAGGACGGCCGGTCGGCCTGGTGCGCCAGGTCGCCCATGACGATCACCCGGTCCGCATCGGGGTGATAGCGGTTGACGTGCGCGATGCCGGCGGACAGCCGTTGGAACGGATCAAGCCCGATGATCGACGTGCCCTCGGGCACCATATGCAGGTCGGTGAAGACGATCAGCTTCGTCATCTTTGGTAAGTCCATTGTTACTAATAATCACCATCAGGCTGGCTGCGGGAGGCCTGGGCGTCAAGCAACATAATTGGGACTATTCCATCACGGCGCGACGTCAAGCAGCGCGTCGCCATAGCCGACGCCGGTCCCTTCAGCGGCCACGGCGCGATGAAGGTGGCAATCCCTCGTGGCAAGAACGGAGCGCAGTGTCAGGCCCGTCTTGATGTAGGCAACGACCTCGCCTTTCGCGGCCTTCCGCGGCAGCGCCGGTGCCGAACTCGCATTTGCAGGATGAGCGTAGAGAAGAATGCCGACGCCGGGGGAGCGGATCGTCTCCGGGTCTGACGCGCCGGCCGGATATGGCGATGCTGTCGCGGCGGCTTCCGCATCGGCACCAAGCGTCAAATGAAGCTGGACCGATCCATGCTCATAGTCGAACGCGGCAATTCCATGCCGTTTCATCAACGCGAGCACGCTTTGGATGTCTTCGCTTTGCATCGGCTCACACGGCCTTTTCGATCGTCATCAGCGGCATGCCCGCGGTGACCGGCGCACCGTCTTCGACGTGGATTGCGGTGACCCGGCCGGCGCAGTCGGCCTCCACCGGGTTCATCATCTTCATGGCCTCGATGATGGCGAGCTTGCGGCCGTCCTCGACAACGGCGCCGATCTCGACGAAGGGCGCTTCGCCCGGCAGCGGCGAGCGGTAGAAGGTGCCGGGCAATCCGGCAACGATGACATGTTCTTTTGGCCCAGCCGCAGAGGCGGACGCAGTTGCGTTCGCACGAACTCCGGTCGATGAAGATGCAGCGCTGGCTGCGCTCGGCCGAGGCACCGCAACCGTCTTCGACAGACGGATGCGCGTGCCGTTTTCCGTCAGTTCCAGTTCGTTGACGCTGGAATTTTCCAGAAGGCGCATCAGCCGTTCGATCAGGTCGAGGTCCATGAATGTCTCGTTTTCGCCAAAATCAGGAAAGGAAGTTTTTAACCGCAATGCCGTCGGCCTCGAGGCCGAGGCGGACAGTCGCAGCAATCATGACGGCAGCCGGCGTGTCGCTGTGGACGCAGATCGAATCAATCGGGGTTCTGATGCTCTTGCCGGTGATGGTCTCGATGGCACCAGTGCGGACCATGCGGATGACGCGGGCGGCGGCCTCGGCCGGATCGTGGATGACGGAGCCGGGAATCTTGCGGTCGACGAGATAACCTTCTTCCGTATAGGCCCTGTCGGCGAAGATTTCGGACGCGGTCTTCAGCCCCATCTCGTTCGCCTGCCGTTGCTGGTGGCCGAGCGCGATGACGAGGCAGACGAGGGACGGATCGACCGCCTTGATGGCGCGGTTGACGGCCATCGCCACCTCGGCGTTCTGCTGGGTCAGGTTGCCGAGCGCACCATGCGTCTTCACATGGGTGATCGGGTGGCCGGCATAGGCCGACATCGCCTGTGCCGCACCGATCTGGTAGGCGACCAGCCGCTCGATCTCGCCGGCGGAGAAGGGGATGTTGCGGCGGCCGAAGCCCCAGAGATCGGGAAAGCCGGGATGGGCGCCGACGGCCACGCCTCGCTCCTTCGCCAGCGCAAAGGTCGTCGCCATGATCTCCGGATCGCCGCCGTGAAAACCGCAGGCGATATTGGCCGAGGTGACGACCTTCAGGATCGAATCATCGTCGCCCATCCGGTAGGCGCCGAATCCTTCGGCCATGTCGGAATTGAGGTCGACGCTCAAGGGTTTGGTGCTCAATGCATTTTCCAGCTGTTCGATGGTCGGGTTAGGTCGATCCTAGCCTATGTCGAGGATGAGGGAAATGACAGGATGCGCCTCTCGGTGGTCGCGAAGGACGGTTGACGGGCTATGCAGCCTCCGGTCAAATTACCTCGATTTACATGGGAGGCATGGCAGATGGCGCAGAATCGTCCGTGTGAACCCGATAGTAGCTAGGCAAGACCATAAAGCTGATATATCAGATAGGCGTCGAGTTCGTTCGGTGGATATTCTCAGGTGACCGAAGTTGTTTCTCCCAGATTGAGCACGGAAGGCGCGGGGGCGATCCTGCTCGACACCGCCGATGCCGTTTTTTCGGACGATGTTCAATCGCGAATCTGGGCAGTTGCGGCGGAGATGCTGGCCATCAAAGGCGTGGCCGAGACCGTGCCGGGAATGAACAACCTGATGATCGTGTTCGATCCGCTCCTGATCCCGCCAGCCACCATCGAGCATCAACTTCTCGATGCCTGGCGAACGGTGGTGCCGGATGCGGTTGTTGGCCGGGATGTTGACATCCCGGTGATTTATGGCGGGCCGGATGGCGAGGATCTGGCGTCGCTCGCGGAGCATGCCGGGCTGACTGTCGATGAGGTGGTGCGCAGGCATTCGGAAGCGGTCTACTCGGTTGCGGCTGTCGGGGCGATGCCGGGTTTCGTCTATCTTTCCGGGCTTGATCCTGCCCTTGCCATGCCGCGCCGTGCGGTGCCGCGGATGAAGGTCGAGATCGGCTCGGTGATCATCGGCGGCGCGCAAGCCGGCATCATGCCCTGCACGGCGCCCTCCGGCTGGCACATCATCGGCAGAACCGAGGTCCCTCTCTTCGACCCGCTGCGCGATCCGCCATCCGCCTGCAAACCGGGCGATCGCATCCGCTTCCGTGTGATCGAGGTCAAGGCATGATCGAAATCCTGTCGACGGGCGCGGTCAATTCCGTGCAGGACCTCGGGCGCACCGGCTATCTCAATGCCGGTGTCGGCCGCTCCGGCATGATGGATCCTCCCGCGCTCGAAATCGCCAACCTGCTGGTTGGGAACGAGGCGCATGCGGCCGGCATCGAGGTGGCGCTGTTTCCCTTCCGGTTGCGGTTCGAGGCCAACACGGTTTTCGCCGTGGCTGGTGCCGATTGCCCGGCAAAGCTAGATGATCGGCAGGTTCCCGGTTGGTGGGCCATGAATGCCAAGGCGGGAGAGGTCCTGACGCTCGGCCCGCCGCGCTCGGGTGCCCGCACCGTCATCGCCTTCCAGGGCGGTATCGACGTGCCGCTCGTGCTCGGTTCGCGTTCCACCGATCTCAAGAGCGTTTTTGGCGGGTTCGAGGGGCGCGGATTGAACCGCGGCGACAGGCTGGCGCTTGCCGAAACGTCTCGCAGAGTGTTGAGGATGGAAGGCGGCTACGGCGCGGATGTATCGGCGTTGCGCGGGCGCCCAGTGGAAAACGACGAGGCAATCATCCTGCGTGTCTTGCCGAGCGCCGAATATGCCGCCTTCACGGGCAAGGCGATCTCGAAATTTCATCAAACCGGCTGGCTGATCACCAATGACGCCAACCGCATGGGCTACCGCCTGAGCGGGCCGGAACTTTCGCTCACGCGCAAGCTGGAGCTTTTCTCGCATGGTATCATGCCGGGCACGGTGCAGGTGCCGCCGAACGGCCAGCCGATCATCCAGCTTGCCGAAGCCAATACCTGCGGTGGCTATCCGAAGATCGCCAATGTCATCGAGGCGGATCTGTGGAAGCTGGCGCAGGCGCCGGTGGGAACGCGGCTGCGCTTCGAGATCGCCGATCGCGACACGGCCGTGGCAGCCCTCAGGCACCAACGCACCTTCATGGCCGAACTCGCTGCCGACGCGGCGCTGATGCGCGGCTGGAACTGATTTTTCGAATCCGGAGTTAAAGTGATGAGATGGAAACGCACTATCCAGTTGCTGGATGTTCATTGCGAAGGCGAAATCGGCAAGGTGGCGATCGGCGGGGTGCCGAAAATTCCGGGCAATTCGATCGCCGAACAGATGAACCACATCAATACGGTGGACGATAGCCTCCGGCGCTTTCTCTGCCTCGAGCCGCGCTCGGGCTCGATCGGCTCGGTCAATCTTCTGGTGCCGCCGAAGCGGCCGGAGGCGGATGCGGGCTTCATCATTCTGCAGGCCGACCAGGCGCATGCGATGTCCGGCTCAAACTCGATCTGCGTGACGACGGCTCTGCTCGAATCCGGCATTGTCGAAATGAAGGAACCGGAAACGGTGGTGATGCTCGACACCGCCGCGGGCCTTGTCAAGGCGACGGCCACCTGCCGCGACGGCCGTTGTGAGCGCGTCAAGCTCACCATGGTGCCGTCCTTCGTGCATGAGCTGGATGTCGAGGTCGATACGCCCGACTGGGGTCGGATCAAGATGGACCTCTGCTTCGGCGGAGTCTTCTATGCGCTCGTCGATGTCGCACAGATCGGCACGACGATCGAAAAGGCCAATGCCCGCCGGATCGTCGAGGCCGGCATGATGTTGAAGGACCTTGTCAACCGCACGATCCCCGTCGTCCATCCGGAAATTCCGGAGATCAAGGGCGTCGCCTATGTGATGTTCCGCGATACCGAAGCGGACGGCACGGTGCGTACCTGCACGACGATGTGGCCGGGCCGGGTCGACCGTTCACCCTGCGGCACCGGCAGCTCCGCCAATCTCGCGACGCTTCACGCGCGGGGGCTGGCGAAGGTCGGCGATGTCTTCAAGTCGCGTTCCATCATCGGTTCGGAATTCGAAGTGGGGCTGGAAAGCGTGACCGAGGTCGCGGGCCGCCCCGCGATCATCCCGACGATTTCAGGCCGCGGCTGGACCTTCGGCCTGCATCAGGTCGCGCTCGATCCGTTCGATCCGCTGGCCGATGGTTTCGCCCTGACCGATACCTGGGGCCCGCAAGCGGGCGAAATTCGCTGACGGATAACGTCAGCTTACGGTTTGATTATCGGGAATGGGCGCTGCGGCGACCGGTCCTCGCCCGCCCAGCGCACCGCGCGCGGCTCTTGCGAATGAGACGGCAGCAGGCCATTTCTCGGATGTGGCTGCCTCATTTCGCACGGCCCGATTTTGCCAGAACGAGGTTTGCCTGTTCGCTCGGCTCGATGCTGGCCGTCATTGCCGTATCGATCTCAGGCTTCGCGATCTTTGCCATGGCGAATTCGTCGCCCTTTTCCGCAGCCTTCGTGAACATCGCCGTGGCGGCAACCGGGTCGGCCTTCATGCCTTCGCCATTTTCCAGCATCAGACCGAGATTGACCATCGCGTCGACATTGCCGCGATCGGCGGCGAGCTTGTAGAACTGCGCGGCCTTGCGGTCGTCCTCCGGAACCTGCGTGCCTTCGTCCAGCATGACGGCGAGGTTGAAGGCGCCGAGATTGTCCTTGGCCACCGATGCCCGTTCGAACCACTGCGCGGCGAGTACGCCATCGGCGGAAGTGCCGACGCCGTCGCGATAGGCGACGCCGAGATTATAGGCGGCGAGGATGTTTCCCGTCGCCGCGGCGTTCTGGTAGAGCGCAAAGGCGGTCGCCGGATCGCCCCTCTCGCCGAGCATGACGGCGTAGTTCACCATCGCGACCGCATGCCCGCCTTCCGACGCTTTTTCGAGCATCCGGAAGGCTTGCGCCTGCTGGCCTGCGGCATGGAGCACGCGGGCGAGCTGAAAGGTCTGGCGCGGGTCGCTGCCCTGGTTGAAGGCCTCGCGGCAAGCCGAAAGGGCAATGCCGATGCGGATGTCTTCGGTCGCGACGGGACGAAAGGACAGGTTGCGCTGCAGGTCGTGTTCGCTGCCGGCTTCGGCGTCGCACTGGTCTGCCGGAAGCATCGGTGAGGCGGCGCGGGCGGAGGGGACGGCGATCGCCGCGATCGAAAGCAGGCTCACGGCGGCGAGCAGGATCGCATTGATCACTGAAATGCGCGTGTCGGTTTCGTTTTTCATGGCGTTCTCCTTCGTGTTTGTGTCACCCTATGGGGCGCGCCGGCCTGCTGCTGTTCCTTGGGAAACAGCGTTTCGCGCCGCCGGGGAGGAAGAATGACAACGACCCGGCCAAAGGCGTGTCCGGCAGGCAGGCTTTCCCAGCCTGTCGCGCGGATGCTGCTTCGGAACCGGATTGTTTGAACAAGGAGCAAGGGCATGACGCGAGAGAGTACCCCGATGCGGCACGTCCTGATCGGACGGCGGACATTCGTCGCCGGCTGCGCTTTGGTCGTGGGCGGATTTCCCCCCATTCCAACGCAGGCAAGCACCGTGATCGGCAAGGCGGCCGACGTGCGCGGCAAGGTCAGCCTCAAGCGGGCGGAGAAGGAAGAGGGATTGGCGACCGGCGCGCAGATCATGGACAACGACTTTGTCCGGACTGCCGCGGAAAGCTTCGCCGACCTGCAGCTCGACGATACCCGTATCCTGCTCGGCAGCGAGACGGAGTTGCTTCTCGACAGCTTCATCGCCGGCCAGGGCGGCACGATGGAGCTCGGCATGGGGCAGATGGTCTTCGATCGGCCGGAAGGCTTGCCGAAGATCGATCTCGCCCTGCGCACCACTTTCGGCATGATTGGCGTGCGCGGAACGAAATTCTTCGCCGGCCCGAACCGTGGTGTTTTCGCAGTCTTCGTCGAACACGGCCAGGTGTCGGTCGAGGGCGGCGGCGTTGAGCGCCTGGTTGGCGCCGGCGAGGGCATCGAGATCGCACGACCCGGCGACGCACCGACGGAAACGGTCGTCTGGAAGGAAGCGAGAATCGTCGAGGCCTATGCGAGCGTCGGCCTGACGCGCTGACGGCCCGAGGCGCTACTGCATAATTCCTTAAATCGGAATCGATTTGAGGATAAAATTATGCAGCAGATCAAAGTGTTACAGCGTCCTTTGCGCGTCATGTTTGACGCGCGGCGCTGTAAAGGCCGTCTCAGGCTTCGGTGGTGAACAGTTCCATGTCGCCGAAGCCGCGGATTTCGTGCATGCCGAGCGAGCGCAACCTGCGGCCGCTCTGGACCGCAGCCTCCGGGCCGACACAGATGGCGGTCCCGAGGAACTTGTTGGCTTCCTGAAGCCGGGCAGCAAGGTTGATGGCGTCGCCATGGGCGGTATAGTCCAGCTTGCTGCCGGCCCCGACTTCGCCGAGCACGGCGATCCCCGTTTCGATACCGATGCGCGTGCGGCCGAATTGATGGTCGATGAAGCCGGGTCGCCGCCGCATTTCCTCGGTCAAGGCCCGGATCGCCTCGGCGCAATCGAGCGCCTTGTTGACGTGATCCACCAGATCCTCCGGCGCGTTGAAAAACGCGTGCACGGCGTCCCCCACCACCTTGTCGACCATGCCGCCATAGCGGGCGACCAGACCGTTGACCTCGGCATAGTAGATGTCGAGCAGGGTGACGAGGTCGCGCGGTGCAAGCTTCTGCGACAGGGTGGAAAAGCCCTCGATGTCGGTGAAGAGTGCCGTCACCGGACGTTCCTCGCCCGCGACGCGGTCGTCGTCCGGATTGTCGATGTAGCGGGCCACCACGGACTGCGGCAGGTATTGTGAAAACTTGCTGCGCGCCGCCGATTCCGCCCGGCGCACGCGGGCAAACTGCAGCACGCTGGTGACGACAAGCACAAAGACGAGGGCGAGGCTGATGCCGACGGCATCGACCAGCAGGGCGGATGAGGCATAGATCGCGGCGGTAGCCGCGATCGTCGCGGAAATCGCCAGAAGCCCCAGCAGCGCCGACGTCACCGGCCGCAGACGGGTGGCAATGAAGGCGACCAGCAGCCCGCCGATCAAAGCCAGCGCCGCTTCATAGAGCGGCAGTCGTGCGTCGCGATTGGGGATGAAGCCGGTCAGTACGGCGTTCGCAATGTCGGCATGGATTTGCACGGAGGGTTCGAGCGGCATCGAGGCCGTGGAGCGCAAGCCGCCGAGATTGGGAAGGCTGCTGCCGATGAAGACCGTCTTGCCCTTGAATCGCTCATCCGCAACGCCGCCGCTCAGCACATCCCCCGCCGATACCGTCCGCGCGTCGATTGCGGTGGCGGGGCTCGCGGCAAACCGCAGACTGCCATCCTCGTCCAGTTCGATCAGCTGGGTTTCGAGCTTCAGCCAGGCCGGTTGCCCGCCCAGGATCGGCGTACGGCCTCCTTCAGCCAGGCGTGCCGCCTCGATCCCGAGCGCCGGATAGGCATCGTTACCAAGGATCGAAAAGGCCTGGACACGGCGGATGCGGGCATCTTCGTCGCCGACGAGAAAGGCGGCTGCCGCAGAACGCGACGCCTTTTGCAGAAACGTGCAGGAGGCTTCCGCGCCGTCGATGAACCACAGGTCGGGGATCGCCACCGGCCGCCGGACCGCAACGGGCGGAACGGGCGCAGGATGCTCTGGACCGCCATCTGCGATCAGAAAGCCGAGGATGACGGGCACGCGCGAAATCGCCTGCGTCAGCGCGGCATTGGATTTCTCAGCGGGATCGCAGGCCGTGCTGAAGATGAAATCGACGGCGACAGCCTTGGCACCGGCCTCTGATAACCGGGAGAGAAGATCGGCCGTTTCGGCCCGGCCCCAACTCTTCTGCGTGGTCTGCTGCACCGATTTCCGGTCCACGTCGATGACGGCGATCTGATCGGATTGCGGCGCAGGTACCCATTGCGTCAGCGAATCGAAGAAAAGCTCCCGCTGCGTTTCAAGCACCGGTCCGGCGTAGAAAAACAAGAACAGCGCGCTCAAAACGCTCGCGGCCGCTCCGGCAAAGAGCGGCCTGACCCGGGGCAGGCGGAAGCTTTTCAAAGCGTTAATCCTCTTCGGGTTCCGCGATCTTCTGCAGACGGCCGATATGGCAGGTGATGACGCCGTCGGCGCGTTTGATGGCCGAACATTCCTCGAGCGCCAGGATGGCGCGGTTCACCTTCGGGCGGCTGGCGCCGAGAATGCCGGCGATGTCGGATTGGCTGAGTGTCAAACGCAGGTTGGCGCTTTCCGGCAGTTCGTTGCCATGGATCTGCTTGAGCGTCGCCAGGAAGAAGCGGGCAACACGCGAATGCAGGTCGTAGAGCGCGATCGTTTCCAGCCGGTCGGTGGTGTCGCGCAGTTGTGAGCAGAGATAGCGGATGATCGATTCGGCGGCGTTTGGCGTATGGGTGATGAAGTCGAGAAAGGCCCTCTTGCCGATGACATATCCTTCCGTGACGGTAATCGCCGTGGCATCGGCCGAGCGCGGCTGGTCGTCGAGAATGGCCATCTCGCCGAAGAGCGCTCCGGCCTCGATGTGCCGCAAGAGCAGTTCTCGCCCCTGTGGCGTGATGAGCGACAGCTTGATACGGCCGGACAGGACGGCAATCATGTAGTTGCCTTCGTCGCCGCGCTGGAAGATCACCGTCCCTGCAGTCCATTTGCGATAGGTCGCAAGGGCTGCAACAGCCGCGACTGTTTCCTTGTCGAATTCTTCGAAGATCGGAAAGGAACGCCAGAAGGCGGGACTTTTGTTGATTTCACTCATACTGCTTCCCCGTCCCCAAGCTCATTTCTGCCGCAGCGAAATTCTTTCGCAGTCTTCAAGGTGTTGCAACAAAAAAGACCATGAAAATCGACTGCGCACCATATCTCTAAGCGGTTCCAACGGAATTGCGACAGTCGGGCCTCCGGAGCGCGTACCTCATCACGCGATGTTGACGGCCTGGGTTCGCTGTTTTGTTATTGTGAACGATCTGTTTCGTCCTGATGGGCTGGATGAATTTGGAATCGCTGATAAATCTAGCGCCATAACGAACCCAAACTGGAGTCTTTTCCATGCCGCAAAACGCCGTTGTCCTCGTCGGACGTATTCTGCTTTCCGTCATCTTCATCATGTCCGGCTTTTCGAAGCTGACCGACGCTGGCTCGACCGCCGGCATGATCGCCAATGCCGGCCTTCCGGCAGCAACGGCGCTGACCTACCTCGCCGGCCTGTTCGAACTGATCGGCGGACTTGCCGTTCTGGTCGGTTTCCAGACGCGCATCGCAGCATATCTGCTTGCCGCCTTCTGCCTCTTTACCGGTTTCGTCTTTCATGGCGGGCCGATCAACGTGCCGACCTTCTCGCCTGAGGCAAACGGCATGCTGAGCATGTTCAACCAGATCATGATGATGAAAAACATCACGATCGCTGGCGGCTTCCTGGTTCTTGCCGCTTTCGGCCCGGGCTCGATCTCGGTCGATGCCCGCCGAGGTGTCCCGGCTAACGCCTGAGTACGGACAGATTGCAAATAAGGCCCGCCGGACCACCCGGCGGGCCTTATTTGTTTTAGAGCAAGCGTCAGGGGTAGATCACGCCCTTGCGCAGGATGACATTGCCATAGAGCCGCGGCTCGCTGGTCTGGACGACCGTATGTGCGGCCCTGACCCTTGGATAGAAATCCGGCCCGAGCAGCGGAGTAACCACTCGATCGGGCTCATGCTTGGCACAGCAGGCGATGATGTCGCGGTGCACGGGGTCGAGCGCATCGCGGTCCTGCTTGACCGTGGCGCGAAAAATCGCCTCCGGCACGAAGTCGTCGATCGGCATGACGCTCAGGATCGCGTCGAGAACCGGGATCAGATGATGACCGTCGAGCCGGATCAACCGGCGGCCATGTTCGAGGCCCGGATAGTTGCCGTCGACCAGCGCGATTTCGTCACCATGGCCCATTGCCCGGAGCGTCGCCAGAAGCTCGGGGCTCAGGATCGGGTTTAGACCTTTCAGCATCAGGCTGTTTCCTTGAAAAGAACGTTCGTATCGATGAGATAGCGGGAGAAAAGCGGCAGGCTTGCGCCGCCGATGGCGCGGGCCTGGGCGCCGACGGCGCCCTCGATGATTTCTGGCATGATGACGCCTTCGAGATCAAGCTCGCCTGCAGCTTTGCGGATGGCGGCGACGATGCGCCCGCGCACCCAACCGGGAAAGCCGCCGTCGATCACGGCTGCACCGAAATCGATGATCGAGGCGGCCGAGACGATCGCCTGGGCGAGGGCTGCTGCCGTGAGCTGTATCCAGGTCTCGAGCGGCTCGCCGAAGTCGATCCATTCATCGGCGGAGTACCAGAGCGGTTTCGGATCGATGCCCCTCTCGCGCAGCAGATTTTCAAGCACGAAGATCGAAGCGATTTTCAGAAGCTGCTGCGGCTTGCCGTTGTTGTCGGAAACCTGCAGCGGGCCGACTGCGCCAGCGGTTCCCGTGCGGCCGGAAAATAGCGAGGAATTCAAGACGATGCCGCCGCCGATGAAGGAGCCAATGTAAAAGTAGATGAAGTCCGGGTAGGATGCGCCGACGCCGAATATGAGCTCTGCACCGCAGGCGCTCGTGGCATCGTTCTGCATCAGCACGGGATGACGCGTGCGCGCAGCCACTTCGCTGCGCAGATCGAAGCCGCGCCAGCTGTCCATCGCTTCCTTTGGCGCACCGGTCTCTTCGGCCCAGCTCCACAGCTGGAAGGGGGTTGCGATGCCGACACCGGCAATACGCCCCTGCTGCTCGTCCGTCAGCGTCTTTTCGAGCTTCGGTATTCCCTCGACGATGAAGGACAGGATCTCGTCCGGCATCGGATAGGCGTGGATCTGGTGCAGTTGCAGGCGGATATTGCCGACGAAATCCATCAGCACGAGGTCGCAGCTGCGCCGGCCGATCTTGACGCCATAGGAGTAGACTGCATCCGGATTGAGCCGCATGGGAATGGAGGGCTGGCCGACGCGGCCGCGCACCGGATCGCCGCGCATCAGCAGATCGTCTTTTTCGAGCGCCCGCATGATGACGGAGACCGTCTGCGCGGAGAGGCCGGAGCGCCGGGCGATATCGGCTTTCGAGAGGCTGCCGTGACGGCGCACCAGCGACATGACCAGCCGCTCGTTATAGGCGCGGACACGAGTGAGGTTGGCGCCGCCGCCTGGATCCAGAACGTCCGGCATCGGCGGGGCAGTGCCGGAATCGGCTTGTGGTGTCATGCCCCTGTTCCTCCCGCGAGCGCCATCTCCTGTCCGAACTGGGTGTTTTTCGGACCGGCCTCCTGATTGCGCCTTCATTCCATTTTTGCGTGCGCGCTGCACCAGTGAAAAGCGCATGCACATTTTCTGCGCAGAGAATGCCACAGATTTTTAATAATTCAATTTGATTTATTTATTGACAGGGTTTGGTTTTGGTGTTTGTTTTGTGTCCGGAAGCGCCAACTTCGGCAGTGGAGATGTTGTGGTGGGCGAGGCCTGACGAGCCGGTAGACCGGTTCCAATTTTCAATCCTTGGGAGGATTTCATGAAGACGACTATTGTTTCAGCCGCTCTCGGCGCGCTTGCGCTCGGCGTTGTTTTTGCTGCACCCGCTCAGGCCGCCGGCGTTTCGGCCTGCCTGATCACCAAGACCGATACCAACCCCTTCTTCGTCAAGATGAAGGAAGGCGCCGCAGCTAAGGCGGCGGAACTCGGCGTCGAGCTGAAGTCCTATGCCGGCAAGGTCGATGGCGACAGCGAAAGCCAGGTCGCGGCGATCGAAACCTGCATTGCCGATGGTGCCAAGGGCATTCTGTTGACGGCTTCCGACACCAAGGGCATCGTGCCGGCCGTGCAGAAGGCGCGCGACGCCGGTATTCTCGTGATCGCGCTGGATACGCCGCTTGAACCGGCCGATTCCGCTGATGCCACGTTCGCAACCGACAACCTTCTTGCCGGCAAGCTGATCGGCCAGTGGGCCGCGGCAACGCTCGGCGACAAGGCCAAGGACGCCAAGGTGGCTTTTCTCGATCTGACGCCGTCCCAGCCGACCGTCGACGTCCTGCGTGACCAGGGCTTCATGATCGGCTTCGGCATCGACCCGAAGGATGCCAGCAAGATCGGCGACGAAGACGATGCGCGCATTGTCGGTCACGACGTCACCAACGGCAATGAGGAAGGCGGCCGCACCGCCATGGAAAACCTTCTGCAGAAGGATCCGTCCATCAATGTCGTTCACACGATCAACGAGCCAGCCGCTGCCGGCGCCTATGAAGCATTGAAGGCGGTCGGCAAGGAAAAGGACGTTCTGATCGTGTCGGTCGACGGCGGTTGCCCGGGCGTCAAGAACGTCATCGATGGCGTCATCGGCGCGACGTCGCAGCAGTATCCGCTGCTGATGGCCTCGCTCGGCATCGAAGCGATCAAGAAATTCGCCGACACCGGTGAAAAGCCGAAGCCGACCGAAGGCAAGGACTTTTTCGATACGGGTGTGTCGCTCGTGACCGACAAGCCCGCCGCTGGCGTTGAATCGATCGACACCAAGGCCGGCACGGACAAGTGCTGGGGCTGATACCCCGCCGCTGAACGGGACGAAGGGCGGCTTCGGCCGCCCTTCGTTTGAGCTATGACCTGTCATTTTGACAAAACGCCATAACCGTGGGCACACTTCCACTCTTGCCCTGCCCACCTGTCCGGTGCGCCGCGCAGGCGGGATGGGGTGAGGAGCCCATACCGACGGGAACGGTTTTAAGAGGCGGGAGGAATTTTTCATGAGCGAACCGACAGTAGCCTCACAGCCATCACAGGAATTCGAAAAGGTCCTGAGTGGCAGTTCGAAACAGGTTGCTTCCTTTGATACGCATGACAAGACACCCTTGCAGAAGGCCCAGCACTTTCTGCATAAGAGACCGGCGGCGGTGCCGCTGATCGTGCTGGTCCTTTCGCTGGTCGTCTTCGGGACGGTTCTCGGCTCGAAGTTCTTCTCGGCCTTTTCCCTGACGCTGATCCTGCAGCAGGTGGCAATCACCGGCATCGTCGGCGCCGCGCAAACCCTGGTCATCCTGACGGCCGGCATCGACCTGTCGGTCGGCGCGATCATGGTGCTTTCGTCCGTGGTGATGGGGCAATTTACCTTCCGCTACGGCTTTCCGCCGGAGATCGCGGTGATCTGCGGCATTGTCGTCGGTGGGCTCTGTGGTGCCGTCAACGGCTGGCTGGTGTCGCGCGTCAAGCTGCCGCCCTTCATCGTCACGCTCGGCATGTGGCAGATCGTGCTGGCGTCGAACTTCCTTTATTCCGCCAACGAGACGATCCGCTCGCAGGACATCAGCACCAGCGCGCCGCTCCTCCAGTTCTTCGGCAGCAATATCCGGATCGGCAATGCTGTCTTTACCTACGGCGTGATCACCATGGTGCTGCTCGTCGGCATCCTTTGGTTTGTGCTCAACAAAACCGCCTGGGGCAGACATGTCTACGCGGTCGGCGACGATCCGGAAGCCGCAGAACTTTCAGGCGTCAACGTCAAGAAGATGCTAATGTCGGTCTATATCCTGTCGGGCCTGATCTGCGCGCTCGCCGGCTGGGCAATGATCGGCCGCATCGGCTCGGTTTCGCCGACGGCGGGTCAGTTCGCCAACATCGAATCGATCACCGCGGTGGTGATCGGCGGCATCTCGCTCTTCGGCGGCCGCGGCTCGATCATGGGCATGCTGTTCGGGGCGCTGATCGTCGGCGTCTTCCAGCTCGGCCTGCGCCTGATCGGCACGGACCCGCAATGGACCTATCTCTTGATCGGTGTGCTTATCATCGCCGCCGTTGCAATCGACCAGTGGATCAGAAAGGTGGCAGGCTGATGGCTCAGGAACCCATTCTCACCGCGCGTGGCCTCGTCAAGCGCTACGGCCGCGTCACCGCACTCGACCAAGCCGATTTCGATCTCTACAAGGGCGAAATCCTTGCCGTGATCGGCGACAACGGCGCCGGAAAGTCCTCGATGATCAAGGCGATTTCCGGCGCGATCCATCCGGACGAAGGTGAAATTCGCCTGGATGGCGAGGTTGTGCACTTCCGGTCGCCGATCGAGGCGCGCAAGGCGGGCATCGAGACGGTTTACCAGAACCTTGCTTTGTCGCCGGCGCTTTCGATCGCCGACAACATGTTTCTCGGCCGGGAAATCCGCAAGTCCGGCCCTCTCGGCAAGGTCTTGCGCATGCTCGATCATGCGGCGATGGAAAAGATCGCCCGTGACAAACTGTCGGAACTCGGTCTGATGACGATCCAGAACATCAACCAGGCGGTGGAAACGCTCTCCGGCGGCCAGCGCCAGGGCGTGGCCGTGGCCCGCGCCGCCGCCTTCGGCTCCAAGCTCATCATTCTTGACGAGCCGACGGCAGCGCTCGGGGTGAAGGAAAGCCGCCGCGTTCTGGAACTGATCCTCGACGTGCGCGCGCGCGGCCTTCCGATCGTGCTCATCTCGCACAACATGCCGCATGTGTTCGAGGTGGCCGACCGCATCCACATCCACCGGCTTGGCAAACGCCTCTGCGTCATCAATCCGAAGGAATACACCATGTCGGATGCCGTTGCCTTCATGACCGGCGCGAAGGAGCCGCCACGCGAGGCACTCGCCGCATGACCATGACGCTTGCGGCCATCGCCGACGCCGTCGTCGAGAAGGCCGGGAAGTTGCCACGCTTCATCGTCGCCATTGCCGGCCCCCCCGGGGCCGGCAAGTCCACGCTCGCCGATGCCCTCCAGGAAGAACTGACGCTGCGCGGCGAAAAATCCGCCGTCCTGCCGATGGACGGCTTTCACATGGATAACGGCATCCTCGAAGCGCGCGGCCTGTTGAAACGCAAGGGCGCGCCGGAAACCTTCGACGTCCGCGCTTTCATCGATATTGTCGCCGCGGTGCGAAAGGCGGACGAGGAGGTTCTCGTGCCGGTCTTCGACCGCTCCCGCGAGATCGCCATCGCCTCGGCCCGGGTGATCGCGCCGGAGACGCGCATCATTCTCGCGGAAGGCAACTATCTGCTGCTTGATGAGGCGCCCTGGTCGAGGCTCGACGGCATGTTCGACCTGTCGATCTTCGTCGGTCCGTCCTACGAGGTTCTGGAGGAACGCCTGCGGCAGCGCTGGATCCACTACGGCCTCGATGCTGCCGGCATCGAATGGAAGCTCCACGGCAACGATCTGCCGAATGGAAAGCGGATCATCGACAATTCCCGGCCGGCCGATATCGCCATCGAGATTTTCGAAACCGCCTGACGCCGGCAGTCGATCATTGTTTTCCCGCGTATAATGATGCTATCCGAACCTTCGGTCAGCGCATGCCCTGGAACCATGCGCCAGTAGATTGCGCCTGGAGAACCCCGTCATGAGCACGCACGCCGTCACCGAACTTACGATCCGCCGTCCCGACGACTGGCATCTGCATCTGCGCGACGGCGGCATGCTGAAGGGCGTGATCGGCGACACCAGCCGCCACTTCGCCCGCGCCATCATCATGCCCAATCTGGTGCCGCCCGTCGTCACCACCGCGGATGCAACGGCCTACCGCGAGCGCATCATGGCAGCCCTTCCCAAGGGCGATCGCTTCGAGCCGCTGATGACGCTTTATCTCACCGAAGGCACGAACCCGGATGATGTCGAAGCTGGGCACGAAAGCGGCCTGATCACGGCCGTCAAGCTCTATCCGGCCGGCGCAACGACGAATTCCCAAAGCGGGGTGCGCAATTTCGAAAATGCCATGCCGGTGCTGGAACGCATGGCCAGGATCGGCCTGCCGCTCTGCGTCCATGGCGAGGTTACGGCGCCCGAGGTCGATATCTTCGACCGCGAAGCGGTCTTCATCGAAACCGTGCTCGATCCGCTGCGCGCCCGCCTTCCGGAACTGAAGGTGACGATGGAACACGTCACCACCAAGGACGGCATCGACTATATCAAGTCGTCGAAAGCCAATCTCGCAGGCTCGATCACCACCCATCACCTGATCATCAACCGCAACGCCATTCTCGTCGGCGGCATCCGTCCGCATTATTATTGCCTGCCGGTTGCCAAGCGCGAAGTGCATCGTCTTGCCCTGCGCGCCGCCGCAACGTCCGGTGATGCCCGCTTCTTCCTCGGCACCGATTCCGCCCCGCATGTCGACCCCTTGAAGGAGTGCGCCTGCGGCTGCGCCGGCATCTATACCTCGATCAACACGATGAGTTGCCTTGCGCATGTGTTCGAGCAGGAAAATGCTCTGGATAAGTTGGAGGCCTTCGCGTCGCTGAACGGCCCGGCCTGGTACCGCCTGCCGGCCAACGAGGAAACAATTACGCTGCGCAAGCAGGCGGATCCGGTCAATTTTCCCGAAAAGATCGAGACGGAAGCCGGCACGGTCACTGTTTTCGACCCGATGTTCCCGCTGCATTGGACGGTCATCGGGCGCTGAACCCTGCGCGGGAAAAAACACTTTTTTCAATCGGCATTTGTGAATACTCTTTTTGCTGCATCCGGGACCTGTGAAGGCGATTCCGACACGTGAGGACGTGGATTTCCGGGTGATTGTCAGAGGGGGAATTCATGAATTTCAACCAGGCTGTTACAACCGCACTTTCCAAATACACCGTCTTCACGGGCCGGGCGAGCCGCCCGGAATTCTGGTGGTTCGCCCTGTTCAATGTCATGGTTGCGATCGCTGCGACGATTGTCGATGCGACCATCGGAATTGAGCTTTTCAGCATTGCGGCGGGGCTGGCACTGCTGCTGCCGGGCCTCGGCGTCGCCATCCGCCGCCTGCATGATACCGACAGGACCGGCTGGTGGGTGCTGATCGGTCTCATCCCGATCATCGGCCTTGTCGTGCTGGTCATTTTCTATGCGACGCCCGGCACACCTGGCGACAACGAGTTTGGTCCAGCGCCGGCCGCCTGATCGAAACCGGCGAACCGGCTTGATTGGCGCAAAAACATGGCGAACACTGCGGCCAGCGGTTCCAGGCGTTCCGCCTCTGGCTTTCGAAGACCTGAACTGCTATGCGCGGGAGACAAAAATCCAAGCCTGAAGGAGACCGCCGATGATCCAGACATCCTTTCCCGACAAGGCCGTCATGGCCGAACTCGTTGCCAAGATGCTCTGGGAAATCAAGGCGGTGCATTTCCGCGCCGACGAGCCCTACAAGCTTGCCTCGGGCATGGCGAGCCCGGTCTATATCGATTGCCGCAAGCTGATCTCCTATCCGCGCATCCGCTCGACGGTAATGGATTTCGCCGCCGCGACCGTCCTGCGCGAGGCCGGTTTCGAGCAGTTCGACGTTATCGCCGGCGGCGAGACGGCGGGCATTCCCTTTGCAGCGATGCTTGCCGAACGGCTGGCGCTGCCGATGATCTACGTGCGCAAGGCGCCAAAAGGTCACGGCCGCAATGCCCAGATCGAAGGCCATATGCCCGACGGCGCGCGTGTCCTCGTCATCGAGGATTTGACGACGGCCGGCGGCTCGATGTTCACGTTCATCGACGCCATCCGCGCGGCCGGCGGCGTGGTCGATCATGGTATCGCCCTGTTCTACTATGATATCTTCCCGAAGGCCCGCGCCGAGATGCAGGAAAAGGGCGTGACGCTGCACAACATCGCCACCTGGCGTGATGTTCTGGCGGTCGCCAAGGCGCAGAAGCTGTTCGATGAAAAGACCCTGTCGGAGGTCGAATCCTTCCTCAATGCACCACTCGAATGGTCCGGCCGCAATGGCGGCGTCAGCGCGTTGGCGACAGCCTGAAAACGGCGCTGGAATTTCCGCTCATATTGCTTTAAATCGATTGAAATGAATCACTGAAAGGGAGGATGCCGTCTTGATCATCTGCTGTGGAGAAGCCCTGATCGACATGCTGCCGCGCCAGACGACGGCCGGCGAGGTGGCCTTCGCGCCCTATTCGGGCGGCGCGATCTTCAACACGGCGATTGCGCTCGGGCGCCTCGGAATCCCGACCGGCTTCTTCACCGGCCTCTCGGACGACATGTTCGGCGATATGCTGCGCGAAACGCTGAAATCCAGCAATGTCGATTTCGCCCCCTGCGCGACCCTCTCGCTCCACACGACGGTCGCCTTCGTCAAGTTGGTCAACGGCTCAGCGACCTACGCCTTCTTCGATGAGAACAGCGCAGGACGCATGATCACCAAGGACGACCTGCCGGCACTCGGCGATTTCTGCGAAGCGCTGCATTTTGGCGCCATCAGCCTCATTCCCGAACCGTGCGGCTCGACTTATGAAGCGCTGATGACCCGCGAGCACGAAAAGCGGGTGATCTCCTTTGATCCCAACATCCGCCCCGGCTTCATCAAGGACGCCGAAGCCCACAAGGCCCGCATGTTCCGCATGGCGGCGATGTCGGATATCGTCAAATTTTCCGACGAGGACCTGGATTGGTTCGGCGAGGAAGGTACCCATGAGGAACTTGTGGCTAAGTGGCTGCAGCGTGGCCCGAAGCTCATCGTCATCACCAAGGGCGCCGAGGGCGCGGATGGCTACACGGCGCGGGGCAAGGTCTCGGTGCCCGGTGAAAAAGTGACCGTCGTCGATACGGTCGGCGCCGGCGACACGTTCGATGCGGGCATTCTCGCTTCGCTGAAGATGAACAATCTGCTGACCAAGGAACAGGTCGCGACCTTAAGCGAAAGCGCCGTGCGCGATGCGCTGGCCCTGGGTGCCAAGGCCGCGGCCGTCACCGTGTCGCGCGCAGGGGCAAATCCGCCGTGGAGCTACGAGATCGGCCTTTAACCCACCTCCCCTTGAGGGGGAGGTCGCCGCGAAGCGGCGGGTGGGGTGATCCACAGGGTGTCACCAAAATCAGCCTGGTCCGGAAGACTGCAAAGCAAGAGCGAGACGATCGTCCGGCCGTTTTACGAGACCGATCGCCACGTCCATGGTTTTATTGCATAAATTTTCACGTATAAGTAGATAATCAGCTCGAGGATTTGACCTGCCATTCTCACCGGCCGATCAGTGCCTCCTGCTCGCAACCGCGGCCAGCTGAGGCGGCAATGATCGCCAGCACGCAGCCGTCGGGAGCGCGCACATGCACTTTCAGCGACCTGTAATCGGCGTCGCGGCCGATCTTGTCGGCGATCCTCTGTCCGTAATAGACGGCCGACCCGTCATCGAAATGATCGACTCCGTCCTCATCGACGACCTGCTCGCCGTCCCAGTGCAAATCGAAGAAATAGTGCTGCATGCCGCTGCCCCAAGCCCCTGCGCCGCCAGAGATTTCTCCGGTTCGTTCTACTGCCGGGAAGATAGGGTATTGTGTTGGAATACAGGCTGAATTGGGCGTTCACCATGCATTCAGCTGAGGCGTCCGGTCGATGCGAAGGGGGCTGCCCAGCAGCGTTACGAGGCTGACGGCAACCGGCGGCCGCGCCCGGCAAAAGCACTCCGGGGAACCCCGGCCAGATTCGAGAGAAACTGCCGGGCGCATTCACTCCAGCTGAACGTCAGCGCCTTTTGCCGCGCGTCTTCCCGGGACAATGCGAGCGCATCAAGCGCTGCCTGCCTGAGATCGCCGGACAGGACGCCACCTCCCTCTCCCAGGATGTCGTTCGGCGCGGTGACCGGAAAGGCGGCAACGGGACAGCCGCTCGCAAGCGCCTCCAGAAGGACGTTGCCGAAGGTGTCGACCCGGCTTGGGAAGACGAAGACATCTGCCGAGGCATAGATCGTTGCGAGTTCCGCCCCCAGACGCCGTCCGAGAAAATGCACGTCCGGATATCGCTGCCGTAGCATGGCGAGATCGGGCCCGTCGCCGACGACCACCTTGCTGCCGGGCAGGTCGAGATCGAGGAAGGCCGGAAGATTCTTTTCCACCGCCACCCGTCCGACGTTGAGGAATATCGGGCGGGGGAACGGCAGGTTCTGGCGACGGGCCGGATCGAAGAGCACGGTGTCGACGCCGCGCGTCCACCGCTTGATGTTGTGAAAGCCGCGCGCAGCCATTTCCGTGCCGAGCGACGCGGTTGCGACCATCATGCCGTTGCCGGAATTGTGGAACTGGCGCAGCCACCAGTAGCTCCAGTCTTCCGGAATGGGTAATCGGGCGCTGACGAACTCCGGAAAGCGCGTGTGGTAGCTCGTCGTGAACGGCAGCCCCCTGCGCAGGCAGATGCCGCGCGCCACGAGGCCGAGCGGCCCTTCCGTGGCGATATGAATATAGTCGGGCGCCAGTGCATCGATTTCCTGTGCCACCTGCCGCCGGGTCGGAAGTGCCAGCCGGATATCGGAATAGAAAGGCAGCGGAAAGGTCGTGAACCGCTCCGGTGTCAGGAAATCAATGGCGATCCCCTGTTCCTTCACCGATCGCGCAAGTTCATCGAGGGTGCGGACAACACCGTTGACCTGCGGATGCCAGGCATCGGTGACAACAAGGACGGTCTTTTTCATAGTGGCCCCTGGACGCGGCTCCGCCATGTCTGGCGGAGCACCGGCTGACGGTCGAATCGACTGGCGGCTGCCATGGGTGTCTTTGAGCATAATCTGATGACACGCAGATGATTGCCTGTGCCGCATGGATGCGTCTGCGCAGACCTGCGATGATCTACCGCGTGTCATCCGGGTGCGGCCAGCCACGCCCGGGCCAGCGCGGACCAACCCCGCGCTCAGGGCAGGAAGCACGAGGTCCCCGACCTGGCAGACATGAACCGCGCTTTTCGACACGGCATCCAGGGATTAAATTTTTCAGCGAAAACCCTCCATCCCCGCTCATCCCCGCCCTCAAAACCTGTGCGATGATCATCTCGTCCCGTCATCGGCTACCCCGCGAGGCGTCGCGGCGAGGCGGGACCGGTGCCGGGTGGGGGAAAGACGTAAGCCTTCATCCGGTGGACTGTCAGAAAATGGTTTCCCTCTCGTCTGAAACAGGACGGGGCGTGCCTGTGAGGCACACATGAGGAGCGGCGACTGGCGTTGTGTGAGCAATGCCTTTCGTGGCGCTGCGGCGAAAACCGTGAGCGCCACCCTGTACCAGAAAAAGGTGCCGCCATCCCCGCAGAGAAACCGGAGTTGCCAGTCGACGCACATCCGAACGGGGCGCTGGAAGGCGTCATATAAATTACCTTAGTCAGCGGCACTTTCCAGCGCCCCGGCCAGGTAAAGGACAAGCAGAACCACGGCGGATTTTTCCGGGCGTGGATGAAGGCGTTTGCGGCGCCTCCACCTCCCCCTTGAGGGGGGAGGTCGCCGCATAGCGGCGGGTGGGGGTGACCATTGGGTGTCACGAAAGTCACCCCACCCCGGAGCTTCGCTCCGACCCTCCCCCTCAAGGGGAGGGTGAAACCTTACTTCGCAGCCTTGAGCAACGCCGCGATGAGCCCGGCCGTCGAGCTGTCATGCCCCTCTGCGCTTTCCTTGCCTTCCACCACGGGCAGCAGCCCCGTCGCCAGTTCCTTGCCCAATTCCACGCCCCACTGATCGAAGGAGTTGATGTTGAACAGCGCACCTTCGACGAAGACGCGATGTTCGTAGATCGCGATCAGGCGGCCGAAGGTGAAGGGGGTCATCTTGTCGTAGACGAAGGTCAGCGAGGGGCGGTTGCCGGTGAAGACACGGTGCGGCGCGATGCGGTCGATGAAGGCGGCGTCCTGGCCCTTGGCCGCCATCTGGGCCTTGGCTTCCTTCAGCGTGCGGCCCTTCATCAGCGCTTCCGACTGGGCCAGGCAATTGGCCATCAAAAGCTGGTGCTGGTGGCGGAGTTTCGGTTCATGGCCGTTGGCGGCGATCATGAATTCGGCGGGGATGATGCTCGTGCCCTGGTGGATCAGCTGGTAGAAGGCGTGCTGGCCGTTGGTGCCGGGTTCACCCCATACGACCGGGCCGGAATTGCCCTCGACCGGCGTACCGTCGAGCGTCACGCCCTTGCCGTTCGATTCCATGTCGAGCTGCTGCAGATAGGCCGGGAAGCGCGACAGGCGCTGGTCGTAGGGCAGGATGGCACGGGTCGCGTAATCGAGCACGTTGCGGTGATAGAAGCCGAGAAGGCCGAGCAGCATCGGGATGTTTTCGCGCAAGGGTGCCGTGCGGAAATGATTGTCGATCGCATGCGCCCCGGCCAGAAACTCGCCGAACTTCTGCTTGCCGACGGCGATCATCAGCGGCAGGCCGATCGCCGACCAGATCGAATAGCGTCCGCCGACCCAGTCCCAGAAACCGAAGATCCGGTCGCTTTCGATGCCGAAGGCGGCGACCTTGTCGAGGGCGGTAGAGACGGCGCAGAAATGGCTGCCGACCGCCTTTTCTCCGAGCTTCTCGGCAATGAAGGCGCGGGCTGTCGCCGCATTTGTCATCGTCTCGATGGTGGTGAAAGTCTTGGAGGCGACGATGAACAGCGAGGTTTCGGCGTCGAGCAGCTTCAGCGTATCGGCGATATGGGCGCCGTCGATGTTGGAGACGAAATGCAGGCGCGGACCGTCATGATCGGGCGCCAGCGCCAGTGTCGCCATGACCGGGCCGAGGTCGGAGCCGCCGATGCCGATATTGACGACGTCGGTGATCTTCTTATCCGTCGCGCCCTTCAGCGCGCCCGAGCGGATGCCGTCCGAAAAGACACCCATGGCGTCGAGCACCGCGTTGACATCCGGCATCACGTCGCGGCCGTCGACCATGACCGGCGTGTTGGAGCGGTTGCGCAGCGCCGTGTGCAGAACGGCGCGGCCTTCGGTGATGTTGATGATATCGCCGGCAAACATCGCGTCGCGTTTTTCCGCGACCCCTGCTGCCTTGGCGAGCGCTTCGAGCCCCTCCAGCACCTTGTCGTTGACGGCGCATTTCGAATAGTCGAACAGCATGTCGTCGAGCGTCACGCTGTATTTCGAGAAGCGCTTGGGATCGCTGGCGAAAGCGGCCCGGATATCGGTCGCCTTGGTGTCGGTGACGGTGGATTTCAGCTGGGTGACAAGCGCGGTGGTGGCGGGCGCGTTCATGGCGAGGGCTCCTTGCGTCGCGGATGGGTCGCGATAGCTAGTCGCTTTGGCCCTCGCAAATCAAGCCTGTCCTGTCGCAAACGGTAAAAAAGCCCGCGCTTTTTAAATGGATTTAAATGCCCTCAGCCGCGCAAATCCTTGCGGAGGATCTTGCCGACATTCGACTTCGGCAGTTCGGTGCGGAACTCCACGAATTTCGGCCGCTTGTAGTTGGTGAGGTTGGCCGCGCAATGCGCCTTGACGGCTGCTTCGGTGAGATCCGGATCCTTCTTGACGACGAAAAGCTTCACCGCTTCGCCGGAATGTTGATCGGAGACACCGATGGCGGCGCATTCGAGAATGCCGGCCAGGGTCATTGCCACTTCCTCGATCTCGTTGGGGAAGACATTGAAGCCGGAGACGAGGATCATGTCCTTCTTGCGGTCAACGATCTTGACCAGGCCTTGCGCATTCATGAAGCCGATATCGCCGGAACGGAAGAACCCGTCTGCCGAGATGGCCTTGGCGGTTTCGTCCGGCCGCTCCCAGTAGCCGGCCATGACCTGCGGCCCGCGAATGCAGATTTCACCGATATCGCCGAGCGGCAGCGTGTTGCCGGCCTCGTCGCGGATTTCCACCTCGGTCGAGGGCAGGGGCAGGCCGATCGTGCCGGTGAATTCGGCTTGGTCCAGCCGATTGGCCGTGGCGACGGGCGATGTCTCCGAGAGGCCGTAGCCTTCCTTGATCGGGCAGCCGGTCATTGTCTCCCAGCGCTCGGCAACAGGCCGCTGCACGGCCATGCCTCCGCCAAAGGTCAGCGCCAGATCGGAAAAGTCCAGCTTCTGGAACTCGGCATTGTTCATCAGCGCGTTGAACAGCGTATTCAGGCCCGGGAAGATGTTGACCTTGTACTTCGCCAGTTCCTTGACGAAGGCCGGGATGTCGCGTGGATTGGGGATCAGGATATTCTGCCCGCCGGTGCTGAGGCCCATCAGCGAATTCACGGTCAGCGCGAAGATATGATAAAGCGGTAGCGCGCAGAGGAACACCAGATGATCCGGCCGCTTCTTGTTCAGGAAGGCCGTTTCCAGCCACAGGCCCATCTGGTCCATGTTCGCAAGAAGATTTGAATGGGTGAGCGTCGCCCCCTTGGAGACGCCCGTGGTGCCGCCGGTATATTGCAGGAAGGCGACATCGCCCGGCTTCACGTCCACCTTGTTCAGGGGCGCGCTGTTTCCCTTTGCCAAAACCGCCTTGAACGACAGATGCCCCGGCAGCGACCAGGCGGGCACCAGCTTCTTGACCTTGCGCACGACGATGTTGACGATCAGGCCCTTGAAGCCCAGAAGATCGCCCATGGTGGCGACGACGATGTGCTTGAGGTCGGTGCGCACGGCCACCTGCTCAACGGTATGGGCAAAGTTTTCCAGCACGAAGATCGCCTTGGCGCCGGAATCCTTCAGCTGGTGTTCGAGCTCGCGCGGCGTATAGAGCGGATTGACGTTCACGACGGCGAAGCCGGCCCGCAGGATACCGTAGACGATCACCGGGTTCTGCAGGATGTTCGGCATCATCACCGCGACGCGGTCGCCCTTGGCAAGGCCGGTGGATTGCAGCCAGGCACCGATTTTCCTGCTCTCGGCGTCGAGCTCGGCGAAGGTGAGCGTCTTGCCCATGCAGGTGAAGGCCGGGCGCGTTGCGAATTTCACGCAGGATTGTGCGAAGAGTTCGCCGATGGAATTATAGGCAGAAGGAGAAATTTCCGCGGGCATGCCCGGCGGATAGGACTGCAGCCAGGGCCTGGCGGCCTGGGGTCCGGGCGTCTGAATCAATGTGTCCGGCATGGTCTCTCTCCCTGATGCAACTGCCGCCGCGCCGCAAGACAGCTGCGGCCCGTCCCTCCCTTTTCCATGCACAACCCTGTCCGAAAATGTCTCCGGAATCCGTTGCGCATGAGCGAACAATCCCTCCAGATCGTCCACCTGATCAGGATGAAGCTTTTATCTCACCTCATCAAGCGCTTTCCGGATTATATTACCTTAACGTAAACGTCAATATCTTGCCGGGTGTTTGGCGACGCATGGCCAGATTTCGCGGCATGTGCCTTGCAGCTATGTTTTGCGAGCGGGTGCAAAAAAGGTATATTGCGTTGCAATAAGTCGAGGCCTTCCCTCCCAATCTCACGCCTCGGCTTTCCCTTTCAAGAACCAAATCCCTTGGGGCCGCATGGCTCCGGACAGGCCCATCCATGTCAGATGACGCTCTCTCTTCCATTCCGGTTGCTCGTTGGGGCGGCGTTTCCAATGCCGAACTTGCGCTGGCGGTCGGCGGTTTCGGCATTGGCACAGGCGAATTTGCCATCATGGGCCTTTTGCCGCAGGTCGCCGACGATCTTTCCGTTTCAGTCCCCCATGCGGGGCACGTGATCAGCGCCTATGCGATCGGCGTCGTGGTCGGCGCGCCCCTGATCGCCGTTCTGGCTGCCCGGTTTTCCAGGCACAACGTCCTGCTCGCCTTGATGAGCCTGTTTGCGCTCGGCAACCTTGCCAGTGCCGTCGCCGGCAGTTTTGGCCTGCTCGTGGCCGCCCGCTTCCTCGCCGGCCTGCCGCATGGCGCTTATTTCGGCGTTGCCGCTCTTGTTGCTGCCGGCATGTTGGCGCCGCATCAGCGGGCCCGCGCCATCGGCCGCGTCATGATGGGGCTGACCGTCGCCACCCTTGTCGGAACGCCGCTGGCTGCCTGGTTCGGCCAGGCGCTCGGCTGGCGCGCTGCCTTTGCCATCGTCGGCGCGATCAGCGTGCTCACCGTTGTCCTCATATGGTTTTCCGTGCCGAAGGACCGCGCCAATCCGGCGGCGACGCCGCTGAAGGAGCTTGGTGCCCTTCGCAAAACCCAGGTCTGGCTGACGCTCGGCATCTGCGCCATCGGTTGTGGCGGCATGTTCGCGGTTTTCAGCTATATCACGCCGGCGCTGACGGAAGTGGCAGGCGTTTCGCTCGGCAGTGTGCCGATCATGCTCTCAGTGTTCGGCGCCGGCATGATCCTCGGCAACATCGTCGGCTCGCGCCTTGCCGATTGGTCGCTGCTGCCCGCCATCGGCATCGCGCTCGTCTTCAACTTCGTCGCCTACGTGCTGTTCTACTTCACGATGACGACGCCGTGGATGGCCGTCATCGACGTGCTGTTGATCGGCGGTGGTTTTGCCGTCGTTCCGGGCATCCAGACGCGGCTGATGGATGTGGCGGGCGAGGCCCAGACGCTGGCCGCGGCCCTCAGCCATTCCGCTTTCAACCTCGCCAATGCGCTCGGCGCCTGGCTCGGCGGCCTGTCGATCGCGGCTGGTTATGGATGGACCTCGACCGGCCTGGTCGGCGCCATGATGTCGGTCGCCGGCATCGGCATATTCGTGTGGGCAGTCTGCCTCGATCGGTCGAAAGCGGCAAAGGTCGCCCTTCGATGACGAAACGCTCCAATTTCGAGCGTTTCCGCGCGCGTTTCCTCGGCTGAAATTCGATTGTCATCCACGTGTGTTGACCATGCGCTCATACTTACTTATGGGGCTTGTTTCCGGGCTTGCCGGAAACAAGTGGAAACATGTGGTAAGCGACAAGTTTTGCTGTCATCTTGATGGCGTGTGGAGGAATGTCTTTTGCAGTTGAGCAATCGCGAGCGTGACGAGGCGCCTCTGGAACCGCGTCTTTTCGGCCGCCCGGCTTATGAGCGTTTGGCGCTTGTCGGTCCGATTGCGGCTGCGCGCTGGCTGCTGGTCTTCGTGCTGCTCGCCGGCGTCTATTTCTTCCATGGCTTCCTCGTGCCGGTTCTGGCTGCGCTGGTTATCGGCTTTGCCAGCTGGCCGATATACCGCAGGCTCCTGGCAGCGATCGGCGGCAATCGCACGCTCGGGGCGACCATTGCGATCATCGCGGTGATTTCCTTTATCGTCGCACCGATTTCGCTGGCTGCGGTCTACGCCGTCGATGAAGTTCGCGACTGGGTGGCCTGGACCATCGCGACCAACAAATTCGGCGCGCCTGTCCCTGTCTGGCTGACGCAGGTCCCCGGGCTCGGTGTCTGGCTTGGGACGCAATGGGCGAAATATGTCGGCCATCCCGGTGCGATCGGCGAGCTGGTGCAGCTCGTCAGCGGCTCGAATATCGGCAATATCTATCGCGGCGTGCTCGTCGTCGGCGCTTCCGCCTTCCAGTCGTTCCTGACGCTGCTTTTCATGCTCATCACGTTGTTTTTCGTCTATCGCGACGGTGAGAAACTCGTTGCCCAACTAGACCGTCTCGGCGAACGCATCCTGCCGATGCGCTGGGAGCGCGTCTCGCGCATCGTGCCGCTGACCATCAGTTCGACCGTCACCGGCATGGGTGTCATTGCCATCGGCGAAGGCATCGTGCTCGGCGTCGCCTATTGGATGGCGGGCGTTCCGTCGCCGGTCACGCTCGGCATCATCACCGGCATCATGGCGCTTGTGCCGGGTGGCGCGCCGCTCTGCTTCACCCTGGTGTCGGTTTATCTTTTCGCCAGTGGCTCGCCATTTGCCGCCGCCGCCCTGTTTGCCTGGGGAACGATCGAACTGTTCATTGTTGACAAGACCCTGCGCCCGAGGCTTGTCGGCGGCCCGATCAAGCTTCCCTTCCTGCCGACCTTCTTCGGCCTCGTCGGCGGCGTCAAGACCATGGGCTTCCTCGGTCTGTTCGTCGGGCCGGTGCTGATGGCGCTTCTGGTGGCGATCTGGCGGGAATGGCTGCGCGAGGTGACGGACCAGCCGCCGCCAAGCCCGATCATCAAATAAGGACGATCGCATCGCCAGGTTGACGGCGATTTCCTCCGTTCTTGACGAAACTCTATCCGAACATAAGGGGGAATTGCCGCGTGATCTCAGCGCTCCGTTGCGCTAATGATTGCGTGCGCCTTGCGGCCGCTTGCGGCCGTCAGGGCTGATCCATTTTGAGAGTCCAGGAAATCCGATGAACCGCACTTATTACGCCCCCACGGGCGGCGCTCCGCCGCAGACGCAGTTGCTTACCGACCGCGCCGTCTTTACCGAGGCCTATGCCATCATCCCCAAGGGCGTGATGATGGATATCGTGGCCAGTTACCTGCCGCATTGGGACAGCACTCGGGCGTGGGTCCTGTCGCGGCCGCTCTCCGGTTTTACCGAGACCTTCTCGCAATACATCATGGAAGTGGGGCCGGGAGGCGGCAGCGACCGGCCGGAACCGGATACGGATGCCGAGGGCGTTCTGTTCGTCGTCGAGGGTGAACTGACCGTGACGCTGGACGGCAAGGTCCATCAGATGTCACCCGGCGGTTACGCTTTCATTCCGCCGGCAAGCAACTGGTCGGTGCGCAACACCAGCGACAAGCCGGTGCGGTTCCACTGGATACGCAAGATCTATGAGGCCGTCGATGGTCTCGATGTGCCGCCCGCATTGTTCCTCAACGAAGCGGACATTACCCCGGCCCCGATGCCGGGCACCGAGGGAAAATGGGCGACGACGCGCTTCGTCGATACCGCCGACCTGCGCCACGACATGCATGTGACGATCGTCACCTTCGAACCGGGCGCGGTGATCCCCTTTGCCGAAACCCATGTCATGGAGCATGGCCTCTATGTGCTGGAAGGCAAGGCCGTCTACCGGCTCAATCAGGATTGGGTCGAGGTCGAGGCCGGCGACTATATGTGGCTGCGCGCCTTCTGTCCGCAGGCCTGCTATGCCGGCGGCCCCGGCAAGTTCCGCTACCTGCTCTACAAGGATGTCAATCGTCACATGAAGCTGAAACCGCGCGTCTGAGCGCTCCGCCTCGCGCAGCGTTTACCTGCCGGAATGTTTCATGCAAGACCGGCGGGGATCGGCGAGATGGCGCGGTCGCTGCCATAGTCGCGCTGATGCGCGACATGGCCGCGAAGGCGGCGCGGTGTGGATTTGATCTCGATGACCGGCGGCTCGAAAGCGCCGTCGGCATAGGTGCCGGTGTCCGCCGTATCGTCGCACTTGCGCTTGAGCAGATTGAAGATCATCTGAGGTCCTCCCGGTTTTCGCATCAACGGCCTGCCGGCCGAAACCGTTCCTCTCCTAATCCAGAAATAGTTAAAAAATTAACCATGTTTGGGAGGGAACGCCGCCGTCGGGAACGCCATGCATGCAAGGCGCGATCTTACACTCAGATGTAAGACACCAATACGTCAGCTGCCGCCGTCAAGCATCTTTTTGATTCGCCGGACGATCAGTTCAGCGGCCCGCAGATCAGTTCCTCGTTCAGGATGCGGAATGCTTCGTCGAGCGCATCGACGAGGGCGTCGGTCAGCTTGTCGGCGTTGTCTTCCTGGAGAAACAGCGCGATTGCTGCGTCTTGCGGGAGGGTCGAGTGTTCGATTGTGTTCGACATGTCATTGTCCTTCGCTATCCGGCATCATGCCGGCGGTGGGACAAGGTATGGCGCGTTGCTTGCGCCGGGCTTGAATGACCGGCTGCATCGGATGTCGCAAACAGTGGTGCTCATGCCGGCCGCGGCGGCTGTGGCTTTTCGGCGCGCGATGCTCGCTGCTTGGGTGCTTATCCTAAGAATGCCTTCAGCATTTTGGCGGCGCGGGCAAGTTGTTCATCATTCATCCTAGAAAGGGTTCCGTTGATGTCGGTCAACGACCGCGCTCGGTCACCGTTGCCGGGCGCGCTGTTGGCACCGAACAACACGATAGTCGGAACCTCCAGCGCCGCCGCTATCTTCTCCGCTGTCTCGAAAAGCGGTGCAGCCTTACCCCGCTCGATCTTGCCGATGGTCTCACGCGAGACTCCGACCTGCTCGGAAAGTTTCTCCAGCGTCCACCCTTTGGCTTTTCGATGGTGACGCACATTTGCGCCGAAAAGACGTTGAAGCTCCATGCGCACCTCTTTCCTGACAGAGGCGGCACGGGGATGCTCAAATCGAGAAATGAGAACTTTGTATTCTAAAAATTGAGAACTATGATATCTCATTTAATCATGTCAGATGCTGTGGTTCTTATTGTTATGATAATGGACTTGATCCTTGAAGCATTGCGTTGGCTCCTGGTCGCCTTCTTCGGCGGTCAGGTGCTTGTCTTCATTGGCTTGGTCTTGTGGACGGTCTGGACCGACACCATCAAGCCGAGATTGATTCCCCCAGCCGAAATCGACCATGCGGCCGACGAGATTATCGCCAAATTTTCCGACCCGGAGGACGAGGTCTCCGCCCGGCATGAGCGTGCGTGGTATAAAAGCGATGGGGCCGAGCAAGCCTATTGGTATAGAGTGCGGAGGGCGGTCAGGCGACGGCTGGGGTGATCGTCCTAACTGTCCGTTTCAGAAAGGGGCGCGTTGAAGCGCGCGCAGGTTTCAAAGAAGATCAGCAACCGCCCAATTATCTCGGCGTCAGCCGGCCGCGGCGGGCCATTCGACGCCACCGACCGGCGTGCTGATGCCTGTGCGATGCGCCGCACCGTCTGAACTGCTACAAACCATTACGATTGATCTGGGCGGTGAGGCTTGAGATGACTGTGGTTTTGCGGCGCGTGAGGGTCGCGACTTGCTATATTCCCCTCAGGGCAGGCTATTCAGCCGGTCGGCCAGAAGGTCCGCAGTTGTCGTTTCGAGGGCTTCAGCGAACTTTGCAACAACGGTGATCGTCGGATTCCTCACCTGCCGCTCGATGCCGGATACGTAGGTCCGATCTATCTTGGCGCGATCGGCCAGCTCTTCCTGAGACAGGTTCAGCCGTTTCCGGGCAGCCTTTATGTTTCGAGCGAGTATCGCGCACACGTCTTCCATGAGCACGATAGGCCAGAAATGATGACGATAATACCACGGACAATGAGTCTCATTTTTTGCTTTCTTCGATACATTGTAGATTATAGGCTACATCTCACTTTGTCGGGTTGGTGCGATGTTGGATGTAGCTTTTCAAGGAGTTTTGGGGCTGGCACTGATCTTCTTCGGCGGTCAGGCGCTCATATTCATTGGCTTGGTCTTGTGGACGGTCTGGACCGACGCCATCAAGCCGAGATTGATTCCCCCAGCCGAAATCGACCATGCGGCCGACGAGATTATCGCCGGCTATCCCGACCCGGAGGAGGAGGCTTTCGCACGGCACGAGCGCGCGTGGTATCGCAGCGACGTTGCGGAGCAGACCTACTGGTATCGCGTGCGGAGGGCGGTCAGGCGGCGGCTGGAGCAGGGCCGAGGCGTGTCAGCCGAACAGTGCTTGCAAACTAAAATCAGATTGTCAGATAAGCCGAAATGACTGCCGCTATCTGATCCGAATCCAGAGCCCCCATCTGCGAGTCCATCAAGGCGTCCAGTTGTTCGCTCGACAGGCTCTCAATGTCTTCCGTGGACAACCCCGCTACACCGGTTGAGCTGAACGACGCGATATCTTCCGTCGAGAAGGTTGCCAGATCGTCGGTGGTCAATGCCGCGATTTGCTCTGAAGTCAGGGCGCTGACCTGGGCGGATGTCAAAGCCTCAGCCTGCTCTGTGGTCAAGGCGGCGATGACCCTGGTGCTCAATCCCGAGACCGCACCCGAGCTCAAGGCGATGATATCATCGGTGGAGAACTGGGCGATGTCGTCTGTGCCCAGCGCGGCGGCCTGTATTGCGTTCAGGGCGCTGACCTGCGACGTGGACAATGCCGCGGTCTGGGCAGTGCTCAAGGCCGCCACCTGATTGTAACCCAGCGAAGCAATCTGGCTTGCCGTCAAAGCGGCAATTTCGTCAGTGGAAAGGGCCGCGATAACAGCTGTGGATAGTCCCTTTATGGCGGCCGAGCCGATCAACGCAAGCTCGTCGGTTGAGAATGTTTCCAGATCCTCCGTGGTCAGGCCCGCGAGCCCAGCCGAACTCAAAGCGGCAATCTGGTCGGTGGAAAGCGCCTCGATCTGCTCGGCACTCAAGGCGCCGACCTGGTCGCTGCTCAGACCTGAAACGCTGACGGTGCCCCAGGCAGCAATCTCAGCGGTGGAGAGCGCCGCGATAAAATCCGTGGGCAATCCCTTTATGGCATCCGAGCTGATCGCCGCGAGTTCCTCGGTTGAGAACGTTTCCAGGTCGTCCGTGGTCAGGCCCGCGAGTGCATCCGAGCTCAACGCGGCAATCTGGCCGGTGGAAAACGCTTCGATCTGCTCGGCGCTCAAGGCGCCGACCTGGTCGCTGCTCAGACCCGCGATAGCCTTCGTGCTCAAGGCGGCAACCTGATCGGTCGAGAGGGCCGCCAGGTCGCCGGTATCCAGGACCGCGACCTGATTGGAGCCGAGCGCGCTGACCTGCTGGGTCGACAAGGCGTCGATCTGGTCGGTGCTCAAGGCATTGATCTGGGCGGTGGAAAGGCCCGCAATGCCAGCCGTGCCCAAGGCAGCGATCTGATCCGTCGAAAAGGCGGCTATCTTGTCTGTGGACAACCCCAATACGGCACTCGAGCTGATCGCCGCGATATCGGCGGTTGAGAAAGTTTCCAGATCGTCCGTGCCGAGCACAGCAATCTGCTTCGAACTCAGCGCAGCAACCTGCTTGGCAGACAAGGCCTCAATCTGGTCGGTGCTCAAGGCATTGATCTGGGCGGTGGAAAGGCCCGCAATTCCAGCCGTGCTCAAGGCGGCAATCTGGTCCGTCGAAAACGCGGCTATCGTGTCTGTGGACAATCCTGATACGGCACTCGAGCTGATCGCCGCGATATCGGCGGTTGAGAAAGTCTCCAGATCGTCCGTGCCCAGGGCGGCAATCTGCGTCGAACTCAGCACTGCAACCTGGTCAGCGGTCAAGGCCTCAATCTGGTCGGCACTGAACGCATTGATCTGGCCGGTGGAAAGGCCCGCTATGCCGGCCGTGTCCAAGGCGGCAATCTGGTCGGTCGAGAGGGCCGCCAGGTCGTCGGTACCCAAAGCTGCAACTTGCTTGGAACCGAGAGCGCTGACCTGGGCAGTGGTCAAGGCCTCAATCTGGTCGGTGCTGAAGGCATTGATCTGGTCGGTGGAAAGGCCCGCAATTCCAGCCGTGCTCAAGGCGGCAATCTGGCCCGTCGAAAAGGCGGCTATCGTGTCAGTGGACAATCCCGATACGGCACTCGAACTGATCGCCGCGATATCGGCGGTTGAGAAAGTCTCCAGATCGTCCGTGCCCAGCGCCGCAATCTGCGTCGAGCTCAGCACGGCAACCTGGGTAGCGGTCAAGGCCTCAACCTGGTCAGAACTCAAACTAACGATAACTGTAGTGCTCAGGCCCTTGATGCCAGCCGTGCTCAAGGCGGCAACCTGGTCGGTCGAGAGGGCCGCCATGTCGTCGGTACCGAGGGCTGCAACTTGCTTGGAACTGAGAGCGCTGACCTGGGCAGTGGTCAAGGCCTCGATCTGGTCAGTGCTCAACGCGTTGATCTGGTCGGTGGAAAGGCCCGCAATGCCGGCCGTGCTCACGGCTGCAATCTGGTCAGCGTCAAGGGCCGCCATGAGGCCTGTTGACAATCCCGATATGGCACTCGAACTGATCGCCGCGATGTCCTTGGTCGAGAAAGTTGCTATGTCGTCCGTTCCCAGGACAGCGACCTGCGTAGAGCTGAGAGCGCCGACCTGGGCAGTGGTCAAGGCCTCAACCTGATCGTTGGTCAAAATCCCGATATGATCGGTGCTCAGTCCCACAATGCCAGCCGTGCTCAAGGCCGCAATCTGGTCGGTCGAGAGGGCCGCCATGTCGTCGGTGCCGAGGGCTGCAACTTGCTTGGAACTGAGAGCGCTGACCTGGGCGGTTGTCAGGGCCTCGATCTGGTCGGTGCTCAACGCATTGATCTGGCCGGTGGTAAGGCCCGCTATGCCCGCCGTGCTCAAGGCTTCAATCTGGTCCGTCGAAAACGCGGCTATCGTGTCTGTTGACAACCCCGATACGGCACTCGAACTGATCGCCGCGATGTCCCTGGTCGAGAAAGTTGCCAGATCGTCCGTACTCAAGGCAGCGACTTGCTTGGAGCCAAGAGCGCCCAACTGAGCAGTGGTCAAGGCCCCAACCTGATCGGTGCTCAAAGCAATGATCAGGTTGGGGCTCAGGCCTGCCATGCCCGCCGTGCTCAGGGCGGCAATCTGGTCGGTCGAAAAAGCCGCTATATCGTCCGTGCTCAAGGTAGCGACCTGTTTGGAGCTGAGAACGCCGACCTGGGCAGTGGACAAGGCCTCAATCTGGTCGCTGCTCAAGGCATAGACCTGTCTGGTGGTCAGTCCCGCCATGCCGCCCGTGCTCAGGGCGGTAATTTGGTCGGTCGAGAGGGCTGCTATGACAGCTGTGGACAATCCCGATATGGCATCCGCACTGATCGCTGCGATGTCCGTGGTCGAGAAGGCCTCCATGTCGCCCGTATCAAGCACTGTGATTTGTTGGGAGCTGAGAACGCTGATCTGCGTGGTAGACAAGGCCGCGATCTGGTCGGAGCTCAGGGCGTCGATCTGGTCGGTGGAAAGGCCCGCAATGCCCGCCGTGCTCAAGGCGGCAATCTGGTCGGTCGAGAGGGCTGCTATGACAGCTGTCGACAATTCCGACATGACATCCGCACCGATCGCCGCGATGTCCGTGGTCGAAAAAGCTGCTATGTCGTCCGTTCCCAGGACCGCGACCTGTGCAGAGTTGAGTGTGCCGACCTGGGCGGTGGTCAAGGCCTCAGCCTGGCCAGAGCTCAAGGCAACGATCTGTTTGGTGTTCAGGCCCGCAATGCCCGCCGTGCTCAGGGCGGCAATCTGGCCGGTCGAGAGGGCTGCTATATCGTCCGTGCTCAAGGCAGCGACTTGCGCCGAACTCAGCGCTGCAACCTGCTTGGTGGTCAAAACAGCGACCTGGTCGGAGCTCAGGGCGTCGATCTGGTCGGTGGAAAGGCCCGCAATGCCCGCCGTGCTCAAGGCGGCAATCTGGTCGGTCGAGAGGGCTGCTATGACAGCTGTCGACAATCCCGATATGGCACCCGCACCGATCGCCGCGATGTCCTTGGTCGAGAAAGCTGCTATGTCGTCCGTTCCCAGGACAGCGACCTGTGTAGAGCTGAGAGCGCCGGCCTGGGCGGTGGTCAAGGCCTCAACCTGGCCAGAGCTCAAGGCAACGATCTGTTTGGTGTTCAGGCCTGCAATGCCAGCCGTGCTCAGCGCGGCAATCTGGCCGGTGGACAATACGGCGATATTATCCGTGCTCAAGGCAGCGACTTGCACCGAACTCAGCGCTGCAACCTGCTTGGTGGTCAAAACAGCGATCTGGCCGGTGGTCAGGGTGTCGATCTGGTCGGTGGAAAGGCCCGTAATGCCCGCCGTGCTCAAGGCGGCAATCTGGTCAGCGGAAAGGGCCGCCATCAGGCCTGCTGACAATCCCGATATGGCACCCGAACTGATCGCCGCGATGTCCTTGGTCGAGAAAGCTGCTATGTCGTCCGTTCCCAGGACAGCGACCTGGGTAGAGTTGAGTGTGCCGACCTGGGCGGTGGTCAAGGCCTCAACCTGGCCGGAGCTCAAGGTAACGATCTGATTGGTGCTCAGGCCTGCAATGCCAGCCGTGCTCAGGGCGGCAATCTGGCCGGTGGACAATACAGCGACATTGTCCGTGCTCAAGGCAGCGACTTGCGCCGAGCGCAGCGCTGCAACCTGCTTGGTGCTCAAAACAGCGATCTGGCCGGTGGTCAAGATGTCGACCTGGTCGGTGGAAAGGCCCGTAATGCCCGCCGTGCTCAAGGCGGCAATCTGGTCGGTGGACAATACAGCGACATTGTCTGTGCTCAAGGCAGCGACTTGCGCCGAACTCAGCACTTCAATCTGATTGGTGCTCAAAACGGCGATCTGGCCGGTGCTCAGGGCGTCGATCTGGTTCGCGCTCAGGCCTGCCATACCCTTCGTGCTCAGGGCGGCAAGCTGGGCAATGGAAAGGGCCGCGATGACGTCTGTCGACAATCCCGATATGGCACGCGAACTGATCGCCGCGATATCATTTGTCGTGAAAGTTGCGAGATCGTCCGTATCCAGGGCTGCAAGCTGCGTAGAACTGAGAATACCGATCTGTGCAGAGGAAAAGGCTTCAACCTGGCCGGTGGACAAGGCTTCAATCTGATCGCTGCGCAGGCCCGCGATACCCTTCGTGCTCAGGGCTGCAACCTGGGCAGTGGAAAGGGCCGCGATGAGGTCTGTCGACAGTCCCGATATGGCACTCGAGCTGATCGCCGCGATATCATTTGTCGAGAAAGTTGCGAGATCGTCCGTATCCAGGGCTGCAAGCTGCGTAGAACTGAGAACACCGATCTGTGCAGAGGAAAAGGCTTCAACCTGGCCGGTAGACAAGACGTCAATCTGATCGGTGCTCAGGCCAATGATGCCAGCCGCGCTCAAGGCGGCAATCTGGCCGGTGGACAATATCTCGACATTGTCCGTGCTCAAGGCAGCGACTTGCGTCGAACTCAACGTCTTGACCTGTGTGACGGATAGTGCCGCAGCCTGGCCGGTGGACAAGGTAGCGATCTGCGCGGTCGTCAGGCTCGCGACCGCACTCGTGCTCAACGCGGCAATCTGGTCGGTGGAAAGGGACGCGACAACATCCGTGGTCAGGCCCGATACGGCCTTGCTGATCGCTGCAATATCGGCGGTCGAGAATGTCGCGATGTCGTCCGTCCCCAGGGCCGCAAGCTGCGTCGAAGTCAGCGACTTCACCTGTAGGGAGGATAGTGCCTCGGCCTGGCCGGTGGACAAGGCGGCGATCTGGCTGGAAGTCAGGCCGGCGACGCCCTTCGTGCTCAGGGCGGCAACCTGATCGGTGGACAATACAGCGACCTTGTCCGTGCTCAAGGTAGCGACTTGCGTTGAACTCAACGTCCTGACCTGTGTGACGGATAGTGCCGCAGTCTGGCTGGTGGACAAGCTGGCGATCTGTGCCGTCGTCAGGCTTGCGACCGCACTCGCGCTCAATGCGGCAATCTGGTCGGTGGAAAGGGACGCGACAACATCCGTGGTCAGGCCCGATACGGCCTTGTTGCTGATCGCTGCAATATCGGCGGTCGAGAATGTCGCAATGTCGTCCGTCCCCAGGGCCGCAAGCTGTCTTGCGCTCAGCGACTTCACCTGTAAGGAGGATAGTGCCTCGGCCTGGCTGGCGGACAAGGCGGCGATCTGTGTGGTCGCAAGGCTCGCGACCGCACTCGTGCTCAAGGCGGCAATCTGGTCGGTGGAAAGGGACGCGATAACAGCCGTGGTCAGGCCCGATACGGCCTTGTTGCTGATCGCTGCAATATCGGCGGTCGAGAATGTCGCAATGTCGTCCGTCCCCAGGGCCGCCAGCTGTCCCGCGCTCAGCGACTTCACCTGTGCGACGGATAGTGCCTCGACCTGGCTGGTGGACAAGGTGGCGATCTGTACGGTCGTCAGGCTCGGGACCGCGCTCACGCTCAATGCGGCAATCTGGTCGGTGGAAAGCGCGGCAATGTCGTCCGTGCTCATGGCCTTGATTTGCGACGCTTTGAGAGCACTGATCTGGGCCGTCCTCAAGACGGCAACCTGGTCGGTCGACAAGGCCCCGATCTGTGCGGTCGCAAGGCTCGCGATCGCACTCGTGCTCAAGGCGGCGATCTGGTCGGAGGAAAGGGACGCGATAACAGCCGTGGTCAGGCCCGCTACGGCTTTATTGCTGATCGCTGCAATATCAGCGGTTGAGAAGGTTGCCAGGTCATCCGTACCTAAGGCCGCGAGCTGCGACCCGCTAAGGGCGGTGACTTGAGACGAGGTCAAGGCTTCCGCCTGATCTGTCGTTAAACCACGAATCTGTGTGGTGGTGAGTGCTGCAACCTGACTAGAGCCCAGACGTTCGACGTCATATTTATCCAGAACAGCCAATTGATCCAGAGTCAAACCAACGATGGCGCGTTGTGAAATAGCACTTAACTGCTGGCTACTGAGGACGTCGACATCCTCCGTGTCCAAAGCGGCGATTTGAGCTGAGGAAAGCGAATTGATCTGCTTTGTTGAAAGTGACGCCACGTCTTCCGTGGACCAGGCAGCAACGGTCGCCGTTGAAAGCGATCTGATCTGACTGGTGCTCAGGGAAGAAATGGTAGAAGTCATGAGTGAAGTCCCTTGATGCTAGCCGATTGTCCAAATCAATTTAATTTACCAACAGACGCCCTGGAAAAGAGGCAGTCCTCAACAAAAGAACCTCCAGCGTATCCACGGCCGGCAGCCGGCGTTGCCTGTCTGGCCGGGAGCCGAGATTGCTACCGGTCATTGAAGCCACCGTCTGGCAAAAGGATTATAGGCGAATTGGCTTGCCCGAACCTGAAGTTGTACGCTTGATCCGGTTTTTGCGACGGCCCATGCGGTTGACTTGCCTTGGCAAAACACGCGCTGCTGCCAAAGCATCCGCGATGAACTTGCTTCGGGAAAGCGGAGAAGTCTTCTTCAGATGAATGGAAACCTCTCCACTTTCCCGAAGCAGGTCCAACTTTCAGGCCGGCGGATGCAGGAATGCAGGCATTGGCGCGTTCCCGGCGTTTCTGGACAGATAGAGTCGTGCGGTGTCCAGCGCCTCGCGGATCGTCACATCCATGTCGAGATAGCGGTATGTTCCAAGCCGACCGACAAAGGTGACGGAGGTCTCCTGCCCGGCTCGCGCGACATATTGCGCAAGCTGCTCCTTCTCCTGGATCAGGCGGATCGGATAGTAGGGGATGTCCTCAGGGCCGCAGGCACGGGAAAACTCGCGATAGCAGACCGAGCCGGCATGTTCTTCCCATGGTGAGAAATGCTTGTGCTCGGTCACGCGCGTATAGGGTATGGAAACATCCCCGTAGTTCATGACCGCGCAACCCTGGTAATCGCCCTCATAGGTGAAGCGTTCGAAATCCAGCGTGCGATATCCCAAACGACCATATTCGTAGTCGAAATAGCCGTCGAGCGGACCGGAATAGAATATGTGATCGAAGTCTTTGTCCCGGCTGCGGTGAAACTGTGTTTCGAGATGGACCGTGATGTTTGTGTGATCGAGAATTCGCCCGACCATGTCGGTATAGCCATTTTCGGGCATGCCCTGGTATTCATGGAAGAAGTAGTTGTCGTCATAGTTGAAACGCACCGGAAGCCGTTTCAGGATGGAAGCCGGCAGTTCGGTTGGCGAACAGCCCCATTGTTTCTGCGTATACCCCTTAAAGAAAGCATCATACAGGTCCTTGCCGACGAATCGCAGAGCCTGTTCTTCGAAGGTCCTTGGGGCTTCCATGGCTTTGTCGGCCAGTTCCTCAATGAAAGCGCGCGCCTCGTCAGGTCTGAAAGCCTTGCCGAAAAACTGGTTGATCGTATGCAGGTTGATGGGCAGGGAATATACTTGCGCATTGCTTGTCGTTTTGACGCGATTCTTATAGGGCATAAACGTCTGGAAGCGGTTCACATAGTCCCAGACTTCGCAGTCATCCGTGTGAAAAATGTGCGGCCCATATATATGGACCATAACCCCGGTGTCCTTGTCGCGCTCTGTGTGGCAATTCCCGGCGATATGGCTGCGGGTGTCGAAGACTTCGACCTCATGGCCCGCCTCGGCGAGTTCTCGCCCGATGACCGCACCTGAAAGGCCGGCGCCAACAGCAGCAATTTTTTCAATCCGAGGCATTCCGAACCAGCTCTTTCTGGGTGCGCGTGCGCTTAATATCACTCATGTCCTTGAAACCGTTGTCCCCGTCCAGAGGCGGCAGTCGAACGGAATGGGCGCATAATTGTGCCACTCAGCCAGCTGCTCGAGGTAACGTTGCCTGTAAGTGTGATCGTCCGAAAACTCGATATTGTCTTGAACGAGTTCGGCCCCGATTTCGTAATACAGATCGAGATTGCGCAGGTCTGGCACCGGTGTTTCACCGCGCTCGCATTCTGCCTGCATTTGCCAGAACAGCTCTTCGAGGCGGCGGGCAAGAGCCGGAATGTCGCGCAATGAGCTGGTTTCCCGTTCAGCCTGCAAGGACTCCCTAATTTTCTTGAGGCTCTTGGGGTCCTTCGCAAATCCGATGGCCTTTTCGATATAGTGCTCGGGCCCAATGCAAATCAGCTCCGGAACGCCGGCGGCTGCAACAATGCTGTGGCAGAAACGTGCCGCGAAGCTCTTGCCGGGGAATGTAAGGACCGGCAATCCCATGGTCAAAGCATCAGCGGCGGTTGAGTGCGCTCCATAGGGGAACGTGTCGAGGAAGAGATCGGCGAGAGCGATTCGAGCGAGATGCTTTGCATTCGGTGCCTTGGGCGCAAAAATGAGGCGCTCGGGCGCGACACCGGCCTTCTCGGCCGCCTGGCGCAGGCGTTGATCCACACTGTCGTTTCCGGTGAGCAGCCAGAGCACGCTGCCGGGCGCCGCGATAAGAATTTTCATCCACTGAGCAAAGGTACCTCCGGTGATCTTCTGCATGCCGTTGAAGCAGGCAAAGACGAAAGCGTCCTCAGGCAGCCCCGCCTCCGTTCGCGACGGCTTTTCGGCAATCACCCTCTTGCGGTCGACGGGCTGGCTGCACGGAATCCTCAGCACTTTTTCTGAGTAATAGTTTTCGTTTTCGGGCGGGACGATGCGCTCGTCCGCGATCATATATTGATGGAACGGGCTGCCCATGGAACCCGGATAGCCGCAAAAATTGACGATGACCGGCGCCGGACGGTAGGCGAAGATCTTGGTTCTCGCATGTTTGGTGTAACCGTTGACATCGACCAGAATATCGATGTCGTCGCCGGCGATTTGCCTTGCCGCCTCCGCGTCGCTGAGTGCGGCTATATCGCACCAGGAATCGACGGCATTCTTCATCCGCGTCTGCGTTGCGTCGTTCGCAACCGGCTCGCCGCAATAATAAGCGTAGATTTCAACGCTCGCCTTATCGTGCAGTTCCAGCACTTCTCTGAGCGCGAAACCAACCGCGTGGTCACGCAAATCCGAGGAAACATAGCCGACGCGGAGGCGCTGGCCGGTTCCTGACTTCTGCTTCGGCGCTTTGCGGGGGAAGCCGCTGGTGTCGGGACGTCCGACGAAGGATTTATTATAGCGATAGGCTTTGGCGAGCTGGAACAACGGATCGTCGGAATAACAGGCGAGCGCCAGGGGCGATGTGGCATCAAGCAATTGCCGCATGGAGACATGGTCCGACGAAACCAACATCGGCCACTTGCATTGGCGCTGCCGCAGAGCGCTCCAATGTTGACCGGCCTCCGTCTTGTCGGGCCGCAATTCGATTGCTTGCCACAAAGCGGTTTCCGCCTCTTCCAACAGGCCTGCGTTTTCCATGACGCGGCCGATGTGCTGAAGCGCCATCAGGCGATGCACAACCCGGTCAGCCGTGCTCTCCGCGGTCATCTCCACGAAACTCTGCCAGTGCTGAATGGCTTGCGTGGCAAGGCCGCTGTCTTCGAACGCCCGGCCAAGATTGATATGTGCCGGCCCGAACCGCGGATCAAGTTTCAGGCAGGCACGCAGCGCGTGGATCGATCCCGCAACATCACCCAACTGCCGCAGGGTGACGGCATAATTGAAATGCACGAGATGCAAGAAGGGATGGGCCTCGTTGAATGCGATCCAAACCTTGTAAATCTCTGCCGCCTCAGTTCTTTCTCCGGCAGCGTTCCGGCTTTCGGCACACTGAAACAACTCCGTGAAGGACAGGCGCTGAGTGCGCGCAAGCTCCAACATGCCGGCGAGAGGCGGAACAGGACTTGAGGCTGATGCATCATTGGAAACCATGGACATCCCACGAGGTTGGCGGCGCGACGGCCGGCGTTGCAGCCATTTGCGAAAAGGTTGCCTGTAGTTAACTGTCCTAGCTTGCTTTAGGCGTGTCACCTGTCCGATTTTTGGTGATTTCCAGCGCCACCTGCCGATTTTCCTCAATCGGCCCTTCAGCGTGTCGTTGGCATAGGCGCCTTTGGCGAAGACATGCTTGAGCGGGGTTATATGCGGCGGCTTTGGTTTTGCGGCGTGTGAGGCTCGCGGTTTGGCGGGTCGAGGAGCATGAGGGCCGGTTTTTCGTCCAGTTGCGGGGCATGGCTGACGATATGGAGTTAGTCGTCAACCCCGCGACGGACCGAGTAGATCAATTCGCCGTCGAGCGCGGCTGCGGCCCGTTTGCTCGCGACCCGGAAGCGCATCAGCATGGCGATCAGGGCGAGAAGGAAGCCGCGCGGGATGAGCAGCCAGAGCGCCTTGATCCAGCCCGGCGAGGATTGGAACGTGTCGAGCAAGTCCGCCCAGAAATTGTAATCGCCCATTTGCCTTAGCCCCATGACCTATCGAGCGATTTATAACTCAAACAAATATGTATTAAAATACATGGAGAAAATTTCTGTGAAGCGCCCATGTGCCGTTCATGGAAGTCAAGAAACGCTTCGGAAAGGCCGTAAAAGAAAAGCGGAATGCAATCGGCATTTCGCAAGAGGAATTGGCCATGCGCATAGGTGCGGACCAAGCTTATATAAGCCGAATAGAAGCCGGTCAGATGAACGTGACTATCGAGACGGCTGAGCAAATTGCGAATGTATTGCAGGTCGACGTCGGAGACCTGTTTATTGCTCAATAGAACCTGCAATAAAAGACGCGGTCGGGCTATGCCGACATATTGCGCTGTCTGGTTTCAGGGTAACTTTTTGTAGAGCGAAGAATAAATTTAGAGCTCTATGGTGCCGCTTGCAGGACTCGAACCTGCGACCCCATCATTACGAATGATGTGCTCTACCACCTGAGCTAAAGCGGCCCGCAAACGTTCCGCGATGCAGCGGAGCGATGTGTGAGGGGCTGATACCTGCAAACCGATGGGATTTCAAGCCATCAGTTTGCAGAACCGGAAAAAACCTCGGGACGACGGAAAGGCGCTGTTTTAGAGCGACAGTCTCTGGCGCGCTTCGTCATATTCGCGCGCAAGCCGATCGACCAAAGAAGAGACGGGCACGATCTCGGTTACGGCGCCGATGCCCTGGCCACAGCCCCAGATATCCTTCCAGGCCTTGGTGCCCGTCGTTGCGGTCTCGAAGTCCATCTTCGAAGGATCGGCCTCCGGCAGTTGCTCCGGATCCATGCCGGCGGCGACGATCGAGGGTTTTAGATAATTGCCATGGATGCCGGTGAAATAGTTGGAATAGACGATATCGCCAGCGCTGCTGTCGACGATCATCTGCTTGTAGGCGTCGCTGGCGCGCGCCTCGGTGGTGGCGATGAAGGACGAGCCGATATAGGCCATGTCGGCGCCCATCGCCTGTGCGGCAAGCACAGCACCGCCAGTGGAAATGGCGCCCGAGAGCAGAAGCGGCCCGTCGAACCATGTGCGGATTTCCTGGACGAGGGCGAAGGGAGAGAGCGTTCCGGCATGGCCGCCGGCACCGGCAGCAACCGCGATCAATCCGTCGGCGCCCTTGCGGATTGCGGAATTGGCGTGCCGATTGTTGATGACGTCGTGCAGCACGATGCCGCCATAGGAATGGATCGCCGCATTGACCTCAGGCACGGCGCCGAGCGAAGAAATGACGATCGGGACCTTGTATTTGACGCAGAGCATCAGGTCATGCTCGAGCCGCTTGTTGGACTTGTGGACGATCTGATTGACGGCGAAGGGCGCGGCCGGCTTGCCGGGATTACGGGCGTTGTGGGCAGCGAGTTCCTCGGTGATCTCGGCCAGCCACTCATCCAGCTGCGCTTCCGGCCGGGCATTGAGCGCCGGAAACGAGCCAACGACGCCCGCCTTGCACTGGGCGATCGTCAGCGCCGGATGCGAGATGATGAACAGGGGGGCTGCGACGACGGGCAGCCGCGTGGTGCCGTTGAGAATGGCTGGCAATGACAAGAATTCGCTCCCGTTTCAATTTTTGACGTTTCCGTAAACGTAAGAACTTTATCAGCGCCGGTGGATTTTGCAAAGGGTGCTTGAGCCGCGTTGGCTCGGCAAGCGAGCAAAATCGTCCGTGTTTTCCCCGGCGCCGGCCGTCAGTTTGACATGCGAGGCTTGCAGATCGCGGCGTCAACCGTTACCCAATTGTTAACACACCCTAAAGCGCGCCGGTTTCACGGGAACGATGGCCGCGACGACGGATGCTTGTGGAACCGGAACGCTGCCGTGCAGCAGCGTTTTCGGGGCAATGTTGGTTGCATGTCTGCCCGGCTCCGGGGCTTCGGCCCCAGCGCGACATGCCCTTGCGGACCGACCGATGCCGGTCGTCTGCATCAAGTAAGGACGGACAGTGAGCGGACTGGAAACTGCCATCAGACATGCGCTGGAGCGCCCCGACCGGGCGAATTCCGAAACACGCGCGCGCATCTACCAGTCGGCGCGAAACGCGCTGGAGGCCGGCCTGCGCAAGCAGGATGTGCACGATCCGGATGTGATTGCCAAGCAGCGCCACCGCCTTGAAGCCATCATCCATGCCATCGAAGTGGAGGAACGCGCAGCGCTGAAGGCTGCGTCCGTGGCGCCAGCGGTCCGTATGGATGCCGGTCGTCGTGATGACCGTGCCCCGTCGGCGGAACTCGACGATGGACTTCATCTTCCGCCCGAACGCAGCGCTGGCGTGGCCGACAGCCCGGTCGCTGACGGTGGCCTTGCCGGTCTGCGTCCCGACCGCCGTGAGGCAAGCCGCGCACCAGAGGCCGCCGCCGTCGAACCGGTCTCCGGCAAACGCGCCAAGGTTGTCCCGCCAAAGCCTCGCCGGCGCAAGCGTGGCAGTTTGCTGTCCTTCGTCATGGTCGTGACGACCCTCGTCGCCGCGTTCGGCACGGCGGCCTGGTGGGTGCAAACCAGTGGTCTTTTGAAATCGGCCGCCGAGCGCGATACCAGCGTCGCCAATCCGCCCTCGACGGTGCAGTCCGAGGATTTCGACGGCGCAGAAGGCCTGAAGACGCTTGGAAGCGAGCAGGGCTTCTCCGGCGACTGGGTTGAGGTTTTCAAGCCCGCCGACGCAGCCAACGTCACGGCTGGCAGCCGCGCCTCGGCCGATCCGGTCAGCGACGAGAATGGGCAGCGCCTGCGCATCACGTCGGCGACGGCGGAAGCGGACGGCAATGTCCTCATCGAGATTCCAGCTTCGGTGCTTGGGCAGATTTCCGGCAAGACGTCGACGGTCGCGCTCAGCGTTCAGTCGGATGCGGGCAAGCAGACCCAGTTCTCCGTCGAATGCGATTTCTCGTCGCTCGGCGATTGTGGCCGCCATCGGTTCACGGTGAACGAGGAAAAAAGCGATATGTTGTTCAATGTGACGTTCGATCGCAGCCTGGCACCAAGCGCGCCCGGCCATATCCTGATCAACAGCGACGTGACCGGCGCCGGCAACAGCCTCAGCCTGTTCGCCGTCCGTATCCTTCCCGGGCAGTGACCAGAGTACCTGCGAACGAAGCGGCTACTTCACGAAGCCCGGCCCGAAGCCGAGGATTTTGTTGTCGATCTCGCCGATCGCGCTTTTGTCCTTGCCGTCATAGTCGAGTGTTTTGAGCATATGGCGGATAACGTTGAGGCGGGCGCGGCGCTTGTCGTTGGCACGCACGACCGTCCAGGGCGCATGCTCTGTATGGGTTTCCTTGAGCATCGTGTCGCGCGCCTCGGAGTAGAGATCCCATTTCGTCAGCGCGGCGATATCCATCGGCGAGAGCTTCCAGACCTTCAGCGGATCGTGGCGGCGGTCGTGGAACCGCTTCAACTGCATCTCGCGGCCGATATCCAGCCAGAATTTGAAGAAATGAATGCCGTCGCCAGTGATCAGCTTCTCGAACGGCGGCGTCTGTCTGAGAAAATGCGTATGCTGCTCCGGCGTGCAGAAGCCCATGACCGGCTCGACGCCGCCGCGGTTGTACCAGGAGCGGTCGAACATCACGAATTCGCCAGCCGTCGGGAGATGCGTGACATAGCGCTGATAGTACCATTGGCCCCTTTCCGTTTCTGTCGGCTTGGTCAGGGCGACGACGCGGGCGGAGCGCGGGTTCATGTAGGCGTGCGTGGCATGGATTGCGCCGCCCTTTCCCGCCGCATCGCGCCCTTCGAAGATCGCCACGACACGCCGGCCGGTCGCCTGCAGCCAGAATTGCACCTTGACGAGTTCGATCTGCAGCTTCTCCAGCGTTATATCGAACGTCTCGGCATCGAGCTTTTTGTCATACGGGAAGCCGCCCGAGGCCAGCGCCTCCTTGTCGATCCAATCCGGTAATTCAGGATTGTCGATACCGAAAACGCGCTGTTTGCCACTGACGACGAGTCCGACCGGCTGACTTTTCTCAATTCCCGCCATGATGAGTCCGCCCCCTGCTTCAACGTGCGGCCGGTCGCCGATTTCATGGGAGGAGGCCACAATTGAATTGCGAATTCAAGCATGGCGTGAAAATCATTGTCATGAACCTCCGATATCACCGGTTGATTGCAGGCCGGTAAGAGAGATCATTTTGGAAGAGACAAGAACAGTCTGGGAGCGCCTCAAGGACAGGGCCAGCGCAGAAAAGTGGATCATCGGCCTGTCGACCGTCGTCACGGCTGCCCTTATTCTATCCGGCATTCACACGATCGCCGCGCTGCTGTTCTGGCTTGTGTGGATGACGGCGCTTTTCAACCGTTCGGCCGACCCCACGCCGCCTGCCATGCCCGTGGTCCAGCCTGTGGTCGAGGAGACCGATCTCGGCATGCTTGCCGCCGCCTTCGACGCGCTCGACACGCCAATCCTGGTCGTTGCGCCCGATGAGACCGTGGTTCTGCAGAATCATGCGGCCGAAAAGGCCTTCGGTACCATCCCGCCGAAAACCGATCTGTCGGCGCGGGTTCGCTCACCCGGCATTCTCGACATGGTCCGGGAGACGATCGTCACCGGCAAGGCGAACCAGATCGAACACTCCGAACGGTTTCCGTCGGAATCGGTCTATATCGTGCGGGTCGCTCCGGCGGAAATCGGGACGCTCGCGAATGAGCGGCTCTATGTTCTTTCCTATCGCGACATATCGCAGGCGCGCCGCATCGACCGGATGCGCTCCGATTTCGTTGCCAATGCGAGCCATGAACTGAGGACGCCGCTCGCCTCGCTGCGGGGCTTCATCGAGACGCTGCAGGGCCCCGCGCGCAACGATCCCAAGGCGCACGAGAAATTCCTCGGCATCATGCACGAACAGGCGACGCGGATGAGCCGTCTCGTCGATGATCTGCTTTCGCTGTCGCGGCTGGAACTCAAATCCCACATCGCGCCGGACGAGGCGGTCGATCTCGCGCCGCTGCTCGGTCATGTGCGGGATGCGCTGTCGCCGCTGGCAGAGGATGTCGGTGTGGAGATTTCGCTGGTCGTGCCGGATGATCCGGTCGTCGTTCAGGGCGATCGCGATGAACTGACCGAAGTTTTCGAGAATTTGATCGAAAACGCCTGCAAATATGGCCAGGAGGGGAAAAAGGTGGAAGTGACCCTCTCCGGTGGCGGTGACGCGCCGGCCGAAGTTTCCGTCCGCGACTATGGCCCCGGTATACCAGCCGAGCATGTTCCGCGTATTACCGAACGATTCTATCGGGTTAACGTAGAGGCCAGCCGGTCAAAAAAGGGCACGGGTCTCGGACTTGCCATCGTCAAGCATATCCTCACCCGGCACCGCGCCAGATTGCTGGTCCAATCGGAAATCGGCAAGGGCACGGTGTTTACCGTGAGGTTTTGACACAAACCCATCGCCGAAAAATTCATAACTCAGTTTAATGAAGAAAATTCAGTGGCTTAAGCTGTCACAAATGTTTCGTGAATTTGACATAAAAGGTGAGGTTATCGGGCGCTAACTAGGGCGGCCGATCGATACGGCGAAAGCGAGCGCTGGTGAAAAGCGCACCCACACAAGCCCATTCTGGGAGAATTCTGATGAAAGCCTTGAAACTCACTGTTGCAGCTCTGGTTGCATCCGCCGCTTTTGCTGGCGTTGCTATTGCCCGCGACCAGATCCAGGTTGCCGGTTCCTCGACCGTGCTGCCTTATGCAAAGATCGTCGCTGAAACCTTCGGCGAAACCTTCCCTGACTTCAAGACCCCGATCGTTGAATCGGGCGGCACCGGCGGCGGCCTGAAGGAATTCTGCAAGGGCGTTGGCCCGGAAACGATCGACATCGCCAACGCTTCGCGCAAGATCAAGGACAGCGAACTCGAGACCTGCAAGGCAGCCGGCGTCACCGAGATCCAGGAAGTCAAGATCGGTTATGACGGCATCGTCTTCGCAACCGACTCGGGCAATGCCGACCTGAAGCTGGTTCCGCAGGACCTCTACCTCGCCCTGGCCGCTGAAATCGTCGTTGACGGCAAGCTCGTTGCCAACCCCTACAAGAAGTGGTCGGAAGTCAACAAGGACCTTCCGGACGTTGAAATCGCTGCTTACATCCCGGGCGAAAAGCACGGCACGCGCGAAGTCTTCGAAGAAAAGATCCTGGCTGCTGGCTGCAAGGATGCCGGTGCCAAGGACGTCATCAAGGGCCTCATCGCCGATGAAAAAGCCGCCGCTAAGGCATGCGTCGCAGTCCGCAAGGACGGCCTGGCTGTCGACATCGACGGCGACTACACCGAAACGCTTGCCCGCATCGCTTCCAACAAGAACGGCATCGGCGTCTTCGGTCTCGCCTTCTTTGAAAACAACGCTGACAAGCTGGAGGTCGCAACCGTCAACGGCGTCGTTCCGTCGGTTGAAACCATCGCTTCCGGCGAATATCCGGTTTCCCGCCCGCTGTTCTTCTACGTCAAGAAGGCGCATCTCGGCGTGATCCCGGGCCTCAAGGAATATGTCGAGTTCTTCCTTGACGACCAGATGATCGGCCCGGACAGCCCGCTCGCAGCCTACGGCCTGGTTTCGGCCCCGGATGCAGAGCGCGAAGAAGGCCGCAAGGCTTTCGAAGCGGGCAACATGCTCTAATTCATTGAGCGATATCCGGCACGGCAATCTTGCCGTGCCGGACCTCCCGAGTTCGGATTTACCGGCTTTCAATGATTTAAGGCCGGGGGGGACATGTCGATGAACACATCACTTATATTTTTGCTTGTTTTGATTGTCGGCTTTGCGGCCTATTTCGCCGGACGCTCCCGGGCAATTGCCACCTCGAACGGCAAGCTTTCGGTCCTCCATTCCCTCCCCGGATATCACGGTACCTACGCGGCCATCTGTGCGATCATCCCGGCGGCGTTCGTTCTTGGCGTCTGGGCAATTTCGGCACCCGCCTATATCGACGGCAGCGTGCGCGGCGCCCTTCCGGAAGCGGTGCTCAGCCAGGGCGCGGCGACCACCGAACTCGCGCTTGGCCAGGTGAAGTCCGTCGCCAACGGTTTGAAGCTGCTGGATGACGCGGAACTGGCCGCGCTTAACAACGGCTCCGCCGATCTGCGCGACGTGCTGGCCGCAAACGGTGTTCCACTTGCTGGCAACGGCGAATCCTACATGATCAAATCCGCCGCCCAGTTCAATGCAATGACCTCGACAAGCCGCATCGTCATGGCAGTCGTGGTTCTCCTGATCTCGGTTGCCGGCGCCATCTTCGCGCTGCGCGGCATCTCTGCCCCCTTCCGCGCTCGCAACCAGGTCGAGCGCGTCATGCTCGGCACCCTGATGCTTGCCTCATCCATCGCGATCCTGACGACGATCGGTATCGTCGGCTCGATGCTGTCGGAAGCGATCCGCTTCTTCAATTCGGTTTCAGCGGTCAGCTTCTTCTTCGGCACCGTCTGGGATCCGCGTTTCGCCGCCGCCGGCAGCGAGGCGACGCAGGGCCAGTTCGGCCTCTTGCCGCTCCTCGCAGGCACGCTCTATATCGCTTTCGTCGCCATGCTCTTTGCCGTGCCGATCGGCCTCTTCGCGGCGATCTATATGTCCGAATATGCACGGCCGGCGATCCGCTCGACGGCGAAGCCTCTGCTCGAAATCCTTGCCGGCATCCCGACCATCGTCTACGGCTTCTTCGCCCTCGTCACGGTCGGCCCGTTCCTGCGCGATATTTCCGCCCAGCTGAACGGTCTCGTCACCGGCAACTACGTCTCCTTCATTCAGGCGCAGAGCGTTCTGACGGCGGGTATCGTCATGGGCATCATGCTGATTCCGTTCGTGTCCTCGCTGTCCGACGACATCATCACCCAGGTGCCGCGTGCCCTGCGCGACGGCTCGCTCGGGCTGGGCGCGACCCGGTCGGAGACGATCAAGAAGGTCGTTCTGCCGGCAGCGCTCCCGGGCATCGTCGGCGCGCTGCTCCTCACCGCATCGCGCGCCGTCGGTGAAACCATGATCGTGGTGCTTGCGGCCGGTGTTGCCGCGCGCATGCAGCTCAATCCCTTCGAGGCGATGACGACGGTGACCGTCAAGATCGTCAATCAGCTGACCGGCGACCTTGAGTTCAACTCGCCGCAGACACTGGTGGCTTTCGCGCTTGGGATCACGCTGTTCTGCATCACGCTCTGCCTCAACATCTATGCACTCTACATCGTGCGCAAATATCGGGAACAGTACGAATGACCGAGATCGTTTCCTCTTCGTCCCCCGCCTTCGTGCGCCCCGCTGTAGCCAGACGCGATATCGGCATCAAGCGCCGCTATGCCGCCGAACGCCGTTTCCGTGCCTATGGCATGGCGGCGATCCTCACCGGCCTGTTCTTCCTGTTCGTCCTTCTCTGGACAGTCATTTCGAACGGCTACACGGCCTTCCAGCAGACGACGATCACGCTGCCGATCGAGTTTGCTGAAAAGGTCATCGATCCGAAGAACGAGCGTGCGACAAATCCGGCCAAGCTGATGACGGCCAACTATCCGCTGCTGGTGCGAGACGCTCTCGTCAAGGCGCTCGGCATCGACCCGAAGAGCCGTCCGCTCGTCAAGCAGGCGACGGACATGGTTTCGGCGAGCGCCCGTACTCAACTCCGTGACATTGTGGTCGCCAATCCTTCGGTGATCGGCACGACCATCAACGTGTCGCTTTTAGCGGAAGGCAATATCGACTCGGCCAACAAGGGCCAGATCGACCTGACTGTCGAGGAGGCCAAGCGCAAGGTAAAGGACCAGCAGATCGCCTGGATGAAGACGCTCGCCGATAGCGGTGCCCTGACGAAGGACTTCAACACCGGCATCTTCACCTTCGGCGCCTCCAGCCGCCCGGAAGCGGCAGGCATCGGTGTGGCAGCCCTCGGCTCGCTCTACATGATGCTGATCGTGCTTGCCTTGGCGCTGCCGATCGGCGTCGCCGCGTCCATCTACCTCGAAGAGTTCGCGCCGAAGAACCGGCTGACGGACCTCATCGAGGTCAACATCAACAATCTCGCCGCCGTCCCGTCGATTGTCTACGGTCTGCTTGGCCTGTCGATTTTCATCAACTTCGCCGGAATGCCGCGCTCGGCAGCGGTGGTGGGCGGCCTGGTGCTGACGCTGATGACCCTGCCGACGATCATCATCGCCACCCGTGCGGCGCTGAAGGCCGTCCCGCCATCGATCCGCGCGGCGGCCCTCGGCCTTGGCGCGTCGAAGATGCAGACCATCTTCCACCACGTGTTGCCGCTCGCCATGCCAGGCGTTCTGACCGGCACGATCATCGGTCTTGCGCACGCGCTTGGCGAAACCGCGCCGCTGCTGCTGATCGGCATGGTGGCCTTCGTTGTCGATTTTCCCGGTTCGCCGATGGAACCGTCTACCGCGTTGCCTGTGCAGATCTACATGTGGGCCAACGAAGCCGAACGTGCATTTGTCGAACGGACCTCGGGCGCGATCATCATTCTGTTGATTTTCCTCGTGGTCATGAACCTTGGCGCAATCCTGTTGCGGCGTCGCTTTGAGCGTCGCTGGTAGTGAGGTAAGAACATGAACATGATGTCAGAAGCAGCAGTTGAAAAGGCGCTGGATCAGAAAATGAACACTGTTCCCTTCAAGATGATCGGCAAGGACGTTTCGGTCTATTACGGCGAGAAGCGCGCCCTTTTCGACGTGAACCTCAACGTTCGTGAAAATACGGTCACGGCTCTGATCGGCCCGTCCGGCTGCGGCAAGTCGACCTTCCTGCGCACCTTGAACCGCATGAACGATACGATCGACAACTGCCGGGTCACCGGCAAGATCACGCTCGACGAGGAGGATATCTACGATCCGGACATCGACGTGGTTGAACTGCGGGCGCGTGTCGGCATGGTGTTCCAGAAGCCGAACCCCTTCCCGAAGTCGATCTACGAGAATGTCTCCTACGGCCCGAAAATCCATGGCCTGGCACGCTCCAAGGCTGAATTCGACCAGATCGTCGAAACCAGCCTGCACAAGGCAGGTCTCTGGAACGAGGTGAAGGATCGTCTGCATGAGCCGGGCACCGGTCTCTCCGGTGGTCAGCAGCAGCGCTTGTGCATTGCGCGCGCCGTTGCCGTCAGCCCGGAAGTCATCCTGATGGACGAGCCCTGCTCGGCTCTGGACCCGATCGCGACCGCCAAGGTCGAGGAACTGATCCACGAACTGCGCACCAACTTCACCATCGTCATCGTAACCCACTCGATGCAGCAGGCAGCGCGCGTTTCGCAACGCACTGCCATGTTCCATCTCGGCAATCTCGTCGAGGAAAACGACACCGACAAGATGTTCACCAATCCGGATGACCAGCGCACCCAGGACTACATCATGGGCCGCTTCGGCTGACGATATGTCTTGCCGTTCCCAATTAGGGGGACGGCGGCGCCCTTGAAACCGGATTGTGACGCAAGGAAAAACGATCATGTCCACGCACATTGCTTCCGTCTACGACGAAGATCTCAAATACCTGAACCGGCGCATCTCCGAGATGGGCGGCCTTGCCGAGCAGATGGTCGCCGAATCCGTGCGGGCACTGGTCAATGCCGACCTCGCGCTTGCTCAGAAGGTCATCTCCGACGACGCCATCATGGATGAGGCCGAACGCCAGATCGGCGAGAAGGCGATCGTCACCATCGCCAAGCGCCAGCCGATGGCAGCTGACCTGCGCGAAATCATGGGCTCCATCCGTATTGCTGCCGATCTCGAGCGCGTCGGCGATCTCGGGAAGAACACGGCTAAGCGGGTGATCGCCGTTTCGAGCGCCAGCCTGCCGCGTCAGCTGGCTCGCGGGCTCGAGCACTTGGCGGAACTCGCGCTGATGCAACTCAAGGAAGTGCTCGACGTCTATGCGTCGCGTTCGCCGGAAAAGGCCAACAGCATTCGCGAGAGGGACAACGAAATCGATGCGATCTACACATCGCTGTTTCGCGAGCTCCTGACCTACATGATGGAAGATCCGCGCAACATCACGCCGTGCACGCATCTTCTGTTCTGCGCCAAGAATATCGAGCGCATCGGCGACCACGCGACAAACATCGCCGAGACGATCTATTACATGGCGACCGGCTCCCAGCCGGCAGGGGAACGCCCGAAGGACGATACTGCCAACACCGTCGGCGCGATCGGCAATTGATCTGCCACGCCGGATCAAACGTAAGTAAGTGAAATCTAACATTTGACTGCTCGAACGGCCTTCGGGCCGCCGGGCGAGCCCCTTGCATTGAGGGCAAGGCGTCAAGGAGTTGAGACCGCATGCTACCAAGAATTGCCGTTGTCGAAGACGAGGAGGCGCTGAGCGTTCTCCTGCGTTACAATCTTGAGGCCGAAGGGTTTGAAGTCGATACGATCAACCGCGGCGACGAAGCGGAAATTCGCCTCCAGGAGCGCCTGCCGGACCTCTTGATCCTCGATTGGATGCTGCCGGGCGTTTCTGGCATCGAACTGTGCCGCAGGCTTCGCCAGCGTTCCGAAACCGAGCGCCTGCCGATCATCATGCTGACGGCGCGCGGTGAAGAGAGCGAGCGGGTACGCGGCCTTTCCACCGGCGCCGACGACTATGTGGTGAAGCCGTTCTCGACGCCGGAGCTGATGGCGCGGGTGAAGGCGATGCTGCGGCGCGCCAAGCCGGAGGTGCTGTCGACGCTGCTGAAATGCGGCGATATCGAACTCGACCGCGAAACCCACCGCGTCCACCGCAAGACCCGCGAGGTTCGTCTGGGCCCAACCGAGTTTCGGCTGTTGGAATTCTTCATGGCCTCGCCCGGTCGGGTCTTTTCGCGCTCGCAACTGCTGGACGGCGTCTGGGGCCACGACATCTATGTCGACGAGCGCACTGTCGACGTTCACGTCGGTCGCCTGCGCAAGGCGTTGAACTTCTCCAACATGCAGGATGTGATCCGCACCGTGCGCGGCGCGGGCTATTCCCTGGAGAGCTGATTGCATAGTGAGTGACACACGAACATGAAAAAGGGGCCGGCCGGCCCCTTTTTCATGTTCGGTAGTCCGCGACCTTCAGCGAGCCCGGCGGCGTTCTGCGGAAGGCTGGTAGGCCAGCTTTGCGTGGAAGGTGCAGTAGGGCGAGGTGTCGGGCGAGTCGTTGCCGCAGAAATGGAATTCTTCCTTCATCGGATCGCCGATCGGCCATTTGCAGGTGCGGTCGGTGAGCTGCGTCAGCGCCAGACGGCGTGACATCGGCACGACCACGTTGCCGGCCGGTGCGACGTCCTGATCCTCGATGGCGTCGATTTCCACCTCTTCCTTCATGACAGTGGCACCGGTGGTGCGTGTCACGGTGCGGGTGGTGATGCGCGCGGCGTAATTCGGCGCGCGCGGCGCAGATGTTGCCGGACGCTTGGCGCGGGCGGTGGTCGCCGTGCTGCCGCCGGCCTTGGCACGGCCAGGCAGGCAAAGCCGGTGGACCTTGCCGATAACCGCGTTTCGGCTGACGCCGCCGAGCTGCGCGGCGATCTGGCTCGCGCTCAATCCTTCTGACCACAACTTCTTGAGTTTCTCGACCCGCTCGTCAGTCCAGTTCATGGTCTTCTCTCCATTCACAGCGTTGGTGATGGTCGAATCCTCCACCGTACCCCGGACAGACTCCGAGGCTGAAACGCGATAACTCTTTTGGTGACTAGGTCCGCCGCATGCGTTCTAGTAATTGTTTGTTAAGGTAGAGGTAGGGGGACTCGCTGACAAGAGTCCCCGGAATCCGAGCGAATCGATTTTCGAGTTTTCCCCAACTTGCTTGGCATGCGTGGCATTTTTGCAAGAGTGCCGTTCGAAAAAATCGATGTCGCGACACTGGCGCGATTTGCCGCAAATCACGGGCTTTTGTTGACATTGCGGTGCGAAATGAAGATAGTGATTTCGCCGCCGCGAGGCGGCATTTTGATTTTTTAAGGGCTGGCCACAGTCCAGCGTAGAAGCTGACCGAAACAATCACCGCGATGATTGAGGAGACATGCGCCATGGCCGATGCCACGCCGCTTTATGACACATATGCCCGCGCCCCCTTGCGGTTCGAGCGCGGCGAAGGCGTCTGGCTGGTTGCGGAGGACGGTACGCGCTATCTCGATTTCGCCGCCGGCGTGGCGGTCAATTCGCTCGGCCATGCCCATCCGCACCTCGTTTCAGCGCTGAAGGAGCAGGCCGACAAGGTCTGGCATCTCTCCAATCTGTATGAAGTTCCCGGCCAGGAGAGCCTCAGCCGCCGCCTGACGGAGGCGACCTTCGCCGACAAGGTGTTCTTCACCAATTCCGGTGCGGAAGCGCTCGAATGCGCCATCAAGACGGCGCGGCGCTATCACTTTTCCAAAGGACACCCGGAAAAGTTCCACATCATCACCTTCGAAGGCGCTTTCCATGGCCGGACGCTCGCGACCATCGCCGCCGGCGGCCAGGCAAAGTATCTCGAAGGCTTCGGCCCGAAGGCTCCGGGCTTCTACCAGGTTCCTTTCAACGACATGGCGGCGCTCAAGGCTGCCATCACGGAGGAAACCGCCGCGATCCTGATCGAGCCGATCCAGGGCGAAGGCGGTATCCGCACGGTTTCCAAGGAATTCCTGCAGGAGTTGCGCTCCCTCTGCGACGAATACGGCCTGCTTCTGATCCTCGACGAGGTTCAATGCGGCATCGGCCGGACCGGTAAGCTGTTTGCCTATGAATGGGCAGGCCTCACGCCCGACATCATGGCCGTCGCCAAGGGCATCGGCGGCGGCTTCCCGCTCGGCGCCTGCCTTGCGACAGCGGATGCGGCTTCCGGCATGGTCGCCGGAACGCATGGATCGACCTATGGCGGCAATCCGCTGGCGATGGCCGTCGGCAATGCCGTTCTCGATATCGTTCTGGCCGATGGTTTCCTGCAGCATGTCCGCGATGTGGCGCTGGTTTTCCGCCAGGGCCTCGCCTCGCTTGCCGATCGTTTCCCCGATATTATCGAGGAAATCCGGGGCGAAGGCCTGATGCTCGGCATCAAGGCCAAGGTGCCGTCCGCAGACCTGCTCAAGGCGATCCGCGCCGAGCGGCTTCTGGCCGTGCCTGCGGGTGAAAATGTCATCCGCCTGCTGCCGCCGCTGGTGACGACGGCCGAGGAGGCCCGCGAAGGCCTGGCGCGGTTTGAGCGCGCGGCCGAACAGCTGACAGTGGAACGACGAAAGGCCTCGGCCTGAACGACGTTTCCCTTCCCATGCTGAAAACACAGGACTTTGAATAGAATGGCCAGACACTTTCTCGATCTTTCTGCCATGACGGCAGGCGACCTCCGGACGATCATCGACGACGCCCGCGTCCGCAAGGCAGCCACCAAGGCCGGCACGGCGGAAAAGCCGCTCGACGGCAAGATGCTGGCAATGATCTTCGAGAAACCATCGACCCGCACGCGCGTGTCCTTCGATGTCGGCATGCGCCAACTCGGCGGCGAGACGCTGTTTCTCTCCGGCACCGAGATGCAGCTCGGCCGCGCCGAAACCATCGGCGATACGGCCAAGGTGCTGTCGCGCTATGTCGATGCCATCATGATCCGCACGACCGATCACACGCGCCTGCTGGAGCTTGCCGAGCATGCGACCGTGCCGGTCATCAACGGCCTCACGGACACGACGCATCCCTGCCAGATCATGGCCGACATCATGACCTTCGAGGAACATGCAGGCCCGGTGAAGGGCAAGACCATTGCCTGGACCGGTGACGGCAATAACGTGTTGCATTCCTTCGTCGAGGGTTCGGCCCGTTTTGGCTATCGAATGAACATGGCCGTTCCGCTTGGCTCCGAGCCGGACGACAAGATCCTCAACTGGGCCCGCGACAATGGCGGCGACATCAAGCTCTATCACGACGCCGATCAGGCGGTTGTAGGCGCCCATTGCGTGGTGACCGATACCTGGGTGTCGATGAACCAGGAGCACCGCGCGCGCGGCCACAATGTCTTCCAGCCGTTCCAGGTCAACGCGGAACTGATGGCGAAGGCCGACAAGGACGCGCTGTTCATGCATTGCCTGCCCGCCCATCGCGGCGAGGAGGTGACGGACGAAGTGATCGACGGCAAGCAGTCGGTCGTGTTCGACGAGGCGGAAAACCGCCTGCATGCGCAGAAATCGGTTCTCGCCTGGTGCCTCGGCGCGCTTTAACGAGCGCTTCACCGCGCATATTGAAAACCGGACCGCGGCACACGATCTATGCTGCAATTGGATGACCGGCGGGTAGCTCAGCCTCCTGTGCCGGTCATTCGCGTTCAGAACATCCAACCATCCGTTCCGCTGTCCGCAGCGGGGGCGAGAAGGGCAAGCAGCCGTTTTTTCAGTGACGATCTGGACAAAACGGACCTGCGCAGGATCAATAAGAGCACCGGGCACCGCGTCGCCAAAGGTTCCGGCCTTTGCGGCTTGTCGATGACTGAGGGCTAAGGAGCAGAGTGATGACGGAAACCATACCTGGCCTCGGCCAGATCGATTTCGCCGGCGACGATCATGTCGTGCCATTTCAGGTGGAAGACCTCGACGTGCGCGGCCGTGCCGTCCAGCTCGGCCCGATGCTCGACGCCATTCTCGAACGCCACAATTATCCGCTGCCGGTTGCCCGTCTCGTTGCCGAAACGGTGGTGCTGACGGTCCTCCTCGGGACCTCGCTGAAATTCGAGGGCAAGCTGATCGTCCAGACGAAAAGCAACGGTCCTGTCGATCTGGTCGTCGCCGATTTCTCGACGCCGGACCGGGTGCGCGCCTATGCCCGCTACAACGAGGAAGCCCTTTCGCTCGCCGAAGAGAATGGCCTCACCAAGCCGGAGCATCTGCTGGGTGAAGGCATTCTCGCCTTCACCATCGACCAGGGTGCGCATACCCAGCGTTATCAGGGCATCGTGCCGCTCGATGGCGCCTCGCTGGAGGAGATCGCCGGCGTCTATTTCCGCCAGTCGGAGCAAATCCCGACCAAGGTGCGCCTCGGCGTCGCCGAATTGCTCGACCGCGACGAGAACGGCAAGCCGCGGCATCGCTGGCGGGCAGGCGGCATGGTTGCGCAGTTCCTGCCGGAAGCACCGGAGCGCATGCGCCAGGCGGATCTGCACGGTGGTGACGGTGATGACGGCGAGAATGCCTTCGAGGTCGATCATCTCTGGAATGAAGCGAGCGTCATGGTCCAGACCATCGACGCCGACGAACTGACGGATCCGACGGTCGGCACCGAACGTCTGCTCTACCGGCTGTTCCATGAGCGCGGCGTCAAGGTCTATCCGCCCCAGGCGGTTTACGACAAGTGCAGCTGTTCACGCGAGAAGCTCCGCGACGTGCTTGCAAGTCTCAGCGAGGAGGATCTTGATCACGCGGTGGAGGACGGAATGGTTTCGGTCACCTGCGAGTTCTGCTCGACGACCTATCGTTTCGAGGCAACGGAAGTGCGGCCGCAGTAAAAAAGCTGCAGCGAGGCCGTGTGGACAAATTGACCCTGACGGGTCGATGGCGCGACGCTGGTCGGTCCGGCGCCGCTGGAGCGTACCGGTCAAACCACCCAACCAGCCCTTGACCAAGACGGATGCTCTAGTCTCGGACGGGTCTTGCCGCGCAGACACGCGAGGGACATACTCGGGACATCTGATCCGGCACACTTTGACCGCCGGCGGGATGAATGCGCAGGAGGAAGATCCGATGCCTTTATACCTGACCAGGTTCAGTTATACGCCAGCGACATGGGCCAAGCTCATCAAGAACCCCGAGGACCGCCGAGTGGCAGCCAAGCAGTACATCGAGGCGGTCGGCGGAAAGATGCACGGTTTCTGGTATGCCTTCGGCGATCACGATGCATATAACTTGTGGGAGGCTCCAGATAACGTCTCGATGGCAGCCACGGCGATCGCGATCAGCGCTGGCGGAGCGCTGAGTTCCTTCCAGACGACTGTCTTGCTGACCGTTGAGGAGACGCTCGCAGCCATGCAAAAGGCATCGTCGATCACGTATCGGCCACCGGGAGAAAAATAGGGACACTCGATGGCATCGCTGTCGTAACCCTTGCGGCGCATCCTCGATTCATCCCCTCCCGCCTGCGGGGGGGGGGCGAACACCGGCAGGCGGCAAACCACTGTGGCCTCAAAACAGGGAAAAGTCATAAGATAAGCGCATCGCGTGAATCGGTTTTGACGCGATGGGCTCTAATTCAACGTCCGAGGCTGGCCCGGTGAATCCAGCGAGAAGGCGGGAATATCGACTGTGAAGGTATCGCCCTCCGGTGTTTCCATCGAATAATGGCCGAACATCACGCCTGAAGGTGTATCGAGCGGGCAGCCTGACGAATATTCATAGGTATCGCCGGGATTGAGAACCGGCTGCTCGCCGATGACGCCCGGCCCATTGACTTCATCCACCTGGCCGTTTTCGTCGGTGATATGCCAGTAGCGCGTCATCAGCCGCACGGTCTTGCCCGAAAGGTTGGAGATCAGGATGCGGTAGCCCCAGACATAACGGCTGTCCTCCGGATCGGACTGCTCCTCCAGATAATAAGGCTCAACGGTCACCTCGATATCGCGAGTTAGCGCGCGGTACATATGCAAACCCTTTTCAAGTCTATGGGCGATATTCTACAGCAAGATGGTTTCGTCAAGAATAATGGACAGCGTAAACTGTTAGGATAGGGCACAGCATGCTCGACGGTCACTTCAGGAAACGGCTTGATCCCTGGCTCGATCGCGCCGGCCGGGCTTTGGTTCGCCGCGGCATCAGCGCGAACACGATCACGATCACGGGCTTTCTGCTCGGATTGGCCGCCGCCATTGCCATCGTTCTCGACGCTTTCGCCTGGGCTTTTATTCTGATCGGCGCAAGCCGGCTCTGTGATGGATTGGACGGCGCCGTCGCGCGCGCGACTAGGAACACGGATTTCGGCGGCTTCCTCGATATCGTGCTCGATTTCGCCTTTTACGGCCTCATCCCCTTCGCCTTTATCCTGGCCGATCCCTATGAAAACGGCGCTGCAGGCGGGCTGCTTCTTCTCTCTTTCTATATCAATGGTGCGAGCTTTCTCGCTTTCGCCGTCATAGCCGAGAAGCGCGGCCTCGCGACGGATGCGCGGGGCATGAAGTCGCTCTATTTCACCACCGGCCTCGCCGAGGCAACGGAAACGATCGCCGTCTTCCTGGCCTTCTGCCTGTTCCCGCATTGGTTTTCGGAGATCGCCGTCGTTTTTGCGCTTATCTGCTTCTACACGGCGCTGTCGCGCATCATGCTGGCGCGGGCGAGCTTCAAGGCTGAAACACAGGCATAGAAAAACGCCCGCATCCGGCTGGACACGGGCGTTCGAAACAAAAGCTGAAAATCAGGCCTTTACGGATTTCAGCGCGCGGGCGAAATCCTCGATCAGGTCCTCGCTGTCTTCGATGCCGGCCGAGAAGCGCACGGTGCCGGGCGAAATGCCGAGCTCAGTGCGGGCTTCGTCCGACAGGTTCTTGTGCGTCGTCGTCGCCGGATGGGTGATCAGGCTCTTACTGTCGCCGAGATTGTTGGAGATCAGCACGATATCCAGCGCATTCTGCAGCGCGAAGGCCGCGTCCTTGCCACCCTTCAGTTCGAAGCAGACCAGTGTCGAACCGCCCTTCATCTGCCGGGAGATGATATCGGCCTGCGGATGATCCTTGCGGCCCGGATAGATCACGCGGGCGACCTCCGGCTGCTCGGCGAGGAAGTCGGCGACGCGCGCGGCATTCTCGCTCTGCTGGCGCACGCGCAGCGGCAGGGTCTCGATGCCCTTCAGCAGCGTCCAGGCGTTGAACGGCGACAGCGCCGGGCCGGTATGGCGGAAATAGTCGTGCAGGTGCTCGTTGATCCATTCCTTGTCGGAGAGGATCACGCCGCCGAGGCAACGGCCCTGGCCGTCGATATGCTTGGTGGCGGAATAGACGACGATGTGGGCGCCGAGTTCCAGCGGCTTCTGCAGGAGCGGCGTCGCAAAGACGTTGTCGACAACGACCTTGGCGCCGATCGCATTGGCGATCTTGGCAACGCCGGCGATATCGACGACTTCCAGCGTCGGATTGGTCGGGCTTTCGAGGAAGAACACCTTGGTGTTCGGCTTGACCGCCTTTTCCCAGTTTTCAAGGAAGCGCCCGTCGATCAGCGTGCATTCGATGCCGTATTTGGGCGCCAGTGTCTCCACCACCCAGCGGCAGGAACCGAACAGGGCACGGGCCGCGACGATATGGTCGCCGGCCTTGAGCTGGCAGAGAATGGCGGCCGAAACCGCCGCCATGCCGGATGCCGTGGCGCGCGCATCCTCGGCGCCTTCCAGCATACACATGCGCTGTTCGAACATGTCGTTGGTCGGGCTGCCGTAGCGGGCATAGATGAAGCCGTCGGTCTCGCCCTTGAAGCGCGCCTCGGCAGCTTCAGAGCTGTCATAGACGAAGCCCTGCGTTAGGAAGATGGCTTCGGAGGTTTCGCCGTGGTTCGAACGGGTCGTGCCGCCATGAACGAGCTGTGTTGCCGGGCGCCAGTTTTTGCTCATCGGATCGTCGCTTTCACAAACAAAAAAACCGGCCGCAAAAGCAAGCCGGTTTCGAACCCGGCCTTTTTAGCTACTTGTTTAACGTGGCTGCAAGCCGACCGGCCAAATCACCACGGGATAAGTCAGTATTTACTGATTAGCCGCGCTTGCGTCAATTCCCGGGAACAAGAAGATATGTCACGGGGACAATTTGGTTTATGACGTGCCGTTTTCGGCAACAAGGAAGATAGCAATGACGAGGGCCACAGGCATTCTAGCCGATCGCGCGATTGCAGCGTTGTTTGATGAAGGGCGTTTGAAGAGCGAAAGCAAGCTGGATATCGATCAGATCCAGCCGGCCAGCCTCGATCTGCGTCTGGGGTCGAAAGCCTTCCGCGTGCGCGCCAGCTTCATGCCCGGACCCAGCCACCTTGTGGCCGACAAGCTTGACCGGCTGAAACTGCACGTCATCGATCTCTCCGAAGGGGCCGTGCTCGAAACCGGCTGCGTCTATATCGTGCCGCTGATGGAAAGCCTCGACCTGCCACCCGGCATGTCGGCGTCTGCCAATCCGAAGAGCTCGACCGGCCGCCTCGACATCTTCACCCGTGTCATTACCGACCGGGCGCAGGAATTCGACAAGATCCCGGCCGGATATTCCGGCCCGCTCTATCTCGAAATCAGCCCGCGCACCTTCCCGATCATCGTGCGCCGCGGCTCGCGCCTGTCGCAGATCCGCTTTCGCATCGGCCACGCGCTTCTCAGTGAAGCCGAGGTCCTCGCGCTGCATGAAAGCGATGTGCTGGTCGCAAGCGAAAAGCCGAACGTCTCCGGCGGCGGCATCGCCCTTTCGATCGACCTCAAGGGGACCGGCGCCGACGGCCTGATCGGCTATCGCGGCAAGCACCACACCGCCGTTGTCGATGTCGACAAGAAGGCCGAGCATGGCATCTTCGATTTCTGGGAGCCGCTCTATAGCCGCGGCCGCGACGAGCTGATCCTCGATCCCGATGAGTTCTACATCCTCGTCTCGCGCGAAGCGGTGCACGTGCCGCCGCTCTATGCCGCCGAAATGACGCCGTTCGATCCGCTGGTCGGCGAATTCCGCGTCCACTACGCCGGCTTCTTCGATCCCGGCTTCGGCCATGCCTTTGCCGGCGGAACGGGAAGTCGCGCCGTGCTCGAAGTCCGCAGCCACGAGGTCCCGTTCATTCTCGAGCACGGCCAGATCGTCGGCCGTCTGGTCTATGAGTACATGCTGGAGCAGCCGGAAGGCCTTTATGGGCTTGATCTCGGCTCCAACTACCAGGCGCAGGGCCTGAAGCTCTCCAAGCATTTCCGATCGGAATAAAAGGCGTCCGTAAAATCGGATGCCACCTTGACAGCCGGCAGCGCTTGGTGAAAACCTAGCAGCCGTTGCGGGTATGATGTAGTGGTAGCTTGTCAGCTTCCCAAGCTGATCGTGCGGGTTCGATTCCCGCTACCCGCTCCACTCTGTTTTTCAGGGCTTTGAGAACGATTTTGATCCTTTGGATTTGGCCGGTTTTACGGCCGGTTTTGTACTTCCTTTTCTTTTTCTGACTCATCGAGCCGGCGAATGATCGCTTCGGTGGCGGCCGCTTGGCTTACCGGGCGGCGGATGATTTTTGCGATGATACGCTCCGGGGCCTCGCGATATAGGCGCGTGCCGCCGTGCCGCGCAGGTCGTCAAAATGCTGTTTTCGGTTGGAGAAGCTAGTTTTGCTGCATTGCAGCAAAGGCAATTAGACGTTATCGTTGGGGCCGGGCCGGTGGATCAGGGACAGGGATTGGTCACAAAAAACCTTGTTATATGTAAGGATATCAGATGCTTGATGCACGCAAACCCAAACCGCAGGACCTGGAAACCATTGCCCGCAGCGGCGGAGTTTTCCGCCGCATGGCAGCACGTGTACCAACCTATCTCACGGATGTGCGGGAGAACCCCGCCTGGCTGCCAATGTTTCTGCTGGCGCGGACAATGCCGTTCCGCAAGGCGCATTGGCTGACCGCCAAACCCGTGCGATCGAGCGCAAGTGCTGCGCCTTCGATGTTCGGCGACCTTCAGGCGGAAGTGATCGCGGCGGAACTCAGACGAACCGGTATCGCTACCGGTCTCACACTGCCTGCGCCGATCCAGGCGGAAATCGCCCGTTTCGGCCACGAAACACCGTGTTTTGGCAACTTCGATCGCAAGGTGGAGTTTCTCGCTGGTGAGCACGCAGACGCCGAGCGGCGTTTTGGCCGCACGATACTGAGCGGCCATCATTTCGAGCGGGTCCTGCAATGTGACGCCGCTTTGGCGGTGCAGCGCGACCCATTGCTTCTCGACGTGGCACGGCATTATCTCGGCGGCGAAGCCAAATTGATCACGACGCGGACATGGTGGAGCTTCCCGACGAAGTCTGCCTCCGAGGCTGATCTCAGCCGCGCCTCGTTCAAGTTCCATTTCGATCTCGATGATTGGCGGATGTTGAAATTCTTTTTCTACCTCTCCGACGTCGATGCCGATGCCGGCCCGCATGTCTATGTGCGGGGCAGCCACAATCGCCGGCGCATGAAGCATCAACTGACGCTACTCGTGGGGCATCCGGCGGATGAGGTCTTGGGCTTCTATGGTGAGGACAGCGCCATCACCCTGACCGGAAAGGCGGGTTCGGGTTTTGTCGAAGATCCGTTTGGCTTTCATATGGGAACATTGGCAAAACAGTCCCCGCGCCTGATGATGGAAGTCGGGTTTGGCGTGTCGAAGGCGTCAAAGCGCCGCTATCATGGCGAACCGATTGTCCGGTGATCGTTCCGCTCCGCGGCGGCCATCTTGCAGGCTTCTCCTCTCGGCGGCACATACCGCGGAGCATCAATCCATAAAGTTAGAACTGACGGCATGCTGATCGCGCGGGTTCGCTACCCGCTGCAACCGTTCTCTTATTTTTCGCTCACTGGTTCATGTGGCGTCTTGTTCCAGGAGAACGGATTGGTCTGGAGTTCCAGCACCGCCCTCCAGGCGGCGAGCGACATGATCAGCCAGTAGAACGGCACGAAGGCCCAGCGCATTCCAACGGCACGTCTTTCCCTCGCTCCCATTCGGTTACGCCCGAGCGCAATGAAGACGGCATAGCTGCCGAACAGGTTGACGATATCGCAGGCAAACAGCCAGAAGGCGAGCCAACTGTCCACATGCGTGCTCTGCTGAACCATCAGCCATGTCAGATAGACGAGAAATCCGATGACGATGGGGTGACTGAGCGAGGACACAAGCATGCCTGCGATCAGGACCTGAAAGACGGCAAAGGATGGCCAGCCCGTTTCCCTGCCAAGTTGCGCAGGTTTGCGCATCAGCACCAGCCAGGTCTGCAGCCAGCCCTTGAACCAGCGCGTCCGCTGGCCGAGCCAGACCGGCAGCGTCACCGGCGCCTCCTCGAAGGTGGGTCTGAAGATGACACGCGAGCGATAGCCCAAGCGATGCAGGCGCATGCCGAGGTCCGCATCCTCGGTCATATTGTACGGGTCCCAGCCGCCGATGTGCCGCAGTTCCGCAGTCCGAAAATGGTTGGATGTGCCGCCGAGCGGCAGCGGCAACCCGGTCAGCGACAGCATCGGCAACAACCCGCGAAACAGCCCGGCATATTCCACCGCAAACAGCGCGCTCAGCCACGATTGCCGTGCATTGGTGACGATCAACGGCGCCTGCAGGCAGATCACGCGCTCGGGTGCTGCCATGAACGCGGCATGGGCCTCGCGCAATTGGCCCGGATGCGGCCGGTCTTCCGCGTCATAGACGGTGACGAAGGTGCCGCGAACGCCCGGCAGAGCATAGCTCAAAGCCTTCGGCTTGGTGCGCGGCAGATGCACGGGAACAAGCACGATCTCATACTCGGGCGCTAGCGGCAGCGTCCGCAACGCTGCGATCGTCTCCTGGTCATCCTCCTCGCAGATCAGCTTGATATCGAGGCGCGAGCGTGGCCAGTCGAGCCGGTCCAACGCCTCGATCAACTGGGCGGCAACGTTTTCTTCCTTGTAGAGCGCGACCAGGACTGAATAGACGGGCAAGGGCCCGGCCGGCACCGTCGCGCGCGGCTTTCGTGCGGAGCGCTCCTGCCGAAAGGCACAGCCCAGCGCGTAGAGCCGCACGGAAAAATTGGCCAGATAGAACAATGTCAGCACGATATGCAGCATCAGCAGGCTGATAATCGGCAGCGTGATGACGGCCGCGATCAGGGCGCAGAGAAAGACGCCGGCATAAAATCCCTGTTTTCCCCAGAAGGTGATGCGGGCGCTGTGAAGCGGGGTCGTTTCGAAAAGCGCCCGCGTTGTTGCAGTCACCCGGCGCAGGCGCCCGGCCTGCCAGGCGGCATTGCGCACCACGGAAGGGGTCGAGACGGCGAGCGACTGGCGCAGCAGCGGTGTGCGTTCAAGAAGCGCCGCGACCTCGTCCAGCCGGGAGAGCGAGGGAACGATCACGGTGATCGGCGGGCGGCTTGCATGATGAACACGCAGCATTTCCGGCCGTATGATCTGCGTATCCAGCCCCGCAATATCCTGCACCCGGCTCGGGTCAATATCCGGCATGAATTCAAGTCCGAGCCTTTCGGCAAGCGCCTCGAAATAGATGGCCTCATTGATCTCGGCGAAGGCGAGAAGTTCTTCCTCGACGGTGGTGCCGTGCTCTTTGGCGAGCAGCATCGCTTGCGCAATCAAGGGTTTGCCGATGCCCATCTGCAGCAGCAGGCGGCCTTCCCGCTTCAAAGCCGGCGAGAACAGCTGCGCCGTTGCGGCAGACGGTGTTCGCCTGGCCGGCGCTTCATTTGCAGTAGCCATTCCGGAATTGTCCGGATATTCTCCGAGACGCATCAAAACCCCGTTGCCGCACGCGTGGCAATATCCCCTTTATCGACCCTGGGAATGATCATAATGACGCGCGCGTTCCGTGCATTCCTAAAATTCTGTGGGATTTTCACGCTTTTCGTGCTGCTGGTTGCACATTTTTCAGCTTTTTCGCGGGCCGCCGGCGTCCACGACCTGCCTTTGTTGTTTGACGCGCGCGAGCGGATTGCGAAACCGGACTTGAGCGGTCTGGCGCGACTGCGCTTTTTGACCGCAGTGGATTTTCCGCCGTTCAATTTTATCGATCAGTCGGGCAAGCTTTCAGGCTTCCATGTCGATCTGGTGCGGGAAATCTGCGGGGAGCTGGAGATCGAGGCCAAATGCCAGATCCAGGCCGTGACGTTCGCGGAACTGCAGCCGGCGCTCGAAGACGGGCAGGGAGAGGCAATCGTCGCGGGGATCGGCGTCAGTCCCGAGCTTCGCCAGCGCTTCGCCTTTTCCCGTGCCTTCATGAAGCTGCCAGCCCGGTTCGCGGCCAATCGGCAAGCCGCGGGCGGCGATCTTTCGGCAGGCGCGCTTGGCAGCAAGCCGGTCGGTGCGGTGTCCGGAACCACGCACGAAGCGATGCTGAAGGCGTTTTTTCCGAAGCTCGAAACGAGATCGTTTCCCACCCGCGACACCATGCTTGCGGCGCTGAAGGAGGGGACCGTTGCTGCGGTCTTCTCCGATGGCATGCAACTGTCCTTCTGGACAGCGGGCAGCGACGCTGGCAATTGCTGTACGCTGCTGGATGGCGCCTATTTCTCGCAGCGTTTTCTGGGGGAGGGCCTCGCGATCATGAACCGCAAGGGTGATCCGGCGCTCACGCAGGCGATCGATCACGCTTTGCTCGAACTCTCCCGCAAGGGCCGTCTCAACGAAATCTATCTGCGGTATTTCCCCGCCGGCATTTATTGATCGCCACCTCTCTATGCCTTTCGAAACGGCAGGAGCAGCGACCAGAGAAGCCGCGCCGGCAGGGGATTACCGTATTGCGCAAGACCGATCCTGACATCCTTCGGCTCATGTTTCGAGCGGGTAAGGTAGGTTGAAAACATCCGGTCCCACAGGGAGAGATTGAACCCGTAATTCGAGTCGGTATCTTGCGGCTCGGCGGAATGGTGGACGCTGTGCATGTCCGGCGTAACGATGAAGCGGCGCAGGATCTGGTCTGTTCGCTGCGGAAGCCTCAGATTGGCGTGGTTGAACATCGCCGTGCCATTGAGCACGATCTCGAAGATCAGCACACTGACGGCCGGCGCACCGAGGAGCAGGATGGCTGCCGATTTCCAGAGCATCGATATCAGGATCTCCAGCGGGTGAAAACGCAGACCCGTGGTGAGATCCAACCCCGTATCGGCATGATGGACGCGATGGATGCGCCAGAGCAGCGGCACCTTGTGAAAGATGACATGCTCCAGCCAGATGGCGAAATCGAGGATGACGAAGGCCAGCACGCCGCCGACAAGCGGAGGCAGGCCGGTCATCGGCAAAAGACCGTAACCCTTCGCTTCGGCCCAGAGCGCGACACCCGTTGCTGCGGCTGGAAAGATGATCCGCAGCAACAGCGACGAGAGGACGAGGATGGAGAGGTTGGTGAACCAGCGCTGCGCCTTCAGTGCGCGCATCAGTTCCGGCCGCTCCAGGCGCGGATGCAGCAGTTCCAAGAGAGCGAGCGACAGAAAGATCGCAGTAAAAAACGCGACCCGCCAGACCGCTTCGCCGATTCCGAATATCTGTACCGTCATATGCGCCACTATGGTTTCCGTGCCGGTTTCTCCGCAATGCCTATCTTATCGGGATCGTCTTCACGGGAAACGCACCTTGACGTGAGGCGGCAATTTCCGACCCTTATTTGCGGAAGCGGGCAATGGCGCTGCGCTCAATGGCGGCACAGGTGAGCTTGTCGAGGCCCAACCGATCACGAAGAAGCTGCAGCAGCCGGATTTCCTCGTTCTGGATGGAATGGTCGGCGGCGGCAAGCTCCACAGCGACGGCGTAAGCGGTATCGTAGAGGCGGGGAGGGAGCGCCTCCCGCACCACCTCAAGCGCGATATCCAATCCTTCCGGCCCGTCGAGGAGAGCCCCGCATTCCCGTGCCACATGCACCAGCCGGTCATCGTCGAAGCCGTCGAAGACCGGCAGGAAGCGGGCAAGCCGGCCGATGCCTTCCAGTTCGTGATCGGTCATGGCCTTGTCGACCGCCGACATCATCACCATGACATAGATAAGGGCTTCGTGATGGCTGAGGTTCTCGGGCATGATCTATCCGTGCTGCTGGGGACTGGCAAAGAGGTATGGACCGGCGCTTCTGCTTACAAGCCCGGCTCGCGCGCATCTGCGTCGGTTTGTGGTTCCTCGGGCACTGCCGTTTCATCAAGCGGTACAGGCGTTGCGCTGAAATCGCGGGGATCGCCTCCGAAAAAGCCGAGACGGGATTTTCTCGCCGCTTCCACCTTGTCCTCGAGCGGCGATCCAGCCTCAGCTTCCGCCCAGCCGTTTTCCGCGAGCCAGACGGCGGGATCGGTGTTGTTGACGGTGCAGGTGGTGGTCAGCGTCCCCTCCCAGCCGTTTTTCGGGATGTCGCACAGGAGAGCGCGCGCTCTGAGGAAATTGCGGAATGCGGTGCGTGCAACGATACCGCAGGGCCAGCTCTTGCCGTTGGCGCCGCATGTCCGCTCGGCTGTCTGCGAGACGAGCCCGTCAAGCTGCAGCAGGCGGTCGCCGTCGAACTGGATAAGGCCCGCCGAAAGAGCCACCGGATGGCGAAGGACGGATGGAACCGGCTCCGGCTTTGCCACGGGATCGGAGAGCGGCTGGCGGGCCTCGACCCGCGCGAGCGGCTTTGCCGTTACCTCCTCAGGCAAGCCGAATTGTTCCGGCGCGATGTCACGCGCGGATTTGCCCTCGGGATCGGCCGCGCTGTTTTCGGCGGCATCGATCGGCACTTGCGCGCCACCGTCCGTTGCCGCTTCACCGGTTTCGCTGCCGCCCAGATCCGGCACATCGCTCAGATCCGGGGTTTCAAGCGTGAATTCGGGGGTCGCAGCGCTCTGCCGTCCCTGGATGACCGATGCACCGCTTTCCAGAAGCACGACCGTCAGAAAAATGCCAAGCAATCCGCCGCCGGTGGTGGTGAGGTGCCGCTTCATGAGGAAAACTGTCCTATTGGCTGGCCCAGATGATACGGGCTATCCACTCGACCTCGCTGAGCTCGAATGTGCGGTTCGGATGCTCCGGGTTGAGCGAAAGCAGCTCGATGCTGCGCGCGGTCTGGCGCACCAGCACCTTGGCCATGACCTCGCCCTCGGCCGTCTTCACCACGACGCGGTCGCCGCGGCGGATCTGCGCGCCGGGTTCGACGATCAAGACGTCGCCGTCACGGTAGAGCGGCAGCATGCTGTCCCCCTGGATTTCCAGCGCATAGACGCCGGCCTTGGCGCCGGGAGCTGCCGGAAACTCGACCACGTCCCAGCCCTGGCCGGCCGGAAAGCCGCCATCGTCGAAAAAGCCGCCGGCACCCGCCTGGGCGAAGCCGAGCAGGGGGATAGAGCCGGTTTGTGGTGGAAACGCACCTTCGGGCAGGGCGCCGGACACCGGTCCCGGGCGCAGGAATTCCATGAACTGGGTGATCGTCGAGCCGGTGGCGTCGAGAACCTTGGCGATCGATTCCGTCGAAGGCCAGCGCTCGCGCCCGTCGGCGGAGTGCCGCTTGGATTTGTTGAACGACGTCGGATCGAGCCCGGCCCGCCGGGCGAGACCCGAAGGGGATAGCTGATGACGCTCGGCGAGCGCATCGATCGCGCCCCAGATCCGGTCATGTGAAAACATCGTTGCGCATCCTGCGGGCGGTGAAGCGTGACGCTTTCTTCTGCTGTCGGCTTCTTGCCGTTTGGCGGAACATTAGCGAAAACGCGAGCTTTAGTAAAGCGCATGAGGAAAATAATCCTGCAACTGCGCCGTTTCAACACAATCATCTGATTGAAATGCAGGGGGCGCCGCCCATCCTCCGTGGAAACCCACCTGCCGGTCGCGAGGCGCTTCCATCCGGAAGTCCGGAGCCCGATGGCGCAACCTTTGAAATTTCTCCGAAACGAGCTGCTCCGACCCCGCTTTACGGTGAACTCGGCCGCAAACCCCTTCAATTCCGGTGCAAAGCCCCCCATATCTCCGGCACAAGGCGTGCTTCAGCGCGCCGGGAGAGAACGACAGGATTGGGTTATGTTTAAGGTTGGACGGGTTCTGGCGACGATTGCGGTCGCTTCGATGGTGATGTTGACGGCGGTCGATCTGGCCGAGGCGCGGCGCGCCGGCAGCGGCTTCGGCAGCCGCGGCACAAGGACGTTTTCGACGCCGCCGATCACCCGCACGGCACCCGGCGACGCCGCGCCGATCAACCGGACAATGACGCCGCAGCAGACTCCGGGCCAGACAGCCGGCCAGCAGACCATCGGCCAGACGCGGCCGGGCGCCCAGCGCCCCGGTCTTTTTGGCGGTTTCGGCCGCTCGCTGCTCGGCGGCCTGGCGCTTGGCGGCCTGATCGGCATGCTGATGGGCAACGGGCTGGGCGGCGCTGCCGGTTTCCTGGGCCTGTTGCTGCAGGTCGGCTTGATCTTCGGTGCCGTCATGCTGGCCATGCGCTTCTTCGGCCGCCGCAACGAACCGGCCGCCGCCGGCTATTCGCAGCGCGGTGCGGCGACGGGTTATTCCGGCCAGTCGGGCAATGGTTTTGGCGCCGGCTCCTTCAAGATTCCGCAGATCGGCGGCGGGACCCGGCCGGAGTCGGCGCGGACCGCGTCCCAGTCGACGGACGAGATCGGCGTCGGGCAAGCGGATCTCGATCAGTTCGAGACGATGCTGAAGCAGGTGCAGGCGGCCTACGCGGCCGAGGATTATGCAGCGCTGCGCAAGCTGACGACGCCCGAGGCGATGTCCTGGCTGGCGGAAGAACTGAGCGAGAATGCCACCAAGGGCCTGAAGAACGAGGTCAGCGACGTGCATCTGGTGCAGGGCGACGTGGCGGAAGCCTGGCGCGAGGACGGCGCCGACTATGCGACGGTCGCCATGCGCTACGAGAGCATCGACGTGACGCGCGAGCGCGCCACCGGCCGCGTCGTCGAGGGCGATCCGGACCATCCGACCGAAGCCGTCGAACTCTGGACCTTCCTGCGCAAGCGCGGTGGCGACTGGCAGGTCTCGGCCATCCAGGGCATGGCGGCCTAAGGGCCGCCCCCAGACCGCCGCCCCCATATCGCGACCTCTCGGCCGCCGGCACTGCCGGCGGTCCTATCCGTTCTCTTCCGCATCCTCTCCCGCGAAAAGTCTTTCGGCTTCGGTCAGAGTATGGCCCTGGCGATACGCACCTTCGCGGATGCAGGGTGGAAAATACGGTTGGTAATTACCGGACTTTGCCTGTGCCTCTGAAAGGAAGCCCTTGCAGGCCTTTGCCCGGCGGCAAGGGGAGAGGCTGCAGGTCTTCCAGTAGCCAAGCGAACTGGCGGAGATCTGGAAGAATTTCTGGCTCTCGCGCTGCTGCTGGCTCTCGGGCAGCCGGTCGAATTCGCCCCGGGTGAAACCGGGCAGATAGGGTTCGGCGTCTTCTTCTTCCTGGATGCGCTGCCATTCTTCCTTGCTTCTGACCATTGTTTCCACCTTTCCTTTGCGCACGCTTTTGCGGTCACGCGGCAGGTCTGCCCGTGTTGAGATCCGTAGAGAGCCCACACGAGTGCGGAACCTCATTTGAGTTTTTAGTCTGTGGCTCCGCACTCGCGTGGCCTTCGGCGTTCTTTCGAGGCTTCCGGCCTCTACAGGTGTTTGCCTCGCCTCGCTGCATGGCTTTCTTCACGACATCCTTTCGGGACGCCCGGCCACTTGCACGGCTCAACCGAACCGGACCTGGCGATCCGGGGGAGGCTTGATAGGCGGCTGCCCCAAGGACAGGACCGCCATGGCTTTCACCTCCCTGGCCGTTCCCGCACGTTACGGGTCAAACCAGGGCGCCGGCCCCGCCTGCCCGCGACCGTCTCGCGAAACACTCCGGCGACGGAGGCAAGGGAGAGTATGGGGCAGGTTTTCAGGCCGGGGATGAGCGGGGATGAATTTTCCCGGGCCTGCCGGGCAAGCCACTGGAATGATTGACACGGTCCGGCGACGGCGGCGACTATTGGTCCGCGAGCTTGGCGATCGCCTTCTTGAGGCGGGCGGCGCGGATCTCCGGCGTGGTGGCTTTCAGGAGAGGCAGGATCAGGGCGTATTGGCCGCTCTTGTCGAGCCGTTCGAAGGCCGTTTTCGCCCGCGCGTTTTCGCCAAGGGCGGAGGCGACATCGTCCGGCAGGCCGGCCTTGCGCTGCGGCTCATAGGCGACCGCCCAGCGCCCGTCGGCCTGTGCCGCTGCGACTTGCGCCAGGCCGGCCGGCCGCATCCGCCCGGCCTCGGTGAGCGCTTCGACCCGCTCGACATTGAGCCGCGACCACGGGCTCTTGCGCCCCCGGGGCGAATAGCGCTGCAGGTAGGTGTGTGCGTCGTAGCCCTTTCGCTGGCTGTCGATCCAGCCGTAGCAGAGGGCGACATCGAGCGCCTCGCCGATGGTGATCAAGGGCTTGGTGGAGCCCTTCTTGGCGATCAGCAGCCAGATGCCGGGGGATTGCGCATGGTTGTCTGCCAGCCAGGATTCCCATTCGGCGGGGTTGGTGCAGGTGAGGGTGTCGAGTGCTTGCATGGGTGGTCCGGCTGGGCGTGGCGGTTGAGGCGAGTGTATCTCTTGCCATGCGTCTGGCTAAGGGGGGGGCAGCAACCGCTCCCGCGACGGTACAGAACGGGAGTATTCCCTAGGGGGCAGTTGGTTGGCGCGGGCCTTCCCCCAAACTCCGTCATCCCTGTGCTCGTCACAGGGATCCAGCCGCCGCGCGTCTGCGCGGTGAGGGGACCTCTATGTTGACGGAGAAAAGGAGAGTCTTTCGCGCCGCAGACGCGGCGCGCTGGATTCCTGTGACGGGCACAGGAATGACGGAGGAGAGGAGGTGCCGCGTTCCGATAATTTCGAGTATGCGGCACCCACGAGAAGCGGTGCTCAGTTGGCGGCAGGGGAGGCGGGCTGACAAGGGTGTTCGGCGTTTTCGCGAGTTCGTTGTTTGACGCGCCGTTGGCCCCAGCCTCCGTCATCCCTGTGCTTGTCACAGGGATCCAGCCACCGCGCGTCCGCGCGGTGAGAGACTTTCATGTCCGCAGTAACGAGAGGAGTCTTTCGCGCCGCAGACGCGGCGCTGCTGGATTCCTGTGACAAGCACAGGAATGACGGGGGGAGAGGGGGCTGCGTGCCGAAAGTTGCGAGCATGCAGCGCCCATGAGAAGGGGTGTTCAGTTGGCGGCAGGATGCTGCCGCTCCCCTCACAGCCCATGCAGATAATGCGCGATGTCCTCCCAGTCCGGGTTCATCGCCTCGATCAGATTGAGCTTCCACTGGCGCGGCCATTTCTTGATGGTCTTTTCCCGCGTGATCGCTGTGGTCACCAGATCATGTTCTTCGAACCACACCAGCGTCTTGACGCCGTAGCGGCTGGTAAAGCCCTTGGTGAGTTCGTTCTGATGCTCGAACAACCGGCCCGGCAGATCGCTCGTTACGCCGGTATAGAGCGTGCCGTTGCGCTTCGAGGCGAGGATGTAGACGTAGCCTTTCATGGGGGGAGGGTGCGGTATGGGAAGCGGGCTGACAAGAGGGGCGTTTTGGCGTTTTCGCGAGTTCGTTGTTTGACGCGGCGTTGGCCCCAGCCTCCGTCATCCCTGTGCTCGTCACAGGGATCCAGCCACCGCGCGTCTGCGCGGTGAGGGGACCTCTCTATTTCAAGCGAAAGAGTCTTCCACGCGACGGACGTCGCGTGGCTGGATTCCTGTGACAGGCACAGGAATGACGGAAGAGAGAGTGTGCTCTGATCGGGAGCTATGAGTATGCGGCTTCATGGAGGCAGGGGAGAGTCTTTCGCGTCGCGGACGCGGGGCGGCTGGATTCCTGTGACTGATCCCCGGGTCAAGCCCGGAGACAGGAATGGCGGCGCGAGCGAGGAGTCGTGCCACGTGTCGATAGCACGAGCCCGCCGCCAGCGCACCCGGTGACGATCGAAACCGTGCACCGGGGACGACAGAAACGCCGCCCCGCCTGCCGCGCTCCCTCCCAAGCCTCAGACAAAAAAGAAATCGGAAGCGTCGATGCGGGTGGCGTTGAATTTGGTGAGCTCGACGGTGCCCTCGGCGAAGGTCAGCACGGTTGATGAGCCCTCCTGTGTGACGTCGATGTCATCGAAGCTCTCGACGCCGGTATAGGTTGCGATCTCGATGTGGTCTCTGCCGTTTTCGAAGCGGCGGATCAGGTCGTCGCCGAAGGGGATCAGGTCGAAGACGAAGGTGTCTTTGGCGCAGGCCTGGCCGATGAGCGTATCGTCGTCGGCGCCGCCGGACATCCGCGCGCCGCTGGCGCCAGCCCAGAGCCAGTCATTGCCTTCCCCGCCCTTGATCTCGTCGAAGCCCTTGCCGCCATACAGCCGGTCGCGGCCATCGCCGCCGTCGATCTCGTCGAAGCCCCTGCCGCCAAAGATCCTGTCATGACCCTCGCCGCCGTCGATCGTGTCGTCGCCCTTGCCGCCGAAGAGCCGGTCGTTTCCCTCCTCGCCGAATATCTCGTCGTCACCCTTGCCGCCATAGGCGCGGTCGTTGCCGTCGCCGGCCTCGATCTGGTCATCGCCGTGGCGGCCCTTGATCACGTCGTTGCCGTCGAGCCCGATCAGCTGGTCGTCGTCCCTGGTTCCGAAGAGCCAATCCTTGCCGTCCGTGCCGACGAGGCGGCTGATATCGGTTTCCTCGACCAGCTCCTTCAGCGCCTGCCGGCTGAGCGGCGCGTCGCTGACGGCGACGAAGGCGTCGTCGAAATCGCCGTCGAAGTCTTCGGTGCTGGCAAGGCCATCCTCGAAGCTGACGACGGCGACCTCGTCATCGTCCGTGCCGAGGTCGGCCGCAAGGGCGTTTTCACCCGCCACCGGATTGAGGAAATTGAAGCCGTCGCGGTTGCCGGCGGAATGGAACGCCCGGATCGGCAGGAGGTTGCCCTCGTCGTCGGTGACGACCGGCGCGATGCGGTCGTAGATGGTGGCCACGCCCGGGGTATAGGTGGTTGCGTCGTCGCCGTCATAGAGATCAGCGACATTGCCCGACGTGAAGTTGCGGAAGAAAAGCCCGCCGTCCGCGTAGTCCTCAAGCTCGAGGCCGAGCGTCTCGACATCCGGGATCAGGAACAGGCCGAGCGACTGGCCGCTCGCGACCGTCATCTGCGCCTTCGCACCCGCCTTTGCATCCTCGGTGTCGGCAAAGAGGATGCGCGCCTCGCCGATCACGCCCGTCGCCGCGTCGAACGTATAGGCGCCGATCGCGCCGTTGCTGCTCGCGTCCTCGCTGACGAAGGTGATGGTCTTTTCCGTGCCCTCTCCGGCGAAGGCGAGATCCGTCGGATCGACGGCGGCGGAGACTTCGACTTCGCGCCGGTTGGTGATCTCGCTGACGAGCTCGGGCTCATCCTCGGAGAACACAACCTCCTCTTCCAGTACCAGGCCGATGCCGGGCGCGTAGTATTTGAAGGCGCCGACGCCGGGGTCGAGCGCCGAGGTGTCGAGGATCTTGACGACATCGTCAAAGGCGCCGAAATCCGTATCGACATGGAGGCCGGTCGCGATCACCTCGCCCTCGTCCTCGGCCACGCCGGCGTAGAATTCCTGGAAATAGTCGTCGCCGGCCGTCGGGGCCGCGCGCATGATCCAGCCGGGGGCTGCGCCATCGACCCCTGCCTGCCACGATCCGTCGAAGTCGGTGCCGATGAAGTTGCCCTCGTCGTCATAATTGTAGTTCGTGGCGATCTCGCCGAGATACCAGACATTGCCCTCGTCATCCTGCGCGTACCAGTCGAGCGTATCCTCGACGAGGACGCCGTCGGCATAGGCCGTATCCCTGACGACGACGGTCTCCACGCCCTCGATCACCTTCGTGTCGAAGGTGGCGAAGTGATCGTTGCGCTCCGTCTCCTCCTCGCCGGTCTCGGGATCGACGAGCGTGGCGCCGTAGCTGTTGATGGTCCCGCCGGGGAGCGGGAAGAACATGTTGGTGATGTCGGTGGGATCGCCGAACGTGGCGGCGGAGAAGTCGGGCAGGAGCGTCATGACACACCTCTATCGGTTCAGGAACCTTGATTTCAGGGACCTGGGCGTCTAGCCGATAGCCTTTGCAGCCGAGCCAACGCCCGCTGCGACGCGCGCCACCTTCGCCGATACCGTTCCCACGGTCCTTTGCGGACGATGGGACACCAGCATGGAGTTCGGTAAGAGTTGGCCTACGATAGTCGGATCGATGTTCGCCTCGTCGATCCGAGCGACGATAAGCTTCGATTCAGGCGTTTGTGGGCCCTTCACGTGTGGGTGGGGCCGGGGCGCGGCGTCTTTCACGCTCCGTCATCCCTGTGCTTGTCACAGGGATCCAGCCACCGCGCGTCCGCGCGGTGAGGGAACTGTTCCACGTCAGACGAAGAGAGTCTTTCGCGCCGCAGACGCGGCGCTGCTGGATTCCTGTGACAAGCACAGGAATGACGGAGGAGGGGAAACACCGCTAGAAGTTCGGCAAACCCATGGCGTTGGGTGCGAAAACAGACGTCCCGATGTTAAAACAGGCCCCGAAGGGCCTGTATCGTCATTCATACTATCGATAATCCTCACGCAGCCTTCGCCGCCCCCCCATACGGATCAAACCGCCCGTAAAACGTCTCGCCCTTGCCCGCCATGTCCTTGAGCAGCGGCGTCGGCTGGAAGTGTTCGCCGTAGCTGGCTGCCAGCTTTTCGCAGAGCGCCACGAACGCCTTCACGCCCATGCCGTCGATATAGGAGAGCGTGCCGCCGGTATAGGGGGCGAAGCCGAAGCCGAGGATGGAGCCGACGTCGGCTTCGCGGGGGTCGGTGACGATGCCTTCTTCTAGTGCGCGGGCGGCTTCGAGCGCGATGGTGACGAGGAAGCGCTGCTTGATCGTTTCGACGTCGAAGTCTTCCGCCGGCTTCTGCTCGTAGAGGTCCTTGAGGCCCGGCCAGAGCGACTTCTTGGCCGGTTTGGCCGGATAGTCGTAAAAACCCTTGCCGTTCTTGCGGCCGCGCCGGTCGAGATCGTCGACCAGCTTGTTGATCAGCGCCATGTGGCGGGGATCGACCGAGCTCGGCCCAAGATCAGCGATCGAGGCTTTCAGGATTTTCTGGCTGAGGTCGATCGCCACTTCGTCGTTGAGTGACAGCGGGCCGACCGGCATGCCGGCCATCTTGGCGACGTTCTCGATCATCGCTGCCGGCACGCCCTCGATCAGCATGTCATAGGCTTCGTGGATATAGCGGAAGACGCAGCGGTTGACGTAGAAACCGCGCGTGTCGTTGACGACGATCGGCGTCTTCTTGATCGCGGCGACGAAATCGAGCGCTGTGGCCAGCGCCTTGTCGCCGGTTTCCTTGCCGAGGATGACCTCCGTCAGCATCATCTTCTCGACCGGCGAGAAGAAGTGGATGCCGATGAACTGGGCCGGGCGCTTCGAGTTTTTGGCAAGACCGGTGATCGGCAGGGTCGAGGTGTTGGAGGCGAAGATGGCGTCCTGCGCCAGCACCGCCTCGACCTTCTCGATCACGTCTTTCTTCACCTGGCGGTCCTCGAACACCGCCTCGACGACGAGCTTGACTTGCCTGAGGTCGTTGTAATCGGCGGACGGGGTGATGCGGGCAAGAAGGGCGGTTGCCTCGTCCTGCGTCAGTCGTCCCTTACCGATCGAATCCTTGACCAGACCTTCGGAATGCGCCTTGCCCTTCTCGGCGGTTTCCATGTCGCGGTCGATCAGGGTCACCTCGATGCCGGCGGCGGCGGCGACATAGGCGATCGAGGCGCCCATGAAGCCGGCGCCGACGACGCCGATCTGCTTGAGCTCGGATTTGGGAATGCCGGCCGGGCGGCGGGCGCCCTTGCCGAGTTCCTGCATCGAGATGAACAGCGAGCGGATCATCGAGAAGGCCTCGGTGGTCTGCAGGATCTCGGTGAAATAGCGCTGCTCGATCTTCAGGCCCGTATCGAAGGGAACCTGCAGGCCTTCATAGACGCATTTCAGGATGGCAAGACCGCCCGGATAGTTGCCGGCGGTTTCGCGGCGGAGAATTGCAGAGGCGGCCGGCCAGAGCTGGGCTGCCGCCGGCGTCCAGATGCCGCCGCCGGGCACCTTGTAGCCCTTTTCGTCCCAGGGCTGGACGGGCTTCAGGCCGTTCTTGATCATCGCCTTCGCGGCATTGATCAGCTCGGCGGGCTCGACCACCTCGTGGATGAGGCCCATGGCCTTGGCGCGCTGGGGGGTGAGCGAGGAGCCCGTCGTCATCATCTGCAGGGCATCCTGCGCATTGGTCAGCCGCGGCACACGCTGCGTGCCGCCGGCACCGGGGAAGATGCCGACCTTGACTTCGGGCAGGGCGATCTTGACGGATTTCGAATTGGCGGCGACGCGGCCGTGGCATGCGAGAGACAGCTCGAAGGCGCCGCCCATGCAGGTGCCGTTGATGGCCGAGACCCAGGGTTTGCCTGAGGTCTCCAGCTTGCGGAACAGGCCGGTCATCTGCCCGGTCAGGTCGAACAGCTTTTGCGCGGCATTGTCGGGATCGAGCTTTTTCTGCTCCTGCTGGAAGGTGAACATGCCCTTGATCATCGACAGGTCGGCGCCGCCGGAGAAGGTGGACTTGCCGGAGGTGAAGACGACGCCCTTGACGGCTTCATCGGCGACGGTCTGGTCGACGATGGCGTCGAGTTCCTTCATGACATCGGCCGTGAAGACGTTCATCGACTTGTCCGGCATGTTCCAGGTGACGAGCGCTATGCCGTCTGCGTCGGTTTCGATGGTGAAATTGGTGTAGCTCATGGTCTCTCTCCCGGAGATGTCAGGCCGACAGGTGGCTGCGTTGCGCTTCGACGGTCTTGGTCTTGTCCGTAACGACGTCGCCTGTGTGTTTGGTTTCCGATGGCTCGAACAGGACGATCCAGCATTCCTCTGCGGCGACCGGATTATGCTCGACTCCCTTCGGCACGACATGGAAATCGCCTGCCTTGAGGTGGACGTTCGGCCGGTCGCGATACTCGATCGTCAGCTCGCCCTTCCAGATGAGGAACAATTCGTCCTCGTCGCGGTGCGAATGCCAGGTCAGGTGATCCTGCACCTTGGCGAGCTTGACGCTCTGGCCGTTGAGATCGGCGATGACGCGCGGCGACCAGTGGTCGCGGATCTCCGCAAATTCGGTTTCGATTGTTCCGGTGTTCATTGGGTCACACCCGTTCGATGATCGTCGCGGTGCCCATGCCCGCGCCGATGCAGAGCGTGACGAGCGCAGTCTCAAGGCCGCGGCGTTCCAGCTCGTCGAGCACGGTGCCGAGGATCATCGCGCCGGTGGCGCCGAGCGGATGGCCCATGGCGATGGCGCCGCCATTGACGTTGATCCTGTCGTGCGGGATATCGAAAGCCTGCATGTAGCGCAGGACGACGGCGGCAAAGGCTTCGTTGAGTTCGAACAGATCGATATCGGCGATCGACATGCCGGCGCGCTTCAGGAGCTTTTCGGTGACGTCGACCGGGCCGGTCAGCATCAGGGCCGGATCGGAGCCGATATTGGCAAACGCTTTTATACGGGCACGAGGTTTGAGACCCATGGATTCACCGCCGGCTTTCGAGCCGAGCAGGACGGCGGCCGAACCGTCGACGATGCCGGACGAATTGCCGGCGTGGTGGACGTAAGTGATCTTCTCGATTTCCGGATGTGCCTGTATGGCGACGGCCTCGAAGCCGCCCATCTCGCCGGGCATCTGGAAGGAGGGGTTAAGCTGGGCGAGGTTCTGCATCGTCGTCGTCGGACGCATGTGCTCGTCCTTGGCAAGGATGGTGATGCCGTTCTGGTCCTTCACCGGGATGACCGACTTGTCGAAATAGCCGTTGTCCCAGGAATGGCCGGCGCGCCTCTGGCTCTCGACGGCATAGGCATCGACGTCATCGCGGGAGAAGCCGTATTTGGTGGCGATCAGGTCGGCGGAGACACCCTGCGGCATGAAATAGCCGGGGAAGTTGACCGACGGATCCATGTACCAGGCACCGCCGGACATGCCCATGCCGACGCGCGACATCGACTCGACGCCACCGGCAATCACGATGTCGTCGGCGCCATAGGCGATCTTGCCGGCCGCGAAGTTGATGGCGTCGAGGCCCGAGGCGCAGAAGCGGGAGATCTGCACGCCGGGTGCCTTGTTGGAATAGCCGGCCTCGAAGGCGGCTGCCTTCGGGATCACGGCGCCCGCTTCGAACACCGGATCGACGCAGCCCATGATGATGTCGTCGACGGTGGACGTATCCAGCCCGTTGCGGTCGCGGATCGCCTGCAGCACCTTGGCGGCCAGCCGCGGCGTCGGCACCTCGTGCAGCGCCCCATCCTTCTTGCCCCGGCCGCGCGGCGTGCGCACGTGGTCGTAAACGAAGACTTCGGTCATAGTTTCTTCTCCCTAGCGGCTATTGGCCGTGAATGTCATGTTTTCCTCTTCTCCCCAGCGGGGAGAAGTGCCGAGCAACGCGAGGCGATGAGGGGGTCTCCGGCAAGGCCGGAGCCAGAAAAAGCCGCGCCTTCGGTGCCCCCTTGTATCTTCCCCGAAAGGATTTTGTGGGATGGAAGCGACTGAGCCTCGGGCCGGGTGGCCACCCGACCCGAGGCGTGCCGAAGTCGCCCGTTGCCCCTCCGGTTACAACCGTGGATGAGCCAGGGATCTTCGGCATCGTCACGTACGACCGAACAGTCGCTAGGTTCCAACCGCACGCACAAGGCAGGTTACCGTGAACAGGATCATTTGTGGAGTGGACGTTTCGAAGGACTGGCTGGATGCACACATCCGGCCGGCCGGGGTTTTCCAGCGCTTCGGCAACGATGCGGCCGGCATTGGAGCCCTTGCTGAGCTGTGTCGGGCGCATGGCGTGGTGCTTGTCGTCATGGAGGCGTCCGGCGGTTACGAGCGCACCGCCTTCCTGCTGTTGTGGGAACTGGGGATCGCCTGCGCGTTGGCCAATGCACGCAGTGTCCGCCACTTCGCCGAGGCAATGGGACGGATGGAAAAGACCGACAGGATCGATGCCGGCGTCATCGCCCATTACGCGGCGGTCAAGTCGATCACTCCGACGCCACCGCCCCAGGCCGCCCAGGTGCGGCTGTCGGCGCTGGTGGCGCGCCTTTCCCAGGTGACGGGCGATCTCGTTGTCCAGAAGCAGCGCCGGCATGCGGCGCGCGATGAGGAAAGCCGTGCAAGCCTCGACGAGGTCATCGCCCTTCTCCTGCGCCAGAGCCGCACGCTCGAAGGCGAGATCGCCTCGCTGATCGACGACGACCCGCTCTGGGCCCGCCTCGACGCCGCTTTCCGCTCGATCAAGGGCGTCGCTGCGCGCACCGTCGCCCGGCTGATGGCGCAACTGCCCGAGATCGGCCTGGTCTCCAACAAGGCGATCGCCAAGCTTGCGGGGCTGGCGCCGATCGCCAATGACAGTGGCAAGCGCACGGGGCACCGCCCCGTGCGCGGCGGACGCAGCGGCCCGCGCGGCATCCTCTTTCTCGTCGCACAAATCGCCGCCCGCTACGACCCGCATTTGTCCTCTTTCCAGCAAAGGTTGCAAAGCGCCGGCAAACCGAAAATGGTCATCCGCATCGCGCTGGCCCGAAAACTGCTCGTCATTCTCAATGCAAAAGCACGAGACGCGCGAAAGGAATTCGCAAGTGCAACTTGACAATCCAGATAGTCGCTCATCCGGCCCTTCGGGCCACCTTCTCCCCGCTGGGGAGAAGAGGCAAGCGCAATCAGAACGCTGCCGCATCCAGCGCCATCATGGTGTCGGCGCCTGCCTCGATGCGGGCGCGGCGCAGGGCGGTTTCCGGCATGATGCGTTCCATGAAGAATTTCGCGGTAACGAGTTTGTTCTTCAGGTAGGCTTCGCGGTCACCCGCACCCGCCGCCAGCTTTTCTTCCGCGGTCTTTGCCATCTTTGCCCACATGTAGCCGAGAACGACGAGGCCGAAGAGGTGCATGTAGTCGGTCGAGCCGGCACCGGCATTGTCGGGCTTGGCCATGGCGTTGCCCATGAACCACATGGTCGCAGCCTGCAGGTCGTTCAAGCCCTTCTTCAGGCCCTTGGTGTAGGTGACCAGCTTCTCGTCGGAACGGTTCTCCTCGCAGAAATCGCCGATTTCCTTGAACAAAGCAGTGATCGCTCGGCCGCCGTTCAGCGCCAGCTTGCGGCCGACGAGATCGAGTGCCTGGATGCCGTTGGCGCCTTCGTAGATCATGGCGATGCGGGCGTCGCGGACATACTGGCTCATGCCGTGCTCTTCGATATAGCCATGGCCACCGAAGAGCTGCTGCGCCATGACGGCGTGGTCGAAGCCCTTGTCGGTCAAGACGCCCTTGAGGATCGGCGTCATCAGGCCGAGGATGTCGTCGGCGGTCTGGCGGTCAGCGTCGTTGTCGCCGCGGTGGGCGATGTCGGACTTCAGAGCTGTCCAGAGCGTGAAGGCGCGGCCAGCCTCGTTGAAGGCCTTGATGGTCATCAAAACGCGGCGCACGTCGGGATGGACGATGATCGGGTCCGCCTTCTTGTCCGGTGCCTTGGCACCGGAGAGCGAGCGGCCCTGGATGCGGTCGCGGGCATAGTTGGCGGCGTTCTGGTAGGCGACTTCGGCGACCGACAGGCCCTGCAGGCCGACCCCGAGGCGGGCCTCGTTCATCATCACGAACATGGCGTTCAGGCCCTTGTTCTCCGCGCCGATGAGATAGCCCGTCGCCTCGTCATAGTTCATGACGCAGGTCGAATTGCCGTGGATGCCCATCTTGTGCTCGATCGCACCGCAGGAGACCGTGTTGCGGCCACCGACCGAGCCGTCGGCCTCGACATGGAACTTCGGCACGATGAACAGCGAGATGCCCTTCACCCCTTCCGGCGCGCCTTCGATGCGGGCGAGAACGAGGTGGATGATATTGTCCGACATGTCGTGTTCGCCGGCGGAGATGAAGATTTTCTGGCCGGAAATCCTGTAGGAACCGTCGCCTTGAGGCACTGCCTTGGTGCGAAGCAAGCCGAGATCGGTGCCGCAATGGGGTTCGGTGAGGTTCATGGTGCCGGTCCAGTCGCCTGCAACCATCTTCGGCAGGTAGGTCTGTTTCTGGGCATCGGTGCCGTGCACAAGGATCGCGGCGATCGCGCCCTGGGTGAGGCCCGGATACATGGTCAGCGCCATATTGGCCGAGGACATATATTCGCCGACGGCGGTGTGCAGCGTGTAGGGCAGGCCCTGGCCGCCGAATTCTTCCGGTACGGCAAGCCCGAGCCAGCCGCCTTCACGATAAAGATCGAACGCCTGCTTGAAGCCCTTCGGGGTCGTCACCGTCGCGTCGTCGTTGCGCTTGCAGCCTTCCTGATCGCCGGAGAGATTGACGGGGAACAGCACCTCCTCGGCCAGTTTCGCCGCCTCGCCGACGATCGCCTCGATCATGTCGGGCGTCGCATCGGCAAAGCCGGGCAGGTTGTTGTAGCGCTCGATGCCGAGAACGTCGTTCAGAATGAAAAGCGTGTCTTCTACCGGGGCCTTATAGCTGGGCATGTCTCGTGTTCCTCACCTTAACCATGTCACGGGGCAAGCCTCTCCTGGGCGCGCACCATGTCATTTTCAGCATGCTACAAAACTTTGACGTTTGCGTAAACGTCAAAATTGATGGAAGCGATAACTTTGCCGGTCGATCCTATCGATGGCCGGAATATGGATGTGCCGAAATCGCCGTTTGAAAGCCTCCCGCGATCAGCATGCGCCGAAATCGTTAAAAAATTTTCAGTCTGGTTAACGGCTTATTTACCACGTTTGCCGAAAGTGCGTGCTGAGATGGTCAAAGCTGCAACAGTTCTGTCTTCGCGTCGTTGCAGCTTTGTCCGGGTCGGTGCCGGAATGTCTGAAGGCGGGGAAATGCCTTTCTGAAGCCGGGATTCCGATCAAGGCCGATGAAAGAGGCGACGAACGATGAACGGATCGCGATCAAATTCCCCACGCCCTGACGCCCAGTCGTATGGCGACAGGTCGTCCCTTGACGCGCTGAACCGCACGATCGAAGGACTGGAAGCGCGCATCGAAGGATTGATGGGCACCGCGGCACGTGATCCACACAGCCGCGGCGCGGTCGAACGCGATATTCCCGCAACCCGTCCCGACCCGATCGCGGAAATCATGCAGCGCCAGCGCACGCTGACGGCAACCCGCGAGCGCGATAGTGTCGGCGAACGTGCGCAGCATCGGGCGGAGCCACGCGGCTATAACGAACGCCGTGAAGCACCTGCCCAGTTACAGGTCCCGCCGGGACGCGGTGTGCCGGTTTCGCCGCAATTCAGCGAAGGGCTGCGCAGCGAACCCTATCGCAACGAACAGGTCCGCCGGGAGCCGCTGCGCCACGAGCCGGTCCGTCAAGAATCTCAGCGCCTGGAACCCCAGCGTCAGGAAGTCCTGCGCCGGGAGCCCGTTCGCAACGACCCCCTGCGCTCGGAGCAATTCCGCAGCGAGCCGCAGCGTCCGGATCCGGCGATGGCCGAGATTGCCCAGGCGCTGGTCGGCCTGCGCCAGGAATTGAAGAAGGACATCGCCGACGGACTTTCCCGCGAAATGAGTGCGCTACGCAGCGAAATCCGTGGCATCACGGTCGACGCGGCGCAGGACCAGTCGATGGCCGGGGACATTCGCGGCGACCTGCAGAAGCTTTCCGACAGCATCAACCAGCTCGGGCGGCAGGCGTCGCCGTCGCAGGCCGACGCGCTCAAGGTCGAGTTTGACGAACTGCGCGCCATGATCGACGGCCTTGCCCGCGAAGACAGCGTGCGCCGCATGGAAAACCGCTGGACCGGCGTCGAAGACCGGATGAATGCCTTCGATTCGAACCGCGATGACGAACTGGTGGCGCTGGCCTACCGGCTCGACGAAATCAAATCGCAAATCGGCTCGATGAACAGCGGCCCGGCTTTGCATGCGCTGGAAGACAAGCTGGTTTCGGTTGCCCAGGCAATCGAGATGATCGGCCGCCATATGCAGCCGGACGACCGCCGCTTGACCGCGCAATTCGTCGATCTCGATGCGCGTCTCGATGAAATCAGCCGTGCCATCGCTGCGAGCGGCCGCACCGCCACTCCCGACAGCGCCGGCGTGAACCGCGTCGAGGGCCGCCTCGCTGACCTTTCGCGGCAGATCGACAGTCTGCAGCGCCCGTCCGACAATGGTCTCGGTGCCCGCATCGAGGCGCTCGCCGCCCGCGTCGAGGAACTGGCGAACGAGGAAGCCGCCGTGCGCCTTGAAGAGCGGTTGGATCAGCTATCGCTGATGCTGGAGCGCTCGCAGAAGGTTGCTGCCCAGCCGGATCTGACAGGCTATCTCTCCGATATCTCCCGCAAGATCGATGCGCTCGACCAGGGTTCCGTCAATGACGCGCTCGCCGAGCGTCTCGACGATCTCGCCCGCCGGATCGACCAGCTGGATATGCCATCGGCCGCCTATGCCGGCGACGACCGTTTCGCCCGGCTCGAAGGCCAGCTGTCGGATATCGCCATCCGTCTCGAAGAAACCCATGCGGCTCCTTACGACGACAGCGAGATCCTGCGCAGCCTGCAGGATCAGATCGCCAACCTGTCGAGCCTCGTCAGCCAGCCGCGCGAGGCGAGCTCAGGCGCCGTTCCGGCCGAATTCGAAGGCCGGATGAGCGCGCTCGAGGACTATCTGGCGACCAGTGACGAATATATCATCGAGGCGGCCCGCCAGGCCGCCGAGGCGGTGATGGAGGCCTACGCCAGGAACGGTGCTGCACACACGGCCTCCGGCGGAGCGGACATGGCGGCGATCTCGGCGCTTGCTGACGATCTCAAGGTTCTCGAAGAGCTGAGCCGCTCGAGCGAGGAGCGCACCGCGCGCACCTTCGACGCCCTGCATGAGACGCTGGTTCATATCGCCGAGAAGCTCGAGCGGTTGGAAGAACTCGGCTTCGAGCGCGAGGAAGCCCCGCGCACCTTTGGCACGCGCGGGCAGGACAGCCAGCCGCACATGCCGAAGGCGGCGCAACCGGCTTTCGAGATGGAGGACGAGCCCTTCGCCGAGGCTGATTTCGGACGCCGCTACGAGGAACTGAAGCGCGACATGTATGGGCTCGCAGCTGAGGCCGATCCGGCGTTGGCATCGCGTGATGAGATTGCGGAAGCGGTTCAGTTCGTTTCCGAACCGGCCAGCGTGTATCAGGACGATGTGAAGACGGCGGCAGCGCCGGCCGTCAAGACCGGCCTTCTCGCCGGTCTGACCAAGCGGTTCTCCGGCAAGCGCAGTGAACCAGCGCGCGCCGTGGATCGTCAGGTGGTCGATCCGGCGCCGTCGATCGACGCATCGGAGGCCATCGAACCAGAAGTGGCCAACCAATTGCTGGAGCCCGGCTCCGGCGTGCCGGACGTCAAGAAGATCCTGGAGCGCGTGCGGGCCGCGCAGACCGACCGCAATGCGCCGCCGAGCGAAGCGGACAAGGCGGATTTCATCGCCGCCGCGAGACGCGCCGCCCAGCTCGCCGCCGAAGAAGCCGATACGCTGAGCCGCGGCAAGAGCGGTGCGGCCGCATCTCCTATTGGCGGTGCCTTTGCCCGCCATCGCCGCCCCATCCTGATGGCGGTCGGTGCCGTGCTTCTGGCGATCATGTCCTATCCGCTGGTCAGCACGCTGATCCGCGGCGACCGGGCGGCCGTCGAAGCGCCCGTTGCTGCCATCGAGCAGCCGCTGACCAGCGAAACGCCGGAAACTGCCGATATTGCCGCGGCGACGGAGGCCGGCGACAACGACATCGAGCCGCTGAGCACGCTGCAGCCGCAGCTGGAAGAAAGCCCGGAAGAAGCAAAGGTCGACCAACCTATAGCCGCCGAGCCGCGGACGGTGCAGCCGGAAACCGCTGTGACGGAGGCGAAGCTGCCCGAGGCGATGGAGGCAAAACCGGAAACGGTGACTGGCGCGGCGCAGAAGCTTTCACCCGTGGCCACGGTGACGCCCACCGACACGGCCACCGGGTTGGGCGGTGCAATGGTCGAGGTGGCCCAGACTGAAACGCTGACGCCCCCCGCCGGCACCGGCACGGCGATCGTCGTTCCCGCCGAGATCAAGCCGGAAGCTCTGGTCGAAGCCGCCAGGAAGGGCGATCCGCTGGCGCTGTTCGAGGTCGGCGCTGTCTACACCGAGGGGCGCGGCGTCAAGACCGATCTTGCCGAGGCTGCGAAGTGGTATCAGCGCGCTGCCGACGCAGGCGTCGTTCCGGCCGAATACCGGCTGGCGAGCCTCTATGAAAAGGGCACCGGCGTTGCCCGCGACCTGAACAAGGCGCGCACGCTCTACCAGCAGGCTGCCGAAAAGGGCAATGCCAGCGCCATGCACAATCTCGCGGTCATGCTGGCAAGCGGCGGAGATTCGGCTCCGGATTTTGCCGGCGCGGGAAAATGGTTCGCCATGGCGGCCGATCGTGGCATCCGTGACAGCCAGTTCAACCTCGCCATCCTCTACGCGCGCGGCAACGGCGTGAAACAGGACCTGGAACAGTCCTACAAGTGGTTCGCCGTTGCCGCCCGCGACGGAGACGCCGATGCCGGCCAGAAACGTGACGAGGTGGCCAAGGCCCTGAGTGCGGAACAGCTGACGAGTGCCAAGGCGAAATTCGAGACCTGGAAGCTGACGCCGCTCGACGCCGAGGCCAATTCGGTCGATGTGCCCGACACCTGGGTCGGCAAGGGTGTGAAGACCGCTTCGATCGACATGAAGAAGGCGCTGCGCAACATCCAGGCCATCCTCAACAACAACGGCTTCGATGCCGGCAAGCCGGACGGCGAGATGGGCAAGAAGACCATCGCTGCCATCAAGGCCTTCCAGAAATCGCTCGGCCAGGAACCGACCGGTGAGATCACCGATGCGCTGGTCAAGGAACTCCTGAAGCGAAATGGCTAAGGCGCCTCCGTGTCCATTCGGACACAGAGGCATCGCTTTGACCGGCTAAGTTTCAGAACGGCGTCTGCGGCCGCAATAATGCCGCAGACCAGCCGGACAAGGACGGATGCCACGAGTTAGGCTCAACCTTGCAAAAGGTTGACAGGCGTAACCCCGGGGCGCATGACGGAACGACGTTGAATTCGCAATTTCGAATTGGTTTTCAGACCTGTTCCATTCCAAATTTCCCGTGGTGAATCACTTGCCACTCTGACGTTTTCGCCCGCCCTGCGGGCTATTGGCATATTTAGAGGTCCTGGCCGTGACGGTGTATCTGCCCATTGCAGAGTTGTCGGTGAACATTCTGATCATTCTCGGCATGGGGGCTGCCGTCGGCTTTCTGTCCGGCATGTTCGGCGTCGGCGGCGGCTTCCTGATCACGCCGCTCTTGATCTTCTACAATATCCCGCCCGTCGTCGCGGTCGCCACCGGCGCAAACCAGGTCGTCGCCTCCTCGATTTCCGGCGCCATCACCCATTTCCGGCGCGGCACCATCGACATCAAGCTCGGGACGGTGCTGCTCTGCGGTGGTCTGGCCGGCGCCACCCTCGGCATCTGGCTTTTCGCGCTTCTGAGACGCATAGGCCAGCTCGACCTTGTCATTTCGCTCGCCTACGTGATTCTGCTCGGCACGGTCGGCGCACTGATGTTGTGGGAAAGCATCATCGCCTTGCGCCGTGCGTCGAGAAACGAGACGGTGACGCTGCGTAAGCCGGGGCAACACAACTGGATCCACGGACTGCCGCTGAAGATGCGGTTCAAGAAATCGAAGATTTATCTCAGCGTCATCCCGGTCGCCACGCTCGGCTTCTGCATCGGCATCCTGACCTCGGTCATGGGTGTCGGCGGCGGGTTCATCATGGTGCCGGCGATGATCTATCTTTTGCGCATCCCGACCAGTGTCGTCGTCGGTACCTCGCTGTTCCAGATTGTCTTCGTTTCCGCCTATACGGTGATCGTCCAGGCGACCGCCAACTATACGGTCGATATCGTGCTCGCCTTCGTGCTGATGATCGCCGGCGTGATCGGCGCGCAATATGGCGTTCGCGTCGGCCAAAGGCTGCGCGGCGAGCAGCTCCGGGCGCTATTGGCGCTCCTGGTTCTGGCCGTCGGCATCCGCCTTGCCATTGAACTCATCATCCCGCCGAAGGAAATCTATTCGGTTGTTTCAGCGGGGCTCGGCTTCTGATGCGGATCCTCTCGCGAATTCTGTTGCTGGGTCTCATTTTCGCTGCGCCGGTCGTGGCGCGCGCCGAGCCGATGGACTTTACCGAGAAGCTCGACATCGGCATCTCGACCGACGAGATCTCGATCACCTCGGATTTCCGCGGCGCGGACCTGACGATTTTCGGCGCCATCGATGGCTTCGATACCAACCTCCTGGCACAGGCCAGGTACAACATCGTCGTGGCCCTCGAAGGACCGAAGGAAAACACCACGGTGCGCAAGAAGCAGCGCGTCTTCGGCATCTGGATCAACACCAATTCGATGACCTTCGAGCTGGTGCCGGAATCCTATTCGCTGTCGAGCACACGCGACATCGAGACGATCGCACCGCCCGGCGACATGAACAATATGGGCATTGGTGTCGCGCACATGCCGCTGACGCCGGTCGGTTATATCGGCGACGGCAGCAATCTCACCGAATTCCGCGACGCCTTCCGGCGCCTCAAGGAAACGACGGGCGTCTACCAGCGCGATCCAGGCGGCGTTCAGTTCATCAGCTCGAGCCTGTTCAAGGCCTCGGTGCGCCTGCCAGCCGACGTGCCGAACGGTGTTCACATCGTGCGTGCCTATCTCTTCCGCGATGGTGTTTTCGTTGCTGCCAAGGCGCTGCCGCTGCGCGTCGTCAAGACGGGCCTCGAACAGGCGATCACACGCGCAGCGCACGAATCGCCGCTTTTCTACGGCATTACCGCCGTGCTTCTCGCCGTCGTCACCGGCTGGCTGGCAAGCATCGTCTTCCGCCGCGATTGACACGGGTTTGCCGCAGCGGAAAAACAGGCTATTTCCATCGCGAGCCATCGAAAGGCCACAAGCAGGCCGATGAAAGGCCGATGAAAGGATTGTCCGATGAAGCCGATTTTCGTCCAGCTGCAATGCGCGCCTGGCAAGACCTACGAGGTTGCAGACGTGATCTACAAGAAGGAAATCGTCTCGGAGATGTATTCGACCAGCGGCGACTACGACCTGCTGATCAAGATCTACATCGAGGAAGGCGAGGACATCGGCAAGTTCATCAACGACAATATCGCCACCGTCCCCGGCATCAACCGGTCGCTGACGACGCTGACGTTCAACGCGTTCTAGCAGGCCGCACGATCCGGCCGCGCCTGGCGCGTCCTTTCCGGAGAGATCCGGAACTCAGCCATGCGATGTGGCTTTGCGAGACCCGCCGATAGCGCGAGGCCACACATAATTTTAGACATCTGCGTTACCGCACACCCGCTTTGAAACGCTCAAAACGGGTGTGCGTCCGCGTGGTCTGCCAGCAGAAAAACCGCTTGCATCTTACAATCGGATTTCTTACGGTAAAACCAGTTGCAAAACGAAATCTGTTATCGGAGGAGGAAGCGAGATGGGCAAGGTTGTCGTCTGGAATCTGATGTCGCTCGACGGCTATTTCGAAGGCGCAAAGAAGTGGGACCTGGATTTCCACATGCTTGTTTGGGGGCCGGAGCTGGAAGCGCTGAGCAAGGAACTCGGCGGCAAGGCCGAGGCGCTGGTTTTCGGCCGTGTGACCTATGAGGGCATGAAGGCCCACTGGACGACGACGGAGGACGAGATCGAGATCAAGACCTTTATGAACGCGCTGCCGAAGATCGTCGGCTCGCGCACCATGGAAACGGCGGACTGGAACAACAGCCGTGTCGTCAGCGACGTTGCCGCCGAACTCAAGCGGCTGAAACAGGCTTCGGACAAGAACATCTACATCTTCGGCAGTGCCGAACTGGTCGCCTCGCTTTTGCCGGATGACGTGATCGACGAGATCATGGTCTGCGTCGTGCCGGTTCTGCTCGGGCAGGGAACGCCGCTCTTCAAGCCCGCCGACCGGCAGAAGCCACTCAAGCTGCTTGAATCCCGGCCGCTACAGTCCGGTGGCGTTATTCTGCGGTATGAGATAGAGAACTCTGCGGGGTGAAAGGGGAAGACGCTCTATTGATCGTCCCAATGTGCTGATATAATGTGGTCATTAATGACTACAAGGAGGCGTAGGTGTCGACAGTCAGTCTGCGAGATGCAAAAGCCGGATTTTCGAACCTGGTGGATGAGGCGATCAAGGGGGAGTTCGTGACGATCACCCGGCACGGAAAACCGGTTGCCGCGCTCGTCAGCATCGAGGCCGCCGAAGCCGCTAAAAAGATCATGAAAAAGACCCGGCCGAATTTCGGCGAGTATCTCATGGCCTTTCCGGGCGGTGTTGAGCTGGAGCGCAATCCGTCGAAAATGAGAGATGCCGATCTGTGAGCGGCTATCTTCTGGATACCAACGTCGTTTCCAAATTTGCCCCGGGCAAACCGGCCCTGTCGGAAGACCTGAAGGAATGGATGCGTGTGCAGGGCGCGGCAGATGCGCTGTTTCTTTCTGCAATGACAATTGCCGAAATCGAGAAGGGGATCAGGAGCCTTCAACGTCGCGGCGCCACCGACAAATCGCATCTGCTTCGGCAATGGCTCGACGGGATTATTTCATCCTTTGACGACCGTATTCTACCGATGGATATCGCGGTCGCGCTGGCTGCTGGAGAAATCGAGGACGAGGCGATCGGACAAGGCCGGCATCCGGGGCTTGGCGACGTCATTATCGCCGCGACCGCCAAATCCTTTGATCTGACCGTGGTTACTGAAAACATGCGACATTTCGAGCCGCTTGGGGTAGAGGTGGAGCTTCCGGCAGGCCCCCGGTGAAGTCGCCTGCCTTCGGCTAAAACCGATCTTCAAACGTCTCGGCGGTAAAATTCCTGCCGCCATAGAATATGCCGAGGATGACGACAGCGTCGGCCTGCACGGTGAAGGCGATGCTCACGCTTCGCCGGTAGCCGATGATACGCAGCCCCGGCATGAACTCGACGCGCTCGGTGCCGCGTTCCGGGAAGTCAGATAACTCGGAACAGAATGCGCGAATGCCGGCGACGAAGGTCCATGCGGTTGCGGGACCAGCTCTTTCGGCCAATGTGTCGTAGAGTCCGTTGAGTTCTTCTTCGGCCTTTGGATGGAGGAGAACGCGGTAGCGCATAGCCTACTTTGTCTTCGCGACCCGTGCTTGATGCCGCGCCTCCAGCCGGGAAAACGCGTCCTCAAGAGAGACAGCATTTTCGGGATTCTGGTGGATATCCTCCAGCCGTGAGGGGATTTCCTCTCGCAGCCAACGCTCGCGTGCAGCTTCAAAATCTTCCAGCATCCGCAAGCCGGCCCGCACAACTTCGCTGGCGTTGTTGTAGCGGCCAGATTCGAGCTGCTTTTGAATGAAGCGCTCGTAGTGTTCGTTCAGCGCAAAGCTCGCCATCGCCGGTCTCGCAGAAAGGTAACAACTGTTAACAACAGTTAGCACATCAGGCGCGACCGCAGAAGAGCTTGCATTTCTACCCCAGCAAATTCGCGAACTTGACCGAGTAAATCCTGTCCCGCCCCAGCATGTGGGCGACGAGGCTCTGGTGGTCGAACAGGCCGCGCATAGCCTGGTGGCGCAGGTCGAGGCCGCCGGTGGTGACGCCGAAGGCGGGCATGATCAGGCGCTTGCCGTCGGTGGCGAAGCAGGCGCGGCGGACCCTTTTTTCGCGCCGGGTGACGGTTGCCGCCGGATGGAGATGGCCGGATATCTCGCCGGCCGCGGCGTCCTTAGCCGGTTCGTGGCGGAAGACAAGGCCGGCGTAGTGGAGTTCGTCGGCGGATGAGCCGGGCAGGCTGGTGGTTCCGTCCGGGTCATGGTTGCCGTTGATCCAGATCCATTCGCGGCCGCGTGCCATGGTCTCGATCATCTGGCGGAAAAGCTCCGGCATCAGGGCCGAGCCGACGCGATCGTGGAAATTGTCGCCGAGACTGATCACCATCTTCGGATTGTGGCGGCAGATGATGGCATCGAGAATGCGCAGCGTCGCCAGCGTATCATAGGGTGGCAGCAGCATGCCGCGGCGGGCAAAGGCCGAGCCTTTTTCCAGATGCAGGTCGGAGACCACGAGAATGTCGAGATCGGGCAGATAGAGGCCGCCGAGCGGATCGCAGACGGCCGCCACGCCGTTGATCACGGTGCGGGCAGACAGCGCCGGATTGTCCGGCAGGGCGGCGATGGCGTGGGCTATGCGGTGCATTTGGTTCCGGCTTAGAGTTGATTTCAATGCCCTACCACTACCTCGCCAAACAATTCGTCGGCAGCTTCGGCAAGCAGGAAATCCTGCGCTTCGCCGCCGACCGCCTCCTTGCCGATTTCGAGCATGACCGGAACGGCCAGCGGCGAAATCTGCGTCAGCGGGCGATGGGTGATGTGGCCCTTGATTCGTGACAGCATATCGCCAAGCCGCTCGATCTCCAAAAGCCCGGTCGATGCGTCGTTGCGGGTGGCCTCGAGCAGGATGTGGTCGGGCTCATGGCTGCGCAAGACGTCATAAATGAGGTCGGCCGACACCGTCACCTGCCGCCCGCTCTTTTCCTTGCCCGGATGGCGCTGGTCGATCAGTCCGGCGATGACCGCGCAATTGCGGAAGGTGCGTTTCAAGAGGAAGCTCTCATTGAGCCAGGCCTCCAGGTCGTCGCCGAGCATGTCCTCGTCGAACAGGTCCGCAAGCCTCGGGCGGTCGGTCTTGAACGCAACGCCCAGGTCCTCCAGGCCCCAGACGGCCAGCGAATAGTCGGTGGCGACGAAGCCGAGCGGCTTCAGCCCGGCGCGGTCGAGCCGCCGCGTCAAGAGCATGCCGAGCGTCTGATGGGCAAGCCGCCCCTCGAAGGCGTAGATCACCATGTAATGCCGGCTGCCGCGCGGAAAGGTCTCGATCAGCAGCTCGTCCTCCTTCGGCAGCATCGAAAAATCCTTCTGCAGGGACAGCCAGTCGCGCACCTGGTCCGGCAGGGTCGCATGGCGGGCGGGATCGGCCAGCATCTTGCGGACCTGCTGGGCGAGGTAGGTGGACAGCGGAAACTTGCCGCCGGCATAGGAGGGAACCTTGGGATCGAGCGTATAGCCCTGGCTGACGAGGCATTCGTTTTCGCGGATACCTTCGAAGCGCAGCACCTTGCCGGAAAACAGGAAGGTATCGCCCGGCGAGAGCATTTCGAGGAAATATTCCTCGACCTTGCCGAGCGGCATGCCACCGCGTCCGAGCGCGCCGCGGGCGTTGCGCTTGACCATGCGGACATTCAGCATCGGCGATTCGATGATCGTACCGACGTTGAGACGATATTGCTGGGCGATCAGCGGGTTGGAGACACGCCAGAGGCCTTCGGGCGTCTTGCGGATCTTGGCGTAGCGCTCGTAGGAGCGCAGCGCATAGCCGCCGGTCGCGACGAAATCGACGATGCGCTCGAAGGTCTCCCAGGTGAGATCGGCATAGGGCGAGGCGCTGGTGATTTCCGCGTAGAGCGCCAAGGGATCGAACGGGGCGGCGCAGGCCATGCCGAGCACATGCTGGGCGAGCACGTCGAGCGCGCCGCGGCCGACCGGCGGGGTGTCCTGCGCGCCGATATAATTGGCGTCAAGCGCTGCCTGGCACTCCATCACCTCGAAGCGGTTGGCCGGCACCAGGATGGCGCGGCTCGGCTCGTCCATGCGGTGGTTGGCGCGGCCGATGCGCTGGGCAAGACGCGAGGCGCCCTTCGGCGCGCCGACATGGATGACCATGTCGACATCGCCCCAGTCGATGCCGAGATCGAGCGTCGAGGTGGCGACGACGGCGCGCAGCCGGTTTTCCGACATCGCCGCCTCGACCCTGCGCCGCTGGGCGACGTCGAGCGAACCGTGATGAAGGGCGATCGGCAGATTATCGTCGTTGATCGTCCAGAGTTCCTGGAACACCCGCTCCGCCTGGCTGCGGGTGTTGACGAAGAGCAAAGTGGTCTTCTGTCCGCCGATCGCCCGGTAGATGTCGCCGATGGCATAGGCTGCGGAATGGCCGGCCCAGGGGACATGCTCCTCGGTGCGCAGAATCGAGATGTCCGGCCGCGCGCCGCCGGTCACGGTGATCAGCCCGGCATGATTGTTTTCGCCCGCTTTCTGGGGGCTAAGCCACCGCTGCAGGTCCATCGGTTCGGCGACGGTGGCAGAAAGGCCGATCGCCTGCAGGCCGGGCGCCAGTTTTCTGAGACGCGCAAGGCCGAGCGACAGGAGATGGCCGCGCTTGGAGGTGACGAGCGAGTGCAACTCGTCGAGCACCACATATTTCAGGTCCTTGAAGAAGCGCTCGGCCTCGCCATTGGCAAGCAGCAGCGCCACCTGCTCCGGCGTCGTCAGGAGAATATCCGGCGGGTTGAGCTTCTGGCGCTGGCGCTTGCCGGCTGGCGTGTCGCCGGTGCGGTTTTCGATGCGCACCGGCAGCCCCATCTCGCCGACCGGTTTCATCAGGTTGCGTTCGATATCGACGGCGAGCGCCTTCAAGGGCGAGATATAGAGCGTGTGGATGCCGGTGAAGGCCGAGTCCGGCGGGATTTTCCCGCGCCCTGTGAGCGAGACCAGCGAAGGGAGAAACCCGGCGAGCGTCTTGCCCGCCCCGGTCGGCGCGATCAGAAGCATGCTTTCGCCGCCCTCAACGCGGGAGAGAAGCTCCAGCTGATGCGCGCGCGGCTGCCAGCCCTTGTCCGCGAACCAGTGCAGAAAGGGCGGGGGAAGGGATAGCGAGGTTTCTGCGCGCGCGGCGGAATCGATCTGGTTCACGCGAACAAATGTAGATCAAACGGCGGGGATTTGAAGAGCGCGGTTTGCGCGGCCGCGCATTGCCGCGCGAGCCGGAGAATGATCGTGCCGCAATTGAGGAATCGCCGACCCGTAAGGGAACACTTCCTCTCTCTTCGCATTGGTACTATTCTTGCAAAAAATCAGGAAGGAGAGGGGTATGCCGTTGTCAGCACCTCGTGAAACCGTCATTCCACCCGACGAGCATATCCTGACCGTGCAGGAGGCACTCGAGCCGCTCTATCAGAAGCTCGAGCAGGAAGTGGAAACCAAGCTGGTGGAAGCTGCCGTCGATGCGGGGTGGTCTCCTTATGATGCGTTGAATGCCATCGACCAGCTGAAAAAGGCAGGATAGTTTGCGGCGACGCCAACGTCTGAAGGTCGGGCGGGACGCGCTCACACCGGTCCTTGCGATGGTTCACCGGCCATCCGTGAACTGCACGAGATCCCATAGGTTTCCGTATAAATCCTCGAACACCGCGACGATGCCGTATGGGGCTTGCTTCGGTTCGCGCGTAAATCGGATTCCCGCATTCACCATGGCGGCGTGATCTCGCCAGAAATCGTCAGTCTGCAGGAAGAGGAAGACCCGGCCGCCGGCCTGGTTGCCGATGGATGTCTCTTGATGATCCGAGGAAGCGCGTGCCAAAAGCAACGAGGTGCTGCCACTTCCCGGTGGCCGGACGACAACCCAGCGCTTATCCTGCTCTGGTTGATAGGTGTCCTCAACCAGTGAAAACCCCAATTTGTTGACGTAAAAGTCGATTGCTTCGTCGTAGTCGCGAACGACGATGGCGATAAGGGCGATACTTTGCTGCATTGGCGCCTCTGCTTGTCTGATAATAATATCAACGGTTGCAGAATTCAGGAATGAACGCCAGTCCACTTCGGACCAAAGGTGACTTTCGGCAAATCATACGCGCGCGGCGTGTCCCTCACATCGCGATATAGCGATCTTTGCGATGGTTCACCGCCAGCGTGATGTTCATCACCAGCGCGCCGGCGATCGAGCAGGCGATGATATAGGGACTGGCGAGGAAGAAGGAACAGGCGACGATGGCGCAGTCGAAGCCGAGCTGGATGAAGCCGGCGCGCCAGCCGAAGCGGTCCTGGATATAGAGCGCCAGAATGCCGATGCCGCCGAGGCTGGCACGGTGGCGGAAGAGCGCCAGCAGGCCCGCGCCGATGACAAGGCCGCCGAACAGCGCGCCGGTGAGCGGATCGACATGGGTGAGCCCCAGTGCGCGCGGCAAAACTTCCGACAGGGCCGCGGTGAGGGCGACGGCGGTGAAGGTCTTCAGTGTGAAGGCACGGCCCATGCGGCGGAAGGCGAGATAGTAGAAGGGCAGGTTCACTGCGAAGAAACAGGCGCCGAAGCTGAAGCCCGTCGCGTAGTGGATGAGGAAGGCGATGCCCGGCACGCCGCCGGTCAACAGCCCGGCGCTGGAGAGCAGCGTGATACCGAGCACGGCAAGCATGCTGCCGGAGACGACGCCCTGCACGTCGTCGGCCAGCGAATGACGCTCGGCGCTTGAAGCCATCAGTGCCGCGAAGGCGGATTTTGTCGGTGTTGCCATCATTGTCGCCGTGTCCCTTGCCCTTCAAAATTCCCTTCTATCCTCCGCTTTGCCAAACGCAAGCGCGGGTTTGTTTGCTTATCCATCCGTGGATTATGCAGCCGCCTCGCTGCGGGGTGTCACTAAATGCGTGAAAACCGGTGGGACGCCATTATCCCTTCGGCTGGGCAGTCGAGAACTTCTTGTTCTCGATCTATTTAATCCAGCGGCACGCCTTCATCGATCAGGTCGTAAATGGTGTCCTGTATCTGCTTGAGCACTGCAGCGGGCAGATTGCCGATTGGAGGCTCAACAAGGCTGCTCGCACGGACTGCTTGAACCTTGTCGCACATCACATAGGAACGCTTCTCAAGCCCATTGTTGGGCACCGGGTCGATAGCAATGCGGATTGGCTCGCATTGAGCTTCATTCGAAGTCAACGGAACAACGATCACGCTTTCCAGACGGACATTTGGGTTCTGAATCACAACAACTGGATGAGGCTTGCCCGTATAAACACCACGTTCGGCCATCCGGTAAATGGCTCCACGCTCAATCATCGAGGCCAACACCGTGCGCTTCGATCCAACGCATTGCGTCTTCTTCATCTTCCTTGTTAGCCCTGATCCGTCCGGCAGCATCGCGCATTTGCTCGTTTCGGACGCGCTTGATGTAGAGAAGCAATGCTTCCCGCATCGCTTCGCTCGGTGTCTGGTGCTTAGTCTCGGCTGCTTCGGTGAACCGCTCCTTGAGGTCATCATCGAGCCGGAAGTTCATCAGTGTGGCCATCGCCGCCTCCTTTGTATTACAAAACATATTACGCCGGCGACGGGCTGTCGCAAGGCCGGAACGCAAAGAAAAGCGCCTAAGCAGAGCAATCAACGCAAAAGAAACTATCGAGGGCATCAAGCACCCCGCTGGGGAGAAGAGGACTACAGCGCGATATAGCGGTCGGCGCGATGGTTGATGGTCAAAAACAGATTGAGCACGACGGCGCCGAGCACCGAATAGAACACGACCGGCGGCGTGGTGACGAAGAAGGCGGCGGCCAGCACGCAGAGATCGATGGCAAGCTGGACCAGGCCGGCGCGGATGCCGAACCGTTCCTGCAGATAGACACCGAGAATGCCGACGCCGCCGAGGCTGGCGCGATGGCGGTAAAGTGCGAGCACGCCGAAACCGAGCAACAGGCCGCCGAGAAGTGCTGCCCAGGCCGGGTGGATACTGGCGATCTGCAGCACCTGGCTCTGGACGTTGGTGAGCAGCGAGGTGATGCCGATGGCGATGAAGGTCTTCACCGTGAAGGCCAGGCCGAGGCGCTTCCACGAGAGGTAGAAGAACGGCAGGTTGAGCAGGAAGAAGGCGAGACCGAAATTGATGCCGAGCGCATAATGCAGGAGGAAGGCGACACCGGCGGTGCTGCCGGTCAAAAGGCCGGCGCTGGCGAGCACATAGAGGCCAAGCGCGGCAACGAGACTGCCGGAGAAGATGCCCTGCACATCCTCGATCGGCGTGTGGCGCGTTGCACTGGTGTTCCAGAAACCAAGGGCATTGATAAGGCTCATGGCGCGATCTCCGAGACGGCAAAAGATATGCGCCCGGGCGGGTCCGGACGGCGATGACGGGAATGAATGAAGTACGAGCGCGCCGGCGGTCTTTTCGAAAGCAGCGCCTGTGTGCAATGCAGCAATTATCGGGATTTGCGTCGTCTCGATCAAGCGAAATATGTAAGCAATGCTGACCTATTTCAACTTCGCAAGAAAAGTTCGTTCAGCCCGGTTTTTTCGTAAGGAAAAGAATGCCGGAGACCGGTTTTCCGCCATCATTGCGAATGGTGGTTTTGAGGGTTTCGAGGATTTCGAGCCCAAAGCGCTTGCAGAGCTGTCTGATGTAGCTCTCCGAATGTGCATAGCGCAGGGATTCGCGTAAAACGAAGTCGCCTTCCTCGCCACCATCCTCGACGGAAAAGGCAAACAGGCCGCCATCGGCAAGCAGCTTCGACGCGATGACGAAGACGCTGTCGAGATTGCCGAGATACATCAGCACATCGGCAGCGCTGACGAGGTTGGCACGGTTTTCGGAGGCCTTGCCCTTGGCAAACAGGCCGGAACGTTCCGGCGGCAGGGAAAGGTCGGCCTGTGCAAGCCGGTCGTAAATGCCTTTGTCTTCGGCCTTGGCCAGCATGTTGGCGGAGAGATCGAAGCCTTCGAGATGATCCGCCTTGTCGCGGATGCGCTCGCCGAACAGGCCGGTGCCGCAGCCAAGATCGATGACATGGGCGAAGCGATCATTGCCCGCATCGACTGCAATCAAGGCGGCGAGTTTTTCCGGAACCGTGTAGTGGAGCTTTTCGAGCAACGCCGTCTCGAAGCGGTCGGCATAGTCGTCGAACAGTTGCGCCACATAGAGGCTCGAAGGCTGCTCGGGCGTCTCGGCGCCGCCAAGCAGGGCGAGTTTCAGGCCGGCACCGAAAATATCGTCAGGGTTGAGCTCGAGAACTTTCTTGAGCGCCGCGACCGCCGCCTCTTTGCGGCCGGATTTCTCCTGATAGTCGGCGAGGCGGAACCAGCCGGCCGGCCAATCGGGAACAAGCTCGAGTGCCTGGGACATCAGGTCCGCGGCGCCGGTATGGTCGCCGCTGTCGGCAAGCATATGCGCATATTCGGCGCGGCGGTCGGCAATCAGGTCGCCGGAGGAAAGCTGGTTGAGGTTCATGCTTTTGCGCCTCGATTGTGCCCTTGGGCTTTGACCGCTTGTCGCGTGCGAGGATAAAAATGGCAAGCGACGATTGGCTCGGCAAGGGGTCTCGCCAATCTTCGTGGCTTGCGAGCGGCGCCGTGGCGGCTTATGTCAGGCAAAACAGGAGAATCATGGGCCATGGCCGATGGAGTGAACAAGTTTCTGGGCGATACGCCCGGCCGGGTGATCGTCAAGCTGCTGGTGGTGTCGATCATCGTCGGCTTCCTCATGGCGGTGTTCGGCTGGACGCCCTATGGCATTCTCTACACGGTCCGAGACTTCATTCTGGACCTCTGGCATTCCGGCTTCGCGGCGCTCGGCCGCATCGGAGATTACCTGCTGCTCGGTGCGGCCGTGGTCATTCCGGTCTTCATCATCCTGCGCATTCTCAGCTACCGGCGGTAATATGGACGATCGGAACTTCCTCGCCTCCCGGCGCACTCTTCTGCGGTCTGGGGCGTTTCTTTCGCTCGGCTTTCTTGCCAGTTGCGGCACGCCCAAGGTAACCCCGAGCGGCGATGGCAGCGACCAGACGGATGCGACGCTCGGATACGTCAACGGTTTGAGAGAGCAGGAGGGGCTCAAGCCGCTCGCGCGCGACCCGGCTGCGGCGCAGGCAGCACTTGCGCAGGCCGGCCGGATGGCCAAGGCCGGGAAGATGTCCCATCTGATCGGCATGGGCGACAGTTTTCTCGAGCGCATGAAGGGGCAGGGCGTCGCCCTGCCGGCGGCGGAGAATATCGCCATGGGCCAGGACAGCGCAGAAAAGGTCTATGCCGCCTGGTACCATTCGCCCAAGCATCTGGAAAACATGCTGGGACCGAACTACAGCGGGCTTGGTGTCGCGGTGATGCGGAATCCGGCTTCCGGAAACCAGCCCTATTGGGCCATGGTGCTTTCGACCGCCTGATCTGATTCCTGGGTTTCGCGGCTGGTCTTGGGGACAAAGCATGACGGCAGCGCACACGATCGATACCAGCGAAAATACCCATGGGGCAGGCCCCTTTCACGTCACCAACCGGCTGATCCTGTCGATCGCCGTGCCGATGACGCTGGGCTTCCTGACGACGCCGCTACTCGGCCTGGTGGATACGGCCGTCGTCGGGCATATGGGGCAGGCAACGCTGCTTGCCGGCCTTGCGGTCGGTGCCATCCTCTTCGACCTCCTGTTCACCACCTTCAATTTCCTGCGCTCGGCCACGACCGGCCTTGTCGCCCAGGCTTTTGGACGCGACGACCGGACGGAAGAGCAGGCGGTGTTTTGGCGCTCGCTGATCATCGCTTTGGTCTGCGGGACTGCCATCGTCCTGTTATCGCCGCTGCTCTTGGCGGCCGGGCTCTGGTTGATGGCGCCGGGGCCGGAGGTGGAGGCGGTGACGCGCACCTATTTCCTCTGTCGCATCCTCTCCGGCCCGGCGGCGCTCGCCAACTACACGATTCTCGGCTACGTGCTCGGGCGCGGGCAGGGGACAACGGGGCTGATGCTGCAGACGCTGATCAACGGCATCAACATCGTCTTGTGTATCTTTCTCGGGCTTTACCTCGGCTGGGGCGTGATGGGCGTGGCGCTGGCGACGGTGACGGGCGAGGTGGTCGGCGCCATCGCCGGATTTGCAATCGTCTGTGGCCGCTTCGACCGGACGGTTTCGCCGAGCTGGGCATCGATCATCGCCCGCGAACGCTTGAAGCCGCTGTTCGGGCTGAACCGCGATATCATGGTCCGCTCCTTCGTGCTTCTCGCCGCCTTCACCCTGATGACGCGCATCGGTACCGCTCTCGGCCCCGTGACGCTTGCCGCCAACGCCGTGCTGATGACGATCTTCCTCGTCGCCGGCTACTATCTCGATGGGCTCGCCAACGCGGCCGAACAGCTGACGGGCCGGGCGATCGGAGCGCGCTTCCGGCCGGCCTTTGATCGGGCGCTGAAGATGACGGCGATCTGGTCCCTCGCTCTGGCCGGGTTTACCACCGTCGCCTTCCTGATCTTTGGCGACGGGCTGGTCGATCTGCTGACGACGGCGGAGGATGTGCGGGCCGTGGCCTATACCTACATGCCCTGGGCGGCGATCACGGCGATGACAGGGGCGCTCGCCTTCCTGATGGACGGCGTCTTCATCGGCGCCACCTGGTCGCGTGATATGCGTAACATGATGCTGGCCGCCTTCGCGGGCTACGTCGCCGCGCTCTGTCTGTTGGTGCCGGCCTTCGGCAATCACGGGCTCTGGGCGTCGCTCAACCTGTTCCTGCTGTTTCGCGGTCTTTTCCTGATGGTGCTGGTGCCGCGCCGCTCGGCTCAGACGTTCCTGGCGGCCCAATAGCCCACGCGGCTGCCGCGGATATCAGCGATCGACGAGAGCTTTTCGCGATCGCAGAGTTGCGACAGGCCGCGGACGATCCTGCCCGGCAACGATGGGCCTTCATAGACCATGCAGGAATAGAGCTGGACGAGATTGGCGCCGGCGCGGATTTTCTCCGCTGCCGTTTCGGCCGACGAGACGCCGCCGACGCCGATGATCGGCAGATCGGGGCCGACGCGCTTGCGCATCTTGGCAAGCACGATCGTCGATTTTTCAAACAGCGGCTTGCCGGAAAGACCGCCGCTTTCTTTGGCCTGGCGCTGATCCTTCAGGCCGTCGCGCGACAGCGTCGTATTGGAGACAATCAGCCCGTCGAGCGCATGCGACAGCGCTCCGGCTGTGATATCGTCCATGCCTTCTTCGGTGAGATCCGGCGCGATCTTCAGGAAGACCGGCACGCGGACACCAGTCTTGGCCGCTTCTTCGTTGCGGGCGGCAAGCACGGCGGACAACAAAGCCGAGAGGCTTTCGCGCGCCTGCAGGTCGCGCAGGCCGGGCGTGTTGGGGGAAGAAATGTTGGCGGTGAAATAGCGGGCGACGCCGTAGAAAGTGCGGATGCCCGTGACGTAATCGGCGATCCGGTCGGCGCTGTCCTTGTTGGCGCCGATATTGACGCCGATCATGGCATCGCGCGAGCAGCCGCGAAGCCGGGTCAGCGCCGCCTGATGGCCTTCATTGTTGAAGCCGAGGCGGTTGATGACGGCGTCATCCTCGACCAGACGGAAGATGCGCGGCTTGTCGTTGCCGGCCTGCGGCTTCGGCGTGACGGTGCCGATCTCGGTGAAGCCGAAGCCGAGCCTGAGCAACGCTTCCGGCACCTCTGCATTCTTGTCGTAGCCGGCCGCCATGCCGAGCGGATTGGTAAAGGAAAGGCCCGCGACGCTCTGGACAAGGCGTGGATCGGCGGCGGCTGCGCAGGCGGGCACGAGGCCGGTTTTCAGCGCCTTGACGGAAAGGCCATGGGCGGCTTCCGGGTCGAGCAGGAAGAGGCCGCGGCGTGCGAGCGACTGGAAGGCATCAATCATCGGCCAAACTCCGGAAAGACATCCTGAGGGAAAAGATGGGTGCCGTTGGCATCGAGCGGCAGCGGTTTTGCCCAGAGGACCGCGTCGAAAGAAAGGGGGGCGTAGAGATGCGGAAACAGCGTTCCGTCGCGGGAGGCCTCATAGACCAGCTTGTCGCCAAGCTTTTCGCCATCGACGGCGACGAGCAGAAGGCCTTGCTGTCCGGCAAAATAGCGGGCAGCGGTTCCCGGTGCCTGCTCGGCCGTCGACAGATGGATGTAGCCATCCGTCAGATCGATCGCAGCACCCTTGAATTCTCCACTGTTCAGCGCATCCTGCCATAGAGTTGCCGGGACGATTTTGTAGATGATGCTGCTCATGCCGCCGTTTCCTGGACATTGGACGATCTGTTTTGCGGGATTGCCGCAATCCTGTGCGAAAGTCCACCGGCAAGCGGGTCCGATCCCGGATTTTTGGCGATCAAGGAGGTTGCGATGAACAGGATGTTGATACCGGTCGTGACCCTTGGCGGGGTCTTCGCAGCCATCGCGGCCTTCGCCGAGGAGCCGGCACCGGGACGTTACGCCATGCAGAAGACCGACAGCGGCATTGCGCGGCTGGATACGCAGACGGGCGAGGTGTCGCTCTGCCAGGAGGGCAACGGCGAAATGGTCTGCCGGATGGCGGCCGACGAGCGCACCGCCTTCGAACTGGAGCTCGATCTTTTAACCAAACGGCTCGAAACCCTGGAAAAAGCTGTCGGAGAAGGCCAGACTGCGCTGAAACCACGGCTTCCGACGGAGGAAGAGATTGACCAGACGATGAGCATCATGGAAAGAATGATGCGCAGTTTCATGGGAATTGTGAAGGATCTGGAACGCGAGGACAAGACGCCGTCGGGCAAGACGGAGGAAGGCCCTCAGAAGACCTGACCTGTTCCCGGATGATACATGCGGCGGCGGTGAATTGGAGGATTCGCCTATCGCATAATTCCTTAAATCGGAATCGAGCTAAGGTAAAATTATGCAATGATTCAAAGTGTTACGGAGACCTTTGCGCGTCTGAGAAGACGCGCGGCGCCGTAATGCGCCAGGCTCTTGGGAGGGAGCGTCATGACGTCAGATTTGACCATCATCATTGCGGACGACCACCCGCTGTTTCGCGGCGCCATGCGCCAGGCGCTGACCGGCATGGCCGGAAATCCGACCATCATCGAAGCCGGTGATTTCACCGCGGCGCGGCAGGCGGCGATCGACAACGTCTCCGCCGACCTGATGCTGCTCGATCTCACCATGCCGGGCGTCAGCGGACTGTCCGGCCTGATCGCCCTTCGCGCCGAATTCCAGAGCCTGCCGGTGATGATCGTTTCGGCTCAAGACGATCCGGCGACGATCCAGCGGGCGCTGGAACTGGGGGCATCCGGCTTCCTGTCGAAATCCGCCGGCGTCGAGGAAATCCGCCAGGGCATCGAAACGGTGATGGCCGGCGACATCTTCACCCCGCCGGGCTTCCAGCGCGGCATGGAGCATGAGCCGGAAGTGGCGGATCTTCTGCATCGGCTGCAGACACTGACGCCGCAGCAATCGCGCGTGCTCGGCATGCTGGCGGAAGGCCTGCTGAACAAGCAGATCGCCTATGAACTCGGCGTCTCCGAGGCGACCATCAAGGCGCATGTCTCGGCGATCTTGCTTAAGCTCAATGTCGACAGCCGCACGCAGGCGGTCATCCAGCTGGGGAAGATTTCGGCCGTCGCGGCTTGATTTGGATTAACGTCTTGCCGCCAGTTTCGCGGGGGCGATTTTCGTGTTGATGTCGCCTTGCTGTTGGCTCGATTGATGAATGTCGATGACGATGTCCTTGCCGAGCAGGGACAGGGTTCGCATAAGCCGCCACACGGAATAGTCGCCGACATTGCCGTTTGCAATTCTGGAAATGTCGGGTTGCTTCAAGCAGGTCAGTTCCGCAGCCGCTTTCTGGCTGAGCGCCTTGTCCTCGATGGCCAGAGCGATCTCATTCGAAAGCAGAAACTTGACCCGCATTTCGGCGGGGTCGGCATAGCCGCGGTCCTTAAGATAATTCCCGCTTCCCAATTTTGCAGTTCCAGTCGTAGGGTCCGTCATTGCCTTCGCCTATGCCATCTCTCTTCGTTTTCGTCTCATCTCGTAACGCATGCGCAGCAATGCACGATTTTCGATATAGAACTGATCGGCCTGCCGTTTTCTCTCTAGCAGTCGCGCAACCTGTTCCGCCGGAATCTCGCCGTCCTTCTTCGACTTCTTCATGCCTGCATCGATAAGGACCACTGCCTCGTCGTAATTCGCAAGATAGTATGTCCGGTACGTGTTGCTGTCGTGTGATACACGGAGTTCTTCGATGCCTTTCAAGCTCCCCGATAGCGCTTGGTGGTGCTTTGCGGGCAGGCGCTGAAGATTCTGGACGGCGGTCACGCGCGCATCAAATGCTTCAACCACTTCCGCCGGTTGAGACAGATAATCGTCTTCGACACGCTGCGGCAGAAAAATCACTTCTTTAATGTCGACCGCATCGTCTGACGTCATTTGACAGCCAATATAGCAGTTTCACTATAAAATTCAATTTTATTTACTCCGCCGCCGCCTTCATCGACACCGAAAGCTGCGTTAGCCAGGCTCGCATCGATGCGGGACGGACGGGTTTGTTCTGGAGCGCAATGCCGTCGCGTTCGGCGGCGGCGCGAACTTCGGGAGAACGGTCGGCGGTGACGAGGAGGGCGGGGATGGCGACTGTGAAATGGTCGCGGATCGCGCGGATCGCGTCGATGCCGGTCGCCTTGTCCAAATGGTAGTCGGCGATGATCGCGTCCGGATTCTGGGCGAGATTGACCGGATCGGCCTGCCAGGCCGCAAGCGACAGCGCGGTTGAAACCGTGCAGCCCCAGCCTTCGAGCAAAAGCTTCATGCCCTCGATGATCTGGGCCTCGTTGTCGATACACAGGACGCGCAGGCCGTGGAGCGGTTCGGCGGTTCCAACGGTTGCCACAGAGGCGGTCTTGACGTTGCCGGCCGCGCGGTCGATCGGCATGGTGACGCGGAAGCGTGTGCCCTTGCCGGGCTTGGACTGCAGGTCGACGGCGTGGTTGAGCACACGGGAGATGCGGTCGACGATCGACAGGCCAAGCCCGAGGCCGGAGGCGGTCCTGGCGCCTTCGTCGAGGCGGGCGAACTCCTTGAAGACCGTGCGGAACTTCGACGCCGGAATACCGATGCCGGAATCGAGCACCTGGATAACGGCGTTGTCACCCTCGCGCCGCACGCCGACAAGGACTTTGCCCTTTGGCGTGTACTTGATGGCGTTGGAAACGAGGTTCTGCACCAGGCGGCGCAGAAGGTTCGGGTCGGTACGCACCGTCAGCGATGTCGGCATCACCGTGAGCCTGAGATTGGCCGCGCGCGCGACCGGGGCGAAGTCGGTTTCGATGCGGCGCAGGAGATCGTTGAGCGGCACGGATTGAAGGCGCGGCTTCATCGCGCCCGTATCCAGCCGGGAGATATCGAGAACGGCGCCAAGGATGGATTCGACCGATTCGAGCGAGGAATCGATGTTCTGGACCAGCACGCTGTTTTCGGAATCCCCGAGCCGTTCGACCAGCGACGAGGAATAGAGGCGGGCGGCGTTGAGAGGCTGCAGGATGTCATGTCCGGCGGCGGCGAAGAAGCGGGTCTTGCCGATATTGGCTTCCTCGGCCGCAGCGCGGGCTTCGGCCACTTCCCTGTTGACCCGCGTCAGCTCTCCGGTGCGTTCGGCAACACGCAGTTCCAGCGTCTCGTTCGCCTGTTTCAGTGCAATGTCGGCGGCGACGCGCTGGGTGATGTCGGTATAGGTGGTAACGATGCCCTTGTCCGGCATGGCGTTGGTGCGCACTTCGATGATCCGTTCGCCGCCGGAAAGTTCGAGCAGGAACGGCTTGTCGAGCGTCAGGAAGTTGGCAATCAGCCCCTTGCCGTCTTCCTTGCGGATGTCGCCGCGCTTGGTGAGGATGGAGACGATCTCGGCCAGCGGAAAGCCGACCTGTCCAGCGCTTTCCGGCAGATCGAGCAGCTGGCGGAAGCGCCTGTTCCAGATGATCAGGTTGTTGGAACTGTCGAAGACGGCGATGCCCTGATCCATCTGCGAAAGCGCCGTTTGCAGCATGTCCTGATTGTACTGCAGCGCTTCCGAGGCCTGGTCGAGCAGCCAGGCGGTGTCGGAAGACGTGTCGTCCATGCGTTGCAGCACCAGTGACAGCACGAGCCGCGCGGAGGAGGAGCCGATGGCGCTGCCGAGCAACTGCTCGGAAAAATGGACGAGCGCCATGTCGGCGTGCTGGTTGTCCTCCAGCCAGCGGCCGGACTGGCGCTCATAGGTCCGGAAGGAGCGCTGCATGCGCTCCTCGCCGAGATAGCGGGCGATCGTGGTTTTCAGGTCGAGCACGGTGATCTTGGTCTTGCGGCCGCGAAACGCCTTTTCCGAGCGCGATTTGCGGCGGATGAAGACGCCGGCTTGCAGCCGCTCCAGCGGTTTTGGCGCACGCGTCAGCGAACCGATGACATAGGCGGTCATGTTGACGAGCAGGCTGAGCGTCGAGGCATTGACCAGCGGGTCGGCGGCAGGGCCGGAAAAGATCGCAGTGAAGGGGAAGAGGAAACCGAGAACGGTCGCCGCCACATGCGAGTTATCCGGCCCGCCGAGGCTCGGCAGGAAGAGAAGATAGGCCCAGACGAGGAAGCCGAGCGTCATGCCGGCGATGGCGCCGCGGGCATTGGCCTGGCGCCAGACGAGGCCGCCGAACAGGGCGGGCGCCATTTGCGAGATGGCGGCGAAAGACAGAAGGCCGAGCGAGGCGAGGCCGGCGCTCATGTCGGCGGAGCGGTAGTAGCCGTAGCCGAGCAGGAGGACGGCGAAGATCGCCGTCCTCCTGACGTTGAGCAGCGTGCCGGTGACATCCTGCGAGCCGCCGCGGCCCATCAGGTTGCGCCTGAGGAAGACCGGCATGACGATGTCGTTGGAGATCATGATCGACAGCGCGACGGAGGCGACGATGACCATGGCGGTCGCGGCGGAAAAGCCGCCGATGAAAGTGATCAGCGTCAGGATAGGCATGTCGGCGGAAAGCGGTAGCGTGAGCAGATAGAGATCGGCTTCGCCGCTGCCGGAAAAGGTGAGGATGCCGGCCATGGCAACGGGCAGGACGAAAAGGTTGATGGCGATCAGATAGGCGGGAAAGAGGATACCGGCGGTGCGCAGATCCTTTTCCGTGCGGTTCTCGACGACGGTGACGTGGAACTGCCGGGGCAGGATGATGATGGCGAAGGCGGAGAGCCCGACGAGCAGGATCCAGCGCGGCAGTGGCGTCTGGTAGTTGAGCGCGGTCATCACCTGATTGTTGGCGAGCGCCCTGGCCCAAAGGTCGCTCGGGCCGTCGAACAGGAAGAAGACGACGTAGAGGCCGGCCGTCACCAGTGCCAGCAGCTTGACCACCGATTCCATCGCGATCGCCAGGATGAGACCGTCCTGATGTTCGGTGGCATCGGTGTGGCGCGTGCCGAAGACGATGGCGAAGCAGGCGAGGAAGAGCGTGACGAGCAGTGGCAGATCGATAAAATTCTGGCCGGCGCCGATGCCATAGCCGCTGGTATCGACCATGGCGGAAACAGAACTCGACACGGCCTTCAGCTGCAGGGCGATATAGGGGATGGCGCCGATCAGCGAGATCAACGCGACGATCGCAGCGACGGCCGGGTTCTTGCCGTAACGCGCGGCGACGAAGTCGGCAACCGAGGTCAGCTTCTCGGATTTGGCAAGCGCGATGATGCGGCGGATCACCGGCAGGCCGAGCGTGAACATCAGGATCGGGCCGATATAGATGCCGGTGAATTCCAGCCCGCGCTCGGCGGCAAGGCCGACACCGCCGAAATAAGTCCATGAGGTGCAATAGATTGCCAGGCTCAGCGCATAGACGAGCGGCCTGCCCTTGCCGGCAGGGGCGTTGCGCGCCTTGCGATCGCCATAGCTTGCCACCGCAAACAACAGCAGCAGATAGGCGAAGGCGGCCGCGAAGATGATCGAGCCCGAAAGCATGCCTCCTCCTTGTCCTCACATCAGCATAGGACAAGACGAAAGGGAAGAAAATCAGGCTCGCCTAAGCCTTAAGTCAAAGAACGGACATCTGTTTTTGGAACGGCACGAAACCGGTGGGTTTCGCTTCCATTTTTCGACGCTCGATTTACTTGAGTGTAATTTCAAGTAGCATCCCCCGGCTATCCGGCGGAGCAAGGGCAGGTAAAGCCGGCCGGTTTCAGGAAAAGATGAGGAGAGATTAATGCTGAACGAATTCAAGGCGTTTATTGCCAGAGGCAATGTCATGGACCTCGCCGTCGGTATCATCATCGGTGGTGCTTTCACGCTGATCGTCAATTCTCTGGTCAACGACATCATCATGCCGGTTGTCGGTGCAATCACCGGCGGGCTTGATTTCTCCAACTTTTTCTTTCCGCTCTCCAACACCGTGACCGCCACCTCGCTTGCCGCCGCCCGCGAGCAGGGCGCGGTCTTTGCCTATGGCAACTTCCTCACCGTGGTGTTGAACTTCCTGATCCTCGCCTGGATCATCTTCCTGCTGGTCAAGGGGGTCAACAACATGCGCGCCACGCTGGAAAAGCAGAAGAGCGAGGAACCCGCAGCACCGCCGCCGGTCGATGTGCAACTGCTGACCGAAATCCGCGACCTGCTGAAGCCGAGAGCGTAAGGCGATACATCACCAAAATCGATAAACTCGTCAGCGAATATCGCGTGATCGTGATCTGAAAAACCGCTAGAAGCGGCGGGCAAATAGAGCGCGCGCGCCCAAATGGGCATGCAAAGGGCGCTCTCCCCTTTGACGTTGCGCATAACCCCGAAAATCTATGCGATTTCGGGTCATGCGTCAGGAGCCCGCCGATGACCATTCTCGCCAGCCTCAGCCCCCGATCGCTCGCAGCACCCGAAAGCGGCATCGTCGAGCTGGTGAATTATGCGCGCGGGCGCGACGGCCTGATTCCGCTCTGGGTCGGCGAGGGCGACCTGCCGACGCCGGATTTCATCTCGCAGGCGGCGCAGGATTCGCTGAAGGCCGGCGAGACTTTCTACACCTGGCAGCGCGGCATCCCGCCGCTGCGCGAGGCGCTGGCGCGCTACTATCAGCGTCATTTCGGAAAGACGCTTTCCCCTGACAATTTCTATGTGACGGGGTCGGGCATGCAGGCGATCAAGCTGGCGATCGAGGCTGTGACCTCGCCGGGCGACGATGTGGTCTTCCTCTCGCCGGCCTGGCCGAATTTCGCGGCAAGCGCGGAGCTTTCCGGCGTCCGGGCGATTGCGGTGCCGCTGAGCTTCGAAGACGGCAAATGGCAGCTCGATATCGGCAAGCTCGAAGACGCCATCACGCCGAAGACACGGGCGCTGTTCGTCAATACGCCGTCCAACCCGACCGGCTGGACCGCATCGCACGACGATCTGAGGGCCATTCTTGATCTGGCGCGCCGGCATGGGCTCTGGATCATCGCCGACGAAATCTATGCGCTCTACTATTTCAATGGCGGCCGCGCGCCGTCCTTCCTCGACATCATGGAAGAGGATGAGCGCGTCCTCTTCGTCAATTCCTTTTCGAAGAACTGGTCGATGACCGGCTGGCGCGCCGGCTGGATCGTGGCGCCGCCGGAAATCGGCCAGGTGCTCGAAAACCTGATTCAGTATTCGACCTCCGGTGTCGCGCAGTTCATCCAGGCCGGCGCGGTTGTTGCGCTCGATCGGGGTGACGGGTTCGTCGCAGAAAACATCGCCAAGGCGACCCGCTCGCGCGATCTGCTGTGCGATGCGCTGATCGCGACGAACCGCGTACAGACCCTGAAGCCGGACGGCGCGATCTACGCCTTCCTGAAGATCGACGGTGTCACGGATGCGCGCCGCGCAGCCCTCGACATCGTCGACAAGACCGGTGTCGGCCTGGCACCTGGCACGGCCTTCGGCGAGGGCGGTTCGCTGTTCATGCGCGCCTGTTTCCTGCGCGATCCCGGCCAGATTGCAACGGCCGCCGAGCTGTTGGCCGGCTATATCGCGTCTCGTTGAGTGGAATTTGACCGTTCGGCACTGCACAAAATCCTTGTATGTCGGCCCGTGAACGGGTCTTATCCCGCTGACTTCAACAATGCGGGAGTACGCAATGGCGGTTTTGGTAACGGGTGGCGGCGGCTATATCGGCAGCCACATGGTCTGGGCATTGCTCGATGCCGGTGAACAGGTTGTCGTCATCGATCGTCTCTCAACCGGGTTTCGCTGGGCGATCGCGCCCGAAGCGCGCTTCTACGAAGGTGACATCGCAGACACGGTGCTGATGCGGCAGATCTTCGCGGAAAACGAGATCGATTCCATCATCCATTTCGCCGGTTCAATCGTCGTGCCGGAATCGGTCGCCGATCCGCTCGGCTATTACGAGAACAACACGGTCAAGTCGCGCAGCCTGATTGCCAGCGCCGTCGAGGCCGGCATCCCCTATTTCGTGTTCTCCTCGACAGCGGCGGTTTACGGAACGCCCGAGGTTCTGGAACCGGTGACGGAAAGCGTCAACCTGAAGCCGGAATCGCCCTATGGCTCGTCCAAGCTGATGACCGAGATCATGCTGCGCGACACGGCCAACGCGCATGCCTTCACCTATACGGCGCTTCGCTATTTCAACGTCGCGGGTGCCGATCCGAAGGGACGCAGCGGCCAGTCTTCGGCCTTGGCGACGCACTTGATCAAGGTCGCCTGTGCTACGGCGCTCGGCAAGCGCGCGTCGATGAGTGTCTTCGGCACCGACTATCCGACGCCGGACGGAACCTGCGTGCGCGATTACATTCACGTCTGGGATCTGGTGCAGGCGCATCTGAAGGCGCTGCAGCGCATGCGCGCCGGCGGCGGTTCGCTCGCCGCCAATTGCGGCTACGGCCACGGCTTCTCGGTGCTTGAAGTGCTCGATGCGGTGCGCAAGGTGCATGGTGAGGATTTCCCGGTCACTTTCTCGGAACGGCGGGCAGGCGACCCTGCGATGATCGTCGCCAATCCAGCGCTCGCCAGGAAGGAACTCGGATGGGTGCCGGAATATGATGACCTGAGCGGCATCATCCGTAGCGCGCTCGATTGGGAACAGCATCTGATGCGCAAGAATGCCTACTGAAAGCCAATCATTTATGTCTTCCTGGCCTGATATTCAGCCGGGAAGACAGGAAAGCCGGCGTTTACGCGCCGTCTCTCCAGTTTGACGACAGTTTCAGCTTCTAGGGTGCCTGCCAGGATAGACTGACTGGACCCGGAGCATCATGGCGTTTCCCTGCCTTAGAAACCGTATGACGGCAAAGCCATTGGCTGTGCGGTCGAAGGCGGCGCGCAGGCCGGGATCAACTCGATCGCGGGCCAATTCAGGCGCCCGTTTCCCCTCAGCCCGTTTCCCCTCAGCCAAGTCATCGCCGGCGACGGCTTTGGCGCCTAGCCGGAGAATCCGATGAGAGCGGTCATTCTCGCTGGCGGTCTGGGCTCACGCATTGCCGAGGAAACGCATCTGCGGCCGAAGCCGATGATCGAGATCGGCGGCCGGCCGATCCTCTGGCACATCATGAAGCTCTACTATGCCCATGGCGTACGGGATTTCATCATCTGCTGCGGCTTCAAGGGCTATGTGATCAAGGAATATTTCGCCAATTACGGCCTGCACATGTCGGACATCACCTTCGACCTGTCGCAGAACAGCATCGAGTTCCATCGCCAGAGCGCCGAGAACTGGCGCGTAACACTGGTCGATACGGGCGAGAACTCGATGACCGGCGGCCGCCTCAAGCGTGTTGCCTCCTATCTGAGGAACGAGGAAGCCTTCTGCTTCACCTATGGCGATGGTGTCAGCAACGTCGATATCGGCAAGACCATCGCCTTCCACAAGAGCCACGGCAAGCAGGCGACGGTGACGGCCGTGCGGCCGCCGGCGCGCTACGGCGCGCTGCAATTGGACGGCACCGAGGTTCAGGGTTTCGTCGAAAAACCGGAAGGCGAGGGCGGCTTCATCAATGGCGGTTTTTTCGTTCTTTCGCCCCGCTGCATCGACCGGATCGAAGCGGATCATTCAAGCTGGGAGGGGGAGCCCCTGATGGGACTGGCCAGAGACGGCGAGCTGCAGGCCTATTTCCACGAAGGCTTCTGGCAGCCGATGGATACGCTGCGCGACAAGAACCACCTCGAAAGCCTCTGGCAGAGCGGCGCCCCGCCGTGGAAAACATGGTGATGCCGATGACGAATGAATTCTGGCGCGGAAAACGCGTCTTGGTCACCGGGCATACCGGCTTCAAGGGCAGTTGGCTGACGCTGTGGCTGCGTGAACTCGGGGCGGATGTTGCCGGCCTGTCGCTGGCGCCGCGGACCGAGCCCTCGCTGCACCTGCTGCTCGGCGGCGCGATGGATGGTCCTGGCATCGTCGACATCCGCGACCGCGATGCTGTCACCCATCATGTTCTGAAGACAAAGCCGCAGATCGTCTTCCATCTCGCAGCACAGGCGCTGGTGCGTGCCGGCTATCGCAGCCCGGCGGAAACCTACGACGTCAACGTACTCGGGACGGCCAATCTGCTCGACGCCCTGCGTCTGTCGGAGGATGTGCGCTCGATCGTGGTGGTGACGACGGACAAGGTCTACCACAATGCTGAGACGGGCCTTGCCTTCATGGAGAGCGATCCGCTCGGCGGCCATGATCCCTACAGCGCCAGCAAGGCGGCGGCGGAGATCGTCGCGGCGAGCTACCGCGCATCCTTCTTCTCAGCCCGCAGGATCGGCCTTGCCACGGCGCGCGCCGGCAACGTCATCGGTGGTGGCGACTGGGCCGAGGATCGGCTGATCCCCGATGCGGTCAGGGCCTGGCAGAGCGGCGAGACGCTGCAGGTGCGCCGCCCGCGGTCCGTGCGCCCCTGGCAACACGTCCTTGAACCGCTCGGCGGCTATATGGGCCTTGCAGAACGGTTGTGGCGGGCGCCGGAGGGTATCGACAGCTACAACTTCGGACCCGATCACGGCGAGGCCGCATCGGTCGGCGCGGTTCTGAAGATGGCCGAGCGGCATTTCGGCGGCGGCGCGATGATACTCGGCGACGGAACGGACGGTCCGCACGAGGCGGGTTATCTGGTGCTCGACAGCGCCAAGGCCCGGGCCGAACTCGGTTATCAGCCGCGCTGGCGGCTTGCAGAGACCGTCAAGCGGACGATGGAATGGTACCGGGCGCAAGGCGATGGCCGCGCGGCGCTCGATCTCTGCCTTGCCGATATCAGGGATTTCGCTGGATTGGCCGTTCAAGACAAGCCTCAGAGGGCGACCGGATGAGCGGGCGGTTCGAGGCGGCTGAAACGCCTCTCGACGGATTGTTGGTTCTGACCCGCAGGAAGATGGCGGACGAGCGCGGCTTCCTCTCGCGCCTGTTCTGCGCGGACGATCTTGCGGCCTTCGGCTGGCAAGGACGCGTTGCGCAGCTCAACGAGACTGGCACGGCGTTCAAGGGAACGGTGCGCGGCATGCATTTCCAGCGCCCGCCGCAGGCCGAGATCAAGCTGGTGACCTGCACGCGTGGCCGCATTCTCGATGTCGCCGTCGATATCCGCCAGCATTCGCCGACCTTTCTGCGGCATTTCACTGTCGAGCTTTCCGAAGACAATGCCTGTTCGCTGCTGATCCCCAAGGGGTTCGCCCATGGCTTCCAGGCGCTGACCGATGATGTCCGGATGATCTACGCCCATACTGAGCCCTATGCCGCTGAGGCGGAAGGCGGGCTCAACCCTGAAGATCCGGCGCTCGCTATCGACTGGCCGCTGCCGGTGATCAATCTCTCGCCGCGCGATGCCGCGCATCCCCTGTTGTCGCCGGACTATCGCGGAGTTGCCGCATGAAATGCCGTCACTGCGGATCGACGCATATGGTGCCGTTCCTCGATCTCGGCACTGCTCCGCCGTCGAACTCCTATGTCGATCCCTCCAACCGCCATATGCCGGAACTCTGGTACCCGCTGATCATCCGCTGCTGCCGGGAATGCCGGCTGGTGCAGACGGAAGATTTCGCTGACCGCGAGACGTTCTTCTCGTCGAGCTATGCCTATTTCAGCTCTTTCTCGACCTCCTGGCTCAACCACGCCAGGCAGTATGTCACCGAGATGCAGGCCCGTTTCGGCTTGACCGAAGCGTCGCACATCGTCGAGGTCGCCGCCAATGACGGCTATCTGCTGCAATACGCCAAGGAGCGCGGCATCGGCTGCCTCGGTATTGAGCCGACGGCAAGTACGGCAGCGGCTGCCCGGCAAAAGGGTATCGACATCGTCGAGGCATTCTTTGGCGTCGAACTCGCCGAGAAACTGGCGGCGGAGGGGCGTTCGGCCGATCTGATGGCGGCCAACAACGTACTGGCCCATGTGCCGGACATCAACGATTTCGTCGCCGGTTTTACGCGTCTCTTGAAGGCGAACGGCGTCGCCACCTTCGAGTTTCCGCACCTGCTCAATATGGTGCACGAGGCGCAGTTCGATACGGCCTATCACGAGCACTATTCCTATCTGTCGCTGACGGCCGTGACGCGCATCTTCGAAGCGAACGGTCTTTGCGTCTTCGATGTCGAGACGACGCCATGGCATGGCGGCAGCCTGCGCGTGTTCGCGCAGCGCAGCGATACGGGGGCACGTGCGAAAATGGCAGCCGTCGCCAGGACGCTGGATGCCGAGCGCGCGGCAGGCATGCTTGAGGATGCCTTCTATGCGAATTTTCAGGAGGCGGCGCAGACCGTGCGCGACGGCTTCCTTGAATTCCTCATCGAAAGCAGGCGGGCGGGCCTGAAGGTGGCGGCCTACGGCGCCGCGGCGAAGGGCAACACGCTCATCAACTTCGCCGGCGTCAAGCCCGATCTCCTGCCGTTTGTCGTCGACAAGAATCCGGCCAAGCAGGGAACCCTGCTCCCCGGCAGCCGCATCCCGGTTGTCACGGAGGACGTCCTGAAAGCCGAAAAACCGGAAAGGGTGGTTATTCTGCCATGGAACCTACAGGCCGAAATCAAACAGCAGCTTTCGTATATCAGCGATTGGGGTGGCAAGTTCGTGACAGTGGTGCCGAAGCTGACGGTGCATCCGTAGTCGATGGCGCGCGCACCGATCTGCCTCAGGTTGCCGTCGATGCGCCGATGAAGAAGGCCGATACGCCCGTCGCCGAGATCGGCTGATCGCGAAGGCTCATTTTTCGATTTCGCCGAGCACGACCTGCTCGTGCTCGATCGAATGCTGGATGAGCCGCGTCCAGATATCCTCGTAGAAGTCGGCATCGAGCCCGGCCTTCTCGGCGTTTTTTCGTGCGTTGCGCCGAACCTCATTCACGCGAGCCGGGATGTCGGCCTTCAGTCCGGCCGGTTTCTTGATCTCGGCGGCGCGATCGATATAGGCCCAGCGTTCCGCAAACAGTGCCATCAGCGCTTTGTCCAGCCGGTCGATCTCGGCGCGGATATCCGCCATCGAGGCGCAGTCTGCCGGATTTTTCTGCATGCGGGTCTCCGGGTGTCATGTCTCACGGGCGGCTTGCTGCACAGCAAGACCCAATCCAACGCTGCTTATCAAGCGATCCTGCTCCTGAAAAGCCGAAAACCCGAGGCAGGTTCAAAGGGTCGCGGGCAAGGTTCGCGAAAGCCCTCACCGCTAGTGTTCGACAAACGGAGATATTTCATGTTCGCCCAGCCGAAACTGACGATTTGTGTGCCCTCACGGAACCGCCAGCGCTATTTCCAGGAAACCATCAGAAGCCTGCTGATGAACCTCAGGACGGATATCGAGTATGTCTTCGCGGACAATTCGGACGATCCTTCGATCATGCGCGCGTTCATGGCGGAAATCGAAGGCGATCCGCGCGTCAAGTTCCTGCCGCCGGCCGAACAGGTTCTGCCGATGGTCGGCAACTGGGAGCGCTGCATGGAGGTGGCGACGGGCGAGTTCATCTGCGTTATCGGCGACGACGACTACGTCGATCCCGATGTCGTCGATCTCATCGAAAAGATTCAGGCTGACGTGCCGACCGTCGAAGCGATCGCCTGGTCGCGTCTGACTTACAACTGGCCGGATTTCCGTCCGCGCAAATGCGTGATCGCCGTACCTATGGGCGCCTTTTATCACCAGGTTCCACGCAACGCCCTCTATGGCAGTTTCTTCCATTGGTCGCATGCCGCTTCCAAGCCGAACTGCCTCTTTTCCGTCTATCACGGCGCCGTCTCCCGCAAGACGATGGAGAAGATCCGTACCAAATTCAACGGCCGCTATTTCGAGCATCCGGTCGTCGATTTCGAAAATACCTGCAAGCTTCTCGTCACTGCCACCACCTTCGTCCACGTCGAGCGCCCGTTTTCGGTCATGGGCGTCTGTGCCGCGAGCAATTCCGGGCGGGTCCATACCGCCAGCCGGATGACGGAGATGCACGCGCAGTTCATGTCGGAGATCGGCCGGAATATCGATAACGATGCCTATATGAAGGATTTCCCGTTCCCGGTGTTTCTCGGGAATACCGCAGCAATCGGCATGTGCCAGCAATGGTTCAAATACACATACGGCTACAAGGCGCCGGCCGGATGGCAGGAGAATTTCGCCCGTGCCTGTGCCTTGAGTTGCTCGAGCAGCAGCGGCAAAGAAAATTTCGACCTCTTTGTTGCTGGTTACCGTGCAGCGGTCGAGGCTTGGGATGGCGGCGCGCATCTGTCGGCTTTCCAGCCACGGTACCAGACGCCAACCGACGTCCTTTATTTCGGTATGGTTGACAAGATCCTCTATCTCGATGAGGACATCGCAGGCGTCGGCACGCCGAGCGAGCTTTTCCAGATCGTCAAGCAGATCATCGTGCCGCTCGAACAGGTAGAAAAATTGGTCAAAGAAAACGAAAGAAAGAGCGCGTGAGTAGCGCTGCCGCGTTCGATGCGGACGCGGCATGACAGGAAAAAAGGCGGGCGATCAGGGATCGCCCGCCTTTTCGTGTCAGCTGACGCGTTTCAGATAGCCGTCGGGGGCGACGGAGATCAGCAGCTTTTCATCAATGTCCTTGTCGATGACGAATTCCGGATGGGATTTCAGCCACTGATGAACTGCAGTCTTCGGGTTGGCTCCCTTGTCCCAGGGCCGATCCGGATAGCTTTCGGATGGCAGGTCTTCGATAACCGTATCGAAGACGACGCAATAATTGGACACCGTCACCAGATCCGCATAGGCCTCCAGTTCGGCGAGCACGTGATCGTGCGTGTGGTTGGAATCGAGGCAAACGAGCACCGATTTCTTGCCTTCGGCGGCGGCGCGCACCTGGGCGATCACGACGGGATCGATGGACGAGCCTTCGATCATCGAAATGCGGCGGTAAAGCGGATGGGCTTCGATTGCAGTCCGGTTGTGGGCGCGAATATCGATGTCGATACCGAGAACGCTCGCCTCCGGATTGCCGCCGCAAGCCGCATTGAGCTCCAGCATCGAAGCGGAAAAGATGAGCGACCCGCCATGCGCGATGCCTGTTTCGATGATGAGATCAGGCTGCGTTTCCCAGATGATCTGCTGCATGGCAACAATATCCTGCGGGTACTGGATGATCGGCCGGCCAAGCCAGGAGAAATTATAGGAGTATTTTGGCGCGATCGATGCCGTCAGAAATGTTTTCGCAGCAGTTGAGATATCCATGGGTAAGCTTTCTTCTGCAAGGGCTTCACGAAAGGACATTGTCGATGCCTTTGTACACGAAGCGATTTTGTGACATCGCCTTGATCTCGTCCATGTAATTGGAGTTCATGACGTGAACAATGCTGCCATCCGGGATGGTGGGAAGAACCGCGTCCGGGGCATGCACCCGCAGCCCGGTCGCGGGGATATACCGGCCCTGCTTGGCCGGGCTGATGTCGATGATCGTGTCGACCGCCTGGCCTCGCCGTTTCGACATCAGCGAAAATATGACGCCCTTGGAGGCCGCGCCCCACACGATGCGCCGTTGATGCTGGCTTGCCGCAGCAGGAAGTTCCGGCTGCTGACTGAAGAAACTGGCGGTGCATTGCGCCGCGTGCCGTGGGTCATAGACGGGGCGCTGAAGGCTGGATAGCTCGGCGACAACGTAGATATATTGTCCCGAAAATACTTTTCCGGACTCGTAGACCGTGCCGAACATCCTTTGGAAGTCGGCCTCCCGAAAATAGTTCACGTGTTCATAGAAGATGTCGAACCATGCATTGTGGCTGCATATCCAGTCGAAACAGGGAACTTCGATATAGATCCTGCCGCTTCCCCCATTGGCATCGCGGACCATGCAGAGAAAATCGAACGGGTTTTGGATGTGCTCAAGCACGTGACGCAGAATGATCCCGTCGCCGCGCAGATTGAGTTCCTTTGTGAAATAGGACCTTATCACCCGGGCGCTTTCGCCCTCATAGGTCGGATCGACGCCCACGATGTTGAAACCCCGGTCAAGCAGAAGGTCCATGAACCTGCCTTTGCCGCAGCCGATCTCCAACATAAGCTCCGATGGCATCGTCCGGCCGATAATCCCGGCGACCTCATCGAGGTGAGACAGAAAAATCGAGCTGCTCGACTGATCGTTTTGATAATGCTCGTCATAGACCATCTGGTCTGGCTCGAAATGCAGGTTGTAGAGCAACCCTGTTTCGAGGTCTTCGGCAAGCCGCATGTTTCCCTTGGGGCAATGAATGGCTTCCTGCTCCGAGGCGTACATACGATTTTGGAAGATTGGCAGATCTTCGACAGAATAGAGATCGCGGTAACGTGTCATGATGCGATGAGCGCCTTTCTGAGCAGGGTGTCGTCACCCCAGAATTCCATCGGTTCATAATCGGGATAAGGGTAGTGACCGAGATTGAGCCGGACGGCCCAACCGAGTTCCGCCGCCCATTCCCGAACGAGATCGAGGACGGTGACGGGGACCCCCGAGCAGAGGTTGACGACGCCGTGTCCTCCCGGTCCGAGGGCAAGATCTGCGATGCGGCCAGCCAGCTTTTCGACGGCCAGAAAATCGCGAACCTGCTTGCCGCCCGACATGTCGAAGCTCGAGTGGCCGTTGCGGTATGCCTCATGGAATTGCGTCCACAGCGAGCGCGCTCCCTGGCCGGGGCCGTAAGTGTAGAACAGGCGCGCCCATGTGAAGGAAAACGGCATGGACCGCTCAAGGAAACTCAGTTGCTGTTGCAGGGCGTGCTTGGCAAAGCCGTAGGGATTGTCGGGTGTGCAGGAACGGCTCTCCTCGAGCGCACCGGTCTGCATGCCGTATTCGAAGCAGGTGCCTGCGCAAAAAAGGGAAGGCAGGCCGCATTCGACGGCTCGTTTCAGGAAGGCATATTGCCGAGGCAGCTCCGCCTCGAAGTGGTGGAGCGAGCGGTAGTTCGGCAGCCCGTCCCAGGCAAGGTGGATGAGGATATCCGGGCAGCCCATGGCTTCATGAGGATCGGCGGGCGGCGCGGCCATATCGATGCTGCGCCAAGAGACGAGAGGAAACTGCGGCAGATCGCTGACCTGTCGCGAAAGCGCGACGACTTCGACGGGCCGCTCACTCAGCGCCTTGAGAACATGCTTTCCGATAAAGCCCGTCGCACCGGTGACTGCGATTTTCTTCAACATTCAAAAACGCCTTCACGCTTGCATCCGCTGAGCTGCGCTGCCGTCATCCCGTATTTCAGCCTATTTGAGGGCGACACAGGACAGCAATCGGTGTGATGAGGGACTTGGCAACCTGGTAGAATTCCTGCGGGGTTCGTGCGCCGCCGATAAAACGGTCGATCAAAACGGCGTTGCCATGCAGGCCGCGACGCATATCCTTGGGGCGAACCTCGTGAAATTCCGGACGGAACAAGGGCGCGAGACGGCCGCTTTCGAATTGGCCAAGAGCAGCGAAATACGTATTGCCCTTGCTGACATAGGCTTCGCGCGTGGTTTCCATCATGCAATCGATCATCATTGCGCGCACGAAGGCCTCGTTGCCGCCGGCCCAGGCGTTGCCGAGTTCGCGAAGCACATGGAACTGCACTTCGGCCACGGCGCCGGCAAGGCCCAGGCCCGAATGGAAGGGGAAGTTCCAAGGCTGCAGGGATGGCTGAGCCACGAAGGGCGTTACGCTGATCACAGACATGGGGCGCGGGAAGAAGGCAAGCTCGTTTGCAAACAGGAGCACCTTTGCGGCCCACTCATATTGCGGCACCGGCGTCGACCAGTCCCGCGGCTCTGGCAATTGCAGCAGCGTGTCGACCAGCGAGCGGCGAATGGCGGCGTGATAGAGGCCGAACGGCATCTTCGGGCAGCTGAGGCTGTCTTCCCAGTAGAAGAAGGCCTTCAGCATCGCGTTCTTGTCGAGTGTCTGGATATGAGAGCTCGCCGGGATCGCGACCGAACTCGCCTTGCCTGGCTCCGCATTACGGTCGATCTGGAACGCGTTCCAGGCAAGGGCATCGACGCCGGGCGAGCTGGTTTCGAGAAATGCGACCATGATCGACAGGTCGCTTTCGAGTATATCGCCGGGATTGACCAGCGTCACCCAGTCGCCCGCCGCGGCGGAGACCGCGCGGTGCCACAGGAACTGGCGGGTCGTGCCCTGACCTGTATCGGTGATCCTGACGCGCCCATCGTTGGACGCGGCGCTGAGAAGCGCGTCGGAGAGCGAGATGTCCGATGGTTTTGCCAGGACGATCTCAAGATCCGCGTTTCGGTTTTCCAGAATTGCGGTTACCAGTGGCAGGGCATCCTGCTCGCCGGTTTCCACGGGAATGCAGATCGAGAGTTTGGTCATGGCGTGCCTCGTGCCTGTCGCGGTCCTTGCCGAACGGCCACCGCGAGCGGCCAATCCGGAAAATGGTCACATCAGCAGGCAAGCAGCATCTGCGCGGAGGAGGGTGCGGTCCTGTCTCCCGCTGGAAGCCATTGCCTGCTGACGTGTGACTTAGAGGTAGCGCAGGAAACTTGAGCGAGGCTTTGCATTTGGCGTCGCCCGGCGTGCTAGGCGCATCGCGCACGGGATGTGTTTTTACGCACGTCGCCCAAAACCGCTGCACACTTTTGGACGACGGGCATTAGGCGCCGAGCGAGAGTTTGATGGCAAAGCCGACAATGGTGACAGTGGCGACGCCCAGGAGCCAGAGGCCGGCGAACCAGAGAAGTTTTTTTGGCAGGCTGTTCTCGGTCATCAGTGGTACCCCTCCTCGGGATCGACCTTTCCGCGGAAGACCCAATAGGCATAGACGGTGTAGATCAGGATGATCGGCACGAGCACGAGGGCGCCGACGAGCAGGAAGGAAAGGCTCGAATCGGGCGCTGCCGCATCCCAGATGGTAACCGACGGCGGCACCATGAAGGGATAGAAGCTGATGCCGATGCCGGCATAACCGAGCACGAACAGGCCGAGCGCCGCGAGGAAGGGCTGTGCGTCACGCTTGCCGCGGATGCCCGTCACAAGCAGCGCGAAGCAGCCGAGAACCAGAACTGGCACGATGACGCTGAAGATGGCGGTCGGCCAGCCGAACCAGCGCTCCAGATATTGGGGTTTGAGGAACGGCGTCCACAGGCTGACGATACCCATGGCGGCGATGGTGGCAAAGCAGGTTTGCAAGGCAATCTTGCGGGCCTTTTCGGCAAGCTCGCCGGTGGTCTTCATGATCAGCCAGGTCGAGCCGAGCAGCGCGTAACCGATCAGGATCGCAAAGCCGGTGGCGATGGAGAACGGTGTCAGCCAGTCCCACCAACTGCCGGCATAGGCGCGGTTGACGACCGGAATGCCCTGAACCAGAGCGCCGAGCGCGACGCCTTGGGAAAAGGCGGCGAGCGCCGAGCCTCCGGCAAAGGCCCAGTTCCACAGGAACTCGCCGCGTTTGGTGCGCCAGCGATATTCGAAGGCGACGCCACGGAAGATCAGGCCAAGCAGCATGGCGATGATCGGTGCGTAGAGGGCCGGCAGGATGATCGAATAGGCCAGCGGAAAGACCGCGAGCAGACCGCCGCCGCCGAGCACCAGCCAGGTTTCATTGCCGTCCCAGACGGGGGCGACGGAATTCATCATCACGTCGCGGTCGCGCTTTTCCGGAAAGAACGGGAAGAGGATGCCGATGCCGAGATCGAAGCCGTCGAGGATGACATAGGCGAGCACCGCAAAGGCGATGATGGCGGCCCAGATGAAGGGAAGATCAATGGCCATGATGTGCGCTCCCATGGGTGTGTCCGGCATGTGCACCGGCAGCGGGGCCGGGCATGATGCCCGAGGTTCTGATCGGTCCTTCGTCCAAGTCGGGCATCGGATCGCGCGGCAAGCGCTTCATCAGCCGCAGGATGTAGAAGGTGCCGGCGCCGAAGACGAGGAAATAGACAATGATGAAGGCGATCAGCGAGGCGGCGACGGCGGGTGCCGCGATCGGCGAGATCGAATTGGCCGTCAGGAGCTGGCCGTAGACCGTATAGGGCTGGCGGCCGACCTCGGTGGTGATCCAGCCGGCAAGCACCGCGACGAAGCCGGCGGGGCCCATCAGTACGGCGGCGCGGTGCAGCCAGTCGCTGCTGTCGAGCGTGCCTTTGTACCGACACCAGAGGCTCCAGAGGCCGATGCCGAGCATGGCAAAACCGATGGCGACCATGACGCGGAAGGACCAGAAGATCGTGCCGACAGGCGGGTGGAGGTTGTCCGGGATGGTGTCGAGGCCTGTGAGCGGCGCATTCAGGTCGTGTTTCAGGATCAGGCTGGAGAGCTTCGGGATTTCGATCGCGTAGTCGACCCGCTTTTCCGCCGAATTGGGCAGGCCGAACAGGATCAGAGGGGCTCCGTCCGGATGGCTCTGGTAATGGCCTTCCATCGCCATGATCTTGGCGGGCTGGTGTTCCAGCGTGTTGAGGCCATGCGCGTCGCCGGCAAGAATCTGGATCGGTGCGACGATCGTCGCCATCCACATGGCCATCGAGAACATGGTGCGCGAGCGGCGGGGTGCCGTGTTTTCCAAGAGGTGCCAGGCTCCGACCGCGCCGACGACGAAGGCGGTGGTCAGGTAGGCGGCAAGCACCATATGGACGAGACGGTAGGGGAAGGATGGATTGAAGATGACCTTCCACCAGTCGAGCGGGATGAATTGCCCCGCCTCGTTCATGCCGAAGCCGGCGGGCGTCTGCATCCACGAGTTCACCGCAAGAATCCAGGTGGCCGAGATCAGAGTGCCGAAGGCGACCATGAACGTTGCGAGGAAATGCAGTTTCGGGCCGACCCGGTGAAGGCCAAAGAGCATCACGCCCAAGAACCCGGCTTCCAGGAAGAATGCCGTCAGCACCTCATAGCCCATCAACGGCCCGATGACCGGCCCTGCCTTGTCGGAAAAGACGCTCCAGTTGGTGCCGAACTGATAGGACATGACGATGCCGGAGACGACCCCCATGCCGAAGGCGACCGCGAAGATCGTCTTCCAGAAATTGAACAGGTCCATGTAGACCTGATCCTTCTTCCACAGCCACAGCGCTTCGAGCACGGCGAGATAACTCGCAAGGCCGATGGAAAAGGCAGGGAAGATGATGTGAAACGATACGGTGAAGGCAAACTGGATACGGGCGAGCAACGTCGCGTCAAAGCTCTCGAACACGGCACAATCCTTTCGAGGGTGGTCGCCGTCTTGGCCTCTCTGTCCGCCCTGGCCTGTCCCCGGCCGTGGCGGATATGTTCGGCGCCTGAACCCTTGAGACATAATCTGCGGCAGAGGTGCGAAAGGTCAATGACACCACTGCAACCATAGTGTCACACTGCGACAATCTCTCGCCTGTGGCATAGTTGCATCCGGCCGCATGGCGATCACCACAGTGCGCATTTTCTTCAACTTGTCGGGGGTTTTGAATCGGATTTTCTTAAAAATGCGAATTGCGTAAAATTGTAGATATCGGTTTAAGCGGCCCGCAAACTGTCACGGCTATGGTCTTCTCATCGGAGAACGAAACCGGCCAAACGGTTCCGCAGCATGAAGCGCCTCCCCGCCGCCCGGAATGAATCCGGCACGTGAAACCGACGCTGTCCGGACAGGCGCAGACGAGCGGGACAAAACCAGGGACAGGGTTATGTTGAAACGAATCTCCATTGCGATCGCCATGTCGATCGGTATCGCCGCCACGGCCGCTTCGCCGTCGCAGGCCATGAGCATTTCCTCCGCCGCCCGCTCCATCAGCGCTTCCATGCCGGTTCGCAATGTCGAGTTCAGCGAGCGGGCGACACTTTCCAACCGGCTTTTCTGCCTGCAATACGGCGATGACTGCCGTGCCTCGGGCCACAACGTTGTTGCCTATACGAACAAGCTGCGCACGGTGCTGGCTTCGGTCAACCGCAGCGTCAACCTCGTCATGCCGGGCATCCGGGCGCGCCGCGAATTCCTTTCCTTCAATCCGCTGCCGGGTGCCGGCGACGATCACGCGATGATGAAGCGCAGCCAGTTGATCCGTGCCGGCCTGCCGGCAGGCGCCCTGCGCGTCGCAAGCGTCACGACGCCGGCAGGCCGCAGCCATTCGGTGCTGATCGTCGCCACCTCGACCGGTGAGTTCGTTCTCGATCACCGCCAGTCGTCCGTGATGAAGCGTCGCGATACCGGCTACAGCTTTGCCGCGCTGCACTCGGTGCGCTTCTTCGATTGATCGCCTACTGCATAATTCCTTAAATCGGAATCGATTTAAGGATAAAATTATGCAGCAGTTTCAAAGTGCTACAGCGTCCTTTGCGCGTCATATTTGACGCGCGGCGCTGTAGCGCGATCCCAACATTGCCTGAAGACTGTCCCGACTTGCCGCAGGAATGTCCCTTCCTGCGGCCTTTTTCGTTCTACGGACGCGCCAGATAGGCTTCCGCCAGTTCCGTCCAGAAGGCCGCGCCGATCGGCAGCAGGTCGTCGTTGAAATTGAAGGCGGGATGATGCAGCGGTTTCGCATCGCCCGTCGTCGCCGAGCCGAGGAAGAAATAGGTGCCCGGTCTTTCCTGCAGCATGAAGGCGAAGTCCTCGCTGCCCATGTAGGGGCGGGCGAGATCGATGACATTCTCCGCGCCGGCAAAGCGCACGGCGAGATCGCGGACGAAATCGGTTTCTGCCTTGTGATTGATTGTGGCGTCGTAGCTGCGCTGATAATCGACCGCCGCTGTCATGCCGAAGCTTTCCGCCTGGTTTTCAGCGATGAGGCGGATGCGGCGCTCGAGTTCGTCGCGGACCTCCGGGTCGAAGGAGCGGATGCCGACGACGATCTCGGCACGTTCGGGAATGATGTTGCTGGCCGAGCCGCTATGGAACGAGCCGACGGTGATGACGGTCGGGTCCATCGGGTGGATGTTGCGGGAAACGACGGATTGCAAGGCCATGACGATCGAGGCGCCGCAGACGATCGGGTCAGCGGTTTCCTGCGGTTCGGCGCCGTGGCCGCCACGGCCATGCACGGTGATCTTGCACTCATCGACGGCCGCCATGACCGGGCCCTCGCGGAAGGCGAACTGGCCGAAGGGCAGGCCGGGTTCGTTGTGAAGCGCAAAAACCGCGTCGCAGGGGAATTTGTCGAACAGGCCGTCGTCCATCATGATCTTGGCGCCGCCGAAATTCTCCTCGGCCGGCTGGAAGATGAGATGCACGGTGCCGTCGAAATTCTTGCGCTCGGCGATGGCACGCGCGGCGCCGAGCAGCATAGTCGTGTGCCCGTCATGACCGCAGGCATGCATGAGGCCCGGGGTTTTCGAGGCATAGTCGAGCCCGGTTTCTTCGAAGATCGGCAGGGCATCCATATCGGCGCGGATGCCGATGGAGCGGCTGCTGGTGCCATTCTTCAACGTGGCAACGAGACCGGTCTTGGCGAGGCCGCGCGTGACCGTATAACCGAGACCCTCGAGACAGGTCGCGACGAAATTCGACGTGCGAACTTCCTCCAGCCCCAGTTCCGGATGGGCATGGAGATCATGGCGAATGGCAACCAGTTCCGGCATGGAGTTGGCGAGGTTCACGTTCAAGGTCATGTCAGGCACCACGGGTTGGTATGCGGTTTTCAAGGGTACGGAAGGCGACGACGAGAATGCCGGTGAGGCACATGTAGATCAACGCCAGGAGCAGAAGCGGTTCATAGGTGATGTAGGTGTCCTGCCGCACCTTGGAGATAACGGCATAGACGTCGATGACCGTGATGGTAGCGACGAGCGGTGTGGCTTTCAACTGCAATACGGTCTCGCCGTTCAGTGTCGGCAGGGCGCGGTGGATGGCGCGCGGCAGCCAGATGCGGCGAAACAGCGTCCAGCGGCTCATGCCATAGGCGCGGGCAGCCTCGATCTCTCCGGCGGGCACGCCGGCAAAGGCGCCGCGCATGACTTCGCCCTCGTAGGCGGCAAACGAGATCGTCAATGCGGCGACGCCATAGGGCCAGGATTCCCGCAGGTACGGCCAGAGGAAGGAATGGCGGATCGCCGGAAACTGCGGGAATACCGAGCCGAGGCCATAATAGAGAAGCCAGAGTTGCAGGAGCAGGGGCGTGCCGCGGACGATCGTGCAGAAGCCGCTGGCCAGCGCCTTCAACGGCCAGGGGCCGGTCACCTGCACGAGCCCGAGCGGCACGGCCAGCAGGAAGCCGAGGATCGAGGTGCTGAACAGCATGGCAAGGGTGACGATAATTCCATAGCCGAGCCGGGGCAGATATTGCGGCAGCCAGTCCCAGCGCATGAACCAGGCGACGCAGAAGACGAGGGCTGCGGCAATGAGGAGAAGCACGATGCGGTGCGGCTTGAAGAAGCTGCCGGCGGTCGGCAGGTCCTCCGGCAGGATCGCCATGGCCTGCGTCGTGACGTCGGGCGTGGTCGTGTCGGTCATGATTGCTCCACGAAGCCCCGCCGGGAATGACGCTCTATGATTTTTATGAAGACATTCGAGACAAGCGTCAGCGCCAGATAAAGTGCGCCGGCGGCGCAGAAGAACAGGATGTACGCCTTGGTCGCGCCTGCCGCCTGACGCGTAACGAGCGTCAGCTCCGAGAAGCCGACGACGGCGAGCAGCGCGGTGTCCTTGGTGGCGATCAGCCAGAGATTGGAAAGACCGGGGATCGCATAGGGCAGCATGGCCGGCAGGGTGACGCGGGTCATGACCTTGAATGGCGACATGCCATAGGCGCGGGCGGCCTCGATCTGTCCGGCAGGCACGGCCTTGATGGCGCCGCGCAGCACTTCGGTGGAATAGGCGCCCTGGACGACGCCGATGACGAAGATGCCGGCAGCGAGGCCGCTGATATCGACCGTGCCGATGCCGATCAGGCCCAGCAACTGGTTGAGAGCGTCGGTCCCGGCATAATAGAGCAGGAGAATGAGAACGAGTTCGGGAACGGCGCGCACGATCGTCGTGTAGCATTCCATCAGGTCGCGCAGGATCGGGCCGCCATAGAGCTTCCCGAACGCGCCGCCGACGCCGAGCAGAAGGCCGAAGGCATAGCCGCCGATGGCGATCTGGATGGAATTCAACAGGCCGCGCAGCAGCACACCGCCCCAGCCGGGCGGCGATAACGCCAGCAGGCCCCAGTTGATGATTGAATCGGCTGCCATGGATCCTCTTCCGTCAAGGGTTCTTCGCGTCTGACGCGGGATACCCCCCTCTGTCACTTCGTGACATCTCCCCCTCAAGGTGGGAGATCGTTCTTTTCCCTCGCTGGTTTCAATGTCAGGGAGGCACCATAGTTGCGGTCAATCTCCCCCCCTTGAGGGGGAGATGTCACGAAGTGACAGAGGGGGGTAAATCCCCCATCACCCGCCGTAGATGTTGAAGTCGAAATACTTCTTCGAGAAAGTATCGTAGGTGCCGCTCTCGCGGATCGCCTTGATCGCGGCGTTGAGCTTGGCCTTCAGCTCGTCCTCACCCTTGCGCAGGCCGATGCCGACGCCGGCGCCGAGGATGACCGGGTCGTCCTTGACGTTGCCTTTCGCCTCGCAGCAGTCCTGGCCCTGGTCGCTCTTCAGGAAGGCATCGAGCGCGATCGCATCGGCCTGCACGGCATCGATGCGTCCGGCGGCGAGGTCGTTGTTGGCCTCGTCCTGCGTCTGGTATTCCTTCACCGTCGCGCCGTTCTCGCCGAAATACTTGTTGGCGTAGTCCTGGTGGATGGTCGAGACTTGGACGCCGATCGTCTTGCCCTTCAGGCCCTCCGGCGTGGCGTCGAAGGCTTCGCCCTTCGGGCCGATGATGCCGGTCGGGGTGTTGTAATATTTGTCGGAGAAATCGATCGTCTTCAGACGCTCCTCGGTGATCGACATCGAGCCGATGATCATGTCGATCTTCTTCGAGGTCAGCGCCGGAATGATGCCGTCCCAGGCGACGGGCGTGATCACGCAGTCGAGCTTGGCCTCGGCACAGACGGCCTTCTGGAATTCCACTTCCCAGCCTTCCCAGTTGCCGGAGGCATCCGGCGAGGTGAAGGGCGGATAGGGCTCGGCGGCAAAGCCGACCTTGACGGGTTCGGCCGAAGCGGCACCGGCGGCAGCGATGCCGAGAGCGAGCGACAATGCGATGGTCTTGGCGATGGTCTTGAGCGTCGTCTTCATGCTGTTTCCCTTTTTTGTTTTAGTGGATGGAGCTGATGAATTTTTTCAGGCGTTCGGATTTCGGGGCGCCGAAGATCTCGTCCGGCGAACCCTGTTCGTCGATGACGCCATCGGCCAGAAAGACGATGTGATTGGCGACGTTGCGCGCGAATTTCATCTCATGAGTGACGAGGATCATCGTGCGCTTTTCCCTGGCCAGGTCGCCGATGACGGTCAGCACTTCGCCGACGAGCTGCGGATCGAGCGCCGAGGTCGGCTCGTCGAACAGCATGACCAGCGGTTGGATCGCCAAGGCACGGGCGATCGCCGCGCGCTGCTGCTGGCCGCCGGACAGGAAGGCGGGATAGGCGTCGCGCTTCTCGAACAGGCCGACGCGGCGCAGCAGTGCCTCGGCTGTCGCGATCGCCTCGTCCTTGGGTTTGCCGAGCACATGGACCGGAACTTCGATGACGTTCTGGAGGATGGTCATGTGCTGCCAGAGATTGAAGCTCTGGAACACCATGCCGAGCTGGGTGCGCAGCCGCTGGACCTGTTTGCGGTCCGACGGCATCAGGCCGCCATGGCCGTCCTTCTTCATGGCGATCGTTTCGCCATGGATCGTCACCGAGCCGGATGTCGGTAGTTCCAGCATGTTGATGCAGCGCAGGAAAGTCGACTTGCCCGAACCGCTGCCGCCGATGATGGCGATGACATCGCCCTCATTTGCCGTCAGTGAAACGCCCTTGAGCACTTCGAGCGGCCCGAAACGTTTGTGGAGGTTTGTAACCGCAATCGCCTGGGCTGGTTTCGTCATGAAAAATCTGCCCCGATGAGGCAGTGAGCCGGTCTCGAATGCATGAAAACAGTTCCCCTGATTTTCTTTTCGTGCGGCATTTTTGCCTGTCACGCTGTTCCATGAAGGCCATCGTGGCACTTGTGCGGAAATTATTCAACCGTATAATAACGCCGACGCTGCATTTTTTGGCAGTCCCGCCACATGATCAAATTTCAAACAGGAGTAGACGATGACCGCTTATGGTTCGCAGGAAATGTCGGCCAATCTGATGCGTGTTTTGATGCGCCGGCCGGGTGCGAGCCTTGCCTCGGCCGATCCCGCGAAATGGCACTATGGTCCGACTTTCGATGGCGACAGGGCCGTGCGGCAGTACGCGGAATTCGCAAGCCTGGTGGAAAAGTCCGGTGCGGAAATCCTCTGGCTGGAAGACCACGGCGACGGGCTTGCGGACGCGATGTTCACCCATGATCCGTCGCTGATGTCTAACCATGGCGCCATCCTTCTGCGCATGGGCAAGCCGCTGCGCGAGAAGGAAACGGCGCTGCATGAGGCGGCCTACAAGAAGGCCGGCATCCCGATCCTTGGCCGCATCGAGCAGCCCGGCACGGTCGAAGGCGGCGACTGCATCTGGCTCGATGCCGAGACGCTGATCGTCGGCCGCGGCGTGCGCACCAATGAGGAGGGCATCGCACAGCTCTCCGAAATACTCGAGCCGCGCGGTATCACCGTGCTTGGCTACGACCTGCCGCTCTGGCATGGCGAGGAAGCCTGCCTGCATCTGATGTCGGTGATGAGCCCGCTGTCGCGCGATCTGGCGCTGGTCTTCGCACCGCTTTTGCCGGCATCCTTCTACCAGCTGCTGAAGGAATGGGGCATCACCCTGATCGAGGCGCCGGCCGACGAATTCCATGCGAGCAACGGGCTGAGCCTTAACGTGCTGCCGGTCAGGCCGAACGAGGTGATCATGGTCGCGGGCTTCCCCAAGACCAAGGCGGCGATGGAAGCGGCCGGATGCAAGGTGGAGACCTTCGAGGCTGACGCGCTCTGCATCGCCTGCGAGGGTGGACCGACCTGCCTGACGCGGCCGGTTCTCAGGCGGGCCGCATGAACCGTCGGACGTTCCATCGTGCGCCGGAGGGAGAGCGGCGGCAGGAACTGATCCAGGCGACACTCGATACGGTGGCCGAGCTTGGCCTGAGAGGCGCGACCGTGCGCGCGATCGCCATCCGGGCCGGGGTGACGGCGGGCCTGGTCCGGCACTATTTTGATTCAAAGGATCAGATGGTGGCCGAAGCTTATCGTTTCATGCTGGCGACATTCGCGGCCAAGGCGGCGGACATCACCGGCGATCCGAGAATGCGGCTGAGAGAGTTCATCACGCTTAATCTCACCGCGCCGGTCGCCGACAGCCGCAGCCTGTCGCTCTGGGCCTCCTTCATCAGCCAGGTGCGGGTGGACCCTGAACTCGCCGCGATCCACCGCGAAGGTTATCTCGGCTTTCGCAACGACCTGCAGGGGCTGATCCGCGATTTTCTCGTGGCAGAGAGCCGGCCCGCCAGTGAGGCCGTTTGTCGCCGCCATGCGATTGCCATCAACGGCATGATAGACGGGCTGTGGCTGGAGGGATGCCTTGCGGGCGAGCTGTTCGAGGAGGCGGAGCTGGTGGCGATCGCGTTGTCGTCGATCGAGGCGCTGCTCGGGCTGCCGCTCGGTCGGAACGAAGAGACAGGCACCGCGCTGGAACGCGCCGGCGACGCGACAACAGCTTGATTTAGGGCAGGAGACAGCCATGCGTTACTCATCGATCACCGACCGTCTGGCCGATCTCGGCTCGGAGAAATGGGCGTTGCATATCCGCGCGCGACAGATGCAGGCGAGCGGAACCGATGTCATTCAGCTGACCATCGGCGAGCCCGACGTGCCGCCGGATGCTTCGCTGCTTGCCGAGGCGCAGCGGGCGATGAACGCCGGGCGCTACCGCTATTCCAACGGCCGCGGCGAGCCCTCGGTGGTCAACGCGCTGACGGCGCGCTATGCCAAGCGCCGGGCGGACGTGACGGCGGAAAACGTGCTGTGCTTCCCGGGCACACAGACGGCGCTGTTTGCCGTGATGCTCGGGCTCGTTGAAGCCGGTGACGGCGTGCTGGTCGGCGATCCGCTCTATGCCACCTATGACGGCGTCATCCAGTCGACCGGGGCGCACCGCGTGACAGTGCCGCTCAAGCCCGAGCATGGTTTCCACATGCAGGCAGCCGATCTCGAAAGGGCGGTGACGCCGGCCTGCCGGGTGCTGCTCTTGAATACGCCACACAATCCGACAGGCGCGGTGCTGACGGCTGAGGAAATCGCCGCCATCGGCGAGGTCTGCCGCAGGCACGACCTATGGATCGTCTGCGACGAAGTCTATGAGGAACTGATCCTCAGTGGCACGTTTGCCTCGCCCTTCGATAATCCGGATCTTGCCGAACGGACGATCGTCGTCTCGTCGATTTCCAAATCGCATGCAGCCCCCGGCTTCCGCAGCGGCTGGGCCATCGGGCCGGTGGAATTCGCGAGCCGGCTGCTGCCGGTGTCCGAAACCATGCTGTTTGGCGTGCAGCCCTTCATCGCCGACATGACGGCCTATGCGCTGACCCACGAGATCGGCACGGCTGCGGCCATGCGCGCCTCCTACAAGGCGCGGGCCGACCGGATTGTACAGGGGCTTGCCAACGTGCCGGGGGTCGTGCCGCTGCCGCCCGAAGCCGGCATGTTCATCCTTGTCGACGTTCGTGGGACCGGCGTGACGGGCGAAGCCTTCGCCTGGAGGCTGCTCGAGGAGGAGCATGTCGCGGTCATGCCGGGAGCGTCCTTCGGCAAGGAGGCAACGTATTTCATCCGCGTCAGCCTGACGGTGCCGGACGCTGTGATCGATGAAGCCTGCGGGCGAATGACAAAGCTGGCGATCAGGCTTCTCGCGCCCAAGGAGCGCCGCGCATGACTGAAACGATGAAGACTGTCGGCGAGGTGCTTGTCGATCTGCTCGAAGCCAATGGCGTCGAAGTGGTCTTCGGCATTCCGGGCGTGCACACTGTCGAGCTCTATCGCGGCCTCGCCGCCTCGAAAATCCGGCATGTGTCGCCACGCCATGAGCAGGGTGCGGGCTTCATGGCAGACGGCTATGCGCGCGTGAGCGGCAAGCCGGGCGTTGCACTGGTCATTACCGGACCGGGGCTCACCAACACGATCACGGCGATGGCGCAGGCGCGGCAGGATTCCATCCCGATGCTGGTCATCTCCGGCGTCAACCGGCGGGATTCGCTCGGCCACGGTCGCGGCCTCCTGCATGAGTTGCCGGACCAGCACGGCATGATCAAGACACTGGCGCTCTATTCGCAGACGCTGCTCAATCCGGCCGACCTCGCATCCGTCGTCGAGCGCGCCTTTGCGATCCTCACCTCTGGCCGCCCCGGTCCTGTGCACATCGAGATTCCGACCGACGTGATGAGCGCCAAGATAGCGATACCTGCACTGCGCAAAGCGACTGCCACGCGGCCGCGGGCCGATGCCGAGACCCTGCAGAAGGCAGCCATTCTCTGCGGCGATGCGCAGCGCCCTGTCATCATCTGCGGCGGCGGTGCGATTACGGCGGAGGCCGAGATAACGGAACTGGCTGAGCGCATCGGCGCGCCGGTAGTCATGACCGTCAATGCGCGCGGCATGCTGGCCGGCCATCCGCTGCGGGTGCCGGCGAGCCCGAGCCTGAAGGCCGTGCGGTCGCTGATTTCCGACGCGGATCTGGTGATCGCGCTCGGTACCGAGATGGGTCAGACCGACTACGACATGTATGCCGATGGTGGCTTTCCCATCCTCGGCAACCTGATCCGCACCGATATCGACGCGGCCCAGCTGGCGCGCGGGCCGCATGCGGCGCTATCGATCCTGTCGGGCGCCAAGGCCGCGACGGCCGGCATGTTGGTGTTCCTGACGGCGAAGCCCGCCGTCAAGGGCAAGGAGCGGGCGGCGGCAACCCGCAAGGCGGCGCTGGCCGAACTGACGGCAAAGATGCGCGCGGAGATCGCTGTCATCGATGCCATCTATCAGGCCTTGCCGGATTGTACGATCGTCGGCGATTCGACGCAGGCCGTCTATGCCGGCAATCTCTATTGCGATGCGCCGCGGGCAAAATCCTGGTTCAACTCGGCGACCGGGTTTGGCGCGCTCGGTTATGCGCCGCCTGCGTCGGTCGGGGCTGCCGTGGCTGATCCGGAAAAGTCCGTTATCTGTCTCGTCGGTGACGGCGGCATCCAGTTTTCGCTGGCCGAACTCGGTTCGGCGGCGGATGCTGGTGCCAATGTGATTTTCCTCGTCTGGAACAATGACGGCTATCAGGAGATCGAAAGCTACATGGTCGAGGCCGGGATCACACCGGAGGGCGTCAAGCCGTCGGCTCCCGATTTTCTGCTTGCCGCCGGGGCCTATGGCGTGCCCGCCATGCGGCTTTCCAAGGCTGGCGATCTTGCCGCGGCGCTGGTTGAGGCTCGCAAACGCGGCGGTCCGTCGTTGATCGAAATCCATCAGACGCGAACGGCAGGTGTCACGGCTTGAGGATATCGGCAGCGAGGATGTTCAACCGCTGCACCGGGTGGTAAGATTTGACTTTGGCCACGTCTGGTGGTTTTTAGGCCCGCTTGCGCGCTGAATCGGTGCGCGGTCCGGCGATTTGCAGTGAAAACTGCCGCCAACGGGAAGGACGATGTCCTTGATGGGCATGAACGGCAACAGGATGGATCGCAGCCGGGCAGGCAAGCTTTTTGCCGTGCTCTGGATTCTGGCGGCCGCGCTTGCCATGCAGTTCGTTGCCTCGGCGCAAGTCTTCTCGTCGCGCTTCTCCGCACAGCAGAGCGCCGGCAATTTCTCGGTTCCGGAAAGCGGCACGTCCGATACGACGCTGTCGCGGCATGTGGTCCGTGCCTTTCCCGTTGCGGATCTTCAGTTTATCGCGGATCGCAGCGAGGGCAAGGCCCCGCCCGGTGGGCCGGGGCCGTTTGTCCTGCCCACACAGGTCTTCGTTTCAGCCGTCGCTTACGGCAGCATGCCCGTCATCGCTTTTACCACTGCGGCGATAACAGGGACGCAGGGCAACGCGACCCGCGTTCGCGGCCCCCCGGCGTTCAGCGCCTGATTGCTGCCCACGCGAGCAGTTTGCGCGTCAGCGCGTCTTTCTTTTTATGCATCACCCCTGTTGTCCCGGGCCTTGCCGGAGGGACACGGGCTATAATGGAAACTCAATATGCGCACTTCGAAATGGGCCATCCTGGCCTATGTCGCGATTATCCTCTTCGGGATCCTCGCGGCGCTTCCAAACGTTTTGCCGGTGGCTGTGCAGCAGCAATATGTCGCCCTCCTGCCGGTCAAACCGGTTACGCTCGGTCTTGACCTCAAGGGCGGCTCGCATCTGGTTCTCGAAGTCGATGCGGCCGGCCTGCGCAAGGCACGGCTGAACACGCTGCTCGACGATATCCGCGGCGCGCTTCGCGCCGAGCGTGTGCCGACCTCTTCGGCCCGCATCGCCGGTGACGTCGTCGCCGTCAAGATCGCTGACCAGGCAGACCGCGAAAAGGTTCTGCCGAAGATCCAGGAACTGGCTGCTCCGGTCGGTACACTCGGCTTCGGCTCGTCCAGTTCGGATATCGAGGTGACGACGGCCGATGACACGATCACGGTGAAGCTGACGGAAGCGGGCCTTAGCGACCGCATGACGGCAGCCGTCGAGCAGAGCCTCGAGATCATCCGCCGCCGCGTCGACCAGGTCGGCGTTGCCGAACCGCTGATCCAGCGCGTCGGCTCGGACCGTATCCTCGTCCAGTTGCCGGGCCTGCAGGATCCGACCCGGCTGCGCCAGCTCCTGGGCTCGACCGCGCAGATGAGTTTCCACATGGTCGACACCTCGGTCGATCCGAACACGACGACGCCGCCGCGCGGCGTCGACATCCTGCCGGGCGCCAATGACGGCGCCAAATATGCGGTGGAAAGCCGTGTGGCAATTTCCGGCGAACGTCTCGCCGACGCCAAGGCCGGTTTCAACCAGCAGACCAACGAACCGATCGTTTCCTTTACCTTTGACAGTCAGGGTGCGCGGCAGTTCGCCGAAATCACTCGCGACAATGTCGGCCTGCCTTTCGCGATCGTGCTTGATGGCAAGGTCCTGACGGCGCCGCGCATCAACGAACCGATCCCGGGCGGCCAGGGCCAGATCAGCGGTAACTTCACCGCCCAGGAAGCAACTGTTCTCTCGGCTCTCTTGCGCTCCGGCGCTCTGCCGGCACCGCTCACCATCATCGAAGAACGCTCCGTCGGCCCGAACCTCGGCTCGGATTCGATCCGCATGGGCATCTATACCGGTCTCGCCGGTTTCGCCCTCGTCGTCTCGCTCATTGTCGTCCTCTACGGCGCCTGGGGCATGATCGCCAATGTCGGTCTGCTGCTCCACACCATTCTGACGATCGGCGTGCTCGGCATGCTCGGTTCGACGCTGACGCTGCCCGGTATCGCCGGTATCATCCTTGGTATCGGTATGGCAGTCGACGCCAACATCCTGATCAACGCCCGTATCCGAGAGGAAACGGAAGGTGGAGCAGGGGCGATGAAGGCGCTCGATATCGGCTTCAACAAGGCCTATGCGACCATCATCGACAGTAACGTCACGACGCTTTCGGGTACCATCCTGCTCTTCATGTTCGGCACCGGCCCGGTTCGCGGCTTTGCCGTCACCATGATGCTCGGCATCGTCATCTCAATGTTTACGTCGGTGACCGTCGTCCGCCTCTTGATGCGTGAAGTCGTCGTGCGCCGGAAGATGAAGAAACTCGAGATCCCGTCGCTGTTCGGCGGCGTGCCGCATCTGCCGAAGATTTCCTTCATGAAGGGCCGCTACGTCGCCATCGGCATGTCGGCCTTCCTGTCGGTCAGCTCGGTCGTCCTGTTCTTCACGCCGGGCCTCAACTACGGCATCGACTTCTCCGGCGGTATCCAGGTGGAAACCACGTCGAAGAACAAGCTGGAACTGGCAACCCTGCGCCACGAACTCGAAGGGCTCAATATCGGCGAAGTGGCCCTGCAGGAATTCGGCCAGGGACAATCGGTCCTGATCCGCGTCCAGCGTCAGCCGGGCGGCGAGCAGGAGCAGACGGTTGCTCTCAACAAGATCAAGGATACGGTCGAAAAGGTCGTGCCGGATGCAAGCTTCGAGCGCACCGAAGTCGTCGGCCCGACGATCTCAGCGGAACTGGCCCGCTCGGGCTTCCTCGCCGTCGCGCTCGCGATGCTGGCGATCCTGCTCTACATCTGGTGGCGGTTCGAATGGCACTTTGCCGTCGGCGCCATCGCGGTGCTCTTGCTCGACATCACCAAGACGATCGGCTTCTTCGCGTTGACCGGCGTCGACTTCAACCTGACGGCCATCGCCGCCCTTCTGACGATGATCGGTTATTCGGTGAACGACAAGGTGGTGGTCTACGACCGCATGCGTGAAAACCTGCGCAAATACAAGTCGATGCCGTTCGCCGACCTGATCGACATGTCGATCAACCAGGTGATAGCGCGATGCATCTTCACCTCGATGGCGACGGCGCTGTCACTGGTGCCGATGGCGATCTGGGGCGGCGACGCGGTCAAGAGCTTCGCCTGGCCGATGATTTTTGGCGTGATCGTCGCCACGACCTCGTCGATCTATATCGGTGGCCCGATCCTGCTGTTCCTCAGCCGCTGGTGGAAGGATCGCGAAGCGAGCCGCGCCCCGGCGATCGAGACCGCGAAGAATTGATCGCTCTTAATATGGAAAAATCGAAAGGGCGGCCTCGGCTGCCCTTTTTTTGTCCCATCGATGGCCTACATAGTCTCCACGAATGGACGGGAGAAATGCTCCGAAGTTAGATTTTCATTCTTCGATGTCGCAGTTTTCGAACATGATCTGCTGCGTTTGACAGGAATGGCGAACGGAAGAGTATTATTTTCCATAAGTCACCAATTTTAATTGACTAAATTGGTGGTCTATTCTACCTTGTGATCATCCGCTGACGGCCGAACCGCAGCGGGCGTCTGTAACTTGCCCGGAAAACACGCCATCCGGGTCCTAGCCGAAGGAGAGAGCCATGTTTGCCAATGACCACATCGCCGCCTTCCAAGGCACGCGTTCCTATTGTCGCGCAATGAAAGACCTCTGCATTTGCCCTCTCTGGCGAATGTGAATCCAAGCAGTCCTTCTTTGAATTTGTGCACGATTTTGAATACCGCGCTCGGCGCGGAAGGAGCGTTATTCCATGAACAAGCAGGTTATAGAATTCGGCGGAGAAGCCGTGGGTGTCGTGGTTCCGGATGCGGGACGGTTGAAGTTCGTCGCGGTGAAGTACCATGTCTGGGATCTGGATTCGCGGCACTTCCGCTCGGCCGACGAGGCGAGGGCGGCGGTGCGTAATCTGATGGCTTCGCAGAGGGGTCGTCAGCCCGCGTCGCAGTCTCCTGGCTTATCGAGCACTTATGCTGTCGCGTAACTGATAAAACTGCGCGAAAACCGCAGTTTGGCCATCTTTTCACTAAATCGGTATATTGGCACGGCTTCTCATGTGATATGCCGGGTTATGTGATGGCAATCAGCAGACAGGCGCCGTTTTCAGTGCCTGTTTGTGAACAGAGCGAACTGCGATGCTGACGAAAAAGGGAAAATACGGATTGAAGGCTCTGGTCGATCTGGCCCGGCTCGATCCGGGCGAGACCTCCTTCATTACCGAAATTGCAAGCCGCAACAATATTCCGAAGAAGTTTCTCGACACGATTCTTCTGGAACTCAGGAACGCTGGTATTCTGCGCTCAAAGAAGGGGCCGGGCGGCGGTTACTCCCTGTCGCGTCCGGCGTCGGAAATCCGCATCGGTCAGGTCGTGCGCACGCTGGACGGCCCGCTGGCGCCGATCCGCTGTGCCAGCCGCACGGCCTATGAAGTCTGCGACGACTGTAACGATCCGGATACCTGCGAGGTCCGCCGATCGATGACGACGGTCCGCGACGCCGTCGCCGATATTCTCGACACGATGACACTGGAAGATTTTGTCAGCAACCCGGGTCAGCCGATTCTCCCGGAAGATGAACTCATCGCGAAGCGTGCAAGCTGAGGCTGAAAGGCAGTATTCTTCGTTTTCCGCTCTATTTTGCCGAAATTGCGGGAAAAAGGCCTCATTTGGCCAATTTGATTTGATCTGAGAGCGCGCTCGATATAACCGGATGCTTCCTTTTTAGTCTTGGAGCGTTAATGATGGGTCTCAGGCAGGTTGACGTGAATACCCCGAAGGAGCGCGCTGTCGCCGAATCGATCGGACGTTCCATTGCCACAGCCGTCGATGGTATCAATGCGCTTGCCGCCCGTTTCACTGCCGACCAGAGCCTTTCGCGCAGTCTCGTTGATGCCGTTGAATTGATCGCCCGCCGCAACGGCCGCGTCGTCGTTTCCGGGGTCGGGAAAAGCGGGCATATCGGCCGCAAGATTGCCGCGACCATGGCTTCTACCGGAACCTCGGCCTATTTCGTGCATCCGACGGAGGCAAGCCACGGTGATCTCGGCATGATCACGTCGGAAGACCTGCTCATTCTCCTTTCCTGGTCGGGCGAAACCGTCGAGCTTGGAAACATGCTGACCTATGCCAAGCGGTTCAACGTTCCAATTGTTTCGGTGACATCCAACTGCGAGAGCCTGCTGGCGCGCAATTCCAGCGTCGCGATCACCCTGCCGAAGGTGCAGGAAGCCTGCCCGCACGGGCTGGCGCCGACGACATCGGCGATGCTGCAACTCGCCGTCGGCGATGCGCTGGCAATCGCGCTCCTCGAGCGCCGTGGCTTTTCAGCCCAGGACTTCAAGACGTTTCATCCGGGCGGCAAACTGGGCTCGCAACTGCTTCTGGTGCAGGAGCTTGCGCACGCGGGTGAGGCGATCCCCCTCTTGCCGCTGGGCAGTCCCATGGGCGACGCTGTCATCCAGATGTCGTCCAAGGGGTTTGGCGTCGTCGGGATCACCGACGAGGCTGGAAAACTGGTCGGCGTCATCACAGACGGAGATTTGCGCCGCCACATGTCGCGCGATCTACTGCTCGAAACGGTCGATGCGGTCATGTCGCACAATCCGCGCGTCATCCAGGGCGGCGTTCTGGCCAGCGCGGCGATGGAATTCATGCAGGCGCAGAAAGTCACGGTCCTGTTTTTGATCGATGACCTTGGGGTCCCGTGTGGCATATTGAACATTCACGACCTGCTTCGCGCCGGCGTTGCTTAAGCAACGCGCGACGGCGCAAGCGGAACAGTAGCGCGGCCTCAAGTTGTTTCGGGAAACGGCAACGCGATTTGATGGCGCGCGGCTCTTGGCATGTGGAATGGGGAAGCCGGCTTTGCGAGCATATATCCTTGTCTGAACGGCACCAATCCTTCCCTCCTGGTCCGAGCGGCCGGGCAAATGGTCATCTGCCGGAGGCATCGATTGCTCCGGGCGGTGCAATTCCCACATTTGCCTTCCACATCCATGGCTGGAAGCAGGCCGTTTTCCAGCGCTATTTCCCGAATCGCAGCTTCACCTTCGTTCCCATGTACGCGCGGGAGAACGAATTCCAGAAGGAGTGGGCAGCGCGGATCCTGCAGGCGGACAGTCCGCAGATATTCGTCTGGAGCCTGCGAGCGCCGGACGGATTGCGGACCTTTGCGGAAGAACACGGCATCCCAGTGTTTTTCATCGAGGACGGCTTCATTCGTTCAGTTGAGGCCAATGCCAGCCGGACGCCGCCCTTGTCTCTGGCTCTCGACACGGGAACAGCCTATTTCGACTGCCGGACGCCGTCTGATCTGGAGCGGTTGCTCGTCACCTACGACTTCGACAGATCTCCCGACCTTCTGCGGCGCGCAGCGGCGGGCATTCGTTTTCTCCTGGAAACGGGCGTCAGCAAGTACAATAGCGGGACGAAAACGGACATCGAGAACCTTTATGGTCCAAAGTCCGGCAAGCGGGTGCTGGTGATCGGCCAGGTCGAGGACGATGCCTCCATCCAGTTCGGCTGCCTGCCGCCGGTGACCAATAACGACCTTGTCCGTCTCGCAGCGCAGGAAAATCCCGGCGCCCAGATTATCTACAAGCCGCATCCAGACATCCTGAATCGTGTTCGTCTCGCGCAGTCGAATCCGGAAGACGTGCAGCATCTCTGTGACATCCTTACCCAACCCTTGGGCATGGCGCAGGCCTTCGAAACAATCGACCATGTCTATACGATCACCTCGCTCGCGGGCTTCGAGGCACTGTTGCGGGGGATAAAGGTGACCGCCTATGGGTGCCCATTTTACGCGGGGTGGGGGCTGACGGATGATCGCCAGCCTAATCCGCGCCGCGGACGGCCCCTTTCGATCGAGGCATTGTTTGCTGGCGCCTATCTTCTCTATCCGCGCTACTTCGACCCCAATACGGGCAGGGAGGTCTCCTTTGAGGAAACGGTCGATGGGATTCTGCGCTATTTTTCCACTGGGGAGGCTCCTGAAGAGCCGCGCTCTTCCGGCCCACGGTGGCGGGCTTGGGGGCCTTACGGTATTCTTGGCTGGCGTCATCTGATAACACCGCTCGTGTCACCGGTAATCGCCAGGATCGGCCACAGCCGCGATGTTCAGAACTATCGGGACGATCCGATCCTGTTCTTTCGCGAGCTTTCAAATCCAAAATTCAGATTGGTCGGGCGAATTTTGTACCCCTTCGACTGACGACCGGCTGGGCTCTGCGATCCGTCTGAAGGCGCGATATTCGAGTTTGTCGAGCCGGTTAGCGACGACGAAGAGTAATCTTCTCCGGCTTTTTTCTCGGTGGTGGATCGACAAAAGCGCCGGGCTCGTTGACTGACCGGTTGTGCAGCCGCTCGGCAATCGCGGTAGCGCCAGCATCGGTGCCGTCGCCTGAATAGAAATTTCCGCGCACCTGGATCGTTGCCGCAAGCAGGCGAAAAAACGCTGTCCGCAGGCGGGCTTCGGGCGGCCTGGGAGCGCTCCAGAACTGCTCGAGCGGCGCCTGGTCGCTAAGCCCGGCAATATCGAATACGGCAGCGCCCAACACCTTCACAGGTTTGCCGAGTTGTATGGCATGCAGCCCGACGGTGGAGTTGACCGTAACCGTGCCCAGGGCTCTTTCCAGCAGCGCATTCAGATTGCCGCCGTCGAGGACGTGAACGCGCTCGCTGACATTGAGCTTGGCCGCCAAATCGGCCACATGCTTTCGCCAGTTGATGAGGCCGTTGTCGAGCGGATGTATCTTGACGATGAGTTGCGTATTGCGCCCTGCATGGCGCGCAAAGGACGTTAGGATCTGGCTGATGGCCTCGCGCTGATCGTTGTAGGGCGAATGCGCGCGCAACTGAAAATCGGTTTGCAGCTGCAGCGGGTAAACAAAAAAGGGCTTCCCGCCTTCGAGGAAACGGTCGACAAGCTGGCTTGCCGCCCTGTCCCTCCGGCCGCTGCCCGCCAGACGCATCACCCAGCCGGCATATTCTGCAAGCGGATGGAAGAGGGCGTGGCGACGATAATGCGGGAAGAGGAACCACAGGAAAACGTTCGGCAGATTGTAGAGAAGGTCATAGGTCGCTTCGGCAAGGAAGCTCTGCGTATAGTGTCGTTTCCAATCCGGTTCGGGCAGTGCTCGAGCTGCATCGACGATCTGCTGTGGATCGGCTGGGAAATGCGAGTTGGATGACATGCCACCGCGTTCAAGTGTCAGCCAGTCAGGGCGCAGGTAGCCCATCTCGATGACGCAAACCGCTATGTTGCGATCCTTTGCCGCCGCGATCGCAAGCTGATGGTAGGCGCGCTCCTCGCCCAGCAGGACGAGGTCCGTGACTGCGTGGCGGTCCATGAACGAACCAGCATAGGCACGCCAGGCTTCGCCGCCGCGGCCCCGGTAGTTGTAGGCGCCCTTGCGCCGCCAAAAGATCTGGTCGCCGGGATTGAGGTTGATGCGGAAGCAGCGATGCCCCTGTGCTTCCAGCCGCGCCGCGATCTTCGCGAAGATCGGCGATGATGGCCCTTGCAGGAAGAGGAAGACACGCGTCGATGACTGTTGCGAAACCATCGTCAGCGACTTTCAACACAAGACGCCGACACTACTGCAACTCATCTTTATGCAGGTTGGCATGCCTGAGCAATGCCTCCAGCAGCTTCCAAGGCGCTTCGTTGCGCGGATAGGTCGGGGCGTGGTGAGGCTTGCGGGCGGAAGCCAGGGGCACGATGAAATAGTCCGTGCGGGGATCGGGAAAGGGATCGGCGAAAGATTTGAGCAGCGGTGCATGGTCGCCGTAGAAGAGCAGCCATACCGGCCGGTCGAGCTTGTGCAGGTGATCCACCAATTCGCCGAGCGCCTTGTCCGACTGCTGCAGGATCTCAAGGTAGATGTCGACGGGATCGGTCTTCTCCGCGACACGATTTGGCTCCCACGGTCCATGATTGGCCATCGATGCAACGAAGAGGAAGCCGCCCTTGGCGTCTGCCTGTTTTTCGACATCTTTGATGACTTTGCGTGTCAGCGCCGCGTCCGAGACATAGGGGCCGTCCCGCACCGGATCATGGTCGAAATCATCGAGCATGGTCATCTTCTCGAAGCCGAGTTGCGGCATCGCCTTGTGGCGAAGGAAGAATGTCCGGTCATAGGGATGCATGAAATGCGTGCCCCAGCCGGCGTTCTTCAGTTTCGTTGGCCAGACGACATTCGTATAGTGGCTCGCCCGCAGATACGGGTAGCTGGCATCGATGTGGAGATCGTCGGGCACGAGCCCGCTGAGGACCGCGAACTCCGTTCGCAGCGTATACCCACCTTCGAAAACGGTCGCGAGGCGGCCCCATTGCACAGCGAGCTTCTGCAGGCGGTCGATCGTCGGCAACTTGACGTTATCGACGCCGCAATGCCGCATGTCGATGAAGGATTCCGACTGCCAGACGACGATGAGCGGTGCCTTGTTGTCGGCGTCATGGCCGATCAGGTCCTGGACGGCCGCAAAGAAGAGTTCGGAAAGGTCAGCAATGATCTTTTCGCGCCGGCGGCCGAGCCAGATGATGAAATGAAACACCACCGAAGCGAAGGTGCCGAAGCGGACGGTGCTGACCTTGACGTTCGGCTTGCCGACGAGGTGCTGGACGAAGTCCGCGACCGGCCTGTTGACCGGGCCGTAGAACAGGAGGAGCCAGGGCAGATCGGCAGCAAGGATCATGACGATGATCCAGAAGAGCTTGCTGCTCTGCGGCAGGACGCTCGGCTCGAAATACATGTACAGCGTCGAGACGCCGAACACATAGAGGAAGGCAACCGTCCAGAAGACGATGTTCAGCGAGTTTGCGTAGAAGATCGACTTGTACTTGAAGACATCGGCGACCAGCGCGATGTCGGAAAACACCAGGGGCTCGCGAATGAATTGGTACTTCGCGCGCGATATGCCTGTGAATATGACGAAGAAGCTCATGGCGCCGGCGCCTGCATAAAGCGGGCGCCAGGAAATCGCGAAAAACCCTGCAAAGACCAGGGCAATGATCGGAAGCCGCGCGAGGATATCCATTGCCGCGCGCCTGCGGCCGAAGGGCGGCCGGTTTTTCCTGCGCTCGCGTTTGCGCAGGGCAAATCTGTCGGTGAAGAAGATGACAGCGCAGGCCAGGGCGTAGCAGAAAACGGTCAGCGTCAGCGGATAGTCATGCATGTGGAACGACGTCAGCGCCAAACGGGTACCTTCACGATCTATAATTCGCCGCCGGCCTGTCTTGCACCGCCGCGACAGAGCGACACTTAAATCCTATTTCCGGCATATACAAGCAGACTTCTCCCTGTTCACCGGCTGCGGCTGATGCGCAGGATAGCGCGGTCGAACCACCAATTGAGGAAGGGCTTCACCGTCGAGCCGAAGCGGCCGAGAGCCCAGAGCGTCCAGCCAAAGAACACCTCGAAATCGCCCCTGTCGATAGCGCGAGCGATGCGACCCGCCACTGCATCAGACGACCATGGTGCGACGCGCCCCATGATCACGGCCGCCTCAGGCGGACGGTGCTCCAATTCGCGCGTGAACTGCGGCGTTTCGGTATCCGGTGGGAAACAGACGGAGATTTTCACCCCATGCGGCCTGGCTTCCGAGCGAAGAGCCTCGGCAAAGCCATGCAGGGCGAATTTCGATGCGGAATAGGCGGTATAGCCGTAGATGCCGATCAGGCCGGCGCCGGAGGAGACCAGCATGACCCTGCCGGCGCGACGCTGCTTCATGCCGGCATAGACCACTCGCACCGCATGGATGCTGCCGAACAGATTGGTCTGGAGCTGGCGTTCGAATGCATCCGGCGAGACCACCTCGAACAGGCCCGGTTCGACGATGCCCGCGCAGGTGATGAGGATATCGCACGGGCCGAAGGCTTCCTCGCACCGGCTGATTGCCGCCGCCGTCTGGCCTTCGTCGGCGACATCTGCACTTTCGATGCGGATTGCGTCAGCGTTGCCGCTCTTGGTGAGTTCCGAGTGAGCCGCCTCAAGGGTAGGCAGTGTTCGCGCTAGAAGTGATATGCGCGCTCCCCTGGACGCGTAGATCCGGGCGAGTGCCAGACCGATCCCGCTTGAGCCGCCTGTAATGATCACATGAGTCATGCTGCAAGATCGGCCCGGTTCATTGAGGTTCGCGTGCCTGTTCGGAGCCGTCAGGCTTAGCGGGAGGCGAGCATCTTCATCATCTGTTGGATATCGATCGACGCGAGGCCGAAATTCCGTTCGGTGAGGTCCTTCAGCTTCTCAGCCGTCAGCGCCACCGTCTGGCGGATCTGCTCCTCGGTGTGCTCGCTGGTGATGAAGAACCGCAAGCGCGCCATGCCTTCCGGTACGGCCGGGTGAATGATCGGCAGTGCGTTGACGCCGGCGGCGAGGAGATCGTTGGACAATTGCACCGCGCGCAGCGAATCGCCAACCAGGACCGGAACCACCGAAAAGCCGCCGCTCAAGCCTGTGTCGAGGCCGGCTTCCTGGGCGAGTTTGAGGAAGAGTGCGCCGTTGCGCTTCAATGCGGCAGCGCGCTCCGGTTCCGTCTCCAGAATGTCGAGGCTGGCGATCGCGGAGGCGGTCAGCACCGGCGCAAGGCCGACGCTATAGACGAAGCCGCCGGCTGTTGCCTTGAGGACGGCGGCAAGGGCGCCGCTGCCAGCGATATAGCCGCCGCAGCTCGATGTCGTCTTGGACAACGTGCCCATCCAGATATCGACCTCGCGCGCGTCGATGCCGTAATGTTCGAACGTGCCCCGGCCGCGGCGCCCGAGAATGCCGAGCGAATGGGCTTCGTCGACCATTAGCCAGAAACCGTATTCCGCCTTCAGCTTGATGATCGCCGGCAGATTGGCGACGTCGCCGTCCATCGAATAGACGCCTTCAACAATCACCAGAATGTGGCGATAGTCACCGGCAACCGTGCGCAGCACATGCTCGAGGTCACCGGCATCATTGTGTTTGAACAGGCGCCGCGTGGCGCCCGACAGCTTGATGCCGGCAAGCGCGCTGTTGTGGATGAACTCGTCGTGGACCACGAGGTCCTTCGGCCCCATTAGGCAGCTGATCGCCGCGACATTGGTGAGATAGCCGCTGACGAAGCAGACCGATGCTTCGACGCCGTAAAAGGCGGCGATACGCTCTTCGAGCTCAGCATGGACCGGGCGCTCGCCGGCCACGAGGCGGCTCGCCGAAGCGGAGATGCCGAAGGTGTTGATGGTATCGCGAGCCTGAGCGAGCACATGCGGGTGCCGGTTGAGGCCGAGATAATCGTAGGACGCGAAGTTGATCAGCTTGCGGCCGTCGATCACCGTCGTCGCTCCCGCCGCCGTCTGATGGGCCCGGTAGAAGGGGTTGTCGATGCCGAGCTGTTCGCTCGCAACCTGCTGCGTCAGGACCTGCTTGTATTCCGGCAGGTCCTCGAATTTGGTTTGCTTGCGCCTGACTGGCGGAGGAACGTCGCGCTCGGAGCGGGCCATGCGGTTTTTTTCCGAAGACTGATGCGTGTTGCGCATCCGGTCCAGCAGATTTTCCTTCAGGCTGCTGTTCATCTTCGAAACGCTGTGATGTTCCTCGTTCTTGCTCATTGGCTCGCTGCCTTCTCCGTGCCAGTGCCGGTGCCGGTGCTGGTGTGACGTTGGGCGAGATCGTTAACGATCTTGTTGTCGGCTGGCTCGTTGTCGTCTTCGCTGCCGTGATCGCGCTTGCTCACCTTGTCATAGAGCTTGCGGGCGACATCGCCGACGGTCGTATTGTCGGCAACACCGCTCAGCGGCATGTCGAAGCCGGTATTCTGCTGGAAGCTGATTCCGAGTTCCACGGCCATCAGACTGTCGAGGCCAATTTCCTTGAGGACCTTGGCGCGCGAGATCGTATCCTTCGAGACGCGGAGGATGGCAGCGATTTCGCCCGCCACCAGATCATAAAGGATGTCTTCGGCTTCCTGCGGCGATTTGCCTTCGATCATTGCGACGAGGTCCATCGTTTGGCCGTCGCTGCCAGCGGAATGCTGGTCGGCGGTCCGCAGGATGACCTCGAACAGGGTGTTGCGAACAACCGGCAGGTTGCGAGCCGCTGCCCAATCGAGCTCCGAGATCATGGCCACAGCTGCGTCGACCGTGCCCGGATCGGAGCGGATGTAGTTCTCGACTTGATCGAGTGCGGCCTGCGCCTTCAGCGCCGTCTTGCCGATGCGCTTGGACAAGAGATCGTTGACGTCGGTGTTCTGAGCCAGATAGCCCTTGTCGGCGATCGCACCGAAGCCGATCGCCAGACCCGGCAGACCTTCAATCCGGCGCGCGCGAGCAAGGCCTTCGAGATAGCCGTTGGCGGCCACGTAGTTGGCCTGACCGGGATTGCCGACCAGCGTCGTTGCCGAGGAGAACATGATGAAATGTTCAAGCGTGTCCGAGCGTGTCAGCTTGTCGAGCACGGCGGCGCCCTTGGCCTTCACGTCGATGACCGGGCGGTTGCGTTCGCGGTTGAGGTTATTGATCAGCGCATCGTCCAGCACCATGGCCGCGTGAACGATGCTCTTCAGCGGGCCGATCTGCCGGAGCGCCTTGAGCAGCTTGTCTGCAGCCACCTCGTCGGTGACGTCACAGGCGTGTACGGTCGTTGAAACGCCCTTGTTCTCCCAGCGCTTGATGGTCTCCAGGGTTTCGATATCTGCGACACCGCGGCGTGTGGCAAGCGCGATGTTGCGTGCGCCCTTGTTCACCAGCCAGTTTGCGGCCGCAAGGCCGAAACCGCCGATACCACCGACGACCAGATGAACGCCGTGGCCATCGACCGACATGCGGCGAGCCGGCCGGTTGGCAACGTCATCGCGTCCGGCGACAGGCGGCAAGACAACGATCTTGCCGATATGGCCGGCATTCTGCATCAGACGGAAGGCATTGCCGATCTCGTCGAAGCCGAAGGCGCGGTAGGGCAGGGGCACGAGCTTGCCCTCCTCGAACAGCGCGCCGATCTCGGTGAAGATGCGCTTCGTCAGGTCCGGCGCATTGACCAGCAACTGGTCGGCGTCGATACCGAAATAGCTGATGTTGCGTCGGAACGGCCGCAGGCCGATCTTGCTGTCAGCGTAATAGTCGCGCTTGCCGAGCTCGAGGAACCGGCCGAATGGCTTCACCAGCGACAGGCTCTGTTCCATCGCTTCGGAAAACAGTGAGTTCAGCACGAGGTCCACACCCTCGCCGCCGGTCACGCCGCGAATGTCGTTGACAAAGGCGAGCGAGCGGGAATCGAAGACATGATCAGCGCCGAGCATCTTCAGGAAGCGGCGCTTCTCGCGCGTTCCAGCCGTTGCGATCACCTTGGCGCCGGCAAGCTTTGCCACCTGCAATGCGGCCAGACCCACGCCGCCGGCAGCGCCGTGGATGAGAATGGTCTCTCCGGCGCGGATGCGGCCTAGCTCCATCATCGCGTAATAGGCGGTGAGGAACGCGACCGGCACGGTTGCGGCGGCTACGGGGCTGACGGTTTCCGGCAGCTTTGCAACCCCCGACCGCGAAACGACGGCATGGGTGGAGAAGGCCGCAGGCGCGATCGCCATCACGGCGTCGCCGACCGAGAGGTCCGTGACACCGCTGCCGATTGCCACGACGTGGCCAGACAATTCCATGCCGATGGTCGCGCCGGCAAAACCGTCTTCGAGTGCCTCTTCCGGCAGAAGGCCCATGGCCCACATGACATCACGGAAATTCAGGCCCGTGGCGGCAACTTCAACAACGACATCGTCAGGGCCGGCCCGTGGGATATCGCACTCTTCCCAGGCGATGCTGCCGACCTGCGAGCTGACACGCTGGCGGATGGTCGCCGCCTTGAAGGCGCTCGTCCGGCGCAAGGTCTGATCGACCGGCCCGGGAACAGCGCGGATTTCCGAAAGATTTCCGGTCGTTCCGTCCAGCAGCCATTCGCGGTTTGCGCTTTCGTCGGCCAGCATCGCGATTGCCGCGGCAAGCTGATTGCCGGCGGTTGCCTTGGCGCCGGTGAAATCGAGCGTATGGATATCGAGGAAATCATATTCGTTCTGCAGCACGCGGGTGAATGCCCACAGACCGCTGTTGATGCTTGAGCCGGGTGCATCCTTGCTGCGCGAAGCCGCAGTGACCGGCGAACCGCCGGGAGCAACGATCACCAGACGCGGGCGATGTCCGGCGGCGGGTTCGGTATTGGAATAATACTGGCGCAGCGCCTCGGCAAAAGCGCTCAACGACAGCACGCGGTTTTGCAGCACGGCGGAATCCTGGGTCCGGTCACCGGCGGTCGCCGACGACAGGTAGACTGCGCGCACCGGCTTCTCGTAGAGCCCTTCGATTGCTTCCGCGATTTTATCCTTGTCGGCATCGAGATCGCCCGTCAGTTGAACCGGGACGAGGGGCGCCTCGATCGCATCCTTACCCGTGGGCAGGACGCTGTGAAGGCTTGAAACACTGCCTTCGTGGAGGACGAGCACGGGGTTCACAGCCTCCGTGGCTGATACCTCCGCCACCGGCGCGGCATCGGTGAACTGGCCGCCCTGTGCTTCGACCACAATGATATTGCCATGCGACAATTCGTGGTCTTCGATCGAGATGTTGCGCAGTCCGAGATCGCTCAGGCATTTCTGCCATTGCGTCACTGTCGGCAGCTTGCCGATCGGGAATTCGATCGCCTGGCTGCGCGCGAACCAGCCCTCGATCAGTCCGAAAGCAAAGTCGCTGAATACCGTCGGCGCATTGGTCGCAGCGACGAGCGCGCCATTTTCCTGCAGGCAGGCACGCATTGCATTGCGGATCGCGACGTCTTCATCGACCAGAGTGAAAATCGTATCGGAGGCGCTGACGACGAGATCGAAAGGCGGAAGAGTCGCGAAAGCATCCTTCTTCAGGACACGCACATGCGCGTCTTCCTCAAACGCGATTTCGAGATTTCGCTGTGCATTTTCGCGCGGTTCAATCACAATCAGCGAGGCGTTGTACTTGGCAACCAGCGTGGCGAGCCGGCGAGTGAAGCCGGCAGATACGGTACCTGCCTCGACGATCCGTAGATCCGTCTTGGCGCCCGCGAGCGCCTTTTCGACTGCGGACAGGACCAGATCCATTCTTCGACGGGTGGATTCGGAATGAACCGTCTGATGGTCGAGCGTCGCATCGCTGACGAAACCCTGCGGCTTGGCGGCGAGGTCAGCCTCGTCGCCCGATATTTCGGAGGCAAACAGGCTGTCGATGCGGTCCAGCGCTTCGGCATAGGCATTGTTGATCAAAACGGCTTCGACAGCGCGTTCCGAGCGTTCGCTGTAAAGTTCCTTCAGGATGTCGCCGACCGGGGGCAGCGAGAACTCAGGCGCGATATTCCAGCTGCCGCCCTTATGCTTGCACAGGCCTGCATCTTCCAGAACATAGAGACAGTTGGCCAGGAAGCACCGGAAGGCGAAATCGCCGGGCAGCGACCGTGTGTCGATCTGGCCGGTTCCCTTGCCGAGCTTGAGCGCGATTTCGTGGCAGGCGCGATAGATCGCCGCGTTGAAGAGCAAGGTCGTGTTGTCGATGCCGGTATCATCGGTGGCAGTGATCAATGGGAGAGGCAGGGCCTTTCGCGGGGCTGCTGCCAGCGGAGCGGCGCGGCCTGAAGGCACTGCCTCGTAGTGGAAGGACAGCATGTCCAGCGTCTTGTGCTGCCGCAGATAGGTCCTGCGGAAACGGCAATCGTCGAAAGCGGCGATGATTTCGCCGCCCTTGCCGAAGAAGCGGAACTTCGCCTTGATCGAATTGGCGCTGATGCGCTCGATCTCGACCAGCGCCCGTTTGACGGTCAGACCCGAATTGGTGACGCGCACCGACCCGAAACGCACCGGGATATAGGGCGCACCGCCGGTCTCGCCGGTAAAGCGGTCGAAGAGTGCAACCAGGCCATGGAAGGTCGCATCGACGGAGATCGGGTTTAGGCTGTAGGAAACGAAGGGGTGCCCTGCTTCCTTCGGATCTTTCAATTCGACATCGATGAGCCGGTCGCCATAGGAGACGGCACGCGCCATCAGCTGGAACCGCGGACCGTAGTCGAGGCCGAACTGGCGGGCGGTTTCATAGGCCTTGGCAGGCGTTACGGTTGCCGTTTTCTCAAGGCCGGCGAACAGGTTTCCGGAGGCGGGCTCATCCGCAGGAATGGGCTTGCGGCTGCGCGCCACGGCGTGCACGGCCCAATCGTCCTCAGACAGCCGCTCGCGCGAACGGATCTCGATATCCCCGGTCTCGGGCGAGAGGATGGTCGATAGTTCCATCATCCGGTTGTCGGCAAGCTCCAGCGGCCGGACAATTTCCAGATTGGTGATGTCGACGTCCGGCGTGCCGTAATACTGCTGCGCGGCGGACACGGCGATTTCGATGAAGCCGCTGCCTGGCAGGATGGCCTTGCCATCGACGACGTGTTCCGCAAGATCCGGAAACAGATGCGCATCGATATGGTTCTTCCAGCTGCCGCTGTTCGGATCGGCGCGCCAGCCAGCCAAAGTGTAAGGGGTCTTGGAGCCACGGCCGAACAGATCCGTTGAATCGCTGGTTGTTGCCGGACGCAGTTCTGTCAGCTCGAACGGCAGGTTCGGCAGACGGACGAAGGCGTTGCGCTTGCCGAACAGGCGGGTTTCATCAAAGGCGGCACCGTGAGCGATGGCACGTGCCATGGCACGCGAGATCGGGTCCCGACCCGTTTCGCCGGCGTCGCGCAGCAGTGTCGGCACGACCATGCCCGCGGCGGAGGACTGCTTCACCGTTTCCTTCAGATAGGACGACAGGATCGGGCGGGGTGAGATTTCGATGAACAGGCTGCAGCCGAGTTCGATGGCAGCTTCCGTTGCTGCCTGGAAACGGACCGGTTCGCGGACGTTTTTCCACCAGTAATCGGGGTCGAGCTGCGTGCCATCCAGCCGGTCGCCGGTGACGGTGGAGAGATAGGCGAGTTCCGATTTGCGCGGCGCGATGTCCGGAATGTCGGAGAGGAACGCCTTCTTCGCCTGATCAATGATCGGGTGGTGGAACGGATAGTTGATGTCGAGAATCTGGACCGGAATCTTGGCTTTGCGCGCCGCGTCGCGGAAGGCAGAGACTTCGTGCGCCGGGCCGGAGATCGTCACAGAGTTATGGGCATTGACCGCGGCAACACAAACCTGCTCGAGGCCGCGCGCCTTGGCAAAGGCGTTTGCAGCCTCTTTGCTGAGCATTGCCGCGGCCATCGTTCCCTGACCGGCAAGCAGGTCCTGGTGCAGCGAACGCTTGGCAACGATCGCAACCGCATCGACGAGCGAAAGGGCGCCGGCCGCATAGGCCGCGGCGATTTCGCCGACCGAATGGCCGAAAACAGCCGTCGGCTTGATGCCCATGGCGACCAGCGAATCGGACAGAGCCGCCTGAACGGCAAACAGCAGTGGCTGGGCAACCTTGGTGTCAGCAAGTTTCTTGTCCAGATCCGGATCGGTGAGCAGGTCGATCAGCACGATATCCGAGTGGAACTTGAACAATGCGCTGACGGAGGTGAAACACTGGCGGAAGTGCAGGTTCTCGCGGAATGCCTCCACACCCATGCCTGCCCATTGCGAACCGTTGCCTGAGAAAACGAAGGCAACCTTCGCATCCTTCGTCACTGCTTCGCCGGTTTCGCCGATGTCGGACGCAGGCTTTTCGAGATGGCTGGCGATGGCGCGGACAATGTCTTCCGGATGATCGCTGCGCGCGGCAAAACGGTAGCGCATCTGGGTGCGGTTGGCGCCGGACGCAGCCACGATGGAGCGCACTTCCTCCTGCGAAGCCTTGGCGAAGGTCGATTTGTACGACTTCAGCAGTTCTTCCAAGCTGTTGACGGTATGGGCGCTCGCCATGAACACATGGCCGGTGGCGTTGTTGCGGTTGCGCTCGTCCTGAACCGGATCCGGGTCGCTGATGACGACATGGGCATTGGCACCGCCGAAGCCGAAGGAATTGATGCCGGCGAGACGGGCGCGCTTGCCGCGGAGCAGTTCGATCGGGTTCGCAGTGACGCGAACGTTCAGTCCATCGAAGTCGATATTGTCGTTCGGCGTATCGAAATGCAGCGAGGCGGGCAGATAGTTGTTCTCAAGCGCCATGACGGCCTTGAGCATGCCAAAAAGGCCGGAGGCGGGCTCGGTATGGCCGATATTCGACTTGATCGAGCCGATCGGAACCGGCGCACGGCGATTGGCGCCGACCACAGTGCCGATCGACCAGACTTCGGAGGGATCGCCCACCTTGGTGCCGGTGCCATGGCCTTCGACGAAGGCGACCTGATTGGCATCGATATTGTTGCCCTCGTAGATCGAACGCAGCAGGTTGGCCTGGGCTTCGCGAGATGGTAGCGAAATGCCGTTGGTGCGGCCGGCGGAATTCACGCCGGTGGCGACGATCTTCGCGTAGCTGCGGTCCTTTTCGTGACGAGCCCTGTCCGAGCGGCGCAGGATGAAGACGACGCCGCCTTCAGCACGCACATAGCCGGCGCCATCATTGTCATAGGCGCGGCAAAGGCCCTCGGGCGACAGCATGCGCGCCTGGGCAAAGCCGACGAACGGAAGCGGGTGCGCCAGAATATTGACGCCGCCAACGATCGCCGTATCGATTTCACCGGCATTCAGCGCCCGCATCGCCTGGTCGAGCGCGACCAGCGACGAGGAGCAGGCGGTATCGATCGTCATGCTCGGGCCGCTGAGACCGAAGATATGGGAAATGCGATTGGAAACGATCGAAAGCGTGTTTCCGGTCATGAAATAAGGTCCGGCTGCGGCCGGATCCTCGACAGTCAGGTTGGCATGGTCGAGGCTGGAGGCGCCGATATAGACGCCGACATTCTCGCCATGCAGCGACGGAATCGCGATATTGGCATCTTCCAGCGCGCGCCAGGCGAGTTGCAACAGGACGCGCTGCTGCGGGTCCATATACATGGCCTCGCGCTGCGACATGCCGAAGGCAGCCGGGTCGAAATCATAGATGCTGTCGAGCACGCCGGCCGCAAAGGAATAGGTCTTGCCCTGGTTGCCAATGACCGGATGCCAAAAGCGAGCAAGATCCCAACGGTCCGAAGGTATGCGTGTGACGGTGCATGTCCCCTGGCGCAAAATTCGAAACAACGCCTGCGGCGAATTGGCCCCGGGGGCGAGACATGCACGCCCTATAATTTCAACTGTCATATTTTATCGAACGCTCTAAACTGCTGTGAGTTACCCTGCTGATTGCATCTAACACGCGAAAAAGCAATCGGAACTTCTTTTCGCGACCCCGTCGGATCGACCCCTCTTCACATCGAAGCCAGCTATATTAGTGTCCTTTTAACCCATGTTCTCCAGCTTTCAACCCTGTTATGCGAACATACATGCGCCCCACAACACTTATGGAAACACATCGTAACCGTTGTGGAGAAGCTGGAGTTGGACCGGGGGAAAACACAAACGCGACACGCACCTCCCTTGGCGCGGCCGACCTAAACATTTTGAAGTTAGCATCCTCGTTTAATCAAAAATAATATCGCTTTTGATATCGCGCCGGATAAGTTTCAGCGATCTGTCCGGCTGAATGATATAGGTCTCGTAGGCGATGCCGCTACCATAGCGGAATGAATTGTGCACGACGCTACCGATCGGCGATTTCGTCAGCTTGGTGCGCGGCTGGCCACCATAGGTGATGCTGCCGGGCACGGGCTCGACCTCCGGCGTGGTGCATGAGGCAAGCATGAGGGCGGCTGCACTCAGGACAGTGAGAGATTTCATTGCGGCCTACTCCGTAACGACGCTCACTGAGCATGTAACGTGATTGCCGGCACGTTCAAGATGTAGCGGAAGTGTCGGTTGCACTGAAGCGGAAGTGCGGCGAAGTGGAAGGCAACGAAGCGGCAAAAGCGCAAGTGTTGTGATGATGAAATAAGCGCCGTCGTCGATCGTTGCCGTGCCACCGCGCGAATTCCAGCTGACGCCCATCAGTGTTTGGCGTTATCCGAATTTGAGGCTGGAAACACGAAATGAAGCTGACCGGACCTGATCGAAGCACGCTCGATCAGAGCCTTGTGCTCTTCCCGCATCGCCCGCGAACGCTCCCTGAAGGCCCGCGATTGTGCGAGTACCGCCTGAGTCCGCTCAGTAATTTCATCGATATGGCGCATCACTGACCTCAAGATTTTGCCGCACTATCTGGAGAACCCGCGGCCAGCGCACCAGTCTTCGCGGCGCGTCTCCTTGTTTGTTCATGTTATGTTCTGTTTTGGGCAAAATGTCAAGAACGCCGGAATTCTTGGTCTACCTGACGTGCTCCCCATCTTAGAAACGCCCGGAAGTTCCGGTTCGGGGCGATCCTAAGCCGGGGAGCACATCGTGAGCTCAATCCCGGGATGCAGCTTCTTCAGGTTTGGAAGTGACTTTGATTGCCATGGATATTCCGACGTTCCGCGCACTGTCAGATGGACATTTGGCCTGTTGCGCGCTTCGATGGTGAGCTTGGCAAGCAGGTTGATCCCGGAGGAATTGAGAAACTGCAGTCCCGTCAGGTCTATGGTGACGCGATCTGGCTCGGCCTCAAGAGCGCTCATGACAAGGGCGAAAATCGGGGCATAAGCCTCCGCACCCGGCAGGCGCATGGTCCCATCGAAGTAGATTTCTTTATCTTCTGACCAGACGCGATATTCTTCGTCCTTGATTTCCATATTCTCTCTGCCCATCAGTTCGAGATGTCGGGGACGGTGATAGACGCATAGGTTTCCAGCGGGATTTTGCTGTCCTGTTCCCCGGAGCCAAAAACCCATGCAAAGTGAGCACCATAATCGCTCATGAGTGTCAGAAGTCCAAGCCCTGATTCGCTCGCTCGCGCGTGCGCCGCATTCGCTTCGATCCGCTCTATGAGGAGATCGCCGGGATCTCCGGTTGTGATTTCTGAAAGCAAATGCTGGAAGCGCTCGGCCGCTGCCTTGTCGATGAAATTTGAAACCTTCGCCCGAAAGGTGTTGGCCTCGATCGAGGCTTCCACAAGTATTTCGCCGCCCTGGCGGAATTTTACGGCATTTTCGATGAGCTCATTGGTCACGTAGCCAATGTTGTGCCGCACCTCTCTGTAGAGGCCGCGGGATGCGCGGTAGCGCAACGCGGCGAATTCGGCGACAAAATCCGCCGTAATTCCGCAGTGCTTGAAGCTGAGATCCAACGGTCCTTCGAAGAGGCGAAGCCGGGTGACGTTTTCGCCCGTTCCGATCGTCAGGTCCGCCAGTCCATATAAGGTCGTCATCATTCACCTGTGTCTCATGACTACGAGGGTGATATCGTCATGGATTTTCTGCGTGCCAATATGCACCATCAGATCCTTGATGATCCCCAATTTGACGTCCTCAGCGCTTCGCCCGTATAGCTGACGCGCGCTTTCGCAAAGCCTCTCTATGCCAAAAAGCTCCCCATCCCGGTTCTCTGCCTCGGTGACACCGTCGGTGTGGAGAATGATCATGTCACCGTGGCCGAATGAGATTTCCCGTGTCGCCACGAACGGCGAGATATCCGGCTCCAAGCCGATCGGCAAACCGAGATCAAGGGTGTCGATCCGCTCCACCTCTCCGAAATTCCGGACCACAATCAGTTCCTCGTGCTGTCCGGAAAGCGTCAGGCGTCCTCCCTCATAGTCCAGGAATGCGAGGGACAGATGCTTGTTGGTGCTGGTCCTGACGACATTCTTGTAAATGGCACGGTTGACACGATTGAGAAATTGCGACGGGTCCATGTCGCCCGCTTCCTGCAGAGCCCGCGCAACCGACTGAACCATCAACATCAACACGCCGCTTTCTAGCCCATGCCCGGTGACGTCGCCGATGCCGATTTTCAGCCGCCCTCCATCGCTTAGAACATCATAATAGTCGCCGCCGACTTCATCGGCGGGCCGCATGTAGGCTGCAATCTCCATATCCCTGATTTCTTCGAGTTCGTGAGCCTTGGGCAGAACCATCATCTGGATCCGGCGGGCGACGGCCAGTTCAGCGCCAAGGCGCACATTCTCGCTGCGCAACTGCGTGTTCAATGCCGAGATCTGCAGGTTCGCCTCTTCGATCTCCTGCGTGCGGTCCTCCACCAGTTGCTCAAGATTCTCGGTATGAAAACTGATCTGCTCAGCCATGCGGTTGAAGGCGGCACCGGCCTCGCCGACCTCGTCGCGGGTTGGAATGGCGACCCTGACGGAATAATCCTGGGCCTGGATGCGCTTGGCCGCACCGGCGAGCGCACTGATGCCGCCGGTTATGCGCTTGGATATCGCGAACACGGCCGCAATCACGAAAAGCAGAGACACCAGCAGCGCCAGGATCTGATAGATCAGGATCCTGTTCGTGGCCTCTGAAATTTTCGCCTGTGCGGCAAACAGGGATGCATAGATCTCGCGTTCGGGCACGACGATGCCAAGCGACATGGTTTCGCGCCGAACGGGGCCGGACAACCACAGGTTCGTCGGCTGCAGGTGCTTCACGACGACCAGATAGGGTACCTTCTCGCCGTTTTCGTCGAGCATGATATGTTGCAGCAACCCATCCTGATCCAGGGGCAATTGCGCAATCTGCGGCTGCACGCTCCGGCGCAAAGAGCGGTCGAGACCCGTCACGCCTTCACTGTTGCCAGCGCTCGATGTCTGAAGGCCGATCACCTTCTCCCCCACCGGGTTGATGGCGACAACATTGCCGTCCGACATCGTCAGGAAACCAAATCCATGGTCGGCGACCTTGACGTTCTCGACGATCTCGGCCAGCTGGTCGAGCGTAATATCCGCTCCAGCAGCACCGGCCACCCGTTTGCCATCGCTTGACCGGAGTGGCTGGAAGAAACTGACGATGAGTTTGCCCGTGATTGCGTCTGTATACGGTGCCGTTTGCGTGATGCTGTCACTTACCGGGCGCGATCCGGGGTCTTGTGCCCATTGTTGCCACGACTCGTAAAGACCCGGGAAGAAGAAGGTCCAGAAGTCTGCCTCATTGTGACCTGGATAGAGCCTGTCGAAAGTCTGAGCTTGATCCGTATAGGGCGCCGTTCTGAAGATTGGCCGCTCCCTCGGACCGATATAATACATCTGCAGCTTCGACCGGCCGTTTGCCAGCAAGCTCGGAACAATGAGGTCCAGGACAGCGCTGTTTTCGATCTCCCTCTGGACGTCAGGACGCGGGACGTGATTTGAATCGAGAAGATATCCCCAGACGCTGACAACAGACAGAGGTCCAGGTCGATTCTGAGCCCACCGCCCCTTCGCATCGTAGGCGACGGTCACCGCTTCGGGGGCGCCACGGGCCATCGCTTCCCCAATCTGAGTCTCTCTCGCGGGGTGGTCGATCTGCGCTTGCAGGACGCCGGCCAAGGTACCGACGTCGGAATGCACCTGATCCAGGAGCAGATTGACGCGGGCGGCCGTCCCTTCCGCGTAGGAGCGGATGTAGTCCTGGTTGGCCCGCTCTAGACCTTGCCCGACCTCCGCCGTGGCATCACGGGAAAGCCTCTGGACATTCCAGAGCGCTAGGCCGCCGCTGACGAGCAGATCGAACAGCACGGCGCTCCCCACGACAAGGACGAATTTGGCGCGGAATGAGCGCAGGCCGAAGCGGGCTGTGTGTTGCAGAGGCGCGTTCATAGCGGTTTGCGTCCAGATGCCACCCAGATCGGCCAGCCGGCATAACCTTTGGGATGGAGGGCAGCGAAGATATGGTCTTGGAAGCCTTGGCGGAAGCGTTGGAGGAATTCCGGAGAATCGCCACGCTTTACGGCCATTTCGCCGGCATAGACATCTTCCCAGGCGGCGATAACGTCGGCGAAGTCCCGCGGGTCCCCGTCCAGGTTGGTGACCATGAACGACTCCACGATGATGTCGTCGAAGCCGGCGTCTGCAAGATACCGGCGGCTCTTGGGCCCCAGTTCTACGTCCATCTCGAAATGGCTGAACAACTTCGCGACCTCGTTGTACGTCCATTGAATGCTCTGTGATCGAGGCTCGCCGAGGCAGTGCGAATTTTTCTCGTTCGTTATGTATACCCGTCCTCCGGGCTTGCAGATCCGGTAAAGCTCCGCCAGAAGCGCGTTCGGCTGATTGAATATCTGCAGCGAATGGCGGCAGCTCACGAAGTCGAACTGGCTGTCCTCAAGCAGCATCTCGGATGCGTCGCCATAGGTATACTCGATGCCGGTAATGCCGAAACCGGCTGCCACGTCGCGCGCGTAGGCAAGACTTGCCTTCGAATGATCGAGCGCGACAATCCGTGCCGGCTGGAACTCCTTTTGGACAAGCACGGCGAAATCACCGATACCGCAGCAGATATCCGCCATGACGATACCCGGGCGCAGACCGTGACGCGGAAGGATGGCGCGCTCATGGCGCCACGTCATCTTGGTTTGCGTGCGCAGTATCGGAATAAAGCTCGCGTTCTCCACGAAGTTCTGGCCCGGGTAGAATTTGGAATCATAGACCTCGACCGTTATCTGTGGCTCGATCTCGTTCAAACGTGTGAACATCCGGGTGGTCCAGCCGACGACGCTCGAGGTCACGATCACGAAGCGAAGATCCGGTCTCGCCCGGCAGGCGTCGAGCACCACGCGCACGAAGACGTGGAAAGCGGTGTTGTTCATCTGAACGAGGCGTCTCACATTGATGTAAAGAACGCCTCGCACCTCGTTGATTGCTTCCTTGAGCATCGAAATGCTTGCTGCGATCTCGTCTATCGAGCGCGGACGGATCACCCCGGAAAGAGAGAACTCTTGGCTATTGGCGTCAAACTCTGCCTTGAACGGTATGGAAAGGCCCGTTGAGCTCAACTCACAATTCCTTCCAAAGGCAGATCGACAACGAGCGTTATAGACGGCGGAGCACTTTCGTCCAGATGAACCTGAGCGTCGAAATTGATCGCGAGGTCCAGAAGAACCACATCCTTGCTGGGTGCAAGGTCAGTGGATATGGAATCGAGATAGCGGGCGTAGGCGTCCTCCCGATGGGTTTTCGACACCGCTTCGCGATAAAACTGCCGGTGGCCAGGGGGGCAAGGAAAAGAGAGTCTCACCCGTTCCGTTGCGCCCTGCCGATAGATCATGCAGCCAATCTGGCCCTTCGGGCAGCCGCCACGAAACGAGAGCTCCAGAAGTTCGTTGAGGGCGGATGAGAAAAAATTCGAGTGCCGAACGGGGTCCGCTCGGTTGTGGCTGATCATTCGCGCCATGAAGGTCGACAACTGATCGCAATGGCGCCAATCCGAAAGGAAGGTCTCCATCTCCATCTCAAGCTGAAGCAAGGGTTGAAAGCCTGCTTCCGCGGGTTCTTTTGCGGCTATTTCCATGCCGATTCGTCCTCCATGAGCAAACTCTGCCACGGCGTCTCAAAACTCTCCACAGCGATTTTCGCGCAGCTGGACTTGCGGTCAGGGGCCGAAGGTCGCGCCGGCCCCGTTTTTTAAGTCCCGGACCGCGCGCCACCGAGGCGTACGACAGGGTGCGAGAAGCCCTGCTACAAGAATGCCAACGACGACTGGCGAAGGAAGTCCTCGATCGCTGCCGCGGGCATCGGAACGCCCAGGAAATACCCCTGCAACTGGTCGCATCCCTCCTTCTGAAGCCAAGTCATCTGACCTCGCGTCTCCACGCCCTCGGCGGTGACGCGCATTCCCAGGCCATGGGCGAGAGCGATTATAAATCGGACGATCGTCTGGCTCTTCTCATCGCTCTCGAGATCCCTGATGAAATATTTGTCGATCTTGATGGTGTCGAAGGGGAAGTTCTTGAGATAGCTCAAAGAGGAATAATAGGTCCCAAAATCATCGAGCGAAATCTGAACGCCGAGTACATTCAACGTATTGAGCGTATCCAGATTATTTGTCGTTCGCTCCAGCAACACGGATTCGGTGATTTCGAGTTCGAGGCGATCGGCCCGCAGACCGACCGCATCGAGTGTCTGGGCGACCCGATCCGTCAACCCTTCACGCAAAAATTCCGCCGGAGAAAGATTGACGGCTACCGTGAAATGGGCGGGCCAAGTCGCCGCCGTTCGACAGGCCTGCTCCAACACCCATTGCCCAATTTCGCTCATAAGGCCGTCGGACTCAGCCATGGGAATGAAGACACTCGGTGGGATCAGGCCGACCAGGGGATGGCGCCATCGCAAGAGCGCTTCAAAGCCTACAATCGAAAAGGCTGGTCTCACGAGAGGCTGATACTCGACGAAGAATTGCCCGTCTTGCAGGGCGGTCCGCAAGCTGCGGCGCAACATTTCGCGCTGCTCCAGGACGATGAGCATCGAGCGGCTGAACATCCTTGCACGACCGCGGCCATCTTTCTTTGCCGCGTAGAGCGCAATGTCGGCGGCCTTCATCAACTGCTCGATCTCGTTTCCGTCCCCGGGGGCGACGGCAGTCCCCACACTCGCTCCCACGAAGACATTGATGCCCTCGACCGTGAACGGCTCCTTGAAGGCGTTGACGAGCGCATCAGCCAAGCGCTCCGCCTCGCCAGGCTGGTCGACTTTCCACTGGATGACCGCAAATTCGTCGCCTGCCAAACGGTAGGCAACTTCCCGCTCCCCAAGCACGTTCCTTATTCGCTCCGCCGCCATTTTGAGAACGGCATCACCTGCTCCGTGGCCCAGCGTGTCGTTGATCGGCTTGAAATCATCAAGATCTATTTGCATGAGCGCCAGTTTCGCCCCGCCTGCCACCGGCAGGGTGCCCCGCAGCTGGTCGCTGAATTGGCGCCGGTTTGGCAATCCTGTCAGAACGTCATGGGTTGCCTGGTGAAGGAGAAGGGCGCGGTCGTTGTCGCTTTGACGGAAAGTCTTATGATAGCCGGCGCTGCTTTCCGTTTCAACGACCCCGATGCCGCGAGCCGTGCGAAAGATCAGCAGGATGAGACGCTCTTTGGTGTTTGCGTCTACAATTTCAACGCTTCGTGGTACGCCGCTCGCAACCACGAATTCTACAGCGGATTTGGGTTTGGGAGCCAGTAGCTCCGGATAGACATGCCACAAGGTTGCGTCGACCAGAGAGTCGACAATGTATGTTTTGCTGTGCCTTGGCGAGCAGTCAATGAGATGAAAGCTCTCGTCGTAAAGCGAGATAAGCTCGTCTTTTTGCGTGAAGGAATAACGTTCGACCGAAGATGAGGCAGACAACGTCCTATCAGCATCCCTCATTCTTGCCGCTCCCCTCTGTTGCGTGCCACCCAAGTAGTGCATGCACCAATCCGTCTGCGATTGCATCACATTCAGACGTTATTCCAACCTTGCCAGTTAATTCAGAACTATCGCGAAAAGTGTTATCGTCAATGCCGCTCGACCACAGAGAGATGCTGAAATCTCGCTGTTATCAGAGAGGTGGTCAGGGGCGATGCCGAGTCGGCCCCACGCTTGCCGCGGATTCTTTTAACATTTGCGACCAAAACACGCAATTTTGAGGATTGGTCAACGCAGGATACCGATGGACACTGGAAGGCAAGCTCGTCCGACGAATACGCCTTTGCCTGGATCGCCGCTCTCATCGTCATCACCGCCACCGTAATCAAGACCGTCCCGAAACGTCGCATGTTTCTCATCGATGAAACAAGAGCAAGACTGCCACCGCAACGCTCGCCGCGGCAATCCTTGAGAGAAACCGAGGTCGATCATTCGAACAGAGAAGTTAAAAAAATCTATGCTTTCCAGGAAATGAATGGTGCTGCTAGAGAGATTTGAACTCTCGGCCTCTCCCTTACCAAGGGAGTGCTCTACCCCTGAGCTATAGCAGCATCGTGCGGCGGGTCAGTGTTGTCCGGCGCGAGCGAGGGCCTATTGCCACAGCTTGTTGCGGAGCGCAAGCCGCAAATCTCACATTTCATTGGACAGGCTGGGGAAACCGCAGCGATACTTCCGGACTGCGCCATTTTGCGGTATTTCAGCGGTCATGCAAGACGAAGACGATCAGAGACGCAATGGCGATGCCCCGCCGCAGGGGGCCGGCAAGCATGAACGCGGGCAGGAGGCGCGGCGGCAGGCGGAAGCGCGCCGCGAGCGGGCGGCAAAGACGCTGCGGGAAAACCTGTTGCGGCGCAAGCAGCAGGGGCGGGCGCGGCGTGCTGGCGATGCCGATGAAACATCGGGGCTCCCTGCCGCAAAATCGGACGAATCTGCGGAATAATCGGCGGCATCACCATCGATCGGATCCGGGGGCGGATCGCGCGTGGTTGGCAAGGTTATCGCTTCAAGCCTTTCGCGTCCTGCCATAAGGTGAGCTGACGCGTTGAGGCGACATATAAGTCAGTGTCGGATGTCGTTTCCTCATCCATCCGGATGTGCTTCGCCGTCTTCGTTTCAATTTGCTTCTCATTTGACGGCACTTCCTTTATGGAGGCGCCAATCTCTCAAGAACGGAATGTCAGGAAAGGCGGGCGGCGCCCGTAAGGTACCCTATGGATCGCATCAGAATTACCGGCGGCAATGAACTTCGTGGCATCATCCCGATTTCCGGCGCCAAGAACGCCGCTTTGCCGCTGATGATTGCCTCGCTTTTGACGGATGACACACTGACGCTGGAAAACGTTCCGCATCTCGCCGATGTCGAGCAGTTGATCCGCATTCTCGGCAATCACGGCGCCGATATATCCGTCAATGGCCGCCGCGAGCGCCAGAGCGAAGGCTATTCGCGCACGATCCATTTCACTTCCCGCAACATCGTCGATACCACCGCACCTTATGAGCTGGTTTCGAAGATGCGGGCGAGCTTCTGGGTGATCGGCCCGCTTCTGGCGCGTGAAGGCAAGGCACGGGTTTCGCTGCCGGGTGGCTGCGCCATCGGCACGCGGCCGGTCGATCTGTTCATCGAGGCCCTGACGGCGCTCGGCGCCACCATCGAGATCGATAGCGGCTATATCAACGCGACGGCACCGAAGGGCGGCCTGATCGGCGCGCGCTACGTCTTCCCGAAGGTCTCGGTCGGCGCGACGCATGTGATGATGATGGCGGCGACGCTCGCCAACGGCACGACCACGATCGGCAATGCCGCGCGCGAGCCGGAAGTAGCCGATCTTGCCCGCTGCCTCAATGCGATGGGCGCGAAAATCACCGGCGCCGGCACATCGACGATCACCATCGAAGGTGTGATCTCGCTGTCGGGTGCGCGCCACCGCGTCCTGCCGGATCGCATCGAGACAGGCACCTATGCCATGGCCGTTGCCATGACTGGCGGCGATGTCGTGCTTGAAGGTACGAACGCCAAGCTGCTCGATACGGCACTTGAAGCCATCCGCCGTGCCGGTGCCGAAATCTCCGAAACCGAGACGGGCCTTCGCATCGTGCGCAATGGCGGCGGCATCAAGCCTGTGGACGTCGTGACCGATCCCTTCCCGGGCTTCCCGACTGATCTGCAGGCGCAGTTCATGGGCCTGATGACCAAGTCGAGCGGTATTTCGCACATCACCGAGACCATTTTCGAAAACCGCTTCATGCATGTGCAGGAACTGGCGCGTCTCGGCGCGAAAATCTCGCTGTCGGGCCAGACCGCCAAGATCGAGGGGGTCGAGCGCCTGAAGGGCGCGCCGGTGATGGCGACCGATCTGCGCGCCTCGGTGTCGCTGGTCATCGCCGGCCTGGTGGCAGAAGGCGAGACCATGGTGTCGCGCGTCTATCACCTCGACCGCGGCTTCGAACGGCTGGAAGAAAAGCTCAATCGCTGCGGTGCCAATGTGGAGCGCGTCAGCGACTGATCGGCCGCTTGCAACGCCACTTGCTGTTGCGGATTCGACAGCGGCGTCCTATGTCCTTTGTCACGACTGAGCCGCCTTTGGCGGCAGATCTAAAGGGATGAGATGGCATGGACGCATTGAAGCTGATGGGGCTGGATCCGGAAGACCTCGCGATCGTCTCGGCCCATGTGCAGGACGCGGTCTTCAAGGTATCGGGCCTCGCCTATGCGCCACGCTCCCGCCAGCTGTCGCTGGTGACCAACCGTTTCGTCTGGGAGACGGCGGAAGGGCGCGGCAAGTCCTTCGAGCGCCGCCGCAGCGTGCTTCTTTTCAAGCGTGTCAACGCCGTCCGCTCGATCGGGTTTGACCGCAGGGATGGCGAACAGGTGCTGTCGCTGCTCACCATCCAGTTCGAGCAGAACGGCGAGGGGCCGGATGGAACCGTCGAATTCGTCCTGTCCGGCGGTGCCTCGATCACGCTCGATGTGGAATGTATCGAGGTACAGCTTGCAGATACCGGTGGCGCATGGGAAACCGGTTTCAAGCCCCGCCATCCGGCCGGCGCCTGATCACTGGCCCGCCGGCCGCCGCACGCTTCTTTAGACCATCTACTAAGGACTTTTCCGTTGGCCATCCGCCTTGATTATCTCACGCCCGGCTTCGAAGAGCAGTTCGCAGCCTTTCTGACGACCAAGCGGGAAGTCTCGGAAGACGTGAATGCGACTGTGCGGGCGATCATCGATGACGTGCGCCTGCGCGGCGATGCGGCGCTGGCCGATTATACGAAGAAATTCGACGGCCTCGATTTCGCCGTGACCGGCATGGCCGTGACCGCTGGCGAGATCGATGCCGCGATCGAGATGGTTCCCTCCGAGGTTCTCGGCGCGCTGAAGGTCGCTGCGGTTCGGATCGAGGCGCATCACATCCGGCAACGGCCGAGGGACGATATCTACGAGGATTCGATGGGCGTCGGCCTCGGTTCGCGCTGGACCGCGATCGATGCCGTCGGGCTCTATGTGCCGGGCGGCACGGCAAGTTATCCAAGCTCGGTTCTGATGAATGCCCTTCCGGCCAGGGTTGCCGGTGTCGAGCGCATCGTCATGGTCGTGCCCGCCAATGGCGGCGTCATTAATCCGGCGGTGCTTGCCGCTGCGCGCATGGCGGGCGTCGAGGAAATCTACCGGATCGGCGGCGCCCAGGCGATTGCGGCCTTGGCTTATGGTACGGCGACGATCGCGCCGGTCGCAAAGATCATGGGGCCGGGCAATGCGTATGTCGCCGCCGCCAAGCGCCAGGTCTTCGGAACCGTCGGCATCGACATGATCGCTGGTCCGTCCGAAGTGCTCGTCATTGCCGACCGCGACAACGATCCGGACTGGATCGCCGCCGATATTCTCGCCCAGGCCGAGCACGATGTCGGTGCCCAGTCGATCCTGATCACCGACGATGCGCCCTTTGCCGCGGCGGTCGAGGCGGCGGTCGAGCGCCAGCTTCGCACACTGCCGCGCGGCGAAACCGCAAGTGCCAGCTGGCGCGATTTCGGCGCGGTCATCCTCGTGCCCGATCTCACCGTAGCGGTACCTCTCGCCAATCGCATCGCGGCCGAACATCTGGAACTTGCGCTCGCCCATGCCGATGCGATGATCCCGAAAATCCGCAATGCCGGCGCCATCTTCGTCGGCCGCCACACGCCGGAAGTGATCGGCGATTATGTCGGCGGCTCTAACCATGTGCTGCCGACGGCCCGTTCCGCCCGTTTCTCCTCCGGCCTCGGCGTGCTCGACTATATGAAGCGCACATCCATCCTGCGCCTCGGGTCCGACCAGTTGCGTGACCTTGGACCGGCAGCGATCGCGCTTGCCCGCGCCGAAGGTCTGGAAGCGCATGCGCGCTCGGTCGCCATCCGCCTCAATCTCGGGGGCGAGGGATGACGGGCAGCCACCGCCTCTGCGATGTCATGCTCGACGAAACCATCGGCCGCTCGACGCCCGACGTGGAGCACGAGCGGGCGGTTGCGATCTTCGATTTGATCGAGGAGAATTTTTTCGAACCGGCAGGCCACGCCGGCGGTCCCTACCGGCTCAACCTGTCGCTGATCGACTCGAAGCTCGTCTTTGTGATCACCACCGAGGCAGGTGCTGCCGTGGCGACCCATATCCTGTCGCTGACGCCGTTCCGGCGGATCGTGAAGGATTATTTCATGATTTGCGAAAGCTATTACCAGGCGATCCGCTCCTCGACGCCGAGCCAGATCGAGGCGATCGACATGGGCCGGCGCGGCATTCACAATGAAGGCTCGCAGACGCTGATGGACAGGTTGTCGGGCAAGATCAAGCTGGATTTCGACACGGCACGTCGCCTGTTCACGCTCGTCTGCGTGCTCTACTGGCGGGGATAGCCGTGACGGTCGCTGCTTCCCCCAACCTGCCGCAGCAGACCGGGAAAGCGCCGAAGTCGGTGCTGTTCATGTGCGGAATGAACGCTATCCGCTCGCCGATGGCCGAAGTGCTGGCGAAAGCGATGCTGCCGCCGGGGACTTATATCGCCTCGGCCGGGGTCAGGCCGGGAGAGCGCGATCCCTTCGTCGATGTGGTGTTGCAGGAAATCGGACTGACGGCCGGGCGGCATCAGCCGCATACGCTGGACGAACTCGAGGACGATTATTTCGACCTGATCGTCACGCTTGCGCCCGAGGCGCATCATGCGGCGCTGGAATTGACGCGGTCGATGGCGATCGATGTGGTATATTGGCCGACGCCGGACCCGACGGTCGCGACCGGAACCCGCGAGCAGATCGTCGCGGCCTATCGCGAGGTCCGAAATCACATCGCCACCTTGCTTAAGCATCGTTTGCTTGGACAAATGCCGGACAAGATGGCATAGCGCCCTGATAAAACTAGAAAAGAAGACAAAACCGGAAAAGACGGGTCGCTGCTGTTCACAAAACCGCGGCGATTGTGTAGTTTCCGCCGAATTTTGAAGGGCGCCGGTAGCGTCCACAGAGAAGCACAGAAAGAAATACCCTACATGGCGAAAGAAGAAGTCCTCGAATTCCCGGGCGTAGTCACCGAATTGCTTCCCAATGCGACGTTCCGCGTCAAGCTTGAAAACGAACATGAGATCATCGCCCATACGGCCGGTCGCATGCGCAAGAACCGCATCCGTGTTCTCGCCGGCGACAAGGTACTTGTCGAAATGACCCCCTACGACCTGAGCAAGGGCCGTATCACCTATCGCTTCAAATAAGCGCGGCGCGGCGTGTTTGCCGCAAAACTCGAGATCGACGGCCCTGTTGCGATGGCATTGACACACAAGCTGATCCTGGCCTCCGGTTCGCCGCGGCGTGTCGAGCTGCTCGCCCAGGCGGGCATCGAGCCGGCGCGCCTGCTGCCGATGGATCTGGACGAGACGCCGAAGCGCACCGAGCATCCGCGCTCGCTGGCCTGGCGGCTGTCGTCCGAGAAGGCGCGGGCAGCGCTCGCCGCCATCAAGGGCGAGCCCGGCTGGGAAGGAAGCTACATCCTTGCCGCCGATACCGTCGTTTCCGTCGGCCGCCGCATCCTGGGCAAGGCGGAACTGGTCAGCGAAGCCTCGAGCGCGCTGCATCTTCTCTCCGGCCGCAGTCATCGGGTCTATACCGGCGTCTGCCTGATCACGCCGGACAAGACCGTGCGCCAGAAGGTCATCGACACCAAGGTGCGTTTCAAGCGGCTCTCCAGCCACGATATCGACAGCTATCTCGCGTCGGGCCAATGGCGCGGCAAAGCGGGTGCCTATGGCATCCAGGGCATCGCCGGCAGCTTCGTCGTCAAGCTGGTGGGTTCGTATACCAATGTCGTCGGATTGCCGCTGTATGAGACCGTGAGCCTGCTGATGGGCGAAGGTTATGACGTGCATGAAAGCTGGATGAAGGGCTAATGCCATGAGTTCTGAAGGAAACAAGGGTGCATCGAATGTTGCGCCGCTGCGCAAGACCGTGCCATGCCCGGAATGCCGGCGCCCATCGCACCGGGAACACTACCCGTTCTGTTCAGACCGCTGCCGTAACGTCGATCTCAACAGATGGCTCAAAGGTTCCTACGCCATTCCGGTAGCCGACGATGAATCGAAAGCCGGCGACGAGGAATAACGCGGCTGAAAATTTCGCGGATATCCGTTGTTTTTCAGATATTTGCGACGAATGACATTTTCCTGTCGAAAAAACGTCATTTGGTGCTGGACACCGCCGAACAAGATGTTATAACCCCGCTCGCTTCCGGGGCGCAACCAACCGCCCCACGGTTCTTCAAGCGGAACCACTGCTTAAAAAGCAGGGATGCCCGGATAGCTCAGTTGGTAGAGCAGCGGATTGAAAATCCGCGTGTCGGTGGTTCAAATCCGCCTCCGGGCACCATTTTTCCTCAAGAAAATCAACTTGTTGCGATGTGGTCACGTCGTGGCGTGCCGGCGTTGGACCGCTTGGGTCGTCCAAAGGCACGCGGCATGCGGGGGCAATGCAAGGGCAAAAGACAATGGCCTCCGGCAAACCCGGCGCGGTTCAAGTCCTCGCGCAAGGGAACAAATGCCGGCCACCATCAAATGTCGTCTCTTGCGACATTTTCTCGGAAAGCGTTCTTGCCCGGAACGCTTTTGCCCTTGCTGATTAATATCATATTCGCTATATAGCGTCCATGAGATGGGTGGTCGAAACCCTTGAGGCTGCAGGATCGAGGCCTTGCCGCCCGGTCTTCAAGCACGATTGATCCGACTTATGGAAGCGGTCGAAGCCGTTGGGCTGGAGCAGTTGCGCGAACCGCATGTCAAGCATCTGGAAGGCAAACTGTGGGAGTTGCGCGCCAAGGCGGCGGAAGGCATCGCCCGCGGCATTTATGTCACGGTTACCGGCCGCAAGGTGATCGTCCTGCATGTGTTTGTGAAGAAATCCCAGAAGACGCCGGCGGGCGCCCTCGAAATCGCCAGAGCGCGGCTGAAGGAGCTACGGTCATGACCAAGATAGCAGATCTCAAGAAAAGGCTGATGGACAATCCGGAATTCCGGCAGGAATACGAGAAGGCCGACGCCGAATTCCAACTCGTCGAAGCGTTGGTTCGCGCCCGCACCAAGGCCAAACTGTCTCAGGCAGAGGTGGCGCGCCGTGTCGGAACCACGCAATCGGCCATCGCCAGGCTGGAAGGCGGCGGCGTATCGCCTTCGCTCGCCACCCTGCGGCGCTATGCCGAGGCAACCGGCGCGAAGCTGGAAATCAATCTCGTTCAACAGTAACGGCATATGCAAGTCGCCAACTCGGCGAATTCTCACGCAGCTTCCTGAAACCAGCTGTCGAAAATCTCGGCCGTCAATTTGATCGGTACTGTGGCTCGGGAGCGGGCGCGCGCCGAGCGGCTTTCCGCGCCCGGAATGCCTTGTATTTATACGACGAGCTGCAAAATTTCCCGCCCAGCGCTTCACTTTTGAACATGGTGCCGCAGTGACTGCATTCCCGTTCTTTCTGCGCATGGGCCTTGAGAAAACATGCCAGCGAGCAATGGATGCAGTTACTATCCTTCGGCGAAACATCTTTCCACAGCTGGCGCACTCCCTATCGGCGATCGTCCGCTGCATCGCGCAGGCGTTCGCGGGCCTCCTTCGGGTCGATCTTCAGTTTGGCGCAAAGAGCCCTGAGGGTGATGATTTCGCCTGCCTTGTCGGTCATGATCGTCTCCTTCGGTTCAAGACGATCTTTCCAATAAGACAGCCACAAGGGGGTTGTCAGGGAAATCCCAGATCATTTTCGACGGAGGCTTATGACCGCCTCAGCTTGAGCTACGGCAACCTCAAGGTCGGCTTCGGTCATGACCTCCGAGGCAGCTTTAAGGCGATCGATCAGACGCGCTCTATTTTCCTTTGCTTGCGGTTCATCGCCAGACAAAAGCTCGTTAGGGCTGGATTGTAGGACATCGGCGATTTTCAGGAGCATCGCTAAGTCGGGTTCGTTGCGACCGCTCACGTAATGCGCGTAGCGACGTTCGCTCAGCCCAACCCGACGCGCAACCTCAGCGTTGGCGAGCCCAAGTTCCTGCGCCCTCCGCCTTAAATTTGTGGCAAACACTTCCATGCGGAACAAAATGTTCCTGACAGCCTGACCTTGTCTATGTAGAGTATGTTCTTATTAGACGGAACATTTCCTGTGGTTTCATGCTCGATGTCAGCTACGACTATCTCCCTTTCCTTGCGTTCGGCGCTTTCGTGCTGGCTGTTCTCCTCTGGATGGAATGGCAAGGGCGCATCCGGCCACTGTTCATCCCACTCGCCGAGATCAGCCGCTTGGCCGACGAACTGATAGAGAAGGATGCCGACCGAGCCGAAGAACTTGCAGCCATCGAAGAGGACCGCGCTTGGCGCTACTCGCAGAACTTCGAACGAGGCAAGTGGCGGCGGGTGCGCAAGGAGCTGGAACGCAGGGGCATCGGAAAGTAACCGGCAGTCCGTGCGGACATCAGCGCACGCGGCAAGGGAGCGACACGATTGGCAGGTCGCTGCCGGCGTCTTGGCCGTGAATGTCTCCCCGCAATGTGGAATTGCAGAGAATTTACACCACCTCACAAGCGGTGCCTCTTCGATCAACCATGATCTACCGCACTATTGCCGCCTTCAGGTTATTACGGCGAAGATAGATGCCCGCTACTGCGCCGCCGCGGCAGCCGGGCGCTCTGCGGTCGTCCCGCCGCTAAAAATGATCACGGCGAACATCAATACGCCGGCGAACGCAATGATCGACGCGACCGCGACAACGGGCTCCAGCGACGGGTTGCCAGTGAGCATCAGGTAGAGCGCCGGCACCAGCAAAGCCACGCCGGCCGTGTAGACGGCATATTGGATCATCGCGATCCGGCGTTCCGCCTTGGCTGGATTGAGGGCGTGGTATCCGCCGAAAATCGCCATGGTGACCCATCCGAGCAGGTTCGCATGCGCGTGTGCGCCGATGGCACTATGATCGCCTCCGATGGCCATGTGCAGGCCCATGGAAATCCCGATGATCAGGAAGATGATGGCTGTCTTGAAATAAAGCTGAGCGACGCGCGGCATTCAGGATCCCCCCATTGTTGCCCCGCGCTAATATTAGCATTGAATTGGATTTCCAGAGAATAGCCAAAATTGGGGGCGTTGGCGCTAGCCTTCGCCCTGCGGGAGCGTCCGCTCGCTATGCGGCATACCTTCGTGCGGACCCTTGTTCTCCTCACCGGGTGTTGCGAGTTCGCGGCTAAGGTGATCCCTTCCCCTCAAAGCGCAAACACATCGATCGGTTCGCCAAGCCCCCTCAACGGATGCAGGCCTAAATTTTTCAACTGGGCCTGGCATCCTGCCATCTCGACGAAGGCCCGTGACAGAAGCACGGGGCGCTTGAGTTCCTTGGTCAGGCTTTCCAGGCGCGAGGCGATGTTGACGGCAGGGCCGATGACGGTGAAGTCGAGGCGGCTGCGCGAACCGATATTGCCGTACATCACATCGCCCACATGGACGCCGATACCATAGCCGAGAGGCGCATGGCCCTTTTTCACGTTCTCCTCGTTCAGCGCCGCCATGGCGGCCTGGGCCTCGCCGATAGCACTCAGCAGGTCGTGGCAGGCATTGGCGTTGCTGAGCGGAAAGATCGCCAGCAGGCCGTCGCCCATGAATTTCAGGATTTCGCCGCCGTGCCGTTCGATCGGTTCCGCCATCGCATCGAAATAACCGTTCAGAAGCTCGATGACGTCATCTCGGGGCCACATATCGGATATGCCGGTAAAGTCACGCAGATCGCAGATCAGGATCGCAGCACCCACCGTCACGCCGCTGCCGCGGGTTGTCGCCCCGGCGAGAATCTGCTCGCTCGCATGCGGGCCGACATAGGTTTCAAGAAGCGTGCGCGCCAGGCGGTTCTTCAAGCGGATTTCGCTGACAAGGGCGAAGGCCGGCAAAAGCTCGGCCAGGAATACAATCTCGCTATCGCTGAAGCCGCCGGGCCTGTCGCTGGCAAAGGTGATGATATGGCGCTTGCCCAGCGTGTGCTCCAGGTGCCAGGCAACATAGTCGGTGTGACCCTCGGCGCGCAGTTCGTCGTAAAGCGGGTAGGGTGGAGCGTCCCCGAATCCGGGCTCAAGGTGCTGGCGGACGACGGCTGCGCCGCTGTTGAGCTCGTTGATCGGGCTGTTGCGGTATTGGGCGGTGTCCTCGACGCCATAACCGAAAGTTCGGATTTCGGCCTCTTTCATACCCGTCAGCCACAGAATCCGCGCGCCCAGCCATTGCGGGTGAAGTGTGCGGAAATGCAACGTGCCGCGCGATACCGGCACGCCCGCCTCGATGAGCTTGTCGCACATCTCCACGAAGATATTGTCGATGAAGCGCTCATTGCGCGTCTCGGTCAGCAGCCATTCCACGATGCCGCTGCTGCTGTCGCCTGGCAGCAGGTCTGTGCTCCCGGGGCGCAGGCTGGAAGTGACGCTTGATGGAATTTGCATAACTACACCCCGTCATGGTCGTCGGCGCTCTGAACCGTAAACTTAGTCACCGCGAGAGCGGAATACCAGTGTGGGATGTGTCTTAAGTGCTTTGAGATTGGCACGCGGCGCCGATTGTGGACGGCAAATGGCGCGGCCGGGATCGGGCAGTCGGTGCGATGCCGATCGCTAAACAGAATCATGGCGCCGGCTGGTCGGCCGGCGCCATGAGAAATCACTTAGGCAGCAGCCGAAACGCTGCCTTCGGCAGGAACTTCGGAGATCGTCTTCAGGATCTGGGAAGCGATCTGGTAGGGGCAACCCTGCGAGTTCGGGCGGCGGTCTTCCAGATAACCCTTGTAGCCGTTGTTGACGAAGGAGTGCGGAACGCGGATCGATGCGCCGCGGTCAGCAACGCCGTAGCTGAACTTGTTCCACGGCGCAGTCTCGTGCTTGCCGGTCAGGCGCTTGTCGTTGTCTGGCCCGTAAACGGCGATGTGGTCCATCAGGTTCTTTTCAAAGGCTGCCATCAGCGCTTCGAAATATTCCTTGCCGCCGACTTCGCGCATGTACTTGGTCGAGAAGTTGGCGTGCATGCCCGAGCCGTTCCAGTCCGTGTCGCCGAGCGGCTTGCAGTGGAACTCGATGTCGATGCCGTATTTTTCCGTCAGGCGCTGCAGAAGGTAGCGGGCCATCCAGATTTCGTCGGCGGCCTTCTTGGAGCCCTTGCCGAAAATCTGGAATTCCCACTGGCCCTTGGCCACTTCGGCATTGATGCCCTCGTGGTTGATGCCGGCAGCAAGGCACAGGTCGAGATGCTCTTCGACGATCTTGCGGGCGACGTCGCCAACGCTCGAATAGCCGACGCCGGTGTAATACGGACCCTGCGGAGCCGGGTAGCCCGTTTCCGGGAAGCCGAGCGGACGGCCGTTCTTGTAGAAGAAATATTCCTGTTCGAAGCCGAACCAGGTGCCTTCGTCGTCGAGGATGGTCGCGCGGCTGTTGGACGCGTGCGGCGTGACGCCGTCCGGCATCATGACTTCGCACATGACGAGCGCGCCGTTGGTACGCGCCGGATCCGGATAGATGGCAACCGGCTTCAGCACGCAATCCGAGCTGCGGCCTTCGGCCTGCATGGTCGACGAACCGTCGAAGCCCCACAGCGGCAGCTGTTCGAGCGTCGGGAACGTTTCGAATTCCTTGATCTGTGTCTTACCGCGAAGATTCGGTACCGGTGTGTACCCATCGAGCCAGATGTACTCGAGCTTGTATTTCGTCATTTCGAACCTCTCATGGGTTGATGATGCGCAGCACCAGGAAAACCTGAACCGTGCTTCGCCGCCAACGGCTGGCGAGTTATATGCACAGCGCGTGCCAGTTTGCGCGGCAGGGGTGGCGACAACTGGTTTGCCGGGATGAAAAGGAAAAATCCATCGTTCAATAAGCTTCGGAAGGTCTGACCGGGCCAGAAACGCGAAGTCGCTGGCGAAATTGGCCTTTTTCGGCTAAATAAGGATGTTTCTCCCGTGGTCCACCGGGTGTTTTCGGTGAAAATCATGGGTTGTGCGCAAAATTTACGCAAAACTTGCGACAATTTGACTGGCGTGCAAACGCTTAAAATTTGTTGCGAAAGCCCTGCAAAAATTTCAATGCCTAAAAAATAGCCTACTTTTTAGGCTGCCTGTATTTTTTTTAATCAATCCGCGCAAAACCCACGCAAATCTGTTATGTTCGCCTCATTCGATCCGCACAGGCTCGAAAACGAAGGAAAGCCGATAGATGGCAATGATTTCTACGGGCGAGACTGCCAAAATCTACGAATTCCCCGCCGGAGGCCGGAAATTGGGCCGCCGCCGCTTCGAACAGGCGGGTACGGTTACCGATTTTCGGCCCAAGCAGGTTCTGCCGGTCGATTACAGCAACTGGTACCATGAAGAAGCGCTCCGCGAGGAACAGACGCCGAAGTCCTGATCGGGGCGGGAGCCAGCTGCTGCCGTTGCCGAATATGCCGGTCCAGTAGAGCGCCGCGTTTGCGTGTTGAAGATATTCCGCGCGATACAATTGGATGACTGAGAGTCATCCCCAAAGCACCTGAAAGCCTGATCCCCTCGACTCTTGGAGAGCTTTCCGCCGCTCAATCGGAAGCATATGGTTAACAAATACCAGCCGCTCAGCCGAATGTGACGTTATTTTAACAGTTTAGGCGAAAAATAAGGCAGAGCCGCCTTTCGACGGGATCAAAAGCTGATGCTGATCCGTTGTACGATAGGAGATTTGGCGCACCGGCAACGGAGCTTGCCGGTGCGGGCGAATATCCCCGCGGCCGGGAGCCATACGGTCTCACGTTGAACCTGCGGAGGAAAAAGGATGCTCGACATGACTGACCATATCATGAAGACGCTCTTGAACATCATGGTTGCGCTGTCGCTCTGCGCCTTCATTGTCCTGTTCATCGTCCTTTAACGGCAAGCCCGAGCCCGCTCGGCTCACGGATAGAGATAATGCGCCTCCCATTCGTCATGGGGAATAAGGTCGCCGATCGTATATTTGAACGACAGCACCTCGATATGGTCAGGCCCGGTGCTGCATTTGTATTTCAGCTTGTACCATTCCCCCCTTGCTTCGAAAAACCGCGCCCGGCGCCTGTATCTTGTCGTCTTCGACGATCGGATCCGCAAAGGTATAGGCAATCACCTTGTCCGGCTTGAACGATGTCTTGCCGGCGTTGATCTTCCACATTGCTTCGGTATCGCATCGCTGTTCCAGGCGGGTCTGCGGATCGAGTTTCTCGAACTGCTTGACCAGCGACCGGTCCATGGCTGCGGCGGGCGCGGCAATGACAGCGACCAGCAAAGTCAAGCAAACAAGCCTTTTCATTGCGCCGTCAACTCCTTCGTCATGTCAGGAAAAGGAAACCGCAAACAAGCTTCAGGACGAAGCCCGGGCGGATACTGACGTTAACTTCAAGGAAACCTTTGTGTTCATTCAAAGGCAGGTTAGATATCCGAAACGTCGATCCACTCGGCCGAGGAGAGGGCCGCCATTCGGTCAGGATTGATTCTGACGGCCGCGTGCGGCGCGCCGGCAGCAGGTACCACCTCATCGAAGGCTTTGAGCGAGATGTCGCAATAGACCTTGTGAGGTTTCACCAAGCCGAAGGGGCAGACGCCACCGACAGGATGGCCCGTCTCCTCCTCGACCTCATGGAAACCCAGCATGCGGGCTTTCGTCGAAAAGAGGGCCTTGTACTTCTTGTTGTCGAGGCGGGCGTCGCCGCGCGTGACGATCAGGATAACCTCGTCGGCGACCCTGAGCGCCAGCGTCTTGGCGATCTGCGCCGGCTCGACACCATGCCCCTCGGCCGCAAGAGCGACGGTAGCCGTGCTCTGCGGAAGCTCGATGACGTCGATGTCGGGGGCTTTTTCGGCGAAGAACGACTTGACGGAGGAAAGGCTCATGGCGCTACAACGGCTCCACTCGGATCGAAGCCGCACGCGCGGCCTCCGGATATTAGGAAGAGTGACGGTAAATGCTCCGGGCGCTCAACCGTCACGTGAACTGTCCGAGGATCTTTTCAGTCGTCGTTCGATGCGTCAAGATTTTCCGGTCGGATGCCTTCCTGGTCGTGCGGCAGGTAGCCGTGGTTGGTAAACCAGTTGATCAGGATAGCGGCGATAGCCTGGTTGCGCGTATCCATACCCGGGTGATCGGAAATGAAGGATTGAAGCGCTTGTTCGATCCGGAGATCGTAGAGGTCGGACATGATAACTCCCGAGAAATGCAGGAATAGCCCGCGTGGTTGCGCGGGCTTTCGCATGGGCCTGCGTCAGGCACGTTTGACGATCCTGATCAGCGCGAGCAGGATGACAGCGCCAAGAGTGGCGTGAATGATCGCCCAGAGGAGGCCGCCACCGACACCGAAGCCGAGCCGCGGAAACAGTGCTCCGGCAATGAAGGCGCCGACGACGCCGACAACGATGTTGCCGAGCAGGCCGAAGCCGAAACCCGAGACGATCAAACCTGCAAGCCAGCCGGCAATGGCGCCGACGATCAGAAAAACGACGATACTTTCGATACCCATGGATGGTTCCTTTCCGTTGTATCCGCAATAGGCAAGATAGAGCGAAAAGAAGCCTGCGTCAGAGGGGAAATTCGATCTCCGAAGCTTTTTTGCTTTCAATAGGTTGAAAGAGGGTGTGGCAGCGGGATTTTCGACGTGAAAGCGGCAGAATCGGCGCTTGCTGCCTCAAGCAAAATGGCCCGGCAACTGCTCCCGGGCCATTGTGAGAATCAGTCGTGGTTCAGACGATGCCGCCACCGCCGCTCTTTGAAGCCGGGCGCTCGCCGGATATTTTGGCGCGGTAACCGCTCGCCCGATAGGCCGCAACCGGTGCGATCGCGCCACCTGCTTCGAGTCGGGCCATGGCAAGGATGGGCTCGACATGGGTCCGGAATGCGGCTTTCAGCGTCTCCGTTGCCATCAATGCGTCATTGCCGTCTTGATAACCCTCAAGCGCCTTGCGATCGACGAGCAGCGCTTGTGCGTAGGCGCGGCTGACTTCCATCGCCGAGTTCATCAGGCTTTCGATCGGGTCGGTAACATTGTGGCTTTGGTCGAGCATATGTGCAGGTGAAAAGCCCTCCGCATCCCGCGTTTCCGCATCCACCAGTTCGTTGAAGATGAGGAACAGGCGGTAGGGATCGATCGATCCCGTATCGAGATCGTCGTCGCCGTATTTCGAATCGTTGAAGTGGAAGCCGCCGAGCTTCTTGAACTGGATGAGGCGGGCGACGATCATCTCGATATTGACGTTCGGTGCATGGTGGCCGAGATCGACGAGGCAAAAGGCCTTGGCGCCGAGTTCCTGGGCGATCAGATAGTTGGTGCCCCAGTCCTGCACCACCGTCGAGTAGAAGGCCGGCTCGAACATCTTGTGCTCGGTGAAGATGCGCCAATCATCCGGCAGGCCCTTGTAGATGGCCTTCATCGCTTCGAGATAACGTTCGAAACTTCTGGTGAAGTTGCTCTGGCCGGGAAAGTTGGAGCCGTCGCCGATCCAGACGGTCAGTGCCTGGGAACCGAGCGCCTTGCCGATCTCTATGCATTCGAGATTATGGTCGACAGCCTGCTGGCGGGTGGCGGCATCGGCATGCGACAGCGAGCCGAACTTATAGGAATGGGCCTGATCCGGCGCGTCGGAGAAGGTGTTGGAGTTCACCGCGTCGAAACCGAGGCCCAGAGCGTTGCCCTTTTCCTTCAGTTCCTTGAGGTCGTCGACCTTGTCCCACGGAATGTGCAGCGAGACGGTCGGCGTCGCCTTGGTCAACTGCTGGATGACCGAGCAATCTTCGATCTTGTCGAAGATGTTGCGCGGTTCGCCGGTGCCGGGAAAGCGGGCAAAACGCGTGCCACCAGTGCCGACGCCCCAAGACGGGACGGCGACACCGTAAGCGGACACCTTCGCTTTGATGGCGCCGATGTCGATGCCCCGGCGCGACAGTTGTGCGCCGAGATAATCGTAGTCGGCTTTCAGATCGGCAAGACGTGCCGCATTGTCGGCGTCGATGACGTCCTTTTTGATCATCAATGTCATGTCGCCCTCCGGTCTAGCGCGTGAACGACTGGGCGTTGCCCGCATCCACATTGATGATGTTGCCGGTCGACTTGGCCGACATGTCGGAGGCGAGGAAGTAGATCGCCTCAGCGATGTCTTCCGGGTAGACACTGAGCTTCAGCATGGAGCGGTCGCGGTAGTGTGCTTCGAGTTCATCGACATCCATCTTGTAGGCCGCCGCGCGCTGTTCCTTCCACTCGCCGGTCCAGATCTTGGAGCCGCGCAGCACGGCATCCGGATTGACGACGTTGACGCGGATCTGCGCCGATGCGCCTTCGAGCGCCAGGCAGCGGGCAAGATGGATTTCGGCGGCCTTCGCCGTGCAATAGGCCGACGCGCCGGGGGAGGCGGCAAGGCCGTTCTTGGAGGCGACGAAGACGACGTTGCCGCCGGCTTTCTGTTGACGGAAGATGCGGAAGGCTTCGCGCGAGACGAGGAAATAGCCGGTCGCCAGGATGTCGATGTTCTTGTTCCACAGCGCCAGCGTCGTGTCCTCGATTGCGGCGGAGGAGGCGAGGCCGGCATTCGAAACGAGGATATCGAGCCCGCCGAACTCGAGCAGCGCATCGGCAAAGCTCTTCTCAACGATGGCTTCGTCGGTGACGTTCATGTTGACGGCGCGGACGAAATCCTTGCCGTAGCGCCCGCCCAGTTCGGCATGCGCTGCTGCCAAAGCCGTCTCATCGATATCGGCGAGAACGACACAGGCGCCTTCCTGCATCAGGCGGTTCGCCGTTGCCTTGCCGATGCCGCCGGCGCCGCCGGTAACGAGGGCTATCTTGCCGGCCAGCATCTTCGGCTTCGGCATGCGCTGGAGCTTGGCTTCCTCGAGCAGCCAATATTCGATGTCGAAGGCCTCCTGTTCCGGCAGTCCGACATACGTCGAGACGCCGGAGGCGCCGCGCATGACATTGATGGCGTTGACGTAGAACTCACCGGAAATACGGGCCGTCGCCTTGTCCTTGGCGAAGGTGATCATGCCGACGCCGGGCACGAGGTAGACGACCGCATTGGGATCGCGCATCGCCGGGCTGTTGACGCGCTTGCAGCGCTCGTAATAGGCGGCGTAACCGGCGCGGTATTCGGCGATTGCCGCTTCAAGGCCGGCCAGCGTCTTGTCGACGTCGGGATTGGCCGGATCGAAATCGACGACCAGCGGGCAAATCTTGGTGCGCAGGAAATGGTCCGGGCAAGATGTGCCGAGAGCAGCCAGGGGCTCAAGGTTTTTCGAGGTTACAAAGTCAAGGACGGCCTGGCTGTCGTCGAAATGACCGAGCTTGCGTTCGTCAGCGCTGATCATGCCGCGAACGACCGGCATCAGTTTTTGCGCGACTGCGCGGCGTTCAGCTGCCGGTAACACCGGCTTCACCGCGCCGCCGAAGGCCGGAGCGGTGTTTTCCGTCTCGAACCAGGCAATCGCCTTGTTGATGATTTCGACGGTGGTTTCATAGGCTTGCCTGGCGGTGTCGCCCCAGGTGAAGAGGCCATGGCTTTCCAGCACGGCGCCGCGGGCGCTCGGATTTTCCTTGCAGAATTTTTCCAGCCACAGGCCGAGTTCGAAGCCGGGACGCTTCCAGGGCAGCCAGCCGATATCGTCGCCGAAAATCTGTTGCGTCAACTCGCGGCTGTTTTTCGACGCGGCAATCGCGATAATTGCGTCCGGATGCATGTGGTCGACATGTTTTTTCGGCACATAGGCGTGCAGCGGCGTATCGATGGAGGCTGCGCGCGGATTGAGGTTGAAGGTGCAGTGCGGCAGGTAGCCGACCATCTCGTCTTCGAAGTCAATGCCGCGATAAAGCCCCTTCAGGGCCTCCAGCTTCTCCATGTAGAGCGTGGAAAAGCCATCCATCTTGATGGTGCCGACGTCGCCGCCGGAACCCTTGACCCACAGAACCTCGACTTCACCGCCGCCGAGCGGGTCCTTTTCGATGACCTTGGCGGAGGTGTTGCCGCCGCCGTAGTTGGTGATGCGCTTGTCGGAGCCGAGCAGGTTGGAGCGGTAAAGCAGCCGCTCCGGTTCGCTCATCGCGGCTGCCTTGCGGTCATCCCAGAGATTGGCAAGGCGCGCGCCTTGTTGCTTGTCGAGCATCGATCATTCCTCCCGGTCAATTCTGCGCCGGCCCCTTTCATTTTTAAGGGCGAAGAGCGCATTCGTTGTGATCAGATCACACAAAGAGCGGCGTCATGTCAATCATAAACGATCAAATTCAGTCATATTGCGGTGCACAATGAAAAAATATGATTGAAAGTGATTGACAATGCACGGTCGTGATGGAAGCATAGGCATCGTTGGAGGATGAAATGCACGAAAAAGAGCGACACAGGATCATTCTGTCGGCGGTTCAGGACAAGCCGGTCGTCACCGTGCCTGAATTGGTCGAGTTGACGGACAGTTCCGAGGCGACGATCCGCCGGGATATTGCCGCTCTGCACGTGCAGAAACGTCTTCGCCGGGTGCGCGGCGGCGCGGAAGCAATCAATCCGCCGCAGTTCGTCGGGCTTGCCGGCCGCCCCTTCAGCGTCAATGAAGGTCTGCATGCCCGCCAGAAGCAGGCAATCGCCAAGGAAGCGGTAGCGCTCTGCCAGGACGGCGAGCCGATCATCATCAATGGCGGCACGACGACCTTCCAGATGGTGCATTTTCTGGCCAACCGCCGCATGCAGGTGTTCACCAATTCCTTTCCGATCGCGGAACATCTGCTCAAGCATTCGAAGAATACGGTGATGCTGTCGGGTGGCACGATCTATCGTGAACAGAACATCATCCTCAGCCCGTTTGATAATGACGTGACGCGCAATTTCTATGCGCGCCGCATGTTCATGGGTGCGCAAGGCCTCGGCCCGCTCGGCCTGATGGAGGGCGATCCGCTGCTCATCCAGGCGGAACAGAAGCTGATCGACCAGGCCGACGAACTCATCGTGCTGATCGACTCGTCGAAATTTCACAAGCGCTCCAGCCTCATTCTCTGCGGGCTGAAGCGCATCACCACGGTGATCACGGATTCGGGCATCGAGGACAGGCACGTCCGGATGCTCGAAGATGCCGGCGTCAATTTGGTCGTTGCCAATACGAGGTCGGGCAATCTTGAGGAGAATGCTTCCTCGTCGGCATGACGCCGACGGGAGGAGGGGAGTGGAAAACCGCCGGTTTCCAAGGCTTCGAGGCCAACCCGGCAGACTTGAAAGCATAAAGCCGGATGAAAGCGGTCATCGTGACCGCACGGCTTCAGGGAGGAGAACGTCAATGAAGATTTTGAAAGCACTGATGGTCACGACGGCGGTGTCGCTGGCGCTGATGGCCGGCACCGCGCATGCGGAAAACAAGAAGATCGCGCTCGTCGTCAAGGCGCTCGGCATCGGCTTCTTCGAGGCCGCCAACAAGGGTGCCCAGGAAGCAGCCAAGGAACTCGGCGATGTCGAGGTGATCTATACCGGTCCGACGTCGACCACCGCCGAAGGCCAGATCGAAGTGATCAATTCGCTGGTGGCGCAGAAGGTGGACGCCATTGCCATTTCGGCCAATGACAAGGACGCGCTGGTTCCGGCGCTGAAGAAGGCCATGGATCGCGGTATCAAGGTCATCTCCTGGGATTCCGGCGTTGCACCGGAAGGCCGTGCAATGCACCTCAATCCGTCGTCCAATCCGCTGATTGGCAACATGATCATCAAGCTCGCGGCTGACAACCTTCCCGACGGCGGCGATGTCGCCGTGCTTTCCGCCTCGGCCACCGCCACGAACCAGAACACCTGGATCGAGGAAATGAAGAAGGTTCAGGGCAACTACAAGGGCATCAATGTCGTCACGACGGTCTACGGCGACGACCTTGCCGACAAGTCCTACCGCGAAACGCAGGGCCTTATTCAGTCCTATCCGAACCTGAAGGCGATCATCGCGCCGACCTCCGTCGGCATCGTTGCTGCAGCCCAAGCCGTCGAAGACGCCGGCAAGGTCGGCCAGATCAACGTCACTGGTCTCGGCCTTCCCTCGGAGATGGCAGGCCATGTGAAGGCCGGTTCGTCCAAGTCCTTTGCGATCTGGAACCCGATCGACCTCGGCTATTCCGCGACTATGATCGCCTATGACCTGATCGGCGGCGCGGAAGCCAAGCCGGGCGCCGAACTGAAGATGGGCCGCATGGGCACCGTCAAGCTCGACGACAGCAACGAAGGCGCCATGGCCGACCCGTTCGTCTATGATGCGTCGAACGTCGAGGAATTCGCCAAGATCTTCTGATCTGGGAGTGACTCCCTCCCCCTTTTGGGGAGGGTTGGGGAGGGGACTTTCTTTTCTTCCGAGGACAAGAACCCCTCCCGTCGCTTCGCTCCGACCCTCCCCACAAGGGGGAGGGTTAGCCCGGAGAACGCCGTAGCTCTATTTGCAGCCGGGTTCCCGACGATTGAAATCAATCATACCGGTGGATTGCCTCTTGTTGCAGGAAACGACCACATCGCGGATGAAGCCCGCAATCGCGCTTGAGGACATCTCCAAGTCCTTTCCGGGCGTGCGCGCACTCTCCAGCGTCTCGCTAACACTCTATCCGGGCTCCGTCACGGCGCTGATCGGCGAGAACGGCGCCGGAAAGTCAACGCTCGTGAAAATCCTGACCGGCATCTACCAGCCGGACGGTGGCGTGATCCGCGTCGATGGAGAGGAAACGCATTTCCCGACTGCTCTGTCAGCGGCGCATGCCGGCGTTACCGCGATCCATCAGGAAACCGTGCTGTTCGACGAGCTTTCGGTCGCGGAAAACATCTTTCTCGGCCACGCACCGCGCAATCGTTTCGGCCTGATCGACTGGAAGAAGCTGAACGGCGATGCTCGCAAGCTGCTTTTGAGAGTCGGAGCCGATATCGATCCGACCATTCGCCTGCGCGATCTCGGCATCGCCAACAAGCATATGGTGGCAATCGCGCGAGCCCTTTCGATCGACGCCAGCGTCGTCATCATGGACGAGCCGACAGCCGCTTTGTCGTACAAGGAAATCCAGGAACTCTACGAACTGATCGACCGGCTGAAGGCCGACGGCAAGGCGATCCTGTTCATCAGCCACAAGTTCGACGAGATTTTTCGGATCGCCGATCGCTACACCGTGTTCCGCGATGGCGGCATGGTCGGCGAGGGGCTGATCGCCGATGTGGCGCAGGATCAGCTGGTCAAGATGATGGTCGGCCGCGATGTCGGTCAGGTTTTTCCGAAGGTGGATGTTGCGATCGGTGAACCTGTCCTGACCGTCTCCGGCTACCGCCATCCGACCGAATTCGAGGATATCAATTTCGAGCTTCGCCGCGGTGAGATCCTCGGTTTCTACGGCCTGATCGGTGCTGGCCGTTCCGAGTTCATGCAGTCGCTGATCGGTATCACCCGGCCTTCGGCCGGTGCCGTGAAATTGGACGGTGAAGTCCTCGTCATTCGCTCGCCCGCTGAGGCGATCGATGCCGGCATCGTCTATGTGCCGGAGGAACGCGGCCGCCAGGGCGCGATCATCGGTCTGCCGATCTTCCAGAACGTCACGCTGCCCTCGCTGCACCGGACCTCACGCTCCGGCTTCCTCAAACTCGCCAAGGAATTCGCGCTGGCGCGCGAATATACCCAGCGGCTCGATCTGCGCGCCGCCTCGCTCGATCAGGACGTCGCCACTTTGTCGGGCGGCAATCAGCAGAAGGTGGTGATCGCCAAATGGCTGGCGACGCAGCCGAAGGTCATCATTCTCGACGAGCCGACCAAGGGCATCGACATCGGCTCGAAGGCTGCAGTTCACGCCTTCATGAGCGAACTGGCGGGGCAGGGCTTGAGCGTCATCATGGTCTCGTCGGAAATCCCCGAAATCATGGGCATGGCCGACCGCGTCATCGTCATGCGCGAGGGCCGCATCGCCAGTCGTTTCGAGCGCTCCGAACTGACCGCTGAAAAGCTCGTGCGGGCCGCTGCCGGCATATCGGAGGCGGCGTGATGGCCAAAATTCTGAAGAACCGCGAAATCCTTCTCGTCGTTGCCATTGCCGCCTTGCTGGTGGCGATCACCCTGCGCTTCCCCGGCTTCGTCGCACCAGCCAATCTGGCCCGGGTCTATAACGACACGTCCATCCTCATCATCCTGGCGCTCGGCCAGATGGCCGTCATCCTGACGCGCTGCATCGATTTGTCCATGGCTGCCAACCTGGCGCTCTGCGGCATGGTCGCAGCGATGATCAATGCCGCCTTTCCCGAGGTGCCAATTCCGGTGGTCATTCTCGCTGTCGTTGTCCTTGGAGCGCTGCTCGGCTCGATCAACGGCCTGCTTGTCTGGAAGCTGGACATTCCGCCGATCGTCGTGACGCTCGGCACGCTGACCATCTATCGTGGCACCATCTTCCTTTTGAGCAACGGCGCCTGGATCAATGCCCATCAGATGAGCGACGCCTTCAAGGCGCTGCCGCGTGCACCGCTCGCTGGCTTGCCGGTCCTTTCGTGGCTTTCGGTTCTGGCAATCGCCGCCGTCTATCTGCTGATGACGCGCACACCGGTCGGCCGTGCCTTCTTTGCCGTCGGCGGCAATCCGCATGCGGCTGTTTATACCGGCATCGATGTCGGCCGCACGCGCTTCCTTGCTTATTGCCTGTCCGGCGCGCTGGCAGGTCTCTCAGGCTATCTGTGGGTTTCGCGCTATGCCGTCGCCTATGTCGATATTGCCGCCGGTTTCGAGCTCGACATCATCGCGGCCTGCGTTATCGGCGGCATCTCGATTGCCGGCGGCATCGGTTCGGTGCCGGGTGCGGTACTCGGCAGCCTGTTCCTCGGCGTCATCAAGAACGCGCTGCCAGTCATCAACATCTCGCCCTTCGCGCAGCTCGCAATTTCCGGAACGGTGATCATCATCGCGGTTGCCGTCAACGCCCGGGCAGAAAAGCGCAAGGGTCGTGTCATCCTGAAGAAAGCGGAGGCGGTCTGATGGCGGAAGCGCATCTTTCACCCCGGGTCATTCCCGACCGGCTGCAAAGTCGCGGCAATCGGCTGCTGAAAAGCTGGGAGAGCCTGCTTCTGGTCGTGGCGGTGCTGATCTTCACGATCAACTCCTTCGCCTCGCCCTATTTCCTCGACCCGTGGAACCTGTCCGACGCGACGTTCAATTTCACCGAGAAGGCGATGATCGCCTTTGCCATGGCGCTGGTCATCATCGCAGGAGAGATCGATCTATCGGTTGCTTCGATCATCGCCCTATCCTCGACAGCCATGGGACTTGCCGTCAGCTTCGGCTTCGACACACCCACGCTGGTTGTTATCGGCCTTGGTACCGGCCTCCTCTGCGGCATGGTCAATGGCCTGCTGATCACCGGTCTCGGCCTGCCGTCGATCGTCGTCACAATTGGTACGATGAGCCTCTTTCGCGGCCTGTCTTTCATCATTCTCGGCGACAAGGCCTTTACCGGCTATCCTGTGAGCTTCGCCTATTTCGGGCAGGGCTATGTCTGGTGGGTGTTCTCCTTCGAATTCGTTCTCTTCGCCGTTTTCGCGGCGATCTACAGCGTGCTGCTGCACAAGACGAATTTTGGCCGCGTTGTCTATGCGATCGGCAGCAACCAGACGGCAGCGCTTTTCTCCGGCGTGCGCGTCGGCCGGGTCAAGTTCATCCTGTTCCTGCTCACGGGCCTGATGGCCGGCATCGCCTCGATCTGCCTGACCTCACGGCTCGGCTCCACGCGGCCGTCCATTGCGCTCGGCTGGGAGCTTGAGGTGGTGACAATGGTTGTGCTTGGCGGCGTCAGCATTCTCGGCGGCTCCGGCACCATTCCGGGCGTCGTGCTCGCCGCTTTCATCATGGGCATGGTCACCTTCGGCTTCGGGCTCTTGAACGTGCCTGGTATTGTCATGTCGATCTTCATCGGCGTGCTGTTGATTTCGGTCATCGCCCTGCCGATCCTGTGGGCGCGTGCCCGCCGCCGCGTCGCGCATTGAGGACCATCCATGGAAAAATACGCCTTTCGCATGCGGCTCAATCCTGGCATGGCAGCCGAATACAAGGCCCGCCACGACGCGATCTGGCCGGAACTGTCGGAGCTTCTTAAGTCGGCCGGCGTGTCGGACTATTCCATCCATCTCGATGAGGAGACCGACCTCCTGTTCGGCGTCCTCTGGCGGCGCGACGATCACACCATGGCCGATCTGCCTGAGCATCCGGTGATGCAGAAGTGGTGGGCCTATATGGCTGATATCATGGAGACGAACGCCGACAACGAGCCGGTCGCCGTTCCGCTCGTCACCGTCTTTCATATAAAGTAATGCCATGAAAACCATCGCCGTCATCGACATCGGCAAGACGAATGCCAAGGTCGCCCTGGTCGATCTCGATCGTTTCGAGGAAACGGCCGTGCGCAAGACTGCCAATGGCGTGACCGCCGATGGCCTCTATCCGCATTTCGACGTCGAGCGCTTGTGGCGCTTCATCGTTGAAAGCCTTGCCGCGCTCAACGCTGAAACGCCGGTTGACGCCATCTCCGTGACCACCCACGGAGCGACGGCCGTGCTGCTCGACAAGAACGGTGATCTTGCTCTGCCGTTGCTCGACTACGAATGTACCGGACCGGACGCGCTGGCAGCAGATTACGACAAAGTGCGACCGCCCTTTGCCGAGACCGGCACGGCGCGGCTGCCGGTGGGGCTGAATATCGGCGCGCAGATCTACTGGCAGGAACAGACGTTCCCGGAAAAGTTCGCCAATGTCGCAACGATCCTCACCTATGCGCAATACTGGTCCTATCGGCTAAGCGGCGTACTCTCCACGGAATTGACCTCGCTTGGCTGCCACACCGACCTGTGGAACCCCTATGCCGGCGATTTCTCGACGATGGTCGATGCCCGCGGCTGGCGGCCGCTGTTTGCGCCGGTGCGCCGGGCAAGCGACCTTCTGGGTGGTCTGACCGCGCAGGCCGCAAAGGAAAGCGGCCTGCCGGCAGGCTTGCCGGTCTTCTGCGGTATCCACGATTCCAACGCCTCGCTGCTACCCCATGTCCTGACGCGGCCAGCGCCTTTTTCCGTCGTCTCCACCGGAACCTGGGTGGTGATCATGGCGATGGGTGCGAGGAAGATGGCGCTGGACGAGGCGCGCGATACGCTGATCAACGTCAATGCGCTCGGTGATCCCGTGCCCTCGGCGCGGTTCATGGGCGGCCGTGCCTTTGCGACCTTGATCCCTGACCCGGCGATCACCGTTTCCGAGGACATGGAAGCGGAAATGGCGGCCCGCCAATGCATGCTGCTGCCGGCCGTGCCGAAAGGCTCGGGACCTTTCCCGCAGGCTAAGGCGCGATGGACCTGCGAAGAGGATGCGTTGACGGGCGCGGAGCGTTTCGCCGTCGTGTCCTTCTACCTGGCGATGATGAGTGCGACGTGCCTCGACCTGATCGGCGCCGAAGGGGAGATCGTCGTTGAGGGACCGTTTGCGGCGAACCAGACCTATCTGCGGATGCTGAGCGCGGCGACAGGAAGACCCGTGCTGATCGGCAGCCAAAGCGCCACCGGCACAAGCCTTGGAGCGGCCTGTCTTGCGGATGGCAGCCGGGCGCGGTTGCATACGGAGCAATTTAGGGGAAGTGTACCCGAACGCTACAAGGTCTATGCCGAAAAATGGCGGGCTGAGGCCGAGCCGTCTGAGTGTCGGTCCATAAAGAAGTTGAATGATATGAATCGTTTGTGATTCCATGCAGTTGAATTGATTCGATGAGGGCATGGACGCGATGTGGACGAAGGCTAACCGAGGGAAATACAATCGAGATTGTCTGCGCTATCCGAGCGATTTGACGGATGCGGAATGGGCGCTGGCTGAACCCTTGATTCCGCCTGCCAAGCACGGCGGTCGCAGGCGTGAGGTCGATGTCCGGGAGGTTCTCAACGGCCTGCTTTATGTTCTCAGCACGGGTTGCCAATGGCGGGCAGTGCCGAAGGACCTGCCGCCGAAGAGCACGCTGTTCAGCTATTTCGACCTGTGGAACTGGGACGGCACGCTCGGCCGCATTCATGAGGAACTCTACGTGAAATGCCGTGAGGCGATGGGCCGCGAGGCCAGTCCGACGGCGGCAATCATGGACAGCCAGAGCGTCAAAGGCGCTGAAAAAGGGGGCGCTGCATTGACCCGGGCGGGTATGATGCGGGGAAAAAGATCAAAGGCAAGAAACGCCATATCCTTGTCGATACGGTAGGCCTTCTGCTGCATGCGCTGGTTCATCCGGCCGACATCCAGGACCGCGACGGTGGCGTGCTGGTTCTGAAGACGCTGTTCGGGCGCTATCCGTTCTTGAAGAAACTGTTCGCCGATGGTGGCTATCAGGGGCCTGTCTTCGCCAAGGGACAAAAGAAGGCAATGCCAGGACTTGCGACCGCGATCGTCAAGCGCTCCGACACCGCCAAGGGTTTTGAGGTTCTGCCGAGGCGCTGGGTGGTCGAACGGACGTTCGCATGGCTGGGTCGATGCCGCAGGCTGGCCAAGGATTTCGAAAATCTGTCGCGCAACGCGCTCGCCTTCCTCAAGCTGGCGTCTATCCGCCTCATGCTGCGAAGGCTCTGTTCAAAATGAATAACTTTCCGGACCGACTCTGAGACAGCGTGAGAAGAGATAGCCAAACGTGCAGCAACGTGAGGCGTGAAAACTACAGCGCTTTGGAGGATTTCGAAGAAATTCTTAAAAGACCCGCGAATTCATTGACTTGCGGTCTTCCTCGATATTGAGGAGCATGGAGATCGCTGCCAGCGTCAGCGTGGCAATCAGCGTAGCGCTCAATCCAAGAACAATCATTGCTCGTTCCTTCTACGTCATCCTCATGATGTCGCTTCAACGTGGCCGGCTATGCTTGTGCATGGCTTGCGCCGGTCAGAATAGGCTGTAGTTAACGAGCGGCGCTCGCAAGATCAACTCTCAAGTTTTACCATTCAGAACCTGTTGTTTCTTGATCACATGCAAACCCCGGGGCGGCATGCGGTTGCGGCCGGTTGCGCCAATATGGCGCGAATTTTAGCGAAAGCCGAAGGGGAGTATCAACCGTTAACCTTCAAGCAAGGAATTAACCATAAACATGATCGTACACGTCGGAGTGGGAAACTCTACTTCCCGACAAGGCATGATGCCGTACCGACGAACCGGTTCCGATCCGGTATGCACTTCACCGGATACCTCTTGGGAACGAAGCGGCCGAATGCCGTGGCCGGATGGCGTCGCCGCCGTCTCCACGCGCATCTTGCAAGTCGGCGTGCTTGGGCATCGCCCCTTCAGTCTATCCGTTGGCATGAAAGGCACCGCGCGCCGTCGAGGCACGCGGGAGGCACTGCAATAGTTCGAATTCTAGGAAATACCCTCTGAAAGCCGCGCCGGTTTTCCAGAGTTGCGCACCGGACCGGGGAACAGCGTTGAGGCAGGATACGTCGCCAGATCAGACCAGGAAGGCGCAGGCAGGCAGTCTGCTCGAACGCTTGCGGTTTGCCGGGCTCGACGATGGCCAGACCGATGTCCTGCGCAGGAACCGTCAATCCCTCGGCGCCCAGGTCGAGCTGGCGTTGCGCGATCTCTTCCAGCGTCTGCAGACCTTCTCCGAGGCCGCCCGCCATTTCACCAGCGATCGCCAGATCGACCGGCTGCATGATCTCCAGTCCTCGCATTGGAGCGTACTGACCGACGCCCGTTTCGACAGCCTCTATGCCGAGCGTGTCAAGGTGCTTTCGGATGCCGAGAGCAAGATGGGGCTCGATCCACGCTGGCAGATCGCCGGCCATGCGATCGTCCTTGAACGCCTGATCTGCTCGATGATCGAGGAGTTGTGGCCGAAATCCGTTCTGCCGCTCGGCAAGTCGCGCAGGCAGGAACTGAACGACCTGGTCGCCGCCCTGGTGCGGACCGTCTTCGTCGATACCGAAATCGGCGTTTCCCTGCGCTTCAACGAACAGCGCCACAGCCACCAGCGCCAGCTTGCCGAGCAGCGCAAGGCGGGCGAAGCCGAAGCGCTTGCCCTCTTCGGCGATGTGACCCAGGCGCTTGGCCGGGGCGATCTTTCAGTTCGCACGCCGGCTGACGTTTCTGCTGCCTACCAGCCGCTGGCACAGGAACTGAACGGCGCGCTCGACGTCCTCGAGCGACAGGTCATCGGACTGTCGGATCAGGCGGCCATGATGGAATCTTCGTCGCAGGCGCTTGCCGGCCAAACCGGCCAGTTCGCCGCAAAGGCACAGGAGCAGTCCGAGGCGCTCGGAGAGACCGTGGCCTCGCTTGCTGCCATCGTCGATCGCGTCAAGCTGAATGCCGCCCAGACACGCGCGGCTGAAAAGAGCGTTGCCGTTACCCGGCAGTCCGCCGAACACAGCGGCGAGATCGCCGGCCAGGCGATTTCTGCCATGGCTGATATAGAGGCTTCCGCCGAAAAGATCGGCCAGATCATCGGCGTCATCGACGAGATCGCCTTCCAGACCAACCTTTTGGCCCTCAACGCCGGCATCGAGGCTGCGCGCGCCGGCGAAAGCGGCCGTGGCTTTGCCGTGGTGGCGCAGGAAGTCCGGGCATTAGCGCAGCGCTCCGGCGACGCGGCTCGCGAAATCAAGCAGCTTGTCTCGAATACAAAATCGCAGGTCGAGGCCGGTGTCGAGCGGGTCGGCCGCACACAGGACGCGATCAGCAGCATCGTCGAGCAGGTTCGTGGCATTAACGACGCCATCGCAGGCATAGCAGACGAAACCGCAGAACAGGTCACTGGTTTGCAGTCGGCGACATCCGAGCTCGGCCGTATTGGCATGGAGATCGGCGTCAGCGCGGGGCAGGCCGCCGGCGCAAGGGAAACGTGCGACGACCTTCATACGGTGATCCTCGAACTCGGCCAGACGATCCGCCAGTTCCATGTCCAGCGGCAGGCGCCGAAGGCGGTTTCGTCACGTGCCGCAGCCCCGCTCGCGGTCGCGCGGCAGGACCAGGCCGACGAGGCAAACGACAGTTTCGACGACGGTTACGGCCTTCAGGGCCGCCTTGCCGGATGGGGGCGCTGATGCCGTATCGCCGCAAACACAACCAGCCGGCCTTAGCGATCTTCGAATTCCGGCGCGTCCGCGCAAACGGCCGCGCGGAAAATCAGTTGAACCATCCGTGTAAATTACTCCCAGTCAGACAAGGAAAGTAGAGATGGCAACCAGGAAGGCCGCTCCGAAAAGTTTAAGTCTCGCGCCGGTCCTCGATCTGAACGAGGCCAACGCGCTGCACAGCAAGCTGATGGGTTTGCGCGGCAGCAATCTCGTCGTCGATGCTTCCGCGGTGGAGCGCGTCGGGGCGCTCTGCGTTCAGGTGCTGATGGCCGGAGCGAAAAGCTGGGAAGAGGATAAACACTCCTTCGCCTTCTCCAAGGTGTCGGACGCATTCACGAAAACGACGCAGCTCATCGGGGTGAACATTGATCACCTGATGGCAAAGGAGATTTGAGACATGAAAAAGAAAGTTCTCACAGTCGACGATTCCAGAACCATCCGGAACATGCTTCTGGTCACGCTGAACAATGCCGGCTTCGAAACGATCCAGGCGGAGGACGGCATCGAGGGTCTCGAAGTTCTCGAGGATGCCAATCCGGATGTCATCGTCACCGACATCAACATGCCGCGTCTCGATGGCTTCGGCTTCATCGAAGGCGTGCGCAAGAACGAGAAGTACCGGGCAATCCCGATCCTGGTTCTGACAACGGAAAGCGACGCTGAAAAGAAGAACCGCGCCCGCCAGGCAGGCGCGACCGGCTGGATCGTCAAGCCGTTCGATCCGACCAAACTGATCGATGCCATCGAGCGCGTAACAGCCTAACGCCAGGATTTCCCCCATGGATATGAACGAAATCAAAGAGATTTTCTTCCAGGAGTGCGAGGAGCAGCTCGCTGAACTGGAATCCGGTCTCCTGCGGCTCAATGACGGCGACCGTGATCCGGAGACGGTGAACGCGGTATTCCGCGCGGTGCACTCCATCAAGGGCGGCGCCGGAGCTTTCGGGCTGGATGATCTTGTCTCTTTCGCGCACGTGTTTGAGACCACGCTTGATTGCGTTCGTTCCAACAAGCTGGAACCGACCCAGGACGTCCTGAAGGTCATGCTGAAATCGGCCGACGTTCTGGCCGATTTGACCAATGTTGCCCGCGATGGCGGCAGCGTCGATCAGGCCCGCTCAGTGCAGCTGATCCGGGAGCTCGAGGCGCTTGCCAAGGGCGAGGCGCCGCCCGCCGCCGCCGCCGCCGCGGCTCCGGCGCCAAAGGCAGCCGCTGCGCCCAAGGCTGCACCGGCCCCAAAGCCGGCAGCCGCCGCAGCGGCCGCTGCGCCCAATGACCAGGGCTTTGTCCCTGTTGCTTTCTCCTTTGACGATTTCGGTGGCGAAGAAGAAGCCGTGATCGAACATCCGGCCTATGAGGTGGTCTTCAAGCCGAAGTCGGAACTCTACACCAAGGGTAACGAAGCGGCCCTGCTCCTGCGCGATCTCTCCCGCCTCGGCGAGATGAGCATCCACTGCAACATGGACAGCCTTCCTCCGCTTGATCAGATGGACCCGGAAGCCGCCTATTTCTCCTGGAAGGTGTCGGTCAAGACCGACAAGGGCGAAGATGCGGTTCGCTCCGTCTTCGAATTCGCCGAGTGGGATTGCGATCTCGACGTCTTGGCCGTCGAAACGGGCGAAGGCGCGGCAGCTGCCGGCGACCACCTGCCGATGCAGCCGGTTCCGTTCGATCTTTCAGTGCTCGACGACGAACACGACGCGCCGCTTGGCGTCGTCGAGGAAGAGGAACAGATCGCCGCCGCTCAGGAAGCGGTCGCCGCCGCCCAGACCGCATCCAATGTCGTCCAGATGGCCGGCAATGCATCGCGTGCCGCTGCCGCCGACAAGGGGGTCGCCGCCGCTGCCGCTGCCCAGAACAATGCTCAGCAGGCGTCATCCGCCGCTGCTCAGACGATCCGCGTCGATCTCGACCGCGTCGATCGCCTGATCAACCTCGTCGGCGAGCTCGTCATCAACCAGGCGATGCTGTCGCAGAGCGTCATCGAGAACGACAGCAATGGCGTCTCCTCGATCAATATGGGCCTCGAAGAACTCCAGCAGCTGACGCGGGAAATCCAGGACTCGGTCATGGCGATCCGCGCGCAACCGGTGAAGCCGGTTTTCCAGCGCATGGCCCGCACCGTCCGCGAAATTGCCGATATCACCGGCAAGTCGGTTCGTCTCATCACCGAAGGCGAGAACACCGAAGTCGACAAGACGGTCATCGACAAGCTGGCCGAACCGTTGACGCACATGATCCGCAACGCCGTCGACCACGGCCTCGAAATGCCGGAAAAACGTATTGCCGCCGGCAAGAGCGCCGAAGGTACGGTGAAGCTCACCGCCAAGCATCGCTCTGGCCGCATCGTCATCGAACTGTCCGATGACGGTGCCGGTATCAACCGCGAGAAGGTGCGCCAGAAGGCGATCGACAACGACCTGATCGCGGCGGATGCCAATCTGTCGGACGAGGAAATCGACAATCTGATCTTCCATGCCGGCTTCTCGACCGCCGACAAGGTGTCCGACCTTTCCGGCCGCGGCGTCGGCATGGACGTCGTCAAGCGTTCGATCCAGGCGCTCGGCGGCCGCATCAACATCTCGTCCAAACCGGGTCAGGGCTCCGTCTTCACCATGAGCCTGCCGCTGACACTCGCCGTCCTCGACGGCATGGTCGTCACGGTTGCCGGCCAGACGCTGGTCGTGCCGCTGACGGCAATTGTCGAAACCCTGCAACCGGATGCTGCGGCGATCCACTCCTTCGGTGCGACGCAGCGGCTGATCTCGATCCGCAACTCCTTCTGCCCGCTGGTCGATGTCGGCCGTATCCTGAACTTCCGTGCGACGCAGGCCAATCCGGTGGAAGGCGTCGCCCTTCTGGTGGAATCCGAAGGCGGCGGCCAGCGCGCGCTGATGGTCGATGCCATCCAGGGCCAGCGCCAGGTCGTCATCAAGAGCCTGGAAGCCAACTACACGCATGTGCCGGGCATCGCTGCTGCCACCATTCTCGGTGACGGACGCGTCGCTCTCATCCTGGACGTCGATGCCGTTGTCTCGGCATCGCGCGGCCAGCCCCTCCACCTCGAAACATCGCTTGCTGCTGCTGGGTAAGACCAATGACCTATCTCGCAAAAAATCTGACGAATGGAGGGCGCGAACTCATCGCGTTCCGCATTGGGGATCAGGAATTCTGCGTCAATGTCATGTCCGTGCGGGAAATCCGCGGCTGGACACCGGCGACACCGATGCCGCATGCGCCGCAATATGTGCTCGGCGTGATCAACCTGCGCGGCGCGGTTCTGCCGATCATCGATCTGTCGGCACGGCTTGGAATGAAGCCGGCCGAACCGACCGTGCGCCATGTCATCATCGTGACGCAGGTCAAGAACAAGGTCGTGGGTCTCCTCGTCGAGGCGGTCTCCGACATTCTGACGATCAAGGACGAGGACATTCAGCCGACCCCCGACATGTCGTCCGAGTTCGTACGGACCTTTGCCCGCGGCGTACTGGCGATCGAAGGCCGGATGATCTGCCTGATCGAGCTGGAAGCCGTCTTCCCTCAGACCGAAAGTGAAGCTGCATGAGCATGCCGGCCGCCTTTGACAGCAGACTATCCCCGGACGAGTGCCTGGCGAGCGGCGAATATCCGCTGACGCGCCGCGACCTTACCGAGATTGCTGCGATGATCTATGCCGACGCCGGCATCTACCTGAACGAATCCAAGGCCTCGCTCGTCTATTCGCGCCTGTCGAAGCACATCCGCAATCTCGGCCTGAAGGGCTTCCGGGAATATTGCCAGCTCGTCTCTTCGCCGGCCGGTGCCGCCGAGCGGCGCGACATGCTCTCGCATCTGACGACGAATTTCACCCGCTTCTTCCGTGAGAACCATCATTTCGAACACTTGAAGTCGGACGTTCTGCCGGAGCTTCTGAACCGCGCCAAGAATGGCGGCCGGGTGCGTATCTGGTCGGCGGCCTGCTCGGATGGGCAGGAGCCCTATTCGATCGCGCTGACGGTTCTGTCGATGATGCCGAACGCGGCGGACTACGATTTCCGTATTCTCGCGACCGACATCGACCCCAAGATCCTGGCACTCGCCCGGGCCGGTGCCTATGACGCGACCGCGCTTGAGACAGTCAGTCCGGCGATGCGCAAGCAGTGGTTCTCGGAAGCCACTGTCAACGGCCGCCAGAAGTGGCAGGTCGATGATCGGGTCAAGCGGCTGATCACCTTCAACGAACTGAACCTGATGGCGCAGTGGCCGTTCAAGGGGCAGTTCGACGTCATCTTCTGCCGCAACGTCGTCATCTATTTCGACGAGCCCACCCAGATGAAAATCTGGTCGCGCTTTGCCGGCATGCTCACCCCCAAGGGGCATCTTTATATCGGTCACTCCGAGCGTGTTTCCGGTGATGCGAAGTCTGTCTTCGACAATATCGGCATCACCACCTATCGCTACACCGGCAAGACGCATGGAGGACGCTCATGAGTGCAGCACGCGTTCTTGTTGTCGATGACTCCGCCACCATGCGCGGATTGATCACTGCCATACTGAGCAGTGACCCCGAGGTCGAGGTTATCGGTCAGGCCGCCGACGCCATGCAGGCGCGCCAGGCGATCAAGGATCTCGACCCGGACGTCATCACGCTCGACATCGAGATGCCCAATATGAACGGGCTGGAATTCCTCGAGAAAATCATGCGGCTGCGTCCAATGCCGGTGATCATGGTCTCCACGCTGACGCACAAGGGTGCGGAGGCGACGATCGCCGCACTGGAAATCGGGGCCTTCGATTGCGTCGGAAAGCCGCTTCCGGGCGATCCCCGCCCGTTCAGCGACCTTGCCGACAAGGTGAAGGCGGCGGCACGTTCCCAGCGCAAGTATATCATCACCGGTAACAAGGTCGCCGCGCCAAGTGCCGCCAACGCCAATGCGGCCTCGGAATACAGGGCAGGCCGGAAGATCGTCGCGATCGGTTCGTCCACCGGTGGCGTCGAGGCGCTGATCGCGGTCCTGCAGAAGTTTCCGGCCAATTGCCCGCCGACGGTGATCACACAGCACATGCCGCACACCTTTACCAAGAGCTTTTCCGAGCGCTTGAACCGCCTCTGCGCCCCGACCGTGCAGGAAGCGACGGATGGCGCGAGGCTCGAGATCGGAAAAATCTATCTGGCACCGGGTGGCGAACGCCATCTGCAGGTCGTTAATCCTTCTTCGCCAAGTTGCCGTCTGCTGGACCGCGAGCCGGTGAATGGCCATCGCCCGTCCGTCGATGTGCTGTTCGATTCCGTCGCGGAACTCGCAGGCCGCAACGCAGTCGGTGTGATCCTGACCGGAATGGGCCGCGATGGCGCATCCGGTCTTTTGAAAATGCGCCACGCAGGTGCCCGCACATTCGGTCAGAATGAAAAAACCTGTGTCGTGTATGGAATGCCGAGGGTTGCCTATGAACTGGGCGCCGTCGAAACCCAACTACCCCTCAGCTCAATCGGGGAAGAAGTATTGAAAAGCACCGCCGCCCGAAGAGAAGGAAGCGAATAAAATGTCCCTTGCGGAAAAAATCAAAGTTCTGATCGTCGATGATCAGGTCACCAGCCGCCTGCTGCTCGGAGACGCGCTGCAGCAGCTCGGTTTCAAGCAGATCACGGTCGCCGGCGATGGCGAACAGGGTGCCAAGATCATGGCCGCGCAGCCGCATCACCTGGTGATCTCTGATTTCAACATGCCGAAGATGGATGGCCTCGGCCTCCTGGCGGCAGTGCGGAACAATCCGGCGACGAAAAAGGCTGCCTTCATCATGCTGACGGCCCAGGGCGACCGCGCTCTGGTGACCAAGGCAGCGGCGCTTGGTGCCAACAATGTGCTCGCAAAGCCCTTCACCATCGAAAAGATGAAGGCCGCGATCGAGGCTGTATTCGGGGCATTGAAATGATCATGGATACTGCGACCAAACGTGTGCATGTCATTCAGGGCGAATGGAAGGTGGTCAGCGATCCGGACGTCGTGCTCTCGACCATCCTCGGCTCCTGCGTGGCGGCGTGCATGCGTGACCCGGTCGCGGGTGTCGGTGGCATGAACCACTTCCTGCTGCCGGGCTCGGCAGACGCTCTCTCCTCAGGCGGCGATGCGACGCGTTATGGCGTGCATCTGATGGAACTGCTGATCAACGGGCTCCTCAAAAAGGGCGCCCGTCGAGAACGGCTGGAAGCGAAGATTTTCGGTGGTGCGAAGACGATCGCGCGCTTCTCCAACGTCGGCGAGCAGAATGCATTGTTTGCCCGGCAGTTCCTGATGGACGAAGGTATCCAGGTGGTCGGTGAGAGCACCGGCGGCGATCATGGTCGCAAACTCGAATACTGGCCCCTCAGTGGCCGCGCCCGCCAATATGCGTTGACGGGCGTGGAAGCGCAGAAGGCCGTGGCCCAGGAGCAGCGCCCCCGGCCTGTACCGAAGCCGGTCGACAACACGATCGAGTTTTTCTAGCGCCTGGGCAGCGGCCCCGGGGTTTCCACCCGGCGCGCGGCTTTGGCAAAATGTTTAGTGTCGGCCGTTAGGCGGGGAAATCCTGGACGGCAATTGTTGCCAGCGTGAGGGCGAGTAATGCGGACTGAATTGAAGAGCCATATGCCTCACGTCGACGAGGCGCTCCCGGATGTGATGATGCGCATCGTCTCCGAGCTCTATGACGTGGCTTATCTGATCGAGCGGATCGAGCCGATGCTGAGCGATATCCACGGCGAAGCCGTTCTGGATTCGGCCGACCGTATCAAGGTCCTGCAGGGGATCGATCTCGCCGTTCAGAAGACACGCGGTCTTGCCGAATTCATCGATACGGTGACGGCGGCCATTCCGCAGCACTGGCTGGTGGACGTGACGACCGCCCTCAATCTCGTCAAGCTTGCCGACATGCAGAAATCGCTCGGCAACGGCATGCTCCGGCATGGCCATTCACAGCCGCTGACAGAAGCTGCCGGCGATTTCGAGGCCTTCTAGGCGCAACTGCATTCTCTCTCAGTATTTTCGCCGCCGCCCCGACCACCATGTCGGGGCGGCGGCCCCATTTTTTGGCTTCGCGTTTCCCAAACAGCTGTTTGTGCACTGCCGTCAAATGTGGGCTTTCAAGACAAGTTCGCGCAAGTTTCGTTTCCTAGTGTGCCAATCGGGACTGGTAGATTTGGCGTGATTTGACGAAGGCCACAGGCCGGATCGATCCAGTAGTCCCGAATGTTTGGATCTGCGCATGTCCCGGGCGATGTTGCCTGAACGGAACATGCGCCACTGGGTGCGGAAACAGAATGAATCTGTTGGATCAACTTTCGACCGTCACGAAAAACCTGGCGAGCCTCGGGCAGGGCAAGCTCATCGCGTTGATAGCGGCCGGAGTGGTTGCCGTCGGGATCGTTCTCGCTGCCGGCCTTTACGTCAACAAGCCATCCTTTGAAACGCTTTATGTCGGGCTGGAAAGCAGCGACCTCAATCAGGTCAGCGTCGCGCTTGCCGAAGCGAATATGGATTTCGAAGTGGGAGCCGATGGTTCGAGCCTGCAGGTGCCGGTCGGCATGACGGGCAAGGCCCGGCTCTATCTCGCCGAGCGCGGCCTGCCCAACAGCGCCAACGCCGGTTACGAGCTCTTCGACAATGTTGGTTCGCTGGGCCTCACCTCCTTCATGCAGGAAGTCACCCGCGTCCGTGCGCTCGAAGGCGAAATTGCCCGCACCATCCAGCAGATTTCCGGAATTGCCGCCGCTCGGGTCCACATCGTCATGGCCGATCGCGGCAGCTTCCGGAAGACGGAGCAGAAACCGACGGCCTCGGTGATGATCCGAGCGAGCGCCAATATCGGCCGCAACGCTGCAGCATCCATCCGCCATCTGGTGGCTTCGTCCGTTCCGGGACTGAGCATCGATGACGTCACCATTCTCGATTCCGCCGGCCAGCTTCTGGCTTCCGGTGACGATCCGGCCAACAGCGCCATGAACCAGTCGCTGGGCATCGTCCAGAATGTTCAGAACGAAATCGAAAGCAATATCGACAAGGCGCTCGCACCTTTCCTCGGCATGGACAACTTCCGCGCCAGTGTCACCGCCCAGCTGAACACTGATACCCAGCAGATTCAGGAAACGGTCTTCGATCCGGAATCCCGCGTCGAGCGGTCGACCCGCGTTACCAAGGAAGAACAGAAATCCAGCCAGCAGCAGCCGGACAACGCGGCGACCGTGCAGCAGAACGTTCCTCAGGCGGCGCCCCAGGGCGGCACGACCGGACCTCAGTCGAACGACCAGACCGAGAAGAAGGAAGAGCAGACCAACTACGAGATCAACTCGAAGACGGTCGCGACCGTCAAGAGCAGCTATACGGTCGAGAAACTCTCCGTCGCTGTGGTGGTCAACCGCGGCCGTGTCGCCGCGATGGTCGGCGAAGGCGCCGACCAGGCGAAGATCGATGCCTACATCCAGGACATGCAGAAGATTGTCGCATCGGCTGTCGGTCTCGATCCTGCCCGCGGCGACGTGATCACGCTGACCGCCATGGACTTCGTCAACACGCAGCTGCTCGATGAGCCGGTCTCCGGTCCGGGCATCATGGAGACGCTGACCCGCAATCTCGGTGGCATCATCAATGCGCTTGCCTTCGTCGCGGTCGCCTTCGTGGTCGTCTGGATGGGCATGCGTCCGCTGGCCCGCTCGATGGGTATCGGCACAGGCGCCACGGCGCTCGCCGAGAACGAAGCCGTCGGCCTGGAGCTGCCGGACTTCTCTCCCGCCGCGACGGGCGCAGCAGGCGGGGCGCTCATGGAAGGCTTCGGCTCCGACTTCGGCTTCGACAGCACCGACGACCTGCTCAGTCTCGGCGACGACAGCGAAGGCGGCTTCAACCGCCGGGTCAAGGAAGGCCCCGAACGCAGGCTCGCCCGCATGGTGGAAATCAGCGAAGAGCGTGCTGCCAAGATCCTTCGCAAGTGGGTTGCCGAAAAAGCAGCGTGATCGCTCGTCTGGACGCAGGCCCCACGAACTGCCCAACCCGCCATCTCGGCGGGTTTCTCGTTTCAGGGCCGCGCCTTAGCCAGAAACGCGGATGCTATCCTGCGCACTGGAAATAGACCCCCACCCATTCAGTGTATTGCCGCGAATCTTTGGCCGGCCGGCAAGAATCGCGCGTCGACAAGTCAGCCTACGCAGCGCGCCGGGATTCATTATATTTAATAGATCGTTAATTTATCCCCGAGGAAGGGGCATTCCGGTCTGAGCCATTGCTAGCCGTGTCCCATGTATTGAATCGGGAAATTCGGATATGCCCGCTAAAGCGGAAATATTATAGAAATAATATTTACAATTATACTTTGAAATCGTCGACAGAACGATCGATCTAGACGTTAAACCCGCTGGTGCAATTCTGCAACAATGTAAAAAAACAAATAGAAAAATGAAAACTTGACAAATTAGATTTGGCTTTAAGAGGCTGATTTGCGGGGCGTGTTTTTGGGCGCTTGAACGAACATCGCGCAAGCCTATTGGCCAGAATTTGCCCATTAAAAAGTATGACAAAATTAAAATCATTAAATTTCAAATATTTATAGCTATCTCTGGTTTATGCCTTCCCTTCGATCCACCTGTCGATCAGATGGTTTCGAATCGGGTACACGGAAACTGCCAAAAGTAAATCACGAGAAGGGGGGCAGTAGTTTTTCGCAGGGAGCGATGTACATTTTGTGTAGTGATTCGCGTACTGATTTGCGTCGGGTTGAGGAAGGCGGAATGCCTCGACCCAGGGCCGGCGGCGGCAAACAAGCGCTTGAATGGGCACGGACGAATCCATCACGGGGGTAATGTCATGGATGCTCTACAAACAGAGATTGCGATCCGGCCGGCGCCGGTCGTTTCGATACGTGGTGCCGGACGGGCGCTTTCAAAAGAACAATTGATCCGCAGGCTCGGCGAGTTTGCCGAACGCGGCAACCTGAGCCGAGGACTTGCCGCCCTGACGGATTATGTGGGGGCGAGCCACTATCTTCTCGCCCGCTATGATCTGTCGCAGGATGAAGGTCTGGATTTTGTCGTGTGTTCGGATTGGCCGTTCGACGTGGTCAAGCGGCTTGGCAAGGTGCTGTCGCAGCTCCATTCCAAGACCAACGAAATGGAGAAGTGCCTTTCGGTGATGCAGCCGGTGTTCATGAGCCTGCCGGATGACATCGACATCAGCCGCGGCATCAGTCGTGAATACTGCGCCATCACCTTTAACGTCGGCCGCACCCGGCTGTCGCTGATGCTGCTCTTCCCGCAGGACGTCATCCTCTCGCAAGAGAGCCTGAGGGATATCGGCCTGCTGACCGGGTATTTCGCGAGCTTCACCAATGAACGCGGCGCGCGCACCGATCGCGAGTTCGAGCTGACGGAACGCGAGCTTGAGTGCCTCTTCTGGATTGCCGAGGGCAAGACCAGCGACGAAATTGCCGTCATCCTCGGTATCTCGCGCAACACCATCAACAACTATATCACCAGCGTGATGCGCAAGACGGCGACGAAGACCCGTTCCGAGGCCATCGCCTACGCTGTCCGCAACAACCTCGTTTAGGCCCCGGTCATGACCTTTTTCCTTCCGAGTACCCGCGCTACAGATGACGGCAAGGCCGGACGATTGCAGGCCAGGGCGTCGCGGGCAGCAACGCTCGTCGCGCGGCTTCAGGGCATGCAGAAGCAGATCAACGCCAAGAACTTTGCGGTTCTGCGGCTGAACGGAAACGGCCTGCCGGCGTCGCGCAAGCTGACCTGCGTGCTCGACAACTGGGGCGTCGCCGCCGAAGCGATGGCGCACGAGCTGGTGGCGGCCTACGGCGACGAGATGCTTCAGCATCTGGACGCCTCGCTGCTGCCGGTATTGTGGAACGGCATGGGCGAGCACCAGGCTGCGGAGGCGCCGGATTTCGGTCGCTTCACCCGTCGCCTGGAGGCGCGCCTCTTGCCCTATTCCGGCATTGCGCTGCCGGTCAGGCTCGGCGCGCAGGGCAATGGCTATGTCGTGTTCACCGGCAGCTATATCGACCTCACGAGCGAGCTGATCATCGATCTGCACGGCCGCAGCTGCCACGTCATGACCGATCTGCTTGCCGCCGACGAGCGGCGCATGCTGCCGGCCGAATCGCTGAGTGACCGCGAGATCGGCTGCCTGCAGATGGCCGGTGATGGCTATATCAGCGAAGAGATCGCCGAGAAGATGGGGCTGTCGGTCCATACGGTCAATGCTTACCTCGGCGCAGCAACGACCAAGCTGGATTCGGTCAACAGAATCCAGGCGATCGCCAAGGCCATTCGTCTCGGTTATATCAGCTGATTGTTTTTTTGGCCGTCATGGCCGGTATCGCTACTCAACTCGCAAGGGCGGTCGGATAGGATTTTACGAATTTCGCAGCGTTGAGGCTGTTTGCCAGGAACGCGGTATTCTCGTCCGGATCGCTGGACGGGGTCTTGAATGCGATGTGGTTGATCTCGAGGCCGGCTGTATCCTTGCCGAGCGCCAGCCGGGCATAGACCGTGACGCCGTCCGGCTTCAATTCGAGATCGAGCGAGATTTCCGGCTCGGTATCCCAGTCCAGCGAGTAGTTGCCGCCAATACCGAAATTCACCGTGCCGGGAAGAAAATAGAGCTCCGCCGCGGACGATACCAGGTCGGCGAGGCTGCCATGCGATTCAAAGCGAAGCAGCGCAATATAGTCGGCCGCATCGATCAGACGCAATTCGGTCGCAACAGGACGAATCGCATCGGCTACAATTTTTTCGCGTTGTTCGGAATATTCGCATTTTTTCATGTCTTTTACGTCACCCGTTTCGGCTGCGTGGCATAGATCCGGTGTATGAGTTCGGCGACTGCCTTATAAAACACCGGTGGAATCACACTATCCACCGAGACTTGCGCAAACATTGAGCGTGCGAGAGGCGGGTCTTCAAAAACAGGTATGCCGTTTTCCTCGGCAATTTCGCGAATCTTCAGCGCGACAAGGTCTTGCCCCTTGGCAACCACCACCGGAGCATCGCCTTCTTCCCGCACATAGCGCAGCGCAACGGCATAGTGCGTCGGGTTTGCGATGACGAGCGTGGCGCGCGGAACCGAGGTGATCATGCGCCGGCGGGCGCGGTCGCGGGCAATCGAGCGAAGCCGGGCGCGGATGATCGGGTCGCCCTGGGACTGCTTCAGTTCCTCCTTGACTTCCTGCTTCGTCATCCGGAGTTCGGTGTACCAGTGATGCCGCGTCCAGAAAAAATCCGCGACCGCGATGATGCAGGTCGAGATCAGGATGACGATCATGATCTGGTTGAGATCGCCGGACATCGTCGTGAGGATCGTCAGGGGATCGGAAAACATCGAATCAAGCGACGCGTAGTAATCGTTCCAGAGCGTCAGAACGATGATGATCGAGACGATCAGGATCTTGAACAGCGCCTTGGCGAACTCGACCAGGCCCTGGATGCCGTAAATCCGCTTCAAGCCGGCCATCGGGGAAATGCGGTTCATCTTCGGCGCAATCCGGTCCAGCACCGGTGTCGGCAGGTTCTGCAGGATGGACGAGCCGATCCCGAAAACGATCAACAGCGTGAAGAACGGGATCATCAGCGCGCTCGCCTTCCAGAGAAGATGCGAGATGAGCGCCACCACGTCCGTCGCGGTGTCGATGCGCCAAGCCTCCGGCTGTTCGAAGATGTCCTTGAGGGATTCGGCGACGGTTGAGAAACCCTGGGGCAGGAAGAAGACGATGAATATGTAGATGGCGACGGTTGACGCGAACATCGTCACTTCACGCGAGAAGGGCGTGTTGCCCTTCTCGATGGCGTCGGTCATTTTCTTCTCAGACGGCGATTCTGTTTTGCTGTCTTTGTCCTGATCGTCCGACATCGGATGAAGACCTCTTGCACCTTTTGGCGGCCGTTGCCCTTAAAGGGTTGTGAGCCGAGGCCGCAGGGGATGCAAGAAAGATATGCGCTGAATCGCCGTGCTTCACAGAAACCGAGCCGCAGCAGCAATGCAGCAGCAAAAAAGCCCTTGAATCGCGGTTCAAGGGCTTTGCGCTTCTGCTTGACAGTGAGGGTAATGTGGTCCGGCGCCGACTCAGGCGGCGGCCGCTTCCTTTTCCTTGAGTTCGATCTGGCCGCCGGCGGCGAGACGGATGGCTTCCTGGGTGATCGAGCGCCGAGCAATCGCGATATCGCGCGGATTGATGCCGGCATCGCCGGCTGCCAGGTCCGATTCGATCATGCGGCGCTGGCGGGCGCCGATGGCGGCTAGCACCGATTCGCGCAGTTCCATGCTCGATCCGCGCAACGCCATGGTGATGATGTCGCTGGACACGTCGTTGAAAAGCTGGACGCGGCTGCGCTGCGGCATGCCGAGCACGTCGTCGAAGAGGAAGATCTTCGGACGGACCTTCTTGACCGCTTCGGTATTGATCGATTCGAGCGAGGCGAGAAGCGTATCGACCTGGGTCTTTTCCAGTTCGTTCATCACTTCTGCAATCTTGATGGATCCGGCCGAGTTGCGGTCTGCATCCAGCTCGCGCATCAGCTCCATGACGCGCGTCTCGATGATTTGGGCGGCCTTTGGGCTGACATTCTTCATGTTGACGGCGCGGTTGATGATATCGGCGCGGCTGCTTTCCGGCAGCTGCAGCAGAACCTTGGCGCCGAAGGTCGATGGCATCATCGACAATACATAGGCGATCGTCTGCGGATGTTCCTTGCCGAGATGCCCGGCGACGTAGACCGGGTCGGAATCCTGCAGTCGGTCCCAGATATTGGCTTCATAGGCCGCGAAAGCTGTCCTGCGGCCAAGCAGGCCGTCCACTTCGTCCGGCGTCAGGCCTTCTTCGAGAATGCCCTCAATGGCCTTGGCATTGTCCATCAGGCCGGCGCCTTCGGTAAACAGGTCCTCGAACTCGTTGACCAGGATTTCCAGTTCGTGGGGCGGGATCGACCGAAGCGACTGGGCCGAGGCGATGATGCCCTGCAGCTCGCTTTGCGTAAAGAATTTCAACAACTTGCCGGCAATCGGCTTGCCCATTGCAAGCAGGACCGCTGCGGCCTTGTCCATCTGACTGAGAGGTCTCGTCGGCGCCGAAGCTTCAAAATTGTCGAAATCCATCATGGATTGATCCTCATAACCCGTGACCGGGTTCAAACTTTACTGGTACCCTTGATTTCGATGAGTTTTACACCGAAACGTGTTTCGTCTTCGTCGAGCACAGTGATTTCGCCGCGGCCGATCACGCGGCCGTTGACGACGATTTCGACCGGCTCGCCGATCTTGCGGTCGAGCGCGATGGTTGCGCCTTCCGTGAGGTTCATCAGGCCGGAGACCTGCATGCGGCTGGTGCCGAGAACGATCTGGACATCGATCGGGATATCCATGATCAGGTCGAGATTGGCCGTCATGCCGCTGCCCGGCTCGCTGGACGCCATCTCCTCGAAGGCGTTCGAACCACCGAAGGAACCGCCGCCAAAAGATCCGGCGTCAAACGCCGATGCGCCCTGGTCGAGGTCGCCGAAGCTGCTGCTGCCACCGAAATCGCCGCCGAAGCTGCTGAGGTCGGCCTCGGACGCATCGAACGTGCTGCCGAAATCCGATGTTTCGCCAACCGTCGACGTGGTCGCGAAATCCATGCCGAAATCCGTTGCCGGAGCAGTGCCGGTGGCATCGCTTTGCAGGACGCCACGCAGATCGTCGATGGCCTGATCGAGCTCGGCATCGCCTGCGCTCAGGATCGTCTTGTCTTTAATTGGTGCTTTCTTCGGTGCCATGTGCGAACTATTCCAGTTGAAACTTGCCCCAACCATGTTGCCGGGTAAGGCAGGGGGTTTTTAACTCATGAGATGGTGGAGAATGTCGCTCTCCGAACCGTGGGTATCCTTGATCCGGACCGTATATTTTGCGCCGGACCGGCCGAGTTCGCAGACATAGAGGTCGCGGCCGTTGGCATTGATTTCGACACGCACGTCCTTGGCGTCCTGGAAGGGAATGACATCGCCCGGCTGCAGGCGGCTGATCGTATCGAGGGTCAGGCTCTGCAGCTTGATGCGGGCTTCGAGGTTGACGGCGGAGCGGCGGACCTGCTGCTCCAGCTGTTCGCCCCACGCGCCCTTGGCCTTGCGGGCCTGTCCGACGCCCTGGGGGAAGACAACGGTGGTCTTCAGCAAAACCTGCTGCGGGACGATGATCGAGAAAGTTGAAAGAACCGGACCAAGCCCCATCGTCACGTTGATGCAGGCGGCAAAGACATCCTCGACATCCGGGTCCGCAGCCGGCCGCTCGGTGGCATTGTAGGGCCGTCCGACGGAAGGCTCGAAGTCGCCGGCGGCACTGACGGCCGATTTCAGCACATCGGCGATTTTTTCGAACACCATGGACGCAACATCGAGCTCGATGTTGGAGAGCGTACGCGGCTTCGGTTCCTCGATGGCGGTCGGCGGCGCGCCGAGCAGGAATTCCATCAGGGTGATGATCACCGGGCTATCGCAGCTGAGGACGAATTCCGGGCACCAGTTGCGCAGCGATGTGTCGCACAGGGCGACACCGTTGCCGAGCGCGGCGATCAGCTCCGACTTCAAGCCCGTGTCGAAACCGGCATAGCCAATCTCGATATCGAGATCGGTCTCGTTCCGGAAGATGTCGGGCAGGAACTCGGCAAAGACATGGCCGATTTCGCCGCACAACTTGCCGATCGTCTTGGTATCGCCGAGCGCACCGGTCATGCGGGCGAGCAGCTTGCGGTCGAAGGTGTACACGTTGTCTTTCGTTGCTGCCGTCATGGGATCAAGCCGCCTTGCTTTCGCCGCCGCCGCCGGGGTTCATCATTTCCTGCTCGACGGCGTCGATCGACGGACGCTCGTATGCGGAGATGGTCTTGCGGCCGTATTCGAGCGCCACCTGCGGGACGGAGCCGTTCATGTAGGCAAGCAGGGTCTGCTTGACGATGATGTAGAGGCGGTTCTGCTTGTCGCGGACGGTCTTGATGTTGGCGATCACCGGGCTGACAATGCAGTAGGACAGGAAGATGCCGAGCATAGTGCCGACGAGAGCGGCTGCGATCTTGGCGCCGAGAACCTCGGGCGCTTCGGAGATGGCGCCCATCGCTTTGATAACCCCGAGAACAGCGGCGACAATCCCGATGGCCGGGAAAGCGTCGCCCATCGTCACCAGCGCGTGATACGACTTCATCTTGTCGTGGGTGATCGTGTTGATTTCCTCGTCCATCAACGCCTCGATCTCATGGCTGCGGGCATTGCCAATGATGATGAGGCGGACATAGTCGCAGATGAAGGCCGTCAGTTCCTTGTTCTTCAGAACCGTCGGGGCCGACTGGAAGATCGAGGATTCGTCCGGGTTGTCGATGTGGCCCTCGATCTCGTTGCGCGATTTCGTGCGCAGGTCCCGCATCAGGCTGTAGAGAACACCCAACGTGTCCAGATAATTGCGTTCCTTTGGCACCTTGTGGCTGAACGCCTCGCCCAGTGCCTTCGCAGTGTCCTTCAGGACTTTCATCGAATTGGCCATGATGAAGCCACCCACACCAGCCCCGCCGATGATGACGAGCTCGAAAGGCTGGTTCAGGACCTCCATGTGGCCGCCCATGGCAATGAAGCCGCCAAGGATACAGCCAATCGTCAAGACGAGCCCGATGATGATGTTCATTTCGATACCTGCCGCAAAGGTGGATTTTCGACCGTATTGTTAGGCGGTCAGCCTTGCGTGAGGCTGGCTGTCGGCCCCCTTTTTGGAGGACTTTCCGGCAAACAGGTTCGCGCAAGCAAGCTCCGGCAGTTTTCCGCCCAATCGGCGCGTATTGCGCCATGTCTCATGGATGAACGGGGAAACGTCGTGACGACGACTTACACCAGCTACCAGATGATTGCGGGCAACCTTACCAAGTCGCTGGAACGGGTGTCGGAGCAGCCGGATGTTGCCCGGGAGACCGAATATTACCTGGCCAATATCGGCAACGTCAAAACGATCGACGACTTCTACGCCGACGCGCGGCTTTATAACTATGCGATCAAGGCGCATGGCCTTGAAGACATGGGCTATGCAAAGGCGTTTATGCGCAAGGTGCTGACCGAAGGCATCGACACCGACGACGCCTTTGCCAAGCAGCTGACCGACAGCCGCTACACCGATCTGGTCGAATCGCTGAACTTCGCCCGCAACGGCACGGCTGCGACATCGTTCGAGAAAGCCCAGAAGGGCGTCGTCGACAAATATACGCGTCAGACGCTCGAACAGAATGCCGGCGAGGAAAATTCAGGCGTTCGTCTGGCGCTCTACTTTGAACGCATGGCACCCTCGATCACCAATGCCTATGGGCTGCTCGCCGATGAGGCATTGGCGCAGGTGACACGCACGCTCTTGCAGATGCCCGGCGAGTTCGCCGCTTCCGACATCGACAAGCAGGCGGCTGCGATCGAGAACGCGATCGACATCAAGGACTTCCAGGATCCGGCCAAGCTGTCGAAGATGCTCGAGCGGTTCACCGCCCTTTGGGAAATCAACAATTCATCGGATCCCTACGACCCGCTCGCCGTGTTCGGCTCATCCAGCGGCTACGGAATCTCGTCCGATCTTCTCCTTTCCATCAATACGCTGAAACTCGGGGGACGCTGATATGCAAACCGGTCTCTACGTTGCTGTCTCCTCCCAGATGGCGCTTGAAAAACGCATGAACACGCTGGCCGACAACGTCGCTAACTCGAGCACGGTCGGGTTCCGTTCGACGGAGGTGAAGTTCAACCAGTTGCTTGGCGATACGCGGCCGACCAAGGTTTCTTTCGTGTCCGAAGGGCAGGAGTTCCTCAATACCAACAATGGCGGCCTGAACCGGACCGCCAACCAGCTGGATTTCGCCATCAAGGGCGATGCCTGGTTCCAGATCGACACGCCCGCCGGTCCCGCATTGACCCGAGACGGCCGCTTCACCCTCACGGAGACAGGCGATCTGGTAACACTCCGCGGATATCCGGTCCTCGACGCGGGCGGCGCGCCGATCCGGCTCAACTCTCAAGCGAGCGAAATCAAGGTGGGCGCAGACGGCGCCATTCAGCAGGATGGAACGCAGATTGCCGCATTGGGGCTCTATGAAGCCAGCTTCGCCAACGGCTTTTCCCGCTACGACAACAGCGCTGTGATCCCGAACGCGGCACCCGAGCCGGTCGTTGATCGTTTCGACGTCGGCGTGATGCAGGGCTATGTCGAGGAATCGAACGTCAATCCGGTTCAGGAAATGTCGCAACTGATCATGGTGTCGCGCGCCTTCGAAAACATCACCTCGCTGATGCGCGACAGTGAAGGTTCGCTCGATGAGGCGATCAAGACGCTCGGCGGCAGCAAGTAGCAGCTCTGTTTTTTCAAACGACTAAGCCAGGCCCGCCGATGCTCGGCAGAGCGGGGCAGGGCAGGCGGCAGGAACCGGAATGCAGAACGAACAACTTAAGATACGCAATTCCTCGACATCGCTTGCGGCGCTCGCGGGCCTTGTCGGGCGTTACTCCAATCCGGAGTTTTCGATTGCACCCGGTGGCCACGTCCAGACGATTTCCTCCGGCTATTACACGGTGTCCGGGCTCTCGCGGCATGTTCGCCTCGGCGATTTTGTCGCCCACAAGAGTTCGACGGGCATTCATCTCGGCGAAGTCGTCAAGGTCGAGCAGGAGACAGTTGTCGTCTGCCCGATTGAGCCGGGCGATCCGATCGGCATTCATGACACGGTGATCCGCAAGGGCGCCTTCCGCATCGCGCCGACAGAATCCTGGTGCGGGCGCACGATCAATTCGCTGGGCAATCCGATCGACGGGCGCGGTCCGCTGCTGCAGGGCGATATTCGCCGGTCGATTTCCAATACGGCGCCGCCATCGATGACCCGCAAGCGCGTCGAGCATGGCTTCCGCACCGGTGTCCGGGCAATCGACATCTTTTCCCCGCTCTGCCTCGGCCAGCGTCTCGGCGTCTTCGCAGGCTCCGGCGTCGGCAAATCGACGCTTCTGTCGATGCTTGCCCGCGCCGATGCCTTCGACAAGGTTGTCATCGCGCTGGTCGGTGAACGTGGCCGTGAAGTGCGCGAATTCATCGAGGATACGCTCGGTGAAAACCTCTCCAAGTCGGTCGCTGTGGTGGCGACCAGCGATGAGAGCCCAATGCTGCGCAAGATGGCGCCGCTGACCGCCGTGACGATCGCCGAGCATTACCGTGACCAGGGCGACAACGTCCTTTTGATCATCGACAGTGTCACCCGTTTTGCTCACGCCATCCGTGAGGTCGCAACGGCCTCCGGTGAGCCGCCGATCGCGCGCGGCTACCCGGCATCGGTTTTCACCGAACTGCCGCGGTTGCTCGAGCGTGCGGGGCCGGGAGCTGAAGGGGCGGGCACGATCACCGCGATCATCTCGATTCTCGTCGACGGCGACAACCACAACGACCCGATCGCCGACTCGACCCGCGGCATTCTCGACGGTCACATCGTCATGGACCGCAGCCTAGCCGAAGAGGGCCGCTATCCGCCGGTCAATCCACTTGCTTCGGTCTCGCGTCTTGCCCGCAAGGCCTGGACGCCCGATCAGGAAAAGCTCGTGGCGCGATTGAAGTCGCTGATCCACCGTTTTGAAGAAACCCGCGACCTGCGGCTGATCGGCGGTTACCGGCCGGGCAGTGATCCGGACCTGGACATGGCGATCAAGCAGGTGCCGGTCATCTACGACATCTTGAAACAGACGCCGGGCGAGCGGCCGGCCTTCGATGCGTTCACCGACCTCGCAAATGCTCTGAAGGCGGCAGCGAACGTCGGCGGCCAGGCGCAGAACATGCGAAGGGGCTAAGAGGTGACAGATTACGACGCCGACGAAATCGTGCCGCAGCGCAAGCGCAATGAGCGCACGCCACTGATCGACAAGGCGCTGGGTGCGACCGGTATCGCCCTTGCGGCCCTTGCTACCTTCTTTCCCTGGTACGCATTCCTGCACCAGGATCAGTTCTCGATGCCGTCGCTTTGGGAAGGTAGTACCCGCGATGTGCCGGGCCGGGTCGGCCCTGGCGGCGTCTCCTCGCCGCTGGCCATGACGGACCGCGATGCAGCCACCCAGGCGGCGATTGATCAGCTGACCACGGCAACGGTTCCGGAAGGCGAAAGCAGGAAGCTGGACGACAGTCCGGAAGATGGTCTGGAACAGCCGTTTCCGGCGGCGACGGGTTTCAAGCTGGTCCACGTCGCCAATGGCCGCGCGCTGATCGAAGACAGTAGCGGCATGTACATTGTCCGTATCGGCTCGATCCTGCCGGACAACAGTCGTCTTGCCACATTGGAGCAGCGCGACGGGCGCTGGGTGATGATCACCTCCAAGGGCGAAATCCAGCAGGCTGAGTGATTCGGCGCGTCGACGACCCACCGCGTCAACCTGCGCACTGCCGCTCTCGGGCAGCTGGTTGTGGCGCTACAAAAGTGCTGAAACACGCCAAACCATTCCCGTTCCATCGTTTTTCGGTCTGACAGAGCGCATGCAATGCGAAGCTTTCGCTTGAAAAGCGTTTGTTAGCACCTGCAGCACACGGCCTTTTTCAATTCAGTCCCACGCAAGATTGCTTGCCTAGGTTCTCCAGCAACAAGCATGGAGTCGCATGATGCAACCTATACAGCTTTTTGATCTCGCGTCCCGGCAGGCGCAATGGCTGGCAGTCCGCCAGAACGTCGTCGCCGGCAACATCGCCAATGCCAATACGCCGCATTATGCGGCCAAGGACGTCAAGCCGTTCGAAAGCGTCCTGCAGGAAACCGGCTTTCAGATGGCAGCCACCAATCCGGCCCATTTCACTGACGGAAGCACCGCCGCCCAGGTGACGGAAACCAGCTTGATCAGCGATGCGCAGGTGCAGCAGTCGGGCAACAGCGTCCAGCTGGAACAGGAATTGATGAAGACCGGTGAAGTCAAACGCGACTACGAGCTCAATACCGGGCTCGTGAAGGCGTTTCATCGGATGATGCTCATGACGGTACGGAAATAAGCGCGATGGATCCTCTGGTTTCAGCTCTCAAGGTTTCAGCCTCCGGCCTCGAAGCGGAATCGACGCGCCTGCGCATCGTTTCGGAAAACATTGCCAACGCCCGCTCGACGGGCGACGCGCCGGGAACCGATCCATATCGCCGCAAGACAGTCAGTTTCGCTGCGGAAGTCGATCGCGTCAGCGGCGCCTCCACTGTCGAGGTCCAGCGCCTGGGAACCGACGATTCCGAGTTCACCGTCGAATTCGACCCGGGCAATCCGGCTGCCGACGACAAGGGCATGGTCAAGCTGCCGAACGTCAACATCCTGATCGAAATGGCCGACATGCGGGAAGCGAACCGCTCCTATGAAGCCAATCTCCAGACCACGAAGCAGGCGCGCGACCTGATTTCCGCAACAATCGACCTCCTGAGGGCTTCGCAATAATGATCAACGCAATCGAGACCATCAGCGCGGCGATTTCGACCGTCAAAGACGTCACGACCACTTCCAGCACCTCTTCGGCACAGAGCATTCTCGGTGGCGCAGCAACGGCCGGCGCCTCGCAGAGCTTTGCCGAAGTCATGGGCAACATGGCGACCGAGGTGACCAACAGTCTGAAACGGTCGGAAATCTCCTCCATCCAGGGCATTCGCGGCGAGGCCAACACCCGCGAAGTCATCGACGCCGTGATGAATGCCGAGCAGTCGCTGCAAACCGCCATCGCCATCCGCGACAAGGTGGTCAGCGCCTATCTCGAAATTGCACGTATGGCGATTTAAGGAACAAAAAATAATGAAGGCTCTTTCCATCGCCGCGACCGGCATGAACGCCCAGCAGCTGAACCTGGAAGTGATCGCGAACAACATCGCGAACATCAACACCACCGGTTACAAGCGCGCGCGGGCGGAGTTCTCCGACCTTCTCTACCAGACCGAGCGCGCCCAGGGCGTACCGAACCGCGCCAACCAGGCGATCGTGCCGGAAGGCGCCAACATCGGTCTCGGCGTCCAGACATCCGCCGTGCGCAACCTGCATCTGCAGGGCAGCCTGGTCAGCACCGGCAACGACCTCGACATGGCGCTGATCGGCCGCGGCTGGTTCCAGATCGAGACTCCGGACGGCGAAACGGCCTATACCCGTGCCGGCGCCTTCAACACAAACGCCGACGGCCAGCTGGTCACCATCGACGGCTACACCGTCATTCCGGAGATCACCGTGCCGCAGAATGCGAGCGAGATCACCGTCAGTTCGTCCGGTCAGGTGACCGTCCGCATCGGCAACGACACCGTTCCGCAGGAAATCGGCCAGCTGACGATCGCCAACTTCGTCAACGAGGCGGGTCTTGAGCCGCAGGGCGACAATCTCTTCAAGCAGACGCCGGCCTCCGGCGAGCCGGTGATCGGCACGCCGGCCGATCCCGGCTACGCGCAGATCAAGCAGAAGTATCTCGAGGCGTCGAACGTCGATCCGGTCAAGGAAATCACCGACCTGATCTCCGCCCAGCGCGCCTATGAAATGAATTCGAAGATCATCCAGGCCGCCGACGAAATGGCTGCGACGGTCAGCAAGAACCTGAGATAACAGAGGAATGGCAAACATGACGTTTCGCCGGACTGCCAACGCATCGATATTGACAGCTGCCGTCACCCGCGGAGGATTTCTTCTGCGGGCGCTGGCGGCGACCGGCTCTCTTTGCGCCTGTCTGATGTCGCCTGGCCTGGCACTCGCCGAAAAGCGCATGGCGGTCATTCCCACTCAGACGATCTATCCTGGCGAAATCATCGATGCCAACCGCCTCGAAGAGGTCGAGGTGACGAACCCGTCGCTCACCGGCGACTATGCGACATCCACGGAGCAGGTGACCGGCAAGGTCACCAGCCGCACGCTGCTCGCAGGACGCGTCATTCTCGTCTCGGGCCTGCGCGATCCCTATACCGTGGAGCGCGGCAAGGCGGTACGGATCGTCTTCACCAACGGACCTCTGACCATAACGGCCGGCGGCGCTCCCCTGGAGAATGCTGCGGTCGGCGACCTCATCCGGGTGCGCAACACGGATTCCGGCATCATCGTTTCCGGAACGGTGATGGAAGACGGAACAATTCATGTGGTGGCAAAATGATCTTTCGTGTCGGCAAATGGTGCCTGGCCTTCATCGCGGTCTTCGCAATGGCGATCACGCCGGCTGAGGCTGCCTCGCGCATCAAGGATGTCGCCTCGGTGCAGTCGGGACGCGAGAACCAGCTGATCGGCTACGGCCTCGTCGTCGGCCTTCAGGGGACCGGCGACAGCTTGCGTTCCTCACCGTTCACCGCGCAATCGCTGCGCGCGATGCTGCAGAATCTCGGTATTTCGACGCAGGACGATGAATCCCGCGCGAAGAATATTGCCGCGGTTCTGGTCACGGCCAATCTGCCGCCTTTCGCGAGCGCTGGCAGCCGCATCGACGTGACCGTCGGGTCGCTCGGCGACTCCACCTCGCTTCGCGGCGGCACGTTGGTCATGACGTCGCTTTCCGGAGCCGATGGTCAGATATATGCGGTTGCGCAGGGGTCGGTCGTCGTGACGGGATTCAATGCGCAGGGCGACGCGGCCTCCGTGACCCAGGGGGTCACCACGTCAGGCCGCGTGCCGAACGGCGCCATCATCGAGCGCGAATTGCCGGCCAAGTTCAAGGATGCGTTCAATCTCGTTCTTCAGCTGAGAAACCCCGACTTCTCGACCGCCGTCGGCATGGCCGCGGCGATCAACCGCTACAGCAAGACCCAGTTTGGCGGCAATATCGCTCAGGCGCAGGATTCGCAGACGGTTGTCATCGACAAGCCGAAGATGGCCGATCTCTCCCGCCTGATGGCCGATATCGAAAACCTCGTCATCGAGACCGACGTCCCCGCGCGTGTCGTCATCAACGAGCGCACCGGGACGATCGTGATCGGGCAGGACGTGCGGATCAACAAGGTTGCCGTCAGCTACGGCACTCTGACGGTTCAAGTCTCCGAAACGCCGACCGTCGTGCAGCCGGAGCCCTTTTCGCGCGGCGAAACGGCGGTCGAGCCGAACACGACCATCGACGCGGCGCAAGACGGCGGCACCGTCGCCATTCTCGACGGTTCGAACCTGCGCTCGCTCGTCGCAGGACTCAACAGCATCGGCGTGAAGCCGGACGGCATCATTTCCATTCTCCAGGGCATCAAGACGGCCGGTGCCCTCCAGGCGGAGCTCGTATTGCAATGACCGCACCTAGTCCCTCTGCCCAGCCGAACAATCTGCGCCGCCGCCTGATGATGCTGGCGGCCGGCTGCACCATGCTTGCCATGCCCGGCGCCTTCGCGCAGGAAGTCGCCGCACCCGCGACAGCCATTCCGGCGAACGGCGACGAAATCCAGCAGTTCTGCACCAATATTGCCGATGCTGCCCGCGACCAGCGTTACCTCCTGCAGAAGAAGGATCTGGAAAAGCTCCAGGCCGAGGTCGATACCCGCATCGCCAAGCTCGAGGAGCGCCGCGCCGAATACGAGGACTGGCTGAAACGCCGCAATGATTTCCTGAAGCAGGCCGAGCTTGGCCTCGTCGATATCTACAAGACCATGAAGGCGGATGCGGCGGCCGGGCAGCTCGAACTGGTCAATCCCGCCATCGCCGCGGCGATCGTCATGAAGCTGCCCCCCCGCCAGTCGAGCCTCATCCTCAGCGAGATGAGCAGCGACAAGGCGGCCGTTCTCACCAACATCATTTCCAGCGCCAGCGATTCAACAACGTCGAAGGAACCGTCATGAGATATCCGCTTTCGGTTCTTCTCGCTGCCAGCCTGCTGTCGGGATGCCAGAACCAGACTTTCAACGAAATCGGCAGGGCACCTTCGATGAGCCCGATCGGCAGCGGCCTGCAATATGCGCAGACGCCGCAGATGGCAATGTATCCGAAGGAGCCGCGTCACGTTGCCAACGGGTTTTCACTCTGGAGCGACAACCAGGCGGCGCTGTTCAAGGATGCGCGCGCTCTCAAGGTCGGCGACATCCTGACCGTCGATATCCGCATCGACGACAAGGCTTCGTTCGACAACAAGACCGATCGCAGCCGAACCAACGACAGCGGGTTCAACATCGGCGCAAACGGCGAGTCCGAATCGAGCGATTTCGGCTGGAAGGGTGGTCTCGACTACGGCTCGAACACCAGTACGAAGGGCGAGGGAACGACGGAGCGGTCTGAAAAGCTGGCTCTGCTCGTCGCTGCCGTCGTGACCGGTGTGCTCGAAAACGGCAACCTTCTGATCAGCGGTTCGCAGGAAGTGCGCGTCAACCACGAGATCCGCATCCTCAATGTCGCCGGTATCGTCCGGCCCTATGACGTCGATGCGAACAACATGATCTCCTACGACAAGATCGCCGAGGCACGCATTTCCTATGGCGGCCGCGGCCGTCTGAGCGAAGTGCAGCAGCCGCCATGGGGCCAGCAGGTCATGGACATCGTCTCGCCGATCTGACGGCGGCCTCGCCGTGTCTGCGCGGCATAACACGAGATGGATTTGAACATGGAAGATCTCGATACGGCTTCGCCTGCGCCTAAGGGACCATCGAAGGTGATGACGATCGCTGCTCTTGTCGTTCTGACGCTGCTGGCAGGCGGTGGCGGATGGCTGGTCGGCGGCGTCCTCGCGCCAAAGCCGCTGAGCGTGGAAGAAGCGAAGATGGTCGAGGAGGCGAAAGCTGCCGTTGCCAACAAGGCCAAGAAGGCCGAACAGGCGGGTGGCGAAGAGGGCAGCAATAAAGACGAAGGGCTGCCTCGGATCGCGACGGAGGCCAATGGCGTCGTCCAGCTCGATGCGATCACGACCAATCTTGCTTACCCCACCGAAAACTGGATACGGCTCGAAGTCGCGCTGCTTTTCAAGGGCGCCCCCGACGTCGCCATGGCCGAGCAGATCCATCAGGATATCGCCGCTTACATGAAGACGGTGTCTCTGCAGCAGATCCAGGGGCCACGCGGATTTCAGTATCTGAAGGATGACATAGAAGAACGGGTTGACCTTCGTTCCGAAGGGCGCGTAACCAATGTCATCTTCAGGACATTCGTTATTCAATGATTCGGACCATCGCATTCATAGCCGCCATGATGGCGATGTCGGGCATCGCGGGCGCGCAGGGCTTTCCTGCTGACATCCTGAAGACGCCCGTCGACGGCTCTGTCGCGTCCTGGATCATCCGCACGTTCGGCCTTCTGACCGTCCTGTCAGTCGCGCCGGGTATCCTGATCATGGTGACGAGCTTTCCGCGCTTCGTCATTGCCTTTGCCATCCTGCGTTCCGGCATGGGCCTCGCCACGACCCCTTCTAACATGATCATGGTCAGCCTCGCCCTGTTCATGACCTTCTACGTCATGGCGCCGACATTCGATCGCGCCTGGCAGAGCGGCATCAATCCGCTGTTGCAAAACCAGATCAATGAAACCGAGGCGATGACGCGCGTCTCGGAGCCGTTCAGGGATTTCATGCTCGCCAATACGCGCGACAAGGACCTGCAGCTCTTCATCGACATCGCCCGGGAGAAGGGCCAGAACGTCGTCGTCGACAACAAGGTCGATCTTCGCGCCGTCGTGCCGGCCTTCATGATTTCGGAAATCAGGCGCGGTTTCGAGATCGGCTTCCTGATCATGCTGCCGTTCCTCGTGATCGATCTGATCGTTGCCACGATCACCATGGCGATGGGCATGATGATGCTGCCGCCCACCTCGATCTCGCTGCCCTTCAAGATCCTTTTCTTCGTTCTGATCGACGGCTGGAACCTGCTCGTCGGCAGCCTGGTGCGGTCGTTCAGCTGATCTCATTGGCGTGGTTAACGGACGGTCAATTTTCCGCCATGCGCGCGCTCTGGCGAAATAAATCAAGTCTTTGAATTGTATGTATAAATAGGAAGCTTGATTGCCCCGGCTGCGCTCTCTCTTTAAATAAGATATATGTAATATGCAGGCCGCGTTTAAACAAATTGCAATGTTTGCCTGCGACATTACCCTCACATGACGGATTTGGACCGCCTGACCAACAGGGGCCGAGTGGCATGATGCCGAGCCGTCATCACCGGTAAGTATTTTAGTCCGGTATGTCCCCCAATTGTATTTTGTATCTAGAGGGACAACCCCAATGACAAGCATCCTGACAAACTCTTCTGCAATGGCAGCACTCTCGACGCTGCGTTCGATCTCCTCGGACATGGAATCGACCCAGGGTCGCATCTCCTCCGGTCTGCGCGTTGGCGACGCGTCCGACAACGCCGCTTACTGGTCGATCGCAACGACCATGCGTTCGGACAACAAGGCTCTTTCCACCGTTCAGGACGCTCTCGGTCTCGGCGCTGCCAAGACGGACACGGCCTATACCGGCCTCGACAACGCGATCGACGTTATCTCGGAAATCAAGGCCAAGCTGGTTGCTGCCCGCGAACCGGGCGTCGACAAGACCAAGATCAACTCGGAAATCACCGAGCTCAAGAACCAGCTGGTATCGACCGCCCAGTCGGCGTCCTTCTCCGGCGAGAACTGGCTCTACAACGACTCGACGACGGCTATCGGCACCAAGGAAATGGTCGGTTCGTTCACCCGCGATTCCAACGGTAACGTTTCGGTTGGTGTTCTCGAATTCGACGCTTCGACTTCGGTTCTGGTCGATACCGATGACGCTGCTCTCGGCCTTCTGACGAAGGACTATGACGCAGACGCCGAGCTGTCAACGCCGACCGGTACGACTGCGAACTACTTCCTGGTCGATGCCACTTCGACAACGACTGCAGCAGGCACGGCAATTGCGCTGACCGCGGCCACCTTGGATACAGAAATCGAAGCCATGATCCGCGTCGTAGACGCGATCCTCGGCGATGCGACCGATGCCGCCGCGACCCTCGGCGCCACCAACAACCGTATCTCGATGCAGGACGAATTCATGGCCGACCTGATGGATGTGATCGACAAGGGTGTCGGTCGCCTCGTCGATGCCGACATGAACGAAGAGTCGACGCGCCTTAAAGCCCTGCAGACACAGCAGCAGCTCGGCATCCAGGCACTCTCGATCGCCAACTCGGACTCGCAGAACATCCTGTCGCTGTTCCGTTAATCGAAAACGGCGCGGGGCAGCCATCCCCCCCCAAACGGCCGCTCCGCGACCTACAGAAAACCGCATCTCGCAAGAGGTGCGGTTTTTTCTTATGCGCCGAAAATTAATTTCCGCCTTTAGGTTTTCTTTAACCATGTTGGTGTTTTCTATGACCATCGAAACAGCGGGTTAACCAAGAAATGTAACGCGTTAGCAGGCATGAAGCTGGCTGCTGTTTCCCGGGTAACGACCGGAATGTCCCTTCCATTTCACCTGTTCAAAAGGGGCAGTTTTACCATGACGAGCATTCTCACCAATTCGGCTGCAATGGCAGCTCTCTCGACCCTGCGTTCGATCAGCGACGGCATGGAAACGACCCAGGGTCGCGTTTCCTCCGGTCTGCGCGTTGGCGACGCTTCCGACAACGCCGCTTACTGGTCGATCGCAACGACCATGCGTTCGGACAACAAGGCGCTCTCCACCGTTCAGGACGCTCTCGGTCTCGGCGCTGCCAAGACGGACACGGCCTATACCGGCCTCGACAACGCCATCGAAGTCATCTCCGAAATCAAGGCCAAGCTGGTTGCTGCCCGCGAACCGGGCGTTGACAAGACCAAGATCGACAAGGAACTCACCGAGCTCAAGAACCAGCTGGTTTCGACCGCTCAGTCGGCGTCCTTCTCCGGCGAAAACTGGCTTTATAACTCGTCGACGACGGCTATCGGCACCAAGGAAATGGTCGGTTCGTTCACCCGCGATTCCAACGGTAACGTTTCGGTTGGTATTCTCGAATTTGACGCTTCGACTTCGGTTCTGATCGATACCGATGACGCTGCTCTCGGCCTTCTGACGAAGGACTATGACGCAGACGCCGAACTGTCCACGCCGACGGGCACGGTTGCGAACTACTTCCTGGTCGATGTCACCTCGACAACGACTGCAGCAGGCACGGCAATTGCGCTGACCGCGGCCACCTTGGATACAGAAATCGAAGCCATGATCCGCGTCGTAGACGCGATCCTCGGCGATGCGACCGATGCCGCCGCGACCCTCGGCGCCACCAACTCCCGCATCTCGATGCAGGACGACTTCATGGCCGACCTGATGGATGTGATCGACAAGGGTGTCGGTCGCCTCGTCGATGCCGACATGAACGAAGAGTCGACGCGCCTTAAGGCCCTGCAGACGCAGCAGCAGCTCGGCATCCAGGCGCTCTCGATCGCCAACTCCAACTCGGAAAACATCCTTTCGCTCTTCCGTTAATCGGAACAGGCAAAGCGATAGTGCCGGCGAGCGGATTTCATCATCGATCCCGCCAGCGATCCAACAGGCCGCGCCCCGCAAGGGGCGCGGCTTTCGCGTTGCGCGCGCTGGCCGTCGCGGGTCTTAACGATTCAGCAATTCATATTTATTTTTGTTCATTTTGATTACCCACTTGCTAACGCCATTAATGGTTTGTTAACCATGTGACCGTTAAGTATTCGTTAAGAGCGATAGGCTGTCCTTGGGCTAAACATGGGGCAGTTTGCATGACGCTGGTCCCGTCGCTGCCGGTCATCAATCCGGAATGTTCCGTTTAAATTTGAACTGGGGCAATGACCAATGACCAGCATCCTCACCAATTCCGCGGCGATGGCCGCTCTCCAGACGTTGCGTTCGATCAATACGAACATGGAAGACGTGCAGAGCCGCATTTCCTCCGGCTATCGCGTCGAGACCGCGGCGGACAACGCCGCCTACTGGTCGATCGCGACCACGATGCGCTCGGACAATGCCGCCTTGTCGACCGTTCAGGACGCGCTCGGGCTGGGTGCTGCGAAGATCGACACATCCTATGCCGGCATGAGCTCTGCCATCGATCTCGTCTCCGAGATCAAGGCAAAGCTCGTCGCTGCGCGCGAACCGGGCGTCGACAAGACCAAGATCAACAAGGAGCTCACCGAGCTCAAGAACCAGCTGGCATCGGCGGCCGAATCAGCTTCCTTCTCCGGTGAAAACTGGCTCTACAACGACAGCGGCACTGCGGCCGGCGTCAAGCAGATCGTCGCATCCTTCAACCGTTCCACCACAGGCACCGTTTCCGTCTCGACGCTGGATTACGATACGGCATCGTCGATCCTGATCGATACGGATGACGCTGCTCTCGGCCTTCTGACGAAGGACTATGACGCAGACGCCGAACTGTCCACGCCGACCGGCACGGTTGCGAACTACTTCCTGATCGATGCCTCGTCGACAACGACTGCAGCAGGCACGGCAATTGCGCTGACCGCGGCCACCGCCGATGCAGACATCGAAGCCATGATCCGCGTCGTGGACGCGATCCTCGGCGATGCGACCGACGCCGCCGCGACCCTCGGCGCCATCACCAGTCGCATCGACATGCAGGAAAACTTCGTCGCCAACCTGATGGACGTGATCGACAAGGGTGTCGGCCGCCTGGTGGACGCCGACATGAACGAGGAATCGACCAGGCTAAAGGCGTTGCAGACGCAGCAGCAGCTGGGCATCCAGGCGCTCTCGATCGCCAATACCAACTCCGAAAACATCCTGCGTCTGTTCCAGCAGTAAGTCCGCTCTTCGCGGACGGAACGGTGGGCAAAGTTCCGGGCTGCGCCATCCTGGCTCATCGCCGCCCCCCTGCGGGGCCGCGACCAAGTCTTTCCGCCGTGCCGCCGGTCATCGGTATGGTTGGAAACGGTTGGACCGCGCTAATTGCCCGAGCGCGGTCCAACACCTCATACCTGGTCTCGATGATAGGAGCCTATCATCGAGACCAGCTATTACATTTCCGACCTACATTTTCGCGCAAGTTTGGCTGGGTAGTCTTCAACCGCAACCATCCTCGTCCGGGTTGCCAGGCAATATGAATATTGTGCTGCCGTTGTATGCGGCCTGCGCCACCGGGTTCTCCGGACGGCGAGCCGGTACGGATTGAAAATGTTCGGGCCGTGCGGCGTTGCCGTTCCGCAGGTTCCTGAAGGAGACTTCCCGGAAGTGTCACAGTCTTTTGTTTTCAGGCCCGTTAGCCAAATGCTGCCAGCAACCGAAAAGGGGGCGGGCCGAGCCGTGACCGAAACGATGACCTGTGTCACGGGAGGCAGCCGATGAGCGCTTCCATTTCCCGCTATCTCAAGGATTTCAGCGCTCCCAAGGTCGATCTCTCGATGGTCCCGCCGCGATATTTCCCGGACCTCGATGACGACTTTCCAGCCGATGGTGCTTTCGCCATGAAGCAGCAGGCCGAACCGCAGATCGATATCGAGGCAGAGCGCCGCGACGCAGTCGCGCAAGGGCGCCGTGAAGCGGAAGCCGAGCAGCTTGCTTTGCAGGCAACGGAAATCGCCGCGCTGAACGCGCGCCACGCTGCAGAGCTAGAGGCCATGCGCGTGCGCTGCGAGAATGAAATCGCCGCGTTGATCTACGATCGCTTCTCCGACATGGGGTCCCAACTCGCCACAATGCTTTCCGACCAGACGGCGCGTGTTTTGGCACCGGTGATGGACGAGGTGCTGCTGCGCAAATCCGTCGCTGACTTGGCGCGCATGATCGCCCACTCGGTCGGCGCCGGCGAGGGAGCCAAAGTCACGGTGAAGGGCCCCTTAGCTCTGTTCGAGGCGCTGAAGCGTCGTCTCGATGATGAAACACTGATCTTCCGCCACCAGGAAACCGCCGACATCGACCTTTCGGTTGAGTTCGGCGATTCGATCCTGGTGACGCGAATGGCTGCCTGGGCCGATACGGTCAGGAAGGTGCTGGCATGAGCGAGAACGAAAGCCATCACCACGGCAAGAACGAAATCATCATCGTCAAGCGCCATGGCGGCAACCACGACGGCCATCATGGCGGCGCCTGGAAAATCGCCTATGCCGACTTCATGACGGCGATGATGGCGTTCTTCCTCGTCATGTGGCTGATCAATGCGGCCAATCCGCAGACCAAGGCAGCACTTGCCTCCTATTTCAACCCTGTGCAACTGACCGATGCCAAGCCGTCCGAAAAGGGCGTCAAGCAGCCGGCCAAGGACGCCAAGGGTGAAGAAGACCAGATGAAGTCGAAGGTCAACGGCACGGAGACGCGGACCGGCGGATCGGCCAAAAGCGGCGACGACCTGACGGCGACGTCGGGTGAGGAAACGCAATATTCCGACGCCGATTTCTTCGAAAATCCCTATTCGGTCATGTCCGAAATCGTCAATGAAACCGGCCGTCAGGCCAATATCAGTGCCAAGGGCGATGGAGGCGCGTCGACCTCCGGCCCTGCGACCGGCGCCGAAGGCGGCGAAGCCTATCGCGACCCGTTCGATCCGGATTTCTGGACGAAACAGGTCGAACTGCAGGACGCGGAAAAGGGCGGAGACAGCCTCGATGCCAAGGCGGGAGATGGGCCGGCCGATGCGTCGAAGGAGACTGCCTTGGCCGCACAAGCCCAGTCCGACACGCAGATGAAAGATCAGGCTGATCAGCCGGAAAAGGCCGCGTCGGCCAAACCTGATGACAATGCAGCCAAGGCGCTGAAGGCCGAAATCGAGAAGGAAATCGGCGGGAATGCCGGCAAGCTTGCCGAAGGATTGCTGGTGACGCCGACCGAGGGCGGGCTTCTTGTCACGATCAGCGAACAGGCAGACACGCCGATGTTCGGTGTCGGCTCGGCCGTGCCTGAGAAAGACATGGTCATCGCCATGGAGAAGATCGGCAAGCTTTTGTCCGAGCGTACGGGCGCGATCGCTATCCGCGGCCACACCGACGGACGGCCCTTCAGGAAAGGCGTCTACGATAATTGGCGGCTCTCGTCCGATCGTGCCCAGAGTGCCTATTACATGCTCGTTCGCGGTGGTCTCGCCGAAAGCCGTGTCAGCCAGATCAGTGGCTTTGCGGACAAGCGTCTCCAGGTTCCGAAGGATCCACTGGCGCCGGCCAACCGGCGTATCGAAATTCTGCTGCAGACAGATCAGGGCTGACCGCGATGCTGAAGGCGATCCGCAACCTCCTTCTCGGCGCCTGCGCCATCGGGGCCCTTGCGGGCTTCACGGCGCATGCCGGCGATTTGGAGGATCTGGCGCCCTACAAGATGCTGCGTTCTCTGCAGTATATCCAGGATTCGATCGTTCTTGGGGACCATTCAGCCGCCGAGATGCAGCGTTTCATGCTCGGCGCAATCGACAAGCGCCTGCGGGCCGCGGACGCCTCTGTCTTCGATGATCCGAGAAATGTCGACGCAGCCTTCATCTATGCGATGAGCGGCGGTAATCCCGAGACCCTGTCCTATCTCGCGGACCGCGATATCGAAGGAAATTTCGACAGCCGCGTCGTCGATGCGCTGAGCCACTACCTTGCCGGCAAGGGCGGGCTTATGGTCGAGAATCTCGAGAAGGCCATTCCGGAATACCGGAATGCGCGTATCGGTCCCTATCTCTATCTCGTTCTCGGCAATGGCACCGCGCAGCAGGACCCTGCCGCGGCGATGAAATATTATGATTGGGCGCGGCTGACGGCGCCGGGCACGAATATCGAGGAAGCCGCCTTGCGGAGGTCGATCGCGCTGGCGACCCGGGGCCACATGCCGGGCAAGGGATTTGCCTATTCCCTGTCCTATGCGCGGCGCTTCCTGACGTCTCCCTATGCCAGCCAGTTCGCTGATGTCTTCGTCGAATTGGCGGTCGCAAACTACGGCGAACAGACGGAGGGCAAGATCCAGGAAATTCTCGGTTTCATGGACAAGCCCCGGCAACGCGAAGTCTATCTGCGCATTGCCCGGCGCGCGGCGATCGGCGGCCTGCAGGAACTGGCGACACTTGCCTCCCAGCGTGCCCAGGCGCTCTCGGATGTCGCTGATGCTGGTCCAAAGGCGCTGGCCAATCTCTATTCCGGGCTCGTCGGCGTTCCGTCCCAGGATATCCTTGAAGCCGTGAAGGGGATCAGTTCCATTCCTGACGCGGAGCTCTCTCCGCGTGACCGCGCGTTGCGCCAGGCAGCGACGGTCGTCGCGCAGGAAGTGTTGCGCGCGCCGGATCCAGAAAGCCTGACGCAAGCATCTGATTCTAATATCGCACCTCAAATCACTGCGGGGGAAGGCGGCCCGGAGACGGGCAGCGGCGAAAGCCCATTTGCAGCACCGGCGTCCGGGGCGGCGTCGAGTGCCGCGCAATCTGAGGAGACACAGGAGATGGCGGCGTCTGAGGCGAGCCCGCCTGATCCGGTTCTCGATGCGTTTCTGAGCACAGGTCGCTCGAAACTCGACGAGATCGATTCTCTCCTGAAGGGGGAAGACGAGAAATGACATTTGTGGACGACAGTCTTTTGGGCACGGCCCCGATACGTTCAGCCAAGTCTGGCTCCAAGTCCGGCGGCAAGCAAAACGAAGCGGAAGCGGTCAAGCAGCGTTCGGCGTTCGAAAATGCCTTTGCCGATGCCGGCAAGAAAAAGCAGCCGATGATTTCGATCAGCGGAAAGATAGCAACGGACACCGGCACGCAGGCGCTGACGACCGCTGTCACCATGACCGATACCGTATCCAACGGTGATACCGCCGCGATCGACCCGGACAACTCGTTATCCCTGCCCGGTTCAGCAGATGACGGTGAGATGAAGTCTGCGCTCGCAAGCACCACCGATGCCGCTTTCCGTTCGGCCGCGAAGCAGATGCCGATGCCGCAGGCCGGGGAAGAGTTCCCCGTTGAACAGGAGGCTCATGGCCAGACGTTCGCTTTGACGACTTCCGAGGGCCTTCTGGCGTCCATCGGTTTTGCCAATCTTGGCGCGGATGCGACGGCCGGCGCCGGCCAGATCCTGGACGAGCAGGCTGGCGACAAGATGAAGGCCCTCTTGAAGGATCCGAAGGCGCAGCTTTCGAAACACAGCGATTCCGAGGCCGCGACATCGGACGGGGCAATGCCGTCGAATTCGCAAGGCAATGCCGATGCTGCGATGGACACGGCGCCCGCCGATGTCAGCCATTTGCTCGCGCTCCTTGGCGCCGCGCAGAAGCCGACAGACGCCGGCACAACGGTGCCGGCAGAAACGACGCCGGTCCTGTCCGAGTTCCAGGCGCTGGCAGAGAGCGCCGGCAACGCCAAGGTCGGCTCGAAGGATGCCGCGGCGGCGAAACCCGAGGCCCGGGCGGTAAGCGATGATAACGCTGTAAATAATGCCACCCAGGCAGGATCATCCGATCAGGTCTTTCGTTTCGCCCGCGCCGATGGCAAGGGGCAGGCGGTTTCCATGAGCCTTGCTTCGGATGGGGACAAGGCAGTCGTCAAGAACGATGCTGCAGACTCTGCCACGACAACTGCGAAGGCTGAAACCGTAACTGTCGTTGAAGCGCGCCGCTATCTCGGCCTGGCGCCCAGCAGCAATGCGTCGGCGGTAACGAGCCAGATCGCCAGCAATCCCGAATGGGCGAACGCACTCCAACCGAGCACGACGGCTTCGGCTCCGCTGACTGAGGCTTCTACCGGCAAGGTTCTCAACACGCTGAAGATCCAGATGCATCCGATCGATCTGGGCGCCGTGACGGCCACGCTGCGGCTCAAGGATGACGAATTGCACGTTGAGCTGAAGGTGGAGACGGGCGACGCCTTCCGGCAGCTGAGCGACGATCAGAGTGCCATGGTGAAGGCGCTTCGGGCGCAGGGTTTCGCTGTGGATCAGGTCAACGTCGTCTTCAATGCCCCGGATTCCTCCAGTGGTAACAGTACGCAGCAGCAGGCACAGCCTCAGACGGGCCAGCATGGCCGCGAGGCGGCCGGAGACGGTCCGGCCCAGGGCAGGGGGCAGCGCAACGATAGTGGCAGCCAGGAACAGGGCGGCGGAAGGTGGACGGGCAATGAAGGTACGAGCGACGCGTCTTCTGGTGCTGAGCCTGGCCGGACTGGCGACGTCTATATGTAGCGCTAACGCCAATACCGGCGTTTGCGAGAGCGAGATCACGGCAGCAGCAGCGAAGTACCAGATTCCGGCAGGCATTCTTTATTCCGTCGGCTTGACGGAAACCGGCCGCAAGGGATCGCTCCAGCCTTATGCTATGAACATCGAGGGCAAGGCCTATTTCGCCAACAGCGCCGAAGAGGTGTTGCAGCGATTTGCTGCTGCCCGTGCGCAGGGAGCCAAGCTGATCGACCTCGGCTGCATGCAGATCAACTACCATTTCCACGGCGAGAATTTCGCCTCGCCGAACGAGATGCTGAACCCGAGGAAGAACGTCGAATACGCCGCCCGCTTCCTGGCCAATCTTCATGCCAGGCACGAGACCTGGACGATGGCCGTTGCCCGGTATCATGCCGGCCCCAACAACGACCCCGCCCAGAAGAAATATGTCTGCCGCGTGATCGCCAATCTGGTTGCTACAGGCTATGGAAAATGGACATCTAACGCGTCGAACTTTTGCCGATAACGCAACCTATAGGAGATATATTTCGAACTTTTTCCGCGCCAGCCAATTGCGTCAACATTGAGTTTGAAAAATGAACACAAACGCTTTCTTAATGAGGCGTTAACGTTTCCACATAAATTTTAGTGGCGCATTTTGATGTACGTACTACATATAGATCAAATCGGTACAGAAATCTTAATCTAGTATTAATTTCAGCCAGTAACTTCCCATAGTTGTTCAGGAATCCGCCGATTCGTATCTCTTGTCCCATCGAGGCACCATACTGATTCGGAGGCGGACGAATGATCGTAGTGGTTGATGAGCGAGAGCTCGTGAAAGACGGATACACTTCACTGTTTGGACGGGAGGGCGTGCCCTCCACCGGGTTCCATCCAAGCGAATTTGGCGATTGGGTTTCAACGGCGGCCGACACCGATATCGACGCCGTCGAGGCGTTTCTGATCGGCCAGGGCGAGAAGGCGATGAGCCTGCCACGGGCCATCCGGGACCGGTCTTCGGCGCCGGTCATCGCCATCAGCGATTCTCCCTCGCTCGAAACGACGCTGGCGTTCTTCGACTGCGGCGTCGATGACGTGGTGCGCAAGCCGGTTCATCCCCGGGAAATCCTTGCCCGCGCAGCGGCTATCCGCCGCCGCCTGAAGGCCTTGGCGAACTACACCGACATCGGCCCGATCCGGGTTTTCTCCGACGGCCGGGATCCGGAAGTGCATGGCGAAGTCTTCGCCCTTCCGCGCCGCGAGCGCCGTATTCTCGAATATCTGGTCTCCAACCGCGGCCGGCGTGTGTCCAAGACCCAGATCTTCAACGCCATCTACGGCATCTTCGATGAGGACGTCGAAGAGAACGTCGTGGAAAGCCACATCAGCAAGCTGCGCAAGAAGCTGCGCAAGCGGCTCGGCTTCGATCCGATCGATTCCAAGCGTTTCCTCGGCTACTGCATCGACTGGAGCTGACGATCGTCGTGTCGGCGGTTTCGGCTGTGGCGGCATCCGATCCGGCCTCTCAAGACAGGTTCACGCAAGGCCCACTTCCTAGAGTTGCCATAACGACGAAAACGAGGATCGGACATGAGTCTTTACGGAATGATGAGAACCGGTAGTTCCGGCATGAATGCTCAGGCAAACCGCCTGGGCACCGTCGCCGAAAACATCGCCAACGCCAACACCACCGGCTACAAGCGGGCATCGACGGAATTCTCCTCCCTGATCCTTCCGACGAGCAACGGCTCCTACAACTCTGGCGGTGTCGAAACGAAGATCCGCTACAGCGTCTCGGAGCAGGGCGCGACGACTTACACGACGTCCGACACCGATTTGGCCATCAGTGGCGGCGGCTTTTTCATCGTTTCGGGCGAAAACGGTTCGAACTTCCTGACCCGCGCCGGCGCTTTCACCGCGGATGGCGACGGCAATCTGGTCAACGCGGCCGGCTACACCCTGATGGGTTACGAGTATGAAGAAGGCGTCGATCCGACGGTTGTCGTCAACGGCTTCGACGGTTTGACAAAGGTCAATCTTTCGTCCGATGGTCTGATCGCCTCTGGCTCCACCACGGGTTCCATGGGTGCCAACCTCAACTCGGCGGATGAAGTCGGCGTAACGGATCCGTCGACCACGTCGCTCAGCGTCTTCGACAGCCAAGGCAATGCGCGTCTGCTTGATTTTACCTACACAAAAACCGCCGACAACACGTGGACGGTGGAAGTGGTGGATCGCGAGACCTCGACGTCGCTGGGTACAGCAAATCTCGAATTCAATGCCGATGGCAGCCTGGCGGCCACATCCGACACCTCCGTAACAACGACTGCGATAACCGGTCTAACAGGTACCGGCGCCGACCTCGCGTCGCTCACCATCGACCTGAGCGCAACCACGCAGCTCGGCTACAAGTTCAATCCGGATGGTGGTTCCATTGACGGCAATGCGCCGAGCAAGGTGACTGGCTTCCAGATCGACGACGAAGGCATCGTCTACGTCGAGTACGAGAACGGCGACCTCGATCCGCGCTACCGCGTGGCGCTTGCAAACGTCGAGAGCCCCGACAATCTCGTTCCACAGTCGGGCAACGTCTATTCGCAGGGTGTGGATTCGGGCGTCATCGTCACCGGTTTTGCCGGCTCCGGCGATTTCGGCAGCATCCAGTCGGGCGCGCTTGAGGGCTCGAACGTCGATATCGCCAACGAACTGACGGCAATGATCGAATCCCAGCGCAGCTACACGGCGAACTCGAAGGTGTTCCAGACCGGCGCCGACCTGCTCGACGTTCTCGTGAACCTGAAGCGGTAATTGAAAGTACAGGCTCAGTCATGTCTCTGTCATCTGCGATAAACACAGCAAATTCAATCTTCAGCAACACGGCGCAGCAGACCGCGATCGTGTCGAAGAACATCGCGAATGCCAGCAATTCGGACTATTCGCGGCGGTTGGCGATGCTCGGCACCAGTCTGAATGGAGCGCAGGTCGTCTCCATTCAGCGGGCACAGAATGACGCGTTGCTCAAGCAGAACATCGTCAGCATCTCCCAGGCCTCTGCACAGAGTACGCTCTTTGCGGGCCTGGAGACGCTGAAGTCCTCTCTCGGCGGCAATGACTACGAAACGTCGCCATCCACCTATCTGGCGGCGTTTCGTGACAGCCTGCAGACATTCGCTTCGACCCCTGGCAACACGACGATAGCGGCAACGCTTGTGTCGGATGCAAACGACCTGGCGAACTCGCTCAACAAGACGTCGACCGCGGTTCAGGATCTGCGTCTGGAGGCCGACAAGGAAATCGCGTCCACCGTCAATACGCTGAACGGTTTGCTGGCCGATTTCGAAAGTGCCAACAACGGCGTGATGACCGCCACGGCCTCGGGATCCGACGCCAGCGACGCGCTCGACCAGCGCGACAAGCTCCTGCGCCAGATTTCAGAAATCGTCGGCATCTCCACGGTGACGCGGTCGAACAACGACACTGTTATCTACACCTCGGACGGCACGGTTCTCTTTGAAAACACGCCCCGCAAGGTGACCTTCGCGGCCACCTCCGGTTTCGGCGCGACGACGGACGGCCAGCCCATCTATGTCGATGGTGTTCCGGTGGCCGCCGGTACAGGCGGAAACACCTCCGGCGAAGGAAAGTTGTCTGCACTCCTGCAGTTGCGTGACGAGATCGCCCCGAAATTCCAGTCGCAGCTGGATGAAGTTGCACGCGGATTGGTGGAACTGTTCGCGGAAGACGACGGTTCGGGGCCCCTACCGGGCCTGTTTACCTGGGCGTCGGGAACGGTGCCTACGACAGGTACGATCGAGCCGGGTATCGCTTCGACGCTGCAGATCAATTCGCTGGCCCAGTCAGACCCGCTACTCGTTCGTGACGGTGGCTTCAACGGCGCGACATACATCATGAACACGACCGGGGACTCGGGATATTCGGACCTGATCGACAGCTATGTCACCGCGATGGACGGCAGCCTGGCCTTCGACACGGCGACGGGTCTTGACGGCAGCAGCACCATTCTGGATTTCGCCACGTCGTCGGTCGGTTGGCTCGAAGATCTGCGCAGCAGCGCTTCCGCCGCGAACGATAACAAGACGGCATTGCTGTCGCGCACGCAGGAAGTCCTGAGCAACGAAACCGGCGTCAGCATGGACGAGGAACTGTCGCTGCTGCTCGACCTGGAACAATCTTATAAAGCGTCGGCCAAATTGGTCAGTACCGTGGACGCCATGATGGCGGCCCTTCTGGAAGCTGTGAGGTAATCATGAAGACGTCCTTCGTTTCGAACCTGGCCGTCCAAAATGCGATGAGGCTGACGATCCAGCAGTCGCAGGCGGAAGTGGTCAAGTTACAGGCGGAAGTCACGACCGGCCGCCACGCCGATGTTGGCGTCGCTCTCGGCGGCACAACCTCGCGCTCCCTCGATCTCCAGCGCGAAATGGCGCGGATGCAGACGCTGACCACCACCAACGCCGTTGTCACGCAACGCCTTGCCGCGTCGCAGGAAGCACTTGGGACGATCGCCAACGCTGCGCAATCGATCAACAAGGTGTTGATCAGCCTGAGCGGAAGCGAATCGGCAGACCAGTTGGCGATCGCCAAGACCGAGGTCACCGATGCTCTTTCGATCTTCACGGGAGCGGTGAACACCTCTTTCAACGGCGAGTACCTGTTTTCGGGGATCAATACCGACGTCAAACCAGTTGTAGACTACAATGACCCTGCCGTTTCGGCGGCGAAAACGACCTTCGATACCGAACTTGCGGCCTACATGTCGGCAAACGGCATTGCGTCGATGAGCGATTTCACCGCGTCGGAGATGGATGATTTCATCAGCAACACGCTTGAACCCCTGTATACGGGGACGCAGTGGACGACGGATTGGTCCCAGGCATCCGACCAGACCATGACGAGCCGCATCTCGACTTCCGAAGTCGTGGCGAGTTCGACAAGCGCCAATGCGGACGGGATGCGCAAGTTCGCACTTGCAGGCGTCATCGCCTCGGAACTGCTCGGCGCGGATGTCAGTTCGGAAGTCCGCGCCACCGTCAGCACTGCAGCGATGGGCTATATCGGCGAGGGCATTTCCGGGATCGATGCTCAACGCAGCGCGCTTGGTATTTCCGAAGCTCGGGTGGAGAAGGCCAACACTTCGCTCGCAGCGCAGATCGAGCTGGTAACGACGCATATTTCCGATCTTGAGGGGATCGATAGCTATGAAGCGTCGACGCGCATGAACACGCTGCTGACCCAGATCGAGACTTCTTACACGCTTACCTCACGGCTTCAGCAGTTGAGTTTGATCAATTTCCTCTGATGCGGTGAGGGCCAGGACAAACATGAAGGATGTCTGAATGTATCAGTTTTCATACGCCGAGATCATGGAGGACGGCGTCGCCGACTCCAAGGATCGCGAACGGCAGGTACTCGACCGCTCGATTGCGCTGCTTGCAGCCGCAAAACAGCAGAAGGGGTACTCGAGGGAGGCCATCGAGGCGATTTACTACACGCGGCGGGTCTGGATCCGGTTCATCGAGGATCTTCGCGCGTCGGACAATCAACTGAACGACGAACTGCGCGCCAACCTTATTTCAATCGCCATCTGGATTCTGGGCGAGACGGAAAAGATTCGCAAACGCGAATCCTCCAACTTCCAGGGCATCATAGACATCACAACCATCATCAGGGATGGACTCAAATGAAAAGCACACTGCGTATCTCGCTGAAGTCGGGCGAACGGATTTTTGTCAACGGAGCGGTGTTGCGTGTCGACCGTAAGGTTGCAGTCGAATTCCTGAACGACGTGACATTCCTGCTCGAAAACCACGTTCTGCAGCCGGAAGATGCCACCACGCCGCTGAAGCAGCTCTATTTCATCGCCCAGATGATCCTGATCAATCCGGAAGGTGCCGAGCAATCGACCAACATGTTCCGCAAGTCGGTGGTCATGCTTCTGAACTGCTTCAAGAACGAAGACGTTGTGGCGGAACTCAAGCGCGTTGACGGCATGGTGACGCAAGGCCGGGCCTTCGACGCCCTGAAGGCGATCCGCGGTCTCTACGCCATCGAGGACCGTATCCTCAACAACCAGGAAATGGCACCGGCAACGATCGAACAGATTCGCAAGGAGATAGCACCATGGCGGTAAGCGGTGTAACGTCAACCACCACCACTGCGTCAACGACGACCTCGAGTTCGACCACGGACGCGGCTTCGGCCAGCCTGAACTACGACAGTTTCCTCAAGCTGCTCGTGGCGCAGATGAAGAACCAGGATCCGACCGAGCCGATGGATTCGACCGAGCAGATCGCCCAGCTCGCGACCTTCTCGCAGGTCGAACAGACGATCAAGACCAACACCAATCTTGAAAGCCTGCTGCAGCGCACGTCGCTCAGCGAAGCCAATGCCGTTATCGGCAAGACGGTGACGAGCGAGGACGGCGAGACGACTGGCGTGGTCAAGGAAGTGAAGCTATACTCAGATGGAATCATCGCGGTGCTTGAGAGCGGCGAGGAACTTGCCGTAGGCCCCGGTGTTACCATAAGTGATAGCTGATGAATGAGGCGGATGCCCTCGATATAGTACAGGCGGCGATCTGGACGGTCGTCGTCGCTTCCGGGCCCGCCGTTCTCGCTGCCATGGTGGTCGGCGTCGTCATCGCCTTCATTCAGGCGCTGACCCAGGTGCAGGAAATGACCCTCACCTTCGTGCCAAAAATCCTCGCTGTCCTAGTGACGGTGGCGCTTTCTGCCTCTTTTGTCGGCTCACAGATTTCCATCTTCACCGATATCGTCTTCTCCCGCATCCAAAGCGGTTTCTGACGCGCTTCCGGCGAAACAGGCGTCACGAAAAACGTCTTTGTGCTTCCTTCCGTCATCGATGCCACCTTCGCGCAAGTTTGGCGCGTTAGGCCTGTTGCCAGTATGGGCAGCAGGTATGAATGCTGCCTGCCTCTCATGAAGAGACGGAACTTCCGATGGCAACACCTCCTGCTCTAGTCATCCCGAAGGTCGCACCGAAAGGCCGTGATATCGGCTTTGCGCTCGGCATCGTGGCGATCCTGTCGATCCTCTTTCTGCCGATACCGCCGTTTCTGATCGACATCGGGCTGGCCTTTTCCATCGCGTTCTCCATCCTCATCCTGATGGTTTCCCTGTGGATTCAGAAGCCGCTGGATTTTTCGTCGTTCCCGGTCATTCTGCTGATCTCCACCATGACTCGTCTGTCGCTCAACATCGCGACGACGCGCGTCATCCTTTCGCATGGGCATGAAGGACACGACGCAGCCGGTGGGGTCATCGCCGGTTTTGCGCAGCTCGTCATGGGCGGCGATTTCGTCATCGGTCTGATCGTCTTCCTGATCCTGATCACCGTCAACTTCATCGTCATCACCAAGGGCGCGACGCGTATCGCCGAAGTCGGCGCCCGCTTCACCCTCGATGCCATTCCCGGCAAGCAGATGTCGATCGACGCCGACCTCTCCGCCGGCCTGATCGACGAGAAAGTAGCCCAACGGCGCCGGCGTGAACTGGAAGAGGAAAGCTCCTTCTTCGGTTCGATGGACGGTGCCTCGAAATTCGTGCGCGGCGACGCGATCGCCGGATTGCTGATCACCGCCATCAACGTCTTCGGCGGTATCATCATCGGCTATGCCCGCCACGACATGTCGATCGGCGAGGCCGCCGATGTCTTCGTCAAGCTCTCGGTCGGTGACGGTCTGGTGTCGCAGATCCCGGCGCTGATCGTGTCGCTGGCGGCAGGTCTGCTTGTGTCGCGCGGCGGCACTGCCGGATCGACGGACCAGGCAGTCGTCAACCAGCTGGGCGGTTATCCGCGCGCGCTCATGGTGGCGGCCGGCCTGATCCTGATGCTGGCGATGATGCCCGGCCTTCCCTTCATTCCCTTCGCCTTCCTCGGCGGCGGCATGGCTTTCCTCGGCTGGATGATCCCGCGTCAGCTCGAAGCGGCCAACAAGCTCAAGCGCGAGCAGGAACAGCAGACGGCTCAGCAGAAAACGGACAGCGAGAAAGATTCGGTCAAATCGGTCCTCAAGACGGCTGAAATCGAGCTCCTGCTCGGCAAGCAGGTCTCCACCCGGCTTCTCGGCGCCCATCAGGAACTGGCTTTCCGCGTCGGCAAGATGCGCCGCAAGTTCGCCGGTCAGTACGGCCTCATCGTTCCGGAAATCAAGGTGTCGGACGACATCGGCATTCCCGACAAGGCCTATCATATCCGTATCCATGGGACGACGATCGCCTCCAACACGGTCCGCGTCGGCGAAGTCATCGTCGTGACCGGCGGCGGCCGCAAACCGAGCGTTCCGGGTGACGATATTCGCGAACCCGCCTTCGGCATGCCGGCGGTATCGATCCTCGAAACCTTTACCGAGGACCTGAAGCGCGAAGGCTTCCACCCGATCGACAACGTCTCGGTGGTGCTGACGCATCTGTCGGAAGTCATCCGCAACAACCTGCCGCAGCTTCTGTCCTACAAGGACGTCAAGATCCTGATCGAGCGCCTCGATCCGGAATATCGCAAGCTGGCGGATGAGATCTGCACCTCGCACATGTCCTATTCGGGTCTGCAGGCGGTGCTGAAACTGCTGCTTGCCGAACGCGTCTCGATCCGCAACCTGCATCTGATCTTGGAAGCGGTTGCAGAACTCGCCCCGCATGTGAGGAAGACCGAGCAGATCGTCGAGCATGTCCGCGTGCGCATGTCGCAGCAACTGTGCGGTGATCTCGCCGACAACGGCACGCTGCGCGTCCTGCGCCTCGGCAACAAATGGGACATGGTCTTCCACCAGGCGCTGAAGCGTGACGCCAAGGGCGAGATCGTCGAGTTCGACATCGATCCGCGTCACCTGGAGGAATTCAGCGAGCAGGCCACCAAGGTTATCCGCGAACATCTCGATCGTGGTATGCCATTCGTGCTGGTAAGTTCGCCCGAATCCCGTTCTTATGTGCGCATGATCATCGAGCGCTTGTTTGCCACATTGCCGGTCCTCAGCCACGTCGAGCTTGCCAAGGGTCTCGAGATAAAGATCATTGGCTCGATCTCATGATCTCCGATCTTGAAGGCACGGTGCTGGCGCTTTTTGCCGCATTCTGCCGGATCGGCGCGTGCATCATGGTCATGCCAGGTTTCTCGACGGCGCGCGTCCCGGTGCAGGTCCGTCTCTTCATCGCGGTGGCGATCTCGATGGCGGTGCTGCCGATCATGTGGAACGAGATCTATCCGCAGGTCGCCGGCAAGGGGCATACCTATATCTACATCATCGCCACCGAAACGGTGGTCGGCAGCGTCATCGGCTTGATCGCGCGCTACTATGTGCTGGGACTGCAGTTCGCCGGAACGGTCATCACCATGATGATCGGCTTCAACGCGCCACCGACCGCCGACGTGCTGGAAGACACGGCGGAAAACCAGTTGACCAACCTGATCAGCTTTGCCGGCCTGATAGTCCTGTTCATGCTCGATTTTCACCACGTCATCCTGTCGAGCGTTGTCGATTCCTACAAGGTGATGCCGCTCGGCGTCGGCTTCGATCCGCAGGGCGTACTGATAACGCTCGCCAATGCGCTCGAAACGACGTTTTACATCATGCTTCGGCTGGCGAGCCCTTTCCTCATCTATGGGTTGTTGTTCAACGTCGCCATCGGCATGGTCAACAAGCTGGCGCCGCAGATGCCGCTCTATTTCATCTCGCTTCCGTATCTGATCATGGGCGGCATGTTCCTCCTCTATCTCGGCATCGCCGCGATGCTGCGCCTGTTCGCCGACGGCTTCGGCCCGATGATGCAAGGGAGCTAGCGAAGCATGAAAAGCCGGTCGGAAAAATTGAAGCGCCTCGTTGCCGTACAGCGGCACCTCGAGCAGATGGCGGAAAGCGAACTGGCCGAAACCGCCAGGCAGCGCCGCGACCTTGCCGAAACCATCGATGTCGTCGCCGACGCCATGGGATCGGCAAGCCCGCTGCATGCGATGTTCTCCGGGCACTATGCTTCGCAACTCGGTCGCCTTGCCCAGAAGGACCAGATGCTCCTTGGTATCCAGCAGGTCCACGAAACCCGCGTCCTCAAGGAGCGGGCAAAGGGCGACCGGCTGGAGGAAAACATGAAGGAAGCGCGCGTCCTGGAGGAGCGTACCGAGGCCGACAATGCGATCTACGATCTCGTCGATCAGCATGTGATGGGCAAGCCACCAGCTTCCGGTAAGGTTGGCCGGTCATAGTGCGGCTTCAGGATCGGCCGTCTCTGCGTCCGAACCGCTTGTTTAAACTGCTGAATTTATGGGGTTGTCGCTGGTGTCGTCTCGGGCACCACCAGCTCCGTGACCGAGAGGACACCGCATGGCCATTTCTCCTCCAAGCGACCTGGTGTTGGATGTCGTGCGCGCCGCCGATCCGGCCGAAGTGCAGGAGGCGCAGGCGCGGCTAAAGGCCAATCGTGCCGCCTTCCAGGCAACAAGCCTTGCTGAAAACGGAACCGGCTTTGCCAATACGGTTGCAGTCCTGAACCAGGACAGCCCGTCCAACAGCCTTGGCGACATCAACAATCGCGCCGAGGCCAAGAAGATTCCGGAAAGTTACCGCAAGTTCGAAGCCATGGTGCTGCAGAATTTCGTGAAATCGATGCTCCCCGCTGAAAGCGAAGAGGTCTACGGCAAGGGCACCTCCGGCGACATGTGGAAGAGCATGATGGCAGAGCAGATCGGCAACGTCATGGCACAGGGCGACGGCGTCGGCATTGCCGAAAGCATGGTCACCGACCGGATCGTCGGTTCGGAGGGGCCGGATCGCGTGAACGCATCGCTCGATGGTAATGACAACAACGTCGCGCTCAGCATGGTGCAGGAATACGAGCGCAAAGCCGTCGCCAATTTCATGGCGACCGAAGGCAGGAACGAACAAGCCTGAGGCAATCCCGGCGGATTGCCAGGGCTTGCCTGACACATAAGTTTCGCGCATCGCATCACGCCGAGGGCAGGACCCGCGTGATGCAGGCGCCAACGGGAGCGAAATGATGGAAGTTGCAGCATCGGGTGACGTGCGTATCCAGAACGTGCTTGGACGCCTCGAAATGATCCTCGACAACGAGAACAGCCGGATCGGGCTCGATCCGAGCTTCGACCTGAAGGCATCGAACGCGCGCAAGAGCCGCTGCCTCTACGAACTGACGATGCTGCATCGCGACGCCTCGCCGAGCGAGATTTCGCCGTCCTTCGTTTCCCAGACACGGCACATCAAATCCAAGCTGATGGCAAATTCGCAGAAGGTGAATGCGCATATGGAAGCCTGCCGGTCGGTGGTGGAAATCCTCAAGACCGCCGTGCAGGATGCAGATGCGGATGGCATCTATTCCGAGCAGCAGTTTCGGTACGGCGATTTTTGATGCTGAAGCTCGTTTTCACCGGTGTCTGGGTCTGCGCAGTGACGCTCGGATCCGTCTATTTCTCGATCCAGCATGCTTCGGCGCCGGTGGAATCGGATGCGGAGACGGACCGCCGCGCATTGCAGCAATATGTTCCCGGTGAACTCATTACGGTACCGGTGATCACCGACGGTGCGGTGCAGGGCTATTTCCTGACGAAGCTGTCCTTCGCCGTCGACAAGAACAAGATCAAGCACATGGACGTGCCGCTCAAGGAGACGGTGACGAACGCGCTTTTTGACATTCTCGTCGGTCAAAAGTTGATCAACGTCGCCGACAGCAACAGTTTCGACCTGGCCCAATTCAAGACTGCGGTCAAGGAAGGCCTGAACAAGGACATGCACGACGAAGTGATCTTCGACGTGCTCGTCGAGCAGTTGGAATATCTGTCGAAGGCGGATGTTGCCCGGATTGCCAAGGGGGCCAGCCAGCCGCAGCAAAAGCCTGTCGCGGTTGTCGACAAGAATGGCGAGACCGCCCACGACGAGATCCCTGAAGCCGAAAGGCGCGCCGCAGCGGCCGCACGTTGAGGCGGGTCGCGTCGCTCAGTTCTTTTCCGGGTTGCGATACTGCTCGTTGACGAAGCCGAATTCCATCATCAATCGGCCCCAGGCCACGTAAAAATGGTAGAGCCCTGCCGACGGCAGCTTGGTTGATCGCCATAGGGAAATGCCGCGGAAGGGCGAGGCGGCAAGCAGCATCAGCGATTTGGCAATCGTCTTTATGCGGCCGGCAAGCCCCGGCGCCGCGCGATGTTCGAGCAGCGCCGAAATTGCGCCATTCCTCAGGCTTCGTGCCTTGATCCAGGACATTTCCGTCCGCCGCGCCGGGATCGTCTCGGCAACCCAGGCCTCCGCCGCCCAGGCGAATGTGAAGTCCTTCTCCTTGCAGCGGCGATAAAAGTCGCTGTCTCCGCCACCAATGAAATTGAACACCGGATCGAGGAACGGCCGCGGCATAGCGTCGAGTACCGGGCGCGTGATCAGGACGTTTCCGGAGGAATAGAGGATCGGGACGGGGCCGGTTGTCTCGTAGTGGGGCAGGAAGACAGGGTGGCGTTTCTGATCGTTGCGTCCCTGGTCTTCGAAATCGGGCAGTTGTGGTCCGCCCACCAGGTCTGCCCTGGTCTGTCTGTGTACCGATATGAGACTGTCGAGCCAATCGGGTGCCGCGATCTCGTCGTCATCGATAACGGCGATAGCGTGGAGATTGGGGTAGGTGGCAAGCGCCATCGACCAGCCGCCATTATAGGCATGGCAATTTCCGCGCTGGTGCGCGACCACCACGAGGGCGTTGATCCGGTGGCCGGCAAAAAACGTTTTTGCCGCTTCGGCCCCTTCAAGGCCGTCCGCGTCATTCTCCATCACCACGATCGCAAAGGGGCCGCCAGGCTCCTGTGAAATCACGGTTTTCAGGGTTTTCAGCAGATGTTCGGGCCGCCGAAATGTCGGCAGGGTGACGACGAACTCGACGCTTTCCGCCGCATCGACCGTCGTCTGGTAGAACACAGTCACATCCGGGGCGGGCGGGGTCATGGTGGGAACCTGTTGAAGGCGACGCTTTGACAAACACTAAAGCAAATCTTCCTAAACAGATACTAAATTTCCAAATTCGCTTTTGAATGAATGATTTAAAGGTCATTTCACGCCGCGTTGCTACAGTCCGGGCAGTTGTTCTCAAGTCTCGCGTGGCAGCATGCATCTGGTTTTGGTTTCCTCTTTGGTGCCGGTGGAGAACCCTTCATCGGGGTTCGACATTGCCAATCGTGCCGTTCTCGACGGCCTTTGCGCGCTCGGCCACCGCATAAGCGTGATTGGCTTTCTTCAGCCGGGGCAGACTGCTGCCGCAGGTGGCGACACGTATCTTTTGGGCGAGCTTGAAGTCGCCAATGCGAAAGTTGGCACTGCCACGAAACTTCGCTGGCTGGCAACGGCCCTTCTCAATCGCACGACCCTGTCTTCGGCCAAGATGCTGAAGACAGGCGCCGAGCATATCGAGATGCTGCTGCAGGGCCTGCAGCCGTTCGACGCAATAATCCTCAACTCCGTACAACTGCCGGGCGCATTCTCCGCTGTGTTCCAGAAACACCCGACGATTTATGTCGCCCACAACGTCGAGGCCGATTCCGCGCTCGAAAATGCGGCGTCGGCGTCCGGATTGCTGGAAAGGTTTCTGTTCAAACGCGAGGCGGGCCTTCTGGAGCAGGTCGAACGACGACTCACGCAGTCGGCCTCGGCGATCTGGACTTTCGCCGAGGCCGACCGTTTCGGTTTCGGTTACGCGGTGTCGGACCGTGCCGCCGTCCTGCCATTGGTGACGCGTTGGGAACTGCCGGAAAGCGGTGTGGAAAGGCTGCCGGAATACGACCTGGCCCTGATCGGCACCTGGAGCTGGAAGCCGAACCGGATCGGACTTGACTGGTTCCTCTCCAAGGTTGTGCCGCTTCTGCCGGCCGATATGTCCATCGGCATCGCCGGTCAGATGCCGGATGCGCCCGCGGTTTCCCATCCCGGTCTGCATTTCCTCGGCAAGGTGCCGGACGCCCGTGCGTTCGTCGAGGCCGGCGCCGTCATCCCGTTGATCAGCCGCGGTGGCACGGGCGTCCAGCTGAAAACCATCGAGACCTTCGAACTGGGCATGCCGAGCGTTGCCACGCACGCCTCTCTGCGCGGCATAGGCGCGATCCCCAGCAATTGTTCGCTCGCCGACGATCCAGCCGAATTCGCGCGGCTGCTGACCGAGAAGGTTGCGCAGGTCCGGGCCGGCAATCGTCAGCGCCTGTCGGGCGCAGACTTCCATCGGGCGCAGAAAGCCAGGTTGCTCGGTACGCTCGAGAGGGGGCTTTCCGGTTTGGCAAAGCCCGCCACAGCGCCCGCCCCGCATTTCAGAGAGCCAGCCGCGCAAAAGAAAGCCAGCACGCCACATGGATTTGCCGTGCATGAGGGAGGAAAATCCCGATGAATGTCTTCCCGGGCACATCGATTATCGCATCGCAACGGATGATCCTCGACATGCCGGTCTGCGATTTCGGCTGGGCGGATGCTTTCGCGTTCGCCGACGAGATCGCGTCGCTGTCGATCGGGCAGACGGTCATCTCGTTCCTCAACGCCAACAATGCCAATCTGATGATGAATGACCGAGAGTATCGTGCCGTCCTCAACCGGCACATCGTTCTGCCCGACGGTCACGGCCTGGATATTGCTTCCTGGCTTTTTCATGGGAGGATCTTTCCGGCCAATCTGAATGGCACGGACTTCGTGCCGGCACTGATGACCTATATGACGACGCCAAGGCGTGTTGCGATGATCGGCGCGCGTCCGGAGATTTTGAAGCGCGCGGCTGAGAATTTCCAAAGGCATTCGCCGTGGCACGAGTTCATTCCCGTCTCCGACGGCTTCTTAGACGTGGCACAATCGGACGAGGTAATGGCGAGGGTTCGCGAGCTCAAGCCCGATATCCTTTTGATCGCGATGGGCAGCCCGAAGCAGGAGAAATGGATCGATCGCCACGTTGGACCCGGCCATGCGCGGCTGGTGATCAGCGTCGGCGCACTCTTTGATTTCATCGCCGAGGAAGTGCCACGGGCCTCGCCGACCGTCCGGCGCCTGCGTCTGGAATGGTTGCACCGGCTGGTCCTCGAACCGCGCCGCCTGTGGCGCCGATATCTGCTGGGAAATCCGCTGTTCCTCTACTATGTTGTTCGCCATAAGCTGGGAGGGCGCGCAAAGACTTTGGAAGTCGGCGGGCACCGTGCCGAATCTCGATCGTTCTGACGGATACCATGATGCGCACCGCTGTCGTGACGGCCTCCTATGCCAATGATTTCGAGCGTTGCCGCCTGCTGTGCGAAAGCATGGATATGCGGCTGAAGGGCGATTGGGTTCATTATCTGCTTGTTGCCCCGTTTGACGTTGCCCTGTTTCGCCAGTTGGAAGGCTCTCGCCGTCAGGTCATCAGCGAGAGCGATCTTTTGCCCTGGTGGCTGCGTGCCGTGCCGGATCCGATGTCGGCTGGTCGCCGCAAGCTCTGGATCAGCCCCTACAGCCTTCCCCTGCGCGGCTGGCATGTGCAGCAGTTGCGCAGGCTGGCACTGTGCCGTCACATCAAGGAAGAGACGATGTTCGCGGTCGATTCCGATGTGGTCTTCTTGCGTGATTTCGATCCTGCAAACCTCTGGCAGGGGGATCGGTTGGCGCTTTATCGCAAGGACGGGGCGATCGGCGAGCGGATGCGCTCCAACCATCTCGAATGGCTTGCCCATTCCGACAGGTTGCTCGGCATTGGCCCCTTCAGCTTGCCCGCCAACGACCATATCAACACGCTGACCGCCTGGCGCACCGATAGCTGCCGGGCACTGCTTGATCATGTCGAGGCGCTGCATGGCCGCGACTGGATCCGTGCGATCACCCGCTCACGGCAGTTTTCGGAATGCATGATCTACGGCCGTTTCGTCGATGACGTGCTGAAGGGCGAGGGGCACGTGGCGTCACCCGAGGGGCTTTGCCACGTCCTCTGGTTCGACGACAGCTATGCGCGCGACATCAGTGGCCTCAGGCATTTCTTGGCCGATATGTCGCCGCATCACATCGGCATCGGCGTGCAATCCTTCGTCGGGCACGATCTTGCCGACATCCGCAGCATCGTTCTCGAACGCGCCGCTTGATCTTCCTCAGATCACCCGGCCGGCTTCGCCGCGCAGCGCGCTATAGGTGAGCGCGAAAGACGCACCATAGAGCGCCAGATAGACGCCGTTAAGTAACGGTGCCCAATAGGAGACATCGGTGCTGGCTTTGAAGACGATGGCGAGCAGGGCGACTTTCACCACGCCCGCAATCACCAGGTTGAATATCCGGCGCACGGTGCGGCCCGTCGCGTAGAGCAGTTCCGAGTGATACTCGACCAGATTGCGGAACGAGGGCACCAGAAGCACCGCCATTAGATAGGGCGCCGCCTCTGCGACGTTGTTTCCAAGTCCGCGTGGAAAAATCCAGAGGTAGATGGCCATGGCGGCTATTGCCATGAAGGATACTGCCGCGACCAGAGCTTCGATCGTTAGTCGCGTCCGCCAGGATGAGATCGTGCCGGGCGTGCGCATGATCTTCTGGACGAGCAGGGTATTGAAGGATCGAACGGGAAGCGCCGTCAGATCGGCAAGCCGCATGATGATCGCATAGATCCCCGAAACCTGGGGTCCGCCGATGGCAAGCACGGCGATCTTGTCGAATTCCGATTGGATGTAGAACAGCACCTCGGCGCCTGCGACCGAGACGGAATCCACCCAGCGGCGAATGTAGAGTCCCGGCCGCCAGCGTAGCCGCACCTTCGGAAAGAACCAGATGACAGCGATCAGCAGGCTAACCAGGTTGGACGCAAGATAAAGCAGCGACCACGTTTCGAGCGATGCCCAATGCGAGAATGAAAAGCCGAGGGCTGCAGCAGTGCGCATGCCCGTGCCGATCACCACCAAAAGCGCGGCGCGGCCGAAGCGGCCGAGGCCGTTGAGCACGATGGCAACGACTTCCAGCCCGCGCCAGCAGATGATTTCGGCGGCCATGAGGGCGAGGAAGACGCCAAGCGCCATGTCACGCGCGAACACGGCGTAGTAGATGGCGAGGCACAGAATTGCGATCAAGGGCAGGGAAAGTACGGCGCCAGCCACGAACCCGGCGCTGTAGGTGCCGACCAGCAGGGGCTTGACGGTGGCGACCCGGTAGAGCGGCGACATGAAGCCGAAAGCGAGCACCCGAGAGATCATGATGCCGGCGGCGGACGCCGTCGCGAACAGGCCGAACTCGGCGACGGAAAGCCCGTTGGCAATGCAGATGAAATAGACCAGCGACAGCACGAGCCGACCTGCCGAGCCGCCCGTCATGGAGAGATAGGCGTGGATCACGCCGTTGTGGCGCGCATAGAGGGTCTTGGCGAAATCGATCACGGGCGGGGTCCAGATGTGCTGTCCCGTTTCTAACCGCTAAAGCTTAATGAGCAGTATGAAGCGGCCGGTTTGCAGCATTTGCGGTGCGACGGCGGCCCTATGTTAATGGTTTGTTTTCCATAAAAACTTAAGCTCCGTGCACAATTCGTCCTTTTGCCCGATCGCGGGCGCTTGCAGGCCTTGATGTTCGATCCGGATGACAACAAACGGACTGTGGTTCGCCGCTCCCTGCTTGACGTTCCGTCAAGCGAAGGGAAGCCGTCGCGCCGTTCGAAAACGTCGCACGCTGCGGCGCCCCCCGCGCCTGTGCATGGCGCTGCCGCCCTGCTGAGCCGGCTGGGCAGCCCGGTCGTCGAACCGCAAGCGGCACAGACCCGCAAAGGCAAGCAGGCCGCGCGCCATGAGACCATTGACGCGCGAAAGCAGGCCGGCTGGTTCAGGCGTAGTAGCGGAAAAATAGAGCCGGCACGAGAAACAGAGGCGCAGACCATTGCTGCCGTCTATTCCTCGCCGGCGGTGTCTCCCTCCTTCGGAGTGCCACCAGATGGGCAGGATCGTCCTCTGATCGATGTTGCCACGATCCTGAGCTCCGTCTGGCTGCTTCGCAAGGTTGTCATAGCGTTGACGGTTGTTGGTGCCGTGGGCGGTGTGCTGCTCGCCATGTCGACCCCCAGCGTCTATGTCTCGGAGAGCAAGCTCTACGTCGATCCGCGCGAGGTGCGGCTGACGGATTCGGACCTGTCCAAGGAAAGCCTGGCAACCGAGGCCATTCTTGCGCTGGTCGATAGTCAGCTCGAAGTGCTGCGATCGCGCACGGTTCTCGAAAAGGTTGCCATTGATCTGGGTCTCGACCGTGATCCGGAATTCGGCGGAAATGCCGCGGGCACGGGCGGCCTGGCGGCCGGGATCGATGTCATCCGCGAGATCGTTTCTCCCGGCAAGGGAAAGCCGGCGCCGGCATCGGGCGTCAATCCGCGCACGCTCGAAAAATTGAGTGGAGCCGTCAGCGTGTCGCGCGATCCGAAGACCTTCATCGTCACCGTCGAGATGCAGACCCGCGATCCGGCAAAATCGGCGCTCATCGCCAATCGCCTCGTATCAACCTTCCTTGCCGAAGAGCAGGCCGCCCAGTCCGGTTTCTTCCAGCAGACTACGGCGGCGCTCGACAGCCGGCTGGCTGATCTTCGCAAGGAGTTGGACACTGCTGAAAACGCTGTCGAGAAATACAAAGCCGACCGCGATATCGTCGACGCTGATGGCAAATTGATTTCCGACAAGCAGCTTCTTGCCCTCAACGATCAGGTTGCCGCCGTGCGCAACCGCATCGCCGAAGCCAGGGCTAAAGCAGGTGTTGCCACCAAGACCCGGTTGAACGATGTGCTTAGCGGCGCGTTTCCGGAGGAGCTGAGCTCTGTCACCCTGCAGGAGTTGCGCAAGCAATATTCGCTGGCGCGCGCGCAATTGAGCGCGCTCGAGGCAAGCCTTGGGCCCCGCCATCCCCAGAGGCTGGCGGCCGTCCAGTCGCTTGAGGTTGCGCGTTCGGAAATCGGCAACGAGCTTCGCCGCATCGAGGCGGCGGCCCAGACCGAATTGCAGCGGGCGATCCGCACCGAGAAGGACCTTGTCCAGCAGTTGGCGGTTCGCAAGGCGCAGCAGGTCAACTCGTCCGCCGGCTTCATCGAACTTCGCGAACTGCAGCGCAAGGTGAATGCGACCAGAACCATCTATGAATCCTTCCTGAAGCGGGCAAGCGAAACCGGCCAGGAGGAAAAGCTGACATCGAAGAACATCCGGGTGATCTCGCAGGCGGAGCCGCCGCTCCAGGCCAAGGGCCCGTCGCGCAAGCTGATCGCGGTTGGCGGTTTGATTGCAGGGTTCATGGCAGGTATCGGGCTCGGCATCGCGCTCGGCGCCTATCGGAGCCTGCGGGACCTGTTCCAGCGGTCGAACCAACCGGCAGGCTTTGTTCCGCAGCGCGATCCGCCCGGGCAAGATAATGATCCGGACGGCCCGGGATCCTCGGGATATTTTGAAGATCCATTGTCCGCGCCGGCGGAACACCGGGCGTGGATGCCGTCGGTGCATCATGCGGCGGCCTCGGCGGCTGCACTCTCGGCGTTTCCCGCGCGCCGGGACACGGCGCCATCTGCTCTCAGGGACTATCTGCGCGAGCAGGATCAGGGTAGTGGCGGCATGGCGCAGGTTCAGCAGGATATGCGCGCGCTGCGCTCCCGTGTCGAGCACTATGCGAGCTCGCGGACCAGCGGACGGCGTTAGTTGATTATTCTTATCTGCAGAACGGATCTGGTTGCGGCGAGCGACTCGTCGGCTTCATTTCCTCAGCAATGATAGAATGATAGAAAATCGCAAGCTGGTCGTGTTTCCGCACCACGACCGCCCAATCGGCCTTGAATTTATTCGATCGGGACAGCATAGGACGCATTGAGGCCACCGATATCTTTCACCAAAACTAGAGTGCATAGAACAAACGAGAATCTGGGAGAACGCCGTGACGACCGTGATTGATGGCAAGCAAGTTGCAGCTTCTGTGATCGACGCCGTGAAAACCGCGTCTGAGACGCTGCAGGAACAGACCGGCGTCAAGACCGGTCTGGCCGTGGTTATCGTTGGCGACGATCCGGCAAGCCATGCCTATGTCTCGGCGAAGAGCAGGATGGCCAAGGAGTGCGGCTTTACCTCCGTCCAACATACACTGCCGGAGGAAACGACGCAGGAAGAGCTCGCGGCCCTGGTTCAAACCTTGAACAGGGACGAAAGCCTGCACGGTATCCTCGTGCAGCTTCCGCTGCCCAAGCATCTCAACTCCGAGCCGATCATCCAGTCCATTCTGCCGGAAAAGGACGTCGATGGCCTGCACGTCGTCAATGCGGGCAAAGTAGCGACCGGCGATCTCGATGGCGGTCTCGTCTCCTGCACGCCGGCTGGTGCGATGGTGTTCGTCAAGCGCACGCATGGCGAGGATCTCTCCGGGCTGAATGCCGTCGTCATCGGCCGCTCCAATCTGTTCGGCAAGCCGATGGCGTCCTTGCTGCTCGCCGCCAATGCAACGGTGACGGTCGCGCATTCGCGCACCAAGAATCTGCCCGCCGTCTGCCGTGGCGCCGATATCCTCGTTGCCGCCGTCGGACGTCCGCAAATGGTCAAGGCTGACTGGGTGAAGCCCGGTGCGACCGTCATCGATGTCGGCATCAACCGCATCGCTGCGCCCGAAAGGGGCGAGGGCAAGTTCCGCCTGGTCGGCGATGTCGCCTTCGAGGAATGCGCGAAAGTTGCCGAGGTCATTACGCCGGTACCGGGTGGCGTCGGTCCGATGACCATCGCCATGCTGATGGCCAATACAGTTATTGCCGCCTATCGCAAGGCAGGTAGGAAAGCGCCGAAATTCTGATCCGACCGTCGTCGGCGATCGCTTTATGACTTCGGGGCAGGGCCGGTGGAGGCCCTGACGATCAGTTCCGCGCGCCAGAGCTCCTGCTCGGGATAGTCGCCGGTCTTCAGGATGCGGGAAATCAGCCGGGTGGCGATGCGCGAGCCGGCGGCCCTGAGCGACGAGCGCGTGGTCGTCAACGGAACGCTGAAATTTTCCGGCTTCAGCATCGGCAGAACGTCGTCATGGGCGATCAGCGAAATATCAGTGCCGAGTTGCAATCCCGCCTTGCTAATGGCCCTGACGGCGCCGAGCGCTATCACGGTGCTGGAACACAGAACGGCCGTTGGCGGCTCTTTCCGTTCGAGAAACTGCTGCATCGCCCGGTGGCCATATTCATCCGTCATCAGCGAGTGATGGGCGAGGCCTTCGTCGAAAGACAGGCCGTTTTCCTCCAGTGCGCGCTGCATGCCCTTCTTGCGCCGGATCGAAAACGTCAGATTGGCCGGGCCGTTGATCAGTGCGATCCGCCGGTGCCCGAGCTGGATCAAGAGCCGCGTCGCGTCATGGAAGGCCGCGGTGTTGTCGATGTCGAGGAAGGGGTAGTCGGCCGGTTGTCCGATTGCCCGCCCATGGACGACGAAGGGGATCGACAGCGATTTCAGCATGGCGATGCGCGGATCATTGGCGCGCACATAGGCGAGAAACAGGGCGTCCACATTGCCGCTGGCAGCCAGCCGCTTGAACGTTGCTTCCTCGTCGTCGGGCGCGCTCGGATTGATGACGAAATGAAAATCGTGCCTGACGGATTCCTCGCCCAGCCCGGCCAGGAATTCGCCGAAATGGACGTCGGAATCGATACCCTGGGCGATCGGCATGACGAGGCCGATGGAGCCGGCCCGGCCGGTTGCCAGCCTCTGGGCAGCGCGGTTCGGCCTGTATCCGGTTTCGCGCACGGCGCTTAAGACCCGCTGGCGTGTTTCGGCGTTGACTTCCGGATATCCGTTAAGCGCCCGGCTGACCGTCGTTTGCGACAGGCCTAACATTTCCGCGAGCTGTTTCAAATTCACATTCATGACTAGCGCGTCCTCCCAAAGCGCTTTGATTTCTATTTGGTTTTTGCTTTCCATCCACAGCGCGCGGCAGATTTTGTATCACCGGTGGTGGCAGTCAACCAGAAAAATCCACTTCATTGCACTGCAAACATTCGCTGCGATGCACGATTTATTCGTTTTTTCGCCATTTACGGGAAAGCCCTTGACTTCCTGCCGGTCGAAATGATTTGTTAGCAAACTCAAAGCGCTTTGAATTTCGAGGCGCAATGATGTTCGCCCGGCGTCAAATGGGCTGGGTCTTTCTTGGGAGGAAATGACGTGAAGAGAGCATTCTTGATGGGAGTGGCAGCGATTGCGCTTGTGGCGGGTGCCGCAAATGCAGCTGAGCTGAAATTCAAGCCGGGCGAAGATTCCAAATTCAACTGGGGAAGTTACGAAGAGTTCAAGAAGGGTCATGACCTCAAGGGTCAGACGCTGACGATCTTCGGCCCCTGGCGCGGCGAAGACCAGGCGCTGGTCGAGTCGGTGCTCGATTATTTCCGCGACGCGACCGGCGTGGACGTGAAATACTCGTCCTCGGAAAACTACGAGCAGCAGATCGTCATCGATACGCAGGCCGGCAGCCCGCCGGACGTCGCCGTCCTGCCGCAGCCGGGCCTGATCGCCGATCTCGCCTCCAAGGGTTATCTGACGCCGCTCGGCGAAGAGACCCAGAAGTGGCTTCTCGACAATTACGCTGCCGGGCAGTCCTGGGTTGATCTAGCGACCTATGCAGGCAAGGACGGCAAGAAGGAACTCTACGGCTTCCCCTACAAAATCGACGTGAAGTCGCTCGTCTGGTACGTGCCGGAAAACTTCGAGGACTCGGGCTACGAAGTTCCGAAGACCATGGAAGAGCTGAAGGCGCTCACCGAGAAGATCGTTGCTGACGGCGGCACGCCCTGGTGCATCGGCCTCGGTTCCGGCGGTGCCACCGGCTGGCCTGCAACCGACTGGGTCGAGGACATGATGCTGCGCACGCAACCGGCCGACGTCTACGACAAGTGGGTCACCAACGCCATTCCGTTCACCGATGCCGCCGTAACCGGCGCGATCGATGAATTCGGCTGGTTTGCGAAGAACGACAAGAACGTCGATGGCGGCGCCGCAGCCGTTGCCTCCACCGACTTCCGCGATAGCCCCAAGGGCCTCTTCTCCTCTCCGCCGAAGTGCTACCTGCACCATCAGGCGTCCTTCATTCCGTCCTTCTTCCCGGAAGGCACGGTTGTCGGCGAGGATGCGGACTTCTTCTACATGCCGCCCTACGCAAGCAAGACGGATCTCGGCAATCCGGTTCTCGGCGCCGGCACGCTCGCCCTGATTACCAAGGACACGCCGGCCTCGCGCGCTTTCATCGAGTTCCTGAAGACCCCGATCGCGCATGAAGTCTGGATGGCTCAGACGAGCTTCCTCACTCCGTTCAAGGGTGTCAACAAGGACACCTATGCCAACGGTCCGATGAAGAAGCAGGGTGAAATCCTGCTCAACGCCACGACCTTCCGCTTCGACGGTTCCGACCTGATGCCGGGCAAGATCGGTGCGGGCGCATTCTGGACGGGCATGGTCGATTATGTCGGCGGCAAGTCGTCGGCCGATGTCGCAGCTGACACCCAGAAGGCCTGGGACGCAATTAAGTAAGGATCGAAGAAGTTTGGCAGGGTGGCCGCCAGCCTGCCAAACCATCGAACAAAACGGTGCCGGTACCTGTTCCGGCACCACAATCAGAAAAGACTGGAAGACCTGAGATTCCGCTCCGCTCCGACATTGGGAAGGGCGGATGTCGAGAGGGGTCGAAAAGGCGTCTCTGAACGAGGCGGCCCTGCCGGGCGTGTGATGCCACATCATCGCCTGGCAGCCGACCGTTCAGCCTGCCGCAGGTCTCCCAACAGTGTTGGAGATCGAGCGGCACGGGCGGAAAGGCCGCGCTGACGGCCATGTATTCCTGGGGAGGGAAGTTGCCATGCAGCAGTTGCTTTTTGCCGTCACAACGATGGCAGCGGGGGTTCTCGCCTGCGTCGCCTATTTTTACGGGACGAACTGGATTCTCGACCGGATTTTTCCGTCGAAAGGTCTGACCGGCAAGGTCGCGTCGCGCAACCTGCGCATCACCAATGCCATCCGCCCCTGGCTCTTCCTCGGGCCGGCGATGGTGTCGCTGACCATTTACTTGATCTACCCGGTGATCTCATCCGTTTGGCTGAGCTTTCACGACAAGGCCGGCCAGAATTTCGTCGGCCCGAGCAATTTCAGCTGGATGGTCAACGACGGTGAATTCCGCCAGTCGATCTATAACAATTTCCTCTGGTTGCTCGTCGTTCCGGCAGCGGCAACCTTCTTCGGCCTGATCATCGCGGCACTGACGGATCGCATCTGGTGGGGTAATATCGCCAAGACGCTGATCTTCATGCCAATGGCGATCTCCTTCGTCGGTGCCTCGGTCATCTGGAAGTTCATCTATGATTTCCGTCCAGAGGGCTCCGAGCAGATAGGTCTTCTGAACGCGCTCGTCGTCTATTTAGGCGGATCGCCGGAAGCCTGGATGACGCTGCCATTCTGGAACAATTTCTTCCTGATGGTGATCCTGGTCTGGATCCAGACCGGTTTCGCCATGGTCATTCTGTCGGCGGCTCTGCGTGGCATTCCGGAAGAGACCATCGAGGCCGCCGTCATCGACGGTGCCAATGGCCTGCAGATTTTCTTCAAGATCATGATCCCGCAGATCTGGGGCACGATCGCCGTCGTCTGGACCACCATCACGATCCTGGTGCTCAAGGTCTTCGATATCGTTCTCGCCATGACCAACGGGCAGTGGCAAAGCCAGGTTCTCGCCAACCTCATGTTCGACTGGATGTTCCGCGGCGGCGGCGACTTCGGACGGGGTGCTGCGATCGCCGTCGTCATCATGGTGCTGGTGATCCCGATCATGATCTGGAACATCCGCAACGCTGCCAAGGAAATGGAGGGCCGCTGAGATGATTGCTTCTTCCCGCTCGCCGCTCATCTGGGTCGTCCATCTCTCGGTCCTTTTGCTGGTTCTGCTCTGGACGCTGCCAACCGCCGGTCTGCTCATCTCGTCGCTTCGCGACAAGGACCAGCTCGCTGTCTCCGGCTGGTGGACCGGACTGTCCACCTCGACGCAGAAACTCGTCTATCGTGCCCCTGGCGCCGACAAGCAGGTGGAGAACGACGGCAAGTTCGTCATTTCCGGCAATTTGCTCGAAGGCCAGTCGACCGGTCAGGTCTCCGCCTTCGGCTTCAACAGCCGCGAACCGGCGGCATTCCAGCCAGGGCAGACCGCAGATCTCGGCGACGGTGAAAAACTCACGGCACAGGCTGACGGTGCATTTGAAATCGTTTCCGACAAGGCGATGGAAGGCACGCGCGGCCAGCGGATCTTCTATACGGCAGCCGTTCCGCCGCGTTTCACCATCGATAATTATATTGAAGTCATGCGGGCGGAAGGCATCGGCGCTTCCTTCATCAACTCGCTGACGGTCGCCATACCCTCGACGATCATTCCGATCCTGGTCGCCGCCTTTGCGGCCTATGCGCTGGCCTGGATGAAGTTCCCCGGTCGCGCGATCCTGATCGCCGTCGTGGTCGGCCTTCTGGTCGTTCCTCTGCAGATGTCGCTGATCCCGCTGCTGAAACTGTACAACGGCGTCGGAGCCTTCCTTGGTGTACCGGCCAAGACCTATGTCGGCATCTGGTTGGCGCATATGGGCTTCGGCCTGCCGCTCGCCATCTATCTGCTGCGCAACTATATGGCCGGTCTGCCGCGTGAAATCATGGAGTCGGCCCGTGTGGACGGCGCCAGCGATTTCGATATCTTCGTCAAGATCATCCTGCCCTTGTCCTTCCCGGCGCTCGCCTCCTTCGCGATCTTCCAGTTCCTCTGGACCTGGAACGACCTGCTGGTTGCCATGGTCTTCCTCGGCACGGGCAACGACTCGCTCGTCCTGACCGGGCGCCTGGTCAATCTGCTCGGCTCGCGCGGCGGCAATTGGGAAATCCTGACGGCGTCCGCCTTCATCACCATCATCGTTCCGCTGATCGTCTTCTTCAGCCTGCAGCGCTATCTCGTGCGCGGCCTGCTGGCGGGCTCGGTCAAGGGCGGCTGATCTTTCGAAAACGGGAATTTGACTGAAATGAACATGAGCTTGACTGAGGCCGGTGCTTCCACCCTGGCGGCTGACCGTGACTGGTGGCGCGGTGCGGTGATCTACCAGATCTATCCGCGCTCCTATCAGGATTCCAACGGCGACGGCATCGGTGACCTCAAGGGTATCGCCGCGCGTCTGCCGCATGTCGCTTCGCTCGGCGTCGACGCGATCTGGATCTCGCCGTTCTTCACCTCGCCGATGAGGGATTTCGGTTACGACGTGTCGAACTACAACGGCGTCGATCCGATCTTTGGCCTGCTTGCGGATTTCGACGATCTGATTGCCGAAGCTCATCGCCTCGGCATCCGCGTAATGATCGATCTCGTCTTGTCCCACACGTCGGATCAGCACCCATGGTTTGTCGAAAGCCGCTCCAGCCGCTTCAATCCGAAGGCGGACTGGTATGTCTGGTCGGATTCCAAACCCGACGGCACGCCGCCGAACAACTGGCTGTCGATCTTCGGCGGCTCGGCCTGGGCGTGGGACCCGACGCGGCTGCAATACTACATGCACAACTTCCTGACCTCGCAGCCGGACCTCAATCTGCACAATCCGGAAGTTCAGGACGCGCTGCTTGCCGTCGAACGCTTCTGGCTGGAGCGCGGCGTCGATGGCTTCCGGCTGGATACGATCAACTTCTACTTCCATGACAAGCAACTGCGCGACAATCCGGCACTGGCCCCGGAACGCCGCAATGCCAACACGGCGCCGGCGGTCAATCCGTATAATTATCAGGAACATCTCTACGACAAGAACCAGCCGGAGAACCTCGAGTTCCTCAAGCGTTTCCGCGCCGTCATGGACGAGTATCCGGCGATCGCCGCCGTCGGCGAGGTCGGTGACAGCCAGATCGGTCTTGAGATCGCCGGGCAGTACACCTCCGGCGGCGACAAGATGCATATGTGCTACGCCTTCGAATTCCTGGCGCCCGATCCGCTGACGCCGGCAAGCGTCGCGCAGGTGCTGCATGATTTTGCCCGTGCGGCACCGGAAGGCTGGGCCTGCTGGGCGTTTTCCAACCATGATGTTGTGCGCCACATCACCCGCTGGGGCCTCGATGTCGCCGATCACCAGGCGCATGCGAAGTTTCTCTGCAGCCTGTTGATGACGTTGCGCGGCTCGGTCTGCATCTATCAGGGTGAGGAACTCGCGCTGACGGAAGCCGAGCTCGCCTTTGAGGATCTGCAGGATCCCTATGGCATCCAGTTCTGGCCAGACTTCAAGGGCCGCGACGGCTGCCGCACGCCGATGGTCTGGGATGGCAGCGCCGTCAATGGCGGTTTCAGCGAGGCTAAGCCGTGGTTGCCGGTGCCGCAGGAGCATCTCGCCCGCGCCGTCTCGGTCCAGCAGACGGATCAGCGCTCGGTGCTCAATCACTACCGGCGCTTCCTTGCGTTCCGCAAGCAGCATCCGGCCTTCGCCAAGGGCGAGATCGTGTTCCGGGCCTATGAGGCGCCGGTGCTCGGTTTCGAGCGCAAATTCGGCAACGAGACGATCCTGTGCCTGTTCAACATGAGCGGCGAGGCGACAACCGTCGACCGGCCGATCGAAAAGCTCGACGTGCTCGAAGGCCACGGTTTCGGTTCGCATCTGGGTGACGAGAAAATCACGCTACCGGCGTGGAGCGGCTTTTTTGCCCGTGTCGAATAATCGGATCAAGCCGGCATCCACGGGTGCCGATAAAAACGAGAGAATGCAGAGGAGGGTGGCATGGCAGGTTTGCAACTGAAGGATATCCGCAAGTCCTATGGCGCGGTTGATGTCATTCACGGCATCGATCTCGAGATCAAGCAGGGCGAGTTCGTGGTTTTCGTTGGCCCCTCGGGCTGCGGCAAGTCCACGCTGCTGCGCATGATCGCCGGGCTCGAGGAAATCTCCGGTGGCGAAATGTATATCGCCGATCGTCTGGTCAACGACGTGCCGCCCTCGCAGCGCGGCATCGCCATGGTCTTCCAGTCCTACGCACTGTATCCGCATATGACGGTGTACGACAACATGGCCTTCGGCATGCGCATCGCCAAGGAATCAAAGGAGGAGATTGACCGGCGCGTGCGCTCCGCCGCCGATATCCTGCAACTCACCAAATATCTCGACCGCTTGCCCAAGGCGCTCTCGGGCGGCCAGCGCCAGCGCGTTGCCATCGGCCGCGCCATCTGCCGCGATCCGAAGGTGTTCCTGTTCGATGAGCCCCTGTCGAACCTGGACGCCGCCCTTCGCGTCGCGACCCGCATCGAGATTGCCAAGCTGAATGAGGCGATGGCCGACACGACGATGATCTACGTCACGCACGACCAGGTCGAGGCGATGACACTCGCCGATCGCATTGTGGTTCTCTCGGCCGGTCATATCGAGCAGGTCGGCCCGCCGCTCGAACTCTACGAGCGCCCCGCCAACCTTTTCGTCGCCCGCTTCATCGGCTCTCCGGCGATGAACATCATTCCGGCAAAGATCGTCGGCACAGGCGCGGAAACGACGGTCGAACTGACCGGCGGCAAGCGGGATGTTCTCGACATCGCGACCCCGGCTTCCGAAAACGGCAAGACGGCAAGTTTCGGCGTGCGCCCGGAAGACCTGCGGGTTTCGACCGGCGACAACTTTCTGTTCGAGGGTACGGTTGCGATTATCGAAGCGCTGGGCGAAGTTACCCTTCTCTATATCGAGGGACTGGTCGCCAACGAACCGATCATCGCCAAGATACCTGGCATTCTCGATGTCAAGCGCGGCGACAAGGTCCGGTTCACCGCCGACAAGGCCAAGCTGCATCTGTTCGACGCAAACGGCAAGAGTTATCGGGTATAGGCCCTGCGAGGCTTTCGACGGATCCGTCCGGAATTCTTTTTCGGCCGGATTTTCTTGCAACCGGTACTATTTCCGGCGCCCGACTCACACTCTGTTAAACCTCCGCCGCTAATCTGTTGGAAATACAGCAGGGGAGCAGATCGATGCGGGGACAGGCATCCGATAAACCGACATATCTCAGCCGCGAAGAATCCTTCATGTACGACCGGGAAGCAAACTTCCCGATGGAGGAAACCCGCAACGAGGCACGCATCGAATATACCGAAAACGGTATGCTCAACCTCTCCTCGCGCCGCTGCGAACTGCTGCAAATCTCCAAAAGCAGCGCGGTTATCGGCATCGCCACGCAGTTCAAGCTGCCTCAGAATTTCTATCTCGATATCCCGAGCGCTCGCATCGGTATGATCGGCTGCATCGTCAAGCGCGTGCATGCCAACAACATCCTCGAAGCGCGTTTCCTGCGCCTGATGTCCGAGCGCGACCTCAACCGCATCTTCGTCTACAGCACCCATCCCAACCACCGGAACCGTGTACTCGACATCTACAGCTGATCGTTTCACTTCTGCGCGATTGGCGCGGCCGGTTGTTGCCCGCGCTTGACTCCGCTCGCGAGAGGCGGATTGATAGGCATCGGACACGGCAAAGCGAGATGATCACCAATGGAACGACCCTATCGCCTATCCTGTCATTGCGGCGATATCTGCCTTGAAGTCGATGAAGAGATTTCCGAGCTGATCGAATGCAATTGTTCGACCTGCCGGCGCTCTGGCTTCCTCCACTGGAAGGTTCCCGCCAACAAGATAACGCTGCTCAGCGAGCGGCGCCGTATGTCCACCTACGTCTGGCGCTGCGTCACCGAAGGCCATCATTTCTGTCCGACATGCGGCGTTGCCCTGATGCGCACCGGCTACTCCGGCGAGCGCGTGTCGATCAATGCCCGTTGCATCGAAGGTATCGATATCTTCGACTTGCAGATCGAGCGTTATGACGGCCGCAGCGACATGCATCCGGGTCCGCTGCCCTGATCAATCTCTAGAACAAGCCCCCGGTTTGATACAGAGGGCTCCTGCTTTCAGTGGAAGAAGACGCTGGCGCCGTGTTCCGCCTCACCGACTGCGGCCCGGAACGGTGCGAACATTTCACGGCCCATCCCGAACTCGTTGTGGGACAGATCGGCTTCGGCCGGCGCGCGGCTTTCAAGCTCCGAGGCGTCGACAAGCACCTGGATCGTGCCTTGGATGGCGTCGAGGCGAATGATGTCGCCCTCGCGGATACGGGCGATCGGCCCGCCGTCCTTGGCTTCCGGCGTCATGTGGATCGCCGAAGGAACCTTGCCGGAGGCACCGGACATGCGGCCGTCGGTAACAAGTGCTACGGTCTGGCCGCGGTCCTGCAGGATGCCGAGCACGGTGGTCAGCTTGTGCAGTTCCGGCATGCCGTTGGCCTTCGGCCCCTGGAAGCGGACGACGGCGATGAAATCGCCCTCAAGCTTGCCTTCCTTGAAGGCCGCCTGCAGTTCCGACTGGTCATGGAAGATCCTGGCAGGCGCCTCGATGACGTGGCGTTCCGGCTTGACGGCGGAAATCTTGATGACGGCCTTCCCGAGGTTGCCCGACAGCATTTTCAGGCCGCCCGTCGGCTGGAACGGATGATCGATCGTCGCCAGCACCTTCGGATCGTGGCTCTGCTCCGGTGCCGGTTCGCGGTGAACGGTGCCGTTGGCACCGAGCTTCACGTCGATCGCATAGGCGTCGAGCCCCTGGCCGAAGACCGTGCGCACGTCGTCATGCAGCAGGCCCTTCTTCAGCAACTGGCCGATCAGGTAGCCCATGCCGCCGGCGGCGTGGAAATGGTTCACGTCGGCAAGTCCGTTCGGATAGACGCGGGCAAGCAGCGGGATGATGTCGGACAGCTCCGAAATATCCTGCCATGTCAGCGCGATGCCCGCCGCGCGGGCCATAGCGACGAGATGCATGGTGTGGTTGGTCGAGCCGCCGGTCGCATGCAGGCCGACAACGCCGTTGACGATCGAGCGCTCGTCGATCATTTCGCCGGCCGGGGTGAATTCATTGCCGAGCGCGGTGATCGCCAGAGCCCGTTTCGTCGCTTCTCTGGTCAGCGCATCGCGCAGCGGCGTGCCCGGATTGATGAAGGAGGCGCCGGGGAGGTGGAAACCCATGATCTCCATCAGCATCTGGTTGGAGTTTGCCGTGCCGTAGAAAGTGCAGGTGCCGGGGCCGTGATAGGACTTCGATTCCGCTTCGAGCAACTCGTCGCGGCCGACCTTGCCTTCGGCGAACAATTGCCGCACGCGCGACTTCTCGTCATTCGGCAGGCCGGAGGTCATCGGGCCGGCCGGAATGAAGACGGCCGGCAAGTGACCGAAGGTCATCGCGGCGATCATCAGGCCGGGCACGATCTTGTCGCAGACGCCGAGATAGACGGTGGAATCGAACATGTTGTGCGACAGGCCGATACCCGCCGCCATGGCAATCAGGTCGCGCGAAAACAGCGAAAGCTCCATGCCAGGCTGGCCCTGGGTCACGCCGTCGCACATGGCCGGCACGCCGCCCGCCACCTGTGCGATGCCGCCCGCTTCATGCGCCGCCTCACGGATGAGGGCAGGGTAGGTTTCGAACGGCTGATGCGCCGAGAGCATGTCGTTGTACGAGGTGATGATGCCCAGATTGGGCACCGTGTCGCCTGAAAGGGCGACCTTCTCGGAGGGGGAACAGACTGCGAAGCCGTGGGCAAGGTTGCCGCAGCCGAGAACCGAGCGATGCACACCTTTCGCTGCTGCGTTGCGCACGCGATCGAGGTAGGGCTCGCGAAAGGGTTTCGAACGCTCGACAATGCGGGCGGTGATGGCGGCAATGCGGGAATCTGCGGACATGGCATATCCTGTTCCGGAGTCCTTGTGACTCCTCTAGTCAGCATGGTTGCGGTCATCCGGGTCTTGGGCCCCGGATCCTGGCTCTAAGGTGCCCAGTAAATCTGAAGCGGAGACGAGGCCCGGCGCAACATCGCCCGGATCGGCATCTCCGCCTCGTCGCCGGGCGCTTCTGCCTTGGCAAGAACTTCCCTCTTGCCGTTGCCTTCGATATGGAGCGCCAGAAAGCGGGCGTCCTGAAGGCTGGAGAATGTGAATGTCAGGCGCGGTTCGCCCGCACCTTCGGCTTCCATCGTCATCACGCCGCGCGGCGTGGCGGGGTCGAGCGCCTCTGCAAGGCGCGAACCGCCGGGAAAGAAGGAAGCGGTGTGGCCATCGCCGCCCATGCCGAGGATGACGACATCGAAGGGACAGCCGATACCGGCCGTCTGGCTCGTCGCGGCCGCCGCTGCTTCTTCAGCGGTGGATGTCGGATAGTAAAGCTGCTCAAGCTTTGCCGCTGCGGCCGCATCGATCAACAGATTGTCCTGCACGAGCTTCTCGTTCGAGCGGTCGCTGTCGGGATCGACGAAACGTTCGTCCACAAGCGTCACCGTTACCTTGGACCAGTCGATCGCCTTGCCGGAAAGGGCCTTGAAAAAGGCTTTCGGGGTCGAACCGCCCGAGACGGCGATGCAAGCTTGCCCGCGCGCAGCGACGGCCGCAGACAGGGCCGAGGCCACCGCGCCGGCCAGCCCTTCGGCAAGTGCCGCACCGCTATCGAAAACACGCATCGCAGCCGTCATTCCATTGTCCTCAGATCACTTCATGCCAGGTGCGGCCATCGCGCTCGATCAGCGCGATCGCCTGGCTCGGGCCCCAGGTGCCGGCCGTATAGGCCTGAACCTGCTGGCCGACGGCTTCCCACGCTTTCAGGATCGGATCGACCCACCGCCAAGCGGCCTCGACCTCGTCGCGGCGCATGAACAGCGTCTGGTTGTTGCGCACCACATCGAGCAGTAGCCGCTCGTAAGCATCGGCGCTGCGGGCGTTGAAGGCTTCCGCGAAGGTCATGTCGAGCGAAACGTTGCGCAGGCGCATGCCGCCCGGCCCCGGGTCCTTGATCATCAGCGACTGCTTGACGCCTTCGTCCGGCTGCAGCCGGATGATCAACTGGTTGGCAGCGATGCGGCCCGCTGCCTCGTCGAAGATCGAGTGCGGGATAGGCTTGAAATTGACGACGATTTCAGACATGCGACCGGCCATGCGCTTGCCCGTGCGGATATAGAACGGAACGCCCGCCCAGCGCCAGTTGCCGATCTCGGCCTTGATGGCGACAAAGGTCTCGGTATTGGAGACGCCGCCATCAAGCTCCTCAAGGTAACCCTTGACCGCACCGCCGGCGGAAGCACCCGCCTTGTACTGGCCGCGCACGGTCAACTTCTCGACGTTGCCGGGGGTGATCGGCTTCAGCGCGCGCAGCACCTTCAGCTTTTCGTCGCGCACGGCTTCCGCATTCATCGACGGCGGCACTTCCATGGCGACGAGGCAGAGAAGCTGCAGGATATGGTTCTGCACCATGTCGCGCAGCGCGCCGGCCTTGTCGTAATAGCCGGCGCGGCTCTCAAGGCCGACGGATTCGGCGACCGTGATCTGGACGTGGTCGATATAGGAGGAGTTCCACAGCGGCTCATAAAGCGTATTGGCAAAGCGCAGAGCCATCAGGTTCTGCACGGTTTCCTTGCCGAGATAGTGGTCGATACGGAAGATCTGCTCTTCCTTGAACACCTTGCCGATCGTGTCGTTGAGTTCGAGCGCCGAGGCGAGGTCTCGGCCGATCGGCTTTTCGACGACGATCCGTGTCGTCTTTGTGATCAGCTTGTGGTCACGGATCTTTTCCGAGATGTCGCCGAAGATGGCCGGCGCAACGGCGAGATAGAAGGCGCGGACGCGATCCTTGCCTTCGTCCAGCAGCGACTTCAACTGGTCCCAGCCACTATCCGACTTGGCGTCGACGGGAATGTAGAAGAGACGGTCGGTGAAGGTCTTGACCTGCGCCTCGTCGTATTCGCCCTTCTTCAGGTGCTCCTTGAGGGCGTCCTGGGCGAACTTTCGGTATTCTTCGTGGCTGAGCACGCTGCGCGATGCGCCGATGATGCGGGTCGGATCGCTCAGTTGGCCGTCCAGCTGACGATGATAGAGGGCAGGAAGCAACTTGCGCTCGGCAAGGTCGCCGGTGCCTCCGAAAACCACATAGTCAAAGGGTTCCACAGGAATGATCTGGCTGCTCATGAGAAATCTCGATCTCGTTCTGGTCTGAGGAGTTTATAATCTAATCGATTTAAAAGCGCTAGGGTGCGATGCAATAAAATGAGCTGCACGGCTTTTAGAATTTGTCGCGCAAGGCATACCAGCTGAGCGCGAGGAACAAAAGCACGGATCGGAACCGCGTGCCGCCCGGGAATGCCGGAATGTTCAAGTCCCGGAAAAGATCGAGATCCGACCGGTTGCCGGTCACGAGGTCGGCATAGAGCCTGCCACAGTAGTTTGACAGCATGACACCATGGCCGGAATAGCCACCGATCGAGGTGACGCCGGGCATGACTTCGCGCACGAAGGGCTGGCGCGGCATGGTGATGCCGACGGAGCCGCCCCAGGCATGGGTCATTTCAATGTTGGCGAGCGATGGGTAGATTTCCGTGATCTGGCGGCGGATATGGTCGGTGATATCGCGCGGATTATCGGCCGTATAGGCCTCGCGGCCGCCGAACAGCAGCCGGCCGTCCTTGGATTTGCGGAAATAGCGCACGACGAAGCGCGAATCGGCAACCGCCTCGCCGCCCGGCAGCACATCCGGAAAATCGGTGAGGACTTTTGTTGCACCGATGAAGGAACGGATCGGCATCACATGCCGCGCCGTCACCGGCTCGAGATTGCCGATATAGCCGTTGCAGGCAATCAGCGCTCTTTCCGCGCGGATATTGCCCCTGTCGGTTTCGATGATGATCCGGCCGCTGTTCTGGTTGATTTTCAACGCCTTGGTCTTTTCGTGTAGCGAGGCGCCGGCCAGGGCTGCCTGCTTCGCCAGACCGACGAGCAGCTTCATCGGCTGGATATGGCCGGTGCCGGTGTCGCGGATGCCGAAAAGATAACGCTCTGAACCGAGCCGGGCGACGGTTTCGTCGCGATCCATGAAACTCTGGTGCGGATAGCCGTAGCGAGACGCGGCGATCTCGACGCTGTCGCGGTAGTCCTTCTCATAGCTCTTCTTGTGAGAGACATTGAGCTGGCCCGGAACATATTCGATGTCGATGCTGTGGGCGGACGCAAAGTCGAGAAGGTATGTCTTGGCATTCTCGGCCAGATCGAACAAAGCCTTGGAACGCTCAAAGCCGAGCGTTTCCTCAAGGTCTTCCGGTGACCAGCGCTGCCCGGTGCCGAGTTGCCCGCCGTTGCGGCCAGAGGCGCCGTCGCCGAAGCGGCAGGCGTCGATCAGCGTGACGCGAACCCCCTTCAGCGCGAGATTATAGGCGGCCTGCAGACCAGTGAAACCGCCGCCGACAATGGCGACGTCGGTCTCGACCGAACCGCAAAGGGCCGGATATTCCGGCCGCTCTGGCACGTTGTCTTCATACCAGGAAATCCCCGGCGAGATCGGGCTTTGCCAAGGCATCGCGACACCTTTCCGGTCAGACGTTGAGAAGCAGGAATTCGCGTTCCCAGGGACTGATCACCTGCATGAAGGTTTCGAACTCCCCACGCTTCACGCCGGCATAGATGGCGATGAATTCGGGGCTGAAGACTTCGGCGAAGGCCGGCACCGACTCAAGCAGGGAAATAGCCTCGAGCAGACCGCGCGGCAGGTCGATCGTGCCGCTGTTTACCGTGTCATCCGACGGCGCCGATGGTTCCAACCCTTCAAGGATGCCAAGATAGCCGCAGCCGAGCGAGGCGGCGAGTGCGAGATAGGGATTGGCATCCGAACTCGGCAGCCGATTTTCGACGCGCCGTGCAATCGGCTCCGAAACCGGCACGCGGAAGGCCGTGGTGCGGTTGTCATAGCCCCAGGCATTGTTGACCGGCGCCGACATGTCGGGTGTCAGGCGGCGGTAGGAGTTCACGTAGGGCGCCATCATCGACAGCGCCTTTGGGACATATTTCTGCATGCCGCCGATGAAGGAGAAGAATTCCTTCGAGGCCGAACCGTCGGCTTTGGAAAACAGGTTGCGCCCGGTATTGATCTCGATGACCGACTGATGGATGTGCATGGCGGACCCGGCCTGTCCCTGCATCGGTTTGGCCATGAAGGTGGCGTAGATGCCGTGTTTCAACGCCGCCTCGCGGATCGTCCGCTTGAACATGAAGACCTGGTCGGCAAGTTCGATCGGATCGCCATGGCGAAGGTTGATTTCGAGCTGCGCCGGGCCTTCCTCGTGGATCAGCGTGTCGATCTCCAACCCCTGCTTTTCCGAGAAATGGTAGATGTCGTCGATCAGTTCGTCGAATTCGTTGACGCCGGCGATCGAGTATCCTTGTCCGCTGAGGATCGCGCGGCCTGAGCGTCCCGTCGGCGGTTTCAGCGGATAGTCGGGGTCTTCGTTCTTGGCGACCAGATAGAATTCGATTTCCGGCGCCACCACCGGCTTCCAGCCTTTCTTGTGGTAGAGGTCCAGCACATGCTTCAGCACGTTGCGCGGCGTATAGGGTACATTCTCGCCCTTCGATCCAGCGATGTCGCAGATGACCTGCGCCGTGGGGTCGCTTTCCCAGGGAACGATCGAAAGGGTCGAGAGGTCGGGCACCAGCTTGATGTCGCTGTCGCGGCTATCGTAGCGGAAGTCGCCCGTTTCCTCCGGGTATTCACCCGAAATTGTATGGCGGTAAATCGCCGATGGCAGGGCGAGCGAGGTGTTCGAGGTGAATTTTGAGGACGGCATCATCTTGCCGCGCGGTACGCCGGCGATATCGGGGGTGATGCACTCGATGTCCTCGATACCGCGGATTCTCAGCCAATCAGTGGCTTCCTTCCAGGTCTTCACTCCTCGGGCTGATTGCAGGGCGGGGGGTATTTTTAAAGTCTTGCTGCTCTTTGCTGTTTGTTGGGTAATGCTTCGTCTGGCAGGCATAAATCACCGGTTTTGGGTTCGGATAGGCCATCATAGCCGGAGTTTGGCAATTGGCTAGGGCGAAAACCGGGACTTTCCCTCCCGTACAGGCTGTATTCGCGAACCCCGGAGAAAGTGAGTGATTGACTTTCAAGCCTCCGCCCGGAAAAGGAAGTCGAAACAGGACCGGATGCGTTGGCTGAACAATATGACGTGGTGATAATCGGCGCGGGTGCCGCCGGCATGATGGCGGCGATCGAAGCGGGCAAGCGCGGCCGCCGGGTGCTGGTGCTCGACCACGCCAAGGCGCCGGGGGAAAAGATCCGCATTTCGGGCGGCGGGCGCTGCAACTTCACCAATATTCATGCGAGCCCGAAGAATTTTCTCTCGGCCAACCCGCACTTCTGCAAGTCGGCGCTGGCGCGCTACACGCCGCAGGATTTCGTCGCACTGGTCGAACGCCACAACATCGCCTGGCATGAAAAAACACTCGGCCAGCTCTTCTGCGACGACAGCGCCAAGGACATAATCCGTATGCTCCTGGCCGAGATGAAGCAGTCGGGCGCAGTTTTACGGCTGGGCGCGCAGATACTCACAGTCGAAAAGTCGCTTTCCGGCTTTCGCGTATCAACGGCAGACGGCGCGATCGACAGCGCCGCCGTGATTGTCTCGACCGGCGGCAAATCGATTCCGAAGATGGGGGCGACGGGTTTTGCCTACAGAATTGCCGAGCAGTTCGGCCTGCCGCTAATCGAAACTCGCCCGGCGCTGGTGCCCCTGACCCTCGATCCGGCGCAACTGGAAAGCCTGAGCGCTCTCTCCGGCGTTGCCGTCGACGCCGAGGCTCGTTCCGGCAAGACGGTGTTCGAGGAGGCTGTGCTGATCACCCATCGCGGCTTGAGTGGTCCGGCCGTCCTGCAGATATCGTCCTATTGGCGCGAGGGCGGCGACATCCGCCTTTGTCTGCTGCCGCGCATCGATATTGCAGCACTGCTCAAAGGGGCACGCCGCGAAAATGGCCGGCAGGCCTTGCAGACGGCACTTGCCGAGCATCTGCCGAAGCGCCTGGCACAGTTCTTCGCCGAGACCGCCGGCCTGATCAACCGGTCGCTTGCCGATCTCTCCGACAAGGTGATCGATAGTTTTTGCGCCGGCATCAAGGATTGGGCCATCACCCCGGCCGGCTCGGAAGGCTACCGCACCGCAGAGGTCACGCTCGGTGGCGTAGATACCAAGGCGCTCGATTCCCGCACGATGCAGGCGCGCGCGGTGCCTGGCCTTTATTTCATTGGCGAATGTGTCGACGTCACCGGCTGGCTCGGCGGCTATAATTTCCAATGGGCCTGGGCATCGGGCTTTTCGGCGGGGCAGGCAGTATAGCGGACTCCAAAAGGTCTCGCGCACCTTCAGCCATTGTTAAGATATCTGGCGGAACCTGTTTCATAAGCTGGCACAAACGGCCCACGGACTGAAAAAGATGCGCTTTTCGGAAAATGTATCAGAAACGTGACATTTTTTCTCTTTTGTGTGCAGTTGCAACATGAAGCGGGCTGGCGGTCCGGATCATCCGGGTCTATCGTTGCTTTGGTCGAAAGGACATGATGCCATGAACCAGTATCGCAACCGCTCTGCAGCCCGCGCTATCGCCATTGCGAAAGCGGACGAAAGCAGAACGCGAAAGGCCATTCTGATCCGCGCCGCCGTCATCGCGCTCGGTGCTCTGACCACGCTGGCAGCGCTTCCCTCGTTCTGGCCCTTCTGAAACCCCAAGATCAATAGCGTAGCGACTGCTAGCGCATTTCTGCTGCGCGATTGTCCCCGTCCATTGCCCGCGCTCCCGCTGCGGCTAGGCTTGCTTGAAGGCCGGATTCTTTTTCCTGTATCCTCGCCTCTGGCGTATGTGAAACGAAATAAGTCGTATTTATTCAAATATTAATTCTTCCCGTTGAAGAATGCACCACAACGGAGTCTGCCGTGATTTCGCCCACGGGGAGTGGCGGGTCATGCAATGAATGCCTGGCAGGCTGACGGCGGAACGCCGTATGATTTTTAAAATCAAATCATCAGCTTGTTGGCGCACCGGGAAAGCCTGTACGGCTTGTGGAGGGCGGATGCAGGCTGCGAGCCAAGGTGCGTTCATGTTCATCGACAAGATTCTTGCCCGCTTCAAAATCCAGACCAAGGTGCTTCTGTTCATCCTGCCCTTCGTCGTCAGCATCTGCGCCGTCGGTATCACCGGGCTTTATGCGTCCGGATTGCTACAGGGACGGATGGAAATCTCCAACAGCGTGCTGCAGTCGCTGAGCGGCTTCAAGGATGTCTATGCCGGCATGAATGCCTTCCTCCAGAACACATCGGAGGAAACCCGACAGGCGGTTGTCGCGAAGCTGGAAGCACAGCAAGGGGTGCTCGCGGACACGCTGTCGCAGGTGGTGGACGACGAAGGCCGGCAGCAATTGCAGCAAGCCGTTGACGGCAGCACCAAGATCGGTGACCGGGTCGGCCAGCTCTGGACGCTCTATGAAAACGAAGTAAGCCTGCGCAAGTCCATCAGCGCGAGCCTCGGCAACCTGCTCGGCGAGCAGATGAAGGTGCTGGAGGAAGCCACCAAGATGGAGCGCGTCGTGCGCAAGGACGAGGAAGCTGCCAAGACGCTTCTGCGTGAAGCCGAGCGCCTGACCTCCTCCAGCGATACGCTGGTTGCTTTCAATTCGAATTTCGGAAAGGCGCCCAACGCCGAAGAAAAGATCAAGGTAGCAGCCGATTCCTATGGTGCCATGACCAAGGTCCTGCGCAAGATCAGTTCTGGCATGCCGCCAAACCAGAAGGCAGTCGCGGAAACCTTCAAGAAGACGATAGGCGAGATCAAGGCGCTGATCGACAGCGGCGACAAGAGCGACGAGACGGCAGCGGCCATCGGCAAGCTCATGGCTCGCTTCCGCCAGACGAGCATCCAGCTCCACACCGCCGCCGGCCTGAAAATGCGCGAAGCGACGGCAACTTTCGGCAAGCTCGACGCGCCGCTCGTCAAGGCCGGTGCCGTGCTGACGGACACCCGCAAGCTGGTGAACTCGGTCTATTCGATCCGCATCGCTGCTGCGAGTTTCCTTGAAAAATCGGACGAGGAAGGCCGCCAGCGCCTGGCCCGCGAATTCAAGGTCATGGAGGTGGATATCCAGAGCCTCGCTGGCACGGCCGGCGATCTGGAGTTCTTCTCAAAGCTCGTCAACGCGCTGAAGCCGATCATCGAGAAGATGACCAGCGACAGCACGGCGCTGGTCGACATCAGTCAGAAGCGCCAGGCGGAATTTACCGCGGCAGCCGCCGAGATCGATGATATCTGGGGCCAACTCACCGCCTTTGCCGAAGGCCAGAAGACGACGGCATCGGTCGAGCGCGACAAGGCCAACCAGGTCTCCGTGTTCGCAACCGTCACCGGCATCCTGATCGCGCTTCTGGCCGGCGGTGCACTGGTGCTGACACTGAAAGGCCCGATCGGCCAGATCACTGCGGCGATGCGCCGTCTCGCAGACGGCGCGCTCGACACGTCGATCGATGGCGGCGCCCGCGGCGACGAAATCGGCGACATGGCCCGCGCTCTCGGCATCTTCAAGGAAAACGCCCTGTCGAAAGTCCGCATCGAGGCTGAAAGCGAGGAACATCGCGCCCAGGCGGAAGCCGAGCGCATGCGCAACGATGCCGAAAAACGGGCGCTCGACAGCCAGATCGATTTTGCCGTCAGCCAGCTCGCAGCCGGTCTCGGTCGCCTGGCGCAGGGCGATCTCTCGCAGCAGATCGAAACGCCGTTCACCGGCCGGCTCGAGCAACTGCGCATGGACTTCAACGGCTCGCTGATCCGCCTGCAGGACACGCTCGTACAGATCCGCAACAACGCGCTCCTGATCCAGCGCAGCGGCAACGACATGCATGCCTCCGCCGACTCGCTGTCGAAGCGGACCGAGGCGCAGGCCGCCTCGCTCGAGGAAACCGCGGCCGCCGTCGACCAGATCACCGTCACGGTGCGCTCGTCGGCCGAACGCGCCCACGAGGCGAATGTCGCGGTCACGCACACCAAGAAGAGTGCAGACAGCTCGGCGGTCGTGGTCAGCAATGCGATTGCCGCCATGGGCCGCATCGAGGACGCCTCGCGCCAGATCGAGCAGATCATCGAGGTCATCGACGAGATCGCCTTCCAGACCAACCTTCTGGCGCTCAATGCCGGCATCGAGGCGGCGCGCGCCGGCGATGCGGGCAAGGGCTTTGCGGTGGTTGCCCAGGAAGTTCGCGAACTCGCCCAACGCTCGGCGGGAGCCGCCCGTGAGATCAAGGGGCTGATCAACAAGTCGACCACCGAAGTGAATTCCGGGTCGCAGCTGGTCCAGGAAACCGGTGCCGTGCTTGCCTCGATCAGCCAGCAGATCGTCTCGGTCAGCAGCCATGTCGAGATGATCGCGACCGCAAGCCGCGACCAGGCGGCTGCGCTGCACGAGGTGAACGGCTCGGTCAACCAGATGGACCAGATGACCCAGCAGAACGCCACCATGGTCGATCAGGCGACCAGTGCCAGCCGCGAACTCGCCAACCAGGCCGACACGCTGATGATGCTCGTCGAGCAGTTCCGCCTTGAGTCGGTGAGTGGCGGCCGCAAGGTCGTCCGCGCCGCCTGATCGGCCTCTGCTTAAAGTCAGAACGACCTGGCCGACGCCGAAGGGGCGTCGGCCAGGTCTTTGTTTTTGCAAGCATCACTGCGACCAGCGCAGGCGAAATCTCCGTACGGCTGCCGCAAGCCTGCCGGACAGACGACTTTGGTTGCGAAGTTCCTCGAACTCATGTCGCCTGCGGCCGTCTTTCGACAGCATTTCCGCCAACAGGACTATTCCTACCATCTCCGGCATTGTGCGTTTCCTTGGGGCAACAGGAGGCCAGTGCCGGACCGATGTCCCGCATGCCAGCGTCCTTTGATTGGGATAGGCGGCGATCGTTGGCCGCGTTTGATTTACAGCTTCAATCTATGCTTCAAAAATTGGTTTATAAACGGAAGAAACTGACGTATGTTTTTCATGCATGAAAGACATTAACTGGGATGCCTATCAAACCTTTTTAGCTGTCGCCCGTCACGGCGGGCTGACCGGCGCCGCCCAGGCGAGCGGTCTCAGTCCGGCAACGGTTGGCCGCCGCGTGCTCGACCTCGAGCAGGCAATCGGTCGACAACTCTTTCTGCGCAGCCAGACCGGCTACCGGCTGACCGCCGACGGACAGGCCCTGTTCGAGCAACTGCAGCCCATGGACGCCGTCGTGCGCAAGGTGGAAAACTGGCGCCAGGAAGCGCACGGCTCGGCGGTGGTGCGGCTGATGGCCGGGACCTGGGTGACCTGGCTGGTCTGCGAGAATATCCAGGCCATCTGGAGCGAACGCGACGGTTTCCGGCTCGACATGTCCGTTTCCGAGCGGCGGGCGACGCTGGCTCACCGGGAAAGCGATGTCGGCGTCCGGGCCGTCGCACCGGAGGAGCCGCATCTCACCAGCCGCCACACCGGCGATGTCGCCTATGCCGCCTACCGCCAGCGCAACGCACCCGATGGGCTGGCAGCGGCCTGGCTCGCCGTGTCGGAGGAAGATGCGATCTCGCCCTATCTGCGCTGGCCGCACGAACAGGCGGCCGCCGCGATCGCCGTCATCGTCAGCCGCCCACGCTCCTTGCTCGACCTGGCAAGAGCAGGCGCGGGCCAGGCGGTTTTGCCCTGTTTCGTCGGCGATCTCGACCCCGGTCTGGAACGGGCCGGCGATGAGCTGAAGCAGCTCCGTCATGGGCAGTGGATCGTGACGAACAGCGAGGATCGCCACCGCCGCGAGATCCGTACCGTCTCGGAGCGCCTGTTTCGGCTGGTGAAAAGTCACGCCGACCTTTTCGCCGGTAAGCGGCCCAGCCGCAGCGTTTAGCCCCTGCTGCGGATTTCATTCTTTGACGTTCGCTTAAGCGCTCAGGCAGGAACGCAAAATCCCGGCGGGCAAAGCTCCCGCCGGGATTTTCGTGGACAGATGGTCATGTCTCAGCCGCGACCCTGCGTGACGATCACCGGGATCAGCAGGTCGCCCCAGTTGCCTCCGCCGCCGTGGTGCCGGGCCGAACGGACGAGCTCGACGGAAACACCGGCGTCCACCGCCTTCATGACGGCCTGGTTGAGCCGGTGCAGGTCGTTGGCGACCATGCGGATCATCGCCTGCTGTTCCGGTGTCATGGCCGACGACTGCTCTTCGGCCCGTTCCTTGACGCGTGTCTGGACTGTCATTGTGGTTCCTCCTGGTTGAGTTGGTTTTAAAACCCCTCCCCAACCCCTCCCCACAAGGGGGAGGGGCTTAACCTGCTGCACCTCTTTGTTCCTTCATGACCTCCGAAAGTGCGGAGGCAATTGGGTGCCGAAGAAGTGCGGCGCTCTAGCCCCTCCCCCTTGTGGGGAGGGGTTGGGGAGGGGAGTTTCTCACTCCGCCGCCGGGCGGAACTGGTCGTGCTCGGTCGATTCATGCATGGCGGTGGTCGATGACTTGCCGCCGGTAATCGCCATCGATACGGCGTCGAAATAGCCGGTGCCGACTTCGCGCTGGTGCTTGGTCGCCGTGTAGCCGTTGACCTCGGCGGCAAATTCCGCCTCCTGCAGCTCCGAATAGGCAGCCATCTGGCGATCCTTGTAGCCGCGAGCCAGTTCGAACATGCCGAAGTTCAGCTGGTGGAAGCCAGCAAGCGTGATGAACTGGAACTTGTAGCCCATCGCGCCCAGCTCGCGCTGGAATTTGGCGATCGTCGCGTCGTCGAGGTTCTTCTTCCAGTTGAACGACGGCGAGCAGTTATAGGCGAGCAGCTTGCCCGGATGCGCCTTGTGCACGCCTTCGGCGAATTTGCGGGCCTGTTCGAGATCCGGCTTCGAGGTCTCGCACCAAATCAGGTCGCAGTTCGGCGCATAGGCGATCGCGCGGGCGATGCAGGGCTCGATGCCGTTCCTCACCTGATAGAAGCCCTCGACCGTGCGGCCGGCATCGTAGTCGACGAAGGGCCGGTCGCGTTCATCGATGTCGGAGGTCAGCAGCTTCGCGGCTTCCGCATCGGTGCGGGCGATGACCAACGTCGGCGTCCCCATGACGTCGGCGGCAAGCCGCGCGGCGTTCAGGTTGCGGATATGGGCGGCGGTCGGGATCAGGACCTTGCCGCCGAGATGGCCGCACTTCTTTTCCGATGCCAGCTGGTCTTCATAGTGGACACCGGCGGCACCCGCCTCGATGAAGGCTTTCATGATCTCGAAGGCATTGAGCGGACCGCCGAAGCCGGCTTCCGCATCGGCAACGATCGGCGCGAACCAGGTATCGACGGACAGACCCTTGCCTTCCGAGGTTTCGATCTGGTCGGCACGCTGGAGTGTCCGGTTGATGCGCTTGGCAAGCTCGGGTGCGGCATTGGCCGGATAGAGCGACTGGTCGGGATACATGGCGGACGCCGTATTGGCGTCGGCGGCGACCTGCCAGCCTGAGAGATAGATCGCCTTCAGGCCGGCGCGGACCATCTGCATCGCCTGATTGCCCGAGAGTGCGCCCAGCGCATTGACGAAATCCTCCTCGTGGATCAGCTGCCACAGCCGGTTGGAGCCCATCTCGGCCAGTGTATGCTTGATCTGGACGGACCCGCGCAGACGCTTGACGTCTTCTGCGGTGTACGGGCGCTCAATGCCGTCGAAACGGCCCTGCGGTGCACCCGGAACGAGATTGTAAAAATCAGTCATAAAGATCCTCCTGCAAATTTTCGAACGGTGTTCGACTTTGGTTCAATGCCCGTTCAATCCTCGAATTCGATGTAACTAGTTTTACAGTGCGCTGCACAAAGCTGCCAGAACAAAAGGAGTTTTGCGACTACGAAAAGGGTTATCATGTCTTGTGTTTTACAGGCGGCTTCTGTAATTTTGTAAAATATGTAAATGTCCGCTTTGGCGTAAAATTGTAAAAGGCATGACAAATGGCTGAGAACAAGATTTTCGCCGGCGCCCGGGTGCGGCGCATCCGCAATGGCCTGTCGCTGACGCAGACGGCGATGGCCGAGGCACTCGGTATCTCGCCGTCCTATCTCAACCTCATCGAACGCAATCAGCGACCCTTGACGGTGCAACTGCTGTTGAAACTGGCCTCTGTCTACAAGGTCGATCTTGACGAATTGCAGGGGGAGGCGTCCGGCAGTGTCGCGCAGCTGCGCGAGATGTTCGCTGATCCGCTGCTCGCCGGCGAGTTGCCGGGTGATCAGGAACTGATCGAGGTAGCCGAAGCTGCGCCCAACGTTGCGACCGGCATCCTCAAGCTCTATCGCGCCTATCGGGAGCAGTCCTCACGGTTGAAGGATCTAAGCGGCCTCCTGTCGGGACAGGGGCATATGGCGGCCTTGTCCGATGCACGACTGCCGATGGATGAAGTGCGCGAGCTATTCGAAAATCGCCCGCATTATTTCGCACGGATCGACGAGGCCGCCGAAGCATACCACGCCCGGCTGTCACCCGGCGATGATCTCGCGGGCGCGCTGAAAGGCTGGCTGCGGAAGGAGCACGGTCTCTCGGTGCGGGCGTTGCCGGTGCATGTGATGCCGGACCTGCGCCGTCGTTTCGACCGTCACTCGATGAGGTTGTTCCTGTCGGAGAGACTGTCCGCACAGGACCAGTTGCGCGAGATCGCCATGGAAGCGGCCCAGATTGCCTTTCCGGAGGCGATCGCCGCCGACCTCGATCAACTGGCATTTTCAACGGGCGAAGCCCGGCGCATCGGCCGTTTCGAACTGGCACGCTATGCCGCGCACGCGATCATGATGCCCTATGCCGCATTTCTTTCGGCCGCGCAGCGGGCGAAATACGATCTTGATATGCTGAGCGCCCGCTTCCAGGTGTCCTTCGAGCAGGCGGCAAGCCGGCTGGTGACGCTACAGCGTCCGGGAGCCTCCAGCCTGCCGTTTTTCCTTATGGAGATCGATCATGCCGGACACCGCCTGCGCAAGGCCGGTGCTCAAGGTTTCCCCCAGGCGCGGTTCGGCGGCAACTGTCCGAAGCTCAACATCCACGCGGCGTTTGCGCAGGCCGGCCAGATCCTGGCGGAGCGCGTGGAGGTTTTTGGCGGCGGCGAGTTCCTGGTGATCGCGCGAACGGTCGAGGGACCACGTGCAGGCTTTCAGGAACGGGTAAGGCGGACGGCGATTCTGATCGGCTGCGATGCTGTGCATGCACTGGAAACCGTCTACGGCGAGGCGCCGCTTGCGACCGTTGCCGGCGGTACAGCCTGTCGGCTTTGCGAGCGGCAAGGTTGTCTTGCGCGGGCTGAACCGCCGGTCACCCGACCGCTCGGGCTTGATGAGATGGTGACCGGCCTGAGCGCCTTCGATTTTCAGTAACGCACGCGATGATAGACCGGAAGCCGCGACGTCACGCTCGTGACGCAGCTTTCCGACAAGCAAAACTGGTGGCGGGGTAATCGCGATCCCGCCATGGATCGCAAAGCCCATGGTTAAGGTCCGATCCAAGTTATGGTCAATCCTCCCGGTGGACGATGACGGCCGCGTTGCAGGTGCTGAAAAGATTCAGGTTTTTGCAGCGCTTCCTAAAATTCACGCTGACGCGTTCATGCCTTCGCCACCGCGTAAAAGCGCTTGTGGTCGCCTGAAAACATGCCTAACTTCCAGACGCATACGGGCTCGATCGTTTGACGCGCGGCGATGGCGCGGCTGCCGCGAGCTCGACAAAAAAAGGGGAATTCCATGTCGCGAAAGATTATCACCGCCTTTGCCGCTCTGCTCCTCGGCGGGTCCGCAACGATTGCCACCGCGCAGGAGCGCGTCGTCAACGTTTACAACTGGTCCGATTACATCGATGCCAGCATTTTGGAGGACTTCACCAAGGAAACCGGCATCAAAGTCGTCTACGACGTCTTCGATTCCAACGAGATTCTCGAGACCAAGCTGCTTGCAGGCGGCACCGGCTACGATGTCGTCGTGCCGACGGCGACCTTCCTGCAGCGCCAGATCGCAGCTGGCGTGTTCCAGAAGCTCGACAAGTCCAAGCTGCCGAACATGTCCAATCTGTGGGACGAGATCACGACGCGCGTCGCGACGTATGATCCGGGCAATGAATATGCCATCGACTACATGTGGGGCACCACCGGCATTGGCTACAATGTCGAGAAGGCGAAGCAGATTCTGGGAACGGACGAAAAGCCGACCTGGGATGTTCTGTTCAAGCCCGAGGTTGCCGCCAAGTTCAAGGATTGCGGCATCCATATCCTCGATTCCCCTACCGATGTGGTGCCGAGCGTGCTTGCCTATCTCGGCCTCAACCCCGATAGCCATTCGCCGGACGATCTGGCCAAGGCGGAAGAGCTTCTGCTGACGGTTCGTCCCTATGTCCGCAAGTTCCATTCCTCCGAATATATCAATGCGCTCGCCAACGGCGATATCTGCCTTGCCCTCGGTTATTCGGGCGACATTTTCCAGGCGCGCGACCGTGCCGCCGAAGCCAAGGCCGGCGTGACCGTGGATTACTCGATCCCGCCGTCGGGTGCGCAGATGTGGTTCGACGTGATGGCCATTCCGGCCGATGCATCGCATCTCGCCGAAGCGCATGAATTCCTGAACTACATCATGAAGCCGGAAGTCATCGCCAAGGCCAGCGATTTCGTCTTCTACGCCAATGGCAACAAGGCATCGCAGCAGTTCATCAGCAAGGAAGTGATAGAGGACACCGCGATCTATCCGCCGGCAGACGTGATGAATAAGCTGTTCACGACAACGCCCTTCGACGCCAAATCGCAGCGCGTGTTGACGCGCATGTGGACCAAAGTGGTCACCGGCCAGTAAGCCGAAAAGAATTGCCCGGATATGAAAAATCCGGGCAATTTTCTTATGGGAGCGCGGACCAACGTGGCCGTGCTGTTTGCACGTCATTCGGGGATCGATGATGAAGTCACTTGGCAGTATCCGGCGTTCCTTTGCACCCTGGGCCGATCCTGCCTCCGTGCCCTTCATTGCCGTCAAGAACGTCACCAAGAAATTCGGTGATTTCGTCGCCGTCGACAATCTATCGCTCAATATCTATCCCCGTGAGTTCTTCGCGCTGCTTGGTGCGTCGGGTTGCGGCAAGTCCACGCTCTTGCGGATGCTGGCGGGCTTCGAGCAGCCGACATCCGGCGAAATCGTGCTCGATGGACAGAGCCTTGCCGGTATTCCGCCCTATCGGCGGCCGGTGAACATGATGTTCCAGTCCTATGCCCTGTTTCCGCATATGACGGTCGAGAACAACATCGCCTTCGGTTTGAAGCAGGACGGCATGCCGAAGCCGCAGATCGCCGAGCGCGTCGACCAGATGCTGAAGCTCGTGAAGCTCGACAAGTTCGCCAAGCGCAAGCCGCATCAGCTGTCGGGTGGCCAGCGCCAGCGCGTGGCGCTCGCCCGGTCGCTCGCCAAACGGCCGAAGGTGCTGCTGCTCGACGAGCCGCTCGGCGCGCTCGACAAGAAGCTGCGCGAGGAGACCCAGTTCGAACTGATGGACCTGCAGCAGCAACTCGGCCTGACCTTTGTCGTCGTCACCCACGACCAGGAAGAGGCAATGACCATGGCCGACCGCATTGCCGTCATGGCACACGGCAAGGTCATTCAGGTGGCAACGCCACCGGAAATCTACGAGGCGCCGAATTCGCGCTTCGTCGCCGATTTCATCGGTGACGTGAACATTTTTGATGGCACGGTCTCCTTTGCCGGCCCAGGCACGGTCGAGATTGCGACGGAAGCGGGCTTCACGGTGCGCCTCGCATCCGCCGAGCCGCCCGGCGTCGGAACGAAGGCCGGGCTTGCCATTCGCCCGGAGAAAATCCGTGTCAGCCGCGATAAGCCGGCCTGCGCGCCGCTCAATGCGGCCCAGGGCGAGATCTGGGATATCGGCTATCTTGGCGACATGACGATTTTTCATGTGCGCCTGAAAGATGGCAAGGTGATCAAGGCGTCCTCCCTGAATGCGGTGCGCGCGGTCGAGGATCCGCTGGGCTATGACCAGGAAGTCTGGATTTCCTTCGATGAAAACTCAGGCGTCGTGCTGAAGGATTGAGACCATGTCAAAATTCGGATCGGCAATCTTCAACCGGCTGGTGATCATCATCCCCTATGCCTGGCTGACGGTCTTTTTCCTCGCACCCTTCTTCATCGTTCTCAGAATATCGCTGTCGGAAACCGCCATCGCGATGCCGCCTTATCTGCCCGTCTTCAATTTGGCGGATGGCATCTCGGGCCTCGTCGACAAGCTCGGCGAGTTGTCGGTTGCCAACTACGTTTTTCTCGCCGGGGATGCGCTCTACACCAATGCCTATATTTCCAGCCTGAAGATCGCTGTCATCTCGACCATCGCGACATTGATGATCGCCTATCCCATCGCCTACGGCATGGCAAAGGCGCCGAACTCGATCCGTCCGACGCTGCTGATGCTGGTCATCCTGCCGTTCTGGACGAGTTTCCTGATCCGCGTCTACGCATGGATCGCCATCCTGAAGCCGGAAGGCTTGTTGAATCAGCTGCTATTGACGCTCGGCGTCATCGACCAGCCGCTGATCATCCTCAACACCAATTGGGCAATCTATATCGGCATCGTCTATTCCTACCTGCCGTTCATGGTGCTGCCGATCTATTCGTCTCTGGAAAAGATGGACCATAGCCTGATCGAAGCGGCGCAGGACCTCGGCTGCACGGCGATCCGGGCCTTTTGGCGCGTGACATTTCCCCTCTCGATGCCCGGCGTGATCGCCGGCTGCATGCTCGTCTTCATCCCGGCCGTCGGTGAATTCGTCATCCCGGATCTGCTTGGCGGGTCGGAGACGCTGATGATCGGCAAGACACTCTGGAACGAGTTCAACGCCAATCGTGACTGGCCGATCTCCGCGGCGGTGGCGACGATCCTGCTGCTCATTCTGGTCGTACCGATCATGTTCTTCCAGCACGCGCAGGCCAAAGCCGATGGCGAGGGGAGGTAATCATGGTCAAGTGGTCGCGCTTCAATATCGCCTCGATCGTTTTCGGCTTCGCCTTCCTTTATTTGCCGATCGTTCTCCTCGTCATCTTCTCGTTCAACGAATCGAAGCTGGTGACCGTCTGGGCGGGGTTCTCGACCAAGTGGTATGTCCAGCTGCTGCATAATCAGGCTCTGCTCGATGCCGCCTGGGTGACGGTGCGGGTCGGCCTGATTTCCGCGACCGTGGCAACGGTGCTCGGCACGCTCGCCGCCCTTGCCATGACGCGCTACACTCGCTTTCGCGGTCGCATGCTGTTTTCCGGCATGATCTACGCGCCGCTCGTCATGCCGGAGGTCATCACCGGCCTGTCGATGCTGCTTTTGTTCGTCGCCATTGGCCTCGATCGCGGTTTCTGGACGCTGACGCTGGCGCACATCACCTTCACCATGTGCTTCGTCGCTGTTGTCGTGCAGTCCCGTTTGTTGAGCTTCGACCGGTCGATCGAAGAGGCCGCGATGGACCTGGGCGCCACCCCGGTCGCCACCTTCCTGCAGGTGACCTTGCCGGTCATCGCGCCGGCCGTCTTTTCTGGCTGGGTTCTCGCCTTCACGCTGTCGCTGGACGATCTGGTGATCTCGAACTTCACCTCCGGCCCGGGAGCGACCACGCTGCCGATGAAGATCTACAGTCAGGTGCGGTTGGGTGTGACACCGGAAATCAACGCAGTCTGCACCATCCTGATCGGCATCGTCGCGATGGGCGTGCTCATCGCTTCCGTCGTCTCGCGGCGCCGGGAAATCCAGCGGGTCAAGGACGAGCAGGCGGCCTTCGCCTTGTGATCCACACGCCTCTGCTTCAGTCGCGCTCGCGCTCCCTTTCGCGCGGCGGCAGGAAGACATAGGTCAAGAGCCAGACGGGCAGCACGATCATCGAACCGAGCAGGATGTTCGGCAGCGCCCAGGCGCTCAGGCGCAGAAGGTAGGTCCACAGAATTTCCGGCGTCAGGCCGGCCTGCTGCAGGATTTGTTCGGAGGAGATGTTGAAGAGCGAAAGCGCGGTGCCCGTCAGAAGCGATGCCAAGACGATCTTGAGCAGGGCGGCAAGAAAACGCAGCACGGACACATCTCCTGTGGGCTGATTCGGCAGCTTATTTTAGAAGGCCCTGTGGCAAAGTCGATGTGATGCGATCATTGCGGGGCAGGGATCGCCGCGAGCGGTGAGATGATTGCATTCGGCCAAGAGCCACCGACAAAAAAGCGAACCGGCGGTAATGTCGTATCGTCGGGTCGGATGGCGCCGGCGAGTGCTAGGCTCCCACTGCGGTAGGGAATGAGCCCCGCAAGGGACAGCGTTCGTCCTTCGCCGCGAATATCCGCCTTCGTCAACTCGGCAACGCCTCGACGCAGCTTTGCAACGATTTCTGCGGTGGTAAACGCGAAGGAACCGTCGCCGGCCTGATTGATGTTGAAGAAACCGCCCTGGGCCGCCAGCCGTTCGAATTCCGGTCCGTTGAAGTTTGTCAGCGCACCGTTAACTGCGGAGTAGCGGATCTCTCCCGAAACGCCGCCCATTGTCATCGCCGACAGCGGTTCGGTGGTCGCAAGATCGACGCTGAGCATGCCCCGCCCCAGCGGCAGCGGCCCTTGCAGGCCGAGCCCGGCAGCGACCGGGGTGAGATTGGCATTTTTCAGCGAAAACTGCAGCTGGCCGCCATCGGCACCGTCTTTCGCAAGGGCGATGCGGCCGCTGAACGAGCCGCCGGAATAGGTACCGTCGCCGATATCCAGGGAGGCCCGGCCGTTGTTTGCGATGACGCCGGCAGCGATATCGGTGAACACAATCGCGCCGTAGCTTGCTTCCTCAGCCGAAAGCCGGAGATCGAGATTGATCCGCTTAAGAAACGACATATCCGGCGCGCCGGTAGAGTTGGATGCCGGGTGCACCGGCCGGAAGGAAGCGAGAAGAGACGTCAGATCGAGCCGTTCGAACGCAAGCGTTCCATTGATGCGCGGGCTGCGCTGCTGGCGCCAGGCCACGTCGAGTACACCTGTGGCGCTGGTTCCGTTCAGCGAAAGAGAGAGATTGTCCATCTTCAACGTCTCGGCGGACATTGTCACGCCGGTGTCGATGGAGATGGTTCCCGTCGATGGCGGCAGCGGCGTGGCCGCGCCATGCCAACTCATCAACGTTGGAAGGGAATTCGCCGTAAGCTGCAGTTGTCCGGAGGCGAAGGGATGGGCGGAGGCGTTGCCGGTACCGTCGAAACTGAAGCTCAGCGGGGCGGAGGCGAACGATGTCTGGATTGCGCTGTTTTGCCCCGAAAGCAGCATCATCGGCTCATCGCAGACGAAGGACCACTCGACCTTTTCGCCATTCATCAGAGCCGAAAGACTTGCACTGATCCGCGCAGCGGGCGCTGGCCATTGGATCGAGCCGGAAACATTGGTCACCCGATAGGCGCCGGCAGTGATGCGGTCGGTCAGTTCGAGCGTGCCGTTTTCGATCTCGATGTCGCCAATCGGGGTGTTGCGCGCCGATGATGGCGCCTTCGACGACGCATTGGCGACGGCGTCGGCCATCCAGCCGGCCCGTCGCCAATTGAGGCTTCCGTCTATCCTGCGCTCTATTTTGAAGACCGGGTTGAGCAGGCGGAAGTCGTAGAAGACCGGCGTGCCACGCAAGGCGGCAAGCAGATCGAACCCGGCGGCGATGGCGTCGGCTTTCGCCAGCAGCTCCGGGGACGCGGTATCGCCGCCTTCGAAGGTCACGGTGTGCAGCGTCAACACCGGATGCGGCCAGAATCTGATATCCGGATCGCCGACGATGCTGGCGCGCGCGCCGGTCCACGAAGAAAGTGCCCGCTCCATGTTGAGCTTGACGCTGGCCGTGGAGACGAACAGCGGCAGGGCAACCTTGAACAACACCGTGAGAACAAGCGCGCTGATCGCCAGCCAGGCAAGCGTCCGCGATAGAAGCAGCTTGCGCAGTCCTGCTTTGATGCTGGCGATATCAAGGAATTGCTTCATTGCCGTGCGGTGCACTTTCATGTGTTCTGAAGGGCCGATGGATAGGCTTTCACCGGCGAGAAATCAAACGATTGAAACGGGGAAATGTCGCAACTGCTACAGTCATCAATTGCTCGGTCTGTTTATCTTGCGTCGCAGCATGATATAGAGGCTGGCTTGGGTAGCGGAGGAAAGCATGCAATCAGATCGCCCCCTTTGGACACCGTCCCGTGAATTCATCGACCAGACGCCGATGAAGGCGTTCATCGACTGGTGCGAACAGCGCTTTTCCAAGAGCTTTGTAGACTATGATGCGTTCCATGACTGGTCGATCTCCGAGCGCGCCGATTTCTGGACGGCGGTCTGGGACCATTGCGGCGTCATCGGCGAGCGGGGCGAGCAGGCGCTGATCCACGGCGATCGCATGTTGGAAGCCCGGTTCTTTCCCGACGCGACGCTCAATTTCGCGGAAAACCTGTTGCGGAACACGGGGAGCGGAGACGCACTGATCTTCCGTGGCGAGGACAAGGCGCAATCGCGCATGTCCTTTGATGAACTGCGGGCGCTGGTGTCGCGGCTGCAGCAGGCGTTGAAGGCCGCGGGCATCGGCAAGGGTGACCGCGTCGCGGCGATGATGCCCAACATGCCCGAGACCATCGCGCTGATGCTCGCCACTACCTCCATTGGAGCGATCTGGTCGTCCTGTTCCCCCGATTTTGGCGAACAGGGCGTACTCGATCGTTTCGGCCAGATCGAACCCAAGCTGTTCATCGCCTGCGACGGCTACTGGTATGCCGGCAAGCTGCAGGACGTTTCCGCAAAGGTTCAGGCCGTCATGAAGAAACTCGGCGTGCCGGCCCTGATCATTCCCTATGCCGGCGATGCGGCCGCGCTCGCAGCATCCATTGAGAACGGCAAAACCCTCTCCGCCTTCATCGCGCCCTTCGCCGAAAAGCCGCTCGAGTTCACGGCGCTGCCCTTCTCGCATCCGCTTTACATTCTCTTTTCTTCCGGCACGACCGGCGTTCCGAAATGCATCGTCCATTCGGCCGGCGGCACGCTGTTGCAGCATCTGAAGGAGCACCGCTTCCATTGCGGCTTGAGAGAGGGCGAGAAGCTCTTCTACTTCACCACCTGCGGCTGGATGATGTGGAACTGGCTGGTGTCCGGTCTCGCGCTGGGCGCAACGCTTTGCCTCTTCGACGGCTCGCCGTTCCATCCAGATGGCAACGTGCTGTTCGACTATGCCCGTGACGAGAAATTCGCCATCTTCGGCACTTCGGCGAAATATATCGATGCGGTTCGCAAGGGCGGTTTTACGCCGGTCTCGACGCATGATCTCTCGTCGCTGCGCCTGATGACATCAACCGGTTCGCCGCTGTCGCCGGAAGGCTTTTCCTTCGTCTATGAAGGCATCAAGCCCGATATCCAGCTGGCCTCGATTTCCGGCGGTACGGATATCGTCTCCTGCTTCGTGCTCGGCAATCCGCTTAAATCCGTCTGGCGCGGCGAAATCCAGGGGCCTGGCCTCGGCCTTGCCATGGATGTCTGGAACGACGACGGTCAGCCGGTTCGCCAGGAAAAGGGCGAGCTCGTCTGTACCAAGGCATTCCCCTCCATGCCGGTGATGTTCTGGAACGATCCGGAGGGCGCCAAATACAAGGCTGCCTATTTCGAACGCTTCGACAATATCTGGTGCCACGGCGATTTCGCCGAATGGACCGAGCATGGCGGCATCATCATCCATGGCCGTTCGGACGCGACGCTCAATCCGGGCGGCGTGCGCATCGGCACCGCGGAGATCTACAATCAGGTCGAGCAGATGGAGGATATCGCCGAGGCGATCTGCATCGGCCAGGATTGGGATGATGATGTTCGCGTCATCCTGTTCGTGCGCCTGGCAAAGGGCAGGGAACTGACTGACGACCTCGTCAAGGCGATCAAGACCAGGATCCGCACCGGCGCATCGCCACGCCACGTGCCGGCGAAGATCATCGCGGTCGCCGACATCCCGCGCACGAAGTCGGGCAAGATCGTCGAACTCGCGGTGCGCGAAGTGGTGCATGGCCGGCCGGTCAAGAACAAGGAGGCGCTTGCCAATCCGGAAGCCCTCGACCTCTACGCAAACCTTCCCGAACTGCGGAGCTGACCCCGGTGCCGTTAAGGATTTCCGGCCTGCCGAATTAACCAAAGCTTATGTCTTTGCCGCGAATGCTTAAAATTTGCGGATGCGGCGGAAAGGTTTTGTTTACGAATGGCAGCGCATGGTGCTCTCAACTTGAGGTTACCCGATGTGAGGGCTAGCGCTCGGCAGAGATGCCTGCACCGACCAGACGGCACTGCTTCTCGAGTACCTGTTTAGCATCAACTTATCGAGGCAGCTTTTTAGCTGCCTCTTTTTTTATCTGCTAATCCAGGAGCTTACGTTGTCACTAATGCATGCTGTTCGGTAGAAACTGCCACCATCCTTGTTGGGCAGGAGGTGACGGATAAACCCAAGCAGTCGTTTCTTCAATCATTCGGCCTGGTACTATAGACTCCGATGTCGAGTAGGGGTGTTCCCGACCAAGTTTCGGCCGTTTCGATGCTGTTTCGATCATACTCTCCAGCCGCTCCGCTTTGCGAATTCGTGGACGACTTCTGGCTCTACGAGGATTACGCGGGTGATCATTCATGGGAACGGATACTCCCGAGCGGAACATTCGAGATGGTATTCAACCTCCGCGAAGATGAGTTTCGTATCTACAGCTCATCCGATCCGCACGAGGGGCTGGACGTGCTGATACGCACCCATGGTCGAGCGAAAGTACGCGACATCGCGAGAGCAGTCGATTTGAGCCCGCGGCGATTCATCGAGGTGTTCACCGCCGAGGTAGGCCTGACGCCGAAGCTTTTTGGCCGCGTGCAGCGCTTCCAGCATGCATTTGCATCGTCGCGGAACACGGCGAAGGTCAACTGGGCTCAACTCGCCCTGGACGTCGGCTACTTCGACCAATCGCACCTGATTCACGAGTTCGTCGAATTCTCCGGTCTCACTCCGGTCGAACTCCGACACCGACTGAAGGCATTCGATCATGCAGGCGCGCACGTGAAGCGCCACCATCTGCCCTTGGCAGACTGACTTCCATTTTTTCCAATCTGCGACGCTTTCCAGCTGGTAGAGATAGCGGAGAACGCGCGACGGCCAGGCATTCAGGCTGACCGCGCCTGTCCAACATTGGGAGAAAGAAATGTCGGAAATAACCGTCAATGTCCGTTACATGGTCGATGATGTCGAGGCTGCCATCACATGGTATACGACCCATCTGGGCTTTTCAGTTCTGTCGAACCACGCCCCCGCTTTCGCGGATGTGCGGCGCGGAGCGTTGCGGCTGTTGCTCAGCGGGCCGACGAGTTCGGCGGGACGGCCGATGCCGGACGGCGAACAGCCCCGATCCGGCGGTTGGAACCGCATTCATCTGATCGTCGACGATCTGCCTGCCGAAGTAGCGCGGTTGCATGCTGCCGGTGTCCAATTCCGCAATGAGATCGTCACGGGACCGGGCGGATCGCAGATCTTGTTGATAGACTCGTCCGGAAATTTCGTTGAGCTCTTTCAGCCGGCAAGCAGATGACTTCCCGATCCAACGTCCGCGAGGGGGCGAGACGCATCCTTCGCCGCACAGCCAGCAAGCATCCGGATGTGGCGTAAAGTTGCCACCCTGCGCCTGAATACTGGTAGCAATTGCCGTGCAATAGCTAATTTGCCAGCACCCGCTGCGACGGGAAGGAAATCTCCACAAGCGTGCCTTCGTTCGGCGCCGAACTGATCGAGAACTGGGCCCGGTTCGCTTCCGCCATGGCCTTCGTCAGCGGCAGGCCGAGGCCGGTGCCGTCGCCGCGCTTGCGCACGCCGGTCGTCACCTGCCGGAAGGGTTTCATCGCCTGCTCGAGCTCGGTGCGGGTCATGCCGACGCCGGTGTCGCGGATGCGCAGGATGACGCTTCCATTGGCCTCATAGGCCGTCGAGACGACGATCTGGCCACCCGACGGCGTGAAACGGATGGCGTTCGACAGGATATTGAGGGCGATCTGCTTGATCGAGCGGTTGTCGGCGACCACGTTCGGGACAGAGCCCGAAAGCGATGTGCGGATGATCACGCGCTGACTGTTGGCCTGTGGCTGGACCAGGGCGACCGCCTCCGAGACCGCGTCATTGATCTCGACAGCGGTGAACTCCAGATCCATCTCGCCGGCTTCGATCTTGGAAATGTCGAGCAGGTCGTTGACGATGTCGAGCACATGGCGGCCGGAGCGGCCGATGTCGCTGGCATATTCGACGTAACGGGGATTGCCGATCGGGCCGAAATGCTCGCTCGCCATCATGTCGGAAAAGCCGATGATCGCGTTCAGGGGCGTGCGGATCTCATGGCTGACGCGGGCGAGAAAGTCGCTCTTATGGGCATTCGCCGTCTCGGCTGCACGCTTGGCGTTGCGCAGTTCCTCTTCCGTCCGCTTCCATTGGGTGATGTCGCGGATGACGGCGCAGAAGCCGTTGGAGGAGGAGAGGCGGCCCATGGTCATGAACAGCGGGATGAAACCGCCGGACGCTTCGCGGCCGATCACTTCGCGACCGTCATTGAGTACGCTGGCGACGCCATGGCCGGACAGGCCCGACAGATAGTCGAGCACTGCCTTCTGGCTCTCATGGGCAAACAACATGGCAAAGGGCTTGCCGCGAACTTCACCGTCATCATAGTTGAACAGCGCGCTCGCCGAGCGGTTCAGCGAGCGGATTTCTCCGTCCGCGCCGACAACGACGACGCCGTCCGTCGCGGTTTCGAGGATCGAGTGCAGTTCTTCGGTCTCCATGCGCAGAGCCTGGATTTCCGTGTTCCTGTCAGCCTCTGGCGCCGTGACTTCCGGCGAGGCTTCGGTTGCGACTGAAGTTGCCGGCGCATGCACCGCCGAGAGCGCCATCATCAGCGCGCTCTTGTCTTCCCAGCGGATCGATTGCAACCGCGCCGTCACGGGAATGAGATTGCCGTCATTGCGGATGACCATCAAAGCGCCGTCCGGCATGTCGAGGAGACCGTCCTCATTGCCGGCGAAGAGAGCATCGATCCCACCTTCGTCTCGCAATTCGTCCAGGTCGGAATAGCCGGTGAGCTTGAGGAACTCGGAATTGGCATGAAACAGATCGTCGCCGCTGTGAACCAGAAGGGCAATCGGCAAATTGTCGAGGAGTTCCGGCGTCAGGCTGCTGTTGCTGCTGGTGCGCGGCGGCACGATCGCGTCGAGCGTTTCGGAGAGCGCGGTTTCGCTGGCTGGGGTCGTAGCGCCATCGATATCCGCAAAATCGTCCTTGTCGGTGTTGTCAGCCTTCAGCAGTGCTGTCTCTTCGACAGGGTCGGCGATCACCGGTTCATCGGCGACGGGCTCATCGGTTGCCGGCGCATCTTCGTTCGCGCGCTTGTCGAAGGTCCCGCCCAACTGACGCGCGATCTCGCGGAACGCGGCCTGCTCGCTGCGGCTCAACGTCTCGGTACCCGGCGGCCGATGGTCGTTGAGTTCAATCACCTTGTCGGACGCGCGGCGCCCCGGCGTCTCGACCAGCTTCAATGCTGGAACTTCACCACGGAAAGGATCTTCCGGCGGAAGCTCCGCTGCAGGCTGCTCGTCTTCCAGTCCGGCGAACAGGTCTTCCTCGTCGGAATGTTCCGGTTCGGCTTCGGCCGCAAGGTCAGGGCTGGATTGCGCAGGGCCGGCAGTTTCAACGCCGCCGTCGGTGCCGTCGCCCGCGATCCCGTCATCCACGATGGTCTCGTCCAGGATCGAGCCGTTTGCCGCACCTTCCTGATCGCCGTGACCATCGTCCACGTCCGTGGCGTCAACGGTTGCGCCATCGATTTCTCCGGGCGCGTTCTCGTCGACGGAGTAGGTCACTGGCTCGCCGAATGTCAGGCCGATCGCCTGTTCGTCCTCGACCGCATCCGCCACGCGCACGATGCCGAAGCCGCGAAAGCCGTCGAATTCGCGGTTGCGCGAATAGGTCGGAAGGGCTGCCAAATCGACCGGGACCTGCAGGCTGGTCCCTTCGACCGGCCAGAAAATGGTCTTTCCCGACCAGGTATCGCGCCGCTTCAGCAATTCGCCGATCGTGTTGCCGGGATCGAGATGGTACCGCGCCGCCAGCTCGGTGAAGCGCTGGCCGCCGACATCGGCGGATTTCGGCCCGACTGCGGTCGCGAATTCCTCGGAAATCTCGCTGAAACGCCCGTCGGAATCGATCTTCCAGACGAAACGCACGGCCCGGCTGTTCGGATTGAAGACGAAGCCTTGCGCCGCGCCGGCTGCGCTCGCCTCGTCCTGAAATGCCTCTTCCGACGTGATTTCGACCGGCGCTATGGCAGCCTGCTCGTCCAGAGGTGCTTCGTCCGGTGCGTCCTTCTCCGTCTCATTCCGCGTTTCGGCGGCCGTTTCGTCCGCGACTGTCACGTTCGGTTGTTCGGCAAGGTCCTCGGCCCCGGCGGCGATAGCTTCGCCGACCTCGGCGAGATCGTCTTGTTCCACCGTCTCAGCCGGTGACAAGTGCGGCTGCGCCTCGTCTGCATGGGTGTCCGCTACTTCTGATACAATGTCGCGAGGTGTTGTGTCAGCGTCGATGGAAGGCTGTTCGGTCTCTTCGGTAGAAACGAGCGTATCCGTAAGGGCGGCCTCGTTTTCCGTCTCCTGCACCGAAAGATCATCGGCAGGCGTTTCCAGCAGCGATCCGGTGAAGCTTTCGTTTTCCGCCGGAATTTCCTCGATCGTTTCGATCTCGTCGATAACATCGTCCGGCAGGCTTGCCGGCGAAAGAAGCGGCGGCGCCGACACGGATAGTGCGGTGTCTCCCGTGGCGACGGTTTCCTCGACCTCGCGGAAATCGGCGCCTGGGTCGAGATTGCCGAGAATAGTCTCGACGGCAAAAAGCAGGTGCAGGGCAGGGTTTTCAGAAAGTTTGCCGATCGCCGCCGGCAGATGGCCCTTGCCGGTCGGGACCGGGCGCTTGAGCAGCCAGTCGCTGTCGCGGGCAACGGCGGTGACCAGCGCACGGCAGGTCTGCGGCGTCATGGAGAGCGCGTGGAAGCCGGGGGAGGCGGCGAGAAGCGTGCCTTGACTATCGAGGACCGCCATATGCGTATCGGGATCGTCGAAGCCGGAGATCATCCGGGCGGCGCGTTCTTCCGCTGACAGCGGCTTGCCGGTGCGCGGGGCTGTAAAAAGGATTGCGGTTTCGCCGGGCCGCACGGTGATCATCTCCACCGCAGCGCTGACGGAAAGGCGCTGGAAGCCCGAGGCGATGCGCATGAGAAACGACCGTTTGTCGCCGCTGCGTTCGAGCTGCCGGGCTGCCGTCTCCATCTGGCGATAGGCGGCATCGTTGCGGTTGGCGCCGCTGTCGATGAAGTCATAGATCGACGGCAGGCCGAACAGGAAGGCGCCCTCGCCATTCGACCATAGCACCTGGCTCATGTCTGGTGAAAACAAGACGGCCGCGTCGCCCCTCGCAAAATGCTCCCGCACCCGCTCGTGAACGGCGATGTCGATGAAGGGATACGATTTTGCGGGCATCGGCTGACCTGGTTTAAAACCGTCACACGGACGGGATTGTTAACAGTGTATTAATAGCCGTCAGGGCGGCGGGGGTCCAGCTTACGGGCCATGCGCCACAGGTCTTTCGCCGCGAAAGGTTAATTCCGGCCGGTTTGTTTGTTGTGCAATGCACAAATATATTGCAATGCACAACGAAATCGCCTATATAGACATCATCTGAAACGGGTGCCTCATGAGAGGGCCCAAACCAAGGAGCGCTGATCATGGCTACCAAGAAAACAGAAGATGCCTTTTCGCTGGCTGCATTCGACCCGACAAAGGTGACCGAGACCTTCCGCGATTTCGCGCAAAAGGGTGCCGCCCAGTCGAAGGAAGCCTATGCGAAGGTGAAGACCGCCGCCGAAGACGCGACGAAGACCGTTGAAGCAACGCTCGAAAGCGCCCAGTCCGGCACCGTCGAACTCGGCCTCAAGGCGATCGAAGCCCTGCGCACCAATGCCGAGAACTCGCTCTCGCATCTGGAAGCGCTGCTCGGCGTCAAGTCCGTTTCCGAATTCTTCGAACTGCAGACCGCCTTCATCCGCAAGCAGGCCGAGCTTGCCGTGGAGCAGGCGAAGTCGATGCAGGAAGCCACCCGCAAGGTTGCCGAGAACGTCACGAAGCCCGGCAAGGACGCCGCCGAAAAGGTCATCTCCGGCTTCAAGAAGAACTGATTTAAGCCGGCGCCGGTTTGCCGGTGCAGCCCCATCAAGAGAACCGGGTGATCCGTCACCCGGTTTTTTCACATCAAACGGCAAGTTATGTCTTGCAAAAAATACGGACTGCCCGTATTTGACCCGGAAAGCGGCACCCGACGATGTTTCGTGTGTCTCTCTTATGTGCGGTTGTAGCTCAGTTGGTTAGAGCGCAGGTTTGTGGCACCTGAGGTCGGAGGTTCGAGACCCCCCAACCGTACCATTTTGCCCTTCATATTTCTAAATTGTCCTTCGCGCCGGCGCGTTGCAAACGGGCGTTGTGCCCCCTATCTTGGACCCGCCTGAGCGCAAAGAGATCGTTCAAACAAAAATATGATGTTCCGCGGTCACCAGCTCCTGAAGGAAATCGGCGACGGTGCGGACGCGGACGAGATCGCGGGCACTTTCGTGGTAGGTCGTCCAGTAGGCCCGCCGGATCGTCGTCTCCGGCAGGATGCGGATCAGTTCGGGATATTGCCGGGCGATGTAATTGTGCAGGATGCCGACCCCGGCGCTGGAGCGCACCGCCTCGGTCTGGCCCGTTGCGCTGGAAATCTCGAAGGATGCATCCCAGCTGCGCATCACCTCGCCGGTGAAATTGAGCGAGGCCGTGAAGATCAGGTCCTCGACATAACCGATGCGGCGATGGGTCTTCAGATCATCGATGGTCTCGAGTGTTCCGTTGGCGGCGAGATACTCCTGCGAGGCGTAGAGCCCGAGCGTGTAGTCGGTCAGCTTCGAGGAGATCAACCGGCCCTGTTCCGGGCGTTCCAGCGTGATAGCAATGTCGGCTTCGCGTTGCGACAGCGAAAAGGAGCGGGGGACAGGCACGAGCTGGATACGCAGTTCCGGAAAACGCGCCGTCAGCCGGCCAAGGCGCGGAGCAAGGAACGACACGCCGAAACCGTCCGGCGCGCCGACGCGCACCGTGCCGGCGATCATCGTGTCGATACGGCCGATCTGCGCCTGCGCGGCCAGCATCTCTGTTTCCATCCGCTCGGCGGCGTGCACGAAAATCTCGCCTTCTGCCGTCAGGTCGCAGCCATTCGTGCGGCGGATCAGAAGCCGCGTCTTCAGTGATTCTTCCAGCGCCGTCACCCGCCGGCTCAGCGTCGCGTGATTGACGCCGAGCCGCTTCGAGGCTGCGAGGATCTGGCCGGTTCGGGCCACGGCCAGGAACATGCGCACGTCGTCCCAGTTCATCAACGCGGACCTTTGGCGAGGGGCGAGTTACCCCCCTCTGTCACTCCGTGACATCTCCCCCTCAAGGGGGGAGATTGTTCTTTTCCCTCAAATGTCTGCCGCCTGCGATCTCCCCCCTTGAGGGGGAGATGCCCGACAGGGCAGAGGGGGGTAACTATCCACGAGCTCTGTTTTGACATCAATTCCTGCACAACGGTTCCTGAATATCACGCGTTGATTTGTGCATATTGTAGTGCGACACTCTCGCCATAATCAAGATCAGGAGGATCACCCATGTATGAGATTGGTCATTTCATTGGCGGCAAGCGCGTTGCCGGCACCAGCGGCCGCACGAGCAATGTCTACAATCCGGCAACCGGCGAAGTTCAGGCCACCGTGGCGCTTGCCAGCGACGCGGAGATGGATGCAGCCGTGCAGAACGCCAAGGCAGCACAGCCGAAGTGGGCTGCGACCAACCCGCAGCGCCGCGCCCGCGTCTTCATGAAGTTCGTTCAGCTCCTGAACGAACATATGAACGAACTGGCCGAGATGCTGTCACGCGAGCATGGCAAGACCATCGACGACGCCAAGGGCGATGTCGTCCGCGGCCTGGAGGTTTGCGAGTTCGTTATTGGCATCCCGCACCTCGCCAAGAGCGAATTCACCGAAGGCGCCGGCCCGAACATCGATATGTATTCGATCCGCCAGGCCGTCGGCATCGGCGCCGGCATTACGCCATTCAACTTCCCGGCCATGATCCCGATGTGGATGTTCGCGCCGGCGATCGCCTGCGGCAACGCCTTCATCCTGAAGCCGTCCGAGCGTGATCCGTCCGTGCCGATCCGCCTTGCCGAACTGATGATCGAAGCAGGTCTGCCTGCCGGCATCCTCAACGTCGTCAACGGCGACAAGGGCGCGGTCGATGCAATTCTGACCCATCCAGATATCTCCGCCGTTTCCTTCGTCGGCTCGACGCCGATCGCCCGCTACGTCTATGGCACGGCTGCGATGAACGGCAAGCGCGCCCAGTGCTTTGGCGGCGCCAAGAACCACATGATCATCATGCCGGATGCCGACATGGATCAGGCCGCCAACGCCCTGATGGGGGCGGGCTACGGTTCGGCCGGCGAACGCTGCATGGCGATCTCGGTCGCCGTCCCGGTCGGCGAGGAAACCGCCAACCGCCTGATCGAAAAGCTGACACCGATGGTCGAAAGCCTGCGCATCGGCCCCTATACCGACGAGAAGGCCGACATGGGTCCGGTCGTAACCAAGGAAGCCCATGACCGGATCAAGGGACTGATCGACAAGGGTATCGAGCAAGGCGCCAAGCTCGTCGTCGACGGCCGCGATTTCAAGCTGCAGGGCTATGAAAATGGCCATTTCATCGGCGGCTGCCTGTTCGATAACGTCACGCCGGACATGGACATCTACAAGACCGAAATCTTCGGACCGGTTCTCTCCGTCGTTCGTGCCAAGAACTACGAGGAAGCCCTCGACCTGCCGATGAAGCATGAATACGGCAATGGCGTCGCGATCTACACCCGCGACGGCGACGCGGCCCGCGATTTCGCAAGCCGCATCAATATCGGCATGGTCGGCGTCAACGTTCCGATCCCGGTTCCGCTCGCCTACCACTCCTTCGGCGGCTGGAAGTCCTCGTCCTTCGGCGATCTCAACCAGCACGGCACGGACTCGATCAAGTTCTGGACCCGCACCAAGACGGTCACGAGCCGCTGGCCGTCGGGCATCAAGGGCGGCGCTGAATTCGTCATGCCGACGATGAAGTAAGCTTCCTTCCCCATCCTCCGCAAATTGGGCCTCCTCCCGGGAGGCCCTTTTTCGTTGTGCTCGCCAGCGCGTGGTTGACCCGCGGTGGTGGCCGTTTAAGACTTGTGCCGGCGGCCGAATATCGGGGGATAGTCGGCCGTTTCTTCAATTGCATTCAATGTTAGGGAAGAGGGGCGACTATGAACACGACTGAAACGGCACCCTTGCCGGCGGCATCGCAGGATTTTTACAGGCTATCGTTTAGCGGAAATGCAAGGGAATATTTCGGCATCTGGATCGTCAATATCCTCCTGACGATCATCACGCTCGGCATCTATTCGGCCTGGGCGAAGGTGCGGCGCAACCGTTATTTCTACGGCAACACGGTGCTGCTCGGCCGCGCCTTCGAATATCATGCCAAGGGCAAACAGATCTTCATCGGCCGGCTGATCGTCTTCGCTTACCTGGTCGTTTACAACATTCTGCTGACAGCGTTCCCGATCGCCGGCCTCGCGCTCGGCGCCGTCATCCTCCTCTTCTTTCCCTGGCTGATCATGCGCGGCCTGCGCTTCAGCGCCCGGGTCACCAGCTACCGTAACGTCCGGTTCGATTTTACCGGCAAGATGGGCGGTGCCTTCGTAGCCTTCATGGCCGGCCCCGTGCTGGCGGTCCTGTCGCTCGGCATTCTGGCACCCCTCGCCAGCCGCTGGATGTATCGCTACATGGGCAACAATCTGCGGTACGGCGGCCGCGCATTCGCCACCGATCCGCGGTTGGGGCCGATCTACCAGACCTGGTTCTTTTCGGCGCTGATCATTGTTCTCGGAATGCTGATCGTCGGCGTCGCCGTTCTTGCCAATGTCTCCGTCATCGCGGCGCTGATCGACAATCCGGATGTGATCTCGCCCGAGATGAACGCATCGCTCTTTCTTCTGGGGGTGGTCAGTTATCTGGCCGTGCTTCTCTCCTTCGGCATCGCAGCTCTGTTCTATCGTGCTGGCGTCCGCAACATTGCCTGGTCGTCGACACTTTTCGATGGCAGACATAATCTGAAGAGCGACCTGTCGCGGTTCCGCTATGTGTGGATTGCCATCTCCAATGTTATCATTACCGTTCTGACCCTCGGCCTGATGCGGCCGTGGGCGGCTGTGCGCATGGCGCGTTATGTCAATGGACATACGGCGATCCATTTCGATGGCGACGTCGGCGAAATCCTGGCGGCGGTCGAGCAGGAAGGCACCGCCGTCGGCGCCGAGTTCATGGAGTTCGAGGGCTTCGATTTTGGCTTCTGATGACCAGCCGATTTGCCGCGGCGATTGGCATCCGCACAGTTCCAGCCGGTCTGTCCAGGCCCGTCTGCTCGTAAGGGATGGGCAGATCGCGGCTGTTGAGGAAGAGGGGGAGGCAGCGCTCGCTTTCGCCGCCTTTCCAGCCCTCGATATTTCGCCGCGGGTTGGTTCGATCCCCCGCCGCATCGAGTTTCCCGATGGTTCGCTGTTCGAAACCTCCGACAAAGATGCGATCGATCGCTTGCTGCTTGTGAACGGGCGCAAGCGAGCAGGCCTGGTACACCGGCTCGAGCGGTTTCATCCGCGCCTGCTGATCTTCGTTGCCGCGGTTTTCCTTCTGTCCGGCCTGGTCTACCGTTGCGCACTACCGGTTCTGGTCGAGGTTGCCGTCGCCGTCACGCCGCCGGTCGTGCCGCGGATGATGTCCGTCAGCACGCTGGAGACGCTGGATCGCACCGTGCTCGACGAAACAAAGCTGGACGAGGCGAAAAGGGACGCGATTTCCGAAGGTTTCGCCCGTATCGCGGCCCAGTCTGCGCGTGGCGCCTCCGCCTATGCGTTGCACTTCCGGGAAGGTGGGGCGATCGGTCCGAACGCCTTCGCGCTACCGGATGGAACGCTGATCATTACCGATGAACTGGTTGAACTTGCCGGCGACGACACCGAAATGCTGATCGGTGTGCTGGCGCACGAGATCGGCCATGTCGAACTGGAACACAGTCTTAGGCAGATCTACCGCGCCGCCGGCATGGCCGGCCTGATCATGCTGATCGCCGGCGACGTGGGTGACAGTGTCGAGGATCTGCTTGTTCAGGGCGGTGGTTTGCTGGCGCTGTCCTACTCCCGAGCGGCGGAAGCCGCGGCCGACCGTCATTCGGTCGAACTGATGGAAAAGGCCGGATACGACCCCGCTGCCGTCGCCCGTTTCTTCGAAATCCTCGAGAAAAAGCTCGGTGATACGTCGGGCACAAATATCCTGTCGACACATCCGGGCACCCCGGAGCGCAAGAAGGCGATCCTCGATTACCAAGCGAAGTTGCGTCAAGATTAGGGTAGTCCGGAATGTTCGTCTTAACTTGCCAAGTCCTCTCATTTTTCTGGGACGAAGGGTGGACAGTCCATAGGAAACTGATGATCATGATCGCATCAAGATGATTTTCTGCTTTTTGGAATTGTTCCAAACTGTGATCCGTTCTATATGAGTATGACAGTCATGAAATCACCGGCAGAGTCGCCGCCATACCTTGTGATTTCGACGTGCCGATAGGGAGGGCTCAGCGGTTCGCTTGAACCGAGGGGCGCAGAAATTTAAAGCTTGGAGCAAATAATGCGCCTGACGAAGCAAACGAACTACGCAGTCCGCATGCTGATGTATTGCGCTGCCAATGACGGCCATTTGAGCCGCGTTCCGGAAATCGCCAGGGCTTATGGCGTATCCGAACTCTTTCTGTTCAAAATTCTGCAGCCACTCAACAAGGCCGGCCTTGTCGAGACGGTGAGGGGCCGTAACGGCGGTGTACGCCTGCCGAGGCCCGCCGCCGAGATCAGCCTCTTCGACATCGTCAAGGTGACCGAGGACAGCTTTGCCATGGCGGAATGCTTCGAGGCGGGTGAGATCGATTGTCCGCTCGTTGATAGCTGCGGCCTGAACGCGGCATTGCGCAAGGCGCTGAATGCCTTCTTCGAGGTCCTGCAGCAATATTCGATCGACGACCTGGTGAAAGCTCGGCCGCAGATCAACTTCCTGCTCGGCCTCGACCAGATCACACATCCGAAAACGGCCGCTTGAGGCTGTCTCTGCTTGGAGCATCAAAAGCCCGGTTGATCCGGGCTTTTTGCTGGCCCTATTTCCTTATCACATATTCCCTGAGAATGAACTCGATCGCAGTCGGATCGATTTCCGCCTTGTCGATGCGGAAATCGGCGCCATATTCCTCGAACTTCTGGAAGTAGGGGTCGGCGAGGGATGAGGAAATCACCCCGATCGGCCCGATGAAGCCCTGTTGGCGCATGGCCGGAACGGTTTCGCGAAAATCTGCCTGTGGCTGCAGCCGGTTGTCCATCAGCACCATGGATACGGGCTTCCCGGATTTGATGAAGTCGAGGGCCGCATCGATCGTTTCGCAATAATGCAGACGGATTTCTGCGCTCGAAACCCTCTTTATCAAGCCGCGCATGATCAGGTTTTCGGCCGGATCATCATCAACGAGCAAGATGTGAATTGGTTCTGTCATGATGATCTGCTGTTCCGCCTAATGGAATGACTGATGAAGAAGGCCGGCGCTGTGGGCCCCTTTCCGGTTTCTATCTGGATATCACTGTATGATCTGCTCCCGGATCGCCTTGGCAACCATCTGGGTTCGGTTGACCACGTCGAGTTTCTTCAGGATCGTCGCCGTGTGCGAGTTGACCGTGTGTTCAGAGACGGAGACGATCAAGGCGATCTCGCTCGCAGTTTTGCCATGCGAGATCCAGCGCAGTATTTCCGTTTCCCTCGGCGTCAGGCCCAGGCCCGCCTTGTTGGAGAGGACCAGCCGGTAAAAATAGTCGAACGCGCAGACCGCATCATAACAGAGCTCGAAATGCGCCTGCTGGTCTATGTCCTCACAATCGCCGAGAAACAGGACCGCGTAGCGCGCGCCGTTCAGGCCGGTCACCGGCACGCAGATCAGCATTTCGAAACCGAGCTGGTCCACCAGATTGCCGCCTTTGCCGAGATGGGGGTCGTCGGCTTTCCATATGGAAGGAATGGTTGACGCATGGAGGCTCTTGTAGGCGACGGAATCGCCGAAGCGATGACGCCTGTCATACTCCTCCGCAAGGCCCGACGGCAGGTCATGCAATGCAAGCCGGTTCGACAGCATGCAGGCGTCACCTTCGTTTCCGAGTTGCAGGATGCCGAAATGGTCGAAGCCGAAACGCAGCGACATCGTATGGAAAATTCGAAAGAAATCGACCCGATTGAGAGCTTTCTCCAAATCGTTGTCGAAGTCGTATCGCCGGTGGTTTTTCAAAAGGGTTGCCACGACGCCGCCGTCCCCAGTGTCCCCGCAATAAGAGTGTAACGCGCGGATCACTTTACGCAACTGGCAGTTCAGCGAAAAAGGCAGTTGTGCGCGGTTTTGAAGCTTCACGATCGGGAGATTGGCGGGAAGAGGGGGACTGCCTATGGTCGCTTCGTCTATCCCCGCCTGGCAGACTTCGGCATGGCAGTCCTCCCTGCCCCGCAGAAGGGGTATGCCATGACGGCGACCTGATCGCTATCCGTGTAAATTGGGATTGACATTGACGGTAAAACGAAATCGATTCGGCCGATGGAGCGCGCGGCGAAAAGAAAGTCGTGCATAGCGCCCTCGTTGTCATATCCGGAAGAATTTTCCAATTGGACAATTTTTTTTGGACGCTTATTGCAATGCCCGATCAAATGTCGTTCCATCCGGCCTTGACCGGAAGCAATGGCGTTCTGCGTCGGAAAAATATGAGAACAAGAACAAAACTGGGAAACAAGCTCATGAAAAAGCTCTCTACTCTCCTTGCAGCAACCGCAATCGCCACGTTGATGGCCGGTTCTGCATGGTCGAAGACATTGGTTTATTGCTCTGAAGCATCGCCGGAAGGCTTCGATCCGGGCCTCTACACGGCCGGCCAGACTTTCGACGCGTCGTCGCGCACGGTCTACAACCGCCTAGTGGAGTTCAAGCATGGCTCGACGGAGATCGAACCCGGCCTCGCTGAAAGCTATGAAGTATCCGCCGACGGCACCGAATACACCTTCAAGCTGCGCCCTGGCGTCAAGTTCCAGACCACCGAATTCTTCACGCCGACGCGCGAATTCAATGCTGACGACGTCATCTTCTCGTTCGAGCGCCAGTACAAGGCTGACAACCCGTGGAACAAGTATGTTGCCGGCGCTTCCTGGGAATATTTCTCGGGCATGGGTCTCCCGGACCTGATCGAGTCGATCACCAAGGTCGATGACCTGACGGTCAAGTTCAAGCTGAAGCGCGCCGAGGCGCCGTTCCTCGCAAACCTCGGCATGGATTTCGCGTCGATCCTGTCGAAGGAATATGCCGACAAGCTCGCCGCCGACGGCAAGATGGAGCTGATGAACCAGCAGCCGCTCGGCACCGGTCCGTTCACCTTCGTCGCCTACCAGACGGACGCCGCGATCCGCTACAAGGCCAACCCGGATTACTGGGCCGGCAAGGAAAAGATCGACGACCTCGTTTTCGCCATCACCACCGATGCCGCGATCCGCGCGCAGAAGCTCAAGGCCGGCGAATGCCACGTCATGCCCTATCCGAACGCAGCCGACGTTGCCGAGCTGAAGAAGGACGAGAACCTGACGGTTCTCGAGCAGGAAGGCCTGAACGTTTCCTACCTCGCCTACAACACGCTCGTTGCGCCATTCGACAAGGCTGAAGTGCGCAAGGCGCTCAACATGGCCGTCAACAAGCAGGCCATCGTCGATGCCGTGTTCCAGGGGGCCGCAAAGGTCGCCAAGAACCCGATCCCGCCGACGATGTGGTCCTATAACGACGCCATTGAAGACGACAAGTACGATCCGGAAGCAGCAAAGAAGATGCTGGCCGATGCTGGCGTTTCGGACCTCAAGATGAAGATCTGGGCCATGCCGGTCGCCCGTCCGTACATGCTGAACGCGCGCCGCGCAGCAGAACTGATGCAGGCCGATCTGGCCGCGATCGGTGTGACCGTCGAAATCGTCTCCTATGAATGGGCCGAATACCTGAAGCTCTCCTCCGCCAAGGACCGCGACGGTGCGGCCATCCTCGGCTGGACCGGCGACAACGGCGACCCGGACAACTTCCTTGACACCCTGCTCGGTTGCGACGCCGTCGGCGGCAACAACCGCGCTCAGTGGTGCAACAAGGAGTTCGATGATCTGATGACCAAGGCGAAGGCAACCGCCGACGTCGCAGAACGCACGAAGTACTATGAAGAAGCCCAGGTGATCTTCAAGAAGGAAGCGCCCTGGAACACGCTCGACCACTCGCTCGTCTTCGTTCCGCTGAGCAAGAAGGTCTCCGGCTTCGTCATGGACCCACTCGGCATTCACCGCTTCAACGGTGTGGATATCGCAGAGTAATCTAATATAAACTATGTCTGCCGCATCCGCGGTAGCAATTCCGGCGGCTCGAATGTTTCGGGCCGCCGGTTTTTACAATTGGACTAAACGCCCATGTTGCGCTTTATCTTTGGACGGCTCGCCGTCCTGATCCCCACCTTCATCGGGGTTTCCATTATTGCCTTCTCGTTCATCCGCCTGCTGCCCGGTGATCCGGTGATGCTGATGTCGGGCGAGCGTGTGATGTCTCCCGAACGTCATGCCCAGCTGATGGCGGATCTCGGTCTCGACCGGCCGATCTACATCCAGTATTTCGACTATCTCGTGAACCTGTTGCAGGGCGATTTCGGAAGTTCGATCGTCACCAAACGCGCCGTGCTCGACGACTTCCTGCAATTGTTTCCGGCAACTGTCGAGCTGTCGCTCTGCGCCATCATTCTGGCCGTCGCTCTCGGCGTTCCGGCCGGCGTCCTGGCTGCGGTCAAGCGCGGCACCTGGCTCGATCAGACCCTGATGGGCACCGCGCTGGTCGGTTATTCCATGCCGATCTTCTGGTGGGGGCTGTTGCTCGTCATCTTCTTCTCGGGCTATCTCGGCTGGACGCCCGTCTCGGGCCGTATCTCGCTGATGTTCTTCTTCCCGCAGGTCACCGGCTTCATGTTGATTGACAGCCTACTCTCTGGCCAGTCCGGCGCCTTCAAGTCGGCGGTAATCTATCTGATCCTGCCGACCATCGTGCTTGCGACCATTCCGCTTGCCGTCATTGCCCGCCAGACACGCTCTGCTATGCTGGAAGTGCTTGGCGAGGATTATGTCCGCACGGCCCGCTCGAAGGGTCTGTCGCCGTTCCGGGTGATCGGCGTCCACGCGCTGCGCAATGCCCTTATCCCGGTCGTCACCACCATCGGACTTCAGGTGGGGGTTCTGCTCGCCGGCGCGATCCTGACCGAAACCATCTTCTCGTGGCCGGGCATTGGCAAGTGGATGGTCGATTCGGTCTTCAAACGCGACTACCAGGTCGTGCAGGGCGGCCTGATGCTGATCGCCGCCGTGATCATGGTCGTGAACCTCATTGTCGATGTGCTCTACGGGTTCATCAATCCGCGTATCCGGTACTAGGAGGGTCCGATGGCTGTCGTCGAAATCAAAACCATCACGCCGCCGACCGGCCTTGCCGAGTTCTGGTTCTATTTCTCGCGCAACAAGGGCGCCGTGATCGGCTTTGCGGTCTTCTTAATCATCCTTTTGCTCGCAGTGTTCGCGGCGTTCGTGGCGCCGCATAGCCCAACCATTCAAAACCGCGAGGTCCTGTTGTTGCCGCCGGCCTGGGTCGAAGGCGGCAGGCTGACCTATTTTCTCGGAACCGATGCCGTCGGGCGCGATATCCTGTCGCGCCTGATTTACGGCGCCCGCTTCTCGCTGTTCATCGGCGTCGTGGTGGTCAGCCTTTCGGTCGTCTCAGGCGTGCTCGTCGGTCTGATCGCCGGCTATTTCCGTGGCCGTACCGATACGATCATCATGCGCGTCATGGACATCATCCTGGCGTTCCCGTCGCTGCTTCTCGCCCTCGTGCTTGTTGCGGTCCTTGGTCCCGGGCTGGTCAACGCGATGATCGCGATCTCGCTCGTCAACCTGCCGCATTTCGTGCGCCTGACGCGGGCGGCAGTCATGACCGAGCGTACCAAGGATTATGTTATCGCCTCGAAAGTGGCGGGTGCTGGTACGCTGCGTTTGATGTTCCTGACCATCCTGCCCAATTGCCTTGCGCCGCTGATCGTTCAGGCGACGCTTGCCTTCTCGGCTGCGATCCTCGATGCGGCGGCCCTCGGTTTCCTCGGCATGGGCGCCCAGCCGCCGACGCCGGAATGGGGAACGATGCTGGCCGAGGCGCGCGAATTCATCCAGCGCGCCTGGTGGGTCGTTACCTTCCCGGGCCTTGCCATTCTCATCACCGTTCTTGCCATCAACCTGATGGGGGACGGCCTGCGCGATGCGCTTGATCCCAAGTTAAAGAGGTCGTGATGTCCCTTCTTGAAGTCGAAAATCTGGTTGTCGAATTCCAGACGGCGTCCGGTCCGTTCCGTGCCGTAGATGGCGTGTCGCTGAAGGTGGACGCCGGTGAAGTGCTGGCGATCGTCGGCGAGTCCGGATCGGGCAAGTCCGTGTCCATGCTCGCGGCCATGGGCCTCTTGCCCTGGACCGCGAAGGTGACGGCAGACAAGCTGCAGTTCCATGGCATCGATCTCCTCGGCCTGTCGCCGTCCGAACGTCGCAGGATCGTCGGCAAGGATATTGCCATGATCTTCCAGGAACCGATCGCCAGCCTCAATCCGTGCTTTACGGTCGGTTTCCAGATCGAGGAGGTGCTGCGCATCCATCTCGGTCTCGACAAGGCGGCCCGCAGGGCGCGTGCCATCGAGCTCTTCGAGCTGGTGGGCATTCCCAATCCGGCCGAACGGCTGAGCCATTACCCGCACCAGATGTCCGGCGGCCAGTGCCAGCGTGTCATGATCGCGATTGCTTTGTCCTGCAATCCGAAACTGCTGATCGCCGACGAGCCGACGACCGCGCTCGATGTGACGATCCAGAAGCAGATTCTGGACCTCCTGATGCGGCTGCAGGCCGAGCAGGGCATGGGGATGATCATTATTACCCACAATATGGGCGTGGTGGCTGAAACCGCCGACCGTGTCATCGTCCAGTACAAGGGCCGCAAGATCGAGGAGGCGGACGTGCTGTCGCTGTTCGAATCCCCGAAGAGCACCTACACGCGGGCGCTTCTTTCGGCCTTGCCGGACAATGCCACCGGCGACCGGTTGCCGACGATTGCTGAGTTTCTCAGCGACGACCAGATCTTTGCAGGAGCTGTATAATGACCCCTGTTCTCGAAGCGAGAAACCTCGTCCGCGATTATCATATCCCGGGCAGCCTTCTCAGGAAGGGCAAGATCGTTCATGCCGTGAAGGGCGTCAGTTTCACAGTCGAACAGGGCAAGACGCTTGCCATCGTCGGCGAGAGCGGCTGCGGCAAGTCGACCCTGGCCCGGATCGTCACCATGATCGATCCGGCCACCTCGGGCGAGATGCTGATCGACGGGGAAAAGGTCGATATTGCCAAGGACGGCCTGACCGCGGAAATGCGCCGCAAGGTGCAGATCGTTTTCCAGAATCCCTACGGCACGCTCAATCCGCGCAAGAAGATCGGTGAAATCCTCACCGAGCCGCTGATCATCAATACCAAGATGAAGGCGGACGAGCGGCGCGACAAGGCCATGGCCATGCTGAAGAAAGTCGGGCTTGAGGAAAAGCATTACGGCCGCTATCCGCACATGTTCTCCGGCGGCCAACGCCAGCGCATCGCCATCGCCCGCGCCCTGATGCTCAACCCGCGGCTTCTGGTGCTGGACGAGCCGGTTTCGGCGCTCGACCTCTCAGTGCAGGCCCAGGTCTTGAACCTGCTCGCCGATCTGCAGGACGAATTCCAGCTGACCTATGTCTTCATCAGCCACGACCTGTCGGTGGTGCGCTATATCGCCGACGACGTGATGGTCATGTATTACGGCGAAGCCGTGGAATATGGCAGCCGCGAGGACGTCTTCAGCGATCCGAAGCACAGCTATACCAAGACACTTTTCGCTGCGACGCCACGCGCCGATGTCGACAGCATCAAGGCGCGCCTTGCCCGGAAAGCTGCCTGATCCCGGCGATGGGGTGCCTGTCATGGGCCGGCACTCCAACTGACGCGGAATGACGCCGACTTTTTCGCAATGACGGTTTCGCTTGCGGGAAATCTGCGATAAATCGCCTGCGTCACAACAATCACAGATGCGGCCCGCCGCACATCACGAGGACTATGAAGATGGACATCAAACGCTTCGAAACCGGCCCGCGCATGAGCCAGGCTGTCGTGCACAACGGCACGGTCTACCTCGCCGGCCAGGTTGGCAATGCCGGTGACGACGTTGCGACCCAGACCAAGCAAGCGCTCGCCGAAGTTGATCGTCTGCTGGCGCTCGCAGGCACGGACAAGAGCCGTATCCTCTCGGCGACCATCTGGCTTGCCGACATGGTCGATTTCCCGAAGATGAACGCCGTCTGGGATGCCTGGGCATCGCAGGGCAACACCCCGGCGCGCGCGACCGGCGAAGCCAAGCTCGCAAGCCCGGAATACCTCGTCGAAGTTATCGCTATCGCCGCTCTTTAAGGCGTAGGAAATGATGGGATCGGCTTGCCGGTCCCGCACGCGGAATTCGAGCCGGCGCCTCCAGGGACGCCGGCTTTTTATCTTCGCAAGAGAATAATCGTGGCCCTCCGGTTTGGCCGTGTTAGTTCTCTGCGCTCCGTCAGTGGAGCGGAACAAATCGATGGCTCCCGCGTTAGCCAGTGAATTTCTCCGGAATGCGCTCAACCAGAAGGGAATGTGCCATGCTGTACTGGTTGCCAAGGCTATGCCTGTTCCTGTTCATTGGTGCGGTTCTGGGCTTTGGTCTCCTGCCCGCAACGTCGGAGGACATTGCCAATACGCTGATCGTGGTGGCCCTGGGCCTTGGCCTGTTCTCATTGACGCTTCATGTTTTTCCCCCGGAGCGACATTGAAGTTGCGCGTGGGCATTGACGTACAAACGGTTTTCTTTTCCGGCAAACGCTGTACGGACGCAGTGTGAGCTGTTCATCAAAAATTGAACCTTGATCTCGTTCTCGCGCTCGTTGCGGGAGCGAATGGCTCGAGCGAGACGAGCGCTTGACCGCCATGCAACGGGGCTGGGGATGGTGACCGGGCGATCGGCGGAGTTGACATATGATCGCAGCTACGCGCCCGGCACGCGTGCGTGCATGACCTTTCCGGTTTGAGGTGAAAAAAAAAGGGGGAAAGCGCGAGGGCTTCCCCCATGAGTTTTGGGAAACAAGGTTCGAAAGGCCGAGAGGAGGTCAACGTCGCGCTTGTCACTTGGCGGGCGCCTTGAGCTTCAGCGTCAGGTCGCCGCAACTCGATGTTCCCTCGGTTTCGGGAAACATTCCGTCGCCGCGACCGTTGCATTCGCTGGGTGTCTCAAATCTCACGACCTTGCAGTCGACAAACGCGCGGAAACGGCAATCGTTCCCTTTCGCCCTGTTCCATAGGGCATTGGAACCTTTGGCCCGGCAAGCCGTTATGAGATGCCGGAGATGGAGCCGAAGCCGTCACGCCGCTTCGACGTTTTCCGCACATGGATGGCAAGTGTCAGTCCGGTAAATGCCGGATTTTTGGAGAGATAAAAAATGAGTGCTGCCTTGCCGGGGAGTGGGATTTTCAAGCAACGACAGCATTTGAGACAGGCTGAGATCGAGGCGCACGCGGCCGAGGCCGCTATCCCGGAAACGTCGCCGAAAACCGGGCTCGACCTGGTGGTTTCCTGGAGCATTGTCGGAACATTCGTCATCTTCGCTTCGACGGCAATCTACATGATGGAGGCGATCCTCATGCCGGTCACGCTTGCCATCGTCGTCGGCATGGTTCTGGGGCTTGCCGCAGATCGGCTGGCAAAATTCGGACTGCCGCCCGTTCTTGGCGGACTTTTGCTCGCCATCATCTTCGTCTTCGGGCTTTTCTTTCTGATCAACGCGCTGATCGAGCCGTTGACGTCGCTTGCCGGGCAGGCGCCCGGCATCCTTGAGCGGACGTTTGAGCGGATTCTTCCCTATATTGAGCGGTTCGAATGGGTAAAGGTGGCGATTGCCGGCACGGATGAAAAAGCCGTGACCGACGTCGCTATCCAGAATGCCGGCACCATGCTCGGATTTGTCGCATCCGGGGTCACGCCGGCTTTCATCCAGACGCTGATCTTTCTGGCAGCGCTCGGGCTCTTCCTGGTGGGTCGCGCGCATCTGCGCAAGACCATCATTCTCGCCTTTGCAACACGCGATCGCCGCCTTGCTGCAATCCGGATCATGAACGCCACCGAAAATGCGGTCGGGTTCTATTTTGCGACCGCAAGCGTGATTTATCTGATACTTGGTGCCATCACCGCGGCGATCGCATTTGTCGGCGGTCTGGCGGTGGCGCCGCTTTGGGGGCTGTTCGCCTTCGTCTCCAGCTTCATTCCGTATCTCGGCGTAACGGCGATGACGATCGCGCTTCTGTGCGCTGGCCTGATGACCCACGACGCGCTGTTGCTGGCGCTTGCGCCGGCTGCCGCATTCTTCGTGCTACATCTGGTGATGGAAAACCTGGTGACGCCGGCGATCCTGGGGCACAGGCTGGAGATCAACCCGTTTCTGGTCTTCCTGGCAATCATATTCTGGACGTGGATGTGGGGCGCGGTCGGCGCCATGCTGGCACTCCCGCTGTCGCTGATCGCAATGACGATCTTCAACGAGATACGGACCGGCCCGCCGGAACGGCAGCTTCCAGGATAAGGAGGGCGATTGCTTCGTCGTCTTGCGATGATCGCCCGCGACGCAGAGGTGGCGGGCGCGAGTGGCGCGTTAGCGTTTGCCCGAGCGGGCGTTTTCGTCGAAGAACAGAGCCTGGCTGATCAGCGCCTTGACCATCTCCGGATTGAACGGCTTGGTGACAAGAAAGGCCGGCTCCGGTTTCGTGCCGGTCAGCAGACGTTCCGGGAAAGCGGTGATGAAAATCACCGGGATCGCAGTGCTCTTCAGGATATCATTGACCGCATCGATGCCGGAGCTGCCGTCGGCGAGCTGGATATCGGCAAGAATCATCTTCGGCGTGGTCTTCTCGAAAAGCGTAATGGCTTCGCTATAGGTTCTTGCCACGCCGGCGACCTTGTGACCGAGGCTCGTCACCATATCCTCGATATCCATCGCAATCAGCGGTTCGTCTTCGATGATGAGGATTTCGGTCGCGACCTGTCTGGAAATGTCTTCCGAAGCTTCGCGCAACAGCGCAGCGACGTCGTTGCCGGTAATGCCAAGGATGTCGGCCGCCTCGTCCGGCGTGAACCCTTCGACGGAGACGAGAAGGAACGCCTTGCGGGCGGCGGGCGGCATCATCGAAAGGTTCGCTGCTGCGCGCTTTTCCCAGCTGAAGGGCGAAGAAGTGTCCGGGAGATCGATGGAGATTGTCTCGAACAGCGAGCAAAACAGCTTGAACAGGTTGACCCGGTCATTGGTCCCCTGCGGAAAAAGCGTGATGTCGGCGATCAGCGCCTCCAGCACCGCCGCCACGTAGGCATCGCCCGAAGCCTGCGATCCGGTCACCGCGCGGGAGAAGCGGCGCAGATAGGGGAGATGGGCTGCGATCCGCGTGGAAAGTGACATTTAGGACTTCCTTGAGTATGATGGCGCCGAGATTTTCCGGTGCCCGACGCTAATGTGAGTCGAAACCGGCATTGGTTTGAACATGTTTTATGGTTTATGGGAAGTTTTGAAGCGGGACGAATTAAGCGCAGACCGAAGCGAAACCCCTAAAAATTCGGAATATATCAAGGTTTTGAGCGTAGCAAAATTATGCGTGGATGCGTCGCCGCCCGGCGATTGCCGCCGCGGTGTCAGGAGTTGAGACGTTTATGAGTGACATCCCGGAAAATCGGCGGCGGGCCGGAGGCAGGGCTGGTGGTGGCATGATGGACCCTAACAACCAGATTGCCTCCAAACTGAGGGCTCTTTACAGCGCGGTCGAGCAGGAGCCGATCCCCGACTTGTTTCTCGATCTTCTCGAAAAGCTGGACAAGGCGGAGCAAACCGGCAAATCGCGTCGTTGACGCACCATTTAGCAATTGACCCTTTGACACCATCACACAAAAAAACGGGCCGAAGCCCGTTTTCCTGTATTTCAGGCTATTGCCGATGCGATGATCAGCAGGCTGCAATATAGCGCCGGCCGTAGCGATCGCGGTAATAGCACTGGCCAGGCTCGCTTGCATTGCCGATCAATGCGCCGGCGACACCGCCGACCGCAGCGCCCACTGCCGCGCCACGAACATTTCCGGTTGCCACGCCGCCTATGATGGCGCCCGATGCCGCGCCGATACCGGCACCTTTTTCCGTCTGCGTGCAGGCTGCGAGGGGAAGGATGAGGGCAACTGCGAGGAGGATCTTTTTCATGATGGCTTCCTTTTCAAGGGGCGTTGACAATCTAACGGGAAACAAGGCGGCCGATCAGATACGGCCCGTCAGAACGAGTATGAGGAGGATGATGACGACCAGCCCGAGACCACCCGAGGGGCCGTAGCCCCAATTGCGGCTGTGGCCCCAACTCGGAAGCGCACCGATCAGCAAAAGAATGAGGACGATCAGGAGTATTGTACCGAGCATGATGTTTCCTCTTCCGTTTCAGGCCTTTGGGGCCAAGGGGCCTGCTTGCGGAAACGTATGTCGTGCAATTTTGTTCCAACGGGCGATTGTAGACTAAGATCCGAGGGGGAGCGCTAGGCGTAAAGGCTCCGGCTTTGCCGGCTTGGCAAGTTCGTTCTGACGGCTTGCCGTCAGTGGACCGAACAGAAGGAAGGTGCCGATCAATTGATCGACTTTTTCGCGGGCCTCGGCCATCGGCAGGTGGCCGACCTTGTCAAGGATGACGGTGTGAACGCGCGGCAGGCGGCCGGACAGGTGGATCTGGTGCGACGGCGGAACGATCGCGTCACGGGCGCCGATGATATTGAGCACCGGCACGTCGATGAGCGGCAGTTCGTCGATGACCGACGTCTGCGACATCCAGGAAACAAAGGCGACGATTTCGTCCGTCCGCGACTTCATGAGATGCTCGCGGACCTGCTCCATGGTTGCGATGGTTTCTTCCGTCTCCCAGCCGACGGTCTTGTCGAATACACATTGGAGCGATCCCCAGCGAAAGGTTTCGCGCGTGGCAATCCAGCGGGTGAAGATCCGGATAAAGAGAAGCCGACCCAGCAGCGGCAATGCGAGGATACGCGCTGCTAACCTTTCCTGTCCAACAAACCGCCCGCAGGCGAAGGCACCCATGAGAATGACGTTGCTGACCAGGTCCGGACGGTGGCGAGCGAGCAGCAGCGAAACGAAACCGCCGGTCGAATGGCCGATCAGCGTAACCGGCTCGCCGTCGAAATCGCGCTCGATCGCCGCCGCATAGGCATTGACGATATCGGCGGTATTCAACGTTCCGGAAAGGCCATCCAGGGTCCAGGGGCTGTGGCCCGGCAGGGGATAGGCCGCCGCCTGGCCTTCCCGCACGATGCTCGGCGCGAAACAACTCCAGAAGGTCGGCGCCATCACCATTCCGTGGATGAGCACGGTTTTCATGCCCGGATCCTGGGAAAGCCAATGGGGAGATGGGGGACGCAACATTGCCGACTTTCCTTTGACGTGCGTCGGTAATCATGCCTTGAGGCGTTGGTTGTCTGATGCAGGCGCAATCGGGGTCTGGATCGCGTATCCGGGGTTCACCAAGTCACGCCAGGCATTCCTTGACGTATTTTCCAAACGTGATCCGACGAAAAAGGTTCCCTGCGATATTTTCGGAACTCGACCATCGGTCGCCGCTTTTTGTTTGATTGCGCGGGTTCAACTTGCCTGTGACGACGCGTCTTCCTCCGCCGCGTCAAGTTCCCTGAGAAGGTCGGCAAAGGTCTCATCCGTCTTGGGCACCTGTTCGTCGGCATAGAGATCGCGCAAAGTCCTGCCGATATGCAGGTTCTTTTCACGCGCCCGACCCGGCTGGCGGACCGCCGCTGCTGCGGACTTCCAGATGCTGGACGTGGATACGGTCATCTTACTGTCTCGCATGGGCTGTGTGCCTTCACAACGTTCCCTACGTCAGGAAGGTTCCGCAATGCGAATGGCTAATCCGTGTCAATTCGGGGCAAATTTCCGGGGCATGGTTAATGAATAGTTTCAATCGTGACGAGAAACTACGTCATGCCTTTTGCTGGAACAAAGTTATCCTTTTCGCGTTTAATTCCCGACAGATTAAACCAAGGAGAGTTTCGATGCTTTACTACGCCCTTGTCTTCCTCGTCGTCGCTATTATCGCGGGTGTTCTTGGATTTGGTGGTATTGCCGGAGCTTCTGCTGGCATAGCACAGATCCTGTTCTTCCTGTTCCTGGCTTTCCTGATCATTTCGCTGGTGGCTGGCCTGATGCGCAGGACCTGACCCCATCAAGTGATGCGGCTGAAAAGGGAGCGGTGCGCAAGCGCTGCTCCCTTTTCCTTGCCTGCATCCGGCCGCGCCGCGCGGTGCCGCCTGCTTGCGCCTTGCCGAAGGCAATTGGCTTGGCTATTCATGACCGGGACATCTCGCAACCGCACATTCCGGAGCCACATGCCGCATGAAGTCGCTGGAACGCACCGTTGAAAGGATCACCCCGTCGAGCCGCTGGCTCCGGGTGGTCTTCTATTTCGGCCCGGCCAACGCGGTTTTTGTCGACGGTGTGATGATGGCGAGCAACTGATGCGGGCGACGATCATGCACATCGCCTTCGTGGTCTCCGCGCCGATGCTCGGGTTCCTCGAGCAGATCATCAACAGACTGAAGAAATAAGCAAAATGGGGAACCGGAAATGAAGACAGACGTCGTTGTTTTGGGCGCAGGCATCGTTGGCCTGTCAACGGCCATTCATCTGGCGCGGCGGGGGAAATCCGTCGTTCTTCTCGACCGCCGCGGCGCCGGCGAGGAAACCTCTTACGGCAATGCCGGCCTGATCCAGCGTGAAGGCGTGTACCCCTATGGTTTCCCGCACGACTTCGGTGCCCTGTTTCGCTACGCGCTGAACAACACCATCGATGCGAGCTACCACTTCAGCGCACTGCCGGGCCTCGTGCCCTTCCTGCTGCGCTACTGGTGGAACTCCGGCTTCACGCAGCATGAGAACATCGCATCGATGTATGCGCCGCTGATCGAGAATTCGATCGCCGAGCACGATGACCTGATCAAAGCCTCCGGCGCCGGCGACCTTATCCGCAAGGATGGCTGGATGAAGGTGTTCCGCACCGAGGCTGCCCGTGACGCTGCCTACAAGGACGCGGAAAAACTGTCCTCGGCCTTCGGCGTCAATCATCAAAAGCTGTCGAGCAGCGAATTGAAGACGATGGAGCCGTCGATCAGGGCGGAGTTGACGGGCGGCCTGCGCTGGACGGATCCCTGGTCGATCCGCGATCCGCACAGCCTCAACAAGGCCTATCTCACCTATTTCCAGTCGCTCGGCGGGCGTCTCGTCTCGGGCGACGCGGCAACGCTGGAGCATATTCTGGAAGGCGCAGGCTGGCGCGTCGCGACACCGGAAGGCCCGCTGGAGGCAAAAGAGGTCGTAGTCGCGCTCGGTCCCTGGGCTGATACGGTGACGAAGAAACTCGGCTATCGCTTCCCGCTCGCCGTCAAGCGCGGCTATCACATGCATTACGGCACGGAAGATGGCGCGCAACTCAACAACTGGGTGCTCGATGCAGAGAGGGGCTATTTCCTCGCGCCGATGCTGCGCGGCATCCGCCTGACGACCGGCGCCGAATTCGCCCACCGCGATGCGCCGAAGACCCCGGTGCAGTTGACCCGCGCCGAGCGCGTCGCTCGGGAATTCTTCCCGCTCGCCGAACGTCGCGATGAGGAACCCTGGATGGGCGCACGCCCCTGCACGCCGGACATGATGCCGATCATCGGCAAGGCGCCCCGTCATGAAGGCCTGTGGTTCGCCTTCGGCCACGCCCATCATGGCATGACGCTTGGCCCCGTCACCGGCCGCGCGCTTGCCGAAGCGATGACCGGGGAGAAGACAGTAATCGATATCAAGCCCTACAGGCCTCACCGCTTTCTGGCGTGAATATCGCGGCTGACGAGGGGTGGATACCGATCGCACTGATCGTGTTCAGTCGTCCCAATCACTGGGAATGTTGCCATCGGCGCCACGCAGCGTCAGCTCGTTGCGCACGTCCGAGATGCCGGGTGTATCGTAGATAAACCGCTCGATACGGCGGCGGTCTTGGGCGGTTTCTACTTCGCCAGTCAGAAGGGCGATGCCGCGCCGGACTTTCAGGTCCATACCCGAGGTGTCTATGTCGCTGTCCAACAGTGCATTGGCGATCGTCTCCTCCAGCGCATCGTCCTCCACGTCCGCCTGGACATCGTCACTGAAAAGATCCGGGCCGTCGGCGCTTTTGATCGCGGTGTCGCTACTGCGCTCGAAGCCGGGGTTGCCCGCGTCGTCGAAGTTCTGGCCGGTCTGGCCATAGGAACTGTTTCCGATTTTGGTGTCCGATCCGGGCGTGGCGTCGGCATAGGGCCAGCCTTCATCGAGGTCGCGCTCCTCGTAGTCGCGGTAGTCTTCCTCACGACCCGTCGTTCTTGTTATTTTGCGTTTCATCGCTCGCTCCTTGTTCTGATGTTATCACAAAGAGAAACGGATGACGGGGCGTTTGGTTCATTGGACGGGTCTCCCGTGCATCCGACATGCTGCGGACACGAAAATGGCGGAGCCGCTGAAGAGGCTCCGCCATTCCGTCATTTTTCATGCGCAGATCAGTTCTGCGGGGCAGTGCCCGTAGCAGGGGTCTGGGTATCCGTGCCGGTGGCCGGTGTCTGCGTATCCGGGGTTGCCGGCGTGGCGTTTGGCGTCGCCGAGGTGTCCGGCGTTGCGTTGGTATCGGGAGTTGCGGTCCCCGGGGTCACGCTGTTGTCAACTGGCGGCGTGGTCGTTTGTTCCGTTGTTGACGGCTGGGTAGCCGCATCATTCGTCTGGTCGTTGGAAAGCTCGGCCGGCAGCCAGACGAGCAAGGCCAGAACCAGACCGGCCAAAAGGATGATCAGAATCGGCCAGCTTGAACGCGTAGAACGGGGTTCAATATCTTCCGGCAGGCGCTGGTTTGCCAACGGATCCGTTGCGGGCTGGTTTGCCTTGTCGGCCGGCCATGCCGCCGGATTAACGTTGCGATTTTCACTAGGGTCAAAACGTTGATTCATGGCGTTCATATCCTTTCGAGAAATGGAGCCTGTGCCAGCAAACGTTGAAGGCAACTGCTCCCTTAAACGTCGAAGGGGCGCGAAAGTTCCGCGAAAGACGATTTTGGCGCACGAAAGAGGCTGAAATTACAGCTTTTCTGCCCAAATACGGATCAAAAAGAGTTCGGTTGGCATGGCGGAGAGGCCTGGACGAGGCGCGTTCTCGCCAACCGTGATGCTCGTCAGGACGACGGGAGTTCGGCGATTTCCCCGAATTGCGCCAGAAGGCGTGGGCTCGTCATGTCGCCGGTTTCCTCATCGACCTCGACGGCATAGGCGGCAACTCCGGCAAAGCGGCCTGCCATCGCTGCCGCGATTTTCTCAGCGCTTGCGGCATTGGACGCCTGACGCATCTCCCCCGGTGCCATCCCGCCACGAACCTTTCGATAAGGAAGAACGATGAATTTCTCGGCCATGAACGGCGCCTTTCGGGATGCTGGGCCCGGCAAAGCCGATACCGGCAGTCTCGGTAACAGATTTCGACAATATGCCAGTAGCGAATGAGGCGCATCGGCGCCTGTGTCCGGCAACCTGTAGCACTGATGCTACGCCCGGTATATGCACTGGCCATGCAAACTGCCGAAGCGCGTTTTCCGGACCAATCATTCATTTGGTCAGCGAAACGGCTCCCAAGGAAATGCATCAAAGCAGGCGTCGCGCCCGATTTCGGCGCGACACCCTGGCTTTTTAAAGAGAATCGAAGGTCGAGGCCGGCATTTGAAGTGCAGCGGCAATGCGCTTTACCCTGCCGGGATCGACATCCTCTCCAGTCTCGATCCTGGAAATTTCAACGTCGGTCAGCCCGCAGGTCAGGGCGAGGTCCTCGATGCTGTAGCCTGAAGCTTCGCGAAAACGCCTGACGGCTTCCCCGATTTCTACGGGCGGCATGCCAGCGTTGCCGGAAACGTCGGCGTTGTTGATTGAGATGGTCATGAAATGACTCCTTCGGTTGTTCGCGGCGAGCCCAGCTCAACGCGTGAAGGTGGCTTGCAGCCATTGAGATACTCGGCCTGGCAGAGCGAGAGGCGAGTGCAGTGCAATATAAGTAGAAACGATGGTGATGCAAGGCGTGCTGGCGATCTTTGGAGAGAGAGTGTGCCATGGGCCGTATTGCCTCAACGGTAGCGCTCAGCGGAATGCAGCAGTCAAAGGCCTGTTTTTGCCCCATTTAATGGCCCAGGAAACACATTCATGACAGATATCGGTGGCAGGGTGGCTCTCGAGTTGCCGCGTTGTCCATATCGCACAACCTCTCCAAGGCTTGAAAACAGGGCATCTGGGCCATCGGTTTTGGCGCTATCGGGATCAATCGGCACGTGAACGAGATACGTTCGGATGGAATTTGTTGCGATGCACAAGATGGTGCCCTATGCTGTCTGCCGTGCCAACGCTGAAACGGAGAGCGCTCTGAACTCTGACCAGACAGCAGTCTTTGACGTCTGCGCGACCGGATGGAACGAATACCTTGCCGCCGGAAGCGGGTATTCTCGGCTTGCCGGGAAAGGGAACAGAAGCGTCCTGCTGTTTCCTCCGCAGGGCCGACGCAAAGGCGAACACGCTATCGAGGACCGATCGTGAGAGTTGCCAAAGCCAGCCTTGTCAGCCCGGGTGAGAACAGCGGCTATGCCATCGCTGCGCTCGCGTTGTCCCTGTTCGTGTTTGCCTACTCCTCGCGTTTCGGCCAGGTTTCGATCCTCCTCTATTATGCTTTGTGGCTTCCATTGGTGCTGGTCGATTATCGGCGCGTCCTTGCCGGCTCTGGCAGGTATGGATGGATCTTTGCGTTCGCGGTGTTCGCCTGTCTCTCTCTTTTCTGGTCGGCGGCACCGGCGGTGACGGCAAGAGCCGGACTACAATATCTCTCCCACGTCATCTGCGCCCTGATCGCAATGCGGGTCGTCGACATCCGGACTCTCACACTCGGTATGATCACCGGCATCGGTGTCGTTCTGATGTTTTCTCTGTTGTTCGGGATTTATCATTTCGATCCACTGGACGGCACCTACAGCTTCGTCGGCGCCTTCGCCTCTAAAAACCAGCTTGGGTTCTATGCCTCCCTCGGGGTCTATTTCGCCTTTGCAACCTTTCTGATGCTTCGCGAAAGGGGAATTTGGCTGGCGCCTGCTGCCGGCGTTGGCCTCATCGCCTGTTATTCGCTCTATGCCTCTCAATCGGCAACGTCGGCGCTGACGACAGTGGCCGTGATTGGCATTTGCCTCGGTCTGCAGGTGCTCTCGGCGCTTTCGCCGCAAACGCGCAAGACGGTTTTCCTCGCGGTGATCGTGATTGGCGTGATCGCCGTGGTCGGCGCGATCTATGGCGGCGCGGTGGACAGCGTCCTTGGCATATTCGGCAAGGATTCGACGCTGACGGGCCGGACCTATCTCTGGCAGCAGGGCATCGAGGCTGCTGGCGCATCTCCATTGATTGGCCTGGGCTATCAGGCCTATTGGGTCCAGGGGTTCTCGGAAGCCGAGCGGCTTTGGGAGGAATTCTATATCGGGTCGCGCAGCGGCTTTCACTTCCACAACACCTTCATCGAAACGATGGTAGAGACAGGGGCTATCGGCCTGTTTCTGTTGTGTTCCATCCTTCTGATCACCGTGTGCGGCCACTTGAAGCGGCTGCTTTCGCAAGCGCTGGCAACGGAATCGTCGGTGCTCTTCGGCGTCGCCATCCTCCTTCTCATGCGCGCTTTCGTCGAGGTGGATATTCTGAACCCCTACCACGTCGGGTCCTTCCTGCTTTATTTTTCAGCCGGGCGGCTCACTGTCGGGGCTTCCCGATCTTCTTTTGCGCGGCCGTATCTGCACGCGCACGTTCATGCTCCGGCGTTCATGGACACAGACAGGGGCAGGTGAGTTGCGATGAAGACGATTTACGGGATCCAGTACCTTCGAGCGTTTGCGGCACTTGCCGTCGTTGTCTTCCATGCCGCCGAGAAAACCGGTCATCATTTTGCGATCGGCGCCGCCGGCGTTGATATCTTCTTCGTCATCAGCGGCTTCATCATGTGGGTGATCAGCGACCGGCGCGCGCTGACGCCAGCCGCTTTTCTCTACGAGCGCGTCCGCCGGATCGCCCCCATTTACTGGCTGGCGACGACGGTGATGGTTGCCGGTGGCGTTCTCGGCCTCTTTCCAAATCTGATGTTGACCACGCAGCACATCGTCGCATCCCTGTTCTTCATTCCCGTCCGCTCACCAAGCAGCGGCGAAATCTGGCCGGTCCTGGTGCAAGGCTGGACGCTGAACTTTGAAATGTTCTTCTATGTGATCTTTGCGCTTTCGCTCTTTCTCGAGCGCAGGTGGCGCCTCGTGGCGGTCGCGGCTGTTTTCACTTCCCTGGTGCTTTCGGGCCTGGTCATGACCTCGCAGAACCCGATATTCCTCACCTATACGCGGCCGATCATGCTGGAATTCATTGTCGGCATGTTCATTGGGCAGGCGTGGTTGAAGGGGAAAGTTCTTGGGCCGCAGTTTGGCCTGTTGCTTGTCATCCTTGCCATCGGCGGCTTTCTCGCGCTCCAGGTCTTCAAACTTCCATTCAACGAGTTCAACTGCGGTCCCCTCGCGGTGGCCCTTGTGGCTGGAACTCTCTCTCTTGAAGCGGCGGGCAGGATAGGCCAATGGCGCGTGTTCGCCTTTCTCGGGGATGCGTCCTACTCGATATACATCTGGCACACGTTCGCGATCTCGGTGATCGCAAAGCTGGGCGGGTCGATTGGCCTCCATCCCGGCATCACGTTTGCGGCTGCTGTTGTGGGCGGTGCTGTTCTCGGCACATGCGCTTACATCTTGCTCGAGCGCCCGCTCACAAAACTCTTCAAGTCGCCGAAGCCCAAGTCCTGGTCGAAGCCTGTTCCAGCGGAAGAAATCTGATGACGGGCAATCATCAATGGCGTTCTGCATACCAAATAGGCACAACGCACTGTCCCGAGAAAGATCGCCTGCCCCAAACCGGGATCGGTTACCGTCGTGTTAACGCCCATCTGCAGTTTATCGCCGAGAAGCGCCATTTCGGCCTGAAATTTGCTGCGTTGCAATAGTTTCGCTGCGAGCAAGATGCTACCCTTGCTTGCGTGTGCCACGCTCGGCCGGATCCAGACCGGCAAATTATATGGAGACAGTCGATGCGCAAAAGCGTTTTGAATGCCCTCGGGCAACCCTTGTACTACAGCGATAGTTCGACCGCGTTTTTTTCGGCGACGGGCTCCGGCCCGACCCTTTACGGAACTGCCGGGAACGATTCCATGTGGGGTGACAGCTCCGTCAACGTGACCATGATCGGCGGCACAGGCGACGATATCTACTACCTCTATTCGTCGATCAATCGTGCGCAGGAGGCTGCCGGGCAGGGCATCGACACCATCAGTACCTGGATGAGCTACACCTTGCCGGAGAATTTCGAAAACCTGACGGTGACCGGCAATCTGCGTTATGCATTCGGCAATTCTGTCGACAACATCATCAGGGGCGCGTCCGGGCGACAGACGCTGGACGGCCGCGACGGCAATGATGTGCTGACGGGTGGGACCGGTGCCGATACCTTCATTTTTACCAAGGGCAACGGCAGCGACCTGATTACCGATCTCGGCACGGATGATATCGTCCGGCTGAATAGCTACTCGCTCACATCCTTCGATCAGCTTCTCGACAACATAACGCAGGAAGGCGCAAATCTGCGGCTTGATCTCGGGGATGGGGAAAGCCTGGTCTTTGCCAATGAGGCAATCGGCGATCTTCATGCCGGTCAATTTGAGCTGAGCCTTGATCGCTCCGCTCTCACACAAACGTTTGGCGACGACTTCAATACGCTCCAACTGTACAATGGCACGACTGGGGTGTGGGAAGCGAAATACTGGTGGGCGCCGGAAAAGGGCGCCACCTTAAATGACGAACTTCAGTGGTACATCAATCCATCCTACGCCCCGACTGCCGTAGCCAACCCTTTTTCCATCAACAATGGCGTCCTGACGATTACCGCCAAAGAGACGCCGGATTCGATCAGCGCCGAGGTCAATGGATATGACTACACCTCCGGCATGCTGACGACGCACGCGTCCTTTGCCCAGACTTACGGTTATTTCGAAATTCGTGCCGACATGCCCGACGACCAGGGCGCTTGGCCGGCCTTCTGGCTGCTGCCCGAAGATGGATCCTGGCCGCCGGAACTGGACGTCGTGGAAATGCGCGGCCAGGATCCGAATACGGTGCATGTCACCGTGCACTCGAACGAAACTGGGCAACATACCTCCGTCACGAGCGCCGTCAGCGTCGCCAGCACCGAGGGGTTTCACACCTACGGTGTGTTGTGGCAGGCAGACGAGATTGTCTGGTACTTCGATGACGTCGCCGTCGCGCACGCCGATACGCCGTCGGACATGCATAAGCCGATGTATATGCTGGTCAACCTGGCGGTCGGCGGCATCGCCGGCAATCCTGGCGATGATTTCGCCGATGGTTCGCAGATGAAGATCGACTACATTCGCGCCTACACGCTGGACGATCTGGCTTAGGCCGAGACACGTCGAAGACCGCACGGCGTTGGCCGTGCGGTGATCCCCGAACCTCAACCTTGTCAAGTAGTGCGGTCCCAGAAGGCGTATTGCAGCCGTTCGGATCGTGAAATTCTGCGCGCGTTCACTGCGCGTTCGCCTTCCGGGCGCCCGTTCAATTGCGCCGGTCTGCCGTTTGGGGTAAACATTATCTTAATGTTGAGGCAACACGCGGGGCGATACCGATGAGGTATATCGCGCAACGTTTCGAGAACTTCCGTCAAAACGGCATGCACGGCTGGGCGCGCGCACAACCCGCCTACATCCGGATCTTGCTTTTCGTACCCTGCCTTGTGGAATATCTCGCTTTCAGTCTTCTATACTTGGCTGGATTTGCTGTCCTGATCATTCTGATGGCTCTGGCCGCCATCTTCAGGCTCGATCGCGAGCCTGACGGACGGCACACGCGCTAAAGCCGAAAAGTTACCGGGCCGCCTTCAATGGCTGTTCGATGTAATATTTCTCATAGCTCTTGCGATATTTTTCGGCCGCGCCGAAATCGCTATATTTGCCAAGCTCATCCATATCGGTCTTGTTCAGCATCACGCCGAGTATCTTGGCGTTGAACTGCGGATCGGATTGCAATACGTCCCGGACCAGACGGGACGGCGTCTTGCCCCATTCGACGACCATCAGAAAGCCGTCGGCAAAGGGTGAAAAAGCCTTGGCGTCGATGACCGGCGCGAGTGGCGCGAGATCAACGATGATGTAGTCGAAGGCCTTGCGCGCATTGTTGATGAGGGTTTCCATGCCGTGCGAGGCCAGCAGTTCGTTGGTGTGATAAAGATGCTCACGCGGCGCAATCGGCAGGATCGCAAGCCGCGTTTGCGGATCGACTCTCAGACCCGCCGTCCACTCGGTCTCACCGAGTACCGCTTCCAACAGGCCTGTTTTAGGCGGCGGGGAAATCATGCGGCTGATTGCCGGGTTTCGAAGGTCCGCGTCGATCAGCAGCGTTCGTTTGCCGCTGGCCGCAAGCAGCCCGGCAAAGTTCGCGGCAATCGTCGATTTTCCTTCGCCCGGCAACGCAGAGACAATACCGATCACCCGGTTCGGCCGGCCTTGCAGCATGACGTCGCTGGCAAGTTTGGCGTTGCGCAGCGTTTCGGCAAAGGCCGAGCGCGGCGACTCCACGGCAATCCGGGTCATGCGCGTCAACGGAATGTCGGTCTCGGGCTCAGTTTTGACCACGTCCTCCTTGGCAAGGCGGCTGCGCGTCTTGTCCCAGAGGGTGCTGGTCTTTTTCCCGATTAGCGGCAGATAGCCGAGCGACTTGTGTCCGAGGATCGAGCGGACTTCTTCTTCCAGGCGGAAAAAACGCTCGCGGAACTCCTGAACGCCTGCAATTGCGGCACCCACCATGAAGCCAAGCACGATGGAAAGAGCAAGAACCATCGTTTTCTTCGGGCTTGACGGCGCTGAGGGGACACCGGCGTCCGAGATGATGCGCGCTTTGGCAATCGGGAAGGAACGCTGCTGCGCGGCCTCCTCATAGCGGCCGAGATAGGATTCATAAAGCGTCTTGAGCGCTGTCGCCCTCTGTTCCAGTTCCCGCAGGTCGACCAGCGACCTGTTGGCCTGCGAATTGCTGCCGACGACACCTTCGATGCTTTGGCGCAGCGACGCTTCGCGGGACTTGGCCACTTCGAATTCGTTGCGGTAGCTTGCCGTTATCTGCTCCAATTCCCGGAAGATCTGGCCGGCAAGCTCCGTTTTTTCGGTCCTGAGGCTCACCGCCTGAGGATGGTCTGCTCCGAAGTTCTGGGCAACGGCCTGCTCACGCTTGGTGACGGCGAGATAGCGTGTCCGCAGATCCTGAATGACCGTATTGTCAGTCTCCTTCGAAGAAATCGTCGCGTTGTCGACGGCATTGTCTGGACCCTGATCGACAATCGACTTGAACTGGTTGTAGCGGGCAGAGGCGCTGGCTGTATCCGCCTGCGCGACGATCAACTGGCTGTTGAGGTCGGAAAGCTGCTGTTCCGACATCAACTCTCCCCGCGTCGAGGTCAAACCGTTTTCCGACTTGAACTTTTCCGCTTCCAGCGAGGCTGCCTGCGCGCGCTGGCGAAGATCGGTCAGGCGTTCCTGCAGCCAGACGGAGGCGCGTTCGGTGGCATCGAAGTTCGCATTCAGCTGATCGGTCAGATAGGCGTTCGCATAGGCCCTGGTGATGCTGGCTGCGAGCTGCGGGTCGGTCGATTTATAGGAAAGCGCGACAACGGAGCTTCTAGCCACCCGCTCGACGGTTATTGCCTGCTGGATATAGGCGGCAGCGGTCTCACGCTTGCCGTTGCGCGCCGCAGCCTCGGAAATTTCGGGCTTGCCGCTGAAGACACCGGCGACAGACCTGATTGTCGATTTCAGCATTGAGATCAGCGACTGCGGCGGATTGAGAATGGTCTCGTTTTCCCAAAGCTTCTCGGCATCGGCGACGTGCAGGGCAAGTTCGCCAGATTTCAGAATTTCGACAGCGCTGGAAATTTGCGTGTCGGCCTGCTGCGTGCTCTGCGGCGAAGGAGCTTCTTCCGCATATTTGGACAGGTTGTCATCGAGCAGGATCTGCGTCTGCGACGTGTAGACCGGCGTCGCAAGCAAAAGGTAAATCGCACCGAGGAGGAAACACGCAATAACACAGACGGCCACGACCCTTGAACGCCGCGCCGCAACCGCGGTTAGCCGGTTCAAATCGATGAACGAGTCGGCATCATCGCTCCGCAGCGATGGAACAGTGTTCAACGGAAGGGGTCTTTGATTCATGGGCGGCTTTATCTCCGGATGCTTCTTGAGTTCATATCTCACCCCCAAATCACGTCGGGGATGAGACCAGATATTTCACCGGTGCTAAACCAGCGAAAATCATCATTTTTTAGGCGGCCTGTATCGCCTGTTCGTGCGACAGCACCATCTCGCGAACGGATTCGAAGACCAGATTGCCGATGTCTGCACGAGCCAGAGCAAAGGCGACGTTGGCCTCGATGAAGCCCTGCTTGGAGCCGCAATCGAAGGTCCGGCCTTCGTAAGGATGGGCGTGGAACGACTGGGTTGCCGAAAGGCGCAGCATGCCGTCGGTCAGCTGGATCTCATTGCCGGCGCCGCGCTGCTGATGCGCGAGGATCGAGAAGATCTCGGGCTGAAGGATGTAACGGCCATTCAGGTAATAGGTCGACGGCGCTTCGGACACGGGCGGCTTCTCGACCATCTGCGTGACTTCGAAGCCATGCCGGGTTTTGGCTCCCATGCCGACGATGCCGTATTTCGAGGTTTCCTCAGGCGCGCATTCCTCGACGGCGACGACGTTGCCGCCGACATCGTTGTAAAGGTCCATCAGGCCGGCCATGCAGCCACGGGCACCATAGCAGATCATGTCGGGCAAAAGCAGCGCGAACGGCTCGTCGCCGATCAGGTCGCGGGCACACCAGACCGCATGGCCGAGACCAAGCGGCGCCTGCTGGCGCGTGAAGCTGACGGAGCCCGCAGCCGGCAGCATGCGCGCGAGCTCGGAAATCTGGGCATCCTTGCCCGATCGCGTCAGCGACGAAATCAGCTCGGGCACATCGTCAAAGTGATCCTCGATGGCCTGCTTGTTGCGGCCCGTCACGAAAACAATGTGCTCGATGCCTGCCTGCATTGCTTCCTCGACGGCATATTGCACGACGGGCCGGTCGACGATGGTCAGCATTTCCTTCGGCATTGCCTTGGTCGCGGGCAGAAACCGTGTGCCGTTTCCGGCCACCGGGATAACGGCTTTGCGAACGGATTTGACAGGAGCCATAGAACTATCCTTTGCTTTTGTGCGGGCTGTTGCCCGGGGTGGTTCTACTCATCGTTTTCGGCGGGTTGCCGAAAGGGCGAATTGCAGTGAACGGCGCCATCAGGCGCCGCAGTCTGACGGCGATCGGCATGCGCAGATGCCGAATTGCCGCCGGATTTCTCCACGCGGTTCTCACCGCGTCGGAAAGGGCCCGGGCCTTGATCTGGTCGACCAGGATGATGAACGACCGTGCATCCTCGATGCTGCGGTGGCGGCGGTTCTGGGCCGCCATCGATGCCTCGTCCAGCCGGTGGTTTTTGAGAAACTCGGCATCGGCGGCCAGCATCGCGTCCACCTGATGCAGCTTCAGCACGCGGGAGATGGACCCGGTTCTGATGTAATAGGTGTAGCCGGCGCTCGGCTCGACGGCGCAACGGCCGCCCTTTGCAAGGGCTGACGCCAGAAGCAGATAGTCCTCGCCAATCGGCAAGGTTTCATCGAAGCGCAAGGCGTGCTCCTCCAGGAAACGGCGCTCGAAGATCGGCTTCATGTAGCCGTAATTGTGCTCGGACTGAAACAGCACGTTCGAGCCGATGAAGGCCGGAAGCGTCAGCGTCTCCAGCGCGGAAAGCTGCGCTTCCTCAAACATCCTCTTCGTTCCGCCATCCAGCGAAATGACATCGATATTGTCGACGACGATCTGCGCGTCCGCACGCTTCGCCCGCGCAATCATCCGCGCCGTGCGGCCGGGGGAAATCGCGTCGTCGGAATCGAGGATGACGATCCAGTCTCCGCGCGCGGCCGCAAGGCCCGCATTGCGGGCTCCGCCGGGCCCGCGATTCTTCTCGAGCCGGATCAGGCGGACGCGCGGATCGGTGTAGGCGTTGACGATATCGGCCGTGTCGTCCGGCGAACAATCATCGATGACGATGACCTCGACGCTGACGCCGGTCTGCGCCAGCGCGCTGTCGATCGCGCGCTCGATCGTGTCGCGCGCTTTGAACGCGGCCAGGATGAATGTCGCTTGCGGATGCTGCATCAGGATGACCGAGCCTCCGCCGCGCCGTACTGCTCGATTTCCCGCACACCCAGAAGCCCGATGACGACGCCGGCATGCAGCGAGGCGCGCAGGATATACTGGTTTCGGCGAACGGGAGAGAAGAGGAACGCTGTCGCGGCAATCGCGCAGTAGCCGCCCTTGGCAGAGGCAAGGGCCAGCTGGCGGATCTTGCCTGCCAGGCCCGATCCCGCTTCGATCAGACGCCCGTGGGTCTGGCCGAAGCGGAATTTCCGCTTGGCGAGCCACGAAAAGGCCGCGCGCTTGGCCGGCACCGGCTCCTCAACCCAGGCCCCCGGCGCATAGCCGATCTTGCCGCCCATTCGGTGCATGTGGGTAAAGTACTCCGTATCCTCTCCACCACTGCGACCGAGCGCGAGGTTGAAGCGCCGTCCGGCGAGCGATGGGGCGGCGAGACGCAGAAGGGCATTGCAGGTGTAGCCGGTGACGATCCGGTCGCCGACCCAGACCGGAAACGTCGAATGAAAGTCGCCGCGCCGCATCCAGCCTGGCGCGTCCTTGTCGTAGACGGCCTTGACCGGGCCGAGCACCACATCGGCCTCGGTCGCCTCCGCCGTTTCAATCAGCCTGACGATCCAGTTTTCGCCGGCCGTCTCGTCGTCATCGATGAAGGCAAGGAAATCGCCCGTCGCATTATCGAGGCAGGCGTTGCGGGCAATCGAGATATTCGAGGATGGACAATGCACATAGACGATCTCGTGCGGCACGGAGGCGCGCAAGGCGTTCACGCGGCCTTCGGCGCTCGGTACCTCGTCATTATCCGCCACGATGATACGGATCGTCGCTCCCTCGGGAACAGCAATCGCGCCCAGCGAGCGCAGGGTCTGTTCAAGCTCCGTCCGCCGATAGGTGCACACACCGATATCGATGCGGATGTTATGCTCGTTCCGGTCAATCTGTGTTCTCATGAAGCGACCCGTCGATTGCGGAAGTCGAGAAGCTCGCGCCAGAAACCGGCCGACCAGGCGAAATGCATAACCATGGCGGAAACGGCAGCGAGCGGCCCATAGGGATTTCTCTGCCCCAGCGCCATCCAGGCGCCGTAGCCAAGGCACGCGATGGCCCAAAGGACGACCGGAATGGCGGCGGCCCAATTGATGACGGCAAGCAAGGCGCCGATTGCTACTGGCGCGACAGCAAGCGGCAACATCTGACGAATGCTCGGCATGGCGCGATGCTTCAGAAAGTTCTTTGCGCGGCCGCGGCCATAGCCGAAATACTGGCGGAACAGCGTTCCGGCGGTGCTGCGCGGATAGTAGATCATGCTCGTCTTGTCGGTCATCCAAATCCTGTAGCCCGTTTTGTGGAGGCGGTAGTCGAATTCGGCGTCCTCATTATGGCTGAACATCTCGTCATAGCCGCCGACCGCCTGAAAGGCGGAAATTCGCATCAGTGCATGGTGCCCGTGATCCGCCCAATGGCCGACCGCGCCTGTGCGGTGCTTCGAACCACCATTGCCGAGCTTGGAGTTCTGCGCGAAGGCCGTGGCTTTCTGGAACGTGCCGACACCCACGGTCTTCATGGCCACCACCACGGAATCGGCGCCGGTCGCGATGGCGTCTTCCATCAGGCGCTGGCAATAATCCGCCGGATACTCGCCGTGGGCGTCGATACGGATCATGTAGTCGTAGTTCGCACCGAGGGTTGCGACCGCGAGATTGATGGCTGCGCTTTGGATTTTCTTCGGGTTGTCGAGCAGCTTGACCTTCGGATTGACGCTGGCGATCCGCTGGACGATGTCGCGCGTGCCGTCGCTGCTTCCGCCATCGACCACGACGAGATCGGCGTCGAGGTCCTGCAGCGCGCCTCCAAGCTTGGCGATCAGGGACTCGATATACTTGGCCTCGTTGAGGCAGGGAATAACGATAAGGCTACGGCCACGCTTCAGATCATCAGCTTTCATAGCAGTCCACCCTTATTGCTTTGTGTTTGCGAAGGCTCTTGCAGCATTGCGGAATGTGCGTCGTTCGCGCGCAGGGCCGTAAGCCGGTTGACGAGCCGCTGGCAGTCGGTCTTGTCGAAGACCCAGCTCTCTGACCCGGTGCCGGCAACGCGGTCGAATTCTGCCAGGTACCGCGCGGGCGTCATGTCGGCCAGGAGGCGGGCAAGCACGGCGCTTTCGGCGCGATCCAGAAACAGGCCGATGTGTTTTGCCGAGAGGAAGCGGGCCGTCTCCGTGCCTCTCATGGCAATCGGAACCGCCCCATACCGGCATCCCTCATAGAGCCGGTTCGGCAACAGCCAGCTGGAATTCAGGCCTTCCTCGAAGAAGTCGATGCCCCAGGAGAAATGGACCTCATGGTAGATGGCAGCGAGGTCCTCGGGGTTTTTGTACGGGCCGTGAAACGTCATGAAGGGTTCGTTTTTTACGAAGCCATCGAAATCATCGAATTCGGAATAGGCCGGCCGGCCGCGCAACACGATTTCGAACTTTCCGTCCATGGCGCGCGAGAATTCCGCGAGAAGTTTCAGGGATTTCTGGCAGCGCAGGGCACCGAACCAGCCGATCTTCCAGGGTGCGCCGGGCTCGGGCGGCCGGGGCAAAACCGGCTTTATCGCCGTGCCATCGCCAAGGTCGATGACCATGTTTTCCAGAAGCAGCGTCGGGGCTTTCAGTTGCGAGATCGGCCGGAAATAATTCTCGATGAAGGCCGGCGAGCTGGTGACCAGCAGGCTGACATTGCGCCCGAGATATTGCTCGGCAGCACGCAGCGCCCGGCCCGCAAAGTCCTTGCGCAGCAGAAGGCGGTGAATGTCCAGGCATTCGTAGACAATCGGGATGTCTCCGCCGAAAATCGCATTCGCCCTGTTTGCAAGCGCAAGCATTTCGAGATTGCGGGCAATGATGATACCGGGCCTGCCGACCCCACGAAGCTTGCCGCCAAGGACCATCGCAGCCTTGCCCACCGCGGCGATCCGCTGGGCAAACTTTCCGTCCCTGGTGATGCCAAGCTCAATGACACCGTTTGCGGAAGGTGTGTCTGCGCCACGCCGGAAACCCGCCACTGTCACCTTGGCGCCACCTGCTTCAAGCGTCAGGGTCCTGCGCCTGATCGCCGGGTCCGCCACATCATGTGCCAGGTACAATACGTCCAGCATGAAAACTTCCTGTTTTCCGCTCAGCCTACGCGGAGCCTAGTTCAGTTTTTTGTGCACCGCAACATTCATGTTGCGAGTGCTAACAAGTCTTAATCAAGCTTGCAGGTGATGGATTCCGGAAACTGGCACTTGTCACCAGGGGCGGTGAAGGCGACGCGGTCGATCTGCATCTTCGCCGGTCCCTGGTAGTCGAACTTGCCCATCCAGTCGCTCAAGGTGTCGGTACCCCAGAGACTGAAGAAGATTTTCTGGTCGTTGACGGGGATTTTCGCAGGGTCGTTGATATCCTGCACCAGGGTCCCGTTGACATAATACCGCAGGCGGTCCTTTTCCCAGACAAAGGCGTAATCGTTGAACGCCGCATTCGCGCCGCCCTCGACATCGACCAGTTTCTCATTGCCGCCCTTGGCCGAAACATACTGGTTGACCTGAACCTTGCCGGGATCCTTGCCGAGGACCTCGAAGTCGATCTCGTCATGCGGCTTCTTGTCGGTCGGCCCGATATAGGTGAAGAAGGCGGAGTTCAGACCGGAGCCTTCAGCGGTCTTGATGCGCGCCTCATAGGTGCCGTAGCCGAAGCGCTTGCGGGTCTGGATCTCGCCACAGGAGTAGTCCCGCTTGCCGGCCTTGCGCTGTTCGAAGGTCAGTTCGAGCATGCCGTTTTGAACCGTGACCTGTTTCTTCGACCAGGTGCAGTTCTGGTGGGCGCCATTGTCCCAACCGTCCGAAACGTACCAGACACTTCGATCGATCCTGTCGAAATTCTCGACAAAGGATGTTCCTGCGTTCGCCCCTTGCGCAAGGGCGGCCACAGGAAGGCTGGCGGAAAGAACGGCAAGGATGGTGAGCGTTTTCGAGATCGGTTTTGTCATCGTGTCGCTTTTTCCTCTGCGGAATAGTGTTCGGACCAACCCCTCTGGTTTGCTCCGCTTTGTATTGCGGGCTTCGGCGCGGAACCGGGCCGGCCCGCACGGCTGCCAGTCAGGACAGCGTGCAGCCCTGGCGTCAGGCGCTTGGCCGCATTGTGCGAGGTGACGAGAATGAGAAGGGCAAGAAGCGGCGTTGAAAAATAGAAGAGCGGATAGAGCTCCGGCTGGGCCGCCTTGTTCCAGAACATCCAGAAGGCGATCAGCAGCGGGTAATGGGCGCAGAAGATCCAGAAACTGAGACCTTCCGTTTGGGAAAGCCGCATTCCAAGGCGTGAACGCACCAGGATCGCCGAAATTGCCCAGGAGCCGACAATGCCGCAGATCGCCGTCAGATTAAGCAGTATGTCGAGCCAGGCGGGGAAATCAGGGCCGGTCCAATAGAGTGCGGTCGCCAGCAGTGCGGCGGCCGTCAGAAACAGCACAGAAATTTTCTCCGCATGCGGATCGAGCATCCGGATATCGATCTTGTGGAGGCTCGCATAGATGCCGCAGCTGAAGCCGAACAGGATCGATTTTTTCAGGAAAATGCCATTGGGGATCGGGAAGATGGCATAGATGAAGAAAACCGTCAGCGTCGCCAGCGGATATCGCTTGATCAGCAATCCGAGAATCGGCGCAAGCAGGATGCAGAGAAGCAGATCGCGCAGGAAATAGAGCGGAATGTTGATCGGCTGCGCTTCGATCGCAAAGGCGAGGGTCGCCAGCTCACGCGGCGTTGCCGCGATCGTGTCTGGAAGATAGCCGACGCCGATGCCTTGTCCCTGTGCGATGTAGACGAACATCAGGAAAGCGAGATTCCAGATGAGGAACGGCAACAGAACCGTCCGCGCCTTGGAGCGGATTGTCTTGCCATAGTCGAAACTATCGAGCCCGCGGCGGAACAGGAGATAACCGGAAATCGCGCTCAGGCACGGTACGCCGACGCGGAAAATGCTATCCCCCAGGAAAACACGGATCCAATCGATGAAGCCATTGGCACCGAGAAATGGGCTGGTCTGCGGATCAAACGGAACGTGGACAAAGACGATCCCCGAGATGAGCAAGATGCGCATCAGATTGATCCGCGATGATATGTTCGCGTCGATAACCAAGACGACATCCCCTGTTTGGGCCACTCCCCCCAAAGCGGCCGTTTCAACCAGAGCAGGCTCGAACCTGCGTCGTCGAAGATAGGGCAGTGCGTGTCAAATAATATGGCGCCGCAGCAAAAAAATTGCCTGCCATGCTGCAATGCACGCGGTTTGGAGGAGGAAAAAATACCCGCCTGGCGAGCTATCCTGGCCCCAGTGTTTCTAAAAAATGGCCTAGTCACAGCACTTTGAAGAATGTGCGAATATTCCGATAAAAGCCGCTCAGCGGATATTTTTGTCGGAAAAATTTTATTCAAAAATACACGATTTTGCACGTCAAGGTTTATGAGATCGCTCTGCTCGGTCCGGATGTGTCCCGAAATAAGGCGTTCTCACAACCGCGCGGCGGCGTATTCGCAGAGTTCACGCTCCGGTGTTTCCCCCTTCGGTTCCGTGACGCCTGTTCTTGACGAGCTCGTAGATTTTTGCGAGCAGCGGGCGCTCCGAAAGAACCACGAACACGGTGTAGATAAGACCCCCGATCATCGCGCCAACAACGATCTGCAGCACCGGATTTGGCAAGAGAGAACCGAAAGTCTGGAGCAGGTAACGAACGAGGAGTGCCATCGCCAACGCCATCAGCATAGGACGGCTGCTGACATAGAGCCCTTTGACGAATGGCGTCCCGTCCGCGCGAAAGACCGCCCAGGAATAGGCCACCAGCGTCACGGCATTGACGATGCAAAGCCAGATCATCGCGTCGATCAGTGTACCCGTGCTTGCGCCATAGGCGACCGCCGCGCAGGTAACGACCGCGCGAATGACGGCAGACCAGAACAGAGCGCGGCCGTGCCCAACGCCTTTCAAGTAGGGAATGAAGGTGCTGCAGGGCGTCAGAATGCCTTTGGAAAGCGCAAGCAGCCCCAACACCGGCCAAGCATAAGCCCACTGCTGGCCGAAGAGAACGCGCATGGACGGTTCCGCGAGCGCCCAGAGACCGAACATCATCGGAGCGAGCAAAACGGTCGTCACCTGTGTACTGAACATCAGCGCCTGCGACCGGCGCTGCTTGTCATCCATCATGCCGCTGAAGGCCGGGAAAAGAACACCCATGACGGCCGAAAGCACGACTTGGTTCGGAATGCTGGCAAACCGGTTGGCGGCCGAATAGGCACCGGCATCGGCAAGGCCCAGATAGCGCGAAATGATCACCATCGGCGACTGGAATGTGATGAAGTTGGCGATTTCAGAGCCCATCATGCCAAGGCTGAAACGGCTCAATCCGATGACCCGGCGGGGGTGGAAGACGAGGCGCGGCATATAGTGCGAGACGGTGTACAGGCCGCAAAGGCGCACGAGTGCGGACACGAAAAGCTGCGCGATCAACGCCCAGACGCCCCAGCCGAGAAGCGCCATCACAACGGCGACGACGGCGCCGAGTGATTCGGAGACCATGCTCCAGACGGCGTCCTTGCTGAAGTTCATGCGCCGGGCGAGCAGCGCGTAGGCAACATCGCCGCCGAGTTGAAGAGGGATGAGAAAACTCATGAATCTCAAGAGGTAAGCGGCTTCGGGAGCGCCAAGAAGGGCAGCAAAGAAATCCGCGTAGACATAGAGCCCAAGCGCCATAAGGCAGGAAATCGCCAGGTTTGCCCAGAAGACGGAATGGACCGTTTCCATCTCCTCTTCACGCTGAATGACCAAGGCCGAGGTCAGTCCCGCGCCACCGATCATGGCCAGAAACTGAACAACGGTGAGTGCCACGGCGACTGCGCCGAACTCCTGCGGCGTGAGGATGCGGGCAAGAATCGGCACGGTGACAAACTTAAGCCCGAATGTGCATGTCTTGGATAAAATGCTCCAACCGACATTGCTCGTGACGGATTTGACGTTGACTGTAGGGGGCATGTTAAATCCTGTGTGTCGATTGGGAGGATCAAGGCCGAGGAGAAGCGCCGAGGTGGGGCGCGGGCTGAGGGAGGAAACCAGCAACATCTTCTAGACAAACCGCAAGGACGAAAAGATGGCGAAATTTACGGTTATCATTCCTTACTACCAGAAACAGGCTGGAATTCTGCAACGGGCGCTGGAGTCCGTTTTCGCGCAGAGTTACCAGAATTTCGATATCATCATCGTCGATGATCAGTCTCCCTTCCCGGTGGAAATCGACCTCGACAGCCTGCCGAAGGAGCAGCGTGCGCGCATCAAAGTGATCAAACAGCTGAACGCCGGACCGGGCGGAGCGCGCAATACGGGCCTTAACAACGTTACGGCGCAAACGGATTTTGTCGCCTTTCTCGATTCCGACGACTTTTGGATCAGGGATCATCTCAAGAACGCCCACGATGCGATGACCCGTTTCGGATCGGATTGCTACTGGGCCTCGATCACCGGCGGCGACGCCTTTTATTACCATTTCACGGTGTCCGAACTGCAGAAAACCGAGACTGTAATCCGGCTTTCAGAGAGCCCGCTGGTTCTTGAAGTTCCCGAATTCCCCAAGGTCCTGCTCCGGGATTGGAGCTTCTTGCACCTGTCCTGCATGGTTATCGGGCGAAAACTGTTCGAGGCTCGCCGCTTTGAAGCGGAGTTTCGTCTGGCGGCGGAAGACGTGCTGTTTTTTTGCGATTGCGCGATTGCGGCCGAACGGGTCGTCCTCTGCAACGACCCGGGCGCTGTGCGGGGAGAGGGCATCAATATCTTCCATAGTATCGATAATGATTCTCCGCAGTTTCTCTCGCAGCAATTCAACACCTGGGTTGCACTCGATACATTGGAGGAGCGGTTTCCACGCAAAACAGCGGAAGCCGCTTCCATCCGCTCCTACAAGCATACCGCAAGGAAACAGGCTCTCTGGAGCCAGGCGCGTTTGGTCAAGCGGCGGAAAATGCCGCAGTTCAATCTCCTCGCACGCTGGGCCTGGCGCGATCCCAGACTGTTGCAAAGTGCGCTTCAGCTTGCCGTCGGCAAATTATCACGTTAGCCCTTCGCAGGTGCGGCATTTTTTTGCTGTGCACACTGACATCCGTGACTGCTCCGGCATGTCGCGCCCTTTCAAGTCCCTTGGCAATGCAGACAGGAGTTGGTCATGGACCCCTATTACTGGGAATCGCAGCACGGAAACTTCGGCGACGATCTCAATCTGTGGCTCTGGGATTTTTTGATCCCGGGTTTTCGCGACGTTCACGCGGAAACCCTTCTCGTCGGCGTCGGTACGGTTCTCAACCGTGCGCTTCTGCCGGAGGGCCGGCATAAGCTGGTGCTGGGAAGTGGCTTCGGCTACGGCACCTTGCCGGACATGAGTGATAAGCGCGAATGGGACATCCGCTGCGTGCGCGGCCCTCTGACGGCGCAGAAGGTGGGCATTGATCCAAAACTCGGCATCATCGACCCGGCCGTCATGGTCGCCGAAATGCCCGAATTCAAAAACCTGCCGAAAAAGCACAAGAAGAGCTTCGTTCCCCATTGGGAATCGGCCGCTGCCGGCATATGGCCCGTCATTTGCGGAACCGTCGGTCTGCATTACATCGATCCGCGCGGTGACGCCAAGGAGGTCATTCGCGAGATTGCCCAGTCGGAATTGATCGTCGCGGAATCGATGCACGGCGCCATTCTCGCCGACGCGTTCCGCGTGCCGTGGGTGGCGGTAACGACCTCGAACAGCATCAACAGCTTCAAATGGAACGACTGGGCCCAGACCGTCGGCGTTACCTACCGTCCGCGTCACGTTCCCGTATCAACTCGGGCCGAAGCGATCACCAAGGGCGCGCGCTTCTGGGGTATTGGCTTCGACACGAGGCAACCGGCTCTGGAGGATCCGAACAAGCGGCAGATCGATGACAGCGCGATGGTTGCCGTGCGCGACCCCACGCAGACCTCCCTGCGTGTTGCCGCAAAGCAGCTGCTCGCCGCGCCATCGGCCCTGTCGCTGTGGCAGGCGGCACGCGCCACGCAGCAACTGAGCGCCGATCCTGTTCTGGCGGAGCGCAAGGAGCGCTTTCTGGGCGTCATTGAAAGCGTGCGCCGCGCCTATTTCTAATGCATGTCGCCCAAAAGTGTGCAGCGGTTTTGGGACAACGACATGCATAAGCACAAAGACCTAAAGCGCATCGCATGAATCCGTTTTGACGCGATGCGCTTTACAGCGCCGCGCGTCAAACATGACGCGCAAAGGACGCTGTAGCACTTTGAAACTGCTGCATAATTTTATCCTTAAATCGATTCCGATTTAAGGAATTATGCAGTAGTCGCGGCCGCACGCTCCAGCCGCCATCAACACCAGCCTCAGGCGGCAGTTGATGGCGGCTGCAGGAGATAGCGCAGCGCGCCCGATCCGCCGAGCGCCACCGGCGCCGCGTCGGGCTGCCGGCGAAAGCGCTCGGTCTTGTCGGCAAAGATTCCACCGGCGATCGCCAGGATCGCGGATGGCTTGCCGAGCGCGTAGAGCAGGGCGGCCTTCGGGCCGGATTGCCGCTTGATATCGAGGAATTCCCTAAGCTCGTATCGTCCGCGAATATGGCGCTCGTGCTGGCCGATCAGCGCCCTGGCCTGGTCGGAAAGGTCGGTCTGAGACAGGATTGCCCTGTCGGCCTCGTAGAGCCGCTTCAAATCGATCGTGCGGTGGCTGCCGCTCAGTGAATTGCCGCGCACGACCGCGCCATAGCCGCAACTGTGAATGATCTTGTAGCGCGCACCCTTCGTCAGCGCGCGGGCGTAGAGGTCGTAGTCCTCGCCCAGCCGCAGGCTTTCCTGATAGCGAAGCTTGTGCGCATCCAGAAAATTACGCCGCATCAGCGGTTTAAGAAATCCGATCTCTCCACGCCGGACGCCACGCTTGGAGATATTGCCCTCGATGAATTCGCTGAGATCAAGGATGCGCGGCGCAGCCGGGAAGGTTTCAAGCGCAAGATGCGCGCTCGACGCCTTTTCCTCGTCGACAAAGGCTATGTTGTCGGCGATGAAATCCCAATCCGTCTGGGACAGAAGGTTTTTCAGCCGGCCGGCAAAGAAAAAATCATCGGCATCGAGGATCGCAAGCACCGGTGCCTTCGATAGCGAGATGGCGTGATTGCGGGCCGCAGCCGGTCCCCTGTTGATGTCGAAGCTTGCGACGGTCAGCCTGCCGGTACCGTCGTCCACTTGCCGGGAAACATCCGCGGTGCCGTCGCTCGAGCCGTCGTCAATGACGATCACCTCTGCGGTTTCAGGTTCCGCCAGCGCTGACTTGATAGCACGCCCGATCGTCTCGGCCGCATTCTTAGCGGCGATGATGACGCAGACATCGGCATTCGGTTTCATGATCATGTTCCTCTATCGCTGTCACGCCGAAACTAGGCCGGCTTTGAACAGGCGACAAGGCACGATGTTGCACTTGCGAAGAGTTGATCGTCTTCGGCGCGCTGCGGAAGGATACAGGAAATGGGAAATCAGGGGCAGTCTATCGGTGCGTTCAGGAGTTGAAGTGGCGCGGATTGTTTGGAACGCGAAGCGTTTTCGGCTCTTTGTCCTCACCGGTCGATGCCGAAGCAACAGACTGGCCCCGTGTCATTTTCCGGCGGTCCCTGGCTTCTTTTGTCACCAGCGCCAGGACGGCGATGAAGTATCCGGTCTGCAACAGAACGGCGCAGACCAGTGTCTGCCAGGCAGTCGTCCAGGCCGAGCCAGTCAGAAAGTAGGTCGCTATGGCAAAAACGGCCAAGCACCCCAACATGCTGGCAAAAACACGTGGTGCAAACATCAGGACACCCTCAAGGCTACGTCTTGATCTGCGCGCATCATGGAAAAAGCACCTTCTCCTCTTAGGCGATTATTAACATATCGAACGTGGGCCGCAGATTCAACCGCCGCCTGGACACTATGTTTCATCTTGGTCAGGACCATTTACCGCATCAAATCTTAGCCCGCATTTAAATTCATCTGTAGATTGCGCGATAACTGAAAACATTTTTGGTGTCGTCAGACACGAAGATACGCCCGTCGACCACCTGACATTGACGGCTCGATACGACGGGCTGCAAATCAGTGCACGGAACAGGATTTTGCCACATTTCCGCCGGACTCCCTTCCGGTAGCACAATCGAAAGTTAATGTTTATATTTTAAATATCCAGAGGTTGCGGAAAAACGGCGTTATTGGTCAACTTTTGTTACAAAATTAGCTTTTTTTAATAAATCCATGTGCAGTGCAAAATAATGTTGCGTTGCAAAAATTATGCGTAAAGACATGAATAAATTGAGTGTAATATTCAACTGTTAAGAGTATTAAAATATAAAATAAGAACCTAAATCGCTTTAAATAAGAATAAATCGCGTGTTTTACTCAAGACGATTTCAGTCTAGATTCAGAACTAGTCAATAGCGTGCTTGACGTATCAATTAATTGATGGCATTTTATCAAAATAATAATCACTTTTTTCATTTTTAACTTGAGAGCGAACCAGCATGGGCGCGAAATGCGGCATGAAATCTGCCTTTAAAAAACAAAATCTGCCTCTACACTCTTCCGTGTAATTGATGCCATGCGCCCCAAGGGGACCCGACCAATCGCCAACGCAAATGGAGTTATCTCCCATGAAGTCTGCGACTCGATCGGCAAGTTCGCCGTATTTTACGACCATCGAAGCCGGGGCACGCCGGCCGATAGGGGGAATATCAAAGAGGGGGTTCGACATCGTTGCAGCGTCTCTGGCGCTCATCGTCTTTAGTCCGATTTTTCTGCTTCTCATGGCCCTGGTGAAGTTTTCGGATGGCGGTAGTGTCTTTTATGGACATCGCCGCGTGGGTCACAATGGTCGCTTCTTCAAGTGCCTCAAGTTCCGGACCATGGCGCCGGACGCAGACAAGATTCTGCAGGACCATCTGCGCAAGAATCCCAAGGCCTATGAGGAATGGCAGGCGACCCGCAAACTGCAGGACGATCCGCGCGTTACGGTAGTCGGCAGCGTCCTGCGCAAATTGAGCCTTGATGAGCTTCCGCAACTCCTCAACATCATCCGCGGTGACATGAGCGTCGTCGGCCCACGTCCCGTCGTGGAAGACGAGCTCGAGCTTTATGAAACATCGGCGGTCTACTATCTGAAGTCACGCCCCGGCCTGACCGGACTGTGGCAGGTCAGCGGACGCAACGATGTTTCCTATGCTGCACGGATCGCCTTCGACACCCACTACGTCACCAACTGGTCGCTGATCAGCGATGTCGTCATCGTTGCAAAGACAATTCCTGCCGTCTGCCTGTCCCGAGGCAGCTACTGATCTCAGTCTTCAGCCTTGTGAATACGCCGCTTCCGTCGTCACGCCGGGATCGGCTTTGGTATTAAGTGAGGGATTTTTATGAAAAGAAGTCTTTGTCTAGGACTTCCTGCCCTTGGCAAGCGAGCCGCAGGTGCGGCGCGCCTTTCCGTACTCGCGCTCGCAATCAGCGTTTCGGGTATCCACGCCGCCTTTGCCGACGATTATACGCTCGGCGCCATGGACAAGTTGAGAATCCGCGTTGCGGAATGGCAGACCGCCGAAGGAACCGTCAGGGATTGGTCTGCCATCAGCGGCGACTACACCGTCGGCGCGTCGGGCGGCATTTCCCTGCCGTTTCTCGGTACTCTGCCTGCCTCGGGAAAAACGACGTCCGAGATCGCCGATGAAGTCGGGCTGCAGCTTCAAAAACTGTTCGGCCTGCCGGACCGTCCGTCTGCCTCGGTCGAACTTGCCCAGTACCGGCCGATCTATCTGGCCGGCGACGTCCAGACGCCTGGAGAATATCCGTTCGCGCCGGAGATGACGGTCCTGAAGGCGGTCAGCCTTGGCGGCGGACTGCGCCGGGCCGAAAGCGGCCAGCGTTTTGCGCGCGATTTCATCACGGCCCAGGGCGAATCCTCCGTGCGGATAGCCGAGAGAAACAGGCTTCTCGTCCGGCGCGCGCGGCTGCAGGCAGAAATCGCCGAAAAGAGCGACATCGCCGTTCCCCTGGAACTGAAAAATGCCGCCGATGCCACAAGTCTCGTCGAGAGCGAAAAGGCCCTGATGGTCTCGCGCGACAAACGCCTGAAGCTGCAACTGACGCAGCTTGCGGAGTTGAAGTCCCTGCTGCAGAACGAAATCGAGGCACTCGGCAAGAAGTCCGTCACCCAGACCCGACAGCTGGCGCTGGTCATGGAAGACAAGGGCCGCGTCGATACACTGGCGGAAAAGGGGCTCGCGCTCAGCGCGCGCAAGCTCACCGTCGAACAAAGGGCGGCGGACCTGCAGGCGGCCCTGCTTGATATCGACACGGCGTCTTTGAAAGCCAAGCAGGACGTCAGCAAGGCAAATCAGGACGAGACCAATCTTCGAAACGATTGGGATGCCCAACTCGCCCAGGAACTGCAGAACACCGAAGCGGAATTGGATACGCTGGCCCTGAAACTCGTCACCAGCCGCGACCTCATGACCGAAGCTCTCCTGCAATCGGCCGATGCGGCTCAGACGCCGCAAGCCGGGGCGGTTGCCAGCGTCACCTACTCCATCGTCCGGCAGAAGGATGGAAAGTCAACCAAGATACCGGCGGATGAAGGTACCCTCGTCCTGCCGGGCGACGTCGTCAAGGTCGAGCCCATGGCTGTTACCCAGTGATGAGGCCCGATTGGCCGATCCTGCTTTGACCGTGAACCCGGAGACTATCGGCAGATCGAAGGAGAGGGCTTCGCATGACTGAGACATCGGCGCGAAAACACGGGCTACGTCTGAACACCGATGGCGACGCAACCGATGCAGAGATAAACCGGAAACTGACCGAGCATTTGAGAGCGAATGCAATCAAGATCACGGCAGATGCGGATGTGGTGAAACCGGCGCGACAGTCCGGAGGCTCTGGCCGGAGACCTGCCCTGATGCCGCTCGGAAAGGCTATCGCTCAGATCGTCGGCTTGGTGGCGCTCATTGTTCTCATGATCTTCGCCTCGATCCATGCCTACCTCTACGAAAAGGAGGCGAGGTAAAGGGCTCGATTTTGATAACGACCGCCCGTTTCCGCTAAGTGAGCGCTCGTGTTGATGGCGCCCGGTCACCATCATCCTGGGCGGGCGCGAGGAATGCACTGCTTTTCTGAATACAGCCAGGGCGAAGGCTGCCAGATGCCAGTCGGCGGCGACACCGCCCATTTACCCTGCTGAAAATTTGCGATACGCCCCGCGGCACATGCCCTTTGCCGCCGCAACGTTTTGGACCTCGCGCACACATGATTCGTATTGACAATATCAGCAAGCAGAACAGCCACCGTCTGCTCTTCATCGAAGCCTCCGCGGCGCTCAACAAGGGCGAGAAGATCGGCCTCGTTGGTCCGAACGGGGCCGGCAAGACGACGCTCTTCCGGATGATCACGGGGGATGAGCAGCCCGACGAGGGGCAGGTCTCCGTCGATAAGGGCATGACCATCGGCTACTTCAATCAGGACGTGGGCGAGATGGCGGGTCACAGCGCCGTCTCCGAGGTGATGAACGGCGCCGGCCCAGTGAGCGACGTTGCCGCTGAATTGCGCGAACTCGAGGCTGCCATGTCGGACCCGGACCGGGCCGGCGAGATGGACGCGATCATCGAGCGCTACGGCGAGGTGCAGGCGCGCTACGAGGAACTGGACGGCTATGCGCTGGAAGGCCGCGCGCGCGAAGTTCTGGCCGGTCTGAGCTTCAGCCAGGAGATGATGGACGGCGACGTCGGCAAGCTGTCGGGCGGCTGGAAGATGCGCGTGGCGCTGGCCCGCATTCTCCTCATGCGGCCGGATGCCATGCTTCTCGACGAGCCGAGCAACCATCTGGATCTCGAAAGCCTCATCTGGCTGGAGGAGTTCCTGAGAGGTTATGAGGGCGCGCTGCTGATGACCTCGCATGACCGCGAGTTCATGAACCGCATCGTCACCAAGATCATCGAGATCGACGGCGGATCGCTGACGACCTATTCGGGCGACTACGCCTTCTACGAACAGCAGCGGGCGCAGAACGAGAAGCACCAGCAGGCCCAGTTCGAGCGCCAGCAGGCGATGCTTGCCAAGGAAATCAAGTTCATCGAGCGCTTCAAGGCGCGTGCCTCGCACGCAGCCCAGGTGCAGAGCCGCGTGAAGAAGCTGGACAAGATCGACCGGGTGGAGCCGCCCAAGCGCCGCCAGGCGGTGGCGTTCGAGTTCCAGCCGGCGCCGCGCTCGGGCGAGGACGTGATCAACCTGAAGAACGTGCACAAGAGCTATGGCAGCCGCAGCATCTATGAAGGGCTGGACTTCATGGTGCGCCGCCGCGAGCGCTGGTGCATCATGGGCATCAACGGCGCCGGCAAGTCGACTTTGCTGAAGCTCGTGGCAGGCTCGGCCGAGCCGGATCATGGCAGCGTCGCCTTGGGTGCCAGCGTCAAGATGGGGTACTTCGCGCAGCACGCGATGGATATTCTGGACGGCGAGCGCACTGTGTTCCAGTCCCTGGAAGACGCGTTCCCGAAGGCGGGGCAGGGTCCGTTGCGGGCGCTGGCGGGCTGTTTCGGCTTTTCCGGCGATGATGTGGAGAAGAGGTGCCGGGTGCTGTCGGGCGGCGAGAAGGCGCGGCTGGTCATGGCGATCATGCTGTTCGACCCGCCGAACCTCTTGGTACTGGACGAGCCCACCAACCATCTCGACCTCGACACCAAGGAAATGCTGATCAAGGCCCTGTCGGAGTACGAGGGCACCATGCTGTTCGTTTCGCACGACCGGCATTTCCTCGCAGCACTCTCCAATCGGGTGCTGGAACTGACGCCCGAGGGCATCCAGCAATATGGCGGCGGCTACACCGAATATGTGGCCCGCACCGGCCAAGAGGCGCCCGGCCTGCGCAGTTGAGCGGCTGGCCCCCAGCCGCTCCAAGTTCGGGTAAGCTGTCCTATTTCTAGCACCGCTCGTATGTCCTATACATTGAGCATCCTATTGTAAGCGCCTCTCCACTGGCGCTTGCCGCGATTAAAAATGCTTGAAGCCGGATTTGCGATGTCATCGACCGAGTTTCATCTTGTTACGGAATGGATCGTCGATTCATCGGTTGAAGATGTCTGGCGGGTGCTCAATACGCCTGAGACCTGGCCCGACTGGTGGCCGTCGGTGAAACAGGTCGATCTCTTGCGCGACGGCGACGAGGCGGGCATCGGTTCCGTCCGCAGGATGAGATGGTCCACCGCGCTGCCTTACGATTTGGTCTTTGAGATGCAAACTGTCAGGGTCGAACCGCTGAAGCTCATCGAGGGCCGGGCTTCCGGCGAGCTTGAGGGCATCGGCCGGTGGGCGTTGCAACCCGAAGGCTCCAAATGCCATCTGCGCTACGATTGGATCGTCAAGGTCACGAAGCCTTGGATGGTCAGATTCTCATTCATCCTGAAGCCGATCTTCCGCTGGAACCATAACGTCGTCATGGAGCGCGGCCGGCGCGGTCTCGTGCGGCACCTCGCCCGCGATAGATGAAAGAATGCCGCCTCGACTTTACACCTTGTTCTGATCAACGAACGGTCACTGTTTGGCTGAGCGCGCCAGCATGATCCAATTCAACCATGAACCGCTCTAAGCACGCTCCTCCCAGATCTTGGCCAGTTCGACGAGCGTCTTTACGGCTTTCTCCATGTCCTGCCGGCTGACCCATTCGAGCGGGGAATGAAAGGCATGACCGCCGGCGAAGATGTTGGGGCAGGGCAGGCCCATGAACGATAGCCGAGAACCATCGGTACCGCCGCGGATACTGCCGCGCAAAGGCTCCATGCCGGCGCGGCGGATTGCCTCGATGGCGTTTTCGACCAGCTGCGGATGACGGTCGAGTATGGCCTTCATGTTACGGTATTGCTGCTTGACCTCAAAGGTGTAGGACGAACCGGGATAGTCCGCCATCACGCCCTTGACGAGCGTCTCAAGCATGGCTTCCTTCACCGCGAGGCCATCATCGTTGAAGTCTCTGACAATGAAACTCAGGACCGCCTTTTCCATTGAGCCGGTGACGCCCGTCGGGTGAACGAAGCCGTCGCGGCCTGCGGTCGTCTCAGGTGCTGCGTCCTTCGGCAGCCGGCTGAGAATTGCGCCGGCGATCTTGGCGGCATTCTCCATCTTTCCTTGAGCGAAGCCGGGATGGATGGCGACGCCCTGAATCGTGATCTCGACGCCATCGGCCGAGAAGGTCTCATCCTCAATATGCCCGGCTGTTTCGCCGTCGACCGTATAGGCGAACTGAGCACCGAGCTTTTCGAGATCGGCCTTGTCGACGCCGCGGCCTATTTCCTCATCCGGTGTGAAGAGGATTTTGATTGTGCCACGCCGGATGTCCGGATTGTCGACCAGGAATTGCGCTGCTGTCATGATCTCGGCCAGGCCGGCCTTGTCGTCGGCGCCGAGCAGGGTCGTGCCATCCGTCGTGATGATATCGTTGCCGATCTGGTCGCGCAGCGCCGGATTATCGCTGACGCGAATGATCTGCTGCGGATCGCCTGAAAGCTGGATGTCGCCACCGGTGTAGTTCCGGACAATTTGCGGCTTGACGTTTGTTCCCGTGAAGTCGGGGGCCGTGTCCATGTGCGAGCAAAAGCAGATCACCGGTACAGGCTTGTCGACATTGGACGGAATGGTCGCATAGACGTAGCCATGCTCGTCGATATGCGCATCGGACAAGCCGATCGCCAGCAATTCTTGGACCAGCATGCGGCCGAGATTCTTCTGCTTCTCGGTCGAGGGCTGCGTCGACGACTTGGGATCGGATTGGGTATCGATCACGACATAGCGAAGGAAGCGATCGACAACGGTGTCCGTCATGGGCTCAGGTCCATTTTTCTTGTTCGTGACAAACGGCTATAGCCTTCGCCGGCGGTGCCGTGAATGGAATTTTCGCTTTGTCGAGGAAATTCGTAAGCGCAGGCCACAAGTTCACCACCACGCGCGCAAGCGGCTGTTCGGAAGTCGAAACTGCCATCGGCAGGCGGTTCCTCGTCAGGGGACGAGAACGGCCGCGCCGCTGACCCTGCCGGCCCGAAGGTCGGCAAGAGCGGAGTTGGCATTTTCGAGTGGATAGACGGTTGTGTGCGTGCGTACTCCGGCTTGCTTGGCGACCGCGAAAAATTCCCGTGCATCCTGACGCGTCAGGTTCGCCACGGAAACGAGTTCCCGCTCGCCCCAAAGCGCGGCGTAAGGCATGGCCGGGATGTCGCTCATGTGGATGCCTCCGCAGACCACGCGCCCGCCTTTGCGCACCGCCTTGAGCGCCAACGGCACGAGGCTGCCGACCGGCGCGAAGATGATCGCGGCGTCCAGGGGTTCCGGCGCCGGCTCATCCGAACCGCCGGCCCAGGCGACGCCAAGGTCGAGGGCGAAGCGCCTGGCCGTCGCATCATCGGGACGGGTAAATGCATAGACCTTCCTCTCCTGCCAGATGCAGACCTGGGCGATGATGTGTGCCGCCGCGCCGAAACCGTAGATGCCGATCTTTCGACCGTCACCGGCCCGCTTCAGTGAGCGCCAGCCTATAAGACCCGCGCAGAGCAATGGCGCCAGGGATACGGGATCGGCTTCAGGGTCGAGATCGAAAGCATAGTCTGCGTCCGCAACGGCATGCGTGGCGAAGCCGCCATCGCGGGTGTAGCCGGTGAACAAAGGGTCATCACAGAGATTTTCCGCGCTCGATCGGCAATAGGAACATGTCCCGCATGTATGGCCGAGCCAGGGGACGCCAACGCGGCGGCCGATTTTTACTGTGTCAACATCCTCGCCCACCGCCTCGACGATACCGACGATCTCATGACCCGGAATGAGCGGCAGCTTCGGTCGAGGCAGATCGCCATCAATCACGTGAAGGTCCGTGCGACAAACGGCGCAGGCTTCGATCCTCATTCGGATCTCACCGGCACGCGGCAGCGGAAGCGGCCGCTCGACCGCTAACAGCGGCCCGCCAAGTGCTTCAAGGACCATCGCTCGCATTGGCATGGGCCTTTCGTTGATATCGGTGGAGCCTGCCCGGAAGGAGCGATGGTCTTCCACCCGATATTGACTTCCTTGTACGCCGTTCTTTCGCTCCAAGCGAGATTTCTGGATGCGATCCGGCAGTCTTGATTTCGACTAAGCGGCGCCACGCGAGCATTCGACGCAATAAGGCGTAAAAGGCAGGGCTTCGAGCCGCTGTTCGCCAATTTCCGCCCCGCAAAGGACGCATCGGCCATAGGCGCCACTTTCTATACGACCAAGCGCAGATAAAATCGCCTTCAATTCTTCGCGGCCGCTCCGTTTCATACTCATGAGAACTTCGTCGTTCTCGGTTTCGATCGCCCGGTCGGCACTGTCGGCATCCAGTTTCTTGCCCAGGTCGCTTTCAATCGCTGCCAGCCGCCGCTCAATGCCGCGACGGCGATCTTCGAGACCTCTTTTGATCTCTGCAATATTCATTTTTGTTCTCACTCAATTTCGGTCGACTTGAGGCCTGCAACACCTTCTGCATGCGATGGCTGCGACCGCCCAATCACCATTCTAGCATATGTACCGACGGGAGTTGCTCATTGACGTGGATCAAAAAATGCGCACGTCGTTCTTAAATGGCAACGCGCTCATCCTCTGTCATGGCCTCATCCTGGTCATTCGTTGCGACCAACAGAGCGGAGTATCTTGAATTGCGTTTCTTCGTCCTGCTGGCCGAGTGCAGCCATCAGGTCTCGCATCGTGCGTCGCAGGCTGTGAAGCTGATCGACAAGTTCCATGACAAGGTCCACACCCGCCTCGTTGACGCCCATGTCGCGGGTCATCTCGATGATCAGCCGGCCGCGTGCGAAATCCGCATCGCGAAATTGCGGTTCGGGGCCCGTCTTATCGGGAACAAGCCAGCCCTGTTCAATCCACACAGAAAGCACTTGCACGTCAATCTTCAGCTTCAGGCAAAATTCAAGCTCGTTCATGGTGCCACCCCCATGCTCTTTCTCGGATTCTGTCTGCTTGCCTCGGACCACTCCTTCATGAAGGCGGTGAGACGCGGATCGGGATTGTCGGGCAAAACGATCTTCAGGGTGACAAAGAGATCGCCCCGGCCGTCGCCCCGCTTCGGCACGCCTTTACCCTTCAGACGCAGGATCTTGCCGCTGTTGGAATGCGGGGGCACCGTCAGCGTCACTGGACCGGTGGGGGTCGGAGCACGGATTTTAGCGCCGAGCACCGCTTCGCTCAGCGAAAGTGGCAGATCCAGGCGAATGTCGTCGCCGTCGCGCTGGAAGAAACGATGCGGTCGCACGTGAACCTCGATGAAAGCATCGCCCGCAGGCCCGCCGCCAATTCCCGGCTCTCCCTTGCCGCTGAGACGCAACGTCTGTCCATCGCGTGTACCCGCAGGGATTTGGACGTCAAGGGCGGCGCCATCAGGCAGTCTCACCTGGGTTTTGGCGCCGTTTACGGCATCGAGAAAATCGGCCGCCATCGAGAAATAACGATCTTGCCCCCTCGAATGGAACTGACCATCGCGCGTGCGGCGGGAAAAGAAAGCGGAAAAAGGATCTTCCGTCTCGCCAAAATCGGCAAAGCCGGCGCTGTTATGATAAGGACCGCCAGGGCCGCTCGCCGACGCATAGTCACGGTAATAATTGCGCGGTGCCTGCTCTGCACCCGACATATCGATCTCGCCGCGGTCAAATCGAGCACGTTTCTGCTCGTCGCTCAGAAGCTCATAGGCGATGGAGATTTCCTTGAAGCGCTCCTCCGCCGGGCTGTCGCCGGGATTGAGGTCGGGGTGGTGTTTCTTCGCGAGCTTGCGGAAGGCGCTTTGGATATCCTTTTGTGTGGCGTCCCGCTTCACGCCCAAAATGTAGTAAGGGTCGCGGCTCATCAACGTCTCCATGAAATACCGTTGCCGGGGCACGAGCCAATATAGGCTTTGCCCGCCTTGGATGCTAATCCGAACTTGAGCGTGCAAGTCTATGTAAAAAACGAAGGCGCGTGGTGACTTGAGGGAGACATCGATGGCCAGGCGTTCGTATCTTGCATCGTCCCGCTTCTAGATTAGGAATATTGTCCTTCGAGTGTCAGAGCAAAAACCGTGGGCGGAAAGCGAATTTTGGTAACGGAATCAAATATGTAGTGACAGACTACCACTAACTTCGTTAGTGTCGGCCCCTTCAGGGGGGCATTCCATGGGGGCGCCTTCAGCCGGCCCCTTCCTTGCCGGGAAGGCGACCCCTTGCGGCACCTATGCCGCTGTCAGTTCCCTCACTCGCCGGAGTGATGGAGGCTTGAAATCGAGCCCTTTTGCAACAGCGCATCGCTCTTGGTCATCAAGCACTTGAGAGATCGCGCGATCAATACGGCCGTTAAAATGAAAGGCGGCCGCCTGCAGCTATCTCTCTTGCGTCTTGCGTGTAACGCTCCTTTTCAGGCTGCGTTAGCGCCCCAATCAAATTCTCAATCTCCGGCCATTTCCATTCACGTTCAACGGCGTTTAGAACCCGCCATGCGACCCCTCGATTAAGAATTTGCCCACGTCCCCGCAACAACCTTTCCCACAATATCGTCGCCTTCTTCGAACTGCTGGTCGGAGGATTCCTGATCTTCATCGGAATCGGCAACGATACACAGCTTCGCGGCAAGTGGCGGGAAATGACGCAGGAACGTGTTCCTGGCATTTCCTCGGCGTATTCCATGAATAGTGTCTTGGCTTCTTCGCCGCCTGCTCCAATATCGTCGATAAACTTGCGTGGGTTGACTGTCATGGTTGACACTTCTGCTTCGAGAGAAGAGCCAAAGCTATCGCTATGCGCTCTTGCTCACAAGTCTCGCCGCGTCCAACAACAAATCGCGCACCCAATCGCTCAGGGTCGCCTTGCCTGCACGATTTGCTGCATCGGTCAGTTTTTCCATCTCGTCGTTATTTGGTGATCGCGCGGGCGTCGGAAACGCGTTGGTTTGGAATCGTTTGTTCCCCATTTGTGGGGACCTTCCGCCGACATCGCCTATCAGGAAGCTATCGACGCCGAGAAACGCGCTTGTGAAATCCGTCTTTGCGCCACGTCAATGCAAGCGCACCCAATAAAGGCACATAGCGAGAATGTGGTGGCATCCGCGACGACGATGGACTTCTGTCTTCGCGACGCTAACGTCTTCGGAAAGTTCAGTATCTGATAGTAAGGCCAGATGCAGCTTTCTCCCTCAGATCTTTCGTCTCAGCAAATTGCTCGTTAGGGGCATAGAGAATGAATTGTACGGTGCCTTTATCCTTAATCGAGGTGACATAGAACTCATATGTGAAGGGAATATCATATACGATTGCCTCCGCAACAATGTGCACCCAATCGTGATCGTTGATGGTTTTCGTATCATTGACCAATACCTTGATTGGTTTAAGCCCGGCAGCCTCCTGTATTTGTTGAACAACCGCCTTACGCGTGGTGTCTGCGGACATGGCTATCCTCTCTGTGACAAAGCCTCCATACAGAGCGACTTTCTTCGCTTGGAATCCAATCTCGAAACTTCCACCTAGCTTCGCGCGGCTCCAATCACTTTCACGTAGACATACGACAACAGGAAGAACGTTGGAGGACACAGGGGAGCAATCCACAGCGGGTTCCTTGGACCTGTCCGCGCGATCGACCGAGGGCGAGCTTGCGCCGGCCTCCTTGAGGAAAGACCATGTGCCGTCGCTGTCGAGAATTACCGTACGTCCCTCTATCTCAGTTCGCCCCACTTCGGCGGCAATCGCCCCCGTCGAGAAGAGCCCCATCAGTAGCCCCATCACGAGCTTCATAGTATCCCTCCCGCCGACAAAGTCAGCGCTGCCGAAGCTGCCCAAAAAATTATCACTCTTTTCCCAAACAGTCGATCCGCCCCGGTGGTCATCGGTGGTCATCGCCTTATGCCCGCCCACGCGAATAGCGCGCGGAACTTGGTTGCGGCGGCAACCTGTGCAGCATCGATCTTGTTTCGGGAGGCGAGCATCGTGATCGCGCTTTCGCGGATATTCACGACCGCGTTGATGCGCTTGGGATTGGTGGGGTCGCCAGCATGGGCCCGGCTGTAGAACGGGTTGTCCACGGTGACGGCGCGCAGGGCGAGGCGCGGATCGGCGGTGGGCTTTCGTTTCGAGGGCGCGGGCATGGCGCGAAGGATGCCAGATCGGAGGGGGAACGTCACCATGGCCTTTTTCTGGTGCATTTTCATGTCTTTACGGCGGGCTCTATGTGCCATTCATGTGCCACGGAGTTGCCGTCACCATGTAGGAGCCGTTGTAATTATTGGGAAATTCGTGGCAGGTTGTGCAATACCAAATCCCGCTATTGCAGGAAAGTGTGGCGCCCGTAACGTATTGTTTTTCTTTGCGAAAAGCTTGGCTGGGGAACCTGGATTCGAACCAGGACTAACGGAGTCAGAGTCCGTGGGTCTACCGTTAACCTATTCCCCAACGCTGCGTGAGCGATCGTGCCGCCCAGCCGGTGAGGCGGGCTTATAAACAAAAGATCGGCGGATGCAAATAGATTTTGGGAAAAAATGTCGTTTGCCCGCGCAAAATCCGCAGGAGGGCGATCCATGGGATGACGCCGGAATTTAGGCATTCGGGCGTGGCATAAAAAGAATTTGGCGAAAGCGGGCGGCACTGGTAGAGTCCGCCCAACGAAAATCAAGAGAGCGTCTTGAGCGGCTATCGTTCCGCGCGGCGCAATGGACAGACACGTGAGAGACCCCGACAGCGGCGAACAGCCGTCCGTTTCCGGGGCGTCGGCAGCAGGCCGCAACGAGGGGCAGACACCGTCCCGTTCCGGCAAAGGCAAGCGCAGACGGGGAAAACCGTCGCGCATGGCCTCTGCGAATGCCAGTTCTTCCGGCCATTCCGGAGAAACAGGGCGTCCCGAAGTGAAAGATGCGACCGGGGAGCCGGTGCGCAAACGCAAACGCAGGCGCCGTTCCAAATCCGGGCAGATTGAGCAGGCGACTGCCGTTGGTGTGGCGCGTGATGCCTCCTCCGTGAAGCACGCGGCGGTCCCTGGCCCCGATCATTCCGGCCGAAAGCGCAGTAAGAAACACCGGCAGCGTCGCAGCCTGCAGGGGCGTCCCCTTGCGACCGGCGAGAAGGCGCGGCCGGTTGCCGACGCCGCAGCCAGGCCGCAGCCGCATAACCCGGCGTCCGTCGCGCGGGTGGACGAGCGGCCGGTATTTTCCCAGAAAGGGCCGGAGGATCGCCTTGGCAACGGCCTGGCCTCTTCCCACGGCTTTGATTCGGCCTCGCCGCTCTATGCAGCGCTCGATCTCGGCACCAACAATTGCCGCCTGTTGATCGCGCAGCCGACGCGTCCCGGCCAGTTCCGCGTCGTCGATGCCTTCTCACGCATCGTGCGGCTCGGCGAGGGGCTCGGCGCGTCGGGCCGCCTGTCGGAGGACGCCATGGATCGCTCGATCGAGGCGCTGAAGGTCTGCGCCGGCAAGTTGAAGTCCCGCGAGATCCGCAAGACCCGGCTCATCGCCACCGAGGCGACCCGCGCTGCCGAAAACGGCGAGGCTTTTCTCGAACGGGTGTTTGCAGAAACCGGATTGGAACTCGAGATCATCACGCGCGAGACCGAGGCGCGGCTTGCCGTGTCCGGCTGCTCGTCGCTGGTCGGGCGCGAGACGAAATCGGTGGTGCTGTTCGATATCGGCGGCGGCTCGTCGGAAATCGCCGTCATCAGGATCGGCGAGAACCGCTCCAGCCGGCTTGCAAATCACATCACCCATTGGACATCGCTGCCGGTCGGCGTCGTGACGCTCTCGGAGCGTCATGGCGGCCAGCATGTCACGCCGGAAAGTTTCGAGACGATGGTCGTCGAAGTTCAGGGCATGCTCGCCAAGTTCGACTGCCCGGAAATCCACACGCTCGACAATCCCGGTGACGAAAACGGCTTCCACCTGATCGGCACCTCGGGAACGGTGACGACGCTTGCCGGCGTCCATCTCGAATTGCCGCGTTACGACCGCCGCAAGGTGGATGGGTTGTGGCTGTCGGACGATGAGGTCTCGGCGATGCAGGCACGCCTGCTCTCATGGGATTTCACGGCGCGCGCCGCCAATCCCTGCATCGGGCCGGATCGCGCCGATCTGGTGCTCGCCGGCTGTGCCATTCTCGAAGCCATTCGCCGCCGCTGGCCGTCGGAGCGCATGCGCGTTGCCGATCGCGGCCTGCGCGAAGGCCTGCTCACCGACATGATGGCCGATGACGGCGTCTGGCGGCGCGGCCGCGCCCGCAGGTCCGCACGCGGCCCGCACGGTTCCCACGAAGGAAATACGCAATGACCAAACCCCCGATCGGCGGAAACCGCACCGGGCGCAAGCTTGGCCAGAAGGTCAAGAAGGGTAAGTTGAAGGCGTCCTCGCGGCGCTGGATCGAGCGGCACATCAACGATCCCTATGTGCAGCGGGCGCAGCTCGAAGGCTATCGCGCCCGCGCGGCCTTCAAGCTCCTGGAGATCGACGAGAAGCACAAGATTTTGTCCGGTGCGCGGCGGATCATAGATCTCGGAGCTGCGCCCGGAAGCTGGTCGCAGATCGCCGCCAACGTCACGCGCTCGACGGATGTCGAGCCGAGGGTGGTCGCCATCGACTTTCTGGCGATGGATCCGCTGCCGGGCGTCCATATTTTCCAGCTCGATTTTCTCGATCCGACGGCGCCGGACCAGATCATGGACGCGCTCGGCGGCACGCCGGATCTGGTGCTCTCCGACATGGCCGCACCAACGACGGGCCACCGCCAGACCGACCATATCCGCACGATGCACCTCTGTGAGGTCGCTGCCCATTTCGCCATTGATGTACTGGCGCCCGGCGGCCATTTTCTCGCGAAGACCTTCCAGGGCGGAACCGAGCGCGAGCTTCTCAACCTCTTGAAGCAGAATTTCAAGCAGGTGATCCATGTGAAGCCTGCATCGTCGCGGGCCGAATCGGTCGAAATGTTCCTGCTCGCCAAGGGCTTCAAGGGACGCCAGGCGGAGGCCGGCTCGCCGGAGGAGGACATGTCGGAAGTCAGCGATCTCGACGACGCACCGGCGGAGTGATTGCATGCTGCTCTACGTGACCATCGGCACCAATGATCTCGCCGCCGCCGGGCGTTTCTACGATGCGGTGTTGCCGCTTCTCCGTTATCGCCGCCAGCGCGAGGCGGAAAACGAGATCGGTTACGGCGCCGATGGGGACGTGCGCTGCCGCTTCTGGGTGGTGAACCCCTTCGACGGGCGGCCCGCGACCTATGGCAACGGCGTTACCATCGCCTTCGAGGCGCCGACGCGAGCGGCTGTCGATGCCTTCCATGCCGCGGCCCTCGCCGCCGGCGGCACGGATGAGGGCGCCCCGGGCTTGCGGTCTTTCCACGCCAATTTCTACGCGGCCTTCGCCCGTGACCTCGACGGCAACAAGATCGTCGCCGTCTGCGAACGGCCGGAATAGGCCTTCCATAACTATTTGACGGCAATCGTCTCCGCCTGCGGCTCCTGCCGCATCCGGTGACCGGAGACCGAGGCCCCCGCCGTCTTCGACATGCCGATCAGCGGAACGACCGCCGACAGCGTGATCGCCGAGATCAGCATGAAGGCGGTCTGGAAATCGCCAAGTTCCAGCGTCGATCCCGTCAGCGTGGTCTCGATTTCGAGAATGGCGCCCGCGACGGCAACGCCGAAGGCAAGGCTCATCTGCTGCAATACCGCGCTCATCGCGGTCGCTTTGCTGGCGTCGGAATCCGCGATGTCGGCAAAGGCAAGCGCGTTGACGCTGGTGAAGAAGAACGAGCGGGCAAATCCGGCAAGCAGCAGGATGAACGCCATCACCGGATAGGGTGTTGCCGGCGTGAAAAAGCCGTTGACGAAGGTCAGCGCCGCGCCGGTGGCACAGGCAAAGATCAGTATCGTCCGGAAGCCTGCGAAGATCAGCACGCGCCTGGCGAAGAATTTGGTCGTCAGCGCGCCCACTGCGCCGACGAACGTGATCATGCCCGATTGGAACGGCGTCAGCCCGAAGCCGACCTGCAGCATCAGCGGCATCAGGAAGGGAACGGCGCCGACCGAGATGCGAAACAGCGTGCCGCTGATGGCGGCCGTGCGGAAGGCACTGTCCTTGAACAGGTTGAGATCGAGCAGCGGCGCCGGATGCTGCCGTGCATGGCGGACATAGAGGGAGCCGCAGGTAAGGCCGATCACGACGGCGGCAGCGCCGATCTGCGGCGGCAGCGCCGGCAGGCTCATCACCGACAGGCCGAACATTGTGCCCGAAGCGGCAATGGCGCTGAGGAAAAAGCCCTTGATGTCGATCTGCGGCGGCGCGGCACTTTTGATTTCCGGCAAGTAGATGCCGGACAGGATGTGGCCGACGATGCCGACGGGCACGTTGATGAGAAAGATCCAGTGCCAGGAAAAATAGGTGGTGATGAAACCGCCGAGCGGCGGTCCGGCCAGGGGCCCGACGAGCGCGGGGATCGTGAGCAGCGCCATGGCGCCGACCAATTCGCTGCGCTGCGTCGAGCGCACCAGCACGAGGCGCGCCACCGGCGTCATCATCGCGCCGCCCATGCCCTGCAGGAAACGGGCAAGCACGAAGGTGAGCAGGCTATTGGCAAAGGCGCAGAAGATCGAACCGAGGATGAAGACGAGGATGGCGGCGCGAAACACCCGCTTGGCGCCGAACCGGTCGGCCATCCAGCCGCTCAAGGGAATGAAGATCGCCAGCGACACCAGGTAGGATGTCAGCGCCAGCTTCAGCGTGATCGGCCCGACGCCGAGGTCATGGGCGATCGCGGGCAGCGAGGTCGCAATCACGGTGGAGTCCATCTGCTCCATGAACAGAGCGACGGCGAGGATCATCGGGACAATGCGATTCATGCGGGATGCCCTTGCGCGGTATGGCGTAGCGAAGGCAACATAGGACTTTTCAGGCAAAAGTCGTGTTGCCGCGCTCAACTTGCGATCACATCCGTGTGTGTCCTGCCGCCATTTGATGTCAAGACGCTAGATGTTGCCTTGCCGGAGGGATGCAACTGCGCTGGCCACCGACCGGCTGCCCTTCGTCGGTTACCACATGCCGTTCCCCTCGGTCGGTTTCATCGAAAAGATCGACCAGGGTTATCGCTTCGTGCCGGAGACCTATCAGTTCGAGATATGAGCCGCCGCCGACCCCGCATTACACAGGAATCTTGGCAGGCCCGGCGTTTTCGCCGGGCCTTTGCACTTTCCATCCCGTCATATCCGTGTTACGAGCCCTCGCCAACTTCCAAGAAACTCTTGCAAGTCTTTCCGGACCGTTTCCCAAGACCGTCCGCGGAGCGTTTCATCTATTGAAGGGATTGGCCATGGCTCGCATCATTGAAACGGCAACCGGTCTGGAGGCACTGACCTTCGACGACGTGCTCCTTCAACCGGGACATTCCGAGGTCATGCCGGGGCAAACGAACATCGCCACCCGCATCGCCCAGGACATCGATCTCAACCTTCCGATCCTGTCCTCCGCCATGGATACCGTCACCGAAGGCCGCCTGGCGATCGCCATGGCACAGGCTGGCGGCATCGGCGTCATTCACCGCAATCTGACGCCGGTCGAGCAGGCCGAGCAGGTTCGCCAGGTCAAGAAGTTCGAAAGCGGCATGGTCGTCAATCCGGTGACGATCGGCCCCGACGCCACGCTTGCCGATGCGCTCTCGCTGATGAAGATGTACAGCATCTCTGGCATCCCGGTCGTTGAAAACGCAAGCGGCGGCAAGCCCGGCCGTCTCGTTGGCATTTTGACCAATCGCGACGTCCGCTTCGCGTCGGACCCGACGCAGAAGATCTACGAACTGATGACCCGGGAAAACCTGATCACGGTCAAGGAGAACGTCGACCAGCAGGAAGCCAAGCGCCTTCTGCATGCGCATCGCATCGAAAAGCTGCTGGTCGTGGACAGCGGCGGGCGTTGCGTCGGCCTGATCACGGTCAAGGACATCGAGAAGTCGCAGCTCAATCCGAATGCTTCCAAGGATGCGCAGGGCCGCCTGCGCGCCGCAGCCGCCATCAGCGTCGGTGACGATGGCGTCGAACGGGCCGAGCGGCTGATCGAAGCCGGTGTCGACCTGATCGTCGTCGATACCGCGCATGGCCATTCGCAGCGCGTTCTTGACGCGGTGACCAAGGTCAAGACGATGTCGAATTCGGTGCGCATCATGGCCGGAAACGTCGCCACCGCCGATGGCACAAAGGCGCTCATCGATGCCGGTGCGGATGCGGTCAAGGTCGGTATCGGCCCGGGCTCGATCTGCACCACCCGTATCGTCGCCGGTGTCGGCGTGCCGCAACTCGCGGCCATCATGGCAGCGGTCGAAGCGGCCCAGGCGTCCGATATTCCGGTCATTGCCGATGGCGGCATCAAGTTCTCCGGCGATCTGGCGAAGGCCATAGCCGCTGGCGCCTCCGCCTGCATGATCGGCTCGCTGCTTGCCGGTACGGACGAAAGCCCGGGCGAGGTATTCCTCTATCAGGGCCGTTCCTTCAAGGCCTATCGCGGCATGGGCTCCGTCGGTGCCATGGCGCGGGGCTCGGCTGACCGCTATTTCCAGGCGGAAGTGCGCGACACGCTGAAGCTGGTGCCGGAAGGCATCGAAGGCCAAGTGCCGTACAAGGGCCCGGTTTCCGGCGTGCTGCACCAGTTGGCCGGTGGTCTCAAGGCTTCGATGGGTTACGTCGGCGGCAAGACGATCAAGGACTTCCAGGAGCGCGCTACCTTCGTGCGCATCTCCGGCGCCGGCCTGCGCGAAAGCCATGCCCATGACGTGACGATCACCCGCGAAAGCCCGAACTATCCCGGCGGCGCTTGAGGATAGCGCGTGATGGTTCAAATTGAAAAAGCGGCGGAGATGTCTTCGCCGCTTTTTCTTTCATGGCTGGGCTTCCAGCGACCGTAACCATAGGGGCGACTTCGTCATTCGCAAAAGAGGTGTCAAGCAAGGCGCTTGAGACGAGGCGATCGGTCTTGTTCTGGATTTTCGTCCCGCTCGCTATACATCATCGATGGTTCGATTCGACGGAGTGCCCATGCCCACATCGACTGCAATCTTCTGGCCGGTCATCGCGCAGGTCGCACTTATCCACGCCGTCTATTTTCTCATGCTGAAGCGTCGTTACCGTGCCGTCCGCGCCGGTCTCGCCAAGGCGCAAGACTACTGGGTGCCGGCGATCGAGCCGGCGCCAAGCGCGACGGCCGCGCGAAGCCTGATCAACCAGTTCGAACTGCCGGTCCTTTTCTTCCTCGTCTGCATCCTGCTCTATGTGGCCGCCGGCGTGAACCATGTGGTGCTCGCCGCCGCCTGGCTCTTTGTCCTCAGCCGCTTCGCGCATGCCTATGTGCACGTGACCTCGAACCGGCTCAAGCTGCGCCAGCGCCTCTTCGGTGCGGGTTTCGTCTTCAATTTCGTGCTATGGTTGCTCTTTGCCGTTCATATCGCCCGCGTTTGAAGCGCTTGCCCTGTCATATTCTGTTGCATTGCGTGCTGCCGGAAGCTGAACTATCATCCCGCTCCGGCTGCAGGAATAGCACGCCGTCCATACCCCAAGTCCTTGAATTGAATCGAACATCGTCCTTCTCAACGCTTTTCCGCCTTACCAAAACGTAATCTTCTTGCGTGGAACCTTATAGCCATCTGGCCGTTGTCGCTTCGCACTCGCAGCATTTGAAGGGAAGCATCCGGTGAGCAGCATACCGACAGAGAAGACCGTGCTGGTATTTCAGGGCGGCGGTGCTCTCGGCGCCTATCAGGCCGGGGCCTATGAGGCACTGCACGAGGCGGGGATCCGACCCGATTGGCTTGCCGGCATCTCCATCGGCTCAATCAATTCGGCGATCATCGCCGGAAGCCCGGTAAACCGCCGCATCGAAAATCTGCGCACCTTCTGGCACCGCGTTTCCTCCGGTCTTCCCGGCCATTTTCTTGGAAATGGCGATGTGATGCGGAAGTGGTTCAACGAATCCGCCGCCTTTCTCGGCTCGCTGACCGGCGTGCCCGGCTTCTTCAAGCCGCGGGTTTTCAGACCCTGGAACATTCCGGGCGATCCGATGGCGGCCATCAGCCTCTACGACACTGCGCCGCTCCAGGAGACGCTTGCCGATCTCGTCGATTTCGACCTGATCAATTCCGGCGCCATTCGCCTCAGCCTCGGTGCCGTCGATGTGGTGAGCGGCAACTTCAACTATTTCGACAACAACCACTGCGCCTTTTCGGCCAAGCATGTGGCTGCGTCAGGCGCACTGCCGCCGGGCTTCGCTCCGGTCGAGATCGACGGCCGCTACTACTGGGATGGCGGCATCGTTTCCAACACGCCGCTTCAGCGCATCCTCGGGGGCCCCGAATTGGAAAGCGACCTTTGCATCTTCCAGGTCGATTTGTTCAGCGCAAGAGGCCAGATGCCGAAGGATCTTTTCGACGTGCAGGCGCGCGAGAAGGAAATCCGTTTTTCGAGCCGCACGCGCCTCAATACGGACCAGTTCCGCAAGCTGCAGAGCATCCGCATGGCCGCCAGCCGGCTGATGGCAAAACTACCGGAGGAGTTGAAGGACGATCCCGACGCGCGGCTTCTGGAAAAGATCGGCAATGATTGCGCCGTCACCATGGTGCACCTGATCTATCGCCATGCGCCCTATGAAACCCAATCCAAGGACTACGAATTTTCCCGCCTCTCCGTGGAAGAGCACTGGAAGGCCGGCCATGACGATGTGGTGGAGACGCTGAACCACCCGGATTGGCAGAACCGGACCCGCCCTACCAACGGAATCCGTGTCTTTGACCTCGCCGAACAGCGGTCGCACAGGAGCAAACCATGAAGATCGAAGATGTGGTCCGCAATGCCTTTGCCATGCCGCTGACCAGCCCGTCCTATCCGCCGGGTCCCTACCGCTTCGTCAATCGCGAATACATGATCATTACCTACCGCACCGATCCGGAGGCTTTGCGGCGCGTCGTGCCGGAGCCGCTGCAGTTCGATGAACCGCTGGTGAAATACGAGTTCATCCGCATGCCGGATTCGACGGGCTTCGGCGACTACACCGAATCCGGCCAGGTCATCCCGGTGAGTTTCAATGGCGTGCATGGCGGTTATGTCCACTCCATGTACCTCAACGACGACGCGCCGATCGCCGGCGGCCGCGAGATCTGGGGTTTTCCGAAGAAGCTCGCGGAACCCTCGCTGGCATCGGTGAAGGATGCACTGGTCGGCACGCTCGATTATGGCGGCCAGCGGGTCGCGACGGCGACGATGGGCTTCAAGCACCGCACGCTCGACAAGGCGAAAGTTCTTGAGACGCTCAAGCAGCCGAATTTCATGCTGAAGATCATGCCACATGTCGATTGCACGCCGCGCATCTGCGAGCTTGTTCGTTACTACCTCGAGGATCTGACCGTGAAGGGCGCCTGGGAAGGGCCGGGTGCGCTGGCGCTGTTTCCGCATGCGCTGGCGCCGGTCGCCGATCTGCCGGTGCTCGAAGTCAAATCCGCCGTCCATATCCTCTCCGACCTGACGCTGGGCCTCGGCGAAGTGGTCCATGATTATCTTGCAAAATAGGGAGTTAAATCCATGAAACTCAAGGACAAGGTCTGCATCGTCACCGGCTCTGCCAGCGGCATCGGCCTGGCGATCGCCAAAAAGTACGTCTCGGAAGGCGCCAAGGTGGTCATCGCCGACCTGAAGCTCGAGGCGGCGGAAGCGACCGCCAAGGACCTGACGGCTGCCGGCCCCGGCGAAGCGATCGGCCTTGCGATGGACGTCACCAGCGAGGAGGCTGTCAATTCAGGCGTCGCCGCCGTCATCGAAAAATGGGGCGGGGTGGATGTCCTCGTCTCCAATGCCGGCATCCAGATCGTCAACAGGATCGAGGACTACGCGTTTTCGGACTGGAAGAAGATGCTGGCTATCCATCTCGACGGCGCGTTCCTGACCACCAAGGCCTGCATCCCGCACATGAAGGCGCAAAAGGGCGGTGCGATCATCTATATGGGTTCGGTCCATTCGCACGAGGCCTCGCCGCTGAAATCGGCCTATGTCACCGCCAAGCACGGCCTGCTCGGCCTCGCCCGCGTCGTCGCCAAGGAGGGCGGGCCGGACGGGGTGCGCGCCAACGTCATCTGCCCCGGCTTCGTCAAGACGCCGCTCGTCGAGAAGCAGATCCCTGAACAGTCCAAGGCGCTCGGCATCTCCGAGGAAGAGGTCGTCAAGAAGATGATGCTCGGCGGCACGGTCGATACGCAATTCACCACCGTCGAGGATGTCGCGGAAGTGGCACTGCTGTTCGCCGGCTTCGAGACGAATGCGCTCACCGGCCAGTCGCTCGTCGTCAGCCACGGCTGGTATATGCAATAAATTCTTCTCTCGATCCGGCCGTAAGCAATCACGGCCGGATCACGTTTGCGTCAAGTTAACGGGTAAACCGTTGCCTCTGTCGGCCGGTGCGGCATTTTCTTGTTCGGGTTCTGGTCATTTCAGGACACAACCTTCGCAAGAGATTTCGATGAAACGCCTGCCCCAAACCTGATCGGCGGCTGTCATCTGGAGGAACAATCATGGAAACACCCGTCATCACCCAGGCGATGATCAACGCCTATGACGAATACACGCATCTGACGCTTGATCGCCGGTCCTTCATGCAGAAGCTGACGGCGCTGACTGGCTCGGCAGCGAGTGCGGCGGCGATCGCTCCGCTGCTGGCTGCCAATAGCGCTCAGGCCGAAATGATCCCGGAAGCGGACCCGCGCGTGAATGCGGAGGATATCACCTATCGCGGCACCCGCGGCGACATGAAGGGCTATCTCGTGCGCCCGGCCGATGCATCAGGCAAACTGCCCGCGGTCATCGTCATTCACGAAAACCGCGGCCTCAATCCGCATATCCGCGATGTCGCCCGCCGCATGGCGCTGGAGGGCTTCGTGGCGCTGGCGCCCGATTTCCTCTCGCCTGCGGGCGGTACGCCTGCCGACGAGGACAGGGCCCGCGAAATGATCAGCGCGTTGGATGGCAGGCAAACGGTCGACAATGCCGTGGCGACCGTGACCTTCCTCCGAAGCAACGACGCCACGACCGGCAAGGCAGGCGCGATCGGCTTTTGCTGGGGCGGCGGTTTGGTCAACCAGCTGGCCGTCGCATCGCCGGACCTGAAAGCCGGCGTCGCCTATTACGGCGCCCAGCCGCCGGCCAAGGATGTGCCGAAGATCAAGGCCGCGCTGCTCCTGCACTATGCTGGCCTCGACGATCGCATCAATGCTGGCATCGACGCCTACAAGAAGGCCCTGACCGACAACGGTAAGGATTTCACCATCCATGTCTATGATGGCGTCAACCATGCCTTCAACAACGACACCTCCGCTGCCCGCTATGACAAGAAGGCGGCCGATCTCGCCTGGGGCCGGACGGTGGATTTTTTGAAGGCGAAGCTGGCTTAAGAATTGGCCAGCAATGGCGCCGCGGCCTCGGAGACGACCCTTCGCCAAGGCCTGCTGGTCGCTGCCGCGTCCGCTTCTGTTGCGCCAGATCAGGCCTATCTGGCGTGACGGCTGCGGTTGGGGTTCCAAAAAGAGCACGGCCTTCTCGTGCCTGCGCCGTTGGTAAGCCCAGGCAAGGCAATTAAGGTTACTGTCGGGACGCGATGATCTCCCCAAAAATGGTCAGCTTCGCCATCTTTGGCGGTCCTTCGGATTGGAGTATAGAATCCAAGTCGGCCCGTTGGGGCGGCTAAATGACCAAGGCATATTGCATCAGACTTTTACGGCTGCCTTTTTGGGCCGGGTATCAATATTGGGGAATACAAAAAGGCCGCGCTTCCAAGGGAGTACGGCCTTTTTGTTTTAGCGCCTCGTGTGGCTTGCCAGTTGAGTGGCTCACCAACCCGGCAGCATATGGCTCTGGCGCAGCCGCGGGTAGCGCGGGAAGTTCTTCATATCGCCGTCGAGGTCGTCGGTCGCTGACGTCGGCGTGATGTTGTCGAGACAGGCGGTGATGTGATTGGTGATGGCATTCGACAGCGACGGCGACAGGCCGGGCCGCTTCATGATGCCGATCTGCACCGGCGCCAGCGCGGGGAAGCCGTCGGCTTGGGTCAGCACCTTCATGCCGGTGCGCAGCGCCGATTCCGGCAACACTGAAACGGCCATGCCGGCGAGCACTGCCGCCGCGACGACGGTCGACGACCAGCTGGTGAACAGGATCTGGTATTCCTTGCCGGTCGCGTCCAGCGCCGAGCAGGCCGCCTGCCGCCACAGGCAGTCGCGCTTGCCGACGGCGAGCGGCACAGGCGCGTTCTCCGGCAGCGGGTGGTTGATCGAACTCACCCAGCAGAGCGGTTCGGTCCGGACCACATCCGAGGCGCGGGCACGCGGATTGTGCGTGACGAGGGCAATGTCGAGATCCCCCTTGGCCATCTTCTCCGCGAGGTCCACCGAGGGCTCGCAGACGATAAAGAGCTCGACGTTCGGATGGGTCTTGGCGAAGCGGACGATGATCTCTGGCATGTAGCGGTCGGCGTAGTCGTCGGGCGTGCCGATCCGCAGCGTGCCTTCCAGCCGGTTGTCGTCGAAGGAGGCGATCGCCTCGTTGTTGAGACGGATCATCCGCCGCGCGAAGTTCAAGAGGCGGTCGCCCTCCGTCGTCAGCCGGTTGCCGCGGCCGTCCTTGGCAAAGAGCTGCTTACCAATCCGTTCCTCCAGCCGGCGCATCTGCATCGAGACGGCCGACTGGGTCTTGAAGACACGATCGGCCGCCTTGGTGAAGCTGCCGGTATCGGCGATGGCAACGAAGGTTTGCAGTTGGTCGATATCGAGCGGTGCGGACATGGTCCAAGTCCCCAAAAAGGTTACTCATAAAATTGTTTGATGAATATCATTAGAAACATTCGTTGGACTGATCAATAAGGATTTGCGAATTTGGGGCTGCAAATCACATCAAACACCGCTCCAGCCCCGCATTGGCGAAGCCGGAACGTCATCAAGTTTCGACCCTCCCCCGCGCCGACCTCCCTGCGGCGGGACGGGTCGCCCTTGCATAATTCCTTAAATCGGGAACCGATTTAAGGAAAAATTATGCAAAATTTTTAGTCACAGCGACCTTTGCACGTCTGAAAGACGTGCGGCGCTGTCGTGCCTGCAAAAAAGGAGCAGTATCATGCGCACGACCGATCACACCCTCGATCTCACCCTTACCGGGAAGCTGTCCGCGACGTCCCGCCAGACGGGGCTGACGGGCGTGCTGAAATCGGTTTGGCGTCGTCTGCGAAACCGAAAAGCGATCGGCAGCCTGCACGACCTCGATGATCATCAGTTGCTCGACATCGGGCTTTGCCGCGAAGAAGTGCGCGACGCGCTGACCTCGTCGTTTTTTGACGATCCCGGCCGTCACCTGACGCAGGCGTCGCGCAACCGGACGAACACGTTCTACAGGAATGCGCGCTTCGATTGACGTACGCATTTGCTGCGCTAAGTTCTTGAGTAACAGGTCCAGGATTCCGCAGCAGTTCAGAGTTTTGTTGCGTGCCTCAGACGTTGAAAGACGTTCCGCGCAACAGGGACGCGCAGCCGCCTCTGCGCGTTACCGTTCCCCGCAGGGTTAGAGCCAATATGCCCTGCTGCTTGCCCGGTGTGCGGTCTTGAGGACCGGCACCGGGCTTTTTCGTTTCTGGGATTAAAGTGTCACGGGTAGCGGACCGGGATGGCGTTGTCCCGTCAGGCGGTGGTGTTCTTCCGATAGGTCTCGAACAGACTGTCGATGCTCTTCTGATACTCCTTCTGTGCCTCGAGCCCGCTGTCGAACATCGTGTTGAACATATCGGTAAAGGGCGCCACCGGATCCTTGTCGGCGGGTTTCTTCTCGGGCTCTTTCGGCGCCGCTCCGCTCATCATGTCCTGGAAGGCCTTGATGAAAGGGTTCACTGCGAACATGTCAGGTGCGGCTTGCGACTTTTCCTCAGGCTTTGCTATGCCGAAGAAATTTTGCATGGCCTGCGTGAAAGGATTGTCGAACGGATTGGGCGCCGGTTGCGGTTTCTTGATAAATCCGGAGGCTTCCAGCCAGGGCTTCATCATGGCTTCCATCGGCGTGTTGGCAAAGGGGTTTTGCATGCCGCTCATCTGCCCGGATGCCTGCTTGAACAGCCCGCCCATGATCGCGCTCGCCATCACCGGCAGCATCTGCTTGTAGATTTCCTGGCCGACGCCGGTCATCTGGGCCGCCTGCGCGGCGATCGCCCGCGACATGTCCTTGGAGCCGAAAAGCTGGTCGAGGATGCCGTTGCCGTCGGCCATGCCCTGCGGTGTAAAGGCCTTGCTCATGTCCTCGAAATACTGCGCGTAGTTGCCGCTCGACATGGCGGTCAGGAAGGCGCCGAAATCATAGGGGCTGGCGGTGTTGCGTTTGAGCGCGGTCGAGAACGCCGGCATCAGCGCGGCGGTCGCCTTGGCCATCTGTTCCTGGGCAAGGCCGAATTGCTTGGCCATCACGTCCATGGCATTGCCGTTCTGCGCCTGCATCATCATGTCAAAAAGCGGAATCATCTCCAGTCCCCTCCTGCGGGCGAAACGGCGCATGTCGTTGCACTATAACGGGAAAAAGCCGGGTGGGAACCGCTTTTTATTAGCCGGGGAAAACGATTAATACTGGTAGTCCGTGAACACCGGTTCGACCGAGCCGTTCCAGCGGCCGTTGTAAAGCGACAGCAGGTCTTCGGCGAGCGTTGCCTTCTTTGCAAGCACCTCGTCCAGCGGCGCAAGGAAGATGCTTTCGTCGACCTCGTCGCCGTTCAGCCGGTTGCGGTTCTTCAGGCCGAGGCGGGAAATCGAGAGGACTTCACGGGCAATGTCGAACAGCGGCGTGCCCTTGTGCTTCGCGGCAAGCGCCTGCGCCGGCACGGCGTCGCGCATGGCGATCGTGTCCTCGTAGGTCCAGGAGCGGGTCAGATCCTCGGCGGCGTCAAGCGCTGCGTCGTCGTAGAGCAGGCCGACCCAGAAGGCCGGCAGCGCACAGATCCGGCGCCATGGACCGCCGTCGGCGCCGCGCATTTCGAGGAAGCGCTTCAGCCGCACGTCGGGGAACAGCGTCGAAAGATGGTTGGTCCAGTCGCCCATATTGGGCTCCCAGTCGGTCAGTTCGCTCTTCAGAGCGCCGTTCATGAACTGGCGGAAGGTGACGTGGGTGCAGTCGTGATAATGGCCGTCGCGGACAACGAAGTACATCGGCACGTCGAGCGCCCATTTGACGTAGTCTTCGAAGCCGAAATCCGCGTTGAAGGCGACCGGTAGTACGCCGGCGCGCTGGTTGTCCGTGTCGCGCCAGATACTGCCGCGCCAGGAGAGCAGCCCGTTCGGCTTGCCGTCCGTGAAGGGCGAGCTTGCAAACAGGGCCGTCGCCAGCGGCTGCAGCTTCAGCGACACCTGCATCTTGCGGCGCATGTCCTCTTCGGACGAGAAGTCGAGGTTCACCTGGATCGTGCAGGTGCGGTACATCATGTCGAGGCCCTGGCTGCCGACCTTCGGCATGTAGCGGCTCATGATGTCGTAGCGGGACTTCGGCATGCGCGGTGTTTCGTCAAAGGTCCATTTCGGCGAACCGCCGATGCCGAGGAAACGGATGCCGAGCGGCTCTGCAATTTCGCGCAACACGGCGAGGTGCTGGTTGGATTCCTTGCAGGTCTGGTGCAGGTTTTCGAGCGGTGCGCCCGAGAGCTCGAACTGACCGCCGGGCTCCAGCGAGATCGCGCCCTGGCCGGACTGCTCGGCAAGCCCGATGATGTTGCCGGCGTCGATGATCGGCTCCCAGCCGCTTTTTTCCGCCATTCCGTTCAGAAGCGCCGAGATGCTGGCCTCGCCGAAATAGGGCACTGGGCTGTTGTCAGCCTTGAAGAAGGCGAACTTCTCATGCTCCGTCCCGATGCGGAACCGTTCCTTCGGCTTGTTGCCCTGAGCCAGGTATTCAGTCAGGTCTGCGACGGAGCTAACCGGCGTCTGGTCGGTGGTGTCTCTGGCCATGGGCGTCTTCTTTTGAACAGGCGGAACCTGCCGGGCGGCAGATGTCAGGAGGGTGATTGAACCGGATTGAGGTGGCGTGCAAGTGAAATTGTTTCAAGGCCGGTTCAAATTTTCAACACCTTATCAGCACTGAAATGACACAGCCGCTACTGCCAGTCGCCGATCGTCGCCTGGATCACCGCCATGGCTGCGACGGCGGCCGTATCGGCCCGCAGGATGCGCGGTCCGAGCGGGATGGCGGTAACGAAATCGAGGCTCCGCAGCAAGGTGCGCTCCGCATCGGAGAAGCCGCCTTCGGGGCCGATCACCAGCGCGAGTTTGCGCTCTTTCACGCCGGCCAGAACCGGTAACGGATTTTGTCCCGCATCTCCCTCGTCGCAGAAAATGATGCGCCGGTCTTCCGGCCAGGTCGCCAGAACGTCTTCCAGCTTGCGCGGCTCCGCCACCTGCGGAATGCCGAGAACGCCGCATTGCTCTGCGGCCTCGATGACGTTGGCCCGGACCCGATCCATGCTGGTGATCTTGCCCTGCACATGCTGCGTCATCACCGGCTGTAGCAGGCCGGCGCCCATTTCCACTGCCTTTTGCACGAGATAGTCGAGCCTGCCGACCTTGAGCGGCGCGAACAGGTAGTGAAGATCACAGGGAGCCGGCTGCGGCCGCGTCTGCTCGGTCGCGGTCAAGACGAGACGCTTCTTGCTTGGAAAGGAAAGCTCCGCTCGCCATTCGCCATCCCGTCCGTTGAATGCCAGAACGGCATCGCCTTCTTCGAAACGCAGGACGTTGACGAGGTAGTTGAACTGTTCCTTGCCGGCTTCATAAACGGTGCCGGTGGAGAGTGGCGTGTCGATGAACAGCCGCTGCATGCGGAAATTGGCGCGCATCGAAAGATCCCTAGATGAAAAGCGCCGCGAGGACGCGGTAGACGGCCGCCGAAAGCAGCGCCGAAACGGGGACGGTGATGATCCAGGCGCCGACGATCGTCATGAAATGCGATCGCCGCACCAGACGCCGCCGGTGCAATTCTTCAGGACTGTGTTCTATGTACCGCTCGAAGTCCGCGTGTCCGGTCTTGCGGCGAACATAGTCAAGGCGCCGCCTCGAATTGCGGGTGTACCATTCGCGGAAGAAGCCGATGCCGAAGACCGCGCCCACGGCGGTATGGGTGGTGGAGACCGGCAATCCGAGCGTCGTCGCCAGTATGACGGTGATCGCCGTTGCCAAGGCAACGCAGAAGGCGCGCATCGGGTTGAGCTTGGTGATCTCTTCGCCGACCACATGGATCAGCTTCGGCCCGAAGAGAAGCAGTCCGCAGGAGATGCCGAAAGCCCCGATAAGCATGACCCAAAGCGGAACGTAGGCTGTTTCAAGGACAGCCAGCCCGTTGACGTTTGCGACGATCCCCGAAAGTGGTCCGATGGCATTGGAGACGTCGTTCGCGCCATGGGCGAAGGACAACAGGGCTGCCGACAGGATCAACGGCATCTGGAACAACTTGCGTAGCGATTGGTTGCGATTGTCGAGCCCTTGCGCCTGACGGACGATCCATGGCCTGCAGGCAAGAACGGTGGCGGCGGCCATGGCCAGGCCGATGAGGCAGCCGTTGGCCAGCGAGATATTGACAACGTTTTCCAACCCGATCAACGCAAAATAGGCGGCAAAGGCCCCGGTCATCACGGCGATCAGAATGGGGGTCCAGAAGATAGCAGCATCGACCTTGTCTTCACGGTAGATGATGACGGTCTTGATGAAGGCGAGAAGCAGCGCTGCCATGCCGCCGCCGAGGAGGGGGGAGACCATCCAGCTTGCCGTTATCCCTGCAAGCGATACCCAATGCACGGCGGAAAAGCCCGCCGCGGCGATGCCGGAGCCGAGTATGCTGCCCACGATCGAGTGGGTGGTCGAAATCGGTGCGCCCGACCAGGTCGCGATGTTGATCCACACGGCTGCCGAGATCAATGAAGCCATCATCACCCAGACGAAGGAAAGGCCCGCCGGCATCTGTGCCGCATCGACAATTCCAGCCTCGATGGTGGAGACGACGCGTCCGCCGGCAAACACTGCGCCTGCGATCTCGAAGATGGCGGCGATGATAAGCGCCGTCGTCATGGTGATCGCTTTGGAACCGACCGCCGCGCCGACGTTGTTGGTGACGTCGTTGGCACCGATGTTCATCGCCATGTAACCAGCGACCGCCGCGGCGGCAACGATGATCAGGTAACCCGGCTGCTCGGAAACATAGGCGGCGGCAAAAATCATGCTGACGATAAGGAAGAGAATGCCAAGGCCAACGCCCGCCCAAGGCTTCAGGACATGCTGCGTGACCTGTTCAGCGAGGGTTACCTTGTCCAGATACTCGTCGAGCGTCGGTTTTTCGAGGCGCGGGCGCGGCTTTGCCACCGTCTGTTCTCCAGTTCATGCCGCCGAGGCGCTAAAAGGCGCAGCGGGATCAGACGTAGCTCGCGTCAGACTATCCATGTGATGTCGGGAGCTTATCGTGCCACGGCCTGCGGGGCCGGGTTCATAGTGGCAAGCAGACGCTGTTCAAAGCTCAGAATGATATCCTTGAGCATCGGCTCGACGACGCGATTGGCGCCTTCTGCGAAGCTTACCCATTCCATCTTCCGCGTGCCCTTTTCAGGGAAGTTCTTCAGCATGTCCAGGGCAACCAGCGGATAAACCTGGACCATGCATTCGACCTTCAGGCCGTGATCCATGGCCTTGTCATACATGTAGAAGCCGATCCGTTCCGCACCGGCCTCGCCCTTGACGCCAGCTTCTTCATAAGCTTCGCGTGCGGCGGCTTCATGACACAGCTTGCCTTCCATCGGCCATCCTTTGGGAATGACCCAGCGGCCGGTGTCGCGGCTGGTGATGAGCAGCATTTCGGGCGCCGCGCTCTTCTTCTTGAATCGATAGCATAGTGCGGCGCATTGCATTCTCACCGGACGGCGGAACATCAGGCGTACGTCTGCGGCTATGCGATTCAGAATGTTCAACGTCGGGGCATCCTTTCAAAAAAGAGAATCAATCTATCTGCAATATCGTTTGATTATGCTCGCATTACGCGGCCTGTAAACGCACAGATTTTATCAAACACATATAGTATTCGCGGCGCCCCTGATGAAGGGACGAAGGCGCGGAAGACGGGCAATTTAGTAAGATTGCACTATCAAAATGTGCCGTTCGCGCCCTTTTAGAGTATGTTTGCGGCATTGGCGAGATGCGCACAGGAATTTGTTTAGCCGCCGGCGGAATCGGTGTCGCGGCTGGTAAGGTCTCCGGCCGGTGAGACGCTTGTTTGGCGGCCCCGCTGCTGCAGCCTCAGTTGCGAAATGCGGGCCCATTCCCCCGTCCGTTCCGCCTCGCGGGTCGCGGTGATGATGAAATCGATATGGGCCTGCGCCGCCTCCCTGGCTGCCTGCGCATTGCCGGCCATGATGGCCCCGTAGATGGCTTCGTGCTGGGCGAGCAGCTTGTCACCCGCGCCGGGCGCGGCAAACAACATCTCTCGGCTGAAGAAGATGCCGCCGCTCAGCAGCCGGTAGCAGGCCCTCAGCGTATGCAGCAGGATGATATTGTGTGCACATTCGCCGATGGCGCTGTGAAGCTCGACATCGGTCTTCAGTCCGCCTTCTGCGGAGCCCGCGAGATGCGCGGCGCGCATCTCCTCCATGATGCGCGTCAGCATTTCCTTGTCGAAGCGGGTGGCGCGCCGTGCGGCAAACTCCGCCGTCATGCCCTCCAGTTCGCGGCGATATTCGAGATAGTCCTGCGTCGCCTTCTGGTGCCGCGCGATGAGCTCGATCACCGGCTTGGAAAAGATCTGGCCGATGACATCGGCGACGAAGGTGCCGCCGCCGTGATGGCTGACGAGCAGGCCGCGTGCTTCCAGTTCCTTCAGCGCCTCCCGCAGAATGGGCCGGGAAACGTCGAAGCGGCGCGACAGCTCCCTTTCGCTCGGCAGCCGCTCGTTGTCGCGCAACACGCCTTCGAGAATCAGGAGTTCGATCTGCTGGATGATTTCGGCGGATGTCCGGCTGTGAGGGATGCGGGCATAGGCATCAATGGTGTCGTCAATCACGGCGGCTCTCCTTGGCGCCAATCTAGTCACATGTGCCAAAGTGGTCAATTTCTTTAGCCACTTTGTGAAACGCCGTCCGGAAACAAAGTTGCAACTGCGTCAAAGCGTCCTTTCCCTTTTGCTCTGCCTGTTGATAAGAGGGTTCTGATTGACGCGTGAGAGGGGAAAACGCTTCATGGGCAAGGGCACTTTCGCATTTCCGTCGGCGCCGGCCCGCGCGCAGGCGTTGGGCGAGATTCATTCACGACCATACGCACTGGTGACATCGCCGCGCGTCATCTTTCAGCTTGCCTTCATGACGGATGGCGGCTCTGCCGTCGATCATGCCGTCCTCTCGGAACTGTCACGCGCCCGCGGCGTTTCGCCGCCGAGCCGCGAAGCCAACCATCATGCCGTGTCCTGGGGGCAGGGCACGTTGCGCTGGGAGCGGCATACCGAATTCTCGACCTATTTCTGGGACGGCGTCATTCCTGACCGTTTCGGCAGCGAGGTCACCACCCATCCCTTCGGCGATGGTTTTTCCCCACCGGGAAGCCTGATTTCCGGGATCCGCCTAGAAATCCGGCCGGATACCGAGGAGACCCGCGCGGCGATGAGCGCGTTTGATCCGACCAGCCTCTGTTACAGCGACGTCAAGAACGGCCAGGCCGTGGTGCTGACCGATTTCCGCCAGAACGGCGATGGCCTGACGCAGATCCTCGTCATCGACTGCGGCATGACGGAGGCGGGAACGGGCGCGCTGGTGCAGCGGCTGCTCGACATCGAGACCTACCGGACGCTCGCCATGCTCGGCCTGCCTTTGGCGCAATCGCTATCGCCGGATATCCGCCGCATCGAGGACGGTCTGACCGGCGTCACCCAGAAGATGCGCGGCAGCGTCCGGGAAAAGGCCGACGAGATGCTCGCCGAGATCACGCTGCTCGCGGCAGAACTGGAGGCGGGCGCAGCACTCAGTCTCTACCGGTTCGGCGCCAGCCGTGCCTATTACGGCATCGTCCAGGAGCGTATCCGCTCGCTGACGGAAACCGGTGTGCCGGGCTACGAAACGCTCGGCACCTTCCTCGAAAGGCGACTGGCGCCGGCAATGCGCACCTGTCAGTCGGTCGAGGAACGCCAGGCCAATCTGTCGCGCAAGCTGACGCGCGCCACCGCTCTGCTCAGAAGCTGGGTCGATGTCGAGCTCGAGCGGCAAAACAGCGTTCTGCTCAACTCCATGGACCGGCGCGCCAAGCTGCAACTGCGCCTGCAGCAGACCGTCGAAGGCCTGTCGGTTGCCGCGATTTCCTACTATGTCGTCGGCCTGTTCGGCTATCTCGCCAAGGCCCTGGAAAGCGAGGGCCTGCCGGTGAAATCCAGCGTGCTCACCGGCTTCTTCGTACCCGTCGCCGTGATCTCCATGTGGCTCATCGTCCGCTCGATTCGCAAACATCATGCAGACGAGGACCGTGAAAGCCTTTAGCCTTGCGCGATATTTAGAGATTCGGTCTGTGCGAAACCATGGCGAAAGCGGCAAAAGCGGTAAAAAAGGCGAAGCTGGACAAGGATGGGCTGACCGTGCTCGGCCTTGAAAGGCTTGTGCAGATCGCGCTGGATGAAGCGGCGCTCAATCCGTCCTTCAAGAAGCGGTTGAATGCGGCGCTCGCCGGCATAGGCGGCGCCGCGGGCGTCGCGAAATTGATCGACAGCCGTTTGGCCATGCTGGAAAAAGCCCGCTCGCGCATCCGCTGGCAAAAGGAACGCGCCTTCGGCAACGATCTCGAAAGTATCTCGGCAAGTATCGTCAAGGAGTTCGGCGCAGTTGACCCCGGCATGGCGCTGGAGCGGTTGATCCGGTTCGTGCTCGGCTATGAGGGTATCGCCGAGCGGGTCAACGATTCCAGCGGTCGCATCGCCGGAATTTACGGTCAGGCCTGCGAAGCTGCCGGGCGATTGACGCAGGCGATGTCCGCCGAGCAGCAGGTACAGATCCCTATGCTGATTACGCCGGCCCTCGATGGGATGGACTATCACGGGTTCAAGACGCTGCTCGCGGTGCGGATTGCCGCCGTGCTGTTGCCGGACGTGCTGAAATCATGGGACGAAACGCTTGCCGCGACCATGAAGACACCGGACGGAACGGCCTTTCTTCCCGCTTTTGTCTACGTGCGCCGTGCGATTGCCGATGCGCGCGGTGATCTCGATACCTATGTGGCGATTGAGGAAGCCCTGCCGGAGCCGCTGCGCGAACCGACTGTCGTTGCCGAACGGCTCTTTGCCGGTGGCCGCCATGCGGAAGCTTTGATCTGGGTTCGCAAGCACCGCAAATCCCGGATCGGCTTTGCCCGCCGCGCCGATATCCTCAGCGGTGATCTGAAGCCGCTCCCGGATAAGGAACGGCTTGAGGCCGCCATTCTCGATGGTCTGAAGGATCGTCCCGCCTCGCAGGCACTGCGCTGGCACGCCTTCGAACAGCGGCTCGATGTCGAGATGCTGCGCGAATACATCGCCAAGGCCGGTGATTTCGAGGAGTTCGAGGCTCTCGACAAGGCCTTCGCTTTCGTGGAAGCGCACCCGAATCCCCATGCAGCGCTGCGGTTCTATCTGGCATGGCCAAGGCTCGATCTTGCTGCGCGCTATGTCGTCGCAAGAGCCGACACCTGGGAGGGGGAATTCTATGAATTTCTTCTGCCCGCCGCCAAGGCTTTCGAAGAGGATCATCCGGCTGCGGCAACCGTTCTCTACAGGGCTCTGCTCGACCGCATCATCGGCCGAGGCCTGTCCCAGGCCTATGGGTACGGCGCTGACTATCTTGCAACGCTCTCGGCGCTCGCCGCGCGCCCCGGTGGCAATGACGGATTGATATCACATGATGCCTTTGTTGCCGGCTTGCGGAAGGAGCACGGCCGCAAATACGGCTTCTGGGAGTTCGTCCCGCCGGAAGTTTACCGCTCCCAATAGGGCTGCGGCCCGTAGAGCCCGGCCAGATAGTCGATGAACAGGCGGACCTTGGCCGGCAGGAATTGGCGACTGGGGTAGAGGGCGGAGACGAAGAGGTTGCTGGAGCCTTCCCAGGCAGGCAGGACCTGCAGCAGTCTCCCTGACTTCAGGTCACCGCCGATATCCCAGGTCGAGCGCAACGCGATGCCGGCGCCGGAGAGCACGGCTTCGCGCACGACTTCCGACGAATTGGTGATCAGCCGGCCCTGCGGCTTGTAGCTCAGCGAACCCTGCCGGCTTTCCAGCTTCCAGGTGTCGTGGTTGTGCTGGCGCAGGCAGACATGCCGGCTGAGGTCATCGACGGTTTCCGGTATGCCGTGGCGCTCGATATAGGCGGGCGAGGCACAGAGGATGCGCCGCACCGGCACCAGTTTTCGTGCCACAAGGCTGGAATCGTCGAGTTCGCCGATGCGGATCGCCAGATCGAAGCCTTCCGCGACGATGTCGGTGAATTCGTCGGATAGGACGATGTTGACGACAAGCTCGGCATGCATCTCGATGAAGCGGGCCAAATGCGGCGCGACATGCATGCGGCCGAAAGAGGTCGGCGCGGTGACACGCAACGTACCCTGCGGCTGGCCCGAGCGGCCGGAGGCAAAGGCTTCGGCGTCCTCGACACCGGCGAGAACGCCGAGCACACGGTCGTAAAAACCTTGTCCTGCTTCGGTCAGCGAAATCTGCCGGGTCGTCCGCTGGAGGAGCCGCGTGCCAAGCCGGTCTTCCAGCCGCTTGATCCGCTTGGAGATGACAGCGGGTGAAAATCCGAGCGCTCGGCCTGCGGCCGACATGCTGCCCGTCGAAACGACGCGGGTGAAGACCTCGAGATCGCCCAGATTTGTCATCAATCTTGACCATTGTTTCGAAAACGGAAAAACTGATTAACATTTGCTGCGTCGCGGCGATAGTGGTAAAGAAAAAATACCAATTTCGCGTTATGTGCGGGCCGGGGAGGACGAAATGCCGGAGACAATCGCCTTTCTGGAGCCGAAACAAAGCGTCCTTTCCCGCCGCGCGGCCATCATCGAAGACCTCGCGGACCTCTTGCCGCCTGGCTGTCTGATCAGTGAGACACGCGGCTTGGTGCCGTTCGAAACGGATGCCTTCATTGCCTATCGCCAGGTGCCGCTGGCTGTCGCCTTGCCGGAAACGACGGCGCAGGTGGCGGCCGTCCTGAAATATTGCAGCCGCTACGGCATTCCCGTCGTGCCGCGCGGGGCAGGCACATCGCTGTCCGGCGGTGCGATCCCGCAGGCGGATGCGGTGGTGATCGGCCTGTCGAAGATGTCGCGCATCCTCGATATCGATTTCGCCAATCGCACGGCCACGGTGCAGGCCGGCGTTACCAATCTCAACATTTCCGAAGCGGTCTCGGCTGACGGCTTTTTCTATGCCCCGGACCCCAGCTCGCAGCTTGCCTGCACCATCGGCGGCAATATCGGCATGAATTCCGGCGGCGCCCATTGCTTGAAATACGGCGTGACGACCAACAATCTGCTCGGCGTGAAAATGGTGCTGTTCGACGGCACGGTGATCGAACTCGGCGGCAAGGCGCTGGATGCGCCGGGCTATGACCTGCTCGGCCTCGTCTGTGGCTCCGAAGGCCAACTCGGTATCGTGACCGAGGCGACGGTGCGGCTGATCGCCAAGCCGGAAGGCGCGCGACCGGTTCTCTTCGGCTTCCCCTCCTCGGAGGAAGCCGGGTCCTGCGTCGCCGAAGTCATCGGCTCCGGTATCATCCCGGTCGCCATCGAATTCATGGACAAGCCGGCGATCAGCATCTGCGAGGCCTTCGCGCACGCAGGCTATCCGATGGACGTCGAAGCGCTGCTGATCGTCGAGGTCGAGGGCTCGGAAGCCGAGATGGAGGCAATGCTTTCGAACATCATCGAAATCGCCCGCCGCCATGGCGTCTCGACGATCAAGGAGAGCCAGTCGGCGACCGAGGCGGCGCTGATCTGGAAGGGCCGCAAGTCAGCTTTCGGCGCCACCGGCCGCATCGCCGACTATATCTGCATGGACGGCACGGTGCCGCTCGGTCAGCTCTCCTATGTGCTGAAGAAAACCAGCGAGATCATCGACGGATATGGCCTGCGCGTTGCCAACGTCTTCCACGCCGGTGACGGCAACATGCATCCGCTCATTCTTTACAACATCAACGATCCGGAAGATGCCGCGCGCGCGGAAGCGGCCGGCAACGATATCCTCAAGCTCTGCGTCGATGCCGGCGGCTGCCTCACCGGCGAACATGGCGTCGGTATCGAAAAACGCGACCTGATGCTGCATCAGTTCAGCCAAGCCGACCTCGACCAGCAGATGGCCGCCCGCGCCGCCTTCGACCCGCAATGGATCATGAACCCGTCCAAGGTCTTTCCGCTCGAAGGGCGTCCTGCCGCATGATCCCGATATTCGAGCCTGAAACCGAAATAGAAGCGGCCGCTATCGTCGCCACCATTGCCCGCAACGGCCTGACGCTGAAGATAGAGGGCGGCGGAACGCGCTCTTGCCTGGGCAATCCGGTAGCTACTGACCGGATCCTCTCGACGCGAAAACTGTCGGGGGTCGTTTCCTATAATCCGGCCGAGATGACCATGACGGCAAGGGCCGGAACGCCCGTCGCCGAAATCGAGACGGCGCTTCTTGAAAACCGCCAGATGCTCGCCTTCGAGCCGATCGACTGTCGCGGCGTCATGGCGACGGCTGGCGAGCCGACGATTGGCGGCGTCTTCGCCACCAACGCCTCCGGCCCCCGCCGTCTCGTGGCGGGTGCGGCACGTGACCACCTGCTCGGCATCCGGTTCGCCAATGGGGCAGGGGAGGTCATCAAGTCCGGCGGTCGGGTGATGAAGAACGTCACAGGTCTCGATCTTGTCAAGCTGCTTTGTGGTTCGCACGGCACTTTGGGGCTTCTGACCGAGGTCACCTTCAAGGTTCTGCCGCTGCCGCCAGCCTCGGCAACGATCGTCCTGTCCGGGCTCGATGATGCCGAAGCGGCAACGGCCATGGCACGGGCAATGGCTCTGCCGGTCGAGGTTTCAGGTGCTGCGCATCTGCCGGAAAGCGTGCGATCGCGCTTCCTTGGCGGGGCTCTTCCGGATGGCCCGGCAACGGCGTTGCGAATTGAAGGCCTGGAGGCATCTGTCACCGTCCGCCGCGAAAAGCTCGTTGCCGCCTTCGCATCGATCGCGCCGGTTGTCGTTCTCGATCATGACGTGACAACATCGCTCTGGCGGGAAGTCCGCGATGTCAAACCCTATGCCGATGGAACGCAGAAGCCACTTTGGCGCGTCTCCCTTGCTCCCTCCGCTGGCCAGCGACTGGTCGCGGCACTCCGGCTGGAAGCGGGCGTCGATGCCTTCTACGACTGGCAAGGCGGTCTCGTCTGGCTGCGCATGGAGGCCGATGCTGAAGCCGATCTGCTGCGCCGTTACTTGAGGGGTCTCGGCGGCGGTCATGCGACGCTGGTCCGGGCTTCGGATATCATCCGCGCCGTGACGCCGGCGTTTGAACCGGAACCTCCCGCCGTCGCCGCATTGTCGGCACGGTTAAGGGAAAAGTTCGATCCGAAAGGGATTTTCAACCCGGGGAAGATGGGGTGAGGAAGGTTGTGAGTATGACGCGCGTTACCCCCCTCTGCCACTGCGTGACATCTCCCCCTCAAGGGGGGAGATCGTTCTTTTCCCATGCGGCGTTTGCAAGGGAGGGCCAAAGCATGCGGCCAATCTCCCCCCTTGAGGGGGAGATGTCCCGGAGGGACAGAGGGGGGTATGCCTCCGCCAACTCGGAGCCCTGCGCCTGATGCAAACCAACTTCACCCCGGCCCAGCTCTCTGATCCGCATGTCGCAGAATCCGAATCGATCCTGCGCAAATGCGTGCATTGCGGCTTCTGCACCGCCACCTGTCCGACCTATGTGACGCTCGGCAACGAGCTCGACAGCCCGCGCGGGCGCATCTACCTGATCAAGGACATGCTGGAAAACGGCCGGCCGGCGGATGAGGAAGTGGTCACCCATATCGACCGCTGCCTCTCCTGCCTTGCCTGCATGACCACCTGCCCCTCCGGCGTGAATTATATGCACCTGGTCGATCACGCCCGTATCCACATCGAAAACACCTACAAAAGGCCGCTCACCGACCGGCTGGTGCGGGCCACGCTGGCGGCGGTGCTTCCTTATCCCCAACGCTTCCGGCTGGCGCTCAGGGCTGCCAGGCTCGGCCGGCCGTTTGCGGGACTGATGAAACGGGTGCCGTTCCTGAAGACCTTCGGCGTCATGCTCGATCTGGCGCCGCGTCTCATTGCGCCACCGTCCAATGCAGCCCAACCGGGAACATGGCCCGCAAACGCCGAAAAACGCGGCCGCGTCGCCATTCTCACCGGCTGCGCCCAGCCCGTGTTGAAACCGGAGATCAACGAGGCGGCGATCAGGCTTCTGACGCGGCTCGGTGTCGAGGTCGTGGTGCCGGAAGGCGAGGGCTGTTGCGGAGCGCTGGTGCATCACATGGGCCGCGAGGAACAGGCGCTTGCCTCCGCCCGCCGCAACGTCGATGCCTGGATCAAGGCGGCTGATGAAGGCGGGCTGGACGCGATCATCATCACCGCTTCCGGCTGCGGCACGACCATCAAGGACTACGGCCACATGCTGCGCCTCGATCCGGCTTATGCGGAAAAGGCGACGCGTGTGTCGGCGCTGGCAAAGGACATCACCGAATATCTGGCAAGCCTCGATCTGCCGCGGCAGGAAGAGAAAACCATGACGGTCGCCTACCACTCGGCCTGCTCGATGCAGCACGGCCAGAAGATCACCGTGGCGCCGAAGATGCTGTTGAAGAATGCCGGCTTTACCGTCCGCGACCCTGCTGAAGGGCATCTCTGTTGCGGCTCGGCCGGAACCTACAACATCCTGCAACCGGAGATTTCCTCGACGCTGAAGGCGCGCAAGGTCAAGAACATCGAGGCGACCAAGGCCGATATCATCGCCACCGGCAATATCGGCTGCATCACCCAGATCGCCACCGGCACAAAGATGCCGATCCTGCACACGGTGGAACTGCTCGATTGGGCTTACGGCGGTGAGCGGCCGGCTGCGATTTCACCCTCCCCCTGAGGGGGAGGGTCGGCGCGCAGCGACGGGGTGGGGTGACTTTCGCGACAAGAAAGGGATCACCCCCACCCGCGACTTCGTCGCGACCTCCACCCTCAAGGGGGAGGTGGGTGTCATCAGCCGCCAAAGATGGTGCGCAGAATATCCACGCCGCGATCGTCATAGGAAACATCACCCTGCTTGTTGCCAGGCCCGATGACGATGACCTTGGTGCCGATGCCGGCACGTTTGTAGAGATGCTCTACATCCTTGTTCATCATGCGGATGCAGCCGGACGACATGTTCTGGCCGATCGTCCAGGGCTGATTGGTGCCGTGAATGCGGAACCCGGAATCGCTCCTGCCTTTGTAGAGATAGAGCGCCCGGGCGCCGAGCGGATTGTCGATGCCGCCTTCCTGATAGGCCGGAAGGATGCGGCCCTTCTTGCGTTCGCGCGCGATCATTTCCGGCGGCGGCGTCCATCCCGGCCATTCCGCCTTGCGCTGCACCTTGACGACGCCCGACCAGCCGAAGCCATCGCGACCGACGCCGATGCCGTAGCGGGTCGCCCTGTTCGGACCCTCGATGTAATAGAGGTACTTGTTGTTGGTATCGACGATGATGGTGCCCGGCGCCTCGTCGGTACTCAGCCGCACCTTGGTGCGCCAGAATTGCTTTGCCGGTTTCTTCTCCATCGCCACCAGCGTGATGTCCGACCCGGACTTCGCGCCTGCCGGCTGACCCGGCATGAAAGCCGACGCGCTCGACGCGCCAAATGTAACAGCGGCCGCAAAACCGATTGCGGCCAATGTCTGCAAGGCATATTTCATCGACAAGATTCCCTCTCCAGCCCTAAGCTGCGAAACGCTATTCAATATCGCGTTTTACGCAAGTCTAACGGGTCTTGGATAGAGGAAATGTGATCGACACAAGTGTAACCCCGGTAACCCCTGTTGCCGAAAGGCCACGTTCAGGCCGTTCGGGGCTAGATCACGATGACCTTGGTGCCGATTTTCACGCGTTCGTAGAGATCGACGACATCCTCGTTGCGCATGCGGATGCAGCCCGACGAGACGGCAAAGCCGATCGTCCAGGGGGCGTTGGTGCCGTGGATGCGGTAGAGCGTCGAGCCGAGATACATGGCGCGCGCGCCGAGCGGGTTGGCCGGGCCGCCCTCCATGCTGGCGGGCAGATAATGCCCCTTTGCCGCTTCGCGCCCGATCATTTCGGACGGCGGCGTCCAGACCGGCCATTCGGACTTGCGGGTCACCTTGTGGACGCCGGCCCATTCGAAGCCCGGCTTGCCGACGCCGACGCCGTAACGCCGCGCTTCACCATTGCCGGTGACGAGATAGAGGAAACGGCTGTTGGTATCGATGACGATCGTGCCCGGTCTTTCCATCGTTTCGTACGTGACGGTCTGCGGCAGGAATTGCGGATCGAACTGGCGCTGCGCCGGCTTCTGTGCCCGCGTCATTGCCACCGGCTGCGCAACGGCGGCGCCGGAGCGCTTGACACGGCGCTGGAACAGATACTGTTTTCGGGTGGCGCGCTCGCCCTGAACTCCTATAGGGCGCTGCTGACGGTAGACGACCGGCTGGACGCTGCCGCTAAGCTGGGTCACCCAAGGCGCGGTGAGGTCCGGGCTGATGACGACCGGCGGGCGGTTCTGATAGCGGTCCTGCGCTTCCGCAAGGGTGGAAAACGCCACGAAAAGGGACGTGGCAAGGATAAGGGTTTTCTTCATCATCGGGCGGTCTCGCTACCTTTCGCCGGGACTGTCTCATAGCTCCGCCGTCCGCAGGGTGGGCGGATGGCGGGCGGGATATGAACGCCAAGAGGCTTGGCGGAATGGGGGGATGGTGGCACCGGGGGACAACCGAATGGTAAATGCCGGTTCATTAAAAGGCATTCGGCGGGGTAAAGCTTTGGGTAGGGTTATTGCCCGCTTTAGGACTATGGTTGGCAAATGGTAAAGCACGGAAAAACAGGGAGAATTGCGTGACGGCAAACGGAATCATCACCGGCGCGGACGGCCTCGAGCGCTGCGCCTGGCATGCCAATCTGGAGGACTACCAGCGCTACCATGACGAGGAATGGGGCAGGCCGATGGCCGACGATATCCGGCTGTTCGAGAAGATCTGCCTCGAAGGGTTCCAATCCGGTCTGTCCTGGTTGACGATTCTCAGAAAGCGTGAAGCCTTCCGCGCCGCCTTCGCTGGCTTCGATCTCGATGTGGTTGCCAGCTTCGGCGATGCCGATATCGAACGCTGCCTTGCCGACGCCGGCATCGTCCGCCACCGCGGCAAGATCGTTTCGACGATCAACAATGCCAAGCGGGCGCAGGAACTGAGATACGAGTTCGGCACGCTCGCCCGTTATTTCTGGAGCCAAGAGCCGGGCGCGAATGAGCGCCCGAAGGTCGTCACCTACGAAGCGATCATCGCCAATCCGACGACGCCAACCTCGGTCATGATATCCAAGGATCTGAAAAAGCGCGGATGGACCTTCGTCGGCCCGACCACGGTCTATGCCTTCATGCAGGCAATGGGTCTGGTCAACGACCACGTCGAGGGGTGCTATTGCCGGGTAAAGGTCGAGCAGATGCGGGTGTCTTTCGTCCGCCCGTAAACCGCTCTCGGCCGGATGCTCAGTGCAAGCGGGCCGTCGGTCTGTTGTTCATGTAAAGAAGAACCGCGCCGAAGATCACCATCATGACGCCGATCACCAGCCATTCCTTGTTGTCCGACATGGGGCTGCCAGTAATGATATTGGAACCTTGTAGCATCCAGAGACCGCCGAGCAATATGACGAAGATGCCGGCAATATTCTTGAAGATTTTCATGATGTCCTCCCACACCCTGACAGAATTATGTGCCTGTCATGGTCTTCGGTCAACGTGGGGCGAAAAGAGGTGTCGCGCAGACGCCGGAGACAAGCTCCGGCGTCGCGCTTCATGAATGGAGGATCAACCGCCGTTTCTGGCGAGCCATTCCTTCATCATCTTGATCTCCGCTTCCTGGGCGGAAATGATGTCTTCGGCGAGTTTGCGCAACTGGGCATCCTTGCCGTATTCAAGCTCGATCTTCGCCATGTCGATCGCCCCCTGGTGATGGGCGATCATGCCGCGCACGAAGTCGACATCCGTATTGCCGCTGAAGGTGATATCCATCCCTTCATGCATCTTCGCATTGGCTTCGGCGAAGGCCTTGCTGGAGGGCCCCTTGTCGCCCTTGGGCTCCGTCATGCCTTGCATGGATCCGTGATCCATCATCTCCTGCGCGGCGGCTGGGGTGGTGAAGGTTAGGGCCAGCATCGCGGCGGCCATGATTGGTCTCAGAGACATCCTGTGCTCTCTTTCGTTTCTGAAAATCGTAAAATGCGAAGTTGTCTCCGCGTTCAGGAAACCGAGAGAAATGCCTTGGGAGGCGGGAACTGCGGCTCGAGGGCCGTCGCCTGCAGCCGCTTCTGCGGCCGCGGCCGGATTGTCGCGCTGGCAAGTTCGTCGCGGCCATGGTCGGGTGTGTCGAGGACGACCGCGAAACAGGCCGCACAGAGCAGCGGATGCACCGTCTGCGGATGATGATCGCAGCTCTTTGCCTCCGGCGCGCAGCGATCCTGGCCAAGGGCCGAGGATGCGCCATGGCCCACGGCTGCGCCTCCGTGATGCAGTGTCATTATACCGCCCAGATCCTGCACCCGGGCAAGCGATGCCGTCCAGCCGCTGATCAGGGCGCAGAAGAGGGCAGTGATGAGGATGACAGCGCGCATGGCCGTGAAGATAGGAGTGCGGCCTATCAAAGAAAAGACCGGCGGCGCGCTTTCTTGACGAGGCGGCTTAGCCCTCCGCCGGTGAGAAGGCGAAGATACCCTGCATGCGCCCGCCGGCCGGTGAAACGCCCATCATGGTCGAGGTCCCGATGCAGAAAACCGGCTCGGCGCCACCATCCTCTTCCTGCAGCGTCGTGCAGAAATAGAAGGAGGACGCCACGGCGGTGGCCTCTTCGAGGATGTTGAGCACCGTCTTGTGATGATCCGGGTGATAGTTGCGGATGATATCCAGCAACCCGCAGAGCCTGTCGCCAAGGCCGTGCCGTGTTTGGGCTGTCTCCCCGACAGTGAAGATGCCGGTCGAAAGGTCGCAATGCCACCTTTCGATAAGGTAGTCCTGCCCCGCCAGCGCCTCGACCCATCCTTCATGAGCGCGGCTGTCTTCAGGCAGGATCGTGCCGAATCCCGGTTTCATCAACTGCAGCATGTCGTCTTCCGCTCCTTGCTCTCCCGCCGCACGGGCGGCTTTTGCAAAAACGAGACGGTTTTTGCCATCAAGGCGGTTGCGCCTACGAAATAGGGCTTTACCCGCCGGGAAAAAAGAATTGTTCTTGTGTTTCATCGTTCCGCTTCACACTGCGGGAAACGCTCCCTATGGAATTGAAAATAGTGCACAAAAACCGCAACTTAAATGCCGTGGATTGATCATTTGCTGACCTTTTGGTTTTGATTCTGTAAGTTACTCAATCCTGGATTTTGGAAAACACGGCATGTCGATGATTTTGGTGCAGGGTGAACTGGTTACGCAGCTTCGGGACTACCGGCTGAAGGCGGGCCTCAGCCAGGGCGATATCGCCTGGAAGCTCGGCTTTTCCCTGCCGACGGTTTCGCGCTGGGAGCGCGGCATTTCAACGCCCGATCTGCGCGCCACCGGCGCGATCGTCGATTTCCTGCGCAGGGCCGACGTCTATGCCGGAAACGTGCTTTTGCGGTCGATCGTCAATGCGCGTGATAGCCGCAACCTCTGGGAAGGCGAGGATATCCGCTACCTCGCCGGTTCGCGGCAGGAATTTGCCGAAACGCCGCTGATGCGGGCGATGGTCGGCAAGAGCATCCGCCGCTACATGACCGGGCTCTACCACGATTTCATCGAAGATCGCGCCATCGTCGCGAGCCTCAAGGCGGGCGAGCTTGCCAGTATCGATTTCTACGGCGGGGCCTCGATGTCGGTGACGACCATTCCGGACGGCTTCGTGCAGTTCAAGCGGATGAGCTTCCAGTCCGAATTGAAGGGCGTCATCCGTGGCGATACCCATTCGATCCTCATCCCGCAGACCGAGGCGCCGATGGCCGAGGGCGCGGTGGTCCATAACTGGGATACGCTGTCGCGGCCGCTTTAATGCATGTCGCCCCAGCCAAAGCGCGCCGGACGATGCTCTTGGAGCCGTTCGAAACCGCGCAGAGACTTGCCGCCTTGGCCTTGATCGGATAGGGAAAGCGCCAATTCCCATGACCGATCAAAATGACCGATCGACGCTGAAAGTGCGGACCTCCCATGAACGATAAAAAGAAGAAGCCCCAGAAGCTGAAGGCGCGCCTGCCGCGCGGTTTCGTCGATCGCTCCGCCGCCGATATCCGCGCCGTCGATGAGATGACCGGCAAGATCCGCGAAGTCTATGAACGCTATGGCTTCGACCCGGTCGAGACGCCGCTGTTCGAATATACCGATGCGCTGGGAAAATTCCTGCCCGACGCCGACCGCCCGAACGAAGGCGTCTTCTCGCTGCAGGATGACGACGAGCAGTGGATGAGCCTGCGCTACGACCTGACCGCGCCGCTCGCCCGCCATGTCGCCGAAAATTTCAACGACATCCAGCTGCCCTACCGCACCTACCGCGCCGGCTACGTCTTCCGCAACGAGAAGCCGGGCCCGGGCCGCTTCCGCCAGTTCATGCAGTTCGACGCTGACACCGTCGGCGCCGCCGGCGTCCAGGCCGATGCCGAAATGTGCATGATGATGGCCGACACGATGGAGGCGCTCGGCATTGCGCGCGGGGATTATGTGATCCGGGTGAACAACCGCAAGGTTTTGGATGGCGTGCTCGAGGCGATCGGGCTTGGTGGCGATGAGAATGCCAATGCGCGTCTGAACGTGCTGCGGGCCATCGATAAACTGGATAAGTTTGGCATTGAGGGTGTGGCGTTATTGCTGGGTGCCGGTCGCAAGGACGAGAGTGGCGATTTCACCAAGGGTGCTGGACTGAATGCCGAGCAACTACGAATTCTGGCCGGATATCACCGCATACTTAGCTATCCTTGGAAAAAGCCGTTCTCAATTGATGCTTACAAAAAATACCTGCGCAATTGGGTCAATTTCGAAACGCTGCCTGTTGGCATTGAGGACGGATTGGATGAGCTTGAGGTTATCCGAAAACTCGTCCGTGCAGCAGGCTATGAGCCTGACCGCATCCGTATCGACCCCTCGGTCGTCCGCGGCCTCGAATACTACACCGGCCCCGTCTTCGAAGCCGAGCTAACCTTCCCTGTCACCAACGAAAAAGGTGAAAAGGTCGTCTTCGGCTCGGTCGGTGGCGGCGGGCGGTATGATGGCCTCGTCTCGCGCTTCATGGGCCAGCCGGTGCCCGCCACAGGCTTCTCTATTGGCGTCTCGCGCCTGATGACGGCGCTGAAGAACCTCGGCAAGCTCGGCATGGAAGAGGTGATCGCGCCGGTCGTCGTCTGCGTCATGGACCGCGACACGGAAAGCCTCGGCAAGTACCAGCAATTCACGCAGATGTTGCGAAATGCGAAGGACGAAAACGGAAAGCCTGCCGGCATCCGCGCCGAAATGTACCAGGGCAACAAGAAGAATTTCGGCGACCAACTGAAATATGCCGACCGCCGCGGCTCGCCGCTTGCCATTATCCAGGGCGGCGACGAGCGCTCGCAGGGTGTCGTGCAGATCAAGGACCTGATCGAGGGCAAGCGCCTGTCCGGCGAGATCGAGGACAATGTGGCCTGGCGCGAAGCCCGCGTGGCGCAGGTCTCCGTGCCGGAAGGCGATCTCGTCGCCAAGGTCCGCGAGATACTGGCGGCGCAGGCTGAGGATCGGGCGCGGAACGGCAAGGACGCTTGAGGTTGAGGAGAGTTTACCCCCCTCTGTCACTGCGTGACATCTCCCCCACAAGGGGGGAGATTATTCTTTTCCCTCGTCGGCTTCTCTGTAAGGGAGGCACGATAGTTGCGGTCGATCTCCCCCCTTGTGGGGGAGATGTCGGCGTCGCCGACAGAGGGGGGTGTCGCGGAGCCTCCTCACAAACAGAACGCCCGTGGTAGCGCTCCTTTCCATTGATCATGTCCAGCTTGCCATGCCGGCCGGCGGCGAGGTGGCAGCGCGCGCATTTTACACGGGACTGCTCGGAATTCCCGAGCGGGTCAAACCCGTCAATTTGGCGGGACGCGGTGGCTGCTGGTTTGAAGCGGGCGCGTTGAAGGTTCATCTCGGCGTCGAGCAGGATTTTCGACCTGCGCTCAAGGCTCGCCCGGCTTTCCTGGTTGACGATGTCGCGTCCTTGGCGAAAAAGCTGAAGGCAGCGGGCTGCCGGGTTGTTGAAGATGAGCCGCTGGAGGACTATGAGCGGGTCTATGTCTATGATCCGTTCGGCAACCGCATCGAACTGATTCAACCCTTGGCGTCCTGAAGGAAAATTGCCGGTTCATGCCCCTGATCAACCTCCCAGCCTTTGCCGCCGATCTGCTCGCTGATTTCGAGCGGCTGGGGACGCTGCGCGTCGATACGCCGGTGATCCAGCCGGCCGAGCCGTTTCTCGACATGGCGGGCGAGGATTTGCGCCGCCGCATCTTCATGACCGAGAGCGAGACGGGAAAAAGCCTGTGCCTGCGCCCGGAATTCACCATTCCCGTCTGCCTGCGCCATATCGAGACTGCGACGGGTACGCCACAGCGTTATTCCTATCTCGGCGAAATCTTTCGTCAGCGCCGGGAAGGTGCCAACGAATTCTACCAGGCCGGCATCGAGGACCTGGGCGAAACGGATGTGGCCGGCGCCGACGCCCGTGCCATCAGTGATGCGATCAAAATCCTGAGCGCCCGCCTGCCGGGGCAGACCCTGAAGGTCACGCTCGGCGACCAGTCGGTCTTTGAAGCCGTGGTCGCTGCCTGCGGGCTGCCCGCCGGCTGGCAGAAGCGCCTGATCCACGCCTTCGGCAATTCGGCGCAGATCGACGCCCTGCTGACGCGGCTTTCGAGCCCGCAGCCGGTGACGGGCCTCAGCGCCGAGATCGAGGCGCTTCTGGCCTCGGGCGACGACGCGACGCTGATCGCCCATCTCGACGAGACCATGGAAGCAACCGGCTATTCCACCAATGCCAGCCGCAGTCCGAAGGAAATCGCTGCAAGGCTGAAGGAGAAGCGGGCGCTGGAAAAGACCGCGCTCGATGGCCGCACGCTCGGCCTCTTGCGCGAGTTCCTGTCGCTCAGCATACCGCTTGCCGAGGCGCCGGCGGCACTGTTTGCTTTTGCGGCAAAATCCGGGCTGAAACTGGACGGCGCCCTGTCGCGCTTCGATGCGCGGGTCGCCGCCCTCGGCAATGCCGGCGTCGATCCGGCGCTTCTCACCTACCGCGCCGCCTTCGGACGCCCGCTCGATTATTATACCGGCCTCGTCTTCGAGATCGTCATCGACGGCTCCTCGGCGGTGCTGGCCGGTGGCGGCCGCTTTGACCGACTGATGACGCTGCTCGGCGCCAAGGAGCGCATTCCGGCGGTCGGTTTCTCGCTCTGGCTCGACCGGATCGAACAGGCGCTGGCCAAGCCAAAAGGGGAGGCCGCCCGATGACCATTACCATCGCTCTGCCCTCCAAGGGCCGGATGAAGGACGACGCCTCCGCCATCTTCGAGAAAGCCGGCATGAAGATCGTCGCCGTTGGCAATGAGCGGTCCTATCGCGGCCGCATCGAAGGTCTGGATGACGTCGAGATCGCCTTCCTCTCGGCCTCCGAAATCTCCCGCGAGATCGGCAACGGCTCGATCGATTTCGGCGTCACCGGCGAAGACCTGATCCGCGAAGGATTATCCGAGGTGGATTCCCGCGTCGAATTCTGCGCCCGGCTCGGTTTCGGCCATGCCGATGTCGTTGTTGCCGTTCCGGAAATCTGGCTCGATGTCGACACGATGGCCGATCTCGGCGACGTCGCCGCCGATTTCCGAGCGCGTCACGGGCGGCGGCTGGCGATCGCCACGAAATACTGGCGCCTGACCCAGCAGTTCTTCTCCGCGAAGCACGGCATCCAGCTCTACCGCATCGTCGAAAGCTTAGGGGCCACCGAAGGCGCGCCGGCCTCCGGCTCCGCCGATATCATCGTCGACATCACCTCGACCGGATCGACGCTCAAGGCCAATCACCTGAAGATCCTGTCGGACGGCATCATGCTCAAGTCCGAGGCCTGCCTGGTGCGGGCGCGCAAGGCCGAGCATGAGGGAGATCCGCTGGTGGCGAAGATAGTCGAGGCTGTGCGCGGGGCTCTCGGATAGTCTCCCGTCGATGGTATTCATTCATCCGTGGGCGTTTGCCGCAGCAGCGCCTCATAGTCACGCCTGCCTGAAAAAATATTGGTGATCCAGACGGCCTGATCGCGAACGGCGTAGAGGATGACAGCTTTTCTTTCGAACGGCACGATCCGGATACCAGGACCAAGATCCTCTCTCGAAACGCCGCCAAAGGGTGCGTCGCCGATTTTTTCGCACCGTCCAAAAAGGCGGTCTGTGAACCGAACGGCGGTTACGACGTCAAAGCTTGTTTCGAGAACATATCTGAATATCTGCTCTATATCGTCCACTGCTTGCGGACGGTATTCAACCGGCAAACGCTTCATTCTCGATCAACTGCCGTGTTTCACGGAGAGCGCGTCAAGCCGTTCCCGCACCTGCTTCCCGGACAAGTTCGGCCGGGGATCGTTCAGCGAGTGCTGCACCTGCGCGCGAAGGCTTGCGAGACGCTCTTCGTGTTCCTCTTCCAGGCGCAGCCAGGTTCTCATCGCTTCGCGCAGGACTTCGCTTGTCGAAGCGTAGGAGCCGGATTCGACGCGGCTCTTTATGGCATTTACCATTTCGGTGGGAAGCGTGATGCTCAGCTTTTCAACCATGACATGGCTCCGGAAGTCATTTGTGAATAGAGTAGGATAAAATGCTACTGGCCGCAATGATCGCTGTTGAATGCGAAGATGAGGGAGCACATCTGCGAACAACATCGAAAAAAGCGCGGCGCATGCACTCTCTAGTCTAACATTCTGGACACGACTGTCCTATATTCCGACTCCCATCTCAAGGAGTTCTCCATGGTCGATCTCGCTGCTTTTCCGATCACCGCCCGCTGGCCCGCCAAAAATCCCGATATCATTCAGCTTTATTCCCTGCCGACGCCGAATGGCGTGAAGGTCTCCATCGCCTTGGAAGAGCTTGGTCTGGCCTATGAGCCGCACCGGATCGATTTCGGCAACAACGATCAGAAGTCGCCGGAATTCGTTTCCCTCAATCCGAACGGCCGCATCCCGGCGATCATCGATCCCAACGGTCCGGATGGAGAGCCGATCGGCCTGTTCGAGTCCGGCGCCATCCTCGTTTATCTTGCGGAAAAGACCGGCAAGCTGATCCCGGCCGATGCTGCCGGTCGTTACGAGACACTCTGCTGGGTGATGTTCCAGATGGGAGGCGTCGGGCCGATGCTCGGCCAGTTCGGTCATTTCTTCAAATTCGCCGCCGACAAGGTCGCCAACAATTCCTATCCGATGGAGCGCTATCGCGACGAGTCCAAGCGGCTTCTCAGCGTTCTGGAAGGCCGACTGGAGGGCCGCCAGTGGCTGATGGGCGACGAATATACGATCGCCGACATTGCCACCTTTCCTTGGATCGAGGGCGCCCGCAAATTCTATGGCGGCGCCGATGTGCTGGAATATTCGAGCTTCCCGAATGTCATGGCCTGGGTCGATCGCGGCCTCGTCCGCCCGGCCACGCAGCAGGGCATGGAAATCCCCAGGCGCGATTGATCGGGTCATTCCATGCTGTCCGCCCATGTTGACGAGGCTTATGTTGACGTCGCTTGGGCGGACAGGCTACCTCTCGGGAAAGAAGCTTTCTCGACGGGTGGAACAAACGTGGCAGGTAGACTTGTTGTTGCAGGCGGCGGTCAGGCGGCCTTTGCCCTGGTAGCCAAGCTTCGGGCCTTGAAGGACGAACGTCCGGCGACGATCGTCGCCGCGGAAGCCAGTCTTCCCTACCAGCGTCCGCCGCTGTCGAAAAAATATCTGCTGCGCGAAATGGACCTCGACCGGCTGCTTTACCGGCCGGAGAGCTGGTACCCCGAGCACAATGTCGATGTGCGGCTTTCGACAACCGTTACCGCCATCGACCGCGCCGCCAAGACTGTGACGCTGAGCGACGGCTCGAAGCTCGACTATGATGTGCTGGCGCTTGCCACCGGCTCGACCCCGCGCAAACTGCCCGCCAGCCTCGGTGGCGATCTCGACGGTGTCTTCGTCGTGCGCGATTTCACCGATGCCGATCGCCTTGCGGATGAGTTGAAGCCCGGCAGGCATGCCTTGATCATCGGCGGCGGTTATATAGGCCTGGAAGCCGCTGCCATCGCGCGCTCGAGCGGGCTCGATGTCACGGTCATCGAGATGGCTGATCGCATCCTGCAACGCGTCGCCTCGGCTGCGACCTCTCATCTGGTGCGTGATATCCACAAGATACGCGGCGTCGACATCCGCGAAGGCACCGGACTTGTCCGGCTGACCGGCACGGATGGACATGTGACCGCCGCCGAATTGACCGATGGCTCGACCATCCCGGTCGATCTGGTGATCGTCGGTATCGGCGTGACGGCCAATGACGCGCTGGCCCACGACGCCGGCCTCGAGGTCGCCAATGGCATCGTCGTCGATCAATTCGGTTGCACCCTAGATCCCGCCATCCGCGCCATGGGCGATTGTGCCGTGCTGCCGTGGAAGGGTATGCGCATACGGCTTGAATCGGTCCAGAACGCCGTCGATCAGGCGGAGGCGGTGGCTGCCCTGCTTGCCGGCGGCGAGGCGCCCTATGATCCGAAACCCTGGTTCTGGTCCGATCAATACGATGTCAAGCTGCAGATCGCCGGTTTCGGCCTCGGTCACGACGAGACGATCGTACGCAAGGGCCAGCGCGAAGGTAGCGTCTCCGTCTGGTACTTCATGCAGGGCAAGCTGATTGCCGTCGATGCGCTCAACGATGCGAAGGCCTATGTGACCGGCAAGAAACTGCTCGATCTCGGGCTGACGCCGGACCGCGTCATCCTCGAAAATCCTGAAGCGGACTTGAAGACGCTGCTGCCTTGACCGGTCACCACCCTACTGATGGTGGCTGAAAATCCGTCCCTGTGTTTCCAGTTGGAAACGGGGAAAGAAGAAGACGCCGAGCATCGACCCGCAATAGCGCTGTTCCAGTCCGCTCGATTCACCGACACAGAAGACCGGCTGCTTCTGGCCGGACGCCAGGATGATGGTGGTCGAGAAGCAGAAGGACGAGGACCTCGTTGCCGCCTGCTCGAAAAGCTGCAGAACATGATTGCGGTCGGCACTGTCATAGCAGCGCACGAGATTGAGCAGGCCGCATTCGGGCTGGTGCAAGCCATGCATTGCTGCAGCGGTTTCACCAAGCCGAAACAAGCCGTTCGAGAGATTGCCGGCCCATCCTTCTGAAAAGCAGAACTGGTTCAGCAATTTCTGCCCACTTTCGCCAAGCGCCAAGGAATCTGCGTCGGAAAACTGGGAAAGACCCGCTCTTGCAATCCTAAACATGGCCGGCCCCGAAATATGCGCAAAGTCTGAAATTCATTCGCCTATTCCCATCAAGGGTTCGAAAGAAACAATTTCTATTTTGCAAGCAAGTATCAGGGATGCGGTAAATACGTTTACCGATCCTGTAATCTATAACTGATGCAAATCTAAACTTTCAAGTCCTGACCGGTCTTCGGCTAGGAAAAAAATAAATTGTACGCGAGGAAAATCTATCAGTATTATAATTGAAGATAAAACGATGTTAGGAGCACAGTTGGTGCTGAAAAATTGCACAATCCTGTTGTCGATCTTTCTGGATATTACATCCACGTCAATCTAGGTTCACTTGGAGCGGAGTTATAATTGCTTTTACTCCCGCTTCAATGGTCTTCTGACAAATATTTTGCGGTCTGGAGTAGATATTCCCGATTGTAAGACGTTTCCATGAATGCAATCAGAACATGATTCGCACACCTTTAGGCAATGGGCTAAATGCCGTAGGTGCGGACTTTTCTTGGGGGCATTAATCAACTTTTGTATCGCGATCGAAAAAAGGCGGACCTCGCGGCCCGCCCCCTCTCAATCCGGAAACCCGGAAAGCCTTATGGTCGTCATTCGTGATAAGGCAGGCGCCTTATCACATCATGCCGCCGCTTCAGCGCGCTTGGCGCGCTGAAGCACTTTGGATCATGGGCGAAGCCGTATGGTCGTCACTCGTGATAAGGCTGACGCCTTATCACATCATGCCGCCCATGCCGCCACTTCAGCGCGCTTGACGCGCTGAAGCACTTTTGGACATGGGCGAAGCCTTATGGTCGTCATTCGTGATAAGGCAGACGCCTTATCACATCATGCCGCCCATGCCGCCACTTCAGCGCGCTTGGCGCGCTGAAGCACTTTGGATCATGGGCGAAGCCGTATGGTCGTCATTCGTGATAAGGCAGACGCCTTATCACATCATGCCGCCCATGCCGCCCATGCCGCCCATGTCAGGCATGCCGCCGCCAGCAGATTCCTTCTTCGGAAGTTCTGCAATCATGGCTTCGGTGGTCACGAGCAGGCCGGCAACCGAAGCTGCGTTCTGCAGGGCCGTGCGAACAACCTTGACAGGATCGACGATACCCATGGCGATCATGTCGCCATATTCGCCGGTCTGGGCATTGTAGCCGTAGTTGTCGGTGCCGCTTTCGAGGATCTTGCCGACCACGATCGAACCTTCGTCACCTGCGTTTTCAGCGATCTGGCGAACCAGCGACTGCAGCGCCTTGCGGACGATGTTGATACCGGCCGTCTGGTCGTCGTTGGCGCCCTTGATGTTGAGAACGATCGAGGCACGCAGCAGAGCCGTACCACCGCCAGGAACGATACCTTCCTGAACGGCAGCGCGCGTTGCGTTGAGGGCGTCGTCGATACGGTCCTTCTTTTCCTTGACTTCGATTTCAGTCGCACCGCCGACGCGGATGACTGCAACGCCGCCAGCGAGCTTGGCAAGACGTTCCTGCAGCTTCTCGCGGTCGTAGTCGGAGGTGGTCTCTTCGATCTGACCCTTGATCTGGGCAACGCGGCCTTCGATCTCAGCCTTCTTGCCATGACCATCAACGATGGTGGTGTTTTCCTTGGAGATCGAGATCTTCTTCGCACGGCCGAGCATTTCGAGCGTGACGTTTTCGAGCTTGATGCCGATGTCTTCGGAGATGACCTGGCCACCGGTCAGGATGGCGATGTCTTCCAGCATGGCCTTGCGGCGATCGCCGAAGCCCGGAGCCTTGACGGCAGCAATCTTCAGGCCGCCACGCAGCTTGTTGACGACGAGGGTCGCAAGGGCTTCGCCTTCGACGTCTTCCGAGATGATGAGGAGCGGCTTGCCGGTCTGAACGACGGCTTCGAGAACCGGAAGCATTGCCTGCAGGTTGGAGAGCTTCTTCTCATGGAGAAGGATGTAAGCGTCGTCCAGTTCGGCAACCATCTTTTCCGGGTTGGTTACGAAGTAGGGCGAGAGGTAGCCACGGTCGAACTGCATGCCTTCGACGACTTCGAGCTCGGTCTCGGCGGTCTTGGCTTCTTCAACCGTGATGACGCCTTCATTGCCGACCTTCTGCATCGCGTCAGCGATGTACTGGCCGATTTCCGTCTCGCCGTTTGCCGAGATCGTGCCTACCTGGGCAACTTCTTCCGAAGTGTTGATCTTCTTGGACTTGGCAACGATGTCCTTGACGATGGCGGTAACAGCGAGGTCGATACCGCGCTTCAGGTCCATCGGGTTCATGCCGGCGGCAACGCTCTTGGCGCCTTCGCGAACGATGGCCTGGGCAAGAACCGTTGCAGTCGTCGTGCCGTCACCGGCGATGTCGTTGGTCTTCGAAGCAACTTCGCGGACCATCTGGGCGCCCATGTTTTCGAACTTGTCTTCGAGTTCGATTTCCTTGGCGACGGAAACGCCGTCCTTGGTGATGCGCGGTGCGCCGAACGACTTGTCGATGATGACGTTACGACCCTTCGGGCCGAGCGTTACCTTGACTGCGTCAGCGAGGATGTCGACGCCGCGCAGCATCTTTTCGCGCGCGGTGCGGCCGAACTTGATTTCTTTGGCTGCCATTTTAAAAACTCCCGGGCTGGTGCCCAATTGGTTTTATGGAATTGTGGAGAAGGGAACCGGCCAGGATCAGCCGATGACGCCCATGATGTCGGCTTCCTTCATGATCAGAAGGTCTTCGCCGTTGAGCTTGACTTCGGTGCCCGACCACTTGCCGAACAGAACGCGGTCGCCAGCCTTGACGTCGAGAGCGATGAGAGCGCCCTTGTCGTCACGGGTGCCGGTGCCGACGGCGACGATTTCGCCTTCCTGCGGCTTTTCCTTGGCGGTGTCCGGAATGATGATGCCGCCCTTGGTCTTGGCTTCAGACTCGACGCGGCGTACGACGACGCGGTCATGCAGAGGACGGAAATTGGTGCTTGTCATTGTCTAATCCCTCGATCAAATGACTTCACGGATCGTGAACCGACCCGATGGATGGATGTTAGCACTCCTATTGCGTGAGTGCTAGCGATCCGGAGATAAGGATGGCTGCCGATTGAGTCAAGAATGGGCCGGCAGATTCTTTTGCGGCGAAAATGATTGACTTGGTTCCGGCTTTTTTGTCTAATTTGCGCATGGGGTCTGCGAATGCCCCACGAGGCGTCATGCCATCACTTCGCGTCCAATCCCTCGAAAAGGACGTAAACCATGGCCTCGTATAACGCTATTTCCACCGAAAAACTTGTCCGCCTGATCGGCACCCCCAAGGGCCCGGTCGTTATCGATGTGCGCGACGATGAGGATTTCGCCGCCCAGCCGCTTCTTCTTCCCGCGTCTTTCCGGCGCCCTTACGCCGATGTGCGGCAATGGGGGGCGGATTATCGCGGCCGCTGGGTCGTTGTGGTCTGCCAGAAGGGCAAGAAGCTCAGCGAAGGCGTCGCCGCCTGGCTGCGAAATGCCGGCGCCGAGGCAGAGACGCTCGAAGGCGGGTTTGAAGCCTGGCAGGCAGCAGACCTGCCACTCGTTCCAGTCGCTGCCCTGCCGGGTGAAAACGCGAATGGCGGAACGGTCTGGGTCACGCGCTCGCGCCCGAAGATCGATCGCATTGCCTGCCCCTGGCTGATCCGCCGCTTCGTCGATCCAGCCGCGACGTTTCTCTTCGTTTCGGCCCCGGAAGTCGAAGCCGTCGCAGATCGTTTCGGCGCGACGCCGTTCGATGTGGAAAATGTCTTCTGGAGCCACAGGGGCGACGACTGCACCTTCGACACGATGGTCAAGGAATTTGGTCTCTCATTTCCGGCACTTGAGCATCTCACCCTGATTGTCCGCGCGGCCGATACCGACCGGCTCGATCTGGTTCCCGAAGCCGCCGGTCTGCTCGCGGCGTCGCTCGGCCTCTCGCGGATGTTTGCCGACGATCTGGAGCAACTGGAGGCGGGCATGACGTTTTACGACGCCTTCTATCGCTGGGCGCGCGACGCCACGCAGGAAAAACACGAATGGGTGCAGCACGTCGCGAAGAAGAGCAAAGACAATGAATGAGGCGGTGCAGATACAGTCGCCGCCGCTGCATCCGACATTCGCCGAGGCCACCAGGGTCTGGGCGAAGATCGGGCTCTTGAGTTTCGGCGGCCCGGCGGGCCAGATCGCGCTTATGCACAGGGAACTGGTGGAGGAGCGACGCTGGATTTCCGAGAGCCGGTTTCTGCATGCCTTGAATTTCTGCATGCTTTTGCCGGGTCCCGAAGCGCAGCAGCTTGCCACCTATGTCGGCTGGCTGTTGCACGGCACGCGCGGCGGCATCGTCGCCGGCACATTGTTCGTGTTGCCGGGGTTTTTCGTCATCCTTGGCCTGTCGTCGGCCTACGCGCTGTTCCAGGAGACGGATTGGCTCGCCGCGCTGTTTTTCGGCTTGAAGGCGGCGGTGCTGGCGATCGTCATCGAGGCGGTCATCCGCGTCGGCCGCCGGGCAGTGAAAACCCGTTTTGCCGTGATCGTCGCCGCTTTCGCCTTCGCGGCGCTTTTCTTCTTCGATCTGCCATTTCCGCTGGTCGTTCTGGCGGCGGGCGTCGCCGGCTACGTCGCCACCCGCGCGCAATCGGCGGAAGGGAGAACCATGGCGGCGGCGAAGCAGGCCGACCAGCCCTCGGTCATCGACAGCGATTTCCCGGATGTCGTCTCATCCTGGGGCCGGGCGGTCCGGGTCTTCGGCGTCTGGGCGGCGCTCTGGATCGCGCCGTTCGTCGTCATCGGCACAATACTCGGCTTTGACAACGTCTATACCGCGATCGGCCTGTTCTTCTCCAAGATGGCGGTGGTGACCTTCGGCGGTGCCTATGCCGTGCTTGCCTATGTCGCCCAGCAGGCGGTCGAGACCTATCACTGGCTGAGGCCCGGCGAGATGCTGGACGGTCTGGCGCTGGCCGAAACGACGCCAGGCCCCCTCGTGCTGGTGCTCTCCTTCGTCGGGTTCATGGCCGCTTTTCGCGCACCGCTCGGTCTCGACCCGCTCTGGGCCGGCATCTTGGGGGCAACACTTGCGACCTGGGTCACCTTCATTCCCTGCTTTCTGTGGATCTTTCTCGGCGCGCCCTATATAGAGACATTGCGCAACAACAGGGCGCTTTCGGGTGCGCTGGCGGCGATCTCGGCGGCGGTCACCGGCGTCATTCTCAACCTGGCGCTCTGGTTTGGCCTGCACGTTCTTTTCGCAGAGGTTAGCCGGTATGTGGTCTGGCCGTTGTCGATGCCGCTTCCTGCCTGGCAGACGTTTCAGCCGGCAGCATTCCTGCTCACGCTTCTGGCAGCCCTGCTGCTCTTCAAGCAGAAGCGCGGGATCGTGACCACGCTTGTCGTCTGCGCCGGCGCCGGCTGGCTGATCAGCAGCATTTAAAAGGTCCATCCGCGTTTCCCGGCCGAATCCTTGGGATTCGGCCGCCAATTTCCGCAAGGAGTCTTGTGTTTTCGGCGCCTGCCTGCGATGTCACCCCGAATATTTTTTCTGCGGGAAGCCAGCATGGCCGTTCGGATCAACAGTTTTCGCGACATCGCCAACCGTTACGATGTCGTTCTGTGCGATGTCTGGGGCGTGCTGCACAATGGTGTCGCGGCCTTCAAGCAAGCCTGCGAGGCGCTGACAGAAGCCCGAGCCAGGGGGCTGACCGTTGTCCTCATCACCAATTCGCCGCGCCCGCATCCCGGCGTCATCGTCCAGATCCGCGGCCTCGGCGTGCCTGATACAGCCTATGACCGCATTGTCACCTCCGGCGACGTCACCCGCGCATTGATCTCGGCTGGCCCGAAAAAGATCTATTTCATCGGCGCCGAACGTGACCTGCCGCTGCTTGATGGCCTCGGTGTCGAAATGGTTTCTTCCGAGGATGCCGAGATCATCGTCTGCGCCGGTTTTTTCGACGATGAGACTGAAACTCCGGAAGACTACCGCGCAACGCTTTCCGGCATGGCCAGGCGCAAGGTGCCGTTCATCTGCGCCAACCCGGATCTCGTCGTCGAGCGCGGCCACAGGCTGATCCCCTGCGCCGGCGCCATCGCCAAGGTCTATGCTGAACTGGGTGGCGAAACGCGGATTTCCGGAAAGCCCTACGTGCCGATCTACCGCGCCTCGCTGTCGGAAGCGAAGGCCGTTCGCGGCGGGCTCGATCTGTCGCGGGTCGTAGCCGTCGGCGACGGCATGCCGACCGACGTCAAGGGAGCGCAGGATTTCGGCCTCGATATTCTCTATATCAGCGCCGGTATCCATGCGCTCGAGTATATGAATGCTGAAAAGACGGATGAGGCGAAACTCACGGCATTCCTGAAAAGCGAGGGTGCGGCGCCGAAGTGGTGGATGCCCAGGCTGGCTTGAAAGAGACTACGGATATGACGGTTTTCCATCGCAACGAGACCCGCGAACCATTGCCGCAAGCCTTGAGGGGCGGCGTCATCGCCATCGGCAATTTCGACGGCGTGCATCGTGGTCACCAGTCGGTGTTGAACCGGGCGCTGGAGGAGGCGCGGGCGCGCGGCGTTCCGGCCCTGGTGCTGACCTTCGAGCCGCATCCGCGCACAGTCTTTCGCCCGGACCATCCGGTCTTCCGTCTGACGCCGGCGCCGCTCAAGGCCCGCATCCTCGAAGGCATGGGCTTTTCGGCCGTGATCGAATATCCGTTCGACCGCACCTTTTCAGAGCTTTCCGCCTCCGATTTCATCCGCTCCGTGCTGATGGACTGGCTGCACGCCGGCCACGTCGTGACCGGTTTCGACTTCCATTTCGGCAAGGGCAGGGAAGGTGGTCCCGCCTTCCTGATGGCGGCCGGCGGCGAAAACGGTTTTGGCGTCACACTCGTCGATGCCTTTCGCGATGAGAACGCCTCGGTGATCTCTTCCAGCCATATCCGCGGGCTGCTCGGCGAGGGTGACGTCGCTCAGGCGGCCGGAATGCTTGGCTACCGCTACACGGTGGAATCCGAAGTGATCGGCGGTAAGAAGCTCGGCCGCACGCTCGGCTATCCCACTGCCAACATGCGATTGCCCCCCGAAGTCGAATTGCGCAACGGCATCTACGCAGTGCGCTTCCGCCGCGCCGACGGCAGCATCCATGACGGCGTTGCCAGTTTCGGCAAGCGCCCGACGGTCGACAGCGATGGTGTCGCCCTGCTTGAAACCTTCGTCTTCGACTTTTCGGGCGATCTCTACGGCGAAATCTGTTCCGTTTCCTTCCTCGGCCATCTGCGTGATGAGTTGAAGTTCGACGGCCTCGATCCGCTGGTGGTGCAGATGAAGCAGGATGAGGCCGAGGCGCGAGCCTTGCTATCCGGCGTCAGGCCGCTCAGTATGATCGACAGCAAAATCGCATTTGCTTCCGATACAAACCCTTAAAGGATGATCCCGATGGCCACTACGCCGCGCCGGCCCGTCAGCGCCATGGATGCCGCAGAAGCCCTGTTCAAGCCGGTCAAGAAGCCGGCAGCACCCGCCGTCGAAAGGCGTGCCCTGCCGGAAACGAAAGAGCTCGTGTCGATCAAGATCGACAGCGCCGTCCTGCACTATTTTCAGGATGACGGCCCCGGCTGGCAGGATCGCATCAACGACGCGCTGCGGGCCGTGATGCAGGCAAACCCCAAGGACTGAGGTCGCACCGCGGCTCAACCTGATGCGATCAGTAAGGTGTGCTTCTGTGGCAGCCGGATCAAAGTTTGCGGTCGGAGCCTGCCGTCTTGAGGATGGCGTTCGCGGTATGTCGGCTCTTCAGGTTTCGCGGAACGAGCACCATTTTACCTGTTGCGCGCGATTGCCATTTTTCGTGCGAACCCTTTGCATTTGTCAGGTATTCATAGCCGAGAGCAAGAAGGATATCGCAGACGATCTTGTAGTAGCCTTGCGCCATTATGCCGCCGCCGGAACCTCTGGTCTTTGCCAAAGAATGGCGGGAATGAGCTCGCGCAACGGCTTGTCGGCAAGATCGGGCAAGCTCATGTGGTTGGCGACAATCAGGTCTATGGCGGTATCGAAAATCACGTCTTCGAATTCGTCGATTGTGTCGGCTTCGATGTGGAAGCCTTCTATATCGCTTTCCGAGTAAAAGACCTTAGCCTCCGCGTCCCAAACCGCTTTTACAAAAAATGTCCGTTTAACCATATGCTGCTCCCGCATCGAACGTTCCATCGGCAACTCGCTTCCTTACCCAGTATCATATAATGCGCAAGAAATTGCATTACATTGCCATGGAGCAGATCGTTCTTTGAAACTTTGCCCTTGTCATCTTCCTTTTCGCCCGAAAACGTCTTAAACAACCGGCCACCATGACCCGATATCGTCGATTGATGATAGATCAGCGAATTATTGGCCCGGCCTTCCGCGCGCTTTGAATGCCGCCGGAAGGTCCGGGTTTTCGGCGTTTGAAACAAACGCCTCCGCTATCCCTTGAAGATATCCCGTTCGCATGCGCGGCGAAACGCGCCCAGAGACGATTGCAAAAGCCATGACCGATACCGCTGAAAAGCTCGACTATTCGAAGACCCTTTATCTGCCCGAAACCGAATTCCCGATGCGTGCCGGGCTGCCGCAGAAGGAGCCGGAGACGGTTGCCCGCTGGCAGAAGATGGAGCTCTATAAGAAGCTGCGCGCCTCCGCCGCCGGCCGCGAAAAATTCGTGCTGCATGACGGCCCGCCCTATGCCAACGGCAACATCCATATCGGCCACGCGCTGAACAAGATCCTGAAAGACATCATCACCCGCTCGTTCCAGATGCGCGGTTACGACTCCAACTATGTTCCGGGCTGGGATTGTCACGGCCTGCCGATCGAATGGAAGATCGAGGAGGCCTATCGCGCCAAGGGCAAGAACAAGGACGAGGTTCCGGTCAACGAATTCCGCCAGGAATGCCGCGAATTCGCCGCCAACTGGATCAAGATCCAGTCGGAGGAATTCAAGCGCCTCGGCATCGAGGGCGATTTCGACAATCCCTATACGACCATGGCCTTCCACGCCGAAGCCCGCATCGCCGGCGAACTCTTGAAGATCGCCAAGAGCGGCCAGCTCTATCGTGGCTCGAAGCCGATCATGTGGTCGGTCGTCGAGCGCACGGCGCTGGCGGAAGCCGAGGTCGAGTACCAGGATGTCGAGAGCGACATGATCTGGGTTAAGTTTCCGGTTAAGGAGGCTGAGCTCAGCGAGGTAAGAAAGAAAGCACTGGGCCAGAACTGGGAACAGCGCTTGAAAGATCTGATGAGCGCATGCGTGGTCATCTGGACGACGACCCCCTGGACGATCCCCGGCAACCGGGCGATCGCCTTTTCGTCCCGCTATGCCTACGGTCTCTACGAAGTTGCAACGGCTGAGAACGATTTCGGTCCACAGCCAGGCGAGAAGCTGATCTTCGCCAACCGCCTCGCGGAAGAATCTGCTGTTAAAGCGAAGCTTACCTTCAACCACCTTGCCGATCTCGAAGCCGACGAACTGGCGGCCATCACCTGCGCCCATCCGCTGCACGGTCTCGGTGGCGGCTACGACTTCAAGGTGCCCTTGCTTGACGGTGACCATGTCACCGACGATGCCGGCACCGGCTTCGTCCATACCGCTCCCAGCCACGGCCGCGAGGACTTCGATGCCTGGATGGACAATGCCCGGGCGCTCGAAGCGCGCGGCATCTCCTCGACAATCCCGTTCCCGGTCGATGACGCCGGTTTCTACACCGTCGACGCGCCCGGCTTTGGTCCGGATGCAGAAGGCGGGGCCGCTCGCGTCATCGACGACACCGGCAAGAAGGGCGATGCCAACGACCGCGTCATCAAGGCGCTGATCGCCCGCCACATGCTGTTTGCCCGCGGCCGCCTGAAGCACACCTATCCGCACTCGTGGCGCTCGAAGAAGCCGGTCATCTTCCGCAACACGCCGCAATGGTTCGTCTATATGGACAAGGACCTAGGCGCGGGGCCGATCTCCCCCCTTGAGGGGGAGATGTCACCGAAGGTGACAGAGGGGGGTAAAGCCTCCGCGAATCCCGTGTCCGCCGTACCCCCCTCTGTCGGCCGGGCCGACATCTCCCCCTCAAGGGGGGAGATCAATCCGGAGCCGTCTTCCGCGCGTCCCGACACATTGCGTAACCGCGCCCTCAAGGCCATCGACGAGACCCGCTTCGTGCCCGCCGCCGGCCAGAACCGCCTGCGCGCCATGATCGAGAACCGTCCGGATTGGGTGCTTTCCCGTCAGCGCGCCTGGGGCGTGCCGATCGCCGTCTTCGCCGATGAGAAGGGCGAGATCCTGGTCGATGACGCCGTCAACGCCCGCATTCTCGAAGCCTTCGAAAAGGAAGGTGCCGATGCCTGGTTCGCCGAAGGCGCCAAGGAGCGTTTCCTTGGGCCCGACCATGATCATGCCCGCTGGACGCAGGTCATGGACATCCTCGACGTCTGGTTCGATTCAGGCTCGACGCACACCTTCACCTTGGAAGATCGCCCCGACCTGAAATGGCCGGCGGACGTCTATCTCGAAGGCTCCGACCAGCATCGCGGCTGGTTCCATTCGTCGCTGCTCGAAAGTGCCGCGACCCGCGGCCGCGCGCCCTACAACGCCGTCATCACCCATGGCTTCACCATGGACGAGAAGGGCGAGAAGATGTCGAAGTCCAAGGGCAATGTCACATCACCCCAGGAGGTCATGAAGGACGCCGGAGCCGATATCCTGCGTCTCTGGGTCGCCACGTCGGACTATGCGGAAGATCTGCGCGTCGGCAAGACGATCATCCAGACGAACATCGATGCCTATCGCAAGCTCAGAAACACCATCCGCTGGATGCTCGGCACGCTGGCGCACGACAGGCAAGAAGACATCGCCTTCAACGACATGCCCGAACTCGAGCGGCTGATGCTGCATCGCCTGGCCGAACTCGAACAGATCGTGCGCGATGGCTACGACGCCTTCGACTTCAAGCGCATCGCCCGTGCGCTGATCGATTTCTCGAATGTCGAGCTTTCAGCCTTCTATTTCGATATCCGCAAGGACGCGCTCTATTGCGACGCCCCGTCGAGCCTGCGCCGCCGGGCAAGCCTTGCGGTCATCCGCAAGCTGTTCGAATGCCTGGTGACCTGGCTTGCGCCGGTTCTGCCCTTCACGGCTGAAGAGGCCTGGCTGTCGCGCGATCCGTCGGCGGTTTCCGTCCATCTGGAACAGTTCCCGATCGTGCCGGCCGAATGGCGCGACGAGGCGCTGGCGGAAAAATGGAGGAAGGTTCGCGACGTGCGCCGCGCCGTTACCGGTGCACTGGAGGTCGAGCGTCGCGACAAGCGTATCGGCTCCTCGCTGGAAGCCGCTCCGGTCGTCTACATCGCCGATGCGGGTCTGCTGCAGGCGCTGGAAGGTCAGGATTTTGCGGAAATCTGCATCACCTCCGGCGTCACCATCGTCGATGGCAAGGGGCCGGAAGGCGCCTTCCGCCTGGACGACCTGTCGACGGTCAGCGTCGAGCCCAGACTGGCGGAAGGCGTCAAATGCGCCCGGTCCTGGCGAATCACCGCCGATGTCGGCTCCGATCCGGCCTTCCCGGACGTGTCCGCCCGCGATGCGGCGGCTCTCCGCGAGCTCGGCTTCGCTGCTTAAGGGATTGTCTGCCGGGTGAATTGCTCTTTTGCCGCTCATCCGGTAGAACCTGCCTGAAAATCGGCGGATTTATCCGTCAAGGGCGCAGCAATGCCGCCTCAGACATCGATCGTGCCGGCGCCGCTGGAAGGGTTTTCATGGGAATGACGCGAGAGTTTCGAGTGTATGCCGGTATCTTCGGCGTTGTGGCTGGCAGCCTCGTCCTGACCGGCTGCATTGGCGGCCCGACCTACGGCACGGACAAGACCGCCGGCGAACACCTGATGGACGACCTCGGCAGTGCCGTCAGTATTGGCGAGGCGACCAAGCCCAAGAACCTCAAATATCAGCCCCGCCCTGGCCTCGTCCTGCCGCCATCGAGCGAGACGGCCGCGCTGGTGCAGCCACAGCAGAACCTTGCCAAGGACAATCCGCAGTGGCTCGAATCACCGGAAGAAACGCGTCAGCGCCTGCGCGAGGAAGCCGATGCCAATGCCGACAGCCCGACCTACGTGTCGCCGCTGGCCAAATCAAGCGCCAATAGCCGTCGCCTGACCGCCAAGGAGCAGCAGGAGGCCTATCGCGAAGCCCGCAAGATCCAGATGGGTGCCTATGCCGACAAGCGCCGGTTCCTGAGCGACCCGCCGCTCGAATACCGCAAGATGCCGGAAGAGGCAGTGGCGGATCTCGGCGAGCCGGAGCAGGTCAAGGCGCGCCGCCGCAAGAAGGAAGCCGCGATTGCCGGCAGCGGCAAGAAGTGGTGGGATATCTTCTGATCGCCAATGTTTGATATTCGCGAGGCGACGTCAGCCGACGCGGGAACCATCCTGCGTTTCATCACCGAACTGGCAATTTATGAAAAGGCCGGACACGAGGTCGAGGCGACGGTCGAATCCATCACCGAATCCCTGTTCGGCCCGAATTCCGTTTCGCATGCGGCGATCTGCGAGCGCGACGGAGTTCCCGTCGGTTTTGCCGTCTGGTTCTTCAGCTATTCGACCTGGCAGGCCCGCAACGGCCTTTATCTCGAAGACCTCTACGTCACGCCTGAACAGCGCGGAACCGGCGCCGGACGCCTGATGCTGCGCTATCTGGCGCGGATCGCGGTGGAAAAGGGATGCGGCCGGTTCGAGTGGAGCGTGCTCGACTGGAACGAACCGGCGATCAAGGCCTATCAGGCGATCGGTGCCGAGCCGCTGACCGAATGGACGCGCTATCGTCTGTCCGGCCCAGCGCTCGAAAGCTTTGCCGCCGGTTGAGTCCGCCTGCTCAACGCTTCTCTGCAAAAAACTGCTTGAGGATATCCGCCGCTGCCTGGGCTGAAAAACCAGAATAGACGTCGGGCGCATGGTGGCAGGTCGGCTGGCTGAAGAAGCGCACGCCATTGTCGACGCCGCCGCCTTTCGGATCCTCGGCACCGTAATAGAGCCGCCGCAGCCGGGCAAACGAAATGGCCGCCGCGCACATGGTGCAGGGTTCGAGCGTTACATAGAGGTCAGAGCCGGGAAGCCGCTCGTCGCCGATAATGCGGCAGCCTTCGCGGATCACCTCGATCTCGGCATGGGCGGTGATGTCGTTGAGTTCCCGGGTGCGGTTTCCGGCACTTGCGATGACTTCGCCATTGAGGACGAGCACGGCGCCGACCGGGACTTCGCCACGTTCGGCCGCCATCCGGGCCTCGGCCAAGGCCAAATCCATGAAGCGGTTCGTTTCAGCCATCGTTGGAGCCCGCGATAATTTCTCTTAACCCTTGGGCTGCGACCTGATAGGACAGCCTCAAAAGGCAGGCAACACAAATGACATTCAAAGACAAGCCCCAGCGGCCCGGCGGCAAGCCGGCAGGCCGCGACAAGAAGCCCTATACCGGCGCACGCAAGACGGCAGCCGCTCATTCGGGCGCTGAAAAGATCGAAGCGGAAAAGCCGCGCAAGCCAAGAGCGGCGGCGGTGGAAACCGTCGATGCGGACGTGCCGCAGCGCATTTCCAAGATTCTGGCGCGTGCTGGCGTCGCCTCGCGGCGCGATATCGAGCGCATGATCATGGAAGGCCGCGTCAGCCTCAACGGCAAGGTGCTGGACACGCCCGTCGTCAACGCGACGCTGGCCGACACGATCGAAGTCGATGGCCAGCCGATCCGCGGTATCGAGCGCACCCGGCTCTGGCTCTATCACAAGCCATCCGGCCTGGTGACCACCAATTCCGATCCGGAGGGGCGTCCGACCGTATTCGACAACCTGCCAGACGATCTGCCGCGCGTGCTCTCGATCGGCCGTCTCGATATCAACACCGAAGGCCTGCTGCTGCTCACCAATGATGGTGGTCTGGCCCGCGTGCTCGAACTGCCGTCGACCGGCTGGCTGCGCCGCTACCGCGTGCGCGCCCACGGCGCGATCGATCAGGCGGCGCTCGACAAGCTGAAGGACGGCATTGCCGTCGACGGCGTGCTTTATGGCTCGATCGAGGCGACGCTGGACAAGGTCCAAGGCTCGAACGTCTGGATCACCATGGGCCTGCGCGAAGGCAAGAACCGCGAAATCAAGAACGTCATGGGCGCGCTCGGCCTCGACGTGAACCGGCTGATCCGCATTTCCTACGGACCCTTCCAGCTCGGCGAACTGCCGGAAGGCCACGCCCAGGAAATTCGCGGCCGCACGCTACGCGATCAGCTCGGCCCGCGTCTGATCGAAGACGCGAAGGCGAATTTTGACGCTCCGATCTTCGACGCAGCACCTGCTGAGGAAGAAAAGCCGCAGAAAAACGAATGGTCGGCTGGAAAGCCTGAAGCCAGGGAACGCGGAGCGTTCCGCGAAAAGGCAGGCGACAAGCGCGAACGGGCGCTTTCTCGTCTCGACACCAAGCGCGACGATAGAGGCGGTGGGCGTGGTGATCGCAAGGAGCGTGGCGCGGAGGCGAAATTCGACGACCGTCCGAAGCGCGAGCCGGCACAACGTCCCCGTAAGGCCAATGTCTGGATGGCGCCGGGTGCCCGTCCGGTCGCCGAAAAGAAACCCAGGGATGCGCAGGCCGCGGATGTGGCTGACCAGCCGGTTCGCCGTGAGCGCCCGGAGGGCGCACCTGCAACCAAGCGCTATGGTCGGACCAAGGATGGTCTGGCGATGAAGTCCAACAAGAAATTCGATCCAGACCGCAAGAAGGCGACGGTTTACGATCGCCCTGATCGCGGGCCGCGCGTTGTGGTCAACCGTGCCGATGACGACGGCGACTGGATCCGTGCAAGCGAAACCACAGGCAGGGACGAGGGCCGTGGTGGTGACCGCAAGCGTGGCGGTGACCACGATGCACGCGGCTTCGGTGATCGCCCGGCTCGCCGCGATGGTGACAAGCCGTTTGGCGATCGCAAGCCCCGTGCCGAAGGCGCTCGCTCGTTCTCCGATCGACCAAGAAGCGCCAAGCCCCAGGGTGATAGGCCGCAAGGTGATCGTCCGCAGTCAGATCGTCCGCGCAAGCCGTTCGGCGAAAAATCCTTCTCGCGCGAGGATGGCGATCGCAAGCCGCGGGATTTCGGCGACCGCCCGCCGCGTGGAGATCGTCCCGCAGGCGACAAGCCGCGTGGAAAATCCTTCGGCGGCAAGCCGGGCGGCGCCAAGTCCTTCGGTGCGAAAAGCGGCGGGCCGCGCAGCGGAAAACCCGGCGGCGGCAAGCCTTCCGGCGGACGCCCGGCTGGCGGCGGCAAGCCGCGCGGACGCGGGAACTAAGCGCAGGTGCGGATCGTCGGCGGTGAGTTTCGCGGGCGCGGGCTCGCAACGCCCAGGTCCAATGACATCCGGCCGACGACGGACCGGACGCGCGAAAGCCTGTTCAACATCCTGAGCCATGCCTATGCGGAGGCTCTTGATGGCACCCGCATTCTCGATCTCTTTGCCGGCACCGGCGCGGTTGGCCTCGAAGCCCTGTCGCGCGGCTGCCGTCAGGCGCTGTTCGTCGAGCAGAGCGCCGAGGGCAGGGGACTGTTGCGCACCAATATCGAGGCGTTCGGCCTGACCGGCCGGGCGCGCATCTTCCGGCGCGATGCGACCGACCTTGGACCGGCCGGTACCGTCGAGCCGTTCCATCTGGTCTTTGCCGATCCGCCCTATGGCAAGGGGCTTGGCGAAAAAGCGCTCGCCTCTGCCGCCAAAGGCGGATGGCTGGTGCCGGGCGCTCTTGTCATTCTCGAAGAGCGGGCCGATGTTCAGCCCGTGCCGCAGGATGGTTTCGAACTCGTCGACGACCGCCTGTTCGGCGAAACGAAGATGCACTTCTACCGTTACCGCGCCGCGTGATACCGGAAAGACGCTGAGCATGACGCAAGGCCTCGAAACAGTGAAAAAATCAGCGGACCCGACGGTCGCCGTAGCCTTCGGCGGCGGCGGTGCGCGGGGTCTCGCCCACATCCATGTCATTGAGGCGCTGGACGAGCTCGGTATCCGACCGGTCGCGATCGCCGGCTCCTCGATCGGCGCGATCATGGGGGCGGGCATGGCGGCCGGTCTCAGCGGCGCCGAAATCCGTGAGCATACGATGGCGACGGTTGGCCGCCGCAAGGAAATCATCAACCGCCTGTGGAGCCTGCGTCCATCGAGTTTCACGCAGGTAACAAAGGGCTTTCGCGTCGGCCAGTTCAACATCGAGCGCATTCTCCCCGCTTTCCTCCCCGAGAGCGTGCCGAAGGATTTCGGCGACCTCAAACTGCCGCTGAAGGTGATGACCACCGATTATTACGGCCAGGCCGAGCGCGTCTGCCAGTCCGGCGACCTGCATCAGGCGCTGGCAGCCTCGGCAGCGCTTCCGGCGGTGTTCATGCCGGTCCGGATTGATGGTCGCGTGATGATCGACGGCGGCCTCTATAATCCGGTGCCCTTTGATCATCTGACCGGTCTGGCCGATATCGTCATCGGCGTCGATGTCGTTGGCGGGCCGGACGGCGACGGCGAAACCATGCCGAGCTGGATCGACAGCCTGTTCGGCGCCAGCCAGCTGATGATGCAGTCGATCATCGCCATGAAGATAAAGGCGCATCCTCCGGACATCCTCGTGCGACCCGAGGTTAACCGCTTCCGGGTCATGGACTTCCTCAAGGCGCAGGACGTGCTGGCCGCGACGGCGCCGGTCAAGGACCAGCTCAAGGCCGCTCTTGACGCGGCCTTCAAGGCGAAAATCGGCGCTTGAAGGATCAGTCCGCGCCAGCCAGAACGTCGTTTTCCGGCTTGGCCTTGCTGTTTGTCTTGACCGAAAGGATATCGTCGCCCGGTTCCAGCGAAGGTGCCGCCTCGCGTCTTGGCTTTATCAGCGGCTCCGGTTTGACCGGTTCGAAGTGCAGCATGTCGCGCCCGGCGCTGATGCCTTCGGCTTCCTGCACCGCCAGCCGAGCCTCGTCGCGCCGGCGGATGTCGTCCATGATTTCCTGCGCCTCGTTGTCGCCGACGCCAAGCCCCTCCAGCGTTTTCCGTCCGAACAAAAGACCGGACTCGAAGGTTTCGCGCAATTCATAATCGACGTCGCGTGCCCGAAGGGAAAGCGTGTGCAGACGGTCGTAGGAGCGGGCATAGATGCGGGCGTTCGGATATTCCGCCTGCACCATGTTGACGATCCGGTCGGTGATCTCCATCTTCTGGGTGCAGACCGCGACGATCTTGGCGCGCTCGATGCCGGCCGCGCGCAGCACGTCGAGCCGCGTGCCGTCGCCGAAATAGATGCGGAACCCGAAGGTCGCCGCCTGGCGAACGCGGGCAGCGGAATGATCGATGATCGTCACGTCGCGGCCACCGGCGAGCAGGATCTGCGACGCGATCTGGCCGAAGCGGGAAAAGCCGATCATCAGCACGTCGGCGCCGGCGCCGTCGAAGTCCTCCTCGAGTTCTTCCGTCATCTCCTCATGCTCGTGCATGAGCAATCCGGCGAGCGCCGCGGCGGCAGGCGTCAGCGCCATCGACAACGTGACGACGACGATCAGCAGCGACGCCCAGCCGGCGGAAAACACGCCGGCGGCGGCAGCGGCGGTGAAGAGCACGAAGCCGAATTCGCCGCCCTGCGGCAAGAGCAGGCCGATGCGCACGGCATCATTGTGCGGCGAGCCCGTCACGCGGCAAAGCGTGTAGGTGATCACCGCCTTGACCAGCATCAACAGCGGCACCGCGATCAGGATCAGCAGATAGTTCTGAAGGATGACGTGGATCTCCAGCGATAGTCCGACGGCCATGAAGAACAGGGCAAGCAACAACCCGCGGAACGGTTCGATATCGGCTTCCAGTTCATGCCGGTAGGACGATTCGGCGAGCAGAACACCGGCGAGAAAGGCGCCCATCGCCATCGAGAGACCGGCAAGCTGCATCATCGTCGCTGCTCCGAGCACGATCAGCAGCGCCGCAGCGATCATGACTTCCCGCGCACCCGTGCGGGCGATGATCTGAAACAACGGGTTGAGCAGATAGCGGCCGGCAACCACCATGATCAGAATCGCGCCGACCGCGATGCCGAAATCCTGGAGCGGCGGGCTGGTATCTTCAGGCGCCTGCAGGGCGAGCAGCGGGATCAGCGCCAGCAGCGGCACGATCGCCAGGTCCTGCAGCAAGAGCACCGAAAATGCCCGCTGGCCGTAGCGCGTATTGGTGTCGCCGTTCTCATCAAGGATCTGCAATGCGAAGGCCGTCGATGACAGCGCCAGCCCGAACCCGGTGATGACGCTGCCGCTCCAGTCGAGCAGTCCGACCTCGTAGAGGATCGCCGATACCGCGGCACCCGTGAGAAGTACCTGAGCGGTGCCGAGCCCGAAGATGTCGCGGCGCATCTGCCAGAGACGCGAGGGCTTCAGCTCAAGGCCGATGATGAACAGCAGGAAGACGACGCCCAGTTCGGCAAAGCCGAGGATCTGCTCGCCGTCGCTGATCTGGTGCAGCAGCGGGCCGATGATGACGCCGGCGGCCAGATAGCCGAGAACCGTGCCGAGCCCGAGCTTCTTGAAGATCGGGGCTGCCACGACGGCGCCGCCGAGCAGCAACAGGGCCTGTGAGGTGAGGGCTGGTGTCGTCGACATGTCTGCTCTTTCTGCCCGTGGCGGCGCCCACGGGTTATCGCATCTTCGCTTTGGGCAAGAGATTGCCCGGATCGGGGTATTTCGTCGGGGCTGCGGCCAAGAATCAGGATATGCCCTTGATGCCCGTCCCAGTGCACAATAAATGGGGCAGGAATGAAAGGCTAAATCATGTCCGATATTATCGATTCCGGCGTTCTCCAGAAACGGGCGGCCGAGCTTGTCGACCTGGCGCTGAAGGCTGGCGCCGACCAGGCGGATGCGGTGGCGGTTCGCTCCCGGTCACGCTCCGTCTCGGTGCGGCTTGGAAAGGTCGAGGGAACGGAGGCGTCGGAAAGCGATGATTTTTCGCTGCGCGTGTTTGTCGGCCGCCGCGTCGCCAGCGTTTCGGCCAATCCGGGCTTCGACCTGAAGGTCCTGGCCGAACGAGCGGTGGCCATGGCCAAGGCCTCGCCGGAGGATCCCTTCGCAAGCCTCGCCGATGCCGAGCGCCTGGCGAGATCCTATCCTGATCTCGATCTCTTCGATCCGACGGAGGTATCGACCGATGCGCTCTCGGCGGCAGCACTCGAAGCGGAAGAGGCAGCCCTTGCCGTGAACGGCGTCACCAATTCCAGCGGTGCCGGCGCGTCGGCCGGCATGGGCGGGATGGTTCTGGTCACCTCGCACGGTTTTTCCGGCGCCTATATGGGCACCCGCTTCGGCCGTTCCGTCAGCGCCATTGCCGGCGACGGCACGAAGATGGAGCGCGACTATGATTTCGACAGCCGCCTCTTTTTCGCCGACCTGAAATCGGCCGCCGAAATCGGCCGAACGGCCGGTGAGAAGGCGGTCGCCCGCATGGGTCCGCGCCAGGTGCCGACGCAGAAGAATGTCGCCGTCGTTTTCGATCCACGCATGGCGCGCGGTTTTGCCGGGCACATCGCCGGCGCGATCAACGGCGCGTCGGTTGCCCGCAAGACGAGCTTCCTGCGCGACATGATGGGAAAGCCGGTCATGAAGGCGGGCATCCATGTCACCGACGATCCGCTGGTGGTGCGCGGCTCCTCGTCGCGTCCCTTCGACGGTGAAGGCGTGACCGGCCAGAAACTGTCGATGATCGAGGATGGGGTGCTCAAGCACTGGTTCCTTTCGACCTCCACCGGCAGGGAACTCGGGCTGGAAACCAACGGACGCGGCGTGCGCAGCGGCCCCGCGGTGTCGCCATCGCAGACCAACTTCGCGCTGGAGCCCGGAGCTATCTCCCGCGAGGAATTGATCCGCGATGTCGGAACCGGTTTTTACGTGACAGAGCTGATCGGCCAGGGCGTCAACATGCTGACGGGGGAATATAGCCGCGGCGCCTCGGGTTTCTGGATCGAGAACGGCGAGTTGACCTTCCCCGTGTCGGAGGTCACCATTGCCTCGAACCTCAAGCAGATGTTCTTCGGCATCACGCTGGCAGACGACATCGATCGCAAGTTCGGTGTCGCCGCACCGACGCTTGCCATCGAGGGCATGACACTCGCGGGCAAGTGAGCCGCCATCCGTATATCGACCTTCAACGCGGCCGGCGGCCGCGGGAAATGGAAAGACTGAATGAACGCCGTCCACCCGTCGCCGGAACAATGGGCCAGCGATCTGGAATTGATCACGATGGCCGCGAAGGCCGCGGGTGAAAAAGCACTGGCCTATTTCCGCAAGAATCCGGACGTCCAGTGGAAGAATGAGGGACGCTCGCCCGTCAGCGAAGCGGACTATGCCGCCAATGACATCCTGAAGGAGAAACTGCTGACGGCCCGGCCCAATTACGGCTGGCTGTCGGAGGAGACCGATGACGACGAAGCCCGGCTCGGCTGCGATACCGTCTTCGTCGTCGATCCGATCGACGGAACCCGCGCCTTCATCGCCGGCAAGGATGTCTGGTGCGTCAGCGTCGCCGTCGTGCATGTTGGCCGCCCGGTGGCCGGCGTGCTGTTTGCGCCGGCGCTTGATGAACTGTTCCAGGCGTCGCTGACGGGCGATGCCTTGAAGAACGGCATGCCGGTTGCCGTGAAGACGCAGAAGGATGCGGTCCTGCGGATTGCGCTTGCGGAAGAAACGGTCGGACTGCTCGAGCATGGCTACCGCTCGGTTGTTTCGCGCATTGCCCATGTGCCTTCGCTTGCCTATAGGATCGCCATGATCGCCGATGGGCGCATCGACGGCACCATCGTCAAGAAGAACTCCCACGATTGGGATCTTGCCGCCGCCGATCTGATCCTGGAGCGAGCCGGTGGCGCGCTTTTCGGCCTCGACGGGCAGCCACTTTCCTACAATCGCCCCAATGTTCGCCATACGGTCCTGTGCGCCGCGGCAATGCCCGCTTTGCCGGCGTTGATTGCCGCGTCACAGGGGCTGGAGAGCCATTGACCTTTCCGGCTGAATGCCGCAAACCACGAGCAAAATACGTCAAGAAAATCGGAAGGTCAGATGGCTCAGAATTCGGAAAAGAAACAGCGCCTCCATCTCGTGTTCGGCGGGGAACTCACGACGCTGACCGGCGTGCAGTTCCGCGATCTGGAGAAGCTCGACGTCGTCGGCATCTTCCCCGACTACGACACAGCGCTCACCGCCTGGAAATCCAAGGCGCAGCTGACGGTCGACAACGCTCATATGCGCTATTTCATCGTGCACATGCACCGGCTGCTCGATCCGGAACAGGCTTGATGCCAATCCGGTTCGCACAGGCTATGGCGTCCGCAAGGGCTGCCGCTGGAAACGTTGGGGTTTCAATGCCTGAACGCGAAAGCGGAGACGTCTTCTCATGAGCCGCATGCTTGCCAGGGTGGCGCTGTCCAGCTACCGCTGGATCGGCACGGCGATCTATCCGCTCGTCTGGTCCTATCTTGCCGCCCGTGCAGCCAAGGGCAAGGAGGATTCCACCCGCCGCCAGGAGCGCTACGGCCACGCCAGCGCGCCGCGCCCGCAAGGGCCGCTGGTCTGGTTTCATGCCGCAAGCGTCGGCGAGACCACCGCCGTCATTCCGCTGATCAGGGAAGTGTCGCGCCGCGGCATCGCTGTCGTGTTGACGACGGGAACGACGACGTCGGCGCGCGTTGCTGCCGAGCGGCTCGGATCCAGCATTATCCACCAATATGTGCCACTCGATTTCAAGCCGGCCGTTGCCCGTTTCCTCGACTATTGGGAGCCGGATCTGGCGATCATCGCGGAATCGGAAATCTGGCCGATGACCATCGTCGAGCTTGGTCAGCGCCATATTCCCCAGGTGCTGGTCAATGGCCGCCTGTCGGATCGCACCTTCGGCCGCTGGAAGAAGCGTCCGTGGCTTGCCGATGCCTTGTTCGAAAACCTGGCGCTGGTCATCGCCCAGTCGGACCTCGATGCCGACCGGTTCCGCACGCTGGGCGCGCTGCCGGTGATGGTGTCGGGCAATCTGAAGGTCGATACCGATGCGCCGCCGCATGACGGGCATATCCTGAAGCATTACCGCCAGCAGATCCGCGATCGCAAGACCTGGGCTGCGATTTCGACGTTCGAAGGCGAGGAGAATGCCGCCGGCATCGTCCATCGCGCCTTGAAGGAACGCACGGGGCTGCTGACGATCATCGTGCCGCGCCATCCCGAGCGCTGCGACGCGATCGAGGCGATGCTGAATTCCAAGGGACTGACGGTCGCGCGGCGCACGCGCAACGACCCGATCACTGCGGAAACGGATATCTTCCTTGGCGACACGATCGGCGAAATGGGGCTTTACCTGCGATTGACGGAGGTCGCCTTCGTCGGCCGCTCGCTGTTTGCCGAGGGCGGGCAGAACCCGCTGGAGCCGGCCATGCTCGGCTGCGCGATCCTGTCGGGCGGCAACGTCCAGAATTTCCGCGAAACCTATCAGATGCTGGCCAAGAACGGCAGCGCCAAGATCATCCGCGATGTCGAGATGCTGGCCAAGGGCGTCAACTATCTGCTTGTCAACGACGAGGTGCGTCGCAAGATGATCGATGCCGGGCTCGAAACCGTGCATGAAATGCGCGGTGCGCTGTCGGCGACGATCAGGGGGCTGGAGCCCTATATCAATCCTCTGACGGTGAAGGCGCGGCTGCAGCCGCGTGGCGAGAACTGACCTCTTTCCGGCGGGATGCCCGATGACGAGTGAAAAAGTGATATCCGGCATCCTCTTCGACAAGGACGGGACGCTGCTCGACTATGTCAAAAGCTGGGTTCCGGTGAATTACGAGGTCGCCAGCATCGCTGCCGACGGCGATCAGGACCTTGCCCGACGCCTGCTGGTGGCGGGCGGCATGGACCCTGATACCGGCTATGTGACACCGGACAGCCTTCTGGCCGCAGGCAATACGGTCGAAATCGCCGCCGGCATGGTCGCCGCCGGAGCGCCCTATACGGTGGAAGAACTGACAGCGAAGCTCGACGGGCTCTTTTCCAACTCAGCCGCCTATGCGGTGCCGGTTACCGATCTCGCCGCCTTTTTTGCCGGCCTGCACGCCAAGGGTTATTGGCTCGGCGTCGCCTCCAGCGACAACGAGCACTCGATCCGCGAAACCGCGAAGCGCTTCGGCTTCGATGGCTATCTGCATTACGTTGCGGGCTATGACAGTGGCTTCGGCACCAAGCCGCAGCCGGGCATGGTCCACGGCTTCTGCGCCGCAACCGGGCTCGAGCCGCATCAGGTGGCGGTCGTCGGCGACAACAACCATGATCTGCACATGGGCCGAAGCGCCGGCGTCGGCCTCACCGTCGCCGTCCTCACCGGTACCGGCTCGCCGCAATCGCTCGCGGCGGCATCCGATCATTGCCTCAACGATATCACCGAGCTCGAGACCGTTCTCATCTAGCCCTCGGCTGATCTGCTCGCTTACTGGAACAACTGCATCAGCAGCAACGGCGCGTTGTTGGCGATGTTGAGCGTCTGCACGGCGAAGGCCGATGGCTTGCAATTCCCGGCAATCTGCCGTTTTGTGTCGCCAGCCAAAGCGTTTTTCCGGGAGAAGAAATCTGTTTCGGCAACGGGAAAAAATTTAGCCGCGCTGCAAATCGCGAGCACCGGTGGGCGTGGGGAGGCCTGGAAGGACTGATGGTTTCTGAAGCACCGCCGTTCTGGTGGACCAAAGCGGATTGGCGCGCCTACGGCCTCTGGCCATTGTCCTGGATCTATGGCCGCATTTCCGGTTCGCGCATGGACCATGCGCGGCGCGCTTCGGTGTCTGTTCCCATCATCTGTGTCGGCAATTTCACCGTCGGCGGGGCGGGCAAGACGCCGACCGCGATCGCGCTTGCCCGGGCCGCCCGCAAGCGTGGCCTGAAGCCGGGGTTTCTGAGCCGCGGTTACGGCGGCTCGCTCGACGTGACGACGGTCGTTGACGTCACACACCACCGCGCCCGCGACGTCGGCGACGAGCCGCTGCTTCTGGCCCGCGAAGGCCTCGCCGTGGTCTGCCGCAGGCGTGTCGAAGGCGCCCGCCGGCTGGTCGCCGAAGGCGCCGATCTCATCATCATGGACGATGGTTTCCAGAGCGCCCGGCTGACCTTCGATTTTTCGCTGCTGGTGATCGATAGCCGAAGGGGGATCGGTAACGGTTTCCTGATCCCCTCCGGCCCGGTCCGCGCGCCTCTGCGCCAGCAGATACGCCACGCCTCGGCGCTTTTGAAGATCGGCAACGGCGACCGCGCCGACGCGCTGATCCGCCGGGCGGCCCGCGCCGGCAAGCAGATCTACGAAGCCAATGTCACGCATCTCGATGATGGCAGCCTGAAGGACGTGCCGGTTCTCGCCTGGGCGGGCATCGCCGATCCGGAAAAATTCTTCCGCACGGTGCGCGAGACCGGGGCGGTCCTCGCTGAAAGCCGCAGCTTCCCCGATCACCACCATTTTTCCGAGGACGAGATCGCCGATTTGCTCGACCACGCTGCTGCGCAGGGCCACCAGCTCGTGACGACGGCCAAGGACATGGTGCGGCTGGAGCCAAGTCATGGCCGGGCTGGGGAACTGATGGAAAAGAGCCGGGTGATCGACGTCGAAGTCCGCTTCGACGATCCGGCCTCACCAGGCAAGATCATCGACGCGGCGCTGAAGGCCGCGCGGGCACGCAGCCTGCGCAAGGACAAGAAATAAGGACGGACGCCTTACGATTTCTGGTTCGGCAGGATCCCGGCGCGTTTGTCGGCCTGATACGACGCCTCTGCATCGGCATAGGCTTCCTGCCGCGCGACGCTCCAGTAACGCAGTTCGTCGACGGGGATAGCAGCGCCGGTCACCGCGCAGGTGACGTACGATCCGGGCAGCACGATCTGGAAGTCGCCATCGAGATAGCGGATCTTGGCTTCCCTGTTACCGTTGCCTTCAAACCGGTTCATTGTCCTTCGACCTCGCATTTTTGTCGTCCGCTGTCGCAGCGCATGCTGGCCGGCATCCTTCTGGATGCGCCTAAGGCCTTGAGCAACTGCGTATCCAAGCATCACCTGTTGTAATCATGCTCTAGCGCGCAAAACGCCAAATTTCCAGCGCAATTGACAGATGGCGTCCTAAGTGCGCCGCGCTTAGGGTCATTTCTATCCATGTCGTTGTCCCAAACTGCTGCCCCTTTCGGGCGACATGCGTTAGCTGCGGCCAAACAGACGCTCGATATCGGACAGTTTCAACTCGATATAGGTCGGCCGGCCGTGATTGCACTGGCCGGAGCCGGGCGTTGCCTCCATCTGCCTGAGCAGCGCATTCATCTCCTCTGGCCTGAGCCGCCTGCCGGAGCGCACGGAGCCATGGCAGGCCATGGTCGCCGCAAGATAGTCGAGCCGGCTGGCAAGCCCGTTGGCCGTATCCCATTCGGCAAGCTCGTCGGCCAGTTGCCGCACCAGTCCGACGGCATCCATTTCGCCGAGCATCGACGGTGTTTCGCGGATGGCGATGGCGCCGGGGCCGAAGCGCTCGATGCCGAGCCCCAGCCGCGAAAACTCGGCCGCATGGTTGATCAGCCGATCGCAGTCGTCTTCAGGCAGATCGACGATTTCCGGAATGAGCAGCGCCTGCGCCGGGATCGGCCTGGAATTCAGTCCCTTGCGCAACTCCTCGAACACAAGCCGCTCGTGCGCCGCGTGCTGATCGACGATGACAAGGCCATCCTCGGTCTGGGCGACGATATAGTTCTCATGCAGTTGCGCCCGCGCTGCGCCCAATGGATGGGACTTCTCGGGCTGCGAAACGGCTATCGCTTCGGGCTCAAACGTTGGCGCGCGGGCCGACGGCGTTGCCATTTCGGCAAAGGCGGCCTGTGGCGCGTCGCTGAAGCCGCGCGGCGGCGCATCGAATCCCATCGGCCGGTAGGGAGACGAGGAAGCCGTCCATCCGCCATTCGGTCGCTGCGGTTCCGGCCGGAACGCCCGCATCAAGCCGCTGGCGCCGGTCGTCGAGGCCCGATCGCCATCCTGTGCCAGGGCCTGCCGGATCGCGCCGATGATCAGGCCGCGAATGAGCCCCGGGTCGCGGAAGCGGACATCCGATTTTGCCGGATGCACATTGACATCAACCACCTCCGGATCGACCGCCAGCGACAGCACCGCCACCGGATAGCGGCCTTGAGGAATGGTCTCGGCATAGGCGGCGCGCAGCGCCGACCAGATCAGCTTGTCCTGCACCGGGCGGCCGTTGACGAAGGCATACTGCTGCAGCGAGTTGCCGCGATTGAAGGTCGGCACGCCGGCAAAGCCTGTCAGCCGCGCGCCTTCGCGTTCTGCATCGATTTCGATCGCATTGTCGCGGAACTCGCGGCCGAGCACCTGGGCGATGCGGGCAAGCCGGTCGTCGCCGGTGGACGGAAATTCGAGCGTCGTCCGGTCCGAGCCGGACAGCACGAAGCGAACGCCCGGAAAGGCGATCGCCATGCGCCTGACGACGTCGGAGATTGCCGAGGCTTCGGCCCGTTCCGTCTTCATGAAGTTCAGCCGTGCCGGCGTGGCGAAGAACAGGTCGCGCACCTCGACCACGGTGCCCTGGTTGACGGCGGCCGGCTTCACCGGCTGCAGCTTGCCGCCGATCACCCCGATCTCGGCGCCATGGCTTGCCCCAGCCGGTCGGCTGGTGATCGTCAGCCGCGCGACGGAGCCGATCGAGGGCAGGGCCTCGCCGCGAAAACCGAGCGTCCGGATGTCGAGAAGATTGTCGTCGAGTTTTGAGGTGCAGTGGCGGCGCACCGCCAGTTCGAGATCGTCCGGCCCGATGCCGCAGCCGTTGTCGATGACCCTGAGCAGCGTCTTGCCGCCGCCTGCCGTGGCAATATCGATGCGCGTCGCGCCGGCATCCAGCGCATTCTCGATCAGTTCCTTGGCAGCACTCGCCGGCCGTTCGATGACCTCGCCGGCAGCGATCTGGTTGATGAGGGTCTCGGAGAGTTGTTTGATGGCCATCGCCTATTGTCCGGGATTCGGCGTCGCATGAAAAGTACGTCGCGCGTTCTATCCCCGGATGTAATCCAAGGCGGTGTGCCCGATAATGTCAGGCGGGTTTAATCAGGCCTTAATACAAAGCTGCGACTTTCGCCAAGAACCTGAATGAGCACGGGTTTTGTCATTTGGTTCTTGTGGCGCAGCTGGCCGCCCAAGGCTTTCATCCCAAATACGGCCCACAAAGAGGCACGTTCGTCAGCATGTCCGGAAAAAGAAGCCGCCAAGGTTATATGAGGGCTATGTAATGATTGATGTAGCGTCTTTCGGCGCGAACATCCAGAAATCGGTGCTCGAAGCGACGTCTGACGCGCTCGGCCTGGCTATTCTTGTCTGCGACAAGAACGACGAGATCATTTTTGCAAGCCGACCCATCCTTCAGTTCTATCCCATCCCGGCGCAGTTCCTGGAAACCGGAACGCGGCTCAAGGATTTCCTCGGCGCCATCTTCGATTCCGGCGTCCGCAACGGCACCGCGCCGGAAACGAGCCGCAGGCATGCCAATCGCGACGAATGGATTTCGGAGCATCTTTCCCACCATTGGCGCGAGCGCTTCGAAGCGGTGGAGCGCATCGGCCGCCACCGCTGGATCAGCCTGCGTAAGCGGCGACTCTCCAACGGCCTCGGCATCGTCTGGATCAGCGATGTCTCCGAGCAGAAAAAGCGCGAAGAGCAGATGCAGCTCGATCTCGAACGGGTCGAGCTGACCGAGGGCATCCTCGATTGCCTGCCCAATCCGATCTGCGTGAAAGACCGCAACTTGAACTATGTGGCCGTCAACAAGGCATTCTGCGCCATCCACGGCATGACGGCCGATGCCATCCTCGGGCGCTCCGTCTGGGACCTGCTGGAACCGGAACTTGCCGAAAAATTCGAGCGCTCCGACCGCGCGACGCTGGAAAGCGGAGACATCCATTCCTTGCCCGAGCAGATTGTCCAGGCCGACGGAGAGGATCTCTGGGTCGTCACCTGCAAGTTCCGCGTCGGCGGCCCGGGAAAATATCTGCTCGTCACCTGCATGAACGATGTGACCGATCTCGTCGTCGGTTACAACGACCTTGACAGCGTCGCGTCAGGTCGGTCACCGCTGGAAGTCAGGGATTACAGCGCCTTTACCCCGGCCCAGAATTGCTACGACCCGTTCCGATCGATCGATATGCAGCACCTCGTCGAAGCCGGTGCGATCATCGAGCCGATTTCCGCGATCAGGCACCGGGTGCTGCTGATGACCCCGACGGCTGCTCTCGAGCAGAACCTTGTCCCGCAATTGCGCCGATGGGGCCTCGATGCATGTGCGGTCAGAAACAAAGCGGAACTCACAGCGTTCAGGGACGTTTGCGCGGCGCGCGGTATTGAGATTGCAGCACTGATCGTCGACGGCGCGATGGCTGGGGCGCAGGACGTCATCGCCAACTGGAAGGCATCGCCATCCTTGCAGCTGGCAAGGAATTGGAAGGCATCCGAGCTGCGCGCAAGCATCCTTGCGCTTTGCGGCGAAGGATCGGGCGGTGGTGCTGCGGATGGGGCCGGTGCCCCGGCCGATTGGGACATCATCGTGCCGGATATCGGGCTTGCCGCCAGGCTTGTGCCGGAAGTCGAAGTCGTGGTCGCCGAAGACAACGAAATCAACCAGTTCGTCTTTGCCCAGATCCTTGAAGGCCTCGGCATATCCTACCGCATCGCGGCCAATGGCGAGGAGGCTGTGCGGCTCTGGCAGCAATACCGGCCGAATCTCGTCCTGATGGATGTTTCCATGCCGGTCATGAACGGCTTCGATGCGGCGCGAGCGATCCGCGCGGCTGAAAAATCGGCCGCCTTCCAAACGCCGATCATCGCCGTGACGTCCCAGGCGCTCGATATCGATATCGAACAGAGCAAAGCGGCGGGCATGGACGATCACATCACCAAGCCGATCAGTCCGGACATGATAGAGGCCGTCTACCGCAAGTTCGTGGTCACCAGACCCGAACGTATGGCAGGCTGAAGTCCGTACCCGGTTCGAGCAGGCATGAATGACCGGGGAAGGGAGGGCGCAGGACAGATTTTACCGATATTCGGTGTCAACTCCCAAGAATTGGGGAGGGCACTGTGGAAACTGGTCAGTCGATGCTTTCGAAATCTTAACCCTCGCTGTCCATCGTCTATTCCTGACAATGCCTTAGAGCCAATCCCGGGAATGCGATATGAATTCTGCTGAAACATCGTCTCAGCACATAAACCAGAATGATCTGCATGCCATGGCCTACACCGATCCGCTGACCGGTCTTGGCAATTCATACAGGCTGCGCGACAAGGTGCGCCAGATCGCCGCCGACCGCGCCAGCGACCCCGCGCCCTTTACCATCGGCCTTGCCAATCTCGACGGGTTCAAGCCGATCAACGATCTCTTCGGGCCGCATGCCGGCGATGAAATCCTCTGCCAGGTCGCCAACCGGCTGCTCGCCTGCGTTCCCGATGGTGCGACCGTCATTCGCGCCGGTGGCGACGAGTTCGCCTTCGTGCTGCCGCTGGTGTTCGAGCGCAAGGCCGCCGAGAAGGTCGGCAACATGCTGAAGGAGGTGCTGTCGGCCCCTTTCGATCTCGGCGAGCGCAACGTCCGTCTGTCTGCCTCCTTCGGTTTTGCCGTCTATCCCTTCGCCGGCGAGGAATTCGAGGATCTCTTGAAGAGCGCCGACACGGCGCTTTATCGCTCGAAGCGCCGCGGCCGCGGACAGATCACCGTCTATTCCCAGGAAATCGCCCAGGAGATGAAGCGCGCGACGCAACTCGAGCAGGCGCTGCGCAACGCCATCATCGCCGATGAGGTCGATGTGCATTTCCAGCCGATTGTCAATCTGAAGACGGACACGGTGGTCGGTTTCGAGGCTTTGGCGCGCTGGTGCGATCCGGATCTCGGCTACGTTTCTCCGGCCGTCTTCGTGCCGCTCGCCGAAGAGCGCGGCTTCATCGATGCCCTCTCGGAAACGCTGCTGCGCAAGGCAGCCGAGACCGCACTGCAGTGGCCGAAGGAACTCTTCCTGTCGTTCAACCTGTCTTCGGCGCAACTGATGGACCCGTCGACAAGTGCCAACGTGTTGGCGATCATCAATCGCGTCGGCCTCGACCCTCGTCGCCTGGAGCTGGAAATCACCGAAACCGCCGTGATGACCGATGCCGACGTGGCTCAGAAGATCGTCACTGAACTCAGGGCCGCCGGCGTGCGCATTTCGCTCGATGATTTCGGCACCGGGCAATCCAGCCTCGGCCGCCTGCGCGATTTCTCCTTCGACAAGGTCAAGGTCGACCGCGCCTTCGTCTCGCGCATCGCCGCCGACCGCGCGTCGGAACATATCGTCAAGGCGATCATCGCCATGTGCGACGGTCTCAATCTCGAAGTGGTTGCCGAGGGCATCGAGGATTTGGCCGAAGCATCGAAGCTGAAGGGTCTCGGCTGCGGCATGGGGCAGGGATATTTCTATGGAAAACCCGCCGACTCGGTGACGACTCTCCGCTATCTCGCGGAAAAATATCAGGAACCCACGCCGACGATGTCCGTCGCCATCTGAGGCCTGCCGCCTTCGCTGTCCAGCATTTCCCGGCCCCCTTCCGCAAGGAGCCAGTCGCGCACCCGCCGGGCCTGGTGGTTGAGTTCGCGCGAGCGCGGCCAGACCACGTAGAACGCCAGATCCGTCTTCAGCACATGATTGCCGACCGGGATAAGCGCGCCTGAGCGAACCTGCCGCTCGATCAGATGGTTCCAGCCGAGCGCGATGCCTTCGCCGGCAAGCACCGCCTGGATGACGAGCACATAGTCGTTGAGCGTCAACCGCCTCGACTGGGCCGGATAGGATACCCCGGCGCTGGCAAACCACTCCTGCCAGCTATAGGCGCGCCTGACCGGCTCTTCCAGATGGATCAGCGGGTGTTTCAAAAGGTCGGCGGGACGCTGCGGCATGCCGTGAGCCTCGACGAAGGCGGGCGACGCCACGGCGCTGATCACCTCCGGCGCAAGCAGGGCCGTATGATAGCGCGGCCAGTTTGCCGGATCGCCGCCGCCGCGCACGCCGAGCGGGATCGGCTCTTCCTCCAGATCGAGATCGCGCACGCTGGTCTGGATCCTGAGGTCGATTTCGGGCAGGTCCTCGCGCAGCTTCGTCAGCCGCGGCAGCATCCACATCGAGGCGAATGCGGTCGAGGCGGCAAGCGTCACATTGCTCTCGCGCCGCTTCGCGCGGATATCCTCGGCCGACTTCTGAATCCGCGACAGACCAAGCGATACGTCGGCATGGAACTTCTCTCCGGCTTCCGTCAATTGCACGGCACGGTGAACCCGGTGAAACAGCGGCACGCCAAGCTGGTCTTCAAGGCCGCGAATGGCATAGGAGACGGCGGCCTGCGTCATTGCCAACTCATTGGCGGCGCGGGTGAAATTCTGGTGGCGGCCGGCCGCCTCGAAGACGATCAGGCTGGAAGCGGAGGGGAGCAGGCGGCGCAGGGTTTCCATAAATTCAGCTTATATCATGTGTTGAATTTTTCCAGCGTTACAATGGCCTTTTTCACCAGTAGCCTCGACTGAGACAATGGAAGGCAGCCGGGGGAGGCAACGGATGGAAACGCTCGTGGCAGAAGCAGAACCGGCAAGACGCACACGCCCGGCGCGCCCGGCCCGGCGCGACAATGCGGCAAAGATTGCGGGCGTTCCCTACATCGTCCGCAACATTCCGACCTACGATATCCTGGGTGAGGAAAATCTCGTCAAGATCGAGCGCGTTGCCGACCGGATCCTGTCTGAGGTCGGTATCGAGTTTCGCGACGATCCGGCATCGCTCGACCATTGGAAGCGGGCAGGCGCCAAGGTCGAAGGCGTGCTCGTGCGCTTCGAGCCGGGCATGCTGAACGAGATCGTTTCGACCGCGCCTTCGCAGTTCACCCAGCATGCGCGCAACCCGACCCGCAACGTCGAGATCGGCGGCAGCAACGTCGTCTTTTCCCCGGCCTACGGCTCGCCCTTCGTGATGGATCTCGACAAGGGCCGCCGCTACGGCACGCTGGAGGATTTTCGCAATTTCATCAAGCTCGCCCAATCGAGCCCCTGGCTGCACCATTCCGGCGGCACGATCTGCGAGCCGGTCGATGTGCCGGTCAACAAGCGCCATCTCGATATGGTCTACAGCCATATCAAATATTCCGACCGCGCCTTCATGGGCTCGATTACGGCCGAGGACCGCGCGGAGGATTCCATCGACATGGCGCGCCTCGTTTTCGGCCGCGATTTCGTCGATCGTCACTGCGTGATCCTCGGCAACGTCAACGTCAACTCGCCGCTCGTCTGGGACGGGACGATGACGAAGTCGTTGCGCGCCTACGCCCGCGCCAACCAGGCCGCGGTCATCGTGCCGTTCATCCTCGGCGGCGCCATGGGGCCGGTCACCAATGCGGGCGCGATCGCGCAATCCTATGCCGAAACGTTGGCCGGCTGTGCGCTGACGCAGCTCGAACGGAAGGGCGCGCCGGTCATTTTCGGCAACTTCCTCTCCTCGATGTCATTGCGCTCGGGCTCGCCCACCTTCGGTACCCCGGAACCCGCCATCGGCTCGATGGTGATCGGGCAACTCGCGCGCCGGCTGAAGCTGCCGCTGCGCTGCGCCGGCAACTTCTCCAACTCCAAGCGGCCGGATGCGCAAGCGATGCAGGAAGGTGTCATGTCGATGATGTCGGCGGTGCATTGCGGCGCCAATTTCATTCTGCATTCGGCCGGCTTCCTCGATGGCTTGCTTGCCATGTCCTACGAGAAATTCGTCATGGACACGGATTTCTGCGGCGCTCTGCATTCCTATCTCGCGGGCGTCGTTGTCGATGACAACTCGCTTGCTATGGATGCCTTCCTGCAAGTCGGTCCGGGCAGCCACTTCCTCGGCTGCGATCATACGATGCGCAACTACCAGACGGCCTTCTGGGATTCGGCGCTCTCGGACAACGAGCCCTTCGAGAAGTGGAGCGAAGAGGGCGGCTCGACCGACATGGCGACGCGCGCCAACAGGCGCTGGAAAAAGACGCTCGCCGAATACGAAGCGCCGCCTCTGGACGTGGCAATCGACGAGGCGCTGACGGATTATATGGCGAGACGCAAGAACAGCATGGCCGATGCGTGGTATTAAGCCTGGCATAAATCCTCCCAGGGAAACAGAATGACCCCTACGAAAGACCCGCTGCTCCAGCCGTACCAGTTGAAGCACCTGACGCTGAAAAACCGGATCATGTCGACCGCGCATGAGCCTGCCTATTCCGAAGACGGCATGCCGAAGGACCGCTACCGGCTTTACCATGTCGAAAAGGCCAAGGGCGGCATTGCGCTGACGATGACGGCGGGCTCGGCGATCGTCTCGGAGGATTCGCCGCCTGCCTTCGGCAATCTCTATGCCTATTCCGACGAGATCGTGCCCTGGCTGAAGAAGATCACCGAGGACTGTCACGAGCACGGCGCCGCGGTGATGATCCAACTGACCCATCTCGGCCGCCGCACCGGCTGGAACAAGGGTGACTGGCTGCCGGTTCTCAGTGCCTCGCCGGTTCGAGAGGCGGCGCACCGCACCTTTCCCAAGGAGATCGAGGACTGGGATATCGAGCGTATCATCGGCGACTATGCAAGTGCTGCGCAACGCATGCAGGCGGCGGGTCTCGATGGCATCGAGATCGAGGCTTATGGCCACCTGATGGACGGCTTCTGGTCACCGGCGACCAATCACCGTGACGATGACTATGGCGGCTCGCTTGAAAACCGCATGCGCTTCTCGAACATGGTGCTGGACGCCGTGCGCAAGGCCGTCGGTCCGGATTTCATCGTCGGCATCCGCATGGTGGCCGACGAGCAATGGGACATCGGCCTTTCGAAGGAGGAGGGCGTCGAGATCGCCAGACGGCTCGCCGGTTCCGGCAGGGTCGATTTCCTCAATATCATCCGCGGCCATATCGATCACGACGCGCATCTGACCAATGTCATCCCGATCCAGGGCATGGCGTCAGCGCCGCATCTGGACTTCGCAGGCGAGGTCCGCGCGGCGACGAAATTCCCGGTCTTCCACGCAGCCCGCATCGCCGATGTTGCCACCGCCCGCCATGCGATCGCCGAGGGCAAGCTCGACATGGTCGGCATGACCCGCGCCCATATCGCCGATCCGCACATCGTCAAGAAGATCATCGAGGGCCGCGAAAGCCAGATCCGTCCTTGCGTCGGCGCGACCTACTGTCTCGACCGTATCTATGAGGGCGGCGGCGCGCTCTGTATTCACAATGCGGCGACGGGCCGCGAGGCGACCATTCCGCATGTGATCTCGAAAACGACCGGGCCCATTCGCAAAGCCGTCGTCGTCGGCGCGGGACCGGCCGGACTGGAAGCGGCGCGGGTGCTTGCCGAGCGCGGGCATTCCGTCGAAGTTCTGGAGGCGACCGGAGACGCCGGCGGGCAAATTCTTCTCGCAGCCCGCAATCCACGCCGCAGGGAAATGATCGGCATCGTCGATTGGCGCCTGTCCGAACTCGAACGGCTCGGCGTTCCCGTCCGCTACAATGTCTTTGCCGAGGCAAGCGATGTCCTCGAACGCAAGCCCGATCTGGTCGTGATCGCCACCGGCGGCATTGCGCAGAATCCGGTTCTTGAGGCGGGTGATGAGTTGGTGGTCTCGAGTTGGGATATCATCGCCGGTGCGATCAAGCCCGAGGGGCCGGTCCTGCTCTACGACGATAATGGAGCGCACACCGGGATGACGGCGGCGGAAATGATCGCGGCAACCGGAGCCGAATTGGAAATCGTCTCGCCCGAACGCATGTTTGCGCCGGAAATCGGCGGCATGAACCATGTGCCCTATGCCAAGGCCTTTGCCGAGAAGAATGTCCGGGTGACAATCAACACGCGGCTGAAGTCGGTCCGCCGCGAGGGCAACCAGTTGGTGGCCGTGCTTGGATCGGATTTTTCGGAAACTGCCTCGGTCGAGCGGCGCGTCGCGCAGGTCGTGGTCGAGCACGGGACTCTGCCGATGGCCGATCTCTATCTTGAGCTGAAACCGCTGTCGCGCAATCTGGGCGCGGTGGATTACAAGGCGCTGATCCGTCAGGAAAACCCGATCCGGGTGCGAAATCCGGACGGGGCGTTCGATCTGTTTCGCATCGGTGATGCTGTGGCCAGCCGCAACATTCACGCCGGCATCTATGATGCGCTGCGCTATGGCGTCTTGTTTTGAATGCTGAAACGGCGGCACTCGCGCGTCGCCGTTTCATGTGATCAAACCGTAAGCCCGATTAGTTGTTGGTCGCGGGCTGTTCAACTGGCAAGTCCGTTGCCGGCGCCGTGGACGACGTGGTGGTCGTATCGACCGGGGCATTGACATTCTGCTCCGCTACCAGCTGCGCCTTGGTCTTGAATTCAGGCGCGGCCTGCAGCGTGTCGGCAGTTTCCTGCGTGGTCAGCTTCAGATCGGCGGAATTCGGAACCTCGGTAACCGTGATGGTGTCGAGCGGCACGGCGACGTTCTTTTCGCCGATGCCAAGGAAGCCGCCAACGCCGATCACGGCGGCCTCAACCGAGCCGTCCTTGGTAAAGATCACGTCGTTGATCTCGCCGACGCTCTCATCGGCAGCGTTGTAGACCGGCTGGCCGATATAGGTGCTGGCGGCGATCTGGCCCTCAGCCTGCTCGGTCAGGTAACCGGAGCCTGAGGCAGGTGCCTGCGCTGCCTGATCTATAGGCTTTTTCATCGCGTCGGCCGGCTGTTCGCTGGTCATCGGCTGGGTTTCCATGGTCTGCGGCTGGGTGGTGTCCTGTGCGAAGCCGAGTGGCGCAAAAGCGGTTACGCCTGCAAAAAGTGCGCCTGCGGCGACGGAAGCTACGAGTTTCCTGGTCATGTCAAACCTACCTTTTCGTTCTTTGTCGATCAGGGCGCGGGGTTCAAACGTCTCCGCCGCACCGGTGATATCAAGGAAACGTTCAAGGCGTTGAGTGGTTCCTTAAAAAATATGCAACGCGTGATGGAACTTTTGCGCCGCTCTTTGTCGAACGTGTCGATGCCGGCGCAAACCGATGAGAGGTTGGCGGTCGCAGATTTTGGCTCGGACTGGTTGCGCGTAAAAGAAAACCGAGCGATGCCCCCGGCGTCCTAACTTAAATCGGATTGCGGTAGAGCGCTGGAGGCGCTTTATAACAAGGCGATGCGCGCGGCTTATTTTGCTGAAGATATTTTAATGGGAGAATTTGCCAGCGCGATTGTCGCAAAAGTTTGATTTTGCGGCGTCGCGAAATTCAATCGCAAAACTCTCGCTTTAATCGGGATTTTTGCGACAGCAGCTTTGAGCCCATAGCTGCCCTTGCTTTTCGCGGTAAGTTGGATCGTATGGAATCTCTGGACAGCATTGGAGTTCGCCGCACTTGCTGAAGCTTGACCACCTCACCGTGATAGCCCCAACGCTGATCGAAGGGGTTTCGCACGTCCAAAATTGCCTCGACCTCGACGTGCCTTTCGGGACTCGTCACGACTACATGGGCACCCACAATCACCGGCTTCAGCTTGGAAACTCTGTTTATCTGGAGATCGTAGCCCTCGACCCGGAGGGAATAGAGCCTGGCCGGCCTCGTTGGTTCGGTCTCGACAATCAGGAAAAAGTCAGATCGGACTGGAATGAAGGTCGTCGCCTGCGAGGGTGGGTTGCCAACACGGATGCAATTGATTCCGTTCTTTCAACCCACGGCGCGATCTTCGGCGACAAGGTTCCTCTTCCGACCGTGAACCCGACTTTCGCTTTCACCATCCCCAAGGATGGCTCGCTTCCCCTGGACGGCGTGGCCCCCTCGATCATCGACCACCGAGGCGACCCCACCTCGATGGCCTCAATTCCTGATCTGGGTGCGCGCCTTCGTTCGCTCACCCTTGAACATCCAGACTCGACCGCCATCGAGGCGCTTTATCGCGAACTCGCCATCGAGCATCCGCCTGTGATCGTCCAGGCCCCCAAAGTCTGTTACCGGGCGCTCATCGAGACACCGACCGGATTGAAAGAGCTGAGCTGACCTGACCCAGAAGCAAGGTCCGCTTTGTCCCGCAAAGCTGCTGTTCAGTCGCAAAAATCCTGACATTCACGACAAGATCGGCATTTCTGAAAAGTCTCGAAAATTTCAGTCGCAAAAGTCCATCGCGAAAGTAGGCCTTTTGCGGTCGACTTTTGCGACAGAAAGCTTCCACATTTAAGTCAGGCGCCGGGCGATGCCCCCGGCTCTCTTCGTGTTCACGCACCTGATCCGATCAGTGGCTTTCGCGGAAGACTTCGCTGCCGCTCGCCCCGACCAGGAAGTCCAAGTCTGCGCCCTTGTCGGCCTGCAGCACGGTGTCGTGGTAGAGCTTGTAGTAGCCGCGCGTCCATTTCTGTTCGGGCGCCTTCCAGGCGGCCATGCGCGCGGCGAACTCTTCGTCGCTGATCAGGAGATTGAGCTCACCCTTCGTCGCATCAAGGTGGATGCGGTCGCCGGTCTTGACGATGGCGAGCGGCCCGCCGGCATTGGCCTCGGGGCTGACATGCAGCACCACGGTGCCGAAGGCCGTGCCGGACATGCGGGCGTCGGAAATGCGGACCATGTCGCGCACGCCCTTTTCGACGAGCCGGCGCGGGATCGGCATGTTGCCGACTTCCGCCATGCCCGGATAACCCTTCGGGCCGCAGCCCTTGAGCACCAGGATCGTGTCCTCCGTCACCGGCAGGTCCGGATCGTCGATCTTCGCCTTCAGGTCCTCGACGGTCTCGAACACATAGGCCGGCCCTTCATGGGTGAGCAGGTGCTCGCTGGCGGCCGACGGCTTGATGACGGAGCCGTTCGGGGCAAGGTTGCCCTTGAGCACGCGGATGCCTGCGGCCTTGCGCAACGGGTTGTCGAGCGGACGAATGACGTCGTCGTTGTAGACTTCGGCATCCTTCCAGTATTCGGAGATCGGCGCGCCCATGACGGTCGGGGCATCGGCATGCATCATGTCCTGGATGCGGTTCATGACGGCGGGCAGGCCGCCGGCATAGGCAAGATCCTCGATGAGATACTTGCCCGACGGCATACAGTTGACGATGCAGGGGATCTGGCCGCCGACGCGGTCGAAATCCTCGAGCGTCAGATCGACACCGGCGCGGCCGGCGATGGCGAGCAGATGTACGACCGCATTGGTCGAACCGCCGACGGCGGCATTGGCGATGATGCCGTTTTCGAAATTCTTCTTGGTCAGCACCTTCGACAGGCGCAGGTCCTCATGCACCATCTGCACGATGCGCTTGCCGGTCATGTGCGAAAGCGCCATGCGGCGGGCGTCGACCGCGGGAAGCGCCGCGTTGGTCGGCAGCGACAGGCCCATCGCCTCGACGACAGACGCCATCGTGGTCGCGGTGCCCATGGTCATGCAGACGCCGGGGGATCGAGACATGCCGCTTTCGGCCGCCATGAATTCCTGCACGCTCATCTTGCCGCCGCGCACGTCCTCGGAGAATTTCCAGACGTCGGTGCCAGAGCCGATATCCTTGCCCTTCCATTTGCCGTTCAGCATCGGGCCGGAGGAAACGACGATGGTCGGCAGGTCGACGGAGGCAGCGCCCATCAACTGGCCGGGCGTGGTCTTGTCGCAGCCGCCGAGCAGCACGACACCGTCGATACCGTAGGCGCGGATCGCTTCCTCGACATCCATGGCGAGCAGGTTGCGGAACAGCATCGCCGTCGGCCGCATCTGCGTTTCGCCGAGCGAGGAAACCGGGAATTCGACCGGAAAGCCGCCGGCTTCCCAGACGCCGCGCTTTACGCCTTCGGCGAGAATGCGCAGATGGCTGTTGCAGGGCGTCAGTTCCGACCAGGTGTTGCAGATGCCGATGATCGGCCGCCCGTCGAAGACGTGATCGGGAAAGCCCTGGTTCTTCATCCACGAACGATGGATGAACCCGTCCTTGTCGGTGCCGCCGTACCAGTGCCGGCTTCTCAGTTCTTTTTTCTTCTCGTCGCTCATCGGAGCACTCCCTTGGGTCAGGCGATCCTTGCATGGCGTCAATTGTATTACTTTTTACCGCGATGCCTGAAACCGGTTCCGCGCGGCAGTTTCAGAGCCGGTAGACGGGTTCGAAACGGCCCTTCACGGCGACACCCAGTTCGAAGGTTTTGCCGGCGTTCGGGTCGGCTTTCAGCGCCTCTTCCGACAGGTTCTGTTTGGCCGATGTCACCAGAAGCCTATCGGCCTTTGCTCCGATGAACGCAGTGCATGTGGTCTGAGTGGCCGGCACGGCATAGCGGGCGATCTTTTCGCCATCGGGCTTATAGACATCAACGGCGCCGGCGCCGTAACGGGCGTTCCAGATCAGCCCATCTGCGTCGCAGACGGACCCGTCAATGCCGCCCGGGCTGCCGGTTTCGTCACTCAGCGTCTTTGCGTCGCCGGTGGGCAGCCCTGTCTCTGGATCGATGTCGACCCGCATCAGGTGGTTGATGGCGGTGTCCGTGAAATAGGCGACGGTGCCGTCCGGGGAGAAGCAGATGCTGTTCGGTATCGTCACGTTCGCGTAAAGCTGAGTCACCTTGCCTCGTGCCACGTGGTATATGGCTCCGGCATCCTTCGCCTCATCGCGTGCCATCGTGCTCACCCAAAGGCTGCCCGAGGGGTGAACACGCCCGTCATTGGAGCGGTTCTTTGCATTGTGTTCAAGGGTTGTCATCAGCGTCAGATTGCCCGTCGCCGTTTCTCGAACGAACAGCCCCTGATCGGATACGATCAATTGCCGGTCCGGATCTATGACCGCAAGCACGCTGCCGAGAAACGGCAACGGATGAACCGATTTCCGGCCGCTCTCCAGATGCAGTTCATGCAACTCCTTGCCCTTGATGTTGAACCACCAGGCCGTGCCGGTGGCCGGGTCGAAGGTCGGACCTTCACCGAGTTCAAGTGCGGCCTCGCATAGAATCTTGCCGGAAAAGGCAATGGTCTCGCTCATCGTCAGGCTCCGTAAACCGCATCATAGGCCTTGATCGTCGTCTGCGCCCGCTTGCTCACTTCGGCGGCGTCCATGCCGGCCTTGTAGAGGCTGGAGCCGAGGCCGAAGCTCTTCACGCCGATCTTGGCGTAGTCGGCGAAATTGGCTTCCGAAACGCCGCCGACGGCGGCGATTTCAAGTTCCGGCGGCAGCACGGCGCGGATCGCCGAAATGCCCGAGGGCCCAAGCACGCTGGCGGGGAAAAACTTGAGCCCGGTCGCCCCGGCATGGGCGGCGGCCAGCGCTTCGGTCGGGGTGAAGACGCCGGGCATGGTGACCATGCCCCGGGCGGCTGCGAGCGCGATCACGTCCGTTTCGACATTGGGGCTCACCATCAGCTTGCCGCCGACGCCATCGAGCCGTTCGACCTGTTCGGTGGTCAGCACGGTGCCCGCGCCGATCAGGCAGCCCGCTGGCGCCATTTTCACGGCGATCTCGATCGACCGGAACGGGTCCGGCGAGTTGAGAGGAATTTCGATGGCGGTGAAACCGGCGCCGATCAGGGCGCCGACGACACCCTGAGTCTCCTCCGGCTTCAGCCCGCGCAGGATGGCGATCAGCGGATACTTCATCGGCGGGAAGGGGATGCGGTGCATGATGTTTCTTTCTTCAGGCAGGCCAGATGGCGTTGGCCGCGGCGGCAAGGCCATGGCGAACGGCTTCATCGGCATCGATGATGACAGGGTTGAGGTCGAGAGCCGACAGGGCGGATTGATAAAGGCCCGCGAGCGCGCCTGAAGCGACAAGACAGACGCCGCTGCCGGGTTTGGCGGTCGAGAGTGCGCCGGCAATTTCAAGGCCGATCAACGTGCCAGACAGCCGCGCCTTGGCGGCCTTAGCGGTCAGGCCGTGCAGCAACTGGCCGCTGCGCACGGTAAACACCAGATTGGTGGCTAGCGCCGGGCTTTTCGCGGCTTTTGTGACTGCGCCCAGAAACTCGGGGTCGTCGGCTTCGAAGGAGCCGCCATCAGCAACTGCGTGACTAAGGATCGAATGCTTGGCAATGACATCGAACAGTTCGCCGGTCATGAAGGTCGAGAACCCATCGACGATCCCGCCGGTGACGCGCACCCATTTGCTGTGCGTGCCGGGCATGCAGACGAGATGGCTGCCGCTTGCGAGCCGCGACAGGGCGCCGAGCAGTTGCGTTTCCTCGCCGCGCATGACATCGGGCACTGCCTCGCTGCGCTGGGCAAGGCCGGGGAGAATGCGGATATCGCGATTGGCGTCGGTCACCGTGACCGCCGCCTTGACGATGCCGGTCAAGGGCGCAGGGGTGTCGAGATAACCCGCTTCGACCCAGCCCTGACGCGCGCCGGCCATGCCACAGATGACCACGGGCAGGTGCGGCGGTGCCGAAACCGCGGCGAGATGCGTTTCGAGGATCGGTGAGAAGCCGGCCTTTGCCGCCGTCGTCATGCCTTCGCCGCTGCGGCGTTCGGCAAGCACTTCGCCGCTCTCGCTGATGATCCACAGGCGGAAGCTCGAGGTCCCCCAGTCCACCGCGGCATAGGATGCTGCCGTCATTAAAATACGCCTCCGTCAATGATCATCGTCTGTGCCGTCATCCGCGCCGAACAGTCGGAGGCAAGATAGAGGCAGGGCCCAACCATATCCTCCGCGACGAGCATGTGCTTGAGGCACTGTTTCTCCAGCATGCCGGCAATTGCGGCGTCGTCTATCCAGAATTTCTTCTGCCGCTCGGTCACCACCATGCCCGGCAGCACCGCATTGACGCGGATGTTCTCCGGCCCGAGCCTGCCGGCAAGCGATTTGGTCAGGCCGACGATGCCGGCCTTGGCCGTCGCATAGGCCGGGATCTCGCCCATGTTGAGCATGAAGGCGATTGACGAGAAATTGATGATCGAACCGCCGCCGACCCGGCGCATATGCGGCACCGCGGCCTGGCTGATGAAGAAGACGTGCCGCAGATTGACGGCCTGGCTTTCATCCCAGCTTGCTTCCGTCACGTCCTCCAGCGGCTGCCGGTCGTCGCGCGCGGCATTGTTGACGAGAACGCTGAGTGAGCCGATCGTTTCAACTGCTTGATCGACGACGGAGGCGAGAGCCTGCGCGTCTCGAAGATCGGCCCGAATGAAAACCGGAGCGTGCGCGACATCGGGTGCGAGCTGCTCCACCAGAGCCCGGCTTTCCCCTTCGGCGATGTCGATGAAGGCGACCCGCGCGCCCTGCCGGGCAAAGCCCTCGACCAGGGCTGCGCCGATGCCCGAGCCGCCGCCGGTGATCAGGACGCCACGACCCCTGAGGTCGTGAAACTGTGCGGCTGGCAAGGCCATCGTGTTTCGCTCTCCCTGATGCGCGCATCCCGAAAACCGGCTTGCAATTGCATCCATATAGTTCCATTATGTGGAACTAGCTCTTATTATTTGGAATTATCGCGCCGCCGCTGATCGCTTGTCAAGATCGCGTCAGCGGCGAACCGGTGAAACGAAACGGAAATCATGGATCGCGAAGGCCTCTCCTCTCCTCCAAGGACTGAGAATAGCGGCACCGGCACGCTGGGCAAGGCTCTTTCCGTGCTTGAAACCGTGGTGACGTCGGACAGGCCGCTTCGGTTCAGCGAAATCCTCGCCTTGTCGGACCAGCCGCGCGGGACCCTGCATCGCCAGCTCTCGCATCTGGTCGAGGAGGGGCTTCTCGTTCAGGGACGCGATCTCTGCTATGAGCCGGGCCTGCGGCTCCTTAAATTCGCCTATCGGTCCTGGTCGAAAAATCAGTTCCGGGCGGTTGCGGCGCCGCATCTGCGCAAGCTGCACGAAGAGACCGGCGAGACGGTTCATTTGGGCGTCCTGCGCGGCACGGAAATCATCTATGTCGACAAGGTCGAGAGCCGTCAGACGGTCCGGATGGAATCTCAGATCGGCAATGCATCACCCGTTTACTGCACCGGGCTTGGCAAGGCGGCGCTTTCCGTGCTGCCGGTGGACAGGCTCGCAGAGACGCTGGATAAGCTGACATTTCATTGCTTTACCGCCAATACACATCTTTCCGTTGCTTCCTTGAAACGTGATCTGGACGAGGCGCGACTGCGCGGCTATGCCTTCGATCGCGAAGAACACGAAACGGAAATTCGCTGTGTTGCCGCTCCTATCCACGATGCCGGTTTCGATCTCGTCGCTGGCATTTCCGTGACGGGCCCGGCTTACCGGGTGACGATGGAACAACTTGAGATCTGGGCCCATCCTGTCCGCCAGGCGGCGATGGCCATTAGTGAGGATGTGGAGGTTCGGCTGGGACCGGGGCGTTAGTTTCGACGTCTATACGGTTAAATTAGGTAAATCGGCTGGACGTAGCGAAAGCGGAGTTGTAGCTTCAACATATCGGATTCGGTGCCTGCTGACGTTCGATTTGCCGCTTCGAAATGGCTTCGCCGGGATCGCCCGGTAAACGAAAGGTGTCAGCGGCAGCGGAATGGGTTCTTGCGAACGTCGAGCCACTGGCTGCGAGTCTGGAAGAGTGAAAATGGTCGATTTCAGGGGGCATCTGTCATCCATCGCGCTCTCCGCCGATCCGCGGATTGCTGGAACAATGACGCGGGAAGCGGATATCCGTCAGGCGCTGGAGCAGGTTACGGACGCCTACGGATTTCACGGTTTTGTGGTCATGGTCGTTCCGGCCAGGAGTTCCAGCAGCCTGTCGGAATCGGTGGTCATGACCAATTGGCCGAAGGATTTCCTGGTCAGCTACGATGCTGCCAGCTTGATGGCCGGCAGCCCGGTCATCAAGCGGCTGCGCCGCAGCACCATTCCATTCACCTATGATACGGAGTTGGATTCACGCCGGCGCCCGGATGGCAAGGGCAATGCCGTGCTAAGCCTGTTCGAACGCGGCCACCTGCGGCGCGGCGTCTATATCCCGGTTCACGATGTGCATGGAACCTGCGGTGCCGTCGGCTTCGGCGGCGATCGCGAAGTGGTCAACGCCGGCGAACTGAAAGAACTGACCTTCGTCGCCGCCTATCTGTTCAGCCGCCTCAGCGAAATAGGGGAAATCCGCAACCGGGCACCCGGAGGCTTGTCGCGCCGCGAGATCGAATGCCTGCACTGGGCTGCAGCAGGCAAGACCACCACCGAAATGGCGAAAATCCTGGATCTCTCCGAATATACCGTCAATCACTATCTGAGCCGGGCAACCCGCAAGCTTGATTCCGTCAATCGTGTGCAGACCGTGGCGAAGGCGATACGCGCCGGACTGATCAACTGAGAAGATATTTATGGATACGAGCAGGAAAACCGGCATGGTGAGTGGGGTGCATTACAGGGGAAGCGGACGACCGGTCGCCACGCAATGCACGCGACGGTGCGGCGGAGACTGTGAATGCGCGATACTCTGATGGCAGAATCGACGGAAAAAGAGCAGCCGCGCGGCGGCGATTTCGCCTCCGAGATTGCTGCGCTGGAAACGCAGTTCGACGCCATCCGCTATATGAAGAGAACGACGCTGGCTTTCGGCTTCAAGACGTTCCTCATCTGCATGGTGCCCTCCTTCGATGCGGAGAAACTGGCCAGCGCCTCCATCCTGTCGAATATGCCGGCAGACCTGATGAGCAAGTACGACAGCATCTCCGTCCTCAAGCACTCCACCGGCATCCGCCGGCTGCGCGAAACCACCACGCCGTTCCAGTTGACGGTCGAGGAGTGGGAGAAGGAATGCGGCAGGCCAGCGCAGACAAACGAATATATCGCGATGCTGCGGGAGCACGGGATCTTCCAGGCCAATTATTTCCCGGTTCACGACGCCGACGGCAGCCGCGCCACTGTCATCTGGATGGGAAAACGCATCGATCTGCCGATGACTGCGATGATGGAACTGCAGATGATCGCCATCCATGTCTATAACCGTCTGACGGAGATCGGTTCGTTCTGGAAGGATCCCAGCGTCGCCCTGTCGGAGCGCGAGATCCAATGCCTCAATTGGACGGCAGCAGGTAAAACCAGCTCGGAGATTGCCGGAATCCTCGGATTGTCCGAGCACACCGTTAATCACTATCTCAACCATGTCAGCAAGAAGCTCGACGCCGTCAACCGTACCCAGGCCGTCGTCAAGGCGATGAAGAAGGGCTTTATCAGTTGAGCTTTTGCGGTGGATGCCGACAGATGCGGGTTGAACAAAAGCTGCGAATATCTGGACTGCGTCAGCAACCATGCCGGCGCGACCGCGTTTACCCCTGCGAATGACAGTTGGGACGAATTCTGACAGGGGCATCTCTTCGCAGATGCCCTTGTCCTAAAATTCGGCAATCCGGCGCCGGCGCAACGCATTTGCACAATAACTATGCGCCCCTGATGCTGCACTGCGGCAGCCTTCGTCTCGAGTCCTTGTAATTCAATGGTTTCTCCAAACTGGCACAGTTCCTGCTTGGTAGAAAGCATGTCCAGAGGGGACTGCAATAATAAAACTGCGCCCATGAAGGTCGCGACAAACAAGGCCGCTTTCAGCCCAAGGTGATCCCGGATGTACGGACACCGCACGGCCGGAAGCGGCCTTTGCTTTTGCAGCTTGTTTTTCTCTGTGACCGCATTGGCGAAACACTCCCGCTCGACTATCTAAATGTCACGCATCACGCGTTGAAATACGCAGCAGGCAAACCAGCCGCGCTGACCGGCGGGAGTGAATGACATGGCAGACGTCACCAAGGAACAGGTCCTCGAGAAGCTGAAAGGCGTGCTCGGGCCGGATATGGACGGCAATATCGTCGATATGGGTCTCGTCTCCGACGTCTTCATCTCCGATTCAAAGGTCTATTTCTCAATCACCGTACCGGCTGAGCGCGCGCGTGAACTCGATCCCCTGCGCGCCGCTGCCGAGCGTGTGGTCAAGGACATCCCCGGCGTCAAAGGCGCCATGGTGGCGCTGACGGCCGACAGGAAGGCCCCGTCATCCTCGGCGCCGGTACAGAGGCCCGCCGCAGCACCGTCGCACTCCGGACATGCCCATGCGGGACCTACGCACGCCGCTCCCGGCCAACGTCCCGCAGCCCCGGCAAAGTCCGGCATCCCCGGTGTCGGCGCGATCATCGCTGTTGCGTCCGGCAAAGGCGGCGTCGGCAAATCGACGACCTCGGTCAACCTGGCTCTGGCGCTGAAAGCCAACGGACTGCGCGTCGGCATTCTCGATGCCGATATCTACGGCCCGTCGATGCCGCGCCTCCTGAAGATTTCCGGCCGTCCGCAGCAGATCGAGGGCCGGATGATCCGGCCGATGGAAAACTACGGCCTGAAGGTCATGTCGATGGGCTTCCTCGTCGACGAGGAGGTCGCAATGATCTGGCGCGGGCCGATGATCCAGTCGGCGCTGCTGCAAATGCTGCGCGAAGTTGCCTGGGGCGAGCTCGACGTGCTCGTTGTCGATATGCCGCCGGGCACCGGCGATGCACAGCTGACCATGGCCCAGCAGGTGCCGCTTGCCGGCGCCGTCATCGTCTCGACGCCGCAGGACCTGGCGCTGGTCGACGCCCGCAAGGGGCTAGCGATGTTCCGCAAGGTCGAGGTGCCGGTGTTCGGCATCGTCGAGAACATGAGCTATTTCATCGCGCCCGATACCGGCAAGCGCTACGACATCTTCGGACATGGCGGCGCCCGCAAGGAGGCCGAGCGCATCGGCGTGCCGTTCCTCGGCGAAGTGCCGCTGACGATAGGCATCCGCGAAACCTCCGACGCCGGCACGCCGGTGGTTGCCTGCGAGCCGGACAGCGAGATTGCCCGGGTCTACCGCGAGATCGCTCGAAAAGTCTGGGATCAGATCTCGGCGCAGAAGGCCGATACGTCGCGGGCCATGCCCAGCATCGTCTTCGAATAGGCGGTTGTCGCCTTCGACCGCCACCTCGCTATGCACGCATTGCATTTCGGAAATGCGTCGCATCCGCGGTGACAATTGACATTCGATCGGGTAGCGTCGTTAAGTCTTTGGGCGACATTGTGGCGCTTTGCCATTTTTCCATTGATTTTGAATGTGCCTTGTTCCATATGCCTCCCCGCATCCGCAAGGCTGTACCAGCGGCGCTGCCCTCCGTCGGGCTCCGCATGACCGTGATGACCGTTTGAGGGTTTGTCGTAAACGACGAGAGTTTCCATATGGACCTGCCGCGCGCAGCTTTGATGCCATACGGCCGGATTTGTCCGGTTCGCCACAGTCCGGCCCTGATTTCCACCCGTTCGCATAATGGAGCGGCGATCGATCGCGCCAGCCTCAATGGCGCGCATGCAAGGGTGGCGGAATGATCACTGCCTATCGTGACAATGGCGAAGCCGTCGTGGTGAGCGCGGTGAAGCCCCCCGCTTCCCTGCCGTCCGATATCGTCTGGATCGATATGCTGCGTCCGGACAAGGCGGAGGATTTTCTGGTCGAAAGTTTTCTCGGCATCGAGGTTCCGACCCGCGAAGACATGAAAGACATCGAACCTTCGAGCCGTCTCTACACGGCCAAGGACGCGGTGTTCATGACTGCATCACTCGTCTGCAAGGCCGACACCGGCCGTCCGGAATTGACGGATGTCGCCTTCGTCCTGGCACGCGGCCTGCTGATCACGGTCCGTTACGAGGAGCCGAAGGCGTTCGATCTGTTTACTGCTGCGATGCATCGCATCCCTGGCGGCTGCGCGACAGGAACGATCCTGGCGACGCGCCTTTTCGAAACCGTCACCGATCGCACGGCGGAGATCCTGGAGATCGCGGTCGCCAAGATCGATGCCTTGTCCTCGCAGGTTTTCGGCGATCGTCCTGTCGGAAAACGCCGCCCGCCCCATTATCTCGAAGCCAGGCTGATGGACGTCGCGTCGCATCACCGGCTGGTGGCAAAGGTGCGTGACAGTCTGGCCTCGCTCTCCCGTGTCCTGACGTTTCTCTATACAGTCCCGTCCGTGCAGGAAAGCAGGGACGCCAAGGAACTCTGCCGCGCCATTTCGCGCGATATCCAGTCCCTGTCGGAACATGCCTCCTTCGTCTCGGGAAACATCACCTTCCTGCTCGATGCCTCTCTCGGGCTGATCAATGTCGAGCAGAATGCGATCATCAAGATTTTCTCGATCGCGGCAGTGGTCTTTCTGCCGCCGACCCTGGTTGCCTCGCTGTACGGCATGAATTTCGATGTCATGCCCGAACTGAAATGGACCCTCGGTTATCCCATGGCTGTCGTTGCCATGGTGATTTCCGCAATTGTCCCCTACTACTTCTTTCGCTGGAAAGGCTGGCTCTAGGAGCCTGAGGAATTCATATGTCCCATTCGGTAGCTCAACCTGCAAGCCGCGATAAGGAATTGCGCAAACTTCTGCTGCTCGCGCTCGGTTCGGTGGGTGTTGTCTACGGCGATATCGGCACAAGCCCGCTCTATGCCTTCCGTGAAGCGTTGCGCCCGGTCGCAGCCGACGGCGTCACCCGCTTCGAGGTGATCGGCTTGATCTCGCTGATGATCTGGACTCTGACGATCATCGTGACGTTGAAATACGTGCTGTTCCTGCTGCGCGCCGACAACCAGGGTGAAGGCGGAACGCTGTCGCTCCTCGCACTCCTGATGAAGGCGGCCAGTGGCCACGCGTCCCGGCTTTTCTTCATGGGGATCGCCGGTGCCGCCCTCTTTATCGGCGATGCGATGATCACGCCGGCACTTTCGGTGCTTTCCGCTGTCGAAGGTCTGAAACTCGTCACGCCCGCACTCACTCCATATGTCGTGCCGATTTCCGTGATTATTCTGGTCGCACTTTTCGCAGTCCAGTCGAAGGGCACCGCAGCCGTATCGAACTTCTTCGGGCCGATCACTCTCATCTGGTTTGCGGTCATGGCGGCCGCCGGCATCGATCACATTCGCGACGATTTCGGCATTCTGGCTGCCTTTAATCCCTACTACGCCGTCTACTTCCTGTTCCATGCCGGCTTTGTTGGCATCGTCGTCCTCGGCGCGGTATTCCTGACGGTGACCGGTGCGGAAGCGCTCTACGCCGACCTTGGCCATTTCGGCCGCAAGCCGATCCAGTGGGCCTGGTTTTGTGTGGTCTTTCCGGCGCTGGCGCTCAACTATCTCGGGCAGGGCGCGCTTGTGCTGAAACATCCGGAAACCATGTCCGATCCGTTCTTCCTGATGTTTCCGGAATGGGCGCTGCTGCCGGTCGTCATTCTCGCCACGGCGGCCACGATCATTGCCAGCCAGGCGGTCATCACCGGCGCATTCTCGCTGACGCGGCAGGCGATCCACCTCGGCTTCCTGCCGCGCATGGCGATCTTCCACACCTCCGAGACCCAGACTGGCCAGATCTATCTTCCCAACGTCAATACGCTGCTTCTGTTCGGCGTCATGACGCTGGTCTTCATGTTCGGCTCGTCGGAATCGCTCGCCACCGCCTATGGTGTCTCCGTCACCGGCGCGATGGTCGTGACGACAATGCTCGCCTTCGAATTCGTTCGTCTGCACTGGCGTTGGCCGCTCTATGTCGCGTGCCTGGTCCTGCTGCCGCTCCTTGCGCTCGAGATCGTGTTCCTCGGTGCAAACCTCCTGAAGATTCACGATGGCGGCTATGTTCCGATACTGATCGCGGTTACTTTCGTGGTCCTCATGTGGACGTGGAAGCGCGGCACCAAGATATTGCACGACAAGACGCGGCATACCGACATTCCGCTCATGTCCTTCGTGAAATCCGTCGAACGCAAGAGCGAGCATGCACCGGTTTCCGTTCCCGGCACCGCCATCTTCCTGACCAGCGATCCGGAATCGACGCCGGCGGCACTGCTGCACAACATCAAGCACAACCATGTGCTTCATGCGCAGAACTTCATCCTGACGATCCGCACCGCCAACGTGCCGATCGTGCCGAAGGACCAGCGTGTCTCGGCCAGCAGCATTTCCGAGCGGTTCAACCTGCTTGAAATGCATTTCGGCTTCATGGAGACGCAGAACGTGTCACAGGCTCTCGGCCTGTTCCGCAAGACCGGCTTGAAGTTCGACATCATGTCGACCTCGTTCTATCTGGGCCGCCGCAAGCTGGTGCCGGACGCGGAATCGGGCATGCCCTACTGGCAGGACAGGCTGTTCATTGCGCTTGCCAACGCCGCGATCGACCCGTCCGACTATTTCCGCCTGCCGGCCAACCGCGTGGTCGAACTGGGTTCGCACGTCATCATCTGACCGGCTGCATCGACGCGAACGCCTCCTGCGGCCAGACGGTTGCGGGAGGCGTTTTCCGTTGCCCCCCCCCAATTCCCGGCGACCGTCATTAACCAAGCATCAAGGTTAATGCTTCATTGTCGAACCATGTTGAAGCGGCAATCGCGCGGTTAAGCGCCGGGGTACCGCTTGTCCGATTCACTTTCGCGGGGAAATGCGTACCGGATCGTTTTGCCGGATGGAACCCTGCGTCTGCCAGTACGTGGAGTACGGTTGGTGCGTAAGAGTATGAAGTTCCGTTTATCGCCCGCGCGCTGGACTGCTCCCCTGATGCTCGGCATCGGTCTTTTCGTCGGCCTCCCGTCGGTCTCGGCCCATTCGGATCTCGCGACCTTTCTCTCCGGCATCAATCGCGGCGGCGAACGCTGGCGCATGTACATGACCCGTTCTCCGGCCGGTTCGCTGCACGAGGTGGAGATGGTGTTCAACGACCCGATCGCCACTGGCGCGATCGCCGATGGGGCTGGGATCGACATGCCGGGCGGCGGGCAGGTGTCGCTGACGGCGGCAGAGAAGCAGGCCGACCCGCGCACGGACGAAGAGCGGGTGAACCGCAAGGACAAGAAAGGCCGCATCGTCGCCGTGGCGCCGGTGACGCCGCCGAAGGATTTTACCGCAGGCTCGATCCTGCAGCGCACCAGTTCACTAACAGACACGCTCTTCGACACCGAGGAGCGCATGGTCTTCTCCAAGCCCAGGATCAAGGGCAAGGAAATCCAGATTGCCACGGCTTTCTACAAGAAGAAGGCGCCGAAGCGGGACCCCGCCATTTCGCCGATGCTGGCAAGCCTGGTGACCAACCAGGCGGCGGACGTGCTGGCGACCGCCTATGCGCCGCCGGAGCCGGACTATGCCCGCCAGTCGCCGTTCGATTCGATCCTGCGCGACGACAAGACCGGCGGCCGGTTCATTCCCGAGATATCGCCGCAAGATCACGCCTGGGCGGCAAACCCGCTGCCGGCATGGGTGTTTTCCGAAGCCGAGCAGAAATGCCTGACCTCGGGCATCTATTTCGAATCCCGCGGCGAATCGGTCAAGGGCCAGGCGGCGGTGGCGCAGGTCATTCTCAACCGTGTCCGCAATCCCGCCTATCCGGATACGATCTGCGCGGTCGTTTACCAGAACAAGGGCTGGTACAATCGCTGCCAGTTCTCGTTTGCCTGCGACCGCATTCCCGATATCGTCTGGTCGCGCTCCCATTGGCAGACAGCCAAGGAGATCGCCCTTGCGGTCACGGCGGGCAAGATCTGGCTTCCGGAAGTCGGCTCCGCCACGCATTACCACGCGACCTATGTGAAGCCCGACTGGGGGCCGACGATGAAACGGGTCTCGAAGATCGGCAAGCACATCTTCTACCGAACCTATGGCGGCGGATGGAGCTGAAATCGTCCGGGATTGGCAATGGTCGGTCAAACTCCGGCCATTCGTCGTTCTCGGGAAGTTCGCAAGCGATTCCCTGCGATTCCCGCTCCGGCTTCCTGAAAAATGTATAAGATATTGTTTTTATGTGATAATATTGTGGCCTGACAAGGGCCTTTGGTGCCTTGACTATAGGGGCACCTAAAACTATGTTGCGGCCGACTTCAAAACGGGCCGAACGGTGGCTTCAAATCCGGCCTTTGTGTGACCTAGCTCGCGGCTTATCGCCGTGAGAGGAAACAAAAGGGAGGGTGCCACATGACGGACAACCGGAAAGAGGGTCTGGAAGATCGGCTGAAACGCCTCGGTGCGGAACTGTCGGAGAAGCGCAAGGAAGATCCGAAGTATGCTGCGGACGAGGCGCGGGCGGCGGAGAACCGCAAGGGCTATCAGGTCGCCGTGAAGCTTTCGAGCGAATTTGTGGCGGCCATCATCGTCGGCGCACTTCTGGGCTATCTTTTGGACCGTTTTGCGGGTACAGGGCCGTGTGGGATGATCATACTTCTCCTCCTTGGTTTCTGTGCCGGTGTGCTGAACGTCCTGCGTTCGGCGGGCATGGTGGCAGCACCCCATCCCGCGGATCAGCCGGGCAAGGGCGGCAACAACAAGAGTGACGGCGCGTAAGCGGCTGTCGCAGAGACAGGGATGTCCGCCGCGTTGGCGGTCCAGAACGAGAGAGAGCGGCTGTGGCAGGCGACAAGGTAGATCCGGTACACCAGTTTGTGGTCAACAAGATCGTTCCGATCGAAATTGGCGGGATTGATTTCTCCTTCACCAACGCATCTCTGTTCATGGTCGTGACGCTCGCCGTCGCAGCCGGCTTCCTCTACTTCACGACGTCGACGCGCAGCCTGGTTCCGGGCCGCATGCAGTCCGTCTCGGAACTGTCCTATGAATTCATCGCCTCCATGCTGCGCGAAGGCGCCGGCTCCCACGGCATGAAATTCTTCCCGATGGTGTTCTCGCTGTTCATGTTCATCCTGACGGCAAACATGCTCGGCATGGTTCCCTATTTTTTCACCATTACCAGCCAGATCATCGTGACCTTTGCGCTTGCGATCTTCGTCATCGGCACGGTTCTGGTCTACGGTTTTTATAAGCACGGCCTTGGCTTCCTCAACGTGTTCGTGCCCGCTGGCGTACCCGGCATTCTTCTGCCACTCGTGATTTCCATCGAAATCATCTCCTTCCTGTCCCGCCCGATCAGCCTTTCCGTTCGTCTCTTCGCGAACATGCTGGCAGGTCACATCACGCTGAAGGTGTTCGCAGGCTTCGTCGCCTCGCTCGGAACCCTCGGCGCGTTGGGTATCGGAGGGGCGGTTCTGCCGCTCATCATGACCGTGGCCCTTACGGGCCTCGAATTCCTCGTCGCCTTCCTCCAGGCCTATGTCTTTGCGGTGCTAACATGCATGTACCTCAACGACGCAGTGCATCCGGGTGGCCACTAAGGAATAAAGTCGTGGGCTTTCCCGGCCGCGGCCGGTGAAGGCGCCAAAGTTAGCCGCAACAACCATTTCGAAGGAGAAAATCATGGAAGCGGAAGCAGCAAAGTTCATCGGCGCAGGTCTCGCTTGCCTCGGCATGGCCGGCACGGCTCTCGGCCTCGGCAACATCTTCGGCAGCTACCTGTCCGGCGCTCTGCGCAACCCGTCGGCCGCTGACAGCCAGTTCGGCCGCCTCGTATTCGGCTTCGCCGTTACGGAAGCTCTGGGCATCTTCTCGCTGCTCGTAGCACTGCTGCTCCTTTTCGCCGTCTAAGACCGGCTTGAAGGCAGGGTCGCGGTTTTAAGCCGCGGCCCGCATCTTTTCTGAATGCACCTGGAGGTGAGCATGTTTGTGACCGCGGCCTATGCCCAGTCAACCACCACCGAAGGCGCAGAGACCCACGACGCCGCTGCCGGCGAGGTCCACACCGAGACTGGTGTAGCCCAAGAAGGCGGACATGGCTCGGGAGTGTTCCCGCCCTTCGATTCTTCGACATTCGCATCGCAGCTTCTGTGGCTGGCGATCAGCTTCGGTCTTTTCTATCTTCTGATGTCGAAGGTCGTCATGCCGCGCATCGGCAGCATTCTCGAAACGCGCCACGATACGATCGCCCGCGATCTGGACGACGCTGCTCGCTCGAAGGCCGAGGCAGACGCTGCAGTCGCCGCTTACGAGCAGGAGCTGGCAACGGCCAAGGCCAAGGGCAACGCGATTGCCTCGACCGCCCGCGAAGCCGCCAAGGCAAAGGCTGCAGCCGACCGCACCGCAGTCGAAACCAGCCTGAACGACAAGATTTCCGCCGCTGAAGCTCGTATCGCCGATATCAAGGCGAAGGCGCTGGCCGACGTCGGTTCGATCGCTGAGGAAACGGCAAGCGCCGTCGTCGAGCAGCTGATCGGCGGCAAGGTATCGAAGACCGAGATCGCATCCGCGGTCAAGGCATCGGCGAAGTAAGGAGCGCATCATGGATTTGACCTCACTGGCCACATTCTGGGCTTTCGTCGGCCTGGTGCTTTTCCTCGCGCTCATCGTCTACCTCAAGGTTCCGGGCATGCTCGCCAAGTCGCTCGACAACCGCGCGGCTCGCATCACCAACGAACTCGTTGAAGCCAAGCGCCTGCGCGCCGAAGCCCAGTCGCTGCTTGCCGAATACCAGAGCAAGCGCAAGGAAGCCGAAGCGGAAGCTGCCAACATCGTTGCTGCAGCCGAACGCGAAGCCGAAATGCTGACCGCCGAAGCCAAGCAGAAGACCGAGGAATTCGTCGCCCGCCGCACGGCCCTGTCGGAACAGAAGATCAAGCAGGCCGAAACCGACGCCATCAACTCGGTCCGCGCGACCGCCGTCGACATCGCGATTGCCGCCGCTGAAAGCGTCATCACCGCGAAGTCGGATGCCGCGACCCAGGCCGCGCTGTTCGCCAAGGCAATCGGCCACGTGAAGACCCGTCTGAACTGAACAGTCGCTTCATAAAGCATGGAAGAAGGTCGGCTCGCGCCGGCCTTTTTTTGTTGTCGGTGGGGAGGATTATCGGCGCGCGGATGAAAGGGCGGCGATTGTTTCAGTTGCCTTTGATTGTCACAGGCGCAAGCGTGAGGCAGGCTTCCTCGAACTCCCGCATCGTTTCCGGCGCATTGTCAGCCGGCAGGACTGCGTCCGTGGCAATGTCCGTTGCATCATCAGTCGATTGACCGTCGTAGACATAGGACTGGATGTAATAAGCCAGCCCGCCCTTCCAGACCTTGCGGCCATCGATCTCCTTGCAGGCGTAGGCTGTCTGCAGGTCGGCTTGGAGGTCATCTGCAGTCGGCGGCGCGGCTGCCGACGCATCCGTCGCCGCTGTGATTGACAACATAATCAGGCCAAAGATCAAGATCCCGATCCTTCCAAGTGATTCGCGAGCCAGGCGCATGGACTCTATAACGCAGCAAACCCCCGGTTTGTTGCCGTGGGTAGCCATTGGGGCGAAAATATCGGGGTTTTCCGCAGGTATTTATGAGTGTTGTCTAAAATCCGCGCTGCGCGGGTGTCGCTCTCGTCCTGCCCGGCAAAAGGCTGTCAGGCGGCAAAGTCGTCGTCCGGCGCATCTTCTCCATCCTGCCGCAGCGGGCGGAAGCTCATGCGGTGCAGCGGGCAGGGGCCGTGGTGGTCGATGGCCTTGCGGTGGCGGGCGGTGGCATAGCCGGCATGCATGGCAAAGCCATAAGCGGGGAATACAAGATCGGCCCGGGTCATCATCCGGTCGCGCGCCACCTTGGCGACGATCGAGGCGGCGGCGATCGAAAGCGATCGCGCATCGCCCTTGACGACGGCCTTGCCCTGGCAGGGAAGCCCCGGCGGCACGTCGCGGCCATCGGCGAGCACCAGGGCAGGGCGCGACGACAGCCCGAGCACCGCCCGGCGCATGGCATCGAGGCTGGCCTTGCGGATATCCGTGCCGTCGATCCTGCCCGCGGCCGAGGAGGCGATCGAGACGATGGCCGAGGAAAGGATGATGTCGAACAGTTCCTCGCGCCGGGCGACCGAAAGCTGCTTGCTGTCGTTCAGCCCTTCCGGAATGTTCTCCGGATCGAGGATCACGGCAGCCGCAACCACGGGACCCGCGAGTGGTCCGCGTCCGGCTTCGTCGGTGCCGGCGACCGGCCAGAGACCATCGCGCCGCGCGCCGGCCTCAAAGCTGAAGTCGGGCCCCTCGATGGTTTCGAAGAGAAAGGGGGAATCGGGCGGTGTGCTTCGTGACATGCGGCGAAACTTGCACACAAGCCCGATTCCCTGCAAGTCCTCCGGCAATGAGGCGGCTGCCGGAGGATGGACCGATCGAGCCTCGGGGCAAGAAACAGGATCGGTATTCGATATCCGGGGAGAAGCCCGGACGAAAACGTCAAGACGCCACTAGAGCAGCGATAGTTGAACGCCGGTTCCAAGTGGCGGAACGAACAGGTCGCAGTTCAGCGGGCGCTTCGCCACGTTCAGTTCGAGCCGCTTGGCCGCCAGTTCGAAGCGCCGGCCGATCTGCCAGGCATAGGGACCGGCGCCCTTCATGCGCTTGCCGAACTCGGCATCATAATCCTTGCCGCCGCGCATCGAGCGTACCAGCGACATGACGTGGCGGTAGCGGTCCGGATAGTTGCGGAGCAGCCAGTCGCGAAACAATGGGCTCACCTCGAGCGGCAGGCGCAGGAGCACGTAGCTCGCATGGGTCGCGCCGGCTGTCTTGCCGGAATCCAGCACCCGCTCGATCTCGTGGTCGTTGAGGGCCGGGATGACCGGCGCCATCATCACCGTTGCCGGAATGCCGGCTTCCGACAGCGCCTTGATCGCTTCGAGGCGCTTCGATGGCGTCGAGGTGCGCGGTTCCATCAGTCGGGCGAGCTTGCGGTCGAGCGTTGTCACGGACAGGCCGACTTTCGCCAGCCCCTTCTCGGCCATCGGCGCGAGAAGATCGATGTCGCGCATGACCATCGCCGATTTGGTGACGATCATCACCGGATGGTCGCAGGCCTTCAGCACCTCGAGGACCTGGCGCATGATCCGCCATTCCTTCTCGATCGGCTGGTAGGGATCGGTATTGGTGCCGATCGCGATCGGGCGCACCTTGTAGCCGGGTTTGGCCAGTTCGCGTTCGAGGAGTTTTGCCGCATCCGGCTTGGCATAGAGTTTCGTTTCGAAATCAAGCCCCGGCGACAGGCCCATATAGGCGTGGGTCGGCCGGGCGAAGCAATAGATGCAGCCATGCTCGCAGCCCCGATAGGGATTGACCGAGCGATCAAAAGGGAGGTCGGGGGAATCGTTGCGGCTGATGATCGAGCGCGGCTTTTCGACCTGAACATCGGTCTTAAGCGCTGGAAGATCCTCCAGCGAGTCCCAGCCGTCATCTTCAAGCACCCGGGAGGCCGGTTCGAAACGTCCTGACGTATTGAGGGCGGCTCCCCGGCCACGCCTGCGGTCGATCTCGATTCGCAGACCGGAACCGGCGATCATCGCTTCGGCCATATCTGCTGTGTTGGCGGGCGCAAGGGCGCCCTGCCTGATCTGAGACAGCTCGTTCATGGGGTTCTCCGGGGACTGTCCTTGCGGACGATCCGTTGTCCTCTGATTATTTTCCTAGCCCAAAAAAGAGAACAAGACAAGAACAAAATGACGAAATGGTGTCGTCAGCGCGGGGTGAGGATGAGGCGGATGAGCAATTCAGCCTTCGTTTGCGCGCGGATTCATCATGAATGAAAAGTTAATTGCCCGGAAACGAAGGCTTTATGGAAATTGCCGGTGCGATGCGGTATGGACGGCGATGCTGACGATCATAATCGAAACCCGCAACAACGAAGCCGAACTGGCGCAGACGCTGTCGGCGCTGGTCTCAGGTGCCGTGGAAGGCCTGGTGAGCGACGTGATCATCCTCGATCACGGCTCGCGGGACGGTTCCAGCCGTGTCGCCGATGCCGCCGGCGCGCGTTTCTGCACGAACTGGGATATGAAGGACATCGTTCGCTCCGCCCGCGGCGACTGGCTGCTGCTGCTGGAGGCGGGTGCAAGACCGGCAGGCCGCTGGATCGATGACGTGGCGGAATATATGTCCCTTAGCAGGACACCGGCGCGTTTTTCGCCCTCGCGGCTGCATCGCCGGCCGTTCCTAAAGCGTGTCGTGACCCGCCTGGCGCCGCTTGAACTCGGTTTCCTCTTGTCGCGGCAACAGGCGACGGCGATCGCAAAATCCGGCATGCGGCTCAGCGATTTCGCGACCGGCAGGGCGGTGCGCCGCCTCGGCAGCGAACTCGTGCCGGCCTGGGTCGCGATCGGCAATCGCCCCGGCGCGGACGATCGGTAGGGGGCGCGCAGCGCCGCCGCCTTCACGACAGCAGGGCGTCGAGTTTGCCCAGGATGCCATTCCACCCCTTCTCATGATTGTCGCGGCTTTCCTCGGACATGAACTTCACGTGGGTCAGCACCACTTCGGTGCCGTCCGCGACGGGGTTCAGCACCAGTTCGACCTGCGTATCAGGGGCAGACCAGGGCGCCTCCCAGGTAAAGACGATCCGCGAGAACGGGGTAAGTTCCTTGTAGGTGCCTTCATGCGGATATTCCTTGTCGCCCACCATCAGCACGAAGAACCGCCCGCCTTCGCGTGCGTCCGAGCGGGCCTCGGCGACATGCATGTCCGGGCGCGGTGACATGAAACGGGTCATCATCGCCGGATCGAGCCAGGCGTTGTAGACCTGCTTTGGGCTGGCTTTGATGGTGCGGCGGCAGGTGAGGCTAAGGTCAGTCATTGTCCGGCTCCTTTGTCAGCAGTGTTCCAAGGGTTTCGAGGCGGAGGTCCCAGATCGACCGCAGACCCGAGAACCACTGGTCGATCTCGGCCAGCGGTGCCATCTGCACTTCGATCAGGTGTTCGCGCCACTGGGTGCGGCGGCTGACCAGCCCGGCTTTTTCCAGGACCATGATGTGCTTTGACACGGCGTTCAGACTCATGTCGAAGCGGGCCGCAATATCGGTCACACGCGCTGGGCCTTCTTGTGCGAGATGCGTCAGTATCGCACGGCGCGTGACGTCGCTTGCGGCTTTGAGGATCAGGGTCAGTTGGTCAGAGTCGGTTCGTTCAATCATATGGATGAATTATCATACGAGGCGTCCTCAGTCAACTATATGGATGAATGAATGCCGGCACCCATCGTCTTTTGGGTCCTGACCCTGGAAACAGCAAAAGAGCAGGCCCTTTCAGGCCTGCCCGGACTTGATGAAAATGAATGGCTGAAAAGGTCTTGCCGAGCGGCCGAAGCCGCGCCGTAGTATACTTCCCGCAGTATTCCGCTGCTAAAGCTTTGGCGCAGCGGGAGTGGATCGGTCGATGCGTCTCGGTGCTATGTGCGGCTTCCTCACCCCGTTTTGCCGATGAGGAGAGTTTTATACCGGCGCGCGCGCAGGCGCTGTTCCGGATGGAACAGGGAGAGCAGGAGCGGCAGGGAGAGGCGTTTTATCGCGGGCCTGGCGAAGTTTGAAATCAGGACCACCGGCGCTCATGAAGCCGGCGGCGCCGAAGGCCATGACGCCTAGAACAATGCCCGGCGCCGATGCGGCGGTTGCGAATAGTGAACGGCGCTGCGGATGGGAACGGTTCGCCACTTCACCATCCGCAAAAGGCGGGGTTCGATACAAAGCGGAAAAACCTCCAGCTACTCGCCGCCGCGTCGCTGGAGCTACTGCATAATTCCTTAAATCGGAATCGATTTAAGGATAAAATTATGCAGCATTCCAAAGTGTTACAGCGACCTTTGCGCGTCTGAAAAGACGCGCGGCGCTGTAGCATCGGACGCGAAGCTTCAACATGTCCATGAGCATGTTTTGTATTCTTGGCGGCAGTCTCTACCCCGGCTCGTCTTGCACGTGCTGTAAACTTGTATGCAATTTGAAAGGCAACTTGTCCGCTCGTCGGACTCGGCTAAACGAAGAGGATTTCCGTCATTGACGTTAATCTTGGAATTCACACTACATTGATATGAATAAGCCGCCAGGTCCCGGGGGATTTTGCCGCATTCTTCTGCAGCAATGGCCGGCAAATTTGCAAGGCCGAGTAAAACGAGGGAAGCCAAGCGAGTTCCAATCCGCAGATAACGCATGATCAGCTCCTTTAAGTTGATGAAAGAACGATGGTCTGTGAAGTAGCTAGAATTACTTTGTTGCGGCTTCGAAGATCAACGTCTTGTTGCCGTCGCGGCACGATCAATTATCCAGATGGCGATGCTTCTGTCTTGTGCTATGTTTTCTTCACACCGCTGCAAAAATTGCAGCGGTGACGCGGAGGTGGCCATGCGTTATCTGAACTCCGCTCACTACATCGATATGGTTTCGAAGACCGGTTCAATCCGTGCCGCTGCGGAATCGCTATCCATAACATCGACGGCGCTCAATCGCCGCATTCTGGCGATGGAGGCGGAACTCGGCGTTGCAATTTTCGAGCGGCTGCCGCATGGAGTGCGGCTGTCCACCGCGGGCGAGCTTCTTGTGCATCACATGCGCAACCAACTCTCCGACATGGAGCGGGTGAAGGCGCAGATTGCGGATCTCGCCGGCGCCCGGCGCGGCCATGTCGCGATTGCCTGCAGCCAGGCGCTATTGCCCTATTACCTGCCGACCCAGATCGCACTTTACCGGAAGTCACATCCGAACGTGACCTTCAGCGTGCACCTGCGCGACCGCGAGGAAGCGGAGCAAGCGCTGGTCGATCACACGGCCGATATCGCAATCGTATACGAGCCGGCGCGGCTTGGCGCTTTCATGACCCGTGTGCGGGTCCACCAGCCCATTCAGGCGGTCGTACGGCCGGATCATCCGCTAGCTGCCCACAAGACTGTGCGACTGCGCGCATGCCTTGACTATCCGATCGCGTTGCCCACGTCATCTTATGGCGTCCGCTATCTGCTCGATATTGCGGCGCAGTCGTCGTCGTTGCAGCTGGAGCCGGTGATTCAGTCCGACAGCTTCGAATTTCTGCGCAACCACGCGATCTCGGAAAATATCGTAACCTTCCATTTCCCGATCGGCCTTTCCGACCACACAATGACCGGCGACATGATCTCCTGCCCGCTCGACCCTCGCGATGTTCCCGCCGGCGTGCTGTATGTCGGCCAGCTCAAGGGGCGCACTCTGCCGACCGCCGCCGATCGCTTCGCCGACCAGCTTTCCGCTTCACTTGCGCAGCAATATGACGCGTTCTAATCGCGGTCGAGGCGACTGCAGCCGGTGTTGACCGAGATTGTCGTGTCAGCAGGCTACTGCATAATTCCTTAAATCGGAATCGATTTAAGGATAAAATTATGCAGCATTCCAAAGCGTTACAGCGACCTTTGCGCGTCTGAAAAGACGCGCGGCGCTGTATGTGCGGGCACGTGTTCATCTATTCTATAGTCTGCGTCAATGCCGATAGTGCCGTCCCGCATGAAAGTGAGCATCATCCACTGTCCCGCAGGAGACATTTCGCGAACTACGTTAGCCGCGCTTCAGGTGCTCGCCGAGCCTTGGCATGATCTCGATGAAGTTGCAGGGCATGTGCCGGTAGTCGAGTTGCTGTTTCAGGATGCCGTCCCAGGCGTCGCGGCAGGCGCCGGGCGATCCCGGCAGCACGAAGATGAAGGTGGCGTTGGCGACGCCGCCGGTTGCGCGAGACTGGATGGTGGAGGTACCGATCTTGTCGTAGGAGATGCGATGGAAGACCTCGGAAAAACCGTCCATGCGCTTCTCGAACAACGGCTCCAGCGCCTCCGGTGTCACGTCGCGCCCGGTAAAGCCCGTGCCGCCTGTGGTGATCACCACGTCGATCGCATCGTCCAGCGTCCATGCTTTGACCTGGGCGGCAATCCGCTTCTTGTCGTCAGGCACGATGGCGCGGGCCTCAAGCCGGTGTCCGGCGTCGGTGATGCGGGCAGCGAGCGTATCGCCGGAGCGATCGTCGGCAAGCGTGCGGGTATCGGAGACCGTCAGCACGGCGATGCCGACCGGAACGAAGGGTCTCGTCTCGTCAATCCCGGCCATGATCGTCTTCCTCTCCGCTGACGCTGTTGCAGGCAAGAACGTACCAGTTCGGGTTTTGCGTTGAAAGAACGCCAGCAGCGGCGTCTCTTTCGGCAACAGTCGTAAACAGCCCGAAGCAGGTGGCGCCAGAGCCGGACATGCGGACGAACGCCGCTCCCGCCTGCAAAAGCGCATCCGCCACCGCGGTGATCGCCGGTTCCAGAAGCCGGGCAGGCGGCTCAAGGTCGTTGCGCATGCCTTTCAAAGCCTCGATCCAGTCGCTCGCGGCAACCGCTCGGTGGGCCATCGCAAGCGATGGATTGGTCTTGTTCGTCAGCATCCGGAAAATCGCAGGCGTCGATACCGCAACGAGCGGGTTGACCAGAAGCATAGGAAAGCACGGAAGCGGTATAGGCTGAAGCTCATCACCGATGCCGCTTGCGATAAGCGGCCGGCCCTTGAGACACATCGGCACGTCCGCCCCCAGCTTCAGCGCTATGTCGTGCAAGTTGCCGCGATCCGCAGAAGCGTCCCAAAGCTCCAGCAAGCCCAGAAGCGCCGCTGCGGCATCCGCCGAGCCGCCGCCGATGCCGGAGGCGACGGGCAGGTTCTTTTCGAGATGAAGGTGAACCGGCCCTGCCGCGATGCCTGTAGCAACCAGATGCGCCCGCAAGAGGTCACGCGCCCGGAGCACCAGATTGCCGGACGCGCCTTCACCCGTCAGCGGCAGATCGGTGGAAAACGGACCGGAAACGGTGAAGCGATCTTCCGTCGAACGGGAGAAGCCGATGCGGTCTCCCGCATCGGCGAATGTCACCAGGCTTTCGAGCAGATGATAGCCATCCGGCCTCTGACCGACGACATGCAGAGCAAGATTGATCTTCGCCGGCGCAAGCCGCGTCAGCGCGAAGCCCGGTATGCCGCCTTCATTTGCCATCGCAAGGCGCGGTCAGGATTTCTTGCCCGTTGCCACGTCCGGTGCAACCTTCTCGGGCAGGGTTTCCGCCGCTGCCGGAACCTTGGCCTCGACCGGCGGCAGGCCGTTTTCGATCTTCGCCTTGATCTTCGGGATCTCCGCTTCTTCAGGCTTCAGCGCCAGCGCCTGGTTCCACTGGAACACGGCTTCGAGCTTGCGCCCGACGCGCCAGTAGGCATCGCCGAGATGATCGTTGATGGTCGCATCGCCGGCCATCAACTCGGCGGCACGCTCGAGTTCGACCACGGCATCATCGAACCGGTTCATCCGGTAATAGGCCCAGCCGAGCGAATCGACGATGTAGCCGTCATCCGGCTTCAGATCGACCGCCTTGCGGATCATGCCGAGGCCTTCTTCGAGATTGATGTTCATGTCGACCCAGGAATAGCCAAGATAGTTCAGCACCTGCGGCTGGTCGGGGTTGAGTTCCAGCGCCTTCTTGAAGCTCGGCTCGGCCTTGTCCCAGATTTTCTGGCGTTCATAGGCGATGCCGCGCTGGAAGAAGATCGTCCAGTCGCCACGCTGCGGCACCGGGCCGATCGCCTCGACGGCGCGGTCGTAGACCAGCCCCATCTCCTTGTAATCCTTGGCGTCGGACAGCACGCTGCCATAGGCGATATAGCTGCGCACGTCTTTCGGATCGAGATCGATCAGCGCCTTCAGGTGCTTCTTGGCTTCGTCCACTTTGCCGATCGAGGCGAGGCTCAAGCCCAGTTGCATCTCGGAAAGTCGCCGCATCGGCGAATTTTCCGGCACGCTCCGGTAGAGCGCGATTGCCCGTTCCGGCTGCTTCAGGTTTTCGGCAATGCCGCCGAGCATGACGAGGATATCGGCGCTTTCCGGATCCACCGCACGGGCTGTCTGCAGATAGAGCGAAACGATGTCTTCCGCGCCGTCGCGGTTGAGGGCTGCGCCGATCGAGAAGAGCACGGCAGCGGCGCCCTGGGCCGCGCTGCGCACCTGCTGCTCCTGCGGCTTGCCATCTTCGATGCTCTTGCGCAACGCTTTCAGCGGAGCGTAGTTGCTGATGAAACCTTCACCCACTGAAATGGCGTCGAGTGCTTTGCGCTTGTTGCCGTCGCGCGCTTCAAGTTTCGCCAGCGCGACGACCGCGCGCATGAAGGTGTCCGGCGCCGCACTGCCCCCCTCGCGGTCAAGCACCGCATCGTTCAGCTTCGAACGCGCGGTGGACTTGTCGCCGGCGGCCAGCGCGATGGCGCCTGCATGGTAGGACTTGAAGATCTTGAACCATTCGGGGCCTTCCATGGCGCTGATCTGGGCGATCGCTTCCTTCGGCTTGCCTTCGCCAGCCTTGGCCCAGCCGAGCAGCAGCCCATTCATCAGCCGGTCGAGATCGTTCGGACCGTCATAGTTGAGGATCTTCTGCGCATGGCGATATTCCCGCTTGCGGATCGCTTCGACCGCGCGGGCGATCGTGGTGATGCGCTCGACGGAACTGTCGGACTTCAGCTCCTCGGCGATCTTCACGCCTTCATCGAAGTCGCCGTTCATCAAGCTCGTGATCATCAGGCGCTGCTTGACCTCGACATTGTCGGGCTCGAATTCGAGCGCCGTCCGGTAGAGCTTGGTCGCGGTATCGAGGTCGTGATCGACATCGGCGGTCCGGGCGGCGAGGAAAGAGCCCGAGAAGCTGTTGACCGAATCCACATCGAAGGGCTTGCTTTCCTCCACCGCGGCCTTTTCCTCGGCAAAGCTCTGGGAAGCGCCGCAAAACGACGCCAGGGCCAGGAACGCTGCGCCGCTGAGCAGGCGAAGAAGGTGTTTTTGCCGCATGACAAGCCTTTCGTTACGGGCGGCGCCCCTTGGCGCCGACGCCGGATTCGCGCGGAATCAGTCCCAAAATCATTAGCGTATTACCCGGTAAACCGGAATCGGTTTGAACGCGGGGCAAACGCAATTCGACATGTTGCCGTCAAGATCCACTGCCTTCGGTTGCGCCGGCGACGCGGCAACGATGCCATCATGAACGTACAGAATGGCTTTTTTGGCGCGGTGCGGCAAGAATTTCCTCTAGGGGACTCCAGCACATCAGCTGAGCGCCGGATCAGCTCACCCGCTCGATGCAGAAATCGATCACCTCGAGAAGCGCTGCTTTCCAGGGTGATTGCGGCAGGGGCGCAAGCGCATCGCGGGCGATGGTGCCGTAGTGCTGCGCCCGGGCGATGGTGTCGGTCAGGCCGCCATAGCGGGTGATGAGGCCGAGCGCCTTTTCCAGGTTCTGGTCGTCGCTCTTGCCGCCCTCGATCGCCTCACGCCAGAAGCTGCGTTCGTCAGACGTGCCGCGGCGATAGGAGAGAATGACCGGCAGAGTGATCTTGCCTTCACGGAAATCGTCGCCGACATTCTTGCCGAGATCGGCGGCCTTGCCGCCGTAATCGAGCACGTCATCGACCAGCTGGAAGGCGAGGCCGAGATTCATGCCGTAGGATTTCAGCGCATTGCGGCTTGCCTTGTCGGTCTTGGCGACGATCGGGCCGACTTCGGCGGCAGCGGCAAACAGCGCCGCCGTCTTGGCGCGGATGACCGAGAGATAGTCGTCCTCGGTCGTCTCCATGTTCTTGGCAACGGAAAGCTGCAGCACCTCGCCCTCGGCGATCACCGAGGCTGCCGTCGAAAGCACGTCGAGCGCTTCCAGCGCGCCGACATCGACCATCATGCGGAAAGCCTGGCCGAGCAGGAAGTCGCCGACGAGAACGCTTGCCTGGTTGCCCCAGATCATCCGCGCCGTCGATTTGCCGCGCCGAAGATCGCTTTCATCGACCACGTCGTCGTGCAGCAGGGTGGCCGTGTGCATGAATTCGACGCTGGTGGCGAGCTTCACGTGGGCATCGCCGGTAAAACCGAACATCGAGGCGGAAGCGAGTGTCAGCATCGGCCGCAGGCGCTTGCCGCCGGATGAAATCAGATGGTTCGCCACCTCCGGGATCATCTGGACGTCGGAACCGGCCTTGGACAGGATCAACTGGTTGACGCGCTCCATGTCCGCCTTCGTCAGGTCGACGAGCGGCTTCACGGATGCCTGTTTGTTTTTGCTGTCTTCCAGCGGTATCACTACGCCCAACACAAGGGACTCCTGTTCAAATTCCAGTTCGGACAATAGAAAGGGGGGCTTGTGGCGGCAAGAGGCGAATTGTCCCGCTTCTTCAAATTAGGCAGGAAAACGATCCGGAATGAAGGAATTGATCCGCACCAACGACGCCGTCGTGCTTTCTTTCGCCGAAAGCCTGATGAAGGAAGCAGGCATCGGCTGTTTCATCGCCGATCAGGGCATGAGCATCCTCGAAGGCTCGCTCGGCCTCCTGCCCCGCCGTTTTCTCGTGGCCGACGAGGAAGCCGACGAAGCGAGGCAGATATTGATCGATGCGGGGTTGGCTGCGGAATTGCGGGAGGTTTGACGGCGCATGCATCTCTCCTGGCAGGCTTACCCCCCTCTGTCCCTCCGGGACATCTCCCCCACAAGGGGGGAGATTGGCCGAGAGCTTCACCTTACATGGTATTTCCGGAGAGATCGTATAAGGGAAATGAACGATCTCCCCCCTTGCGGGGGAGATGTCAGCGAAGCTGACAGAGGGGGGTATAGCCGCCGCGCGCGCAAACGCGCCGGGGGCCTCCCCGCATGAAAACCCAAACCACCGACAGCTTCCACCGCGGTCAATTCCATGTGATCCAGCCGCTGGGGCAGGGGCACCGGTCCGGCATGGACGCGATGCTGCTCGCCTCGCTGGTTGCCTCGGACAAGCCGTGCCGGGTTGCCGATCTCGGTGCCGGCGCCGGGGCCGCCGGCATGGCCGTTGCCTCGCGGCTGGAGAATGCCGAGGTCCTGCTGGTAGAGCGGTCGCCGCTGATGGCGGATTTTGCCCGCAAGAGCCTCGCGCTTGCGGAGAACGAGCGTTTCAGTTCCCGCGTGTCCGTGCTTGAAGCCGATGTCGCGCTAACCGGCCGGGCGCGGGTCGCTGCTGGCCTCGCTGACGACCATTTCGACCACGTCATCATGAACCCGCCCTTCAACGACGCATCCGACCGCAAGACGCCCGATGCCTTGAAGGCAGAGGCGCATGCGATGCACGACGGGCTGTTCGACATCTGGATCCGCACGGCGGGCGCGATCATGAAGCCCGGTGGACAGTTGTCGCTGATCGCCCGGCCGGAATCGATCGCCAAGATCGTTTCCGCCTGCGGCCGCCGTTTCGGCGGCATCGAGATCACCGCTTTGCATCCGCGAACAGGCGAAAATGCGGTGCGCATCCTCGTGACGGCGATCAAGCAAAGCCGCGCCCGCTTGGCACTGCGGGCGCCGCTGATCATGCACGAGGAAGACACGCACAAATTCTCCGCATTCGTGGACGATCTGAACAACGGCCGCGCCGCCTATCGCCGCCGGCGATGATTTTCATGGCGCCGCCATTGCGTTTGGCCTGTCAATGCATACATGCCATCACGCAAAGCCAAAGAATGAAACGCAGGGAGTTGAGATGGCCGGATTTTTCAGGAAGCTGTTGCCGAGGCGTTTTCGCAAGGAGGGTATGACGATCCCGGTCGTCAGGCTGCACGGCGCGATCATGGCAGGTGGCAGCCAGTTTCGCCCGCTGCTCAACCTTGCCTCGGTTGCTCCGGTGCTGGACAAGGCCTTTTCGATGAAGGGCACGCCGGCCGTCGCCATCTCGGTCAATTCGCCTGGCGGATCGCCGGTACAGTCGCGGCTGATCTACCAGCGCATCCGTGATCTCGCCGAAGAGAAGAAGAAGCGCGTCATCATCTTCGTCGAGGACGTCGCGGCGTCCGGCGGCTACATGATCGCGCTGGCCGGCGATGAGATCATTGCCGACCCGACCTCGATCGTCGGCTCCATCGGCGTCGTCTCCGGCGGCTTCGGCTTCCCTGAATTGCTGAAGAAAATCGGCGTCGAGCGGCGCGTCTATACCGCCGGCACCAACAAGGCGATGCTCGATCCGTTCCAGCCGGAAAAGGAAACGGACATCGAGTATCTAAAGGGCCTGCAGCTCGAAATCCACGATGTCTTCATCGGCATGGTCAAGGCGCGGCGCGGCCATCTGCTTGCCGATACGCCCGATATCTTCTCCGGCCTGTTCTGGACCGGAAAGCGCGGCCAGGAACTCGGCCTTGTCGATAGTCTCGGCGACATGCGCGGCGAGTTGAAGAAGCGTTTCGGCGAGAAAACCCAGTTGCAGCTCATCTCCGCGTCGCGCGGCCTGTTCGGCAGGCGGCAGCCCGGTACGTCTGCGGCGGGCGCAATCGCCGAGCGCTTCGCGGCATCCGCCGTTTCCGGCCTTGCAGAGGTGGCCGAAGAAAGAGCATTATGGGGCCGCTTCGGCCTTTGATCATCTTTAAGGAAACGGGGGGAGAAGCGAATGCCGCAAATCATTCTTCTGCTGCTGTTTGCAGCCATCGCCTGGATCGGCTACCGAAAATTCGTGGCCGACGCCGAGAAACTCACCCGCCGCCAGCAGGAAGTCCGCCGCCGGCAGGAAACCGGCACGCAAGGCACGCTGGTCAAGGATCCGGTGACGGGGGAATACAGGCTGAAGAAGCCGGAGGCGTGAGCGCTGGGAAGCTACGCGCGGCTTGAACGGCGGTCTCAGCGACGTTCCCGGATTCGTGCCTGCCAGTCTGCTCCGCCATAGGTGATGGAGATGACGTCTACTATCTTTGTTTCATCATCGACCGTAAAGCAGATGACGGCCTTACCCGAGGCGGAAATGACGCGAAGCCCCGGATAGATTTCGCTGCGGATGGTGCCGATATGCGGGAAGTCGGTCAAGGAGAGAAGGCTGTCTTCAATCTCATCAACTTTTTCATCGGCGATGTCATATCCGGCATAGTCACCGATGAAGATGGTTATCTTGAAAAGATCGCTTTTGACGAGCGGATGGCGGATAACCTTATACGCCATTCTGCTTTTCAGCCTTTTTTTGGCGGATAAGAGCGCGAACTTCTTCGAACATCGTGTCTCCCTCCAAGGGGATCCACTGATCCTTCGGCAGTTCCATCCGCCGGTGAATTTCGTCAGCCATTCCGGCCAATGCATCGGCGGGAACCTCGTCATTCAGCATCATCTGCTCGATGCCGGCCTGAACGACACTGGAAATCGACGGGTACACGCCGTCCTTCACCATTTTTTCGGCGAACTCACGGTGGCTGTCGTCCAATTCAATGGCAATCTTGACGGTCATGACCCGATCCTTGTTTGCTGGTGAGCGTATCACAGGCCGCGAACTTGCCGCAATAAACCAGGAGGGAACGTGCTGAGTGAAAATCGAGCGGCATAGGCAAATGAGAAGACGGGTAATTTCACCGTCCTTGAGGTGTCGCCATTCGCCATGATATACTCTTTCCATTGTATATCAGGAGGTCGGCAATGCAGGTTTCGAAGTGGGGAAACAGTCTCGCCATTCGCATTCCCTCGTCGGTGGTCGAAGCGCTTCAGTTGAAGGAAGGCGATGAGGTTGCCGTCCGTATAGCGGGCGAACGTGATTTTGAGATCGGGCGCGATCAAACCCGGGAAAGGGCCCTTGAGCGCATAAAGGCTTTCGCCAAGCGCCTGCCCGCTGATTGGAGATTTGATCGCGACGAGGCAAACGCGCGGTGACCGGGCCACTGCTTGACACCAACATCCTGATCTACGCCTTTACCGGCGATCCGCGTGCCGCCCGGGCACAGCAGCTTTTGTCGGAGCCTTTTATTCTGAGCGTTCAAGCATTGAATGAATTTGCCAATGTTGCCCGGCGCAAACTGGGCATGAATTGGGCAGAAATCCAAAGTGCGATCGGCGACATAAGCACGCTCGCGACGGAGATCGTGCCTCTCGACAGAGAATGCAATTTGTTGGCTCTTGATCTTGCTGCACGATTCAACTTTTCGATCTTCGATGCACTGATGATTGCAGCCGCGCTTCAAGCGGGATCGACGCAGTGTTTTTCGGAAGACATGCAGCATGGATTGCTCATTGACAGGCGCCTCACTGTCCTCAATCCATTCTTGACGGCGGGAATATAGGCATCATCGACGACTATCCTTTTGCGCCTGCGTTTCTCCGCCCTTGACCCTCTTCGCCCAGCATGGCACCAGACAGCCAGCAAATTTCAACCTGGACTGACGCCATGACCACCGCCGCCCTGCCGGACCATATGAACCCCAAGCGCTCCTTTCAGGCGCTGATCCTGACGCTGCACAATTACTGGGCGAACAAGGGATGCGCGGTTCTGCAGCCCTATGACATGGAAGTCGGCGCCGGCACCTTCCATCCGGCAACGACGCTGCGGGCGCTTGGGCCTAAGCCCTGGCGGGCCGCCTATGTGCAGCCGTCGCGCCGTCCGACCGATGGCCGCTACGGCGAAAACCCGAACCGTCTGCAGCATTATTACCAGTATCAGGTGCTTCTGAAGCCCAATCCTTCGAACCTGCAGGAACTCTATCTCGGCTCGCTCGCGGCAATTGGGCTCGACCCGTTGCTGCACGACATCCGCTTCGTCGAGGACGACTGGGAAAGCCCGACGCTCGGCGCCTGGGGCCTCGGCTGGGAATGCTGGTGCGACGGCATGGAGGTCTCGCAGTTCACCTACTTCCAGCAGGTCTGCGGCATCGAATGCTCGCCTGTCTCGGGCGAGCTGACCTACGGCCTCGAACGCCTTGCGATGTATGTGCAGGGCGTCGACAACGTCTACGACCTCAACTTCAACGGCCGCGAAGGTGACGAGAAGATCAGCTATGGCGACGTCTTCCTGCAGGCCGAGCAGGAATATTCACGCCATAATTTCGAATATGCCAACACCGCGATGCTCCAGCAGCATTTCGTCGACGCCGAAAAGGAATGCCTGGCGCTTCTCGCCGCCGGCGCGCCGGATACCGGCGCCAACGCCACGCTGCACAAATGCGTGTTCCCGGCCTATGACCAGTGCATCAAGGCCAGCCACGTCTTCAACCTGCTCGACGCCCGCGGCGTGATCTCGGTGACCGAACGCCAGAGCTATATCCTGCGGGTGCGCACGCTCGCCAAGGCCTGCGGCGAGGCGTTTCTGCTAACGGATGCGGGCGGTGTGAACCTCGCAAATGAGGCTGCTTAAGCGGCAGCCTCAACACTACAGCGCCGCGCGTCTGTCCAGACGCGCAAAGGTCGATGTAACACTTTGATCTGCTGCATAATTCCTTAAATCGATTCCGATTTAAGGAATTATGCAGCAGGCCCGGCCGAACCGGCGCGGGAAGCTGGTCGAAACCGGCTGGCCTCGGCGGTTTAAGCCAGGCATAGGCGGGCTGGCGGCAGCCTCGGGTGCACTCAGCGCCTGTCCGTGTGGATGCGGACCGGCACGAGGCTCTTCTGCCGCTGTTCCCGTTCCTGCGTCCGACTGGCCGCGATATGGCTCAGGCCGATGAGAATGAGTGCCGAGAGGGTGATCATGGAGATTATGGTCATGTTTCAAATCGCACTTCATTGATGGTTTGGCGACGCTTTTGCCCCGCATTGCGCCGTAAGGTTTTCGGGCCGGCCCCTATGGCCTGGATCATGGCCTCAATTGGCCGTGCATGCGGATAATATGGAATAAGGATACGCTTTACCCGGCCGCCCGCAATCGCGAGTTTTAACTAGATCGTTTGCCGGCACGCTGCGATGGTTGACTGGCCGATGAACTGCGTGTGCCTTTTTCCAGAAAACTGACGAGAGCGCTCTTGACCTCAACTTTACTTGAGGTCGTAGAACCCCCTGCGTCGGGCCGCGGTGTGTGGCCGCCAGCCAAGGGAGACGCAGATGAGCATCCAGCAATCCGGCCAAGCGCCGCTTTATCGAATCAACAAATTCTCGGTACCCACGGAAAGCCGCGATGGCTTTCTTGATCTGATCGCCAGAACGCATGCAGTCCTGCGCAAGCAGGAGGGATTTGTCGCGGATCAGATCCTTGAGCAGCAATCCGGCCCCGGCGTGTTCAATTTCGTGACCACGATCGAGTTCAGTGGACCGGAGGTGATAGAGGGTATAATCGCCGCTGTTGCCACATTCGACCAGCGGGAGGGCATCGATCGCCAGCAGGCGATGGCCGGTCTTGGCATCAAGGCAGATATGGGGCTCTATCGCAGCCTGGACATTTGATCATCGGCTGCATCTGCACGCAAGCGGGCCGTCAAAGTCGCTCCCATATGGCGACTTGCGGCCCGTTTTATGTGGTCGGTATTGGGTGCACGCAGAGAGTTCAGACCCGATCGCTGGCATCGACGCCGATCTGCCAGACCGGCTTCAGGGTCGGATAGGCGCTGGTCGGAAGCTGGCCGGCATAGGTCTGCAGGGCGCGGCGGACGCCAGTCGGCTTTTCCACGGAAGCGCCGCTCGCATAGGCGAAGAACAAGGCCGAGAAGGCGATGACGTTGATGAAGGTTGCGAGCGGTTTCATGGGACTGTTGCTTTGCGGTTTGGTGTTGATCTGATGGACTGACTATCGTCCAAACGGCGCCGTCGCGCGGTTCCCGAAGGAACAGGCAAGGCGCGATCGCAATGCGAAAAGCGGGTGAAGACACAGCAGCGGAAAATTGTCTTCCAACGGCGGCGGACGATGCTTAAGTTGCGGAAAACCTGTCTCTTAGGAAGGAAACCTCGATGATCGGTCTCGCCATCGCTGCGGTCGTGATCCTGTACCTGATTTTCATCTATAACGGCCTGGTCAAGGCGCGGCAGGTCAAGGAGGAGGCGTGGTCCGGCATCGACGTGCAACTGAAGCGCCGCGCCGATCTCATTCCAAACCTGATCGAGACCGTCAAAGGCTATGCCGCCCATGAGAAGGGGACGCTGCAGGAGATCGTCGACCTGCGAAACAAGGCGCAGGCCGTGCCCGCGGGCGATGTCGCCGGGCGGGCTGCCGCAGAAGGCATGCTCAGCCAGGCGCTCGGCAAGCTCTTTGCGCTGGCGGAAGCCTATCCGGACTTGAAGGCCAACCAGAATTTCTCCGAACTGCAGCAGTCGCTGGAGGAGATCGAAAGCGAAGTGCAGATGGCCCGCCGTTATTACAATGGTGCGGCCCGCGACCTGAACGTCAAGGTCGAGAGTTTTCCGTCGAATTTCATCGCCGGCCCCTTCGGCTTCGCCAAGGCCGCCTTCTTCGAGATCACCAACGAAGCCGACCGCGCCGTGCCGGTCGTGAAGTTTTGATCTATCCCGAAACGCCATTCCGTCGTAGACGGCTGTCGATAATCGGTAGAGGCGCGCCGCCGAGACCAGGCAGTGCCGCAGGCATCAAGAGACATGAGCATGAGCAACGCTGACCAGAAATTGACCATCCTCCCGCCAGGCCATCCGCTTGAAGGCCGCGTCAGCCCGCCGGGGTCGAAGTCGATCACCAACCGGGCGCTGCTGCTCGCCGGCCTCGCGAGCGGCACGAGCCGTCTGACCGGTGCGCTGAAGAGCGATGACACCCGCTACATGGCCGACGCCCTGCGCGCCATGGGGGTGGAGATTTCCGAACCGGACGATACGACATTCGTCGTCACTGGAACCGGCAAACTGTTGCCACCGGAAAAGCCGCTCTTCCTCGGCAATGCCGGTACCGCCACGCGCTTCCTGACGGCTGCCGCAGCCCTCGTCGACGGCGTGGTGGTGGTCGACGGCGATCAGCACATGCGCAAGCGCCCGATCGCCCCGTTGGTGACGGCCCTGCGCTCGCTCGGCGTGACGGTCGAGGCTGAAACGGGCTGCCCGCCGGTGACGGTGTCCGGCACGGGTGATTTCGGCAAGGATCGCGTCACCATCGATGCCGGCCTGTCCAGCCAGTATGTCTCGGCCCTTTTGATGGCGGCAGCCGGCGGCACGCGGCCGGTCAATATCGAGCTTGCCGGCGAAGAGATTGGCGCGCGCGGCTATGTCGACCTGACCGTGGCCGCCATGCGTGCCTTCGGCGCCGATGTCCGCCAAGTCAGCCCGTCGATCTGGCAGGTCGCCCCGACCGGCTATCGCGCCACCGATTATGTCATCGAGCCGGACGCATCGGCCGCAACCTATCTCTGGGCGGCCGAAGTGCTGACCGGCGGCAGCATCGATCTCGGTGTTGCCGCAACCTCGTTCTCGCAGCCGGATGCCAAGTCCTATGAGGTGATCGCCAGCTTCCCGCATATGCCCGCCGTCATCGACGGCTCGCAGATGCAGGATGCGGTGCCGACGCTCGCCGTGCTCGCCGCCTTCAACGAGACGCCGGTGCGCTTCACCGGGCTTGCCAATCTGCGCGTCAAGGAATGCGACCGGGTGCGGGCGCTTTCCACCGGCCTGTCGAATATCCGCCCCGGCCTCGGCGTGGAGGAGGGCGACGATCTTCTCGTCGCCTCGGACCCGGCACTCGCGGGCCAGACACTGCCCGCCGACATCGACACCTTCGCCGATCACCGCATCGCCATGAGCTTTGCGCTGGCGGGGCTGAAGATCAACGGCATCTCCATCCTCGATCCAGGCTGCGTGGCGAAAACCTATCCGCGCTACTGGGACGAGCTTGCCTCGCTCGGCGTTGAATTTGAGGGCGACCGGCCGTGACACTTTGCTGACAGAGGCCTGAGGCTCGACTGGAGATTTCGCATGAGACGTCTGTTTGCGGCCCTCGGTCTTGTCTGCCTGCTTCTGGCGCAGGCCGGCGCGGTGCGGGCGGAAGAGGTCTTCTCCTCCTATCATTCGGCTATCGACGTTGCGAAAAACGGCGCGTTGACGGTGACGGAGACGATCAAGGCCAATGTCGAAGGCAACCGGATCAAGCGCGGCATCTACCGCGATTTTCCGCTGACTTTCACCGATAGCCGCGGTCGCGCCGCCAAGGTCGATTTCAAGCTCATTTCCGTCGAACGCGACGGCAACGAAGAGCCTTATCGCACCGAAGGCATCAATGGCGGCATCCGCATCTATACCGGTGATGCCGACGTGTTTCTCCCTGCCGGTGAGCACACCTTCCAGTTCACCTATGAGACCGCCCGCCAGATACGTTTCTTCGATGATCACGACGAGTTCTACTGGAACGTCACCGGCACGGAATGGGCGTTTCCGATCGAGGAGGCGTCCGCCACCGTCACCCTGCCGGAAGGCGTGAGAACGCAGGCGCTCGATGTCTTTACCGGCCGCTATGGCGCAACCGACAAGAATGCCCGCGCCCTCGAGGATGGCGATCGGCTGGTGTTCACCACGACGCGCCGGCTGCAGCCGGGCGAGGGGCTGACCATTGCCGTCAAGATGCCGAAGGGCAGCATCGACCCACCCTCTGCGTCGCAAGAAAACATCTGGTGGGTGCAGGATAACCTGCACTGGATTCTGGGGGGCGCCGGGTTCGCCATCGTCTCCGGCTATTACGCCCGCATGTGGCTGAAGGTCGGCCGCGACCCGGCTCGCGGCGTCCTCGTTCCGCGATGGGATGCGCCCGACGGCATCTCGCCGGCGCTGGTAAACTACATCGACAACAAGGGCTTTTCCGGCCAGGGTTGGACGGCGCTCTCGGCCGCAGCCCTCAATTTGGCGGTCGGCGGCTATGTCGTCCTGGAAGACCTGAAGTCGTCGCTCGTCATCGCCCGCACCGAAAAGCCCCAGCCCGCCGCATTTCCGGCCGGCGAAGCGGCCATCCTTGCCGCCGTGAAGCGCAACGGCGGCAGGCTGACGATCGACAAGGCGAATGGCCCCGAGGTGCAGAGGGCCGGCTCGGATTTCCGCAGCGCCATGGAAAAGGAACACCGCAACAAATATTACCGCGCCAATACGCTCCATGTGATCGGCGGCGTCCTGTTGTCGGTCTTGTTCATCGGCGCGATCCTCGTCTTCGGCAGGCTCGGCGACAACATCGTCCTCGTCATCCTGCCGGTTGTCGCCTCGATCGTCATTGCCATCCTCTCTGCCGTCTTCGGCCAGGCCTTTCGCCGGAAGAGAAGCCTCGCTGCAAGGGTCGCCGCAGTTCTGGCGATCGGTCTTTTCGGCTTCATCGCCGTTTCCGTCTTCCTTGCCGTCTCGGCGGTCACGATCTTTCAGGCCGTGCAGACGCATGAGCTGCCGCTTCTGATCGGCATCGGCGGCATCGTTCTCGTCAATCTCCTGTTCTTCTACCTGATGGGCGCACCGACGCCGCTCGGGACGAAGATGATGGACGGCATCGACGGCCTTCGCCAGTACCTGACGCTCGCCGAAAAGGAGCGGATGAACATGGCCGGCGCCCCTGAAATGTCGCCGCAGCATTTCGAAAAACTGCTTCCCTATGCCGTTGCCCTCGGCGTCGAAAAGCCCTGGTCGGAAACCTTCGACCGCTGGCTGCTCACCGCGGCCGCGGGTGCTGCCGCCTACCAGCCCGCCTGGTACCACGGCGATAGCTTCACCGCCGGATCCTTCGGCGACCGCATGGGCGGCTTTGCCGGCTCGATGGCCGATACCATGACCTCCTCGCTGCCGCCGCCACCCAAAAGCTCGTCCTCCGGCTTCTCCAGCGGCGGCGGCTTTTCCGGCGGCGGGGGAGGCGGTGGTGGAGGAGGAGGGTGGTAGGCCGCCTGTCCACTGCCGGGAAGGAACGCATTCCGCGATGATGCTTGACGCATCCAAGCGGATGTATCATCATGTGATACGATGCTGGAGATGACTGGTGATCCGTTCCTTTAAGGGCAAGCTCTCTCAATCCGTGGCCGACGGCAGCGTAAAGAAGGGTTTTCCAGTGGATCTCGTTCGCCGCGCGCGGCAACTGTTGGTCTTGTTGAACGCGGCGGCAGATGTGAAGGATCTGCGTTCGCCGCCAGGTAATCGGCTGGAGAACTTGTCGGGAGATCGGGAAGGTCAGTATTCGATCCGTATCAATCAGCAATGGCGCATCTGTTTCGTATGGTCGAACGGCGGCGCCGATGACGTGGAAATCGTGGACTATCATTGAAGCTTGGGAAAATCAGATGAGTGATATCGGCCTGCCGGCGATCCATCCGGGCGAAATTCTGAAGGACCTTTATCTCGATCCCCTCGAGATGAGTGCCGGTATGCTTGCCAAGAAGCTGAATGTTCCAAGGACCCGCATAGAGCGTATCGTCACGGGAAAGACTGGCGTGACATCCGATACCGCGCTGCGCCTCGCGAGATTCTTCGACACCACGCCCGAACTCTGGATGAATCTGCAAGTGAGTTACGATCTGAAGATCGAGGCCGAGCGAAAACGCGCCGAGATCGAACGCATTCCTGTACGCGACGCCGCTTGACCCCTGACTTTTCCATTTTGCATGGATGACTTTTGCTGCCGGGCTTGCTAAGTCCCCCGCAGTCTATCGATCCCTCAGAAAAGCATCCATTCCATGCCCGATCTTCTGCTTGAACTCCGCTCCGAGGAAATCCCGGCTCGCATGCAGCGCAAGGCTGCCGGCGACCTGAAGAAGCTCTTGACCGATGCCTTGGTCGAGGCGGGGCTGACCTATGAGGGCGCGCGCGAATACTGGACGCCGCGGCGGTTGACGCTGGATATCCGCGGACTGAACACCCGCTCGGCGGATGTGCGCGAGGAGCGCAAGGGCCCGCGCACCGATGCCAACGAAAAGGCAATCGAAGGCTTTTTGCGCGGCGCTGGTCTCACGTCGATCGATCAGGCGCATGTCCACAGCGATCCGAAGAAGGGCGATTTCTACGTCGCCCACATCGTCAAGCCCGGCCGCCCGGCCGAAGAGATCATCGCCGAAGTGATGCCCGGCATCATCCGCAATTTCGCCTGGCCGAAGTCGATGCGCTCCGGTGCCGCCTCGGCAAAGGCCGGTGCCATACGCTGGGTGCGGCCGCTGCAGTCGATCATCTGCCTGTTCGGCCCGGAACACGAGGAAACCCACGTCATCCCGTTCGCGATCGACGGCATCACCGCATCCAACGTCACCTATGGCCACCGGTTCCATGCGCCGGAAGCGATCACCGTCCGCCGCTTCGCCGATTACGCCGAGAAGCTGCAAAAGGCCAAGGTCATGCTCGATGCCGAGCGCCGCAAGGATATCATCCTCCACGATGCCCGCGATGTCGCCTTTGCCAACGGCCTTGAACTGGTGGAGGACGAAGGGCTTCTCGAGGAAGTTTCCGGCCTCGTCGAATGGCCGCGCGTGCTGATGGGCACCTTCGAGGAGGAGTATCTGGCCATCCCGTCGGAAATCATCCGCCTGACCATCAAGACCAACCAGAAGTGTTTCGTCACGCGCCGGCCGGGCGAGGAGACCCTGTCGAACAAGTTCATCCTCGTCGCCAATATCGAGGCGAAGGACGGCGGCCGCGAAATCGCCCACGGCAACGGCAAGGTTGTTCGCGCACGTCTCTCGGACGCCAAGCATTTCTGGACCCGCGACCAGGGCAACCTGCCGGACCTCGAAACGCTGGAAGCGTCGGCTGCGAAATTCGGTCTCGACCTGAAAAAGCCGCTCGACCAGCGCATGGCCAAGCTGGACGCGCTGAATGTGACGTTCCATGCGAAGCTTGGTACGCAGGGAGAGCGTGTCGCCCGCATCCGGACGCTGGCCGGCGAACTGGCGAAGGTCACCGGCGCCGATGCCGCGTTGGTTGATCGCGCCGTCGTCCTTGCCAAGGCCGATCTGCGCACCGAGGCCGTTGGCGAGTTCCCCGAGCTTCAGGGCATCATGGGCCGCAAATATGCGCTCCTGCAGGGCGAGGATGCCTCCGTCGCCGCCGCGATCGAAGATCACTACAAGCCGCAGGGCCCTTCGGACCGCGTGCCGGACGACAAGGTCGCAATCACCGTGGCGCTTGCTGACAAGCTCGACACCCTCGTCGGCTTCTGGGCGATCGATGAAAAGCCGACGGGTTCGAAGGACCCCTATGCGTTGCGCCGCGCTGCTCTGGGAGTAGTTCGTATCATGCTGGAGCGGAAGGTGCGGCTGCCGCTTGCGAAGCCATTTAGGCAGGCAACGATTCTAGTGCTTGGAAATCCTGATGGGATAAGTGGACCGGACATTGATGCTCTTCAGGTCGACCTCCTCTCCTTCTTCCACGACCGCCTGAAAGTTTACCTCCGCGATCTCGGTGCCCGCTATGACCTGATCGACGCCGTATTGGCCTCGGGGCAGACCCCCTCATCCGGCCCGGAGCCAGTCCTCGGGCTTGCCAAAGGCAAGACCCGCGGGGGCCACCTTCTCCCCGCTGGGGAGAAGAGGGAGCAAGGGGCGGCCGCAGAGACCTCCTCTCCCCAGCGGGGAGAGGGTGGCGCGCATGCGCCGGGTGAGGGGGGCGACCTTTCCGCAAACGACGACCTCCTGATGGTCGCCCGCCGCGTCGAGGCGCTGACGGCCTTCATCACCTCGGAAGACGGCCAGAACCTGCTCGCCGGCACCAAGCGCGCCACACAAATCCTGGCCGCTGAGGAAAAGAAGGGCACGGAAGTCGCGGAGGCAGTCGATCCGGCGCTCTTCAGGCTCGATCAGGAAAAGGCGCTTTACAAAGCCGTCACCGAGGCGTCGCAGGGAGCGGCCGCGGCGATTGCGCAGGAAGATTTCCGCTCGGCCATGGAAGCGCTGTCGAAGCTGCGCGGCCCGGTCGACCAGTTCTTCGACGATGTCCTCGTCAACGACGAAGATCCGGTAATCCGCGCAAACCGCCTTGCGCTGCTCGGCCTGATCCGCTCGGCCACGGGTACGGTCGCGGACTTCTCGAAGATCAGCGGCTGAGGGAACGGGCCGATGGGGGCAAAAATCCTCGTCAGCGCCTGCCTCACGGGCCATGCCGTTCGTTATGACGGGCAGGCAAAGCCGCTCGTCCATCCGGCGCTCGATCGGTGGTGCAGGGAAGGGCGGCTGGTGACGATCTGTCCGGAGATGTCGGCCGGCATGCCGGTGCCGCGGCTGCCGGCAGAGATCGAACCGGGGCGATCCGCCGCCGAGGTCCTGTCCGGTGACGCCCGCGTGCTGGAGAGCAACGGCGGCGATGTGACGGCCGAGTTCCGGCAGGCGGCGGAAAATGCCCTGGCGCTGGCAATCGAAGCCGGCTGCGCCTATGCGCTTCTGATCGACGGCAGCCCGTCCTGCGGCTCAGGCTTCGTCTATGACGGCAGCTTTTCCGGTGACCGCCAGCCGGGCGTGGGCGTCACGGCAGCCCTGCTTAGGCAAAAGGGCATCAAGGTCTTTTCCGGCAGCGAAATCGAAAAGCTGGCAGCGCTGATCGAAGGGGAATGACAGGCGGCCGTCTGCGCAGGTGGCGCGGTCGTCCAGGGTGGCAGCACCACAAAAAAATTACGCCCCTGCTTCTCTCAGGGGCGCAATTTCTCGCCTTGGAAGGCGAATGCCCGATCAGCCTTTTCAGCGCGGCTGGCTAGGGCAGGGACAGGGAACTCCCAAACTATTTTAGCCGAAGTTGGAAATTTTCCAGATCAACTTCTTGTGAACGGCTGTCTTGCGGCGTTACCGCGGCCATGCCGGCCATCGATGCGGTCGAGACCGCGCTGGTTTTCACCGTGCCGTCGATGATGGAAAGAGTGGCCGTTGCCTGGGCCTCGGCCGGCAGTGCATCTACGGTTGCAGCCTTCGCCAGATGCTCGACCGGCGCCATTTCGAGCTGCGCCGCCTTGACGGCTTCCTCCGAAGCCTTGGTGATGAAGACGACCGGCGAGCCGCCGAGCCAGGCCTCGGTTCGCACCAGCTTCATCTCGCCGTTGATTTGCCTGAGTTCCACACGTTCAGTGCCGGGCGCGACCTCGGGAACGACATAGCTCGTCTTCTTGGTGACGACCGGCGGCGGGCAATGGGTGCAGGAAAGCTGCGAAACGCTGCTGTTTGCGTGTCCTGCCTTCACGACTTCAACCGACGACGCGCTGGCCGAACCGGCGGCAAGCAGGCTGGCGATTGTGAACAACAGGCTGCGCATCGGCATTCTCCTCGATAATCCGTGCGAGGAGACTATTCATTCTCCGTTACGTTCCCGTCAGGAGAATTGGTAAAAATTGAGTGAGTTTTTCGATTTCCAGCGCTCCCGCCGTCAGGCCTTCTCGCGCTCGACCGCCTGCCAGCCGATATCGCGGCGGCAGAAGCCGTTCTCCCACTCGACCCGGTCGAGGGCGGCGTACGCCGTCTCCTTGGCCGCGCTGACGGTCGCGCCCATGGCGGTGACGTTCAGCACGCGGCCGCCCGTCGCCACCAATTGCCCGTCCTTGAGTGCCGTTCCGGCATGGAAGACCTTGGTCGCGCCGTCTTCCGCGGGCAATTTCCGGATCGGCGTGTTCTTCTCGTAGGAACCCGGATAGCCCTTCGATGCCATCACCACCGTCAGCGCCACCTCGTCGCGCCATTCTGCGCTCTCGGATGCAAGCGTTCCGGTCGCTGCGGCATAGAGCAGCGGCAAAAGATCGCTCTTCAGCCGCATCATCAGCACCTGGCATTCCGGATCGCCGAAGCGGACATTGTATTCGATCAGTTCGGGACCCTTGGCGGTAATCATCAGTCCGGCGAAAAGCACGCCTGTGAAGGGATGGCCGCTATCGGCCATGCCGGCGATCGTCGGCTCGATGATCTCGCGCATCGTCCGCTCGACCATGTCCGGGGTCATGACAGGGGCCGGCGAATAGGCGCCCATGCCGCCGGTGTTCGGCCCGGTATCGCCATCGCCGACGCGCTTGTGGTCCTGCGCCGAGGCAAGCGGCAAGGCGGTCTTGCCGTCGCAGAGGCAGAAGAAGCTCGCCTCCTCGCCATCGAGATAAGCCTCGACCACGACCTCGGCACCAGCCGCGCCAAAGGTGCCGGAAAAGCAGCTGTCGACGGCGTCAAGCGCCTCGTCGAGCGTCATCGCCACCGTCACGCCCTTGCCGGCGGCAAGGCCATCGGCCTTGATGACGATCGGCGCGCCCTGTTCACGCACGTAGACCTTGGCCGGCCCGGCAGAAGTGAAGCGCTGATAGGCGCCGGTCGGGATATTGTATTTGGCGCAGATGTCCTTGGTGAAACCCTTGGAGCCCTCGAGCTGGGCCGCGGCCGCCGAAGGGCCGAAGACGGCGATGCCGCCCTCGCGCAGTGTATCGGCAAGCCCCGCCACCAGCGGCGCTTCCGGGCCGACCACGACGAAGTCGATCGCTTCCTTCCGGCAGAAGGCGAGCACGGCGCTGTCGTCGGTGACGTCGACGTCGACGAGCGTCGCTTCTTCGCCAATGCCGGGATTGCCGGGCGCCGCGTAAAGTGCCGTCAGACGCGGCGATTGCGCCAGTTTCCACGCCAGCGCATGCTCGCGTCCGCCCGACCCGATCAACAGAACTCTCATCGCCTACTCCCGCTGCCGCGTTGTTGAGGTGCGGTTAAGGTGAGGGCGGCTGAAGGTCAAGGCAAAATCTGGCCTGTGCCCGGATGACGGGTCATTCAGAGCAATTTTGAGGAACCGGCGCGGCGCCTGCCGCCGTTGACGACAGCGTGGGCTCCGTCGCGCTCAGCCATTTCCGCTGCCTGCTTCAGTGCCCAGATCGAGAGGTCCGGCAATGCCAGCGGCTTGCTGATGAGATAGCCCTGGAAATGATCGCAACCGGCCGCCGTCAGCAGGGCGAGCTTTTCGTAGCTGTCGATGCCTTCGCCGATCACCGACATCTGTTGCGCATGGCAGAGGGCGATCATTGCCTTCAGCGCCGGCAGGGATTCCTCGTTGGCAAGGTTTTCCACCAGCATCCGGTCGAGCTTGATGGTATCGGCGGTGTATTCGATGATCTGCTGTACTGAGGTGTAACCGGCGCCGAAATCGTCGATGGAGATACGGAAACCTTTTTCACGCAGGGTTTCGATGTTCCGATGCAACTGATCTCCAAGCTTGACGGCATAGGTCTCCGTCAGTTCGATCTCGATCGTCCGTGCGTCGAGCCCGTGCCGGTCGAGGCAATCGCTGAAATAGTCGCTGATCGATTTCGAGTGCAGTTCCGCCGACGAGATGTTGATGGCAAGCACCGTCTCCGGTCCGAACAACGCCTTCAGAGGCTGGTGGTCCGACATCGCCTTGTTGATCACCCACCAGTCGATCTTGGTGAACTGGCCAGTGCTTTCGGCGATCGGCACAAATTCGTCCGGTGTGATGTTGCCAAGCGTCGGGGAAATCCAGCGCAGCAGCGCCTCGCAGCCGGTCACTCTGCCGCGCGTGTCGACGATCGGCATGTAGACGAGATGGAATTGCTCGTCCGGATCGACCAGCCGCAGTTCCTCCTGAATATGGCGAATCCGGTCGCGTTTGTCCTGGAGGGCACGCGAGAAGCGGGACGAACGGTTCTTGCCGTTGGTCTTGGCCTGGTACATGGCCGCATCGGCATTCGAGATGAGCTCGGCCAGGTTCGTTGCATCCGTCGGACAGATGGCAACGCCGATGCTGGCGGTGACCGGGTAGTGTTTGCCGCGCACTTCAAAACCGCCGGAAAACAGCGCCAGGATGACGGCGCACATTTCGCGGATCGTGCCGTCACCGGACGCCGATTGCACGAGAACGGCAAACTCATCGCCGGAAAGGCGCGCAAAGACGACCTGCGGAAGGGACTGGCGCATGGTGATCTCGCCGACGGCGCCTTCGATCCTGAGCGCGAGCATTTTCAGGAGTTCGTCGCCGACCTCATGGCCGTATTTGTCGTTGACGAACTTGAAGTTATCGATGTCGATGAAGAGCAGGCTGCAGTGACCGCCCTCGGTCGTGACCTTGTGGACGACCTCTGCGGCGAGCGCGTTGAAATGGCCGCGATTGCTGATGCCGGTCAGCGTATCCGTCCAGGAGGCGTGCTGAACCAGGTGCAGCGCGCGCCGGGACTGATCGTGCAACTGCTTGATGTTTCCGGTCAATCGGCCGATTTCGCCGGCAGCGCCGGTTTGCGTGATGCCATCGTGCTCGCCGCTCATCACCGCCGTGACCTGCCGGTCGAGTGCGGAGATCGGATTGGTGATGAAGCGGCGGATGAGGATGATCATCAGGCCGACGGAGATGAGGCTCATGGCCAGTGCGCCAAGGCCCAGAAGCAGCTTCAACTGCTGCATATCACCCGCATTGTGAGACGGCGGCACGGTCAGCGTGGCAAACAGCGATGGCGCCAGCCGCACGGACGCCGCAAGGTCGCCGGGCAGGGATTGTTGCGGCGCCGTGTCGAAGTCGATCGCGGTTTCATACTCGTTCTGCAGCTTGCGCTGCATGCCGAGAAACTGCGTTGGCTCGACGGCCACCTGAACCAGGAGCGCGCTTTTCTTGGCACTCGGCAGCGGTCGGCTGAAGGTTATCGGGTCGATGAATTCCGAATAGACGATCAGCGGTCGGGCCTGGTTGTCATGAAGATAGGTCCAGTCCCGGAGCTGGCTGCCGCCGGCCAGCCGGCGTGCCAGCGCAAACTGTGCTTGGCCGATCTCGGCAAATGGATCGTCGCTGTTTTCGAAATAGTAACCGGGCGTCAGGTCCGGATTGAGGATGGCGAAGGAGATGAACTTCTTCGGATCGTCGGAGAGCGAGCGGATGCTCTGCTGCAGTCGCAGCCCAAGTGCATTGTTGCGGTAGGCTTCATCGGTTTCGGAGACGAACAGCCGGACCGCATTGCCCTCAAGGAGCGAATAGAGGAAACTCCGGCTCTGGCTGACCTCGTTGCGGAACAGGGCCGCGATATGGTCGAGTTGCTGCGAAAGCCGCGCCCGCTCGAGCGCAAGCACCGAATGGCTCTGCGCGATATAGACCGACAGCGCCGCGAGCAGATATCCCGTCAGCACCACAGGAAATATCAGGAAAAAGGCGCGTTTGCCGAGCGTCACTGGAAATTTGCCATCGAGCTGATGATACGCCGGCGGGTCTGGATCGACTGGACGGACAATTCCTTCTGATACTGGCTCTTCGCCAGGATTTCGGCCGGTGGATAGATTTCCGTGTTCGAACGCATCTCGGCCGGGATGAGTTTCAGCGCCGCTTCGCTTGCGGTCGGCATGGTCAGCGCCTCGGCGTTGGCGGCGGCACTTTCCGGCGACCCGATGAAGTCGAGCAGTTGCAGTGCGAGCTGTTTGCGGGGCGAGCCTGTCGTCACCGCCATGCAATCGAGCCAGGAGAGCGTGCCTTCCTTCGGTACCGCGTAACGCCAGACACCAGGCGTTCCCGCCTTGTCGTTGAGCACATGCTGGTCGCCGCTATAGGCGATCGCCATGTAGATGTCCTTGCCGAGGTCGGGATTCTGGATCGCGGTGATGACGTAGTCATAGGTCAGCACGAAGGGCGCCTGCTTCTTCATCACCTCAAAGGCTTGCTTCAGCGTCTCGTTGTCGTTGGCGTTGATCGACTTGCCGAGCAGCACCAGCGGCGCGATGAACGCCTCGTTGTGGTCGTCATACATGGCGATGTGCTTTTTCAACTCCGGCGCCGGCGACATCAGGTCTTTCCAGGAGGCGGGCGCTGTCTTGACCATGTCGGCGCGGTAGACGATGCCCATCGTCCCCCACAGATAGGGCATGGCGTAGCCGGCGCAGCGCGAGGTCCACTCGGGTTTGTAGCCTTTCAGCGAAGGCACGTTCTTTTCCGCCAGCGGCTCCAGAATGCCGCGTTTTCCGAAAAGTTCCGCGCCGTTCTCGCCAACGACGACAAGATCAATATTGCTGTTGGGATCGGACAGCACTTCGTCGCGCGCATCGCCGCTGTCGTAGTAGGTCTGGTTGACGGCAACACCGGACTTCTCCGTCCAGCGGTCAAGGATCTTCTGGTCGATATAGGATTCCCAGATCAACAGGTTGAGCGTCTCCGCGTGCCCGGGCGAGGCAGCGAACGGCGCCCCCAGCGCGATGGAAACGGCAATAAACGTCTTGCGCATTGAAGCTACCCCGACAGTCCCCGGGAGAACCTTAGCCCGCAATGCTTGATGAATACTTACAAGGGGATGGCGTTGGACTGGGATTGCCATGAAATGTCGCAGCGTTGGATGTTTGGATCCTCGCTTACCGGTGGCGGGGAAGCCTCGGCAGAAAGATCGTGAGCAGGCCGAGCAGCGGCAAGTATGAGCAGATCGTGTAGACGAACGATATACCTTTGTGATCCGCAACGACACCGAGCACGGCAGCGCCGATGCCACCGAAGCCAAAGGCAAAGCCGAAGAACATGCCGGCGATCAGCCCGACGCGCCCCGGCACCAGTTCCTGCGCAAAGACCACGATCGCGGAAAACGCGGAGGAGAAGATGAAGCCGATCAGGATGACGAGGGCCGCGGTCCAGAACAGGTTGGCGTAAGGCAGGATCAGCGCGAAGGGAATGACGCCGAGGATCGAGAACCAGATGACGAAGCGCGCGCCGAAACGGTCGCCGATTGGCCCGCCGAAGATCACGCCGGCCGCCGACGCGCCGAGGAACAGGAACAACAGCAGCTGCGCGTCCTGGACGCCGAGGTCGAACTTCTCGATGGTGAAGAAGGTGAAATAGCTGGAAAGGCTGGCAAGATAGGCATTCTTCGTCGCCGTCAGGATGACGAGGACGATCAGCGTCCAGATGACCTGGTTGCGCGGCAGGGGCAGGGTGCGGCTAACGGCCTTGCTGCCTGCGGAACTGCGGCGATGGCGCGTGTACCAGACGCTGACCCCGGACAAGACCATGAAGCCGGTCAATGCAATGACCGAGAACCAGCTCAGGCTCTCCTGGCCACGCGGAATGACGATGAAGGCCGCGAGCAGCGGCCCGATCGCGGTGCCGGTGTTGCCGCCCACCTGAAACAGCGACTGGGCAAGGCCATGCCGCCCGCCGGAGGCGAGCCGCGCGACACGCGACGCCTCGGGGTGGAAGATGGCAGAGCCGATGCCGATCATGCCGGCACCGGCGACAAGGACATAGAAGTGATGAGCATTGGCGAGCGTGATCAGCCCGGCGCAGGTGGAAAGCATGGCCGCCGGCAGCGAGAAAGGCATCGGCCAGCGATCGGTGACGACGCCGACGGCGGGCTGCAGCAGCGAGGCCGTAACCTGAAAGGCGAAGGTCAGAAGGCCGATCTGCACGAAATCGAGCGCGTAATTGGCCTTCAGCAGCGGATAGAGAGAGGTTAGGAGCGATTGCATGATGTCGTTCATCATGTGGCAGAAGCTGACGGCGACGATGACGGAAAACGCCGTCTTCTCGGCGCTGATGCCGTTGGCCGATGATACCGTCGCCATGTTGTTCTCCTCGCCGTCGAATATCGTGTTTTGCGTGTGTCGCTCTCTGTACCTCGCTTGTGTCTGGCCTGCTTTTGTGCTCTGGTCGCATCCTTTCGAGAGTGGGCCAAATGCGCGTCATCGATCTCACCGCACAGGTCAGCCAGAGCGACGACGAGCATTTCGCCAGCCTTTCCTGGATCGAAAGCGCCGAAGAGCCGGTGCTTGCACTTGGTCGAGTCTATCCCGCCGGCTTCCGGGGGCCGCCGCACAGCCACACAAAGACGCAACTCTGGTGCGCCCGCGGTGGTGTGGTGCTGGTCAGCACCGCCGGCGGTCGCTGGATGATACCGCCCGGTCACGGACTGCTTATTCCGGCGGGTCTCGAACATTTCAGCGAGATGATCAGCGAAGTGCACATGCATTCCATCTACGTCGATCCGTCGGTCATCGGCCCGCATGGTCCGCGTGTGCTTGAAGTCACGGCGCTGGCCGGCAGCCTGATCGAGGAACTGGTACAGTCCGACGAGAAGCCGCTGCCGCAGCGGCGCAAGCGGCTGATCATGGAACTGCTGCTCGACGAGATCGGCCAACTGCCGGAGCGGCCGCTCGGCCTGCCGTTTCCGGGTGATGCGCGGTTGAGCCGCCTCTGCCGCCATTTCCTGAAATCGCCGGCCGCCAATGCGGGCATTGACGACTGGGCGCGGGAGCTCGGCATAAGCCGCCGCTCGTTTACCCGGCTGTTTCGTGCCGAGACCGGTGTCAGCTTCGTCACCTGGCGGCAGCAGGCCTGCATCTTCGCCTCGCTGCCGAGGCTGGCCGCCGGCGAGCCGGTCACGAATGTTGCGCTTGATGCCGGCTACGAAAACATTGCGGCCTTTACCACGATGTTTCGCCGCATGCTCGGCAGCTCGCCCAGCACCTATCTGAAATTGCGGGCCTGACGATGCAATTTTGCCACTTCGCGGCCTGAATCCGGAAATTGCGGTCTTCCTATCATTTTGTAAATAAACGATTTCTTATATCGCGTTGCGCAAATATGGAAAAGAAAGCCTGAAGGTCTCTGGTTAACGGAATGGTAGTGAGATAAGGCCTACAACCGCGCAGAAACGAACCGGTTCAGTTTGCCCCTTCTCCGCGGCCGGTGTGTTGCGCCGGTGTCCGGCCTCAAAGGGGTTTTGTATCCGGAGTTCCGACTTGTCCCGCCGATCTGCCTTTGCTCTTTCCGTTGGTGTTTTTCTCGGCTTCTCCTCTGCCTCCCAGGCTCAGGACGGTCAGTATTTCTGGTCGGGTGATTGGTATCTGAAAGTCGGCGCGGCGGGCTTCCTCGGACCGAAATATGATGGCGGCTCCGACCGCCTGTTCCAGGCCGCACCGCTGATCTCGCTCGGGCGCGCCGGCAGCACGGTGCGGTTCTCTTCGCGCAACGACAACCCGTCCTTTGCCTTCGTCGACAAGGGTGCCTTCCGCGCCGGCGTCGTCGGCAAGCTGATCTTCGAGCGAGACGAGGATACCTCCTCCAAGCTCGAGGGCCTCGACCCCGTGCGTTTCGGCGGCGAACTCGGTGGTTTTGCGGAAGTCTATCCCACCGACTGGCTGCGCATCCGTGCAGAGCTTCGCCAGGGCATCCGCAGCCATCACGGCCTTGTCGCCGATGTCGCAGCGGATGGCTTCGTCGATGTCAGCGACAATGTCCGCATCTCCGCCGGCCCTCGCCTGTCGGCTGCGACCAGCGACTATTTCGATGCCTATTACGGAGTGAGTTCAGCGGAAGCGGCAAAATCCGGTTATTCGAAATATACGCCGTCGGGAGGCCTGAACTCCGTCGGGGCCGGAGCGGCCATCACCTGGCAGGCGACAGAAAAGCTCGAGACCAGCGCCTTTGCCGAATACAAGCGGCTGATGGGCCCCGCCGCGGATTCGAGCATCGTCAAGGAAGGCGGCAGCCGCAACCAGTTTCTGGTCGGCCTTTCCGCCACCTACCGCTTCGATTTCACGCTGGATTGAGTTCTACGTCTCGACATCGACGCCTGATCGCTTGACCGCGCTCTTTTGCAGTTGCAAACAGATGGCATGAGCACCAGTCCAGCCGATTCCGGGCGCGTCCACGATGCGCCCTCCAACAATTGGGTCTACCGCGTCCTGCCGAGGCCGCTCTGGCCCTATGCGCAGCTTGCCCGCTGGGACCGGCCGATCGGCTGGCAGTTGCTGATGTGGCCCTGCTTCTGGTCAGTGGGGCTGGCAGCCAATGCTGCGGCCCCGCTCGGTACATTCTCGCTCGGTCGTTTCGTCCTTCACCTGATCCTGTTCTTCATCGGCGCGGTCGCGATGCGCGGTGCCGGCTGTACCTACAACGATATCGTCGATCACGACATCGACATGGAAGTGGCGCGCACCCGGTCGCGGCCGCTGCCGTCCGGTCGTGTCACGCGGCTGCAGGCCAAGATCTTTATGGTGCTGCAGGCACTCGCCGGCCTCATTGTTCTCCTGCAGTTCAACGGCTTTTCTATCTTCCTCGGCGTCTTCTCGCTTGTCTTCGTTGCGGTTTATCCCTTTGCCAAGCGCTTTACCGACTGGCCGCAATTTTTCCTCGGCCTTGCCTTTTCCTGGGGCGCGCTGATGGGATGGTCGGCCGAGTTCGGCGGGTTGGGGATGGCGCCGATCATTCTTTATCTGGGCGCCATCGCCTGGACGGTCGGCTACGATACGATCTATGCCTATCAGGACAAGGAGGATGACGAGCTCATCGGGGTGCGCTCGACGGCGCGGCGCTTCGGCGAGCATCCACGCCCCTGGCTGTTCGGCCTCTACGGTCTGACGGTTTTTCTGCTGTTCGTCTCATTCGCGATCGCGGGGGCGGGATTCCTGGCCTATATCGGCCTGCTCGTCGCGGCGGTGATGCTGTTCTATCAGATCCTCGTCTTGGACATCCACGACGCGACGCAGTGCCTTGCCCTGTTCAAGTTCAACAGTGTCGTCGGATTGATCGTCTTTGCGGCGCTTTGCGGCGCTCTCCTGGTGCGGTTGCTATAAAAATCCCCCCGGTTGGCTTGAGGGCAAGGGGTCGCCGCAGCAATATCAACTCAAGCCCAGCTCAGCTCCGTGTCGCGGCTGTTCTTCTTCTTGGCCAGGCGGGCGGAAAAGGCGGCGATGGCCCCTACAGCGCCGCGCGTCAAAAGACGCGCAACGGACGCTGTAGCACTTTGAATTTGCCGCATAATTTTACCCTTAAATCGATTCCGATTTAAGGAATTATGCAGCGGGATGAATTTGCGCATGGATGTCTCCTTCTCGTGCCGGCAATGTGCAGGTTGCATATGGCATCAAGAAGGCATTCGCCGCGTTTTCCGAATCGGTGATAACAGGCTGAAAACAAAGACAAAAGACCGGCCGCAGGGACGGCCGGTCTTTTGCACTGGAGGAACGCGCGGAAATTGTGTCGAAAATCAGCTGCGCGCGATAATTTCCCGGCCGTTGATCTTCATGTTGACGCCGAGACTACCGGTGGAGCGGCGCATCAGGAAGCGCGGGCGGCGATCGTTGAAAAGTGAAAGGCGGCGGCGCGGCTTGATATCGCGAGTGCGCACTTCGCCGAGATGCTCTTCCAGCGGCCGGGCAACGCCGTCGGCCTCCACCATCAGCATCGGGGTACGGTAGGCTTCCGACCATGCGCGCCAATCGGCAGCGATGTCGGAAAGGTCATGTGCGACGAGAAGCGGGATGCAGAGATCCGGGTCGTCATGATGAAGTTCCAGCGTCACGGTCACCTCTCCGTCTCCATGGTCGATCGCACGGGCCGCAACGCCCTTGAAGGCACGTGCCGGCAGCGCGATCGAGAGGGGCAGTCCGCTGGAGGGCAGGACCTTGCGCAACACCGCTCCGCGCTCATCCAGACTGATGGTGACATTGTTCGATTGTCCGTGCAAGTTGTAGCTTGCCTGCTGGGGGAAGCGTTTCGGATCCAGTCGCAGCGTGGTTTCGACCCAAGCCGGTTGGGAAAGTGTCTTCAGCATTTCAATCGCCCTTGTTTTCCTTGAGAGCCGGTTTCCGGTCTTCTCTTCGGGACTTTTCGTCCTCTATGGCTGGAGCATAGGCGGCGGCGGTTTGAGACCGCTTAAAAATCGCAGTTAAAAAACTTTGCATTTCCTGATGGTTAGCAAAGACCAACGCGACAGGGTTTCCCAAATCTGAAGAAAATCGGCAGCATTCTGCCGATCCCTCGGCGGGGCGCTGCGGCCTTGAGGAAAAGCCACGCACAAGGCTGAAAGGCGATGGTGCCTGAGGTTATGGCCGCAGCGTGCGGCATTGCGTCCGTCCGGACAGCATTCCGTCAGGCAATTCAGGCGATCGGCAGAACGGCAATGGTTTCCACCTATATCGACTACAACCTCATTACCCGCGATATGAAGACGAGCATTCGGCGCACTGCCGAGCAGGTGCTGGTTGCCCGCGAAACCGAGTATTACAAGGCCAATATCGGCAACGTCACCTCGATCGACGAGTTCCTCGACGACTACCGGCTCTATTCCTACGCGATGAAGGCGCATGGGCTGGAAGACATGACCTATGCCAAAGCCTTCATGCGCAAGGTCATGGAAAGCGACCTCAGCGACGACAGCAGCTACGCCAACATGCTGACTGACGAACGCTACCGCAATTTCGCGATGGCCTTCAGTTTTTCGCAGTCGACCGAGGTGGTCCAAAGTGATGCACAGGAAGATGCGCTCATCGGTCTCTACAACCAGAGCATCGCCAACCAGGATGACGCAGTCACGGATGACACGAACTATTTTAACGCAGCGATCGACACGGTCACGACTGCCGACCAGCTCTGGCAGAACGAGAAACTTAAAAATTATGTCCTGACCGCGCTCGGCTTCGACCCGGACTACATGTCCTATGCGCATTTCAAGGGCGTCGTCACCAGCGATGAAAGCGACTCGAGCAGTTATGTGAATACGGCAGCGGCGGCCTACGAGCAGGGCTACCAGGACAAGATCGATGCCATAGAAGCCAGCGCCTCCGCCGCGGATCTGGCCGACAGCACCAGCACGGCGAGCCAGCAGATCGCGCAGTACCAGGCGGCGATCGACAGTGCGCCCGATTACACGCCGCTTGCCGCCGCCTTCAATTTCCAGAGCGATGGAACGCTCGCCGCCGGCGACCTGCCGATGACGGACACCCAGAAGGCGTCGGTCAACGAAGCCTATGCATTCGCGCAGCCGCGGCTTTCCTCGTCCGCTGCTCTGCTCAACAAGGAATATTATGAATCGACCATAGGAAGCGTCACAACGGTCGATGACATCACGAGCAACAGCAGGCTGTTTGCCTATATCCGCATCGCCTACGGCCTGCCGTCTGGCTTCCTGACGTCGACGATGGAGAACATCCTTACCAGCGATCTCAGCGATTCTACGAGCTATGCCAATACGCAAGGTGGCGAGTATAATGCGATCTACAAGGAGCTTGCGGCCGCCTTCAATTTCCAGACCGACGGAACGCTTGCCTCCGGAGACACCGCGCAGACGACGGAGCAGACCGCTACCACTTCCGCCTACTGGACCGATCGCTATAACGACGCCGACGAAGCCGCCGACGAGAGCCTGATCGCCTCCTACAAGACCCTGATCAGCGTTGTCGCAGATGTTGACGACCTGCTTGCCGACACCAAGATCATGCAACTGGCGCTGACGGCCGTCGGCCTTGAGGATGAAGGCGATACGACGCGCAAGCTGAAGAAGGTGCTGACCAGTGACCTCACCGATCCGAAAAGCTATGTCTATACGCTGAAGGACGACCGCTACGTCGAACTGGCCAAGGCGTTCAACTTCAACACCGACGGGACGCTCGGCGTGCCGATGCTGGCGCAGTCGGAAACCGAAATCCTCAACACCGCCAAGTCCTATGTCGTCGAAAAGAGCCGCTTCGGCACGGAGGAGGAAAAGACCGAGGCGACGGAGGAATCTCAGTATTACAGCGCCGAGATCGAGAAGATCGAAACTCGGGACGGTCTTCTGTCGAACCGGCGCATGGTCGATTTCATTCTCGTCGCCGCCGGGCTCGATCCGGAAGAGTATACGACGGACTATGTCCGGCAGATGTTCGAATCCGATTTCAGCGACCCCAAGAGCTTCATCAACACCGAGCCGGACACGACGATCTTCAAGGAAATCGTCGCCTCCTACAATTTCGACAGCGAAGGCAACCTGGCAAAGCCGGCAGACGGGATTCAAACCAAGCGCGGCCTGCTCGAGACCGAGGATCTCTATCTCAACCAGACGCTGGAAGAACAAAAGGGCGAGGACAATGCCGGCCTGCGCCTTGCGCTCTACTTCCGGCGCATGGCCTCTGGCATCAACACGGCTTACGACCTTTTGGCCGATAGCGCGCTGCTGCAGGTCATCCAGACGACATTCAGCATTCCGGAAGAAATGTCGAGCGCCGATGTGGATGTCCAATATGCCTACATCAATCGGGTGCTCGATGTTGAAGACCTGCACGATCCGGAAAAGTTGGAAAAGCTGCTCGTGCGTTTCGCCGCGCTCTATGACGTCGAGAACAACACCGATGTCTCAGCCGCGGAATTGATCATGTCCGGAAGCGGGCGCAACGGCATCAGCGCCGATACGCTGCTCAGCCTCACCCAGCTTCGCACGGGCGGCGCTTGATTCTATTCGTCAGGCTTTCAGCACCTTGTCGGGATTCATGATCCCGGCGGGGTCGAAGGCGTGTTTGATGCGCTGCATCAGGTCGATCTCGATCGGTGAACGCACCTTCGCCAGTTCGTCGCGTTTCAACTGTCCGATGCCGTGTTCCGCCGAGATCGAGCCGTTATAGTTCAGCACGATGCCATGTATGATCGTGTTCATCTCGCGCCAGCGGGAAAGGAAGGCTTGCCTGTCGGCAGCGATCGGCTGGGAAATGTTGTAATGGATATTGCCGTCGCCCATGTGTCCGAAGGCGCAGATGCGGGCGCCGGGAATGGCTGCCATCACCGCCGCATCCGCCTCAGCCATGAAGGCCGGGATGCTCGATACCGGCACGGAGACATCATGCTTGATCGAGCCGCCCTCCCGCTTCTGCGCCGGCGACATGCTTTCGCGCATGTGCCAGAGGCTCTTGCGCTGGGCCTCGCTGGCAGCCACCGCGGCGTTTTCGACGAGACCGCCTGAAATCTCCGTTTCCAATAGTTCGCTCATCATCCGTTCGGCGGTTTCTGCCGAATCCGAAGTCGAGATGTCGATCAGCGCGTACCAGGCATGCACCGTGTCCAACGGGTCGCGAACGCCCGGAATGTGTTTCGCCGTAAACTCGACGCCAAGCCGCGGCATCAGTTCGAAGCCGGTCAAGGCCGGACCGCAGAGGCTCGATGCCTTGTCGAAAAGCGCAAGCGCGTCGGCAACGCTTTTCAGGCCGGCAAAGGCGACCTGATGGCCAAGCGGCTGCGGAAAGAGTTTCAGCACCGCGCCGGTGATGACGCCGAGCGTGCCCTCGGCACCGATGAACAGGTCGCGCAGGTCATAGCCGGTATTGTCCTTTTTCAGCCGCCGCAGCCCGTCCCAGATATCGCCGGTCGGAAGCACGACCTCCAGGCCAAGGCACAATTGCCGCATGTTGCCATAGGCAAGCACGGCGGTACCGCCGGCATTGGTGGAGAGATTGCCGCCGATCCGGCAGGAGCCTTCCGAGCCGAGCGACAGCGGAAACAGCCTGTTGTGCGCTTCGGCCGCCTTCTGGATATCGGCAAGGATACAGCCCGCGTCGGCGACGATGACGTTGCCGACCGGGTCGATGTCGCGGATGCGGTTCAGCCGCTCCAGCGACAGAACGATATCGGCCGCTCCGGTGCGCGGGATCTGGCCGGCGACGTGCCCGGTATTGCCACCCTGCGGCACGATCGCTACGCCGGTTTCGCTGGCAAGTTTGAGGATCTGCGAGACCTCGTCGACGCTGCCCGGCTTCAGCACCAGCGGCGTGTTGCCCTCGTAGAGGCCGCGCGATTCGATGAGATAGGGTGCGATGTCCTCCTGCTCGGTCAGCGCGTTGCGGTCGCCGACGATGGCGGCGAAGCGGGCAATGATGTCGGGGGAGGGGATGGTGTTCGTCATGTGATCGATACCTTGCTGCTAGCCGCTTCACCCCCCTCTGTCCCTTCGGGACATCTCCCCCACAAGGGGGGAGATCGATCGTGCTCAACGGCCAAGATTTGTGATTGGGGCCAGGGGCAAGCCTGAAAGGATCTCCCCCCTTGAGGGGGAGATGCCCGACAGGGCAGAGGGGGGTATTTTCGGCGTAGATTCATGCCCCGTTACCCTCTCTCGGGGCTGCCGCGCGTTCGATCCGGTCGATGATGGCTTCGCCCAGTCCCTCATTTGGAATGGCGCCGAAGGCGATCGTCGCGGCGCCGGAAGTGTCGGCCTTTTTCATATAGGCAAACAGATTGGCGGCCGCCTCGCGCAGGCTGGCGGACGGGCTGAGATCAAGAACCACAGCGGCCTTTTCTTCCCCGGGCAGAGCCGCGCCGCCAAAGCGGATCAGCGCTTCGCCCGGCTTCACATCCGTCGCGTTCAGCCGCACCGCCGCTCCCGGCGCATAGTGGGAGGCGAGCATGCCCGGCGCCTCGATCGCCGCACCGGCCGTATCGGGACGCAGGACCGTCTTTCCGGTCAGTTTCTCGATGTCAGCGACTTCGAGCCCGCCCGGCCGCAGCAGCCGGATTTCGTCGCCGTCGACCTTGATGATCGTCGATTCCAGGCCGATTTCGGCCGGCCCGGCATCGAGGATCAGCGCCAGCTTGCCGCCGAGATCGGCCTCGACATGCTGGGCGCTGGTGGGGCTGATCTTGCCGGAGGTGTTGGCGCTCGGCGCTGCCAGCGGCTTGCCGTAGCGCTTGATTACCGACCGCGAAAACCCTTCGGGCATGCGGATGCCGAGCGTGTCGAGACCGGCGGAGGCAAGCGGATGAACGCCGCTTGCCGGTTTCATCGGCAGGATCAGCGTCAACGGCCCCGGCCAGAAGGCCCCGGCGAGCTTTTGCGAGATCGGATCAAAATCGACATAACGTCGCGCCATGTCGAAGTCGGCGACATGGCAGATCAACGGGTTGAAGCGTGGGCGGCCCTTCATTTCGTAGATGCGGCTGATCGCGTCCGGGTTTGTCGCGTCGGCCGCCAGGCCATAGACCGTCTCCGTCGGGATCGCGACCGGCAGGCCTTGGGCCAGCGTTTCGCACGCCACCGTCAATGCGCGCTCCGGTTCGGTCCTGGTGTCGATGATGAGGGTCATGCAGCTTCCAAAAGTCGATGGGAGGCCCGAAAGGGCAGGGCTTTGCGGTCTCTATTACAGGGCTCGGCGGGATATTGCCAAGCGCATTCGGCGGGCGTCGCGGACTGTGCCTGATCGATACAGCCCGCTTCAAGATTTCTTAAAATGCGACAGCTTCGATTAGCGGAGCTGAAAGTTGGACATGCTAGCTGTTGCGTCCTACACCCTGCCGGAGCGCAAATGGCCAACAAGAAATCCATGCCCAACGACCTTGCCCTGCGCATCGCCACTGCCATGCACCAGATGGGCATCGACGCTGTCCCGAGAAACTACGAACTGGTCTACGAGGCCTATGCGGGTGCCAACCCCGAACTCGTGCGGGACTTCATCGCGCTCGGCAAAAACAAGTCGCAGGCCGCGCTCGACGAACTCGGCCGCAAATACCTGCCGCATCACCATGAGGCGAGCGTTCTGGCGCGCTCGACGACGATCGTGCGTGATGAGATGAGCAACTTCATGAATTTGCTCTCGCGCGAAAAGAACTCGCTCGACGATTATGGCCGGTTGATCGGCGAGGCGTCGAAGGCACTCGTCGTTTCGGACGAGGCAAGCCAGGCGGCATTGAAGAACTCGATCCAGGCTCTGAAGCGGGCAACCGAACGGCAGGTATCGCAAAACGCCGAACTGGAGCAGAGCGTCACGGCCCAATCCAACGTCATCGCCGGCGTCCAGAAGGAGCTTGCCGATTTCGAGGCGACGAAATTCTCGGATGCCGTGACCGGCCTTGCCAACCGCCGCGCTTTCAACAAGGCGCTGGCCAAGGTCTATGCCGATCCCGAGCTGCCGCTCGCCTGCGGCGTTGCGATTGCCGAGCCGGATACCAGCCAGCGGCTCTCCGGTGAACAGGCCGCCGCGATCGCCGATCATCTCGCCCGCCATATCGGCGGCATCACCCAGCAGGCCTTTCCGCCGAGCGAACTGGCGGCGCGTTTCGACGGCGTCCGCTTCGGCTTCCTGATCAATGCGGGCGAGGAGCGCGAAGTCGTGCGCCTGATGGCGCTGCTGCGTTCGGCCCTGCGCGGCGTCCATTTCAAGCATCCGAAAACCGGCCGCAGCCTTGGCAGCGTCACGCTTTCAGTCGGCGTGTGCATGTCGCACAGCGCCGGCAATGCGTTCGATCTTGTGGGAACTGCCGAAAAGGCGCTTGCCAAGGCACAGGCCAAGGGCGGCGACTATACCGTCGTTCACGGAGCAGAGGACGAGCAGCCGGCGGGGCGGGACTGGCTGATCTACAAGCGATAGGCGGCTGCCGCGAAAGCGTCAGAGGCTGTTGATGATCTTGCGAAGCTGTTCGTTGCAGGCGCCGAGCAAAAGCACGTTTTTCAGGGCTTCCTTCGGATCGCGAGTGCGAAACAGGAGGCCGTTTTCGTGGACGCTGCGGTTGAGCGTGAGCTTGCCTTCCTCCGCGTCGAGTTCGGTCGCGACGGCGAAATACATTCGCGAATAGCCCATCTTGATCTTCTCGAAGAAGTGCTCGTCGTCGCCGATGTCGGAGAAGAAGTTGGCGATGTAGAACGACCACCGGACATCGTCGAACTTGGCGAACTTCGTCCGCGCCGCGGTCACGTGGCAATAGCCGAGATGCGGGCTGCCCGAAAGCGTGCGATGGAAAATCAGCTTCGGGAAGCGGATGGAGGCATGGAAGCCGTTGATGCGTTCGTGCGTTACGGTGCCGGCAGCCTCGAGCCTGCGGCCGGTGCGGGCGGCCACTTCCTGATGGGTTAGGTAGCGTTTTTCCTCGGCGCTCCATTGCTGCGGCCGGTTGATGCGCCCGGTGCGCAGGAATTCGGTGTGGACAGCGCTCTTCGGCGATTGAACCGGTTTCTTGACGGCAGCAGCGTCGAAATATCTCAAGTTTGCCATCGGCCTGCACCAGGATTGCGTCGGAGTGCTGGGGCACACCGCGGCGGAAACGTTCATGAGGAAAAGCTACATTGCGAGGGTTAATGCAGTCTTTCCAAGCATTACCCGCCCTCCATGGTGCGAGGCTTGCGCTTTCAACCGGCCCGTCGCGCCGCAATATGTCGCAAAGAGACAGTCTCTGCACAGAATTTGGCGGTGTGTGGCGGAAAAGGCGCCATCTGCCGAAAAATCAGGAAACTCCGTTGTTTCTGCTTATAAAATAGCCACTCCGGTCATCTGGAAACGCAACTGTGCGTGTGTCGCCATTCTGGAACCGGATGTCGCTAATCGGCGGCTGTCCGGCCAGATCTGCAGATTAGATGAAGACACTCAAGGTGCCGCCTTTATAGGGAGGGCGGAGAATTGGGAAGCCGGTCGAAATCCGGCGCTGCCCCCGCAACGGTGGTGGAGCGAAACCTCGGCAAAAGGCCACTGGAGAGATCCGGGAAGGCGCCGCGACGGTCCGAAAGGACAGCTCCTGAGCCCGGAAACCAGCCTTGTTTGTGAAATTGATGTCTGGGTTGCGGCGGGCAGCCGGAAGGAGAACCAGTATATCCACGCGCACTCCCGGCGCGGCGGTGGTTCCTTTCCTGCTCGCTCAACCGAAAAGTGGCGAGCACAAGGAAACGAACATGGATCTCCGCAGCGAAGTCCTCCGCAAACTCAAGACCCGCCGCGACGGGCACAGCCTGGAACAGGCCTTCTACACCGATCCCGATCTCTACAAGCTCGACATGGAGCAGATCTGGTACAAGGACTGGCTGTTCATCGGTCATGACTGCGAAATCCCCAAGGCCGGCAACTATTTCACCGTCCAGGTCGGCGATTATCCGGTCGTCGTCGTCCGCGATCGCCAGGGCGCTGTCCGGGCGCTTCACAATTCCTGCCGCCACCGCGGTTCGCGCGTCTGTGCCGGGCAGAAGGGCTCGTCGGCCAAGCTTGTCTGTCCCTATCACCAGTGGACCTATGAGCTCGACGGCAAGCTGCTCTTCGCACGCCAGATGGGCGAGGATTTCGACAAGGCGCAGCACAGCCTGAAGCCCATCCATTGCGAAACCATCGGCGGCTATATCTTCATCTGCCTCGCCGAGGAGCCGATGGATTTCCAGCCGATGCGCGACATGGTGTCGTCCTATGTGACGCCGCATAACCTGAAGGACACCAAGGTCGCCTTCGAAAGCACGATCATCGAAAAGGGCAACTGGAAGCTCGTCTGGGAAAACAACCGCGAGTGTTACCACTGCGCCGCCAACCATCCCGAGCTCTGCCGCACCTATCCGGAAGCGCCGACCGCGACCGGCGTGCAGGGCGCCAAGGACGATCCGATCATCGCCGAGCACTGGGCGAAATGCGAGGCCCAGGGCCTGCCGAGCGAGTTCAGGATGTCGCCGACCGGTCAGTTCCGCGTCGCCCGCATGCCGCTGATCCAGGAGGCCGAGAGCTACACGATGTCCGGCAAGCGCGCCGTCAAGCGTCAACTCTCCGACGATGTCAGCCAGAGCCATATCGGCACGCTGCTGATGTTCCACTATCCGAGCACCTGGAACCACATTCTGGCCGACCACGCCATCACCTTCCGCGTGCTGCCGCTCGGCCCTGAATTGACCCAGGTGACGACGAAATGGTTGGTGCACAAGGACGCCGTCGAAGGTGTCGACTATAACCTTGAAGAACTGACGCATGTCTGGACCGAGACCAACGATCAGGACCGCCAGATCGTCGAGGAAAACGCCTTCGGCATCCGCTCGCCCGCCTATCAGCCCGGCCCCTATTCGCAGGAGCATGAAGGCGGCGTGATGCAGTTCGTCGAATGGTACGTCAACTTCATGCAGGATCGCCTGCACGGAGCCTCCACCCCTCTGGTCCGGGTTGCCTGACATGACGATTGCTTCATCCTTCCGGCACTTCGACGAATTGCTGCCGTTCAACGACCGGCAGCATCTCCTGGAATGCATCTCCGTCACCGCCGAGGCTCCGGATGTGATGACCTTCGGCTTCAAGGCCGACAAGGACAGCTGGTTCCGCTACCTGCCGGGCCAGTTCGTCACGCTTGAGCTGCCGGTTAAGCCGGACGATCCGGTGATGCGCACCTACACGCTGTCTTCGACGCCGTCGCGGCCCTTCTCGGTGGCCGTGACCGTCAAGGCGCAGGCATCGAGCATCGGCACGCGCTGGATGTTCGAGAACCTGAAGCCCGGCATGAAGCTGAAGGCCTTCGGCCCGCTCGGCGATTTCTCCTTCGCGCGCCATCCGGGCGAAAAATACCTGTTCATCTCGGCGGGCTCCGGCATCACGCCGATGATGTCGATGACCCGCTGGATGGCTGATTGCGCCCCGCAGACGGACGTCACCTTCCTCTCCTGCGCCCGGCAGCCGGACGATCTCCTGTTCCGCGATGAACTCGAGAACATCTCCCGTAACATGCCGAACCTCAATCTCGGCTTCATCGTCGAAACCCACGCGCCGCGCCACGGCTGGCACGGCCTGCGCGGCCGTATCGAGACGTCGAAGCTCGCACTGCTTTCCCCGGATTTCCGCGACCGCACCGTCTTCTGTTGCGGGCCGGAGCCGTTCATGCGCGGCGTGAAATCGATGCTGGAAAGCGTCGGCTTCGACATGAACCGCTACCACGAGGAAAGTTTTCAGCCGGCCGCAGCGCCTGCATCGGAAGAATTTGCGGTCGGTGCAGGAGCCGAGGTCGACGCCGCCGCCGTCTCCACCGTCACCTTCACTATGGCCGGCAAGGAGGCCAAGTGCCAGCCGGGCCAGACCATCCTGCAGACGGCGCGCGCCGCCGGAGTCCGCATCGGTGCCGCCTGCGAAGGCGGCCTCTGCGGCACCTGCCGCGTCATGAAGGTCTCCGGTGAGGTCGAGATGCACCACAATGGTGGCATCCTCGACGACGAGATCGACGAAGGCTACATCCTCGCCTGCTGTTCGCGGCCACTCGGGGACGTGCAGATCGAGGCGTGAGGACACCGGGCTTCCCCGCACGACGTGTTTGACGGGTGGTGCCCTTTCAAAGGGGCGAGGTTCGGGGCGTCAACTCGAACCAGTGCCGAACCGGGCGTTAGTAGGAAACGCGCACGCCGCCGGAACTCGAAGCGCCGAAATCCGGCTGCGGGTATGCGCCTTGCCACTGGCTATAGGTCGTATTGTTCGCGCCGGTACTTGCGCAGCCCGAAAGCGCCAAAAGCACGATTGCGGCGGCTGCGATGAGAAACTTCAAAGGCATAATTTTCTCCAATCATGGCAGCTTGCGAAGCCTCAACAGGACGGACAGGGATTCTCTCGCAAGTGACCTTCGATGGCAAGCCGGGCTGTCTTGCAGACGTGCGAGATGATCAGTCACAACGGCGCCGGTCTTCCGGGGATTCTGGCCCCAAGCCGGACTGTGATGGTTCCAGCCGTTTCGCCGTTGTGACTATGTTTCAGCGATTGTGAGCGGCGCGGCCGTCAGAATTCCGCCCATTCTTCCTGTTTCACGGCGACATTGCCATTTGAGACGGGACGGCTGGCGGACGCGGTTCTGCGTGGCTGACTTGACGACGCCATGACCGATGCGGTCTGGCGCAGTGCCGCCGCTTGCGACGAACTGTTGCCTCCAAGCTGGAACTGGCTGATCAGTTCGCGCAGGCGTCCTGCCTCGTTGGCAAGGGTTGCACTCGCAGCATTGGTCTCTTCCACCATCGCCGCGTTTTGCTGCGTCACCTGGTCCATCTGGTTAACCGCCGTGTTGACCTCGGAAAGACCGACCGACTGTTCGCGGGCGGATGTCGCGATTGCATCCATATGATGATTGATCGTCACGACGAAACCTTCGATGGTCTTGAGCGCATCACCGGTCTCGCGCACCAGCTTCACCCCGCTTTGCACCTCGACGCTGGAATTCCGTATCAGGTCCTTGATCTCCTTGGCGGCCTGGGCGGAGCGCTGCGCAAGTTCCCGAACCTCCTGTGCTACGACAGCGAAGCCCTTTCCGGCATCACCCGCGCGTGCCGCCTCGACGCCCGCATTCAGTGCCAGCAGGTTGGTCTGGAAAGCGATCTCATCGATGACGCCGATGATATTGGAAATCTGGTTCGAGGATTGCTCGATCCGTCCCATCGCATCGACCGCATCGGCAACGACCGCGCCGGACTGGGTGGCGCTCGTGTTGGCCTGCACTGCAATGGTGCGTGCCTCATCCGCACGTTTCGAGGAATTGGTCACGTTGACTGTAATCTGGTCGAGGGCAGCGGCGGTTTCCTCCAGGGATGCCGCCTGTTGCTCGGTGCGCTTCGACAGGTCTTCGGCACTCTGCCCGATCTAACGGGTGCCGCTGTCAAGAGAGACTGTGGATTGCGCAACGGCACGCAACGTTTCACCAAGCTGGGCAACAGCGGCGTTCAGATCATGGCGCAGCGCTTCAAAATCAGGAGCGAAGGGTTCGTTCAGTTCGAAGGCAAGATCACCAGATGCGAGACGGCGCAGGCCAGCCGCCAGACCCGACGTCGCTTCCTGAAGACGCTTCTGCGCCGCAGCCTCTGCTTCCGCTGTCAGACGGATGCGATCAGCCTCGGCCTGCACACGGGATGCTTCGGCTTCCTGTTCCAACCGCCTGTTGCTGATTGCCGCCTGACGGAAGATATCCACTGCGCCGGCCATTTCGCCGATTTCGTCGGCGCGACCAGCAAAGGGAATGCCAGTTGCCGTGTCGCCACCCGCCAGATCGCTCATCGATGATGTGATCCGCGTGATCGGCTTGACCACGCCGGACATGACAAAGAACACCGCACCAACAACGATCAGGGCAGAGAACCCGATGAGCAGATACATCAGATTGGCGGTATCAGTGTAGGTCTCTACTGATTTTTCACTGGCGTGCTTTGCGCCGTCCAGATTGATCTGCACCAGCTCATCAACAAGGGCAGTGTTTATCTTGGCCTGCTCGGTCATGACTGTCCCGAAGACCTTGGTGGCGTCTTCGTTCTTGTTGGCGCGGGATAATTCCAGCATCTTTGTCGCCATCTGCTCATAGGCCGCAACCCCAGCTGATATGTCTTTCAGCAACTGGGCTTCACGGTCCGATGAAATCAGCGGCTCGTAGGCCTTGATGGCATCGGCTGATGCCTTGTTCTTCGCCGCTATTTCGGTCTCGACTTCTGCCATGGCTTCCGGAGTGAGGGACAGGATGTGCTTGGCATAGGTCATGCGAACCTCGCCCCGGGCAATCTTCATGTTCTTGACGACTTCCACGCTCGGCAGCCAGTTTACGGCGATCTCATGCGTGGAGCCGTTCAGGGACGACATCGCGGAAAGGGACATGGCGGCAAAGCCACCGAAAATAATGCCTATCAACACAAATATGCCGACCATCGATGCTTTGATGCTTGGTCGTTTCATCGTCGTATCCTCGTATGATTTTGGTTTCGGCGCTTGGTGTCAAAAAGCAAAATCATTCTGCCAGCGACTTTTGGAAAACGGCTAGCATGCCGTTCGTGAGATCATGTTGCATTCAATATTTCCGGATATCGATTTTCAAAAATGTGATTGGTCCGAGAGACAACATGCAACCAAATTGATGGTCAATTGTTTAAACAGTATTAACTAAAACGCGCCCTTGTTGATGACGATCAAGCATGTGCCGGAAATGGATATTATGCGCAAAATTGGATATCTCTCCGTCAGCGCTGTGGCGCGTTGTGACCGTCATTTTCCCAGATTTTGCGGAGTCGCATGCACGATTTCAGCGGGGAGAACCCTTTGTGCCGTGGATCATAGGGCATACAATCAAGGCCGCCAACGCGTTCCCGAGGATCGCACAGTTTCGGAAGGCGACTGGCCAAACGCTTCTTTATAGAGGGCGGCGAAGCGGCCCATATGTGTGAAGCCCCACTGCTGCGCTATTTGCGATATTGCGCCATGATCGACATCGCTGGTCAGGGTTCTGCGGACGCCTTCGAGCCGGATTTGGCGGAGGTACTGAAGGGTGCTTGTCCCCTTGAATCGTTGAAATCCCAGATTAAGACTACGAACGCTACTCCCGGACGCGCGGGCAACTTCAGCAATTGTAATCGGCATCGCAACATTTGCGACCATAAAGTCGATAGCCCGCTTGACATGCCTCGGCATCGCAGGCGAAACGCGGCAGGCCAGTGCGGCCGAATAATTGTGGGGCACCCCCTCCAGCAACAGCACGACCAAAGACTGAAACTGCAGTTCGGCGAACTTCGCTGAAGCAACATTCTCTGGCTCGTTTGCAAGGTTGGTCCAGAGCAGTGCCGAAACCGTGGAGATTCTGGTAATCGCGGCTGCCGTACCGTCCATCACTGCGGAAAACTCAAGCTTTTTATTGACTGGAGCATCAAGCAGTTCGCTGAGCTGTCTTATAACCACGTCCTTGCCAAAGGCGATACCCGTAGCCCGCGTACCCTCGTGCAGGCAGAGCCGTTCAAACGTCGACATGTCGCCTATAAATGCGCTGTCGGGTCCGCATTTGAAACGCTGTGAGCCGATGTCGATGTCGAGTCTACCCGCGATTGGAAGATAGATCGCATAGGCGTCCGGTGGCTCAGGGAATTTGATTTGCATGCCCGAAGGATATGCGCCGGTCCAAGTTCTGAATGAACCAGTGTTGTATTGGTGATAGTCCTCAACCGTTACATATTTATGCGTTGCAAGAGGTTCGATGACCATTCTTGCTCCCATTTTTGCGTAGTGCTCAGAAAGCTGGTCAGCATCAGCATTATCGATGTGAAAACTGGTGAACCGTGGACTCTTTTTACGAGGCAAATATGCGGTCCATTTTCATGAGTCTTAATCAGACGTATCGCTCTCCATCAAGCCCCAAGGCTAACAGCAGCTCTGTTGCAAAAAAAACTCTTGGAGATGACCTTAAAACTGGATCGTTTCGAAAAACATGCAGCCAGCTTGATGATCGATTGTTCAAATAGCAATAACTAAAAGGCGCAACCTTCATTGATATGGATCAAACATCCGCCAGAAATGGATAGGCACGTGCAAAATTGTATATTCCTTCGTTGACGGAGACACGGTTTCCGTTAGCGCTGTGACCGTCATTGACCTCGGGCGATATGGCGAAGTTGAAACATTTCGCAGCGGCGGTCTTGCCGCCGATGAATTCCTTCCTTTTTTGCGCCCTCCTCATGTCTTCGGTAACGCACGCGGCACGAAGGTCAAAAAACGTTACTTGTTAGCGTGTGCTTATCTAGTAGAATTGCATGTGCGAGGGCGAGTACCTTGCGGCGATTTCAGAACGTATGCCTTTGGCCCCTTCCTGCGTAGGGAGGGGCCGTCGAGTATCTGATCCCGGCTGGTCGGAATTGGCCAAAACTCCCCTTGAACGATCTGATTTGGAGCGCACCTTCGGCAGCGTCCACGAAGCCCTTGATTTCCTGGAAAGCGAATGGCCGCTCAAGCGAGGCGAGCGTTACGACTGTCTCTTCCTGCAGGCGCGCGTTCAACCGCATGACGCCGGCGGCGGCGGTGGCGTCATGCATTTGTTGTCGCGTGCCTTGAGACCGACATACAGCGCCGCGCGTCTGTCCAGACGCGCAAAGGTCGCTGTAACACTTTGATCTGCTGCATAATTCCTTAAATCGATTCCGATTTAAGAATTATGCAGTAGCGGCGGTGATGGCTGCGCCTTTGCCGTATGGCCGGCCAAGCCAGCGCGGCGCCCCGGCGGCGGTATAGTATCAAGCGAGCGGCGGCGGAAACGACCGCCGCTTATCGCTCACCGATACCAGTGAGCCTCGCGCCGCCACGTTGGACATGCGGCTGGAACAGAAAATCGCCCGCATCCGACACTGCGAATTGATCCCGTCAACGTGAGATCGACGCCGATGCCTGCGCCGGCGGAAATGCGGCCTTTGCCGCTGGCGATCAGCAGCGGTTTGTCGAGCGGTTTTGCGGGGAGAAGCTCGCCTTTCGCCCAGACGGCTTTCAATGCCTTGGCATTCATCGCTGCCACGTTGACGTCGATGTCGGTCAGGGTTCCGGCGACGCGGTAGGGGCAGCGCCGCCTGCCGCAGTTTGCCGCCGACGAGAACTGCCAGAGCGCGTAGCTGTGCCAGTTTCCCATCGGGAAGACATTGCGGATGCGCGGCTTGTAGCGGGCGTACCAGAGTGGCAGGCGTGACAGGATCGGGAAACGGTCGCGGTTGGCAGCGATGTATTTGGCTGTCGCATGGTTGGTGTAGAGCATCGGGTAGCGCCCGGTGCGGGTCTTTATGTGCCCGGCGAAGATGCCGGCATCCACAAGCGACATGTATTTTTCGGCGTCGATGCCTTCGATGTCGATTGCCATCAGCTCGTCATCGCCAGGTTCGGCATAATCGAGGAAATGATTGGCCTGGTCGATCGGGTTACCGGGCCGGGCGAGGTGGTAGGCCCCCCAGAGCAGCCCGTTTGCGCGGGCAATGAGCCGCCGTGTCTGATAGAGTTCGCGGCTGACGGCATATTTGCGCCACATCGTCTTGCAGTGGGCGACGGTATCGCCGCCGTGCTTGCCGGTGCAGGCGAAGCTCTCGGGCAGCCCGTCCGAGGCCTTGGAAATGAAGCCGGTGATGCGCTTGTTCTTCATCATTTCGTCCCAGTCGATGATGTTCATCTCGTAGGCGTCGATGACCAGTGCGTTGTCGGGCGATTTCCAAGGAGTGACATCTCGCGCCTGGACTCCGCCGGAGACCAACGCGACACCGAGAAAGACGGCGAGGCGGAAAAACAGGCCCAGGCTGATGTTCCGGCGCGTTTCCATCACAAGAGAGTGCTAAATCATGGTTAACGAAAGATAAACAAGTCTATCGCGAATTCTGCGAAAATGATTAGCTATGGCGGTCCGCGGAACAAAACCGGCTGCGGACCGTTTTCGACGGCTAGGCAATCTTGTCAGATAATAATCGAATGGAGAAACCCATGGGTGTTTTTAGTTCAAGAGTGGCGTCGCTCGCGCTTTCGGCCGTATTGCTGGCCACGTCCTTCACTCCATCGCAGGCTTTCACTTCGGTCCCCGTGCCTCTGAAGGCAGAGCGCGCAAGCGATGTCGAGGCAGCCCAGTACTATCGCCGACGCGGTGACTATGGCAGGTATGACGGGCATGGCTATTATCGCCGTGGCGGCTACTACTATTACAACGGTCACCGCGGCTATACCTATTACCGGCCCGGCTACCGCCAATATAACGGATATTGGTTCCCGCTCGGTGCCTTCGCAGCCGGCGCGATCATCGGCGGGGCAATCGCACAGCCGCCTGTGCGCTACGGCGGCAGCCATGTCGAATGGTGCTATGCCCGCTACCGCAGCTACCGCGCCTACGACAACACCTATCAGCCCTATGGCGGCCCGCGCCAGCAGTGCATTTCGCCCTATTGATGTTGGCTTCTTGAAGCACCAACTGGCCGGAGACGTTGTCTCCGGCTTTTTTGTGGCTTTCAAAGAATTCCGATCCGCTTGAGGATCGTCCAGGCAAAGCCCATTGAAAGCAGGATGAACAGCCCGGCGAGCAATGTGCCGTGCACGCCGTCGGCAAAGGGCAGGCTGCTGGTGTTCATGCCGAAGAAACCGGTGACCAGCGTCGGCGGCAGCAGGAAGGCCGTCATCAGCGACAGGATGTAGAGATGGCGGTTGGTTTCCGAGGAAAGTTTGCTGTCGATTTCTTCATGCAGCAGGCGGGCGCGTTCCTGCAGCGCAAAAACGTCACGGTCGACGGATTCCAGCCGGTCTGACAGGCGCTCCGCCACGTCGATGAAGCCCGGTGGTACTTCATCCTCTTCCGATGTTCCGGCGCGCCGCAACAAGGCCAGCAGCGTGCGCAGATGCCGGTGCAGGCGCACGGCCGTTCGCCGCAGCGGCGCGAGGCGCGGCTGGTGGTTGTGGCCCGCCTCGCCATAGACGTCGTCCTCGATTTCGTTGAGGTCTTCGGTCAACTCCAGCACGAGGCTGATCAGGGTGCGCTGGAACTCGACCACCATCATTTCGAACAGATCGATGGGCCGGGCGCAGCGGGCGTTCTTCTCGACGGCGACCTTGACCCGGTCGATGCTGCGCAGCGGATGCAGACGCGTGGTGATGATGATCTTTTCGGTCACGGCGAAATGCAGCCAGCCGATGGTTTTCGTCACGGCGTCGAAGGTGCGCTCGAAATCGACCAGCGTGCCATAGATCATGTCGTCGGAGACGGTCACGGCCGCCTGCGTGTCATGGCTGGCCAGCGTCGAAAGCGCGCTCTGTGGCAGGGTGGTGATGCGCTCGATCAGGGCAGGGGTGCGGGCATCGCTCAGCGCCAGATGCAGCCAGACCCACCCTTCGCCTTCCATCAGCGCGTCGATGGAGGAATCGGTGGCGATCCGCAGGCAGCGGCTTTCGCCCGGCAGAAAACGGTAGCCCCAGACGAGGCCTGGGATTTCCGAGGAGATGAGATTCATGCGGCGTGATCCCGGGAGGAGGCCAGACTTCGCTTTATTCGGGTTTCATGACAGTTTTGTTACAGCGCCAACCGTGAGCAGAAATAACGATCCATCCAATCGAATATTGACGTTTACGTAAAAATCAATAATTTCTCGAACCGACGAATATTCCATTGCTGGACTGCTGGACGGCAATGCTGTCATGTGACTGCGGGAGGAGACGATATGTACAAGGCACCGGTGGACGACGTTTTGTTCACGCTCAAGCACGTGGCGGGCCTCAGCGAGGACCTGGCCGAAGGCGTTTTCGGCGATCTGGACGAGGATCTGGTCGATGCGATCCTCGGTGAAGCAGGCCGTTTCGCCAATGAAGAGGTGGCGCCGCTTGCCGATATCGGCGACAAGCAGGGCTCGAGGCTGATCGACGGCAAGGTCAGGGCGCCGGATGGCTGGCGTGATCTCTACCGCAACTGGGCCGCGGGCGGCTGGAACAGCCTGACGGCACCGGAGGAGTTCGGCGGCCAGGGCCTGCCGCACATGCTGCATATCGCCGCGATGGAATTCTGGAATGCCGGCTCCATGGCCTTCGCGCTGGCGCCGATGCTGACCATGGGCGCCGTCGACGCGCTGGAGAAGCACGGGTCCGATGCGCTCAAATCCGTGTTCCTCGCCAAGATGATTTCCGGCGAATGGACCGGCACGATGAACCTGACCGAGCCCCATGCCGGCTCCGACCTCGGTGTGTTGAAGACCCGCGCCGAGCGCCGCGACGACGGCACCTACCGCATTTTCGGCCAGAAGATCTTCATCACCTGGGGCGAACACGAGATGACCGACAACATCGTTCATCTGGTGCTGGCGCGGATCGCCGGCGCACCGGAAGGCACGCGCGGCATCTCGCTGTTCCTCGTGCCGAAATTTCTCGTCAATGAGGACGGCTCGCTCGGCGCCCGCAACGATCTGTTCTGCCATTCGCTCGAACACAAGCTCGGCATCCATGCCTCGCCGACCTGCACCATGGTCTATGGCGACGGCAAGTTCGGTGACGAGAAGGGCGCCATCGGTTATCTCGTCGGCGAAGAGAACAAGGGTCTCAACTGCATGTTCACGATGATGAACAATGCCCGCCTTGCCGTTGGCATCCAAGGGGTGGCGATGGCTGATGCTGCGACCCAGCACGCGCTGGCCTATGCGCGCGAACGCACCCAGGGCAAGGCGCCGGGCTGGAAGGGAACGGGCATGAGCCCGATCATCGAACATCCAGATATTGCCCGCACGCTGCTGACCATGAAGGCACTGACCCAGGGCGCCCGCGCCATCGCATTCGCGTGCGCCCGCGCCGTCGATCGGGCGCATGTTTCCGAGGGTGATGCTGCCCGCTATTGGCAGGAGCGCTCCAGCCTCCTGACGCCGATCGCCAAGTCCTTCGGCACCGATGTCGGTGTCGATGTCGCTTCCATGGGCATCCAGATCCATGGCGGCATGGGCTTCATCGAAGAGACCGGAGCAGCACGCTATCTGCGCGACGCCCGGATTGCCCCGATCTACGAGGGCACCAACGGTATTCAGGCCATCGATCTCGTTACCCGCAAGCTGCCTTTGTCGGATGGTGGCCATGTCCGCGGCTTCATCGCTGAATTGAAGGCCGTTGCGGAAGAAGTGGGCGCATCCAACCTCGCCGATTTCGGCGAGACCGGCAGCCGACTGGAGGACGCGATCGCCGATCTTGAAGAGACGACCGAGTGGCTGCTCGCCCGTCTGGCCGAAGGCAAATCGGCCGAGACGCTTGCCGGCGCGACCGCCTACCAGCGCCTCTTCGGCCTGACGCTGACCGGCGTCTACCTCGCCAAGGGCGGGCTGGCGGAGGCGGGCGACGGCGGCCGCGATGCTCGCATCGCGCTTTGCCGTTTTGCCGCCGAGAACCTGTTGTCCGAAACGGCGGCGCTCAAGAACAGTATCGTCAACGGCGCGGCAAGCCTTGCCGCCGCCCGCATCGCACTTGTCTGAACAACCGGGCCTGAACCCTTGGTCCTGAAGGAGACTGCCATGACCGATGACGTTCTGATCGAGCGGCCGCAAGACTACCCCGGCGTTCAGGTCATCCGGTTCAACCGACCGGCGAAGAAGAATGCCATCACAAGGGCGATGTACGCCAAGATGGCCAATGCGCTCACCGTTGCCGGCACCGATGACGCCATCCGCGTTACCGCCTTTCTCGGAACCGAGGGCTGTTTTTCGGCCGGCAACGACATGGCCGATTTCATGGCCTTTGCCATGGGCGGAACCATGGGGCAGGAGGTGCTCGACTTCCTGCGCGCGCTGGCGGGCGCTGCCAAGCCCGTCGTTTCTGGTGTCGATGGTCTGGCGATCGGCATCGGCGCCACTATTCACCTCCACTGCGACCTGACGATCGCCTCGGAGCGCTCGGTGTTCAGGACGCCCTTCGTCGATCTGGCGCTGGTGCCGGAGGCAGCCTCCAGCCTGATCGTTCCGCGCATTGCTGGCCACCAGCGCGCCTTTGCGCTTCTGGCCGCGGGCGAGCCCTTTACGGCCGAGGAAGCGCAGGAAGCCGGCCTGATCTGGAAGATCACCGGTGCCGGCGCGATCGAGGAGGAGGTGCTGGCGCTCGCCGCGAACCTCGCCAGGAAACCGCCGGAAGCCCTGCGCATCGCCCGCCGGTTGATCCGTGGCGACCGGTCCGACGTGCTCGCGCGCATCGAAGAAGAGGCGAAACACTTTTCCGCGCAACTGAAGAGTGCCGAAGCACGCGCCGCCTTCGAGGCTTTCATGCGCCGCTGACTAACGCGCGACGATTGGTCGGAGGCGATTCTCTGCCGGCCTGCCTTGCCGGATGGCGAGATCAGACCCATATTGCAGCCTGTTGCGTGGAGGAGTTTCGGCATGGGAGGCGTGCCGGCAAACCAAGGATTCGTCCATGCGGTCTCGATTCAAGCTTTCCCTCTCCGATATGCTGAGGCAGCACCGGCGATGGGAAAGGACCCTCGCCAAGGCCGTCAAGGTCACGCGCAAGGCTCTTGTTTCTGCTACTTCGGTACCGGCACCGGTGCCGGCTCCGCCAGCAATAAAACCACGATCGGTTGGAAAGCTTGAGGAAGTAAAGGCGTTCGGCAGCAATCCGGGCCGTCTGCGCATGCTGAAATATGTGCCGGCGAACCTGCCGAAGAAGTCGCCGCTCGTCGTCGTCCTGCATGGCTGCCACCAGACGGCCGAAGCCTATGACCGCGGCAGCGGCTGGTCGGTCCTGGCGCGCGAGCGCGGTTTTGCTGTTGCCTATGCCGAGCAGACCCACTCCAACAACCACAATCTCTGTTTCAACTGGTTTCGTCCAAGCAACGTCGCCCGCGACCGCGGTGAGGTGATGTCGATCCGCCAGATGGTCGCCAAGATGGTGGCGACGCACGGTATCGACCGCAAGCAGGTGTTCATCACCGGCCTCTCGGCGGGCGGCGCCATGACTGCGGCGATGCTGGCCGCCTATCCCGAGGTGTTTCGTGCCGGTGGCATCATTGCCGGCCTGCCCTATGGTGCGGCCCGCGACGTGCACCGGGCGCTTGCCGCCATGAAGAATGCGCCGGAGCGGACGCCGCAGGAATGGGGCAATCTCGTGCGTGCCGCATCGCCTGTCAATCGCGACTTTCCCGTGGTCTCCATCTGGCACGGGACGCGGGACCACACCGTCTCGCTTTCGAATGCCGAGGCGTTGCTTGAGCAGTGGCTCGATGTGCACGGGCTCGAACGCGATGCCTTCATGCAGAGCGAGGTGGACGGTCATATCCGCCGTGTCTGGAAGACTGCTTCCGGAAAGGTCGCGGTCGAATTCTACCTGATCGAGGGCATGGGGCACGGAACGCCGTTGAAACCGAGACCCGCCTCGCGGGTGAAAGCGGATACGCCAGGCCCCTTCATGCTCGATGCCGGTATTTCTTCATCGATGCATCTGGCGACCGCTTGGGGACTGAAAAAACCGGCCTTGCTTTCGGCTTTGCGGCAGGCGGCCGAATAGTCGGAAAGCCCTCGGAAACCCGGCGTTTCAGGCCATGGAATTTTAACGCTGCCTTAAGTGCGTCCGGCTATGGTCTGGCGATCAGGGGCGGCATATCCGGCCCCACCCAGGCCGCATGACGCGCGCCGTCTTCGCCCTTCCGGGCATGTCTTCATTCTCGCAAACCCAGGAGCGGCCCCGTGCACCACAGCGCCGGCGGGCGATCCCGTTTGCGCAGCCACTCGCGCCCCTTGGGGGAAAATCCGAACTGCAATAAGGAAGCCTGCCTTGTCCAAAAGATCGAATCTGATGACGCGCATCCTCATCGCCGCGTCCCTTGTTGTTGTCGCCGCCTTCGCCGGCTTCTCCGTTTACATCGACAGTCTCCAGCACGCCGTGACGACACGGGCCGTCGAGGAGAACATCGCGTCCTCCGGCAAGCAGGCCGCCCAGAGCGTTGCCAATTGGCTGAACGGCCGCGTCACCTTGACCGCCATGGCCGCCAACGCTGCCGGCAGCGCCGCCGATCAGGCCGGCCTCGTCGGTGCACTCAAGAACGGTGTTCTGGAGAAGGAATTCCTCAGCACCTATGTCGGCGACGAGACAGGCAAATTCACCAGCTGGCCGGATCTGCCCCTCCCGGCAGGATATGACCCGCGCCAGCGCCCGTGGTATCAGCAGGCCGCCAAAGCCGATACCAGCGTGCTTACCGATCCCTATATCGACGCATCGAGCGGCGACCTCATCATCAGCGCAGCGGTTCCGGTCAAGCGCGATGGCAAGCTGTTTGGCATCGCCGGCAGCGATTTTTCGCTCAAGACCCTCGTCGACATGATCAAGTCCGTCGATGTCGGCGGCGAAGGTTTTGCCTTCCTCGTCAATAAGTCGGGCCAGATCCTCGTTCACCCGGACGCAAAGCTCGTCACCAAGACGCTTGCCGATGCCTTCCCGGCGGCCACACCGTCTATCGGTTCTTCGATCACGCAAACCGAGCTTGATGGCAAGCCTATGCTCGTCAGCTTCGTGCCGGTCGCGGGCCTGCCCTCGGTCGAATGGTATGTCGGTTTTGCGATCGATGCCGATGTCGCCTATTCCGCCATCGGCCAGTTCCGGATCGCCGCCACGATTGCCACGCTCCTTGCCGTCGGCGTGATGATTTGCTTCCTTGCCACGCTGCTCAGCCGCCTCGTTATCCGCCCGGTCACCGATATGACGGGAGCGATGGAACGGCTCGCTGCCGGTGACCTGAAGGCGGAAATCCCCGGCCAGGAACGTCGCGACCAGATCGGCTCCATGGCCGCCGCCGTCGCTGTCTTCCGCACCAATGCCATCGAGCGCGTGCGCCTCGAAAGCGAAGCCGAATCCGGCCGTTCGCTTTCGGAACAGGAGCGCCGCGAGCGCGAAGCCCTGAAGGCGAAGGAAACGGCCGATATCCAGCAGGCCGTCGAAGCGCTGGCGACCGGGCTCGGACGCCTTGCCGACGGTGACCTCGGCTACCGCATCAACATCCCCTTCGTCTCGCACCTCGACCGCCTGCGCGCCGACTTCAACAATTCCGTCGCCAAGCTGCACCATGCCCTCCAGGCCGTCGGAACCAACGCCCGGGCGATCGATGCCGGCGCCAGCGAAATCCGCCATGCGGCCGACGATCTCGCCCGACGCACCGAACAGCAGGCCGCCTCCGTCGAGGAAACCGCCGCGGCACTCGAGGAAATCACCACGACAGTCAAGGATAGCGCCCGTCGCGCCGAGGAAGTCGGCCAACTGGTTGCCCGCACCCGCGCCGGCGCCGAAAAGTCCGGCGAAGTCGTCCGAAACGCCGTCAACGCCATGCAGGGTATCGAAAAATCGTCCGGCGAGATCAGCAACATCATCGGCGTCATCGACGATATCGCTTTCCAGACTAACCTGCTGGCGCTGAACGCCGGCGTCGAGGCCGCCCGCGCCGGCGACGCAGGCAAGGGCTTTGCCGTCGTTGCCCAGGAAGTGCGTGAACTCGCCCAGCGCTCGGCCAACGCGGCCAAGGAGATCAAGGCGCTGATCACCACCTCCGGTCAGCAGGTTCGCGCCGGCGTGACGCTCGTCGGAGAGACCGGCCAGTCGCTGCAGGCGATCGTCTCGGAAGTCCAGGAGATCAACACCCATATCAGCGCGATCGTGACGGCCACCCGCGAACAATCGACCGGCCTTCAGGAAATCAACACGGCCGTCAACACCATGGACCAGGGCACCCAGCAGAACGCCGCCATGGTTGAGGAACAGACCGCTGCAAGCCATGGTCTTGCTTCCGAAGCCGCGGCGCTCAACGAGCTGCTCTCGCAGTTCAACCTGGGTGGCAGCCAGGTGGCACCTGTTGCACGGCAGCCGGCTTACGGTCGCCGCGCAGCCTGACAGGTGCGGCAGATCAGTTAATGAAGAAAAGCCCTGCTTCCGAGAAGCCGGGCTCTTTTTTCGATCTCGCAAATCGGAGCTTTGATCGCGAAACTGGCGATATCGTCCGGTGTGGTCTTGATAAAAAAAGGAATCTTGGTAATCGAGAGTTCCGGCCAACTCGAAGGAAAACGATATGCCGGATTTCTCCACGATCATCATTTTTGCCGCCGCATCCGTGGTGCTTACTGCCACGCCCGGACCCGACATGCTCCTCATTGCTTCCCGGAGCATATGTCAAGGGCGGGCGGCAGGGTTTCTAACCTATGCGGGCATCGCGCTCGGGACCTACTGCCATGCTCTGGCGGCGGCGCTGGGGCTTTCTCAACTCTTCCTGGCTGTGCCTGTTGCCTATGACCTCATCCGCTGGGCAGGTTGCGCCTATCTTCTTTATCTGGCTTGGAAAACGATCCGATCGGAAGGTTCCGGCTTTTCGCCATCTGCAGATTTGGCACGGCTATCCACGAAGAGAATTTTTGGTGAGGGTCTGGCGACAAACCTGCTCAATCCCAAGATGGCGTTGTTCGTGCTTGCATTGTTCCCGCAATTCATGAAACCGGAAGCGGGATCAATGATCCTGCAGGCATTTGTTCTCGCAACCGTGTTGAACAGTATCGGCTTTCTGGTAAACGGCGCCGTGATCCTTCTGAGCGGTCACATCCGCACAAGGGTAGGGGAAATCGGGCGGTTCAAGAAGGTGCCGCAGTACCTTCTCGCCACAGTATTTGCCGGTCTGGCATGCCGCCTTGCGCTCGGAGGCCGGAACTAGATCGGCGTCAGAATGCCGAAAAGAACTTTCACGAAGGTCGGTCGCACAATTTGATTTTTTGCGACCGACGACGGGGAAGCGCCCATCATTTCTCCAGCGTCGCCACCACTTCCACATGCGACGACCAGAGGAACTGGTCGATCGGCGTAACCGAGGTGATGCGATAGCCGGCATCGACGAGGATGCGCAGGTCGCGCACCAATGTCACCGGATTGCAGGAGACGGCAACAACCTTCTTCACGCCGGAGCGGGCGATTTCCTTGGCCAGAACTTCGGCGCCGGCGCGTGGCGGGTCGAAGACGATGGCGTCGTAGATCTTCAGTTCCGAGGCCATCATTGGCCGGCGGAAGAGGTCGCGTTTCTCGACCGTGACCGGCTTCAGGCCTTGCGTGTTGCGGGCTGCGAAATCAAGCGCCTTCAGTGCCTTGTCTTCGCCCTCGACCGCATGGACGCGGGCTTTCCTTGCAATGCGCAGCGAGAAGGTACCGGAACCGGCAAAGAGATCGGCGACGCGCTTGGCCTTGCCGAGATGCGCCATCACCAGGTCTGCCATCGCCTCTTCGGCGGGCTTTGTCGCCTGGGTGAAGCTTCCGGGGGGCGGCGAGACCGAAACGCCGCCGAAATCGATGACGGGCTTGACCGGCTCGACCAGGATTTCGCCGTTGAGGCTGAGACGGGCAACACCCCTTTGGCCGAGAACGGTTTCGATTGCCATGCGCCGCTGCCGATCGTCCATCGCCTTGATGCCTTCGAAGGCAAGATCGAGGCCGGAGAGGGTTTCAAGCACGGTGATGCGAAAGGGCTCGGCGTTGACGGCCATGGCATTGGCGATCGTCCGGATGATTGCAAGCCGCGACACGATGCCGGGGCTTGCGATGGGACATTCGGAAATCGAGACGATGTGGTGGCTTTCGGCCTGATTGTAGCCGAGCAGCAGTTCCTTCTCGGTGCGCCGTGCCGTGAACACCGTGCGCCGGCGTTCGCCGGGATGGGCAAGCACCAAGGGCGCCACCTCTGCCTGCAGCGCCTTCGATTTCAGCGCATCGACGACCAGCTGCCGCTTGAAATCCTGGTAGAGGCTGTCGCTGGCATGCTGCAGGCTGCAACCGCCGCAGGCGCCGTTTTCGCCGTCCGGTCCGAAATGCCGGCACTTCGGCGAAACGCGATCCGGCGAGAGATCGGACATGGACATCACCGTGCCCCTGTCCTTGTTGACCGCCAGTGCCACCGTTTCACCCGGCAGCGTGAAGGACACATAGACCGGCCCGAACGGGCCGCGGGTCACGCCGTCGCCGGACGTGCCGAGCTTCTCGATGGTCAGCGTCTCGGTACTCATAGTTCTTCGTCCAAGGGGGCGTCATCGTCCATGGGCTTGCGACCGGCCAGAAGATATTCCTCGTTGCCGTCGCCGCCGGAGATCGGGGAGGGGATAAGGCCGAGACTTTCCCAGCCCATGTCCTCGATGAGCCAGCGCTCCAGTTCGGCAGCGACGGCGGGGGCGCTGTCCGGATCCTTGAGCAGGCCCGCCTTGCTGACGGCCTCGCGGCCGGCCTCGAATTGCGGCTTGACGAGCAGGATGCAGTGGGCGCCGGGCTCGGCGAGATCAAGCGCCGGCGGCAGGGCAAGCTTCAGCGAGATGAACGAGACGTCGGAGACGACGAAGGAAATGGCATGGCCGTCGAGATGGTCCTCGTCCAGCACGCGGGCGTTCAGCCCTTCGATATTGGTAACGCGCGGATCGGCCTCCAGCCGCGGATGGAATTGACCATGGCCGACGTCGATCGAAATCACATGCGCCGCGCCGTTGTGCAGCAGGATTTCGGTAAAGCCACCGGTCGAGGCGCCGATGTCGAGGCAGTCCAGCCCCTCCGGCGACAGCTTGAAATGTTCCAGACCCGCCTTCAGCTTCAGCGCCGCGCGCGAAACATAGGCCTGGACCGGATCGTCGATGCCGATCGTCACGTCCTCGGGAAAGGTGGAGCTTGGCTTGGTGACCGTGCGGCCATTGACGGTGACGGTGCCGCGCTGGATCGCATCGCGGGCGCGCGAACGGCTGGCGACAAGCCCCAGGTTCAAGAGCAGCTGGTCGAGGCGGACGGTTGTTTTGGGTTCGTTTGACATGGCCCGTCATGGCGCGTCGAGGCCGGTATGGCAAGGCTTATGGGCTGTTTAACGGCAAATAATGCCGGATAGCAGGGCCTTGCGCGGCAGGTCAGGGTGGTCTCGGTGCCGGAGTGGGCCGTCAGCCTGTCGCCTCGACGCCGATTTCCTTTTGGCCGAGCGCGCGGAACACCGTCGAGACGATGCCGGCGCGGTCGAGGCCGGCCTTGGCATACATGGCCTCGGGCTTCGCCTGTTCCATCCAGATATCCGGCAGAACCATGGGCCGGATTTTCAGGCCATTGTCGAGCAGACCCTCATGCGCGAGGAATTGCAGCACATGGCTGCCGAAGCCGCCGACGGCACCCTCCTCGATGGTGATCAGCACTTCGTGATGGCGGGCAAGCTGGCGGATCAGGTCTTGATCGAGCGGCTTGGCAAAGCGCGCATCGACGACCGTCGTCGAAAGGCCGGCGGCATCGAGGTCTTCGGCGGCAAGCAGACAATCGGCAAGGCGTGTCCCGAAGGAGAGCAGCGCTACCTTGGAGCCCTGCTTCATCACCCGGCCCTTGCCGATCTCGAGAATCTGGCCGCGCTCGGGCATCTCGACGCCGATGCCTTCGCCGCGCGGATAGCGGAACGAGATCGGCCCCTGATCATAGGCGGCTGCGGTGCGCACCATGTGCTTCAGTTCCGCCTCGTCGGCCGCCGCCATGACGACGAAGCCGGGTAGGGTCGCGAGATAGGTCGTATCGAACGACCCCGCATGCGTCGGCCCGTCGGCTCCGACGAAACCAGCACGGTCGATCGGGAAGCGAACGGCCAAGCCCTGGATCGCCACATCGTGCACCACCTGGTCATAGCCACGCTGCAGGAAGGTCGAATACAGCGCGGCAAACGGCTTGTAGCCCTCGGAAGCGAGACCAGCCGCAAAGGTCACCGCATGCTGTTCGGCAATGCCGACGTCGAAGCAGCGGGAGGGATGGGCAGCTGAGAATTTGTCGAGGCCGGTGCCGGAGGGCATGGCGGCGGTGACGGCAACGATCTTGTCGTCGTAGCCTGCTTCCTGCGTCAGAGCTTCGGCAAAGACAGAGGTATAGGCGGGGGCATTCGGCTTGGCCTTGGCCTGCGCGCCGGTGATGACGTCGAAGGTGTTGACACCGTGATACTTATCGGCGGCAGCCTCCGCCGGCGGATAGCCCTTGCCCTTCTGCGTCACCACGTGGATCAGCACCGGACCCTTGGAATTGTCGCGCACATTGCGCAGCACCGGCAGCAGATGATCGAAGGAGTGACCGTCGATCGGGCCGATATGATAGAAGCCCATTTCCTCGAACAGCGTGCCGCCGGTCACGTAGCCGCGCGCATGCTCGACCGCGCGGGTGATCGCCCGGTCCACCGACTTGCCGAGATAGGCCGTCAGCTTCTTGCCGAGCTCGCGGAAGCCCATATAGGTGCGGCCGGAGGCGAGGCGCGCCAGATAGGCGCTCATCGCGCCGGTCGGCCGGGCGATCGACATGTCGTTGTCATTGAGGATGACGATCAGCCTCGCATCGAGCGCACCGGCATTGTTCAGCGCCTCATAAGCCATGCCCGCCGACATGGCGCCGTCGCCGATGACGGCAATGACATTGCGCGGCTCGCCGGAGAGATCGGCCGCAACCGCCATGCCGAGGCCGGCGGAGATGGAGGTCGAGGAATGGGCGGCGCCGAAGGGATCGTATTCGCTTTCGGCGCGGCGGGTGAAGCCGGAAAGGCCGTTTTCCTGGCGCAGCGTGCGGATACGGTCGCGGCGGCCGGTCAGGATCTTGTGCGGATAACACTGGTGGCCGACATCGAAGATCAGCCGGTCATACGGCGTGTCGAAGACCTTGTGGATGGCGATCGTCAGCTCGACCACGCCAAGGCCTGCGCCCAGATGTCCGCCGGTGCGCGACACCGCATCGACCATTTCGGCGCGCAGTTCCGTTGCCAGTTGCGGCAGGTCCTTGTCGTCGATCTTCCTCAGATCGTCGGGATAGGTCACCTGATCGAGAAGGGGAGTCGCCGGCATGGTATTGACTGGCAGTTGTGTCACGCTGAAGGCCTTCGTTCCCGCGGCTCGTCGTAGAGCCGCGATATCAAATGTGGGTGTCCGCAGGAACCCGCGTCTTTAAACGGAATCGACATGGATTGCAAAAACGGGTTTTCTTGCGGCGCAAACAAAGAGTTTAACGAATATTACCGTTCCGGCAAAGGGATAAACTCTTTCTCGTCCCCCGGCACGATGTCGAAGCGGCCGGTGCGCCACTCCTCCTTGGCCTGTTCGATCCGCTCCTTCGAAGAGGAAACGAAGTTCCACCAGATATGCCGCGCCGAGCCCAGCGCCGCGCCCCCGAACAACATGACATGACAGCCCATCGGACCGGCCGTGACGGTGATCGGATCGCCTGCCCGAAAAACCAGCAGCTGATTGTCGGCGAAATGATCGCCGGCGATGATCGCCTCGCCTTCGAGGATATAGAGCGCGCGCTCCTCCCATTGGGCGGCGAAAGGAGCGCTTTTGCCGGGCTCGATCCTCAGGTCGACATAGATCGTATCCGAAAACACCGAGACCGGCGACCGCATGCCCTCGAATGTGCCGATGACGACACGTCCTTCCATGCCGCCGGTGTTGAAGGACGGCAGGTCGCGTTTTTCAGTATGGGTGAAGATCGGATCGATTTCCTCGTATTGATCCGGCAGCGCCAGCCAGGTCTGCAGCCCGGAGATCGACTGCGGTAGCCCACGCAGCTTTTCAGGTGAGCGCTCCGAATGCACGATGCCGCGCCCGGCGGTCATGAGATTGATGTCGCCGGGCTCGATGACCATTTCGGTGCCGAGACTGTCGCGATGCTTGATCTCGCCGTCGAAGAGATAGGTGACGGTCGAAAGCCCGATATGCGGATGCGGCCGCACGTCGACTGCCTGACCGGCCCTGAGCAGCGCCGGACCCATGCGGTCGAAGAAGATAAATGGCCCGACCAGCCGGCGCTTCGCCGTCGGCAGGGCCCGTCGCACCTGCAGATTGCCGATATCGCTGGTGCGCGGAATGATCAGATGCTCGATCGCATCACACGCCGGCGCATCACCGGCGACGGGGTCTGGTCCGGGGAAGAAGCTCATGGCGGGTCCTCGTAAGCCTTTGGCAGGTGCGGCCGAAAGAAAGCATGAAAACAAGGTCTGACGGTGGCGCGCAATGGGCGACGCGCGAATTAACAGTCGGCCTCGATCTCTTGCTGTCCGGAGAGGAAAGCCTCAACGTCCGCAAGAAGACCTGGCAGGCTGTTCTCCCGGATGTTTCAGATGATTTCCGCATCGACATTGTCGTATTCGTGCCTGAGGATATTTCCCATGGCCCGAATGCCCGCCCAATTGTGGTCGGGAAATTGCTCTTCAGCGAACGTGCCGAGCTTCGCGGCTGCTTCGGAAATGCGCAGCAGGCATCTTTCCACGGCGTCCCGAACCAGATTGTTTTCTTTGAACAGGGCGAAGTCCAACCCGTCCATGTATTTGTCGATCAGTCGTACGTTTGCGACAATGTCGCGTAGCCGAACCAACGGCTTGCTAGAAGGCAATGGTTCGGTCCCGTTCTATCTCGCGCCGCAGTCGTGCGTTTTGAACTGGTTCGGCGACGATATCGACGCGTCTGCCGGTCATATGCTCGATCGCCGCCTTCAATCGCTCCAGTGCTCCGAAATAGCCGAAGCCGGATCGCCGCACCGGTTCGGACAACTCGACGACGACGTCGACGTCGGACCCAGCCTCTTCCTCGGCGCGTGCAAAGGACCCGAACAGCGCAACGTGCTCCACGCCCGCACTCTCCAGAGTCGAGCGATTTTTCCGTAGTGTGGCCAGAACCTGTTCCTTGCTCATGGCGCCACTTTACCTTCAAGCTGTCCGTCAGTCGAGCCACAGGCCTATTCCCCGTCGATCGGCTAATTGTCTCCCGAAAATTAGCCTGCGATTTGATAGGGCGACTTGGCAGATATGGCAAAGGGCGTGAAGTCTTTGAGATTGTTTGTGATGACCGTCAAGCCGTGGGCTTTTGCCGTTCCCGCGATCATGGCGTCCGCCGCACCTGGGGCATGGCCTGCCGATACGGCAATAGCTTCCAATTCACCCGAAATCCTGGCAACCGTGGCATCGAGAGGCAGGATATTTTCGGCATAGGCGGATGTCAGGCCAACAAGCCAAATGCCGAGAGCCTCGGCTTTCGATTTGGCTCCTCTGTGTTCCAATATCTTGATGCCCTTTTGGATTTCATGGACCGTTATGGCAGACAGGTAAATGCTATTTAATCGCTCCTGTTCATCCATCCATGCCGCGAAAGCCTGTGATGGTTCGGTTCTGGAGGGGGCAAACACCGAGATGGCGTTCGTATCCAGAAGGAAGCCGCTCACAGGTCTACATCTCTTGCCGGGGCGGGGTTGCGAACGAAAACGTCGTCGCTAATGTCGAGATCAGTCGGGAACGTCTTGAGGTAGCGGACAAGGCTCGGCCGGTCGGTTCCGAGCGCCTTCTTTGCGGCTTCCGCCGCCCCGACACTGACCAGCACGGCTGCCGCGCGGCCATGCCGCGTAATCGTCACAAATTCACCGGACGCCGCCTTGTCGATGACATGGGAAAACGTCGCTTTTGCGTCTTTCAGGCTGATCGTCGACATGAAACCTCCCATTCAGGGGTCATATGTGACCTTTTTAGGTTCCCGCGTCCGAGAAATCAAGCTCAGAATTCAGGACTCACTCCCCGTCGAGCGGCTCCACCCCTTGCGGCTTGCCGGCGCGATCGAGCCTGATCTTCTCGATGCGGTTTTCGGCGGCGCTGAGCAATGCTTCGCAATGTTTCTTCAGCGCCTCGCCGCGCTCGTAGATCTCGATCGACTTGTCGAGCGCAACGTCGCCGCGTTCGAGCGCGGAGACGATCGCTTCGAGTTCCTCGACGGCCTTTTCGAAGGAGAGAGACGAAACGTCGATCGCGGCGGTTTGCGGTACTGTGGTCATGGTCATCCTCTCATCAGGCGATAGATGTGGGTGCCGGCCGATTCGGCCAGGCCCTGGAGATCGTAGCCGCCCTCGAGCAGGCTGACGATGCGATTGTTGGCGGTCTTGCCGGCGGCGTCGAGCAGCCGCCCCGTCGCCCAGTCGAAGTCCTCGGCGACCAGATTGATCTGCGCCAGGGGATCGCGGTGGTGGGCGTCGAAGCCGGCGGAGATCAGGATGAAATCCGGGCGGAATTCATCGAGCGCGGGGAGCACGCGTGACTTGAAGGCCTCGCGGAAATGGTCGCTGCCGGTGTCGGGCGAGAGCGGCGCGTTGACGATGTTGCCGGCGCCTGTCTCGGTCTTGGCGCCGCTGCCCGGATAAAGCGGCATCTGGTGGGTCGAGCAGAACAGCACCGACGGGTCGTCCCAGAAGATGTCCTGCGTGCCGTTGCCGTGATGCACGTCCCAGTCGATGATGGCGACCCGCTCGGCGCCGTGCCTTTGCTGTGCATAGCGGGCGGCGATGGCGATCGTGTTGAAGAAGCAAAAGCCCATCGCCTTGTTCTTCTCGGCATGATGGCCCGGTGGGCGGGCGGCGACGAAGGCATTGTCGGCCTTGCCGGAAAACACGGCGTCGACGGCTGCAACGGCGCCGCCGATCGCGGTCAATGCGGCCTGAAGGCTTGCGGGGCTCGCATGCGTGTCGGCCTCGAACGAGTTGATGCCTTCCTCCGGGATGACCGACATGACCATGCGCAGATGTTCTTCCGGATGGGCAAGCAGCACCAGATCCTCATTGCCCTGCGGCGCCTCAAGCCGCGAGAGCGAGGAAAAACGCTCGTGCTCCAGCGCCAGATTGAGCGCCTTCAGCCGGTCAGGCCGTTCCGGGTGACCTTCGGGAACCTTGTGTTCCAGAAAGATCGGGTTTTCGAACAGGATCGTGGTCATGGCAGGAACCTATGGTTTTGGGCGTGCGAGGTCCATGGCATAGGTAGGGCATTTGCAGCGTTTTCAACAGTGCCGCCGGATCCTTGAAAAACGGAGGCCCGGCGGCGCCCGGATTTCAGGCGCGGTGCGGCAGCAGCGGGTAGCCGATGAGGACAGCCCGGGCGGCAAGCGTCGCGATGCCGGCCTTCAGGAGGTCGCCGGGGATGAAGGCGAGCGAGCCTGTTGCAACGTCGGCAAGCGGCGTGCCGGTCGTCATGCTCACCCACGGCATGCCGATGGCATAGAGCACCACGATGCCGCCGACGACGGAGGCGATGAAGAAGGCCGCGAACTGCCTGATCTCGCTCTGGCCGTCCTTCACCAGCCGCTCGGCGATCAGGCCGGTGACGAAGGTGGCGACGATCCAGCCAAGGATGAAGCCGCCGGTCGGACCCTGGATAATGGCAAGGCCACCCCTGCCGCCGGATAGGACGGGCAAGCCGGCTGCCACGAGCAGCACGAACAGGAGATAGGCGAGCGCGCCGCGCTTGGCGCCGATGATGCAGCCGGCCAGCATCACGCCCATCGACTGAGCCGTGATCGGCACGGGAATGAAGCCGAGCGTGATGGGCGGGATGATGCCGAGAACCACGATGATCGCGGTGAAGAGGGCAACAAGCACAAGGTCTCTGGTTTTCATGACGGGTCCTTTGTCCATTAGAACCTTGGATCTAAAGCGGCTTCTCGTCCAAGGGAAGCCGGCAGCGCAACAAAAGCTGCGCACATCATCTGTTCCGGCCGGCCAGGGGCCGGCGAAAGCCGCGCGCGTCGATCGCCATGGCGATCGTATCGGCATCCTTGAGCGTCAGGATGATCAGCGGCGCAAGGATCGTCAACGGCCGGACCTTCAGGCCGCGCGCCCGATGCGCCTCGCGGATCGACTGGTAGTGGTTGAAGATATCGGGAACGAAGCGCAGCACGAGGCCGAAGGCGAGGCCGACATCCGCAGCGCGCAGCAGGCCAAGCCGCTCGAGCGGCTGCAGCAGCCGGGTTATCTCGTCGATGAAGTCGCCGGTCGCCGTCGTCGCCGTCACGGCGCCCGCAAACAGCACGATCGCCGTCAGCCGGAAAAAAGCCTCAGCCGCTTCGCGGATCGAGGTGAGGTAAGCCGTCGCGATGAGCAGGATCAGGATGGTGAAAAGGATGGGTTTCAGGCGGGTGAAGCCATCGCGGACGGTGAGGCCAGTGGTGAAATAGATGCCGGCGGCGAGCACAAAAGCCGGGACAAGCACGAAAAAGGACGAAACGAAATAGAACGCGAGGCCGAGAACGAGCAGGATGGCGAGCTTCATGCGCACCGGCATCCTGTGCAGAGGCGTGCTGCCCTCGACATTCAGCCCGTTCAGCATTCCGCCGCCTCGCGATAGGCGCGGATGGTCTCCTGCGCCGGGCCATCGGCAACAAGCTTGCCATCATGGAACAAAAGCACACGGTCGAAATGCTCGATCAACGGCAGGTCATGGCTGATGACGATGGTGTGCTCGTCGAGACCGGCAATGGTGTTTTCGACAAGCCGGCGATTCTTGAGATCCAATTGGTTGGTCGGTTCGTCGAGGATGAGGATGCCGGGGCCGGTCACGACGACGCTGGAGATGGCGACGAGTTGGGTCTCGCCGCCCGAGAGTTCGTGGACCCGCCGCTTGGCCAGATGTGTAATGCCGAACCGGGCGAGCACGGCGGCTGTCTTGCGCTCGATCTCGTCGCTCTTCAAGCCGCGATTCTTCAGGCCGAAGGCGATGTCCTCGTGCACGATCGGCATGATGATCTGGTGCTGCGGATTCTGGAAGATGAAGCCGGCGGCTGCGAGGACCGCGCCGTCATCGCGCACCGTATCGAGCCCATTGACGGAGACGGTGCCGGTCGTCGGCTTGACGAGGCCGTTGATCAGGCGTGCGAAGGTGGTCTTGCCGGATCCGTTGAGGCCGATGATGCCGATGCGCCGCTCGGTGAGCGTCAGGGTCAGAGGCTGGAGAACCGTGCGCTCGCCAAAGCTGACGGATGCGCCGGAAAAGCGTATGTCCAATCCGCGTCCCCCGCTTGTCGATAGGCAGGCTCTATAGGACGAATTCTTGTCCGTTGAAAAGAGGCGTTCGGTTGGGGGCTTGAACAAAGTGTGAACATTCGCCTAGATTGTCTCCATGGCGATTCTCGTTTCAAACCGCGATGCGCGGCGCATTTTCCTGAACAAGCAGGGCCTGGCGGCAGCGCCGCACCGGGCACTCGGCAAGGACGGTCTGCTCGATCTCATCCACGATATCGGCTTCGTCCAGGTGGACAGCATCTCGACGGTCGAGCGCGCCCATCACCAGATCCTCTTCTCGCGCAACCAGACCTACCGGCCGCAACACTTGGCGGCATTGATCGAGAAGGACCGGGCGCTGTTCGAGCACTGGACGCATGATGCCTCGATCATTCCTTCGGCTTTTTTCCCCTATTGGAAGCATCGCTTCGTGCGGCGCGAGGCCAAGATCCGCGAGAACTGGCGCAAGTGGCAGGGAGAGGGTTTTGATCAGGCCTTCGAGGAAACCTATGAGCGGATTCGGGCGAACGGTCCGATCATGGCGCGGGACGTGAAAGCCGAGGATCACAAGTCGGGCGGCTGGTGGAACTGGCATCCGTCGAAGACGGCGCTCGAATTCCTCTGGCATACCGGCAAACTCTCGATTGCAGCGCGCGACAATTTCCAGAAGATCTATGACCTGACCGAGCGGGTGATCCCGAAGGAGCATTACGAGGCCGAAGTCGATCACGACACCTTCGTCGACTGGGCCTGCCGCGAGGCGCTGAAGCGGCTCGGCTTTGCCACGTCCGGCGAGATCGCCGCCTTTTTCGATCTGGTGACGCCGCAGGAAGCCAAGCAATGGGTGGAAAGCCATCGTGAAGAGTTGGAGGACGTTGCGATCGAAACGGTCGACGGCAAGCCGCGCGGCTCCTTCGCCTTTGCCGACGGGATCGAGGCACTGCGCGATCTCACTGATCCGCCCGCGCGCCTGCGGGTGCTCAGCCCCTTCGATCCGCTGATCCGCGACCGCAACCGAACCGAACGTCTGTTCGGCTTCTATTACCGCATCGAAGTCTTCGTGCCCGAGCCGAAGCGCGAATACGGCTACTACGTCTTCCCGCTGCTTGAAGGCGACCGCCTCGTCGGCCGCATCGACATGAAGGCGGACCGCAAGGCCGGAACCCTCGACGTCAAGCGGCTCTGGTGGGAAAAGGGCGTGCGGACGTCGTCGGGCCGGATGGAGCGGCTGGAGGCCGAACTGGCACGGGTGGCGAAGTTCGCGGGCGTCGAGAAGGTGGTGTTCCTGGATGGCTGGGAGCGCGAGGTCCGCTGAGCGCGGATCGGGTATAGGAAGTCACGCATAACTGTGAATGCCCGCTTTGACCCGAAGCGGACTCGTATTCGCTCCCGAATTCTGCAACCATAGATACTATTGTCGGACCAGCAGAGGCGCCATGAACCAAGCTATTGCACTTATCGCGATTGTCGTTCGCGACTACGACGAAGCAATCGACTTTTACGTCAACAAATTGGGGTTCACTCTGGTTGAGGACACCTACCAGCCGGAGCAGGACAAGCGCTGGATTGTCGTCAGGCCCGCGGGCGAGGGCAGCACCTCATTGCTTCTCGCACGCGCGTCCTCGACTCATCAGGAAACGTTCATAGGCAACCAGGCTGGTGGTCGAGTTTTCTTATTCCTGCGGACCGACGATTTCAGCAGGGACTACTCGGCCATGCTCGAAGCCGGCATCCGGTTTACGCGCGAGCCGAAGCATGCTCCGTACGGCATTGTCGCCGTGTTTGAAGACCTCTACGGAAATTTATGGGATCTCGTGCAGTTCACGGATGGACGGTAGGGGCGCAGTCGTTGGCCAGTTGTTCGCTCGCGCCAAACGGCCGCCGGACGCGGCTGTACTTCAAGGGAAGCGCCCCGTCCTGGCCATCGTTGTTTCTAAACCGTTGCGCCCCTGACGCTGCTTGACAGTCCAAGTTATAGGGCGTTCCGTGAATCGACGTGGACGGATTTTGGCACTCCTGGCGGATGTCGGACGTTCACGTCGCAAGAGGGAGGATACAATGCCGACAATTGTTGCCTACCACAACATCACAAAGGGCGCCGAACATTGGCTCAAATCGCCAAAGCGCAAAGAGTTATTTGGTCCACTTGGCGTGACCAACATTCGAACATTCGTTGACGCGCAGGACCCGACACGGGTTGCCGTTCTTATGGACGTTCCGGACATGGACGTCCTCAAGAAAGCCCTGGAGAGCACGGCAGCTGCTGAAGCGATGACTTATGATGGCGTGGTGCCGGAGTCCATCGTGATCCTCGTCGAATCATGAGTTTGGTTGCTCGGCAAGCCGATCTCGCAGGAGGCGGTCAATTATTGCAGGCCGGTTTTGGCCATTCTGGAAAATACCAGATTCAGATAGATACTTTCCGCTGGCCGATGGAGCAAGCGGTGCAGGTGAGTTCGCGCCTGACCGGGATTGGTCGAAGTGCGAGCTCCGACGCCTCTCGCTAAGGGCCGCACAGAAGCGCGCCGTCACGGTAAAAAGACACCGGCACGCACAACCGGTGCCCTTTTTGCCGCGCGCTTAGAGGATCTCCGTCGCCGCGATCTGGATTCCAAAGCCCTCGAGGCCGACATAGTGGCGTTCGCGGGACGAGATCAGCTTGATCGAGGTGATGCCGAGATCTTTCAGGATCTGCGCGCCGAGGCCGATTTCCAACCATTCGCTTTCGCGTGCCTGCGCCTCATCATGGCCTTCGCGGTCATGTTTGCCCTTGCGGGCGGTCTGCGAGGCCCCGACGCCGACAGACCCTTCGCGCAGGTAGACGATGACGCCGCAGCCTTGTTCCGACATGCGTTTCATGATGGCATCGAGCGCGCAATCCTTGCCGAACACATCGGCCGCCACGTTTTCCAGATGTAGCCGCACCGGAATATCGACGCCGTCGCGGATGTCGCCGAAGATGATGGCGAGGTGCTGCATCGGGTCCCAGGGCAGGGAATAGGCATGGGCCTTGGCCTTGCCATAGGGCGTATCGACGTCGAACGTCGCCTCCAGTTCGATCAGCGTTTCCTTGCGCTGGCGGTAGGCGATGAGGTCGGCGACCGAAACCTCCTTCAGCCCATGCGTCTCGGCGAACGTGGCGACCTGGGGGCCGCGCATAACGGTGCCGTCGTCGTTGACGAGTTCGCAGATGACACCGATCGGCGGCAGGCTGGCGAGCTTGCAGAGATCAACGGCGGCTTCGGTATGGCCCGAACGCATCAGGACGCCGCCTTCGCGGGCGACCAGCGGGAAGATATGGCCGGGGCGGACGAAATCGGACGGGCCGACATTCGGATTGGCGAGGTTGCGCACCGTCAGCGTCCGGTCGTCGGCAGAGATGCCGGTGGTCGTGCCGTGCTTGAAATCGACGGTCACGGTAAAGGCGGTCGTATGGGCCGAATCGTTCTCTGCCACCATCGCGTTGAGGTTGAGGCGCTTGGCCTCTTCCTTCGGCATCGGCGTGCAGACGATTCCCGAGGTATGGCGGACGATGAAGGCCATCTTTTCCGGCGTGCAGTGAACGGCGGCGACGATCAGGTCGCCCTCGTTCTCGCGTCCGCCATCGTCGGTGACGACGACGATCTCGCCGGCCTCGAAGGCCCGGATGGCATCGGCAACGCGCTTCTGGTCAAAGGGCATGGGATTCTTCCTTGAAGTTACTTGAGGCGTCCGGTCTGGCCCCGGTCGCGCAGGTAGTGATCGGCGATCGTGCAGGCGACCATCGCCTCGCCGATCGGCACGGCACGGATACCGACGCAGGGGTCGTGGCGGCCCTTGGTGCGGACATCGACATTGTTGCCGTCACTGTCGATCGACTGCCGCTGGGTGAGGATCGAGGAGGTCGGCTTGATGGCGAAGCGGGCGATCACCGGCTGGCCGGTCGAAATGCCGCCCAGGATGCCGCCGGCATGGTTTGACAGGAAGATCGGCTTGCCATCATTGCCCATGCGCATCTCGTCGGCATTTTCCTCGCCGGTGATTTCGGCCGCGCCAAAACCGTTGCCGATCTCGACGCCCTTGACGGCATTGATCGACATCAGGTTGGAGGCGATGTCCTGGTCGAGCTTGGCATAGATCGGCGCGCCGATCCCGGCCGGAACGCCCTCGGTGACCACCTCGACCACGGCGCCGACCGAAGAACCGGCCTTGCGGATGCCGTCGAGATACTCTTCCCAGACGGGAACAATCGCCGGATCAGGAGCGAAGAACGGATTGTTGCCGACCTGCGACCAGTCCCAGTTGTCGCGGTTGATCTTGTGCTTGCCAATCTGCACCAGCGCGCCTCGCACCAGAAGTCCCGGCACGACCTTGCGGGCGAGGCCGCCGGCGGCGACCCGCGCCGCCGTTTCACGGGCCGACGAGCGCCCGCCGCCGCGATAGTCGCGGATGCCGTATTTGAGATCATAGGTGTAGTCGGCATGGCCCGGGCGATAGCTCTTGGCGATGTCGGAATAGTCCTTGGAGCGCTGGTCGGTATTCTCGATCATCATCGAGACCGGCGTGCCGGTGGTGATCATCGTCTCGCCATCGGCGTCCAGCATGACGCCGGAGAGCACCTTGACCAGATCGTCCTCGCGGCGCTGGGTGACGAAGCGAGACTGGCCGGGCTTGCGCTTGTCGAGCCAGGCTTGCAGTTCGGCGAGCGTGAAGCGGATGCCGGGCGGGCAGCCGTCGATGACGCAGCCGAGTGCGACCCCGTGGCTTTCGCCCCAGGTTGTAACGCGGAAAAGATGGCCGAAGGTGTTGTGCGACATGTCCAGAACCGATGTGTAAACCGCCGGCGTTCAAGGCGCCTGCATGCGACATTCATTCGGCGTGACTATTAGTGGGAAAATGCAGGAAAGGGAAAACCTTTCTGGCAAAATACGGCAATTGGCGCGTGAACAGTGTGTCTCGTCAGGGAGGGAACGGTCAGGACGCCAGTTGCAGGGCTTCGTTGGTGGCGAATGTGACGAATTTCTCGAAGGTCAGCGGCTTGGCGAAGGCATAGCCCTGCAGCAGATCGCAGCCGAGCAGCCCGAGCATCTCCGCATGCGCCATGGTCTCGACGCCTTCGGCCACGGTTTCGATACCGAGCGAGCGGCCGATCTCGATGATCGAGCGGATCAGCGCCTGCTCGCTGCGGGCCTTCAGAATAGGGGCGACGAGCTGCCGGTCGATCTTCAGCCGCTTCGGCTTGATCTTCAAAAGGCTGACGATCGAGGTGTGGCCGGTGCCGAAGTCATCGATCTCGATATCGATGCCGAGCTTCTTGATACCCTCGATATTGGTCGTGACGATGTCGTCGCTCTCATCGAGGAAAATCGACTCCACCAGTTCAAAGGACAGCTGGCCCGGCTTGAACGAAAGGCCCTGCAGCGAATTCAAGAGCGTGTCGTCGCTCAATCGCTTGGCCGAGACATTGACGGAGACCTTCGGCACGTCGATACCCATCGCAGCCCATCGCATGGCATCGATCAGCGCCCGGTCAAGGACGATCCGGTCGAGCGTGGCGACGACGTTGAGCTCTTCGGCAATGCCAAGGAATTTATCGGGCGTCAGAACGCCGTCGCGCGGATGGTTCCAGCGGATCAGCGCTTCGACGCCGGAAAGGCGCAGCGTTCCCGCCTCGAACTGCGGCTGGTACCAGGCGATGAACTGGTTCTTCTCGATGCCTTCGAGGATTTCGTCTGCGATGCGCTTGGTGGTGACGATCTCCGCCTGCAGCGCTTCGGTGAAGAATTCGCAGCGACTGCGGCCGTTTTCCTTGGCCCGGTAGAGCGCGATATCGGCATTGACCAGAAGCTGCCGTTCGTCGATCGCCATGTCGCCGGCAACCGCAATGCCGATCGAGACACCGAAGCGGCAGGGGAAGCCGTTGTAGTCGACCGGTTGGCGCATCTCGGCGATGATGCGTTCCGAGAGGCTCGAGAGAGAGTCCTTGCCCGGCGGGTCGGCGACCAGGACGACGAACTCGTCGCCGCCAATGCGGGCAACCATGTCGCCAGCCCGCACATTGGAGCGGAGGATTTTCGATGCATGCACCAGCATCGCGTCGCCCGCTGCATGACCGAGCGTGTCGTTGATCTGTTTGAAGCGGTCGAGGTCGATATGCAGGATGGCGATGTTCTGCAGGCCATCCTTGCGCGCAGCCGACAGCGTTTCCAGTTCCTTGTCGAGCATGCGGCGATTGCCAAGCCCGGTCAGCGGATCGTGCAGCGCATTATGCTCGATGCGGTCCTTGGCCTCGGCGAGCTCGCCGTTCTTGGCTTCCGCCATCGCCTTCGCGGTTCTGAGCTGCTCGGTCATCAGCACGTCGTCGGTGACGTCCCAGCTGATGCCGGTAATCTTCGCCTTGCCGTCGGCGCCGGCATGCGTCGAGCCGACATTGCGCACATGGCGGACTTTGCCGTCCGGCATGACGATACGATATTGCGAACGGTATTCGAGGTCTTCGTCCAGCGCCTTGAACAAGGTGAGCGAGGCCGTGGTGATGTCGTCGGAATGAACGGTCCGCCGCCAATCGGCGTAGCTTGGTGCGCCATCGCCGGGCGGCATGCCGTGCAGATGATACATGCGCTCGTCCCAGGAACGATGCTGCGTGTCGAGGTCGATCTCCCAGATGCCGATCTTGGAGGATTCGAGCGCCAGATTGAGCCGGTGCGATACGGTCAGAAGCTCCCGTTCGCGGGATCGCAGCGTGGCCATGTTGCGCTGGCGTTCGTTGACGAGGCCGCCGGCCAGCAAAATCGGAACGATCACGATCGCGGCTGCGACGAGAACGGTGATGTCCAGCCAGGTGCTGTTGTCCGGCTCCTGCGCCCAGCCACTGGCCGGGATCGCTGCCAGTTCCCAGCTGCCGCCCGGGAGATCGAGCTGGCGGATGACCGGTGATTTCTCGAAGATATAGGTGTCGCCGAAGAAGGCATCCTGGATGTTGTCTTTCACCGAGACATCGCGGATCGCCAGCTGGATCCCGATGGGACGGCGGCCGTCATCGGTCTCGTCCTCCTGTGTTCCAGCCCCCATCAGCCGCGCGCTGCCGTAAATCTCCTTTTCGTCGATGACCGCTTCCATGAAACCCCAGAAGGCCACCGTTTCGTTGCTCTTGGTGAAGACAGGAGAGAAAAGGTTGAAGCCCGTGCGGCCGCTCGGCAGTCTCACCGGGCCGGCGATGATCGGCTTTGCCTTCGATTGGGCGCGATCGACGGCGACCCTGGAGGAGCGGAATTTCTTGAAATCAGTGCCGATCATCCGCTCGTTTCCGACGAGCGGAAACGTCATGCGGATAACGGCGTCGGGCGCGGCGCTGACACGCACCATTTGGGGATTCTGCAGGAGCAGCTTGGTCGCCAACTGGTCGAAAACCGGTTGCGGCATGTCGGGGGCGACGGAGAAATTATTGGCAAAGCCGCGAAGGGCGGTGATGTTGTTGTTGATCTCGCTCTGCAGCCGGGTGGAGATCAGGTTGAGCTCGCTCTCGACGTTGCTCTTCAGTTCGCTGTGGAAGTTTTGACGGTTCTGCTCTTTAAAGAAATAGCCACCGGTGAAGACGACGGCAGCGGCGATGACGGCGGGAAAAAGCGACGGTTTCGCCAGCCTCGCGAGCGTCCAGGCGCGGTGACGGATTGTAGCGCTTTTGGTCAACGTTCAAGAACCCCATATTCCCCGGCATGACGGTAAACATGGAGTCTTAAGATTGGCTTTAGAGGCTGATCCTGCTATCAAATCCGCGCTTCGCCGATCGGATGGGGTACGTCGGTCAAGATTTGGTCCGCCATGAAAATTTCAGATCGGCTAAACTTTTAAAAGTCATGGCAACGGGCAATTTTTGCCACAATCAGGGGTCAAACAATGGGCAGTATGAAATTGAATGAATCACTGAAGAGGGCAAGAAAGATGCGTTTCATCGTTGCCGCATTGATGACCGCAGCCGGGTTCTTTTCGCCACTCGCTGCATTTGCCGAAAGCGCGGATGTCGAAGCTGTGATTACCAGCGTCGATACCGACAAGCTGAGCCTTTCCCTGGATGACGGCAAGAGCTACCAGGCGCCCGAGGAATTCAACTTCGATGGCCTCAAGGAAGGCGTCAAGGTTCTGGTGTTCTACACCGAAGTCGATGGCAAGCGCGTCATCAACGATCTGGAAATTGTTCAGTAATTTCCGTTGCTTCCGTCGTGATCCGATGCTTTCGCCGTGACGGCGAAAGCTTTCTCAAAGCCAGCCGATCGCGCCGTTTTCAATCTTCAAGATCCTGTCCTGAGGAATGGCGCCAAGGGCTGCTTCCTCGGCTTCCATCGCGCCGCACATCTTGAACAGCGTGCGGATCACGCCGCCATGGCTGACGCAGATTGTGGGGGCGCAAACGCTGGAAAGCCAGGCGCCGACGCGCCATGAGAGGATCTCGTAACTCTCGGCATCCGGGCCTGGCGGGATGAAATCCCATTTGGACAGTTCGCGCTCGGCCACGCGCTCGGGCATCTCCAGTTCCAGCTCTGCCAGTGTATAGCCTTCCCAATCGCCGAAGGAGACTTCTTTCAGCCTCTCATCCGTGCGGTAGCCGGAACGGGCAAGGCCCATGGCTTCCCGCGCCAGTTCCATGGTCTCGCGGGTCCGATGGAGCGGGCTTGCGACGAAATCGAAATTTTCCGCTTGCCTGCCGAGAAGAGAAAAAAGCGCCCGGCCATTGCCGCTCGCCTGCCGTCTGCCGGTGTCGTTGAGGGGTATGTCCTTCTGCCCCTGGAGGCGGATCTGCGCATTCCAGTCGGTTTGTCCGTGACGGATCATGTAAATGAGCACGGATCAACTCCGGGGCAGGGGTATGCAATTTTCTATGCAAGACAGACCGGGGCTTCAAGCTTGAGCCAAGCCCCGGAATTCATTCGTGTCGCGTCAGTCCTTGGCGACGGCGATGTCAGGCGCGTCGACAGCCTTCATGCCAACGACGTGATAGCCGCTGTCGGCGTGATGCACTTCGCCGGTCACCGAACGGGAGAGATCGGAGAGCATGTAGAGGCCGACATCGCCCACTTCCTCGATGGTGACGGTACGGCGCAGTGGCGCGTTGTACTCGTTCCACTTGAGGATATAGCGGAAGTCGCCAATGCCGGAAGCGGCCAGCGTCTTGATCGGCCCGGCGGAAATCGCGTTCACCCGGATGTTCTTCGGGCCGAGGTCGACGGCCAGATATTTGACGCTGGCTTCAAGGGCTGCCTTGGCAACGCCCATGACGTTGTAGTTCGGCATGACCTTCTCGGCGCCGTAGTAGGTCATCGTCAGCAGAGAGCCGCCATCGGTCATCAGCTTTTCGGCCCGGCGAGCGACCGAGGTGAACGAGTAGACGGAGATCTGCATCGTCATCGCGAAGTTCGCTGCTGACGTGTCGACATAGCGGCCGGTCAGTTCGTCCTTGTCGGAAAAGCCGATCGCATGCACGACGAAATCGATCTTTCCCCACAGTTTTTCGAGGTTGTCGAACACGGCATCGATCGTGGATTCGTCACTGACGTCGCAATGGCCGGCCATGACCGCGCCAAGTTCCTCAGCCAGAGGTTCTACCCGCTTCTTCAACGCGTCGCCCTGGTAGGTGAAAGCCAGTTCGCCGCCCTGCGCATGAATTGCCTTGGCAATACCCCATGCGATCGACCGGTTGTTTGCGACGCCCATGATAAGGCCGCGTTTACCTTTCATCAGACCGGATGTTTGCGACATGCCGTTATGCCCCCAATATTGCCTCTGTTTCCGTCAGCCGTTGCTGGTTGGAAATTCCGCATCGTTAAACCTGCCGGAACCATGCGCCGCCTCGTGGCCGCGCCGGTCCTGAATTTTCGAGCATTGGCTATGGCATAGCCGCCATTGTGGTTCAAGCGTGGTGCGGATCAGGAACTGTTAGTCCCGGTAATAATGGGTCAGCGTCCACCGGGATTGTCGTAAAAACGTTACAAATACAGTCCGTTGCGCAGGCTGCGCATGAGATCGGTGACTTTTTCGTCCGGCTTTTCCCACAGCATAAGCCGCAACTCGACCAGCAGATCGCCGCGTTTGCCATCGGCAGACGGCAGTCCGTGGCCTTCAAGACGGATGACATGGTCCGAGCCGGACCAGGCCGGAATTGTCACCCTGACCGGGCCCGTCAGGGTTTCCACCGCCGTCTCGCATCCGAGCACGGCGTCCTGGATGTTGACCGGCAGCGTCGTGCGCAGGTCGATACCATCCGGTCGGAAGGCGCCGTCCTGGGCAATACGGACGGTCACGACGACGTCGCCGCGCAGCATGCCGTTCAGCCGGTAGCCCTGTTCCTTGAGACGAATGACGCTGCCGTCGCTCGTGCCGGCGGGCAGGCTGACCTTCAGGGTCTGACCGTCGGGCAGCGTTGCCGTTGCCTTCTCGCGACGAAAAATGTCCTCGACCGAGACGGTGACGTCACAGAAGATTTCCGGCACCTTGTCGGCGGTCTTGTTCGCGGCGCCACGAATGCGCCGGACGATGGCCGAGACCAGTTCGGCGGCAGGCGCTGCAGCGCGGGGAAAACCGCCGAAGCTTGCCGGTTTTTCCGCTGTTTCCGCTTTCGCTTCCGGCTTTGCGTCGGGTTCGGATATAGCCTCGCCTTTTGGTTCCGCTTTCGCTTCCGGCTTCGGCTCGACCTTGGCTTGCGGTGCGGCAGCGGCCGGCTTTCTCTCCTGCGGCTTGGCGGTCTCCTGAGGCTTGCCGCGAGTGTCAGTGCCGAAGATGCGCGAAATCATCTCCTCGGCCGTTTCCAGATCGACGGTTTCTTCGTCGGTGGCGCCGCGGCTCTTGCGCTTCATTTCTTCCATGCGGCGCAGTTCTGCCTCGCGGCGCGCATAATCGTAGCGGTTGCGCAGCTTCGGGTCCTTCAGCACCTCATAGGCGCGGCCGGCTTCGGCAAAGCGTTGGGTCGCCAGCGGATCGTCCTTGTTCTGGTCGGGATGCACGGCCTTCGCCATCGCCCGCCAGGCGGCCTTGATCTCGTCCGGTCCGGCATTGCGTCTGACGCCGAGCACTGAATAGGGATCACGCATGCATGTCACCGTTCTTGAGGGCCGAGGCACCGCATCCAGCGGTTCGTTTCAGCCTGTTGAAACAACGAGGAAACCGCGCCACGCCGGGCACGCTCCTGATGGTTGCGATGATGAGAAGCGGCTGCTTAAATATCGGTTAGCCGGTAGGCCGGAATGGCATAGTGCGGGCTTGGGTCGCGCGGCTTTGTCGAAGCGTGGTTAATGGCAGGTAGCGGAATTTGGCAGTTTGGCTTAGCCGCGCGGGCCGAAACTGGTGAGATACCATTCGCCGGTTCCAAGCATGCAGGTCTTGCCGTCGAAGTTGGCGATGCCCTGGTAGGAATGGCGGGTCGTGGTAAAACTGCGGCAGACGGTGCCGTTCACCTCTTCCTCGGCGATGCTGCTGATGACGCCGGCGCTGCCGGAGCTTGCATTCGCCCAGGGGATCGGGTTTCCGGTCATCTTCGTCACATCGGCGGAGGATACTGCATTGCGCACGGTAATGGCGTCGGCGTTATCCTCGTCATCGCTCGGCTGCGGCACGGAGCCGGTGGCAACGGTCCTGTCGACATCGGAGGAGCCCGCAAGGCCAAGGCCGGCCCCCATGCATCCCGACAGGGCGCCTGCGGCGATACACAGAGCGGCCATACCCATCACCCGGGAGAAAACCTTTGTGTCCTTGATCCACTTTGCTATGTCTTGCACGGCATACCTGTCAGACTCGAAAGAGCAGCTTCGAGGTCCAAGGACGCATCGGCAGGCTCTGACACTTTTTCGCGGCGGCGGGGCCCTCGGGCTCTATCGCCACATCACGGCATTGGAAGACAATATGAGCGAGACTGGGTTAACAACTGGTGACTTCACGGAAGAGAACGAGCCCTTTTCCCTTTTTGGCACATGGCTGAAAGAGGCGCAGGCATCGGAGATCAACGATCCCAATGCCGTGGCACTGGCAACTGTGGATGCCGATGGCCTGCCGGATGTGCGCATGGTTCTTTTGAAGGACTTCGATCAGCACGGCTTCGTGTTCTACACCAATTTCGAGAGCCGCAAGGGCCAGGAAATCCTCGGCAACATGAAGGCTGCGATGTGCTTTCACTGGAAGACCTTGCGCCGTCAGGTGCGTGTGCGCGGTCCCGTCGAGATCGTCAGCAACGAAGAGGCGGATGAATATTTCAAGACCCGCGCCCGCGGCAGCCGCATCGGCGCCTGGGCGTCGAAACAATCGCGGCCGCTCGAAAGCCGCTTCGCGCTGGAAAAGGCCGTGGCCGAATACACCGCCCGCTACGTCATCGGCGAAATCCCGCGCCCGGACTACTGGTCCGGTTTCCGGATCAAGCCGACGTCGATCGAATTCTGGAAAGACGGCGCCTTCCGCCTGCACGACCGCATCGAGTTCCGCCGCGATACCCCGCAGGGCAACTGGAGCAAGGTCAGGATGTATCCCTGATCACCGCCGGGCTTAGAAGAGAGCGACGTGTCGTCATTCACGAAAGGATTTTAGTCGCTTGGCGGCCGGCGTTTGGAAAAACGCTTCCAGTTGAGGGGTCCACACGTTGATGGCCAGTGCGGTTACGACGAGAAACGAAGCCACGACATCGACCACGCCGTGTTGCTCGCCGAGGAACACGGAGGCGGATACCAGACCAAACAACGGAATGAGAAGTGCAAATGGGGCTACCGCGACGGTCTGGTAACGTTGCAGCATATTTCCCCACACACCGTACGCAAAAATCGTCGAAAGAAGACCCGTATAGAGTATAGCGCCGATGCCGCGCCAACTCATGTCAACCAGCGAGATTTTGATAGCGGGCCAGCCATCCAGAGCCAGGGAAAGAAGGATAAGCGGAACAGGAGGGATCAGGCTGATCCATACCATCAGGTGCATCATGTTTGTCTTTGGCATCTTCTTCATCATGAGGTTTGCGACACCCCACGACAATGCGCCGGCAAGAATGAACATGAGCGCGGAGACCTTGTCGAAGCTACCGCGCTCGGATGCAATGAGAGCAATGCCAAAGAATCCAATTACGATGGCAAACCAGTTCAGTGGACGAGGACGTTCGCCGAGCAAGGCAACTCCCAGCACCACGGTGAAGAAGACCTGCGACTGCATGACGAGCGATGCAAGCCCCGCTGGCATACCTGCGTGAATGCCGACGAACAGAAAGGCAAAGAGAAGGATGCCAAGTACCACGCCAAGGCCTACCAGGTCGCGCAGACGCACTGCTGGGCGCGGAACAAGGAAGACAGCCGGCAATGCGCAGACGAGGAAACGAAGGGCAGAAAACAGAAGGGGCGGGAAACTGTTCAGTCCGACAGCAATCACCACGAAGTTGAACCCCCAGACAAACGCGACCAGAATCAGCAGGCCGGTATCCGCCAATGAAAGTCTGCCACCTTCGCTTTTCAACATCGCTATATTCCTCAAATTGACCCGACCGCGCGCGCGGTCGGGTCTGCCGGTCTCTATTCGGCGGCCGCTATTTTCTGGGGAGCGCTCACCGGCTCGCGGCCGTAGCCGCCGCCGATAACGACCGTGCGGCCTGGAATGGCTTCGAAGACGCTTTCGGGAACGCCGTATGCGGTTATTTTACCTAAGGTAGTAAAATGTTAATTTCTGCATGCATAGGTTAATTTAACTGGATCAATTGCTCACATTCAAACGAATTCAATTGATGTCAAACATCAATGGCGCTTAACTATTCGGCATGCTCGATGCCCCGTGACCCTGCCATTCCTCGATATTTGTCTGCTACAGTCGAGCGGAACCTTCAGCGCGTCGGCAGTTAAGGCGCTCGCTGCTGAAATTCGAGCGGATCTCAGCGTGGGAACTGCCTCAACGCCTTTGCGGGTCTTGAGCCGACGGCCGAAATTGTAGGCCGCGTCGTGGCGCTCCCATGTAAAATCTGCCCCATAGCGAATCCCTCCGTGCCTGTGAGAAGATTGCACCATCAAAGTCGGGGATCAAACAGCTAGCTGCCTCCCGTCAGCCTGAACGGCGTCCCGGAGGCGAGCGCGCTGACATAACCCGCCTTCTGGAAGTGACCGTTCAGCGAGATGCGGGGCAGTGCGGCTGTTTCAATGCCATCGGCCAGCGTGCCCGGCTGCGTGGTAACGGCGGTTGTGAAGCCGAGTTCTTTCGCCGTCCGGTGATCGCGTTGCGAAACGGTTCCCCTGTAGCCATAGGGATAGGCAAACGACGCCGGCCGGCGGCCGGTGATCCGCTCGACGCGCATGGCCGACCGTTCCATCTCGGTTCGCACGGCATCGTCGGTCAGGCGCGCCAGGGCGCGATGCGTGATCGTGTGGGCGCCGAGGCTGGCCAGAGGGTTTTCAATGAGTTTCCGGAGGCCGGCTTCATCCAGCGTGAGGTCAGCCGTCAGCTTCAGTGCATCGACGCCCTGAAGACTGGCCATGGCCTTCAGCCGCTCCACGGCCGTCGTTTCGTCGATCGCATGGATGAAGGCGGCGATGCGATCGAAGGCGGCCTGCTTCTGCTGCAGCGTCGCGGCTGGCAGCGTCTCGATCTCCGTGTCGAATTGGAACTTGAGGTTCGTCTGCCGCTCCAACAGGCTGGCCAGCACTTCCCACCAGAGAATTTCGGTTCGATCGATAAAACCGCCGGCGACGAAGACGGTGAAGGGCACGCCATGCCTGGAGAAGACCGGGGCCGCGTAGTCGAGATTGTTGCGATAACCGTCGTCGAGCGTGAACGCCGCAACTGGCTGGAGATCGTTCGAGGTGAGGTGAGCGGGCAGCGCGTCGAGCGCAATGAACCGGTAGCCGTCGCGCTTCAGCCGGGTGATCGCCGTGTCGAGAAAGTCCGGCGTGATTTCCAGATGGGCATTGGGGTCGAACACACGGGGCTTTTTCGGGCGGACGTGATGAAGCGTGAAGATCGCGCCGCGCCCGCGCGCGCGCCGCATCAGGCCGGTGGCATTCGCCAGCCGCGCGGCTTCGAGCCCCCCGGTAATGGCGGCGCGTTTGACGAATTTTCGCAACATGGCTTTCACGGGCTTTTCCGACGCTTGGCGATCGAGTTTCGACGACCGGACTGTAGCGGCAGCGGCGTTAACACCGGTTGAATCCGCGACGGATGGCGGGCACATCGGCAACAGTGGCGCGGGTGATGATGATCTGAGCTGCGGTGGCGGGGCCTGCCGTCAGGCCTGCGTGCCGCCGACGGTCATCTCATTCATGCGCAGATGCGGCTGGCCGACGCCGACAGGCACCCACTGGCCGCCCTTGCCGCAATTGCCCATGCCGGTATCGAGCTTCATGTCGTTGCCGATCATGGTGATGCGCTGCATCGCGTCCGGCCCGTTGCCAATCAGCATGGCACCCTTGACCGGCGCGCCGATCTTGCCGTTATCGATCAGATAGGCCTCGGTGCAGCCGAAGACGAATTTGCCCGAGGTAATATCGACCTGGCCGCCGCCGAAGGAGACGGCATAGACGCCCTTCTTAACCGAGGCGATGATTTCTTCGGGCGTCTTGTCGCCGGAAAGCATATAGGTGTTGGTCATGCGCGGCATCGGTACATGCGCGTAGGATTCGCGCCGTCCGTTGCCGGTCGGCTTCATGCCCATCAACCGGGCGTTCTGGCGGTCCTGCATGTAACCAACGAGCTTGCCGTCATCGATCAGCACGTTGTAGCCCGACGGTGTGCCCTCGTCGTCGATAGTCAGCGACCCGCGCCGGGCCTCGATCGTGCCGTCATCGACGACGGTCACGCCCTTGGCGGCGACCGTTTGGCCCATCAGTCCGGCAAAGGCCGATGTCTTCTTGCGATTGAAATCGCCCTCGAGCCCGTGGCCGACGGCTTCATGCAGCATCACGCCCGGCCAGCCGGAAGAAAGAACCACATCCATGGTTCCGGCCGGCGCGTCGATGGCGGTCAGATTGACCAGCGCCTGCCGCAGGGCCTCATCGGCGCCGCGCTGCCAGTTGTCGGTGGCGACGAAATCGCCGAAGCCGCGCCGGCCGCCGACGCCGTAGGTTCCCGATTCCTGCCGGTCGCCTTCGCCGACGACGACGGAAATGTTGAGGCGCGTCATCGGCCGGATGTCGTGCATGCGCTCGCCGTCCGCGCGCAGGATATCGACCACCTGCCAGCTGGCAGCGATCGAGGCCGTCACCTGCCGTACCTTCGGGTCCTTGGCCCGCAGATAGGCGTCGATCTCGGCAAGCAGCGAAACCTTGGCCTCGAAGCTCGGTTCGCCGATCGGGTTCTCCTCGCCGTAGAGGCGTCTGTTGGTGCGTTGCGGAGCCGCCGCATAGGTGCCGGAATAGCCGCGGGTCACCGCGCCGACCGCATCGGCCGCCCGCTTCAGGGCGACAAGCGAAAGATCGCCCGCATGCGCATAGCCGACCGCTTCCCCGGCAACGGCGCGCAGGCCAAATCCCTGATCGGTATTGAAGCTGCCGCCCTTCAGGCGGCCATTGTCGAAGGACAAAGTTTCCGACTGGCTGTGCTCGATGAACAACTCGCCGTCATCGGCGCCGGAAAGCGTCTGCGCCAGCACCTCGCGCACGGCCGCCTCGTCGCTGTCGAACAGTTTGATGAGATCGGTGTTCATGGGCGAGGCTCCTTGATGGTCGGCGTGCGCTCTATTTAGGGGGCGGAGGAGGGAGGGGCAAGTGCGGTGCAGAGTTGCGGCTATTATTGCTGGGAGAGCTTACGCCCCTCTGTCGGCTTTGCCGACATCTCCCCCACAAGGGGGGAGATTAGCCGCGACGCTGCTGCCCACCTAACACGGAGCCACGAATGGAAAAGAACGATCTCCCCCCTTGTGGGGGAGATGTCAGCGCAGCTGACAGAGGGGGGTAAACCCTCAGCGAGCGCGATAGACGCTCACCGCCTCAAGGCAGAGCGTCATATCCCTCGCCGAAGCCCTTGAGGTCGACCGGGATGCCGATGCCTTCTTCCGGCGACTGGAAGACGATGAACGTGGCGGTCGCGCCGTTGCGGAATGTCTTCAACAGTTCTTCTTCCAGAACCACTTCCGCATAGCAGCCGTCGGAGAAGCAGCGGACGAAATAGGCGCGGCCGATATCCTTGCCATCGACATTGAGGCCGAGGCCGTTCGGCAGCAGAACGCCGAGCGGCGCAAGCACGCGCAGGATCTTCGCCTTGCGGTCGGCGGTCTTCAAGACGACGACCGACAAGCCGACTTCCGGACGATCCTCGGCAATGACGTTCTGCATGAGCGCGCATTGCTCGGCAGTTGCCCCTGCCGGTTGATCGCAGACGATCGACCACGCGCCATGGTTCGACTTTACAGTACCCGGTGTACCTGGCTGTTGCGCTCCCGGCTGCTGGGCCGCTGCCGTATAAGATAGAAGAGTGGCGGCAAGTCCGAACGCCGCGATTGGCAGCCGGGAAAGGAGGGACAGGCCCATGTAAACCTCAAACTTAAGAATCAGTCCGGCTATTCTTGAAGTGCGTACACGCAAATGAAAAGCCCCGGCCCGGTACATTCCAGTCCGGTGTGGCGGAAATGGGGCTCTTGCAGGACGTGCAGACGGCAAAGCCGGTGGTGAAGCCGCTATATATAAGAGGACATCCGTGTAGTGCCGGCTGTCTTTAATATGGTATAGGTCCGGCATCGACGTGAAATGCCGATGGTGCCGGTGCGGTCTTCTCCGCCGTACCTTCGGAACAGCCGCATCGCTTAAGAGCCTGTGCGAAAAGCATGCTTTGCGCAAAAATGCCGCATGGGCTTGAATGGACAGATGTTGCGGCGCTCATCAAACTGTGGTTTGAAGCGCTTCAGTATCGCAGGGATTCTGCGTTTTCGGTTTGATCCTGATCAAGCGCCCAGGGAGACATATTGTGAGAAACAAGGCTTATGCAGTTCTGGCATCGATTGCCTGTCTGCTTTTTGCTACGAACGCCTTTGCCGACAAGCCGGTCGCTTGGCAGACTACCTTTCAGCCGGCAGCAACGGGAATCATGGAAGAAATTACATGGTTCGAGCAGTATACGCTCTGGTTCATCATCCCGATCACGCTGTTCGTCCTCGCCCTTCTGATCTGGATCGTGGTCCGGTTCCGCGAAAAGGCCAACCCGGTTCCCTCCAGGACCAGCCATAATACGATGATCGAGATCGCCTGGACGCTCGGTCCGGTCATCATCCTGCTCTTCCTGGCCATCCCGTCCTTCCAGCTCCTGACCGCGCAGCTCACGCCGCCGGCAAATCCGGACCTGACGCTGAAGGCGACTGGCAACCAGTGGTACTGGTCCTACGAGTATGAAGTCGGCGAAAGCCCGCTCACCTTCGACAGCCTGATGATGAAGGAAGAAGACCGCGCTTCGCTCGGCAAGGAAGACAAGGCCGAATACCCGCGTCTGCTCGCTGTCGACAACGAAGTCGTCGTGCCCGTCGGCAAGACCGTCCGCGTTCTCGTGACCGCTGCCGACGTCATCCACGCCTTCGCCATGCCGGCGTTTGGCGTCAAGATCGATGCCGTTCCCGGCCGCCTCAACGAAACCTGGTTCAAGGCGGACCGCGAAGGTCTCTACTACGGCCAGTGTTCCGAGCTCTGCGGCAAGGACCATGCCTATATGCCGATCGCCATCCGTGTGGTCAGCGAAGACAAGTACAACACTTGGCTTGCCGCCGCCGCCACCAATATCGGTGACGCAAACAAGGCACTCATGGCTTCCATCGACGGCGCGGCAAAGACCGTAGACGTCGCTGCAAACGCCGCACAGTAATTCGAAGGGGAGCTCGACCCATGGCCGGAACAACCGCGCAACACGATCACCTTCATGACCATGCCCCGGGCGCCCATCAGGGGCATGGGCACGACCATGATCACGACCAGGCCCATAAGCCGCTGAGCTTCTTCCAGCGCTGGTTCCTCTCGACCAACCACAAGGACATCGGCACGCTGTACCTGATCTTCGCGATCTTCGCGGGCATCATCGGCGGCACGCTGTCGGTCTTCATGCGCGCCGAGCTGCAGGAGCCGGGCATCCAGATCTTTCACGGTCTGGCCCAGATGATGTACGGCTTCGAGCCCGATGCATCCATCGATGCCGGCAAGCATATGTTCAACGTCTTCACGACCGCCCACGCGCTGATCATGATCTTCTTCATGGTCATGCCGGCGCTGATCGGCGGCTTCGCCAACTGGATGGTGCCGATCATGATCGGTGCGCCGGACATGGCCTTCCCGCGCATGAACAACATTTCTTTCTGGCTGATCGTTCCGGCATTCCTGCTCGTGCTTCTGTCGATGTTCGTCGAAGGCCCGGCGGGTGCCTATGGTTCGGGCGGTGGCTGGACGGTCTATCCGCCCTATTCGACATCGGGCCAGCCGGGGCCGGCCATGGATCTGGTGATCCTCGGCCTGCACATTGCCGGCGCCTCCTCGATCCTCGGTGCGATCAACTTCATCACCACCATCCTCAACATGCGCGCTCCGGGCATGACGCTGCACAAGATGCCGCTGTTTGCCTGGTCGGTGCTGATCACCGCCTTCCTGCTTCTGCTGTCGCTGCCGGTTCTGGCAGGCGGCATTACGATGCTTCTGACCGACCGCAACTTCGGCACGGCCTTCTTCGCGCCTGAAGGCGGCGGCGACCCGATCCTGTTCCAGCACCTGTTCTGGTTCTTCGGTCACCCGGAAGTGTACATCCTGATCCTGCCCGGCTTCGGCATCGTCAGCCACATCGTCTCGACCTTCTCGAAGAAGCCGATCTTCGGCTACCTCGGCATGGCCTATGCCATGGTCGCCATCGGCGCCGTCGGCTTCATCGTCTGGGCGCACCACATGTACACGGTCGGCATGTCGCTCGACACGCAGCGTTACTTCGTCTTCGCGACGATGGTCATCGCTGTTCCGACGGGCGTGAAGATCTTTTCCTGGATCGCGACGATGTGGGGCGGCTCGATCCGCTTCACCACGCCGATGGTCTGGGCGATCGGCTTCATCTTCCTGTTCACCGTCGGCGGCGTCACGGGCGTTCAGCTCGCCAATGCCGGCCTCGACCGTTCGCTGCACGACACCTACTACGTGGTTGCCCACTTCCACTACGTTCTGTCGCTCGGCGCCGTCTTCGCGATCTTTGCTGCCTGGTACTACTGGTTCCCGAAGATGACCGGCTACATGTATTCGGAATTCCTCGGCAAGCTGCACTTCTGGGTGATGTTCGTCGGCGTCAACCTGGTGTTCTTCCCGCAGCACTTCCTCGGTCTTGCCGGAATGCCGCGCCGCTACATCGACTATCCGGATGCCTATGCCGGCTGGAACATGGTATCGTCCTACGGCTCCTACATCTCGGCCGTCGGCGTTCTGATCTTCCTCTTCTGCGTCTTCGAAGCCTTCGCCAGGAAGCGTGTTGCCGGCGACAATCCGTGGGGCGAGGGCGCGAACACGCTGGAATGGCAGCTGACATCGCCGCCGCCGTTCCACCAGTGGGAACAGCTGCCGCGCATCAAGTAAGCGCCGCTTTCAATCCGAAGCCGCCGGCAACGGCGGCTTCGCTCCACGCCGGGGAGGACCGGCAAGACGGCGCGGGATACGCGCCGGACGAATTCAAGGACAGGACATGAGGGTCATCGACAATCACGAGGCAATCGGCACGGAAGGCGGCGCCCGTCTTTCGGAAGCCACTGCGCGCGATTTCTTTGAGCTGTTGAAGCCACGCGTCATGTCGCTGGTGGTATTTACTGCGCTTGCCGGCATGGTGCTGGCGCCGGGCCACATCCATCCCTTCATCGGCTTTATCGCGATCCTCTGTATCGCCGTGGGCGCCGGAGCCTCCGGTGCCCTCAACATGTGGTACGACGCCGATATCGATGCGGTGATGACCCGCACGGCCAAGCGGCCGATCCCGGCGGGCAAGATCCTTCCGCACGAGGCGCTCGCCTTCGGCCTGACGCTTTCGGCCTTCTCCGTCTGCATTCTCGGCATCGTCGTCAACTGGCTGTCGGCCGGGCTGCTCGCCTTCACTATTTTCTTCTACGTCGTCATCTACACGATGTGGCTCAAGCGCTCGACGCCGCAGAACATCGTCATCGGCGGAGCCGCCGGCGCATTCCCGCCGATGATCGGCTGGGCCTGCGTGACGAACGGAATTTCGATCGAAAGCATCGTGCTTTTCCTGATCACTTTCCTCTGGACCCCGGCGCATTTCTGGGCGCTCGCGCTGTTCAAGATGCGCGACTATGGCGCAGTCGGCGTGCCGATGATGCCGAATGTCTGCGGCGAGGCGACGACCAAGAACCAGATCGTCATCTATGCGTTGCTGACGGCCGTCATCGGCGTCGTGCCGACCGCACTCGGCTTTGCGAGCACCATTTACGGCGCCTTCGCTGCCTGTCTTGGTCTCGGCTTCATCTGGTATTCGATCGGCGTTCACCGCATGCCGGAGGGCGACGAGAAGATGATCCCGGCCAAAAAGCTCTTTGCCTTCTCGATCCTTTATCTCTTCGCGATCTTCTCCGCGTTGATGGTCGATCATCTGATTGCCACGATGTGGCTCACTGTCGGAAAGGTTGCCTGATGGAACTCGTGAGACTGACGGACGCCCAGAAGAAATCGCGCCGTGGCCGCAACATCGCGCTCGGCGTCGTGCTCTTCGGTCTCGTTGCTGCCTTCTATGTCGTGACGCTGATCAAATTCAGCAGCGGCATGGTCCAGTAGGATCAAAAGATCATGACAACGGCGAACAAGGCAGACCAGAAGAAGGACCGGGCAAACGGCGTCATCGTCGCGTCCTGCCTCGCCTTCGTGCTCGGCATGGTCGGCATGGCCTATGCCGCCGTGCCGCTCTACGACATGTTCTGCAAGGTCACCGGCTACAACGGCACGACGAAGCGCGTCGAGCAGGCTTCCGACGTCATCCTCGACAAGACCATCAAGGTGACCTTTGACGCCAACACGGCACCGGGGCTGCCCTGGGACTTCAAGCCGGTCCAGCGCGAGATCGAACTGAAGATCGGCGAGACGGTGCAGGTTGAGTTCGAGGCGACGAACCTGTCGAAGAAGCCGACGACCGGTCAGGCGGTTTTCAACGTCACGCCGATGGCAGCCGGCGCCTATTTCAACAAGGTGCAGTGCTTCTGCTTTACCGAGACGACGCTGCAGCCCGGTGAAAAGATGGAGATGCCGGTGGTGTTCTTCGTCGATCCGGAGATCGTCAATACGGTCGAGACCAAGGGCATCAACACGCTGACGCTTTCCTACACGTTCTACGCCCGCGAACCGTCGAAGCCGATTGCCGGCCTGACGGTGAAGCCGGCGGAGACTGACAACAAACTTTGACAGATCACCGTTTTCGGCTAAGCCGGAAACGACGACACGAGAAAGACTTATCGGGGATTATCACATGGCCGGTGCGCATCAGAAAAACCACGACTACCACATCATCGACCCGAGCCCCTGGCCGCTTCTGGCCTCGATCGGTGCCTTCATCATGGCCTTCGGCGGCGTTGCCTACATGCGCTACCTGGCCGGTGGTTCGTTCAAGATGTTCGGCCTCGAGCTTGCCAACCCCTGGGTGTTCTTCATCGGTCTTGTCGTCGTGCTCTACACGATGTTCGGCTGGTGGTCGGACACGATCAAGGAAGCGCATGAGGGCCACCACACCCGCGTCGTGTCGCTGCATCTGCGCTATGGCATGATCATGTTCATCGCTTCGGAAGTGATGTTCTTCGTCGCCTGGTTCTGGGCCTTCTTTGACGCAAGTCTCTTTTCGGGCGAAGCCATCCAGGCAACGCGCACGGCCTTTACCGGCGGCGTCTGGCCGCCGAAGGGCATCGAGGTTCTCGATCCCTGGCACCTGCCGCTCTACAACACCGTGATCCTGCTGCTCTCGGGCACCTGCGTTACCTGGGCGCACCATTCGCTGTTGCACGACGACCGCAAGGGTCTTGTCAGCGGCCTGACGCTGACCGTGCTGCTCGGCATCCTGTTCTCGACCGTCCAGGCCTACGAATATGCCCACGCACCGTTCGCCTTCAAGGACTCGATCTACGGCGCGACCTTCTTCATGGCCACCGGTTTCCACGGTTTCCACGTTCTGGTGGGCACGATCTTCCTGCTCGTCTGCCTGCTGCGGGCGCTGAAGGGCGATTTCACCCCGAAGCACCATTTCGGCTTCGAGGCCGCCGCCTGGTACTGGCACTTCGTCGACGTGGTCTGGCTCTTCCTGTTCTTCTCGATCTACGTCTGGGGCGGCTGGGGCGCACCGCTCGCCCACGGCTGATCGGGTCGTCAACTGCGAAATCGAAAAGGCGGGTGCCAAGGCGCCCGCCTTTTTCATTGTTGGCAACGCTGCCTTACGGCGATGGATTTGTCCGGCACGCCGCTCGAATGAGCCCAAAGGTCGCGGTGGCCGATATATCGCTTGCGCGACGAATGCGTTATGGAAAGTAGAAGGCAAACAGGGACGTAAAGAACAGATGAACGAAGACAGCGCACATTTCCCGCCGGTCGATCCGGTCAAGGCCGGGATCAGGGGACTTTGCCCGCGCTGCGGTCAGGGCAAGTTGTTCGACGGGTTCCTGAAGATGAGGCCAGCCTGCGCCAGTTGCGGTCTCGATTACAAGTTCGCCGATTCCGGCGATGGCCCGGTGGTGTTCGTGATCCTGATCGTCGGCTTCATCGTCGTTGGCGCAGCGCTGTGGATGGAGGTCAACATCAACCCTCCGCTCTGGGTGCATTTCCTGCTCTGGATCCCGCTTGCCAGTATCTTCAGCCTCGTTTTGATGCGCATACTCAAGGGCATCCTGATCAATCTGCAATTCCGCAACAATGCGCGCCAAGGCGAGATCGATCGTGGCTGAGACTGCAGGCGGAAGAGAGCGCGGCGGGCTGTTCGGCCGCGCCGCGGGCATTGTTCTTGTTCTGCTCGCGCTTGCCATTCTACTGTCGCTCGGCACATGGCAGATGCAGCGGCTCCATTGGAAAGAGGGTCTGCTGGCAGCGATCACCGAGCGCCGCAACGCACCGCCGGTTGATCTGGCCGCAGTCGAGGCGATGGCGAATTCCGGCGAGGACATCGACTATCGCACGGTGCAGGTCACCGGCACCTATCTCAACGACAAGGAACGGCACTTCTTCGCGACCTACGAGGGCCGGACTGGCTACTATGTCTATGCCCCGCTTGAACTCGCCGATGGCCGCGCCCTTCTCGTCAATCGCGGCTTCGTCTCCTTCGAGCGCAAGGAGCCGGAGATGCGCAAGCAGGGGCAATTGACCGGCGAGCAGACCGTCACTGGTCTTTCCCGCGTCAAACTCGCCGCGAAGCCGTCCTGGGTGGTGCCGGACAATGATATCGCCAAGAACATCTTCTACTGGAAGGATCTTGACGTCATGGCATCGAGCGCCGGTCTTGATCCGGCCCGTACCGTCCAGTTCTTCGTCGATGCGGACGCAACGCCCAATCCGGGCGGCATGCCGATCGGCGGCGTCACGCAATTCGACCTGCCGAACAACCATCTGCAATATGCCGTCACCTGGTATGGCCTGGCCGCGGCGCTGGTCGCAGTCAGCGGCGTGTTCATCTTCCGGCGGAAAAGATAATTCGGACGCGTTGCCTTCAACGCATATAACGACTGCCGGGGGAGTTCATGACCATCATCGCCACTATCCTGATTGCCTTGACCGCCGTGATGCATATCGGCTTTCTCGTGCTCGAAATGTTTCTCTGGACCGGGCCGCAGGGACATAAAGTGTTTCGCATGTCCGCCGAGCAGGCACAGGCAACGAAGGTGCTGGCGGCCAATCAGGGGCTTTACAACGGCTTTCTCGCCGCCGGCCTTGTCTGGTCTCTCGTGGCTTCGCCGGCGGAATTTGCCTTTCAGTTGAAACTGTTCTTCCTTGTGTGCGTGATCGTTGCCGCTATATATGGCGCATGGTCGGTCAAGCCGCGCATCCTGTTGGTGCAGGGTGGCCCGGCGATCCTGGCACTTGTATTCACTGTTCTGGCATCCTGATAAATGGCGTCTTCTCTCATCGCAAAGAAACCGATCACCATCCGCCTCTGCGGCCCGCGCGGCTTCTGCGCCGGCGTCGACCGGGCGATCCAGATCGTCGTTCTGGCGCTGAAGGAATATGGCGCCCCGGTCTATGTCCGCCACGAGATCGTGCACAATCGTTATGTCGTCGAGGGCTTGGAAGCCAAGGGGGCGATCTTCGTCGAGGAACTGGACGAGATCCCAGCCGAACATCGCAAGCAGCCGGTCGTCTTTTCTGCCCATGGCGTGCCGAAATCCGTGCCCGCCGATGCCGATAGCCGCAATCTTTTCTATCTCGATGCGACATGCCCGCTGGTGTCGAAGGTGCACAAACAGGCGATGCGCCACCAGCGTCTCGGCCGCCATGTCGTGCTGATCGGCCATGCCGGCCATCCGGAAGTCATCGGCACCATGGGGCAATTGCCCGAAGGCGCCGTTTCGCTGATCGAGACCGTCGAGGACGCGGACAATTACGTGCCGCCGGATCCGGACAATCTCGGCTTCGTTACCCAGACGACGCTGTCGGTCGATGACACGGCCGGCGTCATCAAGCGGCTGCATGAACGCTTTCCCAACCTGACGGCACCCGCCGCCGATTCGATCTGCTATGCCACGACCAACCGCCAGGAAGCCGTGAAGCAGGCCGCTCCCGGCTGCGATCTCTTCCTCGTCGTCGGTGCGCCGAATTCGTCCAATTCCAAGCGGCTGGTCGAGGTTGCCCTTCGGGCCGGCGCAAAAAAATCCGTGCTTGTCCAGCGCGCGTCGGAAATCGACTGGGATGCGGTCGGCGATATCTCTACCGTAGGCCTGTCGGCCGGCGCGTCGGCACCGGAAGTCATCGTCAACGAGATCATCGAGGCTTTTCGCGAGCGCTACGATGCTGCAGTCGAGCTTGCCGATACGGTCGAGGAGACCGAGAATTTCCTCGTCAACCGCGAGCTTCGCCACGTGCCGCTGACCGCCCAGGACATGGCGTTCGTGAATGGGGATTAGGCTATGAGGGCAGGTGGCATGGATCCTCGGGTCAGGCCCGAGGATGACGACCTCGGGTTTCCTGCCATTCTCAAGCCAGCCGTCACCGTTGCGATTGCTCCCTCCCTCCGTCATCCTCGGGCCTGACCCGAGGATCCATGCCCCGGCAAAACAATTTCAAAACTCACAACCGCGAGAACAGACCTTGGCAGTTTACACCGACATCACCGAAGACGATCTCAGCGGCTTCCTGAAGCAGTACGATGTCGGCCGGCTCACCTCCTACAAGGGCATTGCCGAGGGCGTGGAAAACACCAATTTCCTGCTGCACACGACCAAGGGTTCCTACATCCTGACGCTGTATGAAAAGCGGGTGGACCAGAACGACCTGCCGTTCTTCCTCGGACTGATGCATCATCTGGCCGACAAGGGGCTTTCCTGCCCGCTGCCGCTGCCGCGCGCCGACGGCAAATTGCTCGGCGAACTTTCCGGCCGGCCGGCCGCCGTCATCTCCTTCCTCGAAGGCATGTGGCTGCGCAAGCCCGACGCCAATCATTGCCGCGAGGTCGGCAAGGCGCTGGCGGCGATGCATGTGGCGGGAGAGGGCTTCGAGATCCGCCGCCGCAATGCGCTGTCCGTCGAAGGCTGGCGGCCGCTCTGGAACAATTCCCGCAACCGTGCCGACGAGGTGCAGCCGGGCCTGAAAACCGAGATCGCCACCGAGCTCGATTTTCTCGAAGCCAATTGGCCGAAGAACCTGCCGGAAGGCGTCATCCATGCCGATCTTTTCCCGGACAACGTCTTCTTCCTCGGCAACGAACTGTCCGGCCTGATCGACTTCTATTTCGCCTGCAACGACTTCCTCGCCTATGACGTCTCCGTCTGCTTGAACGCCTGGTGCTTCGAAAAGGACGGCGCCTTCAACATGACCAAGGGCATGGCGCTTCTGTCCGGCTATCAGAGCGTGCGGCCGCTGACCGCAGCCGAGATCGCGGCCCTGCCGCTGCTCGCGCGCGGATCAGCCTTGCGCTTCTTCCTTACGCGGCTTTACGACTGGCTGATGACCCCGCCGGGCGCGCTGGTGGTGAAGAAAGACCCACTCGAATATCTGAAGAAGTTGCAGTTCCACCGCTCCGTTGCCACTGCCGCCGAATATGGCCTTATCGCCGAAAGCCAACCCGCATGAAACATGTTGATATCTTCACCGACGGAGCCTGCTCCGGAAATCCGGGGCCGGGCGGTTGGGGCGCGGTGCTGCGCTATGGCGAGGTCGAGAAGGACTTGTGCGGCGGCGAGCCCGAGACCACCAACAACCGCATGGAGCTTCTGGCGGCGATCACGGCGCTCAACAGCCTAAAGAGCCCGTGCGAGGTCGATCTGCACACCGACTCGAAATACGTCATGGACGGCATCGGCAAGTGGATCCACGGCTGGAAGAGAAACGGCTGGAAGACCTCCGACAAGAAGCCGGTGAAGAACGGCGAACTCTGGCAGGCGCTCGATGCTGCCAACCAGCGTCACAAGGTGACCTGGCACTGGGTCAAGGGCCATGCCGGCCACCCGGAAAACGAGCGCGCCGACGAACTGGCCCGCAAGGGCATGGAGCCGTTCAAGAAGAAGCGGTGAGAGGGAAGGCGGAGGGTTTCACCGTCCATCGCCACAGGGCGAAGCGAGGTTGAGCTACTTTCCAATGGTACGCTCCTGCATCTCTTCGCCGATAAAACAATTGTAGGGCTGAGGGTATTCAACCCGTATCAGTCCTGTTTGGCGCCGCAGAGGGCCGCTTACCTCTAGTCCTGAAATCTCGATAATGAGCTTGCGCAGGATAGCTTCGGCAAATTGGGACACATTCGTTACCTTCAACAAAAATGCCCCATCTCCGCCGATGACGCATTCCTGATAATAGACATCGAGATCCGGAATCGATGCCGAATCCGGCGCGGCCTTCAACATAATGGGAAGGCCGTCAATGACGATGCCCTGAGCAACGGTCGTATTTCTGCCGACCGGCGCCGGGACCCCGGCATTGTTGGGTCCATCGCCGGAGACATCGATCACGCGCTGGGCCCCTCGAAATGGGCTGGTTTGAAAAAGCTCTCGTGCAAACGCAAGCGCGTTGGAGATCGAGGTGAAGGAGATTCGCCTTATCGGCTGTTGGCGCAACATCTCCGAAAACTGTGCCGCCGTCTCCGGACCTTCAATCAGCGTCCAGGGCACGATTTGGACGGCCGAGCCGCCCCACTCGATATAGGTGACCGCAATCCTGCCGAGCGTTCCGCTCTGCAAGGCTTTGAGGATCTCCGGCCTGCGGAATGCGTCCACGTAGCCTTGACGCTGAAAATGCTGCTCATCGATTTCCATTGAGTAGGAGACATCGACGGCAATGACCAGTTCCAGATCTACGGCAACTGAATATTGCTCGGCAGACGGACTTCCCCCAAGAAGACAAAAAGTAGCAAGAAGCGCCCATCGCGGTTTCATTGCGGCAATCCACTTAGCCACTGGGTCGAGCGATCTGCCGGGGCGGCCATCACAATGAAACGTGGCCAAGCCATGCGAAGGCTCAACGGAATTGCCCCGGCGATCAACATCGCGCCCGCAAGTCACCGCCAAGCCGGCGAAGCGGGTTATCGGACCACCGGTCCGTTCGCCTTCTTCCAGGCGTCGATGCCGCCCTCGAGGTGGCAGGCGCTCGTCAGGCCGGCATCCTGGGCGGCCTCGACCGCCATCGCCGAACGCTCGCCGAAGGCGCAATAGAAGACGATCCGCTTGCCGGTGGCTGCCGCCAGCTCATGCAGCATGCCGCCCGCACCGATGTTTTCCTGCAATTCCGGATAGGGTGCGTGCAGCGCGCCCGGAATGGTTCCGTGCTTTTCGCGTTCCGCCTTCTCGCGCAGGTCGACGATCGCAATGTCGGGGCGGCCGCTGAGCGCCAATGCCTCGGCCGCCGAAACTGCCCAACCTCTACGCGCAATCTCCTCCTGGTGAAGGCCGACATGGATATTGGCGGGCACCGCCACATCCATCATCTTCGGGTTGGGCAGGTTCAGATTGTTCATGATGTCGACATATTCGTCGACCGATTGAACCCTGAGGCGCGGGTTGAACCGCTTCTCCTCGCCGATGGTCGAAACGGTATCGCCCTTGTAGTCATGGGCAGGAAAGACCAGCGTCTCGTCCGGCAATTTGAGCAGCTTGTTGAAAATGGAATCATATTGCTGGCGCGGGTCGCCATTCTGGAAATCGGTGCGCCCGGTACCGCGAATGAGCAGCGTATCGCCGGTGAACACCCGGCCGCCCATCAAGAAGGAATAGGAATCATCCGTATGGCCGGGCGTGTAGAGCACATCGAGGCTCAGGCCCTCGATCGCAACGCGGTCGCCTTCCGTCACACGCATCGAGACCACGTCGGCCTGTGTCTGCTCGCCCATTACCGTGATGCAGTGCGTGCGGTCGCGCAATGCACCGAGCCCGGTGATGTGATCGGCGTGCAGATGCGTATCGACGGCCTTGACCAGCCTGAGATCAAGCTCTCGCACCAGCTGCAGGTAGCGATCGACCTTTTCCAGGACCGGGTCGATGATCAGCGCCTCTCCCCCATGCCGGCTGGCAATGAGGTAGGTATAGGTGCCGGACACGCTATCGAACAGCTGACGGAAGATCATCGGCGGCTCCTTTGCGCGTCTCTTGCACTGGCCCTGAGCATCGCCACTATCCCTGCGGCTGCGGCACGATCCGGATATAGGGTTTGGGCGCGCGCCAGCCTTGCGGGTATTGCTTCCGCGCGTCGTCGTCCGTCACGGAACCGGCGATGATCACGTCTTCACCCTGCTTCCAGTTCACCGGCGTCGCGACCTTGTGCTTGGCGGTGAGTTGCAGCGAGTCGATCACGCGCAGCACCTCGTCGAAATTGCGGCCGGTGGTCATCGGATAGACGAGGATCAGCTTGATCTTCTTGTCCGGGCCGACGACAAAGACGTTTCGCACGGTCTGATTGTCGGCCGGGGTGCGCTGTGTCGGGTCGCCCGATACTGCTGCCGGAAGCATGCCGTAGAGCTTCGACACGGTGTAGTCGGTGTCGGCAATCATCGGGAAGTTTGGTGCGAACCCTTGCGTTTCCTCGATGTCCTTCACCCAGCCGGAATGACGGTCCAGCGGATCGACCGAAAGGCCGATGATTTTCACGCCGCGCTTGTCGAATTCGGGTTTGATCCGGGCCATATACCCCAGTTCGGTGGTGCATACCGGCGTAAAATCCTTCGGATGCGAGAAAAGCACCGCCCAGGAATCGCCAATCCAGTCGTGGAACCGGATCTCACCTTCGGTGGTTGTTGCCGTGAAATCCGGCGCGAGATCATTGATTGCAAGTGTCATGATACCCCCCATAGCTTTGAGGAGATGCTCACCAAAAGCACCCACGGCGCGCAGTTTGCTCCTTTTGATAAATTAGGCAAAGCGAAAATATTGGACAGGACGCCTGACCTTTCCCGGCAAGGTGACGCGGCTTGACGATCCGCCGTTCCCAAAGCCATGCCGCATTAAACTTACTTAGCTCTTGCGCTAAGTGTCTTGCGATGATACTTAGCCTTATGGAACAGTATTCGGAACAGCTGAACGGCGTTTTTCAAGCGCTGGCGGACCCCACCCGCCGGGCCGTTCTGGCGCGGTTGGGCAGGGGCCCGGCAAGCATCAGCGATCTCGCAAGGCCGTTCGAGATGGCTTTGCCCTCCTTCATGAAACACATCCATTTTCTTGAGGGCAGCGGTTTGATCCGGACGCGCAAGGAAGGTCGCGTCAGGACCTGTGTCATCGAGAAGAGGCAGTTCGCCGCGGTCGAAGCATGGCTATCCGAACAGCGCGCCCTCTGGGAAGGCCGCACCGACAGGCTCGAGCGGTTCGTTGCCGCCGCTCAAACGAAGGGAGAAACCCAATGACCCGATCTTTCAACCCCGATCTCGATCTGACGATTTCGCGTGTCATCAGGGCACCGCGTTCGCGCGTCTGGAGCGCCTGGACCGATCCCGCCAGCTTCGAACAATGGTGGATCCCGGCACCGGCCAGATGCAAGGTCGTGGACATGGATATGCACCCCGGCGGCGCGTTCGTCACCCGGATGAGCGAGGATGGCGGCGACTTCACGCCGCATCTGGACGCCTGCTTCCTCGACATCGCCGATGGCGAACGGATCGTCTTTACCAACGCGCTGGTCGGTGGCTGGCGGCCTGCCGAACAGCCTTTCATGACGGCGATCATCACGCTGCAGGATCACCCGGACGGCACGGATTATACGGCCCATGTGATGCACAGGAACAATGCCGACCGGAACATGCATGCGGAAATGGGCTTCTACGACGGCTGGGGCACCGTTGTCGAGCAACTCGCCAAACTCGTCGAACACCGCGCGGGGTGAGGGTCGGCGGCCGGCGCCGCTCGAGCATTATTTTGGGCACCGCCCTGGCGGCATCGTTAATAGGACATGACCTTTGCCAAAAGCCCCGGAAAGCGGGCTTCGAGATCGTCGAGACGTACCACGTTGATATTCTCGACACCCTTCTTGGTGGTCTGAATGACGCCTGATTCTCGCAGGACCCGGAAGTGGCCCGAAAGGGTCGAGCGTGCCATGTCGGGAAAAGGGGCGGCCGCTTCGCCGCAATTCCTGCCGTCTGCCGAACAATAGAGTGTTTTTACGATCGCCAGCCGCGTCGGGTCTCCGAGCGCGGTCATGACGCCTGTCAGGGTTATGTCGTCTCGCGACGGATGAAAGAACTGGCTCATGAACCGCAGATAACACACCGATTGACAGACTTCAATATTTCGGTAATTTCGAAATACCGTAATACGGAAATAAGGAAGGAATGTTTATGACGAAGAGATTTGACGATCGGGTGGTGGTTGTAACGGGCGGCTCGACCGGTATCGGTCTGGCGACGGCGAGCGCCTTTCTTAAGGAAGGGGCAAGGCGCGTCTATGTCACCGGGCGTACGCGCAAGAGCCTCGATGCAGCAGTGGAGGCGCTCGGCGAGCGTGCCGTTCCGGTGGTCTCGGATGTCTCGAAGATCGGCGATATTGAGAAGCTCAAGGCGGAAATCGAGAAGCGCGGCGACAATGTCGATGTGCTTTTCGCCAATGCCGGCATCGCGGAAAAGAATAGCTTCGGCGCAACGAGCGAGGCCGAATTCGACAAGACCTTCGATATCAACGTCAAAGGCCTGTTTTTTACCGTGCAGACCCTCTTGCCGCTCGTTCCGGATGGCGGGGCCGTCGTGCTCAATGCCTCGATCGTTGCCAACAAGGGAATGGCGGAGCTCAGCCTCTACAATGCGTCGAAGGCGGCTGTGCGCTCTTTTGCCCGAACGCTTGCCAATGATCTCAAGGAGCGAAAAATCCGCGTCAACGCCGTCAGCCCCGGACTGACGCGCACCCCAATCTTGGAAAACGGCTTGAAGATGGACGAGCAGCAGATCGCCGCCCTGCACAGCCATGCCGAACAGGCCGTGCCGCTTGGCTACGTCGCTCAGCCGGAAGAGATCGCGACCACGATTACTTTTCTCGCCTCGGCGGACGCCGGCTATGTCAACGGCATCGAACTGAGCGTCGATGGCGGCATGACCCAGATATAACTGAAAACGGCCGGCTCCGATGAGGCGGAGCCGGCCGTTTTGCCTCAGATCTGCTCCAGCATCGCCGCGGCAGCCGAAACGGTTGCCTGGCCGGGGCTCTCCTCGACGTTCAGCGTCTTCACGACGCCGTCCTCCACCAGCATCGAATAGCGCTTCGAGCGCACCCCGAGCGTGCCGGCGGAGAGGTCGATGTCCATGCCGAGCGCCTTGGTGAAGGCGGCGTTCCAGTCGGAGAGGAAATGGATCTTGCCCATGCCGCCGGACGCAGTCGCCCAGGCGCCCATCACGTGCAGGTCGTTGACGGCGACGACGGCGATGTCGTCGATGCCGCGTGCCAGGATCGCGTCGCGGTTTTCCAGATAGCCGGGCAGGTGATTGAGCGAGCAGGTCGGCGTGAAGGCGCCGGGAACCGCAAACAGAACGACCTTCTTGCCGGCAAACAGCTGGTCGGTGGTGATCTCGACCGGGCCGTCGGCGGTCTTTTCCTTGAAGGTTGCGGCAGGCAGCTTGTCTCCGACAGAAATGGTCACGGTCTTACTCCTTGAGGCTTTTCGGAAAGGCGGAAGCGCAGACGCTCCGTTGGGTCGGGCGCTCCGTTGGGTTGGGAAGGAATATAGATTTGCCTCAGTCAAAGGCAAGCGGGGTTTCCATGCTGCGCTCGCCGGACCTTGCGACGAGCAGGACCGATCCGCTCTTCAGCGCGCCGCCTTTTGCGGGAACCCGCACCGGCACTTCAGCCGTAAACTCGCCGTTCGCTACGGTGACGTTTTCGGGTTTGCCGAAGCTGTAGCCGGGCGGACCTGCAAGGAAGAGCTCGGGCGGTGTTTCGGCGGACACACCGGGGAACACCAGCGACAGACGAAGGCGCTTGCCGGCGGTATCGAAGGACGCGGCCTTGACCTTGAACGTCTCGGATGGTTGGCCCGGCAAGGCGGCAACGGCATCGTCAATCCGGGCCTTATCGAGGGGATTTTCAGCAGCACCTTCGGTCAACGAAAGGCTGAGCTCGGCCTGGACAGGGATGCAGATATCCTTGCAGATACCGAGGAAGACAGAGGCCTTGAGAGACAGGTTGCCGCTCTTCTCGCTCTTCAACAGGAGCGGAAAGGCCACGGATTTGTCATAACCCGTATAGCCGCCGACACCGTCGCCAAAGCTCTTCGGTGCCGGAAAGCGCATTCCGGAAAAGGAGATGCCGTCCTTCGGGTCGATACGCACCTGCGGCGGGATGCCGCTTGCTCCGGGCTCCAGCCAATAGGTCTTCCAGCCGGGCTTCAGGCGGATGTCGAGGATGGCGGGGATCGTCCCGTCTGGCTGCGGCCTGTCGGCCACGATGCGGATATCGCCGCCTTCGGAACGCGCCCACTCGCTCTGCGCGGCGTCTGCACTGGGCGCAATAAAAAAATATCCGGCAAGGCTTGCCAGCGCCGCCAAATGAGTCACATTCTCTAGGAGACGATGATGTTTCATGAGGATGAGGCTTACCGGTTTTGGGGCATGGTTTAAAGATGCCCGCTTTCACCTCCGGATCATTTTCTCTTGATGGAGGCGAAACGAGGAAACCCGGGAAAAGCCTCAAAACCAAAAGGCGGGGGTGGAAACGCTTTTCATTTGACCCAGAAGGCTGACACCATGATGGCGACATTCCAGAAGAAACGCGAGCGCGGTTTGCTAGACGGTCAGTTCCTGATCGCCATGCCCGGCATGTTCGACAGCAATTTTGCCCGCACGGTCATCTTCGTCTGCGCCCATTCGAGTGACGGCGCCATGGGTTTCGTGCTCAACCGTCCGCAGCAATTGACCTTTCCGGATGTGCTTCTTCACCTGCAGATCATCGATCAGGCCGAAGCTATCCGTTTGCCGACCATCACCCGTAATTTCCAGATCCAGACAGGCGGGCCTGTCGAAACCGGCCGCGGCTTCGTCCTGCATTCCGACGATTACCTGAGCGAATCCAGTATTCCGGTCAGCGACGACATCTGCCTGACGGCAACGCTCGACATCGTTCGTGCCATTTCGCGCGGCGAGGGGCCTTCCAAGGCGATGATGATGCTGGGTTATGCCGGCTGGGGCGCCGGTCAGCTGGAAAGCGAGATCGCCAGCAATGGCTGGCTGAATTGCCCGGCGAGCGAGGAACTGATCTTCGACCGCGATCTCGGCGACAAATATGATCGGGCGCTGGCGCTGATGGGCGTTGCTCCGGCCATGCTCTCCATGGATGCCGGTCACGCCTGACAGGCGGATTTTTCCGCCCTTGCTGCTTTTTGCGGGAACAATTCGATCTGCCCACCGTTTTCTGAACGCAAGGATATGACGCCTGATCCTGTCCTCAACCCTTCAAGGAGACCGATCATGGGCAGCACGTCCGGCAAGATTTCCGGCGCAGCCAACCAGGCCGCAGGCAAAGCCAAACAGGCGGCCGGCAAGGCAACCGGCAGCAGGAAGCTGCTGGCGGAAGGCAAAGGCCAGGAAGTCAAGGGCCAGGAAGTCAAGGGCCAGGAAGTCAAGGGCCAAGAAGTCAAGGGCAAGGTCCAGTCAGCGGCTGGCAAGGCCAAGAGTGCAGTGAAAGGCGCCGTTGATCGCATGTAAACCGGTTTGCCGCTCCTCTCTCGTCAGTAAGATGGCGGCGGCTTCGAGGTGCGCGGATCGACTGTCCTGACGGGTTCAACTGGATGGAAGATTTCAGCGCCGATGCCCGCTGTGCTTCGCGCCGGCGGGCATTCCTCTGCGGGACTGTCTGCTTTATTTTTTTGATTAGGGCATCCGATTTCCTCGACATCGCATGCTGACCATTGGGCGGACGATCTTTCATGAGACTTTACGAATGCGGCAATTGCGGAAACCCGGTCCATTTCGACAACCGTGTTTGCATCAACTGCGGCTCGCGGCTCGGCTTCCTGCCGGAGGCCATGGCGGTGCAGGCGCTGACGCCGGCAGGCGGTGACTTGTGGCAGGTGCCGTCGCGCCATGAGGCAGATGTCCGATTCTGCGCCAATGCCGCGCACGATACATGCAATTGGCTGATCTCGACCAACGACAACCATGTCTATTGCCAGGCCTGCCGCTACAACCGCATCGTGCCGGTCACCGATAACACGGAGGGGCTGGCGCGCTGGCAGAAGATCGGCCAGGCGCAGCGGCATCTGTTCTATTCCCTGTTGCGCTGGAATCTGCCGCGACCGGGACGTGACGTTGACCCATATGGCGGGCTTGTCTTCGATTTCCTCGCCGACGAGGTCGATGCCTACGGCTATCTGGTGCCCGCCATGACCGGCCACGAGGATGGGCTGATCAGACTGCGCGCGGCGGAAGCCAATGATGCCACGCGCGAGAGCGTGCGTGTATCGATGAACGAGCCTTACCGCACGCTGCTCGGACATTTCCGCCACGAGATCGGCCACTTCTATTGGTCCCAGCTTGTCCGCGACGACCAGACGCTGAACGAGGCCCGGTGGCTGTTCGGCGACGAGCGGGCGGATTACGCGGAAGCCCTGAAACGCAACTACGAGCAGGGGCCCCCCGCCGACTGGCAGGCACGCTTCATCAGCACCTATGCCAGCAGCCATCCGGCCGAGGATTTTGCCGAATGCTGGGCCCATTTCTTCCATATCGTCGATACGCTGGAAACGGCGCAGTCGTTCGGACTTTCGACCGAACTACGCCGCCACGAGGGCATGGCGGCGGAAGTCGATTTCGATCCCTATCGCGCCACGGATGCGCAGACGCTGGTCGATGCCTGGATCCCCTTGAGCGTGGCGCTGAACAGCATCCAGCGCAGCATGGGCCAGCCCGACAGCTATCCCTTCGTGCTCTCGCCACCGGTGGTGCAGAAGCTCGATTTCATCAACCGGTTGATAAGGCGGGCAGGCACATAGTAGCGAATAGTGAGTAGTGAATAGTGAGTAGTGAGTAGTGAATAATAGCATACAGTAACTTTTCCTTGAGCTTTGGGCGGGAAACAGCTCTGCGACTATTCGCTATTCGCTATTCGCTATTCACCACTCACCACTCACCACTCACCACTCACCACTCACCACTCACCACTCACTACTCACTACGCCACATTACGCCCGCTTCATCAGCGGAAACCGTTCCTTCAACAGCCGCAGGATCGATTCCGAGCCGATCGGCGGGCCGAAGAGGAAGCTCTGGCCGAAATCGCAGCCCATCTGGGCCAGCTGGATGGCATCTTCCTCGGATTCGATGCCTTCGGCGACGACCTGCATGTCGAGTTCGCGCGCCATGGTGATGACGGAGCGGAGCAGGATGGTGCGCTTGTCGCTCGGGTCCTTGACCAGCGCCTTGTCGATCTTGAGCGTATCGAAGGGGAAGCGGGTGAGGTAGGCAAGCGAGGAGTGGCCGGTGCCGAAGTCGTCGAGCGCCAGTTTCAGGCCGGCATTCTTCAGCTTTTCCAGCACCAGACGGGCCTGCTCGGGGTTTTCCATGACGACGGATTCGGTGAGTTCCACCTTCACCTTCTGCGGGTCGCAGTGGTTCTTGTTCAAGATCGCCCGGACATCGTCATGCAGGTCGTTGTTGAGCAGCTGCGCGCTCGACAGGTTGACGGAGACGAAGATCGGCAGGTCGCCGGTCTGGAGTTGCCATTCCGTCAGGTCGCTGGTCGCCTTCTCGAAGGCGAACATGCCGAGCTGGTTGATGAGATCGGAGCCTTCGGCGATCGGGATGAACTCCGATGGTGAGATGCTGCCGCGTTTCGGATGCTCCCAGCGCATCAGGGCTTCGAAACCGGCAATCTCGGCATCCACCAGGCGCACGATCGGCTGATAGACGAGGCTCAATTCCTTGCGCTCGATGGCGCGGCGCAGGTCGTTTTCCAATTGCAGGCGATCGGTGCCGGAGGTGCGGAAGGCCGGTCGGAAGGGCTCGACGCGGTTGCCGCCCGCCTTTTTGGCCCGGAACATTGCAAGCTCGGCGTCATCGAGCAAGCCTGCGGCATTTTCCTGCTGATCGACCCAGGAAACGAGGCCGATCGAGGCGGTGAGATTGATTTCTCGGTTGCCGAAATTGAGCGGCACCATGATCGCCTTGGAAACCGCATCGGCGAAATCGGCGACCTTGGCGGGGTCGCGTTCCGACATCAGGATCAGGCCGAACGCGTCGCCGCCGAGGCGGGCCAGCGTGTCCTGCGGCTTCAGGAGCCGGCGCAGGCGGCGGGTCAGCGCGATCAGGATGTTGTCGCCAGCGGCGATGCCGAGCGCCTCATTGACCTGCTTGTAGCGGTCGATATCGATCGCCAGCACGGTCGGCCGGACAGCGCTTGAGCCCGGCGCCAGCGACAGGATGGATTGCAGCCGGTCGAGGAAGATCTGCCGGTTCGGCAATCCCGTCAGATTGTCGTGAAGCGCGTTGTGCAGCAGGCGGTCGATTGAGTTCTTCTGCTCGGTGATATCGACGATGGTGCCGACGCAGCGGATGATTTCGCCATTGGCGCCAAGCACCGGCCGCGCGCGGATCGACAGCCAGTGGTAATGACCGTCCTCGGCGCGGACGCGGAATTCGTGATTCAGCCGCCCCTTGCGATGCTCCAGCAGCACGTCGAGTGTTGCGCGGAACCGGTCGCGGTCATCGGGATGAAGTCGCGGTAGCCAGTTGCGGGCCGGGCCATGCATGTCCCCGGGGGAGAGGCCGAGTTGTGCCGAGATGTCGGGGATGGTGACGACGCGGTCGCGCGCCACGTCCCAATCCCAGACGGTGTCGCCCGAGCCCGTCAGTGCCAGCGACTGGCGCTCGAGATCGGAGAACAGACCCTGGCTATAGGCGCCGCCGGCAAAGGCATGCTGCATGACCGTGAAGCCGATCAGAAGCACGATCAGCACGAGGCCGCCGCCGAGCGCGGGTTGCACGATGTCATTGGCAAGCTGGCCGGTGACCGTGAGCCACGCGCCGAACAGCCAGACGAGGATCAGGAGCCAGGCCGGCACGAGCAGGATGGCGCGGTCGTAGCGGTTGAAGCCGAGATAGGCGATCAGGAAGATGCCGCAGGTGCCGGTCAGCGCGAAGGAAAGCCGCGCGATACCCGACGCGATCGCCGGGTCGTAGATGGCAACCCCGAACAGCAGCCCAAGACCGAGGATCCAGGCGAGCGTCGCATAGCTCAGATGCTGGTGCCAGCGGTTGAGGTTGAGATAGGTGAACAGGAAGATCACGAGGCCGGCGGCGAGAAACACTTCCGTTCCCGCCCGCCATATTCGTTCGTCTCCGGCGGTGATGCTGATCAGCTTCGACAGGAAACCGAAATCGACGCAGATATAGGCAAGCACCGCCCAGGCAAGAGCGGCCGTCGCCGGCAGCATCGAGGTTCCCTTGACGACGAAGAGGATCGTCAGGAACACCGCGAGCAGGCCGGCAATGCCGAGCACGATGCCGCGGTAGAGGGTAAAGGCGTTGACCGTGTCCTTGTAGGCATCCGGCTGCCAGAGGTAGATCTGCGGCAGGTCAGGTCCTGCCAGTTCCGCCACGAAGGTGATGACCGAGCCTGGGTTCAGCGTGATGCGAAACACGTCCGCTTCTTCGCTCGGCTGCCGGTCGAGCGCAAAGCCTTCGCTCGGGGTGATCGAGAGGATGCGCTGCGAGCCGAGGTCCGGCCAGAACAGTTTGGAATTCACCAGGCGGAAATGCGGGGCGACGATGACGCGCTCCAACTGCTCCTCGGAAACATTGGCGAGCGCGAAAACGGCCCAGTCGCCCTGGTGGTTCTCGGCGCTCGACCGCACCTCGATGCGCCGGACGATGCCGTCCGTGCCGGGAGCGGTCGAGACCTGGAAGGCTTCGCCGCGGCCGGTATAGATTTCCGTCGTCGCCGTCAGGTCAAGCGCCGTGTCCTCGCGCGAAATCTTCACGGGTTCCGTGGCAAACGCCGCGCCGCTACCCATCAGGCAGATCATGGCCATCATGGCGACCAGAAGCGCCAGGAGCCTTCGTGCTGAGGGGTGAAGCGGCAGGCAGTTCAAAGACATCAATCACTCAAATTCTTAGGTTGCACGCTGTCCTGCGAGATAAGGGAGAACATGAGGTGATCCCGCCATTGCCCGTTGATTTTCAGGTATTCCCGCAAATAGCCTTCGCGCTGAAACCCGGCCTTTTCAAGGAGCCGGATGCTTCTGTGGTTCTCGGGAATACAGGCTGCTTCAATACGGTGCAACTGAAGGCTCGAAAAGATGTAGGGAATAGCCAGTTTGACTGCCTGCGCCATATGGCCCTTGCCGGCATAACGCTCGCCCATCCAGTAGCCGATCATGCAGCATTGGGCAGCACCCCGGCGGATATAGCCGATGGTCAGCCCGCCGATCAGCTGGTCCTCGCCGCGCAGGAAAATGAACAGTGGCACGGCCTGGCCGGACGCAAATTCCTGCTCGTTGCGGATGACGCGGGTGCGAAAGGCGCTCTCGGTCATCTCATCCGTGCGCCAGGTCGGCTCCCACGGCTCGAGAAAGGCGCGGCTTTCGCTGCGCAGCTGGTACCATTGCCGGTAGTCGGATGTCTTCGGCAAACGCAGCAAATGCGTGGCATTGGCAATCTCGACCGGATCCGGCTGCCGTGACAGAAACCGAAAGACCGATCGTGTCATATAAGCCTCCGCGCCATTGTCTCTGATAGAGCGGTTGCCGAGCGGCTTGACCCCCCTCTGTCACTTCGTGACATCTCCCCCTCAAGGGGGAGATCATTCTTTTCCACCATGAGCGCCAAGGCCAATTGTAATCTCCCCCCTTGAGGGGGAGATGTCGGCATCGCCGACAGAGGGGGGTGGGGCCGCACACTCCACGGTCGATTGATTCACATCGCCGCCGCCTTGCGTGTTACCGTGCCGCTGGAAAGTGCACCGAGAATATCGTCCATCGGCGCCAGCTTTTCGACCGGTCCGATCGCCGAAAGCGTTGGGGCCGTGTCGAAGAACAATCGCCCGGCAAGATCCGTCAGGCGCTCGATGGTAATGCCGGACAGGCGCTCCATCAGTTCCTCATTGGGGATCGGGCGGCCGTAGAGCATCATCTGGCGGGCGATCTGGCCGGCGCGGGCGGCAGGGCTTTCCTGTCCCATCAGAAGCTGGGCGCGGATCTGGGCGCGGGCGCGGTCGATTTCCTGCTGCTCGATCTTCATCGATGACTTGCGCAATTCATCGATGATGACGGGCATCAGTTCCGGCAGGTTCTCGCCGCCGGTTGCGGCATGAACGCCGAAAATGCCGGTATCGGAAAAGCCCCAGTGGAAGGCATAGACCGAATAGCAGAGACCGCGATGCTCGCGCACTTCCTGGAAGAGGCGCGAAGACATGCCGCCGCCGAGGATATTGGCGAGAATCTGCGAACAGTAGAAGTCGCGGGCGTGATAGGCCTTGCCTTCGAAACCGAGCAGGACCTGCGCGTCCATCAGGTCGCGATCCTCGCGCACGTCGCCGCCGGTGTAGCGGGCGGCATCGGCAATGGGCGGCGCGGCCGGTTTTTGCGGAAGGCTCGCGAAACGGTCTTCAACCTGTCGCACAAAGCTATCATGATCAAGCGCGCCGGCACCGACGACGAACATGCGGTCGGTGGTGTAGTTGCGGCCAAGATAGGTTCGGATTTGCTCAGGCGTGAAGGAAAGAACCGTTTCCGGCGTGCCGAGGATCGGTCGGCCGATCGTCTGGTTGGCAAAGGCGGCTTCGGCGAATTTGTCGAAGACGACATCGTCGGGCGTGTCGTTGGCGGCGCCGATTTCCTGCAGGATGACGTGTTTTTCGCGCTGCAGTTCGTCTTCCTCGAAGGACGATTCCGTCAGGATGTCGGCAAGGATATCGACGGCGAGCGGAACATCGTCCTGGAGGATGCGGGCGTAATAGGACGTGGTTTCCGTTGAAGTCGCGGCGTTGACTTCGCCGCCGACATTTTCGATCTGCTCGGCAATTTCGCGGGCGGTTCGCCGCGCTGTGCCCTTGAACGCCATATGTTCCAGCAGATGGGCAATTCCGTGCTCGTCCGTGGTTTCATCGCGTGAACCGGATTTGATCCAGACACCGAGTGCCACGCTTTCAAGATGCGGCATGTTCTCGGTGACGACGGTCAACCCGGATTGGAGCCGGGTGCACTCAACTTTCATCATACGTCTTTCTGCGTCCTTAGCTCAGGATGCGGGCGTGCTCGCTGATAAAGTTTTCAACGATTTTCAGCTCCGGCTCCAGAATATCGAAACGCTCCTCCCTGACCATCAGATCAGCAAGCCACGTTGGAAGCGCCGGGTCAATACCACTGGCCGATTTTACTGCAGCCGGGAATTTTGCCGGATGGGCGGTTGAAAGCGTCACCATCGGCGTATTCGGCTTTTCATGCTTGCCGGCGACGAAAACGCCGATAGCCGTATGCGGGTCGAGAAGATAGCCGGTTGCCTCCTGCGTCGAGCGGATAGTCTTGGCGACCTCTTTTTCGGTCGCGCGACCGGCGCGGAAGACCTTGCGGATGTTCTTCAGCGCCTTTTCCTCGATCTCGAAGGCGCCGGACTGCTTCAGGCTCGCCATGGCGCCGCGCACCTTGGAAGCGTCGCGATCATAGGCTTCGAACAACAGCCGCTCGAAGTTCGAGGAGATCTGGATGTCCATCGAGGGCGAGGTGGTTGCCTTGACGTCGCGCATCTCGTAGCGGCCGGTCTTCAGCGTGCGGGCGAGAATGTCGTTCTCATTGGTGGCGACGACCAGCTTGTCGATCGGCAGCCCCATCTGCATGGCGACGTAGCCTGCGAAGATATCGCCGAAATTGCCGGTCGGCACGGTGAAGGAGATTTTCCGGTCCGGCCCGCCGAGGACGAGCGCTGTGGTGAAGTAGTAGACGATCTGGGCCATGATGCGCGCCCAGTTGATCGAGTTGACGCCGGAGAGCGCCACGCCGTCGCGGAAGGCTACATCGTTGAACATCGCCTTGACGAGGTTCTGGCAGTCGTCGAAATTGCCCTTGATCGCCAACGCATGGACATTGGCGGCGGTCGAGGTGGTCATCTGGTGCTGCTGCACCGGCGAGACCTTGCCATGCGGAAACAGGATGAAGATATCGGTGCGGTCGCGCCCGGCAAAGGCGTCGATCGCAGCACCGCCGGTGTCGCCCGAGGTTGCGCCGACAATCGTCGCGCGCTGGTTGCGCTCCGCCAGCACATAATCCATCAGCCGCCCGAGCAGTTGCATGGCGACGTCCTTGAAGGCAAGCGTCGAGCCGTGGAACAACTCCACGATGAAGGCGTTCGGTCCGGTCTGGATAAGCGGCGCGATCGCCGGATGGCGGAACGTGGCATAGGCCTCATCGATCATCGCGCGAAACTTGTCGTCGGGAATTTCACCGTCGACGAAGGGCGACAGAACGGTAAAGGCTATCTCCTGATAGGATTTGCCGCGCAGCGCGCGGATCTGCTTCTTGGAAAAGCTCGGCCATTCCTTCGGCACATAGAGGCCGCCGTCGCGGGCAAGACCCGCCAGGAGCGCATCACAAAAACCCAGCGAAGGGGCTTCGCCCCGCGTCGAGACATACTTCACCGTGACCATCCTTCGTCGTCTGTGTTGCCGCGGAGGATGCGGCGGGAATTGATCTGCACCCTATTCGAACCGGATGGAAACCGCGGTTCTTTTTGCGTCAGGCCTTGGCAAAGCTGACGGAAATATCGCATTGCAGCTCCGCCGTTGGTCGTTCCAGCCGCGTCCCGTCGCGTTTTAACGGGTGCTGAAAAATTGACTTTTGGCTCCGAGACTCCAATCGATTTTTCGATCCGCCGCTGCTATAGACCATCGCCAAGGGTCTTGAAAGGCCCAGTTGCAGGGGGATCAAACCGAAAAATTCCTTATTTTCCGGTCAGTCCTGCCCCGTGACATCAATTGTGCAAGGCAGAGGGTCAAGTCAGGTGTTTGGTAAAATCTCCAGCCGTCTTCTCGGAATTTCACTTCTCGTGCTCGTAGCGGGCTGCAACAAAACGGATACCGGCGGAGCGATCGACGCCGGCGGCAGCGCGACCGCAGCGACGCCCGCCGTCATCCAGGGGACTTGCCCGCAAGTCTATCTGCTCGACGGAACCGCCAACTACCGCACCTATGCCAAGGGCGCCAAGGATGATCCGACCAAGATCGTCTACCAGGCGTCACTGGCCGACACGACCCGCCAGTGCGTCCAGAACGAAAGCCAACTGGTGATGACCGTCGTCGTCCAGGGACGCGTGGTGGCTGGCCCGGCCGGTGGCGCCGGCAACGTCAACCTGCCGATCCGCGTCGCTGCGACCGATGGCAAGAACACGCTCTTTTCGGAACTGACGCAGTATCCGGTCGAGGTTCCCGCCGGCGTCGGCACCACCCAGTTCATCTTCACCAAAGCCGACATCGCGCTGCCCGGCGGCGCCGGCGATTTCGCCAAGGTCTATGTCGGCTTCGACGAGGGCCCGGTCAAGAAGAAGAAATAAGCGGTGGCCTTTGAGACAGCGGCCTCACCCCCCTCTGTCACTTCGTGACATCTCCCCCTCAAGGGGGGAGATTGTTCTTTTCCCTCGCTGATTCCTGTGTAAGGGGCGCGCTCCGCGTGCGGTCAATCTCCCCCCATGAGGGGGAGATGTCGGCGTCGCCGACAGAGGGGGGTAACGTCCGGCATGCTCCGGCGATCGCTATGATGCCGTCATCACGCCATCAACGATTCCGACCATTCCGACAGTGCGGCGATGACGCCGGGCAGGGCGCCCATGCGCGAGATCACCGTTTCGGCGCCGGCCTCGGTCAGCTTGTCGGCATGCGAGGGATAGCTGTGCGACGCGCCGGTGAAGCCGACGACGCGCATGCCTGCAGTGGTGGCGCCATGGATGCCGTGCACGGAATCCTCGATCACCAGGACGCGCGACGGATCGACGCCGAACTGCTTGGCGCCGTGCAGGAAGATGTCCGGCTTCGGCTTGACGCGGTCTTCGCCGAGATCGCGGGCCGAATAGATATGCTTGCCGAAATGGTCCTTGATGCCGACCTTTGCGAGCATCATCGAAAGCCGCGTCGAGGTCGAGTTCGAGCAGATGCAATGTGGCAGCTTGAGCTGCGCCAGCACCGGCTTGACACCGTCGATGACCTTGACGTCGCTTGCGAGACGTTTGTCGAGGATGGCCTCGTTCTTGGTAAGGAGGTTCGCCGAAAGCGGGATGTCGGCTTCCTTCTCGATGGCGAGAAGCGCGTTGTGCCAGGTCATGCCGGCAAAGCGCTCCGCCATTTCCTCGGTGCTGATGGGGTAGCCCGCTTCGGTCAGGAGTTCCGCCTCGACCTCGCAGGCGATGATTTCCGAATCGACCAGAACGCCGTCGCAGTCGAAGATGATGAGATCAATGCTGTTCATGTCGGGGAAATCCTTGGGAAAGCCAGATCCTTGAAAGGAAGGGGGCGATGTACACGATGCGGCCGGAAAGCTCAACCGCGCAGAGCGGGAAGCTGGTATGCGGGAAGGGGCCGGGTCGGCACTTAGGGCAGCGAGGGCGGGGCGCGGAAACCGAAGTTGTTGCGTTCCGCGTATATGCGGGCTAGGTAAAATAGGCTTCGGCCTCCCTTTCTCCTCTTTATACGAAGGCCCGCATGACCGTTCGCCTGCGCCCGCATCATCTGCTCTGCATGCTGACCTTCATCGGCAAGGGATATACGGAGGCTTTCACCGAGAATTATGTCCGGATCGCCGTTCGCCTTTCCGCAGGCGAGGATATCCTTGTGGTCGAGGGGCCGGATGATATCTGTGCGCCGATGCTTGGCGAGGCCGGCTCTCACTGTCTTTGCGAGACCGTGACAGAGCGGGATTTGAGGGCGCGCAGAGCGGTGGAAGCCCTGCTCGGCATGCCTGCCGGGCCTGGCGCTTCGATCCGCCCGGATGCGGAATTTCTCGCCACGATGCGCGAGGCTTTCAGCGCGGGCGCTATCCGCAACGGATGCGTCCGCTGCGAATGGTCGCCGCTATGCACCGGCATCGCCGCTTCAGGCTTCGACGGCGTGCTTGTCGTGCCGCCCGGTGGCTGATCTGGCGGGCAGGGGGAAGAGTTTCGCGAATTCCCTTTCGCCGGTTCCGGTAAAGCGCACAGCACGGCTGTCGGGCTCGCGCTTGGCCCAGCCCTTGTCGATAAACAGCGTCAGCAGGGCCTGGCCGAGCGAGCCGGAGAGATGCGAGCGGCGTTCGCTCCAGTCGAGGCATGTGCGGCAGACCGGGCGCCGCGATTTGGTGAGCGCCGAAAGGTCGATGCCGAGCGCCGTCATCTTGTCCTCGCCGGTCTGCGTCAGCGACAGGTCGTCGCCGGCACCGGTGATCACCTCCTCGGCCACAAGGCTGTCGAGCAAACGCACACCGTAGTCGCCGGCGAGATGATTGTAGCAGACGCGCGCCTTGCGCAGCGCCGGGTCCTTGGGGCCGGTACGGTGGCGCGTGAACCCCCGGTTTGCGGCAAAGCCCATCAGGCTTTCCAGCAAAAGGCCGACATCGTCGTCGGCAAGCGCGAAATAGCGGTGCCGGCCCTGCTTGCGCTGGCCGATCAGCCCGCCGGCCTCCAGTTTCGACAGATGCGAACTCGCCGTCTGCAGCGTGATCCCCGCCGTTCCGGCAAGCTCGGTCGCCGTCAGCGCCTTGCCGCCCATCAGCGCGGTCAGCATGTTGGCGCGGGCGGGATCGCCGATCAGCGATCCAATCTGGGCTATGTCCGGTCCTTCTTTCATACTTCGATGCTAACCGAAGCATCGGCAGCATTCAAGCTGGCAAAAAGGATCATCGAAACCGAGGAGAACACCGATGATCACCTGCTTCATCCGCTACGAGATCGACCCGTTCAAGCGTGAAGAGTTTGCCACCTATGCCCGCAACTGGGGTCAGGCCATTCCGCGCAATGGTGCCGACCTGATCGGCTATTTCGGCCCGCATGAAGGCTCGGCCACGACCGCCTATGGCGTCTACAATATCGAAAGCCTTGCCGCCTATGAGGCCTATCGCGCCAGGCTTGCAGCCGATCCGCTCGGTGCCGAGAACTACCAGTTCGCCAGGAGAGAGCGGTTCATCCTCAAGGAGGACCGGATTTTCCTGAAGAACGTTTCGTTGCCGCATGCCAGGGGAGTTTCGCTGTGATCGCCGTCATCTTCGAGGTCACGCCGGTCTATGGCCGGCGCAGCGCCTATCTCGATCTCGCCGCGCAACTGCACGCGCGCCTCGAAAGGATCGACGGTTTCCTGTCGATCGAGCGGTTCGAAAGCCTGAAGATGCCGGGCAAGATCCTCTCCCTGTCCTTCTGGCGCGACGAGGAAGCGATCGCCAAATGGCGCAACGGGCCCGAACACCGGGCAGCCCAGCATGCCGGCCGCAACGGCACATTCGCCGACTACCGCCTGCGCATCGCCACCGTCATCCGTGACTATGGCATGAGCGAGCGGGATGAGGCGCCGGAAGATAGCCGGGCGTATCATGCGGAACGGGAGTCCATGCATGAGTGGGCCAAATAGACATAACGCACGCCGGAGGCACCGCTCTTCCCATTCCCCCTGTTAGGCCGACGGAATGGCGGTGTTGTTGCAAGGGCTGAATCGAGAACCCCTTGAATTTCTCGTTCAGAGCCGCGACCTCAATTTTCAAGGCGGGCAATTCATCTGTGATACGGTTTCCGATTGATCAACTCGGCTGCCTCAGAGGTCGGGGAGACTTACCCCCCTCTGTCGGCGACGCCGACATCTCCCCCTCAAGGGGGAGATCACCATAAGCCTCGAAATCCATTCGGAAAAAGAATGATCTCCCCCCTTGTGGGGGAGATGTCACAAAGTGACAGAGGGGGGTGAGTCTCCCCGATCTCTGCGATATCCGAGTCGATCACCTGGAGGCCCTATGACAACGCCCCAGATAATCCTGTCGGACAGCCCATGAAATTCGTGCCGGTGAGCCATCAAAAAACCTGTACAGCGGACTTTTCGATTTCGGATTTCAGCACCGGATGCAACCCATCCCGAGTGGCGATATCAACCGGTACCGCAAGTTCCGTCTCTAAAAGTAGTTTTATCCCGATCAGATCGAAGGCATTGAACCGGCTTTCTTGATCGTAATCGATAAACAGATCGAGATCGCTGGTGGCCTGTGCCGCGTCCCGCACCGTAGAGCCATAAAGATAAAGCGCGGTTGCACCCATCCCGCGAACGGCTCCTGCAATCTTGCTATGGCGTCGCTTTTGATCATGAAAACGAGATACCGTATCGGTGATGGACTTTCCATCCCGTGTATCGTTTAGCAAATTTCCCGCCCGCCTTCAGCATTTGGTAACCAAGTTCGGTAACCATAAGCACTGATCAGTTCCGAGTAAGCGTAGGTGCGAGTTGTCCATGTCATCAGTTGTTTCGTTGGCCGAAATCTCCCGCGGCGTCAGCCCTTCCGGCTGGCTCGATTCCATCATCAAGGGCGATTGCGTCGCAGCCCTTGAAGCGCTTCCCGACAATTCGGTCGATGTCGTCTTTGCCGACCCGCCGTACAATCTTCAGCTCGGCGGTGCGCTCACCCGGCCCGACCAGTCGCTGGTTGATGCAGTCGACGACGAGTGGGACCAGTTCGTGTCCTTCGAGGCCTATGACGCCTTCACCCGCGCCTGGCTGCTTGCCTGCCGCCGCGTGCTGAAGCCGACCGGGACGCTCTGGGTCATCGGCTCCTATCACAACATCTTCCGTGTCGGCGCGACGCTGCAGGACCTGAATTTCTGGATCCTCAACGACATCATCTGGCGCAAGACCAACCCGATGCCGAACTTCAAGGGCCGCCGGTTCCAGAACGCCCATGAGACGCTGATCTGGGCGAGCCCCAGCGCCAAGGGCAAGGGCTACACCTTCAATTACGATGCCCTGAAGGCTTCCAACGACGACGTGCAGATGCGCTCCGACTGGCTGTTCCCGATCTGCTCGGGCGGCGAGCGGCTGAAGGGCGACGACGGCAAGAAGGTGCATCCGACCCAGAAGCCGGAAGCGCTGCTCGCCCGCATCCTGATGGCCTCGACCAAGCCGGGCGACGTGGTGCTCGATCCGTTCTTCGGTTCCGGCACGACGGGTGCCGTGGCCAAGCGCCTCGGCCGCCATTTCGTCGGCATCGAGCGCGAACAGAGCTATATCGACGCGGCGGCCGAGCGCATCGCCGCCGTCGAGCCGCTTGGAAAAGCCACCCTCTCGGTCATGACCGGCAAGAAGGCCGAACCGCGCGTCGCCTTCAACACTCTGATCGAAAGCGGCATGATCAAGCCGGGTACAGTGCTCACCGATGCGAGGCGCCGCTACAGCGCCATCGTGCGCGCCGACGGCACCGTGGCCAGCGGTGGCGAAGCGGGATCCATCCATCGCCTCGGGGCCAAGGTGCAGGGGCTCGATGCCTGCAATGGCTGGACCTTCTGGCACTATGACGACGGCACGTCGCTGCGCCCGATCGACGACCTGCGCGCCGTCATCCGCAGCGGCATGGCCAAGCTCAACTGAGCAGTTGGATAAGCAGAACCGACGAAAACGTTCACGAACGCCGCGCCATCCGCAAGGAGGCGTGGCGTTTGCTTTTGCATCGGCGGTCCGGCGGCCTGACGCGGAAAGCCCCCGTGGCTCCCGTGCATCCGATCGCCAACCGTGCAAGTTTCTGACAGATAATCCGGAGAATTCGAAGCCGAAAACTGTCGGCGCTCGCATGGCCTTTAGAACAATTTAACCATCCCGCGGCTAGTCTGATCTGAGGCAAGACGACCGCGTGATCAACCACGCGAGACGCGCGGGGCAGCCCGCAAATTGCCCGGCAGGACGGCCCTTAAGGCTACCCGGTTCAGAGATAGTGTTCTTCCGGTTTCGTACCTTCAGTCCCGGAGGGAGACTTAAACGCCCAGGATCCGAAAAGGTTCTGGGCGTTTCTGTTTGCGTGCTCTGGCAATGGTGCAAAACAAAAGAGCCCCGCCAACGGCGGAGCCCTTCAACGTTTTGCCGAATGGTCGACGGCTTAAAGGAAGAAGTCGTCGGCATACATCTTGGTGACGTTGCTGACCTTGATCTGGAAGTCGGCAACGCCGTCGCCGTCGGTATCGCCGGAGATGGCGCCGCTGATAAACCGCAACTCGCCGGCCTTGTGGTGGAATGCCTGGCCGCTGATGAAGGTGAACTTCTGGTTGCCGCCGAGCAATTCATTGGCATCGATGGTCGAGAGATCGACGACATCAAGTTCGGAACGGTGGAAGTCGGTGATCACGTCGCGCCTGGAGCCGACGACCGATTCGCTGATCGAATTGAAGTCGAACGTATCCTCGCCGGTGCCGCCGGTCAGGTAGTCGAAGCCCGTGCCACCGACCAGGAGATCGTCGCCCGAGCCGCCCTCGAGATCGTCGTCCCCGGAGCCGCCATAGAGATCGTCGGCGCCGCCGAGGCCTTCGAGGAGATCGTTGTCGCCAAGGCCCTTGAGGACATTGCCAGCCGAACTGCCGGTGATGTCGTCATCGCCATAATTCGTGCCGATCGCGTTCTCGATGCTGATCAGGTCTTCGACATGGCCGCCGCCGGTCGTGGCCTCCTGTGCGCCGAGGTCGATCGTCACGCCCTTGCCGCGCTGCGAGTCGTATTCGTCCTGCAACTGATAGCTGATCGTGTCTATGCCGCTGCCGCCGTTGAAGTAGTTGTCAAAGCCAACGGATTTGAAGGTGTCGTTGCCAGATTCGCCGTAATATTTGCTGACCTCGGTATCGACGACGAACTTGTCGTTGCCAGTGCCGCCCTTGACGATGTCGTAGCTGCTCGCATCGCCTGCACGGATGTCGGCGACATAGAGGTCGTTGCCGTCGCCGAGAAAGATGTCGTTGCCGCCTTCGAAGTAGTTCAGCACGTAGTCATGGCCGGTTCCGGCACTTACGTAGTTGAAGCCGCCCAGGTCGTCGGTGCGATTGAGGTAGATATCGTCATCGCCGCCGTAGGTATAGACCTCCACTTCGACATCGCCGTCCTGCTTGTAGAAATCGTCGCCACTGGTGCCAGTAATAATTGTCGACATGATGCTGAGCCTTTCGGTTAAACCGCTGAATTCTGAAGCGGATCATGCAGCCGACAAGGTGAATGATAGCTGAACCAATTGCGGCGATTTGGTGATTTCAAAAAGGGCTTTTGGTGTCAGCGGTCGGTGACGTCGACGCTGACGATCCTGCCTTCCTGGTTGAAGGTGACGACCTCTTCGCCCTGTCGCCGAAGCCGTTTTCCGGTGAGCGTGCTGGTGGCTGTCAGGCGCCAGATCGACCGCGCCGCGACAGTGGATAAAGGTTCGATCAGGCTGTCCTCGGCGATCTGGTCGGGGTACTCGGCGAAATAGCGCCGGAACGCCGCCATGATGTCGGTGCGGCCCTCGACCCCACCGATCTTTCCGGAGGAATAGGTTGCGCCCTCCGTGAAGAAAGCTTCGATCGCGGCGAAATCAAGCGCGCTGATGGCGGCATGAAACCGCCTCACGAGCGCGACGGGATCAAGGGGAGGCTTTGCAGCCATTTTCACACATTGACCCCATAGGCCAAAAGATCGGCCTGCAGCGTCTGCGGATCGGTGAAAAGCACGGCATGCCAGCCGGCCGCCCGCGCGCCTTCGACATTGACCATGTTGTCGTCGATGAACAAGGTCGCGGAAGGGGCGAGGCCGAAGTTCTTGGCATGCGCATGATAGAGCGCCACGTCCGGCTTGATCAGGCGCTCATCTGCCGAAATCGTCACGCCGCGCGGCAGGGTCAGGAACGGAAACAGTTTCTGCGCCTCCTTGTAGGTATCGGAGGCGAAATTGGTCAGCAGGGTTACGTCGTAGCCCTTGGCGATCAGGCACTCCATGATCGAGACGCATTCGACATAGGCATGCGGCACCATCTCGTGCCAGTGCTTGCGGAAGGCCCGGATGCTTTCCTCATGCGCCGGATGCTCGGCGATCAGCAGGTCCTCCGCCTCGCGCCAGTCGCGGCCGCGGTCCTGCTCGATGTTCCAGTCATGCGTGCAGACATTGGCGAAAAACCATTTGCGCTCCGCTTCGTCCGGAATAATCCGGCTGAAGGGAATATGCGGATCGTAATGGATCAGCACCTTGCCGATATCGAAAACGATGTGGCGGATCTCGACGCTGCTCATCAGGTGTTCCTCGGTTCCCTGGTTCCATCACGCTTGCCGTGGAAGGCATGCGGTATGGCCTGGGCGATTGCTTTTTTCATGACGGTTGGCAGCGCCTGCGCCTCCAGCGAGGCAAACGGTTCCCACCAGCCGTTTCCGCTTTTGTTCTGGTTGGCGACATTCGCGCGATAGACCGACAAGCGCAATTCAAAATGCGTAAAAACATGCGTGATCGTACCGCAGGGTTCCCAGCTTGCGGCAAAAGGCTGCGCCTCGACCGAGGTTTCGCCATCGATGCGGGCCGTCCATGCCGTGCCCGGCACCTCCGTCATGCCGCCCAGCAGGCCGGTTTCGGCGCGTTTGCGCAGATAGACCGCGCCCTCCGGACAACTGGCGACGAAGGCCGCGCCAACGCGCAGCGGCTTGTCCTTCTTTGCCGCCTTGCGCGGAAAGGTCTCCGGATCGGCCGTCTTCAACGCCGCGCAGAGATCGTTGAAAGGACAGAGCGCGCAGGCCGGGCGTTTCGGCGTGCAGATCGTCGCGCCGAGATCCATCATCCCTTGCGCGAAATCGCCCGGCCGGTCCGCCGGTGTCATCTTGGCCACCAGTCCCCGCATCTGCGGTTTGGCAGTGGGCAGCGGCGTTTCTATCGCATGCAGGCGGGAAATCACCCGCTCGACATTGCCGTCGAGCACGGCGCTCTGCCGGTTGAACGCGATGGCCGCAACCGCCGCAGCCGTATAGTCGCCGATCCCCGGCAGCGCCCTCAGCCCTTCCTCGGTGTCGGGAAACACGCCGCGATGGTCGCGCGCGACGGCCTCGGCGCATTTCTTCAGGTTCCGCGCCCGGGCATAGTAGCCGAGCCCCGCCCAGGCCTTCATCACCTCTTCGGCGTCCGCGGCCGCCAGATCGGCGACATCAGGCCAGAGCGACAGGAACTTGTGGAAATAGGGTTTGACCGCCTGCACGGTCGTCTGTTGCAGCATCACCTCCGATAGCCAGACGTGATAGGGATCGGCGACGACGCCATCCCTTGTCATCGGCGGCGAGACGCGCCAGGGAAGATCGCGATGGTGCCGGTCGTACCAGGCAAGAAGCCGGTCGGCCGCATCGGCCGCTTTGAATGTCTGCTGCATGATTTGCCGGAAGATTGGTTGGGTCCTATACTTGGAGCAGTGTTCGCCATCCTTCAAGGGCGAAATCGAGAAGCGAAAGCCGTTCTGTTGAAACAACCTTATACCCGCAAGGGCGTCGTCCAGATCAGCGAGATCGCAAATCGCCTGATCGACCCGGTGCTTGCCAAACGCGCCGGCATCAACACGCTGCTGCTCGGTTCCTGGGACGAGATCGCCGGCGAGGAGTTTGCCGATTGCACCCGGCCGGAGAAAATCGCCTGGCCGCGCCGCGCCTCGGAAATGGCGGGCGAGGGCGGCTATCAGCCCGGCGTCCTGACCGTCGCCTGCGAAGGCGCACGTGCGCTTTTCCTCACCCACGCGCAGGGCGAACTGATCCAGCGGATCAACGGCTTCTTCGGTTTTCCGGCGATCAACCAGATGCGGATCGTGCAAAAGCCGGTCTCCCCGCCACCCAAGCCTTATCGCAAGCCGAAGCCGCTGACCGGCGCTCGGGCGCGGCATCTGGAAGAGATGATGGACGGCATCGAGAGCGATGCGCTGAAAGCGGCGCTGACGAGGCTTGGCACGGCCGTCATGTCTCAGCGCAAGAAATGACGGTCAAAACATCAGCCGGTCACAATTGTTTGAACTTTGGTGAGCGGCAGGCCCTTGTCGCCCCCGACAAGGCAAGTTATCGAATTTTCGACCGTTTTCGTTCATCCCTTTACACAGGTGAAACCATGTCCCTTTCTGAAATGAGCCCTTTCAAGCGCCTCCTGAGCGGCGTCGCCGTGGCTGCCATTGCCGTGACGCTCGCCGCCTGCAGCGACGAGAAGAAGGACGCGGCTTCAACCACACCGGCAACCGAAACGACCGAGACAGTGGCAAAGACCGAGGTCAAGCCGGCTGACGGCTCGATGATGGCCGCGACGAAGACCGAAGTGAAGCCCGTCGATGGCACGATGACCTCCTCGACCATGTCGTCGGCCATCAAGCCTGCGACCGCCGACGCCAACCAGACGCAGATGGCGCAAGCAGCGGCCCCCGCCAAGGCCGAACTGCCCGAGGTCCAGGGCGAAGTCGATGTCGCCAAGCTGATGGAGTCGGGTCCGCTGCCGGAAATGTCGATCGGCAAGGCCGATGCGCCGGTGACCATCGTCGAATACATGTCGATGACCTGCCCGCATTGCGCGGCCTTCCACAACAACACCTTCGACGCGATCAAGACGAAGTATGTCGATAGCGGCAAGGTTCGTTTCATCCTTCGGGAATTCCCGTTCGATCCGCGGGCAGCGGCTGCCTTCATGCTGGCGCGCTGCGCGCCGGAAGGCCAGTATTTCCCGATGGTCTCGATGCTGTTCAAGCAGCAGGAAACCTGGGCCGCCGCCCCGAACGGCCGCGATGCGCTGCTGCAGATGTCGAAACTCGCCGGTTTTACACAGGAGAGCTTCGAGGCCTGCTTGACGAACCAGAAACTTCTCGATGATGTGCAGGCAACGATGCAGAAGGGCGAAAAGGATTTTGGCGTAAAAGCCACCCCCACCTTCTTCATCAATGGCAAGCAATATTCCGGAGACATGTCGGTTGACACCATGTCGGCCCTTATCGACACGATGCTCTGATCCTTCGCGTTCTTTGAGAACGACCGGCGGGCGCCTCAGTGCGCCCGTTTTTCTGTCTCTGCCGTGTCGACAGTTCTACCCCCCTCTGTCACTCCGTGACATCTCCCCCTCAAGGGGGGAGATTATTCTTTTACCTCGTTGGTTCGAAGATAGGGACGCACAAGGGGGGAGATCATTCTTTTCCCTCGCGGCCGCTCTGGTAAGTCGAGCACAATGCCTGCGGCTGATCTCCCCCCTTGTGGGGGAGATGTCACGGAGTGACAGAGGGGGGTATTTCGCCTCGAACTCGGGGCATGCCTCATGAAATTCACAAAACTCCGTCTTCTCGGTTTCAAGTCCTTCGTCGAGCCCTCCGAATTCGTCATCGAGCGCGGACTGACCGGCGTTGTCGGGCCGAATGGCTGCGGCAAGTCTAATCTGGTCGAGGCGCTGCGCTGGGTGATGGGGGAAAACTCCTACAAGAACATGCGCGCGTCCGGCATGGACGACGTGATCTTTTCCGGCTCGGGCAACCGCCCGGCCCGCAACACCGCCGAAGTCGGCCTCTATCTCGACAATTCCGACCGCACGGCGCCCGCCGCCTTCAACGATAGCGACGAGATCCAGGTGACGCGCCGGATCGAGCGCGAGAACGGCTCGGTCTATCGCATCAACGGCAAGGAAGCGCGCGCCAAGGACGTGCAGCTCCTCTTCGCCGACGCCTCGACCGGCGCCCGCTCGCCGTCGATGGTCGGGCAGGGGCGGATCGGCGAACTGATCGCCGCCAAGCCGCAGGCGCGGCGGCAACTGCTCGAAGAGGCCGCCGGCATTTCGGGCCTGCATTCGCGCCGCCACGAGGCCGAACTGCGCCTCAAGGGGGCCGAAACCAATCTGGAGCGGCTGGAGGACGTTACCTCCCAGCTCGAAAGCCAGATCGAAAGCCTGAAGCGCCAGTCGCGCCAGGCAAACCGCTTCAAGATGCTGTCGGCCGATATCCGCCGTCACGAGGCGATGCTTCTGCATATCCGCTGGGCGCAGGCGAAGGAGGCCGAAGCCGAAGCCGACAGCCATCTCAACCAGGCGACATCGCTGGTTGCCGAAAAGGCGCAAGCCCAGATGGAGGCGGCAAAGGCGCAAGGCATCGCCAGTCTGAAGATGCCGGAACTGCGCGAGGGCGAGGCCCGCGCCGCCGCCGCCCTTCAGCGGCTGCAGATCGCCAAGTCGCAGCTCGAGGAAGACGCCGGCCGCATCCTGCGCCGCCGCGACGAGTTGCAGCGCCGCCTGTCGCAGCTTGCCGAAGACATCATCCGCGAGGAGCGCCTGGTCGCCGACAATTCCGGCATTCTCGCCCGGCTGGACGAAGAGGAGAGCGAGCTTCGCGACCTTTTGGCCGAAGCCGGCGAGCGGGCGGAGGAAGCGCGCGAGCGGTTGGCCGACGCCAGCGAGGCCTTGGCCGAAAGCGAGCGGCAGTTGGGCCTTCTGACCGCCGAAAAGGCCGAGGCGCAGGCAGCGCGCAACCAGCTGGAAAAGACCATCCGCGATCTCTCCGAGCGGCAGGCGCGTCTTATCAGGCAATTGTCCGACCAGAATCGCGATCTCGACGAACTCGACCGGCAGATTTCGGCACTTCCCGATCCGCAGGAAAAGCGCGAGGAGGTCGAGGCGGCCGAAGCGGCGCTGGAGCAGGCTGAAAACGGTATTGCCGATATCGAGGACGCGCTGAACTCCGCGCGCTTGGCAGAGGTCGATGCCCGCCCGCCGGTCGATGCGGCTCGCGCCCGGCTGAACGGCATCGAGACGGAAGCGCGCACGATCCGGCGCATGCTTGAAGCCACGGCGATACAGGGTGCTGCCCCTCCGGTTGTCGATGACATGAAGGTCGATCGCGGTTTCGAAACCGCCCTTGGCGCTGCCCTTGGCGAAGACCTGGAATCGCCGCTCGACCCGAGCGCGCCCGCCCATTGGCGCACGCCGGGTGATGCCGCCAGCGATCCGCGATTGCCGGAAGGCGCCGTTGCGCTCACCGAGCATGTGCAGGCGCCGCAGGCGCTCGAGCGCGGTCTGCGCCAGATCGGCATTGTCGAGAGTGACGCGGTGGCCGAAGGGCTGTTGCCGCTGCTGAAGGCCGGCCAGCGGCTGGTGACGCGCCAGGGTGCCGTTTGGCGTTGGGATGGCCATGTGACCGGCGCCGATGCGCCAAGTGCGGCCGCGCTCCGCCTTGAGCAGAAGAACCGGCTGGCCGAACTCGAAGGCGAACTCACCGATGCCCGCCATCAGCTGGAACTGCGCGAGGCGGCACTTGCCGCCGCCGCCGCGCATATCCGCGCCGAGGACGAGCGCCTGCGCCTGTCGCGCGAATCCCAGCGTATGGTCGTGCGCAAGCTCGCCGAGGCGCGCGATGCGCTGGCGGCCGCCGAGCGGGCTTCCGGCGATCTCGTCCGCCGCCGCGCCGTTTTGGCGGAAACAAGCAGTCAGCTCGCCCTGCAGGTCGAGGAAATCGGCGAACAGATGGAAGGCGCGCGCGAGGCGCTGGAGGACGCGCCGGATCTCGGTGAACTGGAACGCCGGCTGAACAGCCAGATGACGACCGTCGCGACCGACCGGGCGCGGGTCGCCGAAGCGCGTGCGATCAATGACGGCCTTGCCCGTGAAAACGAAGCGCGCGAGCGCCGCATCCGGGCAATCGCTGCCGAGCGGCAGACCTGGAATGCGCGGGCGGCGAGCGCGCAGGAGCATATCGAAACCCTGCGCGAGCGCGAAAGCGAGGCGCGCGAGGAGGCGGAAGAACTACTCGAAGCGCCGGATGAATTCGACGAGAAGCGCCGCGCTCTGATGAATGAACTCTCGAAGGCGGAAGAGGCCAGGCGGCAGGCGGCCGACCTTCTGGCCGCGGCCGAAACCCGCCAGCGCGAGGCCGATCGGCTGGCAGCAACCGCGCTGTCTGAGCTTGCCGAAACCCGCGAGAAGCGCGGCCGCGCGGAAGAACGGCTCGTGTCGGCCCGCGAAAAGCGGGTGGAAGTCGAGGCCCGTATCCGTGAAGCGCTGAACTGCGCGCCACATGAGGTGATGCGCCTCACCGGTCTTCCGGTCGATGGCGATCTGCCGGACATGCGCCAGATCGAGCGTGAACTGGAGCGGCTGAAGATCGAGCGCGAGCGCCTGGGCGCGGTCAACTTGCGTGCCGAGGAAGAGCAGAAGGAACTGTCCGACAAGCTCGAGGCCATGCTGAAGGAACGCGAGGACGTGATTGACGCGATCCGCAAGCTGCGTTCGGCGATCCAGAACCTCAATCGCGAGGGCCGCGAGCGCCTGCTTGCTGCCTTCGACGTGGTCAACGCGCAGTTCCAGCGGCTGTTTACCCATCTCTTCGGCGGCGGCACGGCCGAGCTGCAACTGATCGAGAGCGAGGATCCGCTCGATGCCGGCCTCGAAATCCTCGCCCGGCCGCCCGGAAAGAAACCGCAGACCATGACGCTGCTATCGGGTGGCGAACAGGCGCTGACGGCGATGGCGCTGATCTTTGCCGTGTTTCTCACCAACCCTGCGCCGATCTGCGTTCTCGACGAAGTCGATGCGCCGCTCGACGATCACAATGTCGAGCGCTACTGCAACCTGATGGACGAGATGGCCGCGTCGACGGAGACCCGCTTCGTCATCATCACCCACAATCCGATCACCATGGCCCGCATGAACCGCCTGTTCGGCGTCACCATGGGCGAGCAGGGCGTTTCCCAGCTCGTTTCCGTCGATCTCCAGACCGCAGAGCAGCTGCGCGAAGCGGTGTGATCATTCGAATTCGATGACGAAGCTATGGCCTGTATTCGGCAGACCCATGTCGTCCCAGCTGTCGAGCCGGACGCCTTTCATGTCGTGCTTGCCTTGGACAGCCGTAAAATATTTGCCGAAGTCGTCGCCCGGCTTGTCTTCATTTGGCATTGATTCCAGCCACTTGGTAAAACTCAGAGCTTCGCCGGTAACCCATCGCCAGCCGCCCTTGGGCTCGCGACCATTTTCATCCTGAACCAATCCGATCCAGGGGCCATCTCTGTAGGAGTATCTTCCGTCAAATCCCATGAGGAACAAGCGTTCGTCCTTGCTGAAGAGCGAGACGACGAAATCATTTTCTTGCTTCGAGCCAATCGTCGCCAGATGGCCGCCGCAGCGTTTCGCCGCCATATCCGCCGATTTCCACGTCGTCCATCGCGCAAATATCACCACGTATACATGCCCCTCGAAGGAACCGTAGACTTTTTCCTGCCACGGGTCGCAATCGACTGCCTTCAAGACGCGTGCATCGGTTTCCAACCCTGCGAAATCCTTCGGCATGTACAGCCGCGCCATGGGCGAGGAGTAAAGGCCGTCCTCGGCCTTGCTCACATCGATCCCGAGCGCCTTCGCCGTCTTTTCATTGAAGTAGCCGGTACCGGTAATGCTGGCGGATTTCTGGTAGTCGGTGATGGCCTTGCGTGTCTGAGCGCCAAACACGCCATCCGCGGTTCCCGCACCGAAGCCCTTTGCGGCAAGAGTCAGCTGAATCTTGCTTCTATCAGTCCTGTTGAGGGCAAGTTCGTTCTCGGCTTGCTCAGGCGTCGGGAACAGGGGGGGAAGTGCTGTCGGCTCCATGACTGACAGGATCTGCCGGGCGACATCTGCCTTTTCCCCGCTGCGATGCTTTGCGAGAAAGAACCTCCAGATGCGCGGCGTATTGATCCGCAGCGCCTTTTGAAAATCTGCTTCGGCCTCTATCGTTTTGGGATCGATCGTCGGTGTGGCGACAGGCGCTTGCTCCGCCTGTGGCAAAGAGGTGTTGAAATAGAATTCCAGTGCCAGTGACGACAATATCTGCGGCGACTGCTTGCCGGCTGTCGCCTTTCGAACGTCGCGGATAACCCTCTTGAAGGCGGTACCAATTTCGAGGCCGGGGCCCGCGAGATGGCCGATCAAAGCCGTGGTGAAGGGGGAGTTCGCGCCGCTCCCGTCGGACGCGACCTGTCCTGGTGCCGCCGCGAAAGCGACCATGGTGCCTGCGCTCTCGGTTTCGACGGGGGCCAGTCCTCGCGTCGCGATGCTTCTGGTGGCGCCTTCGATCTCTTCGTTGAGGCGGTTGGCGAGCGGATTGTTGCGGCATGCGTCCAGGAAGAAGAGGGCGATCTTCGACTTTTTCTCGATTGCCCCGATGACATCCGTAAGCGCCAGAGTCTCGGCCGCGACATCGAATTCGCTCGCAAGCCGCGCGTCAGTGCCGACGAGATAGTTCTCGCCGCGAAGCTGCATGCCATGACCGGCGAAATAGAAGAGGGCGACGTCGTCCGCCCCGATCTTGCGCGCAAAGCGCGACACGGCGTCCGCCATCTCCCTGCGGTCTGCGTCGGTGACGATGTCGGTGTCAAATCCCTGACTGGAGAGGAATGCGCCAAATTGCCTTGCGTCGGTCACCGCATTTGGCAGATTGCCAGCTGCCTCATAGGCCGAGCTGCCGATAACAAGAGCCAGCCGCCGTCCGTCTGCCGAGTGAGAAGGCGAAACACCCGCCCACAAGACAATCGCCAGCGCCACCAATACCCTTTTTGCGATCTCCTGCATTTTGAAACGCCCCCATCCTTCAGGAAACGCCTGTCGGCCCCGGAAAATTCATCGTTCCTTGCACAAGGACAAAGCACAGTTCGAAGCAGTAATCGATCGCCTTCCAAATCCAGGCGGGGTGCGTGCGGACGTTCATCTTAAACACGTCTTCACCTGATAAGAAGTTTTTTCATATCTGCAGCTTACGGTATCGCCTACGCCTTTCGGATAGGTGGAGTTGGCTGTCGAGGACTTGAAGGCTTGACGGATTTCACAAGCGCAGATGCATTGTTGCTGCTGGGGGGCGTGCCCTTCGCCTGCGTGTGCGTGAATGCGGCCGGCACCATCGTGTTTGCCAATCAGGCCGCATGTGAAATGGCTGGCGCCGGGTCGATGCTCGCGAGAACACCGGTTTCGCGGCTCCTGCCGCAATGGCACTTGCTGTCAACGGCATCCGCCAGATCGTTCCGCCGCGAAACGATGCTTTTGCGCAGCGATGACGGCGCGATCCCCGTCGAACTCTCTTTCGTGCGGTTTGGTGCGGACGCAGAAGCGATGATCGGGGTCGTCATTCGTGACCTGATCGATGAAAAGGCGCTCGAATCGATGCGTCTCGAGCTCGAGCGGCAAAACGACGAGGCCTTGATGGAAGCGGAGGCAGCCCGCCGGCGCCTGGGCTTCATCATCGACATGCTGCCGCAGGCGGCTTGCGTCTTCGATGCCGAGGACCGTTATGTCCTGTGGAACGAGAAATATGCTGCACTCTATCCGGAGATCGCGGCATATCTGCGTCCCGGCATTCCTTTTCGGGAGATCCTGGAAATCAGCCTTAAGAGCGGCGAGATGCCGGAACTGGTGACCGATCCGGAGAATTGGATCGAGGAGCGCCTGCAGAAACATGCGCTTCCGGTTTCCCAGCACGAGCAGATGCTGCGCGACGGACGCTGGCTGCGCCATGACGATCGCCGCACACCGGATGGCGGTGCGATCGGCATGCGCATTGACATCACCGACCTGAAGCTCCGCGAGGAATCATTCCGGCTGCTGTTCGACGCCAACCCGATGCCGATGATGGTCTGTGATGCTGCCACGCTCGATATCGTCGCAGTCAATGACGCTGCGGTCGCTCTCTACGGCTTTAGCGGTGAGGAAATGCTGCAAAAACGCGTCACGGATTTTCATGCCACCAATGAGAGCGACCGGCTTGCCGCCACGTTGCGCGGGCTTGATGCCGATTGCGAGGCGCGCACCGTCTGGCACCAGAAGACGGCGAGCGGCACGGAGCATCACGTGCTCATCTATGTCCGCATCCTTCATGAGGGGGCATCCCGGCGGCTCCTCCTGACGATCGCCGACGTCAGCGATCGTGTTCGCGCCGAGGCGCATGCCACGCATCTCGCCCACCATGACGCTCTGACGGGCCTGCCAAACCGCATGCAGTTCCGCAAAAGGCTCGAGACCGCGCTGGAAACGGCCGTGCGTGACGGTCAGGAACTGGCGGTCCATTACCTCGACCTCGACGGCTTCAAGCCGGTCAACGATACCCTCGGCCATGCCGCCGGCGATATCCTGTTGAAGCAGGTGGCCGAGCGGTTGAAATCGGTGCTGCGCGCCGGCGATCTCGTGGCAAGGCTCGGCGGCGACGAATTCGCCATCCTCCAGCACGCTTCGGCGGCGAGGGCTGCCGACGTTGCGAATCGCTGCATCAATGCGCTTGGAAAACCTTTCGGCATAGAAAACCGGGAGATCGGCATCAGCGTCAGCATCGGCATCGCCGTAGCACCCGAAAATGGCTTCGATCCCGACGAATTGATGAGCGCCGCCGACACCGCGCTTTATCAGGCAAAGGCGTCCGGAAAAAGCACGTGGCGCCGCAGCCAAGCCGCGGCGTGACCCTCATTTCTTTCATCCGGGGCACTTTGTTTCAAGATTTGCTGCAGTGCAGCAAATTTTCGCCACCGATGCATTTTAAACGTGAAGAGGATAATGTAGCTTCCGGTGGGAGCTGTATGGGTGGAGATTGAGCATGACAAAATGGGTTTATACCTTCGGCGGGGGAGAAGCCGAAGGAAGTGCGGGCGATCGCGACCGTCTGGGTGGCAAGGGCGCCAATCTGGCGGAGATGTGCAATCTCGGCCTGCCGGTGCCTCCCGGGCTGACGATCGTGACGGATGCCTGCGCGCGCTATTATGACGACGGCCGCATCATTCCGGGGGAATTGAAGAGCCAGGTGAAAGCCGGCATCGAGAAGATGGAGGCGATTACCGGCCGCGTCTTCGGCGATACGCAACACCCGATACTCCTGTCCGTGCGCTCCGGCGCGCGCGCCTCGATGCCGGGCATGATGGATACGGTTCTGAACCTCGGTCTAAACGACCACACCGTCGAGGCGCTCGGCCACGATGCTGGCGATGCCCGCTTCGCCTGGGACAGTTACCGCCGCTTCATCCAGATGTATGCCGATGTGGTGATGGGGCTCGATCACGAGGTTTTCGAGGAAATCCTGCAAGACGAGAAGGGGCGCCTCGGCCATGAAAACGATACCGAGCTTTCCGCCGTCGAATGGCAGCATGTCATCTCGCGCTACAAGCGGGTGATCGAGGAGGAGCTCGGCGAGGCCTTTCCGCAGGATCCGGAAGTCCAGCTCTGGGGCGCGATCGGCGCTGTCTTTGCCAGCTGGATGAATCCGCGTGCCATCACCTATCGTCATCTGCATAATATTCCGGCCGGGTGGGGCACCGCCGTCAACGTGCAGGCCATGGTGTTCGGCAATCTCGGCAATACGTCCGCGACCGGCGTTGCCTTCACCCGCAATCCCTCGACCGGCGAGAACGAGCTTTACGGCGAGTTTCTCGTCAATGCGCAGGGCGAGGACGTCGTCGCCGGTATCCGCACGCCGCAGAACATCACCGAGGCCGCCCGGATCGCCTCCGGTTCCGACAAGCCGTCGCTGGAAAAGCTGATGCCGGAAGCGTTCGAGGAGTTCCAAGCCATCTGCAATAAGCTGGAAAACCACTATCGCGACATGCAGGACCTGGAATTCACCATCGAGCGCGGCAAGCTCTGGATGCTTCAGACCCGCTCGGGCAAACGCACCGCCAAGGCGGCGCTGAAGATTGCCGTCGATATGGCCGAAGCGAAGACGATCACCAAGGAGCAGGCTGTCGCCCGCATCGATCCGGCCTCGCTCGATCAGTTGCTGCACCCGACCATCGATCCGCATGCCCGGCGCGATATCATCGGTTCCGGCCTGCCCGCCTCGCCCGGAGCGGCCACAGGTGAAATCGTCTTTACCTCGGAGGAAGCGGTGATGGCGCAAAAGGAAGGCCGCAAGGTCATCCTGGTGCGCGTCGAGACGAGCCCCGAAGATATTCACGGCATGCACGCGGCCGAAGGCATTTTGACATCGCGCGGCGGCATGACCAGCCATGCGGCCGTCGTGGCGCGCGGCATGGGCATTCCGTGCGTCTCCGGCGCCGGCAATCTGCGCGTCGATGCGCGCAATGAATTGCTGATTGCGCCCGCCATCACGCTGAAGAAGGGCGACGTCATCACCATCGACGGCTCCTCAGGCCAGGTGCTGAAAGGTGAAATCCCGATGCTGCAGCCGGAGCTTTCCGGAGATTTCGGCAAGATCATGGCCTGGGCCGACGCCAGCCGCCGCATGACTGTGCGCACCAACGCCGAGACGCCGGCCGACGCCCGTGCCGCCCGCTCCTTCGGTGCCGAAGGCATCGGTCTCTGCCGCACCGAGCACATGTTCTTCGAGGGTGACCGCATCAACGTCATGCGCGAAATGATCCTTGCCGCCGACGAGGCCGGGCGGCGCGTGTCGCTTGCCAAACTCCTGCCGATGCAGCGTTCGGACTTCACGGAACTCTTCGAGATCATGCACGGACTGCCGGTAACGATCCGCCTGCTCGATCCGCCGCTGCATGAATTCCTGCCGAAGACCGACGAGGAGATCGCCGATGTTTCCGCGGTGCTTGACATGAAGCCCGAGGAGTTGCGCGAACGCGTCGACGAACTGCACGAATTCAACCCGATGCTTGGCCATCGTGGCTGCCGGCTGGCGATCTCCTATCCCGAGATCGCCGAGATGCAGGCCCGCGCCATCTTCGAGGCTGCCGTCGAAGCTGCCCGCGCGACGGGGGCTGCGGTCGTTCCGGAAATCATGGTGCCGCTTGTCGGCCTCAAGACCGAACTCGACTACGTCAAGGCGTGCATCGACGCGGTTGCCAAGGAGGTCATCGGCGAGTCGGGGATCGACATCGAATATCTCGTCGGCACCATGATCGAGCTGCCGCGCTCGGCCTTGCGCGCCCATGTGATCGCCGAATCCGCCGATTTCTTCTCCTTCGGCACCAACGACCTGACGCAGACCACCTTCGGCATCTCCCGCGACGACGCCGCCCAGTTCCTCAACACCTATATCCAGAAAGGCATCGTCGACAAGGATCCCTTCGTGTCGCTCGACTTCGACGGCGTCGGCGAACTCATCCAGATCGCTGCCGAACGCGGCCGCCGCACCAAGAACGGCCTGAAGCTCGGCATCTGCGGCGAACACGGCGGTGACCCGGCCTCCATCCAGTTCTGCGAGGAAACCGGCCTTGACTACGTCTCCTGCTCGCCCTTCCGCGTGCCGATCGCAAGGCTCGCGGCCGCGCAGGCGGCGATCAATGGCAAGGGGTGAGGGAGCTTACGTCTCGGGGAAAACGGTTACGCCCGATTGACGGGCGGCTGTCGCTAGTGCGGCATCCAGAGTTGCGAGGGGCAGCCGGCGACGCTGCGCCAGCTCAAGGTAGGCGGCGTCATAGATGGTGAGGCCATGCAGATCCGCGAGTTTCACCGTGGTGGACCAGGCGTGCATATGGGTTTCCCCATCGGTCTCTATGTCGAACTTCGCAAGATGGTTGAGAAGCTGGTCTCTAACCGCCAGCGGGATACGCTTTCTACGCACGGACACCGTCAGGCTGTTGGCAACCTCGAGATGCCAGAGAAAGGGAACGACTGCGCCATTTTGAACGACCTTGTCGAACAATGCGCTGATTGCAGGGGTCTGTTCGTCTTCGAGCAGAAAAGCAAGCGTTGCCGAACTGTCCAGAACCATGCTCACCGGCGACCCTCATCCCGGTAGGCCTTCCATTCCGCCCAGTCGAATGCGCCTAGCTTTATATCTTTCGCGAGCGCGCGGATTCCCTCCGCCGCCTCGATTGCCGCCGAGCGGTCCCGGCCGCCTGTCTCCCGGATCATTCGTGCCACCGGCTTGCCATGCCGGGTGATGACGACTTCCTCGCCGCGTTCGACAAGATCCAAAAGGGTTCCGAGCGTATTCTTCGCCTCGAATGCTCCGACTTCGCGCATTCAATTTCTCCGAAAAAATCTAGCTTAGCTAGCTTAATGTCGGGGCATCTAAAATTCAAGAATCAGTTTCGAGTCTATTCATCAATGAAATCCCGCACAGCCTTGTTGTAGCCTTCAGGGTCCTGCAGCATGGCGAAATGGCTGGCATCTCCGAGGATCACCAGTGTTGCACCGGATATGGTCTTTGCCAGGTAATCCGTGTGCTCGCGGCTGATCGCCTCGTCGTGATCACCGAGCACGATCGCTGTCGGCGTGGTGATCTTCTTCAGGTCGTCGTCGCTCCAGTTGGGCTCGCTTGCCCACATGCCGCTGATCTGGGTGACGAAGGCGTCGTATTCCGTCGGCGTCGGCGAAATCTTCCTGTACACCTCGCCGGCCTTTTCGACATAGGCGGCAAAGGTCTTGTCTTCCATCACGGTGGGAATGACCCCATCCACCTTGGAATTGGCGGCCTGGGCGAAGAGTTTCGTCAACCGGTCAGGATGATGGATGGCGATGTCGAGTCCGATGATGCCGCCGTCGCTCCAGCCGACCAGCGCCGTTTTCTCGATCTTCAGATAGTCGAGCAGAGCGAGATAATCCGATGACATCAGGTCATAGCTGTAGGGCTCGGCATTGCGGGTCGAGCGGCCGTGGCCACGGCTGTCGGCAACGATCACGGTATGATCCTTGGAGAGATCGGCCACCTGCGCCCCCCAGACCTCGCTGTAGCCGAGCCCGCCATGGATCAAAAGAACCGGCGGTCCGGAGCCGTAGATGGTGTAGTGGAGTTCGATGCCGTTGACGGGCGCTTTGCCGGTCTTCGCCGCCTGCGGCAGCGGGGCCGGTTCGGGCAGTTCCTGCCAGCGTTCCGCAGCAAGTGCAGGCGCTGCGGAGAGAAGGAAGAGGGCGCAGAGTATCTTCAGTACGGCTGTCATGAAAAATCTCCCGTTCGATGTCGCGTGCATAATAGGCGCGAATTGCCCTTGCCAAAGCAAGTGCATTTTCGCGCAAAACGGGAAATTTTCTTGTCCGAGGGGATGCCGCGCGAGTTACCGGCGGATGACGACCGGCCTGTCCCAGCCCCACATCATCGCGTTGTTGTCGTATCGGAAGGCACGCGATTCCGCCCGGCGGTCGAGATCGATGCGCTGCAGGCAGGTGGCAAGGGCGTCGGTGTTGCGGCGGAAACCGTAGGACATGCAGGTCTTCTCGTCCGCGGCGCGGCGCTCTTCAGGCGTCATTGTCGCGCAACCGGAAAGGGCCGCGCCAAGTGCCGCCAGCAACAGGATTCTCCGGATATGCATGCTCAGTCCCTGTGACGTTCTGCGAGATCCGATTATCTATCAGATGCGTTGCAGCACATCCACAAAAGCTTCGGCAAAATTTTTCAGGTCTGCCGTCTCCTCGTTCGGCTTTTCGATGCGGATCGTGGCGCCGTCGCTCTCCAGGCAGGCAAAGACGGTCGTCATCGCCGCGCTGCCATCCTGCGGAATGCGCAGCACGGCGATGCGGTCGCAATCGGCAATGAGCCCGGACGCCGGCAATTCAAACAGCAAGGCACCCTCGATCGCTGCGGCAGCGGCACGGACATGGGCGGCAAAACCCTCGGCGCCGGTGGTAAAGCCGTCGAGCGAGAGCTCGAGCTCCAGCAGTTCCATCGTCAGGCCCGCATCCGATGGCGGCGCGGTAGCCTGGGTCGCGGTTGATGCCTGTTTGGGTTCGGATGACAGCATGCTCTCTCTCCTTTCAAGCCGCCGGAAAGCAGCGCTCTCCGGGTGCCTGGAAAATTTGATGTCTGTGCAAACCCGGTCCAGTGACGTGAGGACCGGGATCCACGCCTGATCCCCGTTCTCAAGACATGATTAACGAGAATGGCGAATTTGCGGCGTGAGCGGAGTTGCCAATACTTGCATGCACTTGCCCGCTTCATTCGCTGTTCGGCTGTGATCTTGCCGAAAACCGCTTCACACTTTTCGGCATCATGCTCTAAACAGGAGAAGAAGTTGCCGCGTTCGGCCAAGGGATTGATTCTGCCAGATGATGATCAAGTATGAGCGCCCCACGTCTCATGCCGCCCGCTGGGCGCGCAGGATCGCCCGCTTTGCCTTCGGTCTCTTCGCCGTAGCACTGCTGGCGCATCGTTTCGGCCCGCTGATCACGCCGCATTTCATGGCGCTTGCGGTGTTTTCGGCGGGATTGGCGGCTCTTGCCGTGATGCTTGCCACCATCGGCTTCGTCCGGCTCTGGCAAGTCGCGGCCGTCGGCGGCGTTGCCTCCTTCGTCGCGCTTTTATATGCGGCCATTCCGATCAGCGCTGCCGGCTTCGCGCTCAACGAATATTTCTCCAAGCCGGCGATCTACGATGTCAGCACCGACACCGTGACGCCGCCGCCGTGGATCAAGCCGCCGGATGCGGCGCAGGGCTGGCTCAAACGCCCCGCCGTCGTGACGCCGGAAGACCGTGAAGCCCAGATCGCCGCCTATCCCGGGCTGACCGGCCGCCGCTACGACGGCGCCCTCGACCGCGTCTTTGAGGGCGTGAAGATCGTTGCGGAAAAAACCGGCATCAGCATCGTCGATGAGGAGGGCGTCGAGAACGCCAAAGCTGATCTGGAGGACATGGTGGTCAAGCCGGACGGTGCGACGCCGGCCGACAGCGAGCCCGGCGACGTGCCGATCCCGCTGTCGCGTCCGCAGGCGATGCCGGGCGAAAAGAGCCCCGGGCGGCGCTCCTCCGATATCCTGCTGCAGGGCGAATGGCGTACGCTGATCGTCGGCTTCCGTTTCGATGTGCTGATCAGGCTGCGCGAAGAGGCCGAAACGACCTTTGTCGACATGCGCGTGGCCTCCCGCTACGGCCCGCACGATCTCGGCCTGGGTGCTGCGTTTGCCAACCAGTTCCTGCATGCGCTCGATGCCGAATTGCTGGGCATCGCCGGGGACTGATCAGGCAAGCCAGCCGGTATAGCGCACGATCAGGCCGGTGATCGGGCTTTTGATTTCGACGTGGAAACGAAACAGCCCGTCGCGCTCCTCCTCGAACGTATCGCCGCCGGGAGCGAGAAACAGCGGCAGCGGCAGGCCGAGGAAGCGCCAGCCGCGGATCACCAGCCGCAACCGGCCATTCTCCGGCACCAGAGCGATCAGCACGCGGAAGGGCCCGAAATCCTCCGCCAGCAGGTGCCTGTCACGCCCCGTGGCGGCCGACTGGATGCTGCGAAAGGATTTTCCCGCGAAGGTGCGGATCCATGTCTCCTGGCCCGCGGCGCATTCGAAGCGCACGCTGACGGCAATATCGGAGTTTTCCGCCGGAAAGCCTATAACGCCGGCAGTGATCCGGGCAAGCAGGCCGGTCCCGCGTTCGACCCTTGCCCGTCCCTCGACGGTGCGCGTTTCCCCGCTGTCGTGCATGGTCGCGACGGCGGGCGGCAGGTCGTTCCAGGCGGTCGACAGGATGCGGCGGTAGAGAGGTTTCGCTTCGTCCGCAGCACGTTCGTCGCGGATGCCGGTGCGAATGGAAAACCGGGAAAACAGCGGTTCGAAATCGGAAAGCGCCAGTTCCCCGGCAGTGGCGCGCGCGCCCGGTTCCGGCTTGTCTCCCGCAAGCCAGCGGCGAATGATCGCCTCTGCCGCCATCGCCGGAATGAAGGGGCCATCGTCGCCCTTGGCGATCAGGTGCCAGGATCGCTCCAGCGCGCTTCCATCAGCAGTCCTTCCCGTGATGGCAACGAACATGCCGCCGCGATGCTCGCCGAAGGCAAGGCGCTGCGACACCCGATGAAACAGCGGCGCAAGCGGCGACAGCGAGCGAACGAGCCCAAGCCGCACCAGCCAGGCGCAAAGCCCAAGAAGCCGCTGCAGCAGCTGCGGCTCGGTGCCGGCGCCGGTAAAGACCGATCGCAATCCCGCGATCGTCTGCGGCAGCAAGGCAAGATCCGGCGTATCGGCGAGCGCGAAGCGGCGGCGCCTGAGCGGCACGCAGCCGGGCGGCGCGATCGTTTTCTCGACGCTGTCCATCAGGCCATGGCCGGTCGCGGCTTTGCCGTCGCGGATAAGCGGCACTTTCTTTCCGGCGTAGCTGGAAACGGCCCTGATGACGTTCAGCCCCATGCGTGCCCGAGGCGAGGGAGCAATGCCCGCGGTGACGGTCTCGACGCGGGCAAATCCCGGGTTCAAGGCTTCGAGCGCTGCGAAGGAGAGGGCGGGAAAGCTGCTGCAGCCGGACAGGGCGAAGACGCCGGCTTCCTTTGCCGCAGCATCGAGGCTGGAAATGCCCGCCACGAAGGCTGTGGCATCGGCAAGGTCGAGATAACAAATTCTGAGCGCGATGCAGGCTTTGACGAGATGATAGGGTTCCGGCCCGGCATTCTGGAACGGTCCGGAAGCGTCGATGACGAGATCGGGCTTCAGGGGGCCGAGGACGGCGGTCGCGTTGCCGGCGCGATCCATCACGACCGGCTCCAAAGCCGCCTTGGAGTCAACGCTGGAAACAAAGGCCATGGCCTTGTCGAGCGACCGCCCGGCAATCATCAGCGTCAGCCGCGGTTCGTCGGAAAGCAGCCGCACCAGCCTGCCGCCGAAGGTGCCGTAGCCGCCGAGGATGAGAATGCGCAACGGCTCTGGGCTCATGCGATAAACCGGCTGCGATGCTCCGGTGTCGGCACGAAACAGGCATTGCGCCTTCCGGCGATCCGGTAGCGGTTGCGCGCCACCAGTTCGTACAGCGGATCGCGCAATGCCCGCGGGATGATGCGCATCGCGGAAGACAGGCTCCAGGGAAGGCCGAGACCCGCCGCCATGCGCAGCGTTCCCTCCGATTTCAGAAAGGCAACGCCGTTCTCGATCAGGATGTTGGTCTCGTAGCTGCGGCTGTCGAGCCAGTAATGCCGATAGAGCGCCTCGCCGAGCGGCGATTGCGCGGTGATGAAGCGGTAGCGGCCTTGGCTGTCGTGGCGCAGAACGAAGTTCACCCAGCCGGAGCAGAAGATGCATTCGCCATCGAAGACGATGAGCGCATGATCGTCGGCAAAGGCGGGGACCGCCGGATCGCTGCGATAGCTGTAGGCCGGGCGGGAGTGCATCAGGCGGCGCCTCCGCGCGCCAGCCGATAGGTGCCGGTGAGTGACGGCGGGCCGTCGGTCTCGACTTGGCCGCGCTCGACGAGGTCCTCGATATGGGCGAAGACCGAAAGTGCCGCCGCCCCATGCAGGCGCGGATCGGTGGTCGCATAGATCACCTTGACCATGTCCGGGATCAGCCCGTCACCGGCCCGCACCCGCTCCAGCACCGCGCGCTCGCGCATCCGGCGATGTGCCCGGAGCCCCCGGAGAAAGGCGGCTGGCTCCATTACCGGGCCGCCATGGCCGGGCAGATAGAGCCGGTCGTCGCGGCCGAGCAGCTTTTCGAGCGACGCCATATAGTCGGTCATCGAGCCGTCCGGCGGCGCGACGATCGAGGTCGCCCAGGCCATGACATGATCGGCGGAAAATACCGTGCCAGTATCTCTCCGGCTGGTGTCGCCAAGCGCGAAGGCCGCGTGGTTGGCGGTGTGGCCGGGGGTGAGCAGCGCCGTCAGCGACCAGCCGTCGCCTTCCACGATGTCGCCGTCGGCAAGGGCGATATCCGGTTTGAAATCGATGTCCGAGCTTTCGGCGAAGGGATTGATCTCGCCCTCGTGCAGCAGCCGTGCCGCCCGGTGCGGCCCTTCGGCGACGATCAGCGCGCCCGTTTCGGCCTTCAGGCGGCGGGCAAGCGGCGAGTGGTCGCGGTGGGTGTGGCTGACGGCGATATGGGTGACTTCGCGGCCCTTCAGCGCCGCCATCAGCGCCTGGAAATGCGCCTCGTCCTGCGGCCCCGGATCGATCACCGCGACAGATTTGTCGCCAACGATATAGCTGTTGGTGCCGTGGAAGGTGAAGGGGCCGGGATTGTTGACGGTGATGCGCTGAACGCCGTCCGCCACCGTCACCGCCTCGCCATAGGCGGGCTTGAAGTCGAGGTCGAAGTCTGGACCGTCCATGCGCCGCCTCTTCCTCTTCACTTGTACTCGATTTCGATGAACGACATGAACTCCTTGCCGGCATTGATGACATTGTGCTCGACACCGGCCTCGCGCCGGTAGGCTGCACCCTTGGCGATATCCACCCGCCGCTCGCCGCCGGGCTCTTCGAGCAGGAACCGGCAGTCGGTCATCGGAATGACGACATAGCCCATGCCATGCACATGATGGCCGGTATCGGCCCCCGGCTCGAAATCCCAGCGGGTGATCCGCACCATGTCGTCGTCGAGAAGCAGGGTCGGCTTGGCAGGCGGGCGGGCGCGAAAAATGCTCATGAAGGTCTCCGGTTTTGGAGCGAGACTAGAGGGCCGGGGAGGGAATGGGAAGGGCGTTGGCACGCCATAATACGCAGCGTTTGCCGCTCCACCCCCCTCTGTCACTCCGTGACATCTCCCCCACAAGGGGGGAGATCATCCATTTCCCTTACGGCTTCGCCAATCACGGTAAGGGACGCACGCGGCTCGCGGTCAATCTCCCCCCTTGTGGGGGAGATGTCCCGGAGGGACAGAGGGGGGTAAACCCGCCACAACCTCCGCATTCCCGCGAAAAAACCACACCCATCCCCAACTTAGCCGTTGTCGCTCGCTTTCACCTTTGCTAAACCGGCTGTCGATTTGGCCGGGCGATTTGCCCCGCGCCAAGCGTTGGGGCGTAGCCAAGCGGTAAGGCAGTGGTTTTTGGTACCGCCATCCCTGGTTCGAATCCAGGCGCCCCAGCCAAGTTCTCCTTTTCAAGTCAAGAATCCAGGTTTTCCAGCGCTTTTGACCTAGCTGGGAATCCAGATTCGGACACTGTCGTACAGGATTGTCGTACACGACTGTCTTACACGGGTGTCTTACAGGAAGGCTGCCATGTCCCGCTCACCCTTCAGAAAGGGTTTAGCATGGCAGCAATTCAGCACGTCTTCAAACGCGGTTCGGTCTACTGGTGGCGGCGGCGTTTACCGAATGGAACCAGTTCGTGTGCTTTGATCAGGATCGAACTGAGCCTGAACACCAAAAATATGGAGCCGGCGAAGCTGATTGCGTCTGAGGTGACGCTCGCTAGTGTTGTGACTCTAACGCCTGTCGCCCCCGAGCGACCTTTTCAAGAATGTCTGTAGCGGATTTGGTCCAAACGAAGGGCTTTGGATCGGCGTTGTGATGATCGAGATAGTCTTGAATTGCGCCTTCGAGTTCGGCGACACTCTTGAACACGCCGCACCGGATTCGATCGCCTGTTATCAAGCCGAAGAAGCGTTCGACCTGATTGAGCCAGGACGCCGAAGTGGGGGTGAAATGCATGTGGAAGCGAGGATGTTTGGCCAGCCAGGCTTTGACCGCCGGATGCTTATGGGTGGCATAGTTGTCGGCGATCAGGTGCAGGTCGAAGCCCTTGGGCGTGCTGCGGTCGATGAGCCGAAGGAATTTGAGCCATTCCTGGTGACGATGACGTTTCATGCATTCGCCGATCACCCTGCCGGTGGCGACATCGAGGGCGGCGAACAGTGTCGTCGTGCCATGCCGCTTATAGTCGTGGGTCATCGTTCCCGCCCGCCCCTTCTTCATCGGCAGGCCCGGTTGGGTGCGGTCCAGCGCCTGGATCTGACTCTTCTCGTCGACCGAGAACACTAGCGCCCGGTCCGGCGGATCAAGGTAGAGACCGACGACGTCGGTCACCTTCTCGACGAACTGCTTGTCGTTCGACAGTTTGAACGTCTTGGTCAAATGGGGCTTGAGCCCATGCGCGCTCCAGATGCGCTGTACGCTGGTGTGGCTCAGACCCACCGCCTTGGCAAGCGTGCGCGCGCTCCATTGCGTGGCCGCCGGTGGCTTCTCTCGCAGCGTCATCTCGACCACACGCGCAATGACTTCGGCGCTCAACGGCTTCTTACGGCCAGGCCGGGTCGCGTCGCGCCCAAGCCCATCGACACCCTGCTCAAGATAACGATCGCGCCAGCGGTAGGCCGTCTTCTTGGTCTTGCCCAGCGTCCGCACAATCGACGCCAGACTCGCCGCGTCCGCCCACATCAGCACGATCCGCGCCCGCCAAACCAGCTTCTGCGGCGTGTTCCGGTCCGCCACCCAACCTTCCAACCGCACCCGATCCCCAGGCGACAGCAACAGCCTCTTGTCCGTGTCCATGGACCCAGACTCGCATATTTGCCAGCCTCAGGGAATCCATCCGTTAATTCCAGAACACTAGTGAACGCCTGCTGCCGAACTTGCGATCCAACATGATCACTGCCGACGACGCCAAGAAAATACTGATCCAGGTGGCAACGAAGCACAGCTTTCATCTGGATTCCATGATTGCCGCAGCAGGCCACGTTCAGGGCAACGCTGACGGCAAGCGGCGAAGTGAGATCAGCACCGGATGGGCTTTTCGGCTTTTCGCGGCTCAGGGGCTGGAAGCAAAAGTTGGCCCCAACGAAACGCGCGAGATGCAGGCGGCAGGACTTGACGTCGAAATGATTGAAGGCGTTTCCAAGACGATGTCGTTCCTTCGGGATAACGGGTTTGCACGGCCCGGACGTCCGGTGATCGAAGCAATCCTCAGGGAAAATGGGATTGCAGCTGTCGACGTGCATATACGGCAGGCAGAAGTGTACTACTTGAGAGGAATGTCAGCGGCGCTGCTAAATACCGAGCGGCGCTGGTCAGGCGTCAGACCTGACGATGTCGCCTTGCTGCAGGCAGCCTTGATGGAAGGGGCAACGGTCAATGCAGTGCCCGCGTCAACTGCCGCCAAGCCCAACCCAGTCTCCAATGTAACCTTGAACACCGCGGTCGGTGCTCCACTGTCGCCGGGTACCGCCGCCCTGCCGTCATCTACTGATGACCCTGAACTCGATGACGAAGATGAAGTTGACGACGCGGAACTGGAAGCTGATCAGCCTGGCCTCATCGCCCTTGTGACACAGGCCTCCGACGAGCGGGTGGCGTCAAAGGAATGGGACGTCAAAACTGGCCGGCAGCACATCGCGTTAGCCAAGCTCTTCGTCAGGTTCGTCGGCCACGACAATCCCAGCAAGATGCGCCAGGCGCATATCGCCAATTTTAAGAGCATTTTCTATAAGATGCCCAAGAACTACGGCAAATCGCCAAAAGATTTTATCATTAGCGTGGCCGAGATTCTGAAGCGGGCGGAGGACCTCCCGGTCGAACAAAGGGGCTTTTCGACAAGCACCATCAACCGGCACATGACCCAGATGGGTAACATCGTCGGTATCTGCAAACACGCTGGTTACCCCTTCGGGAACTATGAGGGCGTCAGTGGACTCCGTTCGAGAAAGCGGGGCGATGTACGGGGCGAGCGGGGCAAATTTTCGACTGAAGAGGTTCGCACGATTTTCAGACTGCCGATCTGGAACGGTTCCACTGGAGAGGAAGATCGTTACAGCCCTGGTGACCTGGTGATTCACGATGCTGCCTATTGGGTGCCTATCATCGCGGCTTTGGCAGGAGCCAGGCGTGAGGAGATATGCGGCCTACTCGTTGATGACGTCGAGCTAAATGGTGATTTCGATTTACCCTGCTTGCGCATCGAGTCGAGCACGGTCCGTCGTCTGAAAAACACCCAGTCGAAAAGACGTGTGCCCATTCACCCCGAATTGCTTCGGCTCGGCTTTGTGGAATATGTCCAGGGCTACGTCGCCTGGAACATACGCTGCTCTTTCCGGAACTGCGCGCGGCCTCGGATGCCACACCAATGGGCGACGTGTTCGATGATAGTTGGCAAGCGATGCGAACTGCGGCCCTTCCAAATGCCAAAGAGGAGCGGAAGGTTTTTCATTCCCTTCGTCACTGGTGCAATAACGAGATGAAACAAGCCGGGGTGGCCGCCGAAATCCGAAAGGACATACTGGGCCATACGAACGGCGACGTAAACGAGGGACGCTATGCGGAGATGGCTCGTTTGCGTGTGATGGAGGATGCTTTGAGCCACCTTCTTCATCCTACATCACATCTGGCACCACACGCCATTCGGACCTTGGAAAGCGTAGCCGTTCATGAGGCGCGTCAAGGTAGGAAGAAGCGCACCTTCTAGCTTCTGGGAGATGGCACAGCCCGGCCGCTGCCTGAAATGTCTACCCCTTTGCGTGATTGTGGAAGCGGACGTGCAATGACCCGGTAGCGGCCACCCATCTCTTACCGATCGGGAAGATTTTCCAGATGAATGTCGTTCCTTCCTCTTCGGTAAGTTTTGATGGATTTTTAAAAATTCTTCCTGTACGGTAAGCTCGATATTGGGAGAGCGTATCATGATCCGTTCGGCCACAGAGTTTGGCGCACTTGTCCGCGAACACAGGAAAAAGCAGGGTTGGACACAGACCCAGCTTGCAGAGCGTTGTGGGACCGGTGAGCGCTTCATCGTCGACCTGGAGAACGGCAAGCCTAGCTGCCATCTCGAAAAGTCGCTAATCGCGGCACGGACGGTTGGCATCGATCTCGGCGACCTGAAAAACGCACCACACCCCGCTACTCCGGAAGCGGACGACGCTCTCGGCTATCTACCCCGCTTCTCCTGATCAGGTGTCGCCGTGACCACGATCTTCTACGAGAGCTTGCCCGTCGCCCATCTCATCGACCGCGATGGGATTTCGCTTGCCTATGAGCCAAGCTGGGAGGAACGCGCATCGGCCTTCCCGATCTCGCTGACCATGCCTTTGCGGTCCGGCACCTATGGCGCTGAACAGGTTATGCCCTGGCTTGCCAATCTTCTTCCGGAAACACACCTCTCCGAGATCGGTCAGCAACTGAAGGTCTCGCCTCAGGACATTGTCGGCCTTCTCACACGCCTTGGCCGCGATACCGCCGGAGCCTTTTCGATCGGCGAACCGCGCCGAGACGGGAATAATTTCCGCGTCGTGCCGGACGAGGCAGCGCTTGAGCAGATTTTGAACGAGCTGCCAGCGCGACCTTTTCTGGTCGGAGAAAAGGGGGTGTCGATGTCCTTGGCAGGCGTGCAGGATAAACTGCCTGTCTACATTGGTGAGGATGGCAACATCGCCATTCCCGTCGATGGCACCCCATCCACGCATATTCTGAAGCCCGATATCAGACGCCTGACCGGCAGTGTTCAGAATGAAGCCTTCTGCATGACCCTCGCCAAGCTCTGTGGACTGGAGACGGCCGAAGTGACGACCGGTAGAGCGGGAAAGCGAGATTACCTTCTGGTCAAGCGCTATGATCGCATCGCCGATGCCCATGGAACGATCCGCCGGATTCATCAGGAAGATTTCTGCCAGCTGCTTGGCCTCTTCCCGTCGGAAAAATACGAGCGTACCGGACTTGGCCAGCGGGATGGCGCATCGCTCGTACAGATGTTTGACGCGCTGGCGCGTTACATTTCCCCCGCCGAAAGACTGAAGCTGCTCGACGCCGTCATTTTCAATATCCTCATCTGCAACTCCGACTCGCATGCCAAGAACTATTCCGTTCTCGTCGGTGCCGCCGGAACAGCCAAACTTGCGCCACTCTACGACCTGATGTGCGCGGCAGTCTATAAGCAGGTTGACCAGTCGCTTCCTCAGCGGATCGGGACAAAGCGGAATGCCAACGAACTTCACGGCAATGACTGGCGGCAATTCGCATCGACCGTCGGCCTGAGCCCCGCTGTCGTCACAAGACGAGTACAGGAGCTCTCCGACAGGGTTGCCTCAAACCTCGAAGAGGCGTTGGAGGAGACAAGGCGCTATCCGTCTTTTCATCGAGACTTCGGGGCGAACCTCCTGTTTCTCATTCGCAAGAGGTGCCAGCGGATCGGACGACAGGCTGGCGGGTAGTCGGTATTCGCCCTGCTCCGAAGCTTTACGTTGATTGGGCGTGATAGGGAAATCGTCCTCGATTGGAGGCAAGACGGTGTGTGGACCGATCTTGATGGCTCCAAAAAGTTATTCCGTGCGCGTGGTGGGATGGAACCGGACTTTCCGAAGCAGCGGTGAAAAAACAGGTTGCTTAGTCGTTGTAAATGAAAGCGTCTCGCTATCAATCGCGAGCACGGCATTTGAGACGCGCTGCCTGGTTAGCGGAGCCGTCAGCCCCATACTCAAGAACATCGACGGCAACCATTTAGTGCATTAAAAAGTTCTGCATTGAAAATAATTTGAGAAAAAATCTGCACCGGATTCATTGAATAATTTCCGTCTCAAAATGGGAATAAGTTTGGAAACTTCGCAGTTTACTATTGTTTTTCAATGTGTTGACAATGTTGGTTGTAGGGACTTTTGAAAATTCATGTCATCATTATCTCACGGTCTCTGATGAAGAGCCGGATGAAACATGGAGATAGGAAGACATGGCAAAATACACGCATAAGAAGATCGCAGCCAAGCTGGCGGAGCAGGCCGCGGCCGGCGCTGACGAGATCAGCCCGGAGCAGGAAGGCGAACTGAAAGCCCTCGGCGAAGGCATCCGGTCGCTCGGACGCCGGACGACCGAGCAGGCCCTCGAACTCGGTGGATACCTCGCTCGCGCAAAATCCATTCTCCCGGAAAAGGCGCTGGGCGCGTGGGTCAAGGCCATCTGCAAGTTCACGCCGAAGACGGCGCGCAACTATATCGCAGTTCATGAGCACCTGTCCGAATACAAGGATCGGCTCGTGACCGCTGCCGTCGCACCGACCACACTGTTCGTACTTGCCTATGCGGAGCAGGAGAATGTCGAAACGGTACTGTCGGCGATTGAGGCGGGCGAGCAGCTCACGGTCGCCCAGGTTAAGACCATGGTCGGCGCGTCTCCACGCAAGACAGCGGCGACCGCCGAGGTTCTGAACGTCGGTGGGCTGGCCGGTCTCCGCAAGGTCGCCGAGCTGAAGGTCGCGGAGGATGCGGCACGGTTCGTTGGACTGGTAACCGCGATCCTGGCGCAGGTGGAAAATGCGTTGGAGCCGTTTGCCAAGGGCCGGGCGGTCAAGAAGGGCGCATTGCAGGAGGCCGTTGTTTACGACTGCCGGCATGCGCATGATCTGATCAACGGCATTGCCGCGCCGCTGCAGCCGGACGTGACCGCGCACATGAACTGGAGGCCGGCGAAGCTGCCTGACGGCACCGCTTGGCGGAAGGTACAGGCCCTGCTTCAGCGCATGGGCGGTGTCGATGGCTGGCCTGACCGGACCGATTTCGTGCCGTGGCTCCAGAACGACGTCGTGCCGTTGCTTCTGGCGCAGAGCCCAACCTTCTTCGAACGCGCCATCGTCGATCTGCTGGTCGGCATGGGCTATGGCGGCAGCCACGAGAATGCGGCCCGCCGCCTTGGCAAGACTGGTGACGGTGGCATCGACGGCGTGATCGATGAGGACCGCCTCGGCCTCGACCGCATCTATGTCCAGGCAAAGCGCTACGCCTCGCATGTCGGCGTCGGCCGGCCAGAGGTCCAGGCATTCGTCGGCAGCCTCGTCGGCTTCGGCGCAACCAAAGGCGTCTTCGTTACCACATCAAGCTTCAGCACGCCCGCTACGGATTTCGTCCGCCATCTTCCCCAACGCATCGTCCTCATCGACGGCGACCGCCTCGCCGACCTGATGATCGAACACGGCGTCGGCGTCCGGGTGGCGAGGACGGTGGAAGTGAAGCGGCTGGACGAGGATTTCTTCGTCGAAGAGTGATCGCTTGCTTGCAGCGGCGAATGGGGAAATCATTTCCGCATTCCAGCAGATGAGGCAGTTTACTCTGCGGCGATGGACAGTTCGGCCTCGGCCTCGTCACCTTCGACCTCGGCGCTCTCACCTTCTTCTTCCACATTGCCCGTATAGACCTTCTTGCCCATCGCCTTCTCGATCAGCGCCAGCAGGGCACGCTGCCGTTCCTGCAGGAAATCTTCGAACCGATCGGCGCGCAGCAGGGTGGGGTCGATGAGGTGGGATTGGAGGTGAAGGTCCAGAACGTCCGCGGCAATTGCTTCAGGGGTTGTGCAGAGGCTTTGGCGCCCTTTCTGGCCGAAAGCGGAAATGATTTCCGCTATTCGAGCGAACAGGCAAGCTGTCTGCTGGCGGCCCGATGCAGACATTCTGCATCGGGCCAGTTCGACATCTACGGGAGCGACCTAGCAGTCAGGACCTCAAAGGCGCTTCTACATCCGAGTAGACTTGGACGGCATCCGGTAGCCTTGCGCCCCGGATTTCGATGGCCGACACCGACGCGTTCAGTTCCGCAATGTCCGATGGCGTGAACCGAATTGTCGGCGCGCCGATGTTTTCGATCATGTGGGCCATCTGGGTCGTTCCGGGGATCGGCACGAGCCATGGCTTCTGGGCCATCAGCCAGGCCAGTGCGATTTGCCCCAGTCTGGCCTGCTTGCGTTCGGCCCAGACCTTCAGGAGTTCGACAAGCGCCAGATTGTGCGGCAGGTTTCCCGGGGAAAAGCGCGTCTCGATGGCGCGAATGTCGCCCGGGGCGAAGCGTGTCCTCGCATCGATCGCGCCGTTGAGGAAGCCGACACCGAGAGGACTCCATGGCACAAAGCCAATGCCGAGTTCTTCGCAGACAGGGATCGCTGCTTTTTCCGGGCCACGCCATAGCATCGAATACTCGCTCTGGACGGCGGTCACCGGCAAAGCGGCGTGTGCGCGGCGAAGGGTGTTCAGTCCCATTTCGGATAGGCCCCAGTGCAATACCTTGCCTTCCGTCATCAGGTCCTTGACCGCGCCGGCTACATCTTCGATCGGCATCTGCGGGTCGACTCGATGCTGATAGAGGAGATCGATGCGGTCGGTCCGAAGCCGCTTCAACATGCCCTCGACCACCAGCTTGATGTGTTCCGGCCGGCTGTTAAGCCCCGGCTTCCGTTCCCCGGTCTCGAGATCGATGTTCCAGCCGAACTTTGTGGCGATGGCAATCTGATCGCGGAACGGTTCGACGCCTTCGCCGAGTATCCGTTCGACCTCATGCGGACCGTAGGCTTCGGCCGCGTCATAAAAGGTCAGACCCCGGTCGAAAGCGGTCCGGATAATATTGTGCATCTCGGGGCGGGTGGGCACAGTTTGCTGGTAGGTGCGGCTCATATTCTGAACGCCGAGCCCGACGCTGGATACTTCGAGGGAGCCAAGCTTGCGCCGTCCGATTTCCGATATGGCCGTGTCGGCCGAACCACCTTGCTGGTCCGCAGTCTGGGCATGCGCGCCACTGACATTTGCCGCTGCGGCAAGCGTTCCCGCTGCCAAAAGCAAGCCTCGACGATTAAGCTCCAATGTTCGCTTTGTATTCATCTCTTATATTCCTCTCGTTGTGAATAATGGCATGTGGAGGCCATGGTCAACGTCGCGATCCTTTGCAGGCCGCCCGGCCGCGCATTTATCCGCGAGCCTCTTGACGCTTGACCTGATCGACCGGCGGCGGCCGCCGCTGGCAGCGTGTTGATCTCCCATGACGTGCCGATGGCATCGAAATTGAAGCGGGACATCAACACGCTCATCTCAGCGACCCGTCATCTTGAGGGCAGCTTCGGGAAGTCTCTCGCCCTTGACCTCGATCCCGGAAAGCGCATCTTCGATTTCGTGCAGGTCCGCAGCCGTGAGCAGGACATCGACGGAACCAAGGTTTTCCTCGAGGCGATGCTGTTTCGTGGTGCCGGGGATCGGTACGATCCAGGGCGTCTGGGCAAGCAACCAGGCAAGCGCAATCTGAGCCGGGGTCGCGCCCTTCCGCTCACCGATCGTCTTGATCAGATCGACCAACGCGAAGTTCGCCTTGCGCGCTTCAGGAGAGAAGCGCGGCACGTTGTTGCGGAAATCGGTCGGATCGAACTTCGTGTTCTCGTCGATCTTGCCGGTCAGGAAGCCAGCGCCGAGCGGGCTGAACGGGCACGAAGCCGATACTGAGTTCGTCAAGCGCTGGGACCAGCTCCCTTTCCGGGCCGCGCCAGAACAGCGAATACTCGCTCTGCACGGCGGTCAACGGTTGTACGGCGTGCGCCCGGCGGATCGTCTGGACGCCTGCCTCCGACAGTCCGAAATGCTTGACCTTACCTGCGTCGATTAGGTCTTTGACAGCGCCGGCGACATCCTCGATCGCAATTTCAGGGTCAACGCGATGCTGATAGAGCAAATCGATGCGATCGGTGTTCAGCCGCTTGAGGCAGGCATCCACGACGGCTTTGATGTGTTCTGGCCTGCTGTTGGTTCCGCCGCTGCGTGCGCCGGTGGCAAAATCGATGTCGAAGCCGAACTTGGTGGCGATGACCACGTCATCCCGGATCGGGGCAAGGGCTTCGCCGACCAGTTCCTCGTTGACGAAGGGCCCGTAGGATTCCGCCGTGTCGAACAGTGTCACGCCGCGCTCGTGGGCAAAGCGAATGAGCTTGATCATCTCGGCCTTGTTGGCCGGCGGTCCATAGAGGGCGCTCATGCTCATGCAGCCGAGGCCAAGGGCGGAGACTTCGAGGTCTCCAAGTTTGCGGGTCTTCATAGTTATCTCCTGTGGATTACTTGCCCACGCGGGCTGCAAGATGCGCGGGATACCGATCGCCGACGATTTCGATCGTCGACAGGGCGTCGGTGATTTCGGTGATGTCCTCGATCGACAGAGCGACGGCTGCGGCACCGAGATTTTCCTCGAGGCGGTGCAGTTTGGTCGTGCCGGGGATGGGTACGATCCAGGGTTTTTGCGCCAGCAACCATGCCAGTGCGATCTGGGCGGGCGTCACGCCCTTTGACGCGGCAAGTTCAGTAATGGCCGATACGAGGGTCTGGTTGGCCTTGAGTGACTCTGGCGCGAACCTCGGGACAACGCTGCGGAAGTCGTCTGCGCCGAAGGTGGCGGTTGCATCGATCTTGCCCGTGAGAAAGCCCTTTCCGAGTGGGCTGAACGGGACGAAACCGATGCCCAGCTCCTCCAGTGTCGGGATGATTCCCTGCTCCGGTTCGCGCCAGAACAGCGAATATTCGCTTTGCAGGGCGGTTACGGGCTGCACGGCGTGTGCGCGACGGATCGTCTGCGCGCCAGCCTCGGAGAGGCCGAAATGCCGGACCTTGCCTTCGGCGATCAGGTCCTTGACCACACCAGCGACATCTTCGATCGGAACATTCGGATCGACACGGTGCTGGTAGAGCAAGTCGATGACATCCGTGCGCAGGCGCTTCAGCGATCCTTCCACCGATTGGCGGACATATTCCGGGCGGCTGTTCATATGCTGGCCGCTGTCAGGGCTCGGAAGCTCGAAGCCGAACTTGGTGGCGATGACCACCTTGTCGCGGATCGGCTTGAGTGCCTCGCCGACGACATTCTCGTTCGTGAAGGGACCGTAGACCTGGGCGGTGTCGAAGAAGGTGACGCCCTGTTCGTAGGCCGCACGGATGAGTTTGATTGCGTCTCCGGTGTCGGTTGCCGCACCGTAGCCATGGCTCAATCCCATACAGCCAAGGCCGAGTGCCGAGACTTCGAGTTGTCCGATTTTGCGCTTCTGCATGTGATTTCTCCATCGATCAGGTCACCTTCGGATTTTCATCCGTCGAGCGCCAAAGCCGTCCGCAGGGCGATGCAACGGCCCTGATGATGGAAACTTAGTCCTTGTCGATCCTGATCATTAGATGCAGTAATCGGGATGAAGCTATAAGGACACCTAATGAATGCCCCAGGAAAACTTCAACGACCTGCTCGCCTTTGTAACGGTGGCGCGCGAAGAGAGCTTCACGAGGGCCGCAGTCAAACTGGGAGTCTCCCAGTCCGCGCTCAGCCAGACGGTTCGGGGTCTGGAGGAGCGGCTGGGCATCAGGCTGCTGACCCGGACAACCCGCCGCGTGTCTCCGACGACGGCTGGAGAGCGCCTGCTTCAGACCGCTGGCCCGCGGTTCGAGGAAATTCAGGCGGAACTATCTGCCTTGACCGAAATGCGGGACAAGCCCGCTGGTCGCATCCGTATCACGGCGGGCGAGCATGCGGCGATCTCCGTGCTCGCCCCCGCGCTCGATAAATTTCTTCCCGACAATCCGGACATCATCGTCGAGATCACCGTCGACTACGGCCTGACGGACATTGTCGCCGAGCGATATGACGCGGGCGTGCGTCTCGGGGAGCAGGTGGCGAAGGACATGATCGCCGTCCGGATCGGTCCGGAAATGCGCATGGCCGTCGTCGGATCGCCAACTTACTTCCATAGTCATCCCTGGCCGGAAGCCCCTCAGGACCTGACGGCGCATAACTGCATCCAGATACGCATGCCGACCTACGGTAACATCTTCCCGTGGGAGTTTGAAAAGGACGGGCGGGAACTCAAAGTCAGGGTCGAAGGGCAGCTCGTCTTCAACAACATGGCCATGCGGCGAGATGCGGCATTGCGCGGATTGGGCCTTGCCTACATGCCCGAAGATCAGGTTCACGACCTGATCAGGGACGGGAAACTGGTTCGAGTGCTGGAGGACTGGTGCGAGCCGTTTCCCGGCTATCATCTCTATTACCCCAATCGGCGACACGCCTCGCCAGCATTTGCCCTTCTCCTGGAGGCACTTCGTTTTCGGGGGTAGCGCGTTAATCAACCATTCGTGATTAAGAAGCTGAGCTAATGGCTTCAATCGGAGATGGGTGTCTAATGCCATAGCGTCGGTTCGCGTAGGTTTCATTCAACTCAACGCCTGAGAAGGATGGATATGAAGACCGCGCTGAAGAACCTCATGAAGAAACCGTCGAGTGCTGTTGGCGCGTCCATGCTGATGGGCTGCGCCGTCCTCCTCGTTGGCTGGCAGGTTCACGCCGAACCGAACCGCACGACCATGCCGGACATCGAAAAGCTGATCCACTACACGACGGTGACGCGAGGCGAGGTGACCGAACACCTGATGACGACACGCGAGGCGATGGAAGCCGTGAAACGGGGCGACCCGATTCCAGCCGGCTCGCATGTCGTTCTCGTCGATTATCGCGACGACAAGGTCTTCCGCTATTTCGTCATGGAGAAAGGGCAGGACTGGGGTGCCGACTATGACCAGGACCGCCGGACGGGCGACTGGCAGTTCCAGTGGTTCAAGCCCGATATGACGATCAACATGGACGAGAACACCGCCCGCTGTCAGTCATGCCACACATCCAGGGCCGACAGGGACTACCTGTATTCCTTCAACGAGATGCGGCGGTTCGAGTTCGAATGAAAGCTCCACACACGACAAAGCCACGTGAATCCTTGCGTGCCACCGGGAGGGTCATCGGGTGAGCAATGTGTTTCGGGTCCGCCTGCTTCTCGATTTCATGGCAGTCGCCCTTCTCATCACCTGTCTTGCCTACTGGTGGCTGGACAACCTCTCGCACGAATTGTTCGGGACAGCGCTCCTCACTCTGGTCGTCGTGCATAACGTCTTCAATCGGCGCTGGTACGGATCGGTCGCCAAGGCCCGGTTTGACGTCGTCAGGATCGTGAACATCCTGATTATCGTCGGCCTGGCGCTCGGGATGACTATCCTGCTTGTGACCAGCTTCCTGATTTCACGCGATCTCTTTGCGTTCATGGCGCTGGATGGCGGGTTCGCAGTCAGGGAAATCCATATGTTCGCGGGCTACTGGGTCATCCTGATCATCGCTCTGCATCTGGGAGCCCGATGGACAGTCGTCATGAGCGTTTTCCGGGGGATGTTGGGAATGACCGACCGGAACCCGGCCCGCACGATCACGCTTAGGGGTGCCGTGGCCGTCATCGCCGTTTGGGGCGTGAGGAGCAGCTTCGAAATGGCCTTCGGCGCGAAACTGATGCTGACATACTCGCTCGACATGTGGGACTTCAATGCGTCGACGCTGGGGTTCTTCGTCAACTACGCGTCGATCGTGGGACTGTATGCTGCCGTAACCCACTACGTCCTCGGTGTAGTTCGCCTTCGCATACGTGCCTTCGGCGCGGTTTAGTAACCGCTAGCTTTGCCGTGCGGCTTCCGAGGCGAAGCCGCACGGCAAAACGGATTACTCAGTGGCCGCCAGCGATGCCATGTCGATGACAAAGCGATAACGCACGTCGGAGCGTTCCATGCGCTCGAAAGCCTCGTTGATCTCATCCATACGGATCATCTCGACGTCCGGCATGACGTTCTTACGGGCGCAGAAATCGAGCATTTCCTGCGTTTCGCGAATGCCGCCGATCGGCGAGCCTGCCACGCGGCGGCGGCCAAGGAGGAATGGCACGCTGTTGAACGGGCTCATCGGGCCGACCTGGCCGACAATGACCAGCGTGCCGTCGACATCGAGCAACGGCATGTAGAGATCGATGTCATGCTTGACGGGCACCGTGTCGATGATCAGGTCGAAGCTCGATTGCGCCTCCGCCATGGCCTTCTCGTCGGTGGAGATCAGAAGCCTGTCGGCCCCCAGTGTCTTGGCATCTTCCGCCTTGTCATTGGTGCGGCTCAGCACGGTGACTTCCGCGCCCATGGCCGAGGCGAGCTTGACGGCCATGTGGCCGAGACCGCCGAGACCGATGACGGCAACCCGGCTGCCGGGACCGACATTCCAGGTCCTGAGCGGCGAATATGTCGTGATGCCGGCGCAGAGCAGCGGCGCGACACGGGTGATGTCGAGGCTGTCGGGCACGCGGCAGGCGAACTCTTCCCGCACGACGAGATGCTTGGAATAACCGCCGCGGGTGATGTCGCCGGTAATGCGGTCGGGTGCGTTATACGTACCCGTATTGCCTTCCCGGCAAAGCTGTTCCTCGCCGCGCCGGCACTGGTCGCAGCTCTGACAGCTGTCGACCATGCAGCCGACGGCCACGTGATCGCCGATCTTGTAGCGCGTGACGTCGCTGCCGACCTCGATCACCCGGCCGACGATCTCGTGACCCGGCACGAGCGGGTAGGCCGTCCAGTTCCAGTCGTTGCGGGCCATGTGCAGGTCCGAATGGCAGACGCCGGAATAGAGGATTTCCATGACGACGTCATTGGCGCGCGGGGCGCGGTGCTCGAATGTGAACGGCACCAACGGTTCGTTGGCGTCCGTTGCTGCGAAACCGGAACTTTTCATGGTTTAGGTCCTTTCTTGAGATTCGTTCGTCGCTATCGTTTGCCGACCTGCGGCCGTAAATGCTGCGAGTAGCCGGCCTCGCGACCTCTGTTGAGGCAAGAATGGCTCGAATATCTTCGAGTTTGTCATCCTACAGGGCCACGTCGGCCCTATAGATTCGAGCCCATGAGCTTGATGGGCTGGGAGCTGCACAATCCTGTGGCCTTGGTAATCAGCCACCTACAACTCACCCATCGTCTGCAGGTCACGCCAAGTGAAGTGTGAAGTCCGTTTCGAAATCAGCCATTGATTGCCCCGGCGAACATATTCGTCATTGTAAAACACGCCATTGGTGTTTCTGGACTTTTTACCATCCACTAAACTGACGAGGACAACGAGGCAGTAGTGCATCGCCGTCGCGCGGTCTCCATCAAGCTCGGCGGTATGCTGGCCATTGATGTGATAGGAGGTCTCGAAGTTGGCCATGAAGCCGGTAAAAGTATCCTGAATTTCCTTGCGTCCTTTGAGCGACGCAAAAAGCTGCCCTTCGAAGTAGGTGTCTACGACCGCGTCTTCGGTGAACAGTAGTGCCTGAGTGGCCAAATCTTTCTGGTCTGCAAGGTTTGAGAACGAGTCGACAAGAGTTTTAAGGGCGGCCTTGTCTTCGAGTTTCTGAATTCGTTGTTCTAGGGTCTCGTTTTGCATGATGTCTCCTGGTGTTGTTCGATGAGGTTAAGATGGATCGATTGGGTCCCGGGCCGTTAGGTGCAGCGGGCCACCTCGTTGGTCCGAAGGGAATGGCGTTCGAACGGCACTAGCGGTACGATGGCGTCGGTGGTTGCGAAGCCAAAGCCCTTCGTGTCGCAGCGCCTTTCCATGCTGTGCTTTGGTGGTTGCTCACGAGGCATTTTGCGGTCTCGTATCGGTGCTGACGATCGTGGTCCCGCGCGGGCGAAGGATGAATACGCCGACCAGCAGAAGGGCGAGTGCCAGCATCACGGACGAACCCGTCAATGCGGTTTCCACGCGCTGGGCGAGCAACTCCGTCCCTTCCAGACCCGATGTGCCGAAGGAGGCGATGGCCACCAGGACCGCGAGGCCAAGCGAACTGCCGGTTTGGTGGGCCACGTTGACGACGCCCGAAGCTGCCCCGGCGTCGTTGCCGGCCACTCCTGAGATGCACGATGAAGTAAGAGGACTAAGCACAAAGCCCTGGCCCATACCGATCAACACCATCGGCAGTCCGATGCCCATCCAGTAGGACGAGCCGCTCGAAACCTGGGCGAGCCAGACCATCCCGGTGAGGCTGAAGATGAAACCTGAAGCCAGCAGGCGGGCATTTCCGTAACGCCGGGTCAATTGTGGGACGACCATGGCCGCCGCAAAATTGATGAGGGTCATCGGCAGAAACGCCAGTCCGGTAATCGAAGGCCGGTATCCCGAGACAGTCTGAAGGAACTGCGTGGTGAAAAAGAAGAACCCGATCATCGCGCCGAGAAAGAGGACGCGCGCAGCATAGGCCGCAGCCCGTTCGCGGTTGGCAAACAGGTGCAACGGCATGATCGGCTGCGTGGCGCGCCGTTCGACCACGATGAAGAGGGCCAGCAGACCGAGAGAGGCAAGGAGCAGAGAGATTGTCCATGCGTCGCTCCAGCCGTGGGTGGCCGACCGGATGAGGCTGTAGACGAGGCCGACCATTCCGATGGTGGAGGTCAAAGCGCCAGTAACGTCGAGTTGCCCAGGTTTGCGTGGCGGTTCGGGAATGTAGCGAAGGGCGGCCAGGATCATGCCGATCCCGATCGGCAGGTTGATGAAGAACCCGACCCGCCAGGACAGCCAGTCGGCGAGAACGCCGCCGAGCACGAGACCGACGCTCGCTGCGATGCCGGCGACAGCGCTATAGTAGGAGACGGCCCGCGTGCGTTCATTGCCTTCAGCGAATGTCGTCTGCAGCAGCGCCAGGGTGGACGGCGCAAGGATCGCGCCGCCCAGCCCCTGAACCGCGCGCGCCGATCATCCAGCCGGGCGTTTCGGCAAGGCCGATGACAACGGACGAAACGGTGAACATCGCCAGGCCGGCGATCAGCATTCTTCTTCGCCCGAGAATGTCGCCGGCGCGAGCGCCGAGCAGCAGGAATCCGCCGAAGGTCAGGGTATAGGCGCTCTGGACCCAGGCGAGTTCGACGTCGGAAAAACCAAGCTCGCGATGGATGTTGGGAAGTCCCGTCAGGACGATCGACGTGTCGAGGACGATCATCACATAGCTGAGCAGTACGATCGCGAGGATCGCGCTCTTGTTGAGCGTCGTGTTCATGGTCGGCATGTCTTTCGCCTTCTCGCCGTGTGTCACGACAGGTACTGCTCGTCTGTGACCTTCTCCATCCAGTCGACGGCCTTGCCATCGAGCGATTCCTGAATGGCGATATGGGTCATGGCTGTTGTCGGCGAGGCTCCATGCCAATGCCGTTCGCCCGGTTCAAACCACACGACGTCGCCTGGGCGAATTTCCTCAACCGGGCCACCGTCCCGTTGCACACGGCCGCAGCCTGCGTTGACCACGAGGGTCTGACCAAGCGGATGCGTGTGCCAGGCCGTGCGTGCGCCAGGCTCAAACGTCACGGCGTTGCCTGCCGCACGGGCCGGATCGCGAACAGGAAAAAGAGGATCGATGCGGACGGTGCCTGTAAACCAGTCGGTCGGTCCCTGGCCCGAAGACTGCGTTCCTGCTCTTTTGATGTCCATGGGATGGTCCTTCCTGAAACTGGCAACGGCGGAGGCCGGGTAGCATGGAAGGACAGATAGCATCGGGCGGGTAATCCGATTAGACGCGGAAGACCGCATGAACCTGTGAATGGCGTTCATCAATACGCTACAAGGCCTACCGCCGTAGCGCCCTTGTCTCCGGCCTGAAAATTGCCACAGGCTCCAGGACGACTAATATGGCACGGGCGGCCTTATGGCGTCATTTTTGCGCAGTGCATCGACGAGAACGGCGAATGCCGGAGAAAGCTGGCGGCGGCTCGGGTAATAGAGGTGGTACCCGGAGAACGGCGGGCACCAGTCGGACAGCACCCGGAGCAAACGTCCGTCTCCAATGTCTTCGCGGACATTATCCTCCAGCACGCAGGCCAGTCCCGCGCCGCTGCGGGCCGCGTTGAGTGCCATGCGCGAGATGTTGAAGGCGAGCGGCCCGTCGACGCGCACGCGAAGCTCGCGACCGTCTTTTTCGAATTCCCAGGCATAGAAGCCGCCATAGGTCGGAAGGCGCAGGTTGATGCAAGCATGCGCGGTCAAATCCTGGGGTATCACAGGCATTGGATATCGCGCGAAGTAAGACGGAGAGCCGACGACTGCCATCCGCATTTCGGGGCCGATCTTCACCGCGATCATGTCCTTGTCGACCTGCTCGCCAAGCCTGACACCAGCGTCATAGCGGTCGGCCACAATGTCGGTCAGGCCATTGTCGACCACGATCTCCACCTTGATATCGGGATAGTCCGGCAACAGCTTTTCCACGGCTGGCCAAAGAACCTTCCCGGCGGCGTGTTCGCCGGCCGTGATCCGGACCGTTCCTGCCGGCTTGTCTCTGAGTTCGGTCAATGCCGAAAGCGCTGCTTCGATTTCCTCAAACTGGGGTCTGATAGTCTGAAGCAGGCGCTCGCCGGCTTCGGTCAGTGAGACGCTTCGTGTCGTCCGCGTCAGGAGGCGAACGCCCAGCCGTTCCTCCAGAAGACGAATCGTATGGCTGAGAGCGGATGGCGAAAGGCCGAGTTTCGCGGCGCCTTTCGTAAAACTTTTCTCCCGCGCGATGACGAGAAACGTACTGAGGTCACTGATGGTGTCCCGCGCCATTTTTGAATCCCGTTCAATACCGCATGCTCATTTTACAACCTAATGCGGTTCTCTCGCTGGTGCTAGATATCATGCACACACGGAACGACTACCGGAGCCTTTGCCCCGGAGCTTTTGAAGGAGTAGGGCGAATGAAGATGCGCAAGCTTGGAGACGACCTCGAGGTTTCGGCTATCGGTCTCGGCTGCATGGGCCTGAGCTTTGGTCTCGGACCAGCTGCCGACAGGCAGGATGCGATCGGTGTGATCCGTTCCGCTGCGGAACGCGGCGTCACGCTGTTCGACACCGCCGAGGGTTACGGACCCTTCATCAACGAGGAACTGGTGGGCGAAGCCCTGCAGCCGATGCGCGATCAAATCCTCGTCTGCACGAAGTTCGGTTTCAAGATCGATGACGAGGGCCAGATCGTCGGTCTCGACAGCCATCCCAATCATATCCGCGATGTCGTGGAGGCATCCCTGAAGCGGCTGCGCACGGACCGTATCGATCTTCTGTATCAGCACCGCGTCGATCCATCTGTTCCGATGGAAGACGTCGCGGGCGCGGTGAAAGACCTGATCGCCGAGGGCAAAGTCAAGCATTTCGGCCTGTCGGAAGCCAGCGCGAAGAACATCCGCAAGGCGCACGCCGTGCAGCCGGTCGCCGCGATCCAGGACCACTATTCGCTCTGGATGCGCGAGCCCGAGCAAACCAAATTCCGGGTCTGCGAGGAACTTGGCATCGGTCTCGTGGCATGGGGTCCGCTCGGTCAAGGGTTTCTCACGGGCCAGATTACCCGTGACATGACGTTCGACGATCCGAACGACCTGCGGAGGGATTTCCCCCGGTTCAAACCGGAGGCGCTTGAAGCGAACTTCAAGGTTGTCGACTTCCTGAGAGAGCTCGCCATCCGTCGGGGCTCCACCCCTGCCCAGATCGCGCTCGCCTGGCTGCTGGCGCAAAAACCCTGGATCGTTCCGATCCCCGGTGGCACCAGGGTCGTGCATCTCGACGACAATCTGCATGCGGCCGAGATCGACCTTGACGACGATGATCTGCGCGAGATCGACGATGCTTTCGCCACGATCGACATTAAGGGCGCACCGCTTTCGGAAGGCCTCGACGCGGCTATCGACCGTTAACGCGGCCTCTCGAAGTCTCCCGCACCCGGCTCAAGCGCTGAAGCGCAATAGCCATCATCAATACGGTCCTGCAGGGATAAAGACATGATACCTTCGCTAAGGTCGTCGAAACCTTCGGATATCGAGAGTGAGATACTGGAACTCTCCCTCGAAAAATTCGGCTGGAAGACGACGGGACAATTCGATCGGTTGGAAGACCTATTCGACGACGACCTCGTCTTCGTCCATCTCAACGGAAATATAACATCCAAACAGGCATGGATGGACGAACTTCGGTCTGGACGGTTCCGGTACGACAGGATCGATCCCGCGGGGGCATCGGTGCGGTCCTACGGGACCATGGCGGTTCTCGTCGGGCGGGCTGCCTTTCATGTGTCGATGGGAGGCTTCAAGGCCACATACAAGCTCGTCTACACCGAGGTTTACGCGAAGACGCCGGACGCCTGGAAGCTCGTCAACATCCACACGTGCTCAGCATGACGAGGCCGCAACCTCCAATACCATCATGACAGAAAGCTACAGCCATGACGAAAGTCCTCATCCTCGGTGCCAACGGTCAGCTGGCGCGCAACACGACCGGATATTTCCTCGACTATACGGACGCGTCCCTGACTCTGTACCTGCGCCGCGCCAATCGCCTCAAGAATCCGGACCCCGGCCGGGTGACGATCGTCGAAGGCGACGTGCTTGATCCTGAAATGCTCCGAACCGCCATGCGCGGGCAGGACGTCGTCTACGCCAACCTTGCCGGCGACATGGCGCAGCAAGCGCGTGTGATCGTCGCCACCATGCACGAGATGGGTCTGAAACGCCTGATCTTCATCAGCTCGATGGGAACGATGTCATTCTGATCGGCTCGCCGCTGTGGAACGTGAGGCTCACCCCTCCAGTTCGCAGCTTCCTGTCCAGCCACGATCTGTCGGGAAAGATCGTCGCGCCGTTCGTGACCTATATCGTCAGCGGTCTGGGGCGGTCCCGTCGGGACATCGAAGAGTTATGTCCGAAGAGTACCATTGAGGCTGGTCTCGCTGTGCTGGGTGAAGACGCGCGGCAAGCGCGGCCCGATGAGTCGCGACCGCGTTTCCGATTAAACTTTTTATGACGCATTCAATTGATCGAGAGGGAACACCGTAAATGCCTACTGGGCGCAATCCGGTCGATTTTCAATCGACCGGATTGCGCTGAATGCCACGAAACAGCAACTTCAATTTAGTTCTGCGGCCCGCATTCTCGTGGGGCTTTTTCCGAATGTCTGGGAAAAAGTGCGCGAGAAGTGCGACGCGTTCTCGAAACCGACTTCAAGGGCAACTTCGATCAAGGACGCCTTGGTTTTGATGAGCAATTGCTTTGCGCGCTCCATCCGCACTCGCCGGTAGACGAGGGCGGGCGAGCTTTTCGTTTCGCCCATGAACAGGCGCTCCAGTTGCCTTCTGGAGAGCCCAACCGATGCAGCGAGCTCCTCGATCGGCAGCCTTCCCTCGATATGCTGCTCCATCATGATCAGCACGGCCCTGATCCTTGGATCCTTGCACTCGATGGAGAGCGGTTTGCGGGTCTGGATGGCAAGGGCGGTTCGCGCCTTTTCGATGTGGAGAACCTCGAGCGCATTTCGCTCGGCTTCCTTGCTGATGTGGCGTCGCACGATCAACGCCGCCATGTCCGCAGCGCTGCTGCCGCCCGCGCAGGATCCCCTTGTCCGGTCGAGATTGAAGATCCGGTCGGACCGAACTTGATGGTCGGGGAAGCGCTCGCGAAACGTATTGTAATGCAACCAGCTGACGCATGTCCGGTGCTCCTTCATCAGGCCGATCTCGGCAAGGATGAAAGAGCCGGTGCAGACGCCGATCAGCTTGACGTTTTTTGTCGATGCCTTTTTCAGGAAGTCGGTCGTTTCCTGGTCGACGGAGGACTCGTTGTTGAGCAGACCGCCGACCACGACGATATACTGGAACTGGCTGGGGTCGACGAAATCCGACGTCGGCGCGACCTTCACGCCGCAACTGGACGTTATCAGATGCCGCGTACTGCCGAGGACTTCCCAATCGGCAAGCACGCGACCCGACCTGTCGAATTCGTCGCTCGCCAGCCGCAGCGTGTCGACGAAGAGGGCGAACGCGGAGAGCGTGAACGACTTCGCGAGCACGAAGCCGATCTTCAGCCGATCGACAGGCGCGCCAGAATCCAACGATTTCATGTCAACTCCACCGCGACGCTGCCTTCATTTGATCTGGAAACCGTGCGCCAAAGGGTCCCGATCGTCTACAAAGATCGTATTGTGGCCGATGATCCTGGCCCAGCCGCCGACACTTGGCTTGATACCGCGGAATGGACCGACGTCAATCCCTTCCTCGATGCGCCCCTCAAAGACCGTGCCGATCAGGCTTTCCTGGCGGAAGGTTTCACCGACATTCAAGCGACCCTTGCCGTGAAGCTGGGCCATTCGCGCCGACGTGCCGGTCCCGCCTGGAGACCGATCGATGGCCTTGTCGCCATAGAAGACAGCCCCACGGCCGTCGGCTTTGTCACTCGTCGGCTTGTCACACCATAGCGCGTGATGAACACCTCTGATTCTGGCGTCGTCCGGATGTTCCGGATCGCAGACGTCGGCCAGTGCGTCCCGCAATTTCACGCTGAGGTTCACGATTTCGCTGGCGGACATGCCGTCCAGTCCCGGCCACCCGTCCTGTGGCTCCACCACGGCGTAGTAATTTCCACCATATGCGATATCGACGACCAGACGCCCGACGCCTGCGACATCGACCGCGACGTCTGCGGCGTGAAGATAGCTTGGCACGTTGAACATCCGCACCGATTCCACGAACTCGCCGAGTTTCTCATACTGAATATCGACGCGACCTGCCGGGGTCTCGATGGAAAGTTGCCCTTCAACCCTCGGAGTTATGAGGCCTTCCTCGATGCCGGCCGTCACGAGACCAATTGTGCCAGCACCACACATGGGCAGGCATCCGCTGACTTCGATGAAGATGACCGCGAAATCGCAATCCTCGCGGTACGCGGGATAGATGATCGCGCCGGACATGATGTCATGGCCGCGCGGCTCGAACATCAGAGCCTGTCGCACCCAGTCATTATCCCGGACGAACAGTTCCCGGCGCTCAGTGATCGGAAGATGCGGAAGAAGCGGAGCGCCCCCTGCAACGAGACGGACCGGATTGCCGCACGTGTGGCTATCGATGCAGAAGAAGCTGCGCCGCATGATAAGACCTTTCGAGTGTGTCAGTTTCCGGCCGTAGCTGGTGTTCTGCGCTGAAGCGCACCACGCGACAGCCTGTCGAGGAAGATCGCGACTGCGACGATGGCAAGCCCGGCGCGAAGACCCAGCCCCATTTCCATTCGTGTCAGCCCGCGCGTTACTTCCGCACCAAGACCACCCGCTCCGACGAGACCTGCGAGAACGACGATGGCGAGCGATAGAAGAATGCACTGGTTCAGCCCCACCAGCAGTGTTGGCGTCGCCGCCGGGATTTCAATCTTGAACAGGATGGCGCGTGGCGATGCGCCGGTGGCCTGTCCGAGTTCAAGCAGGTCCTTCGGAACCTGACTGAAGGCCAGGGTGGTGAGCCTCAGCATCGGCGGCACTCCGTAGACGATCGTGGCGATGATGGCGGGCACCCGGCCGAGACTGAAGATCATCACGGCGGGGATGAGGTACACCCACGGAGGGACTGTCTGCATGATGTCAAGCACAGGACGGATGGCCGCCTCGAATTTCCGGTAACGGGATGCCAGGATGCCAAGCGGAAACGCAATCAACACCGAGATGCACACCGACACCGTCACCAGAGCGAGCGTCTGCATCGATGCCTCCCAGAGGCCTGCCAGGAGGCAGAACGTGAGTGCGATCGCACTGGTCACAGCCACGCGAACATTCACGACGACGGCAGCGAAAACCACGGCAATGATGATGACCGCGTAATAAGGCAGATAAAGCAGGGTCGATTCAATGCCACCCAGCACAGCTTCGATCACCTTGGTCACGGTATCGAAAAAGGGATGGAAGTTGGCATTCAGCCAATCGACGACAGGTGCGAGATAAGCACCGGGCGAGAAACGAACAAGGTCCTGGTCCATCATTTGCCTCCATTGGCACGGCGCGCCGCACTCTGTGTCAGTCGGTCGATCACCATGGTCAGGATGACGATGGCGATGGCTGCGTTGATCGAGGTGGCGATATCCAGCGTTCTCACGGCGCTGTAGATGGTTTCGCCAAGCCCGCCGGAACCGACGATGCCGGCGATCACAACCATCCCAAACGCCATCATCAGGCTCTGGTTGATCCCTGCCATCACGCTCGGGATCGCAAAGGGCAGCCTGATCTTGACGAACATTTGCCACGGCGTCAGGCCGCTTGCCTGCCCGAGTTCGATGAACTCCCGCGGGGTCCTGCGAATGCCCAGCGACGTCAGGCGGATCGCCGGAGGCATGGCGACGATAACGGTGGCCAGAAGAGCCGTTGCCGGTCCATACCCCATCAGGGCGATGGCCGGCAGAAGATAGATGTAAGGCGGAAGGGTCTGGATGAGATCAAGGATCGGTTCGACGAACCCGTCGAACGATTTGACGAAGCCTGCCACGACCCCGAGAGGAATGCCAATGACGAGCGCCATGAACGTGGCCGTGATGACCAGAGCCAGTGTGCTCATGGTTTCAGCCCACAGTCCCATCATCGCGCACCCCAGCAAAGCGAGACCTGCCAGCAGTCCAGCCGGCACGTTGATCAACCGCCACCCAAGTGCCGCCACGACAAGGGCGATCACATAAAACGGTGGAAGCTGCACAAGCCAAAGGACCCCGCCGTAGGTGCCTTCCAGAACTGCCCTGATGCTATCGAACAGCCATGAGGCATTGTCGCTGATCCAGTTCAGCGCGTCGTCTATCTTCTCGTCGAAGCTGTCAGTGATGACCGTCGTGTCCATGACATTCCCCGATCTATGCCGCTGCGGGCATGTTGGCAGGACTTCCGGCGACGCCGCAAAGGAGGCCGCGTGGGGTGACAATACCGACCACCTTGCCATCTTCGACGACGGCGACGGCATCTCGGCTCGATTGCATGGTCAATTCTATCAGTGCGGCGATATCTGCCTCGGGCGTGGTGCGCAGCAGCGAGCCGACGTCGACATTCGGCTGGCTGCGCGTGTATTCGGCAACTGGCATCATGACCGAGTGGGCCTTGACGAGATGGATTCTGGAGATGCCGGCGACGAATTCGGCGACGTAGTCGTCAGCGGGCTTCGTCACGATCTCCTCGGCATTGCCGACCTGTACGATGACGCCGTCCTTCATGATGGCGATGCGGTCGCCGATGCGGATGGCTTCCTCGAGATCGTGGGTGATGAACACGGCCGACTTTCCAAGCGACTTGGTCAGTTGGCGGAATTCGTCCTGAAGCTGGCGGCGGATCAGAGGGTCGAGCGCGCTGAACGGCTCATCCATCAGGATGATCTCGGGGTCGGCGGCGATGGCGCGTGCCAGGCCGACGCGCTGCTGCATGCCGCCCGACAATTCGGACGGGTATCGCGCCGTCCAGTCGGACAGGCCAACCTTGTCCAGCGCCGCACGGGCTGTCTTGTATCGTTCTTCCTTGCCGACGCCGCGGACTTCAAGGCCGAAGGCGGCATTTTCCAGAACGGTGCGGTGCGGAAGAAGTGCGACGCTCTGGAAAACCATCCCGATGTTGCGGGCACGGATGTCGCGGAGCTCAGCGGCGTTCAAGGCGGAGATGTCCTTGCCCTTGACGAGAATCTTGCCAAGGCTCGGTTCGATCAGTCTGTTGAGCAGCCGGATGAGTGTGGACTTGCCGCTGCCCGACAGTCCCATGATACAGAAGATCTCGCCGCGCCGAACCTGAAGGCTGGCGTCCGAGACGCCGACGACGCAGTCGTAGTCCGTCAGAATCTGTTTCTTGGACAAGCCGTCTGTCTTCACCGCCTCTACGGCCGCCTTGGCCTTGGCTCCGAATATCTTCCAGATCGATTGGCAGTCGATCAGGATATCGCTGGCATCATTCATTGACGTTGTCATAGCGTTCCCCGCGAGCCGGTTTGATACCGGCGTTCTCATTCGTGGAATGTGGAGACGGGCCGCCGAATACTGGGCGGCCCGGCTTTCAGCGTTATTCCGTCGCGATGTTTTCCCAGCGCTTCAGGAGGTCGGCATGGCTGTCGGTCCAGTCCTTGATCGCCTCGTCCATTGTCTTGCCGTCGTTGACCGCGCTGTTGATCGCGGTGATGTCGGCGAGCGGGACGTAGACGCTGGCGATGAGCTGGCGGGCGTTCGGGTTCTCAGCGGAAAAACCCTTCTGGCCGATCCAGTAATAGCTCTGCGGCGGCGGGAAGACGGCCTTCGGATCGGCCAGGAACTTGACGTCGTATTTCTGCATCATCCAGGACGGCTCCCAGATCGTCACGGCAATCCATTCCTTGCGATCGGTCGCGGACTTCAACGCAGCGGTCATCGCGGCCGTGCTGCCCTCGACGAGCTGGAGCTTCAGATCGTAGTCCTTCACGGAATTGGCCGTGTCCTTCATCAGGCCCGAGCCCGGCTCGATGCCGACAATCTTGCCGCCGAACTTGTCGGCATTGTCGTTCAGTTGGTCCATGGAATCGATGGTGACGTATTTCGGAACCGCCACGCCTTGGAACAGGCCGTGCGAGACCGGGGAAATCTTTTCGAGGCGCTTCTTGTTCTTGTCCCAGTAATCCTGCGCGACGTAGTCCGTCTGCGAGGCCAGGATCTGGACGTCACCCTTGCTGAGAGCGGCATAAGCGATGCCCCATTCGGAGAACGGCACGACCTTCACGGTGTAGCCAGAGTCTTCAAGGACCTTCTTGGTGATGCCCGTGATTGGTGTGAGGTCTTCCCACGACATCGTGCCGATGGTGATCGTCTTTTCTTCCGCATACGCGGACATGGCGGTCATTCCGACCATTGCCGCTGCGCACAATGCTTTCCAAAGAGTTTTCATTTCTAGCTCCTAGTTTTGCGTTCCCATTATCGTTGAAGCCTCGCGCTGGGCTCGGTCTTCACATTGCGCGGCGAGGGATCATCCCTCGCGGCCTGCACGCAATTCTTGCAAACGGATCACGGAATTGATGCCGAGCCATGCGAAGGGCTCCGGCGGCAGCCGGGAGGGCTGGGCGTGATCCATGTATTGTTCAAGCTGCCGGGAGGCCGAGCCGGTGGCGAGGTCGGCGGCCATCATGCCAGCGAGGGTGCTTTTGACGGTGCCGAGGCCGTTTTCGCAGCAGGCCGAATAAAGCCCTTCTTCGATTTCCCCGAAGGCCGGGACGTGGTTTCTGCTCAGGCAGAGGCGGCCGGCCCAGCTGTATTCGAACGGCATATCGGCAAGGCCTGGAAACCGGGCGTCGAAGGAGCGGCGATGCTCGCTCGCCATCTTCGCCATGCGCCGTTCGCTGACATCAACCGTTGTCTCGTAGGTGTATTTCGTCCGGATCACGATCCGCGACTGTCCGCCGGCGGTAAACTTGCGCACGGTCGCACCCATCGCGTCGGCGGGAAGAAGGGCCCACTTGTCACGCCCTGATTTTTCCTTGCCCAGGCCATCGGCATCGAACGGGGCGGTCATCGAAGCGTAGGCGAAGATGTGCATCAGCCTGCCGCCGAAGTGACCGAAATCCTCGATATGGCCGTTGACCGCGACGATCACCTTGGGTGCCGTAACGGTGCCGCGCGACGATGCGGCGGTCCATGTTCCGCCCTCGTGTTTCAACGAGGTCACGGGCGAGCGCTCGTACACGTCGACGCTTTCCGACAGGCCGGCGGCGAAGGCGCGGATATAGTCGGCCGGTTGGATGAGAACTGCGCCGGGCGTGTAGAGCCCACCAAGATAGTAGTCAGACCCCGTGATGTCGCGCATCTCGCGCGCGTCGAGAAATACATGCTTCTCGCCGGCACCTTTCAGCGATTGTCCAAACGCCAGGTTCAGTTTCATGCCGCGCGCGGTTGCGGCGGCGTTGATCTTGCCTGAGGGATCGAAGGTCTCGCGGGACATTCCATATTCGCTGGCGGCTTGCGCTGCAAAGGCGATCGCGGAACGGTTCTGCGCCATCTCCATCTGCGTGGCATCGGCACTACCGCTTGAATATTCGCTTGAGGAGAGATTATGCGGAACGTCGATCATGAAGCCCGAGTTTCGTCCCGAAGTGCCTTTCCCCAGTTCACTTGCCTCGAGGATGACGACCTTGTCCTGCGGACCGCGCTCTTTCAGGCGGCGGGCCGCGGAAAGTCCCGCGAAGCCCGCGCCGATCACCAGCCAGTCCGCGGTAACGTTGCCTTCCAGGCTTCGAACCGGAAGCGGTCGCTTGCTGATCGCCTCCCAGCCCGAGACGCCATTCTCAAAAGGCAATCGCTTGACGGACTTCGTGGTCATCGGATCGTCTCGTCCACAGATCGTTCCGAGATATCAATCCAGATCGTTTTCAGTTCGCAGTAGTTGTCGTGGGCGAAGACCGATTTGTCGCGGCCACCGAAGCCCGATTCCTTGTAGCCGCCGAAAGGCGTTGAGGCGTCGCCTTCGCCAAAGCAATTGACCGTGACAAGACCGGCCCGAATGTCGCGCGACAGTTTGATCGCCTTGCGCAGGCTTCCCGTATAGACCGAAGCGGTGAGACCGTAATTCGTGTCATTGGCCAAGGTGACAGCTTCAGCCAACGTTTCGAAGGTGGTCACTGACAGGATCGGTCCGAAGATCTCCTCCTGGAAAAGGCGGCTCGCAGGGGTGACGCCATCGACGACGGTGGGCTCGATGAAGATTCCCTTCAGGGTCTCGCCGCCATAGGTGAGCGACAGCTTCTCCTTTTTCACGTCGTCGAGGAAGGATTTGACCTTGTCGAAGTGCGCCTTGCTGACCAGAGCGCCGATGCGATTTTCCGGGTCCAGCGGATCGCCGGTCTTCCATTCGCGCAGATAGGCACCGATGCGTTCGAGTAGTTCATCTTTGATCTTGCTGTCCACGATCAGGCGAGACGTCGCCGAGCAATTCTCGCCCATGTTCCAGAAAGCGCCGTTGACGACCTGCTCGGCAACCAGGTCGAGGTCCTCGGCATCGTCGATGACGACGGCGGGATTTTTGCCGCCGCATTCGAGAACGACCTTCTTGAGGTTGGAATCCGCGGAGTAATGCAGGAAGCGACGTCCTGTCGGCGTCGATCCGGTGAAGGCGACCATGTCGACATCCATGTGCAGGCCGATCGGTTCGCCGACATCCTTGCCGCTGCCGGTGACGACATTGAATACGCCCGCGGGGATTCCTGCCTCGAGAGCCAGCTCCGCAACGCGAAGGGTGGTGAGCGTGGTTTCCTGAGCGGGCTTCACGATCACAGAGCATCCGGAGGCGAGCGCAGGACCGATCTTCCAGGCGAGCATCAGGAGTGGGAAGTTCCACGGAAGCACGCAGCCGACCACGCCGATCGGTTCGCGGATGACCATAGCAAGGGCGTTCGGTCCGACCGGGTTGGTGTTGTCGTAGAGCTTGTCGATGAGTTCGGCATGAAAGCGGATCGTGTGGATCGTGTCCGGCACGTCGACAGTCTGGCATTCGCGCACCGGCTTGCCGCTGTCGATGCTTTCCATGACGGCCAGCTCGTGGCGGTTTTCCTCCATGAGCTTGGCGAGTTTCAAGAGCGCGGCCTTCCGGTCGCCGGGGGCCTGCAGACGCCAGCGACCGTCGTCAAACGCCTGTTTGGCCTTGGCAACCGCATCATCGACGTCGCTCGCGTCACAAGCTGCGATCTCAGCCAGTGTCTCACCAGTCGCAGGATTGGTCGTCGTGAACGTCTTGCCGGACTTTGCCGGACGGAATGCCCCATCGATGAAGGCGTTGGTCGGCAAATGAAGGTTGGCTGCGATTGCCTTGTATTCGGCTGCGGTCAAAGGTTCATGCATTGTTGGCTCCCGACGTGATCTGGGCAACCGTGCGCTTCAAAGTCGCGACGACGGTTTCAAGGGTTCTTTTTTCTTCGGAGTTGAGCAGGCGCAGCGGCGCGCGCACGGAGCCTGTCTTCAGGCCGATCACCTCGCATCCATGCTTGATCGACTGGACGAATTTTCCGCATTCGAGGAAATCCATCAGGGGCAGCATTGCCGTCATGATGGCGCGACCCTTGTCGAAGTTCTTCTCGAGAACGCAGGCTTCGTAGAGGGCGACATGTTCGCGCGGCAGGAAGTTGGAGCCGGCGCAGACCCAGCTTTTGGCACCCCAGGCAAAGAATTCCAGGGCTTGGTCGTCCCAACCGCAAGAAAGCCCAATATGAGGGAATTTGCGCGCCAGCAGATGCACGTTGGCCATTTCGCCGGAGCTCTCCTTGATCGCGACGACGTTCTTGGACCTGCCCACGCGGGAGAAGTATTCCTCGCGCATGGTGATGCCCATGCGAGCCGGATAATTGTAGAGCATGATCGGCAGATTGGCGGCGCGGTCGATCGTCAGCGCATGGATCGCGTTCTCCTTTTCCGTCGGCAAGGCATAAGGCGGCGACGACACGAGGATCGCGTCAGCTCCGATTTCTTTTGCAGCCTTCGCGTATTCAACGGAGTCTTCCGTTCGCGTCGCTCCCGTGCCGATGACGAGGGCAAGTCGTGTCCCGATGACGTCCTTGGCGTAAGCGGCCAGTTCGAAGCGCTCCTGTGCGCTTTGAGCGTAATATTCGCCCGTCGAGCCGCCGACGATGATGCCGTGCACCTTGGCCTCGATCAGCGACTCCAGGACAGCCGCAAACCCCTCGCGGTCGATTTGCCCGTCGGGGCTGAGCGGCGTGATCGCCGGGGTGTAGATGCCTTCGAAGTTCATGATGACTACTCCATCGATTGCGTCGGCGTTTCGACCAGTGCGTCCGCCTTGAGTGCTTGGGGTGCGATGAACATTTCCATGTTCTCGCGCGACAGTTCCCAGTGTTCGAACACGAGGTCGACAACGGCGTCTTCGTCACGGGCGGTGATCGCCGCGATGAACCCGTCATGGTGACCGACTGATTTTCGAAGCCGCTCTTGCATGTCTGCGTTGCGTGGGCGGAAGAACGTGTGGCCGATGCGAGCATGGTCGATCAGCAACCTACCGAGGCTCGGCTGCAGGTATTCGTTGCCCGACATCTCGCCAATAATTTCGTGAAACCGGTTGTTTGAGAGCGTCATCGAAAGCGCATCGTGCGAGACACTCGCGGCGCGAAACTGTTCCTGGGTTATCTGCAGCTCGGACAGTTGCTTCGTTTTGAAATTCCGAACCGCGAGGCGTCCGATGGCCGCGTAGACCATCGGCGCAACAAGGAAGAAGTGGCGCAGCGTCGAATGGTTCATCGGGATGACCCGAGCGCCTTTGTTCGTGCGTATATCCACGTAACCTTCGCCCTGCAGGCGACGGAAGATTTCCCTGACTGGGGTCCGTGACAGGCCGTATTTTTCGCTCAGAGACACTTCGTCCAGGTCTTCATCAGGATCGAGTTCCATCGTCAGGATCTGACGCTTGAGGTCGTCGTAGAGTTCGCTCTTGCCGCCTTTCATCCCAAATCCCCGCTGTGAACTGGCCCGCCGCGCTGTCGGCTGGTGAGGGGAGAAATTGCATGAGATTTTTCATGAGTCAACAAAATTGTATTTTTAAAGTACACAATAATTGCACAAAGAAAATACAAATGGCGATTTGCCGATGGATATCAACGCGGCAATCGCTGTCGCGCCGATCAAATATCAAGATTGCCAACGGCGCTGGTGAGGGTTAAGCCAATCGCGACCGGAACATCTCGACGTCGGGGAATGAATTGAAATGAAGAGCGGCAAGAGCAGTCTCTACGACGATCTCAAGCGCCAGATTCTGACGATGGAACTCGACCCCGACGAGGACTTGGACGAGGTCAGCCTCAGCGAGAAGTATGGTCTCTCGCGTACGCCCGTGCGGGACATTTTCCGTCGCCTAGCAGGGGAAGGGTACATTGATATCCGGGAGAACAGAGGCGCGCGTGTCATCCCGCTGAACCATTCGACGCTCCGACATTTCTTCCTTGTCGCGCCGATGATCTATGCGGCGATCGGACGCCTGGCGGTGCACAACTTCAAGCCTAAGCAGTTGTCGGACCTAATCGATACGCAGGAGAGGTTTCGGGCCGCCAGCCAGAACCTTGATACGCTTGAGATGGTTCTGGAGAACAACAGATTTCACGAGATCATGGGAGAGATGTCCGGCAACGTCTATCTGCAGCCGAGCCTGGGCCGGCTCCTCGTGGACCACGCTCGCATCGGTCACACCTTTTTTCATCCCCGCAATGATGACATGCGGCAACGCCTTCAATTGGCTGTTGAACACCATGACGGCTTTATCGAAGCAATAAAGGCCCACGACGAGCACACAGTCGTCGACCTGGTATTCAAACACTGGGAGCTGTCGCGCGAAAACATGGAACTGTATGTCGTGCCCAGCGATATGAAGGCAGATACCGCCGCCGAAACTGTCGCCCCGTCGCCAGAGAAGAATGCGCAACAGGTTTGAAGCTGTGCGCTGTACTCGTCCGGCCAGTCAGAACGTTTTCTGAAGTGCCTGCGTCAACCAGCCGGCCGTGAAATCGGCAATCGCGGATCGTTTGGCGTCGACCGGAACCAGAATGTTGTATCGTCCTTCCGCCTCGAACTCTGTATCTCCAACTTTGACGAGACTGCCGTCTGCAAGGAATGTCTTGATGAGCGTATCCCACCCCAGAGCAACGCCCTGGCCGGCCCGCGCGGCATAAATCGTTTCCGTGTAGTGGCTGAAGCGGAGCATCGAGCGCAGATTATCCGGCTTGCGCCCGCGACGGGCAAACCAGTCTTCCCATCTGTACCAGCTTCTGTTCCGAACATCGGTTTCGATCAGCTCGTAGTCGCCATCGGGGAAATCCGCCACACGGCGTGAAGCGGCATATTGGGCAGAGCAGACGGGGTAGATTCTGTCGCCGCACGACCCCAGCACAATCCCGTCGTTGAAGGGCGGCACGCCATATCTGATCGTGATGTCGACGCCGCCGTTTGCCAGATCAAGTTTGCTGTCCTGTGAGACGACGCGAATCTGGATTTCAGGATTGAGCTGGCGGAACTCGGCGATCTTCGGAAGCAGCCAGAAAGACGAGAATGCGATCGTGGCACCAATCGTCACCACATCGGTTACGCTCGCACGCACCGCATCCACGCTGTCGGCGATATTGGAAAGGCTGTCTGCGAGCGTCGCGCCAAGGATAAGACAGGCAGGCGTCGGTTCGATCGTCCGATGCCCGCGATTGAAGAGTGGCCGGCCGAAATCGTCTTCCAGAAGCGCGATCATGCGACTGACCGCAGCCTGTGTCACGCCGAGTTCACTGGCTGCCGCCGTGAAGCTGCGATGCCGGATGGCTGCCTCCAAAGCCACAAGCGCCGTGAGCGAGGGCAATTTCTTGCGGAATTGCATTGTCGATATCTCCAAGCGCATTTTCACATGATATTTTATTATGTCACACACAATAATTTATGCCGTTGAAAACAAGTAATTTTGCCTCATCCTCTATGCCGAAAGCATAAGAGGATATCATGCTAAACAAGTTTCCGTCTTCAATCTCTGCAATCCTCGATTCCCGCGCCGACGGCTATTCGCTCCCTGCCGGCCTCTACACGCGCGATGACGTTTTTCAGGCCGATCTCGATGTATTCTTTCGCAAGCACTGGATTTACGTCGGCCTGGAATGTGACGTCCCTGAAGCTGGCGATGCAACCGTCATCGATATCGGCACCACCAGCCTGATCCTTCTGAGGGACGATGACGAACAGATTCGCGTGGTCCACAACGTCTGTCGGCATCGGGGTACCCGGCTTCTCGACGGGGGTCCAACCGTCATCTCGAAACTGGTCTGTCCCTATCACCAGTGGACCTACGAACTGTCCGGCGAGCTCATCCATGCGCCGCATATGGGCACGGATTTCGACAAGTCCTGCCGCAACCTGAAACCGGTGCATTTCCGGTCGATCGGCGGGCTGATCTACGTCTGTCTCTCCGACACGCCGCCGGCAGATATTGCCCATCTCGAGCGCGTGATGGAGGAACGCCTCGCGCCCTACGACATTCGAAATGCCAGGATCGCCCATCAGACGGATGTGATCGAGACGGGCAACTGGAAGCTGACGATGGAAAACAACCGCGAGTGCTACCATTGCACCGCCAATCATCCAGAACTCTGCGTTTCCTTCATTGATCTCGACTTCGGATTCGATCCCGCAACGCTGAGCGAGGAGGATCGTGCGGAGGCAGAGAAACACCAGAGGCTCTACGCCGAGCGCATCGCGGCCTGGGAGGCGGACGGCCACCTCTCGTCGCCCGTGGAGCAACTCTCCGGCCATGAGACGAATTTCCGGACGCAGCGCCTGATCATCGCCGGGGCAGGGGAATCCCAGACCCCCGATGCAACCGCCGCATCGGCAAAGCTTCTCGGTACGATGACGCGGAAAGACCTCGGCGACACCCATCTCTGGGGCCATAACGCATGGAACCATTTCATGGGCGACCATGCCGTCACCGCCATGGTCATTCCGCTTTCCGCAAACCGGACACTCGTTCGCACCAAATGGCTTGTGCACAAGGATGCGGTCGAAGGCGTCGATTACGATCTGGAAAAGTTGACCAACGTCTGGGTCGCGACCACCGATCAGGATGCGGAGCTCGTCAGCCGCTCGCAGCTGGGCGTCGAAGATTCTGCTTATGAGCCCGGTCCCTATTCGCGCTTCACCGAGGGACAGCTGGATAACTTTTCAACGTGGTATGTCGAACGGATGCGGGCTCATGGATATTAAAGTCGCACACGGAGCCGGTGCGCCCGTGGGGCAGGCGTACTGGAACCCCGATACCGACAACGAGCTCCTCTGCATCGATGTTCACCCGGAAACGCCGGACGTGAAAACCTTCACCTTCGTCTCGAAGGATGGAAAGCACATCGCATTTGCGGCCGGCCAGTATTTCGCCTTCGACGTCGGAGCGGGCGACGACACGGAAACGCGATGCTACAGCATCTCCTCTTCACCGCTGCGGACGAATGCGATCTCGATCACAGTAAAGCGCGTTCCGGGTGGCAATGCTTCCAACTGGCTTCACGATTATCTCGCTCCGGGTGCTGTCGTCCAGGCGAATGGGCCACTGGGCCAGTTCGTCCGCCCAATGCGTCCGAACCAGAAATATCTGCTCCTCAGCGGTGGATCAGGAATAACTCCCGTCATGTCGATGGCGCGGGAGCTTGCGGACATGACGCTGCCAATGGACGTAATCTTCCTGCATGCTGGCCGCTCTCCGGGCGATCTTATTTTTCGAAACGAACTGGCGAGCCTTGCGACGAGACTGAAGGGATTTCGCCTCTACTTTCTGCCGGAGACGCTGACCGGCGAAACCTCATGGTCCGGCCTCAACGGCAGGATCTCGCGTGAATTGTTCCAGCTCATCATTCCGGACCTTTCGGAGCGGGTGATCATGTGCTGCGGACCGGCCCCGTTCATGGCGGCAGCACGAAAGATTTCCGCCGAACTGGGCGTGACGCCCGAAAATTACATCGAAGAGAGCTTCGATGCTGCCGTCATCGAAGATGCGTCGATTCCTTTGGCGGAACAGGCGGAGCTGAAGTCCTTCAAGGTCGAGTTCGCCAGGCAGAGCCGCACGCTGGACGTAACATCCGAGCAAACCGTGCTTTCGTGTGCAAAGAAGGCCGGAGTGAAAATTCCGTCATCATGCTCAAACGGCTTGTGCGGCACGTGCAAGTCGAAGCTCGTCCGTGGAACGGTGGATATGAAACACAATGGCGGCATCCGCCAGCGCGAAATCGATGCAGGATTCTTCCTGCCATGCTGTTCTAAGCCGCTCAGTGATTTGGTGATTGAACGCTGAGCCGTCTTTTCAAAGACGAGAGCAAAGTCTCCTTTTGGCGCGCAAAGCGGAAATTATTTCCGCCAGCTTCTCCTAAGTGCTGACCTCGAGGCCCAGCGGTGTTCTCGCAAGAGCCAGGGGATAACCGTGAAATCGCAACCGTCCCCCCGGACTGTCGTGCCAGACTGTAGTACAAGACTGTCGTACACGAATATCAGGTGATCGAGATTTGATAGCCTTCTCAATGGCTTGAAAAAGGGACGAATCCTTAGCTGGGAATCCAGGCGCCCCAGCCACACCTTATTTTTTCAATAAAAACAAAGACTTATGGAATTCAGAAAGACCTAAGTGTTACAGCTTTATGGATGATCCACACGTATCATTTGGGATGGCGAGGCGTCTTCAGCCAAACGTAAATTCCCATGATCGCGAATCCCACGAGCGAGGCGATGCCCGCGACCGCCCAAAGATCATAACGCTTGCCCATCATCGGAACCTTGATCGTTCCTAGGGCAGGAATAAAAACGCCCCAGAAGAACAATAGTCCGCAACCGCACCACAAAAGACAAAGGTCGTCTCAATGGGCGAACCGGCGAATTCGGCAAGAAGGCTTTGTCTGAAGTCCTGCTTCGTAAGAAATTTATAGACGCCGACGACGGCGAATCCCGTCATCATAAGGGCAAGTATCGCACCCATGTTATTTGCTTCCCCACTACCAAATCTTCGACCACCGTTTGAATGCGGCAACATCAGCCTTCGTCAGCTTGAACCATTCCCCACGTGTCCGTTCCGCAGCGAACCGCTTGTGCCAATAGGCTTCAACGCCTGCCGGATCGTCAGTCAGGATCGAGTGGACAAGCTCTATCTCCTGCGGAAGCTCAATCTGGATTTGCCGGCCGCGCTTGTTCAATGAGGTTGTGAAGCCAATTTTATAATCAGAGCCGTGTCGCTGCATGTAGACATACCCCACGGTAGACGGGGCTTCACCATCCCATCATTCTCCGCTTTCCGGCGCGGCGGGACGTAGGCGCGCGCGTGTGCGGCAACGACGGGTTCGCCAACACGTTCCGCATACTCCCCCATAGCGGCCGCTAACTCGGACATGCTCCATCGGTCAAGAACGGTCTTATAATTCGGACTGCCTACCCGCTGATGCAGTTCAAACCGCAAGTCAGTGGTCGTTGGAAAGCGGTTTAGAGACTTTGATATCTCCAAGACAGGTTGCAGCAATTCATCATTACTAAGCGAACCCTGTAGCTCGTTCGGTGCAAGCCCCGCTTCAGCGACGGCATCACTCCATTTCCGCCATATCTTTCCCTGCCAGATGTGTCTCTTAATACCCGTTTCGCCTTCAAAACGTTCAATACCGGGCGCTCTTCCACCGTTGGTGGCTGCAACCTCCCGTATTTTACGAAGTATTTCCTGCTTTACGTGGTCGCTACTCATGCTGGTGATTCCCAATCCTCACCTCATAGTGCCCACTGCGCTAGAAATGAAAAGCCCGCCGATCTTCACCGGCGGGCTCATGAGCGACTGGCGAAGCATCAACCTCGCCGTGCCGCGCGCCTAATTCCTCGCCTTGCGCCAACCCGCCGCCCAAGCCTCGGCCTCCGAACAGAACCACCGTTCGCCATATTGCGGGCTGATCGTCGTCGCGGCGTAATATTCCTGTCCGGGAACATGGAAAATACGTTCTCCGGTGCTGATGCTGATGTTGCCCTTGATATTGCAATCCTTCGCAGTCTGGCTGAGGGACGAAAGCAGATCCTCGGCGCTCATGATGCCAGCCGCACTGACCGCAAGCAGGCCCAGCGCGATCCCCGGTGCGGCCGCTATAGACGCGAGCAGGGAGCGGCGCTGCTGCTGTCGATGGAACTGGCGATGACGCATGATCCTCCCCCCAAAGGTCTGCGCCAAATAGTAGTCGAAGCCTTATATTAGTTAAATCTGTACTATTGGTGGGGGTCAAGAAGGCCGGAGATACTCCGAACGGCCATGACGGGGCGACCTGCTTTGAGCAGAGCCCCTCCAAACCTCATCCCTCCCGCGCCATCCGCGCCCGCCGTTCCATCTCCGCCGCCGTCGGCTCCTTCAGCGCAAACGAGCCCGTCACGATCTCGCCATCCCGCACGTAGGTGCTGATCGTCACCCCGGTCGTCGAGACCTTCGAATCCGTCAGTTTCAGCGCAACCGGCATGGCGCCCTTGCCGAACAGCCGCTTGCCGCGGCCAAGCACGAGTGGGAAGGTCCAAAGCGTGAATTCGTCGATCAGGTCGGCTGAAAGCAGGGTCTGGATCAAGTCGCCCGAACCCTGCAGCAAAAGGATCGGGCCGTCGCCCTGCTTCAGCGTTTTCACCGCGACGGCAGCGCCGCCCTTGAGCGCGACGGAATTCTGCCAGGTGAGCGGTTCGGTCGAGCTGGTGGCGACATATTTGGTGACGCTGTTGAACCGTTTGCCGATCGGGTGGTCTTCGCCGACATAGGGCCAGTGGGCGGCGAAGATCTCGTAGGTCTTGCGCCCGAGCAGGAGGTCGAAGGGCTCGCCGAACATCTTGTCCATGACAGTGCCCATCATCTCGTCCCAGTAGTTGACGAGCCATCCGCCATGTTTGAACCCGCCGGTCGGGTCCTCATCCGGTCCGCCCGGGGCCTGCATGACGCCATCAAGGCTCAGGAATGTTGAAGCAACGACCTTCCTCATTTTCTCCTCCCTTGCATGCGGGTTTCCTCCGGGAGAGAGGTGGGTCAGATATCCGGCCGGTCAAGGGGCAATCGCGGCACGCCTGGCGAGAAAAGCCGGACAAAAACAAACCCGCCGGGGAGGGCTGGCGGGCTGATCGATGTCGGGTTGTTTGTGCTTGAAGTTATGAGCTTGCTACGGAGCGCAACTTGTCTTACATTGTCTTACAAATTCAAAAGGGGGATGCAGATGACGAAACCTAATACGTCAGAATCGGTCACACTTCGAATTCCGCTGGATGTTTTGTCAGATATCGAGCTGATTGCTGAATCGACCGAACGTTCCAGAAGTTACATCATCGTTCGGGCGCTGAGAACATACCTTTTGAATGAAGGCTCTGACATTCTCGCGGCAAGGAGAGGGCGAGAACAAATCGCCGCAGGCGAGTACGAGGACATCGATGATGTAATTGCTGACATGGATCGCATTATTGCCGGAAAAGTTGCATGATCCCGATTAAACTTTCGAGGGATGCAGCAAATTATATCAGAAATGAATCGGAATATTTGCGCCAGAGAAATCTAGTAGCAGCGAGGAACTTCTCGCTTGCCATCAAGGACGCCAAGCGCATGCTCCAAAGCTTTCCAGATTCTGGAAACCATATGCACGGCCTGCAAATCGTAGGGAGCAGAACTCTGGTAACAGGCGATTACCTCCTCGACTATTCCTATGACGGCTCTCAAATTGAGGTCACGTCCATACGTCATGGACGCATGCTGATGCCAACTCCCGATGTCGAAATTGATGATGATCTGGAAGAAGGCTTAGATAACGTTTCAGTGGACAGCAATCCGACACTGTAAAAATGTCATCCGCGTTAACGGCAAGAGACGTATGGCTCTTGCCGCTTTTGCATTGTATCTACCTTTCTTTGGTAGATAGGTGCGGAAAATTATGCAGCAGATCAAAGTGTTACAGCGACCTTTGCGCGTCTGGACGGACGCGCGGCGCTGTAGCTGGCGTTACTTCGCCTTGTCGCCGGCGAGGAACTCGTCGCACCAGCTCGGGCCGGTCGAGGTCTTGCGATCGCCGAGCACATGCACCGAGCGGATGACGTAGTCGGAGGAGACAGTCAGCTGGACGGAACAGCTTAAGGATTCGGTGCGGGCAGAGGCGATCTTTTTGCCCTTTTTGCCGTCCTCGCCTTCGGCATATTGCGCCGGGACCGTGCGCTTCTTGTAGCCGCCCTTCCAGGAATAGACCGTCATGTCGCCGCTCTCGACGTCGGACTGCGGCGGGCCGAATTGGGCGAAGAAGGTGCCGGCCGGCTGGCCGTTCCAGCGCGATTCGACGGCATTTCGAGCCGGCCCAGTGGTCGTGCAGCCGGCAAGCGCCAGCGCAAGGCCGGCCACGGTCATCAAGCGGAAATTCATATCTCAAGTCCCTTTGGCGTTCGTTCTGAAATTGACGCGGCCAAGGCGGCGCAACACGCGGGTAGCCAAGGCTTTCGACCCAGCCTCTAGCGCCAAAGGCCTCGAAAGAAAATCGGCAGAATGACTTATAGGCGCAGTCGCGCGCATAAATTCGCAAGCGTTGCCGAAACGCCCCAGCGGGAGGGGAGTGTGGCGCTACTTGGCGACGTCACAGTTGTTCACAGCCGGGGGGGCCTTTACCCCTTGTTTTTAGCCGACTTTGCGATTTTTCCATTTTGACGCTTGTGGAAAGGAAAATGCTGTTCTATAGAGGCGCCGCTGGTCACGGAGTGTAGCGCAGCCTGGTAGCGCACGTCGTTCGGGACGACGGGGTCGGAGGTTCGAATCCTCTCACTCCGACCAGCTAAAATCTTGATTGCTTTATGGAATCAAGACGAAATCCCGAATTCTAAAATCCTCTTCTTCCATTCTTCGTCGGTCCAGCCGGTCTCACAAATGCGTGGCACCGAAGACGCAAGCCTCTCAACAGCGGAGCGCGGCCGTCTTTCTTGACCGAAAAGCGAAAGATGAGCTACAACTGCCGTGCAGCTGCAGTTCACGGCCTCCCCCCGCAGATGCGAACCATCATTTTCCCGCGCAGCTCACCGCAGCACCTTCAGACAGGCGGCTCGCGTGCCCGGCGCACTGGTCAGAAACAGGTTGAACATGTTCGATATCTTCTGGCGCAGCGTGGCGATCGGTCTTGGCGGCACGGTTCTCATGGATCTCTGGGCCATCCTGTTGTCCTTCCTGCCCGGTCAGCGTTGGCCGAACTGGGCGCCGGTCGGGCGGTGGTTCTGGCATCTCCGCTCCGGAAAGATCTTCCACGAGGACATCGGCAAGGCCCCACCCTATGAACATGAATTGGCCCTGGGGTGGATCGGCCACTATGCTGTCGGCATCCTCTACGGCATCCTTCTGATCGTCTTCACAGGCCCATCATGGCTTGCTGCGCCGGCATTTCTGCCGGCCTGGATCCTCGGCATCGCCACGGTGGGCGCGGGCTGGTTCCTGCTGCAGCCCGGTCTCGGGCTCGGCTGGGCGGCTTCGAAACTTCCGAATGCCAACCGGGTGCGCGTGCTCAATCTTGTCAGCCACACGATTTTTGCGGCGGGCATGTTCGGGACGGCGCTTCTCATCCGCTAGGAAGATTTCTCACGGCCGAGATGCTATGGCTTCGTGCACCGCCGTTCGAGGACATGCATTGAAAAAGATAGACGACCTGATCGCCTCCGCCAAAAGCATCCACGACCGCTACAAGGCCGGCCGCATGGAGCGCGAAACCGTGCGCGAATGGGCCCTTGGCCTTGGCGAATACCCGCCGCCCTACGCCGCCCCGATGCGCGAGGCTGCGGCCTGGTTCAAGCCGGTGCGCGACATGGAGCCGGATGCGTTGAAAGCCGCCGATATCGAGAAGCTGAAGGCGATTGTCGAGGCATCGGCCGGAATTCAAAGCTGAATGAAAAGGCTTGCCCTTTTCGGCGGCGGCTTGTGCAGCAAACGGTCGCGCAGGAAATGAAAAAGGGCCGGTCAGAACGACCAGCCCTTTTTCATAGGCGTATCGGAAGCGGCGGCGATCAGCCGTCGAGGCCGTCGAACACTTCGCTGGCCTTGCCGGCGCTGACGCGGCGGATTTCGGCTTCCTCGCGGCGGCTCGAAAAGAGTTCGGTCGCCATCAGCTGGTCGGCGAGATCCGCCGGCAGCGAGAGGATGACGCGGCCCTCTTCGGTATGGATGCCACCGAGCGACGAGCGCTTGGCGGTGATCATGCCGCCGGCCACCGTGTTATTGGTGTCGGGGTCGATCAGGATGAAGGCGCCGGTGGTGCGGTTCTGCTCGTAACTATCGAATACGGCCTGCTCGTCGAAGGAGAGATGCACCTTGCCGATGGCGTTCATGGCGAGCGCATCGGCGTGGTGGTTCCACTTGCCGCTTTTCAGGTCAAGCAGGCTGGAAGGCTGCACGCTGACGCGCTGGCGGCGCGAGCCGCTCTTGAGCCAGTAGCGCTTGCCGGGCTGGATGCCGTCCGACTGCAGGGCAACGAGCTGCGCATCGAAGGCAAGGCCCGTCTGCGGCTGGCTTTCGAGCGAAACGATCATGTCGCCGCGCGAAACATCGACCTGACGGTCGAGAACGAGCGTGATAGCGTCGCCCGCGACGGCGGCGTTGCGCACCAGGTCGAAGGTGACGATCTTGGTGACGTTGGCAACCATGCCCGAAGGCAGGATGACGACCGAATCGCCGGGCTTCACCGAACCGCCGGCAACCGTGCCCTGATAACCGCGGAAGCTCTCGCCCGGGCGCGAGACGCGCTGCACTGGCAGGCGGAAGCCGACCGTCTGCGCCGAGCGCACCGTTGCCAGTTCCAGCACCTCGACCAGCGTCGGGCCGTCATACCAGGGCATGGAAGCCTTGCCGTCATAGACCACGTTCTCGCCCTTCAGCGCCGAGACCGGGATCGCCGTGATCTGGCGGACGCCGAGGGAAAGCGCCAGTTCCTTGAATTCATGCGAAATCTGGTCGAAGCGGGCGCGGTCGTAACCGGTCAAGTCGATCTTGTTGACGGCGAGCACGAACTGCTTGATGCCCATCAGCGTTGCGATCGTCGCATGCCGGCGCGTCTGCTCGAGCAGGCCGGTTCGCGCATCCACGAGCAGCACGGCGAGATCGGCGGTAGAAGCGCCCGTCGCCATGTTGCGGGTATATTGTTCGTGGCCGGGGGTGTCGGCAACGATGAAGGAGCGCTTGTCGGTTGCGAAATAGCGATAGGCGACGTCGATGGTGATGCCCTGTTCGCGTTCGGCCTGAAGACCGTCGAGCAGCAGCGCGAAATCGGGCAGGCCGAGATCGTTCTGCTTGCCACTGTCACGGCGCAGCGTTGCCGCCTGGTCTTCCTTGACGGCCTTGGTGTCCCAGAGCAGGCGGCCGATCAGCGTGGACTTGCCGTCATCGACGCTGCCACAGGTGATGAGGCGAAGCGGGCGCGTGTCGCGCGGCAGGCGCGCGGGCTCGGCGGCCGGGAAGGCGGCGACGGTGCCGGTCTTTGCCTCAATGGCTGCGGCTTGAGCGATTGCGGAAACGGTCATCAGAAATATCCTTCGCGCTTCTTCTTTTCCATCGAGCCGGACTGGTCGCGGTCGATGGCGCGGCCCTGCCGTTCGGAAACCGTCGCGATCTCCAGTTCGGCAATGACTTCTTCAAGGGTGGTGGCCTTGGAGGTGATCGCGCCGGTCAGCGGAAAATCGCCGAGCGTGCGGAAACGGATCATGCCCTCCTTGCGCGTTTCGCCGGGCAGAAGCTCCAGCCGCGGGTCTTCCGCGAGAATCATCATGCCGTCGCGTTCCACGTAGGGTCGCTTCTTGGCGTAGTAGAGCGGCACCAGCGGAATATCCTCCACCTCGATGTAGCGCCAGATGTCGACCTCGGTCCAGTTCGACAGCGGGAAGGCGCGCACGCTTTCGCCCTTGCGGATCATGCCGTTATAGACGTTCCAGAGTTCAGGTCTTTGAGCACGAGGATCCCAGCGATGCTCCGGCGTGCGGAAGGAATAGATGCGTTCCTTGGCGCGGCTGGCCTCTTCGTCGCGGCGCGCACCGCCGAAAGCGGCGTCGAAGCCGCCGGCGTCGAGCGCCTGGCGCAGGCCTTCGGTCTTCATGATGTCGGTAAACAGCGCCGAGCCATGGGAAAACGGCGAGACGGTTTCGGCCGCACCGCGCGGATTGATATGCTCGATGAAGTCGAGGTCGTATTTCTTCACGGTCTCGTCGCGAAACGCGATCATCTCGGCAAATTTCCAGCCGGTGTTGACGTGAAGCAGCGGGAAGGGCACGCGGCCCGGATAGAAGGCCTTGCGCGCCAGGTGCAGCAGCACGGACGAATCCTTGCCGACCGAATAGAGCATCACCGGCTTGTCGAACTCGGCGGCCACTTCGCGGAAGATATGGATCGCTTCGTTCTCGAGCGCCTTCAAATGCGGATCGAGCGGCGTCTTGGCCGTCTGCGGATTGTGCAGTTCCGTTTCCGGAAGGGTATGAGGCATTTCAAGTCTCCGGGAGTGTCTGTGAGGCAAGTCGCGCGGTCTAGCGCGCCAAATTGCCGGTAAGGGGACTGCTTGCAAGAGGTGTCGATTGCGGAATGGCTGAGGCTGCTGTCTCCGGCACGTGAAGGCCGCATTCGCGCTTCTCGTCGTTTTCCCACCACCAGCGGCCGGCCCGTTCGGGCTCGCCGGGCTTGATGGCACGGGTGCAGGGCTCGCAACCGATCGAGGGGTAACCACGGGCATGCAGCGGATTGACCGGGATCGCTTCTGCCGCCACATGGGCGCGGATCGTCTCGATATCCCAGTCGGCCAGTGGATTGATCTTGATCAGGCCGCGGTCGAGGTCGGCTTCGGCAAACGGCGTATCGGCGCGATTGCCCGACTGGCCGCGGCGCAGGCCGGTGATCCAGAAGGATGCCCCTTCGAGTGCGCGCGCAAGAGGCTTCACCTTGCGCGCGCCACAACAGGCGTGCCTGGCTTCGACGCTGTCGTAGAAACCGTTCATGCCGTATTTTGCAGCGAAGGCGTCAATGTCGTCCTGCTCGGGGTAGAAGCGCTTGATCAGGATGCCGTAGGTTTCTTCAGTCTCGTCGATAAGCGCGACGGTCTCGTTGAAGAGGCGGCCGGTCTCGAGCGTCGAGACTTCGATACCGAGCTTGGCCTCGCCGATCGCGGCGGTAATCACCTGATCCTCGATGCCGAGGCTGGTGGTGAAGACGGCCTTGCCCTCGAGGCCGGCGACCAAAGCCAGCCGGCCGGCGAGATCGAGGCTTTCGAGTTGCTTGTTCAGCGCCGAGGCGCGATTTTCGAGTGACGCGGATGTCATGGGAGGAAATCCTGGTTCTGTTGTCCCGGAATATCGCAGCCCTCTATGACAAAAGACAGAAAAACGGATTTCTAAACTCGGCGGATCAGAGCAAATATCTCTCCGAAGCGGAAAATTCTAAGAAAACCTAGTAATTTAATAGATTATTCTCGCTAACTGCAAGGAGGGGGCATCGCGCGGCATTACCTCGCCGGGCGTGTCCATTCTCATCAAGGTCGCAATGTCGCTGCGGCGATCGCCAATCTCGGCTGCTTGCATATGAGCGGCGCGTGGCGTGCCGTCACATCCGGCGCACCCGCAGGCGGTGTCGCAATTGCACGGTTCTGTGCTTTCCTGTCCTTTTTCCACGGGCTCGGCGCGCCGCTCGCCGGCCGCTGGATCGGTCTTTTGTGAGCACCAGCTACCGGAAAGGGCGGAAATGCAAAAAAATATGACAAATATAATCCACTTTATTTCGTATTAACTTGACAAAATAACTCATCTTAAAATAGGCCTCGTGCGTTCATATTCATGGGGCACTGCCAATGACGATCACCATCACAGCAACCGACGTGAATGCCGACGGTACAGGCATCAATCTTCTTACCTATCTCGCCGATTTCGCGAGCGATTTCGCCGCTTCCGGCCGGGGCCAGTTCAGCGGCGCCGACGGCATTTCCGGCGAGCAATACGCCGCCACCGACTCTTCGGGCTACGGCGTCGTGTTCGATGCCGATGACACGGCGTGGAGCTACAGCATGACGACGCATACCGTCAGCGGCAGCCTCGACGCCGTCATTTTCGGTTCCGACGTCGTGCTCGACACGACAACGCGCACCTTCACGCAGACGACAGAGCTCTCGATCAGCGGCCTCGACATCAATGACAGCAGCCTGGCAGAGGGCATTCGGGGCGAACTGACCGGCTCGGCGACGACTTTGCTGCTCGAATACCTCGAGAGCGACTCGCTGGTGTTTGAGGGAAGCTCCGGCAACGACGTTTTCCGCGGCTATGACAACAACGACAGGCTCAAGGGTGGCGACGGCAACGATACGCTCGTCGGCGGCGGCGGAGCCGACACCCTCTTCGGCCAGAACGGCAATGATATCGTCAAGGGCGGCACGGGCAACGACACCATCAAGGGCGGTTTCGGCAACGACAAGATCTATGGTGAGGCCGGTAACGACAAGCTTTACGGCGAAGCGGGCAACGACGTGCTGAACGGCGGTGCCGGCAATGACCGCCTGACGGCCAGCCTCGGCAACGACACGCTGACCGGCGGCGCCGGCAAGGACATCTTCCTGTTCGGAGCCTCGATCGGGCGCACCGTCATCACCGATTTCTCCGCCGGCAAGACGGTTTCCGACGTTCTCGTTCTTGAAAAGAGCGTCCTGTCGTCCTTCGCCGATGTGACGGCGAACGCGACGGAAAACTCGCTCGGTGTAACGATCGACTACGGCGACGGCTCGATCGTTCTGTCGGGTGTCGAGCTTGCCGACCTGCACCGCAACGACTTCTTCTTCGCCTGATCGTCGAGCGAACAATGTTCGAACGCAAAAGACCCGGGCGCTCGTCGCCCGGCCTCTTGATTTTCCCTTCGGTTGAAAGTCTTTCATTCGCGGACTATCATGCATCGCAATTGCAACGCACGGAGCATCCCCATGAAGACCGCCACCATTCCCTCGCTGCGTGTCGATCCGGAATTGCGCGCCGCTGCCGAAAGCGTCCTGAAGGAGGGCGAGACGCTCTCCGCCTTTGTCGAAAACTCGCTGCGAGCGCAGATCCACTATCGGAAGACGCAGGCAGAGTTTATCGCGCGGGGCTTGAGGGCGCGCGAGGAGGCGAAGCGTACGGGAGTGTACTACAGCTCTGAAGATGTCTTGGCTCATCTGGAAGCTAAAATTGCTGCAGCCAAGGCGAAACTTGACAAATGAGCTTTCACCTGCAGTTCACCAAGGAAGCGTTGGATGACCTTGATAGACATTACGACTATCTTCTGCCTGTAGACATAGCACTCGCCGAGCGCGCCACCTTGGCAATTCGCAAGGCAGTTGCAACGCTTGCTGATTTTCCCTTTTCTGCTCGCAAGCCTGACCCGGACAATCCTTTTCTGCGGGAACTGCTGATTCCATTCGGATCATCGGGGTATGTGGCTCTCTTCGAAATAGAAGAGAGCGACACCGTGACCATCCTCGCCGTTCGTCACCAGCGTGAGGATGATTACCACTGAGCCGGCCTACCGGTCGCTCACGGCCCAGCGCGGGTTGATCCAGGGCTCCTTGTTGCTGCGCGCCAGCATGCCCTTGCCGAGGATGTGGTCGGCCGCCTTCTCGCCGGTCATGATCGAGGGCGCGTTGAGATTGCCGTAGGTGACGTGCGGGAAGATCGAACTGTCGGCGACGCGCAGACCATCGACGCCGATGACGCGGGTTTCCGGGTCGACGACGGCCATCGGATCGTTGCGCGAGCCCATCTTGCAGGTGCCGCAGGGGTGATAGGCGCTTTCCAGGTGCTCGCGCAGGAAGGCGTCGATCTCGTCATCGGTCTGAACCTTGTCGCCCGGCTGAATCTCCGGCCCGCGATAGTGGTCGAAAGCCTGCTGGCCGAAAATCTCGCGCGTAAGCCGCACACAATGGCGGAACTTTTCCCAGTCTTCCGGATGGCTCATATAGTTGAAGCGGATGACCGGATCGGCCATCGGCTCGGCCGAGCGCAGCGTGACGTTGCCGCGCGATTTCGACAGGTTGTAGCCGACATGCGCCTGGAAGCCGTGCGTGTTCGCCGCCGCCTTGCCGTCATAGCTGATCGCGACCGGCAGGAAGTGATACTGGATGTCCGGCTGCTTGACGCCGGGTGCGGAGCGCAGGAAGGCGCAGGCCTCGAACTGGTTGGAAATGCCGAGACCCTGCTTGAGGAACAGCCACTGCGCGCCCGCGACCCCCTGCCAGAACCAGGGCAGCCAGGAATAGAGCGAGACCGGCTTGGTCGAGATCTGCTGGAAATAGAACTCCATGTGGTCCTGCAGGTTGGCGCCGACGCCCGGCCGATCAACCTTCACCTCGATGCCCATGTCCTGAAGATGCTGGGCGGGACCGATGCCGGAGAGCATCAGCAGTTTCGGCGAGTTGAAGGAGGAGGCGGAGACGACGACTTCGCGGTTTGCCTTCACCACCTCGATCTTGCCGCCCCGCTCGATCTCGACGCCGGTGGCGCGGCCGTTTTCGATGACGATCTTGCGGGCGAAGCAGCGCACGAGCTGGACGTTCGGCCGCTTCATCGCCGGCTTCAGATAGGCATTGGCAGCCGACCAGCGGCGGCCCTGCCACACGGTCTGCTCCATATGGCCGAAGCCTTCCTGCTTGGAACCGTTATAGTCGTCCGTCAGCTCGAAACCGGCCTGCTTGCCGGCCTCGACGAAAGCGTGAAACAGCGGGTTCTTCAACGGTCCGCGCTTGACATGCAGCGGACCGTCCGTACCGCGCCAGCTTTCCTCGCCACCGTGCGAATGCTCCTGCCGCTTGAAATAGGGCAGCACGTCGGCATAGGACCAGCCCTGCGCGCCCAGCTCCTCCCAGCGGTTGAAGTCTTCGGCATGGCCGCGCACATAGACGAGCCCGTTGATTGAGGACGAGCCGCCGATCACCTTGCCGCGCGGCGCGGTGATGCGCCGGTTGTTGAGGTTCGGCTCGGGTTCGGACAGATAGCCCCAGTTGTAGCGCTTCATGCTCATCGGCCACGCGAGTGCTGCCGGCATCTGGATGAACGGCCCGAAATCCGAGCCGCCGAACTCCAGCACCATGACGGTGTTCTTGCCATCTTCCGAAAGGCGGTAGGCGAGGGCGGAGCCGGCTGAACCGGAGCCGATGATGATGAAATCTGCCTGCATGCCTTTGTTTCTTTCTTGTTTGGCGATCGGGTTAGCGATGATCTCCCCCCTTGAGGGGGAGATGTCGGCGTCGCCGATAGAGGGGGGTAAGCCCATTCAGAATGCGAGGAGAGTTTACCCCCCTCTGTCACTTCGTGACATCTCGCCCTCAAGGGGGGAGATTAGCCCAAGCATGCTGCTCAATACGGCGACTGCACTGGCCCCATCGCCACGTAGACGCTCTTCAGCTCCGTGTAATGATTGAGCGCTGCCAGCGAATTTTCCCGCCCGAAACCGGACTGCTTCGATCCGCCGAACGGCACTTCGACCGGCGCCAGATTGTAGGTGTTGATCCACAGCGTGCCGGCTTCCAACTGGTCGACGACACGATGCGCGCGGGTGAGGTCCGAGGTGAAGACGCCGGCCGAAAGGCCGAACTCGCTGCCGTTGGCCCGCGCGATCACCTCGTCCTCGCGTTCGAAGTCGAGCACGCACATCACCGGTCCGAAAATCTCCTCGCGGGCGATCGTCATCTCATCGGTGACGTCGGCAAAGACGGTCGGCTGGATATAAGTGCCTTGCGCCGAGACCGAATTCGGAATGCCGCCGCCGGTCACGAGCGTCGCACCCTCGGCCTTGCCCTTTTCGATATAGGAGAAGACCTTGTCGAGCTGGGCCCGCGACACCATCGGCCCGAGCTGCGTTGCCTCGTCCATCGGGTCGCCGATGATGATCTTTTCGGTGCGTTCCTTGAGGCGGGAAAGAAACCTGTCCTTGATGCCCTTCTGCACGAAGACGCGGGTGCCATTCGAGCAGACCTGGCCGGTCGAGTAGAAATTGCCGAGCATCGCCCCGCCGATGGCGCTTTCGAGATCGGCGTCTTCGAAGACGATCAGCGGCGACTTGCCGCCGAGTTCCATCGTGACGTGCTTCAGGCTGGATGCTGCAGCACCCGCGACCTTGCGGCCCGTCTCGACCGAGCCGGTCAGCGACACCTTGGCCACGTCCTTGTGGTTGACGAGCAGCGGCCCGGTCGTGCGGTCACCCTGGATGACGTTGTAAAGGCCTTTCGGCAGACCTGCCTCGAGTAGAATCTCGGCGATCTTCAGCGCCCCGAGCGGTGTGTTTTCCGACGGCTTGAAGACCATGGCATTGCCGGCGACCAGGGCAGGCGCGCCTTTCCAGCAGGCGATCTGCTGCGGATAGTTCCAGGCGCCGATGCCGACGCAGACGCCGAGCGGCACGCGCTTGGTAAAGGCGAAATCGCCGCCGAGCGGGATGTAATCGCCATTGAGAGCCGCCGCCGCGACGCCGCCGAAGAATTCGAAGGCGTCGGCGCCCGAGGTCGGATCGGCGACGATGGTTTCCTGGATCGGCTTGCCGGTGTCGAGCGTCTCGAGCTCCGAGAGTTCGCGGTTGCGCTCGCGCATGATTTCGGCAGCGCGCTTGAGGATGCGGCCGCGCGCGGTTGGGCTTAATCCCGCCCATTCAGGCTGGGCGCGCTTGGCCGCCGCGATCGCCTTTTCGACGATGGCGGGCGTGGCGGCATGCAGCCGGGCGATCACTTCGCCGGTCGCCGGATAGATGCTGTCGAATGGCGTGCCGTCGATATCCTCGACGTATTCGCCGTCGATGAAATGGGAGGCTGGCGGTTGGGCTTTCATCTTATTCCCCTCGCGGAAAGCGTTTGGATTCTTCGAGATTATCCAGATTCATGTGGTTGCGCATGTAGCGTTCGGACGCCTTCTGCAGCGGCTGGTGATCCCACGGATAATAGGCACCGTTGCGCAATGCCTCATAGACCACCCAGCGCCGCGCCTGGCTTTCGCGGACGCTCGCGTCAAAGGCTTGCATGTCCCAGCGCGCCTCGCGCATCTGCCGGAAGGCCTCGAGCGTCGCTTTGATCACCGGATCGGCCGGGTTCTTGGCAAGATTGTTCAATTCCAGCGGATCGGCATCGAGATCGAAAAGCTGGTCCGGATCGAGCGCGCAATGGACATATTTCCACTTGCCTTCGCGGATTGAGACGAGCGGGGCATAGGACCCTTCGGCAGCATATTCCATCAGCACCGGCGTGATGCGCTCAGTGCCGTTGATGACCGGAACGAGGCTCTCGCCGTCCGTCCAAGGCATGATCTCATCCATGGAAATGCCGGCGAGATCGCAGAGGGTCGGCGTGACATCGAGGTTGGACGTCGGCGCCAGATGCAGGCCGGGGGTGACACCGGGGCCAGCGACCATCAGCGGCACGCGGGCCGAACCCTCGAAGAAGTTCATCTTGAACCACAATCCGCGCTCGCCGAGCATGTCGCCGTGGTCCGAGCAGAACAGGATCAGCGTGTCGTCGAGCATCCGCGTGCGGGTCAGCGTATCGATCAGTTCGCCGACCTTCTCGTCGAGATAGGAGATATTGGCGAAATAGGCCTGCCGTGAGCGCCGGACGTTCTCTTCTTTCACGTCGAAGTTCGAGTAGTCGCAGGCGTGGATGAGGCGCTGCGAATGCGGGTCCTGTTCGCCAAGGGCAATCTCGCCGACCTCGGGCAGAAGCTGGTCGCAGTCGTTGTAGAGGTCCCAGAATTTGCGGCGCGCCACATAGGGGTCGTGCGGATGGGTGAAGGAGACGGTCACGGCCCAGGGGCGGCGTTCCGCGTCGTCCTGCTCGCGCGACAGCTGATAGAGCTTCTGGTTGGCGAGGAAGGCAACCTCGTCGTCATATTCCATCTGGTTGGTGATTTCGGCGACGCCCGCACCGGTGACGGAGCCGAGATTGTGATACCACCAGTCGATCCGCTCGCCCGGCTTGCGATAGTCTGGCGTCCAGCCGAAATCGGCCGGGTAGATGTCCGTCGTCAGCCGTTCCTCGAAGCCGTGCAACTGGTCCGGACCGACGAAATGCATCTTGCCCGACAGCGCCGTGTAATAGCCGGCCCGGCGCAGGTGATGCGCATAGGTCGGGATCGAGGAGATATATTCAGCCGCGTTGTCATAGACCTGCGTGCGGCTCGGCAATTGCCCGGCCATGAACGAGGCGCGGGCAGGGGCGCAGAGCGGCGAGGAGGTGTAGTTGTTGCGGAAGCGCGCCGAGCGTTTGGCGAGCGCCTTCATGTGCGGCGCGTGGAGAAATTCCGCCGGGCCGTCCGGAAAGAACTTTCCGTTCAGCTGGTCGACCATGATGATCAGAATATTCGGCCGGCGGGCGGTCATGCAGCATATCCTTGCCTGGCAAGTGCATCCAGATTGAGCGTGATATAGTTGTCGGTCAGCGCGATGGAGGCTTCCGCCGTCACCGGCGAGGAACCGAGCGCCCTGCGAATATAGAGCCCGTCGATCATCGCTGCCGTGCCCTCGGCGACGCGCACCGCATCATCCGCGCCACACAGCGCTTTCAGGTTGGCAAGGAGATTGGAACGCAGCCGCCGGGCATAGATGACGAGGAAACGCCGGGTCGCCTCCGAGCGCTGCGCTTCGGAATAAAACGCGAGCCAGGCGGCGATCGTTTCCGGCGCGAACTGGTCGGCCTGGAAGCTGACGCGCACGATGGCAGAAATCCGTTCGCGCGCGGTTTTCGCTGCCTGGAGCGCCGTCACCGTATCGTCGCGCAACTGCTTCAGCAGAGAGCGGATCGTCTCGATCAGCAGCTGTTCCTTGCTGCCGAAATAGTGATGCGCCAGCGCTGCCGAAACCCCGGCGTTGCGGGCAATGTCGGACATGGTGACCGACAGAGTGCCCTGGTCGCCGATCACGCGAAGTGCTGCATTCACCAGCGCCTTTCGGCGCACCGGCTCCATCCCGATTTTCGGCATTTTCGATCCCTCTAATGAAGGCAGTGTATTTTTGATTGATCCGTCAATCAATAAAAATATTCCAAATCTTTCCCTTTGATTTCATCGTAGAATGTCGCTCTATTTAAGCTCGAATGATCACCCGTAGGGAATTGGAGGTTGCGTCATGGCCCAGGCATTCGATCCCACCGGAAAACTGGCCGTCACCGAAAAATGGGGATGGTTCGTGGCGCTCGGCGTGCTGATGATCATGGGCGGCGGCATCGCCTTCGGCAACGTGCTTGCCGCCACCGTCGCCTCCGTCTACACCGTCGGCATCGTCATGCTGGCAGGCGGCCTGCTGCATCTCGCCCAGGCCTTCCGTGTCAAGGGCTGGGAGCGCGTGCTCTACTGGAGCCTGAGCGGCGCATGCTATACCGTGGCCGGCGTTTTCGCCTTTCTCAATCCGCTCCTGGCGTCGGCGATCCTCACCATCCTGATGGCGGTGGCGCTGATCGTCGCCGGAGCCTTCCGCATCTGGTCCGCCTTCAATCTGCGGCCGCTCAAGGGGTGGGGATGGATTGCCCTTGGCGGCGTGGTCACCGCGATGGCGGGCTTGATCATCGCCGCCGGCTGGCCGGTCAACAGCCTGTGGATCCTCGGCCTGTTCCTCGCGATCGACCTCGTCATGCAGGGTCTTGCACTCATCGCGTTCGGTGTTCTCGCCAGGGGTTGACGGTGTTTTTGCCGTTTTGGAAAAGGCGGCTGTATCTTGCGGGTTAACGCTCGCCATTCATTGAACTTTCACAAAACTGTCATGCTGGGGAAACGAAAAATTTAAGCCTCGGACGCGATGCTTGACGCGACCATGTCCGCCTCCGGGAGTTTGCGCATGTCCGCCGCTGAAATGCTGTCCCTGCGCCGTTTCGGCGACGACCAGATCGTCAACCTGGCCAAGCTCGCGATCGAAAACGCCTTCCAGCCGATCGCCGAAATCGCCACGGGCGCCGTCTTCGGTTACGAGACCCTGATGCGCGGCTTCGAACGGCTGGGCTTCAAGTCGCCGCTCGAATTGCTCGACAAGGCGCAGGAGGCGGGGCAACTCCTGGCGCTGGAGCACATGATCAACACCCGTGCCTTCGCCGGCTTCGCCAGCCTGCCGGATTTCACCTCGCGTACCTTGTTCGTCAATTTCGACAGCCGCCTGATCGGGCTGGAGGGCGATCTCGTCGAGCGGCTCGGCAATCACCTGAAGCGCGCCAGCATCCCGCCGTCGTCGATCTGTTTCGAGCTTTCCGAGCGCTTCGACAGCGGCAAGATGCCGGATTTTTCAGGCCTCATGAAACGCCTGCGGCTTGCCGGCTTCAAGCTGGCGATCGATGATTTCGGCGTCGGGTTCAACGGGTTGAAGCTGCTCTGTGACCAGCCGGTGGACTACGTGAAGATCGACCGGCATTTCATCTCCGGCATCGAAGCGAGCCCGCGCAAGCGCCATCTCGTTCGCCACACCGTCAACACCGCCCACGTGCTCGGCACCCGCGTCATCGCCGAGGGCGTCGAAACGGAAGCCGAATTCGCCACCTGCCGCGATCTCGGTTGCGATCTCGTCCAGGGCTATTTCGTCGCCCGCCCGACCGTGCATTTCGCCGATCTGCAGCCGAGCTATCCGCATCTGGAGCAGAGCGCCGGCGCCCGCCGCCAATCGACCTCGCTCGACAGCATCCTCATCCGCAAGCAGATCGAGCAGGTTCCGGCGGTCAGGGAAAACGATGATCTGGATTCGGTGTTCGAGCTGTTCCGCCGCGCGCCACAGCGCAGCTTCTTCCCCGTGCTCAACGCCAATGGCGAGCCGCGCGGCGTGCTGCATGAATATCACGTCAAGGAGATGATCTATCATCCCTTCGGCCGCGACCTCTTGAAGAACCATCTGTACCAGCGCCACATCTCGCATTTCGTCAGCCCGGCGCCGATCGCCGATCTGGAAACGCCGGCCGACGAGATGCTGAAGATCTTTGCCGGCATGGACGGCAGCGACTGTGTCATCCTGACGGAAAACATGCGCTATGCCGGCATTCTTTCTGCCTCGTCGCTTTTGAAGATCATCAGCGAAAAACAGCTGAAGACGGCGCAGGAACAGAATCCGCTCACCGGGCTTCCGGGCAACCGCGCGATCCGCGACTATGTTCAGGACGCCGTGCTCGACGGCGATGAGGCGCGCTACTTCTGCTACTGCGATTTCGACAGCTTCAAACCCTTCAACGATCATTACGGTTTCCAGAAAGGCGACCTCGCCATCTCCCTGTTCGCAGCCCTGATGCGCCGGCATTTCATTGGCGAGGAAAAGTTTCTGGGCCATGTCGGCGGTGACGATTTCTTCATCGGCGTCAGCGGATGGACGCAGGAGGAGGTGGGATCGGTGCTGACCCGGGTCCTTTCCGAGTTCCGCAGCGACGTCCGTCAGCTCTATTCGCAGGAACACCAGATGGCGGGCTACATGACCGGCCATGGCCGCGGTGGCGAAACGACGATCTTCCCCTTGATGCGCTGCTCGATCGCGGTACTGATCCTGCCGGAAGGTTTCGTCTTTTCCGATGCCCAGGCCGTCAGCGCCCGCATCGCCGAAATCAAGAGCCGTGCCAAGGAAAGCGACGGTGGACTGGTCTTCGACACGTTTGGCGGCGTGGCGCTCTGATTGGCGGCGGCTGAAACGAAAACGGGCCGGAACCCATCATGGATTCCAGCCCGTTTCTGCATGAGCCCAAAGCGTCTAGCCGCGATCAGGAAACCTCATGCGACGATCCGCGTGTCACTGCGTTAACGGCGTGACGGCCGTTGCCTGATGCTTCTTGCCGATCATCTCATAGGCGATCGTAACCTTTTCGCCGACCTTGAGGCCCGGGTTCCTGAAGTTGGCCGGCAGCATGTAGCGGGTGCCGTTCTTCAGCGTCAGCGTCATCGCCTTGGTGTCGAGGGCGCGGATCGTGCCGGTCGTGGTGCTGGCCGCAAAAGCGGCTGACGAGAGCGAGATTGCGGAGATGAGGGTCAACGAGGTCAGAAGAGCACGCATGGGTGTCGTCCTTGTAAAGGTCCCTGTGTACGGACCGATCGTCATGAAACCGTCCGGAGTTCGTCGCGTCGCGGCTGGGAGGACCGCCGGCGTCTCCCGGTTTCGAGGAGGAAGCTAGCCCCGGTTTCCGCACCGTTCAAATTAAAGAAACTTAATTTTTCTACAACCTTGGATGGCGCAATTTTGCCACGATGCGGCGCAGCATTCGTGCGTCGCTACCATTTTGCCGCATTGTTTAATTGCGGCCGCACTCGCTGCCGGCGGGCAAACACAGCTTTGCCCTTCTCGCCCGCCGCGCTAGATAACCGGTCATCATGCAAACGAGGAGATGACCCGTGACCCTGCCGACCGAAATGACCTATGTCGATCTGCCGTCGCCCGGCGGCCCGGAAAAGATGGTTTTGGCGCGAGGGCCGCTGCCGCAGATCAAGCCCGGCGATATCCTGATCCGGGTCGAGGCTTCCGGTGTCAATCGACCGGACATCCTGCAGCGGCAGGGCCACTATCCGCCGCCGCCGGGCGCAAGCCCGATCCTTGGGCTTGAGGTCGCCGGCGAAGTGGTGGCAATGGGCGAGGGGGCAGAGGGCTTCACGGTCGGAGACAAGGTCTGTGGCCTTGCCAATGGCGGCGGTTATGCGGAGTTCTGCGCCCTGCCGGCGACGCAGGCCCTGCCTTGGCCGAGGGGCTATGACGCCGCGCGCGCCGCAGCCCTGCCGGAAACCTTCTTCACGGTCTGGGCCAATGTCTTCCAGATGGCCGATCTGGTGGAAGGCGAGAAGATCCTCATCCATGGCGGCTCGAGCGGTATCGGCACCACCGCCATCCAGCTTGCCCGCGCCTTCGGCGCCGAGGTTTTCGTCACCGCCGGAGCCAAGGACAAGTGCGACGCCTGCGTTTCGCTCGGCGCCAGGCGGGCGATCAACTATCGTGAAGAGGACTTCAAGGCGGTCATCCTGGAGGAGACCGGCGGCCGCGGTGTCGATGTCATTCTCGACATGGTCGGGGCTCCCTATTTTGATCGCAACATTGCCTCGCTCGCCAAGGACGGCCGCCTGTCGATCATCGCCTTCCTCGGCGGCGCCACGGTCGAGAAGGCCAATATCGCGCCGATCCTCGCCAAGCGCCTGCACATCATGGGCTCGGCCATGCGGCCGCGCACGGCGGTGGAGAAGGAAGCGATCCGCGACGACCTCATGGACAATGTCTGGCCGTTGTTGGACGAGGGCGAGGTCGCACCGGTCATGCACGCCGTGGTGCCGTTCTTAAAAGTTGCCGAGGCGCATCGCCTGATGGAAGCCGGCGATCACATCGGCAAGATCGTCATGACGTTCTAAAGTCTAAGAGTGCCACTCTTGCAATTCGAGGGAATCGGCTTACCTTCAAACTATCTTCAACGGAATGAAAGGAAGGTGGTCCAGTGTCTAATGAGATTTCGAACCTCGTAACGGACATGGGAATTGTGGTGGCAACGGCGAGGCAGCCCTCGTTCTGAACCAGCCTTCCTGCGGGTCGCACCATCAAAGGATGCGGTCCGGGCCCTGTTACCTGGCCAAAACTCATGGAGGGCCGCCCTGGGCGGCCCTTTTTCTTGCATGCTTACAAATTCCGCCGCGGTCAGCTCAAAACGCCTCACTCGGGTCCGGCGAGGCAGAGAAATCGAGCGGATAGCGTTTCGCGCTATAGATACGCAGTATGAAGATAGTGCCTTCGTGGACGGTATAAGGAATTATGAAGCCATAGCGAGGCTCCCACCAGTTCGCGGATATCATCGCGAAGCGTCTTTCGCCCCATCTGTGGATGCTCCGCAACGGGCCGTATTGTCTTGGATATCTGTGTCGCAACCGAGTTGTAGCCGCGCGGATTTTTCGAGCGAAGCCATTCCTTCAGATCATCAAGATCTTGCATGGCATGAGAGGTAAATCGTATCCTCATCGAAAGGGTCAGGGCTTTGCCGGTCCCGGACGGGGCTTTTCGCCGCCGCCGCCCCAACTTTCCAGCCAGTCCAGCACTTCGTCGCCATCGAAGGATTGGCCTTGTTTTACATCCCTCGTGGCGGCATCCATGTCGGACAGCCAGCGCAGCTGGTTGTTGACATAGGTGTCGATGGCATCGTTGACGATGAGCGATCGCGAACGTCCCGTCTGCACGGCCAGGGACTCAATTTGAGCCTCCAGATCTTCCGGCACATCGATCAAAAGTCTCTTGAGCGGCTGCGACATCCCTGTCTCCACACGAATTCCAGACCCGATCCTAACATAGTTTTTCGGGCCGCATCTGAAAACCACCAGCCCTCACAGCCCGAACCGCCCCAACGCCGGTATCTTCACCGCCGGACGCAACACATCGATGCCGGCGACAAGTCCCATGAAATGCACCTCCAGACCGCTGCGGGCACCAACGGAAATCCCGAGCAGGCCGTAAAGCGTCGCATGCATGTCGAGCCCATCGGCATCGAGCGCAAACAGCTTGCCTTCCGGCAGATAGTCGCGTCCGACTGCATCAGGCGGTAGCACGACGCCCAGTTCCGGCACGGAACGCAACACGTGGGCGACGAAGGTGTTGGAGTTCGGTCCCGGCCAAATGCGGTAGGCACCAGGTTTGGAATAAGGGTAGGACTGGATGGCTTTTTCGATTTTCGGGATCAGCCGCGTCGCTTCCTCGCCCTTTACGCTGACGATCAGGTGCGGCGTGTTGGAATACCATCTGGCATCTGCCGGGTAGCCATTGCGGCGAATGGGCGAACCCCAACCGACCTTGTCGTAGCGGTTATAGGCCGTGCCTCCCCGTTCCTTGGTGACGATCCAGGAGTGGCTGGCGACGGCGCCCTTCATGCCGCCGGTGGTGGCGGAGAAAATGGAGATCGACGCCTCCTTGTCGTCGCTCGGGCTCGGCAGGATATTGGCCGACGACCAATCCGCCTCGCGCCAGTTTCCCGGTCTTTCCTTGACATACCACCACCCCGCCGAAGCAAGCGCCGGCAGCAGATAGACGAACAGGATGGCGAGAAGCAGCCTGCGAAGAAAATTCATGGGCGGGTCCGGGTTTTGTGTTGCGCGATCTTGGTCTAAAGACACGGGCAGAAATTGGATTTTTGAGGGCATGAGCATGTCGAACCCGGTACTTGTCGAAGTCACCCGCGGCAATTTGGTGGAGAGCCGTCATCGCGGCATGGTGATTGTTGTCGATGGTGCCGGCAAAACCATCTTTTCGTTGGGCGACACCGATGCGGCGGTCTTCCCGCGCTCGGCCTGCAAGGCGATGCAGGCCCTGCCGCTGATGGAGACGGGCGCCGCCGACGCCTACGGGTTTGGCAACAAGGAACTGGCGCTCGCCTGCTCGTCGCACAATGGCGAGCCGGAGCAGGTGGCGCTGGCCGCCGCGATGTTGGCGGCCGCCGGCAGGGACGTTTCGGCGCTCGAATGCGGCGCGCACTGGTCAATCAGCCAGTATGTGGTCATCGCCCAGGCCCGCTCGCTGGACCACCCGACGGCGCTGCATAACAACTGCTCTGGAAAACATGCGGGCTTCGTCTGCGCCTGCTGCCACAGTGGCGAGGAGACTGCGGGTTACGTCGCCTATGATCATCCGCTGCAGCGCGAAATCCGCGGCGTAATGGAAAGCCTGACCGGGGCGGCGCTCGCGCACGATAATTGCGGCATCGACGGCTGCTCGATCCCCACCTATGCCGTGCCGTTGAAGGGCCTTGCGCACGGCTTTGCCAAGATGGTCACAGGCCACGGGCTGGAACCGGTCCGCGCCAGGGCGTCGAAGCGGCTGGTCGAGGCCTGCATGGCTGAGCCCTTCTATGTCGCCGGTACGAGGCGCGCCTGCACGCGCCTGATGCAGACGGCGCCCGGCCGCATCTTTGCCAAGACCGGTGCCGAAGGGGTGTTCTGCGCCGCCATCCCGGAGAAAGGCATTGCGATCGCCCTCAAATGCGAGGATGGCGCCACCCGTGCCGCCGAAACCATGGTCGCCGCCACGCTTGCCCGTTTCTTCACCGATGAACCGGATGTGCAGGCCAGCCTGATGGCGCAGGCAAATTATGCGATGCGGAACTGGAACGGCATCCATGTCGGCGATGTCCGGGTGACGGACGCCTTTTAGGGCGCCAAGCGACAGGACAATGATTGATGATCGCCTTACGGCCCATGAAAGCCACGGAATTTGCCGCTTATCTGGCCTATTTCACCCCTGACTATGCAGCTGAAATCGCAGCGAATTACGGGCTTTCGGAGACAGAAGCCTTTGCGCGGGCAAGCCGCGAGATCACCGACGATCTGCCCGACGGGCCGCAAACGCCGGGCGAGGCGCTGCTCTGCATTGTGAACGAGGTGGACGACCATATCGGCTATCTCTGGTATCGGCCGGATCCGGCCGAGCGCTCGGCCTTCATCAGCGATTTCCATATCCTCGCCGCGCATCAGGGGCGGGGCTACGCCCGGCAGGCCCTGAATGCGCTCGAATCGCGCCTCGCCGAGAGCGGGATCATCGAAATCCGCCTGCGCGTCGCTGCCTCCAACGAGCGCGCTCAGCATGTCTACAAGGCCTCAGGCTTCCGGACCACAGGCATGAACATGAGCAAGCGGATCGGCGAGCCGTAATAACCGGTTGCGACGAATTACGCCTCGATAAGTTGCACGTTCTTGCCTCTGTGAGCGCAAGCACGTCCGGATTCATGCCAGCCGGCGCGATCAGGGCCGCAAGGCGTCCGGCCGGCAGGATCCGGTGCGGCGAGGTGGCAGCGAATTTCTCCGGCGTCGCGGCGACGAAGGTTTCGGCCGCCTGTTTCGCGATCGCCCGTTTGATCGCCGCCTCCTCGCAAGCGCGGTCGAAAATCATGTGCCGCGGCGTCTATTTCCGGCTGGAAGATGTGCCGACCTGCGCCGTGACCACAATGGCGTGATCGTTCCCCAAATCCACTGGCAAACATCCGGCGCGATTGTTATCACTTGCGCCGGAAAAAGCCGGCTCGTCGCTGGCGAAGACAAGGAGAACCTGCATGTTGAAGCTTTATTTCACGCCGGGCACCTGCTCGCTGGCATCGCATATCGCGCTGGAAGAATCCGGTACGCGCTATGAGGCTCAAAGCATCGACTTCTCAAAGCAGGAGCAGCGCTCGCCCGATTTCCTGCACGTCAATCCGAAGGGCCGGGTGCCGACGCTGGTGACGGATCGCGGCGTGCTGACCGAAACCCCGGCCATCCTCGCCTATCTCGGCCAGAGCTTTCCGGGATCGCCGATCGGCGTGCCGTCGGATCCGTTCGAGTTCGCCCGCATCCAGTCCTTCAACTCCTACCTCTGCTCGACCGTGCATGTCGCCCACGCGCACAAGCGCCGCGCCAGCCGCTGGGCCGATGATCCGGCGGCAATCGAGGCGATGACGAAGAAGGTTGCGAGCAACATGAGCGACTGTTTCGATCTGATCGAAAACAGCATGTTCGCCGGTCCCTGGGTTATGGGTGAAACCTATTCGATCGCCGATCCCTACCTGTTCACGCTCGCCGGATGGCTGGAGGGGGATGGCGTCGATCCCACGCGCTTCCCGAAAGTCTTCGATCACCGCCAGCGAATGGCCGAGCGTCCGGCCGTCAAGAAAGTTTTGAGCGCCATAAACGCCTGAGTTTACAGGCTGTCAGGGCCATCGAAGCTGGCGGCAAGCCGCTTCGGTGCCTTTTGCCGCCAGGCGGCGATCAGCCTTTGCGTCAGGTCCTGATCGCTGCTGACGCCAAGGCGGACCAGCATGGCCGGCCAGCCCTTGTAATGGTCGGTCTCGAAATAAAGATCGGGCGCCAGTTCGATCAGCATTTCCTTTTCCTCAAGCGCGCACATCGCCACGAGGATGCCCACCTCCTTCATCCGCACGAAACTCTTGCCCCGGACGGCAAGGGCAGGCGTGCCACAGGAGGTGCCGAGCGTAACCTCCGGAAGGCCCGCCGCCTGGGCGAGCCTCACGATCCGCTCGAAATCCGTCTCCTGTTTGCCGGTCATGGTCGCGCTCGCGATATCTGAAGAGCTTTCGAACGAAACGACACGCAAGGCAAGCGTTAGGTGCCGCAGGTATCTCCCGGGAGTTGGCGCGTCATGCGGACGACGGCGCCGGGAAAGGGCAGGTCGCCCAGTTCGCGCGCGTCCATGCGGGCGATGTCCGGGTGGCGTAGCAAGTCGTAGACCCAGTCCGTTTCGACGTCTTCGTTGGTCGGGGCAGGCTTCGGAAGCAGCTGGTCGAGTATGGAGAAAATCTTCAACATGGCATCACCATCCTTCGTCGGTGAGACCATAATTCTCCGGTACGGAACAATTTTCAATTGAGATTGCCACGATAGCACTATAGAAAAACTATATGAAAGATCTGAATGCCGTTCACCTCAACGGATTGCGGGCCGTCGAAGCGGCCGGCCGTCTCGGCTCGCTGCAGGCAGCGGCTGAAGAACTGGGCGTCACCATCGGCGCTGTCAGCCAGCAGATCATCAAGACGGAGAAGCAGCTCGGCCGCATCCTTTTCGAGCGCAGCCCGCGCGGCCTTGTGGCGACGCTTTTCGGCGAGAGCTTCCTGCCGCGCCTGACCAGCGGTTTCGAGACGCTCGATCAGGCGGTTGCCTTGGCCCGCAGGCGCGACGAGACGATCCTGACGATCTCGGTTGCCCCGGTTTTCGCGGCACGCTGGCTGGTTCACCGGCTGGATCATTTCACCGAGAAACACCCCGACATCCGCCTGCGCATCGATGCGACGACGGCTCTCGCCAATCTCGAAACGTCCGGCGTCGATGTCGGCATCCGCGTCGGCTCGGGCAACTGGCCGGGCGTCAGGGCCGAATTGCTGCTGGAACAGGAGATCTTTCCGGTCTGCTCACCCGCCATTGCAGAAAAACTGAAGGAGCCGAAGGATATTCTGGATATTCCGGCGGTCATCGACGGCCGCTCGATGTTCAGTTGGGAGACCTGGCTCCGCGAGGTTGGCCTCTCCGGAAAACAGATGACCGCACGGCACGTCTTCAACGACGCCTCGCTCTGCCTGGATGCCGCGATTGCCGGCCAGGGCGTCATGCTGGCCTGGCAGACGCTCGCCGGTTATTCAATCATCGAGGGGCGACTGGTCATGCCCTATCCCGTCCGTGTGAAGACGGGGTTCGCGCATTATTTCGTAACCCCGCCGTCGCGCCGCGAAACGAAGACCGTTTCCGCCTTCAAGCAATGGGTGCGCGACGAGATCGCCGAGAGCATGCAGCGTCTCGGCTTTGCCTGATCTGCGGTTTGCCGGGTCAGGCTGCTTCGGCTTCCTTGCGCCGTCCGGCCATCATCGTCTCGAAGGCCGGCCGTGCATGGCACCGTCTGAGCCAGGCTTTGACCCGCGGATGCCTGTCGAAAAGGTAGGTCTCGCTCATCGCGTAGCGCAGCACTTCCGCAAGGTTGAGATCGGCGACGGTGAAGCGGTTGCCGACGACGTAATCCTGCGTTTGCAGATGCGCTTCCAGCCGTGCGAGCGGTCTTTCCAGCCCCTTGACCGAAGCCTCGATGACCGCCTTGCCCTCCGGCGTATTTTCCGCGGCATTGTCATAGGTCAATACGATCTTGACCGTATGGGGCTCGACCTCCGTCGCTGCCCAGAGCGTCCAGGCCAGCATCTGCCCTTCCTCTTCGACATCGGCGCCAGCCAGCGGGCCGCCATGTTTGCGGGCGAGATAGAGGTTGTTGGCAAGCGATTCCGTCAGTACCAGCCCGTCATCGTCGATCGCCGGGATCAGGCCCATCGGGTTCACGGCGAGGAAGGAGGGCGATTTGGTGTTGAGCCGGGCGTCGGGCGCCAGCGGGTCGGCAAGCAGCCGCGCCTGGATGACCGGCACGGATTTGAACGGAATACCCAGTTCCTCCGCCATCCAGTAGTTGCGCGAGGCGCGCGAGCAGTAGACGCCATAGATCGTCAGCATGGTTGTTCCCCTTTCGCCGAAAATGCCCCGCAGGCTACGGCACGCGCGGCAGCGCTTGAAGCCGAGACCGTTGATATCAGCCATGAAATCTTTTGATGTTTAGCTGAGGCGATTGCCGGAAAGGGTGAGGTGGGCGAAGGCTTCGCTTCCGCCCTTCATGAGGTCCCCGGTGGCCTTCTCGTTCCAGCGGTAGCCGAGAATGGCGCCGTCCCGGACGTCCTGAAACAGGTTGTTGGCAATCAATGCCGTGCCTGAACCTTCGACGACCGTCACCGCGCAACCGCCGCCAGCGCTGCGGACCAGATTGCCGGTCGCAACGATGTTGCGCATGTATGGCCCCCAGCCGAGCATCAGCCCCCATCTCGGCGCGTTCTCGATGATGTTGCCGGTAACAACGGTATCAGCCTCCACCGCGATACCGAAGCCGAAACCGGCGCCGTCGTGGATGTAGGGACCGTCGATATGCAAGTTGCGGACGATGTTGTCGCTGACGGTTGCCAGCCTTCCGCCTTCGTTGAAGTTGACGATCAGGATGCCGTTGGCAGCACCATCGATCAGGTTGCCGGAGACGATCGCACCCTGAAAACCGAATTCGGAATAGATGGCCGTTTCGCCTGAGCGCAGGCACTGGTTGTTGGAAATCTGGACGTCCGTCGCTCCGTTGGCGCGGATCGCGGAAAAGGCGCAGTCGGAGACGTGGTTGTCCGTCACCATCACGTTTGCGGCGCGGAAAATGTTGATGCCGTTGCCGTTCTCGCCCGTTCCTCCATCCTTGGCTGCGATCCGGAACACCCGGTTGCCGCTGACCATCGTGCCGTCCTCCGCTGCCTCCCATCGATGCACGAGGATGCCGCCATTGCCGCAATCGAATACGGTATTGGCGGTGATCGAGAGTTTTTCGCTTTCGACCGCATAGATGCCGGCGGCGGCGGCCTGCGATAGGCTGTTGCCATCGATCCGGCCGCCGCAATGCTCGGCATTGATGCCGTGTTTCGATGACGCCACGATGGTGCAGTTTTCGATCGTCAGATTGGCGACGCCGCGCAGGTTGAGAAGCCCCTCGACGTCATCGCCGAGTGCCTTGCTGCCGCCGTCGAGAACAAGGTCCGACAATGTCAGCCGCCCCAGCCCTTCGCCGCTCAGAAACCCGCCGCCACCCGCATGGACCAGCCGGGTGCGGCCCGGAACGCCGCTCAGCCAGAGATCGTCGGGCAGGGTGATGCCGGAAAGCAGATAGTCGCCGGCCGGCAGAAAGACCGGCATGCCCGTTTGTGCCGCATCCCGTAAAAGACGATTGAACGCCTTGCTTTGATCCGCGCCGGCATCGGGAGCGATGCCATAGCCGGAAATATCGATCGTGCCGCGCAGGCCATCCTGCGCCGGCTTCAGCTTTGCAGCCATGGCAGCGCCGGCCGCCGCGCAAAAACCCATCGCGGCGATCGAAGACAGAAGCAGGCGCCGGTTCAGCATGGCAAATCCCTTGCGTTCACAAAGCATGGATCATGCCAATGCTTGATCGAAATGATACGGAATTTTCACGGCAGGCTGGTTGAAGCGTTGGAAACCGCAAGGACAGCGGCGGTATTCGTCCATTTGCCAATGCTTCTTTAGCAAAGAATAACCTCTGGCTGGTAGAAATCGGGGCGGGGAGCCAGCAAAGAGGGCTCAGACGGTGCATCCGTCCCCGGAGGCTTGCTTGACGAAGAACTTAGACCGCTCGCGAAGGGAAAGTGGAGCCAGGGTTGCCAGCAACGATGACACGCAGCGCTTGATCGCCGCGAGCCAGCGTTTGGCAGCGGAAGTCTCACGCATGTTCGCGTCCGAACCAGACATCGCCGATCGCCATTATTGGCTCGAGACGATGGTCAACCACATTCCTGATTACATCTACGCCAAGGATCTTGAAGGCCGATTCCTGATCGCCAACCGCGCGACCGTCATAGACAATGGCTTCGAGGACATGCAGGACCTCATCGGCAAGACCGACTACGATCTGCACCCGGCCGAAATGGTTGGTCATATGGCGGCGACGGAACGGCAAGTCATCGAGACGGGCAAGCCGATCTTCGGAATGGAGGAGCGGGCTTTCGTCAGCAAGGGGTACGAGCGCTGGCTGATGACCTCCAAGGTGCCGCTGCGCAACAAGCAGGGCGCAACCATCGGCATCGTCGGCGTTTCGCGCGATATCAGTGACCGCAAGAAGGCCGAACGCCTGCTGCTTGGCCAGGCCCGGTTGCTGGAGTTGATCGCCAAGAGCACGCCGCTTGTCGATTTCTTCAACGAACTGATCCTCATGATCGAGGCGCATCAGCCAGGCATTGTCGGCTCGATCCTGCTGCTTTCGCCGGACGGGCGGCATCTGATGACCGGGGCGGCGCCAGGCCTCGATAAGGCTTTTAGCGCCTCGGTTCATGGCGTCGCCATAGGTCCCAAGGTCGGCTCATGTGGCACGGCCGCCTGGCGCGGCGAGCCGGTCGTGGTCGCTGATATACTGTCCGATCCCCTCTGGGAGGATGTTGTCGATTTCGTCCGGCCGTTCGGCTATCGCGCCTGCTGGTCGACGCCGATCCGTTCCTATCAGGGCAAGTTGCTTGGAACCTTCGCGCTCTATTCCCGCGAGGTCGGTCTTCCCTCGGCGGAACAGAACGAGCTGATTTCGATGGCGGCGCATCTTGCCGGCATCGCCATTGAGCGCCGGCAGTCGGAAGAGCGCATCCAGTTCATGGCGCATCACGACGCGCTGACCGGATTGCCGAACCGGGTGCTGTTCGACGAGCGTGTCGCCAGCGCGCTGCAGCAGGCGCGCGCGGCCGGCCAGTCGGTGGCTCTCGCCTTTCTCGATCTCGACAATTTCAAGCTGATCAATGACACGCTCGGCCACCATGCCGGTGATGAACTCCTGCGTCTCGTCGCTGCTCGCATGCTGGCTTGCGTGCGCAAGTCGGACATGATCGTGCGCGTCGGCGGCGACGAATTCATCATTCTCCTGACCGGCCTGCCGCCGGACAGCGGCATCGTCACCTCCCGGCTCGAGGATATTCGCACAGCGATCGGCGCGCCGCTCGTTCTTTCGGGGCGCAGCCTGCAGGTCAGCTGCAGCATGGGGGTGGTCTGTTATCCCGATCACGGCCAGACGGCGACCGAGCTGCTCGCCAATGCCGACGCGGCGATGTACCGGGCCAAGGAAGTCGGCCGCAACAATCTGCAATTGTTTGACGCCGAAATGGCGAAGAAAGCCCACGAAAGGCTGCTGCGCCACGAGGAACTGCGCGATGCGGTCGCCCGCGGCGAATTCCTGCTGCACTATCAACCGCAGATGAACCTGAAGACCGGCAGGATTTTTGCGGCCGAATCGCTCCTGCGTTGGCAGCACCCCGAGCGCGGCCTGGTCTCGCCGGCGGAAATCATCCCGCTTGCCGAGGAGACCGGCCTGATCGTCCCGATCGGCGACTGGGTGCTGAATGAAGCCTGTCGGCAGAACAAGGCCTGGCAGGAGGCCGGCCTGCCGCCGATCGTCGTCAGCGTCAACGTGTCCGCCCGCCAGTTCCGGGAACGCAACTGGGTGTCGCGGGTCGCACAAGCGCTCGAGGAAAGCGGGCTGGAAGCCCGGTACCTCGAGTTGGAGCTGACCGAAAGCCTGATCATGCAGGATGTCGGCGCGGCGATCGCCACCATGCACGAGCTTCAGGCGCTCGGCGTCCATCTCGCCATCGACGATTTCGGCACCGGCTATTCGAGCCTCAGCGCGCTGAAGAGTTTTCCCGTCCGGCGGCTGAAGATCGACCGGTCCTTCGTTCAGGATATTCCGGGCGACGACGACGACAAGGCGATCACCGGCGCGATCATCTCGCTGGCGCAGAAGCTGCAGATCGAGGTGATTGCAGAAGGGGTGGAAACCCAGGCGCAGGTCGATTTCCTGCGGGCCAGCGGCTGTCACGACGTGCAGGGATATTTCGTCAGCCGGCCGGTGACGCCCGCCGCCCTGGCCGCCCTTTTGGCTTGATCGCGCCTCGGGACTGTTGCGCTCTGGACACGCGCGATAGACGCTCTCATAGTCGTGAACAGCCTTGATCGGCGCAAGCCCCGATCCAGCCGCAATTGCCATACTTGTGGCGGGGGCCGGTGGATACTGCCGGAGCAATGTTTTTTGCGTGGCGTCTTCGGCCGCGTGTTCGCAATCCGCGTCAACGACATATATAGAGTTCAATGACACTGTCCAAATCTCTCTCCCGCCGGCAATTTCTCACCATGTCCGGGCTTGCCGTTGCCTCGGCCGGCCTTGCCGGATGCGCATCCTCGATGAACACGGACCGGTTCCGCGCGGAAACCGCGCCCTATTTTCGCAATCCGGCGCTGGAAGGCGATCCGCGCTACGGCGCCGAACTGGAAGGGCCTGTCTATGGCGGGGAGCCGAGCGGCCTGCCGCTGCAATCGGCCTACTATGCCGAGATGTATGGGCCAAAGCTCGATGATGGTTTCACCATACCGGCGGTCCCCTATGAGCAGATCGATGCGCGCTTCTATCGCCAGGAGGTGCCCAACACCTTCGGCGAGCGGCCGGGCACGATCATCGTCGATACCGGCGAGCGGTTCCTGTATCTCATCCTGTCCGAAGGCTCTGCCATGCGCTACGGCGTCGGCATCGGCCGCGAGGGCTTTGCCTGGTCGGGCAGGGGCGTGATCCAGTGGAAGCAGAAATGGCCGCGCTGGAAGCCGCCGAACGAGATGGTGGCCCGTCAGCCGCAACTGGCACAGTATTCGATCGCCAATGGCGGCATGCCACCGGGCCTCGAAAATCCGCTCGGTGCTCGGGCGATGTACATCTTCCAGAACGGCGAGGACACGCTCTATCGCCTGCATGGATCTCCGGAATGGCAATCGATCGGCAAGGCGGTGTCCTCCGGCTGCGTGCGCCTGATCAACCAGGACGTCATCGATCTCTACGATCGCGTCCGCAACGGGGCGCCGATCCTGGTGATTTGAAACTTTTCGCGCCCGGCTGGGCGCGTTTGCTGCCGTTTGCGCCTGCGTTGTTTGCTGCCGTTCGCGCAACCTGCGTTTTGGGCGCTATTCCCCGTTGTGCTCGTCGAGATGCTGGTTGAGGTCGTGCAGCGCCGAGCGCAGGGCTGCGGCTTCAGCCATGCTGCATCCCGCCGCCTTGCCGATTTCCGTCAGTATCCCGAAGGCGTCGGCCTTGAGCGCCACGCCTTTTTCCGTCAGTGCGACGATCACCTGCCGCTCGTCGCCCTTGTCGCGCGTGCGGCTGACGAAGCCGGCCGTTTCCAGCCGCTTGAGCAGCGGCGAAAGTGTGCCGGAATCCAGCCCCAGCTCCTCGCCAATGCCCTTGACCGTCCTATTGTCGTCCTGCCAGAGCGCCAGAAGAACGAGATATTGCGGATAGGTCAGCCCGAAGCGGTCGAGCAGCGGCTTGTAGGTGCGGTTGAACGCATGCGCCACGGAATAGACGGCGAAACAGAGCTGCTGGCCAAGCTCCAGCGCCTCGCCATCCTTAAGATTGGTCTCACGCGTGTCATCATCGCTCATCATGGTTTCATCCTCGCAGCTTTGGCGGCATTTTGCAATTTGCAAAATTATATTGCGTCCGATTAAATTATGCGCTATTGAAAATGCGAAGGCGAAACGTCCCGCTAACAACCGCGTGAAACCAAGGAGACAGATCATGCCCATTCTCTACACCACAAAGGCATCCGCAACCGGTGGCCGCGCCGGCCGCGCCGTCAGCGAAAATGGCGTCCTCGATGTGACGCTCACCGTTCCGAAGGAACTCGGCGGCGATGGCGCCACCGGCACCAACCCGGAGCAGCTCTTCGCCGCCGGTTATTCCGCCTGCTTCCTCGGCGCGCTGAAATTCGTCGCCGGCAAGGAAAAGGTGAAGATCCCGGATGACGCCACCGTGACCGCAACCGTCGGCATCGGCCCGCGCGAGGATGGCACCGGCTTCTACATCAACCCGTCGATTTCCGTGAACCTGCCGGGCGTCGATCGCGACGTCGCCGAAAAGCTGGTCGCAGCCGCCCACATCGTCTGCCCCTACAGCCACGCCCTGCGCACCGCGACGGAAATCCCGGCAACGCTCGCCTGAGATCTGTCCTCTTGAACGGCAAAGCCCGGTGGAGCGATCCGCCGGGCTTTTTCGTGTCGGGGAAACCTGTTCCTGATGATTGAGCCGAATCAAAACGGCGGCCCTCTCCAGAGCCGCCGTTTTCATTTCCAGAACCCGACGGTTCCCTACCGCTTCAAGCTCCCCAGGATCCCGCGCACCAGTGCACGCCCGAGCGAGGATGCGACGGTGCGGGCGACGGATTTCATCGCAGCTTCCGCGACGGTTTCGCGTTGGTAGCCGGAGCGGGCGCGGGGCTTTGCCTGTGTCGAAGCCGGTTCGTCGTCGCCGAAGCCGGGCAGGGTCCAGCGGCTGCCGCCGGAGGCTGGCGGCGCTTCTTCGGCTTCGCGCGCGGCTTCCGCCTGTTCCGCCGCCTTGGCGGCGCGTTTGGCGAGCAGTTCGTAGGCCGATTCGCGGTCGAAATCCTCGTCATAGAGGCCGGCGACCGGGCTGATCTTCATGATGTCGGCGCGCTCGGCGTCGGTCAGCGGCCCGACGCGGCTCGATGGCGGGCGGATCAGCGTGCGCTCGACCATCGACGGCGAGCCCTTGCCTTCGAGCGTCGAGACCAGCGCCTCGCCGGTGCCGAGCGTGGTGATGACGGTGGCGCAATCGAAATCCGGGTTGGGACGGAAGGTGTCTGCCGCCGTCTTCACCGCCTTCTGCTCGCGCGGCGTATAGGCGCGCAGCGCATGCTGGACGCGGTTGCCGAGCTGCGCCAGCACCGTGTCCGGCACGTCGAGCGGGTTCTGGGTGACGAAATAGACGCCGACGCCCTTGGAGCGGATCAGGCGCACCACCTGCTCGATGCGCTCCAGCAGCACCTTCGGCGCATCGTTGAAGAGAAGGTGCGCCTCGTCGAAGAAGAACACCAGCTTCGGCTTGTCGGGGTCGCCGACCTCCGGCAGTTCCTCGAACAGTTCCGACATCAGCCAGAGCAGGAAGGTGCCGTAGAGGCGCGGGTTCATCATCAGCTTGTCGGCGGACAGCACCGAGATCGCGCCGCGGCCGTCGCGGGTCGTGCGCATGATGTCGGAGACTTTCAAGGCCGGCTCGCCGAAGAAATGCTCGGCGCCCTGCTGTTCGAGGATCAACAGTTCGCGCTGGATCGAGCCGGTCGAGGATTTCGAGATGAAGCCGTATCTGTTGGAAAGCTCGGAAGCGTTCTCGCCCATATAGTTGAGCAGCGCCTGGAAATCCTTGAGGTCGAGCAGCGGCAGGCCGCCTTCGTCGGCGATCTTGAAGGCGATGTTGATGACGCCTTCCTGCGCATCGGTGGCGTTCATCAGGCGGGAGAGAAGCAGGGGCCCCATCTCCGAAACGGTGGCGCGCACGCGGTGGCCCTTTTCGCCGTAGAGATCCCAGAAGATCACCGGGAATTCCTGGAAGCTGAAATCGGTAAAGCCGATCTGCTCGACCCGCTTTCTCACCCAGTCCTTCTCTTCGCCGATCGCGCCGATGCCGGAAAGGTCGCCCTTCACGTCGGCGCAGAAGACCGGCACGCCGGCATTGGAGAAACTTTCCGCCAGGATCTGCAGCGTCACGGTCTTGCCGGTGCCGGTGGCGCCGGTGACGAGGCCATGGCGGTTGCCGAACTTGAAATCGAGATATTCGGGCTTGTTGATCGTGTCGTCCGGCTTCCGGCTGGTGCCGATATAGAGCTTCCCGTCCTCAAGCATGGGGGCCTTGTCTCCGTTTTGCCGATGAAAACCGCCGGTCCGCCTCAAACGGCGCAGAGCCTTCATCACATTGTTTTCCCAAGGCTGTTATAGGAGCAGTGCTTGCAACCGGCAACAGAAGGATTGTAGCAGAGAGGCGGTCGAACGCGCCGGATGGCCGCATTGTAATCGCCCGCGATGCATGAAACGATGTTCGGGCTCGCGCTGTGGACAGCCGATCCGAACAGCGCTTGAGTTTCCATTCGAGATAACTTACCTTGACGTACACGTCAAATAAATCAGGAGAATCATCCATGAACGAACTGGTCACCCGCGTTGCGGAAAACGTCGGCATCGATCCGGCAACGGCTGAAAAGGCCATCGGCATGATGCTCGGCTTCCTGCAGCGCGAAGCGGCCGACGGCCCGGTCGCCAGGATGATTGAAGCCATTCCCGGCGCTTCCGAAATGGTCGCAAAGTTCAACGGCGAAGGCTCGGGCAATGGCGGCGGCCTGCTCGGCGGTCTCCTGAGCGCCGTCGGCGCCGGCGGCGGTGTCATGGCGCTCGGCCAGCAGCTGATGTCGCAAGGCCTCGGCATGGGCGAGATCACCTCGCTTGCCAAGGAAACCATCGGCTATGCCAAGGAAAAGGCTGGCGCCGATGTCGTCGACGAAGTCGTCGCCTCGGTTCCGGGCCTCAGCCAGTTCGTCTGATATCAGACTTGGAAAATGTTCACGGCTGCTTCGTCGAGGCGGCCGTGAACACGGTAAGCGCCAAGCCGAGACAATAGGCGCGGCCGAGGGGCCGAGAGCGTCCTTGACGGCGCCGATGACGCCCGAGCTCGCTGCCAGCCGCATAGGCGAGCGAAAAAGCGGGGCCGGTATCTGCTTTCGAAGAACCATCCGCTGACGGCGGCGAATTTCACGATCGTTTGAGACGTCGCTCAGGGCTGCCAGGCCTTGACGGTCTCGGCGACCCATTCGGCCGTCACCGCCACGGCGGGCACCTTGGTGCGCTCCGGATGCGTAAGCAGGAAAAGCGGGCGCTCCGCGGTGGCGTTCGGTTCCTCGACCAGGCCGAATCGCGCATCCTGGCGTGCAAAGCTCTCCGGCAGCATGAGATCGGCACCCAAAGCCAGCGAGGCGGCAATCAGCACGTCGAGGCGGGTCGATGTCAGTGCCGTGCGAGCATGCGGCCGCAACCGGTCCAACGCCTGCATTTCCGGAACATGCGCCAAGCGCTCACCATAGCGCACCACGACCTTCCCGGCCGTTCCTTCGTTGACGCCAGCCGGGCGGCAGAGATGGAAGCGCAGGGTTCCGAGGCTGCGGATCTTTGTGTCCTGCTCTGCAGTCCTGCCAAAGCGAAGCGCGATATCCGCTTCGCGCCGCTCGAAACTCAGGGATTGATCGTCTGCGACAAAGTCGAGGCTGATGCCGGGGTTTTGCTTGGCAAAGATATCAAGCGCCGGAGCGAGAAGGGTCGAAAGCACGAAGCCGACGCTGGTGACGCGGACATGATCCTTCAGTTCCGCAGTCGCCCGCATCAATGAGGAGATCGAAAGCGAAGCTTCCTGCGAGATGGTCCGCAACCGGTCGAGGATGCCGGAAAGCGGCGGAGTCGCAACGAGCTTGCCGTCGATGCGGTCGAACAGCGCGCTGCCGATCCGGCGCTCAAGGGCGGCCAGCCGACGCGACACTGTCGTCTGGTCGACGCCCAGCGCTGCGGCAGCACCTGACAAGGTGCGATGCCGCAGAATGTGATCGAGAAGTTCGAGGTCGGCCCAATGCGATCCTGCGTTCATGCAGATTGATCCTCGAAAAATTCGGATATCCCTGTGTTGGTGCAGATTGATAATCTTGGCCGTTCCAATCCGCAAGGGAGTTTTTCATGACAGCCGCCGCCATTTCCGCCCCCACGATCCTCTCGCTCGCAGGCGTGGTTTTGACGCCACCCGTCCTTTCGGACACGACCCTGATCCTGATCGATTACCAGAACGAATATCTCACTGGACCCTTGATGCTGGCCGGGGCGGAGGCCGCGGTGGAGCGTGCGGCGATCCTCTTGCAGGCGTCTCGCGCCGCCGGGGCGCGGATCATCCATGTGGCCCATAGGGGTGAGGTGGGTGGTCTCTTCGACCGGGCCGCATTCAGGGGTGCCTTTATCCCGGCGGTCGCACCTGCCCAAGGCGAAGCGATCGTCGAAAAGACCCGTGCAAATGCCTTTGCCGGAACCGGTCTCGAAGCCGTCATCGGCCCGGCCGGCCAGAAAATCGTCGTGGCGGGCTTCATGACGCACAATTGCGTCTCGTCCACCGTCCGGGCCGCTCGCGATCGCGACTATTCGATTACGGTCGCAGGCGATGCCTGCGCCACGCGCGACCTCGCGCTGCCCTCAGGCATCGTGCTCGCAGCTGACCTGCATCGGGCGACGCTGGCTGGACTTGCCGACACGCACGGCTTGATCGCCGATGTTGCCGAACTGGCACGTTAGGAAATGCAAAACGGCCGCCGGGTGTTCGGCGGCCGAAAGGCCTTTCCGTTCAGGCCGCCTCGTCCCAGACCGGAGCGAGGCCCTGCGGATCGACGATGCGGCCGTCCGGCTTGGCAAGCAGGTGGATCGCCTTCATCTCGTCGACCGACAGCACGAAATCGAAGATGTCGAAGTTTTCGGCCAGCCGTGATTGCGTCGCGGTTTTCGTCAGGGCGACGACGCCGTACTGCTGGATCAGCCAGCGCAACACGACCTGGGCGGCGGTTTTGCCGTGATGGCTGCCGATCTCGTTGAGAACCGGATCCTTCGGCACGCGGCCCTCCGCCATCGCGCAATAGGCGGTGATCGACATGCCGAGCCGGTCGGCATCTTCCAGAACCTTAAACTGGTCGAGATAGGGATGATATTCGACCTGGTTGGTGACCAGCGGCGTCACGCTGAGCTTTGCGGCTTCGTCCATCTGATGGGTGTTGAAATTGCTGACGCCGATATGGCGGACCTTGCCGGCCTTCTGGACTGCGTTCAGGCGCTCGACCTGCTCGGCGAGCGGCACCGGGCTGCCCGGCCAATGCAGAAGAAGAAGGTCGACATAATCGGTCCTCAGCTTCGTGAGGCTTTCGTCGACGGAGGCGGCAAAGGCGCCTTGCCTGTAGTTGTCGACCCAGACCTTGGTGGTGAGGAAGATATCGGAACGCGGAATGCCCGATTGCCGGATGGCGGTGCCGACTTCCGCTTCGTTGCCGTAGGCCTGCGCGGTATCGACATGACGAAAGCCGATTTTCAGGGCTTCCGGCACGATGCGCAGCACTTCGGGGCCGGGCATGCGGAAGGTGCCGAAACCGAGGGCGGGAATGGCGGCGCCGTTGGCGTTGACGATCGGTTGCATGGAGTTCTCCTTCTCGAGGATGCCCGGCGGTTCCGCCGGGCGTTTGAACAGGGCAGGGTTATAGATGTGGCGTTTGCCGGGCGGGTCAAGCCGCCCTATGGTCAAGCGGTCTGGGCAACAGCGTCCGGCCTGCGATCCAGCATGCCACTGATGATCGTGAGAACCAGCGCACCGGCGACCAGGATCGCGCCGACCCATGGCGTCGCCTGCAAGCCAAGCGGCGAGGCGACCACCAGACCGCCAATCCAGGCGCCGGCGGCGATGCCGAGGTTGAAGGCGGCGATGTTGAGCGCGGAGGCGACATCGACGGCGCCGGGGCGGTGCTGCTTGGCAAGCTGCACGACATAGAACTGCAGGCCGGGCACGTTGGCGAAGGACAGGAAGCCGAGGGCTGCAAGCGTGATCAGGGCGGGGATCGCCGAGACCGAGGTGAAGGTGAAGATCACCAGCACGGCGGCCTGGGCGGCAAACAGCCAGTTCAACGCCTTCACCGGATTGCGGTCGGCAATGCGGCCGCCGACGATGTTGCCGGCGGCGATCGCCAGGCCATAGAGCACCAGCACGAGGCTGACGGAGGAGGCGGCAAAGCCGGTGATTTCCTCAAGCATCGGCGCAAGGAAGGTGAAGGTGACGAAGGTGCCGCCATAACCGAGCGCCGTCATGCCGAAGACCAGCAGCAGGCGGCCCGAGCCGAGCACGCGGATCTGATCGAGAATGCCGGCCGGGGCAGCCTTCGACAGGGTGGACGGGAGAAGCACGGCAATCGCAGTCAGGGCGACGGCACCGAGGCCGGCAACGGCCCAGAAGGTGGCGCGCCAGCCGAACGTCTGGCCGATGAACGTGCCGAGCGGGACGCCCGTGATGATGGCGACCGTCAGGCCCATGAACATCAGGGCGATGGCCGAGGCGCGGCGGTTTTCCGGCACGAGATCAGCCGCAATGGTCGCCCCGACGGAGAAAAACACGCCATGCGCGAAGGCGGACAGGATACGGGCGACGAGCAGCGTCTCATAGGAGGGGCTCAAGCCCGCCATCGCGTTGCCGGCAATGAACAGCGCCATCAGGCCGAGAAGCAGCGGCTTGCGCGCGATCCGGCCGGTCAAGGCGGTGAGGACCGGCGCGCCGAAGGTAACGCCGAGCGCGTAGATCGACACGATCAGCCCGGCGAGCGGCAGCGTGATGCCGAGATCGGTGGCAACGGTCGGCAACAGGCCGACAATGACGAATTCGGTGGTTCCGATCGCATAGGCCGCGATCGTCAATGCATAGAGGGCAAGAGGCATGGCAGCACCTTTGGTCGCCCGCGGGAGGCCGGGCTTGGGTTGGCGGCGGTTCTTGACCGCCCTTGGTTGCGTTGGGCGGAATATGGGCCAGAGGCACTTGCGCGATAATCCGCGGGAATGGATAAATACCTGTGAAGTCAATTCACAGGAGAAGCCGGATGGACAACCGGGCAGGGGAGATGGAGGTTTTCGTGGCGGCGGCGGAGCTGAAGAGCTTTTCGGCGGCCGGGCGGCGGCTGAAGCTGTCGCCCTCGGCCGTCAGCAAGCTCGTCACCCGCATCGAGGACAGGCTCGGCACGCGCCTTCTGGTCCGCACCACGCGCTCGCTGCTTTTGACGCCGGAAGGGGAAATCTACCTCGCCCGGGCCCAACGCATTCTGGGCGACATCGCCGAGACCGAACGGCTTGTTGCCGAGGGCGGCCGGGCAACGCCGCGCGGCCTGTTGCGTGTCAATGCCACCGTCGGCTTCGGCGAATGCTATATCCTGCCGCTCGCTGGCGAATTCCTGGCGCTCTATCCGGAGGTTCGGCTCGAACTGACGCTGACGGACGGCCTCATCGACCTGATCGAGGAGCGCACCGACGTGGCGATCCGCGTCGGCCCGATGCGCGATTCGTCCCTGAAGGCGAGGAAGCTGCTCGACAGCCACCGCATCACGGTTGCCACGCCTGGCTATATCAAGCGCCGCGGCGAGCCTAAAACGCCCGAGGATCTCGCCGCGCATAACTGCATCACCTTCACCTTCGGCAGGACGCCCGGCGAATGGCCGTTCCGTGACCCCGGCGGCACGGCCGTGTATCTGAGCCCTGCTGCGGGCAATGTGCAGGCGGCGAGCGGTTCGATTGCCCGGCAGCTCTGCCTGCAGGGGCTCGGCATCGCCCGCATCGGCAAATTCCACGTCGAACGCGATCTTGAAAGCGGCGCTCTGGTCGAGGTCTTGGAGGACTACAATCCGATCGAGCCGGAACAGGTCTACGCGGTCTTTGCGGGCCACGCGCATCTCGCGGCCCGCATCCGCGCCTTCATCGATTTTTTGGCGGAGCGGGTATGAGGGCGCCCGCTCGCCGCCCGTGAAAATTCAGCGGTCTTATTCGGGCAGGCTTCAGCGTGGTCCTGGCTTGACTGGCAAGATGGCTCTGGCAATTTGACGAGACGATCCGCATCCTCCTTCCAGACCGTCTGCAATCTGAGTCCTGACCACATGCCAAAGCCGCGAGAAATGTCCCTGACGCTCGATCTGGTGGCGCTCTGTCACCGGGATATTGCCGATCCCGGTCCCGACGGGCGCTGGACCGCCATCAGCGACAAAGGCTATAGCGAACTCGCCGAACGGCTCGATCGGGAGAGCCTCGGGCAGCCGCTTTGGGTGTTCGCCTATGGTTCGCTGATCTGGAAGCCTGAGTTTGAAGCGATCGACAGGCAGCGGGCGACCGCGTTCGGCTGGCACCGATCCTTCTGTCTGCACGTCAATCGCTGGCGCGGCTCGCGCGATCAGCCGGGGTTGATGATGGCGCTGGAGCGCGGCGGGCGGTGCGACGGCGTCATCTATCGTCTGCCGGACGGCGATCGCGTCGGGCAGATCGAACGCATGCTGCGGCGAGAAGTCAGCGCCTTCGAAAATATCGATTCCGTCCGGTGGCTGCCGGTAAAATCCGAGAGCGGCCCGTGCAGGGCGTTGGGTTTCTGGGTCGGGGCGACGGGCGAGCGGATCCTGTCTCGCCGGCCGCTGGATGAGGTCGCAGGCATCCTGGCACGTGCATGCGGTCATCTCGGGTCCTGCGCGGAATATCTGTACAACACCGTTTCTCATCTCGAGGATTTCGGCATTCGCGACCGCAACCTTTGGCGACTGCAACAGCTTGTGGCCGCGGAGATCAGATCGATCCACCTGTCAGCCGTTGCGTCGTCATTGTAACGGCGCGCTTGGGAGGATACGTCATGCCGGACAATCAAACCCATCTGCCGGTGCTGGCCTTCGCCAGCGCCGCCGAATGGGAAAGCTGGCTTGACGTCCAACCCGCGACCTCGAATGGCCTGTGGCTGAAGTTCGCAAAGAAGGCGTCGGGCGTACCGAGCGTCTCGAAACAGGAGGCGATCGACGCGGCTCTCTGCCATGGCTGGATCGACGGCCAGCTCAAGCCCTTTGACGAGAACCACTGGCTGATCCGGTTCACGCCGCGCCGCCCCAAAAGCAAGTGGTCGGCGATCAATGGCAAACGGGCGCAGACGCTGATCGACGAGGGCCGGATGTGTCCGGCCGGGCTTGCGGAGATCGAAAAGGCCAAGGCGGACGGCCGCTGGGCCGCGGCCTATGAGCCGCAGAGCAAGGCCACCGTTCCGGACGATCTGCGCCGGGCGCTCGACGGCAACGAAAGCGCAAAAGCCTTCTTCGACACGCTGGACAGCGCCAACCGCTATTCCGTGCTCTACCGCGTCCACACGGCGACGAAACCGGAAGCCCGCGCCCGCACCATCGACAAGCTGGTCGCCATGCTCGCCCGCGGCGAAACTTTCCACCCGCGCAAGGGGAAGCTCTCGTAGCGTTTGACCGCGTCGCTTCAGTGCTCGGCGCGTTGCGTTCCATGCGCCCTGACGATGGCGTCCGCTTCCTTGCCGTACAACTCCTCGAAATGATCGAAGGTTTTGGAAAAATAGCCTATTCCTTGCGTCGCCGAGCGCAGTGCTCGCGCCAGTTCGTCGAGCGCGCCGCCCGGAACAAGAGCCCGGAAGATGTCCCACCCCTTGGCGGTTTCATCCCGGTCGAAGCCGAGAACCTGCCCCTTGAGGGCGGAGACGATCTGCACGAGGCTGCCCGAATAGACCGATGGAATGTGAATTTCGCTGCGGAAGACCGGCTGCATCAAGACGGCCGATCCTTCCGAAAGCGCCTGCCGCACCCCCATTTTCGCCGCGGTCCGGAAAGCGTATTCCGAACTGTCGACGGTGTGGTGCTGGCCGTCGGTCAGCGTCACGCCGACATCGATGACCTGGAAGCCGAGCGGACCTTTGTCCATCGCCTCGCGCGCGCCCGCTTCGACGGCGGGGATGTAATTGCGCGGAACGACGCCGCCCTTGACCGTTTCGCCAAAGCTGAAGCCATGGCCGCGCTCGTTGGGGTGGATGCTCAGTTTCACGTCGGCGAATTGCCCGGCGCCGCCGGTTTGCTTGCGATGGCGGTAGTGGACTTCGGATGGTTTCGATATCGTCTCGCGATAGATCGGGCTCGGTGTCCGGTCGGTGACGGCGATGTGAAACACGTCGGACAGGGTCCGGCAGAGGTCGCGCAGGTGCACCGGTCCCTGGGCGCAGACGAGTTGGGCACCGGTCCCTTCCTCCTGCATGACTTTCAGGCCGCGATCCGCCTCGGAGAGTTTTGCCAGCGTTTCGGAGAGCTTGTTCTCGTCGCGCTCGCTGCCCGGTACGAGGATCCGCTCGAGCATCGGCGTCGGTGGTTCCGTCCACTCCGGCGGGGCAGCCGCCGCCTCGGAGGTCAGAAGCGACGGAACGGCCAAGTGGTCGGACTTGACCGTCGCGAAGACATCCCCCGGCGCCGGTGTAGCCGCCGAGTTGGATCGGCCGTTTGCGGGATCCTGCACGGCGCCCAGACTGGCGCCGCCCAGCGATGCGCCTTGCTTCAGCCCCTCGCCAAACGCGCGCACGAGGACCGTCTTGCCGACATTCTGGCGATGGTAGGCATGAAAGCTCACGGCCGCCAGCTTGCCTTCGTCGACAGTGCCTGCGCGGGCAAGGCGCTCGCGAAGTGCTTCAACCGGCGGCGCCTCATGGCGCAGCGCCTTCATCAGCCTCATCATGCCGTTGCCATGACTTGCTGAGCCGATCAGGACCGGGATGATCCTGTTTTCCTTGAGAACCCGCGAGGAAATCGCGTAGAGCGCGTCGCTGGGCGGTTCGCGGTCTTCGATCAGTTCCTCGAGAAGCCAGTCGTCGAATTCGGACAGGTGCTCGAGGAGTTCGGTCCGCGCCTCGCTTTCGCGCTCGGCAGCGCTTTCGGGGATCGCGATCAGCGCGGACGGCTGGCCTTCCCGGTAGCGCCATGCCCGTTCCGAAATCAGATCGCAACTGCCGACGATCCTGTCATCCTCGCGGATCGGTACCTGGCGAAGGAGAAGTGTGTGGCTGGCGTAGTCCTGGAGCGTGGCGATCACGTCCCTGAGCCGCCCCCTTGGTTCGTCCATCCGGTTGACGAAGAGGATGCAGGGCGTTCCCGACGCCTCGATCACCCGCAGATAGGGCGCGGCGAGCACGGCCTCGTCGGGTGCCGGCGAAACGCAAAGGATGCAGGCGTCGCTGGCCAGAAGCGCATGTTGCGCATGCACCAGCGCTTCGCCCCCTCCCGGCGCATCCAGCGCACACCACGCTTCGTTTCCGAAATTGAACTCCGTCAGGTTCAATCCATAAGGGGAAATGGATTTTCTCGGCGCCCCCTCCAGCGAGCCAAGCTTTTCCACGATGGTCGATTTTCCGGTCTGCGAGGGTCCAAGTACAGTAAAGCAGCGCATGGGCGGTCCTCCACCTGCCATAAGCACAATTCTCGGCCATCACAGGATGCCCTGATCTCGTGCGGGGCGCCAGAGGGATGATCTTCGAAGTGCGACCGGCCCTAGCGCCTGACCGCCACCAGAAACAGCCTCGGGAACTTCAGCAGCACATGCCCGTCGGCGAGCGGCGGATAGGCGTCTCGGATACGCTCGAGATAGGCGGCAAGATAGGCCTCGCGTACGTCTGGCGGCAGGACGCCGAGATAGGGGCGAAGGCCGGTGCCTTTCACCCATTCGACGATCGCTTCGGCATTTTTCAGGCGGTGATAGTAGATCGTATGCCAGACATCGATCTTGATCGACTTCGGCGCAAGCCTGTCGAGATAGACGGCGGGGGCGGCAAGGGCGTTGCGGCGGCCGCGGTTGACATGGAATTCCGAAAAGCGGGGATGCTCGGCCAACTCCCGCATGAAGGCATACACCGGTTCATCGAGATTGTCGGGCATCTGAACGGCAAGCGTGCCGCCGGGGATCAGGTCATCCATCAGCCGGTCGAAGACATCGAGGTGGTCCGGCAGCCACTGGAATACCGCGTTGGCGAAGAACAGCGCAGCCGGTTCGCGCGGCTCCCATCGCGCCAGATCACCCTTTTCGAAACGGGTATGCGCCATCCGCTTTCGCGCTGCCGCCAGCATGTTCTCGTCGCTGTCGATGCCGGTCAGAAGATAGGCGGGAAAGCGGTCCTGGACGAGCTCCGTCGAATTGCCTGGCCCGCAGCCGAGATCGTAAAGGGCGCCCTCGGGCAGATTTGGCACGTGGCCCAAAAGGTCGTGCGCCGGCCAGGTGCGCTCGTCCTCGAATTTCATATATTGTTCGGCGGACCAGGCCATCGGCTGTCTCCTTTGGCGCTCAAGCATGTTGCCCAAAATTGTGCGGCGGTTTTGGGGTAACGACAGGCGCAAGATAAAAATAAAAAAGCGCCTATCTACCAAACAAAGGCAATGAGCATTGAGGATGCCATAGCGTTACATCTTGCGCCGATGATAAAAAGACGTAAAATACGTATTTTCAGAAGGAGGTGCCCATGTTGACTTTCAGCTCGATTGATCTTCAGAAGCAAACCGGTGACGTACAGCGTGCGGCAACCCAAGAAGGTGCCGTCATCACAGCGCACGGGAAACCCCGAAACGTCATGTTATCGGTCGAGGAGTTTTGCCGCCTTAAACGCGTTGCTGGAGAACCCATCCCCGTTGGCTTGCTACCCCGCAAGCCAGTTGTGGTTCGCCACCTACCTGACCCTCTTGGATATGACGTAAGCGACTTCGAAGCAGTCGCGCAGAAGATGGCGGACGAGGCTATCTCCGAAGTGAACGACGATGCTGTTGAAGCCGAGCTAGATGCCGTAAGGCAAAAGTTCCCAGGACTTCATCGATGATTGACAAACCAGACAGCCGCGACATTCGAACACCTCGCTTCCTAATCATGGACAACACGCCTTTGTCCCTCTTGGGATGTATAAAGGCCTTGGATTGGTTCTTTGAGCCCGGGTGCGATGTAATGATTACCGACCTGGTGGTCGCTGAGGCAACTCGCGATCCCGGAGAAGGACGGGATCAACGGCGTGGTGTCCGGGCCTACATCGGTGAGTGGTTGGAAAGCAATCGCGACAGAATTACGATTTTGGAGACGGTTGAAGGCATCCGATATGCTCGTGAGATGAAGCTTTGGGAGAGAGCTGGCAAGCCCGATGATCTTCGTCCTTCATGGAGTGATCGCGGTGAGCGCAGTCTTTTGTCGGCTGTCCAAGATTTAAAGCAGGCCATTTCGGTCGTCGAAGAGATCATTGCCGTCATCGACGACCGAAATTGCCGTGATGCTGTAAGGGCCGTCCGTGCAGACCTCACCATGATGGGGACCAGGACTTTTATCCGGTGGATGGAGGAGGATTTCGGAATTGCCGAGGCTTCTACGGCATGGCAGACCATTCGCCTCGCGACATCAAACACCGCCGACGAAGGAGAAGAGGACGATCCTGTCTACATTACAGCGCCGCGCGTCGTTTAAGACGCGCTAAGGACAGTTCGCAGAATAACCGCTACGTGTTTCTTGGGGTGATGGTGTAGTTCCACTCTGGATGGAAGGCGTCGCCTTTGACATGGAGGCCTGCCATCTGGGCATCGGAGACCTTGACGCCTTTGTGGTAGGTGCGGGTGTCGAGGGCGCATTCGACCTTGAGGCCGGTCTTTGTCGTGGTGGCACCGATCAGTTCGACCACGGCCAGGCGGCTTTCGAGCGGGCGGCCGCGCCAGTTCTGGGTAATGTGGCAGAACAGGCGGTGTTCGATCTTGTTCCACTTGGAGGTGCCGGGCGGATAATGGTGGACGTGAAGGACCAAGTCGGTCTCGTCGGCCAGTTTCTGCAATTCCAACTTCCATAGCCTGACGCGCGCGCCGTTTGAGCCGCCGCAGTCGGCCGTGACGGTCAGTTCACTTGCCTTGGGATAGCGCTCTCGTCCCATGCGATCGAGCCAGCACCGGATCGACTGGACGGCGAACTCGGCCGTATCGGCGGTAATGCCCAAGCTGACGAAGCCCGCGTTCGCCGTCACGTCGTAGATGCCGTAAGGCACCACCTTGCCCAGTTCCTTGTCCTCGAAGTCATGCACCTTGACGCGGATCGGCGTGCCTTTCGGGCGATAGTCGCTGCCGACATTCTTGTAGTTGCCCACCAGTTCCTTTTTCTTGGTATCGACCGAGATGACCGGTTGGCCCTTGGCTTGGGCCGCAATCACCTTCGTGTTGATGTGCTCGAACTGGGCGTTGCGATCGGGATGGTGCGAGCCTTCGTCCGCCTTGCGGTTGCGCTGACGCGAAAAGCCCAGCTTCACCAACTCCTTGGCCACCGTGTCGGCGCTGATCGGGTGGCCCATCGCCGTCAGCGTGTCGGCGAGTTTATCCATACTCTTCGACACCCAGAGCAAGGGCCGCTCGGGATCGCCCAGCGTGGCCGGCTCCACCAGTCGCTTCAACTGCGCAACAAGCCCAGGATCAAGCGCGCTCACCGCCTTGCGCCCGCCGCCAGCACGCCGAACCTGACCCAGCCCCAGAGGCATGGCATCCAGGTCGTCCTGTCCGCGATTGATCGTCGACCGCGCCAACCCGGTGATCCGCGAGACTGCCGCAAGCCCGCCCCATCCCGCCGTGCTCGCCTCGGCCGCCGCGAACATCCGACGCCCGCGTTCATCGAGCTTGCGCCCCACTGTCTCCCAGCGGTATCTGATGCCATCCTCGTCGATCATGCCATCGACATACGTCTATCTGATCCGGCCGGGAATCCCCCGCACATGAGTCAATCAGACGCACCCTCGACAAATGACGATTCAGTTATTGTTCGGAGCGTCCTAAGGTCGCTGTAACACTTTGATCTGCTGCATAATTTTGTCCGTAAATCGATTCCGATTTAAGGAATTATGCAGTAGGAAAGGGCCCTAACATCTCAACTGTAGCAAGAGCCTTTGTTTCGTAGATAGGTGCGAAATAAAAAGCGCCTTTCGCGCCTTACAGGCTTTCCAGCGACGGCAGGATCAGCGAGGGACCGAAATCGGCATATTCGTCCGGCATGTTGCCGCGATTGATCCAGACGGTGCGGAAGCCGAATTTGGTCGCGCCTGCCACGTCCCAGCGGTTGGAGGACTGGAACGAGACCGCGTTCGGATAAAGCCGGTAGGTGGTCGTCACCATGTCGTAGACCGCCGGCGAGGTCTTGAAGGCCCGGACCGTCTCGACGGAGAAGATGTCGTCGATGATGAGGTCGAGACCGGCCTTCTTCACCGCCGATTGCAGCATCTGCGGCGTGCCGTTGGACAGGATGGCGATGCGCGCGCCGCGGTGCTTCAGGCTCTTCAGCACGGCTGGCACTTCCGGATAGCAGTCGAGGTGCCAGTAGGCGTCGAGCAGCGCTGTCCTGAGCTTCCGGTCGGCCGAGGGAAACCGCGCGAAGGCATGGTCCAGCGACTGTTCGGTCAGTGTCCAGAAATCGGCGTGCGCGCCCATCAGCGTCCGGATCCAGGAATATTCGAGCTGCTTGGCGCGCCAGAGGTCGGAAAAGGCCTGGCCGTCAGGCCCCATCGCGCCCGCATGCTTGCGCACCGCCGCGTGCACGTCGAACAGCGTGCCATAGGCATCGAACACATAGGCCGCATGATGCATCAAAACCTCCCGTCATTTCCCTTCGCGCTCATCCCTTTTAAAATTCGAGAGAGATGGCAGCGCCTTGATCGCCGTTTGTCTACGGTTCTTTGCCGGGATCATGTCAAAAATTTGTGCATCGCACAATCGTTCTCGAAGAGAAAGCGGTTCAGCTCCTTGCGGGTTTCCAGACCTTGGCCGGAAACCGCAGCGCCTGCTTGGCCAATCGTCCCTTGAGCCCGAGCATCGTGTCGCAGAGACCGGTCACATGCCGGTTCGGCTTTGCCTCGGGCCTTAAGCCATGCAGCGCCGCCGCGGCCTCCTCCGGCTCCATGTAGCGGGCGAGAATACCGAGCGCCAAAGCCGTGGAACGGCCGATGCCGCGCAGGCAATGGATCAGGAGAGGTGCATCCTCCGGCAGGCCGTCGATAAAGGCGAAGGTCCGTTCGATCGCCTCGATCCGAGCCGCATCCGGCTCGTCCGGATCGGTGACATCGCCAAACAGCAATTCCAGATGCCGCTCCCCGGGCAGCTCGATCATCGACAGGAGTTTCGTCCCCTGTGCCCGGATCGAGATCAGATGGCTCGGCGCCCACAGGGCACGATTGTGCCGCGCCTCGGTCTGCGACGCGACGATCAGCCTGATTGGCCAGCCGTTCGGATGGTCAGGATTGATGCCAAGCAAGGGCGCGTAGAGCGCATCCATCTGCTTCTCAGCCGCCCGCCTTTCAGCTGCAAGTGCCATGGGTCGCCTCATGATTCCTTTTTGCTGTCATGAAAATAGCGGCGGGGAGGGAGGCGGGGAAGAGGGATTTTGAGGAATACAACCGCGGCGGGACATCGCGGGTGTTTTGCCGCTTGCAAGATGCTCATCGCAGGCGGGTGCCGGAGGCCCAAGCGCTCTACCGCATGGGTCTGATCTCCACCACCGACGGCGGCAGGACCTTCGCCTATCGCCGGGCTGCGTGATCTGGCCCGAGAGGGTTGCTGCTGAAAAATCCCCTCCCCAACCCTCCCCACAAGGGGGAGGGGGTGCCCCTCGCTTGCCGGCTGCTCCCGTTTTCCAAAGTTCGCTTTTCATGCTGAAATGGGCGGCGGACACGGTTTAACCCTCCCCCTTGTGGGGAGGGTCGGAGCGAAGCGGAGGGGTTTTTCCGGAACGTATGCCGCCGGAATGGCCATCGTCCAAAACGGATTGCGCTGTTAAGGGCTTCCAGTTATAATGTTTTTGCGAAATAGTTATAACTCGGAGACGGCCGTGAGGGAAATCGATCTTGCCTATAGGACGATGTTCGCTGAACTCGGGCAAAGATCGCTCGACGGGACCTTTGCAAGCGACTTTCCGCTGGAGGGGCGATTTGTCACCGTTCCTGTGAAGGGCAAGGAATACTGGTATTTCGATATGCCGACAGGCAATGGCGACAAGAGGTCGTATGTCGGCCCGAAAAGCGACGCAGAAATCACAAAGCGCGTATCGGCTTTTGGCCATGTGAAGAATGACCTCAAATCGAGGCGCAAGCTCGTTTCCACCTTGACCCGCGAGGCGGGAATGAGCGCACCCGAGCGGTTTACCGGAGACGTGGTGGAGGCGCTGGCAAATGCAGGCCTGTTCAGGTTGAGATCCGTTCTTGTGGGAACCGTAGCCTTTCAGACATATTCCGGAATTCTGGGCGTCCGGCTTCCATCGTCCTCCATGCAGACCGCAGACGCCGACTTCGCGCAATTCCATTCGATCTCGGCTGCGATCGGCGACAGCATCCCTCCCATTCTGGACGTGCTGCAAAAGCTTGACGAGACCTTTCGGCAGGTTCCTCACATGAACCATAACCGGAAGTCGACCCAGTTCATCAACGCCAGCCGCTACAAGGTCGAATTCCTGACGCCGAACACGGGAAGCGACGACAATCAGGACAAGCCGGTGGACATGCCCGCCCTCGGCGGCGCATCGGCGGAACCGCTTCGTTTTCTGGACTACCTGATTTACGAGCCGGTGCGAACCGTGATGCTTTGGAAGAGCGGTATCTCTGTCAACGTTCCCGCGCCAGAGCGCTACGCCGTCCACAAGCTGATCGTGGCGTCGCGGCGTCAGAACGACGACAACGGCATCCTGAAACGGGATAAAGACGTCATGCAGGCGGCTCTGTTGTTCGAGGCCCTTGGGCAGACGAGGCGTCATTCCGATCTGGCGATCGCCTTTTCCGAAGCCTGGAACCGCGGGCAAGCATGGCAGGATGGCATCAGAAAGGGAGTTTCATTTCTCGCAGCCAAACGCAACGAAGAACTGACATCCATCCTGCGCGAGGGCATGCAGGAGATTGGCGAAAATCCGGACGACTACAGCATATTGAAACGGACCTTGGATCATCAATCCGGAACTGCCGATACGTCCGACGCGAACCAGAATGGTCGCAGTGTCAAAGGATCGGACGGTTATAATGTTTTCGCGAAAAAATTATAACCGTCTCGGTTGCTGTGACCGGCGATCTGGAAAGGCCCTCACTTCTTTTTGGAGGCTGCCTTTTTGACTGGCTTTTCCTGGCTTTGTTCCTGACTGAGACGCAGGGCTTTCAGCATGGCCGTCTTTTTGTTTCGCGCCACCAATTCGGCGTTGATGATGCCGAGTGCGGCGGCGGACGTCTCGTCCTGGCTGCGTCGCACCGTGACCTTGGCAGGTGCCTTGACGGCATTTTTATCGACCAATGGGATGAACTCGCTTTGAAAGGTTAAAGGGGATGTGGCGGCAGAGTGCGCTTCCGTCGCAGTCAGTGGATCGCAAGATATTTTCGCCGTGCCGATGATGCCAACAATCCTGCTTCATGAAAACGGCGCGTGGCAGCCACTATGGCTCAAATAGCGCGCGCCGTCCCGACTGAAAGCGGAGCAGGGCGGAATTAATCGCGGGGATTGCACGACGCCGCCGTGGCGCTGAGGCGCCGCAGGCGCCAGAACGCTACTCCGCAAGGCGCGCCGCATGCGCAGCGGCCGGTCTGCGCTAAAACTGGGTGATCACGCTGATCCCCAGATCCTGCGCCGTGTCCATCGTCATCAGAGCGGGTACCGCCTCTTCGAGGCTGATATGGCGGCCGATCAGTTTTTGCGGGTTGAGCTTTCCGGTTTCCAGCATCGCCATCATCGCCTGGTAGCGCCAAGCCTGCATGCCGTGGCTGCCGTAGATTTCGAGTTCGTGGCCGATCACCTGCGCCATCGGGATCTGCGGTGCCGCATGTTCGCCGAGCATCAGGCCGATTTGCACGTGGCGGCCGCGGCGGCGCAGGTTCTTGATCGAGTTGAAACAGGTGACGGGCGAGCCGAGCGCGTCGATCGAGACATGCGCGCCGCCCTTGGTGATCTCGCGCACGGCCTCCGCGACATCGGCGGTGACGCTGCCGTTGATGGTGGCGACGGCGCCGACTTCGCGGGCGAAGGAGAGTTTCGTCTCGGAAATGTCAATGCCGATGACATTGGCGCCAAGCGCTGAGGCGATCATGATCGCCGAGATGCCGACGCCTCCGCAGCCATGCACCGCCACCCATTCGCCGCCGCGCACGCGGCCCTGGTCGACGATGGCGCGAAACGAGGTGGCAAAGCGGCAGCCGAGGCTGGCGGCCGTGGCATAGTCGAGGTTTTCGGGCAGATGCACGAGGTTCTGGTCGGCATAGTCGATGGCGACATATTCGGCGAACGAGCCCCAATGGGTGAAGCCCGGCTGGAACTGGTTCGGGCAAACCTGGGCATTGCCGGAATGGCACTCGCCGCAGCGGCCGCAGCCGGAGACGAAGGGCACGGTGACCCGGTCGCCGACCTTGTAGCGCATCACTTGCCTGCCCTTGGCGGCCACGGTGCCGGCCAGTTCATGCCCCGGCACATGCGGAAGCGCGATGTCCGGATCGTGCCCCATCCAGCCGTGCCAGTCGCTGCGGCAGAGCCCGGTCGCCTCGACCTTGATGACGACACCGTCCTTGCCCGGTGTCGGGTCGGGCAGGGTGCGGATATCGGGCGTCTTGCCGAAGGCGTCGTAATACATGGCTTTCATCGGATGGTCCTTCATGTGACAGTGAAACCAGTTCGGTGCAGGAGCGGATGCGGAGAGTTGAACCTATCGTGAGATCGTGCCGCGTAAACCCCCCTCTGTCGGCTGAGCCTGTCCTCGGGCTTGCCGGAGGCAAGACCTGGGGGCCGACGTCTCCCCCACAAGGGGGGAGATTGACCGCAACCATTGCGCTCTCCTGACATGAAAGCCAGTGAGGGAAAAGAACGATCCCCCCCCTTGTGGGGGAGATGTCACGCAGTGACAGAGGGGGGTAAACTCTCCTCAAAGGCTTGGCTAGAGAGCCGTCGCGATAACCGCCATGACTTTTTTTGATGTACCTATTTACCCCGTTTCTCGATTTTCCGGCTATTGCGGATATGAGCAAGACAAAAACAGGAGACCGTCATGGCCGTCGATACATCCCCGCGCAGCACCACCTGGACCTATGTCGATGGCGAATGGCTTTCCGGCAATCCGCCGCTGATCGGCCCGACCTCGCATGCCATGTGGCTCGGCTCGACGGTGTTTGACGGCGCCCGCTGGTTCGACGGCATTGCGCCGGATCTCGACCTGCATTGCCAGCGCGTCAACCGCTCGGCGCTGGCGCTCGGGCTCAAGCCCGTGGTGACCGCCGAGGACATCGAAAACCTCGCCTGGGAGGGCTTGAAGAAATTCGATGGCAAGACCGCCGTCTATATCAAGCCGATGTATTGGGGTGAGCATGGCTCGGCGAGCAGTGTCGTCACCGTCGATCCGGAATCGACCCGTTTCGCGCTTAGCCTGTTCGAGGCGCCGATGGGTGGGGCCAACGGCGGCATGTCGGTGACCGTATCGCCCTTCCGCCGGCCGACGATCGAATGCATGCCGACCGACGCCAAGGCCGGCTGCCTCTACCCCAACAACGGCCGCATCCTGGCCGAGGCCCGTTCGCGCGGCTTCGACAATGCGCTGGTACGCGACATGCTCGGCAATATCGCCGAAACCGGCTCCTCCAACGTCTTCATGGTCAAGGACGGCGTCGTCTTCACCCCGGCCGCCAACAAGACCTTCCTCGCCGGCATCACCCGCTTGCGCGTCATCGGCCTGCTGCGTGATGCGGGCTTCGATGTCGTCGAGGCGACGATGACCGTGTCCGATTTCGAAACCGCCGACGAAATCTTCACCACCGGCAACTATTCCAAGGTCCTGCCCGTCACCCGCCTCGAAGACCGCGACCTGCAATCAGGCCCGATCGCCGCCAAGGCGAAGGATTTGTACATGGACTGGGCGCACTCGGCGGGCCGGCCGGATTTGTAAGCCCAGCCCTCTCATCGACCCCGGAGGCGCACGCGTCTTTCCTGCTTTTGAGGTGGCTGCAGCACTTGGGATAAGCCAACAATCTTATCTTTTATCAGATATGGTTCTCAACGATTATGCCTTAGGTTGCAGCCGAAACGATGGAGGCTGCATGCCGCAGTATCAGGGCAGACCGGACTATCCCTACGGCTTGTCGCCGCTGCGGCCGCAGTTTCACAATCGTTGGTCTCAGATCATTGCCGGGTCAAATCTCGTCTGCATGGGCGTTTCTCTCGCTGTGCACGCAACCGTCTGGCCTGTTGATCGGCTCGCATTGATGGTTGTTTTGCCGGCGCTAATGGGTGTTACGCTTGCCTTCGCTCCCGATCCGCCAGTCTTGGTTTCCCGGATGGCAAAGCGCATGACCGCTGCCGGTTGTGCGGTCGGCACGTTCGCCGGTGCTCTGCTTGCTCCGATGATCCTTGCCGTTCCCGCCATGCTCGCGCTCGCCGTTGCCATCGGCTGGTGGATGGAGGGCCGAGGCAATGATTGATGCATATCCCGGCGTCGACCTGATTGCGCTCGCACGGGCAGCCTTGTTGCTAGGCCCAGTTGGCGGGACGATGTTGCTGCTGATCCTCTTTCTACCCACTCCGCGACAGGCGACTGCGGCGCTGCTCGGCGGCCTTTGGCAACTGCCGGCACTTCTCGTTCTCAACATGGCTGCACAAGGTTTCGGCTGGTGGCGTTTCCAGCCTGATGCCGTCGCTGTTTTAGGACTTCCCGTCGATCTGTGGATTGGCTGGTCCATCTTCTGGGGGCCGGTTGCTGTGATCTTGTCGCGGCGAGTCCCGACCGTGTTGATGATCGTCGTGTTCGTTGCTGCCGATGTTGTCTCGATGCCTCTTCTGGAGCCGTTGGTCGTGGTCGGTGGACGTTGGTTGGTCGGAGAGGCCGCTGGAATTTTGTTCTGTCTTGTGCCGTGCCTGGTTCTTGCGCGGCTGACGGAGGCCGACAGCAGGCCCGTACTGAGAACCTGCTTTCATGGCCTTGGCTGGGGCGGCTACATGCTTCTGGTTTTGCCCGCCTGTGTGCTGGCCTGGGAGGGGCGAAGCTACATCGAGGCTCTCGAATCGGCGTCTGTCATGCGCTGGGTCGTCGTCCTGGCAATTGGTTTTCCGTGTCTGCTCATTGGTTGGGCTGCGGCGCATGAATTCGCACTTGTCGGACGCGGCACACCTGTTCCCTATGATCCCCCGAAAAGGGTGGTGACCAGCGGACCTTATGCGTCAATCGCCAACCCCATGCAGATCACATCCGCCCTTGTGATGGCGTCCCTTGCTATTCTCACCAGTTCCACCGCCGCATGGGCGATACCGGTGGCATTCCTGATTTTCGACGGCATCTTTGCCGCCTGGTACAATCGCACCCACATCGCACTTGCCATGCCGGAAGACTGGGGTCAGTACAGGGTTGCAGTGCGGGATTGGATTCCGCGCAGCAGGCCCTACATCGCGCGCACCGCTACCCTGTATTTTCCTGATTCCGGCCGGGATTCGCGGCTGCTTGCCTGGTTGATGCGCCATGCCGCCGATGGGTTGGTGATAGAAACAGCACCGGTGCGCCCAGTGGTGGCGCGTCACCGTTTGCGCTATTTGAGCAGTGACGCCGATTTGAATGCCACCGGTATTGCGGCGCTCGGCCGCGCGCTGGAGCATCTCGGAGGTCTATGTGCGTTCGCGGGCTGGATATTACGTCTGCCCGGGGTCAATCAATTGATGGAGTTGGCATCGTTGCTGCTGCCTGTTCGCCGAATCGCCATCTTGATAGCGCAAAGAGCGCGTTAGTCGTCCGAAAGCGCGGTAGGGAGTGTTTGGCGTTCTCGTTCCGCGCGTAGCGGAAGCCGCAACGGCTTCTTCTTCGCAAATGCGACCGACTCCGCCATCTCGCGCATCAGCGCATACGCCTTCGTAAACACGGCATTCAGATTTCAGCAGAGCGCCGGGCCTTGCCGATGACAATCAGGCCGGCATCGCATTGCCTGCGCGGCGGTGCATCGTCCAGGCCTGAAGACAGATGCCGATCAGGAAGATCACCGCCCAGATGGCTGTCACCGTCTGCACCGGGGCTGAGTCCGGGCCGTTGCCGATCGGGCTTGAGGGCGGCAGGCGCGACAGGGTTTCGTTGATGCCGGGGATCATCAGGAGAAAGAAGGTGAAGGACATCGACAGCGCCTGCAGGTAGCGGTTGAGGCGGCCGAACCGGCCGAGCCTGGCGATGATCAGCGAGAAGGCGACCGAAAGAATGGCGATGATGCCGATCGCGTGTCCCGCATTGAAGCCGCCGGTGCTCGACAGGCCGAAGGAGGTGAGAGCCGAAAGAACGAGCGTGATGACATAGATCCGCCCCGAATTGGATTTCGGAACGATCGCCCCGTATTTCGAAAAGCCGTAGAGACCGGCGACAACAGGCACGACGCTGATGACGGTATGGACGATACCGAGCGTGGACAACGGATTGGCCATGGAAATTCCCCCTGAAATGATGACCATCAAGACTATCAATGCGCAGAAAAATCAGACCGTCCGCCGTCTGTCGCTGCCTGGCGGAAATAGCGCTGGCAACCGCGAACCTATAGGATTTTGATAGGTTCGCGATGACTGTGCAATCGAAATCCTATGTTGGTTCGCAACGGCGGACCGTCAAGGCGCCCGCAGGGTGCAAGAGCGTCGCGATGGAACATTCTGTCGGCGAAAGTATTTTCCATGGCTGTAGCGAAATTTGGCATGGCGGCGGTTGCCTGTTTCAGCGGTGGTCCCTATGTTCCGCCTCACCGATTTCTTTCATGAATTCCAACCCGGCTTTCATGGACCCCGCCACGAAGAGGAGATACCATCATGGCTTTCGAATTGCCGAACCTGCCTTACGACTACGACGCGCTCACGCCCTACATGTCGCGTGAAACGCTCGAGTATCACCACGACAAGCATCACCTCGCTTACGTGACCAATGGCAACAAGCTTGCCGAGGAAGCCGGTCTCTCCGGCCTGTCGCTGGAAGAAATCGTCAAGAAGTCCTACGGCACCAACCAGCCGCTGTTCAACAATGCCGGCCAGCACTACAACCACGTGCATTTCTGGAAGTGGATGAAGAAGGGCGGCGGCGGCACCGCGCTTCCGGCCAAGCTCGATGCGGCGATCAAGTCCGATCTCGGCGGCTACGACAAGTTCCGCGCCGATTTCATCGCTGCCGGAACCGGCCAGTTTGGCTCGGGCTGGGCATGGCTCTCGGTCAAGAACGGCAAGCTCGAAATCTCCAAGACCCCGAACGGCGAAAACCCGCTGGTTCACGGCGCGTCCCCGATCCTCGGCGTCGACGTCTGGGAACACTCCTACTACATCGACTACCGCAACGCCCGCCCGAAGTACCTCGAAGCCTTCGTCGACAGCCTGATCAACTGGGATTACGTGCTCGAACTCTACGAAGCCGCGTAAGGTTTTCCATTACGATGAACACGAAACCCGGCAGTGATGCCGGGTTTTTTGTGCAATCTCCTTCAGCAACGCGACGCCGCAATCCGGGCGGCAAACGCGGTCAGCAGGGTCCTGCCATCTGGCCAGTCGCCGAGGCCGCTTTGGCCGTTGACGTGGCCGGCTGCGCCGATGTCGACAAGATCGCTCCCCCACGCTTCGGCCCGTTCTCTGGCGTAGCGCATCGTCCCAAAAGGATCGTTGCTGCTGGCAACGATCAACGAAGGCATGCGCAGCGCTCCGGCTGGCGGATCGGCGAATTCCTGTGCCTCCTCCGGGAAGGCCCCGGAGCGGGGATCGGGAACCGCGACCAGGAATGTTCCAGCGACGGGCGAAGCCGAAATCCGCTGCCAATGCGCGACAAGAAGGCAGGCGAGGCTATGCGCCACCAGCAAGGGCGGGTCCGCCGAAAGCCTGACCTCGCGCTCCAAAGCTGCAATCCAGTCCTTGCGTTCCGGCCGGTCCCAATCCGATGGCTGGAACCGCCGCATCTGCGGATCTGTTTTCTCCCAGCGCGTTTGCCAGTGGCTTTCGCCCGATCCGCCGATCCCCGGCAGAATGATGATGTCCGTCATGGTCTCTCCTTAAAATATCTGGACCATTGCGAAGATGATGGACATGCCGCCGATTTTGAATGAGAACTCATCGGAAAACACCACCGGTTGCCGATGAATTGAAGGTGAAACATGGGAACTGCCGAAACGGATCGATCCGTCCTCGACCCGACCGATATCGCGATTATCGAAGTGATGCAGGAGAACGGCCGCATCGCGATTTCGGAGTTGGGGCGACGGGTCGGGCTCTCCCAACCGGCGACATCGGAGCGGGTCAAGCGGCTGGAGGAGAGGGGCATCATCTCCGGCTATGCGGCGCGCATCGACGCTGCGGCCCTGGGCCTCGGAGTGATGGCGGTCATTCGCCTGCGCACGACGCATGAGCATATTCGCGCCTGCCTCAAGCTGTTTTCCGAAATGCCACACGTCATGGAGGTTTTGCGCCTCACCGGCGAGGATTGCTTTCTCCTGAAGGTGCTGGTTCCGACGCCGGGAGAACTGGAGACGATCGTCGATACGATCGCCCGATACGGGGCGGTGACGACATCGCTTGTTCTGCGCAGCGAGCCGCCAAAAGCCATCGGTCGCGCCTTGCTGCAAAGGCTTTGAGCGACGCCTGAGATTTTAGTGCGGTATTGACCGGCTGTTGGCTGCCGTCGCGCCGTCAGCGCTCTGCATATATTCGTTTCAGTGCCACCAACAACGCGTCCATTTCGTCGGGCGAAAAGAGGGCAATGAAACGCTGTTCATGGATGTCGATAAGCTTGCGCGCCCGGGTCAGCATCGCGCTTCCTGCCTTCGTCAGATGAAGCTCCTGACGCCGGCGGTCTGCCGACGAGGGGCGGCGCTCGATCAGGTCGCGGGCCGTCAGCCGGTTTACCAGTGCCATCATCGTCGCCCGGTCGGTACCGAGCGTATGGGCGAGGTCGATTTGCGATGCGCCCGGATTGCCGGCGATCAGTTCCATCACCGCGAGTTGCTTCTGCGTCAGGGCGAGTTCGGCCATTGTTTCGGAAAAATCGCGATAGATCGCGACATGCGCCATGCGCAGATGAAACCCGAGCAGATCGCCAAGCCGGCCGACGTCGAGCCCTGGCATTGCGGCAGCGTCGTCGCTCTGGAAGTCGTCCTGCGGTGGTTTTGTACCCATGATTCTGTTCTCGCTTCGTCGAGGCATCATAACCATCAAAATCAGCGGTTTGGTTAAATTCCGCATTGAGGCGGCCGGAAACGTTTCTGCGCGCCAATTCGCATGATCGGTTTCGTGTCCAGCAGGCTCTTGCATTCCGTCCAAAAAATATTAGTATGTGTTACATACAAATTAAATGCTTGCCGCGGAGGGGTGGCGGGCATGGGAGGAGAAAATGGCAGAATCCTTTTTCGGGATGGTTTCGCCGACAGATTGCGGACTGGTTCAGGAGGACCCGATCCTTTACCGGGCCCGGGTCGCGCCGGATCGTCCGGCCCTGTTCGAGATCGCCACCGGCCGGCAGCTCACCTATGCCGGGCTCGATGCCCGCATCGCCTGTTGCGCCGGCTTCCTGAGCGGGGTGCTTGGGGCGCGGCAGGACGGGCCGCGTGTCGCCATGCTGGCGCGCAACTCCATCGATTCGATCGTGCTTGCCTTTGCCTGCCAGCGCGCGGGCGCCGTTTATGTCCCTCTCAACTGGCGCCTCAACGCCGCCGAGCTTCGGCCGATCCTTGCCGATTGCACGCCCGCTCTCTTGGTCCACGACGAGGAGTTCGCGACAACGGCGGCCAGCATTGCGAGCGCCGTTCCGCAGATGGCGATGATATCGACCGCTGACGGTCCGGACGGTCTCGCCGCCCGGATCGAGGCAAGCCATCCGGCCGGACCGGTGCCGGTCAATGCCGACGCGGCTTGCATCCTTCTCTATACGTCAGGCACGACGGGGCAGCCGAAGGGCGTCGTCATCACCCGTCGCAACGCCTTTTTCGCCGCCGTCAATTTTTCCTTCGTCGGAGAGATCGGGCCGGGTTCGGTCGCGCTCTGCGACCTGCCGTTCTTCCATACGATCGGGCTGATCGCGGTTGCGCGCACCACGCTGATGATGGGCGGCACGCTGGTCATCTCCGATCGTTTCACGCCGGCCAGAACGCTCGCAGCACTTGCCGACCGGCAGCGCGCCATAACCCACTATTTCGCCGTGCCGCAAATCGCGCTCGCGCTGCGCAACGATCCCGCCTATAGCGCCGCCGCTCTTGAAGGGCTTCACGCGATCTTCGTCGGCGGCGCGCCGCTCACCCAGGCGCTGATCGAAAGCTATCTCGCCGACGGCGTGGCGCTGGTCAACGGTTACGGCATGAGCGAGGCAGGAACGGTGCTGCATGTGCCGATCGACCGGCGCGCGGTGCAGGACAATCCCGGCAGTGTCGGTCTTCCGGCGCCGCTGCTCGACATTCGCATCGTCGACGCAGAGGGCAACGAGGTAAAGGAAGGCGAGATCGGCGAACTCTGGCTGCGCGGGCCGGCGGTGACGCCCGGCTACTGGAACAAGCCGCGGGAAACCGCCGCTGCCTTCGCCGACGGCTGGTACCGCACCGGCGATCTCGGCCAACGCGAGGCGAACGGCTTCTACCGCATCGTCGACCGGCTGAAGGACATGTATATCAGCGGCGGGGAGAATGTTTACCCGGCCGAAGTCGAAGCGGCGCTCGCAAGCCATCCGGACGTGCTCGATGCCGCGGTGGTCGGCGTTCCCGACAGCCGGTGGGGCGAATGCGGCGTCGCCTATATCGTGCTGCGGTCGGGCGCGATGGCAACGGGCGACGAGATCGCCGGCCATTGCGCGGCACGGCTCGCCGCCTTCAAGCGCCCGGCTCGCATCCTCTTTGTCGAGACCATTCCCCGTACCGCCTCCGGCAAGGTGCAGAAACATGTTCTGCGCCAGGTTCACCCCGACGAAACCCTTCAACGACAAGCTTTGTGAAACGGCCTCGGCCATTCACCCCGAAACCTATGGAGTAACCCATGACTGAAATAAAATCGCCGGTTCTGGTCGAATTCGACAACGGCATTGCCTTTGTGACCCTCAACCGCCCGGAAAAGCGCAATGCGATGAACCCGGCCCTGAACGCCCGCATGCTTCAGGTGCTCGACGAACTCGAAGGTGATGAGCGCTGCGGCGTGCTCGTCCTGCGGGGTGCTGGCGAATCCTGGTCGGCCGGCATGGATCTCAAGGAATATTTCCGCGACAACGACGGCAAGCCGCGCGACGCCACGCTGAAGGCGCGGCGGCAATCGGGCGGCTGGTGGAGCCGGCTGATGTATTTCGAAAAGCCGACGATCGCCATGGTCAATGGCTGGTGCTTCGGCGGCGCCTTCACGCCGCTCGTTTCCTGCGATCTCGCCATCGCCGCCGAGGAGGCGAATTTCGGCCTCTCCGAAATCAACTGGGGCATCCTGCCGGGCGGCAACGTCACCCGCGCGGTCGCCGAGGTGATGCGCCATCGCGACGCTCTCTACTACATCATGACCGGTGAACTTTTCGGCGGGCGCAAGGCGGCCGAAATGGGCCTGGTGAACGAGGCCGTGCCGCTCGCAGAACTTGAAACCCGGGTCCGCAAGATCTGCGCCAGCCTGCTCGAAAAAAACCCGGTGACGCTGAAGGCCGCCAAGGACACCTACAAGCGCGTGCGCGACCTGCCGTGGGATCTCGCCGACGATTACATCTATGCCAAGCTCGAGCAGATGCTGTTTCTCGACAAAACCAAGGGACGCGACGAGGGGCTGAAGCAGTTCCTCGACGACAAGACCTATCAGCCGGGGCTCGGCGCCTACAAACGCGCCCGCTGAGGGAACGGGCCCGGCACGCCGGGCCGTTCGCGGGCTGACCATCGGGAGGAGGAAGATAATGAAGATCCATGCCGCGGTGGCGCGTGCGCCGCATATGCCGTTTTCGCTGGAAAGGCTCGATCTGGAGGAGCCGCGCGAGGGCGAAATCCTGGTCCGGGTCGTGGCGACCGGGGTTTGCCACACCGATATCGTCATGCGCGACCAGCATCTGCCTGTGCCGCAGCCGGTCGTGCTTGGTCATGAAGGCGCCGGCATCGTCGAGCGTGTCGGGCCGGGCGTCGCCAAGGTGAAGCCTGGCGATCACGTGGTCATGACCTTCAATTCCTGCGGTCATTGCCCGAGCTGCAACGATCACGAGGAGACCTATTGCCACGAATTCTTTCCGCGCAATTTCTTCGGTTCGCGCGCCGACGGTTCGAGCGGGATCTCCTGCGAAGGCGCGCCGGTCCACGGCAATATTTTCGGACAATCCTCCTTCGCCAGCCATGCTCTCTGCCATGAACGTAATATCGTGAAAGTGCCGAAAGACGCCGATCTGGCGCTGCTCGGACCGCTCGCCTGCGGCATCCAGACCGGCGCCGGCGCGGTGATGAACGCGCTCAAGGTTGAACCGGGCAAGGTGCTGGCGGTCTTCGGCATGGGCTCGGTCGGGCTTGCCGCGGTGATGGCGGCGCGGGTCGCCGGCGCGTCACGGATCATCGCCGTCGACGTTAACGAGACCCGGCTCGCGCTTGCTGCAGAGCTCGGCGCGACCGACATTGTCAACGGCAAGGCGACGGATGCGGTCGCCGCGATCATGGGGCTGACTGGCGCCGGCGTCGACTATTCGATCGATGCCTCCGGCGTTCCGGCCGTCATCGACCAGTGCGTGCGCGTGCTTGCGCCGCGCGGCACCTGCGGCATCGTAGGCGCCTCGCCCGCCGGCGCGACGCTGACGCTCGACCTCACCCATATCCTGTCGGGCGGACGGCGGGTCCGCGGCATCGTCGAGGGCGATTCCAACCCGGATGTGCTGATCCCGCTGTTGATCGACCTCCACCGGCAGGGCCGCTTCCCCTTCGACAGGCTCGTCACGTTCTATGATTTCGCCGACATCAACCAGGCGGTCGAGGATTCGGAAAAAGGCATTGTATTGAAACCGGTCGTGCGCCAGCCGGCCGTCTGACACCGTCCAAGGGAGGAAACAATGAACACCGTCACCCCGATCACTGCCGCCGACACCAGTCCCGAAGCCATGAAGGCGCTGCTTGCCCGGCAGAGGGCTTCTTTCCTCAAGGAAGGGCCACCGGGCATCGAGACCCGGATCGATCGCATCGACCGCGTCATTGCCCTGCTCGTCGACAACAAGCACGCGATTGCCGCGGCCCTTTCGGAGGATTTCGGCAGCCGCAGCGTCGAGGCGAGCCTGCTTCTCGACGTCTTCACCTGCGTCGGCTCGCTGAAATATGCCAAGGCCCATGTCGCCGAATGGCTGATGCCCGAAAAGCACGAGGCACTGTTCCCGGACGCGGTGGCCGAAGTCGTCTATCAGCCGAAGGGGATCGTCGGGATCCTGAGCCCCTGGAACTTCCCCTATCAGCTCGCCCTTGCGCCGCTCGCCGGCATTCTCGCCGCCGGCAACCGCGCCATGATCAAGCCGTCCGAGGTCACACCGGCCTCGGCAGCGCTGATGGCGGAGCTCATCGCCGGCGCTTTCGACGAAACGGAGATCGCCGTCGTTCAGGGCGGCCCGGCCACAGGCACGGCCTTTACGAGCCTCGCCTTCGACCACCTGATCTTCACCGGTGGGACCGCGATCGCCCATCATGTCATGCGCGCGGCGGCGGAAAACCTGACGCCGCTGACGCTGGAACTCGGCGGCAAGTCGCCCGTCGTCATTGGCCGCTCCGCCGATCTCGCCGATGCGGCACGCCGCGTCATGACGGTCAAGACGCTGAACGCCGGCCAGATCTGCCTCGCGCCGGACTATGTCTATGTGCCCGAGGAAAGCGTCGAGGCCTTTGCCGAACACGCGGTCGCAGCGGTTGGCGCGATGTATCCGGCGCTGAAGGAAAATCCGGACTACACCTCGATCGTCAATGCCCGCCACCATGCCCGCATCGTGGGCCTGATCGACGATGCAAGTGCCAAGGGCGCGCGCGTCATCGAGATCAATCCGGCCGGGGAGAACTTCTCCCAGCAATCCGCCCACCGGATGCCTCCGACCCTGATCCTCGACCCGACGGAGGATATGCGCGTGCTGCAGGAAGAAATCTTCGGACCCGTGCTGCCGGTCGTTCCCTATCGCGATATCGCCGACGTCATCGACCGCATCAATGCCAAGCCGCGCCCGCTCGCTCTCTATTACTTCAGCCGGGATCAGGAAGAGGAGGCCCGTGTGCTCGCCAACACGACCTCTGGCGGGGCGACGGTCAACGACTGCATGAGCCATGTCACTGCCGAAGGCCTGCCCTTCGGCGGCGTCGGCCATTCGGGTATGGGGGCCTATCACGGCAAGTTCGGCTTCCTCGCCTTCTCGCATCCGCGCGCGGTCTATCATCAGAGCAAGATGGTGGAAGCGGAGTACATGATGCGCCCGCCCTTCGGCGATGCCATGCGCGGCTTCCTGGCCGCGGCGATCTGCAAGTAACCGGAAAACTGCGTGCCGGACATCGATGCCGCTTGGCTGAAAGGTCCGGCGCGGTCGCGCACCTTTCTTCGTTGTCATCGCCGCCGTCGGCGACGTGGCCGATGGTTCCGGCGTCAATGATCGCGGGCTTTCAGAACCACTCCGGCCCAAGCGCAACAAGAACTTGCATTCCGGCTCGACTGATTATACACGTACTACGTGCAAATTTTTGGTGCAGTGCAGCGACGAAGTTGCCTTGACGCGGCAGGCTTTTGGCAGTTCCATCGCAACTGATCTGCTGGACCAACCAGTAGGTCAGTTGGAGACGGCGATGGAAGGCAGTCCGATACTCACCCAGGTGCCGAAGGTCGGGCAGAGCCTTGACCGGCGCACGGCACGCGATGTCATCGTCGACAAGTTGATGGTGCTGATCGCCACCAACATGCTGCGCCCCGGCGATGTCTTGCCGGGGGAACGCGAACTCGCCAATGTACTTCATGTCAGCCGCGAGACGGTGCGTGGCGCCATCCAGACGCTTGCCGCGCGCGGCATCGTCGAGGTGTCTCAGGGCAGCCGCACGCGCGTCTGCAATGTCGATCTCAGCCATCTCACCGTTACCATCGCGTCGCCCAACGCCATCGACAGCTACGACCTTGACGATGTTCACGCGGCCCGGCTGCATATCGAGTTGAAGGTCGTCGGCGATGCTGCCGAGAGGATTGACGAAGAGACGCTGGGCAAGCTCAGAAGCCTGCTCGAGGCGCAGAAGATCTGTGGCGATGACGCCATGCGCTTCCTGATCTGCGACCGCGAATTCCATGTGGCGATCTACCGGGCTTGCGGAAACCCGCTGCTCTCCGATTTCGTCACCGATCTCTACACCTACATGATGGACTACCGGCGCAGCGCCATGTCTCGGCCGGGCGCCATCGATGCCAGCTATGACGACCACACCGAGATCGTGGAGGCGCTGGAGCGGCGCGACCGGGATGCGGTGATCGCAGCGTTTCGCCAGCATCTCACCCGAATCTACGACACGACGAAGGAACTGCTTGGCGTGAGCGGGCAGCCGAAGCGGGAAAAAAGCAAGAGCGGGACTAAAGCTTGATCCGGCTTACTGCATAATTCCTTAAATCGGAATCGATTTAAGGATAAAATTATGCAGCAGTTTCAAAGTGCTACAGCGTCCTTTGCGCGTCATGTTTGACGCGCGGCGCTGTAGCCGGGTGGCAGACAGGGAGGTTCGCCGGTAATGCATGTCATGGTGATTGGAGCGGCCGGGATGGTCGGCCGCAAGCTGGTGGAAAAGTTCGCCGCGGAGAACGGCGCGCTTGGCTACGACATCGGCAAGCTGACTTTGGTGGATGTGATCGAGCCGCCTGTGCCGCAAGCGCTGTCGGCCGTTGCGACGACGCTTGCGCTTGATCTTTCAAAGGACGCCGCCGCTGAGAAACTCGTCGCTTTGCGGCCCGGCGTGATCTTCCATCTCGCGGCGATCGTTTCCGGCGAGGCGGAGGCTGATTTCGACAAGGGCTACAAGGTCAACCTTGACGGTACGCGAGCGCTCTTCGAGGCGATCCGCCATGAGGGGCTGCGGGAGCCCTACATTCCGCGCGTCATCTTTGCCTCGTCGATCGCCGTTTTCGGGCAGCCATTCCCGGAAAAGATCGGCGATGAGTTCTTCACTACGCCGCTGACGAGCTACGGCACGCAAAAGGCGATCTGCGAATTGCTTCTGGCCGACTATTCGAGGCGCGATATTTTCGACGGCGTCGGCATCCGGCTGCCGACGATCTGCGTCCGCCCGGGCAAACCCAACATGGCGGCGTCCGGCTTCTTCTCCAATATTCTCCGCGAGCCGCTCGCCGGTCAGGAGGCGGTGTTGCCGGTGGACGAGAATGTGCGCCACTGGTTTGCAAGCCCGCGCTCGGCGGTCGGCTTCTTCATTCATGCCGCGCGGATGGATACGTCCGTGATCGGCCCGAGACGCAACCTGACCATGCCCGGACTTTCTGCCCTCGTTGGCGAAGAGATCGAGGCGCTTCGACGCGTCGCCGGTGAGAAGGCCGTCAAGCTCATCCGCCGGAAGCCGGATCCGGTTATCCGCTCGATTGTTTCAGGCTGGCCGGCCGATTTCGATGCGCGGCGTGCGTCCGAACTCGGTTTCAAGGCCGAGACCAATTTCGACGAGATCATCAGGATCCATATCGACGACGAGCTCGGAGGACATGTCTGACATGGTTCGCGGTTTGAGATCCGGCGAGGGCAAGATTGCATTGGTGACGGGCGGCGGCACCGGCGTCGGACGCGGCATCGCGGAGGCCTTGAGTGCCGAAGGTTATACCGTCGTCATCACCGGCCGGCGTGCCGACGTGCTCGAGAAAGCCGCCGGCGACATGGCGTCGCAAACGGGAGGAACCGTGCGTGCGATTTCGGCGGATATAGGCGATCCCAATGCGGTCGCCCGCCTTTTCGAGGCGATCCGCACGGAGTTCGGCCGGCTCGACTTGCTTGTCAACAATGCCGGCTCCAACGTTCCGCCGGTGTCGCTGGAAGAAGTGACTTTCGAGCAGTGGAGCGGCATTCTCGCCGCGAACCTGACGGGTGCCTTTCTCTGCACGCAACAGGCGTTCCGGCTGATGAAGGCCCAGGCGCCGCGCGGCGGCAGGATCATCAACAATGGCTCGATTTCGGCCCAGGCGCCGCGTCCGAACTCGGCTCCCTATACCGCGACGAAACATGCGATCACCGGGCTGACCAAGTCGAGCGCCCTCGACGGGCGGGACTATGACATCGCCTGCGGCCAGATCGATATCGGCAATGCCGCCACCGACATGACGTCGAAGATGAATTCCGGGGTGCTGCAGGCGAATGGCGAGACCGCCAGTGAGCCGACGATCCCTGTCGCGCATATCGCCGAGGCCGTCGTCTATATGGCGAGCCTGCCGCTGGAGGCCAACGTGCTGACGATGACGGTGATGGCGACGAAGATGCCGCTGGTCGGGCGGGGGTAAGGGCAGTCGAGGGAACCGGAGGCGTCCGAGAACGGCATGAGGAAATGCCGCCGGACAATCCGCCGATTTCAGATGAAATTCCTATGGGAGGAAAGCATATGGCAGGCGTTGATTTCGTCGATGTCAAAAAATCATTCGGAGCCTTTCCCGTCATCAAGGGCGTGAACATCGAAATCGAGGACGGCGAATTCGTCATCCTTGTCGGCCCTTCCGGCTGCGGGAAATCGACGCTTCTGAGAATGCTGGCCGGGCTTGAAAACATTTCGGCGGGTGAGATCCGCATCGGCGACAAGGTGGTCAACGCCCTGCCGCCCAAGGATCGGGATATCGCCATGGTGTTCCAGAACTATGCGCTTTACCCGCATATGACGGTCGCCGACAACATGGCCTTCTCGCTAATGCTGAACGGCTCGCCGAAAGCCGATATCGACAAGCGTGTCGGCACCGCAGCGGGAATTCTGGGGCTTTCCAAGCTGCTCGACCGCTATCCGCGCCAGCTCTCCGGCGGCCAGCGGCAGCGCGTGGCGATGGGCAGGGCGATCGTGCGCGATCCGCAGGTGTTTCTGTTCGACGAACCGCTGTCCAACCTCGATGCGAAACTGCGCGTGGCCATGCGCGCCGAGATCAAGGAACTGCACCAGCGGCTGAAGACGACCACCGTCTATGTCACGCATGACCAGATCGAGGCGATGACCATGGCCGACAAGATCGTCGTCATGCATGACGGCATTGTCGAGCAGATCGGCGCTCCGCTCGATCTCTACGACAGTCCCGCCAATCTTTTCGTCGCAGGGTTCATCGGTTCGCCGGCGATGAACATGATCAAGGGCCGGCTCGATCCGCAAAATCCGAACAGCTTTATCGCGACCGATGGCATGGCACTGCCGGTCGCGCGGCCGCCATCGGCGGCAAGAGGGCGCGATCTCATCTACGGTCTGCGGCCGGAATATATGTCGCTCGACCCGAACGGGTTTCCCGTCACCGTCGCGGTTATCGAGCCCACCGGCTACGAGACGCAGTTGATCGTGCGCTTCGGCGGCACGGACGTCACCTGCGTTTTCCGCGAACGCGTGAACGCCAGACCGGGGGAGGCGATCCACCTGTCGATCGATGCCGATCATGTTCACCTGTTCGACGCCGAAACGGGGGTGCGGCTGATCGACTGATACCGCCCCGTTTTGCCGCTGCGTCGGGAGAGGAGCCCTGACGCATCCGGTTTCGGGCCGGCATTTCCGGCAGTGTCGGAAGCCATTGCCTTAAGCATTCGCCAAACGGGACGGCGGGTGCCGGAAAGGACCATGTCCCGTGTCACCAGGAGGAGCATTATGACTTTCAAGAGACGTGATTTTCTTGCCGCATCCGCAGCGGTTGCAGGCATGGCCGGACTTTCGCCTTTCGGCATCCGTCCGTCTTTCGCCCAAGGTGCGGAGCCGGCCTACAAGCCGGAGGAAGGTGCAACCTTGAGGCTGTTGCGCTGGACGCCCTTCGTCAAGGGTGACGAGGATGCATGGCTGGCGAATACCGCAAAATTCACCCAGGCGACCGGGGTCGAGGTCCGCATCGACAAGGAAAGCTGGGAAGACATTCGCCCGAAAGCGGCCGTTGCCGCCAATGTCGGTTCCGGGCCGGATATGGTGATGTGCTGGTTCGATGACGCCCATCAATATCCCGACAAGCTCGTCGACGTGACCGAACTCGCCAATTACCTCGGCGGCAAATATGGCGGCTGGTATGATGGCGTGAAGGGCTATGCGTCGCGCGGCGATAAGTTCATCGCCATGCCGCTGACGGCCATCGGCAACGCGGTCTGCTACCGTGACAGTCACATGAAGGCGGCGGGGTTCAGCGAATTTCCGAAGGATACTGACGGGTTCCTCGAACTCTGCAAGGCCATGAAGGCCAAGGGAACACCCGCCGGTTTCCCGCACGGCAAGGCCGTCGGCGACGGCAACAACTATGCCCATTGGCTGCTCTGGAGCCATGGCGGCAAGATGGTCGATGAAGGCGGCAAGGTCGTCATCAACAGTCCGGAAACGCTGAAAGCGATCAACTACGCCAAGGCGCTTTACGAGACCTTCATTCCGGGCACCGAGAGCTGGCTCGACATCAACAACAACCGCGCCTTCCTGGCGGGCCAGGTGTCGCTGACGGCGAACGGCGTCTCGCTCTATTATGCGTCGAAGAAAGACCCGGCGATGGCGGAACTCTCGGCCGACATCCGCACCACGAACTTCCCCGTCGGTCCGGTCGGCCAGAGCGTCGAACTGCATCAGACAAGCTCGCTGCTTTTGTTCAGCCATACGAAATATCCGGAAGCGGCCAAGGCCTACATCAAGTTCATGATGGAGGCCGACCAGATGAACGCCTGGATACAGGGCTCCAGCGCCTATTGCTGCCAGCCGCTCAAGGCATTCGCCAACAACCCCGTCTGGACCTCCGATCCGATCCACGCGCCCTATGCGCGCGCCTCGGAAACGCTGCGCCCCAACGGCTATGCCGGACCGCTCGGTTATGCGTCCGCCGGTGTGATGGCCGACTATGTGCTGGTCGACATGTTCGCCGCCGCGGTCACGGGGCAGATGACGCCGGAAGAGGCGATTGTCGAGGCTGAGCGCCGGGCAAACCGCTACTACCGGGTCTAAATCCCAAAGCGGCCTGCATGGGCCGCTGAGACAGGGTATCGGCGGAAATGCCCCCGCCGATACCCGTTCCCCAATTCGCTATACGGGAGATGTCCGATGTCCACAGTGTCATCCAGGAAGCCGCCATCCGCGATGGCCTCGCTCATGCAGAACAGGAACATGATCGGTTTCCTCTTCATGCTTCCGGCCGCCGTCTTCCTTGTCTGCTTCCTGACCTATCCGCTCGGTCTCGGCGTCTGGCTCGGCTTCACCGACACGCGCATCGGTCGCGACGGGGTGTTCATCGGGCTCGAAAACTACATCTTCCTTGCCGAGGACTCGGTCTTCTGGCTCTCGGTCTTCAACACGCTTCTCTACACGGTCGTCGCGTCGATCCTGAAATTCGTCTTCGGGCTCTGGCTGGCGCTGTTGTTGAATGAAAACCTGCCGTTCAAGTCCTTCTTCCGGGCGATCGTACTCTTGCCCTGGGTCGTTCCGACCGTGCTCTCGGCGCTTGCCTTCTGGTGGATCTACGATGCGCAGTTCTCGATCATCTCCTGGTCGCTGATGCAGCTCGGCGTGATCGACAGCCCGATCAACTTCCTGGGCGATCCGACGAATGCCCGTGCCTCGGTGATCGCCGCCAATGTCTGGCGCGGCATTCCCTTTGTTGCCATTTCGTTGCTGGCAGGACTGCAGACCATTCCGGCCTCATTGCAGGAGGCGGCGTCGCTGGACGGTGCGACGAGCTGGCAACGCTTCCGCTATGTGACGCTGCCGATGCTGACGCCGATCATTGCCGTCGTCATGACCTTCTCGGTGCTGTTCACCTTCACCGACTTCCAGCTCATCTATGTGCTCACCAAGGGCGGGCCGGTCAATGCGACGCATCTGATGGCGACACTCTCTTTCCAGCGCGGCATTCCCGGCGGACAGCTAGGCGAGGGGGCGGCGATCGCCGTTGCGATGATCCCCTTCCTGCTTGCCGCCATCATGTTCAGCTTCTTCGGTCTGCAACGCCGCAAATGGCAGCAGGGCGGCCAGGATTGATTGAGGGAGAATGACGATGACCATGACCGTGAAATCCGACGACGCCGTTCTCACCGACGACGTACAGGGAATGAGCTATCTCAACCGCCTGCCGCGCAGGATCGTGGTGGTTTATCTGCCGATGGCGGTATTCGTCTTCGTCCTGCTCTTTCCGTTCTACTGGATGGCGATCACCGCGGTGAAGCCGAATTCGCAGTTGACCGACTATACGAATTACAGCCCCTTCTGGGTGGTCGGGCCGACGCTCGATCATATCAAGTACCTGCTGTTCGAGACCTCCTATCCCGGCTGGCTGTGGAACACGATGCTGGTGGCGACCTGCTCGACGTTCCTGTCGCTGGCGGCGTCCGTCTTTGCGGCCTACGCGATCGAGCGGGTGCGGTTTTCGGGCTCGCGGCCGGTCGGCCTGATGATCTTTCTCGCCTATCTCGTGCCGCCTTCGATCCTGTTCATTCCATTAGCCTTCATCGTCTTCAAGTTCGGCATCTATGATTCCAGGCTGGCGCTGATCTTCACCTATCCGACCTTCCTCATTCCCTTCTGCACCTGGCTGTTGATGGGCTATTTCCGGTCGATCCCGTTCGAGCTCGAGGAGAGCGCGCTGGTGGATGGCGCGACGCGCTGGCAGATCCTGATCAAGATCATCCTGCCGCTCGCCGTCCCCGGACTGATCTCGGCCGGTATCTTTGCCTTCACGCTTTCCTGGAACGAGTTCATCTATGCGCTGACCTTCATCCAGTCTTCGGAAAACAAGACCGTGCCCGTGGGGGTGCTGACGGAACTGGTCCGCGGCGACGTGTTCGAATGGGGAGCGCTGATGGCCGGCGCGCTGTTCGGCTCGCTGCCGGTGGTGATCCTCTATTCGTTCTTCGTCGATTATTACGTGTCGTCCATGACCGGGGCGGTGAAGGAATGAGTGCCCGTTTCAGGCGATAGCGCGTTCAATCATGGTCGTGATCGTGATGCGACGGTAGCTCGAGGCCGAAGGTCTTGACGAGATCGGCCACCTGCGCCGGGCTGAGATAACGGGGGTTGAGGTTGCGCAGCAGCAGATAGAGTTTTGCCGTCTCCTCCAACTCCTCGGTCGCGAACACCGCCGCCTCCAGACTGTCGCCGGCGACCACCGGCCCGTGATTGGCCAGAAGCACCGACGAATATTTTCCCGCCAGCCCGCGGATCGCGTCGGCGACTGCCGGATCGCCGGGACGGTAATAGGGCACCAGCGCGGTCTCGCCGGCGCGCATGAGATAATAGGGCGTCATCGGCGGCAGGGCGGCGCGCGGATCGATCTCCGGCAGCATGGTCAGCGCGACCGCGTGGGTGGAGTGAAGATGGACAATGGCGCGGGCGCTGCCGCGTGTATCGTAGAGCGCCGTGTGAAGCGGAATTTCCTTGGTCGGCTTGTCGCCGGACAGGAGCCGGCCTCTAGCATCGAGCCTTGAGATGCGGGCCGGGTCGAGGAAGCCGAGCGAGGCGTTGGTCGGCGTCACCAGCCAGCCGCCATCCTCCAGCCGCAGCGAGATATTGCCTGACGAACCGGGCGTCAGCCCGCGTTCGAACAGCGAGCGGCCGTAGCGGCAGATTTCCTCACGCAGGCGCGCGTCGGACATGACAGTTCCTCCAGTATCAGAGCGGTTCAGTTTCCACAGTACATACAATTGCCTTTTCACCCCCCTCTGCCCTGTCGGGCATCTCCCCCTCAAGGGGGGGATTGGCGTGGGGCGTGCCTCTTGCTCCCCATCTCCCCCTTGAGGGGGAGATGTCACGAAGTGACAGAGGGGGGTATTCCCAAAACTGTCGTGCAGTGTTCGGTTTCCGTTGGAACCGCTCGATCTTTGTTCTAGGCGGTTGCCCCTTCGATCAGTTCGAACCCCAGATCGACGACCTGGGGTGGCGCATTGGTGACGACAAGCTGTGCCGCCACCTGTCCGGTTGCCACGCGCGGCGTGCGGATGGTCGAGAGCGGCTGCGGCGTTGCCCGGCCGATATCGAGGCCGTTATAGCCGAAAATGGCAAGCTCAGAGGGGATCGAAATCCCCCGCGCCAGACAGTGAAAATAACCGCCCAGCGCCATGTCGTCGTTCGAGAAATAAACCGCGTCGAGATCGGGGGTTCGGGCAAGCAGCCGCTCCAGCCCCAGCCTGCCGTTCTCCACGGATGATGCGCCCGCGAGAATTTCGCGGCCGGCGAGGGGGGCGTCGCCCGCGCCGAGCGTTTCGCAAAAGCCGGAAAAGCGCTTGCCGGCGCGGGTATCGCGGTTCAGGTCGTGGCCGACATAGCCGATCCGGCGATAACCCCGCTTGAGCAGGAACGCGGCACTTTCGCGTCCGGCCGCACGGTTCGAGAAACCGACCGCCATATCGAGAGCATCACCGTCCAGATCGAGCAGTTCCACGATCCGGCACCCGCTTGCGCGCAGCATTTTCACGGTGCCGCCGGTGTGCTCGTATCCCGCAAGCATGACTGCCGCCGGCCGCCAGGCGAGCATCGCGGCGGCAAGCGCTTCCTCCTTCTCAGGGTCATAGTCGGTGACGGAGAAAACCGCCTGATACCGGTTTTCCTCCAGAATGGCGCTGGCGCCTCGGAGCACATCGGGAAAGACGATGTTGGACAATGAGGGAATGACGAAGGCAACGAGACGCGAAGCGGTGGAGGCGAGCGTTCCCGCGATCCGGTTCGGCACATAGCCGAGCCGCTCGACAGCCGCCATCACCCGGTCCCGCGTCTTGCCGGAAAACGAGCCGTGATTGCGCAGCACGCGCGAAACCGTGCTCTCGCCGACGCCGGCCGCATCTGCGACCTCGGCAAGCGTTACTGTCGCCTGATGTTTGAATTCCATCGTCACTTTTGAATCCAGCTCTCGGGCGGCTGCCTCGGTGGCGGCATGTCCACTCGATGACCAACCGCGCCGTCACCATTTTTCACCGCTCTCCTCAAGAAGCAAGGTTTTTTTGGCAGCGCTACCAATTTACTGTTGGCAGCGCTGCCAAAATGGACTAAAGAAAATGGCAGCGCTGCCATTATTGGCCCGGCGCGCCGCGGAAGGAGATCGCGGTAAACCCTTGGAGGAGAAATCATGACGCTGCAAACGCAGGCGCCAGTCGATGGCGTGTACCCCGCACAGGCGGTGGAAGACCGTGCCTATGGCAAGGTATTCTGGAGAATCGTTCCTTTTTTGATGCTCTGCTACGTGGTCGCCTATCTCGACCGCGTCAATGTCGGATTCGCGAAGCTGCAGATGTCGAGCGAACTCGGCCTCTCGGAAGCGGCCTATGGCATCGGCGCAGGCATTTTCTTCATCGGGTATTTTCTGTTTGAAGTGCCGAGCAACGTCATCATGAACAAGGTTGGCGCGCGGGTGTGGATCGCCCGTATCATGGTCACCTGGGGCATCATTTCCGCCGCGTTCATGTTCACCTCGTCGGAAACCGCCTTCTATGTCCTGCGTTTCCTGCTGGGCGTTGCGGAAGCCGGATTTTTCCCCGGCATCATTCTATACCTGACGTCCTGGTATCCGGCGCACCGCCGCGCCAAGATCATCACCATCTTCATGTCGGCGATCCCGATTTCCGCCATTTTCGGCAATCCTCTTTCGGGCCTCTTGATGGACAGCTTCCACGGCACGCACGGTCTTTCCGGCTGGCAGTGGATGTTCCTCATCGAAGCCATTCCGGCCATCCTGTTCGGCGTCGCCACGTTCTTCTACCTCGATGATACGATCCGTGCGGCGAAATGGCTGGACGAAGACGAAAAGCGCGTGCTGACGGCCAATATCGAGGCGGAGAACCGGGCCAAGGTCTCGAGCCCCCACAGCATTGCCGGAACCCTGACGGACCGCCGCGTCTGGCTGATGTGCCTGATCTATTTCTGCTTCGTGCTCGGGCAATACGGCCTGAATTTCTGGATGCCGTCGATCGTGAAGGCCTCGGGCGTCACCGGAAACTTGAATATCGGCCTGATTTCCGCGATCCCCTATATCTGCACCTTCGTCGCCATGCTGGCGCTCGGACGCTCCGCCGACCGGCTGCGCGAACGGCGGTGGCACCTTGTCATCCCCGCGCTCATCGCCGCCGGTGGTTTTGTCGCAGCAACGACGGCAACAAGCACGACGGTCTCGATCGTCTGCCTCTCGCTGGCCGCTGCGGGCGCCATCAGCTGCGCGCCGCTGTTCTGGTCGCTTCCGACGGCATTTCTCGCCGGTACGGGCGCTGCCGCCGGCATTGCCTGGATCAATTCGGTCGGAAACCTCGCCGGATTCCTCGGGCCGTTCCTGGTAGGCTATCTGAAGGATCTTACCGGCAGCAACAGCGCCGGCATGTATCTGCTGGCTGCTGCTCTGGTCATTGGTTCGCTGGCCGTGTTGACGGTTCCCCCGAAAACCGTCAATCGCTAAACCACAGCCCCTCCGGGACGGCCCCGGAGGGGCGCAGCCCTCACCTTACGAGACTGGAGAATATCGTCATGTCACCGCTTGCTGAAAACTCAGGCCCCGCCGCTGTCGCGGCCGTCATCGGTCTTGGTTCCATGGGGCTTGGAATGGCCCGGTCGATGAAGCGCGCAGGTCTCGACGTCGTCGGCTATGACATCACGCCTGCGGCGGTGGACCGCTTCATCGCCGACGGCGGACGTGGCGCAGCCACACCCGCCGGTGCGGCAAAGGACGCCGACATTGTCGTCTCCGTGGTCGTCAACGGCGCGCAGACCGAGGCCGTTCTGTTCGGCCCCCACGGCGTCGCGAGCACGATGAATCCCGGAGCCGTCTTCATCTCGTCGGCAACCATGGATCCCGCCGTCGCGCGCGATCTGGCACAACGGGTGGAGGCTCTCGGCCTGCATTATCTCGACGCGCCGATTTCCGGCGGCGCGGCCAAGGCGGCGCGCGGCGAACTGACGATCATGGCATCCGGCTCCAGACCGGCTTTCGACACAGCCCGCCCGGGTCTCGACGCCATGGCCGGCAAGGTCTACGAGCTCGGCGACGCGGCCGGAACTGGTGCTGCCTTCAAGATGATCAACCAGCTTCTCGCCGGCGTGCACATCGCGGCCGCCTGCGAGGCCATAACCTTTGCCGCAAAGCAGGGCCTCGATCTCGACAAGGTCTATGAAGTGATCACGGCCTCGGCCGGCAATTCGTGGATGTTCGAAAACCGCGTGCCGCACGTGCTGACGGGAGACTATACTCCGCTGAGCAGCATCGAGATTTTCGTCAAGGATCTTGGCATCGTCCAGGACATGGCCCGCTCGGAGCGCTATCCGGTGCCGCTCGCGGCCGCGGCCCTGCAGATGTATCTCGCCGCCTCCGGCGCCGGCATGGGCCGTGACGACGATTCCTCGCTCGCGCGCCTCTACGCCCAGCTCTCAGGCGCGGCATTGCCCGGTGCGGCAAAAGAGCCGCAGAAGCCGTAAGGGAACGCCAACATGCCCGTTTTCGCCGCCAACCTGACGATGATGTTCAACGAATGGCCGTTCCTCGACCGCTTCGACGCCGCGGCCGATGCCGGCTTTGCCGCCGTCGAATATCTCTTTCCCTATGAAGCCGCACCGGAGGCAATCGCCGAACGGCTCGCCCGCAACAATCTGCAGCAGGCGTTGTTCAACCTGCCGCCGGGCGACTGGGCAGCCGGCGAGCGCGGCATCGCGGCCCTTCCCGGAAGGTTCGAAGCGTTGAAGTCGGATGTGGAGAGGGCGCTGGACTATGCGGCAGCGACGGGCGTCGGGCGACTGCACCTGATGGCCGGCCTTGCCGATCCTCATGACAAGGATGCGGCCTCCTGTTACCGGCGCTCGGTCGCTTACGCCGCCGGGCGGCTCGCCGAAGAGGGCATCGACCTCCTGCTTGAGCCGATCAACGGGCGCAACATGCCGGGCTATTTCCTCAACGATTTCGGCGCGGCCGAGCGGCTTATTGCCGAACTCGGTCTGCCTAACCTTAAGCTCCAGTTCGACATCTATCATCGCCAGATCCTGCACGGTGACGTCGTCATGGCTTTGCGCCGCCTGTTGCCGATCATCGGCCACATCCAGATTGCCAGCGTGCCGTCACGCAACGAGCCGGACGGGGAGGAGTTGAACTATCCCTATCTGTTTAAGGAAATCGACCGGCTCGGTTACGGCGGCTTTGTCGGCTGCGAATACATCCCCCGGGGCCACACGCTGGACGGCCTCGACTGGTTCAGACCTTTTGCACGGAGCTAGCTGATGACCATCCTGCTTGGATCGATCGCCGACGATTATACCGGCGCGTCAGACCTTGCCAACACGCTGACCAAGAACGGCCTTCGCACCGTGCAGACGGTCGGCATTCCCGACCCGTCGCTGGCGCTGCCGGATGTCGACGCGGTCGTCGTCTCGCTGAAAATCCGCTCGGTCGCGGCCTCCGACGCCGTGACTGCGGCGACGCAAGCCGACCGATGGCTGCGCCAGCGCGGAGCGGCCCATGTGCTTTACAAGATCTGCTCGACCTTCGATTCCACCGATGCCGGCAATATCGGTCCGGTGACGGAGGCCCTGAGCGCCGCTGGCGGCGGCGGTTTGGTGCTGGTTACGCCCGCCTTTCCGGAAACGGGACGCACCGTCTATTTCGGCCATCTTTTTGTCGGCGGGCAACCACTGAACGAAAGTCCGCTCAAGGATCATCCCCTCAACCCGATGCATGATGCCAATCTGGTGCGGGTTCTCGCCCGGCAATCGCGCGGCGCCATCGGGCTCATCGATCTGGCGGCGGTCGCGGCCGGACCCGGCGCCGTCAAGGCGAGGCTCGATGCCCTGCGCACGGCAGGCGTCACTGCGGCCATCGCGGATGCGATCTTCGAACGGGATCTTGAAACGCTCGGCGAGATCGCGCTCGAAACTCCGGTTTCCACCGGCGCGTCGGGCCTCGGCCTCGGCCTTGCCCGCGCACTCGTCCGCTCCGGCCGGGCATCCTCCGGGGAGGCAACAACGGCGGACGCCATTCGCCCGGTGGGCGGGCTTTCCGCGATCGTTGCCGGCAGTTGCTCCAGAGCGACGCTCCGGCAGCTCGACGTCGCCGAACGCTCGATGCCCGTTCTGCGGCTCGACCCGGAAAAGCTGCTTGCCGGCCCCGACGAGATTTCCGCGGCGATTTCCTGGGCCGGTGACCGCATTTCCGCCGGCCCCGTCGTCGTCGCCGCGAGCGCGTCGCCGGAAACCGTTTCGCGGCTGCAATCGCAATACGGACGAGAGGCCTCGGGCCACGCGATCGAAACCGCGACGTCGATCATCGCCGGCGAACTGGTGGCACGAGGCGTGCGGCGCCTGGTCGTCGCCGGCGGCGAAACCTCGGGTGCCGCGGTCGACAGGCTTGCCATTCCCGCATTTCTGATCGGCCCCGAGATCGCACCCGGCGTGCCGGTGCTGCGCACGGTCGGCAATGCGCAGGGCGACATGCTTCTGGCGCTGAAATCCGGAAACTTCGGCGGCGAGGATTTCTTCACCGCCGCGCTGGCGATGATGCACTGACGGGGCAGGGCAGCCGGACGACCGGCGAGGGTCTGGGGAAAGGGCATTCTCGTCCGGCCTGAGAAGATCGCTGCCTCTTGCTCCGTCATCCGACCCAGACGCAATCGCTGCCGACACAATTCTCCAGCATCCGGGAGCATGGATCCTCGGGTCAAGCCCGAGGATGACGGAGGAGAGGGGTTTGGCACAAAAACGCGCAAGCCGCCGATGTGAGGAGGTTGTTGAAGTGGTTATTGCCGCTACCTCCCCCCAAGGTCGTCATCCTCGGGCTTGACCCGAGGATCCATTCCCAAACCTACCAAAGCTCATAATACAAATCCCGCCAGTCCGGATTCATCGCCTCGATCAATTCGATCTTCCACTGCCGATACCATCGCTTGAGTGATTTCTCGCGCTGGATCGCCGTGCCGATCGATCCGTGCTCCTCGTACCAGACGAGTTGCCTGCAGCCATATTTAGCGGTGAACCCGGGCGTCGTGCCTTCACGATGCTGGAAGATGCGGCGTTCGAGATCGGAGGTCACGCCGATGTAAAGCGTTCCTCGCTTGTGATTGGTGAGGATGTAGACATAGCCCGCAATGGCCGAATGATGCTTGCGCGTGGATCCTCGGGGCAAGCCCGAGGATGACGGAGGGGAGGGATGCTGGCGGCGGAAACATGGGTCCGGGGTGCCTGGCTGCTACCCCCAAGGTCGTCATCCTCGGGCTTGACCCGAGGATCCACTCCCGAGCATCATGTGCCATGCTGTCCCGCAGCATCCGGCACCACCCGCCATCCCCTGATCCACAGATCGCGCAAGCCGTCGCCTTCGCCGCGAAAATGGCTGTCCGTCACGTCGCAATGTTCCACCCGGTCGGCACGGAAATTGCGGATGGCGGTGCGCAGTTCGCACCAGGCGACCACCACGGCGGTCGCCGAATAGTAGATCAGCGCCAGCGGCCGGATCGTGCGCGTGCTCGCCCGGCCGAATTCGTCGCGATAGTTGACGAGCAGTTTCTGCTCGTCGCGGATCGCCCGGCGCACCATGGCGAGGTCGAGCCCCGAGGGCGGCGGCGCGATGGTGCCCCAGGCGTGCAGCGCGTTGGAGCGCATCGCTTGCCTAAGCGGCGCGGGCATGGCGCCGGCGATCTTCTGGTTGACGCGTTTGGCGGCGTCCTTCAATTCCTCGTCGCCGGTGCGCGCCAGAAGGGCCAAAGCCAGCACGATCGCCTCCGTCTCCTCGATCGAAAACATCAGTGGCGGCAGGTCGAAGCCGGGCCTGAGGATATAGCCGATGCCGCGCCCGCCCTCGATCGGCACCCGCATCGCCTGAAGCGCTGCGATGTCGCGGTAGATCGAGCGGACGGTCACTTCCAGATTTTCGGCGATCTGCGCAGCAGTCACCGGCTTTGTCGCCAGCCGCAGGATCTGGATGATCTCGAACAGTCGCGATGCCTTGCGCATGGGCCACCTTTTCCTCATCAGGCGAAACGCTCCTGACAGAACCTTGTCAGTTGGATCGCGCTATACCACGTCCTCAAGTGTTTGAAAAACAAACACTGCGCTCATTACGCACATCTCTTGATAGACGGACAACTGACATGACCTACGCGGAAAATCTCTGGCTTTTCTTCACCCTCCTTTTCGGCATCATCATCGTTCCCGGCATGGACATGGTCTTCGTCATGGCCAATGCGCTGACGGGCGGCCGGGCGTCGGGCCTGACGGCGACGGCGGGCATCATGGCAGGCGGTGTCTTCCATACGCTCTATGCTGCGCTCGGCGTCGGTCTGCTCCTGCATATGGTGCCGCAACTCTTCAACGTGCTGCTCCTGCTCGGTGCCGCCTATATCGCCTGGATCGGCGTTTCTCTCGTGAGAAGCAGCATCGCCATCGCCTCCGTCGAACCGGGCGCCCGGCGGTCGCTCTGGACGAGTTTTCGCCGCGGCGCCTTGACGAGCATCCTCAATCCCAAGGCCTACCTGTTCATGCTGGCGGTCTATCCGCAGTTTCTGAAGCCGCAGTTCGGTCCCCTGTGGTCTCAGGCGCTGATCATGGCGATCATGATCTCGGTCACCCAATTGGCGGTCTATGGCGGCCTCGCGCTTGCCGCCGGGCGCAGCCGCGACATGCTGGTCGCCAGCCCGCGTGCGACGGCCCTGGTCGGTAAATCCGTTGGCCTGGTGCTGATCGTCGTGGCAATGCTGACCGCCTGGCAGGGCTGGACGTCCGTTGCCTAAGCGATAAATCTTGAGTAAAAAACTCCTGTTAATTCAGGTTGTTGCAGCAGGCCGTAATAAACTCGCTCTCAAAAAAATGTTACTTCCTTCGTGAACGCAAAATGCAATCATGCCGGCGCATTGACAGGAATGGCCGCGTCGGAAACTGCCGCGGCCTCGTCGGACCAGGAGAATTTCATGAAACTGAGAACCGTGTTTATTGCCATTGCGATCGCCGGCTGCGGCATGACCGCCGTGATGGCGGCAGACGAGCCGCAGGTGGTCCGTCAGGGCCTGATGAAGGGGGTCGGGCAATCGATGGGCGCGCTTGTCGCCATCGCCAAGGGTGAAAAACCCTATGACGGCGCTGTGGTCACGGCGTCGCTGACGATGATCAGTAAAAACGTCAAGGCCTTCCCCGATCAGTTCCCGGCCGGATCCGAAACCGGAATGGAATCGGAAGCCAGCCCGAAAATCTGGGACAGCATGGCCGACTTCAAGGCCAAGGCCGCCAAGCTTGGCACCGATGTCGATGCGACGCTCGCCCAGCTTCCCGCAGACCAGGCCGCTGTCGGCGCAGCACTCGGTGTCATCGGCAAGAATTGCGGCGGCTGTCATGAGACCTACCGCCTCAAGAAGTGAGACGGCGGGTCGCATCCCCCAGAATATGTAATCCTTTGGCGCGCCGGGTCTGAGCCTGGCGCGCCAAAAGTGTTTTCCGGATAAGGCAGAGGGCGGGGCTTATGGGCGCGCGGGTTCGAAAACTGATGTCGGCGGTGATCTTCCTCGGCGTTGTTGTCGGCGGCGGCGCCTGGTTCGTTGCCAAGCCCGAGCCTTGGCCGGCCGGCCATTGGGAAGGCCTCGGCGAGCCGGATCTTGCCAGCGGCGAGCAGGTCTTCTGGGCCGGCGGCTGCGCCAGCTGTCATGCGGCGCCGAAATCGGAAGGCGAGGCCAAGATGGTACTGACCGGCGGGCTGCCGCTGAAGAGCCCGTTCGGCACCTTCCATGTTCCCAATATCTCCCCGGATGAGACGGCCGGTATCGGCAGCTGGACGCTCGCCGATTTCGGCAATGCGATGGCGCGCGGCGTCGGGAGCAACGGCGAACATCTCTATCCGTCCTTTCCCTACGGCTCCTATGCCCGGCTGACGCCCAAGGATATCAACGACCTCTGGGGTTTCCTGAAAACCCTGCCGAAAAGCGCCAATGTCGCCCCGCCGCATGAGCTGCCGTTTCCCTACAATATCCGGCTGTCGCTCGGCGGCTGGAAGCTCCTGTTCTTGACAGACAAGCCGCGCGTGACCGTCGATACAAGCAATCCGAAGCTCGCCCGCGGCCAATATCTCGTCGAAGGCCCCGGCCATTGCGGCGAATGCCACACCCCGCGCAACGCCCTCGGCGGCTTCGAGACCGACCAGTGGCTGGCGGGTGCGCCAAACCCGGAAGGCAAGGGCCGCATCCCAAACATCACGCCCGGCTCCAAGAGCATCGGCGGATGGAGTGAAAGCGATATCGTCAACTACCTCGAAACCGGCTTCACACCCGATTTCGACTCGGTCGGCGGCTCGATGGTCGAAGTGCAGAAGAACATGGCCAAACTGCCCGCAGGCGATCGCGAGGCGATCGCGGCGTATTTGAAAGCCGTGCCGGCGAGAGAGTAGGAATGCTTGCATTTTCTGCAAGCATAGTTATGATGCCGCGATGAACAGCAGACACAGGAAGACGCTCGTCGCAGTTTTCAAGGATCCTGTTTCAGGCACATTGGAATGGGCGGATATTGAGAGCCTGCTCGTCGCAGCCGGTTGTACCGTGATTGAAGGCAGCGGATCGCGCGTGAGGTTCTGTTTTGGCGCCGATGTGGAAAGTTTTCACCGGCCGCATCCGGCCAAGGAAGCAAAGAGATACCAAGTTCGAGCCGTCAGAGAATTCCTGCGTCGCATAGGAGTAACACCATGAATGTCCTGTCCTATAAGGGTTATTCAGCACGTATTGAGTTCGATGCGGAAGATGAGATTTTCTTTGGAAAACTGGCGGGCATCACTGACGGCATCGGCTTTCATGCCGATACGGTAGAAGACCTGAAGGCGGCATTTCATGAGGCGGTGGAAGACTATATCGAAACCTGCGCGAAGATCGGCAAGAACCCGCAGAAGCCCTATTCCGGCAAGATGATGTTCCGTGTCGATCCGGAAGTGCATGCCCAGGCAGCCAAGGCGGCGGAACTCTCCGGCAAAAGCCTCAATCAATGGGCGGCGGAGGTACTGGCAAAGGCCGCGTCGAAAGCGGCTTGAGCCGGCTTTGACGGTGCGCGTCGCTGCGGTTGATCTCGTGAAGCGCTGCGCGCGCGATGAATCCTGATCGTGTCAGCCCGTTCGCCTCGGCGAAACTGTCGATCTGTCGTAGAACATCTTCCGGCAGCGTCACGTTCACCCGCACCGCCTTCTTCGCGTCTGTCTTGAACCCGACGAGGATAGCGACACCTTGCCTATTGTCCGGGTCAGCCATCACCGCTTCGAGGCTGGAGGGTTCCACAATGGGAACTCCGTCCTCGATGAGGCCTTGGAGATGCAATGCCAGGGCCTCCTCTGCCATACGCCGTGCTTCGTCAAGATCGGCCCCCGCCGAAATCACGCATGGAAAATCGGGGAAAGACACGCCGTAGTCGCTGTCAGTATCCTTATGGATCAATCCGATGTAATGACGCATGGAGCTACCTCAGTTTTAGAGTCGGTCCGGAAAGTTATTCATTTTGAACAGAGCCTTCGCAGCATGAGGCGGATAGACGCCAGCTTGAGGAAGGCGAGCGCGTTGCGCGACAGATTTTCGAAATCCTTGGCCAGCCTGCGGCATCGACCCAGCCATGCGAACGTCCGTTCGACCACCCAGCGCCTCGGCAGAACCTCAAAACCCTTGGCGGTGTCGGAGCGCTTGACGATCGCGGTCGCAAGTCCTGGCATTGCCTTCTTTTGTCCCTTGGCGAAGACAGGCCCCTGATAGCCACCATCGGCGAACAGTTTCTTCAAGAACGGATAGCGCCCGAACAGCGTCTTCAGAACCAGCACGCCACCGTCGCGGTCCTGGATGTCGGCCGGATGAACCAGCGCATGCAGCAGAAGGCCTACCGTATCGACAAGGATATGGCGTTTCTTGCCTTTGATCTTTTTCCCCGCATCATACCCGCCCGGGTCAATGCAGCGCCCCCTTTTTCAGCGCCTTTGACGCTCTGGCTGTCCATGATTGCCGCCGTCGGACTGGCCTCGCGGCCCATCGCCTCACGGCATTTCACGTAGAGTTCCTCATGAATGCGGCCGAGCGTGCCGTCCCAGTTCCACAGGTCGAAATAGCTGAACAGCGTGCTCTTCGGCGGCAGGTCCTTCGGCACTGCCCGCCATTGGCAACCCGTGCTGAGAACATAAAGCAGGCCGTTGAGAACCTCCCGGACATCGACCTCACGCCTGCGACCGCCGTGCTTGGCAGGCGGAATCAAGGGTTCAGCCAGCGCCCATTCCGCATCCGTCAAATCGCTCGGATAGCGCAGACAATCTCGATTGTATTTCCCTCGGTTAGCCTTCGTCCACATCGCGTCCATGCCCTCATCGAATCAATTCAACTGCATGGAATCACAAACGATTCATATCATTCAACTTCTTTGTGGACCGACACTCAGGCCGGCTTGCTTTTCAATGCTTTTGAGCGTTCCGATAGGAATGTCGCGCTTGGGATGAGGGGACCGTAACGCGACCCGGCTTGTCCGCATGCTTGAACTGGACATGGCTGCCTTTTCTCGCCACCTCGAACCAGCCGTCTTTTCTTAGCGCGGTTGATAACATCGGAGCTCAGCATATGTTGATTTATACACATTGATGTGTATAAATCAACGCTGTTATTCTTGGGAGCGAGCTGCTGAACATGCTGGGCATCACATGCCGGTGCACGCAACATCACGCCAGCGTCTGCAGATAGCGCATGCCGGTCACTGGGCCTGGCGTAAAATTTTCCGATTCGTAGAAGCGGTGGGCCTGGAAATTGCCGGTGGCGGCGCTGACGGAGAGGTAGGTGGCGCCTGCCATGCGCGCCTGTTCGCGGGCCTTTCCGACGAGGTGGCGGCCGATGCCGGTGCCGCGATGGGCCGGGCGGACATAGAGATGGTGCAGTTCCATGCCACGCACACCCTGCAGGGCGCGGTAGAGCGGCACGAGGATGGCGTAGCCGATCAGTTCGCCGCCGGCTTCGGCAACCAGCGCGGTGATCCAGGGCATGCGGCCGAACAGGTCGCGCTCCAGATGTTCCGGCGTGACGGCAGCGGTGTCGCCGTGATGAGCGGCAAGCTCGGCAATCATTTCGCGGAGTTCGGCCAAGTCGCGGCTCCTGGCGGTGCGGATGGTCACCATCGGCGCGCGTGTGGCCGGATGGGCATGATGTGTCGGGATGGCGGTCTGCAGCATTTCGAGGCTCCTGAATGGCTTCCTGCCATCAGGTGCCGTCCAAAAACAAAAGCCGCCTGATGGCGGCCTGTTGAACGAGATCAGTCAGCCGCACCTATGGGAGCAGCGTAAAATACCAACGGGCGATGTTCGCGGTTCTGATCATGGGGGCAATGTCGTCTTTTCGGGAATTTTGTCAACCGGAAATCGCGGCAGAGTTAATTTTTACGGCCAAAACAAGATTCGCGGCCGCCATCTTTCAAGCAAAGAGCAGCCACATTCGCTGCCTACCGATCGTGATCAGCGACAGTGCGGTCCATTGAGGGATGACTAATATTCGTCATTCTTATCAATGGCTTGTTGTCGCTTCCAGATTCATCACGGGAGAACCCATCACATGCCGTTCACGCTCAGCCGCCGGTCTTTCATCATCGGCTCCAGTCTGCTTCTTCCCGCTGTCGGCCTTGCTGCCGGCACCGCCCTTTCCGCCGAAAACGACATCAATCAACAGCTTGCCGCGCTGGAAAAGCGCACCGGCGGCCGTCTCGGCGTTTCCGTCCTCGACACCACTACCAACGTTTCCTTCGGCCATCGGCAGGACGAGCGTTTCGCCATGTGCTCGACCTTCAAGGCGCTTGCCGCCGCCTTTGTGCTGGCGCGTGTCGACAAGGGCGAGGAGAAACTCGACCGGCGCATCGCCGTTGCGAAGGCAGACCTCCTTTCCCATTCGCCGATCGCCGAAAAACATATCGCCGACGGTATGACGGTCGGCGAGCTTTGCGACGCCGCCGTCACCTACAGCGACAATGCCGCCGCCAACATCCTTCTCGCAAGTTTTGGCGGGCCGGAGGGGCTGACGGCCTGGCTGCGCTCAATCGGCGACGAGACGACCCGGCTCGATCGGACGGAACCTGCGCTCAACGAGGCGAAGGTGGGTGATCCGCGCGACACTACGACACCCGCGGCGATAATGCGGACGCTTGGGCGATTGCTGTTTGAGGATGTGCTCTCGCCATCATCCCGCGATCAGTTCTCCGCCTGGCTCGTCGCCAACACGACGGGCGGCCGGCGGTTGAGGGCAGGGCTTCCCGCCAACTGGACGATCGGCGAGAAGACCGGCACCAGCGGTCATGGGGAAGCGGGCGATGTCGGCTTCATGCGGCCTCGCGAGGGGCACACCATCCTGGCGTCCGTCTATATCGCCGAAGCGACGAAGCCGGTGAAGGAACTCGAGCCTATCTTCGCCGAGGTCGGCAAATTGATCGCCGGGATGGCGTGACCGGCCAGCGGACGGCGATTTTCCCTTCCTGGAGATGCCAAGGGTGAATTGCGAAAGGATTTCAGTTTTACGTTCCGCAGAACGTCCTCAACACTTCCTCGGACGGCACTGGTGGCGCGGCATAGGCTGCGAAGCGCGGCTGATCCTCATAGGGTTTCGCAAGCACCGAAAGAAGCGCCTCGAACAGCGAGAAATCGCCGTCGTCTTCGGCCGCGCGGATGGCTTGCTCGATCCGGTGATTGCGCGGAATGAAAGCCGGGTTGACCAGCCGCATCGCCTGCGCCCTTTCGCGCGGCGTCTCCGCCTCGCGCGACAGGCGGGCACGCCATTCGGCAAGCCAGGATGCGATCGCCGCCGGATCGCGGAACGTGGCCGCAAAGGCGTCCTGTGCGGCGTCGCTTTCCGCAACATCGGCAAGCCGCCGGAAGGTCAGGGTGAAATCCGCCTGTCCCTCCTTCATCAGCATCAGCAGGCCCTGGACGAGATCGAGATCGCCGTTTTCTTCAGCGATGAGGCCGATCTTGGCATTCATGCCTGTGAGCCAATGGTTCTGGAAGCGTGGGCCATAGCCGGCGATCACGTCGTTGGCGAGATTGACGGCTTCGGAGGGCTCCGGGTCGAACAGCGGCAGCAGCGTTTCGGCCAGCCGCGCCAGGTTCCACTGGCCGATCGCCGGCTGGCTCGCATAGGCATAGCGCCCGCCCTGGTCGATCGAGGAGAACACTTTGGCCGGGTCGTAGGCATCGAGGAAGGCGCAGGGGCCGAAATCGATGGTCTCGCCGGAAATCGCGCAATTGTCGGTGTTCATGACACCGTGGATGAAGCCGACACAAAGCCAGCGGGCAATCAGCGCCGCTTGGCCGCCGGCCACAGTCTCAAGCAGCGCCAGATAGGGGCGCTGATGTCCCTTGATCTGCGGATAGTGCCTGTCGATCACATAGTCCGCCAACGTCTTGACGCCTTCCGCATCGCCGCGCGCGGCGAAAAACTGGAAGGTGCCGACGCGGATATGGCTCGCTGCCACGCGGGTGAAAACGGCGCCGGGCAGGACCCGCTCGCGATAGACCGGCTCGCCGGTAACGACGGCCGCCAGCGCCCGGGTGGCGGGAATGCCGAGCGCATGCATGGCCTCGCTGACGATATATTCGCGCAGCACCGGCCCGAGTGCCGCGCGCCCGTCGCCTCGGCGGGAGTAGGGCGTCTTGCCGGCGCCCTTCAACTGGATGTCGCGGCGCACGCCGTTCCTGTCGATCACCTCGCCAAGCAGGATAGCCCGCCCGTCGCCGAGCAGCGGCACGAACTGGCCGAACTGATGCCCGGCATAGGCCATGCCGAGCGGCTCGGCACCTTCCGGAACGCTGTTGCCGGAAAAGATCAGGGCGCCATTCCGCTCAAGCGCATCGGCATCTAGGCCAAGCTCTTCAGCCAGCGGCCGGTTGAACTTGATCAGCCACGGCTCCGCCACCGGCGTCGGATTGGCGCGGGCGAAGAAATGCTCCGGCAGCCGCGCATAGCTGTTGTCGAATGGGATCGGCGCAATCGCGGCGGTTCTCCCGGATTTCGCTTGGCTATGGTCCATGCTGTCCTGATCTCCACCGAATACCGTGTCCGTCAGCGGATTGCGCATGATATCGCATCCGCAAACTATCGGTGAGCCGGATATCGTGCGTGCGGGCTTGCATTGCAAGGCCTTGGTTTTCCGCCGCTGTTCGATGGGATCATGCCGGTGTCCCTGAATGTTCAGGGCTTGAGCGTTGGCCTCACGCCGAGGTTATGCATCGGGTCCAGCCCCTCGATACCGAGAGGCTGGCATTGTCGCGCCGTCGTCATTGCACAAGACGGATCGCGCCGGGGTTGTTGATTGTCGTGTTTGCCAGCTCCGGATCGCAATCCATTTTAAAATAGCTGTTTCCGGTCAGGGTGATCTCCTGCGCGACCAGGCGAATGCATTCTCCGCCCGTGGCTCCGTTTCCGGAATACTGGATTTCTTGCGTATCCGGCATGTAAACGATCCCGGTCAGCGAGGACGAGCTGTTGCCGTTGATCACGGCTGGTTCCGTGTTTCCATGCTCTGCCACGATCGAAAAGCCGGCCCAGTCTCCCGAGAGTGATGGCGAGATATCGAACGTGGCGCCGCCGTGAATTACGAGGCTGGCGTCGTTCACCAGGAAAAACGTGACGCCGTGACCGGTCACCACCGATTGGCTGGTCAACTGCAGAGAACCGCCGTCGATGATGTATGAACCTGGCTCGAGATTGATCGCCCCCTTGAGTTCGAGGCTTCCATAGGTCCCCGGCTTCAAAGTGACGACGTAACCGGCGTTGTTGCCGTTCGGCGTCTTTCCGGTTCCATTGCAATTTCCATTGCCGCCACCGCCATCGACGAAGTTTTGACCGCAACCGGAAAGGTCGACCCACGGGGCGGTAACCGGGAGTTTCTTGTTCTTGAAGGGATCCGGAACCCTTGGCGATTTCTCATGCGGATCGGGACAGGCCAGTTGTACCGCATTGGGATCGATCGATATGCCTCCGGAAGAATAGAGACATTCAGCTTTCAGGCTGCCCGAGCCGCCGACATAGATCGCCTCTGCGTCGGTGGAGTTCGCCGTGATGGTACAGCCGCTCATATCGATGGCCGCACTGCCGCTGACTTCGAATGATCTGTATTTCGTCGGGTGCAGGGCAAGAATGCATGCCTCTATTCCAGGCACCCGGGCCGCAATGGCGCGCTTGCTGATTTCGAAGGGAAGCCGCTCCAGGAACATTGGTTTGTAGTTGAAGCCGTACGCCGCCGTTGCCGTATCCTCGAGCGCGCCGTCAACGAGCGTCAAGCTGAAACTCGACAAGTTGTCTTCCTCGGGCAGCGGCTCGGAATTTGCCGGAACAGTGAAATTGCCAAAGAAGATGTCGCTCGCTTCCTTGGTCGTTTCGTCTTCGCTGGAACCTTCCCCGAAGGATCGGACTGCCGAAAGGGCCGCGCTGTCAAGCGCCGCTTGCAGTTTCGTTGCCTCGATGTATGCGGCTCCAAGGTCAATCACCACAGCAGCGGCTCCGATGACCGGAACGAATGCAATGGCGGTCAGAGTGGAAAAATTACCCGATTCGTCACCAAGGAAATGATCGATGTACGCTTTGAATGGCCGCCGCATAGCTACCCCCTCTATATGGACTGGCAATTAGGGAGGAATGTTACTGATCTCTAATGTTAGAAAGATGAAAGAAACCATTAAGATTTTATGGGGTTTCTCAAACGCTTCTTTGCGGATTTCGCCTTCCATCGTCTGTTGCCGGGCAGGCACTGCAATTTCCCATCTGGTTCCGCAGCGCCTGAGACCCGGACGCCGGGACAACATCGTCTCTCAACCGCCGGTGCTTTCCATATCCGCTGCAAGCTCTGCCAGTTTCCGCACCGTGTTGAGATTGCGCGATGTTGCATGCTTCAGCGCCGGCAGTTTCAGTTTCGAGCGGCCCGAGCCGTTCGGATAATGCACGTAGATTTCATGGCCCGCGGCATGCACCTCTTCGCCATCCGGCGCGACGAGTTTGTCGAGGGCATTGGCAGGCGCCGCCTCTGGCAGGAAGTTGACCATCAGGTAGTTCGGTTTGGCATCCGGGAAGGGATTGTTCTCGGCGATCGCTTCCAGTTGGCTGCGGCTGCGCACCATCACACCCGGTGCCTTGCCCATGAATTCGGCGAGCGCCTCATCCAGAGCCTTCGCGCTGTCCGCGGTGGAAAGCTCGGAGCGGAAGAGCACATTGCCGCTCTGGATATAGGTTTTCACGTCCGAGAAACCGGCCTTCTCGCAAAGCGTCTTCAGGTCGCTCATGGCCAACTTGCCGGTTCCGCCGACATTGACGGCGCGCAGAAGAGCGATATGGACAGGCATTTGATCTCTCCATCTATTCTCCCCGCAGGCCACGGGGAGAATGAGCTGTCATGAACGCGAAGAGCAGCCTCATGCTACTGCATAATTCCTTGGATCGGAAACGATCAAAGGACAAAATTATGCAGCAGATCAAAGTGTTACAGCGACCTTTTCGCGTCTGAAAGACGCGCGGCGCTGTAGCAGAAGTTGAGCCTGCCGCCCTTACATCTTCCCCGCCACCTTGATCGCAAAGGCATATTCAAACGCGATCTCCTCTAGCCGCTGGAACCGCCCCGAGGCGCCGCCGTGGCCCGCGTCCATGTTGGTCTTCATCAGGATCGGCGCGGAGCCGGTGGTTTTTTCGCGCAGCTTCGCCACCCATTTGGCCGGTTCCCAATAGGTCACGCGCGGATCGGTCAGGCCGCCGAGCGCGAGGATGGCGGGGTAGGGCTTTTCCGAAACATTGTCGTAGGGCGAATAGGCCGCCATGCGCTCGTAGGCCGTCTTGCTCTCGATCGGGTTGCCCCATTCCGGCCATTCCGGCGGGGTGAGCGGCAGCGTGTCGTCGAGCATGGTGTTGAGCACATCCACGAAGGGGACGGCGGCGATCACGCCCCTGAACTTCTCCGGTGCCATGTTGGCGATTGCGCCCATCAGCATGCCGCCGGCCGAGCCGCCCTCGGCGACGATGTTTAAGTAGGAGGTGAACTTCTGTTGATTAAGATAGTCGGCCGCGGCGATGAAGTCCTTGAAGGTGTTGGTCTTCTTCCCCATCTTGCCGTCTTCGTACCACTGGAATCCCTTGTCCTTGCCGCCGCGGATATGGGCGATGGCAAAGACGAAGCCACGATCGGCGAGCGACAGGCAGTTGGTGTTGAAACCCGCTGGAATGCTGATGCCGTAGGCGCCGTAACCATAGAGCAGGCAGGGCGCCGAGCCGTCGAGGGCCACATCCTTGCGGTAGAGCAGCGTCACCGGAACCTCGACGCCGTCGAAGGATGGCGCCATGACGCGGCGGGTGACGTAGTCGTCCGGATTATGGCCGGAAGGCACTTCCTGCGTCTTCAGGAGCGTGCGTTCGCGCGTTGCCATGTTGTAGTCGTAGAGCTGGCTCGGCGTCGTCATCGAGGAGTAGGAGAAGCGGATGACGTCGGTGTCGTATTCGCCGGCACCGGAGAGGCCGAGCGAATAGGCTTCCTCGGCAAAGGCGATCGCATGTTCCTCACCGGTCTTGCGGTCGCGGATCTTGATCTGCGGCAACCCGTTTTCCCGCTCCAGCCAGACGAGATGGCGGGCAAAGGCCATGTGGCTGATGATCAGTCGGCCCGGCGTATGCGGCACGACGTCGGTCCAGTTTTGACGCCCAGGTTTGTCAACCGGCGTCTGCATGATCTTGAAATCCTTGGCGCCGTCGGCATTGGTCAGGATGTAGAAGACATCACCGCCCTCGGTCAGCGAATATTCGAGACCGGTTTCGCGCGCCGATACCAGTTGCGGCTTGCCCGTCAGGTCCGATGTCGGCAGCAGCCAGTATTCGCTGGTCTCGTGGTCGTGAATGTCGATGTAGATGAAATCGTCGAGCATCGAGCCGCCGACGCCCATGAAGAAGCCCGGATCCTCCTCCTCGTAGACCAGCCGGTCGTCGCTCTGCGGCGTGCCGAGGATATGATGGAAGATCTTCGACGGCCGGTGGTTGTCGTCGAGAACGGTATAGAAGAAGCTCTTGCCATCCGGCGCCCAGGCGCCGCCGCCGCCGGTGTTTTCGATGACGTCGGTGAGGTCCTCGCCGGTTGCGAGATCGCGGACGCGCAGCGTGTAATATTCCGAGCCCTTGTCGTCATAGCCCCAGAGGCCGCGGCTGTGGTCGGTTGAGTGGTCGATGCCGGCGAGGCGGAAATAGGCCTTGCCGTCGCCTTCCTTGTCCCCGTCGAGCAGGACGGTGCGTGTCCCGCCATCGCGGGGGATGCGGAAATAGCGCGGCTGCTCGCCGCCGGTGACGAAGAAGGTGCCATAGGCAAATGGCCCGTCCTTCATCGGCACGGAACTATCGTCTTCCTTGATACGGCCCTTCATCTCGGCAAACAGCGTCTTCTGCAGCGTCTCGGTATCGGCCATCGCCGCCTTCATATAGGCGTTCTCGGCTTCCAGGTGTTTGCGGATCTCCGGGTCGAGGATCGAGGGGTCCTTGAACATCGCCTGCCAGTTGTCGGCGCGCAGCCAGGCATAGTCGTCCGTCCGGGTGATGCCGTGGCGGGTATCCGTCACCGGTTTCTTCGGAGCAACGGGAGCGGCGGGCAGGTTCTTGAAAATGGACAAGGATGTCTCCGGGAAAAATGCGAGGGGTGTATATCGGAGATAGAGGCCGGGTGCGCAAGGTTCAAGGAAAAAGCTCCGGACATTACGCAGACCGCCTGAACAAATTCGCTCGTTGGCCGTTGCGCAGTATCGCGTTCATGGCGAATGGAGGATCAGATGAGCATCGCGACTTGCCTGTGGTATGTGGACGAGGCCGAGGAGGCCGCCAATTTCTATGTGTCGCTTTTTCCGGACGCCCGGGTCGACCGGATTACGCGCTATCCGATCGATAGTCGAAACGCCCGGACCGGCGACGTGATGACGGTGGACTTCACGCTGGACGGCAAATCCTTCATGGGGCTGAACGGTTTCGAGCCGGCCGAATATACGCATGCCATGTCGATCTCGGTCACCTGTGCCGATCAGGCCGAAGTCGACAGGCTGTGGGATGCGCTGCTCGACGGCGGTCAGCCCGTGCAATGTGGCTGGCTGAAGGACCGCTGGGGCGTGCACTGGCAGATCGTTCCCAAGAACCTCACCGAGTTCATCGCCAGCAGCGACAGGAAGGCAGCCGCGCGTGCCATGACGGCCATGCTCGACATGGTCAAGCTCGACGCGGCCGCGCTCGAAGCGGCGTTTCGCGGCGAGGTGGGATAGTCTTTTGCGCGCGCGGCATAACGCGTCACCGTGCCCGACAGCGGCCACCCCCCTCCGCCCTGTCGGGCATCTCCCCCTCAAGGGGGGAGATTGGAGCAAGAGGCTGGCCCCACGCCAATCTCCCCCTTGAGGAGGAGATGTCACGAAGTGACAGAGGGGGGTATTCTCAGAGCCCTTGTGGACCGTGACCGTTCGTAAGTAGAGCGTAGGCGGCGATTTCACATAGGAAAGCTTTAACCGTACGTTAGCGCAATTCCTTCAGATTGGGCCTCAGGGCGCGATGTCGTTTTCCCGTGCGCTTTGCCAGAGGCATCATGCCTTGAACCTCCCTTTTTCGTTCAACTAGCGGGCCATCGGCCCTGCCGGAGTTCAGCCATGACCTTTCGCAATCTTTCCATTCTCCAGAAGATCGGCCTCGTCGTGTTCGTCATGGGGCTCTCTTCGCTGGTCATCGCCTTTGTCGGCGCAAGGGGAATCTTTGCGCTGGAGCAGGCCATGGTGTCCGTCGGCAACAAGGAGGAGGTCGCCCGCGAGGCGATGGACCTGCGCGTCGATATCATCGCCATCAGCCGCATGACCTACCAGCTCGCCGCCCAGCCTGAAAAGGCGGCCGATTTCCGCGCCGAAACGGAAAAGCGCTCCAAGGAAATGCTCGAGCGCCTGCCGAAGATCGAAGCGGCCGCCGACCAGACCGAACTCAAGCAGCTGCAGACGATCCGCTCGACGCTCGAAACCTATTTCGGCGAAATCCGCGCCATGGTCGATATCGCCGAGAAGAACGGTGAGGATGCTGCTGCGATCAAGGCCGGGCTCGGCAAGGCGCTCGCCGCGCAAAAGACGGTCACCAGCGCGGTCAAGGCATACAGCACCTATTCCGGCGAAGCGCTTGCCACGGCCCGTGCCGACGCTCTCCAGTCCTCGTCGATCGCGTTTGTCATCGCACTCGCGTCGGCCGCGGCCTGCATCATCTTCGGAGCGGTCGTCAGCCTTCTCGTCGCCCGCCGCGGCATCTCGGCACCGGTTCGCGCCATCACGGCCGCGATGAGTGGCCTTGCCGAAGGCAATCTCGACGACACCGGCACCGACGCCACCCGCAAGGACGAGATCGGCGAAATGGCCCGCGCCGTCGAAGTCTTCCGCCGCAATGCGCTGGCGATGCGCGATATGAAGGCGCAGGAGGCAGCCCTTCATGCGCTGAGCAGCGATCTGCAGTCGAGCATCAGCGCCGTCGTCGCTTCCGCCGTTGCCGGCGATTTCACCGGCCGTATCGGCAAAGATTACCAGAACGACGACCTCAACCGCTTCGCCGGCAGCGTCAACGAACTGGTCGACAGCATCGACGACGCCGTCGCCGAAGTGCGCCGCGTCATCGCCGCTCTTGCCGATGCCGATCTGTCGCAGAGCATGGAAGGGCGGTTCCAGGGTGCCTTCGCCGAATTGCAGCAGAACGTCAATGCGACGATGGTGACGCTACGCTCGACCATGCATAATGTGCGCGGGGCTGCCGGCACGATCAAGGAAAGCTCCGCCGAACTGAGCTCGGCCGCCAACGATCTCTCCAAGCGCACAGAGCAGCAGGCCGCAGCGCTTGAGGAAACCGCCGCAGCCCTCGACGAGATCACCGCCACCGTCCGCGCCTCCTCCTCGCGCGCCAACGAAGCCCGCGACATGGTGCGCGCAACCAAGGAGAGCGCCGGCAAGTCGGGCGAGATCGTCCGCAGCGCCGTCAGCGCCATGAGCCGCATCGAGGGCTCCTCGAGCCGCATCAGCCAGATCATCGGCGTCATCGACGAGATCGCCTTCCAGACCAACCTTCTGGCACTCAATGCGGGCGTCGAGGCGGCCCGCGCCGGCGAGGCGGGACGCGGTTTCGCCGTCGTCGCCCAGGAAGTGCGCGAACTGGCGCAGCGCTCGGCCAATGCCGCCAAGGAGATCAAGACGCTGATCAGCGCCTCTGCCTCGGAAGTCGAAGGTGGCGTCTCGCTGGTGCGGGCAACGGGCGATGCGCTGCTGGAGATCGAGAAGCTCGTCCTGCGCGTCAACGACCATGTGGACAGCATCGCGACCGCGGCGCGCGAACAGTCAACGGCGCTTGCCGAAATCAACACCTCCGTCAACCACATGGACCAGATGACGCAGAAAAACGCCGCCATGGTCGAGGAGACGACGGCGGCGAGCGAAACACTTGCCGAAGAGAGCCGCCAGCTGCAGACCCTGCTTGCCCGCTTCAAGCTCGAAGAAGCAAATCGCGCATCGCAGCCACAGCAGCGCACCCGTTACGCGGCCTGAGCGGCGGCGAGCACGTAAACGGAAAGGTGAGGGGAGGACGACCTGTGTCCTCCCCCTCACGCATTTTGCATCGCCGCGCTGGAAAGCGGCAAGCACCGGCCTCACAAACCGTCCGAAAGGTGGACCGGGCTGCATCCAGGTCGTAGAATGAAGCCTTCCTGTAGGCAGGAGGCGCAAATGACTATCTTCATGGACCGGCATGATCTCGCGGGGATCACAGCCGCCGACGCCGCCGAGGCGCATCGCAAGGATATCGAGATTCAGGACCGGTATGGGGTTAAGTTCCTGACCTACTGGTTCGACCAGCGGCGCGGAACCGCGTTTTGCCTAGTGGACGCGCCCGACGCCGAAACCGCTCAATGCGTGCACCGCGAGGCGCACGGCTTCATCGCCGGCGAGGTTGTCGAGGTCGCATTGTCGGCGGTCGAGGCGTTTCTCGGCCGAATTCAAGACCCCGAGATGGCGCCTGGACAAACTTCGGCCGAAATGGATTGCGGCCACCGGGCAATCCTGTTCACCGACATCGTCGGCTCGACCGCGATGACATCGCGCCTCGGCGACCGCATGGCGACCGAACTGGTCAGGGCGCATGACTCTATTGTGCGCAGATGTGTCGGACACGCCTCGGGCCGCGAGGTGAAGCACACCGGCGACGGCATCATGGCGACGTTTGCCTCGACAGCCGCAGCCGTCGATTGCGCAAGGGCGATCCAGCAGGAATTCAAACGTTACAACTGCGGCAACGCCGAGCCTATTCATATTCGCATCGGGCTGGATTGCGGCGAGCCCATCGAGGACAGCCACGACCTGTTCGGCTCTACGGTGCAACTTGCAGCACGATTGTGCGCTGTGGCCTCCGGCGACCAGATCCTGGTGTCGGAAAACATTTTTCGGGAGTACGGCCCCGCCGATCTCTTCGCTCACGCGACACGCCGGCGGCTGAAGGGATTTTCGAAGCCCATGCTGGCCTTCCGATGCGACTGGGCTGATACCGGCGTCTAGCCTGTGCCGCGCGCTTCAGCCCGATGCCCCAGGGGATCGACCACCGAGACGGTGGCGCCATTGCGCGTCACCGGAGTTTCCATTTCATCACGCTTGGCGATCGCCGCCTGCAGCTTGGCCGGATCGTTGAAATGCACGGTGTCGTCCGCAAGGCCGGTCATGTCGCCCTGCCGCTTCGGCGCACGGCTGCGTGCTCGATGAGGGCTCGTTGTCGGTGTCTCCGCCTACCACATAATTCCTTAAATCGGGATCGACTTAAGGATAAAAATATGCAGCATGTCAAAGTCTTACAGAGACCTTTGCGCGTCTGAAAAGACGCGCGGCGCTGTAGCCCCGACATCAGAGGATACGTTCAGGTGGGTGTCAGCTTTGTGGTGTCCTTTCCGTCATTTGTGCGGCCAGGCGGCCGCGCCAATATGTCGAGACAGAGTGGACAACATGAAGAAGAAAGCACTGCATATCGTCCTCGAAACTGAGCGGAAAGACACCGTCTTCAGTCAGGACGAGCCACCGGTCGGCGATTTTTCCTTCAATGCCAAGGTGGCTGACGTGTTTGACGACATGGTCAGCCGCTCGGTGCCGCACTACGAAGAAATGCAGCGGATGGTCTGCGAACTGGCGCTGGATTTTGCCAAGCCCAATACCAACTTGTACGATATCGGCTGCTCGACTGCGACGACGCTGCTGGCCCTCGATCCTGTTCTGGATCCCAGCGTCACGTTCATTGGCGTCGACAACGCCCCCGATATGCTTGAGAAGGCACGGCAGAAGATCGCCCAGACCGGTACGCAAAGGCCGATCGAGCTGCAGACGGCCGATTTGCACAAGGGCCTGTATATGGAGAATGCCAGCGTCGTTACGATGCTGCTGACGCTTCAGTTCATTCGTCCGCTCTACCGCGAGCGAATGATGAAGATGATCTACTCCGGCTTGAATGAACAGGGTTGCGTGGTCCTGATCGAAAAGCTGACGAGCGAGGACACGACCTTCAACCGCCTGTTCATCCAGCATTATTACGATTTCAAGCGGCGAAACGGATATTCGGAGATCGAGATATCCAAGAAACGGGAAGCGCTGGAAAATGTCCTCATCCCCTATCGACTGGAAGAGAATATCCAGCTTCTCCGGGAAACAGGATTCAAGCACATCGAGGTGTTTTTCCGCTGGTACAACTTCTGCGGCATCATCGCGGTCAAATAGCTGAGAAAAAAATGAAATCCTTGATGATCTCCATCGGCAACTTTCTGTTCCGGTATCGAAACCAGCTATTCCCCGTCATTATCGTCGCGCTCTTTCTCTCCGCCGCGCCGGAAACGGAAATGTTTGGCAGCAAGCAGCTCGAAAATGCCAAGGACATGGTCGCATGGCTTATCGCATTTTCCGGGCTGGCGTTCCGTGCGATCGTCATCGGCTATGCGTACATCCAGCGGGGCGGCCTGAATAAGAAGGTCTACGCCAAAAATCTTGTCACCGAAGGCATGTTCAGCATCTGCCGCAATCCGTTGTACGTCGGCAACGTCCTGATCTACAGCGCGGTCTTCCTCATGCATGGCAACCCGGTGGTGACGGTCGTCGGTATCCTGTTGTTCTGCTTCATGTACCAATGCATCGTCTACGCCGAGGAGGCGTTCCTTAAGGGAAAGTTCGGGGAAGGCTACAAGGCCTACTGCTCCGATGTCCCGCGCTGGCTTCCGCGCTTCGGCAAGTTTTCCCAGGCCACTGAGGGCATGGATTTCAATTTCAAGCGGGTTATTGCCAAGGATTATTCAACCGCGTCGGCCGCACTGATCAGCTTGCTGCTGGCAGAAATTTACGAGCACGTGGCGGGCTCGGTTCCGACTGCCGACGCCCGGTATGTGTCCATCCTCGCAACTCTCATTGTTCTGACCGGCATCGCCACCGCGTTCATCAGCCAGCTGAAGAAACGCGGCGTTTTCAGCGAAAAGAAAACGGTTTGAACAGAGGTTTGGGCTTCTACGACCTGGAGCCGACCGCCCCATCGGTAACCGCATTCCTTGCACGACGGCAATGATCCTTCACGCCGGCTGCAGCTGTTGCGGCTGCGTCGCCGCTTTTCTTGAAAAAAGTTTTGGCGGCATGTCGATTTTCCCGTCACGCGTTCGTCGTATGATCAGGAAGGCCATTGTGGCTTCCATCATCAGAGGAGAAAAGACGATGCGCGTCATGGTTATGGTGAAGGCGACGAAGGAAAGCGAAGCGGGGATCATGCCCACGACCGAGCTTCTTGAAGCCATGGGCAAGTACAACGAGGAATTGGTCAACGCCGGCATCATGATGGCCGGCGAGGGGCTGCACCCTTCGGTCAAGGGCAAGCGCGTCGCGTTCGACGGGCCGGGCCGCACCGTCATCGATGGCCCGTTCGCCGAGACCCGCGAACTGGTCGCCGGCTTCTGGCTCTGGGAGGTCAAGGATATGGCCGAGGCGGTGGAGTGGGTCAGGCGCTGCCCCAATCCGATGCTGGGTCCGAGCGAGATCGAGATCCGCCAGGTGTTCGAAGCCGCCGACTTCGGCGATGCCCTGACGCCGGAGCTCGCCGAGCAGGAGGAGCGGCTCCGCGAAAAGACGGCCGGCCGTTGACACCTCATCCGTCGCCACTGCCGCTTGACGTGGCCCTCGCACCTCCCTTAAGCGGGAAGCATGGCGGCGGTCGAAACCCATCAAACGATCGAGACGATCTTCCGGATCGAACAGGCCAGGCTCATCGCGGGCCTGGCCCGAATGGTGCGGGACGTCGGTTTGGCCGAGGACCTGGCCCAGGACGCCCTCGTGACGGCCCTCTCGGAATGGCCGAAGACCGGGGTTCCGAGAAATCCCGGCGCCTGGCTGATGGCCGCTGCCAAGCGCCGCGCCATCGACGGCTTCCGCCGCAAAAAGATGCTGGCGCGCAAGCATGCCGAGATCGGCCGGGACCTTGAGAACGAAAGTGTCGACCCTGTCGCGGACATCGAGGCGGCCATGGATGACGACCTTGGCGACGAACTGCTGGGCCTGATCTTCACCGCCTGCCACCCGGTGCTGTCCCCGGAGGCGCGCGCGGCCCTCACGTTGCGCCTGATCGGCGGGCTGACGACGGACGAGATCGCCCGTGCCTTCCTCTCGAATGAAGCGACCATCGCCCAGCGCATCGTCCGGGCCAAGAAGACGCTCGGCAGGGCCGGCCTGACTTATGAAGTGCCGCGCGGGCCGGACCGAAGGGAACGCCTCGCCTCGGTGCTCGAGGTCATCTACCTGATCTTCAACGAGGGTTATGCTGCCACCGCCGGCGAAGACCTGATCCGTCCGGCTCTGTGCGCCGAGGCCCAGCGCCTCGGCCGCATCCTCGCCGGCCTGGCGCCCGAGGAGCCCGAGGTCTTCGGTCTGCTTGCGCTGATGGAAATCCAGGCCTCGCGTCTCAACGCCCGGACGGCGCCGGACGGCTCGCTCGTTCCCCTGACCGAACAGAACCGCGCCCGCTGGGACCAACTCCTGATCCACCGGGGCCTCGCTGCCCTCGAACGCGCCGATGCGCTCGGTGGCGCGAACGGACCCTACGCCCTGCAGGCAGCACTCGCCGCCTGCCACGCAAGGGCGCGCAAGGCGGAGGAGACCGACTGGCAGAGGATCGCCGCGCTCTACGACACGCTGCGTGAGGTGATGCCGTCACCGGTCGTCGATCTCAATCGGGCCGTGGCCCACAGCATGGCCTTCGGGCCGCAGGCAGGTCTGGCGCTCGTGGGCGAGATCGAGCGGGCAGGGACCTTGCGCGACTACGCCCCGATGCCGGCCGCGAAGGGGGACTTCCTGTTCCGGGCCGGCCGGCTGACCGAAGCCAGGGCCGCGTTCGAGCGCGCAGCCGCGCTCACCCGCAACGAGCGCGAACGAGCCTTCCTCCTTGGACGGGCGGCGGCCTGCGGCGGCTGATCCAACGCGCTATCTGGTGAACTCGCTCAAGTTCACGGGTTGAAGTCACGTCGCAGATTTTGGCGTCAGTTCAATGAGGGGTTGCAAGATAGCCATTGCCAGCAAACTGCTGGCATCTCGCCACGGCATAGCACCGGGAACGCGTCTGCTCAGTCCTTTGCATTCACCCCACCAGCTTCAGCCCGATGCCCCATGGGTCGACCAGTGAAACGGTGGCGCCGTTGCGTGTCACCGGAATTTCCAACTCGTCGAGCTTGGCGATCGCCGCCTGCAGCTTGGCCGGATCGTTGAAATGCACGGTGTAGTCGGCAAGGCCGGTCATGTTGCCCTGCCGCTTCGGCGCGCCGCGTGAATTCCAGATATTGGCGCCGACATGGTGGTGATACTTGCCCGAGGCGAAGAAGCTGGCGCCGGGATAGGTGGCCATCAGGTCGAGCCCGAGCACGTCGCGGAAGAAGGCGTTGGCCTGCGGAATATCCGACACCTGCAGGTGGATATGGCCGATCGCCGTCCCGTCCGCCATGCCGTCCCACTTGTCCTTCGGCGCCTCGTCGTAGAGCGCCTGCAGGTCGAGCGGCAGCGTCGCCATCTTCACCATGCCGTCCTCGATATAGTTCCATTCCTCGCGCGGCCGGTCGCGATAGACCTCGATGCCGTTGCCTTCCGGGTCGCCGAGATAGATCGCCTCGCTCACCAGATGGTCGGATGCGCCCTGCAGCGGCACGTTGTTATGGGCGATATGGGCCAGCCAGCGGCCAAGCTCGGTGCGATCCGGGACGAGGAAGGCCGTGTGGAAGAGGCCGGGCGCATTGCGCGGCGCAACAGCGGCATTGCCCTCGGTCGTCAGCGTCAGAAGCGGCCGTCCGGCAACGCCGAGCGTCTCGCCGCTCGCCGTCTTGTCCATCGGCGTCAGGCCCATGATCTGCTGATACCACGACGACACCATCGGCAGATCGCGCACCACCAGATGCGAGTGATCGATATAGGCCGGCATGCGGACTGCGTGTGTGGCGGCTTGCTCTGTCATCGTCGTGCTTTCTGCCTTGGCCGTGGTCGCAGCGGTTCCCGTCACCAGCGCTGTTGCTGAAAACTTCATGAAGGTGCGTCTGTCGAAGCTGGCCATGGCGCGATCCCGTTTGCAACTGTTGCAAACTATATGGCGCGCGCGTAGCGTTCGCGAAAGGGGGCGTATTGAGGAAGTACCGTTCTCAACCTGTTGACAATCGCCTGCGGCCACATGGCAAGTTGTGACTTTTTCCCGGACACACCTATATTCTAGTCTATCCGCGCAAGGCAGCGAGGGTTGGTGAAAACAGCGGCCCATGAGGCAGGACATCTTGCCTCTCTGCCGGCGCGGCGAACCCGAGGAGACAGTCATGTATTCGAGAATCATCGTCCCGATTGCCATGGACCAGCTGGAGCACGGCGAGAAGGTCCTGGAGCGCGCCAAGTCGCTGCTCGACGAGGGTGGCGAAATCATTCTATTGAATGTGGTCGAGGATCTGAACGCCTATGCGCAGGGCTACATGATTGTCGACTTTCCGCTGGAAATGATCGAGGCGTCCCGCAAGCATGCGGCCAACACGCTGACCGACCTCAAGCGCAAACACGGCGTCAGGGGCCGCGTCGAAATCCGCGTCGGCGGCGCTGCGGGCATCATCAACGCCTTTGCCGAAGAGATGGAGGGCGATCTGGTCATCATCGCCTCGCACCGGCCCGGCCTGATCGACTATTTCATCGGCTCCACCGCAAGCCGCGTCGCCAGCCATTGCAAATGCGCGGTGCTGATCGATCGCTGAAGGCCGAAGGTGCTTGTCGCCTATGCGGCAGCAATTGCCGCCAGCGGCTGCGCTTGGTCCGAAGCCGCAACTCGGGTGTCGCAAATTTCGGTCGCAAAAATCTGAGTTCTGCGATCGATTTTTGCGACGGAAATTCAGTCTTTCAATGCGGCCGATTTTGTCGCGAGTATTAGGGATATTCGCGACATGACTATGCCGGCGCGCCTTCAGCAAGCCGCGTTTCCAAGACAAGTGATGAAGCTCGGTGTTATCGAGGAGATGAGGAGGAAGTTCATTGGCAAGCAGCTATTTTCGTGTCGCTTTGGCCCAGGTTATGCCGGACGCCGACAGCGATGGTTATATCGCGTCCGCGGCTAAAGCCGGCGCCGATGTCGTCGTATTTCCTGAGATGTTTTCAAATGGGTATAGCCGTTTCGATCCTGAAGATGAGGCATCTCAGAAATCGTGGATCGATGCAGCGGTTGAACTTGATGGCACTTTCATTGACAAATTTCGGAGCGCAGCCCGCAGGAATGGCGTTGCCGTTGTGGCAACGTTTCTTGAGAGAGGGAAAGTCAAACCCTTCAACTCCGCCGTGCTGATCGATAGCAGCGGCGAGATCGTCCTTCATCAAAGGAAGCGACATATCTGCTTCTTTGCCATCCCGGAGGAAGTTTGTGCGCCTGGTGAGAGTTCTGAGGTAATCCGACTTCAGACTGGAGCCGGCGAGATCGCCATCGGCATTATGATCTGCATGGACCGTGAATTTCCTGATGTTGCATCGGACCTCGTGAGGGCTGGTGCAGAGATTATTCTCGTCCCGAACAGCAGCCCGCTGGTCGATGACGTAGGTGTCGGAGACATACGCGTGGCGGGCGTGCGCGCAATGGCCTTCCAATCGGTCGTGGGAGTGGCTGTGGCCAACTATCCGGAGCCGAAAGACGACGGGCGGTCCTTTGCAGTCGATCCTTTGGGTAAGGTCGTTACTATGGGCGGAACGATCCAAGAGCTTGTTATTGCCGACCTCGATCTTGACCACATTAGAGCCACGCAGAAAAACGAATGGTTCCGGCGTGTGCGATAGCTTCATCAAGTTGTGATGGTTGTTCTCCCGTCAGGGTATTCCGCTGGTCCCTTGATCTCGATCTTGTTGCCGAAAGGATCGTGAATGTAGAAGGAGTGGCCCATTCCGCGCGATCCCCCATGAAAGGCCTCTTGGTGAATTTCGATCCCATGGCCCTTCAAATGTGCCCGCATCGCCTCGTGGTCGAAAGGGCCGGTTGCGATGCAGATGTGGTCGACGTTGCGGCCGCCTGATACTGGGGGAGCCGCCTTTCGGCCGCCAGGATGTGTGATGTCCCACAGCACTATCAGGGACGATCCGCACCACACTTGCTCCATGCCAAGCTCTGGATATGAGTAGCCAGGCTGGCAGCCCATGACACTGAAATAGAAGCTGAGCGCACCCTTCATGTCATCAACCAGAAGGACGAGGTGATCAATGCCAACAAGTGAGAAAGGAACGGTCATTCGCATCACCTGCTTGTCTTCTGCGGGATTAACCCTCGTTGCACACTGTGAAACAACAACGTCAAATATCAACTACCGCCCGATTATGCCGGTCGCACTTCGCAGAAATCCTAAGGAGATTCGCGAACGATCGATCTTGAGGGACATGATCAGCGAGTTCGCGTGAATTGCGGGCATGATCTCGGTCTCCTCTTGGCCTGTGATCTTAAAACCCTGCTTCGTATAAAAGCTCAGTGCCGGCTCGATTGCCGACAACACACGAATTTCAAGACGATCACTGTTTGAAGCGGATGAAACGGCTTCCAGCAAAAGCGTTCCGACTCCTCCTCGTTGGTGGAGAGGGCTAACGTACATGCCCCAAAGGTATGCTGTGCCGCCACGATCCGCAAAGATCGCACTCCCCACAATCTCATCATCCACAACCGCGCAGTAACCTTGCTCACCATTGTCTGGCAACAATGCAGAAGCACCATGAGCGTCAAGGTTGGATAGCATGGCTTCCAAAGCATCCGCGCCAAGGCTTTCCGTATAGGTAGCAATCCATGTTTGCCGCCAGAGCTCAACCAGATTTCCAGTGTCTGTGTTTAGGATAGGCCGCGCTGAATACATGCTTACCTCTGCCACTGCATTGGACATTTGCGACGTCGCAGGATAAGGATTTCCGCAATACTGGCAATGACTGCAACGGCGCAACTCTTCCGTTTACGTTCGTCATCACCCTCACCGCACCCCGAAAATGTTGTCGATCGCCGCCTGTGTCAGCGGGCCGAGGCCGCCGTCGATCGGGCCGGAATAGAGTCTCTGGTCGGCAAGGCGCCGCTGCAGTGCCTTGCGGAAGGGCAGCGACCAGTTGTCGGAATTGTCACGCATCTGGTCGCGGCTGAAGTAGTCTCCCGGGGAACAGCGGTGCGCACGCTGCGGTGAGATGTCGATCTGTTGCAAAGATTGATCTTTCCGGCCCTTTTTCGCCTCGCCTGCCTGTGTCAGATTGTATGGCTGCCGCGCGCTTGCGGTGGCGATATGATGCTGCGAACTATGGTGGGCAATTTGCTGGCAGCATCGTGAAACCGGACTGAAATGAAGTGTCGAGGGGCTCTGGTGGAAATCAAGGGCATCAAATGGGATTACGATCGCTCTGAACTGATTGCCGATGGTGTCATCCACGGGATCGGCCTCGTTTCGGCGCTGATCGGCGTCACGGCGATGATCTTCTATGCGACCGTCTGGAGCACGTCCGGGCAACTGGCCGCCGCCTGGATCTACGGTGCCGGGCTCGTTGCGACGCTGTCGATCTCCTTCCTCTACAATCTCTATCCTGTGTCGAAGACGAAATGGTTCCTGCGCCGCTTCGACCATTCGTCGATCTTCGTGCTGATCGCCGCCACCTATACGCCGTTCCTGCAGCGCGGCTGGGACGATCCCTATCTGTTCGGCATGCTGATCGGCATCTGGGCGATCGCCTTTGTCGGCGTTTTGATCAAATGCGTCTTTCCCGGCCGCTTCGACAAGGTGGCGATCCTGCTTTATCTCGCCATGGGCTGGAGCGGAGTGTTTGCCGCCGGCCCGCTCCTGTCGCAGTTGAAGGAAACGACGCTGATCCTCATCCTGATCGGCGGCATCGTCTATTCCTGCGGCGTGATCTTCCATGTCTGGGAAAAGCTGCGCTTCCAGAACGCCATCTGGCATGGCTTCGTGGTAACGGCTTCCGCCGTGCACTATTCCGCCGTTCTCACCTGCATCAGCAGCGCTTCGGCCTGAGCCGCTGCCTCACCGGAAACATCCGCCATGGTGCACGTCAGTTCGGTGCAGCGCCGGGAGCCTTCTGCGGTGCCCGATCGCATCCCGTGGCGAGCCGCAGGGATTTCACCATCCGGCCGATCACGCCGTCGAACCTTTTCAGCGCGTCGCGCGGATACCGAAGACGAAAATAGGCGGCATTCCCGTCGCAGAGCGCGATGCCGCGGACATAGAGAACATCTGCCGTCCGCGAGCCGGAATAGCTCGCCCAGCCCTCTGTCACCTTGTCATAGGTGATCGTCCATCCGCGAGCCCTGTCCCGGTCGATGCGCTTGCGCGCTTCGCCGGCAAATTCCCCACCCTCGACCGTCGTGCCGTAGATCGAAAGCTCGGAACGCCCGTCGTCGGCGCGGAACGTCGCGCCGTCGCCGTTGTCGGCTTCCTGCTGAAGCGTGAACCCCGGCGGCACGGCCGCGCTGTATCCGAAGCGCGGATTGGAATAGCGCGTCCAGTCGTCCGCGGCGAGGGCAGGCGAACTCACGGAAAGGGCTGCTATCAGCAACAGCGCATGTCTCAAGGCCGCCTCCGTTGTTGAAGTACGCCGCCAGGCGGCCATTGTGTTCTCATTTGAGACGGAGCGCGCCGGAAACGTATTCACGGCGAATCGCAAGAAAAAAACAATGGGTTGAAAAACCATCTTTCGACTAGAACCGTAGAGGGGGCCTGGGGTAACTGTGGTAAGGGTTACGCGATTAACGATATATTAGTAATATAGAAGAATTTGCCGGAAAAGCATGTATTCTGTGTCAAAACGGTGGAGACACACCGAGAAAGAGGGAGAATGTCAGAGCCACGTAATGCCGCAAACCGCAACATCTCAAGTGAGCGTTCAAACTACGGCGTCGATGACAAGGGCGTCCCCCTTTGGAGCGAAGCGGATGAAGAGATGACGACGGGCCGCAATTGGTCGGTCATCCTTGTCTTCCTGTTCGTTCCCTTGATGGCGCTTGTCGTCCTGGCGCTCTGTCTTTACGCTCTGTTTGCCCATGTCTTCGGCATGTCACCCGCGCCGGAGACTGTTATTGAAAGCATCAGGCAGCCATCCTGAAGCGCGCCGTGCGCGGTCAGGTGCCCGCCCGGCCGGCAAATTCACTCCTGTTCGAAGGTCAAGGCAACACCGTTCATGCAGTAGCGCAGGCCGGTCGGCGGCGGGCCGTCGGGGAAGACGTGGCCGAGATGCGCGTCGCAATCGGCGCAGCGGATTTCCGTCCGGCTCATCCCATAGGACGTGTCGTGATGTTTCGTCACGGCGTCGGGCGAGATCGGTTCGTAGAAGCTCGGCCAGCCGGTGCCGGAATTGAACTTTACCTGCGAGAGGTAGAGCGGCCGGTTGCAGCAGACACAGTGATAGACACCCTTCTTGCTCAAGTCGAAATCCGGGCTTGAGAAGGCGCGCTCGGTGCCGTGCTGGCGGGTGATGCGGTACTGTTCCGGCGTCAGCTGCGCACGCCATTCCTCATTGGTCTTGAATATTTTCAAGGTGCTGGTGTCGCTCATCGGTCTCTCCTCGGATTTGCTGCCAAGATATAGGGAGGGCGGGGCGTTCCGGCAATCACCCCATCACCACGTTCAATTGCGCTCCAACCCGTGGCAATCTGGGGAGAGCGGCCGTTTTTCCCGCCGTAACCTTGAGTTTGCTCATCGCTTGGCTTATCCCGAAGATTGTCCGCCGCCGACATTCGTTCGCTACGCCTTGTTGCCGTCTCCTGCCGCCCGCAACCCTTGAAAGGAACAATCGGAACCATGAATGTCGCCGATCTGACATTTCTGGCACTCCTTTTGCCGTTCCTGGGCGCAATCGTGGCGCCGCTCCTGACCCGCATCCTCGGTCACAATGCCGCCTGGGTGCTGGCACTCGTTCCCGTGGCGATCTTCCTGCATTTTACCGGCTTCTCGGGCGAGATTGCGCGCGGCGGGGTGGTGACCGGCGGCTATATCTGGGTGCCGTCCTTCAATGTCAGCTTCTCCTGGCTGATCGACGGGCTGTCGCTGACCTTCATCCTTTTGATTTCCGGCATTGGCGCGCTGATCGTGCTTTATTCCGGCGGTTACCTGAAGGGACACCCGCATCAGGGCCGGTTCTTCTCGTTCCTCCTGATGTTCATGGGCTCGATGCTGGGAGTGGTGGCGTCCGACAGTTTCCTGATGCTGTTCGTCTTCTGGGAACTGACCTCGATCACCTCGTTCCTGCTGATCGGTTTCGATCATGAGCGCGAAGCGGCCCGGCGCGCAGCCCTGCAGGCTCTGGTGGTGACCGGCGGCGGCGGGCTGTTCCTGCTCGCCGGGCTGATCATCCTGTGGAACATTTCAGGCATCACCCAGTTTTCGTTGCTCACCTCCTTCGGCCCGCAGCTCAAGGCGAGCCCGTTCTATCTTGCCGCGCTGATCCTCGTGCTTGGCGGTGCCTTCACCAAATCGGCGCAGTTTCCCTTCCATTTCTGGCTGCCCAACGCCATGGAAGCGCCGACCCCGGTCTCGGCCTATCTGCATTCGGCGACCATGGTGAAGGCCGGCGTCTATCTGCTGATGCGGCTCAATCCGGTGCTCGGCGGAACGACGGAGTGGCAGCTCATCCTGCCGGTCTTCGGCGCAGCGACGCTCATCATCGGGGCGCTTTTGGCGGTGCGCCAGACCGACCTGAAGCTGATGCTCGCCTATACGACGGTGTCGTCGCTCGGTCTTCTGGTTCTCTTGACCGGCTTCGGTGCGCCCTACGCGATCGAGGCGGCAGCGCTCTACCTAGTGGCCCATTCCCTGTTCAAGGGCGCGCTGTTCATGGTCGCCGGCATCATCGATCACGAAACGGGGGGGCGGGACGTCACCCGGCTCGGCGGCCTGCGATCCGCCATGCCGCTGACATTTGCCATTGCGCTCGCCGCCGCGATCTCCATGGGTGGCCTGCCGCCATTCTTCGGGTTTCTTGCCAAGGAGGAAGTCTACACGGCGCTGTCCTCCTTCGACATGCGCTCGATCACTTTTGCGGCTCTGGCCGTTGTCGGCAATGCGCTGATGTTCGCCGTCGCCTTCGCCGTGGGGATGAAACCGTTCATCGGCAAGCGGCTGGAAACGCCGCAGGCCCCGCACGAGGCACCGGTTTTGCTCTGGCTCGGTCCGGCCGTGCTGGCGCTCGCCGGCCTCGTCGCCGCTTTCCTGTCCACCACCGTTCATGCGTTGATCTCCTCGCCGATGGCCTCGGCAATTGCCGGCGAGGCGCGTACCGTTGCTATCTCGCTTGAGCCGCATGCCGGCGTAGCGCTCATGCTGTCCGTGCTGACCGTCGCTCTCGGCATCGGTTTCTATCTTGGGCTGACGCGTCTTCGCGCGGGGATCGCCGCTGTTCTCGCCGCTATCGGCTGGGGGCCCGATCGCGGCTTCGACCAGGCGATGCGCGGCCTTGTCCGCCTGTCTTCCAAAATGACGAGACGGCTGCAGAATGGCCGGCTCGACACCTATATGACGGCCACCTTCCTCCTGTTGGCGGTCGTCCTCATCGCACCGCCCTTCCTTTACGGCGAGCTGGCGCGGGCTCCGGTCTTTCCGCAGGACATTCCTCTGCATGAACTCGCCATTATGGCCATTGCGGTGATCGGGCTAGTTGCAGTCGTGCTTGCCAAGGACCGGCTGACGGCGATCGTTTCGCTTGGCATCCAGGGCTTTTCGGTGGCAGTGATCTTCCTCATCTACGGCGCGCCGGACCTCGCCTTCACCCAGTTCATGATCGAAACGCTGGCCGTCGTCATCCTGGCGCTGGTGATGACGCGGCTCAGGCTTTCGCCGTCCGACCATCGCCCGTTTCGCGAGACCCTGCCGGATGCGGCGATCGCTGCTGCCTGCGGGCTCGGTGCGACGCTGCTTCTGCTCAAGGTGACGGAGGGACCGTTCGACGCGGGGCTCAGCGATTTCTTCAACCAGTATTCGAAGACGATCGCCCATGGCGCCAATGTCGTGAACGTCATCATCGTCGATTTCCGCGGCACGGATACGCTCGGCGAGATCGCCGTGGTGATGATTGCCGCGCTGGCGATCCTGTCGCTCGTCCGGCTGAGGGCCGGATCGCTGCGGCGCATCGCCGACAATGATCCCGACGCGGAGAATGCGAGCCGATGAGATCGCTGATCTTCCGCACGGTCGCGCCGCTGATTGTCGGCCTGATGGTACTGTTTTCGATTTTCGTGCTGCTGCGCGGCCACAACGAGCCAGGCGGCGGTTTTATCGGCGGGCTGATCGCGGTTGCCGCCCTGTCGATCTACGGCATCGCCTTCGGCGTCGAGACCGTGCGCCGGGCGATCGTCTTTCATCCGCTGGCCATTGCGGGGGCTGGGCTGCTGCTTGCGACGCTGTCCGGCCTCATGTCGATGGTGTTCCATGTGCCGTTCATGTCGGGGCTTTGGACCTATCCGGTCATCCTTGGCGAAGAGGTGCCGCTGTCGAGCGTCATGACCTTCGATATCGGCGTCTATCTGGTCGTCGTCGGCGCGGTCACCTCCGTCGCTTTGTCGCTCGAGGAAAGGGGAGAGGATTGATGGAACCCGTTTTCGCGCTCCTGACCGGCATCTTCCTGACGATCGCCATCTATCTCATGATGTCGAAATTCATCATCCGTATGCTCATCGGCGTCGCCATCCTCGGCAATGCCGTCAACCTTTTGATCTTCACCAGCGGCCGGATCATGCGGGAGGTGCCGCCGGTGATCGGGCCGGGTCTCGACGTGCCCGCCGGGCCGGTCGCCAATCCGCTGCCGCAGGCGCTGATCCTGACGGCGATCGTGATTTCCTTCTCGTTCTTCGCCTTCCTGCTGGTGCTCTCCTGGCGCGCCTATAGCACGCTGAGCACCGACAACACCGATGAGATGCGCGTGGCCGAGCCGAAAGACGCCGCGTTGCCGCCGCTGGGATACTGACGCGACCATGGCCGCCGTTTCCTCACCCCCCGCCGATCTGTCCGCAGCGCTGGTTCTCGAACCGGTGGTAGCGCTCGACTGGCTGGTGATCCTGCCCGTCGCCTGGTGCATCGGCATCGGGGCCGTCCTGATGATGATGCGGCACCGGACCTTTCTCCAACCGCTGATCGCCATTGCGGCACTTGGCGTTCTTGCCGGGCTCGACGCAGCACTTCTGTGGCATGTCTCGCAAAATGGCCCGGTGACGATGGTCATGGGCCGTTGGCTGCCGCCCTTCGGCATCGCCTTTACGGTCGATCTCACCGGCGCGCTGTTTGCGCTCATGGCGGCCGTGGTGGCGCTCGCCGGCGCCGTTGCCGCCGTCACCGACATCAACGACAGCGGCCGCCGCTACGGCTTCTATCCCTTGCTGATGCTGCTGATGGCCGGCGTCAGCGGCGCCTTCCTGACCGGCGACATCTTCAACCTCTATGTCTGGTTCGAGGTTTTGCTGATCTCGTCCTTCGGGCTCCTGGTGCTCGGCTCGGAGCGCGAGCAGATCGACGGGGCGGTGAAATACGGCTTCCTCAACCTCGTCGCCACGACGCTGTTCCTGATCGCCACCGGCTATCTCTATGGCATCTTCGGCACGCTCAACATGGCCGACATCACCCGCAAGGCCGGCGAGTTGCACGGTACGGCGCCGCTGACGACGCTGATCGCGCTCTTTGTCTTCGCCTTCTGTATGAAGGCAGCGGCCTTCCCGGTGAATTTCTGGCTGCCCGCCTCCTATCATACGCCGCGCATCGTCGTCTCGGCGCTGTTTGCCGGGCTGCTGACCAAGGTCGGCATCTATGCGCTGATCCGCGTCTCCGTCATGCTGTTTCCGCTCGGGCGGGAAGAACTCAGCTTCGTCATTGCGTTTGCCGGCGCGCTGACGATGATCACCGGCGCGCTCGGTGCACTGGCGCAGACCGACACGCGGCGCCTGCTCGGCTACCTCGTCATTTCCGGCATCGGCTCCATGCTGGCCGGTATCGCCGTCGGCGGACCGGGCGGCATCGGCGGTGCGGTGTTCTACGCTCTGCATTCCATGGTGGTGATGACGGCGCTCTATCTGGCAGCGGGCCTTGCCGCCCGTCTCGGCGGAGGCTTTTCGCTGTCCTCGCTGAGCGGGCTCTACACGCGTCATGCGCTGTTTTCGGCCTTGTCGCTGATGCTGTTCTTCGCGGTCTCCGGCCTGCCGCCCTTTTCCGGCTTCTGGCCGAAGGTGATGCTGGTCAAGTCCGCACTCGACGCCGGCATCTGGTGGCTGGCGGGTGCCCTGCTTCTCACCGGCTTCTTGACGACGATCGCCACGGGACGGCTGTTCCTGCTCGCCTACTGGCGGCCGGCGGGCGCTGGCGCATCATTGGCACAGGCCGCCTTGCCGGCAACGGCGTTGTTGCCGCTGATTGCCCTGACGGCGGTGAGCATCCTGATCGGACTGTTTCCCGAGACATTGCTCGGCCTCGTCCAGAAGGCCGCCTTGACGCTCAACGAGCCGGCCGCCTATCTCAATTCCGTCTTTCCGGCCGGGAGCGCGCCATGAGATTCGTCATCGTCAATCTGCTGTTGACCTTGGTCTGGGTGGTCGTCACCGGCAGCTACACGCTCCACAATCTGGCGCTCGGCTTCCTGATCGGCGCCTTGTCGCTGCTCTTGGTGCGCGAGCAGTTGCCGGCCAGCCTGCATCGCGTCCGCCCGGTGAAAGTGCTGCTGCTGGCAGGATTGTTTTTCAAGGAACTCACGCTGTCGGCAATCAAGGTCGCGGTGATGGTGCTGCGGCCGAACATGCGGCTGCGGCCGGGGATTTTCGCCTTTCCGCTGACGATTACGCGCGATTTCGAAATCACCCTTCTCGCCAATTTGATCACGCTCACGCCCGGCACCTTGTCGGTCGATGTCTCGGACGACCGCAAGACGCTCTATGTGCACGCGCTCGATTGCCATGATCCGGCGGCCGAAAGGCGGGCGATCTCCACCGGCTTCGAGCGCCGTATCCGGGAGGCTTTTCCGGCATGAGCGCGTCCGCCATCCTTTCCTTCTCGACCATCTTCGCGCTTGTCATCCTGTCGCTCGGCCTGTTGCTGACGGTGGCCCGCATCGTGCGCGGACCGACCCTGCCGGACCGGGTGCTCGGGCTCGATATGCTCGTTGCCGTCGCCATCGGCTTCATTGCCGTCATCGCCATCCGCAGCGGCTTCAATCTCTATATCGACATCGCGATTGCGCTGAGCCTTGTCGGCTTTCTTGCGACCGTGGCCTTTGCCCGCTTCATTCTGGCCCGCGGCTTGTCGCCGGAATCAGGCAGTGGCCCCCTGGACGACAGACGTGCCGTACCGGCGCCGAAGCATGGCAAGGCCTTGGCCCCGGCGCGGCGCCAGAAGAAGGGAGGCCGCCGATGAGCACCGATCCGGATATGCTGGTGGCGATCGCCGTCAGCGTGCTGTTGGTGGTTGGCTCGATCTTCAGCCTGTTGGCAGCGCTTGGACTTCTGCGCTTTCCGGACCTCTACACACGCATGCATGCGGCCTCGAAGGCAGGCACTGTCGGCTCCGGACTGCTGTTGCTGGCTGCGGGGCTGCACGCGCTCGATGTCGCCATTCTGCTGAGAGCGCTCGCCGGATTCGCCTTCTTCGTTCTGACGGCGCCGGTTTCCGCCCATCTTCTCGCCAAGGCCGCCCATCAGGCGGGATACAGGCTCACCAATCTGTCCGTTACCGACCAATTGCCATTGGCAAAACGGAAGTCCGGCAGTCTCTAGCATCCGCAAACACTGCAGCAGTTTGGACGTAGAGAATCGCTCGCCCACCAACACAATGCTGTGTCTTTTTTTGGATGTAACGTAATGTTTCCATCACGGTGAGGGTTTGCGCCACATTTCAAGATGAATAGGCTAGATATCGCACAAATTATTATTGGACTTTTCTTTGATCGGTGTTAATCGAGTAAAGGCAAAGTGTCCGTTTCCATATTAATTCCCTATAAATTTCCAGCATGGGTTGTGTATATTGGTTGTTGCTTTGAGGTGCCGGTATGTCCCGGCGCTTTGGCGATGTATTCAAACCCCGGAATTAGGAGTAATATGAGAGCTTGTCGAGGTTTTACGGTTTCTGTCGAGGGAAATCTTCGGATCAGAGTCGTTTACCGCGCTTTTCGGACATTTTCTTCGCATGTTTTGGTTGTGTTCACGATACCCGTCGTGCGCATGTTTGAAGAATTCCGATAGGAGAAAGAAAGAATGACGGATCTAACGCTTGGCTCGGGCCACGATCTTCTGGTTGAACTCACCGCAGAGATCGTTGCAGCCTATGTCAGCAATCATGTCGTACCGGTCGCCGAACTCTCGACGCTGATTGGCGATGTGCATGCCGCCCTGAACAACACCAGCAGCCCGGCTCCGGTCGTTGTTGCCGTTGAAAAGCCGAAGCCGGCCGTGTCCGTGCGCAAGTCGGTTCAGGATGACCAGATCACCTGTTTGGAATGTGGCGGCACCTTCAAGTCGCTGAAGCGCCACCTGATGACGCACCACAGCCTGTCGCCGGAAGACTATCGCGAGAAGTGGGACCTGCCGGCCGACTATCCGATGGTGGCTCCGGCCTATGCCGAAGCGCGTTCGCGCCTCGCCAAGGAAATGGGTCTCGGCCAGCGCCGCAAGCGCCGCGCCAAGTAGGGGCTGGGCGCTCCAGCCCTTTAAACAGCAAACCGGCCCGGCGAGACCAGGCCGGTTTTTTATCACCCGCGAGCCGCAAGAGAGAGACATCAGATTTGCGGGTGGAGGAAAATATACCTATTTTCTTCGGATAAATGATTAAAAACCTCGAAAAAACAACGGATGGTTGCGGAAAGGCGGTTCCTTTCATCCCCGTTGTCGCACTAGGGTGTATGAATTATTTCCTATTTAAAGGAGTAGATCATGCCCCTCTGCAAAGCTGACCCTCTTCCCGCCCACCAATTTACGCCGCCGAACCGCACCCGTGCAGCGGCAGGCCCACGTCCGCCGCTGGAATTCAAGTCGGCTTCGCCATCGCCATTCGGCGGTACGGTCACCATTGCCGAGCCCTGGGGACCGGTCTTGCCGGTCGCCGCCCATCTGCGCTGCCGCGTCGTGCGCCAGCTGACGGCGGAAATGGTGATGCTGGTCGGCGAGCGGGTGCCGCTGAGGCGCGACCGCCGGCGCACCAGTTGCCATGTCCGGCAGATCTCCATGTATGTCTGCCATGTGGTGCTGCAGATCTCGCTCACCGATATCGGCTACGCCTTCGGCCGCGACCGGACGACCGTCAGCCATGCCTGCAATGTCGTCGAGGACCGCCGCGACGATCCGGCCTTCGATGATTTCGTCGCCTCGGTCGAGCGCGTCATCACCTCGGTTTTCGGCGCGCCGGGAGGCCGCGAGCATGAGTGATGCCGTTGATGCCGGTCACAAGACCATCGTCCGCCTCGTCCGATACGCTGCAAGTCATTCGGCGGTCTTCATGGAGCCCGTGGAGGGGCGCGTGACGCTCTCTTCCGGCGGTGACCGGCCGCCGCGGCATTTCCCGCAAGGCGCGCTGGACCAAGCCTGCGCGTCGGGCCTCGTCGTCTGCGACGGCAACCGGGTTCGCGCCACGAGCGAAGCCCAGGCTTTCCTGCGCCGCGCCTTGCTGGCGCCCGACGAAGCGTTTCAGGAGCAGCATCGGGACACTGAAAACCGCACCGTTTCCGTCGATGGCATCCGCCAGACCGTGCGCGTCAACCCGCTGGAATCACCGCTCGGCGCCATCGCCCGGCTGAAGGAGAAGTCGGGCCAGGCCTTCTTGGCCCCCGAAGCGCTGGCCGCAGGCGAGCGATTGCATGCCGATTTCACCCGGGCGCAATTGCAGCCGCGCCTGACCATGGCCTACGAGCCGCGGCTTGCGTCCAAGACCAAGGGAGGGGCTGGCGGCACGGCCGACCTCTGCGACACGGCGCTTGCAGCACGCATGCGGGTCGGCAGGGCGATGGAGGCGATCGGGCCGGAGCTCTGCGGCGTCGCGCTCGATGTCTGCTGCTTTCAGAAGGGATTGGAGCTCGTCGAGCGGGAGCGGCAATGGCCGGTGCGCTCAGCCAAGCTGATGTTGCGCGCTGCCCTGATGGCGCTTGCCCGTCACTATGCGCCGCCGCGTCCTGCGGGCAGGCAAAGCCATGTCTGGGGAGCGGAGGGGTATCGGCCGGATGGCAGCGGCCTGGTAACAGGCGTCAGGCCAGATAGCGGGCCGCCTCTTCCTTGATGCGCTTGATCATCGAGCGCAGGCCGTTGGCGCGCTGCGCCGTCAGGTATTCGATCAGGCCCATGCGGCCGAACAGGTCAAGCGCGTCGATCCTGACGATATCCGAGGCCGGCTTTCCGGAAAAGATCGACAGCACGATGGCGACGAGGCCGCGCACGATATGGGCGTCCGATTCACCTTCGAAGGTGAGGATCGGATCGCCTTTGGCGCTGTCGGCATGGGTGACCAGCCAGACCTGGCTGGCGCAGCCATGCACCTTGGTCTCGGCCGTGCGCTTCTGCTCGGGCATCTCCGGCAGCTTGCGGCCAAGCTCGATGACATAGCTCATCCGGTCCTGCCAATCGTCCAGATAGGAGCAATTGTCGATGATTTCGGCCAGCGGCGTGATCCGCGATATGTTCATCTGATCCATGCCCTTCATATAGGCGCGATGCCGAAAAGTGTGAAGCGTTTTCGGAAAACATCACGTTCCCGGCATCCGAATCCGCCGATTGGCCGGGAAATGGGGACCGTAGAAGGAAAAAGCGGTGAGGAACGGGCGTTCCCACGGCTGTCGCAGATCGGCAGTTCAGGCAGGATAAACGGAAAGCCGGCGCGGTTTATTTCGATAGCGCCGCTTTCGGTTCGAGGCGCTTCTCCGGCACGGGCACCTTGTTGAACAGTGGCTCGGCCTCGGCGGAGGCAGGTTCTTGCGCCGTGATGGTGGTGGCCGGCACAGGAGTGGTGATGGTGCCGGTCGTCACCGTGTCGCTCGGTTCGGCGAATTGCTGGTCGAGGAAGAGATAGGCGATCTTGGCACCTTCGCGGGCCCGGTGGCCGAGCGCCACGAAGGTCTCGGCGCCCTTTTCGCAGACGTCCGGCTTCTGCACGCAGAGCGCGCTGATATAGCCGAAGGCCTCGGTCGCTGCCGACACCGTGTCGCCGACATCCACCTTCGGACCCCTCTCAAGCGTCGCGCTGCTCGAGGGGTCGAGGAACGGCAGAAGCACCAGCACCAGCGAAAACCAGAATGTTCCCTTGATCAGAAACCACATTGTTTTGCCCATCCTATGGTCCGGCGCCTCACGTCCGGTCTTTGCCGGATTTTCTTCTTGGCGCCTTGTCATCACACCTTAGGCGGGGATTCGGAACATGCCTTTGCCAAAACCGTTCGCATTTGCACCGTCTTTTCCTAAAAGTGTAGATATCGGCATTTGAACGGCATTTTACGTGCATTTTAACGGACGCCATTAAGGATCATGGCGATGCTGCTGGCGGCGGTCCCGCAAACGCGGGGCGCGCGGAAGGGGTGTGCTGCCACAAAGGTTAATGGCCTGGGAAAAACCTCCTGAAATCCGTTGCTTACGCCCCATTAACCACAAAAGACAAAGCTGTTGCGATTTGTCCCGGAATGGGACTTTCGGGCGATTCCGCGGGCCTTGCGGCAATTTGATTTATCCTTTCATTAAGCCGCCGGTGCGAAATTCGGATAGGCGAAGTCATCTTCCGGCAAGCCCATTTTCGGGCCTGAGATGACGGCCTCGCACAAGGACGGAACCATGATGGATTCCGCAAAAAAGAACGAGCGTACAGGGCTGAACGTGAGCGTATTGCGTAACATTGCTGGCAGGATGGCGTCCCGCGTCGACGATGCCGCACGCCTGTGGCTGCCTCGCCGGGTGGCCGGCGAGCCGGAGAGAAGCCGTGAGCTCGCCGTCGTTCGTGCCGTTGCCGCCACCGCTCTCGTTGCTTTCCCCTCGGTTCCGCTGGCGCTGTCCGTTGCCCTGCCGGTTTCGCTCGCTTTGCCCGTCGGTGCGGCACTGGTCGGCGCCGCCGCGCTGATGACGGCGGCGGGCGGCATCGCCTATGTGCGCAACCGTCCGGTTGTCCTGCCGGTGGCCGAGCCCGCGCCTGCCGACAACGGCGCGCGGCATTATGATTGTTTCGCCGGCCTCGTCACGATCCACGATATCAGGGGCTCGGTCACTGCCATTCACGGCCGCGACGCGGAATCTTACGTGGCATGGATGCGCAATCCGCTGGGCCGCGGTTTTATCGAGCAGATCCACGTTTCCGACCGTATCCTCTTCCTGCAGGCGATCGATGAATTGCGCCAGGGCAACCGCCAGGCGACGATCGATATCCGGTTCGAGCGGCCCAATGTCTTTGCCGAGGGGGAGCAGTTCGTGCACATGCGCTGCGAGATGACCGCGCTCGGCAATGGCGGGGAGCGGCTTGCCTCGATCCTCGTCCAGTCGCGCGACGTCTCCGAGGAGGCGCGCCTGCGTGCCGAGGCCGTCCAGAAGACCCGGCTCGCCGAATCGGCCAATGACGCCAAGACCCGTTTCCTGGCGGCTGTCAGCCATGAATTGCGCACGCCGCTCAATGCCATTCTCGGTTTCTCCGACATCCTTGCCGGCGAATATTTCGGCAAGCTCGAAAACGACCGCCAGCGCGAATATGTGGCGCTGATCAACCAGTCGGGCGCGCACCTCCTGTCCGTCGTCAACACCATGCTCGACATGAGCAAGATCGAGGCTGGCCGCTACGAACTGATGCCGGAACCGTTCCGGGTGTCGGAGGTGGTCAATGCCTGCGAGGCGATGCTCGGGCTGCAGGCGCGCGAAAAGGGCGTGCAACTGACCAGCCGCATCATGCGCACGGTGGGCGAGGTCAATGCCGATCAGCGCGCCCTCCAGCAGATCCTGATCAACCTCGTCGGCAATGCGATCAAGTTCACCGACCGCGGCGGCCTCGTCACCATCGATGCGGAGGTTTCCGGCAGCGATCTGAAGCTGACCATCAGCGATACCGGCATCGGCATCGCCGAGAGCCAGCTCGCGACGCTCGGCCAGCCCTTCGTGCAGATCCAGAACGACTATACCCGCAAATATGAAGGAACCGGTCTTGGCCTGTCGCTGGTCAAGGGACTGGTGGCGCTGCATGGCGGCCAGTTCGACCTGCGCAGCCGGTCCGGCGAGGGGACAGTGATCACGGTCACAATTCCGCTTGATGGCTCCGGCATCCGTGTCGCGGACGAGCATGAAGTTGTGGAACAGACAATGGTGGAGTTTCCGCCGCGCCTGAAGGAGCGCACAGGCAAGACAACGAACGGCCGGGTGATTTCGGAAACGGACCGGGCGGATGTCGACGTGATGATTGGAGGCGCTGGTCATGACGGCTCGCAAGCGAAAACAGCCTGAGAGGAAAAAGAAGGCGCAGCGCGGGCCTGGTCTTGCGATGATGGGCCTTGTGGTGATCGGCCGCGGTCTGATCGTCGCCGGCCGCCTCGTCTCGCGCAATCCCCGTCTTTTCGGCGGCTCTGCCGCTTTCGTGGTGGCGTTCAGTTTCGTCGCGGCGAATGCGATGTGGTACCAGCCGGGGGCGCATCCGTCGCCGCTGTTGCGCACCCGCCTGCCGTTCACGCATCCGCAGACCGCCGGTCTCGACGAGGAGCCGGGCGGCGCCTCGCCGCGCAAGGTAACGACCTTCGTCATCCGGCGGGAGACCGAAACCGCAACAGCGACCATCGACCAGCCAAAGCCGGAACCTGAGGCAGAAGCGGCGCAGATCCAGCCGGAAGCAACGCCGGTGACGGGCTCGGCGCTGGTGACGAGCATCCAGAGGGAACTGGCCCGGCGCGGCCTCTATGACGGCCCGGCCGACGGCAAGACCGGCCCGAAGACCACAGCCGCGATCCTGCGCTTCGAAAAACAGGCCGGCCGCCCGGAAACCGGCACGGCCAGCGAAACGCTGCTCGCCGCCCTGCAGAAGGAGCCGGCCACAGCCAGGACGCGGACCGCCGCCCGGCCTGCCGAACGGCCCTATGAGAACGTCAAGGGCGGCAAGGGCGAGCTCGACCCGGTCGCTGCCGCGATCCGCAATGCCGAGGTCGACCCTGAGTTCATTCCGAAGGTTGATATCCCGGCCTCGAGCGAACTGGTGATGAACATCCAGAAGGGCCTGAGCAACCTTGCCTATACCGACGTCTCGATCGACGGCGTCGCCGGCGAACAGACCCGCTCGGCCATCCGCCATTTCGAGAAGCACTACCGGCTGCCCGAAACCGGCCAGCCGAGCGACAAGGTGCTGAAGAAGATGAAGGAAATCGGCGCGCTCTGAGGCTGGAGCGTCTACGCATCCGCGCTGACCGGGAGATGCCGACCGGAACACGGCCAATTGCCGAAACCGCCGCATGTTGGGTTCCGGTTGGCGATCAGGGTTTAGGGCTCTCGCTACTCCGACATGCATCCAAAACGCGCCAGAGCACGTCACACTTTGAATAAATTTAGACGTAAAGCTTCGGTAGATGGCCGGCGTTGTGCCCCCAAATCAGAAAGCTCTCGAAGGATTCGCAGCTTTCGTGATAGACCGCTACAAACTTCGTAATGGCTCTCGTAATTACTATGACCGCCTCAAACTCGCTGATCGTCGCCGTGTCTGCCCCTGTGGGGTGTTTCAGCCAGTTAATAACAAGATTGAGATCTAGCTCGGCATTGTGAGGCTTGAGAGATGAAGAGATAAGGATCGTCTGTAGTAGGAAGGATATTTTCTGCAGCCGATGCTAAGGTAATTGCGCAGTCTAAATTTCCGTCCTGGAAATGCGATATCGCGCTTTTCGTCTGGCGTTGTGATGATTCTTTTTTGGTAGTTTCCATCGTCTCGCTATCGCTCTCGAGTTGCTTGGTTTTTCGGGACATAAATTGTTGTTTATTTATTAGAGTTTTTCGACGCAGGCCGCAGCAATATTTGCGCCGCAACCCGCCCCGGTGTATCTGCCTTCCATGCGCCTGAAATCCGAACTCTTCGTCTCCGCTCTGCTTCGCCGGGTTTTTAACCAGGGCGATTACGCGGCCGTGCTGCGCAAGGGCGCTGAAGACGCCGGGGCGATTTTCATCCGGCAGCGGTCGCGGCTTGGCAGCGAAACGCTCTATGCCCCCGCACCCCAGAGTTTCTTTGATGGTCCCGCACCCGGCCGGCTGTTCGAGATCCGGCTTGAAGAGGCCGACGGCGAGGCTGTCGATCAGGCGATTGCCCGCGAGGTGCGTTTCGATCCGGATTGCTGGGTGGTGGAAATCGAGGTTGATGGCCGCGGCGATCTGTTCGATGTCACCGTCGAAAGGGAAGGCTGACGGCGGATTTCAGCGCCCGCGCCCGAAAGTCCGGTGCTGCTGGGTGACTGCGCTGTCGCGCGCGGTCTTTTCCTTGGCGATCGGCGTGCGGCGCGGATCCGCACCGCGTTCGGGGGCAAGATAAGGCTGGTGTTCGGGCTTGGCCGCCGTTTCTTCCTGCTCCGTGCGCAGCCAGGATTGAAGGCGGGCGCGGCTTGTCTCTGGCGTGAGCGAAGCGATGAGGGCATCGCCGCGCGTGGCGCCGCCGAAGCGTTCGCCGAGATCCGGATAGAGCGCGCCAAGGACGAAAAGCGTGTCGGCGGGCTGCATGCCAAGCGCCGTCAGGGCGATGGCCAGTTGCTGGCCGGAAACGTCGAGAAGGATACGTTCGCCGAGTTCCACGCTGGCAGGCAAGGCGGCGGCAAGGCTGGCGGCGAAAAGATTGGCCTCGCCGGAGCGGGCGAAGCGGACGAGAAGCGCCTCGTGAAGCGGGCTTAATGGCTCAATGGCAGGCTCAGCCGGCCCGCCCTGCTTGGGCGCGCGGGCAAGCGCCTTGATATCGCTGCGCAATTTTTCTTCGCGCAGCAGCTTCGCAGTGTCCGATGGATGCATTTCCGGAGCGGCAGGGACGTCAACCGTTTTTGCCGTTGCATTGGCCGTCTGGCGGCGCTCGACAAGCGCATCGACCACGTGAACGGACAGATTGTCGCGGCGGGCAATGGCGGTCGCATGGGCTTGACCCTGGGCGCGGATGATCTGCATGAGGGTCGCGTCGCTGATCGAGGTCGAGCGGGTGAGGAAAATCGCGGCAATGGAAATCGGCGCGTTGCCGATCACGAGCGCCACGGATTGCGGTACGTGCGGGCATTGCGAGAGAGCGGCTGCCGCCTGGCGGCGTGCTTCGTCGCTGGAGGCGGCAAACAGCGGTTCGAACAGTTCCGCAAACTGCTTGAGGTCGGACCGGCGCGGATGGCGCAATCCCTCGAAACCGGTCACGGTCGCCATCAGGACGACGTCCTTCAGCCGTCCTGCCTGCGGCCTTTCCAACTCACGAAACCGGTCCGCCACGGATACACCTACTCGTACATACACACCACTGTCCCGATTTCGGACGCACGGTCTTTCCGGTCATCCGAAGGGATATCGAAATCTCAGGCAAAATCGGAGGGGCATAGCTTCGAACGTCGTGGCCAATGCCGCTAAAGCACTGAAAACATTGGCACCTGCACAGTTCATGCCGACCCTGCCGATCATGGCTGAATGATTGGGAGAGAGTACGGCGACGTGGTTAACATTTCGTTTACCGATCGGGAAGGACGGTATTGGGCATCATGTATGTGACGCGGCATCGCGGCCGCCGGAAGGCTGCGTTGGAACGCAAAACGGGCGGCATCATGCCGCCCGTTGCAATGCTTGCGGGAAATCAGGTCAGTTGCAGCGGTCGTCACCCGGGCGGCACCGGCGGAGCCGACGCTCGCGGTCCATATCCCTGTCGTGGCGCCCTTCGAACCCGCTGCGGCGGTTATCGCGGTCGATGCGGAGCTGCCGATCATCGCGGCGCCGTTCGGCGCGGTTCCGATCCCTGTCGCGGCGGTTGTCGCGGTCGTTGCGGAACTGCCGTTCGTTGTCATCGCGCCGGCGTTCGATACGAGCCCGATCGCGGTCACGGCGGGAGCGCTCGAAGACCTCGTCGTCATCGCCACGGCGCATGCGGTCGAAGGCCTCGTAGTCGCGGCGAATGCGGCGATCGCGCTGATAGCGATCCCCGTCGGTATCGCGGCGATAGTAGTCGCGGTTGCGGCGGTAGTCGTCGCGATCACCGCGATAATAGTCCCGCTGCCTGTAGAAGTCGCGGTTGCGGTAGTAGCGGTCCCAATAGTTGCCGATCTCGAAGGTCACGAACGGAATGCCGAGCGTGTCGTAATAATCCGGCTCCAGGTATACACGGCTCTGCCGGTACTCTACCTGGACGTAGCGGGCGGCGACCCAGCCGCGACCGTAGTAGTAGGAGACGTCGCACCAGGGAATGTCGGCAAGGCAGCCGTGGATTTCGATCGACGTTCCCACGGGAATGACGCTGACCGCCGGATAGCGCGTACTCGGTCCCGATCGCATATTGACATTGGCCGTGGCAAAGCCTGCTGCCGCTTGTGCGGCGGCGGGCAGCAGAAACGCTGCCAGCGCCAGCAAAGCGGCCTTCAATGCGTATTTCCGATGTGTCGTCATCAGCTTTCCATCCCTATCGATCGGCGTCGATCCGCTCTCGCGGCCGTGCCATTCTTTGGCGCACACACCTTTGTTTTTATGTCTTTTTTGAGATGACACCTTTTCAAGGCCGTGCGTGTTTCATGGAGAAACGCCAAAGCCATGCCCTTCGTTCCGAGGAGGTGCGAAAGGCGTCCGCGGGGAACAAAGCAAGCGAAAAACCGGGAACCAAAGACAGGCTGGCGCGTTGAAACGACGTTGGAAAAGGAGCCCCTGACATGGTCGAAAAGAAATTCGCATCCGTACCGAACGACGTCGACGTCGAAGCAAATGCCGTAAGGGCCGATCTCGACAACCAGATCGCCGAATTGCGCGCCGAAATTACCCGGCTGACAGAAACTGTTTCAGCCATCGGCACGGGTGCGAAGGCGGTCGTGGCGTCCGAAGCCGAAGTGCTGACGGAACGCCTGCGCGAACGTGTCCGCGAGGAGCCCGTTTCGACCTTGCTGGCGATCGCCGGGGTCGCCTTCGTCATCGGCTTGCTGGCAAGGCGCTGATCATCGGGGTGGTTGCCCTGTTCCCTTCGGAACGGCGGCGCCTCAGTTGCTCGTCTATTGTCATGTTGAAAGCGGAAGGCTTTGTCCGGTGGTATCGTCCGGGCAAATCAGGTCGGTAAATTAACCGAGAGAAGCGATTTCTATCGCTAGGATTAGGGTTTTGACCATTAAGGAGCTATTAACTATCGTATGGCTCTATCGGATAGCCGGTGGCAGATCACGCGATCCGCAGGCGGCCCCGCTTTTAAGAATGGCATGACATCCGGGTGTCCCGGAAGAAGGAGCAAACGAGAAAGGCGCAGATGTCCGGGCGAAAGCTTGAGGAACGCGTCGGCCCGCAGAACGGGCAGGGTGAAATAAACGATAGTTCATCCGTCTCAACCAGATTTTTGGAGACGAGCATGGCAGAAGTTATTCGAATAGAGGACCGCCTTACGCGGGCACCGCCGAAGCCGGCGATGGGTCCCGTTGCGCCGAGCAACGCCGTCATCCTGTTGTTCACCGGCATCCGCTACGAGCGGCTGGACGGGCATAGGGGTGCAACGCCGCCGAAACCGGTTCCTGACCAGACAAAGAAACATTGAGATATTTTTAGAGCCGGCGCGTCTCATCCCCGCCGCACCTTTTCTGACACACGCCCCTGAATTTTGACTTTTGCGCTTCAGCGCCGGAACGGCTCGCAGCTCGATTCGGCGAGAAAATTACGCACTGGCTCTTCGAAACTGTCGGTCGGGGCGAGCGCCCGCAGCACGGCATAACCTTCCTCCTCCGGCATTTCGACCATGATCGACTGGGCGAGGCTTTCGGGCGGCGTCTTTCTGAGATCGACCAGCTGGATCGGCGTTGCCATCACAAGATCGAGATTGCCGTTCACTGCCGTATGGTCGTTCATGCTGAAAATCTCGTTGGAATCAGCGTCGTAGATCGACAGCGACCAGAAGGGGACCAGGCCCTTGGCGAGGAACCGGGCGGGAGCCGTATCGACCGAGAAGCCGCAGACGGCGACGCGCAGGAAGGGGTCTTCGTTGGCAAGGCCGGTCGGACCCGGCTCATTGGTGAGCGGGAAGAAACTGTCCATCTCGTAGAGACCGAGCACCCGGCTATAGGCATCCTTGCCGGTGAACTGCGGCAGCGCCAGGATGATGACGATGTGCAGCAGTGCTGCACCGACAAGACCGACGAGGATGGCGAAGAGAACACTACGCATCCGGGCACCCCGTCTTGACGATCTTCGGCATGGCGAGATCGATGAGGCCGGAGGAGCCGGCGGTCGGGGTATCGAGCAGCGTCAGTACCAGCTTGAAGGCACCGATGCGGCTGATTGCCAGCCAGTTGTCGGGCTCAGCGACTGGTGAGACATGGATGACGAAGGAACTGTCCGGCTGGCGCAGGACCGTCCAGGCATTGATCGCGCCGGGCAAGGCTGGATCGGCCTTCATGGGCTGATCGTTGGCGCCGGTCGCATAGAGCGTCCAGAAGCGGGCCGGCGGGGTAATGCCGGTTATGTCGTAGGCGCAACCGGAGGAGAGCTTTTTGCCGTCGCTGTCGATGGATGCCGTGAACGGCAGGCCTTCGGCGCCGCCATAAAGCAGCTTGCCTGCGCGTGCCCGGTGCGCCTTGGCATAAGGGTCGGTGTCTTGCGTCTGCGCATCCGGAAAGGCGACCCAGGGGCCGAGCGCGATCGCCCCGAAGCCGACCGTTGCCTTCAAGGCTGATACAGTCGAGACGATGCCGACGCCGAAGGCGACGCACAGGGCAAGGGCGACGAGGAGGGGGATGCGGAACAAGAGGGTTACCTTGGGGATGAAAGTTGAATGGCAGGCGAACGGCGTGTTGAGTTCGTCGCGGCATACCCCCCTCTGTCCCTCCGGGACATCTCCCCCTCAAGGGGGGAGATGGGCGGCCCCACCTCCCCCTTGAGGGGGGAGGTCGCAGCGAAGCTGCGGGTGGGGGTGATCGTCAGGGACGCACAAGGGGTCACCCCACCCCGTCGCTTCGCGCCGACCCTCCCCCTCAAGGGGAGGGTGGACCTGCCAACAATTTCCCCCCTTGTGGGGGAGATGTCCCGGCGGGACAGAGGGGGGCGCCTGGGCGAGCGGTCAGCCGTTGCCATCACGCTTTCAGCGCTGGACTCAGCGTCCCGCATTCCGTCCTCCCTTGACGATATCGCCGGTCGATTGAGGATCGATCACGGCGACCTTGCCGGGAAGGTCGGCCGGCACCTTCAATGGCGGCGCGGTGTTGAATTTCTCGGCGATCGATTTCAAGAGGCGGGTCACGTCGGACGAGAGCGAGCGGGGGCGCACGAGAGGCGGAAGCGCGTTTTCATCCACGGGCTTGGCGGCTGCGACCTCGGCCTCCTTCTTCTTGGCGTCGGGGCCAGGCAGCGGGTTTTCGATACCGGGGATGGCGCGGTGCTCGATACCCTGCTCGGCATAGTCCATCAGCCGTTTGAAGGTCATGGCCGGAAGCGAGCCGCCGGTCATGTTGTTGGTCGAGGTGTAGTCGTCATTGCCGAACCAGACGGCGGTGGTGTAGTCGCCGGTGAAGCCGACGAACCAGGCGTCGCGATAGGCCTGCGTCGTGCCGGTCTTGCCGCCGACGACGATGCCGTTGTCGAGGGCTGCCTTGCGGGCGGTGCCGATGATCGGGATCTGGGTCAGCATGTAGTTCATGTTGGCATTGGCTTCTTCGCTGACGACACGTTTGGCCGGCGGTTCGTCGCGGCCGAAGTCGTAGAGGATGTCGCCGTCGTAATTGAGGATCTGGCTGATGCCGTGGCGGCGGGCCTTGAGACCGCCGGCGGGGAAGACGGCGTAGGCCGTCGCCTGATCGAGGACCGTCATTTCCGACGTGCCGAGCGGCATGGTCTTGTCGGTGCGGAGCGGGGTTTCGACGCCCATCTTCTTGGCCGTCGCGGCGATGATCTCGGTGCCGAGCTCGTCCTTGGCGAGGCGGACAGGAACGGAGTTGATCGACTTGGCGATGGCGGTCAGAAGCGTGACGCGGCCGGAATAGCTGCGGCCGTAATTCTGCGGCGACCAGCCGCGCCACGTAATGGGCGCGTCGCTGATGGTCGATTCCGGCGTGAAGCCTTTTTCCATGGCGGCCGTGTAGGTGTAGACCTTGAAGGACGAGCCCGGCTGGCGCAGCGCCTTGGTGGCGCGGTTGAACTGGCTCTCGCCATAATCCCTTCCGCCGACCATGGCGCGCAGGGCGCCGCCGTTTTCGATCATCACCATGGCGCCCTGCCTGACCTTGTAGCTTTCGCCATATTGCCGAAGGCTCGATTCAACCGATTCTTCGGCGGCCTGCTGCAGGCCCATGTCGATCGTCGTGCGCACGACGAGGGAGTGTTGGGCGAACGCGGCGGCGATGCGCTGCACCTCGTCGAAGGCCCAGTCGAGGAAGAAATCGGGGGCGCGGACCTGCGCCCGGTCGATGACGGTCGCCGGGTTGAGACGGGCGGCGATCACCTGGCCTTCGGTCATCAGGCCGCCCTGGACGAGGTTGGTCAGAACCTCGTTGGCGCGGGCGCGGGCAGCCGGCAGGTTGACATGCGGCGCATAGCGGGCTGGCGCCTTGAACAGGCCGGCGAGCAAGGCGCTTTCGGCGAGATTGATATCGGTGATGTTCTTGCCGAAATAAAACTGCGACGCCGCTGCCGCGCCAAAAGTGCCGCCGCCCATATAGGCGCGGTCGAGATAGAGGCGCAGAATTTCCTTCTTCGACAGGTTACATTCCAGCCAGACGGCAAGGAAGGCCTCCTTGATCTTGCGCTCGATGGTGCGCTCGTTCGACAGGAACAGGTTTTTCGCCAACTGCTGCGTCAGCGTCGAGCCGCCCTGGACGACGCCGCCGGCTCGGGCGTTCTCGGAGATGGCGCGCGACAGACCGAGGAAGTCGATGCCGTAATGATCGAAGAAGCGGCGATCCTCGGTCGCCAGTACCGCCTTGATCAGCGTATCCGGCAATTCGTCGATCGGCACTGAGTCTTCATGGATGATGCCGCGATGGCCGATCTCGTTGCCGTAGCGATCAAGGAAGGTGACGGCGAAATCGCTCTGGGCGCGCCAGTTGCCCTTGGTCTCCTCGAAGGCCGGCAGCGCCAGCGCCAGCATCAGCACGGAGCCGGCGGTGCCCCAGGTCATGCACTCGCCGAGCACCTCGAACAGCGCCTTCTTCCAGCCGCGCACGGTAAAGCGGCGGAAGAAGATGGTGATGTCCTCCCACCAGACGCCGAGGCGGAAACCGGCGTTCCAGACGGTCGAATCGATCCAGCTGTCGATGCGCAGCAGGATATGGCGCTTCCTTGGGCGATCATCCTGCGGGACGCTCCGGGTCTGGTTGTCGTCTTGGCTTGGATCCTGCACGGCGGTCTGCGTCCTGATGGCTTACTGCGCCGCGCGTCAATTTCGATGCGCAAGGGACGCAGGAGCACTTCAATCTGCCGCATAATTCCTCAAATCGAGTTCGAATTCAGGAGCTATGCAGTGGGTTTCCCGGTCGATATTTGCATGGGGCGGGTTTCTATTCTACGCCGATATCGCTAATGAGCCTTAAAAAACCGGCAATCTTTTGTAAAATTGTCGCAGAAAACCAACACAGGAAAGTACGAAAATCATGGGCGCCGAGCCCTTCTGGAAGATAAAAAGCCTGGCCGAGATGACGAATGCGGAGTGGGAAAGCCTCTGCGATGGCTGTGGGCTCTGTTGTCTCAACAAGCTCGAGGATTGGGATACGGGCGAGATCGCCTGGACCAATATCGGCTGCACGCTGCTCGACGGCGAGACTTGCCGCTGCAAGGACTATCCGAACCGGCAAGCGACGGTGCCGGATTGCATCCGGCTGACACCGGAGGAGGTCGAGACGCTCACCTGGCTGCCGCCGACCTGCGGCTACCGGCTGGTGCGCGACGGGCATGATCTCTACTGGTGGCATCCGCTGGTTTCCGGTGACCCGGAGACGGTGCACCAGGCAGGCATTTCCGCGCGCGGGCGCACCGTCAGCGAGGATGGCGTCGGTGTCGAGGATTTCGAGGATTATCTGGTGGACTGGCCGCTGACCGTGGGGGCGGAGGCGAAACGGTAAGCTATTCCGCAGGCTCCTCGGATTTCTGCGGGGTTTCCTCCGTCTTCTGAAGGGTTTCCTCCGTCTTCTGCAGGGTTTTTGGCGCGACGTTGCGCCAGGCGGTTTCCATCACGTGGTCGATGATGTCCTCGTCGGCATCCATGAACCAGACCGAGGTCCAGCCCTTTTCGCCCCAGCCGCCGGGGACCGCGGCGCAGACGCTGGGTTCGGTTTCGATCAACATCCTCTGCTGATCGGGCGTAAACTTGAAGACGGCCCGGCCGGCTTCCGGCAGGGACATGAAAATACGATTGCCAACGCGAAAATCGCGTTTTCCGAAATGGGCGCTTTCAACCGCGCCCGGCAGGCTCAAAGCCCGCTTTTCCAGGTCCTCGGTCCTCATTTCGGAAGATTACCACGCATCGCCAAATGTACAAAATTAAGAAAATTATCCCAATAGGAAAATAATCTTATTCACTTTTAAACATTGCGGCGAAGCCCACCTTCGCCATACCTTGCCGAGTTTGATTTCAGGTATAACCGGCGCACCGCTCTGAAAATCTCAGATGCCGAACGCGCAGAACAGCTTCTTGCTCGCGCTCGCGGCAAGCGTCTTACTTATCGGCGGATTGACGAAAGCGCTCGCGCCTAAGCAAAAGGCACACAAAATTCTAAGAACCCACAGGAAAACACGGTATAAACCGTGAACGCCCTCTTGCTTTAAAGGAAAACCTACCTGCCAAATAGTAGGTGACACCGAATCGCAACTTCGGTGTCACCTTGCAACCAAGCCATAGGACGGCTCGATATGTTGGCAGTAAAGACTCTGAATCCTCGAATCGGTCTAGTCAAGCCGTCCTATGGTAAAAAACATAGGAGCCTTAGATGGCCGATACATTCCAGGTCACATGCCATAAACCCGACAACTACGATCGTGACAGACGCCTGCAGGGCCTAGGAGGCCCTGGCGGAGACGGTTGGTACAGGACGATTGATGCGCTGATTAGCCTTATTAAGGCAGGCGATAAGTTTTGGACCGTCGATCAGAAAAACAATTCTGTTTGGATAATCGTGGCCGAAAGGAACGGTCGCGAATATCTGAAAACGGAATCAGACGGGATCGAGCCTAACAATCTCTTGGCGCTCCCTCACTGTCCATAGATCCATCCGGCGCAACGTTCCTCCCATGCTTCGGCTTGGGAGGGGTTTTTGGTTCAGGCGGCGTCTTCAGCATGCGCCGAAGGACTTCGTCGCCCTTTTCCTCGTCAACTTTTGGAGTTGTGTCTATCATGTCAGATTCTGAACCTATCGTTCTTCCGTCACTGGAACCGATGCAGGCCGAAGTCGGCAAGTGCATAGCGGCCTTCTCGTCTGTGGAGTCGTTCTTGGCAATGCTCTATGCAACCCTGATGCACCCGGCCCCGCGTAAATTGAGTTTGCTATCATTTGACGCAGCACGGCACATAGAAATCAAATGCCGAATGCTCAGGTCCATCGGGCCGCACTGCCTATCAGGAGGAAATCTGGAAGACTTTGACAAAATCATGCAGCGCGTTAGGCGCAAGTCAGAGATGCGGCACAAAATCGCCCACTGGCAGGTGAGCCACTGGCACAAGAATCAACCCGTCTCGACTCACAAGGAAATGGGAGAGCTAGAACCCCGTCTCATGCCTGCATACTTCAGCGCAGGGAACCTCGACTTTTCCCCCGACAACCCAATCGGGATGTCTGAGCTTATAGATTTTTCTTCAGGCTGCCGTGTACTCGCTAACGATATCATCCAGTTCGGCATGCGCTTCCCCCTTCGACAAGACGACAAGGACTAGGCTTGCGATATCTTCGTATGAAGCATCCTCCAAAAGCCTGTCAGAATCCCGGTAACTTAGGTAGGCTGAGTCTGCCTGTAGCATTTCTAGGGAGATCACGATCTTTTCCGGCCTGTCACGCTCGCGAATCATGCCATTTCCAGTCGCGATACGTCAAATATACAATTAGGAAAATAATCCTTGACGCCGTGACGGTGGTTTGATAGGGTTATGGCATAGTCGGAAAAGTGCGGGTGGGGTGGCGGTTTCGCCTCTCCTCGAAAGGGTCACCCCACCCCGGAGCTTCGCTCCGACCCTGCCCCTCAAGGGGAGGGTGGGTATCCGGCGCTTGGCATCATCGGCGTTACGAACGCTGCTCTCAAGGACATTGCGATGACGTCTGATCTGGATTTTGATCCGGAGCTGTTTGGCCTGTGGCCGAAGGCGCCGGTCTATGACGGGCTGCGGCCGGGCGGTGAGGCAGAACTCGAGGCTATGGCGCGACATGTCATTCTCGACACCAAGGCTGAGCGCACCTCGCTGGACGATCTGCAGGACATGCTGAACGGCATGACGAAGGAACTGCGCGAGCAGATGCAGCAGTTCCAGCGGCTGCGCGATGCGGCACGGCTGCGGGAGGTGGAGGCGGGCGAGGAGATCGACCGCAAGCTGATCCAGGCGGACGCCAAGGCGAGCATCGAGGCGATGTCGCTGATCGTGCGCACGCTTGAAAAGATCGACAGCCTGCAGAGGACGATTGCGCATGACCGGGAAGTACGGGCGGAATCCGCCTTCGACGAGGAGGCTTATGAAAGCTTCGTGGCCGAAATCGAGCTCCGCATCGAAGCGCGCGCCAAAGCCCTCTCCGCCAGAAATGCCGGGCAGGACGCGGACGTCGATGATGACGGCGGGGGCGCCCGAAGCAGTCGAGGGACCGCGGGCGACAGCCCGCCCGGAGCAGCGCGAGGACCGACTTCGGACGAAGGCAAGGTGCCGTAAGACGGGGAAGATCACGGTGGATTTCAAATATCGCGGGCAGGGGATCGACAGCGATTTCCGCCGCGCGAACGAGACGCTGCAGGGGATAATCGACATCGCAGGCGCACGGACGCTGCAGGCAGAGGCAGATCCGGTGTGTCAGAACACCGTACACGACAGTGGCCCTTCAACCCCCCTCTGCCCTGTCGGGCATCTCCCCCACAAGGGGGGAGATCGACGCGGGGCTGACCTCTCGCTTCCTATCCCACCCCTTGAGGGGGAGACGTCACGAGGTGACGGAGGGGGGCATTCTCGAGGCTGCGATATACCGCTACCCGAGAATGACCACGTCCCCGCCGCGATCGAGGGCAGGGAGAAATTGCCGGACTGCAAAGCGGCGATCGCTTTGCCCGCACTGCCGGCGACGGCGGAAGAAGGGGCGCGGTCTGCTGGAATTCCTGAGGCGGATCGCCCCGGCAACGCGCCGTCGCCCTTCGATATCCGCAGCGTCGAGCGTGCGTTCCTCCTTCGCTACCGCCGGGACTGGCGCAGTTCGCGCCGCGACGAACAAAAGCCGCCTCCCGGCGACTGGCGGGTCTGGCTGCTGATGGGCGGGCGCGGTTCGGGCAAGACGCGGGCGGGTGCCGAATGGGTGCAGGACCTGGCCGGCGGCAAGGATGCGCGGCCGGGATTGCGCATTGCGCTGGTGGCCGAGACCTTGGGCGATGCGCGCGAGGTGATGATTGACGGCGTTTCCGGCATCTGCCGGATCGCGCGGAAAAACCGGCCGGACTTCGAGGCATCGCGGCGCAGGCTCGTCTGGCCGAACGGGACGGTGGCGCAGATATTCTCCTCCGAGGATCCGGAAAGCCTGCGCGGGCCGCAGTTCGACTATGCCTGGTGCGACGAACTCGGCAAATGGAAACATGGGCAGGAAACCTGGGATATGCTGCAGTTTGCGCTCAGGCTTGGCGACGATCCGCGGGCGCTGGTGACGACGACGCCGCGGCCAGTGCCGGCCCTGAAGGCGCTGGTCGCCGATCCCGGGACGGTAACGCGGCGGATCCGCACCAGCGACAACGTTGATAACCTCGCACCGGGATTCCTCGACGCCATGGCCGGGCGCTATGGCGGCACGCGGCTCGGGCGGCAGGAACTTGACGGCGAGATGATCGAGGACCGCGAGGATGGGCTCTGGTCGCGGGCGGGGATCGAGGCATTGAAACTGCGCGACGCCGGGCCGCTTGGCCGCATCGTCGTCGCGGTCGATCCGCCATCCGGCGGGGGCCGAGAATCCTGTTGTGGTATCATTGTGGCAGGCCTCGACCGGACCGGGCGCGGCGTCGTGCTGGCGGATTGTTCGGTCGAGGGCGCGAGCCCGGCCGGATGGGCCGGCGCGGTGGTCAAGGCCTATCGGCGGTTTGATGCCGACCGGATCGTTGCCGAGGTCAACCAGGGCGGCGACATGGTGCAGGCGGTGCTGAAGGGCATCGACGCGCAATTGCCGGTGACGGCGGTCAGGGCGTCGCGCGGAAAATGGCTGAGGGCGGAACCGGTTGCGGCCCTCTACGAGCAGGGGCGGGTGGTGCATGCCGGCTCGTTTCCGGCGCTCGAGGACCAGATGTGCGATTTCGGGCCGGACGGACTGTCATCGGGACGCTCGCCGGACCGGCTGGACGCGCTGGTCTGGGCGCTAACGGCGCTGATGCTGGAAGGCGGCGGCGAGCCGCGGGTGCGGGGGATTTGATGGTGCTTTTGCAAAGCGAACTGGTGGAAACCGAATGGCTCACACTTGAACCTAAACCGAGAGATCACCCCACCCCGGAGCTTCGCTCCGACCCTCCCCCTCAAGGGGAGGGTGGACGGGCGCCGACCCGGCCAAGCCTGAGACAGGCGTGACGGTGGGGAGAAAGCGCACGACGACAATGCGAGACGGCGCGGCATTCTTCCTCTTCTCCCCGCCGGGGAGAAGGTGGCCCGCAGGGCCGGATGAGAAGCCACCGAGTGCGAAGCCTGCCGAAAGACCCCCTCATCGCCTCGCCTGCGCTCGGCACTTCTCCCGCTGGGGAGAAGAGGGAGACCCACCTCCCCCTTGAGGGGGGAGGTCGCCGCAAAGCGGCGGGTGGGGGTGACCCGCTGTTTGGCACAAAAGTTCACCCCACCCCGGAGCTTTGCTCCGACCCTCCCCCTCAAGGGGAGGGTGTTCGCCATCGCTATTTGCGCGGTGTGGAGGCGGAGGGTTTGGGGTTTGCCGAGGCGCTTTCGCGCATCTGGCGCCATTCGTTTTCGAGGCGTTCGAACTGGGCCTGGGAAATTTGCTGGGCCGGCATGGGCGATCCTCTCTTTGGTTCTGCAACGTCCGGTAATGGCGACGGCGCTGAAAGGTTCCGCGCCGCGCGGCGTTGCCGGCGGAAAAATCAGGATGGGATAATCAGCGTTTTTCGTCGTTGCCGGTGGACGGCTTTTGGGCGGAGGAGGCATTGAGGCGCATCTGCTGCCATTCGCTCTCGAACCGGTCCAGGATGTGCTGGGGGACCGTCGAGCGGATGGTGCCGGCCTGTATCTTCGTCTCTGCGTTCATGCGATCCTCCTTGACGAAAGGGCAATGTCATATTGCTGTCTTCAAATTCCACATCCTAAAGACAAAGTAAATCAGTGAATTAAATAGTTTAAACGATTTAAATTGGTTAAATCGATTTAGACTCACGACTTTTTTCAACGGGATGAATGGCGGTGGAGCGACAATGGCGATGAATCGGGCAGCCTTTTTCAAAGCGGTACGTGCGTCACTTTTCGACGATGTCCTGAAGCAGGGCCAGGTCGAGGGGTTGACGGCGATTCTTGATCGTTGGGCGCAGATGCCTGCGCCGGCCGACAGGCGCTGGCTCGCCTATATGCTGGCGACCGCGCATCACGACACCGGCCGCACGATGCAGCCGGTGCGCGAAACCTTCGCAAAGACAGACGAGCGGGCGATCGCCATTCTGGAGGCATCGTTTCGCAAGGGCAGGCTGCCGTCGGTGTCGGTTGCGTACTGGCGGCGCGATGGCGAGGGCAAGAGCTGGCTCGGGCGCGGGCTGGTGCAACTGACGCACAGGGAGAACTATGCGAAGATGGCGGCGGCAACGGGGATCGACCTGCTGGCGCATCCGGAGCGGGCGATGGAGCTTCCGGTCGCCGTCGATATCCTGTTTGCGGGCATGCAGAGCGGCGCCTTTACCGGCAAGAAACTCGGCGACTATTTCTCTCTTTCCCGGGAGAGCTGGACGGGCGCCCGCCGGATCATCAACGGCCGCGACAAGGCGGAACTGGTGGCAAGCTACGGCAAACAGTATCTCGCGGCCCTGCGGCTCGCGTCCGGCGCGCCGTCGGCGCTTGGCCGGTCCGCCGCTTAACGGAGAGCAACTCCGGTGAAAGCCCGAGTCCAGGACACGACAGTTTTGAGAGTACCCCCTCTGTCACTGCGTGACATCTCCCCCTCAAGGGGGGAGATCGGGAGTAAGAGGCCCGCCCCAAGCCAATCTCCCCCCTTGAGGGGGAGATGCCCGACAGGGCAGAGGGGGGTGAAAGGGCCGCGTCGTCTATTGCGGTTTCAGACCCACTCATCGGTGCATTCGAGGATTGAGACATCATGAAAAACCCATTTCGTCTGCCGTGGCGGCGCCCGGCGGAGGGCGAGCGCCTGCGCGAAACCAAGGCGACGTCCGGCTTCATCGCGATCGCGCATGAGGGCCGGGCGCATTGGACCGGGCGGTCCTATGCAGCACTTGCCCGCGAGGGCTTCATGAGGAACCCGGTGGCGCACCGGGCAGTAAGGCTGATTTCGGAAGCGGCGGCAGCGGTGCCGCTGCTCCTCTACGAGGGGAGCGGGGAACGCAGCGAGCATCCACTGCTTTCGCTTATGGCACGGCCGAATGGGCGCATGGCGGGTGTCGATTTCCTGGAGACGCTCTACGGTCACCTGCTGCTGTCGGGCAATGCCTATGTCGATGCGGTCAGTGTCGGCGAGGAAGTGCGCGAACTGCATCTCCTGCGGCCGGACCGCGTCAGCATCCGCGAGGGACGCGACGGCTGGCCGGAGGCCTATGAATACCGGGTCGGCAACCATGTGCGGCGGATCGCGGCGGGCGAGGGAGGGCTCTTGCACTTGCGGCTCTTTCATCCGCTCGACGATCACTTGGGATTTCCGCCGCTGGCGGCGGCGCAGATGGCGCTCGATCTCTCCAATGCGGCGGCGACCTGGAACAAGGCGCTGCTCGACAATTCGGCCCGGCCTTCGGGCGCGCTCGTCTATCAGCCGAAGGAGGGTGGCAATCTTTCGGCCGACCAGTACGACCGGCTGAAGACGGAACTCGACGAGGGCTATTCCGGGCCGATGCGGGCGGGCCGCCCGCTCTTGCTCGAAGGCGGGCTCGACTGGAAGGCGATGGGGCTTTCGCCGAAGGACATGGATTTCGTCGAGGCGAAGAACGGGGCAGCACGCGACGTAGCGCTCGCCTTCGGCGTGCCGCCGATGCTGATCGGCATTCCCGGCGACAACACCTATGCCAATTACCAGGAGGCCAACCGGGCCTTCTATCGGCTGACGGTCCTGCCGATGATCGGGCGCACCGCCTCGGCGCTGTCCGGCTGGCTGTCTGCGCGTTTTGGCGAAACGCTGAAGCTGGTGCCGGACCTCGACCAGGTGACCGGGCTGACGGGCGAGCGCAGCGAAGTCTGGGCGCGGGTGAAGGACGCGGATTTCCTGACCGACGAGGAGAAGCGGCAGGCGGTGGGGTATTGAGCACTTGCCGCGAGCCTGATTTGCAAGATGCTTCAGAGGCTTGCCGGGCGATCCGGATTCGATCGGCGACGACCCTGAATCAAATTCTGAGCACCCTGAATCGATTTTCGAAGAGGGGCAGCCAAGCGGTTCAAAAGACTCGGGAATTTCCGTGGCTGACGCAGCGTCAAGCGGTGCCTGACCCTCGGTGAGAAGGTTGCAGTTACGTCAACAATGATCAATTCCAATAATAGCATCAAGGGCTTAACAAATGGCTGATTTTGGCAATGACCCTGGCCTTTGGGCGGCCAAGGGCATCGGCTCGGCGGCAGGCGCTGCCGTATCGCTTGTCTACATGCTGCCGAAGGGCAAGCGCGAGGCGGGATCCCGTTTCTTTAGCGGCCTGCTCTGCGGGCTGATCTTCGGCGGGCCCGCGGGCCTGTGGATTGTCACCAAGCTCGGCATCGCTGGCAGCCTTTCCGGCACCGAGGTCATGCTGACCGGATCGGCGGCTGCCAGCCTGTCGGCCTGGTGGGTGCTCGGCGCGGTGGCGCGGGTAGCGGAACGCTACGGCAGAAAATAACGGCGGCGATCGCCGTCCCATTCCAGACATCGGAGATACCCATGACGACCGACAGCCTGCCTGTCTGGCGAACGAAGAAGTTCGCCAATCTGACGCTTGCCGGGGTGACCGGGGAAGGGCGTTTTTCCGGCTATGCCAGCATCTTCGGCGAGGTCGATCTCGGCAAGGACGCGATCGAGCCGGGGGCGTTTTCACAATCGCTTGCGCGGCGCGGCGCCGGTGGCGTGCGCATGCTGTTCCAGCACGATCCGGGCGAGCCGCTCGGCGCCTGGAAGACGATCCGCGAGGATAGGCGCGGGCTTTATGTCGAGGGGCTGCTTTCGCCCGGCGTCGCCCGCGCCAAGGAGGTGCACCAGCTGATGAAGGCGGGCGCGCTCGACGGGCTGTCGATCGGTTTTCAGACCGTGAAGGCAAAAACCGACAGGGGCGGCGTGCGCCGTATCCTCGAAGCCGACCTCTGGGAAATCTCGATCGTGACCTTCCCGATGCTGCCATCGGCCCGGGTCTCGAACGTGAAGAATGCGCGGTTCTTCCGCGACAAGGAAACGGAGCTCGTGCGCACCATGCGGCGGGCGGCCCGGATGATGAAGCTCTGACAAGAAGGATATGCCAATGAGTAAGACGAGCAGTGTGGCGCCCGAGATCAAGGTAGCCCCCGAGATCAAGGTAGCTCCAGAGATCAAGACGGGGCCGGAGACGATGACCGCCGCCTTCGAGGATTTCATGGGGGCCTTCGAGGCGTTCAAGGAAACCAATGATCGGCGGCTGGGCGAGCTGGAAAGCAAGCTGACGGCTGATGTCGTCACCCGCGACAAGATCGACCGGATCAGCCGCACGATGGACGAGCAGAAGCGGCTGGTCGACCAGATGGCGCTGAAGAAGGCGCGGCCGGCGCTTGGCCGCAGCGGCGAGACGAGCCTGGAGGCGAGCGAGCACAAGGCGGCCTTTGAAAGTTATATCCGCAGGGGCGACGAGCAGGCGCTGCGCGAGCTGGAGGCCAAGGCGTTTTCGATCGGCTCGGCGAGTGACGGCGGCTATCTGGTGCCGAACGAGACGGATACCGAGATAGGGCGGCGGCTTTCCGTCGTCTCGCCGATCCGGGCGATGGCGACGGTCAGGCAGGTGTCCGGCTCGGTGCTGAAGAAGCCTTTTGCGCTTGCGGGCATGGCGACCGGCTGGGTGGCGGAAACGGCGGCGCGGCCGCAGACGACGACGCCGCAGCTGGCCGAACTGTCCTTCCCGACGATGGAGCTTTACGCCATGCCGGCAGCAACGGCGGCACTGCTCGACGATGCGGCGGTCGATATTGAGAACTGGATTGCGTCGGAGGTCGATATCGCCTTTGGCGAGCAGGAGGGCACGGCCTTCGTGTCCGGCGACGGCACCAACAAGCCGAAGGGGTTCCTGAGCTACACCAATGTGGCCGAGGCGAGCTGGAGCTGGGGCAATATCGGCTATATCGCCACGGGGGCTGCCGGCGCCTTCAAGGCGAGCGGCCCGTCCGACACGCTGATCGACACGATCTATGCGCTGAAGGCCGGGCACCGGCAGAATGCAAGCTTCGTGATGAACCGGAAGACGCAGGCCGAAATCCGCAAGTTCAAGGATGCCGACGGCAATTATCTCTGGCACCCGCCGGCGGCAGCGGGCCAGCAGGCTTCGCTGATGGGCTTCCCGATCGCCGAGGCCGAGGACATGCCGGATATCACCGCCGACAGCACCTCGATCGCCTTCGGCAATTTTGCCGCCGGCTACCTCGTCGTCGACCGCACCGGCGTGCGGGTGCTGCGCGATCCCTATTCCGCCAAGCCCTATGTGCTGTTCTACACGACCAAGCGCGTCGGCGGCGGAGTGCAAAATTTCGAGGCTATCAAGCTCGTCAAATTCGCAGCATCTTGAAAAGGCGCGGGGCAGCCCTTTCTCAAAGGGATGCAGATCATTCGCGCCGGCGGTCTTCCCTGCCGCATGGCGCGAGGGCGGACGCGGCTCCCCTCCCGCCGCGTCCGTCCATTTTCCCGCCCTTCGAGCGTTTCCGTTTTCTCCGAGCCACGAAAACGCTCGACCGCTTTATTTCACGCAATGCCGGACGGAAAGCCGCTTCGCACCTTTCCTGGCATTGCGCTAAACGGAGATTTCCATGACCATCACCGAACTGACGCCGCCCGTCGGCGAGCCGCTGACGCTTGCCGAGACGAAGGCGCATCTGCGCATCGACGGCAGCGCCGAGGACGATCTGATTTCATCCCTGATCCGCACCGCGCGCGAGCATCTGGAGCGGGAGACGGGGCTGGCGCTCTTGGCCCGCACCTTCCGGCTCTATCTCGACGACTGGCCGCCAACACGGGTGATTCAGATTGTCAGGGGGCCGGTGCAAACGATTGAAGGCGTTACGGTTTACGATGCGGACGGCACGCCGGGAGAGATCGATGTTTCCGGGTTTGTGCTCGACGGCCGGGCGCGTCCGGCGCGGTTGATCCTGCCTGAGCAGCCGGCGCCGGGGCGGGCGATCAATGGCATCGAGATCGATTTTTCCGCCGGTTTCGGGGCGACAGGCGCCGACGTGCCGGACACGCTGAAGCGGGCGATGCTGCTGCACGCGGCGCTGCTCTACGAGTTTCGCGGCGCGGTGACGCCCGAGGACCAGCCGGCGGCGGTGCCGGCCGGATACGACCGGCTGATTGCGCCGTTTCGCCGGCGGGGGCTTTGACCATGCAGGCTCTCGATCCCGGTCAGATGTCGGCGCGCTTGGACCTGGAGAGGCGCGATGATGCGAGCGACGGGCAGGGTGGCATCGTGCCCGGCTTTGCTGCCGTCACCTCGCTCTGGGCGCGGATCGAGCCGGTTTCGTTCAAGGACGAAGAGCGCGCTGACGAGGAAGTTTTCACCGTGACGCACCGCATCTGGATCCGGTTTCGCGAGGACCTGGTGGCGGGCATGCGGTTTCACAAGGGCGAGCGGCTTTTTGCTCTGCGGGCATGGTACGACCCAGACGAGACGAGGCGCTATCTCGTTTGCCAGTGCACGGAGGAGGGACGATGAGCGCGGCGGCGGCCTTGCAGAAGGCGATCTATGAGAGACTGGCGGGCGACGCCGCGTTGATCGCGCTGATCGGGGATGGCGGCGTGCGGGATCATCTGCAGACGGGGTCGCACCGGCCCGGCGTCTGGATTGTCAGCCTGGAGAGCCGCGATGCCTCGACCGCGAGCGAAGCGGGAGAAGAGCATCTTGTCACGCTGGAGGTTCGCACCGGCGAGAGTGGCAACCGGATGGCGCAGCAGATTACGGCACGCGTTCGGGTTCTGCTGGATGACGCCAAGCTGGTGCTCGACGGCTTCGCGTTCGTCAGCCTGTTTCACCGGCGCACCCGGATTGGTAGGGAAGCGAAGGCCAAGGGACATGTCGCGGAAATGGTGTTCCGGGCGGTGACGGAGTGACTGACCTTGTGTCGCTGTTCCTTAGGTGAGTGGATGTATTTACAATGTCCATACGATCCATTACATAAGGAGCGTGCTGCACGGAGTGACCGAAAATGTCTGCCTCAAGGAAAGATGAAACCATCAGTCTGCGCATGGATGCAAGGACGCGCGAGGTCATATCGCGGGCTGCTGCAATCTGCGGAAAATCTGTGACCTCCTTCATGACAGAGGCAGCCTATTCCTCGGCACAGAAGGAACTTCTCGATCATCGGTTTGTCGGTGTCGATGCCACTGTCTTCGATGCCGTCGAAACACTGCTTTCGGAACCCGCAAAGGTGCATCCGAGGCTCGTCGAACTGTTCAAGGCAAACCGCGAGTGGATTGACTGAGCGTCGATGTTTCGGAAACCGGCTCCGCTTGGCGACCATCACAGGGTAGACGACTTCGACAGCGGCAAACCTTCCTTGGACGCCTTTCTGAAGGAAATGGCGCTCTACAACCAGCATCAGGGCTATAGCCGAACATTCGTCGTTGCCGATGCGGATTACCGGGTTGCTGGCTACCACTCTCTGTGTGCTGGAATGATCAGCCGGGAAAATGCCCCGCGGCAGGTAAAGGGGCATCAGGCGCCGAAGGAAATTCCTGTCGCTCTACTGGCGCGACTGGCGGTCGACAGGCGGTATCAGGGCCAAGGTCTTGGCCTTGCCTTGCTGAAAAATGCTTTGCTGTCTGTAATATCAACCGCCCAACTCGTAGCCTTTCGCGCCGTGATGGTTCATGCGCTGGATGACGAGGCCGAGATGTTTTATGCGAAATACGGCTTTCGGGCTGCGAAGGGGCTGGAGCGAACATTGCTCTTGCCGACGAAGGACATTGCGATGTCCCTGCAAGCTACGATCTAAAATCAATCTCGTTTTCTCTCGAAAGGCGCCCCTCGCGGGCGCTTTTTTCGTTTCAGGAAGGACAAAACATGGTGGCGCAGAAGGGGAAGGATCTTCTTTTGAAGATCGAAAATGGCGGAAGTTATGTGACCGTGGCGGGGCTTCGTTCCAAGCGGCTGGCGTTCAATGCCGAGACGGTGGATGCGACGGACGCGGAATCGGCGGGGCGGTGGCGGGAACTGCTGGGTGGGGCGGGCGTGCAGCGGGCTTCGGTCTCCGGTGCGGGCATTTTCAAGGACCAGAGTTCGGATGCGCTGGTGCGCGCGGCCTTCTTCAACGGCTCGATCCTCAACTGGGAGATCGTCATCCCCGATTTCGGCACGCTGACCGGCGCCTTCCAGGTGACGGCGCTCGAATATTCCGGCCAGTACAATGGCGAGATCCTGTTTGAAACCGCGCTTGAATCGGCGGGCGCGCTGACCTTTGCGGCGCTCTGACGATGGTGCGGCACAATGTGGCTACGGGCCGGGCCAACCGGCATCGCGGCGAGGTGGAGGCGGTAATTGGCGGCGAGCGGCGGATTCTTTGCCTGACGCTCGGCAGTCTTGCCGAGCTGGAAACGGCTTTTGCGGCCGACAATCTGATGGAGCTCGCGGCGCGATTTTCCTCCGGCCGGCTGAAGGCGGCGGACATGATCCGGATCCTGAGCGCCGGTTTGCGCGGTGGCGGCAATCTGGTCTCCGACGAGGATGTCGCCGAGATGAGCGTCGAGGGCGGCATTGCCGGTCTGGCGCGGTTGACCGGCGAACTGCTGACGGCGACCTTCGGCGGCGCGGAGGAACTGCCAAACCCTTGAGGGCCGCAGCGGGCGAGGGGGATCATCAGGCCGCGCCATTTCCATGGAGCGCGGCGATGCATGCCGGGCTTTGCCTGCTGCGGCTTCCGGCGAAGGATTTCTGGGCGATGACGCCGCGCGAGTTGCAGGCGGCGCTGGGCGGGCTGCGACCACGCGCGGCGATGCCGGAGCGTGCAGGGCTGGAGGCGCTGATGGGGGCGTTTCCGGATCGGACAGCGAGTAGTGAGTAGTGAGTAGTGAGTAGTGAGTAGTGAGTAGTGAGTAGTGAAATAGGGGACCTCGTCGCCTATTCGCTACTCGCTATTCGCCATTTCCTAGAGGAGAGACACGATGACTGACGAGACGGATTTTTCGGCGGCGGCGGACGATGCGGAGGCATTGAAGGACGTGCTCGACGATCTGGAGCGGCGTTCGCGCTCGTTCGGCTCGGCGCTGACGGGTGCGCTGGCTTCGGCGACGCGCGGCGGCAAGGGGCTGGAGGATGTGTTGCGCAGCGCCGGTTTACGGTTGACGGAGATCGCGCTTTCGGCGGGATTGAAGCCGCTGGAGGGGTTGCTGGGCTCGGCCTTGTCGGGGCTTGCTGGCAGCTTCAGCGGGGCGACGGCCTTTGCCGATGGCGGGGTGCCGGGCCGGGTGACGCCCTTTGCCACTGGCGGCGTCGTTTCGGCGCCCACCTATTTCCCGATGGACGGGCAGATGGGGCTGATGGGCGAAGCGGGATCGGAGGCTATCTTGCCGTTGAAACGCGGTGCTGACGGCGCGCTCGGCGTGGCCGCTTCGGGCGGTGCGGCGCCGATGAATGTCGTCTTCAACGTCACAGCATCCGACGCGCAGAGTTTCCGCAAGTCCGAGGGACAGATCGCGGCGATGCTGACGCGGACGGTGGGCCGCGGGCGGCGGGGGATGTGAAGCTTCGGTATATCGCCAATCTCTTTCAGCCTCCAATGCCCCTCACCCTAGCCCTCTCCCCGTTCACGGGGAGAAGGTGCCCGATAGGG